>NZ_CP018312.1:0-3326271 GCF_002214395.1 Vibrio rotiferianus
AGCGAGTAATGTCGGGAACTCCAGGGAGACTGCCGTTGATAAACCGGAGGAAGGTGGGGACGACGTCAAGTCATCATGGCCCTTACGAGTAGGGCTACACACGTGCTACAATGGCGCATACAGAGGGCAGCCAACTTGCGAGAGTGAGCGAATCCCAAAAAGTGCGTCGTAGTCCGGATCGGAGTCTGCAACTCGACTCCGTGAAGTCGGAATCGCTAGTAATCGTGGATCAGAATGCCACGGTGAATACGTTCCCGGGCCTTGTACACACCGCCCGTCACACCATGGGAGTGGGCTGCAAAAGAAGTAGTAGTTTAACCTTCGGGAGGACGCTTACCACTTTGTGGTTCATGACTGGGGTGAAGTCGTAACAAGGTAGCGCTAGGGGAACCTGGCGCTGGATCACCTCCTTATACGATGATTATTCACGATGAGTGTCCACACAGATTGATAGTTCACAAGCGAAAGCTTGTAGCTAACATAGCTCTTTAACAATTTGGAAAGCTGACAAATCAACAATTTATTGTTGATTGTAAAGTTCTCAATGTTTGTCTTTATGACAAACACCAATACAACACATTCAAGTGTTCTTGGAATTTGAGTCCGGCAAAATCGAGTCTGCATCATGTATAAAAATTGCAGACAACTTTGGTGACTTGTTCATCAACTCGAAACTCCTTCGGGTTGTATGGTTAAGTGACTAAGCGTACACGGTGGATGCCTTGGCAGTCAGAGGCGATGAAGGACGTATTAACTTGCGATAAGCCCAGATTAGGTAGTAAAAACCATTTGAGTCTGGGATTTCCGAATGGGGAAACCCACTTGCATAAGCAAGTATCCTGTTGTGAATACATAGCAACAGGAGGCGAACCGGGGGAACTGAAACATCTAAGTACCCCGAGGAAAAGAAATCAACCGAGATTCCGAAAGTAGCGGCGAGCGAAATTGGACTAGCCCTTAAGCTTTATATGCGTTAGACGAACGGTCTGGAAAGTCCGCGATACAGGGTGATAGCCCCGTAGTTGACAACGCACATTCAGTGAAATCGAGTAGGGCGGGACACGTGATATCCTGTCTGAATATGGGGGGACCATCCTCCAAGGCTAAATACTACTGACTGACCGATAGTGAACCAGTACCGTGAGGGAAAGGCGAAAAGAACCCCTGTGAGGGGAGTGAAATAGAACCTGAAACCGTGTACGTACAAGCAGTAGGAGCACCTTCGTGGTGTGACTGCGTACCTTTTGTATAATGGGTCAGCGACTTATATTCAGTGGCAAGGTTAACCATCTAGGGGAGCCGTAGGGAAACCGAGTCTTAACTGGGCGTTCAGTCTCTGGATATAGACCCGAAACCAGGTGATCTAGCCATGGGCAGGTTGAAGGTTGAGTAACATCAACTGGAGGACCGAACCGACTAATGTTGAAAAATTAGCGGATGACTTGTGGCTAGGGGTGAAAGGCCAATCAAACCTGGAGATAGCTGGTTCTCCCCGAAAGCTATTTAGGTAGCGCCTCGGACGAATACTACTGGGGGTAGAGCACTGTTAAGGCTAGGGGGTCATCCCGACTTACCAACCCTTTGCAAACTCCGAATACCAGTAAGTACTATCCGGGAGACACACGGCGGGTGCTAACGTCCGTCGTGGAGAGGGAAACAACCCAGACCGCCAGCTAAGGTCCCAAATTATAGCTAAGTGGGAAACGATGTGGGAAGGCTTAGACAGCTAGGATGTTGGCTTAGAAGCAGCCATCATTTAAAGAAAGCGTAATAGCTCACTAGTCGAGTCGGCCTGCGCGGAAGATGTAACGGGGCTAAGCTATAAACCGAAGCTGCGGCAATGAAGTTTACTTCATTGGGTAGGGGAGCGTTCTGTAAGCCGTTGAAGGTGTGTTGTAAAGCATGCTGGAGGTATCAGAAGTGCGAATGCTGACATGAGTAACGATAAAGGGGGTGAAAAACCTCCTCGCCGGAAGACCAAGGGTTCCTGTCCAACGTTAATCGGGGCAGGGTAAGTCGACCCCTAAGGCGAGGCCGAAAGGCGTAGTCGATGGGAAACGGGTTAATATTCCCGTACTTCTTACAATTGCGATGGGGGGACGGAGAAGGCTAGGTGGGCCTGGCGACGGTTGTCCAGGTTCAAGTGCGTAGGCTTAAGAGTTAGGTAAATCCGGCTCTTTCTAAGGCTGAGACACGACGTCGAGCTACTACGGTAGTGAAGTCATTGATGCCATGCTTCCAGGAAAAGCCTCTAAGCTTCAGATTGTAAGGAATCGTACCCCAAACCGACACAGGTGGTCGGGTAGAGAATACCAAGGCGCTTGAGAGAACTCGGGTGAAGGAACTAGGCAAAATGGTACCGTAACTTCGGGAGAAGGTACGCTCTCGACGGTGAAGTCCCTTGCGGATGGAGCTATTGAGAGTCGCAGATACCAGGTGGCTGCAACTGTTTATTAAAAACACAGCACTGTGCAAAATCGTAAGATGACGTATACGGTGTGACGCCTGCCCGGTGCCGGAAGGTTAATTGATGGGGTTAGACTTCGGTCGAAGCTCTTGATCGAAGCCCCGGTAAACGGCGGCCGTAACTATAACGGTCCTAAGGTAGCGAAATTCCTTGTCGGGTAAGTTCCGACCTGCACGAATGGCGTAATGATGGCCACGCTGTCTCCACCCGAGACTCAGTGAAATTGAAATCGCTGTGAAGATGCAGTGTACCCGCGGCTAGACGGAAAGACCCCGTGAACCTTTACTACAGCTTGGCACTGAACATTGACCCTACATGTGTAGGATAGGTGGGAGGCTTTGAAACCAGCACGCCAGTGTTGGTGGAGCCGTCCTTGAAATACCACCCTTGTAGTGTTGATGTTCTAACGTCGACCCCTTATCGGGGTTACGGACAGTGCCTGGTGGGTAGTTTGACTGGGGCGGTCTCCTCCCAAAGCGTAACGGAGGAGCACGAAGGTGGGCTAATCACGGTTGGACATCGTGAGGTTAGTGCAATGGCATAAGCCCGCTTGACTGCGAGAATGACAATTCGAGCAGGTGCGAAAGCAGGTCATAGTGATCCGGTGGTTCTGAATGGAAGGGCCATCGCTCAACGGATAAAAGGTACTCCGGGGATAACAGGCTGATACCGCCCAAGAGTTCATATCGACGGCGGTGTTTGGCACCTCGATGTCGGCTCATCACATCCTGGGGCTGAAGTCGGTCCCAAGGGTATGGCTGTTCGCCATTTAAAGTGGTACGCGAGCTGGGTTTAGAACGTCGTGAGACAGTTCGGTCCCTATCTGCCGTGGGCGTTGGAAGATTGAAGGGGGCTGCTCCTAGTACGAGAGGACCGGAGTGGACGAACCTCTGGTGTTCGGGTTGTGTCGCCAGACGCATTGCCCGGTAGCTAAGTTCGGAATCGATAACCGCTGAAAGCATCTAAGCGGGAAGCGAGCCCTGAGATGAGTCTTCCCTGATACTTTAAGTATCCTAAAGGGTTGTTCGAGACTAGAACGTTGATAGGCAGGGTGTGTAAGCGTTGTGAGGCGTTGAGCTAACCTGTACTAATTGCCCGTGAGGCTTAACCATACAACACCCAAGGGGTTTTGATGGACTCAATGTAAGAACATTGAATGTGTTAAGAACTGAAAACAGCTTTCCGAATTAAAGAATTTGCTTGGCGACCATAGCGATTTGGACCCACCTGATTTCCATTCCGAACTCAGAAGTGAAACGAATTAGCGCCGATGGTAGTGTGGGGCTTCCCCATGTGAGAGTAGGACATCGCCAGGCTTTATTTCGCACTTGCTTATTTAATAAGCAAGTCACCATAAAGTTCTAAATTATTTTAGAGTTTTATGTTGACTTTCAAAGTGGGAAGCGTATTATACGCACCTCGCTAAGACACTAACATGTTGAAAGCCAAGCTCTTTAACAATATAGACCTATCAATCTGTGTGGGCACTCGTTGATGATAATCCAATTAGAAACTTCGGTTTCAAATTAGGTTTCAATGATACGAAGTGACCATTGAGTCGAAAGACTCAGCACAGTCAATTCAAACATTACTTATGTAATGTTCAGTATTCATTGAGCCGACAAAATCTTAAATTGAAGAGTTTGATCATGGCTCAGATTGAACGCTGGCGGCAGGCCTAACACATGCAAGTCGAGCGGAAACGAGTTATCTGAACCTTCGGGGGACGATAACGGCGTCGAGCGGCGGACGGGTGAGTAATGCCTAGGAAATTGCCCTGATGTGGGGGATAACCATTGGAAACGATGGCTAATACCGCATAATGCCTACGGGCCAAAGAGGGGGACCTTCGGGCCTCTCGCGTCAGGATATGCCTAGGTGGGATTAGCTAGTTGGTGAGGTAATGGCTCACCAAGGCGACGATCCCTAGCTGGTCTGAGAGGATGATCAGCCACACTGGAACTGAGACACGGTCCAGACTCCTACGGGAGGCAGCAGTGGGGAATATTGCACAATGGGCGCAAGCCTGATGCAGCCATGCCGCGTGTGTGAAGAAGGCCTTCGGGTTGTAAAGCACTTTCAGTCGTGAGGAAGGTAGTGTAGTTAATAGCTGCATTATTTGACGTTAGCGACAGAAGAAGCACCGGCTAACTCCGTGCCAGCAGCCGCGGTAATACGGAGGGTGCGAGCGTTAATCGGAATTACTGGGCGTAAAGCGCATGCAGGTGGTTTGTTAAGTCAGATGTGAAAGCCCGGGGCTCAACCTCGGAATTGCATTTGAAACTGGCAGACTAGAGTACTGTAGAGGGGGGTAGAATTTCAGGTGTAGCGGTGAAATGCGTAGAGATCTGAAGGAATACCGGTGGCGAAGGCGGCCCCCTGGACAGATACTGACACTCAGATGCGAAAGCGTGGGGAGCAAACAGGATTAGATACCCTGGTAGTCCACGCCGTAAACGATGTCTACTTGGAGGTTGTGGCCTTGAGCCGTGGCTTTCGGAGCTAACGCGTTAAGTAGACCGCCTGGGGAGTACGGTCGCAAGATTAAAACTCAAATGAATTGACGGGGGCCCGCACAAGCGGTGGAGCATGTGGTTTAATTCGATGCAACGCGAAGAACCTTACCTACTCTTGACATCCAGAGAACTTTCCAGAGATGGATTGGTGCCTTCGGGAACTCTGAGACAGGTGCTGCATGGCTGTCGTCAGCTCGTGTTGTGAAATGTTGGGTTAAGTCCCGCAACGAGCGCAACCCTTATCCTTGTTTGCCAGCGAGTAATGTCGGGAACTCCAGGGAGACTGCCGGTGATAAACCGGAGGAAGGTGGGGACGACGTCAAGTCATCATGGCCCTTACGAGTAGGGCTACACACGTGCTACAATGGCGCATACAGAGGGCAGCCAACTTGCGAGAGTGAGCGAATCCCAAAAAGTGCGTCGTAGTCCGGATCGGAGTCTGCAACTCGACTCCGTGAAGTCGGAATCGCTAGTAATCGTGGATCAGAATGCCACGGTGAATACGTTCCCGGGCCTTGTACACACCGCCCGTCACACCATGGGAGTGGGCTGCAAAAGAAGTAGGTAGTTTAACCTTCGGGAGGACGCTTACCACTTTGTGGTTCATGACTGGGGTGAAGTCGTAACAAGGTAGCGCTAGGGGAACCTGGCGCTGGATCACCTCCTTATACGATGATTACTCACGATGAGTGTCCACACAGATTGATACGGTTTATAAAGTAAAAGAGACGATACTGGGTCTGTAGCTCAGGTGGTTAGAGCGTTCGCCTGATAAGCGAGAGGTCGGTGGTTCGAGTCCACTCAGACCCACCAATTTCCTTTGAAGTTGGTATACAGTATCGACACCTTGATGGGGCTATAGCTCAGCTGGGAGAGCGCCTGCCTTGCACGCAGGAGGTCTGCGGTTCGATCCCGCATAGCTCCACCATCTTTAAGTGCATTCAATGAGTGCTTTTAAAAATGGTTTCATTAAGAAATCTGCTCTTTAACAATTTGGAAAGCTGACAAATCAACAATTTATTGTTGATTGTAAAGTTCTCAATGTTTGTCTTTAAGACAAACACCAATACAACACATTCAAGTGTTCTTGGAATTTGAGTCCGGCAAAATCGAGTCTGCATCATGTATAAAAATTGCAGACAACTTTGGTGACTTGTTCATCAACTCGAAACTCCTTCGGGTTGTATGGTTAAGTGACTAAGCGTACACGGTGGATGCCTTGGCAGTCAGAGGCGATGAAGGACGTATTAACTTGCGATAAGCCCAGATTAGGTAGTAAAAACCATTTGAGTCTGGGATTTCCGAATGGGGAAACCCACTTGCATAAGCAAGTATCCTGTTGTGAATACATAGCAACAGGAGGCGAACCGGGGGAACTGAAACATCTAAGTACCCCGAGGAAAAGAAATCAACCGAGATTCCGAAAGTAGCGGCGAGCGAAATTGGACTAGCCCTTAAGCTTTATATGCGTTAGACGAACGGTCTGGAAAGTCCGGCGATACAGGGTGATAGCCCCGTAGTTGACAACGCACATTCAGTGAAATCGAGTAGGGCGGGACACGTGATATCCTGTCTGAATATGGGGGGACCATCCTCCAAGGCTAAATACTACTGACTGACCGATAGTGAACCAGTACCGTGAGGGAAAGGCGAAAAGAACCCCTGTGAGGGGAGTGAAATAGAACCTGAAACCGTGTACGTACAAGCAGTAGGAGCACCTTCGTGGTGTGACTGCGTACCTTTTGTATAATGGGTCAGCGACTTATATTCAGTGGCAAGGTTAACCATCTAGGGGAGCCGTAGGGAAACCGAGTCTTAACTGGGCGTTCAGTCTCTGGATATAGACCCGAAACCAGGTGATCTAGCCATGGGCAGGTTGAAGGTTGAGTAACATCAACTGGAGGACCGAACCGACTAATGTTGAAAAATTAGCGGATGACTTGTGGCTAGGGGTGAAAGGCCAATCAAACCTGGAGATAGCTGGTTCTCCCCGAAAGCTATTTAGGTAGCGCCTCGGACGAATACTACTGGGGGTAGAGCACTGTTAAGGCTAGGGGGTCATCCCGACTTACCAACCCTTTGCAAACTCCGAATACCAGTAAGTACTATCCGGGAGACACACGGCGGGTGCTAACGTCCGTCGTGGAGAGGGAAACAACCCAGACCGCCAGCTAAGGTCCCAAATTATAGCTAAGTGGGAAACGATGTGGGAAGGCTTAGACAGCTAGGATGTTGGCTTAGAAGCAGCCATCATTTAAAGAAAGCGTAATAGCTCACTAGTCGAGTCGGCCTGCGCGGAAGATGTAACGGGGCTAAGCTATAAACCGAAGCTGCGGCAATGAAGTTTACTTCATTGGGTAGGGGAGCGTTCTGTAAGCCGTTGAAGGTGTGTTGTAAAGCATGCTGGAGGTATCAGAAGTGCGAATGCTGACATGAGTAACGATAAAGGGGGTGAAAAACCTCCTCGCCGGAAGACCAAGGGTTCCTGTCCAACGTTAATCGGGGCAGGGTAAGTCGACCCCTAAGGCGAGGCCGAAAGGCGTAGTCGATGGGAAACGGGTTAATATTCCCGTACTTCTTACAATTGCGATGGGGGGACGGAGAAGGCTAGGTGGGCCTGGCGACGGTTGTCCAGGTTCAAGTGCGTAGGCTTAAGAGTTAGGTAAATCCGGCTCTTTCTAAGGCTGAGACACGACGTCGAGCTACTACGGTAGTGAAGTCATTGATGCCATGCTTCCAGGAAAAGCCTCTAAGCTTCAGATTGTAAGGAATCGTACCCCAAACCGACACAGGTGGTCGGGTAGAGAATACCAAGGCGCTTGAGAGAACTCGGGTGAAGGAACTAGGCAAAATGGTACCGTAACTTCGGGAGAAGGTACGCTCTCGACGGTGAAGTCCCTTGCGGATGGAGCTATTGAGAGTCGCAGATACCAGGTGGCTGCAACTGTTTATTAAAAACACAGCACTGTGCAAAATCGTAAGATGACGTATACGGTGTGACGCCTGCCCGGTGCCGGAAGGTTAATTGATGGGGTTAGACTTCGGTCGAAGCTCTTGATCGAAGCCCCGGTAAACGGCGGCCGTAACTATAACGGTCCTAAGGTAGCGAAATTCCTTGTCGGGTAAGTTCCGACCTGCACGAATGGCGTAATGATGGCCACGCTGTCTCCACCCGAGACTCAGTGAAATTGAAATCGCTGTGAAGATGCAGTGTACCCGCGGCTAGACGGAAAGACCCCGTGAACCTTTACTACAGCTTGGCACTGAACATTGACCCTACATGTGTAGGATAGGTGGGAGGCTTTGAAACCAGCACGCCAGTGTTGGTGGAGCCGTCCTTGAAATACCACCCTTGTAGTGTTGATGTTCTAACGTCGACCCCTTATCGGGGTTACGGACAGTGCCTGGTGGGTAGTTTGACTGGGGCGGTCTCCTCCCAAAGCGTAACGGAGGAGCACGAAGGTGGGCTAATCACGGTTGGACATCGTGAGGTTAGTGCAATGGCATAAGCCCGCTTGACTGCGAGAATGACAATTCGAGCAGGTGCGAAAGCAGGTCATAGTGATCCGGTGGTTCTGAATGGAAGGGCCATCGCTCAACGGATAAAAGGTACTCCGGGGATAACAGGCTGATACCGCCCAAGAGTTCATATCGACGGCGGTGTTTGGCACCTCGATGTCGGCTCATCACATCCTGGGGCTGAAGTCGGTCCCAAGGGTATGGCTGTTCGCCATTTAAAGTGGTACGCGAGCTGGGTTTAGAACGTCGTGAGACAGTTCGGTCCCTATCTGCCGTGGGCGTTGGAAGATTGAAGGGGGCTGCTCCTAGTACGAGAGGACCGGAGTGGACGAACCTCTGGTGTTCGGGTTGTGTCGCCAGACGCATTGCCCGGTAGCTAAGTTCGGAATCGATAACCGCTGAAAGCATCTAAGCGGGAAGCGAGCCCTGAGATGAGTCTTCCCTGATACTTTAAGTATCCTAAAGGGTTGTTCGAGACTAGAACGTTGATAGGCAGGGTGTGTAAGCGTTGTGAGGCGTTGAGCTAACCTGTACTAATTGCCCGTGAGGCTTAACCATACAACACCCAAGGGGTTTTGATGGACTCAATGTAAGAACATTGAATGTGTTAAGAACTGAAAACAGCTTTCCGAATTAAAGAATTTGCTTGGCGACCATAGCGATTTGGACCCACCTGATTTCCATTCCGAACTCAGAAGTGAAACGAATTAGCGCCGATGGTAGTGTGGGGCTTCCCCATGTGAGAGTAGGACATCGCCAGGCTTTAAATTTTAAGAAGCCCACTCGAAAGAGTGGGCTTTTTTGCATTTGGCACAAAGTAAATTTCTCCAGCAACGAATAGCTTGTTAAAGTCGCACCTAATTCCCGTTCACCATTCTTTCTTTCCAGCTAAGAAATTAGCTACGATGCAGTGCTAACGCACTACCTCTTCGCGTAACCTACAGTTTGCCATTATTCGGCCTTCTGAGGTTTACCTCAAAGCCTTTATTGTTTTACCGTATAAAACGCGTTAGACAGCGACCTAGCTATGCATTGAGAGAAGCTAGAAATGGTGTTGATTAGTTTGAAGTAAGGCAGGGAGAGCTAAGAAACTTTTTGAATTCTTAAGTTAGTAGAGTGCTGTAACTTTACATCAGGGATGCTGCCGTGATGAAGAGTCACTTGATTGCGTCCAGAGTGCTTTGAGTAATACATGGCTTTATCTGCGTTAATCATAAGCTCTTTAGCGCTAGATACCTGCTCATCATATTCTGCAACACCAATACTCACTGTCGTACTGATCTCAATGCCATCGACTTTACATGGCGCATTTTGAATCGCGTCTCTCATCCTTTCTGCGACATCATAGGCTTGTATAGCACTGGTATTGGCTAAGATAACGGCAAACTCTTCTCCTCCTAGGCGACCGATAAAATCAGTGCCACGAATAGATCGTTGGCAGATCTTTGCTACGTGATGGATCACGTGATCTCCGGAGAAGTGACCTACTTGATCATTAATCTCTTTAAAATGGTCAATATCGATCATTATGCATGAAAAGGTCTGAGATAGCCCTGCATGCGAGCTCAGAGCCTTGTCTAGGTTGGTTAAGAATGCTCGACGATTCATTACACCAGTTAGCTCATCGGTCTCTGAGAGCGTTTTAAGGCGCTTTTCAAGCAGGTGTGTTTTCGTTACATCACGAACGGACCACATTACCCAATTTTCGTCACTATGAATGCTTTCAACAGGTTTGATGATCGCTTCAAACCAGGTTTCTTCTGGGTTCTCTAATGCCTCTAGCTCTTCTATAGGCATTAGTAGGTGGTCTTGTAAGGAGATGCTGTATTTGACGACTTTTGGTTGGTTAGTACGGACGACTTCATCAATATAGCCAACGAGCTCTGCAGCTTTGCTAGCAGACAAGACTTCACTTAGTGTGAGGTTGGTATAGCTTGAGGCATTGAAGTTTTTGGAATGATACGTGCCGCCAAAACTCTCGATATAGCGACCTTGTTCATTGAGGATAAAGACATGATCAGGGAGAGTATTTAGAATAGCATAAAGCCACTCTTCCCTTTCTTTATAAATCATGAAGTTAATTCCTTTATCCAACGTAAGCTCTTGATTATATCTGTTTAAATTGAGTTCACAATCAATACTGATCACACTTCAATGTATCAGCATTGGTTAAGACTGGTTCATAACGTGACTAAGAGCTGGTCGGATAGGTAATAAAAAAGGCTTAGCCATTGCTGACTAAGCCTTTTTTACAAAATTACTGTATGGACTAGTATTAGTTCATGCCGTATTTTTTAAGTTTCTTGCGAAGAGTACCGCGGTTGATACCCATCATAGTTGCTGCGCGAGTTTGGTTACCGCGAGTGTACTGCATGATGGTATCTAGTAGTGGCTGTTCAACTTCAGCTAGAACTAATTCGTATAGTTCTGTTACTTCCTGGCCGTTTAGTTGAGCTAGGTAGTTTTTAAGAGACGCTTTAACAGAGTCACGTAAAGGCTTTTGAGTAATCTGGTCTTGTGACGTTACTGTAGTTACTGTTAATGCTTCTGAAGTCAGATTTTGTTCGAACATATTCGGTCTAGCTCTTCTCTTAATTATGATGCAACGTTATCAAAATAACCTTCTAACGCTTCAAGTTGCAGCTCAGCTGCATCGATAGCGTTAAAGGTACGGCGAAACTCACTCGCTTGTTCATGCTCTTTTAGGTACCAACCAACGTGCTTACGCGCGATACGTGGACCTAAGAACTCTCCATAGAAATCATGCAGAGCGTTCACATGACCAAGCATAATGGTTTTCACTTCCTCACTTGGAAGCTCATCCATCGTGGTGCCGTTTTCCAAATAGTGATGGATTTCCTGGAAAATCCAAGGACGACCTTGGGCAGGGCGTCCAATCATTAAAGCGTCAGCACCGGTGTACTCCAGTACAAACTTCGCTTTCTCCGGGCTATCGATATCACCGTTTGCGATAACCGGAATGGATATAGCTTGTTTAACTGCTTTAATGCTGTCGTATTCGGCCTCACCTTTGTACATACAGGCTTTCGTTCTGCCATGCAGAGCGAGAGCTTGGATGCCGCAGTCTTCGGCTAATTTAGCGATTTGGACACAGTTTTTGTTTTCTGTATCCCAGCCAGTGCGGGTTTTTAACGTTACAGGAACGTTTACCGCGTTCACTACCGCAGTCAAAATCTCTTTGATGATGTCTGGGTACTGTAGCAGTGCTGAACCCGCCAGCTTCTTATTCACTTTTTTTGCTGGGCAGCCCATGTTGATGTCGATGATTTGTGCACCATTTTCAACACTGAATTGAGCCGCATCGGCCATAAGCTGTGGATCGGAACCGGCAATCTGTACTGAGCGAATGCCCGATTCGCCTTCATGTACCATGCGCTGTTTCGACTTTGACGTTCCCCATAGTTTCGGGTTTGCAGACATCATTTCACTGACGGCCATTCCCGCACCATAGCGAAGACACAACTCGCGAAACGGTCTATCCGTTACACCAGCCATAGGGGCTACGATTAGATTGTTCTTAAGTTGATAGTTTCCGATTTTCAAAACGTCATCACAGTTCTGTACCAGCAAGGGCGCGCATTTTACGCATTTTTTCACTGCGTGAAAAGACTAATATTTGAGCATTTACAAATTGTTTTGTTAATTTGTATGAAATTCAGACAATTAGCCCTGAAAACCTTGTCTAGCCTTGCTTACGACCAGAGATACGACACCACTCACTTTGCTCTGCGATTGGGTCAATGTGAAGCTCGTCACGATAATGGTTCGCTACATCTTCTGCTTGAGTGTCTAATACACCCGACATCGCAAGGTCGCCATTTGGCTTCACTAGACCTTTAATGATTGGCGCTAGTTCACGTAGAGGACCTGCAAGAATGTTCGCAACCACAACGTCTGCAATTAGACCTTCAGGTTGGTTTTGCGGTAGGAACACTTCAAGCTGATCGGCTACGCCATTTCGTTCAGCGTTGTCGCGAGATGCTTGTAGTGCTTGAGGATCAATGTCGATCCCGATAACTTTTTCTGCACCTAGTTTGATCGCAGCGATCGCTAGGATGCCTGAGCCACAGCCAAAGTCGATAACCGTCTTACCTGATAGATCGAGACCTTCTAGCCACTCAAGACACAATGCAGTCGTTGGGTGAGTACCTGTACCGAATGCAAGACCTGGATCGAGCATTACGTTTACTGCGTCTGGCTCTGGAATTTCACGCCAGCTTGGGCAAATCCATAGACGTTCGCCGAACTGCATTGGGTGGAAGTTATCCATCCACTCGCGTTCCCAGTCTTTGTCTTCTAGCTGTTCTACTTTGTAAGCAAAATCGTCCGCTAGCATGTTGCTTGCTTTGATTTGAGTGATGATGAAGTTTGTATCAGCTTCTGCATCGTACAGTGCCAGAATGTCAGTATCGCCCCATAAGCGAGTCTCGCCAGGTAGAGGTTCGAATACAGGCGTATCCTGCGCGTCTAGGAATGTTACAGACAGCGCACCAGTCTCTTCCATTAGCATGTCGCCGATTTGCTCAGCGTTTTCATTGGTCGCATTGAGTTTGATTTGAATCCAAGGCATTTGTTTTTGCTCTTAAAGTGAATGAAGTGGCGCAGAGTTTACCAGAACTCTACGATTTGTTTGAGTATAGACTTTATACAAAACAAAAATGCCCACAGATGTGGGCATTTATTATGAGGTTAGCAAAGGCTTATTGTAGGCCTAGCTTCTTCTCGAGGTAGTGAATGTTTGCACCACCGTGCTGGAAGTTCTCATCATTCATGATTGACTCTTGTAGAGTAACGTTAGTCTTGATGCCTTCAATGATCATCTCGCCTAGAGCGTTCTTCATACGTGCAATCGCTACATCACGGTTCTCACCGTAAGTGATCAGTTTACCAATCATTGAATCGTAATGAGGTGGTACTGTGTAGCCTGTGTAAATGTGAGATTCCCAACGAACACCCATGCCGCCTGGCGCGTGGAAGCGTTCAATTTTACCTGGTGAAGGTAGGAAACGCTCTGGGTCTTCTGCGTTGATACGACACTCAATCGCATGGCCGCGGATCTTGATGTCATCCTGAGTGAATGACAGTGGCTGACCTGCTGCAACGCGTAGCTGCTCTTTGATTAGGTCTACACCGGTAACCATTTCTGTTACTGGGTGCTCAACCTGAATACGAGTGTTCATTTCGATGAAGTAGAACTCACCGTTCTCGTATAGGAATTCGAATGTACCTGCGCCGCGGTAACCGATTTCTACACATGCACGAGTACAACGCTCACCGATGTACTTGCGCATTTCTTCTGTGATACCTGGTGCCGGTGCTTCTTCAACAACCTTCTGGTGACGACGTTGCATAGAACAGTCACGTTCACCTAGATGGATAGCGCCGCCTTGACCGTCAGCAATCACTTGTACTTCAACGTGACGAGGGTTTTCTAGGAATTTCTCCATGTAAACCATGTCGTTGTTGAACGCCGCTTTTGCTTCTGCACGCGTCATAGCGATAGCTTGAACAAGTTCCGCTTCAGAACGTACAACACGCATACCACGACCACCGCCGCCACCAGAGGCTTTGATGATTACTGGGTAGCCGATACGCTTAGCGTGAGCTTTGTTTTTGTCTTCGTCGTTATCTAGTGGACCGTCAGAGCCTGGTACACAAGGAACGCCTGCTTTTTTCATAGCGTTGATTGCTGACACTTTGTCACCCATCATGCGGATGGTGTCTGCTTTAGGACCAACGAAGATGAAACCGCTACGCTCTACTTGTTCAGCAAAGTCTGCGTTCTCAGATAGGAAGCCGTAACCTGGGTGAATCGCAATAGCACCAGTCACTTCTGCCGCAGAAATGATGCGAGGGATGTTTAGGTAGCTGTCGATACCACGAGCAGGACCGATACATACTGTTTCGTCTGCAAGTAGTACGTGCTTAAGATCGCGGTCAGCTGTTGAGTGAACTGCCACAGTCTTAATACCTAATTCTTTACAAGCGCGAAGGATACGAAGTGCGATTTCACCTCGGTTCGCGATGACTACTTTATCTAGCATAAGGCAAGCCCCGCTTATTCGATTACAACTAGTGGTTGGTCGAATTCAACTGGTTGGCCGTCTTCAACTAGGATTGCAGTTACAACACCTGATTTGTCCGCTTCGATTTGGTTCATCATTTTCATTGCTTCAACGATACATAGAGTTTCGCCAGCATTTACGCTCTGACCAACTTCAACGAATGATTTCGCGTCTGGACTTGGAGAACGGTAGAAAGTACCAACCATTGGAGAAAGAACTTGGTGACCTGCAGGAACTGCTGCTGGTGCTTCTGCGGCCATTGCTGGTGCGTCTGCTACTGGAGCCGCTGCCACTGGCGCAGGTGCTGCTACTGGAGCTGCTGCGTAATGAACTGGTGCTGGAGCCGCTGCAGGGCCACTACGGCTGATGCGTACTGACTCTTCACCTTCAGAGATTTCTAGCTCAGCAATGCCAGATTCTTCAACTAACTCGATTAGCTTCTTGATTTTACGAATATCCATCTTTTCTTTCTCTTTTATCTTGTGATTAAGACAACCCAAAGGGCTGCAGAGTGTTTGGTTTACTTTGCCTGCAATTTCGCGATTGCTGCAGACAGAGCGAATTCATAACCTTGTGCACCTAAGCCACAAATCACCCCTTCTGCTTTATCAGACAGATAAGAATGATGGCGGAACGGCTCGCGAGCGTGAACGTTCGATAGGTGCACTTCGATAAATGGGATGGCTACGCCAAGTAATGCATCACGCAGCGCCACACTGGTATGAGTGAAAGCGGCTGGGTTAATGATGATGAAGTCCACGTTGCCATAAGCTGCATGGATAGCTTCAATCAGTTCGTACTCACGATTAGATTGCAGGTGTTCAAGTTCCACCCCAGAGTTGTGAGCTTGTTCAGTCAATGCATCAACAATCTGTGCTAGGGTGTTGCTACCGTAATGTGTCGGTTCACGCAGACCTAATAGGTTAAGATTTGGTCCGTTTAGAACTAGAATCCGTGACTTTGCAGACATTATGTTGCTATCTTCCTTTATCGTGAGTGGAACGTTTATATTCCCAAATATACGATAATTCAGCACGATTTTTTTGTTAAAACCGAGCAAATTTTAAAAAATCGACCAAGATTATAGCTAATTCACAGCAATTAGCAGCAATTTACTGGTCTAATCTCCCAATGTCCCCTGTCGTTTCTGTAACCAAGTTAACAAAAACAACATAATCGCCATGTGGTTATTGTGGTTTATTTTGCGTCCACGCACAAAAAAGCCACCATATGCAATGGTGGCTTTTAGGGCTAGCGTTTAAAACAGAGGCGGGGTGTTATGCCAGTTCTGCTTTCTCTGCAATTAGCTTGTCTACAACACTTGGATCGGCCAGTGTCGAAGTATCACCTAGGTTGCTGGTATCACCCGTTGCAATCTTACGTAGGATGCGGCGCATGATTTTACCGGAGCGAGTTTTTGGTAGAGAGTCTGTCCAGTGCAGTACGTCTGGTGTCGCGATTGGACCTATCTCTTTACGTACCCAGTCTTTCACCTCTTTGTGCAGCTCGGCTGATGGGAATTCACCATCATTAAGTGTGACGTATGCGTAAATTGCCTGACCTTTGATGTCATGAGGAATACCGACAATCGCCGCTTCCGCAATTTTATCGTGTGCAACCAGTGCTGATTCAATTTCTGCGGTACCCATGCGGTGACCTGAAACGTTCAGTACGTCATCTACACGACCTGTAATCCAGTAATAGCCATCTTCGTCACGACGTGCGCCATCACTGGTGAAGTACATGCCTTTGAAGGTAGAGAAGTAGGTTTGCTCAAAGCGCTCATGGTCGCCGTAAACAGTACGCATCTGACCTGGCCATGAATCAAGGATCACTAAGTTACCTTCTGCTGCGGTCTCTTCAATGATGTTACCCATGTTGTCCACTAGCGCAGGTTGTACGCCGAAGAACGGGCGAGTTGCAGAACCTGGTTTCAGGTCTGTTGCTCCTGGTAGTGGCGCAATCAAGATACCGCCTGTTTCTGTTTGCCACCAAGTATCCACGATAGGTGAATTCTCATTACCAATGGTCTTGTAGTACCACTCCCATGCTTCTGGGTTGATAGGTTCACCTACTGAACCCATTACACGCAAGCTTGAACGAGATGTCCCTGCTACCGCTTCGTTACCTTTCGCCATTAGTGCACGAATCGCTGTTGGCGCAGTGTAGAGGATGTTTACTTGATGCTTATCAACTACTTCACTCATGCGAGCCGTACTTGGGTAGTTTGGTACACCTTCGAACAGAATGGTTTTCGCCCCATTCGCTAGTGGGCCGTAAATGAGGTAAGTGTGGCCCGTAATCCAACCCACATCCGCCGTACACCAGAACGTTTCGCCTTCTTGGTAATCGAACACGTATTTGAAGGTCATGGTTGCGTACACTAGATAGCCGCCCGTGGTGTGCAGCACACCTTTTGGCTTACCTGTTGAGCCTGAAGTGTAAAGAATGAACAGAGGGTCTTCCGCTTTCATCTCTTCTGGTGGACATACGTCAGAAACAACAGCCGTTGCTTCGTGCCACCAAACGTCACGGTGCTCGTGCCAATCAATGTCGCCGCCCGTGCGTTTTAGAACGACAACTTTGTCGATGGTTTTTACTTCTGGGTTTGTCAGTGCTTCATCAACGTTTTTCTTCAGTGGTACTGCGCGACCTCCACGAACGCCTTCGTCAGCGGTGATAACGATTTTCGCATCTGAGTCGATGATACGACCGGACAGTGCCTCTGGCGAGAAGCCACCAAATACCACGGTATGAACCGCACCAATACGCGTACATGCCAGCATTGCGATAGCCGCTTCTGGCACCATTGGCATGTAAAGACAAACTACGTCGCCTTTGTGCACGCCTTGCTCTTTTAGCGCGTTAGAGAACTTACACACTTCTTTGTGCAGTTCATTAAATGTGAGGGTTTTGTCGTCCGCAGGGTCATCGCCTTCCCAGATGATCGCGACTTCATCGCCACGCTCGGCAAGGTGACGGTCAATACAGTTTGCAGATACGTTTAGTGTGCCGTCTTCGAACCAACGAATGTCGACGTGACCGGTATCGAAAGAGGTGTTTTTAACTTGAGTGAATGGCTTAATCCAATCGACAACTTTACCGTGCTCGCTCCAGAAGCCCTCTGGGTCGGTTACCGACTGCTGATACATGGCTAGGTAAGTGTCATTATCCGCATGCGTATGGTTTTTAATGTTTTCTTTTACCGGATAAACGTGGGCTTCGCTCATGGCTTCTCTCCTTGTGCCTTTAATTCTCGACCTTCGTCTTTTGTAGGGCTGTGTTCGCTCTTGGTTTATGTGTCATCAAGAACGTTGCTGTGCATATAACTGTCAGTCACAGCGCGTATTTCCACAATTAGACTTTAGGATGAGAGTGAGTAATGCGCTGCGATATTGCTGAAATAAAAGCGATTGTGGGAGGTGGATCGAAAGCTGAGTCTTAAACCTATTGGGTATACGGTACGCTCAGGTTAGGTAAATCGCCTTTGGTCAGGCGTACATACACTAAAGCGGCGGATTTTGCGTCTTGCAGGGCATCGTGTTTGTCTTGAATCGGCAGTTCAAGGTGCTTACAAATTGCATCAAGACTTAAGTCGAAGTAGGCGTTAGGCAAATGACGTTCGAGTTTATCGTGATAAATCTGGCTAACCTCGATTAATGGGTTGGGCAGTGGAAAACCTAAATGCCTCAGACAGGCGAGGTCGAGGATCTTTTTGTCGTAGCGAATGTGGTAGCCGACTAAAGGACGATTGCCGATAAAGTCGAGCAGCTTGATGAGTGCTTCTTTTTCGCTGATGCCATCCACCAAATCTTGGTGGCGGATATGGTGAATTTTCACTGAACCTGAATCGAGTGATTGCGGGGCGCGCAGTCGAACTTCGAACGGTTTACTGGTGATGATGCGATTATCGATGATTTTGGTTGCAGCGATGGTGACCAGCTCGGCACGATTTGGGTCCAAGCTGGTGGTTTCGCAATCGAGAGAGACAAATTCGCCTTTTTGCGGCGAACAGAACAGTGGCTGATAAGGTGAGCCTTTCAGCTTGTAATGCCAGTATTTCCTTTGTAGCCAATTCATCCCTGTTACCTCTCGTCTTATTTGCCTAAAAGACTCTAATCACGGATTTGATAATGGAAGCCTAAGAACTGCTTAAACTTCTTCACTACGTGTAAGCTGTGGCGCAGCAGGTCTCGTTCTGTCCTGTCTAACTGTTTGATATCGATATTGTTCAGTGCTTCCTGCTTACTCAATTGCTGGTTCAAACGGATCTTGAAGAACAGCTTCAGCGCTTCGTTGAGGTTGTCTGCGGTTTCTGGCTCTAAGATGCGTTTGTTTCTCAGTGCTTCGATACGCTCGAAGGTGTTCTTCTCTTCAATCGCGTATTCCAATGCCAAAGTGCGAATGCCATGCACGATTGGAAAGATGCCGCCGCGCTTTATATCCAGCCCATCTTTAGCACTTTTTACGTTACCAAACAGAGTAAGAGGCACGGAAAATTG
Organism: Vibrio rotiferianus; assembly: GCF_002214395.1. Classification (NCBI taxonomy): domain Bacteria; kingdom Pseudomonadati; phylum Pseudomonadota; class Gammaproteobacteria; order Vibrionales; family Vibrionaceae; genus Vibrio; species Vibrio rotiferianus. Next base: position 19,091 of record NZ_CP018312.1, read on the forward strand.
CAGAGCAGGGCGAGTGAAATCGGACAGAATCAACATGCGATCTTCCATGCTGTCTCTCAGGTGCTCGGCGATAGGCGTGAGCAGCTCTCGATTGCCTGCGACCGCATGAGCGTCGCTGAAGATGGCTAAATCCATGATTTGTTCAGGCTGCGCTTTAGCAATCCAACCATCGATAGTTTTGATCCACTCTTGCTGCGTTCGAACCCACTTCGGATTGTTAACCATGACTTTGCCAGGGCAGAGTGGGTAGCCCAGTTGCTGCAAGGTGTGGGTGAGGGTTTGCATCACTTCGGAGCAATGTTCCCATTCCAACCCATCTTGGATGATCAGCGCATTGTCTTGATCGGTTTTGAGGATTTGTTCTCCACGACCTTCCGAGCCAAGCACAATCAAACAGCAGTGATCGTGCAGTGCTGGTGGCACCACAAGCTCAAACGCTTTTTCGATGATTTGTTCGTTTACGGCGGATATCAGCTCCATGATGAAGCGAGTGCGGATGCCATTGGTCAGCAAGCTATCCACCAACTGACGCTGTCGATTGGAAGCAAGGGCTAACTCTTCCACGCTACTGGCTCGTGCAATACTGAGTGTCAGTACGTGTGAGTGAGTGGAAAACGCACTGAGGATTTGCGTCATATCCAACATACCGACCGCTTGATTGCCTTCGCACACCATTAGATGTTTCATGCGATTGCGTGTCATGGTGATCATGGCGTTAAACAAGAAGTCACCATCATCCACGTGATAAACAGGGAAGGTAGCAATCTCACTCACTGGCGTATCGAGTGGGTGGCCGTCAAGCATCACGGCATGAAGCATATTGGTTCGAGTCACTATCGCGTAGGGATGCGCCGATGGATATTGCTCTAAGCGCGGGTCTTCTTGGCTAAGCTGAACCAAAGCAGCATCGATGCCATTGTCCTTGAGTGTTTTGGTGACCTGATTAATTGGCATATCAGGTGCCAATAGCATTGGTGGATGATAGATGCTGCTATCGACTTTAGTCAGAATGAATTCGGCAAGGTTTTGCTGCTGCTGAGCCGCTTCAATGAGGGCTTGGCGTTTCGATAAGTTGTTATCGAAGTAGGCGGCGAACTGTCCGTTCTCGTTATACAGCTCAAGAAACACGTCTTTGGGCAGCAAGTACGACAGGGTATCTTCCAGTGCAACATACTGATGGCGGACGCTTCCTTCGAACAACGAACGCACATCAAACATGTCGTCGTTAGCGTAGTGAGCAAACACTTCGTCTTGATCTTTTGAGCGCTCTTCTACCGCGCCTTTAATCAGTACGTGCAGATGAGGGTTGTCTTGCCCACAAGCTAAGATGACATCTCGCGTTCGGTAATACGCCACATCTAGAGATGAGCGCAGTCGATTTTGCTGTGCGTCGGTCAGGCGGTCGAACGGTGGAGATTGCATATTAAATTTGTCAGGCATGAGAGCACCTAAATTTGGTGGGAACACATTCTAAGTCTGACAAATTTCCCTGCCGAAGCCAGACGACTTTGGTCTAAATCGTCACAATCTAATTTTGCATTTCGAGAGCCTGTGCCATAGAGGAAACGGTAAGTTGCCGATTCTTCCCTTTTTCTATTACGCATTGCGATCCATAATTCCGCGTCCCAAACGTTTACGTGGTGGAAGTCTTTAGTTTTGTCGTTTTTAGGATATCTGTGATGTTGAAACCCTCTCCGTATGGCTGGATTTCCCAGTACTTTCTCGGATTCTTTTTTGCGTATGGCGTGTATCTGCCATTTTGGTCATTGTGGTTTAAAGAGCAGGGCGTTTCTCCGACAGACATCGGCCTGTTAGTCGGGCTGGGTTTAGCGACACGTTGTGTGGCGAATATGGTCATTACGCCACGTTTGCATAAGGTTGAACACATCATGCCAGCGCTACGCTGGTTAAGTTTTGCTGCCCTTATTTTTGTTGGCTTCCACTTTTTCACCGGCGGCAACTTCTGGTTAATGGCACTCGCCACTGTCTTGTTTAACTTGTGTTGTGGTCCTGTGGTGCCTTTATCTGATGCCATGGCTAACTACTATGCGCGTTTGAAGATGCTCGATTACGGTCGTACCCGCTTGTGGGGCTCTATTGCTTTTATTGCTGGCTCAACGGTGGTTGGATATTTAGTGGCAGAATTTGGCTCTGATATGATTCTCTATACGGCAATGGCCGGGGTATTCATCTCGCTATTGTTTGTTATGCGTAATACCAACCCAATGCCGGTGACCCGCGGTGACCAGCATGCTGAACGTCCAAAGCTATCAGCACTACTTACTGATAAACCTGTGGTCAAGTTTCTTGTGCTGGTGGCGTTAATACAAGGTAGTCATGCGGCGTACTATGGTTTTAGTGCCATTCACTGGAAAGCTGCAGGTCATTCTGAAGATGTGATTGGTTACTTGTGGAGCTTAGGTGTGGCAGCTGAAGTTGCCGTGTTTGCTCTGAGTAAGCGTCTATTCGCTGGCTGGTCTTTGCGCACTCTGTTTGTGATTGCTGCCGGTGGTGTGATGCTGCGTTGGGGCATGACAGCCACGACGACTTCTATATTCGCATTAGTGGTCGTGCAAATGCTTCACGGCGTGACGTTTGCGATGGCACACATTGCCGCAATTCAATACATCCAGAACTCAGCAGAGAACAAGATGGTGGCATTGCAGGCGTTGTACAATGCGATTCCACTTGGTGCGTTTATCGCACTAATGACGGTGATCAGTGGCTGGGGTTACGAGCACTGGGGGGCGAGTATCTTCTGGTTGATGGCTGCGATGGGTTTTGTTGCGTTGTTCATCAAAGTTGAGCCTCAAAATGATGAAAGTAATGTGGTCGACCTATCAGCCAATGCACCTGAAGCACAGAATTAAGCTTCTGTGACAGAGATTAAAAACTAACCTTTGTCTCTGTTGTGAAAGCAGTGTTAAATGAAACCTCTCCCTTATGGAGAGGTTTTTTTATTCTCTTGCTTTAAAAACGGCAAGAAAGGCAGAAAGGCAGAAAGGCAAGAAAGGATATCGAATGCAAGGATGGCTAGTGATTCCCGTTTCTTTGGCGTATTTGGGAATCCTGTTTTTAATCGCTTGGTATGGTGACAAACAAAAGAGATGGTTAGCACGTTGGCGACCATGGATCTACAGTTTGTCGATTGCGGTCTACTGTACGTCGTGGACCTTCTACGGCACGGTTGGACAGGCGAGCAATAATCCTTGGTCCTTCTTACCCATCTACATTGCGCCGATAATCGTGTTTACCATCGGCTGGCGCGTTCTCGCTCGGCTTATACTGATCGCCAAGCGTGAGCACATCACCTCAATCGCTGACTTCATTGCTGCCCGCTATGGTAAATCGCAAGGTTTGGCGGTGGCTGTTACCTTAATTGCCGTGGCGGGTATTCTGCCGTATATCGCTTTGCAGCTGCGTGGCATCACTATGGGATTAGAAATCATTGCGCCAGATTTGGCTTCTGATCTCAGTTATCAAAACTACAGTGTGTCTTGGTTTGTGGTGGGGGCTATGGCGATCTTCACCATGCTGTTTGGTACGCGCCATATCGATAACACCGAACACCACCGTGGCATGATGATGGCGATTGCGTTTGAATCGGTGCTCAAGCTGGTGGCGTTCTTGGTGGTGGGCGTGTTTATTGTTTGGCTCGCGATGGATACTGAGAGCTTCCATCTCGCTGATATCGCCACTGAAACCTATGAGTCGCCAAATATTCCGACTTTGTTGATTCATACCATTCTGACCATGTTGGCGATTGTCTGTTTGCCACGTCAGTTTCATACCATGGTGGTTGAGAATGAACGCGCGCAAGACCTACATGTCGCCCGTTGGCTATTCCCACTGTATCTGATTCTTATGGGCATCTTTGTTTTGCCGATCGCGTGGGTAGGACAAAGCCTGTTGAGTGGCAGTCCTGCTGATACCTACGTGATAAGTGTGCCGATGGCGGTGGGTGCAAATGACATTGCGTTGCTGGCATTCTTGGGTGGTACTTCGGCGGCAAGTGGTATGGTTATCGTCTCGACCATTGCCTTAGCAATCATGGTATCGAACGACTTGGTGATGCCGCTGATTCTGCGCCGGATGAAGTTATCAAAACGCAATCATCACCACTTTTCTACGTTGTTGTTACGTATACGTCGTGGGCTTATTCTGCTTCTTTTGATTGGCGCATGGGGCTTTTATCAGGCTTTAGATAGTATTCACTCACTCTCCGCAATAGGGTTTCTCTCGTTTGCAGCGATTACCCAGTTTGCTCCATCTTTGATTGGCGGCATGTACTGGCGTCAGGGCAACAAAAAGGGCGTGTATGTTGGTTTGCTGGTGGGTTTCACCATTTGGTTGATTACTTTAATGAGCCAAACCGACATGCTAGCGGGCGATGCAACCAATAACTTACTAATTTGGCTTATCACACCACCTGATTTATTGGCAGGCTTTGGCATTGCCGTTTCTGATTGGGGCATGATCCTCAGCGTGGTGGCGAATACCGCATGTTTTGTCGCCGTATCGCTAGCCACGCGGCCAAGCATAAGTGAACGCTTACAATCGGCATCATTCGTTGGCACACCTTTGCCTGAGAGTGAAAATATCAGCTTGTACCAAAGCCGCGTCACGGTTAGTGAGCTAGAGATGCTAGCCTCTCGATTTGTCGGACGCACGCGAGTGAAATCTGCCTTCCAAACCTATTGGAGTCAGCAACGAGAAGAGCTACTACCTAACCAACAAGCCCCCTCTACCTTGATTCGACACACCGAGCGTGTTCTCGCGGGTGTGTTTGGTGCTTCCTCTGCTAAGTTAGTACTTACTTCTGCTTTGCAGGGCAGAAACATGCAACTTGAGGAGGTGGCGACTATTGTTGATGAAGCCTCTGAGCTGTACGATTTTAGCCGTGGTTTACTGCAAGGGGCGATTGAACATATTGGGCAAGGTATCGCGGTTGTCGACAAACAATTGAGGTTGGTGGCGTGGAACCAGCGTTACCTTGAGTTGTTTGTCTTCCCGCCAGGGTTGATTCAGGTCGGGCGTCCGATTGCTGAAGTCATTCGTCATAATGCTGAGCAGGGGTTGTGTGGTCCGGGTGACCCCGAAGATCACGTTCGTCGCCGTGTTTATCACCTTGAACAAGGCACACGACATACCTCTTCCCGTGTACGCCCTGACGGCCGCGTGATTGAAGTGCAAGGTAACCCGATGCCCGGTGGTGGCTTCGTAATGAGTTTTACCGACATCACCGTGTTCCGCGACGCTGAGCAAGCTCTGAAAGATGCCAATGAGACACTAGAAGAACGCGTTCGTGCTCGTACTCGTGAGTTGGAACAATTGAATAAACAGCTGGTGGCTGCGACGCAGCGCTCTGAGCATGAGTCACAGTCTAAGTCGCGCTTCTTAGCTGCGGTGAGCCATGACTTGATGCAGCCGTTGAACGCTGCGCGGCTGTTTGCTTCTTCGTTGTCGGAAGTTGCTAAAGACAGTGAAACCCAAAAGCTGTCGACCCACATTGAGAGTGCGTTAGGGGCGGCGGAAGATTTGATTGGTGACTTGCTGGATATTTCACGTTTGGAATCGGGCAAGCTGGACGTCAATGTGCATGGCTTTGCGGTCAATGATGTATTAGCTAACTTGAATGCGGAATTCAGCGCGTTGGCGAAACAACAAGGCATTGAGTTCACGATGATCCCATCGTCTTTGATGGTGAAATCCGATCCGAAATTGCTACGCCGTGTTGTGCAGAACTTCCTTACCAATGCGTTCCGTTATAGCCCGAATGGCAAAGTGGCGCTTGGGGTGCGTCGCGTACAAGGCCGAGTGCGTATCGATGTGTGGGATAACGGTATGGGCATCGAAGAAGAGAAGCAACAGGAGATCTTCGAAGAATTTAATCGCGGTACTCAAGTCCGTTCAGACCAAGGTTTGGGGCTAGGCTTAGCCATTTCGAAAGGTATCGCTCAAGTGCTGGGGCATGAAATATCCATGCGTTCTTGGTTCGGTAAAGGCAGTGTGTTCTCGATTACCTTAGATAAAGCAGAGAAGGTACATATTCCGGCGGTCAAAGCGGTGAAGAGTGCACAATCTGACTTAAGCCATATTCGTGTCCTATGTGTTGATAACGAGCCGGATATTCTGGTCGGGATGGAAAACTTACTCTCGCGCTGGGGCTGCGACATTCGCATTGCGACTGATATTGTCGAGAGTCTTAAAACATTGGAAGACGACTGGCTGCCTGATGTGATTTTCTCCGATTACCGTTTGGATAATGGACGAACGGGGTTGGAAGTGTTGCAGCAATGTCGTTTGCGTCTTGGTGACCGCTTTGAAGGGGTGATCATCAGTGCCGACCGAACCGATGACATGATGGAAGGAATTAAAGCCAACGGGTTCAGTTTTATTGCCAAACCAGTTAAGCCTTTGAAACTGCGCTTGGTACTTAACCGAGTCGCCTAGGAAAAAAGACCTCCGCTTGGAGGTCTTTTGCTTTAAAGGGGTGATCGGCCTGTGGCTTATTCTGCCACCCCGCCTTGAGTCAGTTTGGCTGGATTGAGCAGTCTTTCTAATGTTGCACGATCCAAGTCCGTTTCTTCTTCCGCGACATCAATGATAGCGCGACCTTGTTTGTAGGCTTTCTTCGCCACTTCGGCTGCTTTTAGGTAGCCAATTACAGGGTTAAGTGCGGTGACCAGAATCGGGTTCTTCGCCAATGCAACATCAAGGTTGTCTTGGCGCACTTCAAACGTTGCGATGGCTTTATCTGCCAAAGCTACGGCGCTGTTCGACAGCAGTTCAATGCTTTCTAGTACATTGTGCGCAATTACTGGCAGCATCACGTTTAGCTGGAAGTTACCCGATTGACCTGCAACGGTAATGGTCGTGTCGTTACCAATCACTTGGGCAGACGCCATGGCCGCTGCTTCTGGAATCACTGGGTTCACTTTGCCTGGCATGATAGAAGAGCCCGGTTGCAAACCTTGCAGTTCGATTTCTCCCAAGCCTGCGAGTGGACCTGAGTTCATCCAGCGAAGATCGTTTGCGATCTTCATGATCGCAACTGCTGCTGCTTTGAGCTGTCCCGATAGGGCGACGATCGCATCCTGACTGCTGAGATTGAAGAAGAAGTTTTTGCTGGAAGCAAACTCGATGCGCGTTGATTGCGCTAAGTTATCAGCAAAAAGATCGGCGAAGCGCGGATCGGCGTTGATCCCTGTGCCCACCGCTGTTCCGCCTTGGGCTAACGCTTTCACTGCTGGCAGTGTTTGTTCGATGGCTTGTTTGGCGTGTTCGATTTGGAACTGCCAGCCGCCAAGCTCTTGGGCAAAGGTAATTGGCATCGCATCCATGAGGTGCGTACGGCCTGTTTTCACCACATCTTTCAGTGCTTGTTGCTTGGTTTCTAGAGTTTCACCTAAGTGAGACAGTGCTGGCAGAAGCTGCTTTTCAATCGCAATCGCAGAGCTGACTTGAATCGCAGTAGGCACTACGTCGTTACTGCTTTGACCCATGTTGACGTGATCATTTGGATTGACCGTTCCACCTAGGTGTTCAGAGGCCAATGTTGCAATCACTTCGTTGGCATTCATGTTTGAGCTGGTGCCCGAGCCGGTTTGGAATACATCGATAGGGAATTGGTCTAGGTGTTTACCATCAATGATTGCTTGCGCAGCATCGGCGATGGCATTGGCAATATCACCTTCTAGCAAGCCAAGTTGAGCATTGGTGAGCGCAGCGGTTTGTTTAATGTGGGCGAGTGCTTGGATAAAGCCAGTCGGCATGGTGTGTTTGCTAAAAGCAAAGTTATCGACAGCGCGTTGAGTTTGGGCTTGATACAAAGCGTTGGCTGGGACTTTGACTTCGCCCATGCTGTCTGCTTCGATACGGAATTCCGTGGTCATGGTAGGTTCCTTTTGTTTAATCGAGTGGCGTCTGTATCAGACGTAATTGTTGTTGTAATAAGAGAAATTTCACATCGCCATCCTCAAATTGGTAGTAGTAACGTTTGAGACAAAGTAGCGGAGTGTGAATGGAATCGAGGCAAACTCGGCGGAAGATGCGGCTGCGCGCAGGGTCTTGAATGGCATCAAGTAGATGGAAGTAAACCTGACGCAAATACAGTTCGCACAGCAACAGGTTTTCGTGCTCTGCATCGTGATCGTAGATGGACGACAGCACCATGCCCCAATGGATGTAATCATGAATCACATCAGGTTCGAAGCCGCTTGGCGCATACACATGAAGGAATCGGTCTTGCGCTTTAAAAAAGGCGTTGTAGATGGCTTGGCTGCTGTCCATAGATACCTCGATAATCAAGATAGTGATAATTATTATCAATTAATTGTCGGTTAGCAACCACAGCTTTTTTGAGGAAATAACACAACAAAAAAAGCCGATACTCGGACTCAGTATCGGCTGAAGTGGGTGAGCTCAATCCCTACAATTAAGCTCGGTATTCTTTCGCGAGATAATGTCGGCTCAAATGCGTCTTCAAGCCTTATGGAGCAGGTAAGTTATTTGTCCGTAAACAAAGTCTCGTATTTCACAAATGCTGTTTGCGTTTCACCGTAGTAGAGTGTGCCTTCAGATTGAATCGCAACACGTAACCAGCTGTCTGCTGATGCAGGCTTAGGCAAAGTGATACTCCAGTTCTGCCCTGCTTGATCGGTTTGTGTCATGTCGATTGGCTGTGCGTTTTGCTCTTGGCTATCCACCACTGACAGCTTCACCCCTTCCAGTGGATAAGCCGCATGCAAAGACAGCTCTAAGCTATCTTGAGTCAGCTTTTCTGAGCGGAACTTCACTTTAAAGTCGCCGTTCTCCATATCACACAAGCCACTGGTATAACGGCAATTCGACTTGCTGATCAGCTTGTAGCTTTCCCCTTCTTTAGCTGCATGAGGCTTTTCACTCAGAGCCATGTCAGTACCGAAATAAGCGATCAAAGACAGAATTGGGGCGATCAACAGAGCGATAATAAAGTGCTTGTTTTTGAACATAAAATACTAATCCCATCAATTATCTGTTCATTTTTACTGGCTAAAATCGCTAATAACTTCGTTAAAGATTTTGAAGTTAGAGCAACTAGCTTCAAAATCTTTGCCTTGTTCTAAGCGATTTTTTCCGCGTAACCCCTGAACATATAATCAATGGCATTGGTATGCTTCCTTGCTACGGTTCAGGGAATCTCTAATTATTAGAATAAGTTAAGTGAATAAAAAAGCCCCAAGCGGGGCTTTTGTGGTTTGGGTTATGTTTTAGTGGTCTACCGCACCGCCAGCGCCTGCTGGTACACGTACGTGCTCGACGAGGTCTTTTACTTCTTGTGGTGTTTCTGCTGTTACTCTTGATACACCGAATGCCACAACAAAGTTAAATACCGCACCAATTGCACCAAATGCGTTTGGCTCGATGCCTAGGAACCAGTTCTGCCCCCAGCTTTGTAGGTAAGTCCAATCAGACACAAATAGGATGCCTTTGTGTTGGAACACGTAGAATAGCGTGATACTGATACCAGCAATCATACCTGCGATTGCGCCTTCTTTGTTGATGCTCTTACTGAAGATACCCATCATCAACGCAGGGAAGATGGAAGATGCCGCCAGACCGAAGGCGAGAGCTACCGTGCCGGCTGCAAATCCTGGTGGATTCAAGCCTAAGTAACCGGCGACTGCGATGGCGACCGCCATGGAGATTCGACTCGCGAGTAGCTCTTTCTTCTCGGATATGTTCGGATTTATCACACCTTTGATTAAGTCATGGGATATCGCGGACGAGATAGCCAGTAGTAGACCCGCAGCCGTCGATAGCGCTGCCGCTAGACCACCTGCTGCGACAAGTGCGATAACCCAGTTAGGTAGCTTAGCAATCTCTGGGTTTGCCAATACCATGATGTCACGGTCAACTTTCAGCTCGTTGGTTGCTGGGTTTGATGTGTACTCAATCAGACCGTCGCCATTCTTGTCATCAAAGCCTAGTAGACCTGTTTTCTCCCAGTTCTTGAACCAGTCAGGGCGCTCATCATAAGCAAGGTGCTGACCTGGTGCTGGGTTAACGGTATCCATTAGGTTTAAACGCGCCATTGCAGATACGGCAGGTGCTGTTGTGTAAAGGATAGCGATGAAAACTAGCGCCCAACCTGCTGATGTACGAGCATCACGAACCTTAGGCACGGTAAAGAAGCGAATGATTACGTGTGGTAGACCCGCAGTACCGATCATCAGTGACATGGTGTACACGAACATGTTTAGTGTGTCGCCACGAACTTGGGTGGTGTATTCACTAAAGCCGAGCTCGGTGACCACTTGGTCGAGCCTATCGAGCAGATAGACATCGGTGCCTTGGATAGTACTACCCAGACCGATCTGTGGTAGTGGGTGACCTGTTAGTTGCAGAGAGATAAAAATTGCAGGAATAGTGTAAGCTAAAATGAGTACGCAATATTGAGCAATCTGCGTGTAGGTAATGCCTTTCATGCCGCCCATAACCGCGTACATGAATACGATACACATACCGATCAGTAGACCCGTTGAGTAATCCACTTCTAGGAAGCGACCAAACGCCACGCCCACGCCTTTCATCTGACCGATAACGTAAGTCACCGATGCGATGATAAGACACACAACCGCTACGATACGCGCTGCATTAGAGTAGAAGCGCTCGCCCACGAACTCCGGCACGGTAAACTTACCGAACTTACGTAGGTAAGGAGCAAGCAGAAGAGCAAGCAGTACGTAACCGCCTGTCCAGCCCATCAGGAATACAGAGCCGCCGTAACCCATGAAGGCAATCAAGCCTGCCATTGAGATGAACGATGCCGCTGACATCCAGTCTGCAGCGGTTGCCATGCCGTTAGCGATAGGGTTTACACCGCCGCCTGCTACATAGAATTCTTTGGTTGAGCCCGCACGCGCCCAAATCGCAATACCGATGTAGAGGACGAACGTTGCGCCAACCACTAGATAGGTAATAGTTTTCAAATCCATCTGAGTTACTCCTTACTCATCTACGCCGAATTCACGGTCGATTTGGCGCATTTTCCACGCGTAGTAGAAAATAATACCTAGGAAGGCATAGATGGAGCCTTGTTGAGCAAACCAGAATCCTAGTTTGTATCCACCTAATTGAAATTGATTAAGTACGTCGACAAATAAAATGCCGCAGCCGAAAGACACTACGAACCAGATGACCATTAGGGTAATCATGAGTTTCACGTTCTTGTCCCAGTAGGCTTTGGCTCTTTCTTCGCTTTCAAATGCCATTGCCGTCTCCTTACGATTGGTATTGTTGTTAAAAAAATGTTTCAACATGTACATTAGCAAGGTGTTGGCAAGAACTCTTTTCAACTTTAGTCGGGACGCCAAAAAGCAAAAACGCCCGTTTTTAGGGCGTTTGAGAGGAAGCAGGAATAAAAATGTGATGTTAATTTGATGTTAAATTAGCCAAAGGTCTAAGAGTTTTATCAATTAACATAAAAATCTTTTATACCAAGTAGCAAATTATTCAATGCAACGGCAGCAAGGATAAGGCCCATCACGCGGCTGATGATGGCAGCACCCACGTTTCCAATCACTTTTTGAATTGTGTTTGCACCCAGCAACAAGAAGAGGGTGACCAGCAACACCGCCATCATGACACCAGCAGTCATCGCCTGATCAACAAAAGAGTAACGGTTGTTGTCGGTGAGCATCACGATAGCCATCATGGCACCTGGTGACGCAATCGAGGGAATAGCGAGAGGGTAAACGGCTAAGTCAGCAAGATCGGAGTGGCTGACTTCTTCACCCAATTTTTGTTCTTGTTCTGGCTTGCTCTCACCAAAGATCATCGACAATGCAAACAGCAATAGCACTAAACCACCAGCGGCTTGGAAGGCAGGTAATGGGATTTGCATCGCTTCCAGCAATAACTGACCGGCAATAAGAAAAAACAGTAACACACCCATCGAAATAGCAATGGCTTTTAACGCGACGAGGCGACGCTGTTTTGCCGTGAGGTGTTGAGTTTGTGATAGATAAACGGGTACTGAACCAATCGGGTCGATGACGGCCCAGAGAACGACGAATTGAGTGACGAGAATACTTAGCAAAGTATGACCTCCCAGAGTTAGCGGTTTAACAGAGGGATGAAAAGGCTACATAATGCAGCCTGTTTATTTTAACGTCTGTTGTTCTTTTTGCGTCATATAAATGTGAATTAGATATATTTACTAACACATTACTGCTCGGGTTCCATTTGCTGCAGTAGGATGACGGCTTGAGTGCGGTTCTTCACGCCCAGCTTGCGGAAAATTGCGGTCATGTGCGCTTTGATGGTGGCCTCTGAGACATTGAGCTCGTAAGCGATTTGTTTGTTGAGTAAGCCATCGGAAAGCATGCCCAACACTTTGTATTGCTGAGGGGTAAGAGCGGCAATTTTTTCTGCCAAGTCATTACAAGCTGCGTTATTGGTGATCAAGCCTTCTGGGAAGTATGGGTCGCCATTGAGGACTTGGTTGAGTGCATTGACCAGCTCGCGCATGTCGCTCGATTTTGGAATAAAGCCGAATGCACCATGGCTTTTCACTTGCGTGACCACGCTTGGCTCTTCACTGGCAGAAACGACCACCACCGGAATATCTGGGTACTCGGCTCGAAGGTGAATCAACCCTGACATGCCATTCGCGCCTGGCATCTTTAGGTCCAATAACACCAAATCTGGCTCTTCTTCTTTTTCCAGCAACGCAAGTAGAGCATCTAGCGTATCCGCTTCAAGAAGGTTGGCCCCACTCACTGCCATGTGTACCGATTGGAACAAGGCATTGCGGAATAGGGGGTGATCATCTGCGATGATTATGGTGTAGGTCGAATCCATGACGTTAAACACTTTTGACTATTTCGTTAATGGAATTATTGTCCACCTTTAAGAATGTGGACAATGTTTATCCACTAAAAGTCTGAACCAAATCGACTTTTATTAGAAAAATTGCATATAAACGCAAGTTTCTCGAATTTATTAAGACAATAAAAAACGCCAGTGAAAAATCACTGGCGTTTGAATGATTCACAATCAGAATCGGTTGATGTGCTCTAAGAAAGGTTCGGCTTGCATAAAACCAGTTAAACGAGCGTTTGAAACATGTTCGCCGTTAGCATCCCAGAACTCAATGGTTGGTAAGCCAAGTACATTCATATGTTTAAGCAGCTCGATGTCTTGCACTTGGTTCTTGGTCACGTCCGCCTGCAGTAGAACGAAGTCTTGCAGCTTAGCTTCGACACTTGGGTCATGGAAGGTGTACTTCTCAAACTCTTTACATGCCACACACCAGTCAGCGTAGAAGTCGAGCATCACTGGTTTGCCTGCTTGTTTAGCTTGAGCAAGTGCTGCCTCAAGCTCTGCCACGTTAGTAATGCGAGTAAAGCTCACCGTTGCTTGCTGAGCTTGCGTTGTCGTGTTGTCACCAAACCAGAAGTTCAACGCCGGTTGAGCAGAAGCAAACAGACCTAGTACTGCGATAATGCCTACTGTGCTTTGCTTCCAACCGCCAAACTCTAGGCTGTTTTTGATGTGGTATAGCCAGCCAAAAGCCGCGATACCTAGTGCTGACCATAGTGCGGTTGCCCACACCTCTGGCATGATGCGCTCAAGTAGGAAGATAGGAGCTGCCAGCAGAACAAAGCCGAATAGGGTCTTAACGCGATCCATCCAACCACCTGCTTTCGGTAGCAGTTTATTGCCGAATACAGCAACAAGAATCAGTGGAATACCCATACCCATCGCCAGTGCGTAAAGTGCGATACCACCGGTGAGTAAGTCACCACTTTGTGCCACGTAAAGTAGTGCGCCGGACAGAGGTGCCGTGGTACATGGTGAACACACCAAACCTGAAATCGCGCCCATGGCGAACACGCCTGCGCTGCTACCACCTTGTTGTTTGTTGCTGAGGTTGTTTAACCACGTTTGCACGCCGCTTGGCAATTGCAGGTTATAAACGCCAAACATAGATAGTGCCAGCGCCACGAATAACACACTCAAACCAATCAACACATAAGGGTGTTGCATCGCTGCTTGGAACTGCATGCCCGCAGAGGCCACCACAAGACCGAGTAGGGTGTAAGTCAGCGCCATGCCTTGCACATAAACAAACGACAAGCCTAGTGCGCGGCGTTGGCTCAGTTTGCCACTACCAAGCACGATACTGGTCAGGATTGGGTACATCGGCAGTACACATGGCGTAAATGCTAAGCCCACACCAAGTGCTAAGAACAATAGTGGCGTCCACCAGTTATCTGCTAGGTTGGCTGCAAGGCTATCTTGCTGTGTTATTGGTGCCGATGATGGAGTATCTGCCGTGGATGATTTCGCCGCTGGTGGCGTTACTATTGCTGCTTGTTCTGCTTTTGGTGCTGTCGTCGACGTGGTTGAACCTGAGCTCGATGAAGTAAACGCACTGATAGGAATCACGCGAGTTTCTGGTGGGTAACAGAAGCCTGCTTTGGCACAGCCTTGGTATTGCACCACGACGCGAGCGCCGTCTTGCCAGTTATGCATTGGCACGTTAACAAACAGTGGTTGAGTGTAGATATGCACGTCACCAAAGAACTCATCTTTATGCGGTGTGCCTTCCTCCATTTGTAAGTCGCCTAACGCGACGTTTTCGCCCGCAACTGACAAGCGTTCTTGATACAGGTAGTAGCCATCACGTACCTGCCAATCGAGCATCAGTTTGCCGTCTTGTTGGTAGTAGTTGAACGGGAAAGCCTGATCGACAGGCACAAAAGAATCGTTGCTGCTGCCAAAGGCATTGTTTTGGTCGTTACCAAATAAGGCCATGGATGGCGCAGAAAAAGTAATAAGCCCTAAGAGTAAGACGGAGAGTAATGCACGCATAAAAGGTTCAATTCATCTTAGATAATTGCCGTTAGTGTAACTCAATCAGACCTGCTGGCTAGCCAATAAGTTTCATGGAAGTGAAGATTTGTTAAGCAAAAACGTGAGTCTCAGGCAATAAAAAAGGGAGCCGAAGCTCCCCGAGTAAGACTCTGTTTCTACTAGATCAGTAGACCACCGAATGCGAAGCCAAGTGCTACCGCTGAAGCGATAGTTGCTACACCTGGTACGAAGAACGGGTGGTTGAATACGTACTTACCGATGCGAGTCGAGCCCGTGTCGTCCATCTCAACCGCAGCAAGTAGCGTTGGGTAAGTTGGTAGTACGAATAGCGCACTTACTGCTGCGAAAGACGCAACCGCGGTAAGTGGTGCTACACCGATTGCTAGTGCTGCTGGCATCAGCGCAACAGTCGTTGCACCTTGCGAGTAAAGCAGCATTGAAGCGAAGAATAGAACAAGTGCTAGCATCCATGGGTAGTCAGACAGTAGTGCACCTGCGACTTCCTTGATGCCATCAACGTGCGCGTTAACGAATGTAGAACCTAGCCATGCCACACCAAGAACACACACACACGCTGTCATACCAGAGCGGAATGTTGCCGCTGCTGGGATTTTACTAGCGTCGATTTTACAGCTCATTACGATAGCAGCTGCGGCCGCTAGCATTACTGTCATGATTGCTTCGTTACGACCAAGCGCTGGGTTCTCGATAAGACCGACAGAGCCAGAAATTGCCGCTGCGTAACACACTACGAATGCGATCGCGCCAAGGAAGATGAACGTTGCTTTCTTCGCTGTTGGTAGGATCTCACGTTTAGATTCTGTGCTTAGCTTGATTAGGCCGTTCTCTAGACGATGTTGGTATTCAGGATCGTCTTTTAGTTCACAGCCCATGAAGTTCGCAACAAATGCACCGATCATACAAGCGATGAAGGTTGTTGGGATACATACCGCTAGTAGCGTTAGGTAGTCTACGCCGAACGGGTGAAGCATTGCCGCGAAAGCCACCACTGCCGCTGAGATTGGCGACGCTGTGATAGCGATTTGCGATGCCACTACCGCGATAGACAGTGGACGAGAAGGACGAACGCCTTGACCTTTCGCTACTTCTGCAATTACAGGTAGGGTAGAGAATGCCGTATGACCAGTACCCGCCATCAGTGTCATTAGAAATGTCACGATAGGCGCGTAGAAAGTGATGCGTTCGGGATGCTTACGTAAAAAATCTTCTGCAACCTGTACCATCCAGTCCAAACCACCCGCGACTTGCATTGCTGCGATAGCGGTGATTACAGACATGATGATCAGGATTACGTCGACAGGTATGTAAGCTTGGCTTGTTGGAACGCCCAGGATGAGAGACAACGCAATTACCCCGGCACCACCAGCAAAACCAATGCCGATACCACCAATTCTTGCCCCCAAATAAATGAAGAGCAGAACCACGAATAGTTCGACCATTACCATATTGATACCTCTTTTAGTTTTTTATTGATTCTGATTTTTTGAACACTCAGGAACAGGAGTAAATGTTCAGAGAATCAGAACCTGTTCGGCTTACGGTAATAAAAAGCTTAATAAAAGTGTGGTTAACCGTATAAAAGCCTAAAAAAGGGCCCCGTTTGGGACCCCTTAAACATGCGATTACTCGTAGCGTTTCGCTTTATAAGTCGGATGCATGAAGTTTTCAACTGATAAGATGTCATCTAGCTCTTCAGCAGTTAATAAACCGCGTTCTAGAACCACATCACGTACACTCTTACCTGTTTCTGCACAGATCTTACCAACAATATCGCCCTCGTGGTGACCGATGTATGGGTTTAGGTAAGTTACGATACCGATAGAGTTGTAAACGTAGTTCTCACAAACTTCTTTGTTCACAGTAATACCATCGATACATTTATCACGTAGGTTCACACACGCGTTGTGTAGTAGAGAGATAGACTCAAACACGCTTTGTGCGATAACTGGTTCCATTACGTTAAGTTGTAGCTGACCGCCTTCTGCTGCGAAAGAAACCGTGTTGTCGTTACCTAGAACTTTGAAGCAAACTTGGTTCACTACTTCTGGGATAACTGGGTTTACTTTAGCTGGCATGATTGAAGAGCCTGCTTGCATTTCTGGTAGGTTCAGTTCGTTTAGACCTGCACGTGGACCAGAAGAAAGTAGACGAAGGTCGTTACAGATCTTCGATAGCTTCACTGCTAGGCGTTTTAGCGCACCGTGCGTCATTACGTAAGCACCACAGTCAGAGGTTGCTTCGATTAGGTCTTCTGCGGCAACCACTTCAACACCTGTTACTTCTGCTAGGTGTTTTACTGCTAGCGCTTGGTAACCAGTTGGCGCGTTTAGGCCAGTACCGATTGCAGTAGCACCTAGGTTGATTTCTAGTAGTAGCTTAGATGTGTAGTCTAGGGCACGAATCTCTTCGTTTAACGTAACCGCCCATGCGTGGAACTCTTGACCCACAGTCATAGGAACCGCGTCTTGAAGCTGAGTACGGCCCATCTTCAACACGTCTTTGAATTCTTGTGCTTTAAGCTCGAATGCACCTTTTAGGTATTCGATCGCTTCCATCAACTGATGAACACTGTTGTAAACCGCGATACGGAAACCCGTTGGGTATGCACAGTTCGTTGATTGGCTCTTGTTTACGTGATCGTTCGGGTTGATGAACTCATATTGGCCTTTTTCCTTGCCCATCAGTTCAAGTGCAACGTTCGCGATAACTTCGTTGGTGTTCATGTTCACTGACGTGCCCGCACCGCCTTGGAATACGTCTGAAGGGAACTGATCCATGCACTTACCTGTTTCAAGGATCAAATCACACGCTTCTAGGATGTAGTTAGCAACGTCTTTTGGAATCGCACCTAGCTCTTTGTTTGCTAATGCAGCGGCTTTCTTCGTCATTACCATACCGCGTACAAACTCCGGTACGTCAGAGATGGTAGTGCTTGAAATATTGAAGTTTTCGATAGCGCGAAGAGTGTGGATGCCGTAGTAAGCATCAGCTGGAACATGACGTTGACCTAATAGATCTTCTTCGATACGAGTGGCTTGGTTTGCTGTTTTTGGAGCATCAGATAGAGTAGCCATAACAGGATCCTTAGATGATAATTCTGATAATAAAGTTATTTATTAGCCATTTCTGCAATCTAGAATCCATTCATCAGAATTTTTGGCTGGAAAATCCGTCCTGACTTATGTGGCACATAATACTGTACCTAGCGCATAAAAATAGTAACTAGATCACCTTTTTCGCTTTTGATGCGTCAATATTTTGCAAAGTATGAACGAGTTATTAATAACCCTTAATGGGTAGTCTAATTTGCTGGACAAAGTTGGATTTTAAGAGTTCGAAATTAGCCCTTTTCATATGCACTTTTTTGTATATGTCACCTTATTGTTCGAGGAGATGACACCGTGCATTCTCTTTAGTATTAACACGCTTTTTTACAACGATTCGTTTGAGCTTAGCAGCATTTTCCCTTTACACTGCAAATAACAAAGGAGGGCATGTGTTTCCTATCTTATTATTGGCGTTTATTTTCGTCCCGATCATTGAAATCGGCCTATTTATTCAGGTGGGAGGCTTTTTAGGTCTCTGGCCTACGATTGCTTTGGTATTGATCACGGCATTTGTCGGCGCGTCTTTGGTGCGTAGCCAAGGCATCCAGACGTTGATGTCAGTGCAAGGTCGCTTAGAGCAAGGTGAGCTTCCAGCTCAGCAGATTTTTGAAGGTGTGATGTTGGCCGTCGCTGGTGTGCTGTTATTAACACCGGGCTTCATGACAGATGCATTAGGTATGTTAGTGTTGTTGCCAGCACCACGAGCAGCGATTGCAAAATACTTAATGAGTAAGATGGTGGTGAAGACCATGAACGGTGGCGGCTTCCACGCCAATTACTCAAACCAAGGTCCATTCGAGCAAGACCCGTACCGTCGTGACCCATATGATTCTCAATCGGATAACGGCAACACTTTCGAAGGTGAGTACGAGCGTAAAGACGACGATGATCGTAACAAGCTCAACTGATTCACTCAGTAAGAAAAACAAAAGGGCGCATGCAGCGCCCTTTTTAGTATCTGTAGTTTGGTGCGTTTACATTGCGCCTTCAAAACCCATTTGACGCCATGCCTCAAACGCAATGATAGCAACGGCGTTAGATAGGTTTAGGCTGCGTGCGTCCGGCATCATTGGAATGCGGATACGCTGCTCCATTGGCAAACTTTCAATCACTTCTGCTGGTAAGCCACGCGTTTCTGGGCCAAACATCAGCACGTCACCTTCTTGGTACTTCGCATCCACGTGATGACCAGTGGTTTTTGTCGTGCATGCAAACAGGCGGTAGTTGCCTTGTTTCTCTTTCTCTAAGTACTCTAAGAATGCTTGATAATCTTTATGACGCGTCACGCGAGCCAAATCATGGTAATCCAAACCTGCGCGGCGGACTTTCTTCTCTTCAAGATCAAAACCTAGTGGCTCAATCAGGTGGAGATTCGCACCACAGTTAGCACACAGGCGAATGATGTTGCCGGTGTTCGGCGCGATTTCTGGTTCGTATAGAGCGATATCAAACATGGTATTGAATTAGATTGGTTAAAACAGGCGAGCAGTATATACCCAAGTCACCATGAGAAGCGAGATTCAGCACAATGACTGGGTATAGAAGAGGGCATTTTGGTGAACCTTGTCGTCCGCTCGTGAAATAGAGTTAACCTAATGCGCGAGCATAGTTCTCTTCTACCGCTCGCCAGTTCACTACATTCCACCATGCGTCGATATATTCAGGACGGCGGTTTTGGTAGCTGATGTAGTAAGCGTGCTCCCATACATCAAGTGCTAGGATAGGCTCACCTTGTTGCGCGGCAACGTCCATCAATGGGTTGTCTTGGTTGCTGGTGGAGGTAATGTGAATCTCCCCATCCTTTACGATTAGCCAAGCGAAGCCAGAGCCAAAAGTATTGATAGCTGCTTGTGCGAACTCGTCTTTGAATGTCTCGAAGTTGCCAAACTTGTCGTTGATGGCTTGTGCTAGGGCACCTTGAGGTTCACCACCACCATCTGGTGACATGCAGTTCCAGTAAATGATGTGGTTGTAATAGCCGCCACCGTTGTTGCGAATTGCTGGGCTGTGTTGAGAAATGCAAGCGAAGATGTCATCGAGGCTTTGGGTCTCGAGAGCGCTGCCCTTTGTGGCAGCCATGAATTTATCGTAATAAGTTTTATGATGTTTGCTGTAGTGAACTTCCATGGTTTTCGCATCGATGTACGGCTCTAACGCATCGTATTCGTACGGAAGCTCTGGGAAAATGTGCGACATTGTAAATCCTCCTTTATGGAGGATTTACTTTAATGTTAATGAAAATCATTATCAACTTTGATCTTTGTGGGGTTATTTGCCCGCACTGATCAATGGCAGGGTAATGGTGACACGTAAACCACCGAGCGGACTACGACTCGCGACAATCACGCCACTGTGCTGGCGGATAGCACTTTCGGTAATGGTTAAGCCTAAGCCAGTGCCTCCCGAATGTCGATCGCGCGCGGTCGATACCCGATAGAACGGGCGGAAAATTGCGTCCAGCTCTTCGTCTGGTACGCCTTCACCATTGTCATCGACCACAATGCTGAGAGTGTCGAATGAATCCTGAATGTCGATCTTCACTTCATCTTTACCGTAGTAAATCGCATTGCGGATGATGTTCTCTACTGCGCTCATCAACAATTTAGGGTTCCCCGAGATACTGCGATCAGGCAAGGCAGAGTAGCTGAGGCTTTTACCCATCTGTTCGGCTTCGAACTGCGCGTCTTTGATGATTTCTTCCCATAAGCTGGCAATTGGCTGAGTCTCACGTGTCATGTGGCTGTTCACTTGCATACGTGATAGCTCCAGCAGTTCGGCAATCATCTGCTCTAAACGCTGGGCTTCGGTATCAATACGAGTCAGCTCAGGGCTTTCACCTTGTTTACGAGTTGCTAGAGCACTTGCCATGCGCAGACGAGTGAGCGGTGATCGCAACTCGTGTGAGATGTCTGAAAGCAAACGCTGTTGACCAGAAATCATCTGATTCACGGCCTCGACCATTTGGTTGAAGCTGGTACCTGCTTGGCGAAACTCGGTGGTGCCTTTTTCCAAATTTGGGTCGATGACAAATTCACCTTTAGCAACGCGTTGTGCCGCGGTTTCCAATCGTCGAGCTGGTTGGCTCAATGCCCACGCTAACCATAGCAATAGCGGTGTACTCACCAACATGACGGCGAGGAGTAATTGCAATGGGTGATCGAACAGGCGCAGCATGATTGGTGGTGGTTCGTTCCACTTAAAACCGACGTACATCAGTAGGTCAGAATTGGCGATTTTGATCGGCACAGGGCCCGCAATCATGTAACGGCCGTAGAGTTTTTGTTTCGGTTGTGATTGATCTTCAATGCTGGTGACAAAGTTTTGCAGAGCGCGCAGCTTAAAGTCTTTGTGACTCGAGGTGCTTAGTACATTGCCCTCGTGATCTGAAAAGAAGATGCGCGGACGCGGATCGTGTTTGCTTCTTCGTTGTCCGTCAACGCTAAAGAGAATCTTGCCGAGGTTATCTTGATTGCGATACTTCTTCTCAATGCCGTCACGTATTTCTAGCATACGTTGATAATGCTCTTTTGGAATGTCGCGCGCTTTCCGTGGATCAAGGTGGGGTAATGACAGCACAGCCATCAGAACCAAAAACATAGTGAACCAAAAGATGGCAAAGATGCGTCCATACAAGCTGTTTATCTTCGGCAGTTTAAAGCGTGGTGCTCGCATTAATCCTCCTCAATCAACATATAGCCGCGCCCACGTAGGGTTTTAATGCGTGGCTTACCGTTGCTTTGATCTGGCAGTTTTTTACGTAGATTGGACACGTGCATATCGATCGCGCGGTCAAAGGCCGCGAGGCGCTTGCCAAGTACGTCAAGACTCAATGTTTCTTTAGTGAGTACTTGTCCTGGGTTCTGTACAAAGTGAGTCAGCAAGGCAAATTCTGTGGTGGTTAAATCCAGCAGAACCTCTTCACAATAGGCTTCTTGTTTACCTGGGTAGAGTTTGATTTCTTGGTACTCAATGCAGTCGCCGTTTTTGCTGCTTTTCTGAGTGCTGCTGGTACGACGCAAGATGGCACGAATACGCGCTAGTAATTCGCGGTCACTAAATGGCTTAGGCAGATAGTCGTCCGCCCCTAGCTCCAAACCGATCACACGATCTATCTCTTCACCTTTGGCTGTCAGCATTAGCACGGGTGTTTCCCAGTTTTCACGCAGGCGCTTTAAGGTTTCCATTCCATTGAGTTTTGGCATCATGACATCGAGTAAGATGAGGTCGATCTCATCATGAACAGCGGCGAGTCCTGCTTCTCCATCGTTGGCTTCGCTGACATTAAAACCTTCGAAGCTCAGCACTTCCTTAAGTAGGCTGGTTAGCTCAGTATCGTCATCAATCAAAAGAATGTTTGCCATTTGAGTACCTATTTATCATTCGTGGTCGCTTTAATATTACATGGTAATGATGAGCAACAATGAGTGTAAAAATCACTCTTTACGATTCTTTACGGTCTCTATACGTCGCTTTACCTAGCAGGTCGTATTCTACACTCAAGCGCTGTGAGAACAGCTCAGAAGAATCACTAACCTGTGTAAGGAATCGTATTATGAAAACTGCAAAGAAATTAGTACTAGCGGCTGTTGTTCTACCTCTAACTCTAGGTACAGCGAGTGCATTCGCATTTGGCGGTAAAGACCACAAAGGTCATCGCGGTGAGTGCGGCATGGGTATGGACCGTGGCATCATGCGTCAACTAGACCTGACGGATGCACAAAAAGACCAATTAAAAGAAATGCGTGAAGCAAACAAAGCAGAAATGAAAGCAAAATTTGCTGACGGTCACGAAGCTCGCATGGCAGAGCGTCAAGCTCACCACGACAAAGTACAAGCACTACTATTGGCTGATAACTTCGATGAAGCTGCGGCAAACGATCTAGCAAAAGAGATGGTTGAGAAGCAGACTGAGCGTCGCGTTAAGATGCTAGAGAAGAAACATCAAATGCTAAGTGTGCTAACGCCGGAGCAAAAAGAAAAATTTGTTGAGCTACAGAAAGAGCGCCAACAAGAGTGTGGTGAGAAGATGCAAAAACGCATGAAAAAGCATCACGAAAGCTAATTGCTGATAGATAAAATTAAAGAGGTAGCCAGAGTGCTGCCTCTTTTTGATCTTGGCGATTTCATACTCATTACATGATTCTCAAGGTATACTCAAAATACGGTATGAGTTAACTCTTTGATTATGAAACAGCAATATGCACGCTTAGTCACGATGGCTGCCTGGACGGCTACCATCGTTGCGACACTTCTTTTGATTGTTAAAGTCATCACTTGGTGGGTGACGGGATCGGTCAGTTTACTTGCCTCTTTAATTGACTCGATGTTGGATATCGCCGCTTCGGTGGTAAATCTTATTGTGGTGCGCTATTCCCTGCAACCGGCTGACAGAGAACACACTTTTGGTCACGGTAAAGCCGAGTCGTTGGCCGCTTTGGCGCAAGCCATGTTTATCTCTGGTTCTGCGGTATTCCTGATCCTAAATGGTATCGAACGTTTCTTCCGCCCGCATGAACTCAATGCCCCAGAGCTCGGTGTTTACGTCTCTCTTTTCGCCATGGTGGTGACCTTTGGACTTGTGATGTTCCAAAAGCATGTTGTACGCATGACAGGCAGTCAGGCGATCGCAGCAGACTCTCTGCACTACCAAACTGACTTGTATATGAATGGTGCCATTATGGTGGCATTAGGCTTGAGTTACTTTGGTGTCACCCAAGCTGATGCGGTATTTGCGATTGGTATTGGTATCTTCATTTTATACAGCGCTTTCAAGATGGTTAGCGAGGCGATTCAGACCTTACTGGATAGAAAACTGCCTGATGAAGAGTTGGAGCAAATTCGTCAAGAATGCTTGAAAGTTGAAGGCGTATTGGGAGTGCATCAACTGCGTACACGTATGTCAGGCCCAACACGATTTATCCAGCTGCATTTGGAGCTAGATGACAATTTACGCTTGATTGAAGCTCATCATATTGCGGATAAAGTTGAAGATAATTTGCTTGAACTGTTTCCTGAAGCGGATGTATTGATCCACCAAGATCCGTTGTCGGTGGTGTTTGGGCCAGAGAAAGAACAAAAAGCGCAAGATTGGTAACGGTCGAAAAATCGGGCTAAGTCTAACGACAAACAAGCGCTTATTGACTATCTTTCCATCACTACTTATTAAGAATCGTGATCCTGATGTGAATCAACGAAGTTGCAAAGAGAAACTGTAATACTCTTACATAAGTAGAAAAGTTACATAAAAAAGTGTGTTTTCATTGGTATTCCTGTAGAGGAAATGTAACATAACGCACAGTTCTGGATTATGCAGGTTGCTTGGTAACAAGGGGCCTAGAAGAAAATTAAATAAATTGATTGCCAAAGATCGAGGGTGAGCATGATTAAGAAGATCGGTGTTTTAACAAGTGGCGGTGACGCACCTGGTATGAACGCTGCAGTACGCGGCGTAGTTCGTACAGCACTATCTGAGGGATTGGAAGTTTACGGTGTTTACGATGGCTACCTAGGTCTATACGAAGACCGCATTGAACAGCTAGATCGTTCTAGCGTTTCTGATGTGATCAACAAGGGTGGTACATTCTTAGGCTCTGCACGTTTCCCTGAATTCAAGGAAGTAGCAGTACGTGAACAAGCGATTGAGAACCTTAAAAAGCACGGCATCGATGCACTAGTTGTTATCGGTGGTGACGGCTCTTACATGGGTGCTAAGAAACTGACTGAAATGGGCTACCCATGTATCGGTCTACCAGGCACAATCGATAACGATATCGCAGGTACAGATTACACAATCGGTTACCTAACAGCGCTAAACACAGTTATCGATGCTATCGACCGTCTACGTGACACGTCTTCTTCTCACCAGCGTATTTCTATCGTAGAAATCATGGGTCGTCACTGTGGTGACCTAACTCTGATGTCTGCAATCGCAGGTGGCTGTGAGTACATCATTACTCCAGAAACTGGCCTAGATAAAGAGAAGCTGATTGGTAACATCCAAGACGGTATCTCTAAAGGTAAGAAGCACGCAATCATCGCACTAACTGAGCTGATGATGGATGCGAACGAACTAGCGAAAGAGATTGAAGCGGCAACTGGTCGTGAGACTCGCGCCACGGTTCTTGGTCACATCCAGCGTGGTGGTCGTCCAACAGCATTCGACCGTGTTCTAGCATCTCGCATGGGTAACTACGCAGTTCACCTACTAATGGAAGGCCACGGCGGTCGTTGTGTTGGTATCGTGAAAGAGCAACTGGTTCACCACGACATCATCGATGCAATTGAGAACATGAAGCGTCCAGTACGCAACGACCTATACCAAGTTGCTGAAGAGCTATTCTAAGCCTGCTTGATAAAGTCAAAATCAAAAAAACCGCGGTTATCCGCGGTTTTTTATTGTCTGAAACTTGTCTGAGCTGAAATCCGCCTGAGATTGAGACTAGCGTTATGTGGAACTAAGAGCTCGCGTGTTCTGCTAATGTCATACGACGCTCGCGCAGGGCAAAGAGATAACCTAGTAAGCCGCCTAGTGTGTTACCCAGAGCAATGCCAATAAACAAGCCTTCGATGCTATAAAGCTGACTGCCAATCCACGCCGCGGGCAGAGTGAAGACAAATAAGCGCATAAAGCTCCATTGGAAGGCTCGCAGCGGCTTGTGCATCGCGTTATAGCCACTGACTAACATCATCACAATGCCTTGGAAACCATAGCTAAATGGCACGACTAATAGGTAATGCCACAGCAAGTCTTTTACTGCCGCTTCTTGGGAGAACAGTGCAGCAAGAGGAATGCTAAGAGGCACCATCATCAAGAAGATAAAACCTTGAAACACCACCGCAAAGCGCATGCTGAGGAACCAGCCTGAAAATGCGCGAGCAGGGTTATTGGCCCCAAAGTTTTGCGCCATAAACGGGGTAAGTGCAGAGGTCAGCGACATCAACACCAGAATCAAGATCGACTCAATACGCTGCGCTGCGCCATAAGCTGCCACCGCTGCGGTACCGTGATTGGAAAGTATCATCATCAGAATCGCGCCAGAGAGTGGCGTCATCGCATTCGAGAGAGCGGCGGGTGTGCCTATCTTGAGCGTTTGCTGCCAGTCTTGTTTGATGAGCGACCATTGCGGCGCGGCAAGCAGCTTTTCGCGTTTGATCAATACATAGAAAGAACCGCACAACGCACCAAACCAACTGAATGCACTGGCAATCGCAGCGCCTTGAATACCGAGCTCAGGGAAAGGGCCATAGCCAAAGATCAGTAAAGGGTCGAGAATGCCGTTAATAAGCCCCGCGAGCATCATGATCTTAGCTGGAGTTTTGGTGTCACCAGTGGCTCGAATGGCACTGTTGCCCGCCATTGGAATCACTAACAGAGGAATGGTCAGATACCAGACTTGCATGTACTGCTTGATCAGTGGAATGGAGTCTTCTTTTGCGCCAAGGAAGCTAAACAAAGGTTCGATAGTAAAGAAGCCCAGTGTCGAAGCGATAGTGACCAGAGCAACGGCAAGCAGTAAGCCATGACTGGTAAAACGAGCAGCTTGGGAAGACTGCCCTTGGCCAAGTAAGCGGCCGATATTAGTCGACAGCCCCATACCAATGCCCATAGTGATGCAGTTCACCGCAAAGGTCACTGGGAAGGTATAACTGATTGCCGCCAGTGCTTCGGTGCCTAACAGTGAAATGAAAAAGGTATCAACCAAGTTAAACATCAAAATCGCGATCATGCCCATGGTCATGGGGATGGTCATTTTGCGTAATGTGTCGGGAATGGGCGCGGTCAGCAAACCATGTTTGTCTTGGGCCTGATTGTCCGGCTTGTTCTTTTCCAGCATTTTTGACGTCTATCTGGTGAGGGAAGTGCAAGGATACAAGAAAGCCGTTGCCTCGGCGAGTGAGCATTTCGTACGCAAACCGTTGCCTGGCTGCTGGTTATTTTAACTAAGTCACAAAAAAATCACGTCTACCCCTTGGGATCGTTGGGTTTGCCCCTTATATAGTGATCACGTGCCCTACGCGGGCAATTATCAAATAAACATGGAAACTTTCAGGAGAGACGACCGATGAACATTCGTCCATTACATGACCGAGTTATCGTAGAACGTAAAGAAGTTGAATCAAAGTCAGCGGGTGGCATCGTTCTAACTGGTTCTGCTGCGGAAAAATCGACACGTGGTGTTGTTCTAGCTGTAGGTAAAGGCCGCATCCTAGAAAACGGCACAGTGCTGCCATTGGACGTTAAAGTTGGTGATACCGTTATCTTCGCTGAAGGCTACGGCACTAAGACTGAAAAGATCGACGGTAAAGAAGTGCTAGTAATGTCTGAAAACGACATCATGGCGATCGTTGAGTAATAGCAATCATTGAGTAATTTTTTGCTCAGATTCAAATACTAATCAAAATTTAAGAATTTAGAAAAGGAAACTAAAGATGGCTGCTAAAGACGTTAAATTTGGTAATGACGCACGAGTTAAAATGCTAGAAGGTGTAAACGTTCTAGCGGACGCAGTAAAAGTAACGCTGGGCCCTAAAGGTCGCAACGTAGTTCTAGACAAATCTTTTGGTGCACCAACAATCACTAAAGATGGTGTATCAGTAGCGCGTGAAATTGAATTGGAAGACAAATTCCAGAACATGGGCGCACAAATGGTTAAAGAAGTTGCGTCTAAAGCAAACGACGCAGCGGGTGACGGTACAACAACAGCAACCGTACTAGCGCAAGCAATCGTAAACGAAGGTCTAAAAGCAGTTGCAGCGGGTATGAACCCAATGGACCTTAAGCGCGGTATCGACAAAGCAGTTATCGCAGCGGTTGAGCAACTAAAAGAGCTTTCTGTTGAGTGTAACGACACTAAAGCAATCGCACAGGTTGGTACTATCTCAGCGAACTCTGACTCAAGCGTAGGTAACATCATTGCTGAAGCAATGGAAAAAGTTGGCCGCGACGGTGTTATCACTGTTGAAGAAGGTCAAGCACTACAAGATGAGCTAGACGTAGTAGAAGGTATGCAGTTCGACCGCGGTTACCTATCTCCTTACTTCATCAACAACCAAGAAGCAGGTTCTGTTGATCTAGAAAACCCATTCATCCTTCTGATCGATAAGAAAGTATCGAACATCCGTGAACTTCTTCCAGCACTAGAAGCAGTAGCAAAAGCATCTCGCCCACTACTGATCATTGCTGAAGACGTAGAAGGTGAAGCACTAGCAACACTAGTTGTGAACAACATGCGCGGCATCGTGAAAGTAGCAGCAGTTAAAGCGCCTGGTTTCGGTGACCGTCGTAAAGCAATGCTACAAGACATCGCTATCCTAACGGGCGGTATCGTGATTTCTGAAGAAGTTGGTCTAGAGCTAGAAAAAGTAGCACTAGAAGACCTAGGTCAAGCGAAGCGCGTTGCAATCACAAAAGAAAACACAACCATCATCGATGGCGTGGGTGAAGAAGCAATGATCCAAGGTCGTGTTGCTCAAATCCGTCAGCAAATCGAAGATGCAACTTCAGACTACGACAAAGAGAAACTACAAGAGCGCGTTGCTAAGCTAGCAGGCGGTGTTGCAGTGATCAAAGTTGGTGCAGCAACTGAAGTTGAAATGAAAGAGAAGAAAGACCGCGTAGAAGATGCACTACACGCGACTCGCGCAGCGGTTGAAGAAGGCGTTGTTGCTGGTGGTGGTGTAGCGCTAATCCGTGCAGCATCTAAGATTGTTGACCTAGAAGGCGACAACGAAGAGCAAAACGTTGGTATCCGCGTTGCACTACGTGCAATGGAAGCGCCAATCCGTCAAATCACGAAGAACGCAGGTGACGAAGAGTCAGTAGTAGCGAACAACGTGAAAGCGGGTGAAGGTTCTTACGGCTACAACGCAGCAACAGGCGAATACGGCGACATGCTAGAGATGGGTATCCTAGATCCAACTAAAGTAACTCGTAGCGCACTACAATTCGCAGCATCAGTAGCTGGTCTAATGATCACAACTGAAGCGATGGTTACTGACCTACCACAAAAAGACGGCGCAGGTATGCCTGACATGGGTGGTATGGGCGGTATGGGTGGTATGGGCGGCATGATGTAATAGCCAGCCTATCTCTTTGCTCTAAGGCTTAATTACTGCGTCGAGCATGCTCATTTACTAGCGTAAACTGCGCGTGCTCTCCTTGTTCTAAAGCCATAGAGCGTTGAGCTAGACTACCGATAAAGTTCGATAAGCCGAGGTGGATGCCTCGGCTTTTTTGCATCTGCTGTTTTTGGCGCGAGAAAAAGCAGGCGTTTGAGAAGGTTAACCTTCGTTTTTACCTCCAATATGGCATTGAGTTCCTTAACTTATTCTGAGCAATAGAATGGGGTAAGTTGATATAAAAATACGCAATTGTGCGGGTATTGTGCGTAAATCGTCAGGGAAAATGCAGATAAATAATTATGATGAATTAATTGCTTTATTTGTCAGAGAGTTAAATATGACTTCCAGCTAACATTTATTGAGTTAAAATGGCGCAAAATTTGTACATTACACTATGTTGTAAAGTGATTATTCCCCATGGAGATGAAAATGAAAAAGCTTATGACGTCATTGGCTGTTGCAGCCGCTATTGCTTCACCTGTTGCTCTTGCTGACAGCACGCCAGTTATGTTCTCGACTATCGATAACACTAACGCACCTTCTAACTCTTCTGTTGGTGGTGTTCGTCTTGCGGTTCTTCACGGTCAAGTGAACGAAGTGAAAGGTGTCGACTTCTCTCTACTTGGTATGTCTGAAACAGACCGCACAACGGGTGTTAACTTCGGCCTTTTCTTTGGTGCGTCTAAAGTAAACCAAGAAATGAAAGGTGTTTCGCTAGGTCTATTCAACTGGAACCAAGGCCAAACAACCGGTCTTAACCTAGGTGCGGTAAACGTGACTAACAACGTTGAAGGTTTGAACTGGAGTGCGGTGAACTACTCTGAAGGTTACACAATGGCAGATATCGGTCTGGCAAGTATCTCTAAAAAATCTAACTTCCAGCTAGGTTTCTTCAACATGACTGACCAAATTGACGGTGTGCAAATTGGTCTTCTAAACTGTGCAGACAACGGTTTCTTCAAGTGTTTCCCAATCGTAAACTTCGCGAAATAAATTAAGCGATCTCTTACGATAAATACCAGATACAAAAAGACCCCGGCATGATGTCGGGGTCTTTTTTATAGTGTTGTTTATTTGATTAAACGCGTAGGCGTTTTTCGTTGCTGCATTTTCTGGTGTACGCCACGACGTAGCGCTTTAACACGGTTTTCTGCTCTATCTACGCCAAGTAATACGGTCAGCGCCAACACGGTAATGATGATCGATTGCGATAAGTAGCCTAACCCAATCATCAACCCTAGCCCCGCCAAGACCCAAATCACTGCCGCGGAAGTCACGCCGTGAATTTTACCGTCTTGCGTCATCATCACCCCTGCACCTAAGAAGCCAACGCCAGTGATGATCTGGCCAAGTACGCGAGCTTGATCGAGAGTGTTTGGCGAGAGTGAAACCGCCATCGACATAAACAGGTAAGTACCAGAGATAACGAGAATTGCGGTTCGAATACCAACAGGCTTACCGCGAGTTTGGCGCTCTATACCGATCATTAAGCCGTTGATGGCGCAACAGGCTAACGCAGGCCAGCTGAATGGGCCAAGATCGAATAATTGTTCAAAAGTTGCTTGCATCTTAACCTCCAAGATTGTCGGAGTATGCATAGATAAGACCGTCCGATCGAACAAAAGCTTTTATTTGTTACGATAAAATCCTATACGAGCAACACGCTACTCCAAGTGCAAATCCAGTGGCGTTTTGCTTGGGCGGCCGCCGATTTCTCGGGCTAGCTTAGGTACCAAGTAACCAGAAACACGTGTAATGACACCGCGCATGATTTCTTTAGCTTTATCATCAGAAACAAAGAAGTGCGCAGCGCCTTGTACTTTATCCAAGACGTGCAGGTAATACGGCAAAATGCCACTGTCAAACAAAGCCTCATTGAGGGCAACTTGTGCTTCTACGTTGTCATTGACACCTTTCAGCAATACACCTTGGTTCAGCAAAGTCACACCAGCTTGCTTTAACTTGGCCATTTGAGCAGAAAATTCAGCGTTGATTTCGTTGGCGTGATTGATGTGAGTCACCAAGAGGATCTGTAGGCGAGAAGCACGAAGTAGCTGGCACAATTCGTCAGTAATACGAGCAGGGATCACGACAGGCAAACGACTGTGAATACGTAGGCGTTTGATATGTGGGATTTGTGCGATGTGCTCCAATAGCCAGTGAATCTCATCGTCTTTGGCCATTAACGGATCGCCGCCGGAGAAGATCACTTCGTTTAACTCAGGTCTTTGCGCCATGTATTCTAGGCATTTGCTCCAAGCTTGTTTACCACTTTTATTCTCTTGATAAGGGAAGTGGCGACGGAAGCAATATCGACAGTTTACGGCGCAGCCACCTTTCACGATCATCAAAGCGCGATTGTGGTATTTATGCAGTAGTCCGGGGATGTCGTTATCTTGCTCGTCCAATGGGTCATTGGAATAACCGTCATGTACCTCAAACTCAGCACTCAAAGGTAATACTTGGCGTAAAAGTGGATCGTAAGGATTGCCTTTTTCCATCCTATCGACAAAACTTTGCGGTACACGCTGTGCAAACAGCTTGCGCGCAGCAAACCCGTCTTGCCATGGCGATGGATCAATTTCCAACATTTCTAGCAGTTTTGCAGGATCAGAGATCCCATTCGCTAACTGTTTGAGCCAGTTTTGCTCAACAGATTCGACTTTTCGGGTTATTATGTGCGGCATTGAATTTAGCTCTAAGAATGTAAGAGGACAAAATGGCTACAGTTAGCACCAATGAATTTAAAGGCGGCCTTAAGTTAATGCTTGATAACGAGCCTTGTGTAATCCTGGAAAACGAATACGTTAAACCAGGTAAAGGCCAAGCGTTCAACCGCGTTAAAATTCGTAAACTTCTTTCTGGTAAAGTGCTAGAGAAAACATTCAAGTCTGGTGACACTTGTGAAGTGGCAGACGTAATGGATATCGATCTAGATTATCTATATTCAGACGGCGAATTCTACCACTTTATGAACAACGAAACTTTCGAGCAGATCGCTGCAGACGCGAAAGCGGTTGGTGAAAACGCTAAATGGTTGGTAGAAAACAACACTTGCATGATCACACTTTGGAACGGTAACCCAATTACGGTTACGCCACCAAACTTCGTTGAGCTAGAAGTTACAGATACAGATCCAGGTCTGAAAGGTGATACTCAAGGTACTGGTGGTAAACCAGCTACACTAGCAACTGGCGCTGTTGTTCGTGTTCCACTATTCATCGCAATTGGCGAAGTGATCAAAGTTGACACTCGTACTGGTGAATACGTAGGTCGTGTGAAATAGTTTCACCCAAACGTATCATATGGAAAAGGTCGCTTTGGCGGCCTTTTTTATTGCCTGTCACTCTTCCTTATTTTGCCTGTCATTTGTCGATGAATATTTGCGCTTTATCTCAATATCACATTGATTTTATGAAGATTAAAAGGCGAGGGTGAAATTTGTGGCTATAGTGAATCAACACCCAACAAGCGCAAGGAAGCACTATGTCGACTCAAGAACAACATCATCCACTCATCGATTTTGTGGAATATCCTCCGCAAGAAATGGCGGCAAGAGCTGTACATAATCTTGAGCAACTTCAACGCCGTCATTCGATTCGTAGCTTCTCCGACCGCCCAGTGGCGAAAGAAGTCATTGAGCACTGTATTCGAGCGGCAGGTACAGCTCCGAGTGGGGCAAACCATCAGCCTTGGCATTTTGTTGCGATTAATAGTGTGGAAGTGAAAGGCCAGATCCGCCAAGCCGCCGAAGAGTTAGAGCGTTCTTTCTATGAAGGGAGAGCAGGGCAAGAATGGCTAGATGCACTGAAACCTCTAGGTACCAATGCCAGCAAGTCTTATCTAGAAAAAGCACCGTGGTTGATCGCGGTGTTTTCGCAGAAGAAGGGCGGCATGAGTAACGATGGGGAGCAAACCAATTATTACGTGCACGAGTCAGTAGGGATTGCCACAGGCTTTTTGCTTCAAGCACTGCACAATGCAGGGCTGGGGACGCTGACTCACACGCCAAAGCCGATGAGTTTCTTGAGCAAGATTTGTGGGCGAGACAACGATGCCGACCGTCCATATATGTTGATTGTGACGGGCTATCCGGAAGAAGATGCGACCATTCCAGAACATGCGATGCACAAAAAGTCACTGGATGAAATCGCGACCTTTATTGAGTAGCGCTTGGCATTCAAACACGAGTTACAGGCAATAAAAAAGCTGGCGAGGTGCCAGCTTTTTTCATTTTCTTCAGATTCTTAGATCATGAAGATAAAGATAACTGCGAGTGCAGAGATAAGGCCTGCAAACGCGTAACATGCGATCTTACCTACCACACCAGTGTGGAATTTTAGGTCGTGCATGCCGTGGTGTACACGGTGCATTGCATGCCACATTGGTAGTGCTAGTGTACCGATGATGAACAGTGCACCAATGATGCTAGTCGCGAACTCAGATACGCGCTCGTAGCTCATTGCTTCTGCATCAATGATGCCTAGTGGAACTAGGATACCCAGTACTAATACCGTGATTGGCGTGATCATCGCAAACCAAGTACCACCGGCGCCAAATAGACCCCACCAAATTGGCTCATCAGAACGCTTTGGTGCTGTGTTAACACTATAATTCGGTTTCATTACTAAAGCTCCTTACACCACGATGAGAACGATCAGTGAGATGAACGCGACCGCTGCCCACTGAGTCAGAACGATGATTTTCTTATCCACTGGTTTGCCTTTCAGGCGAATTGGCATTACCTGTGGCATCATGCTGAAGAAGGTTTGTGCGTGGAACAGGCTACCTAGTAGAGCAACGATGTTGATTGCTACGACGATAGGGTTCGCCATGAAGTCCAACCAACTTTGCCAAGCTTCAGGCCCTTTCACTAGTGAGCCTAGGCCGACTGTTAGGAAGATCGTGAATAGGATCAGAGGAAGCACCGTTGCTTCACGTACCATGTAGAAGCGGTAGAAAGGATGGTTCTTCCACCATGTGCGTTTTATTTCGCGAACGTAAGGTTTACGGTTGCTCATCCTTATGCCTCCACTTTCTTTGGTGAACCATCAGGTTTCAACATCGCAATCACGAAGTCCATAGAAGACTCCACTTTGCCTTGGTTTACTGCCGCTGCAGGATCTACGCTCTTCGGACAAACTTCAGAACAGTAACCAACAAACGTACAACCCCAAGCGCCGTTTTCGCCGTTGATCAGCTTCATACGCTCGGCTTTACCGTTGTCACGGCTGTCTAGGTTGTAACGGTGTGCCAGAGTCAGTGCTGCAGGGCCGATGAACTCAGGGTTCAAACCAAACTGAGGACAGGCTGCGTAGCAAAGACCACAGTTGATACAGCCAGCAAACTGCTTGTATTTCGCCATTTGCTCTGGTGTTTGTAGGTTTGTGCCGTCTTCTGGTTTGCGGTCGTTACCGATGATGTAAGGCTTGATAGCTTCTAGGCGCTCGATGAACGGCGTCATATCAACGATCAAGTCTTTCTCGATTGGGAAGTTTGCAAGTGGCTCGATAGTTACGCCATTCGGGTAATCACGTAGGAAGCTCTTACAAGCGAGCTTAGGCACGTTGTTTACCATGATGCCGCAAGAACCACAGATCGCCATACGACAAGACCAGCGGTAAGACAGATCTTTGTCTAGGTGATCTTTGATGTAACCAAGTGCATCAAGTACGGACATGGTTTCATCAAATGGAACTTCGAATGTTTGTTTGTATGGTTCCGCGTCCTTCTCAGGGTCGTAACGCAGAATGTCTACTTTTTGAATGCGGTTTGCTGACATTATGCTTGCTCCTCTGCGCTCTTCGCTTCTGCTTCAGCGGCTTTCTCTGCAGCAGCTGCTTTCTCTGCCGCTTCACCGTATAGACGTGCTTTTGGCTGAGATTTAGTGATCTTCACGTTACTGTAGTCGATGCTTGGTGCTGCATCTTCTTGGAAGAATGCGAGTGAGTGTTTCAGGAAGTTCTCATCGTCACGCTCAGTGCAACCGTCGTCTAGACGTTGGTGCGCACCACGAGATTCTTTACGTAGGATTGCTGAGTGAACCATCGCTTCTGCTACTTCTAGGCCGTAACCCACTTCGATAGCGTATAGAAGGTCAGTGTTGAACACTTTGCCTTTGTCTTTGATGCTGATTTTCTTGTAACGCTCTTTCAGCTCAGTGATTTTCTCAATGGTTGCTTGCATCAAGTCTTCTTGGCGGTAGATACCACAACCCGCTTCCATGGTGTGACCCATTTCAGTACGGATATCTGCCCAGTTTTCTTCGCCTTCTTGGTTCATCAGTGCTTCGATACGTGCTTCAACCGCTTTCACTTGAGCAGCGATAGACTCTTCGTTCCAGCCTTTGAATTCGGCAGCACGTTTCACGGCTTGTTCACCCGCAACGCGACCAAATACCACGAACTCAGCCAGCGAGTTAGAACCTAGACGGTTTGCACCGTGCAGACCAACAGACGCACATTCACCGACTGCGAACAGACCTTTAATGCGAGTTTCACATTCGCCGTTGGTTTCAATACCACCCATGGTGTAGTGAACGGTTGGACGAATTGGAATTGGCTCTTTTGCTGGGTCAACGTTCACGTAAGCTTTTGCTAGTTCACAGATGAATGGCAGACGCTCTTGTAGGTACTCTTCACCTAGGTGGCGAAGGTCTAGATGCACCACATCACCAAGAGGGTGTTTGATGGTGTTGCCTTTCTGTTGTTCGTGCCAGAAAGCTTGAGAAACTTTGTCACGAGGACCAAGTTCCATGTATTTGTTTTTCGGCTCGCCCACAGGAGTCTCTGGGCCCATGCCGTAATCTTGTAGGTAACGGTAGCCGTCTTTGTTAACGATGATACCGCCTTCACCACGACAACCTTCGGTCATCAGGATACCTGTGCCAGGAAGACCAGTAGGGTGGTACTGAACGAATTCCATATCACGTAGAGGAACGCCGTGACGGTAAGCCATCGCCATGCCGTCGCCCGTTACGATACCGCCGTTGGTGTTACAGTGGTAAACGCGACCTGCGCCACCTGTTGCTAGTACGACAGACTTCGCTTTAATCGTAACTAGTTCACCTTCAGACATGTGGATTGCAATCAGACCTTGTACTTCACCTTCATCAACAAGCAAGTCGACAACAAAGTACTCATCAAAGCGCTTGATGTTGTCGTACTTCATCGACGTCTGGAATAGCGTGTGAAGCATGTGGAAGCCAGTTTTATCTGCAGCGAACCAAGTACGTTCAACCTTCATACCACCAAAGCGGCGTACGTTGACTTCACCGTTCTCTTTACGACTCCATGGGCAACCCCATTGCTCCATTTGGATCATTTCGCGAGTCGCGTTCTCTACAAAGTATTCAACAACGTCCTGTTCACATAGCCAGTCACCACCGCCAACGGTATCGTTGAAGTGATTGTCTAAACTATCCTCATCCTTGATAACTGCTGCTGAGCCACCTTCTGCAGCAACCGTATGGGAGCGCATTGGGTAAACTTTAGAAATAAGTGCTACTTCTAAGTCCGGGTTTGCTTCAGCCGCTGCAATAGCAGTACGAAGACCAGCGCCGCCTGCGCCGATGACTGCGATATCTGTGGTGATAATTTGCACAGTTATCCTCCAGTGTGTGATTGCGGAAATCCGCTTGTTATTGTGGGTGTGAGGAAGGCCTTTTTGGGCTATCCCTCAAAAGTAGTAGGGTTAGTGTAGGGGAGGCTTGTGGCAGAAAAATTGATGTATTTGGGTTTTTTCTCCGGTAATGCACACAAGAGCATAGAAATTCTAGGTTATGTGACTGCTATCACGGCACGAAACGCATGACATACAAACGTAATTTCTATCAATGTTGCACTTCTGTTGCGCGACATTAGTATCATTGATAATAGGCTTAGTTGTGAATGTTTTTTGTACTGTAGAACGTGGAATGCTTGCTTCAATTTTAATCGATTGTTATTCGTATTTACTCAATCACATTTGAGCAATTTCCCCCCTCGATGAACTAGGCAAAGCATGCCAAAATTGCTATTTTCCCCGCTCATTAATGTACTGAGAGTTTTGTTATGCAAACCAACTGGCAGCCTACTGCGTCTATGGAACAACTTCGTCAACGTGCCGCGTTGATCACCGACATTCGTCAATTCTTTGCCGAGCGACAGGTGATGGAAGTGGACACGCCAGCCATGAGTCACGCGACAGTGACAGACATCCATTTGCATACCTTTCAGACTGAGTTTGTCGGCCCTGGTTATGCGGATGGTAGCAAGCTGTTTTTCATGACTAGCCCAGAGTTCCACATGAAGCGTTTGCTCGCTGCGGGCAGTGGTTGTATCTATCAAATCAACAAAGCATTCCGTAATGAGGAGAACGGTCGTCACCACAACCCTGAGTTCACCATGTTGGAGTGGTACCGTATTGGTTTTGATCACCACAAGCTGATGGATGAGATGGACGACCTGCTACAACTAGTATTGAAGTGTGGCGCAGCGGAGCGTATGACTTACCAGCAAGCCTTTATTGATGTGCTCGGCGTGTGCCCACTAGAAGGCTCAATGCAAGAGCTAAAAGCGGTGGCGGCTAAACTAGGGCTGAGTGATATTGCCGAGCCTGAAGAAGACCGTGATACTTTGCTGCAATTGTTGTTCAGCATTGGTGTCGAAGCCAAGATTGGTCAGCAAGTTCCGGCATTTGTTTATGACTTCCCTGCATCGCAAGCGGCGCTGGCAAAGATCAATCCGCAAGACAACCGAGTAGCGGATCGCTTCGAGGTGTACTTCAAAGGCATTGAGCTGGCGAACGGTTTCCATGAGTTGGACAACCCGAAAGAGCAATTGGCGCGCTTTGAACAAGATAACGCTAAGCGTCTGGAAATGGGCTTGAAACCACAGCCGATCGATTACCATTTGATTGGTGCATTAGAAGCTGGCTTGCCAGATTGCGCTGGTGTAGCCCTGGGGGTTGACCGCTTGATCATGCTGGCATTGGGTTGTGATCATATTGACCAAGTGACGGCTTTCCCATTCCCAATCGCTTAGTGTTATTGCTCATAGCCGGCCGAAAATAGAAGCGCTGTTGGCGTATAACTGGTCTGCTATGTTGCTGTATTTTTGCCCTCTATCGACCTACCAAAGTGAAGTCGCTATACTCGAAAGGTTAATGAAGAGGGAATACGATAACCATGAAAACGCGCGACAAAATTGTCTATGCCGCACTGGAGTTGTTTAATCAACATGGTGAGCGCAATATTACGACGAATCACATTGCTGACCATATTGAAATTAGTCCAGGCAATCTCTACTACCATTTCCGTAATAAACAAGAAATCGTACGCGAGATCTTTGCACTTTATTCTGCAGAGCTACTAGAACGATTTACTCCAATCCAAGGTTCTCAAGAAAGTCTGACCATGCTGAAAAGCTACCTCGACTCGATCTTCACTTTGATGTGGAAGTACCGTTTTTTCTACGCAAACTTACCAGAAATTCTGTCTCGAGATGAGCAGTTACATGATGAATACATGGATGTTCAAGAGAAGCTGCAAGCAAACCTGATTGCGATCATGCAAGAGTTTGTGGCGTTAAAGCTGCTGAATGTTGACCAAGAACAGTTGAAGTCACTGGTATGCACGCTGCACCTTATTGCGTGTAGTTGGTTAGCTTACCAATCGGCAATGTCTCCAAAGACCGAAATCACCGAGCAAATGGTAAAACAGGGCATGCTGCAAATGCTTAACGTGGTTAAGCCTGTGGCGACCGAGCAGGGCATGGAACAACTACTGCTGCTTGAAGAAGCGGTGAGCCGACTGCACAGTTAATACTATTTTCCCTCCTTATTAAATCTAGAAAATGAGAGTATGGTTCTACGCTTAAAGTTTAGAGCGCAGCTCTCATTTTCAGCTCCCTCCTCGAGTTGACTTGCTGTGCTCATTTCGCACAATAGGATTCATGCACGCCCAAACCATCCGTTGGGTATGACTCTCGATACAGGAATTATCGACCAATGAACTACGACATTTTTAATGGCGATGCTGACGGCATCATCGCATTACTGCAACTGCGTTTAGCCGACCCAATCGATGCTGAGTTGGTGACGGGCGTTAAGCGCGACATCAAGCTGGTGGAAAAAGTGGAAGTGCAAGCGGGCGATGAGCTAACAGTGTTGGACATTTCAATGGAAAAGAACATGGCTGGTCTAGAGCAAGCTTTGGCTCAAGGCGCACACGTGTTTTATGCAGATCACCACAAAGCGGGAGAGATACCTCAGCATGGTAATTTGGATGCGCACATCGATCTTGATGCCAATATTTGTACTGCTTTGATAGTTGACCAATTATTAGGTGGTCGCTTCCATTTATGGGCAATCACCGCCGCTTATGGCGATAACTTGATTGCTAGAGCCGATGCGCTGGCAGATAAAGTTGGACTCAGTGCAGAGCAAAAGGCGCAGTTAAAAGAGCTGGGTACATTGATTAACTACAACGGCTACGGCTCTAAAGTTGATGACCTCCACTTTCATCCTGCCGATTTGTACCAAGCGTTGAAGCAATACGTGTCACCATTCGATGTGATTGCAGATAAAGCCTCACCTTACTACAAATTGCAATCGGCTTATCAGCAAGATATGGACGCGGCATTAGCGATTCCAGCAACTCATGAAAGCGCTAAGCTCAAGCTGTTTGAATTGCCAAACAACGCGGCATCACGCCGAATCAGTGGCGTTTATGGCAACTGGCTTGCAAACCAAAACCCAGACTCTGCGCATGCGGTATTAACTGAAAATACTGATGGCACTTACACGGTTTCTCTTCGCGCACCGTTGAATAACAAGCAAGGTGCCGTGGCTGTGTGTGGGCAGTTCCCAACTGGTGGCGGCCGAGAAGCTGCAGCGGGTATCAATGCGTTAAGTAAAGATGATGTCAGTGCCTTTATCGACGCAGTAGAGACTCATTACGCCTAGCGTTTTTCTAAATGTGAATACAACAAAGGAGCCGATTGGCTCCTTTGTATTTAATTATCGGTTTATAAACTGCAATGACAAACGGTAGTTATAAACGTTTTAACCAAGATTTTGGATTTTGCGCTTCGCTGTTCCGGCGGATTTCGAAGTAGAGTGAAGCTCTGTCTTGACCACCGGTATCCCCCGCGAGAGCTATCACTTCGCCAGCAGTAACCTTGTCGCCCTCTTTCTTAGTCAGAGCTTGGTTGTAGCCATATAGCGTCATGTCACCCTTGCCGTGGTCGAGAAGTACCACTAGACCGTAACCGCGTAGGTATTCGGCAAATACCACGGTACCTGAATAGACCGCTTTCACTTGCTGGCCGTAGCTGGCAGATAACACCATGCCTTTCCAGTTTACTTGACCTGTTTGCTTGGTACCGAAGCTATGCAAAACACGTCCTTTGAGAGGCCACGGTAGCTTGCCTCTTTGCTTAGCAATACCATCCATCGGGACGGCGTTGCGTTTGGCAGCCTTTGCTATTTCTGCTTTCAATCGGGTTTCGTTGCGTTGCAGTTCAGCCAAGTAACGCTTGTCGTCTTTGATGTTCTTTTGAATGTTCCCCAACGTTTTTTTTCGGTTGGATTGTGTTGAGGCTAATGACGCACGCTTTTGAGATTGTTGTTTCAACAAGTTCTCAATTTGCGTTTTTTCAAGCTCAAGCTGATTTCTATTGTGTGCCAACTCTTCTGTAATTTTGCTTATCGCATCAATGACTTCTGAACGAGCTTTAGCAAGGTGTTGGAAATACTGACTAATGCGGTCTTCTTCAATGCCTTCATTTAAAAGGTGACCATTAGCTTTAGCTCGTTCAGTGACATAGTAGGTTTGAATCAGCTGTTTGAGTTGTTCCTCTTGGGCTTGGCGTTGCGCTTCTTGCAGAGAAATCTTCTCTTCCAATTTATTGATATTTTGATCTGCTTTTGCGAGTTCCGATTTCGTTTGTTTAATATCTCGCTCAAGCTTTGATATACCAAGCTCTTGATCTTTTAACGACTTTTGTAAGTCATTCAGTTTTTTTTCTTGGGAGGTAAGTGACTGTTGTTGACGATTAATTTCGCTTTTTACGCCCTTTAACTCTTGCTGGCTCGCTGCAAAAGTTGAGCTGGAGAATGTGGCAGATAATGCGCAAGCTAAAATAACCGCAGAGCGGGTGACAACAGAATTACGTTCTTTCACTTGATTACAACCTACCACACTAACATTAAGAAAAAGTCGAGAGGTGTTTAAATACCGTCTCCATGAATAAAGCTCTGCGATTTGCCATTAAAGCCCTGATCCATGTCTAATGAAGGTTTGTCCGTTTTTGGACGACCGACAATTTTTGCGGGAACGCCTGCTACTGTTGTATGCGGTGGTACGGGTTGCAGCACGACAGAGCAAGAGCCGATTTTTGCGCCTTCGCCAACTTCAATGTTGCCAAGAATTTTTGCTCCAGCGCCGATCATTACGCCTTCGCGAATCTTCGGGTGACGGTCACCGCATTCTTTACCGGTACCACCTAGGGTGACATCTTGCAGAATAGATACGTCGTTTTCGACAACGGCCGTTTCACCAATCACAATGCCGGTCGCATGGTCTAGCATGATACCACTACCAATGCGCGCTGCAGGGTGAATATCCACCTGACATGCTACAGAAATCTGGTTTTGTAGATAAGTCGCAAGAGCGTGACGACCTTGCTTCCACAGCCAGTTTGCCACTCGGTAACCTTGTAGAGCGTGGTAGCCCTTTAGGTATAGTAATGGCATTGAGTACATTGAAACAGCTGGGTCGCGATTAACCGTGGCACAAATGTCACAAGCGGCACCATCGGTGATGGTAGGGTCTGCAGCAAATGCTTCTTCCACTACTTCCCGAACAGCCATGGCTGGCATAGACGCGGTGTTTAACTTGTTGGCTAAGATATAACTTAACGCCGCACACAAACTATCATGTTTGATGATGGTTGCGTGGTAGAAACTGGCCAGCATTGGCTCTTGTTCTGACATCTCACGGGCTTCAGATACGATCTTATTCCAAACTTTTTGTTTTTCGCAGTGCTTCATTCTCAATATCCTGAGTGGTTCTTCCTTGTCCCGACAGTGTTATTACGACTTTATTATCCTTCCTCTCCTGAGGAAAAAGGGGAGCTAGAGTGCTACTTTCCCTCTGATTTTTTGTCACGCGCAAGTAAATCTTGTGCTGCCAGGTGTGCATCTTTTCCTTGATACAATACTTGATAAATTTGGTCAACAATTGGCATCTCAACGCCCATACGTTGGGAAAGCATCCACACCTCTTTGGTGTTTCGGTAGCCTTCAACTACCTGACCGATTTCTTCCTGAGCGGTGTCGACATCCTTGCCTTGTCCCAATGCTAAACCAAAGCGACGGTTACGTGATTGGTTATCTGTACAAGTTAAGACTAGATCGCCCAGTCCTGCCATCCCCATAAAGGTTTCTGGTTGAGCGCCAAGCGCTGCGCCAAGGCGGCTCATTTCTGCTAAGCCTCGGGTGATCAATGCAGTACGAGCGTTGGCACCAAAGCCAATACCGTCGGACATGCCTGCACCAATCGCGATAACGTTTTTCACCGCGCCACCAAGTTGCATGCCGATAAAGTCGTTGTTTGCGTACACGCGGAAAGTTTTACTACAGTGGATTTTCTCTTGTAGGTCGGCAACAAAGCCAGCGTCGGGAGAAGCCACTGAGATAGCGGTTGGCATACCCATTGCGAGTTCTTTTGCAAAGGTAGGTCCCGATAAAACGGCTAGAGAGTAGTTTTCACCAATCACATCAAATGCGACTTCTTTTAGAAGGCGGCCGGTTTCTGGTTCTAGGCCTTTCGTTGCCCAACAAATACGAGAGTCTTCACGTAGGAATGGTTTAAGGCTGTTTAGCACAATTCCAAATACATGGCTTGGAACAACAACGAGTAGATCACGGCTTGCTTGAACCGCTTTCTCTAGATCGGATTCAACAATCAAGCTTTCAGGAAAGTCGATACCTGGTAAGAATTCATGGTTAGCGCGATCTGCCTCAAGACGAGCCATATGCTCTTGCTCATGACCCCAAAGGATCACATTTGCACCGTTACGAGCGAGAGAAATCGCTAGAGATGTTCCGTAAGAGCCAGCGCCAATCACTGTCATCGCAATGTCTTTACCGTAGGCATTGTTCGTATTTGCTTGTGTCATGCTACCGCCTGATCGTTGTTTTTTCTGAATGATAATACCAAATCAAGTAATTACCACCTGTAAATGGCGCCGATTCGCACCTAATTACAAGGCAGAAACAAAAAATGCACAATGCATCTTTCTGATGGACGCTTTGTGCATTTTGATTTCGCTTTTTACATTGTCCCACACCACGTTGCCGTCGTGCGTCAAGAACGGTTTAAATTACGCTTGAGCTTCGCCTTCGCCTTGCTGAGCTTGCTGCTGTAGGTAGTTCATGAATAGCGCATCGAAGTTAACTGGCGCTAGGTTCAGTTGAGGGAACGTACCTTTTACAACTAGGCTTGAGATAGTTTCACGAGCGTATGGGAATAGGATGTTAGGGCAGAATGCGCCTAGGCAATGAGCTAGTTGACCTGCTTCCATCTTGTCCGCAGTGAAGATACCACCTTGTTGAACTTCACATAGGAATGCTGTTTCTTCTTCGTTCTTCACTGTTACTGTTAGACGTAGGATTACTTCGTAAACGCCTTCACCTAGCTCACGGCTTTGAGTGTCTAGATCCAGTTTAACGTCTGGGTTCCACTCTTTTTGGAAGATAACTGGAGAGTTAGGTGCTTCGAAAGATACATCTTTTAGGAAGATACGTTGAATTGCGAAGTTTTGTTGTGCTTCTTGTGGTGCTGCTTCAGCCATTTTTAAATCCTTAAATAATCGTTTGTTGGGCCTAGATACCTCTAAACCCTTAAATATGTCTTGAGACTAACTGAGCAAATCTAATATGACTAGATGAAGCGCGTATTACGTGCAAGGCATCACAACTTAGTGCTTCAACTGCTTTCTATTTACTCAGTTTATACCTGTCAGGGCTTGAAGGTTATTTCTTACCACGTACTAGAGGTAGGTTTGCTTCACTCCACGCAATCAGGCCATTTTTCAGTAGGCTTACATTTTCAAAGCCAGCTTTCGCTAGTAGGTTTGCGCTTTCTTGAGCGGTTTGACCCGTTTTGCATACCACAATGATTGGGTCTGATTTACGGTTTTCAAGGCTACCGAAGTTACCAGCTTTGATGTCTGATGGTAAAATGTGAAGTGCGTCGGTGATATGACCCTGTTTGAACTCATCTTTAGAGCGGATATCCACTACTACACCGTTTTCACGGTTCATTAGGTGAGTCAGTTGGTTTACGTTCACTTCTTTATATGCAGCCGTCGCTGATTTCACGATGTTCATGATAAATGCGACAAGAAGGCCTACCCAAACCAAAGATAGAATCATGTTCTGTTGGAAAAAATCAATGTACTCTTGCATGTCTTGAGCTCTTGCACTGTTGGCGGAAAAATAAAGCAGGAGTATAGCGGGGATAGTCGTCTTAGGCGAGAGGGTTAAAATTTTCTAACGAATAATTGAGATCTAATCGCTTCCGGTGAGCTCTTCCAAACTTGTCATTCATGCAATCTTATTATCACTTCCTCCTATCAATTCAATCGGCGTAATTGACTTCACTTCTGGTCGAAAAGGCGCACAATGGGTCACAACAAAAAGTTTTTCACCAAAGTATTTC
Source organism: Vibrio rotiferianus (assembly GCF_002214395.1). Classification (NCBI taxonomy): domain Bacteria; kingdom Pseudomonadati; phylum Pseudomonadota; class Gammaproteobacteria; order Vibrionales; family Vibrionaceae; genus Vibrio; species Vibrio rotiferianus. The sequence goes on from NZ_CP018312.1 coordinate 63,911, forward strand.
GGTGGTGGTACAAAGCGTCTTGAAAGTGACTATGCTTGTGGAACACGTTTGCTGACTAGGTCGGATTGCTTGCTAACTTGTAAGATAGCAACAATAAATCGCAAACATTATTTGATCTTAACCTACAGTTTTGGTTAAAAAGTGTAGTAAAATTACGCTAGTTTTGTTTCAAGGTTAGATGGAGCAACGAAGCTCTACACCGAAAGTTACTTAAATTTGATGAGGTCATCACTATGTCTGCTAAGAAGCCATTGGCTCTAGTTATCCTTGACGGTTACGGTTACCGTGAAGACACAGCAAGTAACGCAATTGCAAATGCTAAAACACCAGTAATGGATGCACTGATTGCGAACAACCCTAACACTCTAATCTCTGCTTCAGGTATGGACGTCGGTCTACCTGATGGCCAAATGGGTAACTCAGAAGTTGGTCATACCAACATCGGTGCAGGTCGCGTTGTATACCAAGATCTAACTCGTATCACTAAGTCTATCGCTGACGGTGAGTTCGCTGAGACAGCGGCACTAGTTGAAGCTATCGACTCTGCTGTAAAAGCTGAAAAAGCAGTACACATCATGGGTCTTATGTCTCCAGGTGGTGTTCACTCTCACGAAGACCATATCTACGCAGCAGTTGAAATGGCTGCAGCTCGTGGCGCTGAGAAAATCTACCTACACTGCTTCCTAGACGGCCGTGACACACCACCACGTAGTGCTGAAAACTCACTACAACGTTTCCAAGACCTATTTGCAAAACTAGGTAAAGGTCGTGTTGCTTCTCTAGTAGGTCGTTACTACGCAATGGACCGCGACAACAACTGGGATCGCGTTCAAGTTGCTTACGATCTTCTAACTCAAGCTAAAGCTGAGTTCACAGCTGAAACTGCAGTTGCAGGTCTAGAAGCGGCTTACGCTCGTGAAGAAAACGATGAGTTTGTTAAAGCAACGGCTATCAAAGCGGAAGGTCAAGAAGACGCAATCATGCAAGATGGCGACGCAGTTATCTTCATGAACTACCGTGCTGACCGTGCACGTCAAATCACTCGTGCATTCGTTCCTGCATTTGATGGCTTCGAGCGCGCAGTATTCCCAGCAATCAACTTCGTGATGCTGACTCAATACGCGGCTGACATCCCTCTAGCAATCGCATTCCCACCAGCGTCTCTAGAAAACACTTACGGTGAGTGGCTATCTAAACAAGGTCAAACTCAGCTACGTATCTCTGAAACAGAGAAATACGCGCACGTAACCTTCTTCTTCAACGGTGGTATTGAGAACGAATTCGAAGGCGAAGAGCGTCAACTTGTTGCTTCTCCAAAAGTAGCAACTTACGACATGCAGCCAGAAATGAGCTCTCCAGAACTAACTGAGAAGATGGTTGCGGCTATCAAGTCTGGTAAGTACGACACTATCATCTGTAACTACCCGAACGCAGATATGGTTGGTCACACTGGCGTTTACGAAGCGGCTGAGCAAGCTATCGAAGCGCTAGACGAAAGCGTTGGTAAAGTGGTTGAAGCAATCAAAGAAGTTGGCGGTCAAATGCTAATTACTGCGGACCACGGTAACGCAGAAATGATGATCGACCCAGCAACGGGCGGCGTTCACACTGCTCACACTAACCTACCAGTACCTCTGATCTACGTAGGTGACAAAGCGGTTGAGTTCAAAGAAGGCGGCAAACTGTCTGACCTTGCACCAACAATGCTTTCTCTTGCGGGTTTAGAAATCCCTGCAGAAATGTCTGGTGAAGTGCTAGTTAAGTAATTAACTGACGATTCAGAATGATAAAAGCCCGAGTTCGACTCGGGCTTTTTTATGTCTGTAATTCTGTGCTCGATCAGTTTTGAGCTATTGAGCTCGACTACTGCACAAGGATTCCAGTACCTATAACTGCTAAGGCAGCCCCTAGCCAAGCAAAGCGATTGGGGCGTTTCTTGGTGTAAACCCACAGTAGTGGCAGCAACATGATCGGCGTTGTTGAAGAAAGCAGAGCCACCATACCCACATTACCTTCACGCAGCGCGTACAGAATCAACGTCATACCAATCGCCATCGCTAAAAAGCCGTTTAATGCGGTGATGCCAAATACTTTCCAGGTGATGGTTTGCGTTGCACGTACAACTTTAACGCCAATCACCCAGAGTACGCAGTGTGCGATGAAAGCACTGATCATACGAATTGCAGAAGCGGCAACCGGCTCGACACTGGTTTGCATAACTGGTTTGGCAATAATGCCGCCAAGTGCCTGACACATTGCAGCAGTTAAACCCAGTCCAACACCAATCCAAACGTTGCCCTTGATTGTTTCCAGTGCATTGCTGGCTTGCCCGCGTCGGCCATAGAAAATTGCCATCACTACGCCGCTGAACACTAGGGCAGCACCAATAAGCTCTATCCCTGTCATGCTTTCGCTAAATAGGAAGTAGCCTAGGAGGGCGGAGAATACGGCGTGACAAGAAAACAGTAAACCTGCTTGGCGTGGTCCCATGCGGTTCAAGCAAGCGAACAGCGCTGTATCGCCAATAAAAATACCAATCAGACCGGATGCCATCATCGGTGTTACGTGTTCTGTTGAGACACTGAGCCAGCCACCCGTTATACAGGCCATCGTTGAGAGGATCACCGCGGTACAACCCATACGCCAACGGCTATAAGCAAACGCACCGAGGTGCTGAGCGGGAACAACAGAAATTAGGCTAGAAACAGCCCATAGGAAAGCGGCGCATAACGCCAGCCATTCATAACCCATGATTGCGAGACATCCTTGTTGAGCGGGGGAGAGGCTTTAATATGCACGAATCTATAAAGATCTAAAAGCGTATCTTTGTGGCAATAAAAAAGCAGCTCATTGAGCTGCTTTTGAGGGGGGTTACACTTTGAAGCGACTGATGTTCTCACGCATGGTATTGGCGGTGTCGAACATCTGGCGTGCGCCTTCGCTGCTCTTAAGTGATTGCTCGGCAATCATATCTGCATCGTCTTTAATGCCTTGCGTGTTGCGACTGATGTCTTCACTCACCGCGCGCTGCTCTTCAGCGGCGCTTGCGATTTGCATTGCCATGTCATTGATCTCAGTAATTGAGTTAGTAATGCTAGTCAAGCTGTCGTGTGCTTGTTGGGCATAGTCCACACTGGTGTCTGCCAAACTGGTGCTGGTTTGCATACTGTTTACTGCTAGCTTGGTATTACCTTGCAACGTCTCGATCATGGTGCGGATTTCTTCCGTTGAACCATGGGTGCGCTGGCTAAGTACGCGTACCTCATCAGCAACCACAGCAAAACCACGGCCTTGCTCACCGGCACGTGCAGCTTCAATGGCAGCGTTAAGTGCCAGTAAGTTTGTTTGTTCAGCAATACCTTGAATAGTAGATAGAATTTGGTTGATGCTCTGTGTGTTTGCCTCGAGTTCTGAAATCACGCTGGCGGCATCACTTACTTGTTCTGCTAGTTCTACAATGGCTTCACGGTTTTTCTGGATCACGTTCTGCCCATCTTGGCATGCAGATGCCGAGTTCTGAGAAGCACTTGCAGTGAGTTCTGCATGGCTTGCCACCTCTGCTGCGGTTGCTGACATTTCATGAATGGCGGTTGCAATCTGGTTGACGTCATTTTGCTGGTGTTCAACTCGACCAGCAGCCATTGCAGAGAGTTCATTTGCTTGGTTTGCTTGAGCTGAAAGCTGCTCACTATTTTCCACAATGCCTTTGAGCATGGTTTGCATCTGAGCAAGAAATTGGTTTACGTGTGTCGCCAGTTCTCCAATCTCATCCATACGTTCAATCTTGATGCGCTGAGTAAGGTCACCTTCCCCTTGAGAAAGTTCCTCTAAAGCCGTAGAGAGAGTTTGAAGTGGCTTGAGTAAGCGAGTGATGACGTAGGTGCTGATGGCTGCGATGATCAAGTAAAGAACGATAGAAGCGATAGCCGTAAACGTCACTTGCTCTGAGACAGAAGCATAAGCCATTTGCTTATCTTCAACGATACCTAATGACCAATCCGTGTTTGGTACTTTGGCGACGTAAATGAGCTTTTCCCCTTGGTTTGGCCAAGAGATGGTCGCTAACTGAGCGTCTTGACTCAGTTTATTCATGCTAGCGGCACTCAGTTCAGGGTTGAGCGTCGTTAAAGGTTTCTGGCTTAGCTTGGCGTCTTGGTAAGCAACGATGTTGTTTTTTCCATCGACTAAAAAGGCAAATCCATCATTATCCAATTGAATATTTAGGACTTCATCGATGATATCTGTCACCGCGAGATCGGCAGCTAACACACCTTGCTTGCCTTGGTTGAAGGCTTTGGCAAAGCTGACAACGATGCTGCCGTCAAAATCTTGATAAGGTTCTGTGATTATTAAGCCAGACTTTGCCATCGCATCTTTATACCAAGGGCGGGTTCGTGGGTCGTAATCAGCTGGCCACGATTCAGTTTTATCACCGTAAGCAATTGAACCATCAGAAAAGCCGGCATAAACCGAGAGAAATTGCCCAGCTCGCTTGGTTAACAGCATCTCTCTATCTGCGTCTGTCGAATCGAGAATGACATCTTCATTCGCTAGCATCATTTCACTACGAATCGCCAACCAATCACTGATGTATCGATTGGTTGATGCTGAGATGTTTTCCATCTCTCTGCTCAGTGTCGAGGTGGTTTCATCACGCAACTGATTTACGGAGACCCAAGCTTGAACGCCACTAACAATGGCAATAATGACTGCGATTGCAATCTGAATTTTAAGTTTTATGGAACTTCTCATTGTCTTACCTTCTCAATAGACAAAAAGATCGACATCACCGGTGGTGACAATAGGTTGCTTAAGACGATTCAGGTACAGATTAGTACTGAAAGGCTACGACTACTTTATCGACGCGATCTGGATAAACTTAAGATAAATAGGGGAATATTTATTCAACAGGTTGATTGTAAATGTATTTAATATTGATGGTTACTTCATTAATGATTGCTGTGATGTTGTATCCAAATTTAGTCATCCGCAATACTGACGGGCAACGCTACATCTTTAGCGTTGCCCCATTGATATCAAGTAAGAACAAGTACGGCGCCATAAACAAGAAGCAAACCGATCAAGCCAATGATGAGTCCAACTTTCGCCATGTCTTTGCTTTCGATTAAACCTGTCGAATAAGCCAATGAATTAGGTGGTGTTGATACAGGAAGAATCATACCCAGAGATGCGGAGAAGGCGACGACAACCAGCAATCCTTGTAACCCTCCAATAGAAGCTAAGCTTGGCATCGATACCCCAATTGCAGCCGCAATTGGCATGAGCAAGTTTGCTGTGGCTGTATTGGACATAAAGTTCGCCATTAACCAGCACACGATAGAAAGAGATACGACTACCGCAAATGGTGAAAGTGCTTCATAGTCAATGGCATGGGCAAGCGCTTCTGCCAAGCCTGTTTTGTCTAAAGCAATACCAATGGCGATACCACCGGCAACCAACCACAAGACATCCCAGTTAATAAGCTTAAGTTCTTCTTTGCCCATGATGCCCGTTAAGGTGAACACCGCGAGTGGGATAATGGCGACCACATATGTATTCATGCCGTGCACTTTGGTTGTCATCCATAACAGGATGGTCATCGCGAACGTGATATACACGACAATAGCGCGCCAACTCTTTTTAAACGTGCCGTCCAGACGTAACTTCATTTCTGGTTCACTAGAAGGAAACAGCTTTTGCAGTAGCAGCCAAGCTATGGTGAGTTGCACCAATACAAAAGGTAACCCCATTGTCATCCAAGAAAGGAAATCAATGGCGTTTTCTCCAGTTAAATATTGCAAGGCTATTGCATTGGGTGGTGTACCAATCGGTGTTGCGATGCCGCCTGTATTGGCGGCGATAGGAATGCATAGGACCAGCGCTTTTATCCCCAAATCACCTTTTGGTGCAGAAGCCACAATAGGGCCAAGTAACGCCAGCATCATAACGGTAGTCGCAGTGTTCGACATAAACATTGAGAACACGGCAGTGATCAGCATTAACCCCAACATGATGAACTTGGGTTGAGTGCCAAATGGTTTAAGCAAAACACGAGCAAGGTTGTTATCAAGTTCGTATTTGGAAGCCGCTATGGCGAGTGCGAATCCGCCCATGAAAAGGATGATGATGGGAGAAGAAAAGGCAGAGAAGATGTCTGTATACGCGATCAGTTCACCTAAATCGTGTCCCGGCGGTGGGTTACGAAATAGATGTAAGCCTTTGTCCGATATCATGATCAATTCAAGAGCGATGATAAGAATCGAAGTGGCAAATACGGGAACAGGCTCTAAAACCCAAAGCAGTGCCGCAAGAAGGAAAATTGCCAGTAGACGATGCTGAATTAAAGTGAGGTCATCAATAGGTATCGCATCTATAGGCATCATCAAAATGCCGAGTGGTACTAAAAAACACACCAGTAGCTTTACTAGCGTATTCATATTCATCTTTGGCATTAGTCGCCCCTTTCAACAATCATCCCTATCAGTAGGGTAATGGATCGTTCTTTAAGGGTCTTAGAGGCAGGTATGAGTTTGAAAAATAGAGATTAAGTTTTGAACAGAATTTTGCTTTTGGTCAATAAAAAGCCCCCGCGAGCGGAGGCTTTAAAATCAGTTTTTGCAATAAGCTTACTGCTGGTGAGCGTAAGGTGTGCCCATTACGGTTGGCTTACCATTTTCCATGCTTTCATCGAATGCGATAGCATCTTTAGCAAACAGGTTGATAACGGTTGAGCCAAGCTTGAAGCGGCCCATCTCTTCGCCTTTCTTCAAGATAACCGCTTTGTCACCTTCTGCAGGGTAATCCCACTTGTAGACTGAACTACCACGTGGTGGTGTGATGGTACCAGCCCACACTTGCTCGATACTACCTACGATGGTTGCGCCAACCAGCACTTGTGCCATTGGGCCGAATTCCGTATCGAAGATACACACAACGCGCTCGTTACGTGCGAACAGGTTAGGAACGTTCTCTGCCGTTAGCGGGTTCACCGAGAATAGGTCACCAGGTACGTAAATCATCTGACGTAGCGTGCCGTCACATGGCATGTGTACACGGTGGTAGTCACGAGGCGATAAGTACAAGGTAGCGAAAGAGCCGTCTTGGAACTCTTCTGCCAGTTTTGCATCGCCGCCTAGTAGCTCTTGTGCTGAGAAGTTGTGGCCTTTCGCTTGGATAAGCTGACCATCTTCAATCGGGCCAAATTGGCTTACGCATGCGTCCGCAGGGTGAGTGATTACTGCTTCGCCTTCTGCAATTGGACGAGCGCCTTCTTTTAGCTCTCGCACAAAGAATTCGTTGAAGGTTTTGAAGTGCTTAGGATCGGAGTGCTTCGCCTCATCCATGTTCACATTGTACTGTTTGATAAACCAGCGAATGATTGCTGTTGTTAGACCGCCAGCCTTAGCTGAAGCCAGTTTACCCACTAGGCGGGTCAGCCCGTGTTGTGGGATCCAGTACTGCAGTCCAACTTTAATCTTGTCCATCTTTAATTCCGATACTTCTGTTAGATTCTCGCTTTAGGGCGCGTGATGTTACTGAAATTTAATCTGCTTGTCAGTATTAGGTGATGATTTCTTACACAGTTGCAGTCTCAACTCAGCTACAGATCTGCTTTCTTGCTGCGTGAATACTGACGGTTAGCCTTGTTTTCACTCATGCTTTCTAAGATGCGATGGTAGTTTTCAAAGCGTACTTCACTCACTTCGCCTTTTTCGACGGCCTCACGCAAGATACAACCTGGATCGTCGTGGTGTTTGCAGTCGCGGAACTTACAACCGCCAAGATAAGGGCGGAATTCAACGAACGCCTTGGTCACTTCTTCTGCTTCTAAGTGCCACAAACCAAATTCACGTACCCCTGGAGAGTCAATCAGATCGCCACCAGTTGGGATGTGGTACAAGCGAGCTGCTGTAGTTGTATGCTGACCCAAACCAGAGTTCTCAGAGATCTCGCCTTCTTCCACTTCTTGCTCAAGTTCTGGCATCAGTGCGTTTACTAGGCTCGATTTACCTACGCCAGATTGACCAACGAAGATATTGATACGATCACGCAGTTGTTCTTCAAGTTCGGCAATACCTTCACCTGACTGCTTGCTCACAAACAGGACTTTGTAGCCAATACGTTTGTATTCTTCTAGCCACTCTTCGTACATTGCACGATCTTCATCTGAAAGTAGGTCGATCTTGTTGAGCACTAATAGCGGTGCGATGTTCAGTGTTTCTGATGCAACCAAGTAGCGGTCAATGATGTTGAGCGAAAGCTCTGGCAAAACCGAAGACACGATCACCATTTGGTCGATGTTAGCGGCGACAGGTTTCAAGCCATCGTAGTAGTCAGGACGAGTTAGCATCGATGTGCGAGGTTCTACGGCTTCAACCACGCCAGAAATACCTGCCATTGATTCAAGTCCTTCACGCCAAAGTACGCGATCGCCGGATACCAGTGATTCGATACCACGACGAAGGTTACAGCGCTGCACCTCACCTGTTTCTAGATCTTCGATGTCAGCGTGCTGACCGAAACGAGTGATGACGAGACCCTGTTTACTTGCGCCTAGCATGGTTTCATCCCATTGAATGGACTCTTCTTGCTTCTTTAGGCGTTTTTGTTGGTTGCTGCGTACGCGGCGCACCTGACCTTTGGTTAACTTTTTCTTTTTTGCCACAATCTTGTACTTAATGTGAGTTAACTCAGTTGACTGAGCACGCTTTCGGCTCAAACTCGTGAGTATCGTGTTTCAAGTATTTTCAGGTATAGTACCTCTTTTATCGATAAACAAATAGGCGGCGTAACCATGTCCTTTAGCGATCAAAACCTGATTTGGGTGGATTTAGAGATGACAGGCCTCGATCCTGAAACGCACAAAATCATCGAAATTGCCTCTATCGTCACGGATAGCGAGTTAAATATTTTAGCTGAAGGCCCAGTTCTAGCAGTACATCAGCCTGAAGAAGAACTGGCGAAGATGGATGATTGGTGCACCAATACGCACACTGCAAGTGGCTTGGTTGAACGTGTTCGTAACAGTGATGTCTCTGAACAAGATGCCGTTGCGCAGACCATCAAGTTTCTTGAGGAATGGGTGCCAAAGGGTGTTTCTCCAATTTGTGGTAATAGCATTGGTCAGGATCGTCGTTTCTTGTACAAGCATATGCCAGAGCTGGAAGAATACTTCCATTACCGCTATTTGGACGTGAGTACACTAAAAGAACTGACTCGCCGCTGGAAACCAGAAGTGTTAGACGGTTTTTCGAAGCAGGGCACGCATCTGGCACTGGATGATATCCGTGAGTCGATTGCCGAGCTAAAGTACTACCGCGAAACGATCTTTAAGATCTAACTGTTAAGGCTGCGATCCAAATTGTTGTAATTAATGAGCGTTTTGCTTGCTTTTTCATCTGTTAGTAAAAAAATAAAGTTTTTTTGAACGAAGGACTTGCATCACAAAAAAATGCTCTTATAATTCGCAGCCCTGAACGACGGAAACGTTGTTGATGCGACACTAGCTCAGTTGGTAGAGCGCAACCTTGCCAAGGTTGAGGTCACGAGTTCGAACCTCGTGTGTCGCTCCACTTTTCTTAAGTGGAAGAAAGGTTCTCATCATGCCTTAAATGGTGAACTACGGACGCGGGGTGGAGCAGCTTGGTAGCTCGTCGGGCTCATAACCCGAAGGTCGTCGGTTCAAATCCGGCCCCCGCAACCAATTCTCTTTCGAGAATATGCGACACTAGCTCAGTTGGTAGAGCGCAACCTTGCCAAGGTTGAGGTCACGAGTTCGAACCTCGTGTGTCGCTCCAATTTGATAGCTCTCATTGTGCTTAACAATGAAACACGGACGCGGGATGGAGCAGCTTGGTAGCTCGTCGGGCTCATAACCCGAAGGTCGTCGGTTCAAATCCGGCTCCCGCAACCAATGCGACACTAGCTCAGTTGGTAGAGCGCAACCTTGCCAAGGTTGAGGTCACGAGTTCGAACCTCGTGTGTCGCTCCAAATTAAAAGGTTCTCATCATACCTTAAATGGTGAACTACGGACGCGGGGTGGAGCAGCTTGGTAGCTCGTCGGGCTCATAACCCGAAGGTCGTCGGTTCAAATCCGGCCCCCGCAACCAATTCTCTTTCGAGAATATGCGACACTAGCTCAGTTGGTAGAGCGCAACCTTGCCAAGGTTGAGGTCACGAGTTCGAACCTCGTGTGTCGCTCCAAATTAAAAGGTTTTCATCATACCTTAAATGATGAACTATGGACGCGGGATGGAGCAGCTTGGTAGCTCGTCGGGCTCATAACCCGAAGGTCGTCGGTTCAAATCCGGCTCCCGCAACCAATGCGACACTAGCTCAGTTGGTAGAGCGCAACCTTGCCAAGGTTGAGGTCACGAGTTCGAACCTCGTGTGTCGCTCCAATTTGATAGCCTTCATTGTGCTTAACAATGACATTGCGACACTAGCTCAGTTGGTAGAGCGCAACCTTGCCAAGGTTGAGGTCACGAGTTCGAACCTCGTGTGTCGCTCCAGTTTGATAGCCCTCATTGTGCTTAACAATGACATTGCGACACTAGCTCAGTTGGTAGAGCGCAACCTTGCCAAGGTTGAGGTCACGAGTTCGAACCTCGTGTGTCGCTCCAATTTGATAGCCCTCATTGTGCTTAACAGTGACATTGCGACACTAGCTCAGTTGGTAGAGCGCAACCTTGCCAAGGTTGAGGTCACGAGTTCGAACCTCGTGTGTCGCTCCAGTTTCTATTATCGTATTAATCGATAATACATGGACGCGGGGTGGAGCAGCTTGGTAGCTCGTCGGGCTCATAACCCGAAGGTCGTCGGTTCAAATCCGGCCCCCGCAACCAATTTCCAAGCGATAGTTTTAGTAGTTTTTAAACCATCGATGGATGTAACTTTCATTATTTGAAGTGTTACAACCAGTCTCATCGCTCTTTTCATAATGCTGAGAAGCATCAATCCCTAAAAAACAAAACCTTAATCCGCATCAAATGATGTCGGACGATTTTGTTTGTGTTTTAAACATGATAAAAGTCGGCCGTCCAATGAATATCCTGATGCTCAAGGCACTTTTATATCTTTAATTAACAGAGTTATCCACATATCTTGTTCTGTGGATAAGTTGGTTGATAAAGTGTTTTCTGTTTGGGGTTTAAAGGTTGTAAAGAAAGATCTTTTCTAAATTCGACGGTGATAAAACTTTTTCTAAAATGGCTAAGTTGCTGTTATTTATAGATAAAAGTGGTTTTATTGCGGATCGGGTGCGTTAATTCTGGATCATTACTTTGTGTTTTTTTGATCCTAGTCATTTCTTTAAGCTGTGTTTAACTTTTTTTAATAGCTCAATTTCACAAGACTTAAATCTTTTTTTCCACATTTCAGAATTTGAGAACAAAATCATGATTTGCTGATGAAAAAAATGTTTTCAATCTCTTGCATATGAGCTACGCGCTAAGCGTCTCGTGGAAGACCTTTCTCTACAACTCTGATTAAACGCTTCTTCTTTGTATCGATAGAATCTGATTGGTTGGCAGGAATTTGGTTGAATTGCTGTTCTAGAGCCCATTCGATATGCTCATCCAGTAATTTGTTTTCACCTTGGCGAGCTTCTAAAGCCTCTATTATTAGTTGGCTGTATTCTGCATTACCAAGTGCGACAGAAATATTACGCAACCATTGCAGGTGCCCAATGCGACGAATCGCAGAACCCTCCATCTGTTTGAGGAATGTTGATTCATCCCAATTAAACATGGTCACAAGATCTGGCTCTTCAAAGCTCTCACGTCGGTGGAAGTCTTCTTGTTCGGTGATTTCGGCATATCGGTTCCAAGGACAAACTAACTGGCAGTCATCACACCCATAGATACGATTTCCCATTGGCTTGCGGAACTCTTCAGGGATCACGCCATCAAACTCAATGGTGAGATAAGAGATGCAACGCCGAGCATCCACAATTTTCTCATCAACGATTGCCTGTGTTGGGCATGAGGTGATGCATGCCTTACATTTGTCGCATTGGTCAACGCTCGGTTCATCAACTGGCAATGGCAAGTCGATAAGTAGTTCACCAAGGAAAAACCATGACCCACAGTCTTTGTCCAAAATGAGTGAGTGTTTACCAGTCCAGCCTAATCCTGCTTTCTGTGCCAATGGACGCTCAAGGATTGGGGCGGAATCGACGAAAGGTCGATAGCCAAATTGCCCAACTTCTTGTTCAATAAGTTTGCCAAGCTTATTAAGCTGCTTTCTCACCAATTTATGGTAATCACGCCCTAGTGCGTAGCGGCTGATGTAAGCATGGTTTGTGTTTGCCAAATTAGAGGCAAACCTCGCCTCTGGTGGAAGGTAGTCCATACGGACACTGATGACACGCACAGTCCCTGGCAACAGCTCATCTGGTCTAGCGCGCATCATGCCATGACGAGCCATCCAGTCCATTGAGCCGTGATAGCCAGCATCGAGCCATTTTTGCAGGGCAGCTTCATGTTCACTAAGATCAACATCGCAGATACCGACTTTCTGAAAGCCAAGCTCTTTACCCCAAATTTTTATTTGTTGTGCGAGTTGTTCGTAGTTCATGTTTACCACCAAGATAAAGGGGGGCGGATCTTACCGGATCTTATTCAATGGTGCTACCAGAAAGTCGAGTAGCCAGGAGCGAGAATGAATTTTGAAACAAAGTTATCAAAAGTTGATTTAGGCATGAGAAATTTTGCTTATGCATTCAATAGAATCAGTTAATTAGGTTTTGTCTTTTTGGCTGTTTTTTCGCATATATGACATTTGAGAGCTTGTCTCTCAAAACCAACACAGTTTACTATTCCTGTTCTTTTGATTTTTATATAGTCAACGATCATTAGTTAGAGAAGCATCAATGAGCACGAAACAATTTAATCTTAAAGATGAGCATGAAACGGTAGCACTTGGAACCGCATTGGCTCAGCTTTGTTCTCAACAAACCACCATTTATTTGCACGGTGATTTAGGTGCGGGTAAAACAACATTTAGCCGTGGTTTTGTCCGTGCTCTTGGCCATCAAGGTAATGTAAAAAGCCCGACATACACGTTGGTCGAGCCTTATCAGTTGGATAAGTGGCAAGTTTACCATTTTGATCTTTATCGTCTTGCTGATCCTGAAGAACTGGAATTCATGGGGATTCGAGACTATTTCACTGATGATGCAATTTGTTTAGTTGAATGGCCTGAAAAAGGACACGGGTTGCTACCTAAGCCAGATCTTGATATGAACATTCGTTATCAGGGTGAGCAACGTATCGCGGAGCTAACCGCAAACAATGAATATGGTGAGCAACTACTCAGTCAATTGGAGCTATGTTGAGTCTTTCAAAATTTAGAGCAGTGGCGATGTTAGTCGCCACTTTTCTCCTTATCATCCCTAATTTAGCCTTTGCTAACGTCGTTAAAAGTTTCCGAGTTTGGCCTTCTCCTGATGAGACTCGAGTCGTCATCGATTTAAGCGCGGAAGCTACCTATTCTTATTTCTCTCTCTCTGGGCCAGATCGCTTAGTGGTGGATCTCAAAAACACCTCAATGCAAGCTAAGTTGCCGGTTACTGTCACGGACAGTCCAGTATTAAAACGTGTCCGTAAAAGTAGCCCGCCAAATAAAGACACTTACCGTCTAGTTTTTGAGTTAAAGAAAAGTGTCAAAGCTGAGTTATTCAAACTCAAGCCTACACCTGGGGGGCAATACGGCCATCGCTTAGTTATTGATTTGTCACATGGCTCGAACAAGTCGACGACCACGAGTGCTTCAAAACCAAGTAAGCCAGCGTCACCGAGCAAAGATATGAGTACCGTGCATCGTGCACAAGAAATCCTTATTGCAATAGACCCAGGTCACGGTGGTGAAGATCCTGGCTCGATAGGTCCATCGCGTCGTAAGTATGAAAAAGACGCGGTATTGAGCATTGCTCGTAAGATTTCAGACCAATTGAATGCCGTTCCTGGTATCAAAACACGTATGACTCGTACCGGCGACTACTTTGTTAACCTCAACCGTCGTGTTGCAATTGCTCGTGAGAATGACGCTCATCTGTTGATCTCCATTCACGCTGACGCATTTACCTCACCTAAACCACGCGGTGGCTCGGTATTTGTGTTGAACACTCGCCGCGCGAACACTGAGATTTCTCGCTGGGTGGAAAATCATGAGAAACAATCAGAGTTGCTTGGTGGTTCAGGTACGGCTTTTGTTAGTAACTCCAGTGATCGCAATGTGAACCAAACCTTATTGGATCTTCAGTTCAGTCACTCTCAAAAGGAGGGCTATAAGTTAGCGACTGAGATTTTGGGCGAGATGGGCAAAGTTGCTCGTCTACATAACTCAAAACCAATTAATACCAGCCTTGCGGTATTACGTTCACCACAGATCCCATCAGTATTGGTTGAGACTGGTTTTATCTCTAACCCGACTGAAGAGAAGTTGCTATTCCAACGTTCTCATCAAGATAAGCTGGCGCGAGCGATCACTAAAGCCGTAGTGAAGTACTTGAAAGACAACCCACCAGAAGGGACGGTTTTCTCATCTTCAGCTAAGCCGACCGTTCATACTGTGAAACGTGGTGAGTCACTTTCTGTAATTGCGCAGAAATACGGCACGTCGACGAAAGCGATCATGAGTGAGAATAAGCTCAAGTCTAGTAGCTTGGCTGTTGGACAAAAACTAAAAATCCCGGGTATGGGAGCGGCTTCGATTGCTATTCCGAATAAGCCAAATACCGTTGAAACAAAGACGATCACCCACACTGTTAAATCAGGGGAGTTCCTCGGTAAGATCGCAAGTCACTACAAAGTGAAGATTGCAGATATTCGTAGGCAGAACAATCTCAAGTCAGATACCTTGTGGGTTGGTCAGAAACTGAAGATCACCGTTGCGGTAAAAGACAAACCAATCCGTAAGCACAAAGTTGCTCGTGGTGAATACCTAGGTAAGATTGCGTCGAAATACGGCGTGAGTGTATCCAGCATCCGCAAAGCGAATAACCTACGTTCTGATGAACTTGCCGTGGGACAGGTACTGATCATTCCAAACAAATAAGTGAGCTTATAACTCATCATGACCATTAAGATCTTGCCCGCTCGTCTGGCAAACCAAATCGCGGCAGGGGAAGTGGTGGAAAGACCCGCCTCTGTCGTGAAAGAACTGGTAGAAAACAGTCTCGACTCTGGCGCCACTCGAATTGATATTGATATTGAGAAAGGAGGCGCCAAGCTGATTCGCGTGCGCGATAACGGCAAGGGGATTGTGAAAGATGAGTTAGGTCTCGCGTTGAGTCGTCATGCCACCTCTAAGATCCACACATTGGACGATCTTGAAGCCATCATGAGTTTGGGTTTCCGTGGGGAGGCGCTAGCGAGTATCAGTTCGGTATCGCGCCTGACCATGACCTCTCGTCCAGCGGCACAAGAACAAGCGTGGAGCGCCTACTCGGAAGGGCGAGACATGAAGGTTAAGCTGCAACCGACTGCACACCCAATTGGTACCTCGGTTGAAGTCTTAGATCTGTTCTTTAATACGCCTGCGCGCCGCAAATTCCTCCGCACCGAGAAAACCGAATTTGCTCACATTGATGAATTGCTTAAGCGTATCGCTTTAAGCCGCTTTGATGTCACTATCAATGTTCGCCATAACGGCAAAATGATCCGCCAATATCGTGCGGCAAAGAATCAGCTTCAAACTGAAAAGCGCATCGCTGCGGTATGCGGTAATGCGTTTGTGCGCAATATGCTTCGCATCGAGCTTGAGCATCAAGGACTTAAGCTTCATGGCTGGATCACCACTCCGGAAGGGGCGAGGCAGCAGAGTGACTTACAATACTGCTACGTGAATGGTCGCATGATGCGTGACAAGTTGATCAATCACGCTATCCGTCAAAGCTATGAAACGAGTTTAAAGCCAGATCAATTCGCTGCGTATGTATTGTTTATTGAGCTTGATCCGCACCAAGTGGATGTTAACGTGCACCCTGCGAAGCATGAAGTGCGCTTCCATCAAGCACGTTTAGTGCACGATTTTATTTATCAAGCACTGGCGGATGCCCTTGCGCAAAGCTCTGTGATTGATAAACCGCACGTCAACGAGTCCGCGTTCCACCATGCAGATCCTGCCGAGCCGATAGAACCGTTTGAGACGATGACGTCTGCGCCTGAAGCAGCAAGTTCGCCCGAGCCAGTAAGTAAACCAGAGCAAACGGGTTCACCTGTACCTGAGCGAGTGTATCAAGCAATTGATAACACACCTGCCTATCCAGGGCGTTCAGACTATGAAGCGAAACCTCGCGATAGGGAATCAAGTAACGCTTCTATACGAGACGCGCGAGCGGCGGATTCTTTCAAGCGAACAGATTGGATTGAGTCAAAGCCAGCGCCTAAACCAACTTCAAGTAAAGAACAACGTCATGCCGAGCCTGCACCAAGTAAACAAGAAGTGCGTGCTTATCATGAGTTGCTTCAGACGCCTGATTTTGAGCCTCAAACAGAGTCCCCCAAAGCGCCAGTCAGCACATCGGCAGAAGTTGCTTTACCGCCTGTTACGGCACTAAGTAAAGCGCTGGCTGTGGTGGACGAACAGTTTGTCTTGATGAGCAGCGACAGCGGTGTAGCTTTGGTTGCGCTGCCAAGAGCTGAATTTTATCGAACCAAAGGTCAGCTCACACCAAGCGATGGAGCGTTAAAAGCTCAGCCACTGTTAGTTCCATTATCCGTTAAGTTGGAGCCGGAATTAGTTGAGCTTGCGCGCGATTATCAGCAAGACTTTGCGCAGTTGGGCATTCAATTGAAAGCTCGAAATGACAAAGCTTTGATGGTCATGGGTGTGCCATCACCACTGCGTCAACAAAACTTACAAAATTTGATACCAGATCTGTTATCTTACGCGCAAACTCGCGTGAGAGGAGAGGTGGCAACGGTTGAGCTGCTATCAGAGCTGATAGATTGGCTTGCTTTGCAGGTCACGACTGTTAAGAGCCACTATACTCTATCCGAAGCCATTCAAATTATTGCGGAACTTGAACAGCTAAGACATGGTCAATTGCCATTAGAAGATACGAAATTTGTGTCTGCTGTTGATTTCTCTGCCACGATTGCCAAATTAAGACCATGACAGACAAACTACCTTTGGCCCTCTTTTTGATGGGGCCAACAGCATCAGGTAAAACAGAGCTAGCGATTCGCCTGCGCCAGAAATATCCGGTTGAGATCATCAGCGTGGACTCAGCGTTGATCTACAAAGACATGAACATCGGTACTGCAAAGCCAGATGATCGTGAGCTAAGCCTAGCGCCGCATCGTCTTATCGATATTCTTGATCCCAGTGAAGCATACTCTGCGGCAGACTTTCGTCGTGATGCATTGCAGGCAATGGATGACATTGTTGCAGAAGGAAAAATTCCGCTGTTAGTCGGCGGCACCATGCTGTATTACAAAGCCTTACTTGAAGGCTTATCACCTCTTCCTGCTGCAAATCCTGAAATTCGTCAGCAAATTGAGCAAGAGGCATTGACTAAAGGTTGGTCGGTGTTGCACGATGAGCTGAAAGAGATTGATCCTGTATCAGCTGCGAGAATTCATCCAAACGATCCTCAACGCTTATCGAGGGCGTTGGAAGTATTCCGCATTTCAGGTAAAACTCTTACTGAGTTGACTCAAACAAAAGGTGATAGCTTGCCTTACCGAGTCAAACAGTTTGCAATAGCTCCCAAGGACAGGGCAGAACTTCACCGTCGAATTGAACTACGCTTCGAGAAGATGATGGAGGCAGGTTTTGAAGATGAGATGAAAGCGCTGTATGCGCGTGACGATCTTCATCCTGATCTTCCATCAATACGTTGTGTTGGTTACAGACAGATGTGGGAGTATTTAGACGGGGAGTGCTCTCGTGACGAAGCGATATTTCGTGGCGTCTGTGCAACTCGTCAATTGGCCAAGCGTCAAATCACCTGGTTACGCAGCTGGAATGATTTAACTTGGTTGGATAGCGACAACATTGAACAAGCACTCGAAACCATGTCAGAAGCAATAGCATCTGATTGAGATAGCTGTGTATAATGTGATCGTTTTTGCGTGATCGCACTCTCAAAGGATCTGTTATTGGCAGTTTTTATACTATGCTGCTAATTACTTAGGGTGCATTTTGATTCGTTTAGCTCAGATGCAAAAAGCAGTACCTTTTGCATTGCACCGCTAGCTAAATAATTACAACTACAAATTAAATAAGGAAAATAAAATGGCTAAGGGGCAATCTCTACAAGACCCATTCCTAAATGCGCTACGTCGTGAGCGTATCCCGGTATCTATCTACCTTGTGAACGGTATCAAACTACAAGGTCAGATCGAATCTTTCGATCAGTTCGTGATTCTATTGAAAAACACTGTAAATCAAATGGTGTACAAGCACGCAATCTCTACAGTTGTTCCGGCTCGTCCAGTGAGCCACCACAGTGGTGATCGTCCTCAGGGTGACCGCCCACAAGAGAAATCTGAAGATTAATTCTTCATTTAGTATTGTTAAAATAAGGAGTTGATTGCTTGTTTGACCGTTATGAATCCGGTGAGCGAGCCGTACTTGTTCATATCAACTTCACGCAAGAAGGTGAATGGGAAGATCTGGCTGAATTCGAAATGCTGGTTTCTTCCGCTGGGGTTGAGGCGCTACAAGTTGTAACTGGTAGTCGTCAATCCCCACACCCGAAATACTATGTCGGAGAGGGTAAGGCACAAGAAATTGCTACTACGGTGCAATTAACGGGTGCTGAAATTGTGATTTTTAATCACTCCCTCTCTCCTGCCCAAGAACGTAACCTCGAAGCACTGTGCAAATGTCGAGTCCTCGACCGCACTGGTCTCATCCTCGATATTTTTGCCCAACGAGCACGAACACACGAAGGTAAGCTGCAAGTAGAGCTAGCCCAGCTTCGTCATATTTCTACTCGTTTGATTCGTGGTTGGACGCACCTTGAAAGGCAGAAAGGCGGTATCGGTCTACGTGGGCCGGGTGAAACTCAGTTAGAAACTGACCGTCGATTATTGCGTGACAGAATCAAAGCCATCCTTCGCCGACTTGAAAAAGTAGCGAAGCAGCGTGAACAAGGGCGCCGTGCCCGAAACCGAGCAGAAATCCCAACGATTTCTCTTGTGGGTTACACCAACGCGGGTAAGTCGACACTCTTCAACCGTATAACAGAAGCTGGCGTTTATGCCGCAGATCAACTGTTTGCTACTCTTGATCCTACCTTACGTAAGATAGAGTTAGCAGATGTAGGGCCTGCAATACTTGCAGATACCGTTGGTTTTATCCGACATCTACCTCACGATTTGGTTGCTGCCTTCAAAGCAACCTTGCAAGAAACGCAAGAAGCTGACATTTTGTTACATGTTGTTGATGCCAGTGATGAGCGTTTTCGTGAGAATATTCAAGCTGTTCATGAAGTTTTAGAAGAGATCGACGCACATGAAGTGCCGACGCTCGTAGTAATGAACAAGATTGATAATCTAGAAGAGCAGAAACCACGTATAGAACGTGATGAGGAAGGTATACCTCGTGCGGTCTGGGTCTCTGCGATGGACGGATTGGGCATTGATCTCCTGTTTGATGCGCTGACAGAACGTTTGGCGTCGCAAATGGTTGAGCATCAGTTGCGAATTCCTCCACAGTATCAAGGACGATTCCGTAGTACATTCTTCCAAATGAAGTGTATTCAACGTGAGGAATATGACCAGGAAGGCAACTTGTTGATCGATATTCGAATGCAACAGGTAGATTGGTCTAGACTTGAAAAAAGAGAAGGGGCAGTTTTAGTCGACTTTATAGTCACTTAAAGGACTGCTACAGTATAACGTCATATCAAATGATGGAGCTTTCTAATGGCGTGGAATGAGCCTGGAAATAACAACGGCAACAATGGCCGCGATAATGACCCTTGGGGTAATAATAATCGTGGTGGCCAGCGTCCTGGTGGCCGAGACCAAGGTCCGCCAGATTTAGATGAAGTGTTCAGCAAACTGAGTCAAAAGCTGGGTGGTAAGTTTGGTAAAAAAGGCGGCGGTGGTTCTTCTATCGGCGGTGGCGGTGGCGCAATTGGCTTCGGCGTGATTGCAGTTATTGCGATTGCGGTGTGGTTCTTCGCTGGTTTTTACACCATCGGTGAAGCAGAGCGTGGTGTTGTGCTGCGTTTAGGTAAATACGACCGTATCGTAGACCCAGGTCTGAACTGGCGTCCTCGTTTTATTGATGAATACGAAGCGGTTAACGTGCAAGCGATTCGTTCGTTACGTGCATCTGGTCTAATGCTGACTAAAGATGAAAACGTAGTAACGGTAGCGATGGACGTTCAATACCGTGTTGCTGACCCATACAAATACCTGTACCGCGTAACTAATGCAGACGATAGCTTGCGTCAAGCAACAGATTCTGCACTACGTGCAGTAATTGGTGACTCACTAATGGATAGCATCCTAACAAGTGGTCGTCAGCAAATTCGTCAAAGCACTCAAGAGACACTAAACCAAATTATCGATAGCTACGATATGGGTATCGTGATTGTTGATGTGAACTTCCAGTCTGCGCGTCCGCCAGAGCAAGTTAAAGATGCGTTTGATGATGCAATCGCAGCGCGTGAGGATGAAGAGCGTTTCATCCGTGAAGCAGAAGCGTACAAGAACGAAATCTTGCCGAAGGCAACAGGTCGTGCTGAGCGTTTGAAGAAAGAAGCACAAGGTTACAACGAACGTGTAACCAACGAAGCTCTTGGTCAAGTGGCTCAGTTTGAAAAACTACTGCCTGAATACCAAGCTGCACCAGGTGTAACTCGTGATCGTCTGTACCTAGATGCGATGGAAGAAGTGTACTCCAGCACATCGAAAGTGCTGATTGACTCTGAATCAAGCGGTAATCTTCTATACCTTCCAATTGATAAATTGGCTGGTCAAGAAGGTCAAACAGACACCAAACGTAAATCGAAGTCGACTTCAACGTACGATCACATTCAATTAGAGTCTGAACGTGCTCAGCAAGACACTTCGAACACACAGTCTCGTTCAACTGGTTCACGTCAAGGGAGATACTAGAAATGCGTAAGTTAATGATCCCTGTATTGGTAATCGCACTGGCATTAATGCTGATGTCACTGTTTGTGATTCCTGAAGGTGAGCGTGGTATTGTGGTTCGATTCGGTCGTGTCTTGAAAGATAACAACGACATCACTCGTATTTACGAGCCGGGTCTGCATTTCAAAATGCCACTGTTTGATCGAGTTAAGCAGTTAGATGCGCGTATCCAAACAATGGA
This sequence comes from Vibrio rotiferianus, assembly GCF_002214395.1. Classification (NCBI taxonomy): domain Bacteria; kingdom Pseudomonadati; phylum Pseudomonadota; class Gammaproteobacteria; order Vibrionales; family Vibrionaceae; genus Vibrio; species Vibrio rotiferianus. The sequence goes on from NZ_CP018312.1 coordinate 85,215, forward strand.
TGGCCGTGCTGACCGTTTCGTAACGTCTGAGAAAAAAGACGTAATCATCGATACCTACGTGAAGTGGCGTATTGAAGATTTCGGTCGTTACTACCTAGCAACTGGCGGTGGTAACACACTGACAGCTGAAGCGCTTCTTGAGCGTAAGGTAACAGACGTGCTACGTGCAGAAATCGGTTCTCGTGAAATCAAGCAAATCGTATCTGGTCCACGCAATAATGACGTACTTCCAGAAGATGCAAACAGTGATGAAGTGAGTACTGAAGCTGCTCGTGAAGCATTGGAAATCGATGGTGAACGTGACCTAATCATGTCTGAAGTGTTGAAAGACACGCGCGATAGTGCAATGAAAGACTTGGGTGTTCGCATCGTTGATTTCCGTATGAAGAAGATCAACCTACCAGATGAGATCAGTGAATCTATCTACCGTCGTATGCGCGCAGAGCGTGAGTCGGTAGCGCGTAAGCACCGTTCTCAAGGTCGTGAAAAAGCAGAAGTAATCCGCGCGCAAGCTGAGCTTGAAGTGGCAACAATTCTTGCAGAAGCAGACAAAACAGCTCGTGTAACACGAGGTGAAGCGGATGCAGAAGCAGCGAAGATCTACGCGAATGCGTACAACAAAGATCCTGAGTTCTTCAGCTTCCTACGTTCTCTAAAAGCTTACGAAAAATCGTTCAGCTCTAAGAGTGACATCCTTGTTCTGGATCCGAAGAGTGAGTTCTTCCAATACATGAACAATGCGAAAGGCGCAGAAGCGAAATAAGCTAAGCGTTACAGCAAATTAAAAAGGCTCCGTGATGGAGCCTTTTTGGTATCTGTTGGATAAATATCGGATAGGCACCGCGAGTATGTTAACTCATCATGATGGCGATTACGGCGCCCGCTACTACTAAACAACCGCCAATGCGACGCAACTGGTTATCCGGTTGCTCACTTAACTGAGCGACCATGTTGCGCCAACCATTTGGGGCGATCAACGGTCCAATACCTTCAACGATCAATACTAGCCCTATCGCTAGCCAAATAGACTCTGACATCATGATCCCTAGTCGAATTCTGAAAAGTAAATATTATCAGTGATGTAGTGATTTCGAAATGAGTAAGATTGGCGAGTTTGCATTCTGGTATCCACTCTGTGAACAAAAAATGACTGCAAGAAGTGTGATTCGGTGCTAGAATCCATTTTTAACTAGCAATCAGACTTGGAAAGATGGGAAATAACGTAGTCGTTCTAGGCACCCAATGGGGTGACGAAGGTAAAGGTAAAATTGTAGACCTTTTAACTGAAGATGCAAAATACGTGGTACGCTACCAAGGCGGTCACAATGCAGGTCACACACTTGTAATTGACGGTGAAAAAACCGTTCTTCACTTAATTCCATCAGGTATCCTTCGCGATAACGTAAAATGCGTTATCGGTAACGGTGTTGTACTATCGCCTGAAGCTCTAATTAAAGAAATGAAACCTCTTGAAGAGCGCGGCATTCCAGTACGCGAACGTCTTTTCATTTCTGAAGCATGTCCTCTAATTCTTCCTTACCACGTTGCAATGGACCAAGCTCGCGAAATCGCTCGCGGTAAAAAAGCTATCGGTACTACTGGTCGTGGTATTGGTCCAGCATACGAAGATAAAGTTGCTCGTCGCGGTCTGCGCGTTGGCGATCTATTCGATATGGAATCTTTCGCTGAGAAACTAAAAGAAGTAATGGAATTCCATAACTTCCAACTAGTTAACTTCTACAAAGCTGAAGCAGTAAGCTACGAAGAAGTACTTGAGCAAGCGAAAGGTTACGCTGAACTACTAACTTCTATGGTTATCGACGTAACTGACGAACTAGACGCAGCACGTAAGCGCGGCGACAAGATCATGTTCGAAGGTGCACAAGGTACGCTACTTGATATCGACCACGGTACTTACCCATACGTAACTTCTTCTAACACAACTGCTGGTGGTGTTGCTGCAGGTTCTGGTTTCGGTCCTCGTCATATCGGTTACATCCTTGGTATCGCGAAAGCTTACTGTACTCGTGTTGGTGCAGGTCCATTCCCGACTGAGCTATACGACGGTCTAGACAAGCAAGATCCAGTAGGTAAACACCTAGGTGAAGTGGGTCACGAGTTCGGTGCGACAACAGGTCGTCTACGCCGTACTGGTTGGTTCGATGCTGTTGCTATGCGTCGTGCAATCCAAATCAACTCTGTATCTGGTTTCTGTCTAACTAAACTAGACGTACTAGATGGTCTAGAAGAGCTAAAAATCTGTACTGGTTACAAGATGGAAGATGGCTCTACGCTAGAAGTTTCTCCGATGGCTGCTGAAGCATTTGAAAAAGCGACGCCTATCTACGAAACAATGCCAGGTTGGTCTGAGAACACATTCGGTGCAAAATCAATCGATGAGCTACCACAAGCTGCTCTAGATTACATCAAGCGTATCGAAGAGCTAACTGGCGTGCCAGTAGACATCATCTCAACTGGTCCTGACCGTAACGAAACCATCATTAAGGTTCACCCATTCGAAGCTTAATCGATACTCGTTAGAGATTTTTAAAAACCGGCTATGATGGCCGGTTTTTTTATATTTGTGAATTAGAACCATTGGTGAAAAATCGTACTCGATATGGCAAGTTGTTGCCGTTAAGATTAGACAGGAGGCAAAATTTGCCTAAAGCTTAACTAACCTTTGCCGATAAGGTAATCAAGCAGAGGAGATCCTTGGCTGATCTTTGGTTTCTTAGATACCTTAAAGAGTACATATATGAAGTTACGAACAGTGGCTGCTTCACTGTTATTGATGCTGAGTGCAACATCGGCTAAGGCAAATGTTGCCGATGTAGGGGCGCCAGTTCCTATCTACACCGAAGCAGAATTGATTAAGCTTATTGAGCAGAATAAGCACCTAGAGCGCGTGCGCGCTGATAACTGCCAGCTAGTGGAAGATATCGTGGCACGTGCGACGCGCATTAACTTGCCGTCTTATGAATTCCTTTATGGCGATATGCTTGCGTGGGGCGTGTGTGTAGAGCAAGACGTAGAGCTTGGGCTTTACTACATGGAAAACGCAGCCCACCAAGGTTTACCTGCTGCGTTAGAGCAACTTGGCCGCTACTACTCTCGTGGAACTTTAGTCCAACAAGATAAAGAACGTGCGATCCCATACCTGCGTGAAGCCGCATCGATGGGCAACTTGAATGCGCGTATTCATCTTGCCGAACTATTACTGCGCGATTACGGTAGCCCGCTCGACTACGAAGATGCCTACCGTTGGTTGTATAACTCGGTGACTGCGGATAAGAGGCAACATAAGCGTATTGCGATGCTGAGAAATGGTCTTGAGCAACGTATGCCGCAAAACATTATTGCGCGAGCCAAGCGCCGCGACACCTTCTGGTAAATGTACTCTTAAAATACCAGTAACTTCATAAAGCTCTGCCAATAGATACAACAAAGCCCACATCATGTGGGCTTTGTTGTTTTTCCCGACGGTAATCGTGAACGATTAAACGACTTTGTGTGGACCGAAGCACTCGTAATGGAACTGCTCTTGCGCTACGCCAAGCTCAAGCAGTTGTTTCGCGACGTGCTGCATAAAGCCAACCGGGCCACAGAAGTAGACTTGTACGTTGTCTTGCTTAAGAGCAGCTTCAATTTCATTTAAGTTGACGAAACCCGTGAATTGGAAGTCTTCACCAATCTTATCTTCTGCTGTTGGTTGGTTGTACCAAACCAACGAGTTCATGTTTTCTTTTGCATTCACGATTTGGTTGACGTGCTGTTTGAATGCGTGCTGTTGGCCGTTTTCTGCTGCGTGAACCCATGTTACTGGCGCTTGGTGCTCAGAAAGGCTCTCAAGCATCGATAGAGTCGGAGTTAGACCAACGCCCGCTGACACCAAAACAACTGGTGTAGCCGCGTCCACATCCATAAAGAAATCACCTGCAGGTGCAGCAAGTTGTACCTTATCGCCGATGTTCAACTCATCGTGAAGGAAGTTCGATACTTTACCGCCTTGTTCGCGTTTTACCGAGATACGGTAAGTGTTCTCTTGAACCGCAGAGGATAGGCTGTATTGGCGAATCTCTTGGTTTTCGAACTTATCGCTGTTGATGTAGATACCTAGGTATTGGCCTGGTTTGTACTCAGAAACCACTTCACCATCGGTTGGTTTGAAAACAAAGCTACAGATGTTTTCACTTTCAAGCTGCTTGCCCACCAACTCAAATTCACGCAGCCCACGCCAACCACCTTGAAGTGCAGCATTCTCTTGGTAGATTTGCTCTTCACGTTGAATGAACACGTTCGCAAGTACGCCGTAAGCTTCTGCCCATGCATCAATCACTTCTTGGCCTGGTGAGAACAGCTCATCGATAGTCGCCAGTAGGTGTGTACCAACGATTTGGTACTGATCTTTAGTGATCATAAAGCTGGTGTGCTTGTGGGCGATCTTCTCTACTGCACCAAGCAGGGCTGGTAGGTTATCGATGTTGGCTGCGTAAGCACAGATTGCATTAAATAGAGCTTCACGTTGGTCACCGTTACGCTGATTGCTCATGTTGAAAATGTCTTTCAACTCAGGGTTATGGGTGAACATACGATCATAAAAGTGTGCGGTTAACTTTGGACCAGTTTCTGCAAGCAGTGGTGCGGTTGCTTTTACGATATCAATGGTTTGATTGCTGAGCATAATGACTTCCTATTTAAAGTTGTATTTATAATGCATGTTTAAAGTTGTATCTCAAATGTATCTTTCGATCAAGAAAAGATTTACACTTTTGCTACTAGAGAGGATAGCAATATGCAGTTAACCAGCTTTACCGATTACGCGCTAAGAACCCTGATTTACTTGGCTTCACTGCCTAAAGATGAGCTGACAAACATTACTGAAGTGACTGATTTATTTGGTGTATCACGGAACCATATGGTGAAGGTGATCAATCGCCTTGGGCAGCTTGGTTATGTGCACACCGTTCGCGGGAAAAATGGCGGTATTCGTTTATTGAAGGCTCCAGAAGATATTACTGTGGGGGGAGTAGTGCGCGATTTAGAGCCGTTAGACTTGGTGAATTGTTCCGTGGAATTTTGTCACATCACGCCAGCATGCCGCCTAAAAGAAAAGCTCGCCAAAGCGAAAATGGCTTTTCTTGCGGAATTGGATGACTGCACGATTGAAGAACTATTGAGTGATAATTCGGAACTGCTAATCTTACTCGCTCGTCCATAGTGTTGTTTACGCCTTTAAAATCCTCTTACTAAGACTCTTTTTTAAAGCAATTTCTGTAGCTTATCGAGAGACTCGGATATACTAGCTCTATACCTTCCTTGCTAGATAGGCGTGCCTATGTCAGACAACATTCCAAACGATCCTTTCGCAGATCGTGAATCCAAAAATTACGAAAATCCAATCCCAAGCCGAGAGTTCATTCTTGAGTTTCTAGAAGAAGCGGGCGTGCCGATGAATCGCAATGATTTGTTCGAAGCGCTGCAACTTGAAGGTGAAGAGCAGTACGAAGGTTTGCGCCGTCGATTGCGTGCAATGGAGCGTGATGGTCAGCTCGTGTTTACGCGCCGTCAGTGCTACGCGTTGCCAGAAAAGCTAGAGATGGTGAAAGGTTACGTAATTGGCCACAAAGATGGTCATGGTTGGGTTCGTCCAGAAGGCAGTGTTGGCAAGGATAATGACATTGTGCTGCCACATCACCAGATGAAACACATCATCCATGGTGACTACGTATTGGTGCAACCAACCGACAACAGTAAACGTGGTCGTCGTGAAGGGCGTCTTGTGCGCGTTTTAGAAGAGCGCAACACGCAGATCGTGGGTCGTTTCTTCCTTGAATACGGTTACTCATACGTTGTCCCTGATGACTCGCGCATCAGCCAAGACATCCTAATCCCAAATGAGCACAAAGCGGGTGCCCGTATGGGTAATGTGGTTGTGATTGAGATCACCGACCGTGGCTCTCGCTCACGTGGCATGATGGGTAAAGTGGTTGAAGTGCTTGGCGAAAACATGGCGCCAGGTATGGAAACGCAAATTGCAATCCGCACCCACCAGATTCCACACGACTGGCCAGAAGCGGTGGATAAGCAAATCGAAAATCTGGGCGAAGAAGTTCCAGAAGAAGCGAAAGTGGGTCGGGTCGACCTGCGTGACTTACCGTTGGTGACCATCGATGGTGAAGACGCTCGTGACTTTGATGACGCCGTTTACTGTGAGAAGAAAAAGAGCGGCGGTTGGCGCTTATGGGTCGCGATTGCTGACGTAAGTTACTATGTACGTACAGACACTGCGCTGGATAAAGAAGCCATCAACCGTGGTAACTCGGTGTACTTCCCATCGCAAGTTGTGCCAATGCTACCTGAAGTGCTATCAAATGGTTTGTGTTCACTTAACCCGCAAGTTGATCGCTTGTGTATGGTATGTGAGATGACCATCTCTGACACCGGTAAGCTATCTGGTTACAAGCACTACGAAGCCGTGATGAACTCGCACGCTCGTCTGACTTACAACAAAGTGGGCGCGATTCTAGAAGGGGATGAAGAACTACGCATGCGTTATCACGCTGTCGTTCCTCACCTTGAAGAGCTGCACGCGATGTACAAAGTACTTAAAGAAGCGCGTGATAACCGTGGTGCGATAGAATTTGAAACCGTTGAAGCTAAGTTCATCTTCAACGCAGATCGTAAGATTGAAAGCATCGAGCCGGTGGTTCGTAACGACGCACACAAGATCATCGAAGAATGTATGATCTTAGCGAACATCGCTTCAGCGTCTTACGTTGAGAAAGCGAAAGAGCCAGCGTTGTACCGTGTTCACGAATCTCCGGGTGAACTGCGCCTGCAAGGTTTCCGTGATTTCCTCGGTGAGCTAGGTCTGGATCTGAAAGGTGGTCTAGAGCCATCACCAACCGACTATGCAGACTTAGTAAAACAAATCGCAGAGCGTCAGGACAAAGAACTGATTCAAACCATGCTGCTGCGCTCAATGAAGCAAGCGGTATACAACGCAGACAATGCCGGTCACTTTGGTCTAGCTCTGAAACGTTACGCGCACTTCACGTCGCCAATTCGCCGCTACCCTGACTTGCTGCTTCACCGCGCAATCAAATATCTGATTGCTAAAGAAGAAGGTCGTAACCAAGATCGTTGGACGCCAACTGGTGGCTACCACTACTCGTTTGACGACATGGACTTCTACGGTGAGCAGTGTTCGATGACAGAGCGCCGTGCAGACGACGCAACTCGTGAAGTGGCTGATTGGTTGAAGTGTGAATACATGCAAGACCACGTTGGCGACGAGCTGGATGGTGTTATTGCCAACGTGACCAGTTTTGGTTTCTTTGTTCGTCTGACTGAGCTACATATTGATGGTTTGGTGCACATTTCAACGCTCGCGAACGACTACTACCAATTTGATCCGATTGGTCAAAGACTTATCGGTGAAAGCTTCGGTAACATCTATCGCCTAGGCGATGCGGTGAAAGTGAAAGTGCTTGCGGTTAACTTAAATGACAAGCAAATTGACTTTGAATTAATCGAAACAAGCCGTAAGCTACGTGGCAAAGGTAAGACTGCGAAGAAACGCGCAGCGGATGCCAAACGCAAAGCGAAAGAGAAAAAACGTGCAGCAACGAAAGGCGGCACGCGTGCGATACCTGCGATTGAGCCCACTAAGCGACCAGAGCCTGCAGAAGCAGATAAGCCTCGTAAAGGTGGAGCGAAACGAGGCGACACTGAAGGCGTGAAAAAGCCAAAGAAAGCACGTAAGAAAAAGCCACACAGTAAGTCGAAGAAGAGCAAGCGTACCAACAGCGACGCTCAGTAGGCTGAATCGCCAATCTATTCTGGATACAGAGAGGTAGGTTGGCGTAGGCAATACGACCAGAACAACAGGTTAAATAATGAGTAACGAATTTATCTACGGCATTCACGCAGTGAAAGCGGTATTGGAACGTGAACCAGAACGTTTTATCGAAGCATACGTCCTAAAAGGCCGTCAAGACGATCGCCTAATGCCAATCTTGAATGATCTTCAGGTCTGTGGTGTTTCGATTCAACAAATGACACGTAAAACTTTAGATGACAAAGCGCATGGTGCTAACCACCAAGGCATCATTGCTCGTGTTAAAGCTGCGAAACAGCTTAATGAAAATGACATTGATGGCATCCTAGCGCAGCACGAATCACCGCTACTATTGGTGTTGGATGGCGTGACGGATCCGCATAACCTAGGTGCTTGTCTACGTAATGCCGACGCAGCTGGCGCAGCGGCGATCATCGTACCGAAAGATCGTTCTGCACCGATGAACGCAACCGTAAGCAAAGTGGCTTGTGGCGCAGCGGAAGTCGTGCCATTGATCCGAGTGACCAACTTGGCTCGTACTATGCGTACACTGCAAGAGCAAGGCATCTGGTTTGTTGGTACGGCGGGCGAAGCAACACACGACATCTACCAAGCAAAACTAACGGGTCCTCTTGCTATCGTAATGGGTGCAGAAGGTGACGGTATGCGTCGTCTGACTCGCGAAACCTGTGATGATTTGATTAAGATCCCAATGGCAGGTAGCGTTTCAAGCTTGAACGTATCTGTGGCATCTGGCATCTGTTTGTTTGAAGCGGTTCGTCAGCGTATTGCTGCAAAGTAATTGCTAGACAAATTTCTAATAAACAAATAGTTACTGCAAAGTCAGACATAATGATAAAAACAAAGGATGGGGTGCCATCCTTTGTCGTTTTCACCGATTTATAAATAAAAATCTTCAGGGAAGTTATGACTCAACAAGACATTAAATTCATCGCCTTCGATCTTGATGGTACGTTGCTTGATAGCGTGCCGGATTTAGCGGTTGCGGCAGACCAAGCCGTTCAAGCGCTGGGCTTTCCGTCTGTTTCAGAAGAGCAGGTTCGTGACTACGTCGGTAACGGTGCAGACGTGTTGATCGGTCGTTCATTAAGCCAAAGTTTAACCATCAATCCAGAGCTGAGCGAAGAGCTTCGTGCTAAAGCGCGTGTACTGTTTGATGATTACTATGAGCAAAGCGGTCATAAACTAAGCCACCTTTACCCAACGGTAAAAGAGACACTAGCAGAACTACATAAAGCGGGCTTTGTTATGGCGTTGGTGACTAACAAACCTTCAAAGTTTGTGCCTGACGTTTTGGAAAAGCACGACATCGCAAAATACTTTGTTGATGTTCTTGGCGGTGATGCATTCCCAGAGAAAAAGCCAAACCCAGTCGCACTGAACTGGTTGATGGAAAAACACCAAGTTCAGCCAAGTGAAATGCTGATGGTTGGTGACTCGAAGAACGATATCTTGGCGGCGAAGAATGCAGGTTGTGCCTCATTTGGCTTAACTTACGGTTATAACCACGGCGAGCCAATTTCGTCGTCAAACCCAGATTTCGTCGCTGACAGTTTGGCAGAATTATTGGATGTCGTAGCGGTTTCTGCATAACGGCTGCAAAAGAGCTTCCAAAATACTCGTTAATGAGTACACTGAGTAAGCCGTGCGCCTATCGCTGCACGGTTTTTTCATTTAATTAGATTAAGAAGTCAAAGGAATCATTCTAATGAGCAAACCCATTGTATTGAGTGGTGTTCAACCTTCAGGTGAACTAAGTATCGGTAACTACTTGGGTGCTCTACGTCAATGGCAGCAGATGCAAGACGATTATGATTGCCAATACTGTGTGGTAGACCTTCACGCGATTACGGTTCGTCAAGATCCTAAAGCTTTGCATGAAGCGACTCTAGACGCACTGGCGATCTGTCTGGCAGTTGGTGTTGACCCGAAGAAGAGCACGCTATTTGTTCAGTCACACGTACCAGAGCATGCTCAACTTGGTTGGCTTCTTAACTGTTACACCCAAATGGGTGAACTGGGTCGTATGACTCAGTTTAAAGACAAATCTGCACGTTACTCAAACGACAGCTCAAGCCAGTTTGGTGATGTAAATGTTGGTCTGTTTGACTACCCAGTACTGATGGCGGCAGACATCCTTCTGTATGGCGCACACCAAGTGCCAGTAGGTAGCGACCAGAAGCAACACCTCGAGTTAGCGCGTGATATTGCTAACCGCTTTAACAACATCTACTCACCAGAGCAGCCAATCTTCCAAGTACCAGAGCCTTACATTCCAACGGTAAACGCGCGTGTAATGAGCCTTCAAGACGCTACCAAGAAGATGTCTAAGTCAGATGACAACCGTAAGAACGTTATCACGCTGCTGGAAGAGCCTAAGTCGATCATTAAGAAGATCAACAAAGCGCAAACAGACACAGAAACGCCACCGCGTATCGCTCACGATTGGGACAACAAGGCAGGTATCTCTAACCTAATGGGTCTGTACTCTGCGGCAACAGGCATGAGCTTTGAAGAGATTGAAGCGAAATACCAAGGCGTTGAAATGTACGGTCCATTCAAGAAAGACGTTGGTGAAGCCTTGGTTGCTATGCTTGAGCCAATTCAGGCTGAATACCACCGCATCCGCGCTGACCGTACTTACATGAACGAAGTGATGAAGCAAGGCGCTGAAAAAGCGTCAGCTCGCGCGGCTGAAACGTTGAAGAAAGCGTACGAAGCAGTAGGTTTTGTCGCTCGCCCATAGGCAAAACTCGAATACAAAAAAGCTCCACCATTGGTGGAGCTTTTTTTATGTCTGTTTACTAATGAGCAGAAATAAACCTGTCTTTAGTTTTAAAGTAATGAGCTTTTTATCTTAATTATCCATATAACATGCGAGAGAAACTAAAACTGAGCAACAACTCTAACTTTAACTTCTAACATCTTTAGTTATTGTATTTGTTACAGAAACTGTTTAAAGGATCTGCCCTGGCATAATTTCGACTATCCGCTTGTGACATATTTCACGGCTTTTGCTGGTATTTCTTATTTATTTCATAAATAAACCTGATAGTAGGCACAAATGGTGGGCTCTGCTCAGGGCTTAGTTTGCATTTAAATAAATATCAGGTACGACAATGGATACGTTAATCAAACCCTCTTTACTTGCACTGACGATTGCCAGCGCACTTAGTGCCAACGCTAATGCTGAAATTATTCTTTCCCAGTATGTTGAAGGCGGTTCATACAATAAAGCCGTTGAAATCGCGAACACGGGCGATGCGGCGGTAACGCTAACAGGCTATGAACTGGCAAAATCATCAAACGGTGGCGGTACTTGGGACAGCACAGTCGACTTAAGCCAAGTGACGCTACAAGCTAACCAAGTGTATGTACTGGCTCATGGTGACGCGAGCGATGCGATTAAAGCGGTAGCGGATCATACTGATAAAAGCGTAGCGAACTTTAATGGCGATGACCCGATCGCGTTGCTTAAAAATGGTGAAGTGCACGACATCATCGGTGTGATGGGTGACGTAGATTTTGGTAAAGACACCACATTGATTCGTAACAGTGATGCGTTAAACCCTTCTGCTACTTATGATGCATCACAATGGACGGCGTTCGAAAAAGACAATATTGATGGTCTTGGTGAGCTAAACGCGACTGAGCCACCGGCACCATTCGCTTGTGAAGTAGACGGTCAACAACCGAGCTTTACTACTATTCAAGATATTCAAGGTGAAGGTTCGACGTCTCCATTTATTGATGGCTACCCGTACATCACAGAAGAAGACCACTTTGTTACTGGTGTCGTCACGGCAGTAACAACAGGCTTGACCAAAGGCTTCTACCTACAAGCGCTAGAGAACGACAACAACGATAAGACCTCGGAAGGCTTATTTATCCATACTGATGCTGCTGATACCAACCTAAAAGCAGGCGATGTTGTTTGTGTGAAGGGTAAGGTTCAAGAGTACTACAGCAATACTCAGCTTGCTTCTGATGCCAATAGCTATGTGAAGACGGGTACTTCGGATATCGATCTTGTTACCGATCTCATCATCAAAGAAGGCGAGACTCTACGTGACGCGCTAGAGCGTCATGAAGGCATGCAAGTTGAGTTGAAATCAGCGAGCGACTTGTTCGTGACTCGTAACTTCTCTTACGACTATGATTCACGTCGTAACAACATGATGCTTTCGCATGAAGCGCCTCTATTTAAACCGACTCAACTGCATGCTGCAGAAAGTGATGCAGCGGTTGAACTTGCAAAAGACAATGCTGCAAACCGCGTATACCTAGAATCTGATGGTAAAGCGCCAAGCGGTCAAATCCCTTACTACCCAGATTTTGCTAAAGATGCAGACCAAGATGGCTCTTCTGAGCAGCATATTCGCCTTGGTTCGAGAGTAGAAGGTCTACAGGGCGTGGTAGCTTATAGCTACAATGAATACCGCCTGATTGCGACTAATGAAGTCGATAACACCAACTTCGTCACTTCAGGTGAAGGTTTCGATGTGGCTCGTAAAGATGCCCCTGCGATTGCGGATTCAGACTTGCGTATTGCAAGCTTCAACGTACTGAACTACTTCACGTCGGTAGCTGATAGTGGTCATGAAAACCCAACTGGACAAAACCGTGGTGCGACTAACCTAGACGAGTTCCTGATCCAACAAGCGAAAATCGTTGCGGCGATGAACAAGATGGACGCTGACATCATTGGTTTGATGGAAGTCGAGAACAACGGCTTTGGTGATAGCAGTGCTGTGAAGAACTTGGTGGATGCATTGAATGCTGAAATCGAAGATACAGAAGATCATTACACTTACGTTGAAATCGCGGATCAAGATAAATACCAAGACGAGTACTTTGGTAGTGATGCGATCATGGTGGCGATCCTATACCGTGCTAACGCGGTGACGCCAAAAGAAGCGGCGAAAGTGATTGTGACGCCAGAGCAACACATCGAAGAAAACACTATTACGCGTAATGACGGTGCAGAAGGTAACCCAGCTTACGACAAGTACCAGCGTCATAGCTTGCTACAAACCTTCACGGTGAAAGAGACAGGTAAAGATCTATCTGTTGTTGTTAACCACTTCAAATCGAAAGGTTCTGAATGTATTGAAGAGTGGATCGCAGGCGTAGAAGACTCTGAGCCAGCGGATCTGCAAGGTAACTGTAACAACTTCCGTGTTTCTGCTGCTAACGTTGTGGGTGACGCTCTGAAAGGCATTGAAGGTGACGTGCTAGTGATGGGTGACCTGAACGCGTACGGCATGGAAGATCCTCTGCTTACACTGACTGATTACTCGAAAGAGAAATACGGCCGTGATATCTACACTGCAGCTTACACAACCATTGGTGGTGGTGAACTTCAAGTAGAGAAGACCAAAATTGAAAAAGGCTACGGTTACCACAACCTGAATACCGTGCTGCATGGTGCTGATACTTTCTCATACACTTACTCTGGTGAGCTAGGTAACCTAGACCACGCATTAGCAAGCAACAGCTTGGCGCAAAAAGTGGTGGCGATTGAAGACTGGCACATCAACTCACTAGAAAGTAACTTGTTTGAATACAGCAGCAAGTACACAGGTGATATGCCGAAGTACAAAGATGCATTCTCAGCGTCTGACCATGATCCAGTGATCATCGCGATTGATTTCCCAGATACGGACATCACACTACCAAGTTCAGGTGACAACCTGGCTGTAGAAGTACGTCTGCCGCCAAACGCAGTGGTAGGTGATATCGTGACGGTAAGTCTAACGAAAGCAGCTCAAGCAGCATCATCAACGTCAGATGAAGGTGGCTACACAGCAAGTGCAACGTTGACACAAACAGACATTGATGCTCGCAGTGCAAATGTGGAATTCGATCAAGCACCAGCAGAAGGTCAGTACGTTCTAGAAGAGAAAGTGACAGACTCTACGGGTAACACGGTCAAGTTCAGCGATTCTCGCGATGTTACGCTAGAGCCATCGAGCACTAACCCATCAGACGATGATGATGGCGGTTCATTTGGCTTCGGTGCGCTACTTGCGCTGCTAGGTCTAGGTTTATTCCGTCGTCGCTAAGCGGATTTATTTCCTGACAAACGGTTCCTAAATAGCTGTAAAGACCAAAGGCCAGCCTATGCTGGCCTTTTTATTCAGCAAAAACTTGCCTTTCTTGCTTGGTATAGCAAAATACCGCCCTTGATTGTCACTAACGTGGCGATTCACTACGTAAGCATTGCCAAAACGGATTGGAGCAACCGACCTTTTATGTTGTTGATCATCGATAACTACGACTCTTTTACCTACAACCTTTACCAATACTTCTGCGAACTTGGTGCAGACGTAAAGGTGGTGCGTAACGATGAAATCGACATCCAAGGCATTGAAGCACTCAACCCAACCCATTTGGTGATCTCTCCAGGGCCATGTACCCCCAACGAAGCGGGTATCTCTCTACAAGCCATTGAACACTTTGCTGGTAAGTTGCCTATTTTAGGTGTTTGTCTTGGCCATCAGGCGATTGCTCAGGTGTTTGGTGGGGAAGTGGTACGTGCTCGACAAGTGATGCACGGCAAGACATCACCGATTCGTCACAATGGTCGTAGTGTGTTTAAAAACCTCAACAATCCATTGACGGTAACCCGCTACCACTCTCTTGTGGTGAAAAATGGCACTTTGCCAGATGTGTTTGAATTGACCGCGTGGACTGAACTACCTGATGGAGCCATGGATGAAATCATGGGTTATCAGCATAAAACGCTGCCAATTGATGCGGTACAGTTTCACCCTGAGTCGATTAAGACAGAACAAGGTCATGAGCTACTTGAGAACTTTCTAGCGCGCTAAATGATCTGATCGCGATCACTTTTCTTAACAAATTCTTCATATTTTTCGCCTTGGAATGGGAATGCAAAACTATGCGTTCTGCTAATTAGGCGAGTCCTATTCATTTTTCTCATTTCTTTCTGAACCTTGCCATGCAAGGTTTTTATAAAAAATTGCTTCTCTATTTTCGTTTCTTGGTGCATAAATAAGCATAGATAGTGAGTATGAGGTGCTGCGCTGGTATGCGAAAAGAATAAATCACTATTGAAATGGTTAATCAAATGTAAATACAATGCCGTAATAGCTTAAATGCAAAACATTATTTGCTGGCAAAGAGTGCCGGTTAAATTCGCTTATCTGCTAGGCATGCGGTATCAAGAAGGAATGTGCAATGACAACGGAAAACAAAGTAGAGCGCGGTTTATTCGATGAGGTAATGGTACCTTGCTATAACCCGATGGAAATGATCCCTGTAAAAGGTGAAGGTTCACGCATTTGGGATCAGGACGGAAATGAATACATCGACTTTGCTGGTGGTATTGCGGTGAGCTGTCTTGGTCATTGTCACCCAGTTATGGTGAACGCATTGAATGAGCAAGGTAACAAGCTTTGGCACCTAAGTAATGTTATGACTAACGAGCCTGCACTGCGACTGGCGAAGAAGCTAACAGAAGTCAGCTTTGCTGAGCGTGTGTTCTTTGCTAACTCTGGTGCAGAAGCGAATGAAGCAGCGCTGAAGCTGGCACGTCGTTACGCAGCAGATGTTCATGGCGCAGATAAGTCGGAAATCATTGCATTTAAACAAGGTTTCCATGGTCGTACTTTCTTCACTGTAACGGTGGGCGGTCAAGCGGCTTACTCAGATGGTTTTGGTCCTAAGCCAGGCGATGTGACACATCTTCCTTACAATGATATCGAAGCGTTACAAGCACACATGTCTGATCGTACTTGTGCGGTAATGATGGAGCCTCTGCAAGGTGAGGGCGGCATCATTCCACCAACACCTGAGTTCGCTCAAGCGGTTCGTGAACTGTGTGACAAACACAACGCACTACTGATTTTCGATGAAGTCCAAACTGGTAACGGTCGTACTGGTCACTTCTATGCATACCAAGGTCTAGGCATCACGCCAGACATCCTAAGCACAGCGAAATCACTGGGTGGTGGTTTCCCTATTGGTGCCATGCTAACGACGGCAAAACTGGCTGAGCACATGAAAGTGGGCACGCACGGTTCAACTTACGGTGGTAACCCACTAGCGTGTGCGGTTGCAGAAGCGGTTGTTGATGAAGTGGCAAAACCAGAAGTACTGGCTGGCGTACTAGAGCGTGAAGTGATGTTCCGTGAAGGTCTGGAGAAGATCAACGCGAAGTACAACATCTTCTCTGAAGTGCGCGGTAAAGGTCTACTGCTTGGTGCAGCACTGAATGAAGAGTGGCAAGGCCGTGCGCGTGACGTACTGGTTGCTGCAGGTAAGCAAGGTCTCATGGTATTGGTTGCGGGTGCCAATGTCGTACGTTTCACACCATCACTCGTTATCACACAACAAGAAATCGAAGAAGGTTTGGCTAAGCTGGATAAAGCGATCGCAACGCTGGTTTAAGCGCGATCTCCGTTTATCGTCAACCTAGAAACCCCCATCAAGGATCTCTGATGGGGGTATTGTTCCTACAATATAGTTAGGATCTTCTTGCATCTGGAGGGAGTATTGATGCTAGTAGTTCGCCCTATCGCAATGTCGGATTATGACGCGCTGCACACGTGTGCGGTTGAGTCAGGTCATGGATTTACATCTCTACCGGTTAACGAAGAACTGTTAACCAATCGAATCAAACACTCAGAATACAGTTTTGGCAAACCTGACGTGAAGGAAGCCGGTGATGAAGGCTACCTAATGGTGGGCTTTGAATCTGAAACTGGAGAAGTCGCAGGCACCACAGGTATCGAAGCTTCAATCGGCTGGGATGTGCCTTTTTATTCTTACCACATTAGTAAAGTGGTGCACTCGTCACCAAAGCTTGGCGTAAATAACGTGGTTAAGCTGCTGACGTTTGGTAATAACTACACGGGTAACAGCGAAATCTGCACCTTGTTCCTACGTGAGAAATTCCGTGGTGGCTTGAATGGGCGTCTGATGTCCAAGTGTCGTTTCTTAATGATGGCAGAGCACCCAGAGCGTTTCTCGGAAACCATCTTTGCTGAAATGCGTGGCGTGTCAGATGAGAACGGTAACTCACCATTCTGGCAGTGGCTTCAAGAGCATTTCTTCTCTATCGATTTCACTCTGGCAGATTACCTAACGGGTATCGGCAAGAAAGGCTTTATCGCTGACTTGATGCCGAAGTTGCCAATATACATCAACCTGCTGAGCCCAGAAGCGCAAGCCGTGATTGGTCAAGTGCATGACAACACGCGCCCTGCTTTGAAGCTACTAGAGAACGAAGGCTTCACCAACCGTGGTTACGTCGACATCTTCGATGGTGGTCCAACGGTGGAGTGTGACCTACGCAATATCGAATCGGTACGCCACTCATTCCGCGCACAAGTCAAAATCTCGGAGCATACCAGCACACAAGATTTCTTGATGTGTAACTCATCATTCGAGAACTTCCGCGCTGCGGCAGCGAAAGCGGCGTATGACGCAGAAACGCAAAGCGTAGTGCTAGCCCCAGAATTGGCGGATGCACTCTTGGTTGAGGAAGGAGATTTTGTTCGCCTTCTTCCGCAGTAACTGACGACAGAATTTAAGGATAGAAACAATGACACATTGGATTGCAGGTGAATGGGTACAAGGTCAGGGTGAAGCATTTACGTCTCTGTCGCCTTACAACCAAGAAGTGATCTGGCAAGGTAACGGCGCGACAGCAGAGCAGGTTAACCAAGCGGTATCTGCGGCGCGTGAAGCGTTCGTTGATTGGAAGAAGCGCCCATTTGCAGAGCGTGAAGCGATCGTGTTGGCTTTTGCAGAGAAAGTAAAAGAGAACAGCGAAAAAATCGCTGAAGTGATTGCTAAAGAAACCGGCAAGCCGATTTGGGAAACGCGCACTGAAGCGGCAGCGATGGCGGGTAAAATCGCGATCTCTATTCGTGCTTACCACGACCGTACTGGTGAAGCGACGCGTGAAGCTGCAGGCAACCAAATTGTATTGCGTCATCGCCCATTGGGTGTAATGGCGGTCTTCGGTCCTTACAACTTCCCGGGGCACTTACCAAATGGTCACATCGTGCCAGCACTACTGGCAGGTAACACCGTGGTCTTCAAACCGTCTGAGCAAACGCCATGGACGGGTGAACTCGCTATGAAGTTGTGGGAAGAGGTTGGTCTACCAAAAGGTGTGATTAACCTAGTTCAAGGCGCGAAAGAGACTGGTATTGCGCTGGCTGATGCGAAAGGCATTGATGGCGTGCTGTTTACTGGTAGTGCAAACACAGGTCATGTTCTGCATCGTCAATTTGCTGGTCAGCCGGGTAAGATGCTGGCGCTTGAAATGGGTGGCAACAACCCGATGGTTATCTCGGATAACTACGGCGACCTAGACGCAACGGTTTACACCATCATCCAATCTGCCTTTATCAGCGCAGGGCAACGCTGTACCTGTGCTCGTCGTCTGTACATTCCATTTGGCGACAAGGGTGATGCAGTGATTACTAAGCTGGTGGAAGCGACACGCAATATTCGCGTAGACCAACCATTTGCAGAGCCTGCGCCATTCATGGGACCGCAAATTTCGCTTGCGGCAGCCAAGTTTATTCTCGATGCACAAGCGAACTTGCAAGCACTTGGTGGTGAAAGCTTGATCGAAGCGAAAGCGGGTGAGGCGGCGTTTGTTTCTCCGGGTATCATCGATGTGACGAACATTGCTGAGTTGCCAGATGAAGAGTACTTCGGTCCACTTCTGCAAGTCGTGCGCTACGAAGGGCTAGAGAAAGCGGTAGAGCTGGCGAACGATACGCGCTTTGGTCTATCGGCAGGTCTGGTCTCAACCGACGACCAAGAGTGGGAATACTTTGTTGACCACATTCGTGCCGGCATCGTGAACCGCAACCGTCAGTTAACAGGTGCAAGCGGTGATGCGCCATTTGGTGGTCCGGGTGCGTCGGGTAACCTACGCCCTAGTGCTTACTACGCAGCAGACTACTGTGCGTACCCAATGGCATCAATGGAGGGACAAGAGACGGTCTTGCCTGCAACATTGAGCCCAGGTGTAAGCCTGTAATAGAGAAATACGAAGCGGTGACAAAGTATCGCCGCTTCTACCTGCCAGAGCTATTTACCAAGTTAGGATTTCGGTAAGCGCGCTGGCAAACGCCAAAGGCGAGCTAAAGACTCTCCAGCGCGTGTTGACTGACTGGCACTTATGCCGCACATACCGTCACAGGTTGATGACCGCTCGTTCGTGATTCTGGACAGCTTTAGGGCTGTGAACGAGTGGTCAACTTCCTCTTACCCCTAACTCTACATTTCATAACAAGGAGTCGTTATGACGCCCGATGTGTTATTTGAATCGCTATGGCAAGACTACATTCAACGTCTTTGTCCTTCTGCTGCTAAAGTTCATCAACTGCTTCAAGAAGATGAGCCTCTGATTAATGACCATATTGCGCTACGTACGTTTAATGTCGCTCCCCTAGGCATTGAAACGCTGGCGAAGCCATTCTTGGCAGTGGGTTATAAAGCCTGTGGTGATTACGTATTTGAAAGCAAAAAGCTGGTGGCAAAACATTTTGAGCACCCAGATCCGAAGCAGCCAAAAGTCTTCATCAGTGAATTGAAAGTGGATGAGTGCTCACCAGAGCTACAAGCCATCGTTCATAAACTGGTAGAGCAGGTTGATGCTTCTAAACTGACAGGCAGTGACTTCTTGTACGGCGGACGTTTGTGGGACCTTAGCTATGCTGACTTCCAAATCTTAGCGAAAGAGAGTGAGTACGCTTCTTGGCTTGCTGCGCACGGTTACGGAGCTAACCACTTCACAGTGAGTGTGAATCAGCTCAATCAGCACCAAGAAGTGAAGCAGGTAAACGACCACCTACGCACAGCTGGTTTCACTATTAACGAGAATGGCGGTGAAGTAAAAGGCACGCCAGAGGTGCTACTAGAGCAATCGTCGACCATGGCAGACAAAGTGCCAGTGACCTTTGCTGAAGGCGTTGAGGTGATTCCTGGTGGCTTCTATGAGTTTGCTAAACGCTACCCAATGGATAACGGTGAGTTGTACCCAGGGTTTGTGGCAGCATCGGCAGATAAGATCTTCGAGAGTACCAACGGTTAATAGATATGAGGCGAGAGCGCTTTGAGAGGGTTTTTACTTGGAATCTGAGAGGGCTTCATCTCAAAGGATGAAGTCCGTTGTGAAGTGCAATGCTCTCGACTCTCAATGTCTAACTCCCAAAAAAGAAAAAGCCACCAAACTTACATTTGGTGGCTTTTAAATTTTTTAAACGTTAATCGAGATTAACGAGTCCCGTAAACAACGATAGTCTTACCGTGCGCAGAAATTAGGTTCTGCTCTTCTAGCATCTTCAAGATACGACCTACTGTCTCACGAGAACAGCCAACGATTTGACCGATTTCTTGACGAGTGATCTTGATTTGCATGCCGTCTGGGTGCGTCATCGCATCTGGCTGTTTAGCAAGGTTCAGAAGAGTCTGAGCGATACGACCAGTTACGTCTAGGAACGCTAGGTCACCCACTTTTTGGCTAGTAACTTGTAGACGACGAGCCATTTGCGCAGAAAGGCGCATTAGGATGTCTGGGTTAACTTGGATAAGTTGACGGAATTTCTTGAAAGAAATCTCTGCCACTTCACAAGGAGATTTAGCGCGAACCCAAGCTGTACGCTCTTGGTCTTCTTCGAATAGACCAAGCTCACCAATGAAGTCGCCTTGGTTTAGGTAAGAAAGGATCATTTCCTTACCTTCTTCGTCTTTGATAAGAACCGCAACAGAACCTTTAACGATGTAGTACAAAGTCTCTGCTTTTTCGCCCGCGTGAATTAGCGTGCTCTTTGATGGGTACTTATGAATATGACAGTGTGAAAGAAACCACTCTAATGTTGGGTCGGTTTGAGGTTTACCTAGAACCATAATATCTCACTTCCTCTGCAGGGTACGCTTGCGCTATCCATATTTTAGCTAAGCCTGAATTGGCTTACTAGAATAAGAGCACTTTTTATATGCTGCAAGCTCTCTTGTGTTTCGGTTAGAAATAGTATCCTTTTTCGGAAACGATTTCTTGATTTTAATCGTGCCATGATTGAGATTTTGTAAGCAAAACTGTGCACATGATCACGGTATGAAAAGTAAACACTCAATTAACGAGGTTTTTAACCAATTTTCCCAGTTTCGATGAGTTGCTGCAGAATCGGCCTCACTATGAGCTCCATTGCAAAGCTCATCTTACCGCCCGGCACCACAATGGTGTTATGACGAGACATGAATGATCCATCAATCATCGCCAGCAAATACGGGAAGTCGACATTCTTGATTCCGCGTAGGCGGATCACCACGAAACTCTCATCCAAACTCGGGATGCCTTTCGCGTTAAGTGGGTTGGAAGTATCAACCGTTGGTACACGCTGAAAGTTGATATGTGTACGAGAAAATTGCGGGGTAATGTAGTTCAGGTAATCGTCCATCGAGCGTACGATCGAATCCATTACCGCTTCTCTTGAGTGGCCACGATCGCGCGTGTCACGAACGAACTTTTGAATCCATTCCAAGTTCACGATTGGCACCATGCCAATTAGAAAGTCAACGTGACGCGCCACGTTGACGTCACCATCTACGACACCACCGTGTAAACCTTCATAGAACAGTACGTTGCTGTCTTCAGGTAAGTCTTGCCATGGTGTGAAAGTGCCAGGCATTTGATTGTAGGGTACCGCCTCATCAAAGGTATGCAGATAGCGACGCACACTGCCAGAGCCTTCTTCACCATACTTTCGGAAAAACTCTTCTAACCCTGGGAAGTCATTGGCTTGCGGACCGAAGTAGCTGATGTGTCGACCTTGTTCACGAGCCTTACGGATCTCGACATCCATCTCCGGACGAGTAAAACGGTGGAAGCTGTCTCCTTCAACCCATGCAGGCTTAACGTTCATCATATTGAACATCTTACGGAAGGCTTCTGAGGTCGTGGTTGTGCCAGCTCCAGAGGAGCCAGTAACCGCGATGATTGGGTGTTTAGCTGACATGACAAACCTTGTCGAAAATTACTTACCTGTAAAGTGCAACACGCGGATGTTGCACGGTCGATAACCCACTATAGCACGTAACAAGCCCGTGTCATCGAGTGGGATACGGTAAAATGTGAGGGCGTTATTATTTTGCTCTAAGTTGAATATCAACCGTTTCATGGAGCTCGGAGAAGACAATCGTTGCCTCCCCCTTCTCGAGCTGAGTTCTAACTTGGTCAATTTTATCTTGTAATGATACTTCTACCGCACCGTAATCCGTCCCTTCACGCAGTACAAATTCGCGGATCAAGTTTTCTAATGTCTCTGGCGCAATGTCTTGCCATGGAATGATCATAAATACCTCAAACGTTTATGATGATGGTGTACTACTTGCCTCGGTTGATACTCGTGAATAGTTTACTGTGTTTGTTGTTTGGATACAGTAGAAAGGTATTCAGCAGCGATACTTTCATAATAAGCTGGCAGGGCTTCCTCTAACCAAAATTTTGGCTTAAGCGCTGTACCAGTAAGAAAGCCGACGTGGCCGCCATTTTCGTAAAGTCGGTAATCAATGTTGTCTGGCAGAACAAATTTTGGGATTACCGCTTCAGTCATAAAAGGGTCATCTTTAGCATGGATGATCAGTGTTGGTAGGGTGATCTGCTGCAGTTTGCTCAAGCCTGAACATTGGTCGTAGTAGTCTTGTGCATCTTTGAATCCGTGTAGAGGTGCGGTGACGAGATCATCGAATTCATACAGACGAGTAACACGTTTGATCGAACTGTAAGACAGCGCAAGTTCCCCTTGTATCAAGTCATGCTTTTGTAGCGCATTACGTTTAAGTGAAGAGAGTAAATAGCGTTTGTAGACCTTGGAAAAACCTTGCTCTATGCGGTTGGCGCATGCTGATAAATCCAGCGGGGCAGAAACGATTGTTGCTGCACTTAAAATCGGGTCGTCTTTGTATTGGGCTAAGTAGTTCGCCAACATGTTACCGCCAAGGGAAATGCCGACTGCAACTTTAGGGGTGTTGGGAAACTGCTGATTGAGCTGCTCGAGAAAGAAACGAGCGTCAGTCACTTCACCGGAGTGATAGGCGCGGGCTTTTTTGTTTGGCTTACCGCTGCAACCGCGGAAGTGCATCATCACCGATAACCAGCCCGATTTGGAAAAAGCATTCATTAAGCCGTTAGCGTAAGGGCTATAAAAGCATCCTTCAAGGCCATGAAACAGAACAAAAATGGGTTTGTTACGGGCAATTTCAGTGTCTTGTTGTTCTGACCATGCTAAGTCTAGAAAATCGTCATCAGGGGTATCGAGAGTTTGCCACACAGGGGTAAACAACGCTTTTTTACGAATAAAGCGCGGCAAAAGCGTTTGAAGGTGTGGGTTTTTAATTCCAGCTGCTGCGAAAAATTGGGTCATACTTAGTACCAATCAATTTAAGTATTATCGTTATTCACGCCACTTTGGTCTCTGTGCTTACGCGAATAGGGTTTGATGGAGCTTTGCCATGAACTAAGCAGAGATTTTGTGCAATCCTTACCGCTAGTCTGAGAGATTGGTTCTGCTTAGAGCTTCAATGCCAACAAACGTATACTCTTATTTATATAAGTCTAAGTATAGATTTATTATAGATTTATGGATGATGAATATTCGGAACTGGAAGCGAAAATGCTTGTTGAAGGTGTTCTGCGCCCAGCTTTCGACAGTATCTTAATGTTAGTGGTTCACCGTCATTTGTCACTAGTATGAGTGAATTAATGCAGTCAACCAGATCAGACTGTTGTTGCTTTTCAAGCTGTAACTCAAACTGTAATGCCTCACGATAAAGTGCATCATTTACTTGAAGTTTGAGGTGTCGTCGTAGTTCGCGATAGGAGTGGAGTAATGTTTCACTGCGGATTAGGCAGTCTTGAACAAGAGGCCAATCTTGCTCTTGAAAGATGAACTGCTGCTCATCGAGCCATCTGAGCAGCAGCAGTAGATTCACATTACCGTGATAGTTATTTTGCAACGACAAGCACGCTTCTTTCACTTCTCGTACACCATAAAATTGCAGACTGAACTGCCAAAGGTGTTCAAGGGTTAAGGTGTATTCAGCGTGCTCTGTTGTCATTGATTAAACTCTAATTCCATCTGCTCGAGGGTTTCTTGAGCAGACATCCATTCCATCTCTACATCTTCAAGCTCTGCTTTGCTAGAAGCTTGAAGGGCCAATACTTCATTAAGTTTAGCTTTGTTTTCCGCTTCATACAGAGAGTTGTCTGATAATTGCTCTTCAGCTGAAGCTAACGCTTCACCTAACTTATCCATTTTGTTTTCTAACTGTGTCAGCGTTTTGCGAATTGGAGCGGTCTGTTTACGAAACTCTGCTTCACGTCGCTTTTGCTCTTTTTTCGCCGCAGCACTATTCGCTGTGTCTCTCTCAGGCTGTGCCGCTTGTGCTTCTTTACGTTCAGCTCTTTGTTGTTCAGTCAGCCACTTATAGTAATCGTTGAGGTCACCATCGAATGGTGCCACTTGACGGTCGTGTACTAGGTACAAGTCATCCGTTGTTGCTCGCAGTAGGTAACGGTCGTGCGAAACAATCACCATTGCACCTTCAAAGGTCTGTAGTGCCATGGTCAATGCTTGGCGCATGTCCAAGTCTAGGTGGTTGGTTGGTTCGTCGAGTAGCAATAGGTTAGGTTTTTGCCAGACCACTAATGCCAATACCAAACGTGCTTTTTCACCACCAGAAAACGGAGCGACTTTCTCAAGTGCTTTATCACCTTGAAAACCAAAGCTACCTAAGTAATCACGTAGTTGTTGCTCAGTCTGGTCTGGAGCGATTTGCATCATGTGCTGTAGTGGTGTTTCTTCTGGATGCAGCGTTTCTAATTGGTGCTGAGCGAAGTAACCGATCTTCACACCTTGCGAGTAAGTCAGATCGCCACCTTGTGCTTTTAGCTCACCAGACAACAGTTTGATCAAGGTTGATTTACCTGCACCGTTACGGCCAAGTAGACCAATGCGACTGCCCGGGACAAGGTTAAGGCGGATCTTCTCTAGGATCAGGTTGTCACCGTAGCCTGCCGATACTTCATCCATCATCATGATTGGGTTTGGCAGTGCTGCTGGCTCGCGGAACTGGAAGCTAAATGGGTTATCGAACTGCGCTGGCAGCACTTTTTCCATACGCTCCAGAGCTTTAATTCGGCTTTGTGCTTGGCGAGCTTTCGATGCTTTGTAACGGAAGCGGTCGATGTAGCTTTGCATGTGTGACATCTGTTTCTGTTGCTTCTCGAACATCGCTTGTTGCAGCACCATTTTTTGTGCGCGTTGGTTTTCGAATGACGAGTAGTTACCCGTGTATTCATTCAGCTGTTGATTTTCGATGTGAATGATACGACCAACGATTGGGTCTAAGAAGTCACGGTCGTGCGAGATAAGAATCAGTGTGCCTGGGTAGTTTTGTAACCAGCGCTCTAGCCACATGACCGCGTCCAAATCCAAGTGGTTGGTTGGCTCGTCGAGTAGCAGTAGATCAGAACGACACAACAGCGCTTGAGCCAAGTTAAGACGCATACGCCAACCACCCGAGAACTGAGTCAGGTTCCAGCTCATTTGCTCTTGGCTAAAGCCCAGACCATCAAGCAGTTCGGCAGCACGTGCGCGAATGCTGTAACCGCCAATGGTTTCAATCTTGCCGTGGATCTCTGCAACCAGCGTACCGTTGTCTTTTTCTTCAGCAATGGCTAACTGCTGTTCCAAACCACGAAACTCGCGATCACCATCAATGACGTATTCAATGGCACTGCGTTCAAGAGCAGGGGTTTCTTGTGCTACCCACGCTAGTTCCCAGTGCTGAGGTTGACTGAATGAGCCCGCATCAATCGCCAGTTCATCTTTCAGTAGCGCGAATAGGGTCGATTTACCACAGCCGTTCTTACCAACCAGACCCACTTTATCGCCTGGATGAATGGTTGCGGATGCTTGGTCTAAAAGAGGTTTACCGCCACGCAGTAACTGAATATCAGAGAAGGTAATCATAGAGTTTTAATTCACTTTGCGCCGCGCGCGTTTCTTGGTCGTTTATCTCGCGGTGAATAGTAGGGCTATTGGCAGGAAAAGTCGATCTCTGCGCTTTAATTGCATTATGCTATACAAAAAAGTATAACAAACTGATAACGATAATTTTCCCTGAGAAATCAATACAAGGATGACCATTTGGCTGTTGCTACGCCCATTCCTCCGAGGGTTCTGGTGATTTATGCTCATCCAGAGCCACAAAATTCCATTGCCAATCAAGTGATGATTAAAAAAATCGAATCACTGGGTCATGTCACCGTGCACGATCTTTATGGCGCGTACCCTGATTTCTTTATTGATGTGAACTACGAACACGATCTGCTGATGACGCATGATGTGATCGTTTTTCATCATCCTCTCTATATGTATTCCTGTCCCGCACTGTTGAAAGAGTGGATGGATCGTGTGTTGGGTAAAGGCTTTGCGTTCGGTGATGGTAGCGCATTAGCGGGTAAGTACTGGCGCAGTGTGATCACTACTGGCGGTAAAGAGGATGCGTTTAGCCCGGTGGGGTACAACAAATACCCGTTGGAACAAATCCTCCAGCCGTTTGAACTGACCGCCGCTTTGTGTCAGATGCATTGGATTGAGCCTTTAGTGCTGTACTGGTCGCGCAATGTTTCGGACATCGAACGTTATCAGCATGCTGAACAATATCGTCAATGGCTGAACAATCCCCTGAGAGAGTGGGATGAGCAAGGAGGTCTACATGGCGATAACCAGTGAGTTTCTTCAAAGTAGTGTGGTATTTCTTTCTGCAGCTGTTATTGCGGTGCCGATTGCCCAGCGGCTGGGTCTGGGCTCTGTGCTTGGTTACCTGATTGCCGGCGTTCTAATTGGTCCTTGGGGGCTGGGGTTGATCAGTGATGTGGACGCGATTCTCCACTTCGCCGAACTCGGGGTGGTGTTGCTGCTGTTCTTAATTGGTTTGGAACTGAACCCTAAAAAGTTATGGCAGATGCGCGGACCTATCCTCGGTCTGGGTGGCGCTCAAGTTATTGTCACCACGGCGGTGATCGGCAGCATCGTCAGCCTATTTGGTTTGAGTATGCAAGTGAGCTTAGTGATCGGCATGGGCTTGGCACTCTCGTCCACGGCGATTGCACTAAAAGTGATAGAAGAGCAGGGGCAAGCTGGCACGGAAACCGGACAATCAGGTTTTGCAGTGCTGCTGTTCCAAGATATTGCCGTCATCCCGATGCTTGCCATGTTGCCCTTACTCGCTGGTGGTCAAAGCGGTGGTGATTGGTTAGATGCTATTTGGGTGCTGGCGAGCGTTGCAGCACTGCTGGTTGGTGGTCACTTTTTGCTGCGTCCTCTGTTCCGTTTTGTGGTGATGAGTGGTGTGCGTGAACTCTTCACCGTTGCCGCCCTCCTAGTCGTACTTGGCATTTCTGTTGCGATGCAAAAGCTGGGGCTTTCGATGGCGCTCGGTACTTTCTTAGCGGGTGTGCTGCTGGCAGAAAGTGAATACCGTCATGAACTAGAAATTGCGATTGAACCGTTTAAAGGTCTGCTGCTTGGCTTGTTCTTTATTGCAGTGGGCATGGCAGTGAATCTTGGTTTATTAGCCTTGCAACCGTTCGCAATTATTGGTGCCGTGATTGCTCTCGTGGTGGTCAAAGGTTTGGTGCTGTATGTCTTAGCTCGCACCGCTCGAGTCCGTGCTAAGTCGCGCAGTCGTATGGCGGCGATTTTGAGCCAAGGTGGTGAGTTCGCGTTTGTGATTTTCACCGCGGCAAGCCAAGAAGGTATCTTAACCAAAGAGCAAGTTGCCTTTTTGTTGGTGGTGGTGAGTTTGTCGATGGTGACTACGCCGCTGTTGCTCATGGGGCAGAAGAAGTGGTTTGCTCACACGCTTAACCAAGAAGAGGAGAGCGTGACGACCAATGTGGTGGATCGTCGACCACGAGTGATCATCGCTGGCTTTGGTCGTTTTGGTCAGATTGTCGGACGCTTGATGTACGCCAATAAGATCAAGGTAACGGTATTAGAAAGTGACGCGAGCCAAATTCACTTGCTGCGTAAATACGGCTATAAGGTGTTTTATGGTGATGCGACTCAGATTGATTTGTTACGTGCCGCGGGGGCTGATAAAGCGGAAGCCTTGGTGATCTGTACCGACTCACCTGATGAGGTGATGGCGATTGTCGACATTTGCCGTGCACATTTCCCGAAATTGAAGATCCTTGCCCGTGCCCGTAGCCGCGTAGAAGCGTATCAGTTGATGAACCATGGCGTGCAAAATTACTCGCGAGAAACCTTTTTGGGCGCATTAGATCTAGGTCGCCAAGCGCTCGTAGAATTGGGTATGCATCCGTATCAAGCAAAACGGGCAGAAGCACATTTTCGCAAGCTAGATAATGCTATGCTCAAAGACTTATTGCCTCAGCATAATGAGGATAAAGAGCTCGCTCAACGCTCGAAAGAAGCCCGTAAGGAACTAGAAGAAATCTTTGGTCGTGAAATGGAAAGTGACCAACAGTCGCCAAATCATTGGAAGTAGTACCCGCACAGCATCTAGCGGGAAAAGGAACAAAAGTGAAAGCCAAGAAACGTTTTATCGCGGGAGCTAGCTGCCCGCAATGCAGTCAGCAAGATACCTTACGCTGGTGGATTGAGAACAACATCGAGCTGGTCGAGTGTGTCGACTGCGATTATACCGAGCAGCGTAAACCGCAATCTGTAGAAAAAAATAAACACTCGGAACAAGAAATGATCGGGATTTTTAAGCCTGAATAATTGAACTTCGTTAATTGATCCCCATAATACTACCATCTCGGTACTTAACCCCATTCTGGTTAGGTCAATTAATCTCCCTGGAGTTAGTATGAAAATTGAAAAGAACGTTGTTGCAAGCCTTGCATACAAAGTAATGTTGGAAGACGGTGTTGTTGTTGATCAGTCAACTTCTGAAGCACCTCTTGATTACCTACATGGTCACAACAACCTAATCACTGGTCTTGAGAAAGAACTAGAAGGTAAAGTGGCTGGCGACAAGTTCTCTGTAACTGTAGCTCCTGAAGATGCATACGGCGACCACAACGACGCACTAGTGCAACGTGTTCCTGCAGATGTGTTCCAAGGCGTTGACCAAATCGAAGTTGGCATGCGTTTCCTAGCAGATACTGACCAAGGTCCAATCCCTGTAGAAGTAACTGAAGTAGATGGCGACGAAGTTGTTGTAGACGGCAACCACATGCTAGCTGGTCAAACACTAACTTTCGAAGTAGAAGTTATGGCTACTCGTGAAGCGACAGCTGAAGAGATCGAACACGGTCACATCCACCAAGGTGGCGGCTGCTGTGGCGGTCACGACCACGATCACGAAGGCGGCTGCTGTGGTGGCGAAGAAAAAGCTGACGACCACGAATGTTGTGGCGGCGGCGGTTGCGGTTCTCACTAATCGCACGCTCTTCACTAGATAACGCTATCTAGTAAAGCTTTAAAAAGCGCAAGTTGAGGTTTCAACTTGCGCTTTTTGTTTATCTGGGGTGTAGTGCCAATCATACAAGGAATAACAGTTGGACAAAGCGATGACGAAACCTTTCTCGATTGCCATTCATGGCGGTGCAGGCACTATCTTGCGTGAACAGATGAGTGACGAACTGCAACAATCCATCTTGGCGGATTTAGAAGCTGCGGTAAAAGCGGGGCATCAAATCCTAGCAACAGGTGGTGAAGCCATAGATGCGGTCGTGGCGGCAGTGAAAGTGCTGGAAGACTCTCCTAATTTTAATGCGGGTAAAGGCTCAGTACTGACCCATAACGAGATGGTCGAAATGGATGCCTCTGTGATGGATGGTCGATACCAAGCCGCAGGGGCAGTCGCTGGGGTGCGTCATATCAGAAACCCCATTGAACTCGCTCGTGACGTGATGCGAAACAGCAACCATGTATTGCTGGTGGGCGAGGGCGCAGAGAAGTTTGCTTTTGAACAAGGTTATGAGTACACCGAGCAGGATTACTTCTTTACCGATCGCCGCTATGAGCAGTTGCTGTCTATGCGTGAAAAAGGATTATTTGCGCTTTCAGAATCTCGCTACCCAGATGATCGCAAGCACGGAACGGTTGGTGCAGTGGCATTAGATCAACAAGGTAACTTAGCCGCAGCGACCAGCACAGGTGGCGTGACCAACAAGAAATATGGTCGAGTAGGAGATTCTGCTCTGATTGGTTGCGGCACGGTGGCAGAGAATGGCGTTGTGGCGGTTTCAACCACTGGTGTCGGTGAGTTCTTTATTCGTAAACGTGTTGCGGAAGACGTTGCAGCACGCATGCGTTATTTGCAAGAAGACGTACATACGGCGTGCGAACACATTATTCAGGGTGATTTAAAAGCAATGGGCGGCGAAGGTGGTTTGATTGCGATTGATGCTAAAGGTGAGCTGCATTTTGCGATGAACAGTTCTGGTATGTACCGAGCTGGCATCAATACGCAAGGTGAGCTGAGCGTTAAAATCTACGCAGACGAATAGTTTCTTCCCGATCATTCCTGAGCAACATTTTTAAGTAGTCAATACAACAAAGCCCAGAACACGTTCTGGGCTTTATGCAATTTGTACCTGCACTTTAATAATGCGGTGGTGGTGTTTCTTCCGATGGATCGGCTAAATTCGACGAGTCCATATTTTTCACTTTACCTACCACATATTTCATCTGATCGAGCATCTTGGTAATTTGCAGTTGCTGTTGCGACAAGGCGCCGTTCAGATCTTCAATAGTCTGTTCTTGGAACGCAAGCTGACATTCTAAGTCATTAATGCGTGCTTCCAATTGCTGAATGATTTTATCTGTCATGATCCGTTCTCTAGCTGCCAAGCTTGGGCAATGCCCGCAGAAGTGGCAGTAATTACACGTTGCTTGGAATCAAAGGCTGCATCATACACGACCGCACGAGGAGGGCGAGTATCTTTTTTCGGCTCAACTTCAAATCCATCGACGCGTTTACCGGTTTTAGTGTTCCACACCATCACTCGACCGGAAGGGGTGCCTGTAACGAGCAGGTTACCGTCATCAGAGAAACGCGCTGTCGAGAAGATCAACTGGCGAGACCAACTGCTGAGTTGTGTCACTTCTTCACCTGTCTCTAAATCCCAGATGATGGCTTGATTGCCACCGTCTGAGGTCATGGCCAGTTCACCATCTCTCTGCAAGGCGACTCGAACAACGCGCTGGTCGTGTTCAAAGGTGCGTAGTACCAATCCGGTTTCGGTGTCCCAAAGGTAAGCTTTGTAGTCATTTCCACCTGTGAGGGCGAAACGACCATTAGGGGAAATGGCGACAGAATTGACTTTTTCTTGATGCGCAAGGAACTCTAGCCGACGACCAGTGACTAAGTTGACGTGAATTGCTTTACCGTTGGACAGTCCAAGTAACACCTGTTCACCGTTACTGGTGATATCAACGTCTCGAATCAGCGCGTCATCGATAGACCATAATCCTTCGGCTTGGGTCCATCCGAGATCCCACACAGCGAAGTTCATTTGGCTTGCTGTGACGGCATAGCGGCCATTGTCCGAAATGCGAATATGAGAGACCACATTGGCGGCTTGATCGAGTTCACCCAGCTTTGCGAGTTGTTTATTTTGTGCTAAATCCCACAGTACCAGTTGGTGTTCTTTGGAGTACAGCAGCGCAAATCGACCATCTCGACTGAGCGCAAAGCTGGTGGAACCTTGTGGTTCGAGTGACCAACGTTGAACATCGCGATCGGAAAAAAAGCATCCACTTAACGTGGTGATGACAATTAAATATAGGAATAAATGAGAAATTCTTTGCATCACATCTAATAATCCAGTTTGTGTCTTGAGACATATAGCTAGTATATTGGTATAACGATTGTCTTCACTAGTCTCATAGAAGATTTGTGCACAACAACCAATGGCGCAGCCATTATTTGGAGAATTTAATGAAATCAGTTTTAAAAGTGTCGCTACTTGCTGCAACAGTAATGCTAGCGGTAGGTTGTCAAAAAGAAGAAACAAAACCAGAAGCAGCACCTCAAGCAGAACAAGTTCAGGCAGAAACTGGTAAAGCTGTTCACTTTAAAACAGACGACGATAAAGCGGCATACGCAATTGGTGTTTCATTTGCTAACTACCTAAGCGCTAGTATCGAAAAACCAAGCGAAATTGGTATCGACCTAAACAAGGACCTAGTTCTTAAAGGTATCGAAGACGTATTTAAAGGTAACGCAGCACTAAACGAAGAAGAAACTCGTGCAGCTCTAGAATCTCTAGACAAGCGTGTTGCTGAAACGATGCAAAAGCAAGCGGCTGAGAAAGCGGCTGAAGCGAAAAAAGCTGGCGATGACTTCCGCGCTGAGTTTGAGAAGCAAGAAGGCGTAGTGAAGACAGACTCAGGTCTTCTGTACCAAGTAATTACTCCAGCTGAAGGCGAGCAACCAAAAGATACTGATACGGTTCAAGTACATTACAAAGGTACTCTGATTGACGGTACACAGTTTGACAGCTCTTACGATCGTGGCGAACCTGCAACATTCCCACTAAACCGCGTAATCCCAGGCTGGACTGAAGGTGTTCAACTAATGCCTGTAGGTTCTAAGTTCAAATTCGTTATCCCGCCAGAGCTAGCATACGGTGACCAAGACACACCAAGCATCCCTGCTAACTCAACGCTAGTATTCGAAGTTGAACTGCTAAAAATTGAGAACGACAACGCTGCCCAATAATTGGCATCAGTGATAACTCGATGAAAAAAGGCCCGTTTTACGGGTCTTTTTTGTTCTAGGTCACTAGTTGATGAGTTTGCTAGGTTGCCTTTCAAATTTTCTGATAAACTTACACCAATTTGTTGATTTTTCGCTCGAAGGCTTATGACAACTACAGAAACAATAAATGCGGAAATGTTGCTCGAAATGGAATCTGTCAACGTGATGCCATTTACCGAGCACGATAAAATCATCTTGAGATCTTACGAAGCGGTCGTAGACGGCATTGCCAGTCTGATCGGTCCATTTTGTGAGATCGTTCTTCACTCACTAGAAGACCTCAATACTTCTGCAATCAAAATCGCTAACGGTGAAAACACTGGTCGTCAGGTAGGTTCTCCTATCACTGACTTAGCACTTAAGATGCTGAAAGACATCGAAGGTTCTGAGCGTAACTTCTCACGTTCGTACTTCACCCGCGCAAAAGGCGGCGTACTAATGAAGTCGATCACCGTTGCTATTCGTAACGGTGAAAACCGCGTGATTGGTCTGCTTTGTATCAACGTCAACCTCGATGCACCTTTCTCTCAAGTGCTGCAATCTTTCATGCCAACACAAGAAGCGAAAGAAGCGGCGTCATCCGTTAACTTCGCAAGTGATGTTGAAGAGCTAGTAGACCAAACGGTTGAGCGCACGATTGAAGAGATCAACGCTGATAAATCAGTATCGAATAACACCAAAAACCGTCAGATCGTTATGGAGCTGTACGATAAGGGTATCTTCGATATCAAAGACGCGATCAACCGCGTCGCAGATCGCCTGAACATCTCTAAACACACCGTTTACCTATACATTCGTCAGCGTAAGACTGAGGACGAATAAGCGTGAGTGGATTAACTTACACGCTGGTAGTGAACGGTCCAGTTTACGGCAGTCAATCGGCGCGCAGCGCATATCAATTCGCACAAGCGGTAATTGAACAAGGACATACTCTGGTGAGTGTGTTCTTTTACCAAGATGGCGTCACCAATGGTACGGCTTTGAGCGTGCCTGCCAACGATGAGTTTGACCTAACCAAAGCATGGCAATCACTCGCACAGCAACACGATGTTCGTTTGGAAACCTGCGTAGCAGCCGCTTTGCGTCGCGGCATCATCAGCGAAGATGAGGCGAATCAGCATGGTCTTGAACAAAACAACCTTGCTGAAGGGTTCGAACAAGCTGGTTTGGGTAGCTTAGCCGAAGCCATGTTAACGCAAGATAGAGTGGTGCAGTTTTGAGTCAGTTAACTTACCTATTTCGTAGCGCACCTCATGGTAGCAATGCAGGTCGTGAAGGTGTAGATGCGCTGCTAGCGGCGTCAGCGTACTGTGAAGACATTACGGTACTGTTTTTTGGCGATGGTGTTTACCAACTGCTACTTGGTCAAGATCCTACTGGTATTTTGAGCAAGGACTACGCACCAATGTTGAAGTTGTTCGACTTGTACGATATTGAACAAGTGTTTGTCTGTGCCGACTCTCTAGCAGAACGTGGCTTGGCACAAGCCGATTTAGTCATTGATGCAGAAGTTCTGAGGACCGAGCAATTCAAAGACAAACTGCAGCAAGCAGGTAAACTGCTGTCATTCTGAGGACGTCATGTTACATATCATCAAATCCGTAGCTGCATTAGACGATGCAATGGCACTGTACAGTGAGCAAGATGATGTCTTGTTGATTGAAGATGCCGTGTACGCGGCTAACCCCCAGCATAAGGCGTTCAGTAAGGTAAAAGGTCCATCAGTGTTTGCACTACAAAGCGATATTGATGCCCGTGGCATGAGCAATCGTATCAGCCCATCTATTGAAGTGATTGGCTATGCTGGCTTTGTTAAACTCTCCGCAAAGCAGGCCAAATCTCTTACCTGGGATTAACCCCTTTCTACTGTGGATTGAACTTTACGGACGAATTACCTTAATTGAACAAAAAAGATCCGTATATTTCTTGACACACCTCTCACTGCTGCATAGAATTTTGCGTCCCTAACTGCCAACCGCTGTTAGGGATAGATTTTTCACAAAGCTTACTTTCAAGTAAATCAGGAGCTAGTTAATGGCAACTATTAACCAGTTGGTACGTAAGCCACGTGCAAAGCAAGTTGTTAAAAGCAACGTGCCTGCACTAGAAGCGTGCCCACAAAAACGTGGTGTATGTACTCGTGTTTACACTACTACACCTAAAAAACCTAACTCAGCACTTCGTAAAGTTTGTCGTGTACGTCTGACAAACGGCTTCGAAGTTACATCGTACATCGGCGGTGAAGGCCACAACCTTCAAGAGCACAGTGTTGTACTAATCCGTGGCGGTCGTGTAAAAGACCTTCCGGGTGTACGTTACCACACTGTTCGCGGTGCACTTGACTGTGCTGGCGTTAACGACCGTAAACAAGGTCGTTCTAAGTACGGTGTGAAGCGTCCTAAGTCTTAATGGATTCCGTTAAGTAAGGCCAAACACTAAATTATTTTTAATTTTTTGAAAAAACTGAAAAGTTTTGGATAAAACCTGAAGAAGACAACGGAGAAAATCCATGCCACGTCGTCGCGTCATTGGTCAGCGTAAGATCCTTCCAGATCCAAAGTTCAAATCTGAACTGCTGGCAAAATTCGTTAACATCCTAATGGTTGACGGTAAAAAATCTACTGCAGAGAAAATCGTTTACACTGCACTAGATGCTATGGCTGAAAAGTCTGGTAAAGACCACTTAGCTATTTTTGAAGAAGCTCTTGAAAATGTTCGCCCAGCGGTAGAAGTTAAATCTCGCCGTGTAGGTGGTTCAACTTACCAAGTACCTGTAGAAGTACGTCCGGTTCGCCGTAACGCACTTGCTATGCGTTGGTTGGTTGAAGCTGCGCGTAAGCGTGGTGAAAAATCTATGGCTCAACGCCTAGCTGCTGAAATGCTAGACGCGTCTGAGAACAAAGGTACTGCGGTTAAGAAACGTGAAGACGTTCACCGCATGGCTGACGCAAACAAAGCGTTCGCTCATTACCGTTGGTAATACCTTTTCAGTGCTGCAAGGTTCCTTGCAGCACTTCTTTAGTTCCTATGCCTATGCTAGGAACTATTGCTATATCTAGGGGATAGCTTTTTTTAGACATAGCAATAGTCCCTAACTCTCTAAGTATAAGAGGATTCAATCGTGGCTCGCAAAACTCCTATTGAGCGCTACCGTAATATCGGTATCTGTGCTCACGTAGATGCAGGTAAAACAACCACTACTGAACGTATTTTGTTCTACACTGGTCTGTCTCATAAAATCGGTGAAGTTCACGATGGCGCAGCAACCATGGACTGGATGGAGCAGGAGCAGGAGCGTGGTATTACTATCACTTCAGCTGCAACTACTACTTTCTGGCGTGGTATGGAAGCACAATTCCAAGAGCACCGCGTAAACATCATTGATACTCCTGGACACGTTGACTTTACTATCGAAGTAGAACGTTCTTTACGTGTACTTGATGGTGCAGTAGTTGTGTTCTGTGGCTCATCTGGTGTTGAACCTCAATCTGAAACTGTATGGCGTCAAGCTGACAAGTACCACGTTCCACGTATGGTATTTGTAAACAAGATGGACCGTGCAGGCGCAGATTTCCTACGTGTTGTGGACCAAATTAAAAACCGTCTTGGTGCGAATCCTGTTCCAATCCAGCTAAACGTTGGCGCGGAAGATGATTTCCGAGGTGTTATTGACCTTATCAAGATGAAAATGATCAATTGGAATGAAGCCGATCAAGGCATGTCGTTTACATACGACGAAATTCCAGCAGACATGCAAGAGCTAGCTGAAGAGTGGCGCAACAACCTAGTTGAAGCGGCAGCTGAAGCAACTGAAGAGCTAATGGACAAGTACCTTGAAGAAGGTGAGCTGACTGAAGCTGAGATCAAACAAGCTCTACGTACTCGTACACTAAACAACGAAATCGTACTAGCTACTTGTGGTAGTGCGTTCAAGAATAAAGGTGTTCAAGCAGTACTAGACGCAGTGATCGAATTCTTGCCATCGCCAATCGACGTACCTGCAATTAAAGGTATCGACGAAAAAGAGAATGAAGTTGAACGTCATGCAGACGACAACGAACCGTTCTCGGCTCTAGCATTCAAGATCGCGACTGACCCATTTGTGGGTACGCTAACTTTCATGCGCGTTTACTCTGGTGTTGTGAATTCAGGTGATGCTGTTTACAACTCAGTAAAAGACAAGAAAGAGCGTTTTGGTCGTATCGTTCAGATGCATGCGAACAAGCGCGAAGAAGTAAAAGAAGTTCGCGCTGGTGATATCGCAGCTGCTATCGGTCTGAAAGACGTAACAACAGGTGACACGCTATGTGACCAGAACCACAAAGTGATTCTAGAGCGCATGGAATTCCCTGAACCTGTAATTCAGATCGCTGTAGAACCTCGTTCTAAAGCAGACCAAGAGAAAATGGGTATCGCGCTAGGTAAACTGGCTGCGGAAGACCCATCATTCCGCGTGGAAACGGATGACGAAACAGGTCAGACTCTGATCTCTGGTATGGGTGAGCTTCACCTAGATATCATCGTTGACCGTATGAAGCGTGAATTCAGCGTTGACTGTAACGTTGGTAAACCTCAGGTTGCTTACCGTGAGACCATTCGTGGTTCTGCGGAAGTGGAAGGCAAGTTCGTTCGTCAATCTGGCGGTCGTGGTCAATACGGTCACGTATGGATCAAACTTGAGCCTTCAGAACCTGGTGCAGGTTTCGTATTCGTAGACGAGATCGTGGGTGGTGTGGTTCCTAAGGAATACATCAGT
The DNA here is from genome assembly GCF_002214395.1 of Vibrio rotiferianus. Classification (NCBI taxonomy): domain Bacteria; kingdom Pseudomonadati; phylum Pseudomonadota; class Gammaproteobacteria; order Vibrionales; family Vibrionaceae; genus Vibrio; species Vibrio rotiferianus. The sequence goes on from NZ_CP018312.1 coordinate 122,633, forward strand.
TCGGTAGCGAAAGGTATCGAAGAGCAAATGAATAGTGGTGTTCTAGCGGGTTACCCTGTTCTAGATATTAAAGCTACACTATTTGATGGCTCTTACCACGATGTTGACTCAAGCGAGATGGCGTTCAAGATCGCTGGCTCGATGGCATTCAAGAAAGGTTCATTAGAAGCACAACCTGTGATTCTAGAACCAATGATGAATGTCGAAGTAACTACTCCGGAAGACTGGATGGGTGACGTTGTTGGTGACCTAAACCGTCGTCGCGGTATGATCGAAGGTATGGATGAAGGTGTGGCTGGTCTTAAGATCATTCGTGCTCAAGTTCCACTATCTGAGATGTTTGGTTACGCAACGGACCTACGTTCTGCAACTCAAGGCCGTGCTTCTTACTCTATGGAGTTTAATGAGTACGCTGAAGTGCCGAAGACCTTTGCAGAAGCCATCATGGCTGAGCGTGGTTACTAATTGACGATTGAACCACAAAAAGTTTACGACTTTTTGCTAGATCAAGCCGTCGAAATATTGCGCTAACGGACGTTGGCGCATAAAATAACAATTTCTGGCGCGTCGAGATCAATAATGATCGCGGCGAATCATAACTAGGAAGGAACACGATTGTGTCTAAAGAAAAATTTGAACGTGTAAAACCGCACGTAAACGTTGGTACTATCGGCCACGTTGACCACGGTAAAACAACTCTAACTGCAGCTATCTGTACAACACTTGCTAAAGTATACGGCGGTGCTGCTCGTGACTTCGCATCTATCGATAACGCTCCAGAAGAGCGTGAGCGCGGTATCACAATCGCTACTTCTCACGTAGAGTACGATACTCCAACTCGCCACTACGCGCACGTTGACTGTCCAGGACACGCGGACTACGTTAAGAACATGATCACTGGTGCTGCACAGATGGACGGTGGTATTCTTGTAGTTGCTGCTACTGATGGTCCAATGCCACAAACTCGTGAGCACATCCTACTAGGCCGTCAGGTTGGTATCCCTTACATCATCGTATTCATGAACAAATGTGACATGGTTGACGATGAAGAGCTACTAGAACTAGTAGAAATGGAAGTTCGTGAACTTCTATCTGAGTACGACTTCCCAGGTGATGACCTACCAGTTATCCAAGGTTCTGCACTAGGCGCACTAAACGGCGAAGAGCAGTGGGAAGCTAAGATTGTTGAACTAGCAGAAGCGCTAGATTCATACATCCCAGAACCAGAGCGTGCAATCGATCAGCCATTCCTAATGCCTATCGAAGACGTATTCTCAATCCAAGGTCGTGGTACAGTAGTTACTGGTCGTATCGAGCGCGGTATCCTAACTGTAGGTGACGAAGTAGAAATCGTAGGTATCAAAGAAACTACAACTACTACTTGTACTGGTGTTGAGATGTTCCGTAAGCTTCTAGACGAAGGTCGTGCGGGTGAGAACGTTGGTGCACTTCTACGTGGTACTAAACGTGACGAAGTAGAGCGTGGTCAAGTACTAGCAGCTCCTAAGTCAATCAACCCACACACTAAGTTCGAGTCAGAAGTATACGTACTTTCTAAAGATGAAGGTGGTCGTCACACTCCATTCTTCAAAGGCTACCGTCCACAGTTCTACTTCCGTACAACTGACGTAACTGGTGACATCTCTCTACCAGAAGGCGTAGAAATGGTAATGCCAGGCGACAACATCCAAATGCAAGTTGAGCTAATCGCTCCTATCGCTATGGACGAAGGTCTACGTTTCGCTATCCGTGAAGGTGGCCGTACAGTAGGTGCTGGTGTTGTTGCTAAGATCTTCGACTAATTCTTAACGAATTAATCGTAATCTTGCACTCTTCTTCTTTTTGAAGAAAGCGCTAGAAAAAGGGAAGCTAAGGCTTCCCTTTTTTATATCTGCTATTTCTCTTTCCAATATGGTTATAAGCCAATCCTTCTTTGTCATATTTTTTGTTTTTGAAAAACATACCTTTATCTCTACTCAATTTTCCCCTAGTTTCTATCTGTCTGCTAAGTCATTGAAAGCCTCTAAAACGGCTGAAATCGTTATAACAAAACGTTCTGTAATTTGCGTTATTACAACTAGTAACAAGAACGATTCTTGTTTATATTTCGTTCCAGAGTGAAATTTAAAGGTTGTGAGTATGTACGTTTGTCTTTGTCATGGTGTCTCTGACAAGAAAATTAGGAAGTTGGCGATAGATGAAGGCGTAACTGACATCAGAGGAATCAAGCGATGCACAGCTTTGGGTAGCCAATGTGGCAAGTGCATCAAACAAGCTAAAGAAATTTTAGCGGAAACGGAATACTTAACATTAAAGCAAGCTAGCTAATTATTCGCTAAGCCTTTTTGACACCTTCTCATTTGCTTCTACATTTAAATGAAGCCAAAGAGGAGGGCTTTGTCATGAAAGGCGATCCAATCATAATTCAACATCTCAATAAAGTGCTCGGTAATGAGCTCGTCGCTATTAATCAATATTTCCTACACGCTCGTATGTACAAAGACTGGGGGTTAAAGCACTTAGCCGATAAGGAGTACCACGAGTCAATCGATGAAATGAAGCACGCCGATCACTTGATCGAACGAATTCTGTTTTTAGAAGGTTTACCTAACTTACAAGATCTCGGTAAGTTGATGATTGGTGAAGATACCAAAGAGATGCTTGAGTGTGACCTTAAACTCGAGATGGCGGCCATTCCTGATCTTAAAGATGCCATCGCTTACGCCGAAGATATTCGTGATTATGTTTCACGCGATCTATTCCAAGATATCCTTGAAGACGAAGAAGAGCATGTCGATTGGCTTGAGACGCAACTGGGCTTGATTGAGATGTCCGGCATTGAGAATTACCTACAAGCGCAGTACGTGGATGAAGAGTGAGATTATATTTCGCTGTTTTCTTTTCCGAACTAAGTGATTAAGAGAGCACCTGACCTGTAAAAAGGGTGCTCATCACTAATATCTGGTCTAATCTCTTTTATTATCGGCCTTTTTAAGGATATAGCTCGCAATCTAGCCTATGAAGTTTGACTTCTATCCTTTAGAATTTATTCCCCCGTACCGAAAAATAACAAAAGAGAAACGATCCATGTCTGAAGACAATCGCCAAGAAGTCACCCCAGAAGAAGAACGCCGCCAGCAAGCATTAGACTACCATGCGTACCCAACTCCGGGAAAAATCGCCGTAGAGCTGACTAAGCCTGCTGAAACTGCCAACGATCTTGCATTGGCATACAGCCCAGGTGTTGCGGAACCTGTTCGTGAAATCGCACAGAATGCTGATAACGTGTACAAGTATACGGCGAAGGGCAACATGGTTGCGGTTATTTCTAACGGTACGGCGATTCTTGGTTTGGGTAACCTTGGCCCGCTAGCTTCTAAGCCAGTAATGGAAGGTAAAGCACTGCTATTCAAACGCTTTGCTGGGCTAGATTCTATTGATATCGAAGTAAAACATCGTACGATCGACGAATTTGTCGACACAGTAGCAAACATTGCTGACACTTTCGGTGGTATCAACTTAGAAGATATCAAAGCCCCAGATTGTTTTGAGATTGAAAAGCGTCTTATCGAACGTTGTGACGTGCCAGTATTTCATGATGACCAACACGGTACAGCAATCGTAACGGCAGCGGGTATGCTGAATGCAATCGAGCTGCAAGGTAAGAAGTTAGAAGAATCAACCATCGTTTGTCTTGGTGCTGGTGCTGCAGCTGTGGCATGTATGGAGCTGTTGATCAAATGTGGCGCAATGCGCGAGAAGATCTACATGCTGGATCGTAAAGGGGTGATCCATACACGTCGTGACGACCTAAACGAATACAAACAGTTGTTCGCAAACAACACTGACAAGCGCACGCTTGAAGATGTTATTGAAGGTGCGGATCTGTTCTTGGGTGTATCGGGTCCAAACCTACTACCAGCAGAAGCGTTGAAGCTAATGGCAGACAAGCCAGTTGTGTTCGCATGTTCAAACCCAGATCCAGAAATCAAACCTGAACTGGCTCACGAAGTGCGTGATGACTTGATCATGGGTACTGGTCGTAGTGACTACCCGAACCAAGTAAACAACGTACTGTGTTTCCCATTCATCTTCCGTGGGGCGTTGGACGTTCGTGCAAGCGAAATCAACGATGAGATGAAGTTAGCGGCTGTTGATGCGATTCGTGAGTTGGCTAAAGAGCCTGTGCCTGAAGCGGTACTGAAGGCGGCGGGCGTAGATAAGCTAGAGTTTGGTTCTGATTACATCATTCCAAAACCAATGGATTCGCGTCTGTTACCACGTGTTGCGAAAGCCGTTGCTCAAGCAGCAGTTGATTCGGGTGTTGCTCGCATTGAAATGCCAGAAAATTACATGGCTGAGTAAGTGATAGAATAGAATTCTTCAGATAAAGGAAAGGGACGCAGTAGCGTCCCTTTTTAGTTTGCTCTGAAGCTACCCCCGGCGTAGCGTCATCATGCTAACGAATTTGTAAGCAATTATTCTTCGTCAAACGCTTCGAATTCGATGCCCATAGCCGTCATCAGCGCTTTCGCTTCTGTAGGAATATCATCTGGACGGTCTTTACGAAGGTCTTCGTCAGTTGGCAGTGGTTGACCTGTGTACGCATGTAGGAACGCTTCACATAGTAGTTCACTGTTAGTTGCATGGCGTAAGTTGTTGATCTGACGGCGAGTTCGCTCATCAGTCAGCACCTTTAAAACTTTTAGCGGGATAGAGACGGTAATCTTTTTTACTTGTTCGCTTTTTTTACCGTGCTCAGCATACGGGCTAATGTATTCGCCATTCCAGTCAGCCATTGCGCACCTTCATTAATGTAATAAGTTAGAAAAATAAATATAGGTGCTGATTTTAGCTGCATTTACCGCCATAAGCAAAGACATATAGACGTCTAGAAGTGTTGACGTCTCATTTTTAGACAAGTAAAGTGAGGTTAATAGTCAGGGAAGAGTATTAATCAAGTGAGCAGCATAAGCTAGATATAGCGCATTCCCATTTAGATGTCACCACCCGTGAAAGGATACACCCATGAGCACCCGTAAGCCTGCGACCATTGCTGTACGCACTGGTATCGAGTCAGACAGTCAATACCACGCTGTTGTACCACCAATCTACCTTTCTACTAACTATGGATTCCCTGCATTTGGTGAAGTTCCACAGTACGATTACACCCGTTCCGGTAACCCAAACCGAGGTCTGCTGGAGAAAGCGCTATATGAACTTGAATCAGGTAAAGGTGCGGTTGTCACTAACTGCGGTACGTCGGCATTAAACCTTTGGGTATCGGCATTTCTTGGTCCTGATGACTTAATTGTGGCGCCACACGATTGCTACGGGGGGACCTATCGTCTGTTCAATACTCGAGCAAGCAAAGGTGATTTTAAAGTTCTGTTTGTCGACCAATCGGATCAGCAAGCTCTGGATGCTGCGATTGCTAAAAAGCCAAAGCTTGTCTTACTAGAAACACCGTCTAACCCGCTCGTGCGCGTGGTCGATATTGCGGCAGTATGCGAGAAAGCGAAGCAGGTAGGCGCATTAGTCGCAGTGGATAATACCTTTTTGACACCTGTGTACCAAAAGCCTTTAGATCTAGGTGCGGACTTTGTTATCCACTCAACGACGAAGTACATTAATGGTCACTCTGACGTGATTGGTGGTGTGGTGATCACTAAAAGCGAAGAGCATGCTGAAGAGTTGGCATGGTGGGGCAACTGCATTGGTGCAACGGGTACACCATTTGATAGCTACATGACGCTTAGAGGAATTCGTACGTTGGGTGCACGAATGCGAGTTCACGAAGAAAGCTCTCAGCAAGTGTTGACGTATTTACAAACGCAATCTTTGGTGGCGAAGATTTATCATCCAAGTTTGCCAGAGCATCCGGGTCACGACATCGCGAAAAAACAACAATCAGGTTTTGGTTCAATGCTGAGCTTTGAGTTTGCTGGCTCATTTGAGCAGCTAAAAGTGTTTGTTAAAGAACTTGAACTCTTCTCTCTTGCAGAGTCGCTAGGCGGGGTAGAAAGCTTGATCTGCCACCCAGCTTCAATGACGCATCGTGCGATGGGTGAAGAAGCACTGGCTGAAGCAGGTGTCTCTGAGCAGTTGCTACGGTTATCTGTTGGCTTGGAAGATGCGCAGGATCTGATTACCGATCTTGAGCAAGCATTCGCGAAAGCAGCACAGTAGTTGGGAGAGGAAGGTCATGAGTGTACAACGTCAGCTGCATAAATTTGGCGGCAGCAGCTTAGCGAACCCAGAATGCTACCAGCGCGTGGTGAGTATTCTTAAAGAGTATTCGGCAGAAAATGACTTGGTGGTGGTCTCTGCGGCAGGGAAAACCACCAATCGCTTGATCGAGTTTTTAGAAGGCTTAGATAAAGACGGTCGCATTGCCCATGAAGCGTTGCAGAGCTTGCGACAGTTCCAAACTGAATTGGTAGAAGCTTTACTAGAAGGTGAAGTGCAAGCGCAACTGCTTGCTTCTCTTCAAGATGAATTCAGTACCCTAGCAGAGTTAACTGCGCCACTTACAGAGGCGCAAAAAGCAGCAGTGCTTGGGCATGGTGAAGTATGGTCGTCACGCTTACTGGCTGCACTGTTATCACAACAGGATCTTCCTGCGGTAGCGCAAGATTCTCGCGCCTTTTTACGCGCAGAAGCTGGAACACAGCCAGAAGTTGACCGAGCTCGCTCTTATGCATTGATCAAAGAAGCATTGACTCAACACAACCATAAACGCGTAATCATCACCGGATTTATGGCACAAAACGAAGCTGGTGAGACGGTACTGCTGGGGCGTAATGGCTCTGACTATTCAGCAACGGTGATTGGTGCATTGGCTGAGGTAAACACAGTGACCATCTGGAGCGATGTTGCTGGCGTTTACAGTGCAGACCCACGTTTAGTGTCGGATGCTTGCTTGTTGCCGCTGCTGCGTTTAGATGAGGCGAGTGAACTTGCGCGTTTGGCTGCGCCAGTGCTGCACAGTCGTACACTACAGCCTGTTGCTCAAAGCACGATGGATTTGAACCTCAAATGCAGCTATCAACCGGAATCAGGTTCAACGCGTATTGAGCGCGTATTGGCTTCAGGTCGCGGTGCTAAAATCATTACGTCTCTTGATGAAGTGTTGTTGGTTCAACTGTCTTTTATCCACGGTCACGACTTTGAGCGTGCGCAGAAAGAAGTATTGCAAGCCTTAAAGCGTGCCCAACTAGAGCCATTGGCGTTTGAAGCGCAAGAGGATCAGCAAACCTTGCGCTTGGCCTACACCGCTGAGATTGCAGGCGGCGCATTAGCTTATCTGCAAGAGTTAGCCGTTGAAGCAGAGATCAAACTCAAAGAAGGCTACTCACTGCTGGCTGCCGTCGGTGCTGGCGTGACAAAAAACGCAAATCACTGCTTTGGTTTTTACCAACAGCTAAAGCATTCACCGGTGGAGTTTATTTCTGAGGCGGAATCTGGCTTGAGCTTGGTCGCGGTGTTACGCCGCGCAGAAGTGGAAGGATTAGTGCAAAGTATTCATAGCCAACTGTTTCAAGCACAGAAGCGTGTCGCTGTCGCCTTGTGCGGTAAAGGCAACATTGGCTCAAGTTGGTTAGCGCTGTTTTCTGAGCAAAAAGAAGAGCTCGAAAAACGTCACGGTATGAGCTTTGAGCTAGTGGCAGTGGTCGATAGCCAGACTTATTGGTTCGATGAAAATGGTATCGATGCAGCAACAGTTGCCCAGCGTTTTAATGATGAGAGTATCGAGAATGATGATAAGTGGTTAACTAAGCTTGGTGCGATTCAGAATTTTGATGAAGCGGTGGTGCTTGATGTCACCGCCAGTAAAGATTTAGCGGCACGTTATGTGGAGATCGCGCAACAAGGTATTCATCTTATCTCGGCGAACAAAGTGGCCGGCTCAGCTGGTAGTCAGTACTACCATCAAGTACAAGACGCTTTTGTTAAGATTGGTCGCCACTGGCTGTACAATGCCACCGTTGGTGCAGGGCTGCCGATAAACCATACCGTTCGAGATTTGCGTGAAAGTGGTGATGATATCGTCGCCCTATCAGGCATCTTCTCTGGTACGTTATCGTGGTTATTCCAGCAGTTTGATGGCTCAGTGCCGTTCGCTGAACTGGTCGATTTAGCATGGCAACAAGGTTTGACTGAACCCGACCCTCGCTCTGATTTAGATGGATCTGACGTGATGCGTAAACTGGTTATCCTCGCTCGCGAATCAGGTTTAGATATTGAGCCGGAGAACGTGAGAGTGGAATCACTTGTACCGGAGGAATTGCGAGAATTGAGCTTGGATGCGTTCTTTGATCATGGCGATATACTAAGTGAGATTCTGCAAGAGCGTCTGACCAAAGCGCAGAAAAACGATCAAGTGTTGCGTTATGTCGCGCGTTTAGAGCGTAATGGCAAAGCAACGGTGGGTGTTGAAGCATTATCACGCGAGCACGCACTGGCGAACTTGCTGCCGTGTGACAACATCTTCGCTATCGAGAGTAAATGGTACAAAGACAACCCATTAGTGATTCGTGGTCCAGGTGCAGGGCGTGAAGTGACCGCTGGGGCGATTCAATCAGACCTGAATCGCTTGGCAGGTTTGTTCTAATCTAACCAAACCAATTTTTGCGAACGACAACAAAACCTCGGACTATCTCCGGGGTTTTTTATTATTTTGATAATGCCATACTGAATAGGAAATTTCGGCTAAGGATTAGCCGCACAGCAACTTGAACTATCCTCATTATGAACTTGAAAAAAATTCATAATCACAAGGTTGACATTAAATCGTATTCAATACATTCTGTAGACATATAGACGTCTAAACGTCGATTTAAGGAATTTTGATTTCGTGGTGGAGTTGCCACAGGGAGAGTAAGATGGGATATACGCATGCAGGGCACATTGATGCCTTAAACCAGAACATCGCTGAACTATCAGATAATATCAACGTCTCATTTGAGTTTTTTCCACCAAGCAGTGAGAAGATGGAAGAAACACTGTGGAACTCAGTACATCGTCTTAAAACTCTTCAACCAAAATTCGTTTCTGTAACGTACGGCGCAAACTCAGGCGAGCGTGACAGAACTCACTCAATCATTAAAGAAATCAAAGCGGCGACCGGCCTTGTGGCTGCACCCCACCTAACGTGTATCGATGCAACTCGTGATGAGTTGATCGATATTGCTGATGATTACTGGAATAACGGTATCAAAAACATCGTTGCTTTACGTGGTGACATTCCACCAGGTGGTGGTGCGCCAGATATGTACGCATCGGACTTGGTAGAGTTGCTTAAAGCGCGTCATGATTTTGATATCTCAGTGGCGGCATTCCCAGAAGTACATCCAGAAGCGAAAAGCGCCCAATCGGATCTTCTTAACCTAAAACGTAAAGTGGATGCAGGTGCTAACCGCGCGATTACTCAGTTCTTTTTTGATGTGGAGTCTTACCTGCGTTTCCGTGACCGCTGTGTTGCGGCAGGTATCGATGTAGAAATTGTTCCGGGCATCTTGCCGGTTTCAAACTTCAAGCAAGCCTCTCGCTTTGCGGCGCAGAACAATGTGAAAGTACCAGGTTGGATGAGCAAGCAGTTTGAAGGCTTGGATGATGACCCTGTGACACGCCAGCTCGTTGGTGCTAGCCAAGCGATTGATATGGTGCGTGTACTAAGCCGTGAAGGGGTGAAAGATTTCCACTTCTATACGCTTAACCGTGCAGAGATGACTTATGCGTTATGCCATACTCTAGGTGTACGTCCACAAGTGGCTGTTGGCGCTTAACACACTTTCCCAGGTAGACAAAAGGCTTGCCCATCGGCAAGCCTTTTTCGTTTCAATTTAAGTGACAGAATTAGCCGATCACTTCAAGTTCAGTCAGTACTTCTTCCGCCCAGTTAATCCACGCTTCACGTAGCATTAGATTACGACGAAGTGTTAGACGTTCTAGACGCGCTTGTTTGTCTAGCGTTGATGGTGTTGCGTAGTACGCTGCTTCGATTTCTTTGTAGTGAGAAACCAGCTTACGAGATTCTTCTACAAGCTCAGAAAGTTGATCACGGAACGGTGCCGCAGGTTGTACTGCACAAGCGATCAGTTTCGCAGAGAATTCGTCACGTACCGTTGGGTGTGCTGTTGGTTGATCAAACCACTCTCCCAGCGCGCTGCGGCCAGCGTCAGTGATTGAGTAAACCTTGCGGTCTGGTTTGCCTTCTTGAGGTTCTAATACGCAAGTAACCAGTTCTTTCTCAGCCATTTTGTTTAGTTCACGGTAAACTTGTTGGTGACTTGCTTTCCAGAAGTAACCGATGCTAGCTGAGAATTCTTTAGTGATGTCGTAACCGGTAGCGTCGCGAGTGCTAAGTACAGTTAAGATTACGTGTGGTAATGACATGTCTTCAATCCAAATGGTCAATAAACTTGTAAACAAGCTATCTACACTTTCAGTTGCGTTCTTAATGACGCTTGAGTTTTTTAATGTGTAAATAGCACCAACAATGTTGGTCCTGTCACCTTAAAGCCGTTTATCACCTAGAGTGATGGGGTGCCCATCGAGCTGGAGCTTATTTGATTGGACTTGTGAGCTTCCAGCAGGCAAGTAGTATATAAATAATAAGCATGAAGTGGAATACTAGGACAAAATTACCCAAAAAAACTAATAAAATACTCAATAGTGTTTTTTGGTAGTGTTTTGTTTTGTAATGCTGGGACTTTTTGTTTTTTCTTTGGAGTTATTTACTGGTTATTTCTTGTTCTGAGAGTGAAAGTGATTGGTGGGTAATAATAAAGGCTGAGCTTTCGCTCAGCCTTTTGGTTTTTTCTGCGTAGTTTAACCAGTGTTACGCATACCTGCTGCGATACCAGCAATCGTCACCATTAGGGCTTCTTCCAAGTTTGCAGAAGGTTCCTCAGTTTGGCGAGTTCGGTACAGCAACTCAGCTTGAAGCATGTTCAATGGCTCAACGTAGATGTTACGTAGACGGATGGATTCAAGACCCCAAGGGTCACTCTGCATTAAGTTCTCGTTGTTTTCTACATTCAGAACGGACTTGATGTCTTGCTGAAGTTGATCACGCAGACGGTCACCCAATGGCAACAGCTGACTTTCAACTAAGCGTTGATCATAGTAGCGGGAGATATCCATGTTGCACTTGGTGTAAACCATCTCGAGCATACCTAAGCGAGTAGAGAAAAATGGCCATTCACGACACATCTCTTCCAGTAACGCCTGGTGGCCTTTGTCTACAGAGTACTGAATGGCTTCACCAGCACCTAACCACGCAGGCAGAACCAAACGGTTTTGACTCCAAGAGAAGATCCACGGAATCGCACGTAAGCTTTCTACACCTCCGTTTGGATTACGTTTCGCTGGACGAGAACCCAGAGGTAGTTTGCCCAACTCTAGTTCAGGTGTTGTTTGGCGGAAGTAAGGGACGAAATCAGGCTCACCGCGAACGACGTTACGGTACGCTTCACAGCTGACTTCAGACAGGACATCCATTAGGTCACGCCACTCTTGCTTAGGCTCTGGTGGCGGCAGTAGGTTCGCTTCTAGAATAGCACTTGCATACAGATTGAAGCTGTTTACCGCAACATCTGGTAGGCCAAGCTTAAAGCGAATCATCTCGCCTTGTTCTGTTACACGCAGACCACCTTTTAAACTCTTAGGTGGCTGAGACAGTAGTGCAGCATGTGCTGGAGCACCACCGCGACCAATCGTACCGCCACGGCCATGGAATAGCGTCAGTTCAACGCCTTCTTCTTCTGCAACCTTAACCAGTGAATCCATCGCGTGGTATTGAGCCCAGCCCGCCGACATTACACCTGCATCTTTTGCAGAGTCAGAGTAGCCGATCATCACCATTTGGTGATTCTGGATAAAGCCACGGTACAGGTCGATGCCCATCAGCTGTTTGATAACGGCTTCCGCGTTGTTCAAGTCGTCTAGCGTTTCGAACAATGGACACACGTCCATGCGGTAAGGACAGCCCGCTTCTTGCAGCAGTAGGTGTACGGCAAGTACGTCAGAAGCGGTACGCGCCATTGAGATAACATAAGCACCAAATGCTTCACGAGGCTGCGCAGCAACAATCTTACAGGTATCTAAAACCTCTTTAACTGGTTCTGATGGTTCCCAGTCTCGAGGCAGAAGAGGGCGTTTAGAGGCCAGTTCGTTTGTTAGGAAAGCAACCTTGTCTTGCTCGCTCCACTGCTCGTAGTCACCAATGCCTAGGTAACGAGTCAGTTCAGACAGTACATCTGCGTGGCGAGTGCTTTCTTGGCGAATATCGAGGCGAACCAGGTGAATACCAAATGCTTTAACGCGGCGCAGTGTATCCAGCAGTGAGCCATTAGCAATCACGCCCATACCACATTCGTTTAGTGATTGATAACACGCGTAAAGTGGTTCCCAAAGCTGTTCTACTTTCTGTAGTGGAGCTTTGACTGCCAGTTTTTGGCCGTTGACTTTCGCGTCGAGAATGTCTTTGGTTTCGTTTAGTAGTGAACGTAGCTGTTTTAAAATCGCACGGTATGGTTCGTGCTGATCGTCACCGGCAAGCTCACGAACCTTGTCGTTGCAAACGGTCATCGACAGTTCGCTGATCAGCTCGTTGATGTCGTTGAGGTAAAGGTCAGCTGCCTTCCAACGAGACAGCAGTAATACTTCGCGAGTTATGCTGTGGGTTACAAATGGGTTACCGTCGCGGTCACCACCCATCCAAGATGAGAAGTGCACTGGGCGAGCATCAATTGGTAGACCTTCGCCTAGGTAAGACTTCAAGCGGTCATTCATTTCACGTAGGAAGTCAGGTACCGCTTCCCATAGTGAGTTTTCTACTACCGCAAAGCCCCATTTTGCTTCATCAAGCGGTGTTGGGCGTTGTTGACGAATGACGTCAGAGTGCCAGCTTTGCACGATAAGTTGTTCAAGGCGACGCTCGGTTTTCTTACGTTCTTTGAAAGAGAGATCGCTTAGCTCTAGCTTAGATAAGCACTCGTTGATCTTAACCAGTTTATTGATCATGGTACGACGAGTGATCTCGGTAGGGTGCGCCGTTAGAACCAGTTCAATGTTCAGGTCGCGAACCGCTTGTGCCGTGTCTAACTTGCTCACATCATTTTGCACCAGCTTTGAGAACAGCGAGTTAATTGCGTCAGGTTCGCAGATATGCTCTTCACAGTGGCGTGAGATGGTATGGTATTGCTCAGCAATATTAGTCAGGTTTAGAAATTGGTTGAACGCGCGGGTAACAGGCGTCAATTGCTCATCGGGTAAGCTTTTAATTTCTTCAATTAAGCTTTCTCTGTCAGCATTATTTCCAGCTTGGGCTGATTTGGATAATTTACGAATGGTTTCCACTTTCTCGAAGATTTCTTCGCCATGGGCATCACGAATTGTGTTGCCCAGAAGGTGGCCCAACATGCGCACATTGCTTTTAAGTGCGGCGTATTTCTCGTTCATTGTCATCCTGCCTCGTAAAAAAACTACATCCATTGTCCTTGTTAAGACTCCAATCTAGCGAAAATCACCAGTTCTAGTCAAATAAAGCAGAGTAAGTTTGCAATTATTCCGCTGCTGACCTGATTTAGAGCAAAATTAGGCCAGCTTATCTCAGTAGAAGTGAAAATTAATTACAAAATGGCCGTTAAAAGAAGGGAATAGCGTGCTAGAAGAATAGTGGTAAAGAGAACAAAATGCAGCTCAATCGAGCTGCATTGTGAAGCGAGTACAGAATGCGACTAGCAACAATATTTTACCATTGCGCGTGATAGCACATCGATGGTTGGGTCGATAAAGTCGAAAGATAGGAATTCATCCGGTTGATGGGCTTGGTCAATAGAACCAGGGCCGAGAACCAGCGTTGGACACAACTGTTGAAGGAAAGGCGCTTCAGTACAGTAGTTAACGGTTTCTGAGCTGGTTTGGCATATTTCTTCCACACCTCCGATAAATGGGTGGTCATGTTGGCATTCGTAACCCGGAATTGGCTCGTGCAGGGGAATAATCTCTAATCGCCCTGGCCATTTCGCTTCGACTTCTTTTAATGCGCCACGCAGCATGTTCTCCAAACCATCAAGACTGATCCCAGGAAGAGGGCGCACGTCGTAATGCAGTTCACAACAACCACAAATGCGGTTTGCGCTGTCACCACCATGAATATGACCAAGGTTTAGGGTAGGGCTTGGAATGGCAAAACCCGGATGGTGATATTCTTTTACTAGCTTGTCACGCAGTTGCATCATAGCAAACATGACTTCATGCATGATTTCAATGGCGTTGACGCCGAGCGCTGGATCGGATGAGTGACCGGATTTGCCGGTTACGCGAATGGCATTTGCCACATGCCCTTTGTGACCACGAATGGGTACAAGGCTGGTGGGTTCACCAATGATGCAGTAGTCCGGTTTAAAAGGCGCATTCTCAGTAAAATGACGCGCACCCAGCATGGTGGTTTCTTCATCACAGGTCGCTAATACATAAATTGGCTTGTTCTGCTTACTCCAATCGACTTTCTTTACCGCTTCATAAATAAAGGCAAAGAAGCCTTTCATATCGGCCGTACCTAAACCGTAAAAGCGGTTGTCTTTCTCGGTCAGCTTATGTGGTTCAAAACTCCAGCGTCCTTCATCAAATGGCACGGTATCGCTGTGACCAGCTAGAAGTAGACCGCCTTCACCTTCGCCCATACGTGCGATCATATTGTGTTTGCCTGGTTCCACTTCGATCACTTCAACGCTGAAGCCAAGATCTTTAAACCAAGAAGCTAGCTTCTCGATCACTTTGGCATTGCCTTGATCCCAACTTGGATCGGTTGAGCTGATCGAAGAGGTGCTGATCAGTCCTTCATAGACCTCTAGAAAACTTGGTAATTGCATGGATTCTTCAATTCTCCTATTGACAGACAGAGCACAAAAATGTAAAACACATATTAAATCATATTTAATGAATAAAAAATCAAAATAAAGCAAAAATTAAATATGAATAGTCATTTTGAGCTTTAAGTATATGGATGTCATGTAATGCTAAAAACCACGATTATCGGAGCCAGCGGCTACACCGGCGCAGAGTTGGCTTTAATGGTCAACAAACACCCTGAACTCACGCTATCAGGTTTATACGTTTCCGCCAATAGCGTAGATGCAGGAAAGAATATTGCTCAATTGCACGGCAAGTTAGCGGGTGTGATTGATATGCCAGTTTCACCTCTGACTGACCCTGAGCAAGTCGCTCAAGTGTCTGATGTGGTCTTTCTGGCCACAGCACATGAAGTAAGCCACGACTTGGCTCCTCTCTTTTTAGAGGCGGGATGTCAGGTATTCGATTTATCGGGGGCATTCCGTGTGAAAAGCGAAGGCTTCTACGACACCTTTTATGGCTTCGAGCATCAACATAATAACTGGCTAGATAAAGCGGCATACGGCTTAGCAGAGTGGAACCAAGAATCAATAAAAACCACTCCTTTGATTGCAGTCGCAGGTTGCTACCCAACCGCTTCACAGCTCGCAATCAAACCTTTATTAGAACATGCGTTACTGGATACCAACCAATGGCCTGTGATCAACGCAACCAGCGGTGTATCAGGTGCTGGGCGCAAAGCCTCTATGGTTAACAGTTACTGCGAAGTGAGCCTGCAACCTTATGGTGTCTTTAACCATCGTCACCAACCAGAGATTGCTCAGCACTTAGGTTGCGATGTGATTTTCACGCCACACCTAGGCAACTTTAAGCGCGGTATTCTTGCAACGATCACTATGAAGTTGACGCAAGGTGTGACGGAAGCACAAGTAGCACAAGCATTCGAACAAGCTTACCAAGGAAAACCAGCGGTTCGCCTTAAAGGTGATGGTATTCCACGTATTCAGGATGTTGAAAATACGCCTTTCTGCGATATCGGCTGGAAGGTACAAGGCGAACACATCATTGTGATTTCGGCGATCGACAACCTACTTAAAGGTGCATCGAGTCAAGCGATGCAATGTCTCAATATTCATTACGGTTACCCAGAACTGACAGCGTTGCTGTAGTCGTTGAAAGAGGGAAATGCGATGACGCAAACCAATCAAGCTCCTTTAGTCATTAAGCTCGGTGGTGCAGCTCTATCTTGCACTAAAACCTTAAGCCAACTGTTTGCTGCCATTGCGGCTTACCAAAAGTCGGCGCAGCGACAAATCGCCATCGTTCATGGCGGTGGCTATCTAGTTGATGAGTTGATGGCAAAGCTTCAGCTTGAAACCGTAAAGAAAAACGGTCTACGCGTAACACCTTACGATCAAATTCCTGTGATTGCGGGCGCGCTTGCTGGTACCGCGAACAAGATACTGCAAGGGCAAGCAATTTCTGATGGCCTGAATGCGGTGGGCCTTAGCCTTGCTGATGGTGGTTTATGTCATATTGAAGAGCTTGACCCAGAACTAGGAGCTGTCGGCAAAGCATCACCGGGTGATTCAACCCTATTACAAGCGGTGCTAAACGCAGGTGCACTGCCGATCATCAGCTCAATTGGTCTGACTGAAAAAGGTCAGATGATGAATGTGAATGCGGACCAAGCTGCGGTTGCAGTAGCGGGCGCACTAGATGCGGAGTTGGTGCTTCTGTCTGATGTTAGCGGTGTACTCGATGGCAAAGGTCACCTGATCAATACGCTATCCGAGCAAGAAGCCGATGCATTGATCAAAGGGCAAGTGATCACCGACGGCATGATCGTCAAAGTTAAAGCCGCTTTGGAGGCAGCCAATGATCTTGGTCGTCCTATCGAAGTTGCGACATGGCGTTACCCAGAGAAACTGACCCAGCTATTCGCGGGTGAAAGTATTGGCACGCAGTTTCTGCCGCAATAAAGCAGAAGCAAAACAGTTAAAGAATTCAACATTAGGAAGTGGTTGGCACTGACCGCCGAGAGCAGCGCCAGTTAAGTTTGGAGAAAAAACATGAGCAAAGTGAACGTAAATAAAGTGGTAGTCGCATACTCAGGCGGTCTAGATACTTCAGTAATCATCCCGTGGCTAAAAGAGAACTACGATTGTGAAGTAGTGGCTTTCGTTGCCGATGTTGGTCAAGGTGAAGAAGAGCTAGAAGGCATTGAAGCAAAAGCAAAAGCTTCTGGTGCCTCTGAGTGCTACATCGCTGACCTGAAAGAAGAAATGGTCGCAGATTACATTTACCCGACGCTAAAAACGGGCGCTTACTACGAAGGTAAATACCTACTAGGTACATCAATGGCGCGTCCAATTATTGCCAAAGCGCAGGTTGAAGTCGCACGTAAAGTGGGTGCTGACGCTCTGTGTCATGGCTGTACCGGTAAAGGTAACGACCAAGTACGTTTTGAAGGTGCATTTGCAGCGCTAGCACCAGATCTGCGTGTTATTGCACCTTGGCGTGAGTGGGATCTAGTGAGCCGTGAAGAATGTCTGGATTACCTAGCAGAGCGCAATATCCCTTGTACGGCTTCTCTTACTAAGATCTACTCGCGTGATGCGAACGCATGGCACATTTCTACTGAAGGTGGCGTTCTAGAAGATACATGGAATGCGCCAAATGAAGATTGCTGGGCTTGGACTGTAGACCCAGAGCAAGCACCGAATGAAGCTGAAACCGTGACGTTGAAAGTCGTCAAAGGTGAAGTTGTTGAGGTGGACGGCGAGGCGATGACACCATACAACGCGTTGGTTTATCTAAACGAGAAAGGTGCGAAGCACGGTGTTGGCCGTATCGATATCGTAGAAAACCGTTTAGTGGGTATGAAGTCTCGTGGTTGCTACGAAACTCCGGGTGGTACCATCATGATGGAAGCGCTACGTGCAGTAGAGCAACTTGTGCTAGACAAAGCGTCGTTTGAATTCCGCGAGGAGCTTGGTCTGAAAGCATCGCACCTTGTTTATGATGGTCGTTGGTTCACGCCGCTATGTAAGTCTATTCTTGCGGCTTCTGAAGAGCTCGCGCAAGACGTGAATGGCGAAGTGGTTGTGAAGCTTTACAAAGGTCACGCAACAGTAACGCAAAAACGTTCGGATAACAGTTTGTACTCTGAAGAGTTTGCTACTTTTGGTGAAGATGAAGTTTATGACCAAAGCCATGCTGAAGGCTTTATCCGTCTGTACTCGCTATCTAGCCGTATTCGTGCGTTGAACAGTCAGAAAAAATAAGCCAATTTAACGTCTTATGAAGTAAAAGACCTGCCCATTTTCGGCAGGTCTTTTTTGTTGTTGCTAACCTCAGAGACATAAAGATAAAATAATCATGAATAAATATGTAAAAATATTGAATTTCTACTTTATTTTTATCTGCGATTATCGTAACGTTGGGGCATAAGAAAAAGTGAGCAAATGACCACCGATTTGGTCAACACTTAATGAGTAACACGTTAGCGTAAGCAATAGTCATCAGGAGAGACGCAATGGCATTATGGGGCGGAAGATTTACCCAAGCGGCAGACACCAGATTTAAAGACTTCAACGATTCGTTGCGTTTCGATTACCGATTGGCTGAGCAAGACATCGTAGGCTCAATTGCGTGGTCTAAAGCATTGCTGTCGGTTGACGTGTTATCTGCAGATGAACAACAAAAGCTTGAATTGGCACTGAATGAACTCAAGCTTGAAGTGATGGAAGACCCACATCAAATCCTGCGCTCAGATGCGGAAGATATCCACTCTTGGGTCGAGCAGCAGTTGATCAACAAAGTCGGCGACCTAGGTAAAAAACTCCATACTGGACGTTCTCGTAACGACCAAGTGGCAACCGATCTCAAGCTTTGGTGTCGTCAGCAAGGTCAACAACTGTTGATTGCACTTGATCGCCTACAAACTCAGATGGTCAATGTTGCCAAGCAGCATCAAGGCACTGTTCTTCCGGGGTACACTCACTTACAACGCGCTCAGCCTGTGACATTTGCTCACTGGTGTTTGGCTTATGTTGAAATGTTTGAACGCGATTACTCACGCCTGAACGATGCGTTAAAGCGCTTGGATACGTGTCCGCTCGGTTCTGGCGCACTTGCTGGTACCGCTTATCCAATCGATCGTGAAGAGTTGGCTCATAACCTTGGTTTCCATCGTGCAACACGTAACTCGTTGGACTCGGTTTCTGACCGTGACCATGTGATGGAGTTGATGTCTGTGGCGTCTATCTCAATGTTGCACCTATCTCGTTTGGCAGAAGACATGATCTTCTACAATTCGGGTGAATCTAACTTTATTGAATTAGCCGATACGGTAACGTCAGGTTCTTCGCTGATGCCACAGAAGAAAAACCCAGATGCACTCGAGCTTATTCGTGGTAAGACTGGCCGTGTATACGGCGCGCTTGCTGGCATGATGATGACAGTGAAAGCGCTGCCACTGGCTTACAACAAAGACATGCAGGAAGACAAAGAAGGTCTGTTCGATGCGCTTGATACATGGAATGACTGCATGGAAATGGCGGCTCTGTGTTTCGATGGTATCAAGGTTAACGGTGAGCGCACGTTAGAAGCTGCGAAGCAAGGTTACGCAAACTCGACTGAACTGGCGGATTACCTAGTAGCGAAAGGCATCCCATTCCGTGAAGCGCACCATATCGTCGGTGTTGCTGTGGTTGGTGCAATTGCCAAAGGCTGTGCGTTAGAAGAGTTGTCGATTGAAGAATTGAAATCCTTCTCTGAAGTGATTGAGGCGGATGTATATGACATCTTGACCATCGATTCATGCCTTGAGAAACGTTGTGCGCTTGGTGGCGTGTCGCCGCAGCAAGTGGCTTATGCGGTCGACCAAGCAGACAAGCGCCTGTCTCAACGTGATACTTCAGCAGTCAAAGTACGCCCTGCACGTCTGACAGATATCGAAACGCTGGAAGGCATGGTGGCGTATTGGGCAAATATGGGCGAGAACCTACCACGCTCACGCAATGAGTTGGTACGTGATATTGGCTCCTTTGCAGTGGCTGAACACCATGGTGAGGTAACGGGTTGTGCTTCTCTGTACGTGTACGATTCTGGTCTCGCTGAGGTTCGCTCATTAGGTATTGAAGCAGGGTGGCAAGGTCAGGGACAGGGCAGTGCGATAGTGAACTATCTAGTTGATAAGGCGCGTCAGATGGCGATTAAGAAAGTGTTTGTGCTGACACGTACGCCTGAGTTCTTTATGAAGCAAAGCTTCTTACCAACCTCGAAGTCGTTGCTTCCGGAGAAAGTACTGAAAGATTGCGATCAGTGTCCACGTCAGCATGCGTGTGACGAGGTGGCACTAGAGATCAACTTGTTTGAGCAATTGATCCAAAAAAGCAATGTGGCCTAGGTTAATGATTCTATGAGTATTTAAGAAAATACTAAAAAAACAGGAAAAAATTTGGAACCTTTAGGAGGAAGCTAGGTCTATTAAAGTACCACTGCTTTTTCTTAGAAGAATCTAAGAGAGCCCCAAAACCGGTATTGGTTTTGGGGCTTTTTTCTATCTGTCATCTGAGCGATGCTCATCCTTACTTTGTTTTCTACGACGACGCTGCCACGGAAATATAACGAAGCGCATCCAAAGGTGTAAAAACAGCAAGCCATTAAACGCAAAGCCCGCAAAGATCAGCGCGATCGACTCAATACTCTGTGGATCATCTTTAAACGCAAACCACCATACGATCCAGCATAGGACCGATAATACCGTCAGTTGATCCATACATCGTTGGCAACGACCGATCTTTTTCCAAAACCAATGCTCTTGGCAACTGCGACAAGCCATTGTTCTATCCATACTACCTATTTGTCCCTGATTATAACCCTAACTCACGTTTTAGGTTTTCTTTGTCTGGCTTTAGTATCGCGTCTATCAAACCAAAAATGGAAAATTAGCTTGGTGAAACGTGTGTAGCACGTAATTGGTGTATGGTGCGCCGTCAGCCAGACAATAGGAAAATAATAATGTCGACAGAACTTAAAGTAGCACTAGGCCTTGCTGGTGGTTTCTTCACAATTGGTTTTACCGCTATTGTGCTTGTTAGCCGTTACGCAATGATGACTGCATAACCACCACTCTATTGATTCTTGAATTGATAAGTTTGGATTAAGAAAGCCTCGTGTATAACGAGGCTTTTTGTTTACAGGGGGATGGCCTCCCGGGCGAGGGATGCACCGAGAGGCCGAGGGCTGAGTTATGGACAGCTAGATTGCCAACCCAGCCCGTTAGGCAAATTATTAACCTAGGTAAGCTTCTAGTTCTTCGCTACCGCCGATGTGTTTACCACCGATGAAGACTTGAGGAACCGTTGTACGGCCAGAGATTGCACGTAGGCTTACGGTTGTTGCGTCTTTACCCAAAATCACTTCTTCATATTGAAGATCGTGGTCAATCAGATTTTGCTTCGCTTTCATGCAGAAAGGACAGCCTGGTTTAGTGAACACAGTGATCGATTCTTGAGTTTTGTACTCAGGTGCAACGTAGTTCATCATCGTGTCTGCATCAGATACTTTGAACGGGTCGCCTGGCTCGTTTGGTTCGATGAACATTTTCTCGACCACGCCGTTTTTCACTAGCATGCTGTAACGCCATGAACGCTTGCCGAAGCCGATGTCGTTTTTGTCTACTAGCATACCCATGCCATCTGTGAACTCACCGTTACCATCTGGAATAAAGGTGATGTTTTCTGCTTCTTGGTCAGCTTTCCATGCGTTCATCACAAACGTATCGTTGACTGATACACATAGAATTTCATCCACGCCGTGTTCTTTGAATACTGAGAACAACTCGTTGTAACGAGGTAGGTGGCTCGACGAACACGTCGGAGTAAACGCACCTGGCAAGCTGAATACGATAACCGTTCTGTCTTTAAACAGTTCATCCGTGGTTACGTTCACCCATGCGTCACCTTTACGAGTCGGAAAAGTAACTTGTGGTACAGCTTGACCTTCTTTTGATGCAAACATGATGATTTCCTTTTTAAATCTATGAAATAATTCGTTTTCGAGCTTAGCGTTATTTGTCGCTCAGTTTCGTTTTGTTGAGCTCATTATTGAAAAAAAACTTTGATAGCTCTAATCGTTTAATGCTATGGTTTTGATAGATTATTTCTATCGCCAAACAAGAAGCGAATCGTACGTATGAATATCCGAGATTTTGAGTACTTGGTGGCGCTTGCGGAGCACAAGCATTTTCGAAAAGCTGCGGAAGCCTGCTTTGTTAGTCAGCCAACCTTAAGCGGCCAGATTCGTAAGTTGGAAGACGAATTAGGTACAGCGTTGCTAGAAAGAAGCAGCCGTCGCGTGCTGTTTACTGATTCTGGTTTGCAACTGGTGGAGCAAGCAAAACGCATCTTAAGTGAAGTGAAAACCTTTAAAGATATGGCGAGTGGTCAAAGTGGTGCCATGACTGGCCCAATGCACATTGGCTTTATCCCAACTGTCGGCCCTTATCTCTTACCTAAAATCGTTCCTCATCTTAAAGAAGAGTTTCCAGACTTAGAGCTGTTCTTACATGAAGCTCAAACTCATCAGTTGGTTCGCCAATTGGAAGAAGGTAAGCTTGATTGTCTTGTTTTAGCTTCAGTCGATGAAACAGCACCGTTCAAAGAGATTGAGGTCTATAACGAGCCGCTAAGTGTTGCAGTGCCTTGTGATCACGAATGGGCTGGTCTTGATCATATCGAAATGCTCGATCTGAACGGTAAAACGGTATTGGCGTTGGGCGATGGTCATTGCTTACGCGACCAAGCACTTGGCTTCTGTTTTGCTGCTGGTGCAAAAGATGATGAACGCTTTAAAGCAACTAGCTTAGAAACGTTGCGTAACATGGTGGCTGCAGGTGCAGGCATTACGTTACTACCACAGCTATCTGTGCCGCATGAGAAGAAGAAAGATGGCGTATGTTACGTTCCTGCTGTCAATCCAACACCTTCGCGCAGTATCGTATTGGTTTATCGTCCTGGTTCGCCGTTGCGAGCGCGTTTCGAAGCATTAGCTGCGACAATTAAGAATATTCTTGAAGCAAAGCAAAGCTCTATTGCAGCCTAAGTTTTTGCTTTAATCAGATAATCCAGATAAACAAAAGGGAGCTCAATGGCTCCCTTTTTTCATATCACTAATTCGATATTAGAACAGCTCTTCTGAACTTCCACCACCAGAGTAGATGCTATCTTCTAGGCTGTTACCGACGTATTCAGTAGGCTCAGTGCCTTTCTCGAAGTACTCGAACATGGATGAACCGTCGACTTTATGCGTCAATAGGCCGCTATCGCGGTCGATACGCACACGAACGATATCATCTGGAATAGACTTACCTTGCTGTGGTACACCATCGAGCGCTACGTGCATGAAGTCAATCCAAGCTGGTTCTGCGGTTTTCGCTCCGGATTCAGCGCCAGATATTTGTCCTTTTCCAAGGTTGCTGTTTACTGTCGTTCGACCTAGTGTACGAGAGTGGTCATCGAAACCAACCCACGCAATTGCCACAATCCCAGGGCCGTAGCCGTTGTACCAAGTGTCTTTCGAATCATTGGTGGTTCCTGTCTTACCCCCAATATCGCGACGATCCAGTTTCTGTGCACGCCAACCAGTACCATTCCAGCCTGTGCCGTCACGCCAGCTACCTCCACCCCATATATTGCTGTACATCATCTCACGCATTAGAAATGCGTTTTGCGCTGAGATCACTTGCTTCGCGTATTGTGGAGTGTCGTTTTCTAGTGCGTTGTCTGGTGCAATGCTATCTGCTGTGACATCTTGCTCGCCAAATTCAGCGACAAACTTATCTTCTGCAGGAGCCTGCTCATCCATTTGAGGACAGTTGTGCTGGCAGATCACTTTCGGATTTGCTTTAAATACCACTTCACCGAATGAATCTTCTACGTGATCAACATAAAACGGTTCTACGTAGTAACCACCGTTGGCAAACACGGAGTAGCCTTGTGCAACTTTCATTGGTGTTAAGCTACCAGCACCCAGAGCGATGGTCTCAGAGCGTGGTACTTCATCAATATCAAAACCAAAGCGCGTTAGGTATTCACGAGTTTCGTCTAAGCCAACTTCACGCAGAGTACGTACTGCCATGACGTTCTTTGATTGAGCTAGGCCGATACGTAGGCGAGTAGGGCCGATGTAAGTCGGTGGTGAGTTCTTTGGACGCCATGCTGAACCAGAACCTGCATCCCATTTATTGATCGGTGCGTCGTTGACCAAAGAGGCAAGGGTTAGACCTTTGTTGATTGCGGCTGAGTAGATGAAAGGTTTGATACTTGAACCTACTTGGCGCACTGACATAGTCGCACGGTTAAACTTGCTGTGAACAAAGTTAAAGCCACCAACCAGAGAAAGCACAGCACCGTTTTCTGGGTTCATGGCCACAAATGCTGTGTTTGCACTTGGCACTTGGCTTAGTTTCCAGCTATGGGTAGTGTTACCTTCTTTATCTGTAGTGCTGATTTCACGAACCCAGACTTGTTGGCCTGATTCTAAAATCTGTTTCGCTGATTTTGGTACAGCGCCTTGGCGTTCATCGGTCAGATATTTACGTGCCCAGTTCATACCTGTCCAAGCGATGGTTTGTTCATCGTTGTTCTTCACCCAAACCTGTGCAGTTTTGTCGTCAACTTCGGTGACAACCGCTGGGTACAGTTGGCCGTATGTTGGCTGTTTCTTTAGATGTTTTTCAATCTGCTCAGTATCCCAAGAGCTTTCGCCTTCTTTCCATAGCACCTTCTCAGCACCGCGGTAGCCGTGACGTTCATCGTAAGCAAGGATGTTGTTGATTGAGGCTTTGTTGGCAGCGTCTTGCAGTTTTGAATCTACCGTCATGTAGATGTTTAGTCCTGAAGTATAAGCCTTTTCTTCACCGTACTCTTTTACCGCCCATGAGCGTGCTAGCTCTGCAACATATGGGGCAGAAAGCTCAATCTCGGCACTGTGGTAACGGGCCACAATTGGCTC
Source organism: Vibrio rotiferianus (assembly GCF_002214395.1). Classification (NCBI taxonomy): domain Bacteria; kingdom Pseudomonadati; phylum Pseudomonadota; class Gammaproteobacteria; order Vibrionales; family Vibrionaceae; genus Vibrio; species Vibrio rotiferianus. The sequence goes on from NZ_CP018312.1 coordinate 147,518, forward strand.
TGAGCGCGCTTCGTCATATTGCTCTTGAGTAATGTATTTTTCATCCAGCATACGCATCAAAACGACATTTCGACGCTTAGTAGCACGGTCTAGAGAATATAGAGGGTTCATTGTCGAAGGTGCTTTAGGCATGCCTGCTAGCGTGGCGATTTCACTTAGGCTTAACTCATTTAAGCTCTTGCCAAAGTAAACCTGTGCCGCAGCGCCAAAGCCATAAGAGCGATAACCTAGGAAGATCTTGTTGACATATAGCTCCATGATTTCTTGTTTAGAAAGAAGTTGCTCAATGTGAATTGCTATAAATATCTCTTTGATTTTACGCATGATTTTCTTCTCATTAGATAAGAAGAAGTTACGTGCTAGCTGCTGGGTAATGGTACTTGCACCTTGTTTAGCTGAGCCTGATAGAGCAACAACAACAGCGGCACGAGTAATACCGATCGGATCAATACCAGGGTGCTCATAGAAACGGCTATCTTCAGTTGCAATCAGCGCATGAATGAGATCCTGAGGAATCTCATCGTAAGTTACAGGAATGCGACGCTTTTCGCCAAACTGTGCGATCAGCTTCCCGTCCTGACTATAAACTTGCATAGGTGTTTGTAATTCAACATTTTTTAGTGTGGCCACGTCTGGTAATTCTGGTTTTACATATTGATAAAAACCAAAAATAGTGGTCACTCCAAGAATTATGCAAATCAATGTTAATAAAAATAAACGCTTTATGAACTTCACCGGAGAATCCCTGATTGGTTGAGGCTGTATAACTATAAACCCTTGTACTCTAGGTCAAAAAATTAGCAACAGAGGTATTAACTCTTATTTGGATGCTAATAACAACCTTTGCACGAAGAAAATTCGGAGCGAGAGTCTACATGGATAAGTTAATAGTTACTGGCATTGATATTACTCATCGCAGCCTCAAAGCCGTAATACTAAAACCAACAGGGAAGAGCTTTTCCCTGCTTGGCTATAAAGAAATTGTACTAAACGGCGACATTGTCGCTGAAAACCAACTCATAAATCATCAAGAAATTGTAAATACCCTAAAAGAGATAAAAAAGTCGCTACCACTATTTCATCGAAAAGTAGCGATAGCTGTACCGGACAGTGCTGTTATCTCAAAGGTTTTGCCGTTGGACTGTGACTTAGAAGAGAGCGAAATTGAGTTTGCAGTGGCACAAGCCTTTTCTCTTCAATCTCCCATTCCTATAGATGAGCTGAGTTTGGATTATGTCCCTTGTGATGGGGGCACTATGACTAAGAATAGGCAATATCAGGTCTTTGCGACGAGAAAGGAATTAGTAGATAGCCGAGTTAAGCTGTTGGAAAAAGTAGGATTAAAACCTGCAGTAGTTGATGTGCATGCTCAGGTCGCGGGAGAAGTATGGCAATTAGCTGCTGAGGCCAACCCTGAAAACAACAGTTTTTGCCTTGTAGAAGTAAGAGAGCGTGATGGTTCGATAACGATGTTTAATACAGAAGGAGAGTTGTTTCATAAAGAGTTTACGTGGAGCCCTTCTGAGCCATTAGTTCAAGATAGCAATTTCTCTGAAGGAGGAGAGGCTGAAATAAAAGCTACCGATCACTTTAATCAAGACGTTGCCAAAAACATTCAAAGGCAGCTTCAGCTTTACTCTTCTGTATCGGGCTCAAATGACGTACAAGGCCTTTGGTTATCAGGCTCAAGGGCATCAACACCAATGCTATTAGAAACGCTCTCCACTTGCTTAGGTATTCGTTGTGAGATTCTTAATATATTCGAACATTTCGAAATTCAGCTCTCACCAAGGCGCCGTAGGGATTTAGATTGGCACCGGTTCACTACGGCGGCAGGTATTGCTGTCAGAGCAATAAAGTGCTTGAGGAGGGGGAATGCTTCAACCCGTTAATTTACTCCCTTGGAGAGAACAGAAAAGAGAGGTCCACCGTCGTCGGTTCTTGGTTTTGATTCTATTTGCTTTGGTAGCCACATTCAGTGTGCAGATGGGAATTAAGCAGTACTTTTCTTATCAGCAACAACAGCAACAAGACCGATTGGATTATCTTGAGCTTTACATGGCTGATTTAGACAAGCGTATTGAGGAAATGAAAATTGCTGAGCAGGAGCACAGCAAAATTCTTACACGTCTAAAAGAGGTGGAAGGTTTACAACTGGGAAGGAATAAAACGACGGAGTTTATGAGCTTGTTACCTAATACCATTCCGTCGGGGGTTTATGTCGACAAAATTAAAATGGATGACCTTTCCGTAGAGATAAGTGGGATAAGCGATAGCACCTCACGGTTAGCAACCATGCTTGACAGAATGGAAAAATCCTCAGAATTGATGGATGTGGAAATGCATTCCATTGTTCATGGCAAAGCTCGCTTTGGAAAGGAATTTCAAACTTTCAGAGTCTCGTTTCTGTTAAAGCCAAGTGAGCATTTGACTGTGGGTTTGGGTGGTAAGCAATATGAGTAACTGGCAAGACTTAGAACTAGATGAAATTCTAGATTGGCCAATTGTTCCACAAATATTTGTCATTATTGTTTTTGCCTTTTTATTGCAAGGCATGGGGTATTGGTTTTTCCTCAAGTCTGAAGGGGAGAGGCTTGAGCAATTGGTCGAAGAAGAGCGTCGGCTTAAAGTTATGTTGAAGAGCAAAGCCAATAAGGTTGCTGCATTACCTCAATTGCAATCCCAACTTGATGAGTTAACGACACGTTACGAGTATTTGCTCCAACAACTCCCTGCTCAAAAGGAGCTCGCCACTATGCTGGCTTCTGTCAATGAACTTGGGATAGACAACAACCTTACTTTCGCACGGATTGATTGGGGGGAGAAACAACCTGAGCGTTTCTTATATCGTTTGCCATTAAACATTGAGTTGACAGGGAGTTACCATGACATCGGTCGTTTTTCCCAAGCGATAGCGACGCTACCTCGAATCATTACCTTCCAAGATGTTACCTGGCAAAGAGTCAGTCAAGAAAGTGAGACCCTACATTTTAGAGTGAAAGCGAGCACATTCCAATTTAATCCAGAGGAAACAAATGATGAGGGCTAATGCTGGGTTAATGCTTGTTTGTGTGTCGCTTGTTGGTTGCCAGGCAAATAATGACTCTTTATCTGACTATATACGCCAGATTGAAAGTGAAGCTCGTATTGATGTCGCAAAGCTAAAACCTGAGAGAAAGTTTCTTGTCGCACCGTACTCACCTCAATCAAAGAGAGAGCCTTTTGCTTTACCTGAAGAAGCGACTATCGCATCACAGCCAGTCGCTCGTAACGATTGCTGGCAGCCATCAAAACGTAAACGAAGTAGCAAGCTAGAGCGCTTTCCTTTGAACCAATTGAGGCTTAAGGGGGTGATGGGTATGGGGAGTAGTGTTTCTGGGTTAGTTCAAGCACCAAATGGGACCGTCTATAAAGTTCATGCTGGTCAGTATATTGGGCAGAACAATGGCAAAGTCACCCATGTATCGCATTCATATCTGTTGATAAACGAAACTTTACCCGATGGTTTAGGTTGCTGGCAAAAGCGCAAGGTTAAGTTGGCTTTGAGATGAGTTATATCGCGTTGATTACAAGAATTGAGTAAGTGGAATGAAACAAGGAAATACATTGAGATACAGGAAGTTATTAGAACTCTTATGGTTGTGTGGACTACTATTGTTTCCCCCAGCTGTTTGGGCTGAGGAGTCTCAGTCTAACGCCCTGAGAAGTATTGATTTCAGAAGTAACAAAAATAAAGAGGCGGTCATTGTTGTTGAGCTCGCATCGCCTGCCGCTATCGTTGATGTAAAACGAGTTCAAGAAGGGTTGAGTATCGACCTTCTTAATACGTCTGTGAAAGATGATCAACTTTACCTTCTCGATGTCAAAGACTTTGCAACTGCCGTCGATAGTGTTGAAGTCTTCCGTGATGCTGCAACAACTCGGTTATTGGCGCACATTGAAGGGGACTATACACATGATTACAGGCTTACTGGGCGATATCTCGAAGTCAAAGTTGCACGCTTAAAACCGAATGAAAAGGTGCCAGATAAAAGTATCCTTGAGAAGGAAGGCAAGCTCATCTCTATTAACTTTCAAGATATACCGGTAAGAAATGTCTTGCAGTTGATCGCTGACTACAACGATTTTAATTTGGTGGTCTCGGATTCTGTTGAGGGTAACTTAACGTTACGCCTGGATGGTGTGCCATGGCAGCAGGTACTAGACATTATTCTACAGGTTAAGGGACTTGATAAACGCGTTGATGGCAACGTTATTTTAGTCGCACCAAAAGAAGAACTGGACTTACGTGAAAAGCAGCAATTGGAGAAGCAAAAATTAGAAGAGGAAATTGGAGAGCTAGCATCAGAAATCATTAAAGTAAATTTTGCAAAAGCTTCGGATATTGCGGAGATGATTAATGGTGAAGGGAATATTAGTATGCTTTCCAATCGAGGTAGTATGACAATCGATGAGCGCACTAACTCTCTGCTTATTCGTGAGCTGCCAGAGAATATCGAAGTAATACGTGACATCGTAGAGTCACTAGATATACCCGTCAAGCAGGTTCAAATAGAGGCCAGAATTGTAACCGTGAATGAAGGTAACCTTGATGAACTTGGTGTTCGCTGGGGCTTTAGTTCCATAAATGGTAACAACATGGTAGGTGGTTCGATTGAGAACAATCTTGCTGCTATTGGCCTTTATGACGAAGGTGGTGATAATGAAGATGGTAATACCGTTGGTATTGATGATTTCTTAAATGTAAACCTAGCGGCGACTTCGCCTAGCGCAACGAGTATTGCCTTTCAAGTTGCTAAGTTGGGCTCTGATACGCTGTTAGATCTGGAGCTTTCCGCTCTACAACAAGAATCTAAGGCTGAAATCATCTCAAGTCCGCGTTTGGTAACGACAAACAAAAAGCCTGCCTATATTGAGCAAGGTACAGAAATTCCTTATCTCGAAGCATCGTCCAGCGGGGCGACTTCCATCACTTTCAAAAAAGCAGTATTAAGTCTAAAAGTCACGCCACAAATAACCCCAGACAATCGTTTAGTTCTCGATCTGAGTGTAACCCAAGATCGTTTAGGTAAGGTTGTCAAAACAGGTACTGGGGAAGCCGTTGCAATTGATACGCAGCGCATAGGAACTCAAGTATTAGTCAATAATGGTGAAACCGTCGTTTTAGGTGGAATATTTCAGCACAATGTGACTAATACTGTGGACAAGGTTCCTCTGCTTGGAGATCTCCCATTGCTAGGGGCGTTATTTCGCAGAAGTTATGAAAATGTGGGTAAGAGTGAGCTACTGATCTTTGTTACACCTAAGGTAGTAGTTCAGTGAGCAATTCACAGATAAAAGGCGATCAGATCAAAAATAAAGTTGCATTAGAGGCACCATGCTTGGATAATTTCGGGTCTTATCACGAATTATCTGTGAGGAATTGGTGCCACAAGCCTTGTATAACAGCGGTTTAGCTGTGTTTTCTTGTGGCGATCTTATTGAATTAACGTTGTAAATTACCGCTAAATATGGCTGAGAAACGTAATATTTTCCTTGTTGGCCCAATGGGCGCCGGCAAAAGTACAATTGGTAGACACCTAGCACAGCAACTGCATATGGAGTTTGTGGACTCTGATACAGTGATCGAAGAACGCACGGGTGCAGATATCGCTTGGGTTTTTGATGTTGAAGGTGAAGAAGGCTTCCGCAAACGCGAAGAAGCTGTACTTGAAGACCTAACTCAAGAGCAAGGCATCGTGCTAGCAACGGGCGGTGGCTCTGTAAAGAGCAAAGAAAACCGCAACCGTCTTTCAGCACGTGGTGTTGTTGTTTACCTAGAAACAACTATTGAAAAGCAACTTGCTCGCACAAACCGCGACAAGAAGCGTCCTCTACTTCAAACTGACAACCCTCGTGAAGTATTGGAAAGTTTGGCAGGCGAACGTAACCCTCTATACGAAGAAGTAGCGGATTACACAGTTCGTACTGACGATCAGAGTGCAAAAGTGGTAGCCAACCAGATCGTAAAAATGCTAGAAGAGAGATAAGCATTTATCTTTTTCAAATTGGAGCACACCGATGGAACGGATTACGGTCAATCTAGCAGAGCGTAGCTACCCAATCTCAATTGGCGCCGGGTTATTTGAAGACCCGGCGTACCTTTCTCAAATTCTTTCAAACAAAAATGCCAATCAGAAAGTCGTCGTGATCAGTAATGTCACGGTTGCTCCTCTGTACGCGGACAAAATTCTTAGCCAGCTAAAACAGCTTGGTTGTGATGCCTCATTGCTTGAATTACCTGATGGTGAGCAATACAAAAGCTTAGATACATTTAATCAAGTCATGAACTTCCTGCTAGAAGGAAGCTATGCTCGTGACGTAGTGATTATTGCGCTAGGTGGTGGTGTGATTGGCGACCTCGTTGGCTTCGCCTCGGCATGCTACCAACGCGGTGTTGATTTCATCCAGATTCCAACCACACTATTGTCTCAAGTGGACTCGTCGGTTGGCGGTAAAACGGCAGTGAACCATCCGCTTGGTAAAAACATGATTGGTGCTTTTTACCAACCTAAAGCGGTTATCATCGATACCAACTGCCTATCGACGCTCCCAGAGCGCGAGTTTGCTGCGGGTATTGCTGAGGTGATCAAGTACGGCATTATTTATGATGGTGCTTTCTTCGACTGGTTAGAAGAGAACCTTGACCGTCTATATGCATTGGATGAAGAAGCACTGACTTATGCCATCGCACGTTGTTGTGAAATCAAAGCAGAAGTTGTAGCTCAAGATGAGAAAGAATCGGGCATTCGAGCGTTGTTGAACTTAGGTCATACCTTTGGTCACGCGATTGAAGCTGAATTGGGTTACGGTAACTGGTTGCATGGTGAAGCGGTATCTTCTGGTACGGTTATGGCAGCGAAGGCGTCGCATCTACGTGGCTTAATTACGCAGCAACAGCTGGATCGCATTATTACCATTATGCGTCGAGCAAAACTACCAGTGCATACGCCAGATACCATGAGCTTTGATGACTTCATGACACACATGATGCGAGATAAGAAAGTCTTATCCGGTCAGCTGCGTTTAGTTCTGCCAACTGGCATTGGCAGTGCAGAAGTCATTGCGGACACATCGCAAGACATAATCAAACAAGCTATCGACTTCGGTCGCGATATTTAACCTAAACAGTGACGCCTTCAGGCGTCATTGATGCATTATTAGGGTTAACGAATGAGTGCAGCTCATATTTTAGAATTAGACTCTCAAACAGATTTATTGCATCGCCTCGCTATGTTGAGCAACTTTAGCTCTAACCTTATTGTGGTTAATGGCGATATTGGATTCGGAAAGTCATGGCTAGCCCAACGATATCTTGAAGTTGGTGCCACGAATAAGAATCAGTGCTTATTGCTGTGTCATCCCAACCAGGATGATACCCAGCGTCGTATGCAGATTTTAAGTCAAATTGTGAGTGATGCGCTTTTCAATCAGCAAGATAGTTTGCTAGATAGTATGGAGCGAATTCTAGATAGCGAGTCGTGTGACATTGCGATAGTGGTCGATGACGCCCACCTGTTAAGTGAAGCACTTATTTCTGAGCTGTGGATGCTTGTATTAGCGGCTCAGGCAAATTCAAATTGGAAAATCAATGTCATACTATTTTCTCAGCTTGGTCGTTTAGAAAACGTTTTGCAACGGGTGAGTTACGGGCAAGAACTTAAACCCGTTGAGCTCGAAGTTGATATGCTGTCTGAAATGGAAGCAAGGCAGTTTTTTGAGTCATTAGTAATGCGCTATGTTGATGATGACAATGAAAAGCGCACGCGGGCTGCTTTTAAAACAGTCAGTCCAATCCCTGGTGACATTATGGCGTTAGGAGATTTAAAAGTGGAAAAAAGGATTATTATCCGCTCTATAGTTGGCTCACCAATTAAAATTGCTATTGTCGTATTAGCATTATTGCTTCTTGCTGCTGGTGGATACTGGTGGATGCTCAATCAGCCGACTCCCGATGATAAAGCTCAGCAAATAGCAGGCTCTTTGGAACAGACGGCAATACCGACGTTATCGGAGCCTAGTGATAAAGAGGCTAAAAAAACGGAAAACTTAACACCGTTAGACCACAGTGTAGATCCCTCTTTGGATATTTCAGGTGCTCAAGATGATTCGGATGCCCTGCCGCCAGCCATTGTCGAAGAGGTGGCTAGCGTTGGTAATGAAGATACTCAGCAGCGAGTAGTTATTGAGTCAGATGTCGTCGATGCATTGCTTGAAGGTAAGGCTGATACGGTAGATACAACAGAAATAAAGCAAGTTGTAGAGCCGACCTCGATTCAAAGCGAAACGCCTAGTGTTGCAAGCTCAGCATTGATTGAGGTGATTCGACCTGAAGCTACAGAGGAAGTGGCGAACCCTGAATCAGATGCTTCTTCACCGCCGATTGTTCAGTTCTCTTTTGCTAAAGAGGAGTTGAAGACTCTCTCTCCGAGAGCGTATACCTTGCAGTTAGCAGCGATGACATCTTTAGAAGATGTGCAATCTTTTTTAGATGATTACCAACTTAACGGCAAAGTAAGAATCTACCCAACAGTGAGAAATAATACTGATTGGTACATCATTACTTATCAAGATTACCCAACCATTCAGCAGGCTAGAGATGCGGTAGATAGTTTACCATCTTCACTCAAAGCGCTGAGTCCTTGGGCAAAATCGTTAAGACAAGTTCAGCGTGAGATAGAGCGAGTGAAATAATCCTGAGCTTCGCTGAAAAATATGTTACATTCCGCAGCCTTAATTTTTGGTCGATAGATAGAGCAGTAGATGAAAAAGCAACGAGCCTTTCTGAAATGGGCAGGAGGAAAATACGGTCTGGTTGAAGACATCCAACGCCATTTGCCACCGGCTCGAAAGCTAGTTGAACCTTTTGTTGGGGCTGGTTCGGTGTTTCTTAATACCGATTACGACCAATATCTACTGGCGGACATCAATCCAGATTTGATTAATCTCTACAACTTGCTGAAAGAGCGTCCTGAAGAGTACATCTCAGAAGCGAAGCGTTGGTTTGTTGCAGAGAACAACCGCAAAGAAGCCTACCTGAGCATTCGCGCTGAGTTTAATAAAACGGACGACGTCATGTACCGCTCTCTGGCGTTCCTATACATGAACCGTTTTGGTTTTAATGGGCTGTGCCGTTACAACAAGAAAGGTGGCTTCAACGTGCCATTTGGTTCTTACAAGAAGCCGTACTTCCCAGAAGCAGAGATGGAATTCTTTGCTGAAAAAGCGAAGAAAGCGACTTTTGTTTGTGAAGGTTACCCAGAAACATTCAGCCGAGCACGTAAGGGCAGTGTGGTTTACTGCGACCCGCCTTACGCACCGCTATCTAACACTGCAAACTTTACCTCTTATGCAGGAAATGGCTTTACGCTTGATGATCAAGCAGCGTTGGCAGACATTGCGGAGAAAGCGGCAACTGAACGAGGCATTCCAGTTCTGATCTCTAACCACGACACGAAGTTAACGCGTCGCCTATACCATGGTGCAGAACTGAACGTGGTAAAAGTGAAGCGTACTATCAGCCGTAACGGCAGCGGTCGCAATAAAGTTGACGAGCTGCTTGCTCTATTCCGTGCGTCAGACGCAGATAAATCTGACTCTTAATTCTCACACTATTGCATCTAAATAGTGGATCTCCCCACTGGCTTCGGTAGAATTGCGCGCAAATTATTTGCTGTTTGCTCGCCACTACTGAGGTCAGGTATGAAAGATTTTCTAATTGCTCCATCCATTTTATCGGCTGATTTTGCTCGTCTAGGTGAAGACGTAGAGAAAGTACTCGCAGCTGGTGCGGATGTGGTGCACTTCGACGTTATGGATAACCACTATGTACCAAACCTGACTTTTGGTGCGCCAGTGTGTAAAGCATTACGTGATTACGGCATTACTGCCCCAATCGATGTTCATCTAATGGTGAAGCCTGTTGATCGTATCATCCCTGATTTCGCAAAAGCTGGCGCGTCGATGATCACTTTCCACATTGAAGCATCTGAGCATGTAGACCGTACTCTCCAGCTTATCAAAGAGCATGGCTGTAAAGCGGGTGTAGTACTTAACCCAGCAACACCGCTTGCGCATCTTGAGTTCATCATGGACAAAGTTGACTTGATTCTACTGATGTCAGTAAACCCTGGTTTTGGTGGGCAATCATTTATCCCTCATACGTTAGATAAACTACGAGCAGTGCGCAAGATGATTGACGAATCTGGTCGTGATATTCGTCTAGAAATCGATGGTGGTGTGAAAGTTGATAACATTCGTGAAATTGCAGAAGCGGGCGCAGATATGTTTGTTGCTGGCTCGGCTATTTTCAGCGAGCCGGATTACAAACAGGTGATCGACAAAATGCGCGCAGAGCTTGCAGACGTCAAATAAGCGCTGACAGATTAGCTTTAAAGCAAGCGTTGTAACGTGATGATTTAAAAGGCTGCCACTTTGTTGGTAGCCTTTATTATTTCTGGCGTGAGCTAAGCAAAAATATCGAGCGAGGTGTGCAAATAATCACTTGCCTATTTTGCTTCCTTTCTGTACTATTCGTGCTCCTTAAAACTCGGTCAATTTTCTTTAGTTCCTTGCTTCCTCTGGACGACCGAGCCAATCGTGGAAGCTAATAATCCGTAAGGAGCAACCAATGCGTCATTACGAAATCGTATTCATGGTGCACCCTGATCAAAGCGAGCAAGTTGCTGGCATGATCGAGCGTTACACTGGTTCAATCACTGAAGCTGGCGGTAAAATCCACCGTCTAGAAGACTGGGGCCGTCGTCAACTGGCTTACCCAATCAACAAGCTTCACAAAGCTCACTACGTTCTAATGAACGTTGAAGCTGACCAAGCTGTAATCGATGAGCTAGAAACTGCTTTCCGTTTCAACGATGCAGTTCTACGTAACATGATCATGCGTACTAAAGCGGCTATCACTGAGCAATCTATCATGCTTAAGCAGAAAGAAGAGCGTGCAGAGCGTGCTCCTCGTCGCGAAGAGCGTGCTGAAGCTAAGCCAGAAGCAGCTGCTGAGTAATATTTCTTATGACCAATCGAATGGAGCTGAGTGGCACCATTGCCAAGCCGCCCATTCGTAGTAAAAGCCCTAGTGGCATTGAACACTGTCGGTTTTGGGTAGAGCATCGTTCTACTATCATCGAAGCTGACCTACCACGACAAGTTTATTGTCGAATGCCGGTAGTTGTCAGTGGGCTTAGGTCGCAAGCATTAACTCAGAATTTAGTACAAGGCAGTAACATTAAGGTAAGTGGTTTTGTTGCTTACCAAACCGGCCGAAATGGCGTTGGGAAATTAGTGTTACACGCCGACAACATTACTCAAATTTAAGATCAGGAGATAGCCCATGGCTCGTTTCTTCCGTCGTCGTAAATTCTGCCGTTTCACTGCAGAAGGCGTACAAGAGATTGATTACAAAGACGTAGCAACTCTTAAAAACTACATCACTGAAGCTGGTAAAATCGTTCCTAGCCGTATCACTGGTACAAGCGCTAAATACCAACGTCAACTAGCTCGCGCTATCAAGCGTTCACGCTACCTAGCTCTACTACCGTACACTGACAAGCATCAGTAATCGGTCGTTTTATTAAGAAAGAGGATTAAGCAATGCAAGTTATTCTACTTGATAAAATCGGTAACCTAGGTGGTCTTGGCGATACTGTAAACGTTAAATCTGGCTACGCTCGTAACTTCCTTATCCCTCAAGGTAAAGCAGTTATGGCTACTAAAGGTAACGTTGAAATGTTCGAAGCTCGTCGCGCTGAACTAGAAGCTAAAGTTGCTGAGCAACTAGCTGCTGCAGAAGCACGTGCTGAGAAAGTTAACGCTCTAGAAGCTGTTGTTATCGCATCTAAAGCTGGTGACGAAGGCAAACTATTCGGTTCTATCGGTACTCGTGACATCGCTGACGCTATCACAGCTGCAGGCGTTGAAGTTGCTAAGAGCGAAGTTCGCCTTCCTGAAGGTGCTCTACGTAACACTGGTGAGTTCGAGATCAGCGTTCAACTTCACTCAGAAGTTTTCGCTACTGCGAACGTACAAGTTGTTGCTGCTGAGTAATTCAGTACCAAGACGAAATGCTAAAAAGCACCTCTTATGAGGTGCTTTTTTTATGTCTGAAATTTGCGAAGAAGGAAGTCCGTTTCTAGAACAGAAACAGCAGATTTACTGAAAAGACACTGTCAGCCTTTTCCAATCCATCTGGCACTTTATCGTGATATTGACGGGAGTGAGTAAGCTTTAATGCAATATCTTCAGTGATGTCATTGGTGATACTTAAGTCACTATCAACTCGGGTGTTGCTTTTACCTGCTACTAACGTGACATCAGCTGAAAAACTCAGGTTGTCGAGTACTTGCCATGAGGTGTTAATGTTGCCTCGGAAGATGCCTTCTTGAACTATGTCAGGAAAGATAATGTCATCGTCATCAATTTCATCTAAGTTAGGTTCTTGATAACGGAAGCCTGGCCCCACCTCAACCTCTAATACAAATTGTTCAGTATAAGAGAACTGATAACCTAAACCGCCAGAAAGTGTGTAATCTTTGAAATAAGCACTGTAGCGAGAATCAACGCCTTTAAAGCTGCCGTAGAAATATGTCTTAGGGCCTAACTTATAGTCGGTTTGAGCGCTGTAAGTCGAGGAGCGCTTATCTTCTTCGCCATCTTTATACAGATTATAGAACTTCCATTCTCCATTCGAACGGTGCCGTCCGGCGGTGTACTCTGCGCTCAGGCGAGCATTCAAGGAGCGTGAATCCGTGTTACCTGTGTGAGCTTGATAGCCGAACTCGACCTCCGTTTTCAGTGGAGCAGGAGCTTTGACGGTTTGCTCTGTTTGTACTGATTCTTCGGCGTACGCTGTACCTGCACAAAGCAAGCCAAAGCTAAGTAACCAGTATCGTGACACAAATACCTCGGATGTTGAGAAAAGGAGGGGAATGATACTGATACATATAGTGTGCTTGGTCAATGGTCGGTTAATTTTTATTAGACCCAAACGAAATTCAATACCTATTGGTGAGTTGAATTCCTGACAACTAATTGTCTCATCAGGGAAGCATCTTGGTTAGGTTTAAGGTTATAATCTCGGGTCATTAGTAGTTATCGAGCAAAGTCATGGCGGAAAATAGAAATCGCAAACCTTCGGATAGTCAGGTAGACGCAATCAAAGTCCCACCTCACTCACTAGAAGCCGAGCAATCAGTAATTGGTGGTCTGTTACTAGACAACGAACGCTGGGACACCGTTGCTGAACGTGTTGTTAGTAGTGATTTCTACAGTCGCCCTCATCGTCTGATCTTTGAAGGTGTTAAGACCATTCTCGAAGCAGGGAAACCACTTGATCTGATTACTTTATCAGAGCATCTGGAACGTCATGAGCAGCTCGATGATGTTGGTGGTTTTGCATACCTAGCAGACCTTGCCAAAAACACGCCAAGTGCCGCAAACATTAATGCCTATGCGGATATTGTCGCTGAACGTGCCATTGTTCGTGGTTTAATTGGTGTGGCGAATGAAATCGCAGACGCTGGTTATGATCCACAAGGCAGAAGCTCTGAAGATTTGATCGATATGGCGGAGAGTAAAGTTTTCGCTATCGCAGAGTCTCGAACCAGCGAAAATGAAGGTCCGCAAAACGTTGATAACATTCTCGAAAAAACGCTTGAGCGTATCGAGTTGCTTTATAAAACACCTCAAGATGGCGTGACCGGTGTGAACACTGGTTTTAATGATCTCAATAAGAAAACCGCAGGTCTGCAAGGTTCTGACTTGGTCATTGTAGCGGCACGTCCATCGATGGGTAAAACCACTTTTGCGATGAACCTGTGTGAAAACGCGGCGATGGACCAAGACAAACCGGTACTTATCTTCTCGCTAGAGATGCCTGCCGAACAGTTGATGATGCGTATGCTTGCGTCCCTATCTCGTGTTGACCAAACTAAGATCCGTACTGGTCAACTGGATGATGAAGATTGGGCACGTATTTCTTCTACCATGGGTATCCTAATGCAGAAGAAAAACATGTACATCGATGATAGTTCAGGCCTGACACCGACAGAAGTACGTTCCCGTGCTCGTCGTGTAGCTCGTGAGCATGGTGGATTATCGATGATCATGGTCGACTACCTTCAGCTAATGCGTGTTCCTGCTCTTTCTGATAACCGTACTTTGGAGATCGCGGAAATTTCGCGCTCTTTGAAAGCATTGGCGAAAGAACTGAACGTACCCGTTGTTGCACTATCTCAGCTAAACCGTTCCCTAGAGCAGCGTGCCGATAAACGCCCAGTTAACTCAGATTTGCGTGAATCGGGCTCTATCGAGCAAGATGCCGACTTGATCATGTTCATTTACCGTGACGAGGTTTATAACCCAGATAGCCCGTACAAAGGTACGGCAGAAATTATTCTTGGTAAGCAACGTAACGGCCCTATCGGCTCGGTTCGCTTAACCTTCCAAGGTCAACACTCGCGCTTCGATAACTACGCGGGCCCAGCATTTGATATTGATGATGAGTAATACCATGAGCTATATGAAAGCCGCGATGGCATGTATTGACTTGTCAGCACTGCAACACAACTTACAACGCGTAAAAGAACAAGCGCCAGAAAGCAAAGTGATGGCGGTGGTGAAGGCGAATGGCTATGGTCATGGGCTTCGTCATGTAGCTAAGCATGCCACCCACGCTGATGCATTTGGTGTAGCTCGAATCGAGGAAGCGCTTCAACTTCGCGCATGCGGAGTAGTGAAACCCATTCTTCTTCTCGAAGGTTTCTACTCCTCGGGTGATCTGCCCGTTTTGGTGACCAACAACATTCAAACGGTTGTTCATTGTGAGGAACAGCTTGCGGCTCTTGAGCAAGCTGAGCTTGAGACACCTGTCGTCGTGTGGTTAAAAATCGACAGTGGTATGCACCGACTGGGTGTACGCCCAGAGCAATATGATGAGTTTCTTAGTCGACTAAATTCTTGTCCCAATGTAGCAAAGCCGCTGCGTTACATGAGTCACTTTGGTTGTGCAGATGAACTAGAGAGTAACATCACCACAGAACAAATTGAGTTATTTATGTCACTGACCGCTGGCTGTCAGGGCGAGCGCTCTTTAGCGGCATCGGCAGGTTTGCTTGCATGGCCACAGAGCCAACTTGATTGGGTTCGTCCTGGGATCATTATGTATGGTGTTTCACCATTTAATCACCGAACAGCGCAAGACATGGGCTATCGACCAGTCATGACGCTCAAGTCGCACCTGATCGCAGTACGCGAAGTGAAGAAAGGTGAAAGCGTCGGTTATGGTGGTATGTGGACTAGCGAGCGAGACACCAAAGTAGGTGTTATTGCGGTTGGTTACGGCGATGGTTATCCGCGAACGGCACCAAATGGTACGCCAGTTCTAGTTAACGGACGTAAAGTGCCAATCGCTGGGCGTGTATCTATGGATATGTTGACGGTCGATTTAGGGCCCGATGCGACGGATAAAGTGAGCGATGAAGCGATTCTATGGGGTAAGGACTTACCGGTGGAAGAGGTAGCAAGCCACATAGGCACCATTGCTTATGAGCTTGTGACTAAGCTGACTTCTCGCGTTGAAATGGAATACACGAAGTAGCCCATGAAGAACCAAATATGTTTAGTGCTGGCATTTTCTGCCAGCCTTTTTTTATCCCACCAAAGTGTCGCGAAAGAAAAAGACTCTGCATTCGTTCCTTTTTATTTCAGTACCGAAACCTTAGGTAGCACCATCGGTCTTGCTGGTGTAGCAAAAGGCGTTGGTCAGCCACAAGCCGCGCTGTTTGGTATGGGGCTGTATTCTGAGAAAGACAGCTACGTCGGTTTTCTTTCGGCTTTCAATTACGCTTTGTCATCAAACCTTTTGTTTAGCACGCAGATGTATCAAGCGCGCTTTAACGACAATCCATATTACTTAGGCGATCAAGGCTCAAATGGCTCCTCAACGGAAGACAAAACCATAACCAATGGGGATGAAGAAAACTACAAGCTGGAGTTCAAGTTCCTGCTTCCTTGGGGCAACGTTCGTGAACACGGGTTACTTGGTGCATTCCAACCGATTCGCGATGTAAGTTTTGCTTCTCCAGTTGAGTCCGGTGTCAGCTCAATTATCTTCACGCCGTTTTATTCTTCTCGTGAGTTAGACATCTACAACGATAAGAAAGAAGAGGCGACAGGTTTTAGCCTGACATTTGACTGGGATAACCGAGACAGTGTGCGTAATACCACGCGAGGCTCCCATACCTCGTTTGACTTAACTACGGGAGCGGAGAGCTTACAGTCAGAAGACTTATGGTTGAAGTGGGAGTTCCAAAACAGTCAGTATTACTCGTTGGGTCCGTTAGGCGATTGGTTTGATCAGCAAGTTCTGGCATTCGATTTCTATACGGCAGATACACCGACATGGAATCAGTGTGATGGTGCAGTATGTAGTCGACCACCTGAGCAAGAGCAAGTGCGCTTAGGTGGTTTGTATCGTCTGCGTGGTTATACGGCAGGTCGTTATCATGGGCGCAGTGCGATTCATTATTCTGCGGAATACCGCGTATTGCCAGACTGGCAGCCACTCGATGATATTCCTCTTATCAACTACTACGACTTACCTTGGTGGCAATGGGTGGCATTTGTTGAAGTAGGGCGAGTCGCGGACAATTATGACCTCAAGACATTGCATGAAGACATGAAGTGGAACGTCGGTGGCGCTGTGCGCTTCCAAGTTGAAGGGATTGTAGTTCGTGCCGAGATGGCAAAAGGTGCTGACGAGGGCACCTTCCGAGTCATGATAAATCAACCGTTCTAAATCGATATAAAACAAAGGCTAACTCTGTGGTTAGCCTTTGTTTTATCAGAGTTATTCGCCGTTGATGGTGGCAATAATGCGTCGGCTGCCACCGTAATCACGGTGCTCGCCTAGGTAAATGCCCTGCCATGTTCCCAGCGCTAATTGCCCATTTTGAATAGGAATTGTCACACTGCTGCCCAGTAAAGACGCTTTAATATGAGCTGGCATATCATCATCACCTTCATAGGTGTGTTGATAATAAGGCGCACGCTCAGGAACAAATTTATTGAAGTGAGCTTCCATATCCATACGCACAGTCGGGTCGGCATTTTCATTTAAGGTCAAACTGGCTGACGTATGCTGAATGAATAAATGTAACAAACCTACTGAAAGCGATTGGATTTGTGGTAATTGTTGTTCAATTTCATCAGTGACTAGATGAAAGCCTCGGCTACGTGCTTTTAATTGCAGAGTTTTTTGTGCCCACATATGCGTTCCTTTGGAAAAATTTGGTTTGGCGTCTATCCTAATCCAATTAGAGCCTGTCATTAGTAAATGATATGATTCCCAACGTCATAAATGAATTGTTTAAATTCGAAACAGGGAACGTGACCTAACTCAATGTGAGTGTAAGGGCACTCAGTCATAATTGGCGACTGAAAAAAAATTACAAAGACTTGTTTTGTGGCAATTCGCCCAAACATCTCATTTATATTCTATTTGCTAAATCGGGGATTCCGCAGTTTTCGCTAGACTGTAAGGAATGGAACCTACTGTAACATCGGGATAAAGACCATGTTGAAAAATATCAATCCAACGCAAACACAAGCTTGGAAAGCGCTAACTGCGCATTTCGAATCTGCACAAGATATGGATCTGAAAGAGCTATTTGCTCAAGACGCTGCGCGTTTCGACAAATACTCAGCACGCTTCGGCTCAGACATCCTAGTCGATTACTCAAAGAACCTAATCAACGAGGAAACTCTGAAGCACCTGTTCGCTCTTGCTAACGAGACTGAGCTTAAGTCAGCAATTGAAGCGATGTTCAGTGGTGAAGCGATCAACAAAACAGAAGATCGCGCTGTTCTTCATACTGCACTGCGTAACCGTTCGAACAAACCTGTAATGGTTGGCGGCGAAGACGTAATGCCAGCGGTAAACGCGGTTCTAGAAAAAATCAAATCATTCACTGAGCGTGTAATCGGCGGTGAGTGGAAAGGTTACACAGGTAAAGCAATCACAGATATCGTAAACATCGGTATCGGCGGCTCAGACCTTGGTCCTTACATGGTGACTGAAGCACTAGCACCATACAAAAACCACCTAAACCTGCACTTCGTTTCTAACGTTGATGGTACTCACATCGTTGAGACGCTGAAGAAAGTAGATCCAGAGACAACGCTATTCTTGATCGCGTCTAAGACGTTCACGACTCAAGAAACCATGACTAACGCGCACTCTGCTCGTGATTGGTTCCTTGAGACAGCTGGTGATCAAGCACACGTTGCTAAGCACTTCGCAGCGCTTTCTACTAACGCTCCTGCAGTATCTGAGTTTGGTATCGACACTGACAACATGTTTGAGTTCTGGGACTGGGTTGGTGGTCGTTACTCACTATGGTCAGCAATCGGTCTTTCAATTGCATTGTCCGTAGGTTACGACAACTTTATCGAGCTTCTAGACGGTGCTCATGAGATGGATAACCACTTCGTGTCGACAGATCTAGAAAGCAACATCCCAGTGATTCTTGCTCTGATCGGTATTTGGTACAACAACTTCCACGGCGCTGAGTCTGAAGCAATCCTACCTTACGACCAGTACATGCACCGTTTCGCGGCGTACTTCCAGCAAGGTAACATGGAATCTAACGGTAAGTACGTTGACCGTGAAGGTAACGCAGTGACTTACCAAACTGGTCCTATCATCTGGGGTGAACCGGGCACTAACGGTCAGCACGCGTTCTACCAGCTGATTCACCAAGGCACTAAGCTGATCCCATGTGACTTCATTGCACCTGCAATCAGCCACAACCCAGCAAGCGACCACCACCAAAAACTGATGTCTAACTTCTTTGCACAAACAGAAGCATTGGCATTTGGTAAGTCAGCAGAAACTGTGAAGGCAGAATTTGCGAAAGCAGGTAAGAGCGAAGAAGAAATGGCGTCTCTAGTACCGTTCAAAGTATTTGAAGGTAACCGCCCAACGAACTCTATCCTAGTTAAGCAAATCACACCTCGCACGCTAGGTAACCTGATCGCAATGTACGAGCACAAAATCTTCGTTCAAGGCGTTATCTGGAACATCTTCAGCTTCGACCAATGGGGTGTTGAGCTAGGCAAACAACTAGCAAACCAAATCCTACCTGAGCTAGCTGACGGTTCTGAGATTAGTTCACACGACAGCTCGACAAACGGTCTAATCAATGCATTTAAAGCGTTCAAGGCTTAATGTTTGAATAGAAAAACAAAAGGTCAGCAAATGCTGACCTTTTTTATTGCCTGAGGCAGAAACAAAATAGGTTGGCACGGACCAACCTATTTCTTCTCAATTATTCAAAGCAAATCTCAATGAAGGCATTTCCCCACTGTGAAGAGAAAGGCATGATAATGATTGAGCCTTCACACTTGTGACGAATGGTGTGACCCTTACCTGATACTACAACTGGGGTTGCCATATCAAAATCAAAACCACTTTCAGCCAGAATACGTTTTGCGCCGCCAGTCACCATATTAGTGATTTCACCGACCATATCCGTAACTTCTTCGTTCAATCCATTTGGGCGTTCGCCCAACATGTTTTGCATGATTTCTAGCGCTAGAGCTTCGTCAAAAGTAATCGACATTGAACCTCTAGTTTGAGCTCCAACCATACCGATCAAGCCAGAAACATCGCCACGTGCAATTTCATCCTTCTTGATACGGGGTTTTTGAGGCTTCAGCTCCAAGGAAGCCATCGTTTTTAGTACATTCATTAATGAAGCTAAAAACGGGTTTACAAATTCAGCGCGCATAACGTTCTTCTATATACTTATTCTTTCATTTCGGAGGAACATGTCTGGCATGTACCATGCGTTTCGATTACCTGATTAGTAACTCGAAAGCCATGCTTCTCTGCGTTATTGGCTAACAAGGATATCAGTGTCTCATCTTCAAGTTCAACGACGTCGCCACATTTATCGCAAATTAGCAATTGGAAATAGTGCTGATCGGTGTTGCAAGAGCAACAAGTGATGAAACTATTGGTAGACTCGACTCTATGAATGAAACCTTGTTCCAACAGAAAATCTAAAGCCCGATATACTGTAGGAGGCTTTGCTTGAGGTTCGCTCTCCTTTAGTTGCTCCAATAGCTCATACGCACTAGAGGCGCGGCGATTAGAACAAATAAGCTCAAAAACGCGTCGACGCTGTGGAGTTAATCTCACTCCTCTGGCCGCACATATTCCTTCAATTTGTTCAATGATTGTTGGGTCCAAATCCTTCACCATAACTATTGGACTAGCCTAATGATAAACCATTTCTATTGGAACTTGGTTTAGAAATTCTTAATTTTACCTGCTATCAAAACGAAAATCATGACATAAAGCAAATTGCGTAGGGCTCAAATGATGAATTAGTGCAGGAACACACACTTTATGCGTGTTTCCTATTGACTGAAATTGTCAACGAGACTCGCATCCCAAAGCCCAATAGGTATACAATAGCCGACTTGAATTTTGAGCGCTAATCACGCTCCCTTAATTAATACGTATATGGGTGTCTTTATCATGACTCATTCTTGCAGGCTTTCGGTAGCACCAATGCTTGATTGGACGGATCGTCATTGCCGTTATTTCCATCGCTTGATGACCAAAGAAACCTTGTTGTATACCGAAATGGTAACGACAGGTGCAATCATTCATGGAAAAGGGGATTTCCTAGCTTATAACGAAGAAGAGCATCCGTTAGCCCTTCAGCTTGGTGGTTCTAACCCGGTAGATTTGGCGACGTGTGCCAAGTTAGCCCAAGAGCGTGGTTATGATGAAATCAACCTCAACGTAGGTTGTCCATCTGATCGTGTGCAAAACGGTCGCTTTGGTGCATGCCTAATGGCAGAGCCTCAGTTGGTAGCAGACTGCGTAGCAGCGATGAAATCTGTTGTGGATATTCCCGTAACAGTAAAAACACGTATTGGTATCGACGATCAAGACTCTTATGAGTTCCTAACAGACTTCGTTTCGATTGTGTCTGAAAAAGGTGGCTGTGAGCAATTTACTATTCATGCGCGCAAAGCGTGGCTGAGTGGTTTGAGCCCGAAAGAAAACCGTGAAATCCCACCATTGGATTACCCACGGGCATATCAATTGAAGCAAGACTTTTCGCATCTGACTATTGCTATCAATGGTGGCGTGAAGTCACTAGAAGAAGCAAAAGAGCATCTACAACACCTAGATGGTGTAATGATCGGTCGTGAAGCCTACCAAAGCCCTTACTTGCTAGCGTCTGTTGATCAAGAGCTATTTGGTTCAACTGCTCCAGTGAAAAAGCGTAGTGAAATTGTCGAAGAGATGTACCCGTACATCGAAGCACAATTGGCAAAAGGTGCTTACCTAGGTCATATCTCGCGTCATATGTTGGGTCTATTCCAAAACATGCCAGGTGCTCGTCAATGGCGTCGTCACATCAGTGAAAACGCGCATAAACCTGGTTCAGGTCTAGAAGTGCTACAAGACGCACTTGCTAAGATTCCTAAAGAGTTGAACGTGTAAATTTCACCAGTGGTTGGTGAAAATTACCAAATAACAAATAGTAAAGCCAGAGTGTAGAAATGCCTCTGGCTTTATTTTTGTCTATAGATCATTGGCTTAGTTCGTTTTTCATAAGTTGGTACAGAACCTGCTCTAGTTAAACTAAAACAAAGGAGAAGTGATTATGTTGGAACTCATCTTTATTTTAGTTTTCACGGCAACTTTGCTGGTAACAGGGATTACCATGGTCACAGTATTTGCCGCGACGGGAATTGCTCTAGTGGTGATGTTCTTGCTGGGTATGGTCGGCGTAGTACTGAAGTTATTACCGTGGTTAATTGTTATTGCGTTAGGTATTTGGTTTTTTAAAAATTGCGTTGCCCAACCTCGTTATAAGTAAGTTGTTATGGATATTTAGTTGATGGGGGGCTGCGAGAATATGATACTATTCCGGCACGCCCCTTAATGTTGAAATCAGCTATCTCGGAGTAAAAATTACATGACATATAAAGCGACCATCGCTTTAGCGACAGTATCCCTATCGCTGGCAGCGTCTTACCCTTGTTTTGCAGAAGAGTCTTCTTTTACTGCTAAGGTAGGAGCAGAAGTCTGGGCGGCAGATACTAAAGTTAATGAGGTTAGAAGAGATAGCAGTACAACCGGTACTTTTTACGCAGCGATTGAGCATGATGTAAAATATGTACCAAACGCGCGCCTTCGTTACTCAAGCGTTGATGCGGATTATATGGGCTTCGACAAGCTAGACCTTACGCTTTACTACCAAGTTCTTGAACATGATTTGCTTCATTTTGATGCAGGTCTTACCTTTAGTAATTTGAGTGACACGAAATACGTGGATGCAGGCGTTAATGCTCGTACTGAAGATTTTGATGAGCTGATTTGGGCTTGGTATGGCTATGCGGAAATAACGGTACCAAATACTAATTTTGATGTAATTGGTGAAATGAACTTTGGTGATAACAAAGGCATTAAAAGCACTGATCTGATGGCTGGTATGCAATACCGAATTCCTTTCCAAGAGTCTCAACTGGCTTTTCGTGGGGGGTACCGTGTGATTGATTTAGAGTCGGAACAATTCTTATCGAGCTTAGGCAAAGAGTTCATCTTTGCAAACGGGTTCTTTGTATCTGCAGAATACTCCTTCTAACTCGATACTACTCAATTCTTTAAAACGTCGCTTTATAAGCGGCGTTTTTTTATATCACTTCATTATATTAAATCGAATTTCTCGCCCAAGTTTCAGACTTCGACCATGCTTATCTAAGAGCAATGTATAAAAGTTGGAGCAGGGATTGCGATGACAATAAATGAATTACGACATCTATTTCGTGACAACCAGCTGGTAGAAGCCATTATCGAACCTTCAATTCAAGAAGGCGGATGGGTTGTTGAGTTTCGCCATGCGCGTGGAGGTTTCGTTTGTCTCACGGACAGTCATGGAGAAGAATGCCTCTACGATGATCTCGATACGGCTTCAAAGTCAGCCATGGCTGTCGGCTTTCAGCAAGTTCGAATTGAAGATCGTTGAATCTTGGTTTCGCTTTCATACTTCCAAAAAGTTATAAAACATTCACTTCTATTCTTTCTTGTTATTAGGGAGGTTGGTTAATCTATCGTCACGCAATGAATAGGGATGTCGTGACAATGTCTTTTCAAAAGAATGTATCGGAAGAAAATAAAGGGCAGAGTGGTAACCCGCCAATCGCAAGCCCGATCAATGACCAACAATTTAACGCACTCCAGCAAACTGTCTCTGAGTTGTCTTCACAACAACTCGCATGGGTCAGTGGGTACTTCTGGGGGCTAGCTCAAAACCAACCAAGCGCAGCGGCTGCAAACCCAATTGCGCAAGCGGCAGCAGCGGTGGCGGCAAAACCAGCAGGAAAGCTAAGCATCATTTTTGCTTCTCAAACCGGCAATGCAAAAGGCGTTGCTGAGTCTCTAGAGCAAGAAGCTAAAGCTGAAGGCATTGCTGTTGAGTTGTTTGACGCCAGCGATTACAAAGGCAAGAACCTTGCTAAAGAAACCCATGTTATCATCGTAGCGTCGACCAATGGTGAAGGTGAAGCGCCTGACAATGCCATTGAACTGCATGAGTTCCTTCAATCTAAGAAAGCCCCGAAGTTACCAAATCTGCAATACGCCGTAATTGCATTGGGCGACTCTAGTTACGAGTTTTTCTGCCAAACGGGTAAAGACTTTGATACTTACTTATCTAAGCTCGGCGCAACTGCCTTCATCGACCGTGTTGATTGTGATGTGGATTATGAAGCACCGGCTGCAGAATGGCGTAAGCAAGCGCTTGAACAAGTAAAAGAAGCCCTTTCTTCAGGTAATGAAGCAGAAGTGGTTCAACTACCCGTCGGTCAAGCCGCTCCAGGGCATTCTGCTTACAACAAGCAAAATCCATATACAGCCACACTACTGACCAGCCAGAAAATTACGGGGCGTGATTCAGGTAAAGACGTTCGTCACGTAGAGATTGATTTAGAAGAGTCGGGCCTGACTTACCAACCGGGTGATGCCCTAGGCGTGTGGTTCGATAATAGCTCTGAACTTGCTAATGCCATTTTAGGGAAAGTCGGTCTTTCTGGTGTCGAAAGTGTTGAAGTCGATGGCGAAAGCCTTTCTATTCACAGTGCATTGGTTAGCAAGTACGAAATCACCGCATCAAACCCTCAGTTTGTCACTAAATTCGCTGAGTTATCTGGTAGTAAGAAACTACAAAAGCTAGCGGAAGATAAAGACAAGCTTCGTGAGTACGCTGCAAATACGCAAGTTGTAGATGTACTTGCAGAGAAGAAGACCAAGCTAAGTGCAGAAGAATTGGTTGGTTTGCTTCGTCGATTGACGCCTCGTCTATATTCTATCGCTTCGAGTCAAACGGAAGTGGATGAAGAAGTTCACCTAACAGTAGGCTTGGTTGAATACAACAAAGGTGATGAAAAGCGCTATGGCGGAGCATCAAGTTTCCTCTCTCAACGTCTAGAAGAAGGCGGCGAAGTGAAAGTGTTTGTTGAGCACAACAATAACTTCAAACTGCCACAAGATGACAACACACCAATCATCATGGTTGGTCCTGGTACTGGTATTGCGCCTTTCCGTAGCTTTATTCAAGAGCGTGATAACCGTGACGCGGAAGGTAAGAACTGGTTGTTCTTTGGTGACCGTACCTTTACTCAAGATTTCCTTTACCAAGTGGAATGGCAGAAGTACCTCAAGTCAGGTTTGCTGACTCGCCTTGATGTCGCGTTTAGCCGTGACCAAGCAGAGAAGGTTTATGTTCAACATCGCATCTTAGAAAACGCTGAACAAGTTTGGCAGTGGATTCAAGATGGTGCATACATCTATGTATGTGGTGATGCCACTCGGATGGCAAAAGATGTTCACGATGCGTTGGTATTTGTAGCTGAGCAACAAGGCAAGCTTTCTCGCGAAGAAGCAGAGGCATATATCAACGATCTACGTAAATCGAAACGTTACCAAAGGGATGTGTACTAATGAGCGCGAATCAACAATCAAACAGCCAAGAAGTATTAGGTGAGGTGCTTGGTCCACTCTCGGATAACGAGCGCCTTAAAAGAGAAAGTAATTTACTGCGTGGAACGATTGAACAAGATCTACAAGATCGTATTACTGGTGGCTTTACTGCAGACAACTTCCAATTGATTCGTTTCCACGGAATGTACCAGCAAGATGACCGTGATATCCGTAACGAGCGTGCTAAACAAAAGTTGGAGCCGCTGCACAATGTCATGCTTCGTGCGCGTATGCCGGGTGGCATCATCACACCAAAGCAATGGCTAGCGATCGACAAGTTTGCAACCGAGCACTCTCTATATGGAAGTATTCGTCTTACTACTCGTCAAACGTTCCAGTTCCATGGCGTGCTAAAGCCAAATATCAAGTTGATGCACCAAACGCTAAACAGCATTGGTATTGATTCGATTGCAACTGCGGGTGATGTTAACCGTAACGTGTTGTGTACCACTAACCCTGTCGAGTCAGAACTGCACCAAGAAGCTTACGAATGGGCGAAGAAGATCAGTGAGCATCTATTACCGAAGACACGTGCTTATGCAGAGATTTGGTTAGACGGTGAAAAAGTAGAAAGTACTGAAGAAGACGAACCGATTCTAGGTAAGAACTATTTGCCACGTAAGTTTAAAACCACTGTGGTTATCCCTCCGCAAAATGACGTAGACGTACACGCTAACGATCTTAACTTCGTCGCGATTGCAGATAACGGCAAGCTGGTTGGTTTTAACGTACTCGTTGGTGGCGGCCTAGCCATGACGCATGGCGACACATCAACTTATCCACGCAGAGCAGATGACTTTGGCTTTATCCCATTAGAGAAAACTCTTGATGTTGCTGCTGCTGTAGTAACAACTCAACGTGATTGGGGTAATCGTTCTAACCGTAAGAATGCAAAAACCAAATACACATTAGATCGTGTCGGTAGTGATGTGTTTAAAGCGGAAGTAGAAAAACGTGCCGGTGTTAAGTTTGAGCAAAGCCGTCCTTACGAATTCACAGAACGTGGTGACCGTATCGGTTGGGTTGAAGGGATAGATGGTAAGCATCATTTAGCGCTATTTATCGAAAACGGTCGTTTGTTGGATTTCCCGGGTAAGCCACTTAAGAAAGGGGTCGCTGAAATTGCCAAAATCCACAAAGGCGATTTCCGCATGACGGCAAACCAAAACCTGATTGTTGCTGGTGTACCAAAAAACCAAAAAGCGAAGATCGAGAAGATTGCTCGTGAGCATGGCTTAATGGATGACGGCGTAAGTGAACAACGTAAGAACTCGATGGCGTGTGTGGCATTCCCAACTTGTCCATTAGCAATGGCAGAAGCCGAGCGCTTCCTTCCTCAGTTTGTTAACGATGTTGAAGACATTTTAGAAAAGCATGGTCTACCTGAAGAAGACAACATCATTCTTCGTGTCACAGGGTGTCCAAATGGTTGTGGACGAGCAATGCTGGCAGAAATCGGCTTAGTCGGTAAAGCGCCGGGTCGTTACAACTTACACCTAGGTGGTAATCGCGGCGGTACAAGAGTACCGAAGATGTATAAAGAGAACATTACGGATAAGCAAATCTTAGAAGAGATTGATCAGCTGGTGGCTCGTTGGGCTGTTGAGCGTGAAGAAGGCGAAGCATTTGGCGATTTCACTATTCGAGCTGGAATTATTCAAGAAGTGTTCGTATCAAAGAGGGACTTCCATGCTTGATTCTGTAGCCTCCAAGCCGGAGCTAGCAGAGTTACTGACATTAACAAAGACGGAGCAAATCCTCCGTCTTGCTCAAATCAATGTCGAGCTCGAACAGCTTTCGGCGCAAGATAGAGTAAAGTGGGCATTGGAGAATTTGGAAGGGGAGTTCGCAGTCTCATCCAGTTTCGGTATCCAAGCTGCAGTGATGCTTCATCTTGTGACACAACAAAAGCCGGATATTCCGATCATCCTAACGGATACCGGATATCTATTCGCAGAGACCTATCATTTTATTGATCAGTTAAAGGCGCAACTAAACCTCAACCTTAAAGTATACCGAGCGATAGAAAGTGCCCATTGGCAGGAAGCGCGTTATGGGAAACTTTGGAAACAAGGTATCGAGGGAATCGAGAAGTACAACAAGATAAACAAGGTCGAACCGATGCGACGTGCTCTGCGTGAGCAAAACGTTGGTACTTGGTTTTCTGGATTACGCCGAGAGCAAAGTAAATCTCGAGCAGGTCTGCCTATCTTATCGATTCAAAATGGTGTGTTTAAGTTCTTGCCCGTGATCGACTGGACAAATAAAGATGTGCACTATTATCTAGAAGAACACGGTTTAAGTTATCACCCTCTTTGGGAGCAAGGTTACCTCTCGGTAGGTGATACCCATACGACTAAAAAGTGGGAGCCGGGCATGTCTGAAGAGGAAACCCGTTTCTTTGGCTTAAAACGTGAGTGTGGATTGCATGAGGATGATGGAACTGAACAAGACGGCTCAGGTATCTAGTGGTCAGTTGGTTAAAGTCGAGTTTGAGTTAATTAAAAGAAGCTGCTGTAAAGCAGCTTTTCTTTATTTATAAGAGTAAATATTAGGTTCAAAAGGATAACTCTGTGGATAAGTTGTTTGCCTTCTTTGGGTAAAGTTGGATAAATAAGGCTTTGATCGAAAACTCAGCGTTTAACTATTATTTTTGCAATTTTTGCAAAATAACGCTTGCCAATGTGAGCGCGATCTCTATAATGCCTCCTTGTCGACAGGGCAGAGCTCACAAGGGTTCAAAGCAAAATCGGCAAGGTCAAAAAGAAAAGCGAAATAATTTGAGAAAGTGTTTGACACAAAAAATTATCTCGCTAGAATGGCCGCCTCTTCCGAAGTGATGTGAGTCACAAAGAAGAGTAGCTCTTTAAAAATAAGAACCTATCAATCTGTGTGGGCACTCGTTGATGATAATCCAATTAGAAACTTCGGTTTCAAATTAGGTTTCAATGAAACGAAGTGACCATTGAATCGAAAGATTCAGCACAGTCAATTCAAACATTACTTATGTAATGTTCAGTATTCATTGAGCCGAACAAAATCTTAAATTGAAGAGTTTGATCATGGCTCAGATTGAACGCTGGCGGCAGGCCTAACACATGCAAGTCGAGCGGAAACGAGTTATCTGAACCTTCGGGGAACGATAACGGCGTCGAGCGGCGGACGGGTGAGTAATGCCTAGGAAATTGCCCTGATGTGGGGGATAACCATTGGAAACGATGGCTAATACCGCATAATGCCTACGGGCCAAAGAGGGGGACCTTCGGGCCTCTCGCGTCAGGATATGCCTAGGTGGGATTAGCTAGTTGGTGAGGTAATGGCTCACCAAGGCGACGATCCCTAGCTGGTCTGAGAGGATGATCAGCCACACTGGAACTGAGACACGGTCCAGACTCCTACGGGAGGCAGCAGTGGGGAATATTGCACAATGGGCGCAAGCCTGATGCAGCCATGCCGCGTGTGTGAAGAAGGCCTTCGGGTTGTAAAGCACTTTCAGTCGTGAGGAAGGTAGTGTAGTTAATAGCTGCATTATTTGACGTTAGCGACAGAAGAAGCACCGGCTAACTCCGTGCCAGCAGCCGCGGTAATACGGAGGGTGCGAGCGTTAATCGGAATTACTGGGCGTAAAGCGCATGCAGGTGGTTTGTTAAGTCAGATGTGAAAGCCCGGGGCTCAACCTCGGAATTGCATTTGAAACTGGCAGACTAGAGTACTGTAGAGGGGGGTAGAATTTCAGGTGTAGCGGTGAAATGCGTAGAGATCTGAAGGAATACCGGTGGCGAAGGCGGCCCCCTGGACAGATACTGACACTCAGATGCGAAAGCGTGGGGAGCAAACAGGATTAGATACCCTGGTAGTCCACGCCGTAAACGATGTCTACTTGGAGGTTGTGGCCTTGAGCCGTGGCTTTCGGAGCTAACGCGTTAAGTAGACCGCCTGGGGAGTACGGTCGCAAGATTAAAACTCAAATGAATTGACGGGGGCCCGCACAAGCGGTGGAGCATGTGGTTTAATTCGATGCAACGCGAAGAACCTTACCTACTCTTGACATCCAGAGAACTTTCCAGAGATGGATTGGTGCCTTCGGGAACTCTGAGACAGGTGCTGCATGGCTGTCGTCAGCTCGTGTTGTGAAATGTTGGGTTAAGTCCCGCAACGAGCGCAACCCTTATCCTTGTTTGCCAGCGAGTAATGTCGGGAACTCCAGGGAGACTGCCGGTGATAAACCGGAGGAAGGTGGGGACGACGTCAAGTCATCATGGCCCTTACGAGTAGGGCTACACACGTGCTACAATGGCGCATACAGAGGGCAGCCAACTTGCGAGAGTGAGCGAATCCCAAAAAGTGCGTCGTAGTCCGGATCGGAGTCTGCAACTCGACTCCGTGAAGTCGGAATCGCTAGTAATCGTGGATCAGAATGCCACGGTGAATACGTTCCCGGGCCTTGTACACACCGCCCGTCACACCATGGGAGTGGGCTGCAAAAGAAGTAGGTAGTTTAACCTTCGGGAGGACGCTTACCACTTTGTGGTTCATGACTGGGGTGAAGTCGTAACAAGGTAGCGCTAGGGGAACCTGGCGCTGGATCACCTCCTTATACGATGATTATTCACGATGAGTGTCCACACAGATTGATAGTTCACAAGCGAAAGCTTGTAGCTAACATAGCTCTTTAACAATTTGGAAAGCTGACAAATCAACAATTTATTGTTGATTGTAAAGTTCTCAATGTTTGTCTTTATGACAAACACCAATACAACACATTCAAGTGTTCTTGGAATTTGAGTCCGGCAAAATCGAGTCTGCATCATGTATAAAAATTGCAGACAACTTTGGTGACTTGTTCATCAACTCGAAACTCCTTCGGGTTGTATGGTTAAGTGACTAAGCGTACACGGTGGATGCCTTGGCAGTCAGAGGCGATGAAGGACGTATTAACTTGCGATAAGCCCAGATTAGGTAGTAAAAACCATTTGAGTCTGGGATTTCCGAATGGGGAAACCCACTTGCATAAGCAAGTATCCTGTTGTGAATACATAGCAACAGGAGGCGAACCGGGGGAACTGAAACATCTAAGTACCCCGAGGAAAAGAAATCAACCGAGATTCCGAAAGTAGCGGCGAGCGAAATTGGACTAGCCCTTAAGCTTTATATGCGTTAGACGAACGGTCTGGAAAGTCCGGCGATACAGGGTGATAGCCCCGTAGTTGACAACGCACATTCAGTGAAATCGAGTAGGGCGGGACACGTGATATCCTGTCTGAATATGGGGGGACCATCCTCCAAGGCTAAATACTACTGACTGACCGATAGTGAACCAGTACCGTGAGGGAAAGGCGAAAAGAACCCCTGTGAGGGGAGTGAAATAGAACCTGAAACCGTGTACGTACAAGCAGTAGGAGCACCTTCGTGGTGTGACTGCGTACCTTTTGTATAATGGGTCAGCGACTTATATTCAGTGGCAAGGTTAACCATCTAGGGGAGCCGTAGGGAAACCGAGTCTTAACTGGGCGTTCAGTCTCTGGATATAGACCCGAAACCAGGTGATCTAGCCATGGGCAGGTTGAAGGTTGAGTAACATCAACTGGAGGACCGAACCGACTAATGTTGAAAAATTAGCGGATGACTTGTGGCTAGGGGTGAAAGGCCAATCAAACCTGGAGATAGCTGGTTCTCCCCGAAAGCTATTTAGGTAGCGCCTCGGACGAATACTACTGGGGGTAGAGCACTGTTAAGGCTAGGGGGTCATCCCGACTTACCAACCCTTTGCAAACTCCGAATACCAGTAAGTACTATCCGGGAGACACACGGCGGGTGCTAACGTCCGTCGTGGAGAGGGAAACAACCCAGACCGCCAGCTAAGGTCCCAAATTATAGCTAAGTGGGAAACGATGTGGGAAGGCTTAGACAGCTAGGATGTTGGCTTAGAAGCAGCCATCATTTAAAGAAAGCGTAATAGCTCACTAGTCGAGTCGGCCTGCGCGGAAGATGTAACGGGGCTAAGCTATAAACCGAAGCTGCGGCAATGAAGTTTACTTCATTGGGTAGGGGAGCGTTCTGTAAGCCGTTGAAGGTGTGTTGTAAAGCATGCTGGAGGTATCAGAAGTGCGAATGCTGACATGAGTAACGATAAAGGGGGTGAAAAACCTCCTCGCCGGAAGACCAAGGGTTCCTGTCCAACGTTAATCGGGGCAGGGTAAGTCGACCCCTAAGGCGAGGCCGAAAGGCGTAGTCGATGGGAAACGGGTTAATATTCCCGTACTTCTTACAATTGCGATGGGGGGACGGAGAAGGCTAGGTGGGCCTGGCGACGGTTGTCCAGGTTCAAGTGCGTAGGCTGAAGAGTTAGGTAAATCCGGCTCTTCTTAAGGCTGAGACACGACGTCGAGCTACTACGGTAGTGAAGTCATTGATGCCATGCTTCCAGGAAAAGCCTCTAAGCTTCAGATTGTAAGGAATCGTACCCCAAACCGACACAGGTGGTCGGGTAGAGAATACCAAGGCGCTTGAGAGAACTCGGGTGAAGGAACTAGGCAAAATGGTACCGTAACTTCGGGAGAAGGTACGCTCTCGACGGTGAAGTCCCTTGCGGATGGAGCTATTGAGAGTCGCAGATACCAGGTGGCTGCAACTGTTTATTAAAAACACAGCACTGTGCAAAATCGTAAGATGACGTATACGGTGTGACGCCTGCCCGGTGCCGGAAGGTTAATTGATGGGGTTAGACTTCGGTCGAAGCTCTTGATCGAAGCCCCGGTAAACGGCGGCCGTAACTATAACGGTCCTAAGGTAGCGAAATTCCTTGTCGGGTAAGTTCCGACCTGCACGAATGGCGTAATGATGGCCACGCTGTCTCCACCCGAGACTCAGTGAAATTGAAATCGCTGTGAAGATGCAGTGTACCCGCGGCTAGACGGAAAGACCCCGTGAACCTTTACTACAGCTTGGCACTGAACATTGACCCTACATGTGTAGGATAGGTGGGAGGCTTTGAAACCAGCACGCCAGTGTTGGTGGAGCCGTCCTTGAAATACCACCCTTGTAGTGTTGATGTTCTAACGTCGACCCCTTATCGGGGTTACGGACAGTGCCTGGTGGGTAGTTTGACTGGGGCGGTCTCCTCCCAAAGCGTAACGGAGGAGCACGAAGGTGGGCTAATCACGGTTGGACATCGTGAGGTTAGTGCAATGGCATAAGCCCGCTTGACTGCGAGAATGACAATTCGAGCAGGTGCGAAAGCAGGTCATAGTGATCCGGTGGTTCTGAATGGAAGGGCCATCGCTCAACGGATAAAAGGTACTCCGGGGATAACAGGCTGATACCGCCCAAGAGTTCATATCGACGGCGGTGTTTGGCACCTCGATGTCGGCTCATCACATCCTGGGGCTGAAGTCGGTCCCAAGGGTATGGCTGTTCGCCATTTAAAGTGGTACGCGAGCTGGGTTTAGAACGTCGTGAGACAGTTCGGTCCCTATCTGCCGTGGGCGTTGGAAGATTGAAGGGGGCTGCTCCTAGTACGAGAGGACCGGAGTGGACGAACCTCTGGTGTTCGGGTTGTGTCGCCAGACGCATTGCCCGGTAGCTAAGTTCGGAATCGATAACCGCTGAAAGCATCTAAGCGGGAAGCGAGCCCTGAGATGAGTCTTCCCTGATACTTTAAGTATCCTAAAGGGTTGTTCGAGACTAGAACGTTGATAGGCAGGGTGTGTAAGCGTTGTGAGGCGTTGAGCTAACCTGTACTAATTGCCCGTGAGGCTTAACCATACAACACCCAAGGGGTTTTGATGGGCTCAATGTAAGAACATTGAATGTGTTAAGAACTGAAAACAGCTTTCCGAATTAAAGAATTTGCTTGGCGACCATAGCGATTTGGACCCACCTGATTTCCATTCCGAACTCAGAAGTGAAACGAATTAGCGCCGATGGTAGTGTGGGGCTTCCCCATGTGAGAGTAGGACATCGCCAGGCTTTATTTCGCACTTGCTTATTTAATAAGCAAGTCACCATAAAGTTCTAAATTATTTTAGAGTTTTATGTTGACTTTCAAAGTGGGAAGCGTATTATACGCACCTCGCTAAGACACTAACATGTTGAAAGCCAAGCTCTTTAACAATATAGACCTATCAATCTGTGTGGGCACTCGTTGATGATAATCCAATTAGAAACTTCGGTTTCAAATTAGGTTTCAATGATACGAAGTGACCATTGAGTCGAAAGACTCAGCACAGTCAATTCAAACATTACTTATGTAATGTTCAGTATTCATTGAGCCGACAAAATCTTAAATTGAAGAGTTTGATCATGGCTCAGATTGAACGCTGGCGGCAGGCCTAACACATGCAAGTCGAGCGGAAACGAGTTATCTGAACCTTCGGGGGACGATAACGGCGTCGAGCGGCGGACGGGTGAGTAATGCCTAGGAAATTGCCCTGATGTGGGGGATAACCATTGGAAACGATGGCTAATACCGCATAATGCCTACGGGCCAAAGAGGGGGACCTTCGGGCCTCTCGCGTCAGGATATGCCTAGGTGGGATTAGCTAGTTGGTGAGGTAATGGCTCACCAAGGCGACGATCCCTAGCTGGTCTGAGAGGATGATCAGCCACACTGGAACTGAGACACGGTCCAGACTCCTACGGGAGGCAGCAGTGGGGAATATTGCACAATGGGCGCAAGCCTGATGCAGCCATGCCGCGTGTGTGAAGAAGGCCTTCGGGTTGTAAAGCACTTTCAGTCGTGAGGAAGGTAGTGTAGTTAATAGCTGCATTATTTGACGTTAGCGACAGAAGAAGCACCGGCTAACTCCGTGCCAGCAGCCGCGGTAATACGGAGGGTGCGAGCGTTAATCGGAATTACTGGGCGTAAAGCGCATGCAGGTGGTTTGTTAAGTCAGATGTGAAAGCCCGGGGCTCAACCTCGGAATTGCATTTGAAACTGGCAGACTAGAGTACTGTAGAGGGGGGTAGAATTTCAGGTGTAGCGGTGAAATGCGTAGAGATCTGAAGGAATACCGGTGGCGAAGGCGGCCCCCTGGACAGATACTGACACTCAGATGCGAAAGCGTGGGGAGCAAACAGGATTAGATACCCTGGTAGTCCACGCCGTAAACGATGTCTACTTGGAGGTTGTGGCCTTGAGCCGTGGCTTTCGGAGCTAACGCGTTAAGTAGACCGCCTGGGGAGTACGGTCGCAAGATTAAAACTCAAATGAATTGACGGGGGCCCGCACAAGCGGTGGAGCATGTGGTTTAATTCGATGCAACGCGAAGAACCTTACCTACTCTTGACATCCAGAGAACTTTCCAGAGATGGATTGGTGCCTTCGGGAACTCTGAGACAGGTGCTGCATGGCTGTCGTCAGCTCGTGTTGTGAAATGTTGGGTTAAGTCCCGCAACGAGCGCAACCCTTATCCTTGTTTGCCAGCGAGTAATGTCGGGAACTCCAGGGAGACTGCCGGTGATAAACCGGAGGAAGGTGGGGACGACGTCAAGTCATCATGGCCCTTACGAGTAGGGCTACACACGTGCTACAATGGCGCATACAGAGGGCAGCCAACTTGCGAGAGTGAGCGAATCCCAAAAAGTGCGTCGTAGTCCGGATCGGAGTCTGCAACTCGACTCCGTGAAGTCGGAATCGCTAGTAATCGTGGATCAGAATGCCACGGTGAATACGTTCCCGGGCCTTGTACACACCGCCCGTCACACCATGGGAGTGGGCTGCAAAAGAAGTAGGTAGTTTAACCTTCGGGAGGACGCTTACCACTTTGTGGTTCATGACTGGGGTGAAGTCGTAACAAGGTAGCGCTAGGGGAACCTGGCGCTGGATCACCTCCTTATACGATGATTATTCACGATGAGTGTCCACACAGATTGATACGGTTTATAAGTAAAAGAGACGAAGATATCCCAATATCTTCAATCCAGTGTCCCGTTCGTCTAGAGGCCTAGGACACCGCCCTTTCACGGCGGTAACAGGGGTTCGACTCCCCTACGGGATACCATCTTTAAACATTCTCTCTTGAGAGTTTTTAAAAATGGTTACTTCATTAGAAGTGATTAGCTCTTTAACAATTTGGAAAGCTGACAAATCAACAATTTATTGTTGATTGTAAAGTTCTCAATGTTTGTCTTTATGACAAACACCAATACAACACATTCAAGTGTTCTTGGAATTTGAGTCCGGCAAAATCGAGTCTGCATCATGTATAAAAATTGCAGACAACTTTGGTGACTTGTTCATCAACTCGAAACTCCTTCGGGTTGTATGGTTAAGTGACTAAGCGTACACGGTGGATGCCTTGGCAGTCAGAGGCGATGAAGGACGTATTAACTTGCGATAAGCCCAGATTAGGTAGTAAAAACCATTTGAGTCTGGGATTTCCGAATGGGGAAACCCACTTGCATAAGCAAGTATCCTGTTGTGAATACATAGCAACAGGAGGCGAACCGGGGGAACTGAAACATCTAAGTACCCCGAGGAAAAGAAATCAACCGAGATTCCGAAAGTAGCGGCGAGCGAAATTGGACTAGCCCTTAAGCTTTATATGCGTTAGACGAACGGTCTGGAAAGTCCGGCGATACAGGGTGATAGCCCCGTAGTTGACAACGCACATTCAGTGAAATCGAGTAGGGCGGGACACGTGATATCCTGTCTGAATATGGGGGGACCATCCTCCAAGGCTAAATACTACTGACTGACCGATAGTGAACCAGTACCGTGAGGGAAAGGCGAAAAGAACCCCTGTGAGGGGAGTGAAATAGAACCTGAAACCGTGTACGTACAAGCAGTAGGAGCACCTTCGTGGTGTGACTGCGTACCTTTTGTATAATGGGTCAGCGACTTATATTCAGTGGCAAGGTTAACCATCTAGGGGAGCCGTAGGGAAACCGAGTCTTAACTGGGCGTTCAGTCTCTGGATATAGACCCGAAACCAGGTGATCTAGCCATGGGCAGGTTGAAGGTTGAGTAACATCAACTGGAGGACCGAACCGACTAATGTTGAAAAATTAGCGGATGACTTGTGGCTAGGGGTGAAAGGCCAATCAAACCTGGAGATAGCTGGTTCTCCCCGAAAGCTATTTAGGTAGCGCCTCGGACGAATACTACTGGGGGTAGAGCACTGTTAAGGCTAGGGGGTCATCCCGACTTACCAACCCTTTGCAAACTCCGAATACCAGTAAGTACTATCCGGGAGACACACGGCGGGTGCTAACGTCCGTCGTGGAGAGGGAAACAACCCAGACCGCCAGCTAAGGTCCCAAATTATAGCTAAGTGGGAAACGATGTGGGAAGGCTTAGACAGCTAGGATGTTGGCTTAGAAGCAGCCATCATTTAAAGAAAGCGTAATAGCTCACTAGTCGAGTCGGCCTGCGCGGAAGATGTAACGGGGCTAAGCTATAAACCGAAGCTGCGGCAATGAAGTTTACTTCATTGGGTAGGGGAGCGTTCTGTAAGCCGTTGAAGGTGAGTTGTAAAGCTTGCTGGAGGTATCAGAAGTGCGAATGCTGACATGAGTAACGATAAAGGGGGTGAAAAACCTCCTCGCCGGAAGACCAAGGGTTCCTGTCCAACGTTAATCGGGGCAGGGTAAGTCGACCCCTAAGGCGAGGCCGAAAGGCGTAGTCGATGGGAAACGGGTTAATATTCCCGTACTTCTTACAATTGCGATGGGGGGACGGAGAAGGCTAGGTGGGCCTGGCGACGGTTGTCCAGGTTCAAGTGCGTAGGCTTAAGAGTTAGGTAAATCCGGCTCTTTCTAAGGCTGAGACACGACGTCGAGCTACTACGGTAGTGAAGTCATTGATGCCATGCTTCCAGGAAAAGCCTCTAAGCTTCAGATTGTAAGGAATCGTACCCCAAACCGACACAGGTGGTCGGGTAGAGAATACCAAGGCGCTTGAGAGAACTCGGGTGAAGGAACTAGGCAAAATGGTACCGTAACTTCGGGAGAAGGTACGCTCTCGACGGTGAAGTCCCTTGCGGATGGAGCTATTGAGAGTCGCAGATACCAGGTGGCTGCAACTGTTTATTAAAAACACAGCACTGTGCAAAATCGTAAGATGACGTATACGGTGTGACGCCTGCCCGGTGCCGGAAGGTTAATTGATGGGGTTAGACTTCGGTCGAAGCTCTTGATCGAAGCCCCGGTAAACGGCGGCCGTAACTATAACGGTCCTAAGGTAGCGAAATTCCTTGTCGGGTAAGTTCCGACCTGCACGAATGGCGTAATGATGGCCACGCTGTCTCCACCCGAGACTCAGTGAAATTGAAATCGCTGTGAAGATGCAGTGTACCCGCGGCTAGACGGAAAGACCCCGTGAACCTTTACTACAGCTTGGCACTGAACATTGACCCTACATGTGTAGGATAGGTGGGAGGCTTTGAAACCAGCACGCCAGTGTTGGTGGAGCCGTCCTTGAAATACCACCCTTGTAGTGTTGATGTTCTAACGTCGACCCCTTATCGGGGTTACGGACAGTGCCTGGTGGGTAGTTTGACTGGGGCGGTCTCCTCCCAAAGCGTAACGGAGGAGCACGAAGGTGGGCTAATCACGGTTGGACATCGTGAGGTTAGTGCAATGGCATAAGCCCGCTTGACTGCGAGAATGACAATTCGAGCAGGTGCGAAAGCAGGTCATAGTGATCCGGTGGTTCTGAATGGAAGGGCCATCGCTCAACGGATAAAAGGTACTCCGGGGATAACAGGCTGATACCGCCCAAGAGTTCATATCGACGGCGGTGTTTGGCACCTCGATGTCGGCTCATCACATCCTGGGGCTGAAGTCGGTCCCAAGGGTATGGCTGTTCGCCATTTAAAGTGGTACGCGAGCTGGGTTTAGAACGTCGTGAGACAGTTCGGTCCCTATCTGCCGTGGGCGTTGGAAGATTGAAGGGGGCTGCTCCTAGTACGAGAGGACCGGAGTGGACGAACCTCTGGTGTTCGGGTTGTGTCGCCAGACGCATTGCCCGGTAGCTAAGTTCGGAATCGATAACCGCTGAAAGCATCTAAGCGGGAAGCGAGCCCTGAGATGAGTCTTCCCTGATACTTTAAGTATCCTAAAGGGTTGTTCGAGACTAGAACGTTGATAGGCAGGGTGTGTAAGCGTTGTGAGGCGTTGAGCTAACCTGTACTAATTGCCCGTGAGGCTTAACCATACAACACCCAAGGGGTTTTGATGGACTCAATGTAAGAACATTGAATGTGTTAAGAACTGAAAACAGCTTTCCGAATTAAAGAATTTGCTTGGCGACCATAGCGATTTGGACCCACCTGATTTCCATTCCGAACTCAGAAGTGAAACGAATTAGCGCCGATGGTAGTGTGGGGCTTCCCCATGTGAGAGTAGGACATCGCCAGGCTTTAAATTTAGTTTTTACCTTTTTAAAGGTGAAGACACTAGTTAAGAGAGCCCGTTTGTAAAAACGGGCTTTTTTAGTCCTAAAGGGACATCTTGATGCTGATATAGCTCAGGTGGTAGAGCGCATCCTTGGTAAGGATGAGGTCCCCAGTTCGAGTCTGGGTATCAGCACCATTTATAATCAGAATTTTGCTTGGCGACCATAGCGCTTTGGACCCACCTGATTTCCATTCCGAACTCAGAAGTGAAACGAAGTAGCGTCGATGGTAGTGTGGGGCTTCCCCATGTGAGAGTAGAACATCGCCAGGTTCTTATTTAGACTTCAAAGTCTGACCAATGCGGAGCGGTAGTTCAGTTGGTTAGAATACCGGCCTGTCACGCCGGGGGTCGCGGGTTCGAGTCCCGTCCGCTCCGCCACTTATTCAGACAAAGCCCTAGCAGAAATGCTAGGGCTTTTTCGTTTGCGCTATTATTTTGGTCTACGACCAACGAGCCCCGCTTGTGTGCGAGTCCAATTGAGTGCAAGTCCAGCCGCTCTGCCACATATTTAGAAACCCAGTCTTCGGACTGGCTTTCTTCGTTTTAAAGCAAAGCGAGGGGATGAGTCCTGAAAAAGTTTTGCCCGTTAACCTCAATCCCGGTCGTCTACCACTTATTTAGGCAAAGCCTTAAGTTGTGCCTCGAAGTTATCCCTGTACACGTAAACCCTCTCATCAACTGGGCAGACTTAGTTAGTGAGGCTATTTGTGTAAAGCTAGCCGCTTCCTTCACTTCATCAGCTTAGCTTTGAATCGCTACCTTCGATAGGTAATGTACGATGTCTTTGATTACTTGTAATAAAAGTAGATACTCTTGTACTAATCTTATTGATTCTAATTAACCGCTGCTGCACGTTTTTGGCTCAACTTGATATTTTCAAGTGGTGTTTAAAGCTCATATGTAATAAATCGAATTAAGCATAGGTTTTCCGCATGTAGACATAAAAAAAGGCAGCCTATTGGCTGCCATAAAGTCTGATGGGACAAGTGGTCACTCTTGAGATATTTCAGAATCTTTTGTTTTATTCGATTCTTCTTCAAGTAATCGCTCTGCCATCTTTGCTTTCTCTATCATAGGTGTGATTGTCGAACCTTGGACAAGAATAGAGAATACAACAACCGAGTAGGTCATAACTAAGATGATCTCTTTTACATCAATTAGCTTGTCCGGAATCACCCAAAAACCAGATGGTATAGACAATGCCATTGCGAGTGCCAATCCACCCCTTAAGCCTCCCCAAGTAAGAATCTTGATAGACCAAGGGTTATATTTTCGGTATCGCTTAAATCCGATATAGGAGATAAATACACTTAAGTATCGAGCTGCAAGTACTAATGGTACGGATATCGCCATCATGATCCAGTCTTCTTTATGGAACTCGAATAGCAGCATTGACATACCTATTAGTAGGAATAACACACCATTTAAGAATTCATCGACAAGTTCCCAAAAGTGGTCTAGATGATCTTCACTCTCTTTAGAGAAACCAATAAAGCGAGTCCAGTTACCAATCATGATGCCCGATACAACCATCGCAAGTGGACCTGATACATGTAGGTACTCTGCAAAAGCGTATCCAGCAGTTGGGATACCAATGGTCAACAATAGCTCCATTGAATGATCATCAGTTGCACTGATCAAGTAGTGGAATAATAGTCCTAGCGCAAAGCCGTAGACGATCCCTCCAATGGCTTCTTGGATAAACAGAAGAGTTACACTTCCTACGGTAGGCGCTTCTGTTCCAAAAGCAATAGTAAATAGAGTTACAAATATGACGAGGCCAAAGCCATCGTTGAATAGTGATTCCCCTTCAATCTGAGTTGAAATTCGTCTTGGAGCATCAAGTTTCTTAACAATCGCGAGCACGGCGATTGGGTCAGTAGGTGAAATAAGTGCGCCAAACAATAAACAATAAATCAGATCAAATTGGATACCGATCAGGCTGCAAAAGCCATAGAGAACAAAACCTATGAAAAAGGTCGAGAAGAGCGTTGCCCCCAAGGCAAGAACCGTAATCTCCCATTTTTGATCTTTGAGATTTGGTAGCTTAATCCCCAAGCCTCCTGCAAAGAGGAGGAACCCCAATATCCCCTTGAGTAAAAAGTCTTCGAAGTTGATTTTCGTAACAGTCTCAGTAGCTATCTCTGTGAGATGAAACCAGTCATTTTGACCTGCTATCAAAATAAGGAGAGAAAGTACCATTGAACCGGCGGTAATAGCGATGGTAGTTTGCATTTTCCCTATCTTGCTGTTTACAAAGGCAATAATCATTGCTGCAGCAGATAAGAAGCATAAGGTATGGTAAACCGACATAGAGCTCTCTATTTGTAACAATTTATGAATGGAATTTTCGGACGATGTTGAGCAAATAGCAAACATTTTTTCGTGATATTACGGTAAGCAAGAATGGAGACAAAATAATCAGCAATTCGTATTTTAGACGTCTAGACTCCTTTAATTTGTGTGATAGGATGGAGAGATAACTAAAGGAATGAGGCTGTACTGTGGGAAGTAATGTAAGACAACAGATTGAAGCTCAATTAAAGCAGCGTATCTTGCTGATCGATGGTGGTATGGGCACCATGATTCAGGGATACAAACTTGAAGAGCAGGACTATCGAGGAGAACGCTTTGCGGATTGGCATTGTGATCTAAAAGGCAACAACGATTTGTTGGTGCTCACTCAGCCTCAATTGATTAAGGAAATCCACAGCGCTTACTTAGAAGCTGGCGCTGATATTCTTGAGACCAATACCTTTAACGCGACGACGATTGCGATGGCTGACTATGAAATGGAAAGCCTGAGTGAGGAAATCAACTTTGCCGCTGCAAAGCTTGCCCGTGAAGCCGCTGATGAGTGGACGGCAAAAACGCCAGAGCGCCCACGTTATGTTGCGGGTGTGCTTGGTCCAACAAACCGTACTTGTTCTATCTCCCCTGATGTAAACGATCCGGGCTATCGTAACGTCAGCTTCGATGAGCTTGTTGAGGCTTATTCAGAATCCACTCGAGCGCTGATCAAAGGTGGCTCTGATCTTATTCTGATCGAGACCATCTTCGATACGCTTAACGCGAAAGCTTGTGCCTTCGCGGTTGATAGCGTCTTCGAAGAATTAGGTATCGAGTTACCAGTTATGATCTCCGGTACCATTACCGATGCTTCTGGACGCACCCTCTCAGGTCAAACTACGGAAGCCTTCTATAACTCTCTTCGTCATGTTAACCCGATTTCATTTGGTTTGAACTGTGCACTTGGTCCTGACGAACTACGCCCTTACGTAGAAGAGCTTTCTCGTATTTCGGAATCTTTTGTCTCTACTCACCCAAATGCGGGTCTACCGAATGCGTTTGGTGAGTATGACCTTTCACCTGAAGATATGGCGGAACACGTTAAAGAGTGGGCGGAGAGTGGTTTCCTCAACCTAATTGGCGGCTGTTGTGGTACCACGCCAGAGCATATTCGCCATATGGCAATGGCCGTTGAAGGCGTCACACCTCGTGATTTGCCTGAGCTTACGGTTGCTTGTCGTTTATCCGGCCTCGAGCCTCTTACGATTGAAAAAGAGACGTTGTTTATCAACGTGGGTGAGCGCACTAACGTAACTGGTTCTGCTCGATTTAAGCGTCTGATCAAAGAAGATCTCTACGATGAAGCGCTGGAAGTTGCTCGTCAGCAAGTGGAGAACGGTGCACAGATCATCGATATCAACATGGATGAAGGTATGTTGGACGCAGAAGCGTGTATGGTTCGCTTCCTAAACCTATGTGCGTCTGAGCCTGAGATCTCCAAAGTGCCAATCATGGTCGACTCTTCTAAATGGGAGGTCATCGAGGCGGGTCTGAAGTGTATTCAGGGCAAGGGCATCGTGAACTCCATCTCTTTGAAAGAAGGTAAAGAGAAGTTTGTTGAGCAAGCAAAACTGATTCGTCGCTATGGTGCTGCAGTTATCGTTATGGCGTTTGACGAAGTTGGTCAGGCAGAAACACGTGAGCGGAAGTTAGAAATATGTACTAACGCTTATCGTATCTTGGTTGATGAAGTCGGCTTCTCACCAGAAGATATCATCTTTGACCCGAACATCTTTGCTGTTGCTACGGGGATCGAAGAGCACAACAACTACGCCGTCGATTTCATCGAAGCGGTTGCCGACATTAAGCGCGACTTGCCTCACGCGATGATCTCCGGCGGTGTGTCTAACGTTTCCTTCTCATTCCGCGGTAATAATTACGTTCGAGAAGCGATTCACGCGGTGTTCCTATACCACTGTTTTAAAAATGGTATGGACATGGGCATCGTTAATGCGGGTCAGTTGGAAATTTACGATAACGTTCCAGATAAGTTGCGTGAAGCGGTAGAAGATGTGGTTCTTAACCGTCGTGATGATTCGACCGAGCGGTTACTTGATATAGCAGCAGAATACGCAGGTAAAGGCGTTGGTAAAGAAGAAGATGCTTCTGCACTAGAGTGGCGTACTTGGGCGGTAGAAAAGCGTCTAGAGCATGCGCTTGTTAAAGGTATTACTGAGTTCATTGTCGAAGATACCGAAGAAGCTCGCCTTAATGCCTCTAAGCCACTTGAAGTCATTGAAGGTCCATTGATGGACGGCATGAACGTGGTGGGTGATTTATTTGGTGAAGGTAAGATGTTCCTTCCTCAGGTAGTGAAATCTGCGCGTGTTATGAAGCAAGCTGTAGCGCACTTAGAGCCTTTTATTAATAAAGAGAAGCAAGCGGGTTCTTCCAACGGTAAGATCTTACTGGCTACGGTAAAAGGTGACGTGCACGATATCGGTAAGAACATTGTTGGCGTGGTTCTGCAATGTAACAACTACGAGATCATCGATCTTGGCGTCATGGTGCCATGTGAGAAGATCCTCAAGGTAGCCAAAGAAGAAAACGTCGACATTATTGGTCTTTCTGGTTTGATCACTCCGTCCCTCGATGAAATGGTGCATGTAGCGAAAGAAATGGAGCGTCTTGATTTCGATCTTCCGCTTCTGATTGGTGGTGCAACAACATCCAAAGCGCATACGGCGGTTAAGATTGAGCAGAACTACAAACATCCAGTGGTTTATGTCAATAACGCTTCTCGTGCGGTTGGTGTATGTACATCATTACTTTCAGACGAACTTCGTCCTGGCTTTGTTGAGAAGCTGGACGTGGACTATGAACGCGTGCGTGATCAGCATAACCGTAAGAAGCCGCGCACTAAGCCTGTTACTTTAGAAGAAGCACGAGCGAACAAAGTCGCGATTGATTGGGATAAGTACACACCTCCTGCTCCTGCGAAGCCGGGTATCCATATTTTTGATGACTTTGAAGTGTCTACTTTGCGTAAGTACATCGACTGGACGCCTTTCTTTATGACTTGGTCGTTAGTCGGCAAGTATCCAACAATCTTTGACCATGAAGAAGTGGGTGAAGAGGCTCAACGCCTGTACAAAGATGCTAGTGAACTACTAGATCGTGTTGAGCGTGAAGGGTTACTCAAAGCGCGCGGCATGTGTGGTCTGTTCCCTGCAGC
This sequence comes from Vibrio rotiferianus, assembly GCF_002214395.1. Classification (NCBI taxonomy): domain Bacteria; kingdom Pseudomonadati; phylum Pseudomonadota; class Gammaproteobacteria; order Vibrionales; family Vibrionaceae; genus Vibrio; species Vibrio rotiferianus. The sequence continues at coordinate 191,557 of NZ_CP018312.1, forward strand.
AAGCGTGGGTGATGATATCGAAGTCTACACCGACGAATCGCGTACAGAAGTAGCGAAAGTGCTGCATAACTTGCGTCAGCAGACGGAGAAACCAAAAGGCTTCAACTACTGCCTGTCGGATTATGTTGCCCCGAAAGAGTCTGGTAAGCATGATTGGGTTGGTGCTTTTGCTGTAACCGGTGGTATCGGTGAGCGTGAACTTGCTGACGAATACAAAGCGCAAGGTGATGATTACAATGCCATCATGATTCAAGCGGTAGCGGACCGTCTAGCGGAAGCATTTGCTGAGTATCTACATGAGCGTGTGCGTAAAGAGATTTGGGGTTACGCTGCGAGCGAAGCTCTGTCGAATGAAGAACTGATTCGTGAGAAATACCAAGGCATTCGTCCTGCTCCGGGCTATCCAGCATGTCCAGAGCATACTGAGAAAGGACCGCTTTGGGAGCTTATGAATGTTGAAGAAAATATTGGTATGTCACTGACATCGAGCTATGCGATGTACCCAGGTGCATCTGTATCGGGTTGGTACTTCTCGCATCCTGACTCTCGTTACTTTGCGATCGCTCAGATCCAAGAAGATCAGCTGCAAAGCTATGCTGATCGCAAAGGCTGGGATAGGATCGAAGCGGAAAAATGGTTAGGTCCCAACATTAACGGTTAACCAAACCATATAGAAACTAAAAGGGCTGCCATGCGCAGCCCTTGTTTATTAGTGAATGAAAGCAGTCTTATTGCTCGAACAATTCAGTATGCAGTTTTTGGATCGCTTGGCGAGATACGGACTCGTGAACAAGGAAGCACAGGTTATGTGGGCTTGCTCCGTAACAGATCATACGTAGGTTGAAGTCTTCTAACGTACCAAATACTTGTTTCGCGTAGCCTTTGCTTTCACTCATGTTGTTACCAATCAGAGCGACGAGGCATAGGTCTTGTTCCACTTCTACTTTACACAGCTCTTCAAGCTCTTCACGCGCGGCTTGTGGTAATTGAGGAGCGCCGCCAGACGTGTCTGTTTGATCAAGAGTGAGTGACACACTGATTTCAGATGTGGTGATCAGGTCAACAGAGATTTTGTGCTTCGCTAGGATCTCAAATACTTTCGCTAAGAAGCCGTATGCGTGGAACATGTTAGCACTGCGTAATGTCACCATGGTTTGGTTACAGCGCAGAGCAAGTGCTCGGAATAAAGGTGAGCTCTCTACTTGGTGCCGGATCCATGTGCCGCCTTTTTCCGGTTCTTTAGACGAGCCTACGAATACAGGGATGTCGTGACGAAGTGCCGGAACCAGTGTTGAAGGGTGCAGAATTTTTGCGCCGAAGTTTGCCATCTCTGATGCTTCGCTAAAGCTGATCTCTGGGATTGGCGCTGCTTTTGAGGCGATACGTGGGTCTGTGGTATAGATGCCCGGAACGTCAGTCCAAATCTCTAGACCTGCTGCTTTCACACCTTCTGCAATGAGTGCTGCACTGTAGTCACTGCCGCCACGACCAAGCGTGGTGGTATTACCTTCTTCATCTGAGCCAATAAAACCTTGGGTGATAACCACGTATTCTTGGCAAAGTGGGACTAACTTTTCTTGTGCTAGCTGCGAAATTGTCTCGACATTAGGTTCAGCTCGACCAAAATTACCATCGGTTTTTAGCACGTCGCGAATATCAAAACGAACTGCATTCACACCACGCTCACACATTAGTTGCGTAAGAATATGAGTCGACATTAATTCACCACAAGCGACTAAATGGTCTGTCAGTTTGGTGCTTGCTTGGATTGAAGCAGCCTCTGCCAAGCTCGTGACGGTATCAAGAATCGAATAAACCTCAGCTGCTGCTTCGGTTGCGTTTTCTAGCTGCGACAGAATCGATTCGTGGATGCCTGCTAGTTTCTGAAGTACTTCTGCTCGATGTTCTTGGTCTTGAACACCATTTGCCAGCTCAACCAATAAGTTAGTGACACCTGAGCAAGCGCTGCTGACGACAAGACGAGTATTTGGGTTGTTTTCTATGATAGTGGAGCAACGACTCATTGCCTCAAAGTTGGCAACACTGGTTCCACCGAATTTTGCTACGTTAAATGCGCTCACTGCGTTCTCCCACGACTTCCTGAAAAAATAACAACAATTAATTGGTTGCCCAATACATCCAATGTTTGGTGAGGAAAGGAACAGAGCAAATAGAGAGGTAGTTAGAATGTAATTTGAAAATTTACCCTCAGAAGCTCTTCATCATACGGCGCTGATGACAGTTGATGGGACTCAACCCAAGTCAACCGACAAGTCAAATCCTGCAACTTTGACTTACCTCGGCACTACTCCCCCTGAGTGATTGGTATTGGAATTGCGGCTCCACAAATCACCTGCCTGGGTAGTGCTCCTCTTCTGCATAAAGCTTAAACATTGAACGGTTTTGCTGTCACATTGTCAACCAATATCTCAACCATTATGAAAGTTTTTATTAACGAATTTGTGACAGTGGTTTGACCTCTATACTTAGGGCTAATTGCCGATAGAGGAAAAATCTATTAGGGTGAAAACTCCGATGCCTGAGCCAGCATTTTACATAGAACTTTTATAACGCTCAGGATGAATGACTGCAATCAAGGAGCTGATATGCCGATCCAAAGCTTTATTCCCCCACATCGTATTTTAATGGGACCTGGTCCATCTGATATTTCACCTCAAGTTTTACAAGCGCTTAGCCGTCCAACGGTTGGTCACCTAGACCCACTTTTCATTGCCATGATGGACGAGCTAAAACAACTGCTTAAATACGCTTTCCAAACGGAAAATGAATTTACCATTGCAGTCTCTGCGCCGGGCAGTGCAGGCATGGAAACGTGCTTTGTCAACTTGATTGAAAAGGGCGACAAAGTCATCGTCTGCCGCAATGGTGTTTTCGGTGAGCGTATGCGTGAAAACGTGGTTCGTGCTGGTGGGGAAGCGGTTGTCGTCGATGATGAGTGGGGAACGCCCGTATCGGTCGATAAAGTTGAAGAAGCGTTAAAGCAGCACCCTGATGCTAAGATTCTTGCTTTTGTTCATGCAGAAACATCGACGGGCGCGGTAAGTGACGCCCAAGCCTTGGGTAAGCTGGCGAAGCAATACGGTTTGCTATCGATTGTCGATGCTGTAACCTCACTTGGTGGTGTGCCCCTTAAAGTTGATGAGTGGCAGTTAGATGCTGTGTATTCGGGCAGCCAAAAATGTTTGTCGTGTGTTCCTGGCTTATCACCAGTCACCCTTTCTCCAGCTGCTATTGAGAAGATTCAATCCAGGACGACACCGGTTCAAAGCTGGTTCTTGGATCAAAGCTTAGTGCTGGGTTACTGGAGCGGAGAAGGCAAGCGCAGTTATCACCACACAGCGCCGGTGAACAGCTTGTATGCTCTGCATGAAGCTCTACTTATCCTTAAAAATGAAGGTTTAGAAAATGCATGGGCGCGTCACCAGTTAATGCACGAGAAGCTTAAAGCAGGTCTGCAAAAACTAGGCTTTGAATTTGTGGTAGAAGAGGAGTATCGACTACCGCAATTGAATGCGATTTATGTCCCTGAAGGAATTGATGAAGCAAAAGTGCGTAATCACTTACTTGAAACCTACAACCTAGAGATTGGTGCAGGTCTTGGTGCGCTGGCTGGTAAAGCATGGCGAATTGGATTGATGGGCTATGGTGCTCGACCTGAAAATGTTGCTTTGTGTTTGCGAGCTTTAGAAGAGTCTTTGACTGAATAAACTGCCTCGGTAATGAGATAAAGAAAAGCGAAGGTTATTCCTTCGCTTTTTTGTATTTATTGCTTAGCACCTGACGTCGGTGTTGGTGAAGCAGATATGGCTTGAGAAGGTGGCTGATAGTTGACGCCACTGAAATCAATTTTAGGGAACAAGAACTGTGCCTCAGCGCGAATTTGTTCTGCCTTGCTTGAGTCATCCAACCCTTGATATGCCAGTATCAAGTTGTTGTAAAATGCTGGGCGTGGCTTGTCTTTAATGATTTCCAAAGACCAATCAATGTAAGGCTGAATCAAGGTTGGATCTTGCTTGTATAAACCGATGTTTAAGAAAGTACTGTATACATCCCAATCGAAACGATCTTTCCAAACCACAGGATTTGTCACCTGATTTAAGATGTCCGGGTTAGTCGGGCGCGTTGTTTCAAACTTGGTTAAGACATAGTTGGTGTGCAATGCACTTAACATGTAAAAGCTGATAGCAGCGGGTATCACTATGCTACAGACTCTCAGTAGGCTTTTTGTAATTTTACTAAAATGGACTTTTCGATATCGAGAGACTCTCTGATCAACCCAATAAAGTAAAATAACAAAGATTATCCAATGGATGAAGGAATGATAAAATGGATACTCTAGCTGTGAGTGCATCAAAATAGGGATAAACAAAGCAAGAATAGCCAGGCGAGTTCCCCTTTTGGCATGGTAGATACGAAAAAGCACCAAGCCAGCAGCCAGTGTAATGCCAATAATTGGCAGTAATCCCCCTTCTATCCCCCAATATAGCAACTCATTATGTGGGTGATCCAAAGCTGGTAAACCGCTAGGGTAGTTTTCATTTAATGCATGCTGCCTAGCTGTATACAGAATGTATGAGGGTTCAAAATTACCATACCCATAGCCAGTAAACGGCTTCTCAATCAGCATATCTAGCCCCTGCTTATAAAGCGTACTTCTTATGTCATCGGAAGCTGTCGCTTTTTGGCTGAGTCTGTTACCGCTCTCATTTTTAACGATGGCTAATGTGGTGCCAATCATAAGGCCAATCAGGATTGAAAATAGCCAGCAAACTAGTCGTTTTTTAGTGGTAAAACGGAATAGATATGGAATTAGCAAGAGCAAAACAAAAATGCAACTCAGCCATCCTGTTCTAGATGCGAGTACGATAACTAACGGTATAGTCAAAATAGGGACTAAGTACAAAACAATAATATCACTGAGCTTACGTTCATACTTATAAGGTTGTCTTGCTAAAAGGTAGCCTGTAATCGCTAGCCCTGTTACTAGGAAGCTAGCCATTACATTTGGTTGTTGGAAAATACCATATGGTCTATTAGCAACTGTGTCATATCCAAAGATATTACCGGGTTGCAATACTAAAAACTGGATGAAACCAAACAGTGACTCAATGAGCACCGCGAGTACGATGAACCACAAGAGTCTCTGCTTGTGCTTGTTGCTGAATTTAAATTGTTGTAGCAAAACGAACAATATCAACCCAGTCCATAGACCGATAAGCTGATTTGCAGAGTGTTCAATATTCGCATTGGGGAAAAGCACTGGTATGGAAATGATCACACCGCTAAATAGCAGGCCAATGGTTAATTTTGAGTATCTTACTTCTCTATTGGTTGCTAAATGATATAGGCCTATTCCAAGGCTGATACTCAAACCAATCCAAGTTGTGGCGTTAAAAGAGAGGGCAAGCCCTGAGCCGCCAGGGTTTGGCATAAATATATGCATCGCAAGTAGAAAAACAACAGTGAGAGAAATAAGAAACTTGCGATTTAGAGGCGCTTTCACTCTATTTGGAGAAAGTTTTGTGCCACTTACATGTATCGTTGCCATGAAATTACGCCATTACTATTAAAAAAGACCAGCGAAGGCTGGTCTTTTACTTTACCTGTTTTTTTTACTTCAACATAGGCTTAAGGAAGCGAGCGGTGTGTGAACCTTCGATCTGAGACACATCTTCAGGCGTTCCTTGTGCGATGATTTCACCACCACCCTGTCCGCCTTCGGGACCTAAGTCGATAATCCAGTCTGCCGTCTTAATAACATCGAGGTTGTGTTCGATGACGACAACAGTATTTCCGTGGTCTCGCAGACGGTGCAGTACAGTTAGTAGCTGCTGGATATCGTGGAAGTGCAGACCAGTTGTCGGCTCATCCAAAATGTATAAGGTTTTGCCGGTATCACGTTTAGACAGCTCTCTAGCCAGTTTCACACGCTGAGCTTCACCACCTGACAATGTAGTTGCTGCTTGACCTAAACGAATGTAAGACAAACCTACATCCATCAGAGTTTGCAGCTTACGAGCAATAGCAGGTACTGGATCGAAGAAAGTGCGTGCATCTTCTACCGTCATTTCCAGTACTTCATCAATGGTCTTGCCTTTGTAACGTACTTCAAGTGTTTCGCGGTTGTAGCGTTTACCTTTACACACATCACAAGGAACGTAGACGTCAGGGAGGAAGTGCATTTCCACCTTGATTACACCATCGCCCTGACAGGCCTCACAGCGACCACCGCGTACGTTAAAGCTAAAGCGCCCCGGCTTGTAACCGCGAGAGCGTGACTCTTGCGTGCCCGCAAAAAGTTCACGAATCGGAGTAAATATGCCTGTGTAAGTGGCAGGGTTTGAACGTGGCGTACGACCGATAGGACTTTGGTCAATGTCGATAACTTTATCGAAGTGCTCTAACCCTTTGATTGTTTTGTATGGTGAAGGGTGCGCAGTTGTTGCACCGTTCAACTGGGTATGGGCGATCTTAAAGAAGGTATCGTTGATCAGAGTCGACTTACCTGAACCAGATACCCCCGTAATACAGCTGAACAAGCCAACAGGAACGGAAAGGTCGACATTCTTTAAGTTGTTACCTGTCGCACCAAGTAGTTCAACGGTTTTCTTTGGATCGCGTGGCGTACGCTCTTTTGGTACTGCAATCTCTTTCGCACCACTGAGGTACTGACCAGTCAGTGAGTTCGGATTGGCGATGATCTCGTCCATCGTACCCTCAGCGACCACGTTACCACCGTGTACACCTGCACCTGGACCGATATCGATCACGTGATCAGCACAACGAATCGCATCTTCATCGTGCTCAACCACTAATACTGTGTTACCCAAATCTCTTAGGTGGGTCAGGGTTTTCAATAGGCGTTCGTTATCACGCTGGTGGAGGCCAATTGATGGCTCATCCAGAACGTACATGACACCCACTAAACCAGCACCAATTTGGCTCGCTAAACGAATACGTTGAGCTTCGCCACCCGATAGGGTTTCTGCACTGCGCGATAAGTTGAGGTAGTTCAAGCCTACGTTAACCAAGAACTGCAGGCGATCATTGATTTCCTTCATCACTTTTTCAGCGATTTGGGCGCGTTGACCTTCGAGCTTCAAAGAGTGGAAGAATTCCAATGCGTCGGCGATGCTGAGTTCAACAATCTCCGGTAGTGTCGTATCGGCGATAAAGACGTTACGAGCTTCTAGGCGAAGACGAGTAGCGCCACAGCTTGAACAAGACTTAGTAGAGATGTATTTCGCAAGTTCTTCACGTACTGAGTTAGATTCGGTATCGCGGTAACGGCGCTCAAGTGTATTCAGGATCCCTTCGAAAGGATGACGCTTAACACGAATGTCACCACGGTCGTTAATGTACTTGAACTCGACTTCAGTACGCCCAGATCCTTTAAGAATGATGTCTTGGGTTTTCTTTGGCAGAGAATTAAATGGCGCATGAAGATCGAAACCGTAATGATCCGCCAGCGCTGTCAGCATCTGGAAGTAATAGTAGTTCTTTTGATCCCAACCACGAATCGCACCTTGTGCCAAGCTAAGCGTTTCATCTTGAATAACTCGACTTGGATCGAAATATTGCTGCACGCCCAAACCATCACAAGTGCCACACGCACCAGCTGGGTTGTTGAATGAGAACAAACGAGGCTCAAGCTCTTGCATGCTGTAACCGCAAATAGGACAAGCAAAGTTGGCAGAGAAGATCACTTCTTCGCCATCGCCATCCATTGGAGCAACAACGGCGATACCACCAGAAAGCTCCAATGTGGTTTCGAAGGATTCAGCTAAACGTTGCTGCAAATCTGGGCGAACTTTAAAGCGGTCCACAACCACTTCTATGGTGTGCTTCTTGTGCAATTCTAGCGGCGGTGGATCAGAAAGATCGCAAGTTTCACCATCGATGCGTGCGCGGATGAAACCTTGAGCAGCTAGGTTCTCTAGCGTCTTAACGTGCTCACCTTTACGCTCTTTCACGATAGGAGCGAGTAGCATCATTTTGCTGCCTTCTGGCAACTCTAAGACTTTATCGACCATTTGGCTGATAGTTTGTGCTGCCAGAGGCGTATGGTGTGTTGGACAACGAGGTTCGCCAACGCGTGCGTAAAGCAGACGGAGGTAGTCGTACACCTCAGTAATGGTACCAACGGTAGAACGTGGGTTGTGTGATGTTGATTTCTGCTCAATCGAGATCGCAGGAGACAAACCTTCGATGTGGTCAACATCCGGTTTTTCCATAAGAGACAAAAATTGGCGTGCGTAAGCTGATAGCGACTCTACGTATCGTCTCTGACCTTCCGCGTACAAAGTATCGAATGCGAGAGAGGATTTACCAGAACCACTCAAACCAGTAATGACAATCAGTTTATCGCGGGGGATAGTGAGGTTGATGTCTTTGAGGTTATGGGTGCGGGCACCACGAACTTCTATTTTATCCATCGTTTTTGCTCTATGTATAACCAAGTGACGCAAGTATTACATAGTGTGATAAATGTGCAAAGAAAATACTGGACAAAAAAACAGTAAATAAAAGCCCAGCACTACGCTGGGCTTTAGAATCAGTATGTTTGAGTAGATTATACTGCTTTCTTTGTAGCGTGCTTGCCTAGTTCAGATTTCTTTTCATCTTTTAGGTATAAGTTTTCGAAGCAGTAGTTAGTTGCTTCGATGTAACCTTCAACACTACCGCAGTCGAAACGTTGGCCTTTGAACTTGTATGCCAGTACACAGCCCGCTTTTGCTTGTTTGAGCAATGCGTCAGTAATTTGGATTTCGCCACCTTTACCTGGTTCGGTGTTTTCGATTAGCTCGAAAATATCTGGAGTTAGGATATAACGACCGATGATTGCTAGGTTGCTTGGTGCAGTACCTTTTTCTGGCTTCTCAACCATGTCATCAACGCGGTAGATGTCATCTTTGATCATCTCACCAGAGATAACGCCGTATTTGTGGGTTTCTTCTTCTGGTACTTCCTGAACAGCAACGATCGAGCAGCGGAACTGTTTGAAGAGCGCCACCATCTGCGCTAATACGCCTTCTTGCTCGTTAACACAAAGGTCGTCAGCAAGTACAACAGCAAATGGTTCATCGCCTACTAGCTCTCGACCAGTCAGGATCGCATGGCCTAGACCTTTCATCTCGCGCTGGCGGATGTAGGTGAAGTTTGCTGAGTCAATGATTTCACGGATATCAACCAACAACTCTTCTTTGTTGGTGCCGCTGATCTGATGCTCTAGTTCGTAGTTTTTATCGAAGTGGTCCATGATCGAGTGCTTACCACGACCAGTAACGATGCACATACCATTCATACCTGCTTGGATGGCTTCTTCAACGCCATACTCAATCAGTGGTTTATTCACTACAGGCATCATTTCTTTAGGCATAGACTTGGTCGCTGGAAGGAAACGAGTACCGTAACCAGCTGCAGGAAACAGACACTTTTTAATCATTGGGGGTTATATCCTTTCTTATGTGTACTAAGAATCTGAGCGACACTTTAACATGAGAGAGAGAGGAGAATCATGATTAAAGTGCGAAAATCTCCTTAATGAGTAAATCATGACAGAAGATTTTGATCTGCCCATGCTATCGCTTGTACTCGATTTTTGACGGATAGTTTTTTGAAGATTTGATATAGGTGTGATTTTATTGTGAACTCACTAACAAATAGTTCTTCTGCCATTTGGCAGTTAGAAGCTCCCGCTTGTAAACAGCGTAGTACTTGTAACTCGCGAATGGTGAGGTCAACGGTTGCTGGAGTGGTATGAGAGCTGACGACATTACGGTAGTAGTGCAAGAGTTGGCTCGTAACATTCCTAGGTAACCAATTTTGGCCGTTTATAATTTCTTTGAATCCCTCTGCGATATTTTCAGCGCTATCTTCTTTATAGAACAATCCTTTCAGCTGGCCAAACGAGAGTAACTCATCCGTAGTTAGGCGTTTTGGAACGTTAAATATTATTGTTTCAAAATTCTTCCACACTAATGGAAGATTCTTAATCGAAAGAATCAAGTCTTTGTGCTCTTCAAAATCAATGAGTAAGATCTTGTTGCGGTGCTTAGGGTTGGCTTCCATAAGGTCATCAGTACCAATGAGAGGAATATCCATATCAGCATATTTCTTCATTTGTGTTAGCTGAGAGCTTTCATCGTGTTTTAAGCTGATAAGAAAGAGTTTTCTCGCATAAGCAGATTTTCTCATGAGCAGGTTACTCCAATTAATATGATTGGAGTAACGGTGACATCAAATTTGTAAATGGACTAGTGGCTTTGAAGAGAATTGCGTTTAGTTTCAAAGCCTAAAGAAACGAATGATGTAATGTGATTCACATTTGCTACTCCTCACTCAAGAAAAGAGATTTTAGTTCCAGATTTTTGGTGAATGACTGACAATCTAATTGGGCTTTAATCAAGTCAGCAAAGCGTGTTATTCTAGTGCGCTTAATTTTTAATACATCCAGAGTGAAACGGAGCACATCATGGCCAGCCGTGGAATTAACAAAGTTATTTTGGTGGGGAATCTTGGTAACGACCCTGAAATTCGTTACATGCCTAACGGTGGTGCGGTAGCAAACATCACGATTGCAACTTCAGAGTCATGGCGTGACAAAGCGACTGGTGAACAGCGTGAAAAAACAGAGTGGCATCGTGTGGCTTTGTTTGGCAAATTGGCTGAAGTAGCAGGTGAGTACCTGCGCAAAGGCTCACAGGTTTACGTCGAAGGCCAACTTCAAACGCGTAAATGGCAAGACCAAAGTGGTCAAGACCGCTACACGACAGAAGTCGTTGTTCAAGGATTCAACGGCGTTATGCAAATGCTTGGCGGCCGTGCTCAAGGTGGCGCACCGATGGGTGGTGGTCAGCAACAGCAACAAGGTGGTTGGGGTCAACCTCAACAACCAGCTCAGCAGCAGTACAATGCTCCGCAGCAGCAACCTCAACAACAGGCTCCGCAGCAACCACAGCAGCAATACAATGAGCCGCCTATGGATTTTGATGACGATATTCCGTTCTAAGCAATACGTCTAGTAAAGAGCCGCGAATATCGCGGCTTTTTTATTGCCTGGAAGAGCGTCTGCATCAGATCGCATTTTTAGTTCTTCAATGCATAGTAAAATGGTGATTTTGCTATAGCGTCTCACAATCAGATTAATCCGATTGTTTAGTGTTTTGTTATCAAGTATAAGTAATTCAATAAGGTATATGGTGAATAGAAAAGGAATTTGGTATTCATGAGGTATACCCCTACTCTAAAGCTAAGCACACGACTGGTGGCTTTTGTCACTATGATCGTAATATGCGCAATGTTTATCTTGTTTGTTGGTGGCACCCTCTCTTTCAAACGACTCGGACAAGAGTATCTCAATCACTATTTAGAAGGGATTGTCGAGGTCGTTGACAAAGAGATGGAAGATCCTGACGCGGCTTATTCTATGCAGCGTTGGATGCCTAAGATGCTGCAGGCAAGTAACATCGTTGAAATGACTCTATTCGCGAATGATGCAGTTGTGTATCGTTTCAAAGATACATCACATCATGTCGACCCTTCGATCTTGTTTGAACAAGATTATCGATTAGCTCATAACCAAAACTACGTCATTCATTTTAAAGTGGTTCCTCCTTATTTAGGTTATGGCTACTCCATGCAAGCGCTATGGTCTATCACTTTAGCTGTTGTATTGATCATCTTTTGCTTGCTGCGTGGTGTAGCATGGCTGAAAGAGCAGCTAGCTGGTTCAGAGATGCTGGAAGAGCGTGGTCGTATGATCCTAGCTGGACGAGTGGAGCAATATGCTAAAGGTGATGAACGAGAGTGGCCGTATACTGCTAGCGAAGCCTTAGATGTCTTGATTGAAGAACTACAAGATGCTCGCCAAGAAAGAAGTCGATTCGATACTTTCATTCGTACGCAGACGTTTCTTGATAAGTTAACAGGTACTGCAAACCGTGTTCTTTTTGACAGTAAACTTGAGTCGGCATTGCTTGAAAGTGGTTCAAGAGGGGCCGTTCTATTGTTGCGTATTCAAGATTGGAAATCGGTTCAAGAAGAGCTAGACAAGCAATCTAGCGATGACTTCATTGTCGAAGTAGGGAGCTTAGTCTCTAATCTGGTTCAGCGTTTTCCTGATGTGGTTTTTTCTCGTTACTATGAAGCTGACTTTGCTTTGTTTTTGCCGCATCAATCTGCTAAAGATGTGGCCAATCTTGCATCTCAATGTATTCGTCAACTCGAGAAGTTAGTACCTCCTGCGCCTTTAGACATCGATAACTGGTGCCATATTGGCATCACTATGTACAAGGAAGGTGAGCGTCATAGCCAAATCATCGATGAAGCTGAGACCGCTTTACGTAGCGCTCAATTACAAAATAACAATAACTGGAGTCGATTCAAGAAATTGAATCATTATGAGGACGTGCGAGGCAGTGTCAGGTGGCGTACTCTTTTTGATGCAGCATTAACGCCTGAAAATGTGATACTCTACGCACAATCTGCTTTTTCAATAAGTGATTCGTCGCATAAAAAAGTGCTTCACGAAGAGGTAACATGCCGTATTCAGGATCCAGAGAATGGGATTGTGAAGGCATCTCGGTTTATCTCTGCTGTTCGACAGGTTGGTTACGAGGCACAAATGGACCGTGCTGTCGTGACTCAGTTTTTGCAGCATTATAAGCAACAAAACCACAGTGATACGCATTTTACCATCAATTTAAATGTTCCCCCTTTTGGGCAGCGAGAACATTTTAAGTGGTTACGGGATGAACTACTACAGTTGTCAACAGAGAGCCGAAAGTGTCTCAGTTTTGAGTTTGTTGAAGCGCAATTTGTAAGACACTTAGATTTTATGCGGCCAGTCGCTAAAATGCTGTCTGGTTTGGGTTGTCGTCTAATCGTTGGTCAGGCGGGGCGTACGATTGTGAGCACGCATTACCTAAAAGAGATGGACATCCATTATCTCAAGCTGCACCGTAGTTTGGTGACAAAAATAGACCAAAGACATGAAAACCAACTGTTTATTCGTAGCATGCTAGGAGCCGCTGAAAATAGTCGTACGAGGATTATTGCAGTTGGAGTTGAAAGCAAACAAGAGCTAGATGCTCTAGTTGAACTAGGTATATATGGAGTACAAGGACGTTATTTCTCATCTGAAGTTCGTTTATTTCCAATAATTGATGCCAAGAAAGAAGTTCAATCTGATGCTCAGATTAAGCCTGGGCGCAGAAATCGCTGGCGAAAAAATAATAGATAAGAATGAAAAGACTACACGGATTACTCAATAGAATTACTGGTTCTTCTGCTGGTGGAAGAGCCTGCTTTATGGTGATACAGCCTGATGCTGTTTATTTATCCGCGTCAGCAAAAAGTGCTAGCCCAGCCAGATTTGATATCTCTGATGGAAATTGGGAGAAATCGTGCGAACAGGCTTTAAGTGTTGCTGCTAGCTCTTATGACTCACTGACAGTTGTCTTGTCACACAATTTCTATCAGGTCTATCAGATTGATAAGCCATCTATGCCTCGCCAAGAGTGGCCATCAGCCTTGCCATTCTTATTAAAGGAGCTGATATCAGAACGAGCGATTGACATCGTTGCTGATGCTGTGGAGTTACCCAACTCGACGAAAGTTCAAACTTATGTGTTGCCAAGAAAGATATTAGATAAACTAATGTTGCTTTCTGAACGCTATCAGTTGTCACTTAACACCATCGTTCCTGAAGATGAAGTGTGGGGAAGAGCATCAGGGGAATTGGGTAATTTTCTACTGCTGCAACGTTCATGCAAGGGGCACTTTAGAATCAGCGCCTTTGTTGAACATACAATGATGTTTAACCGCACGATAAGAAGTGTGACATCACCGTTGACGGGGGTGCCATCTACTGATTTACAGATGGATAGTTTGTCACTAGAGCTTCAACGCTCCATTGACTATTTATCTTCACAGGTTCGCAATGTGCAGCTACATCAGCTCAAAGTATGTTGTGATGAAGAGGATGAAAGCGAACTATCACAGTCTCTAAATTACCGAATTAGCACCAAAGTATCAGCCTTAATTGGAGAAGCGCATGAGCTATCAGGTCATGTCTTAGCGGATACGGCATCACTTGTCTCTGAGTGGCGAGTTAACTTATTTCCTAGCTACCTGAAGCCTAAAAAGAGGCTGCTTACTCTTAAAAATGTTGCGATATCTTGGGTGACAGCAGCGTTGGTTATTGTGCTGTCATATGGCTATGTCAGTTGGCAATATCAAGGAGTTGATGACCAAATAAATATCGCTAAAAGTAAGGGTGACATTCTTAAATCAGAACTAGACCGTTATAACGCTCAATTGAGAAAGCTTAAGCCTGATGCTAACAAGTTAGCTGCGCAAGCTCGTCTCGAAAAAGAGGTTCAAGCTAAGCGAGATTCACTAACTGCTGTAGGCAAGTATGATGATTCACAGCGCATTGGTTATTCAGGTGTTATGACTTCTCTTGCGAAGTTAAGTAATAACAACATCTCTATTTCAGGCATTCATATTGCCCAAGAGCAACTTGATATAAAAGGTCTCGCAAGGACACCTCGAGCTGTACCTGATTGGGTGGGGCAATTCAAGAATGAGATTAGCTTGGTAGGGCGCACCTTTGATGATGTTGCGATAGGTCGTACCGAGAAAGGGGTAGTGACATTTGAGTTGAGTACTCGCAAGGAGACACAAGAATGAATGATGTTTGGTCTTCATTAGAAGAGCGCTTTGACGAATTAAGCGTACGAGAGAAAGGGCTAATTGCTGCTTGTGGATTCGTGACGATAGTTATGTTGCTGTTTACTATGGTATTAGAGCCGAAGTTAGATAGTGTAAATAGCAGCAATAGGCAACTAAATACCCAAAAGCAGAGTAATCAACAGATTGAAATTGAAACGTTACGTGTTCAAGCTCAATTGAAGAAAGATCCCAATGCTGAAGTTGATCAAGCTATTGCCCAATTACTATCAGAGAGTCAGCACTTATCAATGCAATTGTCTCAAATCATTGAGCACTTGATTACACCTTCTCAAATGGCAGAGCTGCTACAAAGTGTTTTAGAGCAGCAATCAGGTGTGCATTTGATCAGCTTGAATACATTGAAAGCGGAGCCAATTACGTCTGATAAAGAGGCGGCGCAGTACTCGGGGTATTACGTGCACCCTGTGCGCCTAGAATTGAGCGGTGATTACTTTTCGATTGCTAATTATTTAAAGAAGCTTGAACAACTTCCGGTGAGTTATTATTGGCGCAACTTCACTTACCAAGTGGAGGATTACCCAAAGGCTAATTTGGTATTGGAAGTATACACTTTGGGCTCTCAAGAGGAGTTTATCGGTGGATAAAAAAATAGTTCTAGCGATGATTATCGGTTCTATTAGTGCGCCGAGCATTTGTGCCGCTGAACAAGACCCTACGGCACCTCTAGGCTGGGAGAAACCAACTCAAGCTAATTCAACAGTAAAACGGAAGTATCGATTGCCAACACTAAATAGTATTGTGTGTAAGCCAGATATGCCATGTATTGCCATTATGAATAATAAGATAGTAGAGCAAGGGCATTCTTTAAATGGCTACCGTATTGCCAGTATTAATAGTGAATATGTGACTTTAAAGCGTGGTGACCGAGACTGGAAACTCGAGCTTTTTCGTTTAAATGTAAAACAATAAAAATCAGAGCCTAAACAGATATGCGTAAATTAGTGATAGCAGTGGTGGTTGCTTCGTTGGCAGGATGCTCTATGGGGCATAGAGACCCGGTAGAAGTAAAGCAAGCTCTTAACGAGTCAATCAACGAGTCAAATAGCAGACAGCTTGATGAAATCCCTTCTTCCGTTGAAGCTGATTTGATGCCAGATCTTGAATCGAGTGCTTCTGGTTCTGAAGGCATGGTAAAACGCTTTCGAATTCAAGCTAATGCAGTGGAAGCCAGAAGCTTCTTTGCTTCTCTCGTAAAGGGGACTGAGTATAGCGTAGCTATTCATCCTGCAGTAAGAGGAAAAATTACTGTTAACTTAACGGATGTGACGCTTGATGAAGTGCTGAATGTCGTGCAAAACATGTATGGCTATGATGTGGTCAAATCTGGCAAGGTTTTACAGGTGTATCCCGCGGGTATGCGGACGGTGACGATTCCTGTCGACTATTTGCAGTTTAAGCGCTCTGGCCGCTCATTGACTAGTATAGTTACTGGTTCTGTAGCATCTGCAGGTACATCTAGCTCCGGTAGCAATTCAGACGAATCTAGTTCAAATTCTGATTCAAGCAGTGATAGCTCGACTGTTGCGAATGGCGGTACGCGCATTGAAACGTTGACGGAAAGTGATTTTTGGCCTGCATTACAGCAAGCTGTAGCAAGTCTCATAGGCTCCGGAAATGGTCAGAGTGTCGTTGTTACGCCTCAAGCGAGTGTTATTACTGTACGAGCTTTTCCTGATGATATCCGAGAAGTGAGAGAGTTCCTTGGTGTTTCTCAACAACGCATGCAACGCCAAGTTATTCTAGAAGCCAAGATTCTGGAAGTGACTTTGAGTGATGGTTATCAGCAAGGTATCAACTGGTCAAATATATCAGCTTCAATTGGAGGATCTGGCAGTATTTCGATTGGACGCCCATATCCGGATGGAACCCTTCCAGGTGCTGGTGTACCTATCCCAACTCTACCTGGACTAGATGCTATCGGCACGCTTCTCGGTGGTCAAACTAATATCACCATCTCAGATGGCAACTTTGATGCAGTTCTGAGCTTTATGTCGACACAAGGGGATTTGAATGTCCTTTCTAGCCCGAGAATTACAGCAGCCAACAATCAGAAATCGGTGATAAAAGTAGGTTCGGATGAATACTTTGTGACTCAATTATCTAGTAATGCAGGAAATGGAGAGAATTCTAATGCGGTTCCTGAAGTGGAGTTAACGCCATTCTTTTCAGGTATTTCTCTAGACGTAACACCTCAGATTGATGATAAAGGTAGCGTGTTCTTACATGTTCACCCTGCGGTTATCGAAGTTCAAGAAGAGTTAAAAACGCTCAATTTAGGCGGTGATTTCCAAAATGTTCAGCTACCATTGGCAAAAAGTTCGGTCCGTGAGTCTGACTCTGTAATTAGAGCGAAAAGTGGTGATGTTGTGGTGATTGGCGGTTTGATGAAACAACAAAACGTGAATCAAACATCAAAGGTCCCATTCTTGGGTGATATACCTGCACTGGGACATTTGTTTAGGAATACGGCAGACGTCACTCAAAAAACGGAGCTCGTTATTCTGTTAAAACCAACGGTCGTTGGCGTTAACTCATGGCAGAAAGAACTAGAGCGCTCGCGTGACTTGCTGCAAGAGTGGTTCCCTGATTCGCAGTAATGCAGTCAACACTTAAACTAGTGGGCTGATAAGCGTATGTATCTATCGCATTTTGGTTTTCGCTTACAACCATTTTCACTAACCCCAAATACAGAACTGTTTTTGGGGTTAGCGCCTCATTATGAATCCATTCAAACCATCATCGCAGCGATTCATATGGGAGAAGGTGTCATCAAAGTGGTTGGGGAAGTGGGAACAGGCAAAACCATGGTTTGTCGAAAGCTGATTGAGCAAATTGAAGATGATGCCGAGCTGATTTACTTGCCAAACCCTGCGCTTACAGGGGCTCAATTGCAACTAGCGGTGGCTAGAGAGCTTGGAATTAAAAATGCTGACCCGCTAAATGTTGTGGAGCTTATTCAAGAACGATTGATCTGTATTCGCTCAGTAGGAAAAAGAACCGTCTTAATTGTTGATGAAGCTCAAGCACTTTCTTTTGAAGCATTAGAAACTTTGCGCCTATTTGGGAATCTAGAGACCGAGAAAGACAAACTACTCCAGTTAGTTTTGTTTGGTCAGCCTGAACTTGAGGAGCGCCTGTTAAGTCACAATTTGCGGCAGTTCCGACAGCGCATCACATTCAATTGTGAATTACGTACTCTCAACTTAGATGAAGGCGTTGCCTATATGGATAACCGACTTAATAAAGCGGGAAATGGGGCGCACATTTTTAGCATTGAGCAGAAAAAAGCAATATGGCGCTCTGCTTCTGGGGTTCCTAGGCTAATTAATCAGATTTGCCATAAATCATTACTCACGGCGTTTAATGATCGCTGTACATTAATTAAGAATCAACACGTTTACGCGGCAATGCATGACACCCTTGATGCCTGTAAACCAAAGTTTAAGACCCCGATATTCTGGGGATGGAGCCGATCTTGAGTGCAATTAACAAAGCTTTATCTGAACTAGCAGAGAAGGAGCATAAACCTGAGCTATCAAGAGCGGAAGTTCCGGTTGTTGCTAACAGAAAGCCCTGGCTATGGTTAATCGCGGGCTTTTCTATGAGTTTGGCTATCGGAGGGTGGGCCGTCTCTCAAGCGCCTACGCCGGACAACGTTAATGAAGTGGCATTAGCAGGGGCTGATATTGTGGCTAAAAAGGTGGCAAATGTAGATGCTAGCTCTCCAACAACCAAAACAACGCCTCAATTACAGCAAGTTGTTGCAACAAAAAACATTGAAGTGGCTCATGTTCGTTCTAATCAATCAGAGCAGATAGCGACCGAAGAAATTTATTCTCCTCAACCTCTTGCTTCAACGCCTAAAAAAGTGGTGGCAGAAGATAATCAATCAATAGCAGAACCAGCGACGCTGCACAGTGAGCCGCTAGAAGTCGTTGATGAAGCGAGCTCGATGCATATTGAGCAGGTGGAGCTAAGCCATCAACAACTTGCTGATAAAGCTATGAACCGAGCCGGTAAAGCAATGGATTCAAATGATATGCAGGAGGCAATGACCGCTTATGCAGAGGCGCTGCGTTATGAGCCATCGAATATTGAAGCGAGACAAAAACTAGCGGCATTATATTTTGGTAAAAGTGATACCAGAAAAGCGTACGAGATCCTTCAGGCTGGTATTAAGTTGGACAATGATAACCAGCCACTAAGACTTGCATTATCCAAGTTGTTAGTGAAAGCAAACCAGCCTGAAGCGGCATTGAGCCCATTAGTTTTTATGCCAGATAACCCAACTCGAGATTATTTGGCAATGCGAGCTGCTTTGGCTCAAAAGCAGAAACAAACGGAATTTGCGTTAGAAAGTTATCAGCTTTTAACGCAAAGAGAGCCTGAGAATGCCCGTTGGTGGCTTGGGTTAGCCATTCAGCAAGAACGTAAAGTCCAAATCAAAGCAGCGGTCTATTCCTACCAGCAAGCATTAGGAAAAGTGGGCGTGTCTAATCAATCTCAAGCATTTATTAGAGATAGACTGAGTATCTTGAAGCAGCTGGAGGGAGCAGAATGAAAATTCAATTAAGGAAGCGTCTTGGTGACCTGCTTGTTGAAGAAGGCATTGTCACAGAAGAGCAAGTGCAGCAAGCTCTTGCCAGCCAACATGATACAGGGCAAAAGTTAGGTGATGCCCTGATTGCTTTGGGGTTTATTTCTGAAAAGCAAATGCTGAACTTCCTTTCCCAGCAGCTGGGTTTACCGCTCATTGATTTAAGTCGTGCACCTATTGATGCCGATGCGGTGCAACTTTTACCGGAGGTTCATGCTCGTCGTCTACGTGCCATGGTGGTTGCACAAAACGGTGATACGTTAAGAGTTGCCATGAGCGATCCTGCGGACTTGTTCACCCAGGAATCGCTAATGAACTTGCTCGGTGAGTACGCTCTAGAGTTTATTATTGCTTCTGAGCGACAACTGGTGGAGAGCTTTGACCGCTATTATCGCCGAACTAAGGAAATCGCTTCATTCGCTGAGCAGCTCCAAGCTGAACATCAAGATGTTGATGTATTTGATTATGGGATTGAAGAGACTGAAAGCGAAGAGGTTACGGTTGTTAAGCTGGTTAACTCAATGTTTGAGGATGCCGTGCAGGTAGGAGCATCTGATATCCATATTGAACCAGATGATAAAGTGCTTCGTCTCCGTCAGCGTGTTGATGGTGTTTTGCATGAAACCATCCTAAATGAAGTCAATGTGGCATCAGCCTTAGTTTTACGCCTTAAACTGATGGCACACCTCGATATTTCTGAAAAGCGTTTGCCGCAAGATGGTCGCTTTAACATTAAGGTTCGAGGTCAATCCATCGATATTCGTATGTCGACGCTGCCAACGCAATATGGCGAATCCGTAGTAATGCGTTTGCTTAACCAGTCTTCAGGCCTACGAAAACTAGAAGATTCGGGCTTACCTGCTGATTTACTTGCTCGCTTGCGCCGTCAGTTGTCTCGCCCACATGGCATGATATTAGTGACTGGCCCCACGGGGTCGGGTAAAACGACGACGCTATACGGTGCATTAAGTGAGTTGAACGAACCGGGTAAGAAGATCATTACTGCAGAAGATCCTGTGGAGTACCGCTTACCACGCATTACACAAGTACAGATCAATAGTAAGATTGATCTTACTTTCTCACGGGTACTCCGTACTTTCCTTCGTCAAGACCCAGACATCATCTTAGTTGGTGAGATGCGAGACCAAGAAACGGTAGAGATTGGTTTGCGTGCCGCGTTAACAGGCCACTTAGTTTTGAGTACGCTGCATACCAATGATGCTGTAGACAGTGCTTTACGAATGATAGATATGGGAGCACCTGGCTATCTTGTTGCAAGTGCAGTTCGTGCGGTTGTTGCTCAACGATTGGTTCGCCGGGTTTGTCCTGATTGCAAGACTGAAGATGTTGTCGGTGAGTCTCGACAGCAGTGGCTATCAGGTCGTTTCCCAAATCAATCTAATGCTGTATTTCATAAAGGGAAAGGGTGTCAGAACTGTAACTTAACCGGCTATCGAGGCCGAATTGGCGTGTTTGAAATGTTGGAATTAGAACACGAGATGATGGATAAGTTACGTGCGAACGATGCGGTAGGTTTTGCACAAGCGGCGCGTCAATCCGCATCCTATAAGCCACTATTAGCTTCCGCTATGGAGCTGGCTTTGCAAGGCATCGTTAGCCTTGATGAAGTTATGGCGCTGGGTGAAGGCGATTCATCTGGTAAAGCAGATGCAATCTTAATGTAGGTGATTAGATGCCAACATTCAGTTATCAAGGTCGAACACTGACCGGATCCGCGACCAAGGGTAAGATTGATGCCGTTAATGAAGAGGCCGCTGCGCAAGCGCTAATGAATAAAGGGGTTATTCCTTTACATATTCAGTTAAGAAAGGAATCCAACGCAAGTAGCTTTAGCTTATCTAAATTGCTTGTACCAGCGATCCCCCTTGAAGTCATTATTCTGTTTTGTCGTCAGTTATTCAGCTTAACTAAAGCGGGGGTCCCACTGCTGCGCTCTATGCGTGGTCTATTGCAAAACTGTGAAAACCAGCAATTAAAAGACGCGCTTGAAGATGTGGTCTCTGAGCTTAGTAATGGCCGTGGGCTATCTGCTGCAATGCAGCCACACAGTAAAGTGTTCAGTCCTTTATTTGTTTCAATGATTAACGTCGGTGAGAACACCGGTCGTTTAGACCAAGCCTTATTGCAGCTAGCCAATTACTACGAACAAGAGTTAGAGACTCGTAAGCGTATTAAAGCGGCAATGCGCTACCCGACGTTTGTCATTGTCTTCATTACTATTGCGATGTTCATTTTGAACATTTTTGTTATCCCGGAGTTTGCGGGCATGTTCACTCGCTTCGGTGTTGAGCTGCCACTCCCAACACGTGTACTGATCGCAACGTCTAATTTCTTTGTTCACTATTGGGGACTGCTGCTCGTTCTGATGATAGGAGCTTTCTTGCTCTTTCGTGCTTGGATCGCTACCGCAGATGGACGAGAAAAATTTGATAAGTTTCGACTGAGAGTCCCAATTGTCGGTGATATCGTGAATCGCGCTCAGCTTTCTCGTTTTTCTCGAACATTTTCATTGATGCTTAAGTCCGGCGTGCCGCTGAATCAATCATTAGCTTTGGCCGGTGAGGCGTTAGGCAATAAGTTTCTTGAGAACCGAATAATAGAGATGAAGTCTTCCATTGAAGCGGGTAGCACCATTTCTGTGACGGCAGTGAACAGTAAAATTTTTACACCACTGGTCATTCAGATGATTGCTGTCGGCGAAGAAACGGGTCGAATTGATGAATTATTGCTCGAAGTCGCAGACTTTTATGACCGAGAAGTAGATTATGATCTTAAAACCCTAACGGCACGAATAGAGCCATTACTTTTGGTGATTGTTGCAGGTATGGTTATGGTCTTAGCCTTGGGTATCTTCCTTCCTATGTGGGGGATGCTCGATATAATCAAAGGCTAAAGTGTGATTGAAAACCGAGCAAGTGCAAGGCTTATATTGTGGGGGACTCTTGTCGTTGTGGTGTTAGTCGTACTGTTAGAGAGCTTAACACCTCTGCAAAAAGAGTTAGATAATACCGGAGCAAATTTAGCCAAAAACTGGATGTTAGACAGTGTCAATCGCTATCGAAGTATATGGTTGATGAGAGGTGAACCAGATTCTATCGAGGTTGATGGTTCAGTGTTGTTAATGACTGAAGCAGGGTTAGTGTTACCACTTGATGATCGTGAACAGTTGGATTGTGACGATTGGCTGACGGTTCATTATCCTCAACGTAAGATTATGACGGCTAACTTGTTAGAAATTAATAGGGTACTCAAAGGTGATGAATATCTTTGTATATATAGGTATTCAAATCATAAATTGGTATTAGTGACCTTTAGCAGTAACCATTTGCAAATTGATGTCGAAAATTCGGCAAAGTAAGTTTTTTGACACTTTAGTGCTATAAATGAGACAGCAATTCGGTATAATAACTTCGTATCAATAATTGGAAATTTGTAAGCTAATTATTCAGTTATAGAGTACAAATTTATCAACGCAGATTTCGCTTAACTAGTGAGTATAGTTCCGCTCTACTGCATTAATTAAGCAATAACACAACTGGTCGTGCGACCTTAACGTTGCAGTCACTCTGCATGTTTACATAAAAGAGAGAGAAACAATGAAAAGACAAGGTGGTTTTACCCTTATCGAACTTGTGGTGGTAATTGTGATCCTAGGTATCCTAGCGGTAACGGCTGCGCCACGCTTCCTTAACTTACAAGATGATGCTCGTGAATCTGCAATTCAAGGCTTGAAGGGGGCGATCGATGGTGCTGCTGGTATTGTTTATGGTAAGGCTGCAATTAACGGTGTAGAAAAAGGAGATGATAAAGGGATTAGTTATGCAGGAAGCACAATCGCTCTTCAACATGGATATCCAGATTCAACTTCTGCAGCTTTAAATCTTGTTGTTGATGGCCTGCAACAAGACTGGGAGCTTTTGAAAGGCGGTACCACTAAGACTACGATTACTTATGGTATAAAAGGTTATGATGGTAATTGTGTAAAATATCACGCCGCTTCAGATGACAATACTCCGGCTAAAACTGAAATTGTTAAAGGTACAGATTGTCAATAAGTTAGAAGTAAGGCCAGCCTAGTCTGGCCTTTATTTCTCTATTTTGGTTAATCTTGGAATGGTAGATATGCGTAAATCATCCGGTCTTAGTGCAATAGAGTTTGTGGTTGTGCTTATTATTTTAGGTGTGATTGGTTATGTGGTATTGCCAAGATTTATCAGCTTTGAGCCAGAAACTTACGAAGCTAAGTGGGAGCAAACCAAGCAAACCGCGGAGCACGTTTCTGAAACCCTCAGCAATAAAGCAACTTATGATCGTATTGAACAAGAGATGGGTAAATCAGAGGAGTGATTTTTACCATTAACAATCTACTCACAAAATAATAGTAAAGTGTGATCCTTGCCCAAAATTCCTCCTTTTTTTTGCTTATAATTTAATCGCTTGTTGTTGAAGTAAGGTTGCCCCTATGAAAGCTCGCCATATTTCATCGGGATTCACTCTTGTTGAGTTGGTCATGGTGATCGTTATCCTCTCTATTATGTCACTTTATGCCGCTAGCCGTTATTTAAGTGCCGGTATTCCTGCTGCTGCGGTACAGGATCAAGCAATAGCGGTTATTCGTCAGGTGCAAGTCAACCGCATGCAATCCAACCTTAGCGATACTAGCAGCGTTGATAAAAACGATTTTATCTTAAGCGTAACGAACAACTGCATCGGCTCAAAAGCATCGTGTTCCTCTCAAGCTGATTCAAGAAGTGACTGGTTAATGCCTGATGGAGTGTCATTTTCCCCTAGTTTGGATCTTGAGTTTAATTTGCTAGGCAACCCGAGTGGTGCAACACCGACGATTCGTATTACAGAAAATGGCAGTGGCAAGACCTGCTCGATACACATCAATTCCCAAGGGTACATAGAAAAGCGAACTTGCTCATGAAAATACTCTCTAAAGAGCAATCAGGTATGACCTTAATTGAAATGATCATTGCGATTATTTTATTGGGGGTTGCTATGACCATTTTTTCTTCTGCGCTTATCCCTCCAATAAAAGAGGCTTCTAGTTCGCATTATCAATCTCGCGCGGTCGCTCTGGGGCAAAGTATGATGTCTCAAATATTATCGCGGAATTTTGACCACAATAGTGATATCAATGGCGGTTGGCTACGTTGCGGTGAAGATGGTGCGCCGAACTGTTCAGACCTAAAAGCAGATGATGGTGAATCAACCCCTTCGACATTTAATGATGTTGATGACTATATCGGCTGCTGGTTTACTAGCGAAACGAAAGCTGATTGCCCTGCTGGCGTGCCTCAATATGCTTTGCAAGATGTGATCGGCTCGAGTGCCAATGACACATACAAAAACTTTCGT
The DNA here is from genome assembly GCF_002214395.1 of Vibrio rotiferianus. Lineage (NCBI taxonomy): Bacteria > Pseudomonadati > Pseudomonadota > Gammaproteobacteria > Vibrionales > Vibrionaceae > Vibrio > Vibrio rotiferianus. Next base: position 216,317 of record NZ_CP018312.1, read on the forward strand.
GTGCGAGTGAAGGTTGAATTCAAAAAGCCTGAAGACGTGGATAAAATTAAGCATATTGAATTACAAGTATATGCAGGCAACGCACAGAGCTTCTCTCTATTTGCTTACAGAGGCAATTACTGATGAGAGTTGAAAGTAAAGGTTTTACGCTTATCGAAATGGTGGTCACTATCGTTATTGGTAGCATCATCGTGCTAGGAATCGCAGGGTATGTGCAAGTCGGTGTCAAAGGCTTTGTAGATGCAAACTCACGGCAACGCATTCAAACCCAAGCTCAATTTGTATTGGAAAAACTCTCGCGTGAAATTCGACATGCAGTCCCTAATAGTTTCCGTATAACAAGTTCCGGCGGCTCAGAATGTTTGGAGTTTGTGCCTACTTATAACTCTGGGTATTACTTTGAGAAGCCTGGAACTTCAAACTTGCTATTTGTTACAGGCGAGCAAGTTCCGGGTGGAACGATAAAAAGCGCTGAAAATTTAAGGCTCGTTATTAATCCAACGCGCTATGAAGACTTGTTTGATTCACCTGCAGGCACTTCGCCTACATCATGGAACAGTTTTGCTATTGACAGCGATTTACCGATCCAAACCAATGATGGCGAGGGCAATGCGCAATATTATAGCTTTGCACTACCTCTCCCACTTGCAAGTCAATCCATTGCTGCTCGTATTTATTTGTACAAACCCGATTCGGTGATTCGTTACTGTATTGTACAACCTGTCTTACCTAGTGACAGTGGTCTGCTAACAAGAAATGGTGTGACGGTGGAAAATATCGAATCTTCACAAAGTGCTTTTAACTATACCAATACTGGTTTGCAGCTCGGCGGTATTGTTTACCTTAAATTCGCTTTTAAGCAAAATGATGAAGTGAGCGTTTACCAACAAGATGTGCAGGTACTCAATGTTCCATAGAAACAAACACCAAAGAGGCAATGTTCTTATTGTTAGCTTATTCGTCATTGTTGTTATGGGCTATATGGCGACGTCGATCACCAAGATAAATTGGTCAAACCAAACTCTTGTGACAAAAGAGTTTCTTGGTACGCAGGCATGGTTTCTTGCTCAATCGGCAACTGAGTGGGCTTTAACTGAAATATATCCCTTAGGGGATTCTGCCCCAGACGTGGAAGAGAATTGTCGTGACAAAGTTAATGGTAACGCAACAAATTTAGACTTTGGGAAATGCTCCTTGGCTCGTCTTGAGTGCAAAGGGGGCGATAAAAAACTTGATAATCAAGTGTTTTATCGGATTGAGGCGGCAGTGCAATGTGGTAGTGGGATCAATTTAGTTGAACGCAGACAAGAGATATGGATTAAGGATTAAAGTTATGAGAAAGGTACTCTTTAGCGCAATATTCATTAGCTTATTTTCTTTCAAATGTATATCTGCGGAAAGCTATGACATGACGCCTTATTGGTCTTTGACCAAGGGAGAAATGAAGTCGATAGGTAACCTGTGTAATGGTTATTATAACAGTGATAATGACTATGTTTGTCGAGACGGATTATACCTGAGTAAAGGGCAGTCAATTATGTCGAATCGACACATGAATATCCATGTATATGGTGATGTCGAATTTAAAGGGAAAAATGTAATTGGTAGTTCAGCCTACTCTATTAATATTCTTTCCAAGACTAGCTATGTTAAAGGTAGCAACCAAGTTCAGCTATTTGGCAATATCGAATCTTATGGAAGTGTTGAACTAAAAAATAATATCGACATAAATGGTTCTGTTTATTCATCTCATGGAAAAATATACTTTGAAGGCGCTGATGTAACAGGAAATGTTACAAGCCATACGGATAGCATTGAAGTTAAAGGTAATAGGAATGTTATTGATGGTGATATTTGGGGGGCGAGGGATATCGTACTCTCCAAAGTCACTGTCAAAGGTGACGTTACTAGTGATGGAGGGCAAATAAAAACAGAGAAAAATAGCAATACTATTGATGGTGATGTGGTCGCTCATGGTGATGTTGTATTGAAGAAGACCGTAGTGCGTGGATCTGTGACAAGTCGAGGTGGAGCTGTAAAAACAGAAAACTCGAATAATCAAATTTACGGTGATATCGAAGCATTGCACGATGTTGTTTTAAAAGGAACGAAAGTTGTCGGAAACATCCAAAGCCGCGGAGAAGAAATAAAGCTTGAAAACGCAGGAGGGGGGAACTCTGTCTATGGGAACCTTGTAGCGCTGCATCAAATTGGCATCAAAAATTCTTTAGTGTGTGGCCAAGTTACTTCAAGAGGTTCAGAAGTTAAGCTAGAAAATTCTGGAGAAAATCAAAGGCTAGGTGTTTATGCTTACACAAATGCAATTCGCGCATATCATAAAGCGACGGTCAAAAACTCTAGTGTTTGCGGTGAAGTCGCTGGGTATTCGACAGATTTTCATCAGGAAAAAATTTACTGTGGTGTCAATGAACCTAACTGTAATAGGCCGCAAACCATAGGTAATTGCCCGCTCGATACTCTTGAAGTCGTGTGTCCTGATATGGTTCCTGACCCAGAGCCTATTCAATGTAAACCGTTGCCACCTGAAGACTTTGACTCAGGCTCTCTTACAAACTGGTCTGTGATGGGATTCGGTGACAGTACTGATCCTGAAATTCGCGGAAATAAATTCCGTCTGAATGCAAATAGACAACGTCAAGCCACGGCTTCTGCATATAACTACATTTTCCCGTCAGATCAAAACTACTTAGAAATCGAGTTTGAACATTATGCATACGGAGGTGGTTATAGTGGAGGTGATGGTATTGCCTTAGTTATCTCTGATGCAAATGTGCCACCTAAGACTGGTGCTTTTGGTGGCCCCCTTGGTTATGGGATGAAGCTCAAGGAATACCATGGTGGTGAGGTTAGCAGTGATGTTGAAGGGTTTGCTGGTGGCTGGCTAGGTATAGGTATTGATGAGTACGGCAATTTCTATCAAGAGGGTGGAGAAACAAGACCAAATGGGACGGGGAAACCAGACAATGTTGGTATTCGTGGCTCGGGTTCTCAAGACAATCAAGGAAAGTGGCTGAAGGGCTACGGATATGTAAAAGGTAAGCAGTTCTCGAGTTCCATCGACAACCATAACGATTTACATCGCTATAAGATCACTCTGAATTCAAGAGATGGTCAGCATATGATGTTGAAGGTTGAAAGAAGTGTTAATCGTGGGGAATGGAATACCGTTATTTCAGACTTTGATGTACGTACAGAAGGACACTTTAGCCAAGCTCCAACAAACTTCCGTTTGTCAGTTACAGCATCAACTGGTGCCGCAACGAACTTGCATGAAATTGATAATTTCAAAGTTTGTGCGGACAAGTACTCGCGATTAACGGACGGTATTCATCATTTTGAGTTCGACTACGCCGGCTCGGGTAGTACGTGTCAGGCTTCAGATGTCACACTCAGAGCTTGTATGAATGAAAGTTGTACTGAGCAATATCCTAGAGATGCATATGATGATGGCAGCTTAAAACCTCTCTCTGTCACTTTACTTCCATCTGCAGACAATAATGTTGCCAACTGGGTTGGTGGTACAAATGTAAAGTTTGAGAACGAAACTCAGCTTGAACTGCAAGGTTCAAGAGCTGGTAATGTTACTTTAGGTATTGGTCAAAGTTCTGTACCACAGTTTGGCTTTGAAGGGGCGCGATGTCGAATTAATGGCGGGCCACTATCCGCTGATAATTGTAATGTAACCTTTGCTCAAAATGTGCTAGCGGTGAATGTTAATGATGTAGTCGCTAGCCGCGAAACTACCGGCGAGGATTATCTATCATTTTGCTCAACTCGCACAGAAGATGGGGGGGAGTCTCGCGGTGTTAATATGTCTGTTGATTATGAAGTAGCACCAGTCGATAGCTCTCAACCTGTTGTGATTTCTTACAAGAAAAAAGTGAAAGATCAGACTCCGGAATGGAGTTCAACTGTTGAATTAACCAGGGCTAATAAGTACCTGCCTAATGTTTATTTTAATAGTGAAGGCAAGGCATTCTTTAAGTTGAAATATGCTGAAGCTGGAAAGGTAAAACTTAAAGCAAGTGTTGAAGGAGTTGATGACTCGGATGGATTCGGCAGTTTCGTTAGTTTTCCTTCAAAACTGAAAGTAACTGCAAGGAGTGGTGATAAGAGTGGAGAGTGCAGCAACAGTGAAAATGGCTGCTCTTCGGGGTTTGTTGCTGCTGGTGAAGTTTTTGAACTAACTATTTCTGCGCTGCAGGATGACGGTTCAGTTGCTGAGAACTACCAAGAGAAGACTATTACTGTTAGTAATAAAGTGAAGTACCCGTCCAATGGTTCATTAGCCAAACTTCTGAATGAGAAGTTACCAGAGCCAAGTAAATGGTCTAACGGCAGTGTGACATTTGATCAATCGGTTTCAGAAGTCGGTGCTTTCGAACTTATTGCTGAGGCACCAGTCGCTAAAGATGAGAATGGCGATGATATTGGGAGATCTCTGTATCTTGGCAGCAAGGCCTTTAAAATTGCAGATGGCAAGTTAACAATTGGTCGCTTCTATCCTGATTATTTTAAAGTGACAGGAACTGAGTGGACTTATCCTGATAACCAGAATGACTCTGTTTACATGGGGCAAAACTTTGCGTCAGTTAAGTTTGAAGTTACTGCGTACAACGCTGACGGGTATGCTACGCAGAACTATGGCGGTTTTGCCGATTCTTTGAAAGCTGACCTGCATCTAGCTGGCGGCTACTCTGAACGACTAAGCATTTTGGACTCTGATTTAACGAGTAAAAACTGGTCTGGTGCAATTTGGAGTAAAACTTGGGTTAATTCTGTTGATTGGAGCAAAGCGGGTAATTTAGATGGTCCATTTAACTCAAAAGTATCAACAGATAGTCCTACAGAGTCATCAATTTCGTTGTCCCTCAATAAAACAGCGAGTACGAAGACTGCACATATTGACCCTACTCTATTTCTAACAGAACGTAATGATGGCAAGCAATCTCGCACTGTAGATCAACAACTGTTGTCTCAACCTGACGTTAGATATGGGCGTATGGCTTTGGATGATGTAGGTGGAAAGCAGGGAGAGGCTCTAAGCATTCCACTTAGAGTAGAGTATTGGAACAAGAGTCGATTTGTTATCAGTGCCAATGATAACCGAACAACTGTTTCTGCTGTCGAGCAAGGTAATGATAAGCTAATTTGGAGTAGTCCTGATGGTATTACTGCCTGTGATATCAACCTTCAGGTTCTTGATTCATCGGATAGTGAAATATTGAGTGCTAAAGTTACAAATGGCATGCTTCCAAATTCTGATAGAAAGCGTTTAACGGCTAAACAAGGTTGTAAGAATGAAGTTCGACAGCAATCGCAAGTTTGGTTGGATCTAGATGACTCTGCAAATGGTTTACCTTGGCTCAAATATGACTGGGATAATGATGGTTCTGAAGAAAATCCATCTACCATTGTTACTTTTGGTATCAACCGAGGTAACGATAGGGTGATTTATCGAGGTGAACCGGGTCTGACTGGAGGGAATTAAGGCGCGTTTATTTGCTCTAGGTAAGGAATCTGCAAGAAATTGAGGGTTTCAGCCCATGTTTGTACTCCAATGCCTTGCTGTGTCAGCGAGGCATTGGTACATTTAGGACAATTTTTGTCTTCTAAATTTTTGCAGGATGAGCGAAGAGTATGTTTAAAAAACTTCGTGGCATGTTTTCTAACGACCTATCTATCGATTTAGGTACTGCCAACACTCTAATTTACGTAAAAGGACAGGGTATTGTCCTAGATGAACCTTCTGTAGTTGCTATTCGTCAAGATCGTGTAGGTTCTGCAAAAAGCGTTGCTGCTGTCGGTCATGCAGCAAAACAAATGCTTGGTCGTACGCCAGGTAATATCTCAGCTATCCGTCCAATGAAAGACGGCGTTATCGCTGACTTCTACGTAACAGAAAAAATGCTTCAGCACTTCATTAAACAAGTGCACGACAACAGCATCCTTAAACCAAGCCCACGCGTACTTGTTTGTGTTCCTTGTGGTTCTACTCAAGTTGAGCGTCGTGCGATTCGTGAATCTGCACTAGGTGCTGGTGCGCGCGAAGTTTACCTAATTGATGAGCCAATGGCGGCGGCAATTGGTGCTGGCCTGCGCGTATCTGAGCCAACAGGTTCAATGGTGGTTGATATCGGTGGTGGTACAACTGAAGTTGCGGTTATCTCACTAAACGGTGTGGTTTACTCTTCTTCTGTACGTATCGGTGGTGACCGCTTTGATGAAGCTGTGATCAACTACGTGCGTCGTAACTACGGCAGTTTGATCGGTGAAGCAACGGCTGAAAAGATCAAACACGAAATCGGTTCTGCATACCCTGGCGATGAAGTTCAAGAGATCGAAGTGCGCGGTCGTAACCTTGCAGAAGGTGTGCCACGCAGCTTTAGCCTGAACTCAAACGAAATCCTAGAAGCGCTACAAGAGCCGCTATCTGGCATCGTATCAGCAGTGATGGTTGCACTAGAACAGTGTCCACCAGAACTAGCATCGGACATCTCTGAGAACGGTATGGTTCTTACAGGTGGTGGTGCACTACTGAAAGATCTCGATCGCCTCCTAATGGAAGAAACGGGTATTCCAGTGGTTATCGCCGAAGATCCACTAACGTGTGTTGCTCGTGGTGGCGGTAAAGCACTAGAAATGATCGACATGCACGGTGGCGATCTTTTCTCTGAAGAATAAGTAAGAGTGTGAAGCCCTTCTATACAGGGCTTCATTTTCTTGTTCACGACTCTTATTAATCCACTCATGCTACAAGCTTATTTTCTGATTGGAATCAAACGATTACTCATCTACTCTGCTCAGCAATAAGGTTGCCAAACAAAGGCCAATGATGATAGTAGCGATCAGGTCAAAAACAAGATGAAACCGATTTTTGGCAGAGGCCCCTCTCTGCAATTCCGTCTTTTTTTTGCTGTCATAGTTTCTGCTAGTTTAATGCTTGCTGACAGTCGTCTAGACACATTCTCAAGTGTCCGATACTTACTTAATAGTATGGTGGCACCTATTCAATATGCCGCTAACTTGCCTCGTACCATGTTTGATGGGGCGTTTGAACGCATGAATACCCGCCAAACGTTGCTTGAAAACAGCCGCAGTCTTAAGCGCGAGGTGCTACGCCTTAAGAGTGAACTTATCTTGCTTGACCAATACAAAGAAGAAAACCAACGTCTGCGCAAGCTGCTAGGGTCTTCATTTGTGCGTGACGAGAAGAAAGTGGTTACCGAAGTTATGGCGGTAGATACTTCACCATATCGTCATCAAGTGGTGGTTGATAAAGGCAAGATCGACGGCGTATATGTTGGCCAACCAGTGATCAATGAAAAAGGTATTGTCGGTCAAGTGACGTTTGTTGCTGCGCACAATGCTCGCGTGCTATTACTCACTGATGCAAAGAACGCCATCCCAGTACAGGTGATTCGTAACGATATACGAGTCATTGCGTCAGGAAATGGTGAGATTGATGAAATTCAACTAGAGCATATTCCGACTAGTACCGATATCCAAGTGGGGGACTTATTGGTTACTTCTGGCCTAGGCGGTATTTACCCTGAAGGTTACCCCGTTGCGAATGTGACAGTCGTCGATCACGATACTCGACAAGAGTTCGCTTCTATTAAAGCGGAGCCTGTGGTTGAGTTTGACCGCTTAAGATACTTGCTGCTGATTTGGCCGAATGAAGACAGACAACACAAAGTTTTGCAGTCGAATGCAGAAGAAGACACAGAACATGAGGTAAGCAATGGCCAATAGTGTATTTCGAAGCCGTCTCGTCATTGGTGTTAGCTTTTTTGTCGCTTTAACATTGCAGACGATCCCTTGGCCGGGGGTATTGGACTTACTAAGACCTTCTTGGCTGTTTCTCGTGACCTGTTATTGGGTACTGGCACTACCTAACCGTGTCAATGTCGGCTCAGCTTTGGTGCTGGGTTTATTGTGGGATATTTTGATAGGCTCTACGCTTGGTATTCGCGGCATGATGATGTCGATAGTGATATACCTAGTTGCGCTGAACTTTCTCGTTATTCGCAATATGGCACTGTGGCAGCAGTCAATATTAATTGCTGCTTTGACTGTGCTTTTAGAAGTATTGATATTCTGCGGGGAATATTTGAATCAAGACGTAGTATTTAATCCATTATCTCTGTGGACGGCTGCAATTAACTGTATACTCTGGCCATGGATGTTTTTGTTGATGCGACGGATTCGTCGTTTATGGCACGTAAGGTAGCGTTTTGATTAAAGGCTTGTCTCTGGTTCTCGCTTCGGGATCCCCGAGGAGAAAAGAACTGCTTGCTCAGTTAGGTTATGAATTTGATATTGTACTTCCTGATATAGAGGAAGCAAAACAAGATCATGAGCAGGCAAAAGACTACGTGTTGCGTCTCTCTACGGAAAAGGCCCAAGCAGGCTTAGCATTAGCTAAGCCTGATTCGATTGTATTGGGTTCAGATACTGTGGTGGTGTGCGATAACCAAGTGTTAGAGAAGCCCAAGAGTTATGCTGATTCTAAGCGAATGCTAGATCTCCTATCTGGACGCCAACATCAAGTCATGACAGCAGTCAGTGTCGTGTCTTCCGAACAACAACGTTCAGTGGTTGTCATCACTGATGTATGGTTTAAGAACCTGACCGAAGAAGAAATACAACAATATTGGCAGTCAGGGGAACCATGCGATAAAGCTGGCAGTTACGGTATTCAAGGCCTCGGGGGACGATTTGTCACTCGTATAGAAGGAAGTTATCACGCCGTAGTGGGCTTACCTCTTTTTGAAACTGACCAGCTACTCCAAGAATTTTTATAATTGTTTTTGAGGTGTGCACATGAGTGCAGAGTTGCTGCTAAACGTGACCCCGAGTGAAACTCGCGTGGCCATGATTGAAGGTGGAGTGCTACAAGAAGTTCATATAGAACGAGAATCCCGTCGTGGTATCGTTGGCAATATCTATAAAGGCAAAGTAAGCCGTGTATTACCTGGTATGCAAGCGGCGTTTGTTGATATTGGCTTAGATAAGGCGGCATTCCTACACGCGTCAGATATCGTTCCTCATACTGAATGTGTGGCTGAGAACGAAAAACAACAATTTCAGGTTCGAGATATTTCTGAATTGGTTCGCCAGGGACAGGATATTGTTGTTCAGGTAGTGAAAGATCCACTTGGTACCAAAGGTGCCCGCCTGACAACGGATATTACCCTTCCTTCTCGTTATTTAGTCTTTATGCCTGGTGCCAGCCATGTTGGCGTTTCTCAACGTATTGAAAGCGAAAGTGAGCGTGAGCGTTTAAAGAAAGTCGTGAATCATTACTGTGATGAGCACGGCGGCTTTATCATTCGTACTGCAGCAGAAGGTGCAGATGAGAAGGAACTGTCGCAAGACGCTGCATTCTTGAAGCGCTTGTGGCAAAAAGTGATGGAGCGTCGTTCAAAATACAAAACTCGTTCTACCTTGTACGGTGAACTAGGTTTAGCGCAACGTATCCTGCGTGATTTTGTCGGCACTGAGCTTGATAAAGTCATGGTCGATTCTCGCCTTGAGTACGAGAATCTAAAAGAGTTTACCTCGGAGTATGTGCCAGAGTTAACGGATAAGCTTGAGCTTTACGAAGGTGATAAGCCTATCTTCGATATGTATGACACCGAGAACGAAATCCAACGTTCTTTGGAGCGCAAAGTTGAACTCAAGTCTGGTGGTTACCTGATTATTGACCAAACGGAAGCCATGACCACGGTCGACATCAATACCGGTGCGTTTGTTGGCCGCCGTAACCTTGAAGAAACAATCTTTAATACTAACGTTGAAGCGACTCAAGCTATCGCCCGTCAACTGCGTCTGCGTAACCTAGGCGGTATTATCATTATCGACTTTATCGATATGGCATCAGAAGAGCACCGTAAGCGAGTACTAACCTCGCTTGAAACGGCGTTATCGAAAGACCGAGTGAAAACCAACATTAATGGCTTTACTCAGCTTGGTTTGGTTGAGATGACGCGTAAGCGCACGCGTGAAAGTATTGAACATATCCTTTGTTCAGGTTGTCCTACTTGTGAAGGGCGTGGCAGCGTTAAAACTGTAGAAACAGTGTGCTACGAGATCTTGCGTGAAATAACTCGAGTTAATCGTGCTTACGACGCCGATAACTTTGTTGTGTATGCTTCACCATCGGTTGCAGAAACGCTACTTGGTGATGAGTCTCATGCCTTAGCTGAATTAGAAGTCTTTATTGGTAAGCAAGTGCGCATTCAAGCTGAGCCTCTTTATATTCAAGAGCAGTTTGATGTTGTGATGATGTAATTGGAATATTTGTGAATTCTGGTTTTAACCGTTTCGGACGCGTTATTGCGTGGGGTGTAGTGACAATTTTGGTATCGTTGGCCATTCTTGTCACCACGTTACGTATAGCGCTGCCACAACTTAATCACTTTCAAGATGAAATCAAAACCTGGGTCAAGCAAGGCACAGGTTTTGACTTTTCTATCGCTAGCGTGAGTGGCGCATGGCGAAACAGTCACCCTTCAATCGCCCTGCAAGGTCTTCAGGCGAATCTACCAAACAACCAAGATGCAAGCTTCGCTGTTGATGAGATTCAAATTGAGTTTGACCTTATCCAGTCACTCTTGTCACTTAAGCCAGTTGTTGCTGACTTAACTATTCGAGATTTAGCGTTAGATATCCGAAATATTGACTTTCTATCAATAGAAGAGCGTCCAACGGCACCGGAAAAACCTGAATTAAGAAGTAATGAGTCGACTCTTATTGATAAGTTAGATTCGTTACTATTACGCCAATTTGAAGATTTTACTATTACCACATCTCAAGTTTGGTATAAGTCCATCTCAGGTGAAACTCGTCGTTTAGATATCGAACAACTCCGCTGGAGTAACCAAGGTAAGCATCACTTAGCCGAAGGTACAGTGAGCATTGCCGATGCGAGTCTCAATTCATTGTTAGTGCGCGCTAACTTCACAGATCATGGATCGTTGCGTGATGTCTCCGGCGAGTTTTATGTGAGTGCTCAAGAGGTTTCTGTGACACCTTGGCTAACGACTTACATGCAAAATGAATCTGGCGTGGAGTCGGGCAAAGTCAGCCTCAACACTTGGCTTACACTAAGACATAGCCAACCGAGTTATGCTTACGTCGATCTGCAGCCGTCTGAGCTGGTGTGGAATGAGAAAGGTCGCCACGAATTGCTCGTAGAGTCGGGTATTTTCAAGCTTTCACCAGATAAAAAGGGTTGGAAAGTAAATGGTCACTCACTAAAAGTCCGCACGGATGACAGGCCATGGCCTGAATTGGATGTGGCTTTTGATTGGCAGCCAGATGGTTGGTTACTCAACCTTTCTCAATTGGATATTGAAGCGCTAACACCTTTGGTGAAATTGGCGCCAAAGTCTGAATCTACTACCGATTTCCTCGATAAGCTCGCGCCAAAGGGGCGAGTGGAAGACATTCGTCTAGCAATGAATGGTGGTTTAGATACGCTGCGTTACTCTGCTGAAGTGGATGAGCTAGGTTTAACCCAATGGGAACTGCTTCCGGGTTTCAATCATGTGCAAGGTAAGGTGGCGGGTAACCTAGATCAAGCAAAAGCAAAAGTCACGGTGATCGATGATGTTTTCCCGTATGGTGATGTGTTTCAAGCCCCTTTGAATATTAAGCAAGGTGAAGTGGACATCATTTGGCAGCAAGATGAAGAGGGCTGGCGTCTGTGGTCGGACAAAGTGACCGCGGCGACACCGGATCTACAGGTGCTTGGCGCATTCCGTTTGGATTTCCCGAAAGAGCAAAGTCCATTCCTGTCGTTTTATGCCGAAGCGGATCTCTATAATGCGGGCGAAACTTGGCGTTATCTACCGACACTGGCACTTGGACAAGATCTGACAGATTACCTATCTACTGCGATTCAAGGTGGTAAGGTCAATACCGCAAAACTACTTTGGTATGGCGAACTGGGTGATTTTCCATACAAAGAGCACAATGGCATGTTCCAAGCTTGGGTTGGGCTAAAGGATGCAAAGTTCAGTTTTGATACTGCGTGGCCAACCATTACCAACTTACAACTGGATCTGTTATTTGAAAATGATGCGATGTATTTGGATTCCAAATCGGCGACATTGAATGGTGTTAAAGCCAAACGTATCACAGGGCGCATTCCCGAATTGGCCGAAGGTGGTCACATCGAAATTGAGGCCAAAGCAAGCGCGTCAGGGAATGAAGTTCGCGATTACATGATGGCAACCCCATTAGTTGACTCTGTTGGGGCTGCATTGACGGCATTGCAAGTAAGTGGTCCGGTTTATTCAGAGTTTCAGTTAAATATTCCATTTGATATGGAAAAAGATGCGCGAGCTTGGGGGTACGCGGATCTTAAAAATAATCGTGTTGATATTGATGCGCCACCAATGCGACTAGAAAGTGCGACAGGGCGAATCAAGTTTGATAACGATGTTGTGACGACATCGGGCTTATCTGCCAAGTTGTTAAACCAACCCATCTCTCTCGATTTTCGTGGGGAGAATGCTGAGCAAGGCTATAACGTGACCATTAACACCTTGGGGGATTGGGAAGTCGACCCGCTAAAACCCTACTTAGGTGAACGTTGGCTAAATTTAGTTTCTGGTCATGCGCCTTGGCAGATGGATGTTGAGCTTCAACTCAATGATGTTGGTTTTACTTACCAAGTGGATGTCATTGCGAAACTGAACCAATTAGCAAGCGAATACCCATATCCATTAGCTAAGGCGACTGGAGAAGCAGGCACAGCAAAGTTACAAGCTTCAGGTAATCAAGAAGTGATTTCTGCTCGCTTGCAATTACCAAGTGCGAAATATCAAACTGAAATCGATATTACTGGTAACGTTCCTGAGCTTACTGCGACCAATCTTGTGATCGGGAATGGCGGCTTTAGAATGAATCCAATTGTTGGTCACCATGCTTCAATTCGCTTGGATGAGCTGAGCATCGATCGCTGGGCTGAACTGATGCATGTTCCTGTAAGTGACCAGCCATCTGTGCTCTCTGAGATGGCGACGCCGGCTATCCCTAAACCAACTAATATAGATTTAGACGTACAAACACTTCAATTGGCTGGTATTGAATTTCACGATGTCGATCTAACTGCTCGTAAGAAGAACTTAAGCTGGCTATTGGATGTGGATAGTCAGGAGGTAAAAGGGAAAGCGAATTACCTCAAGCCTTATGATTTATCGGTTTCACTTGAACACTTGCATCTTTATATTCCTGGCTTCGATGAGATGACAAAAGAGCGCAACTCGCTGTTTGCCAGTGAAGATCAAGCTGCACCGCTTATCTCAAATTTTGATCGTAAGTTCCATGCTGAGATGCCGAACTTGACCTTGAATATTGATGACTTCTGGTTGCAAGGTTACAAGGTCGGTAAGGTTAACGTAGATCTTGAACGTCGTGATAACCGCCTTGAGTGGAAAAATGTCACCTTCAGTAGTGGCCAGAACCGAGTCGATATGAATGGCTGGTGGGAGCTAACCAAGGAGCGCAGTCACTCGAATCTTACCATGAAGGTTCAAGGTGAAAACAACAGTGACTTAATGGAGCGCTTTGGTATTACTTCTGGCATACAACAGGCTCCATTCGAAATTGATGCACAATTAGATTGGGATGGTGCTCCGTGGGCAATGAAAACGCAGAGCTTGCAAGGAGAGGTTTCTAGTGAGTTTGGCAAAGGCGTGATCACTGAAGTCAGCGGTGCTGCGCGATTGTTAGGTCTGTTTAGTCTCGATTCTATCATTCGTAAGATGCAGCTCGACTTTACCGATGTATTCGACAAAGGCATGGCTTTTAACTCAATTACGGGCACAGGTAAAATCCAAGACGGTGTGTTTATCACCAACGATATTGTGATGGATGCCTTGGCTGGTGAAATGCAGATCCGCGGTATTGCTGATATGAACACACGTTTGGTTGATGCGGAAGTGAAGTTCACTCCAGACATTACATCAGGTATTCCAATGCTGACAGCATTTGCAGTCGCCCCTCAAACAGCGCTGTATGTACTGGCGATTTCGACGGTGATTTCTCCTGTAGTAGAGGTCTTCACGCAAGTAAACTATGAAGTGAAAGGTCCACTGGATTCACCTACTGTAAAAGAGATTTCACGAAGCAAAGGCGAATACAAGTTGCCAGAAAAGCTGCGCGAACAAGCGAAATAATCGCGCAGTTACTCTTCTTACGTACAAGGAATAGAGAACATGGAACGTGTTGGCATCATTCAAATGACATCCGGCCCAGATATCGAGGAGAATCTGGACTTCATTGCCAAGCAGTGTGCATTGGCTGCCGAGCAAGGTGTTAAGCTGGTTGTGACGCCAGAGAACGCCACACAGTTTGCCAACCGAGAGGCGTATCACCAGAATGCAGAAGCCTTGGGTGACGGTCCGATTCAACAGCGTTTATCTGATATCGCACAGCACAACCAACTGACTTTAATCGTGGGCAGTATGCCGATTCGTACTGAGCAAGGTGTGACTACTACAACGTTGGTTTTCTCACCACAAGGCGAGTGCATTGCTAACTACGATAAGCTGCATATGTTTGATGTGGATGTCGCCGATGGACATGGCAGTTATCGTGAGTCGGATACCTTTACTGCTGGCAATCGCATCGTGACGGCAGAGACCAATATTGGTACGGTAGGCTTAAGTATTTGCTACGACGTACGCTTTCCTGAATTGTTTAAAGCGCTACGCTTAGCAGGCGCTCAAGTGATCATTGTGCCGGCAGCTTTTACCGCTGTCACGGGTGAAGCGCATTGGGAAATACTGCTAAGAGCACGAGCGATAGAAACCCAATGCTGGGTTCTTGCCTGTGGGCAAACGGGGGCGCATCCTTGTGGTCGCCAAACTTGGGGGCACTCCATGGTGATTGACCCTTGGGGAAGCGTTCACCAACAATTGAATGACCAAGTAGGATTGCTGGTGGCGGAGATAGATTTGTCACACAACCAGCAAGTAAGGCAGAATATGCCGCTGACTCAACACAGTCGCTTTCAAAATGAATTGAAACGGAAATAAAAGAGCTAACTATGAGCATAAACCAAATAGAACAGGCACTCCTTGCCCCAAACGGTCTGACAGAGCAAGACATCGCTGACACACTAGCGAGCATTGCGACGCGCCAGATCGATTATGCGGACATTTACTTTCAGTCCAGCTGGCACGAGTCTCTCGTTCTAGAAGACAGCATCATTAAAGATGGCTCTTTCAATATTGACTGTGGTGTCGGTGTACGAGCAGTCACAGGCGAGAAAACCGGTTTCGCCTATTCAGACCAAATTCAACTAGAAGGTTTGAAGCAAAGTGCAATTGCAGCGCGTGGTATTGCGCAGCAAGGTCAAAACGGCAAAGTGCACGCGTTCAAGCGTTCTGATAACCAAGCTTACTACGATGCGGTAAACCCACTAGCAAGCTGGGAAAAACAACAAAAAACCGAACTGTTGTTGTCTCTAGATGCGTACATCCGTACCAAAGAGCCAATGATCAAAGAAGTATCTATCAGCATCAGTGGTGTGCATGAGCAAATGCTAGTGGCAGCAACCGATGGTACTTATGCTGGGGATATTCGTCCGCTTGTTCGCCTGTCAATCAGTGTTCTTGCTGAAAAAGGCGATCGCCGTGAACGCGGTAGCGCTGGTGGCGGTGGTCGTTTCGGTTACGACTTCTTCCTGTCTGAAACAGACGGTGTGAAGCAAGCCTTCCAATTCGCTGATGAAGCGATTCGTATGGCGCTAGTGAACTTAGAAGCAGAAGCAGCACCTGCAGGCATGATGCCTGTGGTACTTGGTTCTGGCTGGCCGGGCGTATTGCTGCACGAAGCGGTAGGCCACGGTTTAGAGGGAGACTTCAACCGTAAAGAGTCATCCGTATTTTCTGGCAAAATGGGTGAACAAGTGACGTCTCCGCTTTGTACTATCGTGGATGATGGCACTCTGAAAGATCTGCGTGGCTCATTGAATGTGGATGATGAGGGCGTGAACGGTCAATACAACACACTAATCGAAAATGGTGTCCTAAAAGGCTACATGCAAGATAAGTTGAACGCACGTCTGATGGGTGTAAACCCAACAGGTAACGGTCGCCGCGAATCATATGCGCATCTGCCAATGCCACGTATGACTAACACTTACATGTTACCGGGTGAGCACACGCCAGAAGAGATCATCTCTACGGTGAAGAAAGGTCTATACGCACCAAACTTTGGTGGCGGTCAGGTGGACATCACGTCAGGTAAATTCGTGTTCTCTGCATCGGAAGCGTACTTGATTGAAGATGGCAAAATCACTCGCCCAGTGAAAGGCGCAACGCTTATTGGCTCTGGCATTGAGGCGATGCAGCAAGTTTCTATGGTGGGCAACGACCTAAGCATCGACAGAGGTGTTGGCGTGTGTGGTAAAGCAGGTCAAAGCGTACCGGTTGGCGTTGGTCAGCCAACATTGAAGCTAGATTCCATTACCGTTGGTGGCACTGAGTAAGCATTAGCTACCAATTAGCTATGGCGTTAAAGATCGTCATTCCCTACCGCGACGAAGGAGCGATGATAGGGAATCTCGACTTTTAGCCTAGAGCATCAAACGTTAAGCTATTAAAGAATAAAAGAGCGCTCACTGAGCGCTCTTTTTGTTTTTAAGGGAAGGAAAATAGTTATTATAAGTTCTCTTCGGCAAACTCTGCCAAGCGACTGCGCACCACACCGTTGAGATGAATGTTGGCGCTGCCTTCAAAGTTCTTGAAGCGTTCAACCATATAAGTCAAACCAGACGTCACAGGTGTGAGGTAATGGGAGTCAATTTGTGCCAAGTTACCCGAACACACAATCTTCGTCCCTTCACCACAACGGGTGATGATGGTTTTGATTTGTGAAGCGGTTAAGTTCTGACACTCATCGAGCAGGACAAATGCATTCTGGATCGAGCGACCACGCATAAAGTTAATCGACTTAAACTGAATGTTGGCTTTATCACAGATGTACTTCATGGATCCTTCGGTGCAGTGGTCGTTCTTATGCAGAGCTTCCAAAGTATCGGTCACCGCTGCCAACCACGGCATCATTTTCTCTTCTTCCGAGCCTGGCAAGAAACCAATCGACTCACCAATGTCTGGCGTGTTGCGCGTTACGATGATCTTATCGAACATGCCTTTTTCAATGGTTTGTTCCAGTGCAGCTGCCATGGCAAGGAGCGTTTTACCACTACCTGCCGCACCAGTCAGAATCACCAAATCAATGTCTGGATCGAGTAGGGCATCCATTGCCATGCCTTGATAGATGTTTTTCGGTGTAATGTCCCAAGCACGTCGATGCATCATGCGCTCACGACTGAGATCGAGTAGCGTGACTTTATCTTCATTGATGGTTTCTACTCGTCCTACAAAATCACTCTCCTCATCAATCACGTATTGATTAATAAAGGTCGGCTCGAACGGCTCGCGACTGAGTTTGTGGAATGTTTTTCCGCCCAGCGCATAGCTATCAACTTCATCAACACCACTCCAAAAATCGCCTTCACGTTGTTGGAAGCCTTTGGTGAGGTATTGGATATCATCAATCAGTTGATCCGTACGATAGTCCTCAACGAAGCGTACACCTGCACCTTTGGCTCGCAAACGCATGTTGATGTCTTTGGTTACGAGCACAACTTCTCGTGGTGCACGTTTATTTTGCAGGTAAAGCACCGCATTGAGGATGCGGTTGTCACCGGCTTTGTCGGCGAAGGCTTTGACGGTTTCCTGCAATTCGAAGTCCGCCAAAATAGAGATGGTGCCTTGGGAAGAGGTGTCTTTAGCAACCGGAATACCTTCAGAGATTTCATCCGGTGTTGCGTCTTTAAACAGATCTTCCAAGGCGCGAATAGCAACGCGTGCATCCCTTGCTACATCGCGTTTACTGTCTTTGATTCGGTCGAGTTCTTCCAACACGGTCATTGGAATGACGACATCGTGTTCTTGGAAAGAGAAGATGGCGAAGGGTTCATGAAGAAGAATGTTAGTATCGAGTACAAACAGTTTCCGATCGGTATCGCCCATAGCGTCTCCTTGCCGCAGTGCGGCTTTGCTGGCTAAAAGTTAAGAAGGAAAGTTCTTCCTAACTCTAATTGCTTGCAATAGAGGTTGTCGGGCAATGTCGGTTAGTGCGCAACCGAGTAGCAAGACAACTTACTAGCAAACCCGTGTTGATCCTAATCGTGTACTTAATGCGCTCAAATCATGTTCAATGATTCTTAGCGCCCCTTAATAGAAGTATACGTAATATTTACTTCTTACAACTCAATAATTGTCATGAGTTTTTTACAATTTGATTGCATTCCTAATTCAGGAAAAAAAGTTTGCCCTTACAGCCGTTTCGACGTGACCTAAATCACAGCTTCAAGTAAGATTAGCGACCTTTTTCTGGGCATAGGCTATGAGAGAATTATTATGCTTAGCTGGCTTAAAAATGTTCAGCAATAGTGGCATGACAAGCTCGATTGGCATAGCAGAAGCCAGAATCAGATCTAAACTATTACCCATGCCTTCGGGTGTGAGTAGACCAACAAGAAATACGAATCAAGAACTAATAACGAGGTAGTCAATTCATGACATTTGCTTTGGGGCAGCGCTGGATTAGCGATACGGAAAGCGATTTAGGTTTAGGTACCGTAGTAGCAATGGATGCTCGTACTGTGACATTGATGTTTGCAGCATCAGAGGAAAACCGAGTTTACGCACGTAACGATGCACCAGTTACCCGAGTAACGTTCAACGTCGGTGATGTCATCGATTGCCAAGAAGGTTGGTCATTAAAAGTTGAAGAAGTACTGGAAGATGAAGGTCTATACACCTATTTCGGTACTCGTGAAGACACGCAAGAGACGGCGATCGTGTTGCGTGAAATCTTCCTAAGCAACCACATTCGTTTTAACAAGCCGCAAGACAAGTTGTACGCAGGTCAAATCGACCGCATGGACAACTTTGTACTTCGCTACCGTGCGCTACAAAACCAATTTGAACAACACAAGAGCCCAATGCGTGGTCTGTGTGGCATGCGCGCAGGTTTGATCCCTCATCAGCTTTACATCGCGCACGAAGTCGGTCGTCGTCACGCGCCTCGCGTTTTGCTCGCGGACGAAGTAGGTCTAGGTAAAACCATCGAAGCGGGCATGATCATCCATCAGCAAGTGCTGTCAGGTCGTGCTGAACGTATTCTGATCGTGGTACCTGAGACACTACAACACCAGTGGCTGGTAGAGATGATGCGTCGTTTCAACCTGCACTTTTCTATCTTCGATGAAGAGCGTTGTATTGAAGCCTTTGCAGAAGCTGAAAACCCATTCGATACACAGCAATACGTGCTGTGTTCACTAGACTTCCTACGTAAGAGCCGCAAGCGTTTTGAACAAGCGTTAGAAGGCGAGTGGGATCTGTTGGTTGTCGATGAAGCGCACCATCTAGAGTGGAGCCAAGACAAACCAAGTCGAGAATATCAAGTGGTAGAAGGTTTGGCAGAACGCACAGCGGGTGTGTTACTGCTAACCGCAACGCCAGAGCAGCTAGGCCGAGAGAGCCACTTCGCTCGTCTACGTCTGCTAGATCCAGACCGCTTCTACGATTACGACGCATTCGTTGAAGAAGAAGAGCAATACGCACCAGTAGCGGATGCTATTACGTCGCTGTTCTCTGGTGAGAAGCTGCCTGACGAAGCGAAAAACCAAATTACAGAACTGCTTTCTGAACAAGATGTCGAGCCGCTATTCCGCATTATCGAAAGCGACAGCGATGAAGAAGCGAAAGCGTCAGCGCGCCAAGAGCTGATCGATAACCTGATGGACCGTCACGGTACAGGCCGCGTTCTGTTCCGTAACACGCGTGCTGCAATCAAAGGCTTCCCGAAGCGTAACGTACATCTAATGCCAATGGACATTCCACAGCAGTACACCACTTCAATGCGTGTATCAGGCATGATCGGCGGCAAGATGACACCAGAAGCGCGCGCGGTGAAGAACCTTTACCCAGAAGAAATCTTCCAAGAGTTTGAAGGTGAAGAGTCAAGCTGGTGGCAATTCGACTCACGTGTTAACTGGCTACTTGAGAAAGTAAAAGAGAAACGCAGCGACAAAGTACTGGTTATCGCCTCTCGTGCAAGCACCGCGCTGCAACTTGAGCAAGCATTACGTGAGCGTGAAGGTATCCGTGCCACCGTATTCCACGAAGGTATGTCGATCCTTGAGCGTGACAAAGCCGCTGCGTACTTCGCGCAAGAAGAGGGCGGTGCACAGGTACTAATCTGTAGCGAGATCGGCTCAGAAGGTC
Organism: Vibrio rotiferianus; assembly: GCF_002214395.1. Classification (NCBI taxonomy): domain Bacteria; kingdom Pseudomonadati; phylum Pseudomonadota; class Gammaproteobacteria; order Vibrionales; family Vibrionaceae; genus Vibrio; species Vibrio rotiferianus. The sequence continues at coordinate 236,659 of NZ_CP018312.1, forward strand.
GTAACTTCCAGTTTGCTAACCAGCTTGTGATGTTCGATTTGCCGTTTAACCCAGACTTACTAGAGCAGCGTATTGGTCGCCTAGACCGTATCGGTCAAAACCGTGATATTGACATCCATGTGCCTTACCTTAAAGGTACGTCGCAAGCGATCCTTGCTCGTTGGTTTGATGAAGGTCTGAACGCGTTCTCTGAAACCTGCCCGACAGGTCGCGCGGTTTACGACAAGTACTCTGATGCACTGATTGAAATGTTGGCGTCTGGCGATACTTCAAACCTTGATGAAGTGATTGAAGAATCTGCAAAGATGAACAAAGAGCTGAAATCACAACTTGAGCAAGGCCGTGACCGTCTACTAGAGATGCATTCAAACGGTGGCGAGAAAGCGCAGCAAATTGTTGAAAAGATTTCATCGACAGATGGTGACACAAACCTAGTAACGTTTGCACTGTCTCTGTTTGACACCATTGGCTTAAACCAAGACGACAAAGGCGAGAACGCACTTGTGGTAACGCCGTCTGAACATATGATGGTACCAAGCTACCCAGGTTTGCCATACGAAGGTGCCACCATCACGTTTGATCGTGATACGGCGCTCTCTCGTGAAGATATGAACTTTATCAGCTGGGAACACCCAATGATTCAAGGTGGTATCGACTTGCTGATGAGTGAAGGTGTCGGTACGTCTGCGGTTTCTCTATTGAAGAACAAAGCGCTACCAGTAGGAACTATCTTACTTGAGCTGGTTTACGCGGTGGATGCACAAGCGCCAAAACGCAGCGGTATTACTCGCTTCCTTCCAAAGACGCCAATTCGCATGATGATGGATGCTCGTGGCAACGATCTGTCTTCTCAGGTTGAGTTTGAAGGCTTTAACCGTCAGCTTAGCCCGGTAAACCGTCACCTTGGTAGCAAGCTTGTTACTTCAGTACAGAAAGATGTTCATCATCTGATTGAGGCGGGCGACGCGTTGGTTGAGCAGAAAGTGGAAGAGGTACGTCAGCAAGCGCATCAAGACATGCAACAAAGCTTGAATGCAGAACTTGAGCGTCTACAAGCACTGAAAGCGGTTAACCCGAACATCCGTGACGAAGAGATTGAATCGATTGAAGAACAAATCAAAGAGCTAACAGGTTACATCAACCAAGCTCAGGTTCAGCTAGATTCGCTACGTCTGATTGTGGTTAGCCACAACTAGTCAGCGTTCAAACACACAAAAAAAGGTCTTCAATTGAAGACCTTTTTCTTTATCTGAGGGTTGTTTACCTCAGTGGCTCAGTAAATAGCTAATTACATTAGCCACTTCCACCAAATAAACAGTGCTAAGAAGCCGAATAAGTAAACCAAGCCAGCAATCGATAACCACTTCAATTTACGACCCAGCGCTAATGGTTTAGGTAAGTCTGTTTTGCTTACCAGAATGTAGTTCAATAGCGCGAAAAACGGTGTCGTCATAAACGCCAGCACCATGGCAAAGTTCAGCATTGGTAGCAGTGCTGAAGCCCAGAACACCACAATGCCTAATGCTAATACCGATACCGTGAGCATGATCGCCGACGTCGCTTTTGGATCGGTCTCTGGTTGTGAACGCAGTAAGCGTTGAGAGTCTGAGATCACGCGAGAGTAACCGTCGATCACGGTGATTGTACTGCCGAAGATGCAGAAGAATGCAATCACCGCAATTAGGTAGCGTGACCACTCACCAATAGTCGCAGCGTACAAGCCGACAAGCTGGTGGGAGAAGCCCACGCCAGAGCTCTTAAGCTCAATGCCGGAACCATGCAGCATCAATGCACCTAGCGATACAAATACCAACGCCAATACTGCCGTACCAATGTAGCCTACGTTGAAATCAAACAGGGCTGATTTCGCTGTCACTTCTTGTTGGCTGGTTTGGCGTTTTAACCACGCAGAGGTTAAACATGAGATCTCGATTGGTGCTGGCATCCAACCCATGGTCACGACGATAAAGCCGATAGCAGCAATTGACCACGGAGAAGGGGATTCAAAGTTCGCAACAGGCTCTACCGGATTACCAAACGCAATCGCTACTGCTAGTAATGTCGCAATGGTCAGTATTGTCATGATGACTTTTGAGAGCGTATCCAGCGCTTTGTAATGACCAGCAAATAGGATCACCAAGCACGTGACCAATACAATGATGCTGAGTGACGCCATCGACAATGAAAATGGAATGAAGTAACCCAACAAGCTAGCACTGAACATCAAAAGTGCTGCTGTGTTGATCACCGCAGAAACCGAGCTGAGGAATAAGAACAGCCACAGGTAGGGGCGACCAAGCTTAGCGTAGCCTTCAACTAAGGTTTTGCCAGTGCCCATAGTGTATTGTACGCCGGCTCGGAAAAATGGGTATTTAAAAAGGTTCACCAGCAGGATAAGCACAGCGAGTTGCCAGCCATAAATGGCACCGGCCTTAGTTGAAGCTACAAGGTGAGAACCACCTACTGCTGCTGAAGCCATCAGAATGCCGGGACCCAACGAGCGTACAAATTGGGAGATTTTGGATTGGGGTTGATCTGGTACTGCCGATTCCATTTGTTATTGTCCTTGTTCATCAACGATGAACTATAAGTAACATGCCCAGCATGGTTGTCAATTTAATTTTACAAGTTGTTTTGTTTTTATTTTTGTTGGTGATTTGACTTGTTGTTTTTCTTTGTTTCAAAAAGTTATATCGACCCTTATTGGCGATAAAATTAAACGTGTTTTGTGCATGCATCTTGAGGGCTCTTGGGTATAATCAGCGCGTTTTTATTCTGTAGAGATCCTGCCCATGGCAATGCTTGAGTACAATCCACCAACCGAACCCTGGATTGATGTCGTTTTTGAAGATGAGCAAATATTGGCTGTGAATAAGCCATCGGGTTTGCTCTCTGTACCGGGGCGTCTCGCTGAGCACTATGACAGCATGTGGAGTCGACTCACTGAGCAGTATCCAGATATTCAAGTCGTGCATCGCTTAGATATGTGCACTTCCGGTTTGATGGTACTGGCGAAGAACAAACGTGCAGAAAGCGCGTTAAAGAAACAGTTTCAATACCGATTGACGCACAAGATCTACTACGCGCGCGTTTGGGGGCACATAGAGCAAGAAGAGGGTGAGATTGACCTGCCGTTGATTTGCGATTGGCCTAATCGTCCGTTGCAGAAAGTGTGTTTTGAAGATGGCAAACCATCTAAAACGCTTTTCCAAGTAGCGAAGCGAGAAGAACATCCTGATGGCTCCAAGACGACAATTGTACGCTTACTGCCTATCACAGGTCGCTCACACCAATTGCGTGTCCACATGCAAGCATTAGGCCACCCGATTGTGGGCGATGAGTTCTATGCAACTGAAGAAGCGAAAGCCTTCTCTGAACGACTTGAATTACATGCTGCTGAGCTGAGCTTCTACCATCCGAAAACCGATTGGGTGCGAAGCATTTTTGTCCCTTGTGATTTTTACCCGGAAGCGGAAGCGATGATCTTTGACTATTTCGACCCAGCGCGTAAATTACCAGATTACAAAACACTGCCACGTCCATAAATTCATCTTTAGGCAGTGAACAAGGAGTTGTTATGTCACTGCCTAAAGTGGTCTTCCTCGACCGCGCGACCATCCCCGTTCAAATTCAGGTGCCCCGCCCGAGCTTTGCCCATGATTGGGTGGAATACGAGCTGACTTCTCAAGAGCAAGTGATTGAGCGTCTCACTGATGCGGATATCGTGATCAGTAACAAAGTGGTGCTCGACCAAGCTGTTCTCTCTCTACTTCCTAATCTTAAGATGATTGCCGTGGCGGCCACGGGGTTCAACAACGTCGATATCAACTATTGCGCTGAGCACAATGTTGCGGTCGCGAACGTACGTGGTTATGCGACCCGCTCTGTGCCAGAACACGTTATCGCGATGCTGTTTGCTTTGCGCCGTAACTTGTTTGGTTATCACCAAGATATCGCAGCGGGCGAGTGGCAACGCAATAAACAGTTCTGTTTCTTTACGCATCCGATTGGAGACGTTGCAGGTAGCACTTTGGGTGTGGTTGGCAGCGGCGCATTAGGTCAAGCAACCGCACAATTGGCAAAAGCATTGGGCATGAATGTGTTGTTTGCCGAGCGTAAAGGCGTAACTGAGTGCCGAGAAGGTTATGTTTCTTTTGCTGATGTTCTTGAGCAAGCGGACGCCATCACATTGCATTGCCCTTTGAATGATGAGACGCAAAACTTGATTGGCGCGGCGGAGCTTAAGCAGATGAAGCCTACGTCAATTTTGATTAATACTGGACGTGGTGGCTTGGTGGATGAGCAAGCTTTGGTGGACGGCTTAAAGCAAGGTGAGATTGCTGGTGCTGGGGTTGATGTCTTTACCCAAGAGCCCGCCAATGAGAATAATCCGCTGATTGCCAATATGCACTTGCCGAACCTATTGCTGACGCCACACGTTGCCTGGGGTAGTGACTCATCGATTCAGCGTTTGGCTGAGATTCTGATTGAAAATATTAACGCCTTTGAACGCGGTGAAAGTCTCAATCGCTTGGCGTAATAGCAGAAAATCGGCATGAAAAAAGCAGACACAAAGGTCTGCTTTTTACGTTCTTAAGCGTTGAATTACATTTCTTCTTCAAACGCTTTAAGAATTTGGAAGATTTCACGGTAAGATTTTGCTGGTTTACCGGCTTTCTTCTCTTTCGCTGCTTGGCGAGCAAGTTGACGTAGACGTTGACGATCCGCTTCTGGGTACAGTTCCATTACGTCATCAATCGCTTTATCGCCTTCTTCCACAACGCGATCACGCAGCGCTTCTAGCTTGTGCAGAGCGGCAGTCGCTTGTGAGTGCTTGTTGCGGATTTTATCCAGTGCCGCTTGGATTGGTTCTGGATCTTCGTAACGCATTAGTTTACCAATACGTTGTAGCTGACGACGACGCGCTTCGTTTTTAAAGCGTTGTGCATCAGCAACCGCTTCTCGTAGGTCTTCGCTCAATGGAAACTTATCTAGAACAGCTGGCTTTAGGCCTACAAGCTCTTCACCTAGCTTTTGCAGCTCTTCCATGTCTCGCTTCATCTCGGATTTACTTACCCAGATGATCTCTTCTTCTGGTTCCCATGGCGCTTTTTGATTCTTACGTGCCATTTCAGTTGCCTGTGTTTTGATTAATATTATGACTATTTTAACAAGAATCGTGGGGAGAAAGCGAAATTCTTGTTATTCTATTGTGCATCGAATACATGATGTGAAAGACAATGGATATTAAACAGCAGGTTGCTGAGCAACGTACCGAGCTAGAACAAGCCGTTTCACGTGCACTAGAAATCGCTGCGGCGAAGTCTGATGCCGCTGAAGTCGCAATCACCAAGAGCACGGGTTTGAGTGTTTCCACTCGCATGGGTGACGTGGAAAACGTTGAATTCAATAGCGATGGCGCACTGGGTATCACCGTCTACCGTGGTCAACGCAAAGGCAGTGCTTCCACATCTGACTTGAGTGAAGCTGCTATCGAGCAAACGGTCTTAGCGGCGCTAGACATTGCTCAATACACATCAGAAGACCCATTCGCAGGTCCTGCTCCAAAAGAATACATGGTGAAAGAGGTACCAGACTTAGACCTTTTCCACCCAGATGCTCCCGATCCAGACTACGCAGCGCAAGTCGCGATTGCTGCTGAAAAAGAAGCATTGAACTACAGCGATGCGATTAAGCAAAGCGATGGGGCGAGCTACGATAGTCACTACGGCGTAAAAGTGTACGGTAACAGTCACGGCTTGCTAGCCAGCTATGCATCCAGCCGTCATAGCACCAGCTGTTGTGTGATTGGTGTGGGTCAAAACGGCGAGATGGAACGTGATTACAGCTACACCGTTGCGCGTCATCGTGATGATCTTTGGACACCAGAAACTGTTGGTCGCAACGCTGCAGAGAAAACCATCAGCCGCCTTGATGCGCAAAAGCTTAAGACAGGCAAATACCCGGTGATGTTTGCTGCGGATGTAGCAACCGGCTTGATTGGTCACCTAGTGATGGCAATCAGCGGTGGCAACCTATACCGCAAGTCTTCTTTCCTATTGGATCATCTTGGTAAGCAAGTATTGCCTGAGTGGTTCAACATTTCTGAGCGTCCACACGTACTACGTGGATTGGCTTCCAGCCCGTTCGATAGCGAAGGTGTATACACGCAAGATCGTGAAATCATCACCGATGGTGTTTTAGCTACTTACTTGCTAACCAGCTATGCCGCTCGCAAGATGAAGATGGACCCCACGGGGCACGCTGGTGGTATCCATAACTGGTACGTGAAGTCGACAGGTCAAAACTTCGAGCAAATGCTAAAAGAGCTTGGCACCGGTCTACTGGTAACAGAAACCATGGGTCAAGGCGTGAACGTTGTCACGGGCGATTACTCTCGCGGTGCTGCAGGTTTCTGGGTTGAAAACGGTGAAATCCAATACCCAGTGTCTGAAATTACTATTGCGGGTAATTTGAAAGACATGTTCAATCAGATTGTGGCTGTGGGTAGCGACGTAGAAACACGCTCACAAATCCAAACAGGTTCTATCTTGTTGGATACCATGAAGGTTGCTGGTGAGTAAGCTCACTAACCGCTAGATACGAAAAAGCCTGATGTGTTCATCAGGCTTTTTTATTGTTTGTTACCGACAGGTCATTACTGAGGCTAAATCATCAAGGTCGCGAGACCGAGGAAAACTGAAAGACCAATCACGTCGGTCACTGTCGTCAGCGCCATACCACCAGCCAGTGCTGGGTCGATGTTCATCTTCTTCAGTAGTATTGGGATAGTTACACCCGCAACACCTGCCACAAGCAGGTTGGTCAGCATGGCTGCCGAGATAATCCCGCCAAGCATCCAGTTACCTTTCCAGGCTACTACAATACCACCGATGATCAGCGCCCACATGATGCCGTTCAGCAAGCCGATAGCCGCTTCTTTCATCAACAGTTCGCGTTTGTTCGAGTCACCGATATGACCGAGTGCTAAGCCACGGATCACAAGCGCAACGGTTTGGTTGCCTGCTACACCACCCATTGAAGGTACGATCGTCATCAGGACGGCAATCGCAGCCATTTGGTCTAGAGTCGCTTCAAACATGTTGGAGACAGAAGCAGCGGCTAGTGCAGCAAGTACGTTGGCACCAAGCCAAATACTACGTTTGCGAGCAGACTTTACTACAGGCGCGAAGGTATCTTCGTCGTCATCCATACCCGCCATACTCATCATTGAGTGCTCAGCATCTTCGCGGATAACGTCGACCACGTCATCGATGGTGATACGACCAACGAGGTGCTGGTTTTCATCCACAACCGGAGCAGATACCCAGTTACGACGCTCAAACAGGCTTGCTACGTCAGAGTCACTAGTATCAACAGTAATCGCATCATCCGCATCTTCCATCACTTCACTGACTTTGACATCAGGTTGCGTGGTGATCAGCGTCGTGATCGGTAGTTCACCAATCAGTTTGCTCTCATCATCAATGACGTACAGCGCGTCAGTTGCTTCAGGCAGCTCGCCTTTCATACGCAGATAACGCAGGACAACATCCACATCAACGTCACCACGAATGGTGATTACGTCGGTGTTCATCAGTCCACCCGCGGTATCCTCAGGGTAGGATAGGGCGGTTTCCACGCGCAGACGATCGGCAGAGTCCATCTGGGACAGAACTTCACGTGAGACGTCGTCAGGCAAGCTACGCAGTACGTAAGCCACGTCATCGGTGTCCATGCCTTCCGTCGCTTCTGCAAGCGCTTCAGGAGCCATTTTAGACACAAGACTGTCTTTAACGTCTTCGTTTAGCTCGTCAAGAATCTCACCGTAATCTTCTGGATCGGTGAGCTGCCAAAGAACCTCACGACTCTTACGCGGCGAGGCTTCTAAAAGGTGTGCGATATCCTCAGGTTCCATGTCCTGCAGTTGGCGACGAACATGGACAAAGCGACCGTTTTCCAGTGCTTCTGTGACTTCTTGGAGGGCTTGGTGAGCTTGGTCGAATTCTATTTGCTCTGCCATTCATTCCTCCCAATTCCTGATATTTACAATGCTTTGAATAATAACTTAATTCTAGGCACCTTTTAATAACAACTTATGAAAGTCGACAAAATTATTTATCGGAATTTAAGCAGGAGGTGAAAGTTATACCCAAGTGACTTCAAGATGCAGGATTCAGAGCGTTGTCATTGATTCGAGAGCAAGGAAAACAACGCAGTGTAATAGCCAGCTCTTTCCAAGTTGTTTGACGCAGCAATCGGGTCAATGACACGCTCCCAAAGGGCGAGCTGCCTTGGCTTGTATACTTTGTTGTCGATTCTTGATTTAGACCCACTAAACCTTTAAATCGCCGCCGCGTCTACAAACCAAGTCAGTCTCGCTGAACCTAGCATCTCGAGGTTACTTGGGTATATGTGGGATATCTGGCTAGAGATAATAAAAAAGCGAGTGAATCACTCGCCTTCGTCAAATTTATCTTCAATCAAATGGCAAACTGCATCAAGGGCTTGCTCGGATTGGTCACCAATGGCGTGGATAGTCACGTATTGTCCTTGGGCGGATTCCAGCATCAATAAGCCCATGACGCTGTCTGCAGTTGCAGTTTTGTCTTCTTCGTTATCGATGGTGATCACCGCATCGAAGCTCTGTGCCAGTTCGACCAATTTAACCGCTGCACGGGCGTGTAACCCTAAGCGGTTTTGGATCAATACTTTACGACTTAGTTCCACCGTTATTCCTTAACATTCTTTTCCAGTGAAGTGTGGCGAATTTGTACTTGGTGTCCTTTATCCGCAAAGTACTCACCGATTTTTTGAGTGAGATAAACCGAGCGATGTTTGCCACCAGTACAACCAATCGCAACGGTCAGGTAGCTGCGGTTGTTTTTCTCTAATAGAGGCAGCCAAGTCTCAATGAAGCTTTCAATCTGGTATTTTAGGTCAAGTACCGACTGATGCTGCTCTAGGAACGCACCGATCGGAGCATCCAAACCAGTAAGAGGGCGCAACGCAGGCTCCCAATGTGGGTTTGGTAAGAAGCGCACATCAAACACGTAATCTGCATCTGATGGTAAACCGTATTTGAAACCAAATGACTCAAACACCATCACCAAGTCTTTGCGTTCTCGGCCTTCCACACGCATACGTACGGTTTCACTGAGATCATGCAGAGATTGACCGCTACTGTTCAGAACTAAGTCTGCGTGTGCTTTCAGAGGCATTAAGATCTCTTGTTCAAGCTCAATCGCCTGATCAAGTGATAATGACTGACTGCCAAGTGATAGCGGATGAATCCGACGCGTTTCGCTGTAGCGGGTGAGAAGCGTTTCTTTATTCGCATCTAAGAACAGTACCGTAACGTCCAGCTCAGCCTTTAGCTTTTCTAGCGTGGTGTTTAGTTCTTTGAGTTTCTTAGGGATATTTCGAATATCGATGCTTACTGCAACGTTTTGTTTGCTCTCAGAGACTGATTGAACAAACGCGTCGAGTAAGTTGACTGGTAGGTTGTCTACACAGTAATAACCTAAATCCTCAAGTACGCGTAAGGCAACACTCTTCCCGGCACCAGAGTGCCCGCTAACAACGATTAATCGCATGGTGATTGCCTCGATTACTGATGAATCATAATGTCGTAGAGTTCTTCGTCACTCTGAGCTTTACGCAGCATTTTGAGTACTTGCTTATCACTCAAGCGCTCTGCCATAGAGGAAAGTGTTTTGAGGTGCTCTTTGCACTGTTCTTCGGGAACAAGAAGAGCAAAAAGAAGGTCGACAGGTCGGTTGTCGATAGCGTCAAACTCAATTGCTTCGTCGCATTGTAGTAAAACGGCGATAGCTTTGTCGCTGGATTGCATTCTTGCGTGAGGAATAGCAATACCATTACCGATACCAGTACTCCCCATTTTTTCTCTGCTGAGCATACACTCAAACAGTTGTGTAGAATCTTGGCCCGTGTTTTCAGCGACAATCTGACTGATCATCTCTAGGGCACGTTTCTTACTTGTACAATGGACTGCACTTTTGGTGCAGTCCAGTGACAGTATCTCGCTCAATTGCATGATTAATGACTGTTTAGTTTTTCTTTGTGCTTGTTAAGTTGACGAACTAATTTATCCACCAGCGAATCAATTGCTGCATACATATTTTCGTCATTCGATGACGCGTGGATTTCGCCCTGATTTATGTGGAGCGTAGCTTCCGCTATTTGGTTGAGTTTTTCAACTTTTAGTACGACTTGTACTTGATTGATGTGGTCGAAGAACCTTTCGAGCTTCTGAAACTTAGATTGAACATAGTCTTGCATTGAATCGGTAAGATCAACGTGATGGCCTTGAATATTGATTTGCATAGACTTTCCTTTTCAGTTGGTGCCTTAAAGTAGGCGTTTACGCTGACTTGAAGGGGCGATACCCAAGGATTCACGATACTTCGCGATCGTTCGTCTTGCGACTTGAATCCCTTGGTCAGCCAGAAGAGCAGCAATTTTGCTGTCACTCAATGGTTTAGCGGTATTTTCCGCTGCGACCAGTTTTTTTATGAGAGCGCGAATTGCTGTGGACGAACATTCTCCACCATTGTCTGTACTAACATGACTAGAGAAGAAGTACTTCAATTCAAAAATGCCACGTGGGGTATGCATAAACTTCTGTGTAGTCACACGAGAGATCGTTGACTCATGCATGTCCACATCCAATGCTACATCGTTAAGTACCATTGGTTTCATGGCTTCTTCACCATACTCGAAGAAATCTTGTTGATGTTCAACAATACATCTTGCAACTTTGAGAAGCGTCTCGTTTCTGCTTTCTAGGCTCTTGATTAGCCATTTTGCCTCTTGCAAATTGCTGCGAATGTACTGGCTATCCGCACTGTTGCCTTTGCCTAGTTGCGCATATTGTTGATTTACTTTTAGTTTCGGAATGCTGTCAGGGTTTATGGAGACGGTCCATTTACCATGATCTTTAAATACGGACACATCCGGAATGACGTATTCAGTGTCATCGGGTGTGATACGACTACCTGGGCGCGGATCAAGTTGTTGAATCAACTTCAATACTTCACGCAAGTCCGCCTCTTTAAGCTTAGTTTCTTTGATTACCAGCTTGTAGTCGCGATTACCAAGGTGGTCGATATGATCGCTTAACACCATTTTTGCTTCAGCGAGCCACGGCGTGTCTTCAGGGAAGGTCGCCAGTTGCAGTAGCAAGCATTCTTGCAGGTTGCGAGAGGCTACACCAAGTGGGTCAAATTGTTGGATACGCTTACGTACCGCTTCTACTTCATCTAATTCCACTTCTTCGTTATCGAAGCTTTCGTGGATTTCTTCAGGAGAAAGGGTTAGGTAGCCGTAGTCGTCGATGGCATCGATTATCGCGAGGGCGATGGTGCGGTCGGTTTCACTGAAAGGTGTTAAGTCTAACTGCCACATGAGGTAATCGTGCAGCGACTCCGTGGTCTCACCTTGGTAGACTGGCATGTCGTCATCCAGCGCTAGGCCAGTGCTGCCCGTGTTTGCGCTGTATACGTCATCCCAAGTAGTATCAATTTCTAGCTCAGAGCTGATTTCCGATTTTTCAATCACGTCTGAGCTGTCTGGAAGGTCGGGCTCTGAGGCATCGTTGGCTTCGTTCGCACTGTTATCAGCAGATTCAGACGCTGATTTGTCTTCACCATTTGCTTGAGGCTCTTCGTGGCCTTCTTCAACTTCCAGTAACGGGTTGGAGTCCAACGCTTCTTGGATTTCTTGTTGAAGATCGAGCGTCGACAATTGCAACAAACGAATCGCTTGTTGCAGCTGCGGCGTCATGGCTAACTGTTGACCTAGCTTGAGTTGTAATGAAGGTTTCATTCAGTGTTACTTACCTTGTAATGCTCAGAATCTTACCGTTCCTAATGTAATCATAGACGGAATTGTTCGCCGAGATAAACTTGTTTCACTTGTTCGTTGTTGAGAACTTCGTCCGGAGTCCCAGAAGCGATGAGGTGACCTTGGCTTACGATATAGGCTTTTTCACACACGTCCAAGGTTTCACGTACGTTGTGGTCAGTGATTAATACACCAAGACCGCGATCGCGCAAGTGTTCGATGATTTTCTTGATGTCGTTAACCGAAATAGGGTCTACACCTGCAAACGGCTCATCCAACAAAATGAACTGAGGGTTTGCTGCCAATGCACGAGCAATTTCTACACGGCGGCGTTCACCACCTGATAGTGCCATACCTGCACTGTTTCGTATGTGCTGTATGTGGAATTCTTCCAATAAATCTTCCAGTTTATCTTGGCGCTCTTCTCGTGTTAACTCTTGGCGAGTCTCAAGAACGGCCATGATATTGTCTTCAACAGATAGCTTACGGAAGATTGATGCTTCTTGCGGTAAGTAGCCGATCCCCATACGAGAACGGCTATGCATAGGTAGAATACTAATATCTTGGTCGTCGATAGTGATGATACCTTCATCACGAGGCACCAAGCCTACAATCATGTAAAATGATGTGGTTTTACCTGCACCGTTTGGCCCGAGCAGACCAACAATTTGGCCAGATTCGACTTCTAGACTCACATCAGTCACAACCTTGCGCTTTTTGTAACTTTTCGCAAGGTTCTTTGCGCTCAGTACTGCCATATCAGTTCTCGATTTGGTTCGGTTGTAGGATAGTGGTTACACGCTCGTTCTTGGAGCTATCTGCTACCAGTTTTTGTTGGCCAATTTGATAACGAATTGAAGAACCTTTAATGGTATTACCGTCTTGCGCAAGCTGTGCTTGTCCTTTCATGGTTAGCTCATCAGTTGAGATGTGATAATCCAATTGAGTCGCTTGACCGCTTAGCGTTTTTCCGTCGTCCATTAATTGTGAAAAGGTCGCCGGCTTACCAAATGCTTGGATCTGTTTGATCGCTTCAGTTTTCGAATCGCGCGTTACCACTATTCGATCTGCTTCTATGTTGATACTGCCTTGCTTCAGAGACACATCACCTTTGAAGATTACCTGATTACTTTTCATATCCACTTGCTGAGTGTCTGAATTGATGTAAACCGGCTGTTGAGTATCCGACTTTAGAGCAAGCGCCTGAGGCGCTGCCAAAACCAATGCTAATAGGCTAAGGTGTAATGGTTTCATATCGACCTTGAACTTGTTCTGAAAGAGTCGCAGTGTGCAGTTTTAAATTGCCTTGCATTGCGCCTCCTGTAGTTTCAAATTGTGGACCAACCAACAATACTTGTTGCTCGGCTTTAAAATCTCGGTTATTAAGGTTAATGACCATCTTATCTGTTGCCATGGTGTCAAAGCTGGCCTCTGGCAATAGGTTCTGCATAAGTACTTTGTCATACAGAGTCAGAACTTGATCTTCATCGAGGACCGCTCGCTTGGCCGTCACTTTCCATTCAATGACACTACCCTCTCGATAAACCATTAACTCTGGTTTCTCGAAAATGGTATCACCACTTTTCGCATAGTGGTCAAGACTACTCGATCGAATAACGTAGCTACGAACGCCATCTTCCGCATAAGTGGTATTTTCTAACCCCGAGCCACTAAACATCGGGAGCTCCAGGTTTGGAGCAACTTGTATCTGGTCACTTTGTTCTGCTGATAGTAAATAGTAACCACACCAGGCCACTACAAACAACAACAGCAAATAAAGGAGGCGAGTAAAACTCATATAATAAAGGCCTATAATTTAGCTCAGTACTTCCCTGACTATTGCCTTATTTAATGGGGTGCAGTGCGCAGTACAGTGAGTACTGATCACATTACACCTGCTTTTAACAAATCATGCATATTCAGTGCACCAACAATTTTGTTGTCTTCGCATAAAACTAAAGCGTTGATGTTCTTATCTTGCATTAAATTTAAACCTTCCACAGCAAGCATATCTGGATGCGCTGTGGTTGGATTTCTAGTCATTACGTCACCAATTGCAGTCGTGTGAATATCAATACGTTTATCTAGCGTGCGACGTAAATCACCATCGGTGAATATTCCAAGCATAGCATCGTGTTCATCGACGATAGCCGTCATACCCAAGCCTTTTTCTGAAATCTCGAGTAAGGCATCACGAATCAGTGCATCCGGTGAAACTTTTGGTAGTGAGTTTCCAAAGTGCATAATATCAGACAGCTTCAACAACAGTTTTCTTCCCAGCGCACCGCCTGGATGAGATAAAGCGAAGTCTTCTGCGGAAAATCCACGAGCCTGAAGTAAAGCTACCGCCAGTGCATCACCCATAACCAAAGTTGCAGTGGTGCTACTGGTTGGCGCGAGACCAAGAGGGCAAGCTTCTTTTGGTACGGTGATTTGCAGATGCAGATCAGACAGCTTCGCCATGTTCGACTCTGGCTTGCCAGTCATGCTGATGATTTTGATGTTAAGACGTTTCAACACAGGGAATAGAGACAGAATCTCATGAGATTCACCCGAGTTTGAAATCGCGATAACGATGTCACCCGCACTGATCATACCAAGGTCACCATGCGCAGCCTCACCTGGATGAACAAAAAATGCAGAGGTTCCAGTACTTGCTAGTGTTGCAGCAATCTTATTGCCAATATGACCTGATTTGCCCATCCCCATCACGACAACTTTACCGCTATTAGAAAGAATCAACTTACAAGCTTGTTCAAACTGTTCATTAAAGTATTGGTCTAGCTGTTGTAGAGCGGTTACTTCAATATCAAGAACTTGTTTAGCAGCTGCGCGAAAATCAAATTGAGTGGGCATATCAGAGCTCCAATTCGTGTTTACTTATTTTGTTATTAAGCGGCCATGTTTGCGAATAGGTATACTTGGTAAGCCAAGAAACATACAAACAGAATGGAACCTTCTAGTCGGTTGATGCTTCGAGATTTACCAAGACACATCGCTACGAGTAGCAGAGACACGCCTAGCATTACCCAGAAATCACGACCCATTGCATATTCGCTCAGCATCGATGGGTTGATAATGCCTGGTAGGCCCATTACCGCAAGAATATTGAATACGTTTGAGCCGATGATGTTACCTACAGCCATGTCGTCTTCGCCTTTAAGAACACCTGCAAGAGAAGCGGCTAGCTCTGGAAGGCTAGTACCAATGGCAATGATAGTTAGACCAATCACAAGGTCGCTCATACCAAAGTATTTAGCGATGATAACAGCATTATCTACCAGCATGCTCGCTGCTAAAGGAAGCAGTATCAAGCCAATCACGACCCACATAATTGCTTTAGGGTTAGTTACGCCTTCTGGAACTTCTGATTCTTGTTCATCAACAAACGCGTCACCGGCTTTCTGCTCTTTACGGCTGATTTGCAGCATGGCAAATAAGAAACCAGCGAACAGAATGAACAACAAGATGCCTTCATAGAAACCTAAGTGGCTATCCCATAGCAAAATACCGGCAAGCACAGTAACTGCTATCATCAAAGGCAATTCACGGCGAATCACGGCAGAGCTTATAGAAAGTGGTTTGATAATCGCGGTAATACCTAGGATCAAAGCAATGTTAGCGATGTTGGAACCCAGTACGTTACCAACCGCGGTATCGGTTTTGCCATCCCATGCCGCGGTTGCTGAAACCATCATTTCTGGTGCAGATGAGCCCATCGCTAGAATGGTCATGCCGATCACTAGTGGTGAAATACCGACGTTGCGGGCCAGAGCAGCGGAGCCAAAAACTAACTTATCTGCACTCCAAACAAGTAAAACAAGACCGACGATAAGCAACGCAACGGCTTCGAGCATGATGATTCCTAAGTAATAAATAAGCAAAATGAGTAACCGCTAATTTTGACCTTTTGCGACCAAAAATGGAAGATAAACAATGCATAAATTAAAAGTTAGTAACGAATTTGTGTTTAATTGTTGCCCAATCGCGAATGAAGATAATGCAACCGAGTGTAGGTCAACTCTAAACCGCTCTACACCTTAAAAAGTGTGCTCTTTTGAGAATTCTTTGAAATTTTATGGTTTTCTTTAATTGAACAGTGCTTTTAATTCACTTTTAATCCACCGCCGATCTGCTTATGATGACAAGCTTGAGTCGTACTCAAATGATTTTTATTGCCAAGTCAGTTGGCTGAAATGAGTAGCTATTGGAGCAATGGGTATACTTTACTGATTGTCTTTACCTATGAGTAAGAGAAAAAATGCTATGCCAAACGATGATTTAGTTACCGTGAACAATCTTACCTTCTCGCGAGGAGAGCGTAGGATTTTCGATGGCATTGAGTTACATATCCCGAAAGGGAAAATTACCGCAATTATGGGGCCATCTGGAATTGGTAAAACGACTCTATTGCGCTTGATTGGTGGCCAATTATATCCAGAGCAGGGCGAGATTTGGTTTGACGGTGACAATATCCCTAGATTATCTCGAAAGCACTTATACCATGCTCGTAAAAAGATGAGTATGTTGTTCCAATCAGGCGCTCTGTTTACTGATTTGAATGTGTTCGATAATGTCGCGTTTCCTTTGCGTGAACATACAGATCTCCCCGAAGAATTAATCCGAACCATGGTGCTGCTAAAGCTTGAAGCTGTAGGGTTACGAGGGGCTGCGGAGTTAAAGCCAAGCGAGCTCTCTGGTGGTATGGCTCGCCGTGCTGCATTAGCCCGCGCGATAGCGCTCGACCCTGACCTTATCATGTACGACGAACCTTTTGTTGGTCAGGACCCAATAACCATGGGTGTGCTTGTTGAGCTGATCAGTAATTTGAATCGAGCGCTAGGTGTGACCTCCATCATCGTTTCTCATGATGTGCCCGAAGTGATGAGCATTGCCGATTGGGTTTACTTGATGGCCGATGGCAAAGTGATTGCGTTTGGCACGCCACAAGAGTTGAGAGACAATCCTGACCCTCGCGTGCAGCAGTTCTTACAAGGCGAAGCGGATGGGCCAGTACCATTCCGCTTCCCAGCTCAAAGTATCGAAAAGGATTTATTTGATGGTCGATAGCTTTATTCAATTTGTCGCTTCTTTAGGAAGACGCACATTAGCCATCTGCGAAGCATTTGGTCGTGCAACCTTGATGCTTGTTGGTGCATTATTGACTCGACCTCAGCCAATTAAAAATTTGCCTTTGCTGGTCAAGCAGCTTTATTCCGTAGGCGTTCAATCGTTAGCTATCATCGTGGTATCTGGTTTGTTCATCGGCATGGTGCTTAGCTTGCAAGGCTACGTGGTGTTGGTGGATTACGGTGCAGAGGGCAGCCTTGGTCAAATGGTGGCCTTGTCATTGCTACGTGAACTTGGGCCCGTAGTAACTGCGCTGTTGTTTGCAGGTCGTGCTGGTTCAGCATTAACGGCAGAAATCGGTCTGATGAAAGCTACTGAGCAGTTGTCTAGCTTGGAAATGATGGCGGTTGACCCGCTGAAACGAGTGATAGCGCCACGCTTTTGGGCGGGGGCGATCTCAATGCCTCTACTTGCTATGATCTTTATGGCTGTGGGGATTTGGGGCGCTCAGCTTGTTGGCGTAGATTGGAAAGGCGTAGACCACGGTAGTTTCTGGGCTGCAATGCAGTCTTCGGTCGAATTAGGTCAAGACATCGGTAACAGCATGATCAAGTGTATCGTGTTTGCTATTACCGTTACTTGGATTGCTTTGTTTAATGGCTATGACGCTATTCCGACGTCTGAAGGGATCAGCCGAGCAACGACGCGCACTGTAGTGCATTCTTCTTTAGCAGTACTGGGCTTAGACTTTGTACTGACCGCATTGATGTTTGGGAATTAATCATGCAACAAACACGTAAAACAGAATTATGGGTTGGCAGCTTTGTATTAGCGGGAATTTGCGCGATTCTTGTGATGATTTTTCAGGTTGCTGACGTAAAAAGCATTGGCTCTGGCAATACTTACACCTTGAAAGCCGAGTTCGATAATATTGGTAGTTTAAAAGTTCGCTCACCTGTGAAGGTTGGTGGTGTGGTTATCGGTCGAGTGAGTGATATTACGCTAAATGCGGATAATCTACTGCCAGTAGTGAGCTTGTCGATTAACAGTCAATACAACCAGTTCCCAGAAACCTCGAGTGTGCAAATATTGACATCGGGATTGATTGGTGAACAGTACATAGGCTTAGTGCCTGGTTTTGTTTTTGACGATGAAGAAATGCTTGTAGATGGCGATACCATCGAAGACACCAAGTCAGCATTGGTCTTGGAAGACCTAATCGGGCAGGTTCTATATAGCATTGGTGGCTCAGGCGATACGAGTAAGGAATAACCCATGTTTTCTAGATTATTACTTTCTTTTTTAGCAACGTTCGCAGCATTTGGTGTTGTTGCTGATGAAGTCGATAAAACACAGCCATACCAAATGATGAAGCAAGTTGCGGAAGTGACGTTTGACCGCCTCAAGGCTGAACAGCCGAAGATCAAACAAGACCCTAATTTGTTAAAAACCATCGTTGAAGAAGAGCTGATGCCTTACGTTAACGATCGCTACGCTGCATTGAAATTGCTTGGACCTAACTTAAAAGGGGCAAAGCGTGAAGATGTAGGGGAGTTTATCAAAGCATTTCGGGCTTACTTAGTGACATCTTATGCGCAAGTATTAACGCAATATTCTGATCAACAAATCGCTTTTGGCCCAGAACCAAAATTGGATTCATCTAAACGTATTACGAGCATTAAGGTAGATATTATTGATGCTCCGCGTCCTAACATTAGGCTTGAATTCAAACTGCGCAAAGACAAGAAAACAGGCGAGTGGTTGGCATTTGATATGGTTGCTGAAGGTATTAGCTTACTGTCGAGCAAACAATCTGAATGGAATACGAAAATCCGTCAAGATGGTATTCTTGCGGTAGCGAAAGATCTAGAAAAGCTGGCGGAACAACCGATTCGCTTTGAGGCGGAAAAGTAATGGAACAGTGGCATTTACAGGCTGGTATTCTTAAACTTACAGGAGTGCTGGATCGTGAAACCGTTCCGGCTCTTTGGGTTGAGGCACAGAAGTGGCAACCATCACAAACCGAATTAGAGTGCTCTTTATTGGATATTGAGCGTGTTGACTCTGCAGGAATGGTGATGTTAATCCACTTATTAGAGCATGCAAAAAAGCAAAACTGTCATATAATGCTGAGTTTCGTGCCAGCGCAACTGCGCACTTTGTTTCAACTTAGTAATGTTGAATCCTTAGTGGCAAAACACATACAGAATTATCAGGGGTAAATTGTGGATAGCGCAAAAGTACAACAGCTATTAGAAGAAGCACTAAACCTTCAAGAAGTGCATGTAAAAGGTGAAGGTAGCCATTATGAGGTGGTTGCTGTTGATGCTTGTTTCGATGGAATGAGCCGCGTTAAGAAGCAGCAGTTAATTTACGGTCCTCTGATGGATTACATCCAGCGTAACGACATTCACGCACTATCGATTAAAGCGTTCACTCCAGATGAGTGGGCTCGTGATAAAAAGCTAATGTCGCTATAAGGTTTAGAATGGAAAAGTTTCGAGTTATTGGGTCAGATCAGCCGTTGGTTGGTGAAGTGACCATTTCAGGTGCAAAAAACGCAGCACTGCCGATTTTATTTGCGTCAATTTTGGCTGAAGAGCCAGTAGAAGTAGCAAACGTACCACACCTTCGTGATATCGACACAACCATGGAACTGCTAAAGCGTTTGGGCGCTAAAGTCAGCCGCAATGGTTCTGTTCATGTCGATCCAAGCAGTATTAATGAGTACTGTGCGCCTTACGACTTGGTGAAAACCATGCGAGCATCAATTTGGGCACTTGGCCCATTGGTGGCTCGTTTTGGTAAAGGTCAAGTTTCTCTACCTGGCGGTTGTGCGATTGGTGCTCGTCCTGTTGATCTACATATCACAGGTCTAGAGCAGCTTGGTGCAACCATCACACTAGAAGATGGTTACGTTAAAGCGGAAGTAGATGGTCGCCTAAAAGGTGCACACATCGTGATGGACAAAGTAAGTGTTGGTGCAACCATCACTATCATGTGTGCAGCAGCACTTGCTGAGGGCACAACAACGCTAGACAACGCAGCGCGTGAACCTGAAATCGTTGATACGGCAGACTTCCTAAACACGCTAGGCGCGAAAATCTCTGGTGCAGGTACTGATACCATCACTATCGAGGGCGTTGAGCGTCTAGGTGGCGGTAAGCACAACGTTGTGGCTGACCGTATCGAAACCGGTACTTTCCTAGTAGCGGCAGCGGTTTCTGGCGGCAAAGTGGTATGTCGTAATACCAATGCACACCTTCTAGAAGCGGTACTGGCTAAGCTAGAAGAAGCAGGCGCATTGGTAGAAACTGGCGATGACTGGATTTCTGTTGATATGACTGACCGTGAGCTGAAAGCAGTAAGCATCCGCACGGCTCCGCACCCAGGTTTCCCTACTGACATGCAGGCGCAATTCACGCTATTGAACTTGATGGCGAAAGGCGGCGGCGTAATCACAGAAACGATCTTTGAAAACCGTTTCATGCACGTACCTGAACTGATGCGTATGGGCGCGAAAGCGGAAATTGAAGGCAACACGGTTATCTGTGGCGATGTAGATTCACTAAGTGGTGCACAAGTAATGGCAACTGACCTACGAGCTTCGGCAAGTTTGGTCATTGCGGGTTGTATTGCGAAAGGTGAAACCATCGTTGATCGTATTTACCACATTGACCGCGGTTACGACAAAATCGAAAATAAACTGGCTGCACTTGGCGCAAATATTGAGCGAGTGAGCGAGGCAAGTTAAACTGCGGTGCAGGTGACTTGGATATGAAGAGAGCCGAAACGTTGGTTTCGGCTTTTTTGTATCGCGCTTTCTTGCATAGTTCATGACTATGTCAAAAGAGACAATAATAGCTGTAGCTGGCGTAAAGCTGGTTCTTGGAGAACAACAATGATTGCACTGTTACGTGTATTTGCTGTCGCAATTTTCGCAATTGTGATGTTTATTGGTGGTTGTGGTTACTGCCTACTAAGCCCTAGAAACCCTAAGCATGTTTTCACTTTCGGCCGTCTATTCGGCAAGATGTCGCGTGTATTTGGTATCAAGCTTGAGCTACGAATTCCAGAAGATGCATATTCGCGTGGTCAGCATGTTTACATTGCAAACCACCAAAACAACTGGGACCTTTTCACCGTGTCTTCAGCGGTTACACCAAAAGTGGTTACCGTAGGTAAAAAGAGTTTGGCGTGGATGCCTCTATTTGGTCAGCTTTACTGGCTAACTGGCAATATTCTGATCGACCGTGCGAATCGTTCTAAAGCGAAAGGTACCATTGACCAAGTTGTGGATAGCATCAAGAACAGTGATGTTTCAATATGGATGTTCCCAGAAGGTACTCGCTCTCGTGGCCGTGGTTTGCTGCCATTTAAGACTGGTGCGTTTCATGCGGCTATTGGTGCAGAGGTGCCAATCATTCCAATCGTATGCAGTTCGACTGATCATATTAAGTTAAATCGTTGGAACAACGGACATGTAATCATTGAGATGCTGCCGCCAGTAAGCTCTGAGGGCTACGGTAAAGAGAATGTCCGTGAGCTGGCGAACAGCTGTCGTGAGCAAATGAAAGAGAAGCTAGAAGCGTTGGATGAAGAAGTGAAACAGCGCAACGCAGCTTAAGCCTTACTGCGATACAGCAGCAAAAAGACAATAGAAAACGGGTAGCCTGAGCTACCCGTTTTTTATGCTTGTTAGCAAGTGCAATTATTTGCGAACTGCGATTGCTTCAATCTCGATGCCAACATCTTTAGGTAGACGAGCTACTTCTACACAAGAACGTGCAGGGTAGTTTGCTACTTCGTGTTCATCGAAGAATTTACCGTAAACTTCATTTACTGTACCGAAGTCGTTTAGGTCTTTCACGAATACTGTCATTTTAACGATGTCTGTTACTTTAAGGCCTGACGCTTCAACTACAGCTTTTACGTTTTCTAGAGATTGACGAGCTTGCTCTGCGATGTCGGCAGACACTTCACCTGTCGCTGGGTTTACCGGGATTTGGCCAGAAGTAAGAACCATGTTGCCTAGATCTACGCCTTGAACGTAAGGACCGATTGCTGCTGGTGCAGACTCAGTGTGAAGTACTTTCGTCATTTGAATTGTTCCATCTGTTTAGGGGAATAAAGAGTTTACTCAAGCATTTTGAGTGTTCTTAAGAATAAGCAGTGTGCCTTTAAACATGAAGCACGTAAAGAGCAAAATACCCCGCATGAGCGGGGTATTGGTCAATTTATCGTTAGCAAGAATCGAAGCGAGAAATTAACGCTCAGTGACGATCTCACGTGCGAATACTTTCTCACAGTATTTACACTTTAGACGGATTTCTTCCTTCTTCTCGAACACTTGGAAGCTGCTCGCAACAGGCTCGTTGTGTGTAATACAGTTGCTGTTCGGACACTCAAACACGTTGTTAATTCGCTCAGGCAGTTCTAGTGCAAGCTTCTTAACTACTTCGTAGTTTTCGATTTGGTTTACGGTTGCATGTGGTGCGTAAAGTGCAAGCTTGCTTGCCTGCTCTTCATTGATAAACACGTTTTCAATCTTCAGTAGGTCTTTGTGACCCAGAGCCGAAGAAGGCAAGTTCAGACCGATAGTTACGCGCTGAGAAGAATTATGCATGTCGAACAGTTTCAGCACTTTGATACCAATTTGTGCAGGAATATGGTCGATTACCGTGCCGTTTTTGATTGCCTCTACCTGCAATTGAGTTTCTTTAGTCATGTATTTTCTCCCTCGATTACAGTGTTTCGTTAAGAACCAATGCCAACAACGCTTGACGAGCGTATACACCGTTCTGTGCTTGTTGGAAGTAGTAGGCGTGTGGAGTTGCATCCACATCCGTGGTGATTTCATCCACGCGAGGTAGTGGGTGGAGTACTTTTAGGTTGTCACGCGCACCCTCTAATAGTGCTGCTGTTAGGATATAAGCGGACTTGATATGTGCGTATTCAGACTCGTCAAAACGCTCTTTTTGTACGCGCGTCATGTAAAGGATATCTAGCTCAGGGACGACACTTTCCATATCAGTGTGCAGGCTGTATTGAATGCCTGCTTCGTCAAGCTCCTCACAGATGTAATCTGGCATTGCCAGTGCGTCTGGTGCGACGAAGAAGAAACGAATGTTGTTGAACTTTGCCAGTGCTTGCGTCAAAGAGTGCACCGTGCGACCGTACTTTAGGTCACCAACAAACGCGACGTTAAGGTTATCCAGACGGCCTTGCGTTTCGGCGATTGTGTATAGATCGAGTAGGGTTTGCGTAGGGTGTTGGTTTGCGCCGTCACCTGCGTTGATGACTGGTACACCGTTAGAGAACTCAGATGCAAGGCGAGCCGCGCCTTCCTGAGGGTGGCGCATCACGAATGCATCAACGTAAGAGGAGATAACTTGTACTGAGTCAGACAGTGTCTCGCCTTTTTTTGCCAGGGAGGTGTTTCCATCATTGTCAAAACCAATCACATCGCCACCGATACGTTGAATCGCAGTCTCGAATGACAAGCGAGTACGTGTGGATGGTTCAAAGAAACAGCTAGCTACGACCTTGTTTTTAATCAGTTCTGGACGAGGTTCTTTTTTTAGTTGACCTGCAGTTTCAACAATCAGTTCCAGTTCTTCACGTGAAAGCTCTGGAATAGAGATGATGTGCTTCTGGTAAAGCGAGTTCGCCATGATCTTCTTCCCTATAACAGTAGTGACTATCCCCAAAATTCACCACGATTGAATTTTGGACATAAAAAAACCTCCCCAAATGGGGAGGTTTTAAAATTCAATAGAATTAACAAAAATAACCGCACGTAAGCGTAGTCGCTTAGCTAGAGCAAATCGCGTTTTTACGTCAGCAATCAGCTTGGTCATTTCGTAATCCTCAGACAAATTGCCGAGCATTATACGCTTAACTTTCGTTAGCGCAAGCGATTACATCATGGTTTTTGTTACCACTTCTAATGCTTTGGTTTAGCTACCTAGTGTCGCTACCATCACGGCTTTAATGGTATGCATTCGGTTCTCAGCTTCATCAAACACGATTGAGTATTCTGATTCAAACACTTCTTCTGTTACCTCTAAACCATTCATGCCGTATTTCTCTGCCACTTCTTTGCCCACCGTTGTTTCGTCGTTGTGGAAAGCAGGCAGGCAGTGCATGAATTTCACGTGAGGATTGCCTGTTTGCTTAATCACGTCCATATTAATTTGGTATGGCGTCATAAGTGCAACACGCTCGTCCCAAGCATTGGCGGACTCGCCCATGGAAACCCAAACATCGGTGTAGAGGAAGTCGCAGCCTTTTACGCCTTCTTCGACACTTTCAGTTAAAGTGATTTTCGCACCGGTTTGTTGAGCAATCGCTTGGCAAGTCGCGACTAATTCTTCTTCTGGCCAGAACGCTTTTGGTGCCACGAGACGAATATCCATGCCGACTTTGGCGGCTCCGACCATGAGAGAGTTGCCCATGTTGTTACGTGCATCACCCAGATAGGCAAAGGTCATCTCATGCAGTTGTTTACCACGTCCGTGTTCTTGCATGGTGAGGAAATCCGCCAGTATTTGTGTAGGATGAAACTCATCAGTCAAGCCATTCCATACTGGAACACCTGCGTAAGCCCCTAGCTCTTCCACAATAGACTGACCAAATCCGCGGTATTCGATGCCATCATACATGCGACCAAGAACTCGAGCCGTGTCTTTCATTGATTCCTTATGACCGATCTGCGAGCCAGAAGGGCCGATGTAAGAGACTTGAGCGCCTTGATCAAAAGCAGCGACTTCAAACGCACATCGGGTACGAGTAGAAGATTTCTCAAAGATTAGTGCAATGTTTTTGCCTTGAAGTTTCTTCTGCTCTGTCCCTGCATATTTAGCTTTTTTTAGCTCAGCAGACAGTTCGAGCAAAAAGAGAATTTCTTTTGTGGAGAAATCCAATAGCTTCAAAAAGTTGCGATGATGTAGATTGAAAGCCATAGCTCGTCCTTTAGGTCGTTTGGTTGATAAGTAATAAAACCATTAAAGCATGAAAATGCTATATATGTGAATAATTATTTTCAAGTAAAGCAAAAAAAAGGTTGATGCATTCACATCAACCTTAGTCCTTATTGGTTTTATTTGGTGAGAGAGATTTCTCAAATATCGTCACGTTCGATTGGGCAACTCATACAACGTGCACCACCACGACCGCGACCAAGCTCGTTACCCGGAATGGTCAGGACTTCTATGCCAGCTTTGTCATACTTTTCGTTAGTGTAGACGTTACGTTCGTAACCAATCACAACACCAGGTTTCACTGTTAGTACGTTGTTGGCATCGTTCCATTGCTCACGCTCAGCTTCGTAGCTGTCACCACCAGTGGTAATGATCTTCAGTTGGTCTAACCCCAGTGCCGATTCAATTGCGTGCAGATAGTTGTGTGATGCTTCGACATGCATTTCCCCATTGCCTTTTGGTGTTAGGCGCCATGTGTCTAAGTCTTTACGCATGATTTCTGGGTATACCGAGAAAGTATCGACATCCATATGCGTCATTACCGTATCAAGGTGCATGCATGAACGGTGTTTCGGTAGGTCGATGGCAATGACTTCTTTCGCCTGACCGGATTTGAATAGGCTCGCCGCTAGGTTTTCTACACCCTGTGGAGTTGTACGCTCAGACATGCCAATCAGAACCGCACCCTTACCGATAACCAGAACATCACCGCCTTCAACGTTGGCATTGTCGTAGTGTTGGTCTTCATCGCCAAAGTAGTTTATGAAGTTTTGCCCAGCAAAGGTTGGGTGCCAACGGTAAATCGCGCGCAGGTGGTTGGTTTCGCGCTGACGTGCAGGCATCATCATTGGGTTGAGTGATACACCACCGTAAACCCAGCATGAAGTATCGCGAGTGAATAGGTGGTTAGGTAAAGGTTCGATAACGAAGTCTAGAGAACGCTTCATTTTCGGTAGCATCGATGAAGATTTGATTGGCAGTTCCGAGTAAGCCAATCCGCCAAGAAGAATGCTGGCCAGGTGTTCATCGTCCACCTCTGCGAAGTACTGGCGCAGGTCGCGAGCGAAAGTCGGACCGTAACGGAAGTCAGAAATCTGAGTGTTTAACAACCATTGTTTTGCTTCTGGAACCGCAAGGGTTTCGACTAGTAGATCATGAAGCAGTAACACCTCAACACCTTGCTCACTTAGAGTTCGAGCGAATGCATCGTGTTCTTCACCTGCAGCTTCGACTGCCAATACGTCATCAAATAGTAATTCATGGCAGTTTGATGGTGTTAAGTGGGTGAGGGCTCGCTCTGGGCGATTTAATAGAACTCGTCTAAGTTGACCTACTTCTGATCCAACGTACAGCTTGCTCATTTTGTATCCTTACAAATATTCCAGCCATTAGTTATGACAAGCTTGGTGCTAAGATGCAAGTCTTAGAACTTTGCTTATATATTGCAAAAATATCATTTTTTGGCGTTATATTTTGTAAATACTTCCTTGGTGTATTTTAATTCTATATTTTGTTGTTTGTTCATGAGTTTTAAAAAGTGCGTTTTTATTCTTTTTCGTTTGAGAAAGAAGTCATACATCAAAAGTGCATAAAACGTGCATAACCATTCTGAAATATGCAGTTTTTGGCTTTCTTTTATTCGTTAGGTCAGAATTAACGAGCCGTTGCTGTATTCACTCCAAGATCATAAACACGCAAACAAGCCTAAAATTACTCGTCTCAGGCTCAATTAGGATCTTCTGAATATTAAAGATTAGCCGTTTTTGTTAATTTTTTGTTTCTGTGAGCGAGGTTTAGATTTGTGAGTCAAAATTATCATCAAGAATCACCGCAGTTTGGTGTTTGTTTGTGGCTTTTCATCGCAATCCGTGCCATATTTCACCGCATTAACGTACTCAGTTTAGAGTATAGTGTTTCCATCAAGTAACTAATCTGGAGCCAAAACATGTCTCACGAAGATGAATATCTATCAGTAGAAGAATTAATTGAGATTCAAAAGGAAGAGACTCGCGATATCATTGCAGCATTGCTAGAAGATGGCAGCGATCCAGATTCACTATACGAAATCGAGCACCACCTATTTGCTGAAGACTTCGATACGCTAGAAAAAGCGGTTGTTGAAGCGTTCAAGATGGGCTTTGAAGTTCTTGAAGCTGAAGAAACAGAAGATGAAGATGGCAACAAACTACTTTGCTGTGATGCAACAATGGAATCTGCACTAAACGCAGAAGCAATTGATGCACAGGTTGAGAAACTGGTTCATCTGGCAGAAAAATACGACATCATTTATGACGGTTGGGGTACTTACTACGAAGGCGAAGATGCGCTTTACCCTGAAGAAGATGATGAAGACGAAGAGTAATCCTCTTATTCAATCTAAGAAGCCAGCGTTTATCGCTGGCTTTTTTGTGCCCTGAAAATGATAACCGCAGGTAACGATAAATAATTCTCATTGAGTTTGTGTGCTTATTGCCTGTAACCCTAAGTTACTTGTGTATATAATGCGTGAAAATTGATCTAGCTCAAGGTAACTATGCAACTCTCACTCGCCGGTTTATGGCAAGTCTCTCCACTGACGGACCTTTCTATCCCACAGGATGACATTACTTTCCCTGCTCCTTTGAGTCAGGTATTGCCTGCTGAGCTGACAGAAGAAGCAATTCGTCAGCAAGAGTGGCACCTGATGCATGACATCGAAGTGGATGAATCCATGATGGCATTCCCAGCGGTAGAAATGGTGTTGGGTGGTGTGGATTACCATGCTGAAGTGCGTTTAAATGGAGTTGCATTGTTCGACTGTGATGGCTCACAAAGCGTGTACAAGAAAGACATTCGTCCGTTCATGCAGATGGGGCGTAACCGTTTTGAGATTCTATTCCTTGAGGAAGAAGAAGATCTTCTACTCGATGAAGATAAGCCAGAGTTGTGCTCACTTGCGGATCATGAATACCAAAAGAGTGATGAGCGCTTGGGGGTATGGCAAGAGCCGTATCTGCAGTTCATTCGCAATGTGCGTTTAGACCGTGTAGCAACCGAGCAGATTTGGCACCACGGTGGTGGTTGTGAGTTTAAGGTGGATTTGTACTACCAAACTTTTGCGCCGGGTTTAGTATCAGCATCGGTTAAGTTTAATGGCATGACTTACCATATTCCTATTGATGTCCGAGCGGATCATGCGAGTGCTTTATTCCAGATCGAAGCGCCAAAGTATGCCGATCTTAATGATCCCGATCCAAAAGATCTCTACGAACTCGTGGTGGAGTTGGATGGGCAACGCCAAGCATTTACAGTGGCACTTAGCCAAGAGCTCTGTGTTACCCATCTTGTACTTTAAGTTTGGGGATAAAACGCTATAACGTCTTAAGCATCACGACTTCACATGCATCATGCCCTGTTTGTCCTAGCGGGGCATCGAGATGCTCAAAGCCTAGCTTTTCATACAAGCCTACCGCTTCTCTTAGACATTCGGTCGTTTCCAAATAGCACTGCTGATATCCAAACTGTTTCGCCAGTTGTAAGCTTAATGCGACGATGCGCTTGGCTAAACCCTGTCCTCGCGTTTGAGGTAAGAAGTACATCTTTTGCAGCTCACACACATTTGGCTCACCAGCTAAAGGTGCAAAGCCGCCGCCACCCACAATCTCGCCTTGGTATTCGACCACCCAATAAGCTGCACCTTGTTGGTCGTAAACCGAGTACATGTCATCCAGTGTTGGATCGGCCACACCATAACCTTTGTCTGCGGTTAAACCGTATTCTGCAGAGACTTTACGAATTACTTCTGCAACTTGCGAGTTATCTGCTTTGGTAAGAGGTCGAAGAACGTATTCCTCAGCCTGACACACTTTCGTTAGCCCTTTTAGGTAAGTCTCTAAACCAAGTTTGAGTTGCTCTTGCTCGCTGTCATCGAGTTGGGTAAGCAGTTGTTCAAAGAATCTGTTTTGCTGTTGGTCTAGTTGCGATAACGCCTGTTGACCTTGCTTTGTAAGCGCTACGAGTTGGCTACGTTTGTCTTTTGGGTTTTCGATGCTCTCAACCAAACCTAGTTTAATCAAACCGGTAACGGTGCGGCTTGCATTGGATTTGTCGACATTGAGTTGCTGTGCCAGTTGATTGATGGTCAACGGCTGCAATTGGATTTCACCTAACGCGTGCGCTTGCACTGGAGTGAGCGCGACATCGCCGCATTGTTTATCGAGCAGACCAAGCAATCGGACGGCTTGGCGGGAATAGTGTCGGAGTTGACGAGCGTTCATTATCACTTACCCCTAAAAATAAAGTTGCGCACCGCAATTAAATTAATTGCGGTGCGCAACTTTGTCAATGGTAAATGTCATTTTGCTTGTTAGGAGGCGTATTGAGCTTCCATGTTTAAGCGTGTTGGTGTAGGCAAAATTGTGGGGCTTGACTATCTGATTTACGCATCCACACTTTCTCGTGGAAGTAGTAAGCCACAGTGTTCAAGCTAGGCTCTAGCATCGCCATGATACCGCCGACAAACGCATCACCTGTTAGCAAGTAAACCACGCTAAACGCAACACTGAAGTGGATAGTGGCAAAGCTTGCGGTTTTTAATTTGGTCATCCACTGACGAGCTTTAAGCGCTGGGACTTTTGCCCATGCCTTTTCATGAAAGTAGAAAGCGACGGTGTTCACTGAAGGCTCAATCATGGCAATTAAACTACCAATTAGAATGTCGCCAGTAAGCACGTAAGCGACACTAAACGCGATAGTAAAATGGAGTGCTGCAAAGGTTAGTGTCTTTTTCATGATAATTACTCAATCGTTGTGTTGTTTCGATAGGTCTATTATTGAGAATTATTATCATTAAATCTAATGGGCAGTTAAGATTAGTTTGATAGGTAAAAACTATTAAATAGGAGGGAGACTAGGGGAGAAGAGTGAATATCTTTGAAAGCTTTCCGAGTGATAAAATGCAAAAAGGGTTGATGCTTTCACACCAACCCTTTGATTCTTTTATTCTAGCCTTTAGCGATTAAAGTGCAGCGATCGTTGTCTTCTGCTCTTCTAGCTTAGCTAGTGTCTCTTTGTAGCCTTCAAGCTTCTCACGCTCTTTAGCAACAACCGCTTCAGGCGCTTTCGCTACGAAGCCTTCGTTACCTAGTTTGCCTTCGATACGCTTGATTTCGCCGTGAGTCTTCTTGATTTCGCCATCTAGACGAGCAAGCTCTGCATCTTTGTCGATCAGACCTGCCATTGGGATCATCAGCTCAGACTTAGCAACCAATGCTGTCGCACACGCTGGCGTTTCTTCGTCAGCAGCAAGTACGCGTACAGATTCTAGTTTCGCTAGAGACATCAGTACTTGTTTGTTTGCTTCTAGACGAGCTGCGTCTTCTGCGTTTGAAGCTTTCAGCATAACGTCAAGCGGCTTACCTGGGTTGATGTCGTATTCAGCACGTAGGTTACGGATACTTGTAATGAACGCTTTCACCCATTCAATATCGTCTAGCGCTTCTTGGTTGAAGTTTGCTTCGTCGAATTGAGGCAGTGCTTGAAGCATGATTGTCTCACCTTCTACACCTTCAACTAGTGGCTTGATACTTTGCCAGATAGTTTCAGTGATGTAAGGAATCACTGGGTGAGCTAGACGTAGAGTCTTCTCAAGAACCGTGATTAGTGTACGGCGAGTACCACGCTGTTGCGCTTCTGTACCTTTCCATAGAACTGGTTTAGTTAGCTCTAGGTACCAGTCACAGAATTGGTTCCAGATGAATTCGTAAAGCGTGTTAGACGCCATATCTAGACGGAAGTTGTCGATATGGTTGTTGAACGCTTTCGCCGCTAGTTCAAACTGAGACTCGATCCACTTGTCCGCTAGTGAGTATTCAATCTCACCACCGTTGAAGCCACAATCTTGCTCTTCTGTGTTCATCATTACGTAACGGCTTGCGTTCCATAGTTTGTTACAGAAGTTACGGTAACCTTCAAGACGCTTCATATCCCAGTTGATATCGCGACCTGTTGATGCCATTGCTGCAAGAGTGAAACGTAGTGCGTCTGTACCGTATGCTTCGATACCGTTTTCAAACGTCTTGCGAGTGTTCTTCTCGATCTTCTTCGCTAGCTGAGGCTGCATCATGTTGCCACAACGCTTCTCTACTAGAGACTCTAGGTCGATACCATCGATCATGTCGATTGGGTCAAGTACGTTACCTTTCGACTTAGACATCTTGTCGCCGTTTTCGTCACGGATTAGACCAGTAACGTAAACCGTCTTAAATGGTACTTGTGGTTTGCCGTTTTCGTCTTTCACGAAGTGCATGGTCATCATGATCATGCGTGCAACCCAGAAGAAGATGATGTCGAAACCAGTCACTAGTACGTCTGAAGGGTGGAATACTTTCAGATCGTCAGTTTGCTCTGGCCAACCTTGAGTACCGAACGTCCATAGTGCAGAAGAGAACCATGTATCCAGTACGTCTTCGTCTTGGTGAAGTTCAATAACTGACTCTAGGTTGTTGTTCTTACGAACTTCTTCTTCGTCACGACCTACGTAAACATTACCTTGGTTGTCGTACCAAGCTGGGATGCGGTGACCCCACCATAGCTGACGAGAGATACACCAGTCTTGAACGTCACGCATCCAAGAGAAGTACATGTTTTCGTATTGCTTAGGAACGAATTGGATGTCGCCGTTTTCTACTGCTTCAACCGCTGTTTTCGCTAGAGGTGCAGTACGTACGTACCATTGGTCAGTTAGCATTGGTTCGATAACCACGCCACCACGGTCGCCGTAAGGAACTTGTAGATCGTGATCTTTCACTTCTTCAAGTAGACCTAGCTCGTCGAATTCAGCAACGATAGCTTTACGAGCAGCAAAACGCTCCATACCGTGGTACTTAGCTGGTAGCTCAGTGCTGTATGCGTCGCTTGCTTCGCCGTTAGTGTTGAATACTTCAGAAGCGTCACGGATGTTCGCGTCGAAAGTCAGAATGTTGATCATTGGTAGCTGGTGGCGCTTACCAACTTCGTAGTCGTTGAAGTCGTGCGCAGGTGTGATTTTCACACAGCCAGTACCTTTTTCCATATCTGCGTGCTCATCGCCCACGATTGGGATGCGACGATCAACAATAGGAAGGATGATTTCTTTACCGATAAGATCTTTGTAACGTGGATCTTCTGGGTTAACCGCAACACCAGTATCGCCTAGCATGGTCTCTGGACGAGTGGTTGCAACAACGATGTAGTCTTTGCCATCCGCTGTTTTAACGCCATCCGCTAGTGGGTAGCGGAAGTGCCACATGTTGCCTTTGGTGTCTTTGTTCTCTACTTCTAGATCTGAAATCGCTGTGTGTAATTTTGGATCCCAGTTAACTAGACGCTTACCGCGGTAGATTAGGTCGTCTTCGTATAGACGTACGAACACTTCTTGAACCGCGTTAGATAGACCATCGTCCATCGTAAAGCGCTCACGATCCCAGTCTACAGATGCGCCAAGACGACGAAGCTGCTTAGTGATAGTACCGCCAGATTCGCCTTTCCATTCCCAGATTTTGTCGATGAAAGCTTCACGACCGTAATCGTGTTTTGTTTTGCCTTCTTCTGCAGCGATCTTACGCTCAACAACCATCTGAGTTGCGATACCTGCGTGGTCAGTACCTACTTGCCAAAGAGTGTTCTTGCCCTTCATGCGCTCACAACGGATAAGAGTATCCATGATCGTGTCTTGGAACGCGTGGCCCATATGTAGGCTACCAGTGACGTTCGGTGGCGGGATCATGATGCTGTAAGCTTCTTTAGTAGTGTCACCGTGTGGCTTGAAGTAGCCTTTTTCTTCCCAAGTCTGATACAGAGCTTGTTCGATTGAAGTTGGGTTGTATGTCTTTTCCATAGCGCTCTTTTAATGGATACGTTGATGGTTGAATCTAAGTCAATCTTTATAAGTGAACTCTCTGAGTGGAGAGCTTAACTATAAGGATTGACCGTTAAGGATATTGAATTTCGATCGTTTGCAGTTGATAACCTGCCTGACGGTAAATTTTATACCTTTCTCTTGCGAGCTGTTTAGCTTTTTCTTCGCAAGGCACGAAGTCTACCACTTGAGCAAACTTGTTCGCAAAGGTTGTCTCATTTTCCGCCAAATTAATTACTAACTGACGATTCCAATTCGGCTTTACGCCGTTATGGCCGATCTCAATATTGGTGGCGTATTTCGGTCCTTCGCCTACGAGATTATGTGCCATGAACTTATCTGCATCAATTTGCCAAAAGGTTTCGGCGAGTTGTTCAGCGTGCGGTTTATCTTCGCAATTCAAGTACACTTTTGCGCCTTGGCGAGCAAAGTGCTGAGCCAAAAACACGATGTATTCTTCAAAGCCAGCCACGGTTGCTTGCGGGCTATCTTCTTTAATGATGTAGAAAGTTGCAGTTTGCATCATTCTCTCACTTGCCGTTGGTCTCATCCTAAGACCATCATAAGTCCCATTTTCAATTAAGAAAATCGAGGTAATAAAAAAGGGCCTTGCGGCCCTTTTAGATTTTGTTCAGAAATTACTCTTCTGTCTCTTGGCCGCTGCGGTTCAAAAGGAATTGGACAAGCATTGAGACAGGACGGCCCGTTGAGCCTTTCGCTGCGCCTGATTTCCACGCAGTACCTGCGATATCGACGTGTGCCCAGTTGTACTTTTTAGCAAACTTAGACAGGAAGCAACCCGCAGTGATAGTGCCAGCAGGACGACCACCGATATTTGCCATGTCAGCAAATGGGCTCTTCAACTGCTCGTGGTATTCGTCTGCCATTGGTAGACGCCAAGCACGGTCACTCGCTTGCTCAGAAGCGTTTACTAGCTCATGAGAAAGTGGGTTGTGGTTAGAGATTACGCCGCTGATATGGTGGCCTAGTGCGATAACACAAGCACCAGTTAGCGTTGCAACGTCTACTACGCAGTCTGGTTCGAAACGCTCTACGTAAGTCAGTGCGTCACAAAGAACAAGACGACCTTCCGCATCCGTGTTCAGTACTTCTACGGTTTGACCAGACATGGTTGTTAGGATGTCACCAGGACGGTAAGCGTTGCTGCCAGGCATGTTTTCACAGCCTGCTAGGACACCAATAACGTTGATTGGTAAGTTTAGCTTCGCTAGCGCTTTCATTGTACCGAATACAGATGCCGCACCACACATGTCGTACTTCATCTCATCCATACCTTCACCAGGTTTGAGAGAGATACCGCCTGAATCGAACGTCAGACCTTTACCAACTAGTACGATAGGTTTTGCTTCTGACTCTGGGTTACCTTTGTATTCGATGATAGACATCATTGATTCGTTTTTCGAACCACGACCTACTGCTAGGTAAGATGTCATGCCCAGTTTTTCCATCTCTTGTTCACCAATGATCTTGGTGGTTACTGTTTCGTAGTCGTCAGCAAGGCGACGAGCTTGAGATGCAAGGTAAGCTGGGTTTGCTACGTTTGGTGGCATGTTGCCAAGATCTTTTGATGCTTTTACACCAGAAGAAATGGCTAGACCGTGAGTGATCGCTTTCTCGCCTAGGTTCAGTTCACGACGTGTCGGTACGTTGAACACTAACTTACGTAGTGGACGACGAGTTTCCGGCTTAACGCTCTTGAACTGGTTAAATGTGTAAAGACCATCTTTAGTCGCTTCAACAGCTTGACGTACTTTCCAGTACGTATCGCGACCTTTAACGTGCAGTTCGGTCAGGAAACACACTGCTTCCATAGAACCTGTTTCGTTAAGTGTGCTGATCGTCTTTTGAATGATTTCCTTGTACTGGCGCTCGCCTAGCTCACGTTCTTTACCACAACCTACTAGTAGAACGCGCTCTGACAAAACACCTGGTACTTGATGCAGCAGCAGCATCTGACCAGGTTTACCCTCTAGATCACCACGGCGAAGTAGTGAACTGATGTAACCGTCACTGATTTTATCAAGTTGCTCGGCTACTGGAGAAAGGCGACGTGGTTCAAACACACCAACAACGATACATGCACTACGTTGTTTCTCTGGACTGCCACTTTTAACACTGAACTCCATGCGTACTCCTACATCCTGAAGACAAATTGCTCTAAATGTTAGATAATGATCGCTTACTTGTTGAATTTAAGCTCAGGTCTTACCAATAGAGCTGATTTAAGCGCTAACATCTAGTTTATAATTTTTAAAAAAATAAATGGTTCAACGGGAAACTATAGTGATTCGACCAAAAAAACAAGTTTTGTATAGGTAATTTGAGCGTGATTATTGTTAGATATTTGATCCGCGAAACACTCAAGAGCCAATTTGCGATTTTCTTCGTGCTTTTTTTGGTGTTTGTGAGCCAGAAGTTTATCAGTGTCTTAGCTGATGCTTCTGATGGAGATATTCCTGCTGGATTGATTTTCTCAGTGGTTGGATTGAACATGCCTGCAATGGGGCTTTTGATGCTGCCATTGAGTTTGTACATTGGCATATTGATCACCTTTGGCCGTTTATATGCGGAAAGTGAAATCGTGGTAATGAATGCGACGGGTATCGGAAATAAGTTCCTGGTACAAGCGGCATTGTATTTGGCGATCATCACATCGGGTGTGGCAGCGTTCAATGCGCTATGGCTATCACCTTGGTCTCAAGACCGAGTAGAACAGCTGTATGAGCAAGTCGCCGCAGAAAACAGTGTCGATCTACTAAAGAAAGGTCAGTTCCAGGGAACACCTGACGGTTCTTCAGTTGTGTTCATTGATGACATCAAAAACAGCAAACTCAGTAATGTGTTTGTGGCACAGATGCGCCCGCGAGACTCCATCCTGCCAAGTGTGATGTTTTCTTCCTCTGGTGAGGTGAAAGAACTGTCTGATGGCCGCCAGATCATCACCATGCATGAAGGTACTCGCTATGAAGGTGTGCCAACTCGTGTAGAGTACATGGTCACTAAATTTGATCAGTATGAAGGTTTGATTGGCCAACGCGAAGTGAAGCAGAAAGGTCGAGACTGGGAAGCCTATCCAACAGTGGACTTGATTGGTCACCCGGACCCAGAGGCACAAGCCGAATTGCAATGGCGTATTTCGCTATTTGTATGTATTCCACTTTTGACCATGTTAGTCATCCCTTTATCTGCGGTTAACCCGCGTCAAGGACGCTTCGCCAAAATGGGACCGGCTATTTTGATTTACTTGGCGTACTTTCTTGCTATCAGCGCTACCAAGTCGGCACTCGAAGATGGTGCGATTCCGGCCGCTATTGGTATGTGGCCAATCAATGGAATGTTACTCGTGGTCGCTATTTTGGCAAACATGATGGACAGTGTTCCTGCCCGAAGAATGAAAGACAAATTCCGCAAGAAGAGGCTCGCGTAAGCTGTGTTTAAACTTTTAGACCTTTACATCGGTAGAACGATTATCTCTACTACTGCCTTGGTTCTAGCGACCTTCGTCGGCTTGTCGGGCATCATCAAATACGTAGAGCAGTTACGCAAAGTTGGCCGCGGTGCCTATGACTTAATGCATGCGCTTTACTTTGTATTGCTGAGTATCCCTCGTGATATCGAAATGTTCTTTCCAATGGCAGCGTTATTAGGTGCTTTGATTGGTTTAGGCATGCTGGCATCAAGCTCTGAACTTGTCGTTATGCAAGCGGCAGGTTTCTCTAAGTTGGATATCGGTTTGTCTGTGCTTAAAACCGCTGTGCCACTGATGCTTATCGTCATGACATTAGGTCAATGGGGCGCTCCTGAAGCCCAAAAAATGGCGCGTGATTTACGTGCGTTTGCTTTGTCTGGCGGTAGTATTGTCTCTGTCCGCGCGGGGGTGTGGGCTCGTGATGCCAATGATTTCATCTTTATTGGCAAAGTTGAAGATGACAAGCTGTACGCTTTGAATATGTGGCGTTTTGATGACGATAAGAACCTTGAAAAAGTGATCTTTTCTGAAGAAGTCGATTATCAAAATAACAATAATTGGCTGATGCGCAATGTTCAAATAACGGACATGGAAAACAAAGATGTCATTACCAAGCGCACTATTGAGCAGATGGAATGGCATACCTCATTGGCACCAGACAAACTGGCAGTCGTAACGGTAAAGCCCGAAGAGCTCTCTCTAAGTGGTTTGTATGATTACGTAACGTATTTGAAAGCCTCAGAGCAGGACGCCTCGCGTTATGAGTTGGCGTTTTGGCGTAAGTTATCTCAGCCGCTGTCTATTGCAGTTATGATGCTGATGGCGTTGTCGTTTGTCTTTGGACCGTTACGTAGTGTTACCATGGGCGCAAGGGTTCTCTCAGGCGTGGTAGCGGGTTTTACTTTCTATATATCCAGTGAGTTCTTTGGACCACTTACCTTGGTATATGGCATACCGCCTGTATTCGGCGCACTAGCGCCAAGCTTGGTGTTCCTAGCCATTGCAGTATCTTTGCTAAGAAGAAAACTGTAGGTTTTCAAAAGCGATAAATATGAAAAAGGAAGGCACCGTGCCTTCCTTTTTTTATTCTACTTTTGCCACTAAGCTATTTTGCTTTAGGCAAGACCACGACTTCAGTTTTTGCCCAAATATCGTGGAAACCACGTTTTTGAGGGTCAATTGGCACCGTTAGGTTAGCCAGACCAAAACCAGATGTCGCTATACGAATAAGAGCCTGTGTCACTGTAATTGGTGCACCATCTTTGCTATTACGTACTTGTATCTTCCAAGCTCGCATACCTAAGGTTTGCCCCGCACGAGTCCAGAAGAACACAAAAAAGTAGATCCATACCACAGCAAGATACAGCGTGAACAATGGGCTTAATACCGGATGCTTTCCTAGCATATCTGCTGCATCCACATATTCTCCATAGCTCAGCAACCCTGCCGCGTTTAGCGCAAAGACAATCGCCATTACTACACCTGCCGCCATCATCTCAATCGCAAGGATAATCAGCGTGTCGTAAAACAACGCTGCGAGTCGACGGAAAAACCCCGCTGGTGGAAGAGTTGTAGAAGTAGTCATAATTCCATTACTTACCTTTAAAATCGTGCGTCAGAATATAGATTCCGTCCGCCGGTGAAAAGAGAGCTAACGCACAGAGTCTCTAATTGTAAACAAATCACGTGTTCAAAGTGACTTTATCGTGACTCACAAAGTAACCCAGTTCAAAGTTCGTATCATGCAAACTGTGAAACCGTCAAACATGCGTTACCTTGCTTAGTAAAGAAGATTACGAATGACATAGTTAGAGGTACAAGATGATCGTAATTACTGGCGCAAGCAGTGGCTTGGGAGCTCAACTGGCCAAATTGTATGATGCTCAAGGTAAAGAAACCCTGCTAACAGGGCGTAGTGAAGAGAAGTTAGATACGCTGGCTCAACATCTCTCAAACAAAGCTCAGACGAAAAGCTGTGATCTTATCGACGCATGTCAAGTTGAGCGTTTGTTTGATGAGTTGCCTCAAACGCCCTCGACTCTGATTCATTGTGCTGGAAGTGGTTATTTTGGTTTGTTAGCAGAGCAAGACCCGCAAGAGATTAAAAAGCTAATTGAAAATAATCTCACTTCGGCGATTCATGTCCTGAGAGAGTTAGTAAAGCGCTATCAAGATCAACCAATCAGCGTCGTGATGGTGATGTCTACAGCTGCACAGTTACCAAAGGCACAAGAATCGACTTATTGTGCAGTAAAGTGGGCAGTAAAAGGTTTGATTGAGTCCGTTCGTATGGAGCTAAAAGGCAAACCGATGAAGATTATCGCCGTTTATCCTGGCGGTATGGCAACGGAGTTTTGGGAGACTAGTGGTAAATCACTAGATACTAGCGGTTTTATGAGTGCAGGTGATGCTGCGAAGATGATTCATGATGCACTCTCTAGCGTTGGCAATGGTTACGTTTCGGATATTACCGTTAACCGCTTATAAGGTCTGAGCAGTTTGTAGGGTTAGCTAAGCTAAGATCTTCTTTGTCACACTTTGTGGCGAAATTATCAGCAAACGATAGTTATTAAAGGTTTTTCTGCTTGCGTAGGTCAAAAGCTTCCGTATAATGCCAACCATCAAAGGGCGATAGCCTAGAGATGCCGGTGTGGTGAAATTGGTATACACGACGGATTCAAAATCCGTTGCCTTCGGGCGTGGCGGTTCAAGTCCGCCCACCGGTACCATATTCTAAGATAGAGCCTCGACGAAAGTCGGGGCTTTGTTGTATCTAGGGTTTGTGAATTCAAATCCAACGTGGCGGCAGGAGTGCCTGCCCAGTCAAGTCACCCGCTGATATCATACGTAGAAAGGTCGCTCCTGTAGCGGCCTTTCGTCGTTTTAGGCGTTTGGAAATGGTGGAAGAAAGGATAGCGTTGCCTTCGCGGTGACAGCAGGCGCCTTGTCCGGTTGAATGCCCCCTAATTGTTCGTCCATCAGAACCATATTGCAAAGGTGACTTTTGTGTTAGTACTGGTATTTGTTGATTCGAATCATATTACTTTATAAATCATACAATTATCATTAATAAATAAAAAGTATAGTTAACTAATAAATGTGGTTGTTTTATGAATGGTAAGTATTTAGCAGTGTTTGCGTCTGGCGTTGTTGTATTGGCTGGTTGTGGAGGAGGAGATGGTGGATCAGCACCAACGACTGTTGGTGGGGATGAGTTTGCTAGCCTTGTTAAGGAAACAAACTTTGTGCAAGGTTTCCCTAGTTTATACAGTGATTATCTAGATGGCCAAAAATTGGTTCAGAATGGAACGGTGAGGTTTGATACGACTAACCAGATACCGCTTTACTATGTTTCTTTAGAAGGAACACAGCCACCAACTGCCGTCGTTGAAGCCGTAAACCAAATCGAAAGCCGCTTGGGGAATATTTTTACTGATTTTCACCTTCTGACAGATGATCTCAGTGGCTACAGAGATCTCTCTTTTCCCACTGAGAACCGCGGGAATTATACGTATAGCGAAGCAAGCTTTAAAAACGCTCATGGGATTATTGGGGGCTTAGTTTTTTCCCAAGGAACCGCATACTATAGTACTGAGTGGGCGAACGATCCGCAGGAAATGTGTGGGAATGCATCGATAGGGCCATATACCGGTAATTTGAGTTTGGTGGTTAATCCTGCAACACATACTTATAGTGCTAGTTCTTTATTGTGGGTGAATATGGGAAATGGGCAGTGCAGCTGGGATTACCAAATGGCCAAGCATGAGATGGCGCACGCAATGGGGATGTTCTCCCACCTTGATGGTTACTTTGGGCTTTGGAGTGAAACCGCAATGGACATTCTAGCAACGCTATACAGCAACTCTGCTGGTACGCCTTTTAATGAATTACAGAAAGCGAACTAAATTTACCCATAGTAAAATCTGCTAGGACTATCATAGTCAGTAATGTAGAGCCAAAGGTCATAGAGTTAATTCTGTCATCTTTGGCTTTTTTTTCACATAACTAAATCATTCTTTAGCTTAAAGTTTATTGGCAGTTTAAATAAAAATCTAATGATGATTAATTCCTTTTTATACTCTGATATAAATTACTATTTAATAGATAATCTTCGCCAAAATTCTTATTGAACTCAGTTTTCTTACTCGATAAAGATGAAGTTGAATTTCGTTAAATAATGAAATGATACTCTTT
Organism: Vibrio rotiferianus; assembly: GCF_002214395.1. Taxonomy (NCBI): domain Bacteria; kingdom Pseudomonadati; phylum Pseudomonadota; class Gammaproteobacteria; order Vibrionales; family Vibrionaceae; genus Vibrio; species Vibrio rotiferianus. The sequence goes on from NZ_CP018312.1 coordinate 277,136, forward strand.
TTATATTGAAAATGGGATCTTGTTCATACTCAATGCAACCGGTTGCGCTTTTTTGTGTTGGTTATTTTTGCTACAGTTTTTGTAGGTTGAAATTTACACAACGGGAGTAAGGCCATGAAAAAAATTCTTTTATGCTGCAGCGCAGGGATGTCGACCAGTATGCTTGTAAAGAAAATGGAGCAAGCTGCTGAAAAGCAAGGGCTTGAGTGCAAGATTGATGCGTTATCGGTAAATGCATTTGATGAAGCGATCAAAGAGTACGATGTGTGTTTGCTTGGTCCTCAAGTGCGATTCCAACTAGAAGAATTGCGTAAAACTGCACAAGAGCACGGCAAAAATATTGATGCTATTTCTCCACAAGCTTATGGAATGATGAAAGGGGAAGAAGTATTACAACAAGCATTAGAACTGATTAACTAATTCAATAACTTTAAATAGAAATAAGAATATCCACTAAATATAAATATTTGGTGCGGGATTCTTTTGTCTAAAAATAAGGATGGACTCTATGAAGCTTTATGATGCGATTATAGGAATAGTCGAAAAGCATATAGCCCCTATTGCGGCAAAAGTGGGAAATCAACCCCATGTTAGAGCAATGAGAGACGGATTTATTGTGGCAATGCCGTTTATTATTGTTGGTAGTTTTATCTTAATTTTTGCTTTCCCACCATTTGCTGAAGACACCACATTTACACTCGGGCGAGTTTGGTTAGACTTCGCCACCACACATTTCGACACCATTATGATGCCCTTTAATATGTCGATGGGGATCATGACTATATTTGTCTCGCTTGGGGTCGCCTATAGCTTGGCCAAAGCGTACAAAATGGATGGGATCACCAGCGCGGTATTATCACTGATGAGCTTCCTTTTGGTTGCTGCTCCAGCTAAAGATGGCGCACTAGCTATGAAGCACATGGGCGGTACCGGAATCTTTACCGCGGTAATGTGTGCTTTCTTTGCGGTTGAGCTTTACCGCTTTATGAAAAAGCACAACATTACGATCCGCATGCCAGAGCAAGTACCACCTGCAATCGCTCGTTCTTTCGAGGTCCTTTTGCCAGTACTCGCTATATTCCTAACCTTGTATCCGCTAAGTATTTTTGTTCAAACTCAATATGACATGCTGATCCCTGATGCGGTTATGGCGATGTTCAAACCACTGATCAGTGCATCGAATACCTTACCTGCAATCATTGGTGCATTGCTGGTGTGTCAGCTACTTTGGTTTGCTGGTATTCACGGTGCGGCGATTGTAGTTGGTCTTCTATCGCCAATCTTCCTTACCAACATCAGCGCTAACATTGATGCGTTTGTTGCGGGCCAACCAATTCCAAACGTATTCACCCAACCATTCTGGGATTTCTATATCTTTATTGGTGGTTCGGGCGCAACACTTGCGCTAGTGATGCTGATGTCATTTAGCCGTTCCGCGCACCTTAAGAGTATCGGCCGAATGAGTGCTGTGCCGGGTTTCTTCCAAATCAATGAACCTGTGATTTTTGGTAGCCCAGTAGTAATGAACCCAATCCTGTTTATTCCCTTTGTATTTGCGCCAATCGTTAACGCAACTATTGCTTACTTTGCAGTACAGCTTGGCTTTGTGGGCATGGGGGTTGCGACTACACCTTGGACAACGCCTGCACTGATTGGTGCTTCATGGGGCAGTGGTTGGACGTTCTCACCAGTGCTGTTGGTGATTGGCCTACTGATTCTTGACCTCTTTATTTATCTGCCGTTCTTCAAAATGTTTGAGAAGCAGGTGATGGAACAAGAGTTACCTACGAGCAAAGAAAGTAAGGATGCTGAACAGCCATCTGGCGAAGGCGTGACTGCTTAATAGTAATTGGGCTGTCACATGGCAGCCCATGTTTCTGGAGAGAAAAGATGGAACAAGAATTAGTCGTAATGGAAATTATCTGTAATGCAGGTGAAGCCAGAAGTTTGAGCTATGAGGCATTGCGTTTATCGAGAGAGAAGGATTTTTCAGCCGCAGAGGAAAAGCTTTCTCAAGCAAGAGAGTGCATCAACAAAGCCCACCTGATTCAAACCCAACTAATTGAAGAAGATCAGGGTGAAGGTAAAGTGCCAATGACCTTGGTGATGGTACACGCTCAAGATCATTTGATGACGACCATCTTAGCGCAAGAAATGGCAGTGGAAATTGTCGCGTTGAATAAGCAGTTAGCAGAAAAATAAGGACGTCGCTATGCCAAGAAATGCAATTAAACTCGCCATTATTGGTGGTGGTAGTAGTTATACTCCAGAGCTTGTTGAGGGCGTAATAAAACGCTTGGAGTTCTTGCCTGTAAAGCAAATGCACTTTGTGGATATTGAGTCTGGCGCAGAGAAATTGGAGATCATTAAAGGCTTAGCACAACGAATGGTCGACAAGGCAGGGGCGGATATTGAAATCAAAGCGAGCTTTGATCGCCGAGGTGCGATTAAAGACGCTGATTTTGTTATGACTCAGTTCCGCGTTGGTGGCTTGGCTGCGCGAGCGAATGATGAGCGCATTCCGATTAAATATGACGTTATAGGTCAGGAAACAACAGGGCCGGGTGGCTTTGCCAAAGCGCTGCGTACTATTCCGGTTATTCTTGATATTTGTAAAGACATTGAAGAGCTAGCGCCTAATGCGTGGATGCTCAACTTTACTAACCCTGCAGGTTTGGTGTCAGAAGCGGTCAGTAAATACACCAACGTAAAGAGCATTGGTTTGTGTAACGTTCCGGTGTCTATGGAAATGATGATTGCTGAAATGATGGATTGCGAGCCGAAAGAGCTTCAACTTGAGTTTGCAGGTTTAAATCATCTTGTTTGGGTATTGAAAGCGTGGCTTAAAGGCAAAGACATTACTCAAACCGTACTGGAGAAAGTTGGGGATGGCGCTAACTTCAGTATGAAGAATATCTGGGAAGAACCGTGGGATCCGGCATTTCTTAAAGCGCTTGGAGCCATTCCTTGCCCGTATCATCGTTACTTCTATCAAACCGATGCGATGTTAGCAGAAGAAAAGCAGAGTGCAGGTGAGCAAGGTACGCGAGCAGAGCAAGTTATGGCGACAGAGAGTGCGCTATTTAAGCTGTATCAAGACCCGAATTTAGACCACAAACCAAAAGAGTTGGAAGAGCGAGGCGGTGCCTATTACTCAGATGCGTCATTAAACCTCGTCGACTCAATTTATAACAACCGTAACAGTATCCACGTAGTGAACGTGTTAAACAATGGGGCTATCAATGGCTTACCTGATGATGCAGTGATCGAGTGTAGTGCAGTGATCGGCAGTTGGGGAGCGAAGCCGCTTGCGGTTGGTGAGCTATCAAGCAATGTCAAAGGCCTACTTCATCAAGTTAAAGCTTATGAGCAACTCGCTATCGAAGCTGCAGTTGAAGGAAGCTACGACAAAGCATTAATGGCGTTAACCAATAACCCACTTGTTCCAGATATTGGTCGAGCCAAATCCATATTGGATGAGATCTTAGCAGTGAATGCTCCTTATCTGCCTCAATTCAAATTAACAACGTTGTAGGGCGAGGAGACACGCCAATGAAAGTAATTTTTAATGCCGATGATTTTGGTTTAACACCCGGTGTGAATAAAGGCATTGTCAAAGCCCACCAACAAGGTGTGGTTCGTTCAACCACTATGATGGTGGGAATGGATGCTGAAGAACATGCTGTGGAATTGGCAAAGCAAAATCCGAACTTAAAGATTGGTGTGCACCTTCGTTTTACCACAGGCTCTCCGTTAACAGGGAATCCAAACCTGACCAATGGCCAGGCGCGATTTGTTAGTTATGATGAATTGTGGAAGAAACAGGACTTCGAAGAAGAGGTGGTCTACCAAGAGGCAATCGCTCAAGTCGAGGCATTTCTAAAATTGGGATTGCCTCTGAGTCATTTAGATAGCCATCATCATGCGCATACGCACCCACAACTGCTTCCGGTGATTCGAAAGGTTGCTCAGAAATACAAAGTACCTTTGCGTGGTAGCGGTTTGTGCTACATAGAGAACAGAGTGAATTATTACTTTACTGATGAATTCTATGATCAAGGGGTTAGTTTAGAAGGCATCATGAAGCATTTGTTGAGTTTGAAAGCCCAATATGATGTGGTTGAAGTTATGTGCCATCCAGCTGAAGCTGATCAGCCTCTTCTGCTGAAAAGCAGTTACGCCTTGCAGCGTGAGTTGGAACTTCAAGTGCTGACTTCTTCGATTTTTCAACAAGAGCTCACGAAGCATGGTATGACTGTCACGGATTACTCGGCTCTTATTTCTCCAAGCAAAGTCGCCAGTGTATGATTAAGGCTGTCAGCATCGCCCCCTAAGCACCTTACGATTTGCTGGCAGCCACTTTTCGTATTGTCACCATTATTAAAACAAGCTGTTGGGATATATAAGCATTATGGCAAGGATTAAAGACGTCGCCGAACTAGCAGGAGTAAACCGCTCAACCGTTTCTCGCATTATTAATGGGGAGGGGAAGTTTCGTGAGGAAACAAGGAAGAAAGTTGAAGCTGCTATGGCGGAGCTAAACTATCGTCCTAGTGCAATCGCTCGCTCACTTGCCACCTCTTCTAGCAATATGGTCGGTCTTCTTGTGACCTACTACACCGGGGGATTCTTTGGTGAGATGATGGAACAAGTTCAGACTGAACTGGACACTCACAAGAAGTTCCTCATTACAGCGCAAGGACATCATTCAGCCGAAGGTGAGCGAGAGGCTATTCAACGATTTAGTGACCTTCGCTGCGATGGGTATGTGCTCCATAGCCGTTATCTTTCTGATGATGACTTACGTGAACTGGCTAAATTACCGACCCCCTTTGTGCTTTTAGATCGTCAAGTTGATGGTTTGGAAGATAGGTGTGTTACGTTCGATCATTTGAATGCAAGTCAAGTAGCGACTGAGCATCTGATAAAGCAAGGGCACAGGAAGATTGGTTGCATATCTGGTCCTTCAAGTCGTCACAATAGTCTATTGCGTAGATTCGGTTACATAAACGCAATGAAAACAGCGGGTATAAGCGTGGATGACAGCTGGTGGGTCGAGGGTAATTATGGCCGTCAAAGCGGCTTTGATGCAATGGAACAACTTATCCATCGTCATCCTGATATTACCGCAGTGTTTTCTTGCAGTGAGGAAATGACCTTTGGCGCAATGCAATACTTAAATAAAGAAGGGATAAAAGTACCAGATCAAATTTCATTGGTTAGTTTTGATAGCGTAGATCTTTGTGCAGGTTTGTATCCACCAGTATCAGCAGTTCACTTTCCTATCAGTGAAATGGCCCGCTCGGCAGTGCAGGCTCTTATGACTCAAATCACCCAACAAGCGAAAACGCGTTGCTGCCACTTTTCCGGTGAACTTAAATTAAGACAAGCAGATAGAGCATTCTTATAGATATTTTCTTACACAAAGCGCTCCAATCAGTGGCAGCTATGGATGATTTAATTTACAAAATCCACTACTATTAAAAATCCTAGTTAGGTTAATTCGTTGTTTTAAAAGTGGCTAGTATCAAAATTACAGTGGATCGTATTCAACCTGGGCTTCATATTCGCCTTCCTTTAAAGTGGAATGAGCATCCATTTCTTCTTAATAGCTTTAAGATCAAAGACCAAGAACAAGTCGAAATGATTCGTCATTTGGGCGTAAAGTTTGTATATCTCAATCTCTCACAAAGTGATGCAGAGCCCCTTCCTGTAAACAGTGAAATAAAACAAGAAGTGGTCAATGAGAGCTCTATTGATGAGGAAACAAAAAAGCTATGGCAAGAAAAGCAAAAGCGAATTGAAAAGCTGAGTGCTTACCGTCGTAGAGTTATCCAATGTGAAAAAGAGTTTGAGCGCTCGCTGGCAAGAATGCGATCAGTGATGACGAAAATACGTAACCGACCAATAGACGCTGTCGATGAAGCTGTGTTGTTGGTGGATGATATCGTCGAGAAACTGATGTGCGACGATAACGTAACTTTGCATCTTATGAATGGCAAAAATGAGTTTGAGGATATTTACTTTCATTCTCTTAACGTAGCAGTTATCTCAATGATGATCGGTAAAGCAAAAGGTTTTAATGCTCAACAGCTGAAGGAGTTATCTTTTGCTGCACTGTTTCATGACATGGGGAAAATCAAAATCCCCACTGCTATTTTGAGAAAACAAACACCGTTGACAGAACCAGAGTGTAACTATTTAAAGCTGCATACTAAATATGGAGTTGACTTAGCTAAGAACATTGCAGCATTCCCAGAAAGCGCAAAGCGTGTAATCGCGCAGCACCATGAGGTAGCAGATGGTTCAGGTTACCCTGAAGGGCTAAAGGGTAGCGAAATAGATCCTTATACCCAAGTAGTATCTGTCGCAAATGCGTTTGACAATTTGTGTCATAACCCGATTGCGTCAGAGCAAAAGATTCCTTACACCGCACTCTCTCATCTATATAAGAATTGCAAGCACCTTTATGATAACGATAACTTGAATATCTTAATCAAGTTCATGGGTGTTTTCCCTCCAGGAACAGTTGTGCAGCTATCTAACAACATGGTCGGGTTAGTTATCTCGGTTAATAGTTCGAACTTACTTTGCCCAAATGTCCTCATTTATGATCCCGAAGTGCCAAGAACGCAAGCACCCATAATTGACTTGGCGGCTAAAGACTTAAAAATTGTTAATGCAATTCATCCATCGAAGTTGCCTGATAAAATCAAAGAGTACCTTAACCCAAGATCTCGTATTTCATATTTCTTCGATAGTGATGATTAACCAATTATCCACAGAAAATTGTGGATAAGATGTGCAAAATATGAGTCATTCCTTGGGGTAATGTTAGCTCTGGGTGAAAAGCATCCAGTTGGCATGTTTTTTAGAAAAAAATGCACTTTTACTATTGCCAAAAATGTCCGCTTCTCTATAATGCGCATCCATCGACACGGCAGACGCGATAAGGCTTCAGCAGAGTCGAAGAGGTAAATAGCTTCTGAGAAAATAAATTGAAAAAGTGTTTGACACTCTCAATTATCTCTTTAGAATTCACCTCCACTTTGAGAGAAAAACTTCTCGATAAGCAAGCTCTTTAAAAATATAGACCTATCAATCTGTGTGGGCACTCGTTGATGATAATCCAATTAGATATTTCTTTCTTAACGGAAAGCGGTATCAAATTAGGTTTCAATGATACGAAGTGACCATTGAATCGAAAGATTCAGCACAGTCAATTCAAACATTACTTATGTAATGTTCAGTATTCATTGAGCCGAACAAAATCTTAAATTGAAGAGTTTGATCATGGCTCAGATTGAACGCTGGCGGCAGGCCTAACACATGCAAGTCGAGCGGAAACGAGTTATCTGAACCTTCGGGGGACGATAACGGCGTCGAGCGGCGGACGGGTGAGTAATGCCTAGGAAATTGCCCTGATGTGGGGGATAACCATTGGAAACGATGGCTAATACCGCATAATGCCTACGGGCCAAAGAGGGGGACCTTCGGGCCTCTCGCGTCAGGATATGCCTAGGTGGGATTAGCTAGTTGGTGAGGTAATGGCTCACCAAGGCGACGATCCCTAGCTGGTCTGAGAGGATGATCAGCCACACTGGAACTGAGACACGGTCCAGACTCCTACGGGAGGCAGCAGTGGGGAATATTGCACAATGGGCGCAAGCCTGATGCAGCCATGCCGCGTGTGTGAAGAAGGCCTTCGGGTTGTAAAGCACTTTCAGTCGTGAGGAAGGTAGTGTAGTTAATAGCTGCATTATTTGACGTTAGCGACAGAAGAAGCACCGGCTAACTCCGTGCCAGCAGCCGCGGTAATACGGAGGGTGCGAGCGTTAATCGGAATTACTGGGCGTAAAGCGCATGCAGGTGGTTTGTTAAGTCAGATGTGAAAGCCCGGGGCTCAACCTCGGAATTGCATTTGAAACTGGCAGACTAGAGTACTGTAGAGGGGGGTAGAATTTCAGGTGTAGCGGTGAAATGCGTAGAGATCTGAAGGAATACCGGTGGCGAAGGCGGCCCCCTGGACAGATACTGACACTCAGATGCGAAAGCGTGGGGAGCAAACAGGATTAGATACCCTGGTAGTCCACGCCGTAAACGATGTCTACTTGGAGGTTGTGGCCTTGAGCCGTGGCTTTCGGAGCTAACGCGTTAAGTAGACCGCCTGGGGAGTACGGTCGCAAGATTAAAACTCAAATGAATTGACGGGGGCCCGCACAAGCGGTGGAGCATGTGGTTTAATTCGATGCAACGCGAAGAACCTTACCTACTCTTGACATCCAGAGAACTTTCCAGAGATGGATTGGTGCCTTCGGGAACTCTGAGACAGGTGCTGCATGGCTGTCGTCAGCTCGTGTTGTGAAATGTTGGGTTAAGTCCCGCAACGAGCGCAACCCTTATCCTTGTTTGCCAGCGAGTAATGTCGGGAACTCCAGGGAGACTGCCGGTGATAAACCGGAGGAAGGTGGGGACGACGTCAAGTCATCATGGCCCTTACGAGTAGGGCTACACACGTGCTACAATGGCGCATACAGAGGGCAGCCAACTTGCGAGAGTGAGCGAATCCCAAAAAGTGCGTCGTAGTCCGGATCGGAGTCTGCAACTCGACTCCGTGAAGTCGGAATCGCTAGTAATCGTGGATCAGAATGCCACGGTGAATACGTTCCCGGGCCTTGTACACACCGCCCGTCACACCATGGGAGTGGGCTGCAAAAGAAGTAGGTAGTTTAACCTTCGGGAGGACGCTTACCACTTTGTGGTTCATGACTGGGGTGAAGTCGTAACAAGGTAGCGCTAGGGGAACCTGGCGCTGGATCACCTCCTTATACGATGATTATTCACGATGAGTGTCCACACAGATTGATACGGTTTATAAAGTAAAAGAGACGATACTGGGTCTGTAGCTCAGGTGGTTAGAGCGTTCGCCTGATAAGCGAGAGGTCGGTGGTTCGAGTCCACTCAGACCCACCAATTTCCTTTGAAGTTGGTATGCAGTATCGACACCTTGATGGGGCTATAGCTCAGCTGGGAGAGCGCCTGCCTTGCACGCAGGAGGTCTGCGGTTCGATCCCGCATAGCTCCACCATCTTTAAGCGCACTTTCTTTGCTATAGAAAGTAGAGTGCTTTTAAAAATGGTTTCATTAAGAAATCTAGCTCTTTAACAATTTGGAAAGCTGACAAATCAACAATTTATTGTTGATTGTAAAGTTCTCAATGTTTGTCTTTATGACAAACACCAATACAACACATTCAAGTGTTCTTGGAATTTGAGTCCGGCAAAATCGAGTCTGCATCATGTATAAAAATTGCAGACAACTTTGGTGACTTGTTCATCAACTCGAAACTCCTTCGGGTTGTATGGTTAAGTGACTAAGCGTACACGGTGGATGCCTTGGCAGTCAGAGGCGATGAAGGACGTATTAACTTGCGATAAGCCCAGATTAGGTAGTAAAAACCATTTGAGTCTGGGATTTCCGAATGGGGAAACCCACTTACATAAGTAAGTATCCTGTTGTGAATACATAGCAGCAGGAGGCGAACCGGGGGAACTGAAACATCTAAGTACCCCGAGGAAAAGAAATCAACCGAGATTCCGAAAGTAGCGGCGAGCGAAATTGGACTAGCCCTTAAGCTTTATATGCGTTAGACGAACGGTCTGGAAAGTCCGGCGATACAGGGTGATAGCCCCGTAGTTGACAACGCACATTCAGTGAAATCGAGTAGGGCGGGACACGTGATATCCTGTCTGAATATGGGGGGACCATCCTCCAAGGCTAAATACTACTGACTGACCGATAGTGAACCAGTACCGTGAGGGAAAGGCGAAAAGAACCCCTGTGAGGGGAGTGAAATAGAACCTGAAACCGTGTACGTACAAGCAGTAGGAGCACCTTCGTGGTGTGACTGCGTACCTTTTGTATAATGGGTCAGCGACTTATATTCAGTGGCAAGGTTAACCATCTAGGGGAGCCGTAGGGAAACCGAGTCTTAACTGGGCGTTCAGTCTCTGGATATAGACCCGAAACCAGGTGATCTAGCCATGGGCAGGTTGAAGGTTGAGTAACATCAACTGGAGGACCGAACCGACTAATGTTGAAAAATTAGCGGATGACTTGTGGCTAGGGGTGAAAGGCCAATCAAACCTGGAGATAGCTGGTTCTCCCCGAAAGCTATTTAGGTAGCGCCTCGGACGAATACTACTGGGGGTAGAGCACTGTTAAGGCTAGGGGGTCATCCCGACTTACCAACCCTTTGCAAACTCCGAATACCAGTAAGTACTATCCGGGAGACACACGGCGGGTGCTAACGTCCGTCGTGGAGAGGGAAACAACCCAGACCGCCAGCTAAGGTCCCAAATTATAGCTAAGTGGGAAACGATGTGGGAAGGCTTAGACAGCTAGGATGTTGGCTTAGAAGCAGCCATCATTTAAAGAAAGCGTAATAGCTCACTAGTCGAGTCGGCCTGCGCGGAAGATGTAACGGGGCTAAGCTATAAACCGAAGCTGCGGCAATGAAGTTTACTTCATTGGGTAGGGGAGCGTTCTGTAAGCCGTTGAAGGTGAGTTGTAAAGCTTGCTGGAGGTATCAGAAGTGCGAATGCTGACATGAGTAACGATAAAGGGGGTGAAAAACCTCCTCGCCGGAAGACCAAGGGTTCCTGTCCAACGTTAATCGGGGCAGGGTAAGTCGACCCCTAAGGCGAGGCCGAAAGGCGTAGTCGATGGGAAACGGGTTAATATTCCCGTACTTCTTACAATTGCGATGGGGGGACGGAGAAGGCTAGGTGGGCCTGGCGACGGTTGTCCAGGTTCAAGTGTGTAGGCTGAAGAGTTAGGTAAATCCGGCTCTTCTTAAGGCTGAGACACGACGTCGAGCTACTACGGTAGTGAAGTCATTGATGCCATGCTTCCAGGAAAAGCCTCTAAGCTTCAGATTGTAAGGAATCGTACCCCAAACCGACACAGGTGGTCGGGTAGAGAATACCAAGGCGCTTGAGAGAACTCGGGTGAAGGAACTAGGCAAAATGGTACCGTAACTTCGGGAGAAGGTACGCTCTCGACGGTGAAGTCCCTCGCGGATGGAGCTATTGAGAGTCGCAGATACCAGGTGGCTGCAACTGTTTATTAAAAACACAGCACTGTGCAAAATCGTAAGATGACGTATACGGTGTGACGCCTGCCCGGTGCCGGAAGGTTAATTGATGGGGTTAGACTTCGGTCGAAGCTCTTGATCGAAGCCCCGGTAAACGGCGGCCGTAACTATAACGGTCCTAAGGTAGCGAAATTCCTTGTCGGGTAAGTTCCGACCTGCACGAATGGCGTAATGATGGCCACGCTGTCTCCACCCGAGACTCAGTGAAATTGAAATCGCTGTGAAGATGCAGTGTACCCGCGGCTAGACGGAAAGACCCCGTGAACCTTTACTACAGCTTGGCACTGAACATTGACCCTACATGTGTAGGATAGGTGGGAGGCTTTGAAACCAGCACGCCAGTGTTGGTGGAGCCGTCCTTGAAATACCACCCTTGTAGTGTTGATGTTCTAACGTCGACCCCTTATCGGGGTTACGGACAGTGCCTGGTGGGTAGTTTGACTGGGGCGGTCTCCTCCCAAAGCGTAACGGAGGAGCACGAAGGTGGGCTAATCACGGTTGGACATCGTGAGGTTAGTGCAATGGCATAAGCCCGCTTGACTGCGAGAATGACAATTCGAGCAGGTGCGAAAGCAGGTCATAGTGATCCGGTGGTTCTGAATGGAAGGGCCATCGCTCAACGGATAAAAGGTACTCCGGGGATAACAGGCTGATACCGCCCAAGAGTTCATATCGACGGCGGTGTTTGGCACCTCGATGTCGGCTCATCACATCCTGGGGCTGAAGTCGGTCCCAAGGGTATGGCTGTTCGCCATTTAAAGTGGTACGCGAGCTGGGTTTAGAACGTCGTGAGACAGTTCGGTCCCTATCTGCCGTGGGCGTTGGAAGATTGAAGGGGGCTGCTCCTAGTACGAGAGGACCGGAGTGGACGAACCTCTGGTGTTCGGGTTGTGTCGCCAGACGCATTGCCCGGTAGCTAAGTTCGGAATCGATAACCGCTGAAAGCATCTAAGCGGGAAGCGAGCCCTGAGATGAGTCTTCCCTGATACTTTAAGTATCCTAAAGGGTTGTTCGAGACTAGAACGTTGATAGGCAGGGTGTGTAAGCGTTGTGAGGCGTTGAGCTAACCTGTACTAATTGCCCGTGAGGCTTAACCATACAACACCCAAGGGGTTTTGATGGACTCAATGTAAGAACATTGAATGTGTTAAGAACTGAAAACAGCTTTCCGAATTAAAGAATTTGCTTGGCGACCATAGCGATTTGGACCCACCTGACTTCCATTCCGAACTCAGAAGTGAAACGAATTAGCGCCGATGGTAGTGTGGGGCTTCCCCATGTGAGAGTAGGACATCGCCAGGCTTGTATTTTATTTTCACTTTTTATGAAAAAGTGAAGACAAAAACTTAGACTTAAATGTCTAACCAGTGCGGAGCGGTAGTTCAGTTGGTTAGAATACCGGCCTGTCACGCCGGGGGTCGCGGGTTCGAGTCCCGTCCGCTCCGCCACTTATTCAGACAAAGCCCTAGCAGAAATGCTAGGGCTTTTTCGTTTGCACTATTATTTTGGTCTACGACCAACGAGTCCCGCTCGTGTGTGAGTCCAATTGAGTGCAAGCCCAGTCGCTCCGCCAGCTCACCACTTATTCAGGCAAAGCCCTAAATAACACGTCCCGGAAGAAGTGATAGCGCTTTTTAGTATCTAATCGCTCTGTTCGTCTACCAGCGAATGGGGCGCGATTGTGTAAGAGGCCAATTACCTGTAATCCTAGCTGTTTGCTCACTTCTTTAGAAAGTAAAATTGTGCCTTATTTCTAGGTAAAGAACCTTGTAAGGGCTTGCCTGTAGTCTGTACCCCCCCATTTGTTCATCTAAAAGGTTAAACTATTCTCGGTGTATGTTTCCTGCCGTTTATTTACGAATCTAGCCTTTGAGTGGGTGTATATCTTTTTAGTGCAAAATGATGTCACTTTGAGATGAGTGAATATCATTGGTACGTTAGTCCGCCTATTCATGGCAGTTCAAAGTGCAAAAGCAGGTTGCTGTTCGCATGAGTAAAGGCCGAAGAAAACTATGTTTGCTTTACTCTTGTTCATTGGAAGGATTAACCTAATACAGGTTCTTTTGGGAGTACAATCTAATGATGCAGCAGATACAAAGTGAAACGCTAAGAGTCTTATTCGAAAACCTTTCTTCTCAAGATGGGATTGCAGTTATTAATCCTGCCACTGAAAAAGAGTTGATTCACTTAAAGCCTAGTTCTTTGGACGAGCTCGATGCGCAAATAGAGGCATGTAAGTTAGCTCAAATCGAATGGGCAAAACTCAGCGCTAAAGCACGTTCCACTTCCCTGAAAAAGTGGTTCCAATTGCTTGTAGAGCATACGGAAGACATCGCGAACATCATTACCTTAGAACAAGGTAAACCCCTTACTGAAAGTCGTGGAGAGGTCGCATACGGAGCTTCTTTTGTAGAATGGTTCGCAGAGGAGGCTAAACGTGCCTATGGTGAGGTTATTCCTGCTCCTGCTGTAGATAGACGCCTCTCTACCATCAAACAGCCCGTAGGCGTGTGTGCAGCGATTACACCATGGAATTTCCCTATTGCAATGATCACTCGAAAAGCCGCGCCTGCTTTGGCTGCGGGATGTGGGATGATCATTAAACCTTCTGAATTAACTCCTTTGACTGCTCTGGCTGCGGTGGAGCTTGCTCATCAGGCTGGTATTCCTAAAGCTCTATTGTCTACTGTTGTTTCTGAACAAGCCGCGGAGTTTGGCGTAGTTTTGAGTACCGATCCTCGCATTAAGAAGATCTCTTTCACTGGTTCTACGCGTGTAGGCAAGATCTTAATGAAGCAGGCTAGTGATACGGTTAAAGCAGCTTCTATGGAATTAGGTGGAAACGCGCCTTATATTGTTTTTGACGATGCAGATTTAGAAGCTGCAGCGAATGGCTTGATTGCTTCTAAGTTTCGTAATGCCGGACAAACCTGTGTGTGTACCAACCGCTTATATGTGCATCAGAACGTAAAGGAGACGTTCTTAACTAAGCTGTTAGATAAAGCTGCAAGCCTTACAGTCGGCAATGGTCTTGAGGAAAATACAACTCTTGGTCCTGTTATTACTATGGCCTCTAAGCATCGTTTAGAGGCGGTGATCGATCTGGCAGTACAAGAAGGAGCAACGATACTTAATCAGCCTCAAAAACGTCCTGGGCGCTTTATGGAGCCAGTTATCTTAGGTAATGTCGAACAAGGTATGGCGATCGTGCAACAAGAGTTGTTTGGTCCGGTTCTGCCAGTCATTAGTTTTGATGACGATGAACAAGTGCTCTCGATGGCGAATGACACTGAATATGGTTTAGCTTGCTACTTCTACACCGATAGTTTGAAGCGCATCATCAAATTTAGTGAAGGTTTGGAATATGGCATGGTAGGGGTAAATGAAGGAATTATTTCTACGGAAGTTGCGCCGTTTGGCGGGATCAAAGAATCTGGCATTGGTCGTGAAGGTGCTAAGCAAGGCATGGATGAGTATCAAGAGACTAAGTACATCTGTCTTGGAGGTTTGAGCTAGTCTTCTGTTTAGCTGCTCACTGATACGAAAAAAAAGAGAAAGCTGGGTACATCACCTAGCTTTTTGTTTATTCAGAGAAAGGTGGATGGGGGAGCAGTGGATTTTCTGCAGATGCAAAAAAGCCGCATCAAGTGATGCGGCTTTTTCTAATATGGCTCCTCCTACTGGACTTGAACCAGTGACCTGCGGATTAACAGTCCGTCGCTCTACCAACTGAGCTAAGGAGGAACAAATTTTAATAAGTGGTGCCGACTACCGGAATCGAACTGGTGACCTACTGATTACAAGTCAGTTGCTCTACCTACTGAGCTAAGTCGGCACATTTTCGTTAATAAGTAATCGACTTACTAACTGAAAGATGGCTCCTCCTACTGGACTTGAACCAGTGACCTGCGGATTAACAGTCCGTCGCTCTACCAACTGAGCTAAGGAGGAATTATCTTGTGTAAGAATAAATGGTGCCGACTACCGGAATCGAACTGGTGACCTACTGATTACAAGTCAGTTGCTCTACCTACTGAGCTAAGTCGGCGTACCGTTATTCTTTATATTGTTCGTGTTAGACACCAACAATTTTAAATTGTGGTGCCCGGAGGCGGAATCGAACCACCGACACGAGGATTTTCAATCCTCTGCTCTACCGACTGAGCTATCCGGGCGACGAGGTGTATTAAAAGGCTTTTCGGCTTTTAGGTCAACAATAAAATACAAAAAAAATATCGTTTGCTGTTTTTGTGTGCGTAATGGGGTGTTTTTATGCATTTTTGACATAATATCACCACCTGATAGGCAATGTCGGCCATCGGTTTTAGAAGGCGGTAGCTATTATTTATCAGTAAAAACAAAAAAAGCACGTCCTAAAACGTGCTTTTTATTGAACAATTGACTTTAAACTAGTGCTTTACAGAGAACTTGTTGACCCAGCCTTCGAGCTCATCAGCCAAAGATGCCAATGTTTGTGTGCTTGATTGGCTTTCTGTCACTACGACATTTAGCTGGCTACCACTTTCTTCAATGAGATTAATACGGTGTGCAATATCATCACTCACTTGAGTTTGTTCTGCCGCTGCCGTAGCAATTTGTTGACTCATACCAGTGATTGACTCTAATGCTGTGACGATCTGCTGTAGTGCTTCTGACGCGTTCATTGATTCTGTCACAGTACTTTCACTAGTTTCAGCACAAACTTCCATCGTGTGAATTGCGTTACGTGAGCCTTCTTGTAGGTTAGAGATCATTTGCTGTATCTCTTTTGTGCTATCTTGCGTACGACCTGCTAAGTTACGAACTTCATCTGCAACAACTGCGAAGCCTCGACCTTGTTCACCTGCACGTGCAGCTTCAATTGCGGCATTCAACGCCAGTAGGTTTGTTTGTTCTGCAATATCACCAATGACATCTAGCACTTTAACAATGCTGTTTACGTTCTGATCTAGGTCTGCCACGGCTTTGCTTGCTGTGTTTAGTTGCGTTGCTAGGCCCTGAATGTTGTCTACCGTGCTGTGGATCAGTGATTGTGTGTGCTGGCTCTGTTTGTCGGCTTCATCAGTGTTGTGTGCTGTATCACTTGCTGAACTTGCTACATGGTTTGCTGACGATGCCATTTCTGTCATAGCGGTTGCGATCATGGCTGTTGATTGTTGTTGAGACATGGTCAAATCAGCAATGGAATTAGAGCGAGACTCTACAGCAGACAGCTCTGAACGTAATGCATGCATTGATTCGTCCAAGTTAGTAACCATCTTAGCTAATGATTGACTCATCTCCTGTACGGCGCCATAGATACTGTCTTTAGGTGCTGCGTACTCAAAGCTGGTTTGGATGTTACCCTGAGCAACCGCTTGAACTGCTTCACGGACGTCATTTGGCTCACCACCTAGCAGGTTAAGCATTTTACGGATAGAGATAATTAAACCACCCAGGATAGCTCCTGCGATCGCTAGACACAGTGCAAGCTGCCACTGCGCTGTAGACCAGAAGCGCGCATTTACTTCGTTAAAGCCAATGCCTGTACCGACAACCCAGTTCCAGTGCGGGGTTTTCTCTGCGATAGAGTGCTTTTCTTCAATCGTGCCGTCAGGCAGTTTCTGTGTCCAAGTATATTCAACGATTTGACCTGTCTTTCGACCCAGAACATCTAAGATCAGTTGGCCAACACTGTTGCCATCGCCATCGCGGAAGTCATGGAAACTTGTGCCGTGTAATTGAGGGTCAAGCGGTGCTGCTACGAACATCATATTTTCATCTGCAACATACACATATTCGTTATCTTTGTAGATATTGTTGCGAAGTAGGCGAGTCGCTAGTGATTTTGCTTCGTCTTCCGGCATTTTGCCTTCCACTGCCATTTTCTCGACTTCAGTCAGAATGCTATAGGCACTCTTAAATAGCTCTGTAACTCGAGCTTTGTTATCTAGATTACTTGCGACACGCAGTGTCCAAAGACCCGTTGCGGTCAAAGCAAGCAGGGCAATCAAAATGATTGCAGATAATAAATAGGCTTGAGTTTTTAATTTCATAGTTAGCTCACAAGGCGTGTTATTTACTATGCAATGCATAGCTTATTAGGGGGCGTAATAATAAATTCATCATATTGAACTTGTACACAAGCGCCTATGCATCAATGTTGAAACTATGATTTGGATTAAATTTTTAGCGTGAAATAAGTGCTTTTTATCAAATGAAGTATGAGTTTATAACGAGGTTTCGAGGGGAGATTGATGAGAAAAGGAAAAGAAGGAAATGAAAGTAGAGAGGGGGGTGAGTGTTGCAGATAAGAAAAAAGCCAAGTCCGAAGACTTGGCTTTCAAAGTTGGCTCCTCCTACTGGACTTGAACCAGTGACCTGCGGATTAACAGTCCGTCGCTCTACCAACTGAGCTAAGGAGGAACTATTCTGTTTGTGTCTTGCTTTAAGCAAGTGCACCAAATATGGTGCCTCGAGGCGGAATCGAACCACCGACACGAGGATTTTCAATCCTCTGCTCTACCGACTGAGCTATCGAGGCAAAAGAATGGTGCCGACTACCGGAATCGAACTGGTGACCTACTGATTACAAGTCAGTTGCTCTACCTACTGAGCTAAGTCGGCACACTTTATTCTTTTTAGAAGAGTTAACTCTTCATTTTTAAGAATCTCATTTACATGAAACTCTAGAAGTTGGCTCCTCCTACTGGACTTGAACCAGTGACCTGCGGATTAACAGTCCGTCGCTCTACCAACTGAGCTAAGGAGGAACTATTCTGTTTGTGTCTTGCTTTAAGCAAGCGCACCAAATATGGTGCCTCGAGGCGGAATCGAACCACCGACACGAGGATTTTCAATCCTCTGCTCTACCGACTGAGCTATCGAGGCAAAAGAATGGTGCCGACTACCGGAATCGAACTGGTGACCTACTGATTACAAGTCAGTTGCTCTACCTACTGAGCTAAGTCGGCACACTATATTCTTTGTGCTTCGTTCGTGCAATAACATTTAGTTAAGACACCAACAAATCAAATTGTGGTGCCCGGAGGCGGAATCGAACCACCGACACGAGGATTTTCAATCCTCTGCTCTACCGACTGAGCTATCCGGGCAACGGAGCGCTATTAAACGGATTTTCCTGCTTTGCGTCAACCACTTTTTTTAAATAATTTCAAAAAAGTGGTTGTTCGAACGCTTTTTATTCAACTGTCGCGCTAAAGTTTATCCAGCGTTAAATTCCTTTTTGAAATTTGTAACTTTTTCTAGGTAACGACGTGCTTCTGCGTTTGGATGTTTTTTTGTTAATGCCCAATAAACTTGATTTGGCTGTAAAGAATTTAAATCTTTCATTGCGCGTTTGCGATCAGTTCGATGGAAAGTGTTTAAAACACCACCAGTTCCGCCGTTGTAAGCAGAAATCATGCTGTACTCCAACGAGGTTGGGTGCTGTACATCTTTCAAATAACGGTTTTTAAGGATGTAAAAGTAAGCCGTTCCGGTATCAATGTTGTTCTCTGGGTTAAATAAATATTCTGGGCTTGGCTGCCCAGAACGATTCTTCACCAGCTTGAATACGTCACGGCCAGCCGTTTTTGGAACAACCTGCATCAAGCCATACGCATTTGCCCAACTTACCGCGTACGGGTTAAAGCTACTTTCGGTTTTGATGATGGCGTAAATCAAATCTTCAGGGATGTCGTATTTCTTCGAGGCACGACGCACGATATCAGCATATTGGTAACTGCGCTGCGAGAAGTGATCTTCCACCATTGGGATTTCAACGTAATACGCTTTCTTAAAGTCGACATCCTTGGTTTTGACTTGATTTGCGATTAGGTAATCGGCAAAGCGATTTGCTCGCCATGACCACTGAATTGGCTTTTTGTCTTGGTCGACAACCTGTTTATAGAGAAAGGGCTGACCTTCCAATTTGATTTCTTTGGAAGAGAACAGGTCAACGTTAGCCGGATCATCTGGCGTTAAAAGCGTGGTGATAATGGCGTTCTTAAGGTGTTTTTGTGGCTCTGTTGGAGAAACCGTTTCTATGGTAATCACACCTTTTTGGAAGTCGACTTCAGCGCGGCTCAAGTAGTTATCAATGTATTTTACGTAATTGCTTTTACCTGCAAACTTCACTTCGCGTTGGCCCCAACGCTTTTTAATGTTGCCAGAGAAGCTGCTGATCAGTGCATTGAGTGCATCGGTGTCTTTTTCAAACTGCCCCGGCAGTTCTGCTAAGTTGTTGGCAAAACGGTTGGTTGGCTCGTAATTGACGTCGTAAATTTGCTCGACGAATTCGCGGCTACAACCTGCCATTAAGAGTGCGGTAGCAATAAAGGCAATTTTTTTCATAACTATTGAGATGGCTTTGTGGGCTCTAATATAAAAATGACACCACAAGGTTGGTTGTGATGTCATTGTTTTAAAACAAGTTTGCTTTATTCGCTTGGTGGCGTGTAGCCTTCGATGTGAACATCTTTACCTTCGAACAAGAAATTCACCATTTCAGTCTCAAGTTGTTTGCGATGTTCAGGATCCATCATGTTGAGCTTCTTCTCGTTGATCAACATAGTTTGTTTGTGCTGCCACTGAGCCCAAGCTTCTTTCGAGATATTATCGAAAATACGTTTACCTAGTTCACCTGGGTAAAGTTGAAAGTCTAGACCTTCGCCCTCTTTCTTTAGTCGAGCACAAAAAACAGTGCGGCTCATAATGACTCCTTGCAATTAATTAACGAAGCTCGTGGGGTAGCGCTTCCAGTAACAGTTTTACTGGGGCTGCCAAACCGACTTCTTCAGGTTTAGATAAGTTATACCAAAGACCTTTGTTACCTTCCATCACCACATTAGGTTGCTTTGACAGGTCAATCAAAATCGGCGTGATATCAAGGTGGTAATGACTGAATGTGTGGCGGAATGTAATCAGCGTCTCTTGATGTTTAATGTCGCTAGCTTGAATACCACGCTGTTCAAGTAGTAAATCGATATCGCTCTCCACATCAATATGCTCAGTTTGCGGAAAGCAAAATAGCCCGCCCCAAATACCCGTCTGCGGTCTTTGTTCTAGCCACACTTCGTGACTATCGCCATTTTTGTGATGCAGCATAACGAAACGTGTTTGCTTGACCGGCTTGTCTTTTTTCGGCTTCTTACCCGGGTAATCAAGCACATTACCTTGTTTCTTTGCTACACAAAGCTCGTTGACCGGACACAAGGTGCACTTAGGCTTACTGCGGGTACACATCATGGCACCCATATCCATCATGGCTTGGTTGTACTTGTCGACATCCGTTCGTGGTGTGTGCGTCTCTGCGATTTCCCACAATTGGTTTTCGACTTTCTTTTGTCCCGGCCATCCATCTACGGCAAAGCAGCGTGAAAGTGTGCGCTTTACGTTGCCATCTAATATCGCATGTGGCTGTTTATAGACAGAGGACAGTACCGCGGCGGCTGTGGAGCGACCAATCCCCGGTAAGGCATTCATCTGCTCTAGGTCTAAAGGGAACTCACCATTGTATTTATGGGCGACCTCTTTTGCGGCTTTATGAAGGTTACGAGCACGTGCGTAATAACCTAAGCCGGTCCAAAGGTGCAGCACTTCATCTTGCTCAGCATTGGCAAGATCGACCACGGTCGGGAAGCGCTCCAAAAAGCGTTGGTAATAAGGGATAACCGTAGTGACCTGAGTTTGCTGAAGCATGATTTCAGACAACCAGACACTGTAAGCGGTCTTGTTTTGTTGCCACGGAAGATCTTTTCTTCCATATGCGTCATACCATTCTAAGATGGCACTGGCGAAAGGTGTCACGACTTGCTCTGTATTCTATTATTGGTTAGGAGCAAAATTGCACCACAGATTGTGGTGTAAGTACAACAGATAAACTGTGGGGATATTGTGTCTGATTTGTTTGCTTTTGGGCTGCCATAGTCCGATAGCTCAACAAATACTTGCACCTAAGTGAATTCTTTGGATAATCCCCGCTTTGATTAATCAATGTGCAGGCAAAATCAATGAGTGAAGTAACCACTAACGAATACAACGAAGACGGTAAAATGATCCGTAAAATCCGCAGTTTCGTGCGTCGCGAAGGTCGTCTAACTAAGGGCCAAGAGAATGCGATGAACGAGTGCTGGCCAACAATGGGTATCGACTACAAAGCAGAACTTCTTGATTGGAAAGAAGTATTTGGCAACGATAACCCAGTAGTGCTTGAGATCGGTTTTGGTATGGGTGCTTCATTGGTTGAAATGGCAAAGAACGCGCCAGAGAAAAACTTCATCGGTATCGAAGTTCATAGCCCAGGCGTTGGTGCTTGTCTTGCCGATGCTCGCGAAGCAGGTATCACGAACCTACGTGTAATGTGTCACGATGCGGTGGAAGTATTCGAACACATGATCCCAGATGGCAGCCTAGCAACGCTACAACTGTTCTTCCCAGACCCATGGCACAAAAAGCGTCACCACAAGCGTCGTATCGTACAGCTTGAGTTCGCTGAAATGGTTCGTCAGAAGCTTATCCTTAATGAAGGTATCTTCCACATGGCGACAGACTGGGAAAACTACGCTGAGCACATGATTGAAATCATGAACCAAGCACCTGGTTTCGAAAACATCGCTGAAGAAGGCGACTTCATTCCTCGTCCAGAAGAGCGTCCACTGACTAAATTTGAAGCTCGCGGTCACCGTCTAGGTCACGGTGTGTGGGATATCAAATTCAAGCGTACTGCTTAAGGAGCCAGTAGATGTACCACTACGCGATATTAGCGAATCCGGGTCATAACCGTATTTACTTTGATAGCGCTATGACGATTGCATGTTCTGAGCTAAAAGCGATTTTGGCGTCGGAAGGTGTTGAAGTAACTGAAATTGGCAATAAAGACGTGGGTCTTCCAGCTGCACTTGTGTTCTCTTGCGAAACAGCACTAAGTGAAGCACAGGCAGGCAAGATTGCTGCGTCATCTATCTACTACGCGCTATTTGAAGTGCGTGAAGATGGCTTATTACGTCCAATTCAGGCGCCTGCATTCAATACTTTTCCTGAGAGCATGAGCCAGATCCTGCGTTACACAGGTAAAACAAACGAGCAGTTTACGCGTTTGATGGTGAACCTAGGTGTAAGTGCTGCCAACACGGGCAGTGCGCAATTGACGCTGATGGATCCTATGTGTGGTAAAGGTACAACACTGTTTGAAGGTTTGATCCACGGCTTGAATGTTGTGGGTGTTGAGATCAACCAGAAATGGGTTCAAGAGATCCAAACCTTCATCGTTAAGTTCATGAAGAACGGTCGCTTTAAGCACAAAGTGAGCAAAGAAAAGCGCACTTCTGGTGGTAAAAAAGTGGCAGATGGCTTCGTGGTTGAGGCTGCAGCGGACAAAGACGATTACAACAAAGGTAATCTTCAAACGATGAAGCTGTACTCAGCAGATACGCGTATTGCTGACCAAGTTGTGAAGAAGAACTCGGTAGATGTGATGGTGTCCGACTTGCCTTACGGCGTGCAACACGGCAGCAAAAATGCCAAAGACAGCAAACTGAACCGCAGCCCACTGGAGCTTCTGAAAGAGGCTCTGCCTGCATGGAAAGTGGTGTTGAAGAAACAAGGTTCTGTGGTGCTGTCTTTCAACGAATTCACTTTGAAGTGGAAAGACGTGGCGTCATTATTTGAAGAGCAAGGGTGGAAGGTGCTTTCAGAAGAGCCTTACATCGGTTATCTTCACCGCGTTGATCAATCCATCAACCGCAACATCATTGTGGCAATAAAACCATAATCGACTTGAGTCGAATAAATTCCATGGAAAAGCCAACGTCCGCGTTGGCTTTTTTTACCTCTGGGCCCAGCTATTTGGGTTCTTGTGACAAGAAGGTAGAAGATGAAACCTACAGCGCAAATTTTGACAGACATTCTAGCGGAAGTTCGCCCTCTAATTGGCCAAGGCAAAGTCGCCGACTACATTCCTGCATTGGCAAAAGTACCCAATACCAAACTGGGTATTGCGGTATACACCAATGAAGGTGAAGTGATTAAAGCGGGCGATGCAGAAGAGTCGTTTTCGATTCAGTCGATCTCAAAAGCGTTGAGCCTGACTCTGGCAATGTGCTTGTACAAGCAAGAAGAGATCTGGTGTCGTGTAGGTAAAGAGCCTTCTGGTCAGGCGTTTAACTCGATGATCCAGTTAGAGATGGAGCAAGGCATTCCACGTAACCCGTTTATTAACGCCGGTGCTATTGTGGTAGCTGATTTGCTGCAAAGCCGTCTCTCTGCGCCTCGTCAGCGTTTATTGGAATTTGCTCGTCAGCTATCTGGTGATACTCATATCGTGTACGACAAAGTGGTTGCAGCTTCTGAAATGATGCATGGCGACCGCAATGCTGCGATTGCATACTTGATGCGTTCATTTGGTAACTTCGAGAACGAGGTTATCCCCGTTCTGCAAAACTACTTCCATGCGTGTGCATTGAAGATGAGCTGTGTCGATCTCGCGAAGACCTTTAGCTACTTAGCTAATAAAGGCACGTCGGTACAAACGGGTAAGCCTGTGGTATCACCAACGCAAACCAAGCAGTTGAATGCATTGCTAGCAACTTGTGGCTTGTACGATGGTGCTGGTGAATTTGCTTACCGCGTTGGTATGCCGGGTAAGTCTGGTGTTGGCGGTGGCATCATCGCTGTCGTTCCGGGTGAAATGACGATTGCGGTCTGGTCTCCAGAGCTTGATGCATCTGGCAACTCACTTGCTGGTACTAAAGCGCTTGAGCTACTTGCCGAGCGCATTGGTCGTTCGATTTTCTAAGGAAAAGAGGCGAGAAGCGAGGACGGACTGCGTCCTTTGGGAACGCTTCGTTTTAGATAAGTGTTGTTACGAATAAAAGAAAGGGTTGGCGTTTGAGCGCCAACCCTTTGTTATTTTTAGCTGAGACAAAGACTTGCAACATCGGCTTAGTCGAATATACCGCAGTAGTTTCTGCGAATCTCTCGGAGCGCAGCGTTCCATATGACGCAGTCCGTTCCCGAATCTCGATTCCCTTTCTTATTCCTCTTCCGCCATAAAGGCTTCAAGCAAGTCATTCAGGAACAGCTTACCTTTCTCGGTAATTTGCCAGTGAGTCTCTGTTTCACTCAGGTAACCCATCTCAAGCGCCCAATCGATAGTCTCTTGAATTGAGCTCAGAGGTAGACCTGTCGTATCGATGTAGTCTTGTTTCGGGCACGCTTCCATTAAGCGGAAACGGTTCATAAAGAACTCAAACGGACGATCTTCATTAGCCACAAGCTGTTCACTATCCAAGTACGGCTTCACCATGTTTTGGTATGCCATCAGATAGCCACGTGGGTGTTTGACCTTAGTGGTACGAACGATGCGACCATCAGCAAAGCTCAGCTTACCGTGTGAGCCACAACCAATGCCAAGATAGTCACCAAAGCGCCAGTAGTTCAGGTTGTGTTGACACTGATAGCCCGGCTTGCTGTAACCTGAAATCTCGTATTGAACGTAACCTGCTGCTGCGAGTTTCTCATGTCCTTGTTCGAAGATATCCCATAAGTCATCATCATCTGGCAGAGTCGGTGGCTTGTAATAAAACATGGTGTTTGGTTCGATGGTCAACTGATACCAAGACAAGTGCGGTGGCGCTAACTCAATCGCTTTGTCCAAATCTGCTAAGGCTTGTTCGGTGCTTTGATCTGGTAAACCGTGCATGAGATCGAGGTTAAAGCTGTTCAAACCGATTTGGTGCGCTAGCTTAGCTGCATTGACGGCTTCGTCTTGACCGTGAATACGCCCCAAACGCTCCAGCTTCTGTTGTTCAAAGCTTTGCACGCCGATAGAGATACGTGTTACGCCAGCCTTGCGGTAGCCAACAAAACGCTCTGCTTCAATGGTGCCTGGGTTGGCTTCCATGGTGATTTCGATTTCAGGCTTGAACGGAATACGCGCTTCAATACCTTTAAGTAGACGCTCGATGCCTTCTGCCGAAATCAAACTCGGCGTACCACCACCAATGAAGATTGAATGCAGTGGACGTGGCGCTTCGTTAAGACGGTATTTCTCAATGTCGGTATCCAAATCTTCAAGAAGGGCATTGATGTACTCTTCTTCTGGGATCTCGGCTTTAAGTGCGTGAGAGTTAAAGTCGCAATATGGGCACTTTTGTACACACCACGGGATGTGTACATACAAGCTCAGTGCAGGGGGCGTTAACATGGTCTAATTCGCTCGTGATTACTGAGACACTTGCTCAGACAGTTGAGCAAACAACGACTTGAGTGCTTTACCGCGGTGAGACAGTTGTTTTTTACGTGCTGGCTCAAGTTCGGCTGACGCGCAGTTGTCTTCTGGAACGAAGAAGATTGGGTCGTAGCCAAAGCCATTTTCACCGTGTGCTTCAGTGAGAATGCGACCTTCCCACTTACCGTGACAAACGATAGGGGTTGGGTCGTTCTCGTGACGCATCAAAACCAATACGCAGTGGAAACGAGCGGTGCGCTCTGCTTCTGGTACGCCTTCCATTGCTTTAAGCAGCTTCTCTAGGTTCTCTTGGTCAGAGGCTTTTTCACCTGCATAGCGTGCAGAGTAAATGCCCGGAGCGCCTTTCAAGAAATCAACTTCTAAGCCAGAGTCGTCGGCAATCGCAGGAAGCCCCGTTTCTTGTGCTGCATGGCGAGCTTTGATGATCGCGTTTTCAATGAAAGTGGTGCCAGTTTCTGCTACTTCAGATACGTTGAATTCACTTTGCGCCAATACTTCAAAGCCGAAGTCAGACAGCAGATCTGCCATCTCACGAACTTTGCCTTGGTTGCCTGTTGCTAGCACTATCTTTTTCATGGTCGTCTCTTTCTGTAGCGATAAAGGGAGAACGCAGTGTCCTCCCTGATTAAATTGGTTCTAGGGTCTGTTGACCTTTCGCTGCAAAAATCAGCTCGAAAGGTAAACAAACCCTAAGGCTATGATGTTCTAAAAGCTTTTAGATCATTACAACCTAATTACTCTTCGACATAAAATTTCTGGGTGAATTTAAGCTTACCTGAGCCTTTGTTTCCAGCTTTAACGTCAATATCGAAGGTAAAAGTTTCTTCGTTAGTGATACCGAACTCTGCTAGGTAGTAAATCGCATCACCTTCTTTCACTTCGCGGAAAGTGAGCTTTTGTGTTTGACCGATAAGGTTCTTTGCCTGACCATTGATTTTAGCTTCAACGGCAGGTTTACCCAGAGAGGCACTATCGAGCACGCTGATATTCAGTACTGCATTGTAGCCATTGCGTTTTATGTCGTAGCTACGGGCGATCTTGGGGGTTAAAAAAGTCGAGTTAAACGCGATGTAGTGGACCTCGATGTCTTTCATGGTTTTGAACTGACCTGCCATGCTTGGTAAAGACAATAGGCTGATCAGTAGGGCGGTAATCCATTTGCTCATTATCACTTCCTCGAATCGGGCGTTTAATTATTGGTACGAATTTCGTAAATAAAAAGCCATCAAATGATGGCTTTAATTTCTGTTGGTATTTGTACTGGGGATTCTATCCGAATTTGTTTATGACGTCCCAGTTCACCTTTTTCTATGTGAACCAAACCTTTAGCAACTTTAAATTGTTTGGCTAAAAATTTGGTTAGGTGCGCATTCGCTTTTCCATCAACAGGCGGTGCGGTGATGGCAATTTTGAGTTCTTCACCATGTAAGCCGACGATCTTGTCACGACTTGCTTTTGGTTGGATGTAGAGCCGAAGCACTACATCCTCGCCATCATGCCAAACTGCTTCTGACATTATAGTTGATACCAGATAGGACCAATCATGTCGCCCATTAGGAAGTTAGCGAATTGCAGGCCGATGAACAGTACTAGTACGCTTAAGTCGAAGCCACCCATTGCAGGGATGATGCGGCGGATTGGCGCTAGCATTGGTTCTGTTAGTTGGTGGAACACGTACTCGATAGGGCTGCGACCTTGACTAACCCAGCTTAGGATTGCGCGGATTAGTAGTACCCAGAACAACAAGCCACCTGCGGCTTTAACCAGCGATAGTAAACCTAGGAATAGGAAATCAGCACTGAAAGAAACCGAACCACTTGAAGCAATTAGGATCAGAGCAACAAACTTAAGTACACACAGCACGTAAGCGAACAGTACCGTCGCTAAGTCGATGCTACCGATGGATGGGATCACGCGGCGCAGCGGTCCTACAATCGGTTGAGTTGCTTTGACAATAAACTGCGAGAATGGGTTGTAGAAATCTGCACGTGCAGCCTGCAACCAAATACGCAAAATCACGACCATGATGTACAGGTCAAATAGGGTTGAGATTAGAAAACTCATTGAATTCATAAGGTACCCTTAACAAGTAAGTGAGTGACACAGAGTGGGTATCACTCAAGTCATTAAAACAGTTTTTCCATTTCTTCAGCGCGAGCAACTGCAGCTTGCATTGCTTTCGCCACAATATCAGGCAGTTGGTGCTCGTTGAACGTACGTAGTGCTTCTGCTGTCGTGCCGCCTTTTGATGTCACGTTCTCACGCAGTGTAGAAAGCTCAGTTTCTGGGTTTTCTACCACCATGCTTGCTGCACCAAGTGCGGATTGTTGAACTAACGTGCGAGCAGTGTCTTTATCGAAGCCTTGAGCAATCGCTTCTGCTTGCATCGCTTCCATAAACAGGAAGAAGTAAGCTGGTGCACTGCCTGCCGCTGCTATCACGTTGTTGATGCCAGACTCTTTTTCAACCCAACATACCTTACCGCAGGCTTGCATTAGCTCTGCCGCGAAGGCTCTATCTTGTTCTTGCACATGTTCAGGAGCATAAAGCCCACTCATGCCTAGACCAAGTTGCGATGGCGTGTTTGGCATCACGCGAACCAAGTTCAGCTTAGCTGCTAGCATGTCATCCAAACGTGAACAGTTGATGCCTGCCGCGATGGAGATAACCAGTTTGTCACTGAAGTCGATAGATTGCAGTGGTTTACAAACGTCTTCCATCATTTGTGGTTTTACAGACAATACCACAACATCCGCTTCTGACGCGGCTGCGATGTTATCGCTGGTGGTGCGGATACCAAAGTCTTGCTCAAGAGGTTGGCGACGCGTGTCAGATGGTGCGGTCGCAACGATGTTCTGTGCAGGGTAGCCATTTGCTACAAGGCCAGAAACAATCGCTCGCACCATGTTTCCTGCGCCGATAAAGGCAATCTTTTTATGTTCCATATGTCTGATTTCCAAATATAAATTCTTACAATTTGTTGTGCGCTCAGGTGTATAATTGCACCACATTGCTCTGACTGCCTAAAGAAAGGCGGTCAGACTCAAATTCGCAGTGTCTGACAACGAGTCGCTTTTATTGCTGTTTGCTGTAGTCGCGCGCGCCAAAGATCGCTGTGCCGATGCGCACCATGGTGCTACCTGCTTCGATTGCTGCATCCATGTCACCGCTCATCCCCATGGACAGTGTGTCGACACCTGGGTATTGCTGAGCTAGTTTTTGCTTTAGCTCTTCAAGTTGCTTAAATGCGCGAAGTTGTGATTCGTAATCTGGCACGTTGGCAGGAATCGACATCAACCCTCTTAACGTGAGGTTTGGAAGGCGAGAAATCAACTCAGCCAGTTCGAATATTTCTGCATCAGCCACACCAGATTTTGATTCTTCACCACTGGTGTTAACTTGAATTAGAACTTGTAGCGGTTTTAGTTCACTAGGGCGCTGATCATTTAGACGTTGAGCGATCTTAGCGCGATCAATGGTGTGAACCCAATCGAAATGTTCAGCGACAGGGCGTGATTTATTGGATTGAATCGGACCAATGAAGTGCCATTCGATTCGATTATCTGGATAATGCTCGGCAAAGTGCTGAACTTTACTGACGCCCTCTTGGACGTAGTTTTCACCAAATGCTATTTGACCAGCTTGGTAAGCTTCGAGAATTGCCTCGACAGGTTTAGTTTTGCTTACTGCTAGAAGTTGCACTGACTCTGGAGAACGACCGCATTTTTGTTCGTCGTGTCGAATTTGAGAGGTGATATGTTCAATGTTTTGTTGAATACTACTCATAGCTGTACTTTAGACTTAAGGATTTTAAATGGATATCACTGAGTTACTGGATTTTAGTGTAAAACATAATGCTTCGGATCTACATCTTTCTGCAGGTGTACCACCAATGGTTCGTATTGATGGTGATGTGAGAAAACTGGGCATTCCAGCGTTTACACACCAAGAAGTGCATCGTTTGGTTTTTGAAATCATGAACGATGCGCAGCGCAGTGAGTTCGAAGAAAAACTCGAAGTCGACTTCTCATTTGAATTGCATAACGTTGGCCGTTTTCGTGTCAACGCCTTCAACCAATCTCGCGGTTGTGCGGCTGTGTTCCGTACCATCCCAAGTAGTATCCCAACACTGGAAGAGCTAGAAGCTCCAGAGATCTTCAGAAAGATCGCCAATGCCGAAAAAGGTTTGGTACTGGTTACCGGTCCTACGGGTTCTGGTAAATCGACTACCTTGGCTGCCATTGTTGACTACATTAACCGTAATCACAATAAGCATGTCCTAACAATTGAAGATCCGATTGAATTTGTTCACACCAACAATAAGTGTCTGATCAACCAACGTGAAGTACACCGTGATACACACAGCTTCCAAAACGCACTGCGCAGCGCATTGCGTGAAGATCCGGATGTAATTCTAGTTGGTGAGATGCGTGATAAAGAGACCATCAGTTTGGCGCTGACAGCCGCTGAAACGGGCCACCTTGTTTTCGGTACGCTGCACACTAGCTCAGCAGCGAAAACCATCGACCGTATCATTGACGTCTTCCCTGGTAGTGACAAAGACATGGTGCGTTCGATGCTGTCTGAATCATTGCGTTCGGTTATCGCGCAAAAACTATTAAAACGTAACGGCGGCGGTCGTATTGCTTGTCATGAAATCATGATGGCGACACCTGCTATCCGTAACCTTATTCGAGAAGACAAAGTCGCGCAGATGTACTCAATCATTCAAACTGGTGCGGCGCACGGTATGCAAACCATGGAGCAAAACGCTCGCCAATTGATGGCGCAAGGTATGGTTACTCGTGAAGAAGTGGATAAGAAAATCGAAATTGAAGCGCAGCAATTCTCGTAATAGACATCTTGATAAAATGAAGACGGATAATGGACCTGAATAAATTTCTCGAAGGCATGCTGGCGTTAAAAGCGTCGGATCTCTATATCACTGTTGGTGCACCGATCTTGTTTCGTGTCGATGGCGAACTGCGCCCGCAAGGCGATAAGTTGACTGAAAATGACGTCGCCTTGTTGCTTGACAGCGCGATGGACCCAGAGCGACGTCAGGAGTTTCGCAAAAGCCGTGAGTCTAACTTTGCCATTGTCCGTGATTGTGGTCGCTTCCGTGTCAGTGCCTTTTTCCAACGTGAATTGCCGGGAGCAGTCATTCGTCGTATTGAAACCAATATTCCGACGTTTGAGCAACTCAAGTTACCTTTGGTGCTGCAAGATCTTGCCATTGCCAAGCGTGGTTTAGTGCTGGTGGTTGGTGCAACTGGTTCTGGTAAGTCAACGACTATGGCGGCGATGACGGGCTATCGAAACAACAACAAAACTGGCCATATCCTGACGGTAGAAGACCCTATTGAATTTGTGCACGAGCATAAGCGTTGTATCGTGACACAGCGTGAAGTGGGCTTAGACACCGACAGCTATGAGGTGGCGTTGAAAAACTCGTTACGTCAGGCTCCAGACATGATTTTGATTGGTGAGATCCGTAGCCGAGAAACGATGGAATACGCAATGACCTTTGCTGAGACAGGTCACTTGTGTATGGCGACACTGCACGCCAACAACGCAAACCAAGCGCTTGAGCGTATTTTGCACCTAGTGCCAAAAGATCAGAAAGATCAGTTCCTGTTTGATCTGTCGATGAACTTAAAAGGTGTGGTAGGTCAGCAGTTGATCCGTGATAAAAACGGTCAAGGACGTCATGGCGTGTTTGAAATCTTATTAAACAGCCCGCGTGTTTCTGATCTGATCCGTCGAGGTGATCTGCATGAGTTGAAATCGACCATGGCTCGCTCTAACGAGTTCGGGATGCTGACCTTCGACCAATCGCTCTACAAGTTGGTGATGCAAGGTAAGATCAGCGAAGAAGATGCATTGCACAGTGCGGATTCAGCCAACGATCTGCGTTTGATGTTGAAGACGCAACGCGGTGAAGCCTTCTCTACAGGTACGCTGGCGAACGTTAAGATCGATATGGATTAATACCAATCGTAGTAAATAACTGGTCATTCTAGCTTGTTAAAATACTCGATAACTGCGTTGCAATTTTTGATTGTAGAATAACTACTTATCAAAAAATTGCGCCTTGTTCTCAAGCATTTTCCCTACGCTATTTCTGATCACTTATTTACTGTGATTGGTATAATCTACTCCAGAAACGAAAAAGGCTGGCAGAAGCCAACCTTTTTTATTTACGCTTGAAATGTCTACTCACCCCAAAGGTTTTCAAACCAGCTCTCAAGAATCACCACCGCGGATTGGCAGTCGATATTGCCTTTCGATAGCGCTTTGTAGCCACCCATACTGAACAGCTCTGCGCGTGCTTCTGCTGTTGATAGGCGTTCATCATGCAATTCAACGGGCAAACCGTAACGACCTTGGAGACGATTGGCGAACTTCTTTGCTCGTGGTGTAATGGTTTCTAGATCTTTACCGTGTAAGTCTGTCGGCAAACCCACCACTAATAGGTCTGGTTGCCACTCTTTAATTTGCTTTTCGATGTCATCCCAGTTTGGAATGCCGTCATTCGCTTTGAATGCTTTTAGCGGTGAGGCTGTGCCTGTGACTTCTTGCCCGATGGCACTACCAATGCTCTTGGTACCGAAATCGAAGGCCATGATTGTACGTGACATAAGGAGTCTCGAATCTAAATAAATGAAAGTAGTGGTTGTTTACGCCTTTAAGCGTGGCCAGCATCCGCAGACAGTTGACTCGGATCGATGCCAAGCTTCTCGACTGCTTTTTTCCAGCGATCGATAATCGGTGTATCGAAAATGATCTCAGGCGTCGCTTCGATGGTCAGCCAAGAATTCTCAGCCAACTCGGTTTCTAACTGACCCGCACTCCAGCCTGAGTATCCCAGTGCTACCAAATAGTCGCTAGGTTCAGCTTCTGTCCCCAGTACTGACAAGATGTCTTTAGAGGTAGTAACCGCCAGTTCATCGGTCATCTGAATGCTTGATTCGTAGTAGTCTTTTGGCTTGTGCAGGATAAAACCGCGATCTTCAGAAACAGGGCCGCCATTGTAAACTGGCCTATCCAAGCTCGCTTCAAACAGTCGAGGGTGCACAGGTTGCACTTCGACTTGATTAAGCATACTACCAACCGTGATATCGACAGGTGCGTTGATCATCAACCCCATAGCGCCTTCTTCGTTGTGTTCACAGACGTAGATAACGCTATTCTGGAAGTAGGGATCTTTCATTCCCGGCATGGCAACTAAGAAGTGGTTTGTGAGGTTCATTCTCATCTCGACCTTATAAGGCTATTAAAATACTTAAGCAAACACCATGTTTTCACCCGTGTAGGTATGTGCATGAGTTTGCTTAATTTAATCCGCAACACTCTTTATTAACTGTAATACAGTTTGAGTTATTCGCCTTTTACGCGGCGCTCAATTGCGTCCATTAGCTTGCCAGTGATTGAAATATCAAAAGCCGCTTCGATTTCACGAATACAAGTAGGGCTAGTTACGTTGATTTCCGTAAGCTTGTCGCCAATCACGTCAAGACCAACAAAGATAAGGCCTTTTTCTTTTAGGGTCGGTGCCACTGCTTGAGCGATCTTCATATCAGTTTCACTTAGTGGGCGAGCTTCACCCGTGCCGCCTGCCGCTAGGTTACCACGCGTTTCACCCTTTGCAGGGATACGAGCAAGGCAGTAAGGCATTGGTTCACCATCAACCACTAGGATACGTTTGTCACCATTGCTGATGTCTGGCACGAAGGTTTGCGCCATCGCGTAGTTTTGACCATGGTTCGTTAGCGTCTCAATGATCACAGATACGTTTGGATCGTTCTCTTTAACGCGGAAGATAGATGCGCCGCCCATACCATCAAGTGGCTTTAGGATCACATCACCGTGCTCTTCACGGAAGGCTTTAATCTTTTCTGCTTTACGCGTCACGATAGTGGTTGGCGTTAGCTCTGGGAACCAAGCTGTGAACAGTTTCTCGTTACAGTCGCGTAGGCTTTGTGGCTTGTTCACGATCAGTGCGCCTTGCTCTTCTGCACGTTCAAGGATGTAAGTTGCGTAGATGTATTCAGTGTCGAACGGAGGATCTTTACGCATCAGTACAGCATCAAGCTCGGACAGTTCGATAGTCTGCTCTGACTTGAATTCGTACCAGCCGTTTGGATCTTCTTTGAGCTCAACCACTTTGGTGTCTGCGATCGCTTTACCTTGGTCTAGGTGCAGATCGTTCATTTCCATGTAGTGGATTTCGTAGCCGCGGCGTTGCGCTTCAAGCATCATGGCAAAGCTAGAGTCTTTCTTGATGTTAATGGACGCGATAGGGTCCATTACAATACCGAGTTTGATCATTATTTTTCTCCGTTTTAACCAAGATCGCCGAAACGAACTTGTAAGGCTGTAATTGCTGTCAGAGCCGCAGTTTCGGTGCGCAGAACGCGAGGACCGAGTAGCGTCTCTTCAAATTGGTATTCGCGAGTCATATCGATTTCGTCGGAAGATAGACCGCCTTCAGGACCAATCAATAGACGAACTTTTTCAACAGGCGTTGGCAGAGTGTTTATCGAGTACTTCGCACGAGGGTGAAGGTTCAGCTTCAAGCCGTCGTACTCTTCTTGGCACCACTCTTCTAAACTCATGATCGGGCGAATTTCAGGTACTACGTTGCGACCACACTGTTCACACGCACTGATCGCAATCTTTTGCCACTGAGCCAGTTTCTTCTCAAAACGTTTTTGATCCAGTTTTACGCCGCAACGCTCAGAGATAAGTGGTGTAATGGTATTTACGCCAAGCTCTACCGATTTTTGGATGGTGAATTCCATCTTGTCGCCACGCGAAATAACCTGACCAAGATGAAGATCAAGTGGTGACTCAATGTCGCTCTCTACGCGTTCAGTGATCTCAACCATTACATTCTTTTTGCTGACTTCGCTGATGACTGCTGGGAATTCTGCGCCGCTACCGTCAAACAGTAGGACTTCTTGCCCTTCTTTCATGCGCAGCACGCGACCAATATGGCCGGCAGCATCTTCGCTCAGAGCAATGATGCCAAGTTGTTGAATGGTTTCTGGATGATAAATTCGAGGGATACGCATAGTGTTTCGATTTCCTGCATACGCGAGTGTTTAGACACTAACATGGATGCTTTCCACCGAAAAAACAAGGGGCAAGAGGCGTTTCCATTGCAGTAAATGACAACGCCTCAAACTACAGAGGTGTATCGCGATAATCGCAAGAAGAATTACAGTGCGCGACAAGCCTCTTGAACGAATGGGTTGTGGTTGCCTTGAATCTTAGCAATGCGCTCATCACGCTCACATTCCCACTTGTCTACAGGGTAGGTTTTGTTCCAAGCACTCATTAACTGAGTTTGTTGTTTCGAAAGTTTGAAGCCGTACTCTTTACTCATGTAGAGGTAAGTACGCGCAATTGAACCACGCGCGCGATCGGGCGGCATGACTTTACGCTGCTTAAAGTTAACTTGCATTTCACAACGACCGTAGCTGACACCGTCCATGCCGTTCCACTGGCTGAAGTTGTAGTTTGAACGGTCGCCGTTTACCTCACCGATAGCCGGAGTCAGGTTGTGGAGATCAGCTTCCATTGATTTGAAAACTTTGTCGTTTCTTGTGCAGTTTTTGCGTCCACCATTTTGCCAACACTGACGCTGGTGGCCGAATTGCCATGCTGGGACAACGTGCTCCCATTCGATGCGTGATGCGCGCTTTTCTTGCTTACGAACTTGGTAGCCACATGAAGCAAGATCCGGTATGCCTTTCTTACCTTGCCATTTGATGTCACAACCACAGTAGAAGCTGGTTGGGTGATCGGCGTAAATTTTTACCGCTTCACGCTTAGCCGCAGAGAAAGAGCTTGGAGGTGCAGCCATTGCCGCACTAGAAAGCACAAGTAGGAATAAAGAGAACAGGTATTTCATGATTAAAGTCTTTATAAAGTATGACTTTATTCATTCTAACACGCATAAATGGGCTTTAGTGATGAGTAAGTTAACAGTAGATCTCGAAAAGCAGTGCTTTGAGATCGAATGTCTCTCTTTCTGGAACAGAAAAGTGGATGCTCGTGGCTTTAGGAGAGCTGCGTGCCAGTAAAGCTAAGTGGTCGACGGCATTTTTGGCATGAATACACCGCTTCTTTACGAAGAACTTTGTTATGGCGACGAATCGATAACGGGTAGGTCATACAGCTACATTGGTATTCAAAGGTTTTACCTTGCACAGAGGCCACATCGAAGCTGTGAGTGGTTTTGGCTGGCACTTTGAACACAGCTTCCATTACGCCTTGCCACTCCTTTCCGTGCGGGCGAACTCGACCGTAGACTTGATAAGTAATGAGATGCGCGACTTCATGTGGGAGCACTTCTTCAAGAAAGGCTTGAGGGTTTTCTTTAAAGAGTTTTGGATTCAATCGAACCTCATTCAGCTGTAAGTAGGCTTTTCCTGCGGCTTTGCCACGTACATTGAAAGTCAGGGATGGAATGGGGAAAGAACGTTGGAAAGCTTGTTCTGCCATGGCGATGCAATCGGCCATCACTTGCTTGGCTTTGTAGCTCAGTTCTATATCCACGATTCACCCCATTTACTCAATAAAAAAGCCCCCGCATTGGCGAGGGCTGGATCATAGCATCAGTTTTCTAAGGCGTGTGTTTTTTCTTAACAGTCGCGTGGTACGCATGCCATGTACCGTAACCTAGGATTGGCATAGTGAAGAGCATACCAATACCGTATGTCGCAAAGCCGATTAAGATGCCGCCACAAATAATGGCTGCCCATACGATCATCGCAGGAATGTTAGATTTTACAGCGTTGAAGCTGGTGAAAACGGCTGTCATCATA
Source organism: Vibrio rotiferianus (assembly GCF_002214395.1). Lineage (NCBI taxonomy): Bacteria > Pseudomonadati > Pseudomonadota > Gammaproteobacteria > Vibrionales > Vibrionaceae > Vibrio > Vibrio rotiferianus. Next base: position 313,356 of record NZ_CP018312.1, read on the forward strand.
TCAACGCGACGTTCCATCATAAGTGGAATTGAGAAAGCAGAAATGCTGAACACCACACATGCCAAGACAAAACCGACCAGAGAACCTATAACCAAAAATGGTAGGAATTCAGTAAGTGGAGCACCTTGCACAGAAGGGTATAGAGCGTGAAGTAGTGCGGCGATTCGCATCCAGAAAATCATACACACTGCGAGCATAACGGCGAATGCCCATTGGGAGGTGGAGTTGCGCCCAATGGCTTTCATTGAGTGGAACAAGCTTGGTTTGTGTCCGCGCTCTCTCTCCCAACTTGCGTCATATAAGCCGAGTGCTAGGAATGGGCCGATTAGCATGTAGACAATTAGACTTGGCATCACTACCAAGTGTGTGCCTTGCCATTGCACCAGTAACACAATGCCGATCGCGGCCGCCATAAAACAGATGCCATAAAAGGCACTGATGATCGGCATGCGGACAAAGTCATGCAGGCCTAGAGCGAGCCAATGGAATGGCGCAGAAAGATTCACGGTATTGCATGGAATGGTTCTGGCGTATTCGTTATCTGGAACTTCCTTTCGCTTATTTTGGAAGTCAGATGGATTTACGGTACGAGGCATAACTCCTCCTTGATTTATTCCCACGGTGGCACCTAGGCCATAAAAGATGGTTGGCTGACGTTTTTCATGACTCTGTTTAGCCACGTGAGCCTGCATCACAGCTGTTTACGTTATATACATCGAAAGTGCATTTAACATTATGTTAACTATTGGCGGAGATGGAGCAATTTACAAATAATTGCCGAATTTTTGTTCAAGGAGAAAGAGAAAAAGAATGGACAGGTCTAAAATAAAAAGCCCTCGCCAGAGGCGAGGGCTTTATCGATTCTTGCGTGGCTTGATTACTTGATGCCAGCGAAGTCGCGTAGAAGTTCAGCTTTATCAGTCGCTTCCCATGGGAACTCTTCGCGACCGAAGTGACCGTATGCTGCTGTCTTCTTGTAGATTGGTTGAAGAAGGTTAAGCATTTCTTGTAGACCGTATGGACGTAGGTCGAAGTGTTGACGAACCGCTTCAATGATGATGTCGTGAGATACTTTTTCAGTACCGAACGTTTCAACCATGATAGACGTTGGATCAGCAACACCGATTGCGTAAGAAAGTTGGATTTCACAGCGGTCAGCCATGCCAGCTGCTACGATGTTTTTCGCTACGTAACGTGCTGCGTAAGCTGCAGAGCGGTCTACTTTCGATGGATCTTTACCAGAGAATGCACCACCACCGTGACGAGCTGCGCCGCCGTAAGTATCTACGATGATTTTACGACCAGTTAGACCACAGTCACCCATTGGACCACCGATAACGAAACGACCGGTTGGGTTAATGAAGAAGTTTGTGTCTTTGCTAATCCACTCTGAAGGTAGTACTGGCTTGATGATCTCTTCCATTACTGCTTCACGTAGGTCTGGAGTAGAGATTGAGTCACAGTGTTGAGTTGAAAGAACAACTGCGTCGATACCAACGATCTTACCTTGGTCGTACTGGAACGTTACCTGAGATTTAGCGTCTGGACGCAACCAAGGTAGTGTGCCGTTTTTACGTACTTCCGCTTGTTTTTGAACAAGACGGTGAGAGTAAGTAATTGGAGCTGGCATTAGGATTTCAGTTTCGTTTGTTGCGTAACCGAACATGATGCCTTGGTCGCCCGCGCCTTGCTCTTTAGGATCAGATTTATCAACACCTTGGTTGATGTCTGGAGATTGCTTACCGATGGTGTTTAGAACTGCACACGAGTTTGCGTCGAAGCCCATGTCAGAATGAACATAGCCGATCTCACGTACTGTTTCACGAGTCAATTCTTCAATATCAACCCATGCAGAAGTCGTGATCTCACCACCAACCATTACCATGCCGGTTTTTACGTAAGTTTCACAAGCAACGCGTGCTTTTGGGTCTTGCTCAAGGATTGCATCAAGAACTGCGTCAGAGATTTGGTCTGCGATTTTATCTGGATGACCTTCTGATACTGACTCAGAAGTGAACAGGTGCTTAGCCATGATAGCTCCAATCTTTAGGTTTACTCATGGCTAACTAACGCAAGCTTGCCACGAAAAATACAATACAGTTTGTAGGTGTTTCTACATCTAGACGTCTATTTTAATTTCCCACGGTCGAATTACAAGCTCTTTTTCGATTTGAATTCGTCTAGCTTATTACCCAATCGTTTGCTTTTGATGGGGTGAATTTTTAATAAATTCACCAGTAACTCCAAAAAGATTGAGTTAAAACCGCAAAAATGGTGAGTAAAACGTTTGCAGTCAGATTTTGGCTTTGAGAGAATATTGCCCGCACTTTTATACTCAGCTCGCTAGATGAAAGTGCCCACATTCCTTTATCAATTCGCTTAATGCACTCAGGAGCAGACATGTCTTCTCGTAAACATCTGGCAAATGCAATCCGCGCTCTTAGCATGGATGGTGTTCAACAAGCTAACTCTGGCCACCCAGGCGCACCTATGGGTATGGCTGATATCGCTGAAGTTCTTTGGCGTTCTCACCTAAACCACAACCCAGCTAACCCAGAGTGGGCTGACCGCGACCGTTTCGTACTGTCTAACGGTCACGGCTCTATGCTGATTTACTCTCTACTGCACCTGAGCGGTTACGAGCTGTCTATCGACGATCTTAAGAACTTCCGCCAGCTTCACTCTAAGACTCCTGGTCACCCAGAGTACGGCTACGCACCTGGTATCGAGACAACAACAGGTCCTCTAGGTCAAGGCATTACTAACGCTGTTGGTATGGCTATGGCTGAGAAAGCGCTAGCAGCTCAGTTCAATAAAGAAGGCCACGACATCGTTGACCACTTCACTTACGTGTTTATGGGCGACGGCTGTCTGATGGAAGGTATCTCGCACGAGGCATGTTCTCTTGCTGGTACACTAGGCCTTGGTAAACTGATTGCATTCTGGGATGACAACGGCATCTCTATCGATGGTCACGTTGAAGGTTGGTTCTCTGACGATACACCTAAGCGTTTTGAATCTTACGGCTGGCACGTAATCCCTGCTGTAGATGGTCACGACTCTGAAGCGATCAACGCAGCAATCATCGCTGCGAAAGCAGATCCTCGTCCAACACTTATCTGTACTAAAACTATCATCGGTTTTGGTTCACCAAACAAATCTGGTTCACACGATTGTCACGGTGCACCACTAGGTGCTGAAGAAATCGCAGCAGCGCGTGAATTCCTAGGTTGGGAACACCCAGCATTTGAAATCCCTGCAGACGTATACGCTGAGTGGGATGCTAAAGCGGCAGGTTCTGAGAAAGAAGCTGCTTGGAACGCAAAGTTTGAAGCATACGCAGCGGCTTACCCAGCTGAAGCAGCAGAGCTTAAGCGTCGTCTAAACGGCGAACTTCCTGCAGAATGGGAAGAGAAAGCAAACCAAATCATTGCTGACCTTCAAGCAAACCCAGCGAACATCGCATCACGTAAAGCATCTCAAAACGCACTAGAAGCGTTTGGTCAAATGCTTCCAGAGTTCATGGGCGGCTCAGCTGACCTAGCGCCTTCTAACCTGACTATGTGGTCTGGCTCTAAGTCTCTAGAAGCGAACGACTTCTCTGGTAACTACATCCACTACGGTGTACGTGAATTCGGTATGACAGCGATCATGAACGGTATCGCACTACACGGTGGTTTCGTTCCTTACGGCGCAACATTCCTAATGTTCATGGAATACGCACGTAACGCTATGCGTATGGCTGCTCTGATGAAAGTTCAGAACATCCAAGTTTACACGCACGACTCTATCGGTCTTGGCGAAGATGGTCCAACTCACCAACCAGTTGAGCAAATCGCGTCTCTACGTCTGACTCCAAACATGAGCACATGGCGTCCATGTGACCAAGTTGAGTCTGCGGTAGCTTGGAAACTAGCAATTGAACGTAAAGATGGTCCATCAGCACTTATCTTCTCTCGTCAAAACCTAGCACAACAAGAGCGTACTGCTGAGCAAGTTGCAGATATCGCAAAAGGTGGTTACATCCTGAAAGACAGCGATGGTAAGCCTGAGCTGATCCTAATCGCGACTGGTTCAGAAGTTGAGCTAGCTGTGAAAGCAGCAGAACAACTAACCGCTGAAGGTAAGAAAGTACGTGTTGTTTCAATGCCATCAACAGATGCATTCGACAAACAAGACGCGGCTTACCGTGAATCAGTACTGCCATCAGACGTAACAGCACGTATCGCTGTAGAAGCGGGCATTGCAGACTTCTGGTACAAGTACGTTGGCTTCGACGGTCGTATCATCGGTATGACAACATTCGGTGAATCTGCGCCAGCTGACCAACTGTTCGAAATGTTTGGTTTCACTGTAGAAAACGTAGTGAATACAGCAAAAGAACTATTAGCGTAATTTAGCGCTAGAAATGAAAAACCGAGCGTTAGTGCTCGGTTTTTTTGTGCCTATTCAAATTCATTTCCCCAGTTATCCTTCTCTTTGTGTCCACATTCCTTACAAGTGACATAACGATCCATATCGTAATAGTGACCGCCGTTTATCAGGGTATGAGCCCAAAGTTTTAAGGTTCCAAGAATCGATTTATCCGTATCGTAACTGCTTGGTTTACGGACCAGCACCTCTGAGTGTGGTGTTTCTCTATTGCATCGCTTGCAAAAGTGAGCAGCGGGAAAACCTGACATACGCGTTTCCTTTTGGTGGTCAAACAAGGAGTTAAAGTGCCAAGCGAAACATGCGGTGTCAGAAATTAATATATTAGTGCAGTGAATGTTTCGTGAAGTGAAAAGATAGTTTACCGCGAGTGAGATCACTTACTTAATGCGTTCAGTCTGCGTATCAGGTACTATCTGTGCCACGAATTTTTAGTGAGGCGAAGGATAAATGCTAAAGGTTGCGATCAATGGATTTGGGCGTATCGGTCGTAATGTACTGCGAGCAGTATATGAGAGTGGTAAGCACCAACAGATTAAGGTTGTGGCGGTAAATGAGCTGGCACAACCAGAAGCGATGGCTCATCTTCTTCAATATGACACCAGCCATGGCCGCTTTGGAAAGAAAATCTCTCATGATCAACAGCACCTCTTTGTTCACCATGACAGTGGCGAGTTTGACCCCATCCGTATCCTTCACCTTGCTGAGATTGAATTATTACCATGGCGTGACCTCGAAGTTGATATTGTTCTCGACTGTACTGGTGTCTTCGGCTCACAAGCAGATGGCCAAGCCCACATTGAAGCTGGCGCTCAAAAAGTACTGTTTTCACACCCTGGTGCGAGCGATCTCGATAACACCATTATCTACGGTGTGAACCACGAAACTCTGAAAGACGAACACCGCGTGGTGTCCAATGGTTCATGTACCACCAACTGCATCGTTCCAATTATCAAAGTCTTGGATGAAGCCTTCGGCATTGAGTCTGGCACCATCACAACCATTCATTCTTCAATGAACGATCAGCAAGTTATCGATGCTTACCATAATGATTTGCGTCGCACACGCGCGGCCAGTCAATCCATCATTCCAGTTGATACCAAGTTGCATAAGGGGATTGAAAGAATCTTCCCGAAATTTTCCAACAAATTTGAAGCAATTTCGGTTCGAGTACCAACTGTAAACGTCACTGCGATGGATTTAAGTGTCACAATTAGTACAAATGTGAAAGTTAATGACGTAAATCAAACCATTGTTAACGCATCTCAGTGTACATTACGTAACATTGTTGACTATACTGAATCGCCACTCGTTTCTATCGACTTTAACCACGATCCCCATAGTGCAATTGTGGATGGAACTCAGACCAGAGTGAGTAATGGGCAACTCGTAAAAATGCTCGTTTGGTGCGATAACGAATGGGGCTTTGCTAACCGGATGCTGGATACCGCCTTAGCAATGCAAGCTTCTTCACAAGTGGAGCAATAAGAGTGAAGTAGCGATGGAGAAAATTTTTATTTTAGACCTTGAAATAAATTTGACGTATCTCCATATCAATAACCAGTTTGAAGAATTAACGGGCTTGGCAGGATTGCCGGGTTTTTAAAAACTTTAATTATTTAATATTTGAGAGGACACATCATGTCTGTAATCAAGATGACTGACCTGGATCTTGCAGGTAAACGTGTATTTATCCGTGCTGACCTAAACGTGCCAGTAAAAGACGGTAAAGTAACTTCTGATGCACGTATCATCGCATCTCTTCCAACTATCAAGCACTGTCTAGAAGCAGGCGCTAAAGTAATGGTTACTTCTCACCTAGGTCGCCCAACTGAAGGTGAATACGCTGAAGAGTTCTCTCTACAACCTGTAGTTAACTACCTAAACGACGCACTAGATTGCGAAGTTAAACTTGCGAAAGACTACCTAAACGGTCTAGAGCTAAACGCTGGTGAACTAGTTGTTCTTGAAAACGTTCGCTTCAACAAAGGCGAGAAGAAAAACGAAGAAGAACTATCTAAGCAATACGCTTCTCTATGTGACATCTTCGTAATGGACGCGTTCGGTACGGCTCACCGTGCACAAGCATCTACTCACGGTGTTGGTATGCACGCAGATGTAGCATGTGCTGGTCCTCTACTAGCGAACGAACTAGAAGCACTAGGCAAAGCAATGGACAAGCCAGCTCGTCCGATGGTTGCTATCGTAGGTGGTTCAAAAGTTTCTACTAAGCTAACTGTTCTTGAGTCTCTATCTAAAATCGCTGACCAACTAGTTGTTGGTGGTGGTATTGCTAACACATTCATCGCAGCTGCTGGTCACAACGTTGGTAAGTCTCTATACGAAGCAGACCTAGTTGAAACAGCTAAGAAGCTAATGGACGAGTGTGCAATTCCAGTAGCAACTGACGTTGCATGTGCGAAAGCATTCGACGAGAACGCAGAAGCTGAAATCAAGCACGTTTCTGAAGTACAAGACGACGATATGATCTTCGACCTTGGTCCAGATTCAACTGCTGAACTAGCAGAAATCCTTAAGAACGCTAAGACTATCCTTTGGAACGGTCCAGTAGGCGTATTCGAATTCAAGAACTTCGAAGCTGGTACTAAAGGTATCTCTGAAGCTATCGCAGCTTCTGAAGGCTTCTCTGTTGCAGGTGGTGGTGACACGCTAGCAGCTATCGACAAGTTCGGTATCAAAGCTGACGTATCTTACATCTCTACTGGCGGCGGTGCTTTCCTTGAGTTCGTAGAAGGTAAAGTACTTCCAGCAGTTGAAATGCTAGAAGCACGCGCTAAGTAATAATCGCAAAGCGGGGGAGTCATCTCCCGCTTTCTTGTTTGCTGCAACGAGAGTGGAACTCTGCTAGAATAGCCTCAGTTGTGAGCAAACGTTTGCAAGATTTTTCAATTTAACAAGTTTTGTTTAAAAAACGACAGATAAATAGGATTACATCCATGTCTAAGATCTTCGACTTCGTAAAACCAGGTGTTATCTCTGGCGATGACGTTCAGAAAGTATTTGAAGTAGCAAAAGAGAACAACTTTGCACTTCCAGCAGTAAACGTTGTTGGTACTGATTCTGTAAACGCTGTACTAGAAGCGGCTGCAAAAGTTAAAGCTCCTGTAGTTGTTCAGTTCTCTAACGGCGGTGCTGCTTTCTTCGCTGGTAAAGGCGTTAAACTTGAAGGTCAAGGTGCTCAAATCCTTGGTGCTGTAGCTGGTGCTAAATACGTTCACGCTGTAGCAGAAGCTTACGGTGTGCCAGTAATCCTACACACTGACCACGCTGCTAAGAAACTTCTACCATGGATCGACGGTCTACTAGACGCTGGTGAAGAATTCTTCGCTCAAACTGGTAAGCCTCTATTCTCTTCTCACATGCTAGACCTTTCTGAAGAGTCTCTAGAAGAGAACATCGAAACATGTGCTAAGTACCTAGAGCGCATGGCTAAAATGAACATGACAATCGAGATCGAACTTGGTTGTACTGGTGGTGAAGAAGACGGCGTTGATAACTCTGATATGGACGCTTCTGAGCTTTACACTTCTCCAGAAGACGTTGCATACGCATACGAGAAACTAAGCGCTGTTTCACACCGCTTCACTATCGCTGCTTCTTTCGGTAACGTACACGGTGTTTACAAGCCAGGTAACGTTGTTCTAACTCCAACTATCCTACGTGACTCTCAAGCATACTGTGCAGAGAAGTTTGGTATTGCACCTAACGCTCTAAACTTCGTATTCCACGGTGGTTCTGGTTCTACTGAAGCAGAAATCCAAGAGTCTATCGGCTACGGTGTTATCAAAATGAACATCGATACTGATACACAGTGGGCTACATGGGATGGTATCCGTGCATACGAAGCGGAAAACCGCGATTACCTACAAGGTCAAATCGGCAACCCAACTGGCGAAGACGCACCAAACAAGAAGTACTACGATCCACGCGTATGGCTACGTGCTGGTCAAGCTTCAATGGTAGCTCGTCTAGAGAAAGCATTTGCTGACCTAAACGCAGTAGACGTACTATAATTCGTCTTAGCTGAGTTTCTAAAAACCCGCTCTTAGAGCGGGTTTTTTTATGTCTAAACTATGAGACTTCCGACATTCTCCATGTCTGAGCAATTGATAACTAAATCAACTGCTATATGATCACCTCACTTCATATCCCTTCGTTTTTACGTAAATTTCGAAACCCGGTCTATTTCGACGCCAAGTAGCATAGAACTAAGCAAAAAGTGTGGCGAAATGTAAAACCTTTGCGTACTCTGTAACAAGCCAATATCAGAAATTTCTGATAAATCTTTGTTTTGCATATCTTTGCGAAACTCTGACTTTGAAAAAATTCAGTTTTGAGATATTGTGCCAAAAATCTGACACTGTTCAGTAAAACAATAGGGATGTTGTTGTAGATAAGAACCTATAAAAAACAAGGTTCATAAGTTAACGGCAATTAGATTTTTATATCTTTATTTTGAGGATACGAATTATGGCAGGTGAATCGATGGGTATCGATACCTCTTTAACAGATGGTTTGAGCAAAGCTGAAACGTGGCTAACCAATAACTCAGATCTTCTTATTCAGTACGGTGTGAACATCATTTCTGCACTACTGATTCTATTTATCGGTAACATTATCGTTAAAGCAGTAGCGAATAGTGTTTCAAAAGTACTTGAAAAGAAAAAGATGGACAAAGCGGTTGTTGAATTTGTCCACGGTCTAGTTCGTTACCTTCTATTTGTTATTGTACTTATCGCGGCACTTGGTCGTGTAGGTGTTCAAACAGCATCTGTAGTTGCAGTAATTGGTGCGGCAGGTCTTGCAGTTGGTCTTGCTCTACAAGGTTCACTTTCTAACTTTGCAGCGGGCGTATTGATTGTTGCATTCCGTCCATTCAAGTCTGGTGACTATGTGGAAATTGGTGGTGTGGCTGGTAGTGTTGAAGCAATTCAAATCTTCCAAACTGTACTAAAAACACCTGACAACAAGATGGTTGTTGTGCCTAACTCATCGGTTATCGGTGGTGCAATCACAAACTACTCACGTCATGAGACTCGCCGCGTCGACTTGGTGATTGGTGTATCTTACAAAGCGGATCTTAAGCAAACTAAGCAAGTGATTCGTGAAACGCTAGAAAAAGACCCTCGTATCCTGAAAGATCCAGACATGACGATTGGTGTGCTAGCACTAGCAGATTCTTCAGTGAACTTCGTGGTTCGCCCATGGTGTAAAACAGCTGACTACTGGGACGTTTACTTCGATTCTACTCTAGCAATCAAAGAAGCGTTGGATGCAGCTGGCATCGAAATTCCATTCCCACAAATGGATGTTCACTTGAACAAAGTAGAAGCTTAATCACTTCGATTGAGAACATCAAAAGCGAGGCGTTTGCCTCGCTTTTTTATTTCTAGGATTTTTATATTTCCAACAAGGTGTTGTTGCCAGCAAGGAGTAGTTGCTTGAGCTCTTTACCTGCAAAACCGAAAGTCGATTCGGGCAAACCTGGTGTATAGAGTAGCTCTTCATGTTGATAGAGTGCCGTATCGACAATGATGATGACGTGCTCCGGCAACCCTATCGGACACACCGCACCGGGTACACAACCTAGCTGCTCAATCATTTCATCGTCACTACAAATCGAAGGCCGCTTACCAGTTATGGCTTTGATTTGTTTGGAGTCTAATCGGGAGTCTTTGTCGGTCAGGTAGACTGTATAACCTTGCCCTTTTAGCTTGAGAAAAAGACTCTTAGTATGAGTGCCGGTCCAACCAAGTTGTGCGGCTACTTTGACGTCGGTTTCGAAGTCGAGAATGGCTTCGTGTTGCCATTCTCGAAAGGGGATAGAGAGCGCGTTGAATCGCTCTCGGTTGAGTTGATAGATTTTTTGCAGTGACTCCATGTCGTGTTTCTTTCCTATTTGTCTTTACCAGTATTTGGTGACTAACTCATTCGCAAGTACAAAAGCAATAGTAAACATCATAGTAGCAACTGCTATATCGATGCCTTTCTTAACTTTTGGTTTTGAGAGTGTTGGACCTAGTTTCGCTGCACCTAATGATAAGGTGTAGAACCATACAAACGATGCCATGATAGTGCCTATTGCAAAGGCGATGCGATCGTTGCCTTCGAACTGACCACCGATCGAACCTAAGATCACTACAGTATCCAAGTAGAGGTGTGGGTTTAAAACGGTAACCGCCAGTGCGCCAAGAATCACGGTACGGCGACCGCGTGCAACCACTTCACCTTTCGACTCCGAAGCGTCAGCAGGTTTGAATGCACTCTTTAATGACAATAAGCCGTAAACGCTCAAGAAAGCAATGCCACCTAATGTCACCGATGTTAGCAGGATTTCATTTTGTGACAGAATTGCGCCGCCACCGAAAATGCCGAGCGAAATGAAGAGCATATCTAGGATGCTACAGATGGTGGCGGTCGTCAGGTGATGTTGGCGCTTAATACCTTGGTTAAGGACATACGCATTCTGCGCACCGATTGGAATGATCATCGTCGCACCTAAACCGAATCCTTGTAATAACACCCAAAAGCTCACAACACACCTCAAAAATTAGCTATAAAACAACAGAGGAAGGGAAGATAAAGCTTTTATTGAAATAAGTATAATTAATGATTTTAATATATTATTAGCTTTGCTTATCATGTGTATTTGGCGTTTATTAGGGAGGAAAACACGTGCGAGGATTGGACTATAAGTGGATAGAAGCTTTAGATGCGGTGGTACATCAGGGGAGTTTTGACCGAGCAGCGGAGCACCTTTTCGTTTCACAATCAGCCATTTCCCAGCGTATCAAGCAACTCGAAAAATATCTTGCTCAGCCGGTTCTTGTTCGCGAGCAACCCCCAAAGCCGACGCCTATTGGTAAGAAGCTGCTTGGACTTTATCGTCGTGTTAGGCTTCTTGAGCATGAAATTCTTCCTGAGCTGAAAAACGACACGTCGACACGTCCTGTCCAATTATCTCTTGCTACCAATGCAGATAGTCTTGCTACTTGGTTATTACCAGCATTACAGGATGTGATGAAACATCGCCAAGTGGAGTTGAAGCTAACTATCTATGGTGAATCGCGATCAATTGAAAAACTTAGAAGTGGTGAGGTAGCTGGGGCGATCAGTCTAGAATCTCAAGCAATACCAGGTTGCCGAGCAGATTATCTTGGACGCATCGATTATGTCTGTGTCGCCAACCCTGAGTTTTATCAACGCTATTTCTCTGAAGGTGTAAACAATCAAACCTTAGCAAAAGCACCTGCGGTGTCTTACGACCAATATGATGATTTACACAAGAAGTTCTTAACCGAACATTTCAATGTCAGGCCAGACAGCGTGATCCACCATAATATCAGTAGCTCTGAAGCTTTCTTGAAAATGGCGTTAGCGGGAGTCGCTTACTGTTTGATTCCGCGCTTACAGATTACTGATGAGCTGGAGAAGGGGGAGTTAATTGACATTACCCCAGGCTTTTTAATGTCATATCGAATTTATTGGCACCATTGGCAATTAGAGACAGGGGTTTTACAGGAGATCTCTAATGCGATTGTGTCATATGCGCAGCAAAATTTGCCCCAGTAACATCTTATTTACTGAGTCAGGATTGTGTTAGAAGTGATTGATGATGCTTGGATATTCGCCAGAATTACCTATGATGAAATCATATTAATATGGATGGATTTGTATAATGAAACTTTTGTCTTACCTGCTCGCTTCAGCATTGAGCTTAACTAGTTTATCTGTCTTTGCGAACGTACCAGAGTTTGCTCATGTAACTACCACTGGGTATGGTGAAGTGGTCGCTACCCCTGATATGGCGACTTTTTCGGTAAAAGTCGTTGATACGACAATGACGGCTGAGCAAGCAAAGCAGTCAGTAGACAAGTCGGTTGATGAGTTCTTGAAAAAGTTATCTGATGCAGGCCTTTCAAAAGACAATGTGACGAGTTCGAATCTATATTTGGCGCCGCAATATCATTACCCTAAATCAGGTAAAGCTGAGCTGGTTGGTTACCGTGCATCACGCAGTATCAATGTAAATGTCAGTGATCTAGCAAACCTGAATAAGTACTTGGACATGGCGTTAGAGTCCGGTATCAACCAAGTTGATAATATTCAGTTGAAAGTGAGCAACCAGGCTGAGTATCAGCAAAAAGCACGCATGGCAGCAATTAAAGATGCGAAAGAAAAAGCGGCATCATTGGCTGTTGGATTTGAAAAGAAACTGGGCGATGTTTGGCAGATTTCATATAACCAAATGAATGGGCAGCCAATTTTAATGCGATCAATGGCGATGGATGCGAAGCAAAGTTCGAATAGCTATCAAGACTCGACTTTGGTTATTCGTGATCAGGTGGATGTGGTTTACAGGCTGAAATAATACTGACATCAGTAGCTATGGCTAGAAAAAAGGCAGGGTAACCCTGCCTTTAGTGTATTTACTGATCAGCAATTAGTGAAGAATACGAGCTCGAATGGTGCCTTCAATGCCCTTTAGTTTCACCAGTGCTTCTTCTGAGCGGTGAGTTTCAACATCAATAACTACATAACCGATATCTGCCGCTGTTTGTAGATACTGGCCTGCGATGTTAATGCCTTCTTCTGCGAAGATGGTGTTAATTTGCGTCAAGATACCTGGGCGGTTTTTGTGGATGTGCAATAGACGTGAACATTCACGGTGCTCAGGCAATGATACTTCTGGGAAGTTCACGCTTGATAGCGTTGAGCCGTTGTCAGAGTATTTCGCCAGTTTACCCGCAACTTCGACACCGATATTCTCTTGTGCTTCTTGCGTTGAGCCACCTACGTGCGGTGTTAAGATAACGTTGTCGAACTTTTGTAGTGGCGATTCAAATGCATCTTTATTCGTCTTCGGCTCTACAGGGAATACATCAATTGCAGCACCTGAAACATGGCCTGACTCTAGGCTATGGCATAGCGCTGGAATATCAACCACTGTACCGCGAGCAGCGTTGATAAAGATCGCTCCTGGCTTCATGCGAGCAAACTCTTCTTCACCCATCATATTCTTGGTTTCTGGTGTCTCAGGAACATGAAGAGAAATAACGTCACACTTGTTGAGCAATTCGCTCATTGTGTGAACCTGTGTGGCATTACCTAATGACAGCTTATTCTCGATGTCATAGTAGTAGACACGCATCCCCAAGTTTTCTGCAATGATACCTAGCTGAGTACCAATGTGACCATAACCGATGATGCCTAAACGTTTACCGCGCGCTTCGTATGAGCTGTCCGCACTCTTCTTCCAAATGCCACGGTGAGCTAAAGCATTTTTCTCAGGGATACCACGCAGAAGTAATAAAATTTGCCCAAGTACTAGTTCAGCTACGCTTCGAGTATTTGAGAAAGGTGCATTAAATACGGGGATACCACGTTTTGATGCCGCACCTAGATCAACTTGGTTAGTACCGATACAAAAACAGCCAATCGCAACCAGTTTATTTGCCGCATTGATCACTTCTTCCGATAGGTTGGTTCGGGAGCGGATACCGATAAAATGCACGTCTTTAACTGCTTCGATCAGTTCTTCTTCCGAAAGGGAGCCTTTGTGATATTCAATGTTGCTATAACCAGCTGATTGAAGAACTTCAACTGAAGAAGGGTGGAGTCCCTCTAATAAGAGGATCTTAATCTTTTCTTTTTCCAGTGAAACTTTGGCCATTTTTCTCGTCCTTAAATGGAAAGGTGGGCTAATGTGGCGCACATAAAGCAAAACTACTAAAAAGGGGATAATTAACAGTTTTGTCGGAAGACAAACGTTTCCTTGTGCGTCTTCTGTTCAATAAAGTAACAAAAAAAATTTACTTTGGGTAAGAAAATTACGGAATAAGGCATGCTTTTCTTAGAGAAAGGAAGAAAAAACGGCGCCCTAGGGCGCCGTCTGTAATGAAATAACAGAAAATTCAGATCATCTAATGATTTATTCTTCTATTTTCGCACCTTCTGGTGTTCCTGTGATAACCACATCTGCACCACGGTGAGCGAATAGACCAACCGTTACTACACCAGCAATGCCGTTGATCTTGTCTTCCATCTCTTTCGGGTTCGTGATTTGCATGTTGTGCACGTCTAGAATCACGTTGCCGTTATCAGTGATAACACCTTCACGGTATGCAGGATCACCACCTAGCTTCACCAACTCGCGAGCAACGTAAGAGCGTGCCATTGGGATAACTTCTACTGGAAGTGGGAATTGGCCAAGTACGTCAACTGCTTTTGTGCCGTCAACAATACATACGAATTTATCTGAGATAGCCGCCACAATTTTTTCACGCGTTAGTGCTGCGCCACCGCCTTTGATCATGTCACGAGCGGCATTGATTTCATCAGCACCATCAACGTAGACATCGAGTTTAGCTACATCGTTACACTCGTAAACTTCAATACCAAGTTCTTTTAGACGCTCAGTTGAAGCAACAGAGCTAGACACTGCGCCTTTAATATCGTCTTTGATGCTACCTAGGGCATCGATGAAGTGATTCACGGTAGAGCCAGTACCAACACCGACAATGCTGCCTTTTTCAACATATTTAAGTGCTGCCCAACCAGCCGCTTTTTTCATTTCATCTTGAGTCATGCCTATCTCCTGCATAGATGTTCTTTAACGTTTGCGGCGTGATTATAGCGGTAACGTGCTAGATTTCCCATTGCCAGATTTGGCTTGGTGTCACGATCTTTGGCAAAGGAATGTCCCAACTTTCAACTGGCAAGCGCTCAACATGCTGGCAATCGTGGGCGATACCGATAGGTTTTGCACCTTCGCCTGTGCTAAACCAGTGCGAAAGTGTTCGGTCGTAATAGCCGCCGCCCATTCCTAGGCGGTGCCCAACACTGTCAAAGCCTACCAAAGGCGTGCAGATTAAATCGAGTTCGCGAACTGGTTTGATATGGCGAATATCAAGTGCAGGTTCTAATATTCCGTATTTGTTGTACACCAACTGGTCATTATTTAAATACTGCAGGAAGAGTAACTGACCTTTGGAAAAAGGATGAATCACTGGCAGGTAAATCGACTTACCTTGCTGCCATAGCCATTCAATGAGAGGTTTGGTATCTAATTCACCATCAGCAGAAAGATAAATTGCGATGTGCTGTGCGCTTTGTATTTCAGACAATTGTGAGAATTGTTTAAGGAGATCAAGTCCAGCTTGGAACTGCGTATCACTGCACAGTGCGTTGCGTTTTTCGCGGATGAGTTTTCGAAAGTCTTGTCGAGATAGATCTGACATAGAGAGGATACCCCAGGGTGCCGTTGAGGATTGTGGCCCTTGAACCAGCTGGTTCAAGGCGGATCAGCAATGATAACCGTAGGCTTCTCGGTGCATGCCAAGCTTGCTCAATAGCTATCAAGTACTAACCCTTTGGTATTGCTTATCGGCTCAGGGACTTAAATCCTGCTGACGAACACCCCAGGGTAAATTTGGTAATTACTGCTGTCCTTGCTTTACTTTGCTAAGTGCATCGTCTAACGATGCAGTGAGCTCTTCCATTCGCTCAGTGATTTCTTGCTGCTGGCCATTAGCTTCATAGGATTTAGTTTGAAGTTCGTGGCTAATATTCAATGCAGCAAAAGTCAGTAGCTGAATTTCATTGCTTACCTTAGTACGTTCTTTCATCTCGTTCAATCGACGATCGAGATCTTTTGCCGCAGCAATGAGCGATTCTTCTTGTCCAGCAGGACAATTCACTCGTGTCATTTTGCCAAGAATTTCAACGTCGACCGCTTGGTTGCTCATGATGAATAAACTCTGTTATCACGCTATCTAAGGTATTGTTGTCTACAACTACCGAGGGGGAAACTATAGGAAAACCTCTATTAAGATTCAAGCATTTCCCTCGTTAGATTGTTAAATGATGAAGTGATGACACAGGAAATGGGCAAATTGGATAAATGGTGGTCAAATTTGAAATTGATTGCCGTTTCAGCGAACTATGCTTGATGGTAGGATATATCAAAACACGATTATGAAGAATGAGCCAAGATTATGAGTGAAATCACCCTCCCTGAATACCAATCCATCGCTGCTGAGCTAAGTTCCGCAAGTCTTGCAGTAACGCCGGCAGAATTACACGGTTTACTTGTTGGTATGCTAAGCGGTGGATTGGCGATCAACGACCAGACCTGGCAACCAATTTTGTTTGATTACACTAATGATGGCATGGGGTGGCCGACAACCGCACTTGCGTTAGCACAAAGTATATTCAAAGTGACTGTAGATGAACTCACTGGTACGTCAATGGAATTATCTTTGCTGCTTCCTGATGAAGTCGGTGAAGAGGGCTTATTCGCTTTAGCGGATAGCGTATCAGATTTCGTTAATCACTTTATCTCTGGACTTGGTCTGGCTGGAATTGCCTTGAACAAAGCGTCCGATGATGTAAAAGAGGCATTGGCTGATCTAGAAGAAATCGCGAAGTTAGGCATTGATGAAGATGATGACCTAGGTGAGCAAGCTCAATTGCTAGAACAAGTGATTGAACACATAAAAGCGTGCGTACTTACTATTCATGCTGAATTCGGAGCTCGTCCAGAAAGTAATGAAAACAAACCAACGATTCATTAAACACATCGTTTCCAATCATCGAACAGCTTCTAGAGGTTAGCATGAGGCAATATGACGTTGTAATTGCTGGTGGTGCTATGGCAGGTGCTACGCTTGCATTAGCAATCGATCGTTTATCCAAAGGTGCGCTGCAAATAGCAGTAGTCGAGCCTTTTAAAGCCCAGTCGGATGAACATCCGGGGTTTGATTCTCGCTCGATTGCCCTGTCTTACGGCACGGTCAATATTCTGCGTCACTTACAGTTGTGGTCTGCCATCGAGCCTTGTGCTACCCCAATTGAACATATTCATGTTTCTGACCGCTCTCATGCGGGCATGACCGAGATTACCAAGCAAGAAGTTGGCGTTGAAGTGCTTGGCTACGTAGTGGAACTCGCTGATGTTGGCCGTGTCTACCAAGAGCTTTTGGATAAGAGTGAGGCGATCACTCTGTTTTGCCCTGATTCGGTTGCGAACATCGAGCGTGAGCAAGACAAAGCACACATTGAACTGAGCAGCGGTGAGAAGCTGGAAGCGAAGTTGCTGGTTGCTGCCGATGGCGCAGTATCACAATGTTGTCAGCAAATCGGTTTAGAGCTATCTGAGCATGATTTCGACCAAGTGGCAGTGATAGCCAACATCGTGACGCAAGAGCCTCATCAAGGTCGCGCTTTTGAACGTTTTACCGAGAATGGTCCCGTCGCACTACTGCCGATGAGTGACAACCGTATGTCGTTAGTGTGGTGTTTGCGTCCTGAAGAAGCGCAAACCGTGGTGAACTTGTCGGATACTGAATTTCTTGAGCGCCTGCAGAAAGATTTTGGTTGGCGGTTAGGGGCGATGCAAAAAGTTGGACAACGCGCGAGCTACCCACTTCTTCTGCGTCATCGTAAGCAAAACATTTCGCACCGCTTTGCTATTGTCGGCAATGCTGCACAAACGCTTCACCCAATTGCAGGGCAAGGCTTCAACCTCGGTATTCGTGATGTGGCCTCGCTAGCGGAAGAGCTCGTTAAGCAACGCCAAGATGTAGGCTGTTATCAAGGCTTAATGCGATTTAGCCAACGCCGTGAAGACGATCGCAGCGAAACGATTTGGCTAACCAGCTCTCTGGTGCATATTTTCTCAAATGATTTACGTGCGATGCGAATCGGGCGTAACCTTGCCCTCGCAACGATGGATAACCTTTCTACTTTTAAGCAGCCGCTGCTACGCCATACACTTGGCTTAGTGAAACGATAAACGGCAACGAATTAGGTAACAAAAAGCAATGATGCAAAGTGTAGATATCGCCATCATCGGCGGTGGAATGGTAGGTTTAGCATTGGCTGCCGCTTTTAAGGATAGTGACCTGCGTGTAGCTGTTATCGAAGGCGCAGTACCAAACGACACCTTAAATGAACTGCCAGATGTTCGCGTATCGGCGTTAAGTCGTTCAAGTGAAACCATCCTTCGCAACCTTGGTGCATGGCAAGGCATTGAGCAGCGTCGAGCGTCACCGTACTACGCGATGGAAGTATGGGAGCAAGACAGCTTCGCCAATATCGCATTTGATGCGCAAAGCATGGCTCAGCCGGATCTCGGTCATATCGTTGAAAACCGTGTGATTCAGTTGGCGTTGCTAGAGCAAGTACAAAAGCTGGATAACATAACGCTGTTTATGCCTGCTCGTTGTGCAACACTTGCGGTGGGTGAGCAAGAAAGCTGGCTAACGCTCGACAATGGTCAAGCTATGACAGCTAAGTTGGTCGTTGGTGCGGATGGCGCAAACTCTTGGCTACGTAACCAAATGGATATCCCTCTGACACATTGGGATTACGGTCATAGCGCACTTGTTGCGAACGTAAAAACTGCTGATCCGCACAACAGCGTTGCGCGCCAGATCTTTACACCGCATGGTCCATTGGCGTTCCTTCCGATGTCTGACCCACACATGTGTTCGATTGTTTGGTCAACCGAACCAAATCGTGCAGAGCAACTGTTGGCGATGAACGAACAAGAGTTCAATAAAGCATTAACTAGTGAATTTGATGTTCGTTTAGGTTTGTGTGAAGTGGTTGGCGAACGTGCAGCATTCCCACTTAAGATGCGTTACGCACGTGACTTTGTGGTTGAACGCGTGGCGTTGGTTGGCGATGCAGCGCATACCATTCACCCACTTGCAGGGCAGGGAGTAAACCTTGGTTTATTGGATGCAGCTAGCTTAGCACAAGAAGTGTTGGCGTTGTGGAAACAAGGGCAAGACATTGGCTCCAAACGTAACCTACGTGGTTATGAACGCTGGCGTAAAGCTGAAGCGGCAAAAATGATAGCGGCAATGCAAGGCTTCCGTGACCTGTTCTCCGGAGAGAATCCTGCGAAGAAGCTGGTTCGTGGTATTGGTTTGAGCCTAGCAGGACAGTTGCCCGGTGCAAAAGATGAAATAATGAAACGTGCATTGGGTTTGAAAGGCAATTTGCCGGAACTAGCGCGTCAATAAAAGCGTATATTGCGTGACGAACGGAAGACACAAAAAAGGCTGGTTTATCCAGCCTTTCTTATTACATCGATGTTTAAGCTAAGCGTAGGCGCATCTGAGTTTCATAATCTCTTGATTAATCTCTTTTACTGCCTGAAAGTGACGCCTCTCAGCTTTCTCTGGCAACATCAATTTTCCGTTATCAAACTCGAACTTACCGACTCCGTAAATATAGATTCTTCCCTTAAAAAGACGACTTATGTGTTTAGCAATCATACCTGGTGTATAGCGCTTAAACAGTCTCATATTTACTCTTCCTTATCTCTTACCTAGCGTTAGTATTCTACTTTTCTGACGCAAAAATTATTGTGACAGCAATGGTATTAAGTACAGGTTAGAACGATGGCTTTAGATATTTGTGCTGTCATCGACAATTTGACAGTGTCATATCTTATTTAACGTGAGGATTACCCCAAAAAAATATGTACGCCGGAACCAACTTGTTCTCTTTTCTCCTTCAAGTGTGAGCATTAAGCAATAGCTTTGTTACAGAATTAAGAATAGAAGGAAAATGATTGTTTGCTGAAGGTTTTAAATTGGCCATTAGCGTGCACAAACTAAAAGGCTACTCACATAGCAAACGTTTCTTATTTATAGAGTTAGAGATAGAAAGCTGAGGTAAGTTCAAAAAAAAGCCCGCATTGGCGGGCGAATAGTCACAGATGCATTACACAAAAGTGGATATCTGACGTTATGAACATTGTCACTTGGTCAGCAGATTCACTTTACGTTGGCTGAGTTGTTGTTGAAAACTTAACCAACGAATTCAGCATATACGAGTTTTTTACTCGTGACTATTTATGTTTTAAAAATGACTAAAGATTCTTTGGTGTGATCGGAGAGATATGAGTGAGATCACGCAGGAGTGAGAATCCTGCGTTTGATTACATGTTAGCGGCAGATATCAGCCATGGTTGGTTGGCACAATTGGATTAGATCATCGATGGACATCGCTAAGCCTGCCATTCGATCACCACTACTGATGGTGATCTCTGTTTCTTCGAGCAAGCTTGGGTCGAATACGATCGGCATATAGCGCTTCAATAGCAGCGGAGTGACAGTGCCAATCTTGTATCCTGTTATGGCTTCTACGTCCGCTTGATCAACACACGTCATACGACGACATTGCAGTAGGGCGCGTACTTTCTTTGGATCAACACTGCGGTCACCTGGCGCGCAGGCAAGTGCGTATTGGTTCCCCATATCGCGCAAAAGGATTGCTTTGACCATTTGAGAAGGGCGAATGCCGCGCTGTTGCGCGGCATCTTCAATGGTCATTGCAGGTCTTTGATGAGGAAGAAGGCGGAATTCGATGTTCTGGTCCGCTAAAAACTGCATCAAAGGGGTATGAATGGTATTACTCATCGTCAAGGCTGTACGGTAGCGCTGCGATTTCCCATTCACATTCTGGTTGAGCAACCAAGCGCAGACGAGTGTCATCGTCTAGGTTGTTTGGCAATACAATGAGACCCATCGCTTGGTTGTCGCTGAATTGGTAATGCGTGATTAACACGCCTACTGAACGCCAGTTTTCACCAACACTACGTTCCAATTCAATTGCACCTTCACCTAAGGCTTCAGCGGTTGCACCTTTAACAATATACATTGCACGTTTGTTGGTGCCGCGGTATTTCGCACGCGCTACGGTTTCTTGACCTGTGTAGCAGCCTTTCGTAAAGCTGATACCACCGAGCACTTGTACGTTTAGTGCTTGCGGAATGTGCTCGTTTTGAGCGTCTGCTGCCACGTATGGTAGTGCAGCTTCAATATCGAAACGAGTCCAAAGCTCATTTGTGGTCAGTGTTGCTTGGCTGTTTTCAACTATAGATTGTGCTGCGTCTGCTGTAAGCGCAAGCAACCAACGGTTTGAAGCTACTTTGACAGCTGTGCCGCCTTCAATTGCAAGTACGTCGCCGGAATCAGCATTTAGTGTTGAGATGAACGCATCTGCATTCTCACCAGCAACACCCAGTACCACTTCGCTTGATTCTTCGATGGTCACCTTCGAGAATACCGCGTATTTTTTGATTTCTTTCAGTTCCACTTCAATCGCTGATTTCGGCTGAACCATTGCGTAGCCATCGTTATGGTGGAATAGGCGGAAAACACTCCACACTTTACCTTTCGCATCACAATGTGCACCCAATGTTGATTGGTCTTTCTCGAGAGAAACCACATCGCAAGTGACTTGACCGTGTAGGTAGGACTTCTTGTCGTCACCGACCATGGTGATCATGCCCAGGTTATCCAAAAGCGAGATAGACAGCTTAGGTAGTGCGTCTTGTGTCGATAAGTTCAGCGGTGAAAAGCGAGTTTGCCATTCCATGATTACAATGCCTTTTGAAGATATTTTTCAGCTATGTTAATTGCAGAATCGGCATTTGTCAGCACTCAATATACCCACTCAATTTTGAGGTGTTTGACTCAGTTGAACGTTTGTTTACTAAATGCGATCAGGATTTGCAGTGACTTGGCAATATATTGTGACCCGCACACTAGTGACGTCGCACATCCCTTGTTACACTCCGCACTAAGAACTACACATCTATGAAGGAATACTGAATGTACACTGCGGAAGAAAAGGCGCGTATTAAATGGGCTTGTCGTCGTGGCATGCTTGAGCTTGACGTGGTGATTATGCCGTTTTTTGAAGAGTGCTTTGATGCTCTGAGTGAACAAGAGCAGCGTGATTTTGTCTCACTACTAGAATGTGATGATCCAGATCTATTTACGTGGGTAATGGGGCATGGTCGTAGTGAAAACCTAGGTCATGCGTCGATGGTTGATAAAATTGTCGCTCACAACCTCAGCAAAGTTCGTTAATTGCACCGTTACCTCCTCACTAAGTGCCCAAATCTTAAATCTGATGGTTTTATCTGGTTTGGTTTGGGCGACTGTCCTTTCTAATATTCCACTCTCATTATCTATTTATTTGTTATTACTGGTTCTTCAGTATCACTATCGTACTGGCTTTGTGGCAAAGCCTAGCTTAGGCCAGTGGTTTGTCCATCGAAATGGCATTGTGAAATGTGAAAGGTTGACCTCTTCATTGATGAAAGTGGATCTATCGGCCAAAGCTCTTAAGGTTACGTTTGTCACTGAATGTGGTAGGCGGGTAAATGTGTGGCGAGATGGGTGTGACGACCGGCAATATCGGCAACTCTGCCTGATTCTCAAACAGTGGCAAAGGGGAGCCGAAGCTCCCGCTTAGTACTATTTATTAGGAGTGAGGATCGTCGGGCCACTATTTTCTAACTGATTTGGATAATCCAAAGTGTAGTGCAGGCCTCGGCTCTCTTTTCGTTGCATTGCACAGCGCACCATTAACTCTGCCACTTGCAATAGGTTACGCAGTTCTAGCAAGTTGTTTGATACACGGAAATGGCTGTAGTACTCGTGCGTCTCTTGTTGCAACATTTGAATTCTACGCAGTGCGCGTTCCAAGCGTTTATCAGTACGCACGATACCCATGTAATCCCACATGAAAAGTCGCAACTCATGCCAGTTGTGTTGGATAATGACTTCTTCGTCGCTGTTGGTTACTTGGCTCTCATCCCAGCATGGGAGCTTAGTGGTGATCTGAACCTCGGTATGGTGTTTAAGAATATCTTTGGCTGCTGACCATGCGTACACCACACACTCTAATAGTGAATTTGAAGCCATACGGTTTGCACCATGCAAGCCCGTGTAGCTTACTTCACCAATAGCGTATAGGTTCTTTAGGTCGGTATGACCGTTTTGATCAACCATTACGCCACCACACGTGTAGTGTGCGGCCGGAACAATTGGGATTGGTTCTTTGGTCATGTCGATGCCCAAATCCAT
Source organism: Vibrio rotiferianus (assembly GCF_002214395.1). Classification (NCBI taxonomy): domain Bacteria; kingdom Pseudomonadati; phylum Pseudomonadota; class Gammaproteobacteria; order Vibrionales; family Vibrionaceae; genus Vibrio; species Vibrio rotiferianus. The sequence continues at coordinate 336,704 of NZ_CP018312.1, forward strand.
CAATCGAGAGTAGATGGTTGGGAAGTGCTTGGTAATGAAATCAGCAGGCTTATGACTGATGTCGAGGTACATGCAATCGGCACCCAAACGCTTCATCTCAAAGTCTATAGCGCGAGCGACGACATCTCGTGGGGCAAGTTCTTTACGTTCATCGAAGTCTGGCATAAAGCGAGAGCCATCTGGTCGACGTAAATATGCCCCTTCTCCACGTAGAGCCTCGGTTAGCAGGAAGTTACGCGCTTCTGGGTGGTAAAGACAGGTTGGGTGGAATTGGTTGAATTCCATATTAGCTACACGACAACCTGCTCGCCATGCGATGGCAATGCCGTCCCCGGAAGATACATCTGGATTAGAGGTGTATTGGTAAACTTTTGAAGCACCGCCAGTGGCAAGTACCACAAACTTTGCTTTAACAGTTTCTACCTGTTCTTCGTTACGGTTCCAAATGTAAGCACCGATAACTTTACTCTTGTCTCCCCCGACTTTATCTTCAGTGATCAAGTCGAGCGCGTTATGACGCTCAAAGACATGAATGTTTGGGTGATTGTGTGCGTTGTCTTGCAATGATGTTTGCATTGCCATACCAGTTGCATCGGCAGCGTGCAAAATACGGCGACGGCTGTGACCGCCTTCGCGAGTTAAGTGATAACGTGGTTCATCGTCGGAGTCATCATCTTCACGATCGAACGGCACGCCACCATCGATTAACCACTGAACGCACTCTTTGGAATTTTCGGCGATAAATTTTACAGTATCTTCATCACAGATACCGTCACCCGCGATTTGGGTGTCTTCTACATGAGATTCGATAGTATCGGATTCATCAAATACTGCTGCGATACCACCTTGAGCATAATACGTTGCGCCTTCACTTCGTGGGCCTTTGCTCAATACGATAACCTTACAGTGGTTGGCAACTCGCAATGCTAACGACAAGCCTGCGGCACCACTCCCTACCACTAACACATCACATTCGTGTTCACGGTTCATGTTCATAAAACTTTTCTGATCCCAAGCTAAGGTAAAAGGGTTACCTTGTGTATTGTTTGCACTTCATGTGCATTCCATGTTTACGACATCCGTCGCCAAAAGGCTAAAATCATTGCAAATGTTATTGGTGGCTTGAGCCACTCTTCTTTCATTGTGTAATTACGTACGCTTTGTTTGTAATCACTGGGCGCAGACGCTCTCTAATTGGAGGTCTTGCCTTGTTTGCTTTAGCTATGCAAATGAAAAGTAATAGTTTGTCAACGCCATTGCTTTTCTGAACTTGACCCAGCACAATCTAGGGTAAAGTTCGTCCATTATACCCAAGTCACACTCAGATGCATGCCTGTTAGCGCATCGTGTAAGCAGGGCTTTGGGAGCGTAATAGGATATCGACATCACGTTGTGAAATTGCCATGACGAAAAAATTGAAAAACCATGGAACTTCTCATTCACACCAGAGTCACAATAGTGCTCAAGTAAGCAGTGGTGTCAATACTACGTTTTGCATAATTAGTACCCATATCTGAGAAGAGTAGGGGCATAACAAATAGGAGTATCCGCTCGAATGAACGAGCAGCTGACCGATCAAGTATTGATTGAGCGAGTTCAGAATGGCGATAAGCAAGCATTCAACCTGCTGGTAACTAAGTACCAGAACAAGGTATGTAACCTTATTTCCAGATACGTAAGTAATCCTGGTGATGTTCCAGATGTAGCACAAGAAGCATTTATTAAAGCTTACAGAGCTATCCCGAGTTTTCGTGGAGAAAGTGCGTTCTACACATGGTTGTACCGCATTGCTGTGAATACTGCGAAAAATCACATCGTAGCTCAGGGGCGCAGACCTCCAGCAACGGATGTTGATGCTGAAGAAGCTGAATTTTATGAGACAGGTAACGCTTTAAAAGAAATTTCGAACCCTGAGAACTTAACGTTGTCCAAAGAATTGCAACGGGTAGTGTTCAGTGCAATTGAAGCTTTACCTGAAGATTTAAAGACAGCAATGACTCTACGTGAGCTAGACGGCTTAAGTTATGAGGAAATTGCTGAAGTAATGGATTGCCCGGTGGGAACGGTACGCTCTCGTATCTTCCGTGCTCGTGAAGCGGTGGAAAAGAAAATCAAACCTCTTTTACAGCGCTAGTACAAGTTAACTATGGTGAAAACAATGGCTGACAAAGAAAAACTTTCAGCTCTCATGGATGGTGAATTGGTCGATAAGGCTCTTATCAAAGAGATAGAGCAAGACCATGATAGTCTAGAGGCTTGGCAACATTATCATCTGATTGGTGATGTCATGCGAGGTGAAGCACCAGCAAAGCCTGAGTGGAATATTGCTGAAAGCGTAGCGTTAGCATTAGAAGATGAGCCAGCACATCGTGCCATCGATACGCACAGTGCCAACGTAATCTCAATTGGTGATGCACCTAGAGAGTCACAACCTGAACCACAACAAGCTAAGCGTCAGCTTCCTGCTTGGTTAACGCAGTTTGGTCAAGTTGCCGTGGCTGCCTGTGTGTCTTTAGCGGTGATACTCGGTGTTCAGCAATATGGAGGGAGCGATCCGTCACTTCCGCAAGCTGAACAATTACCAGTCTTGCAGACTATTCCATTTGCCGGTAGTGCAGAACCAGTGAGTTTAACTCGTGAATCCGTAGAGCGTTCTGTTGGTGAAGCGAATATGCAAGAGCAACGTAAACGCGTTCATGCTATGCTGCGTGACTACGAATTGCAGTTAAGAATTAACAGTGAAGCTTCTGAGCAAGGTGCTTCCCTGACTCCGGATATTGAATGAAGAAACTTCTGATCAGCGCTTGCGCTCTGTTCAGTATGATGACTCCACAAGCCTTTGCTGGTGACAAGCCAGCGGAGGCTTTATTGCATCAAATGAGCGAAGCGAGCCAAACCCTAAGCTACGAGCTCTCATACATCCTTATCAAAAAGAACAGCATCGAGCCTTTGTTGTATCGTCATGCGCCACATGGTGAAGAGCAATATGCTCACTTAGTCTATCTAAGTGGTCCTGTACGTGAAGTGATTAGACGTGGGCGAGAAGTCAGTTATGTCGAGACTGGTGCAGAACCTTTTACCATTGAATCAGGTAAAATGGTGGCTCCGATCATGCCTATGCTGAACACTGACATCGATGAGCTCAATTTGTATTATGACTATGTACAAATCGGGCGAGCGCGAGAAGCGGGTGTACCTACACAAGTACTGAGAATTGTACCGAAAGATGGCTTACGTTATTCATATGTGCTTTGGATAGATGAAAAAAGTAAATTGCCTTTGCGTGCTGATTTAGTCGATCGTGATGGTGAGATGCTTGAGCAGTACAGGGCGATTTCTTACACGGTAAATCCGAAAATTGCCGAGTTAATGAGTGGCCTACAAGATGTTCAATTGCCAGCCGTATTAACAATGCCAAAAGGCGATATAGGTACGAGTAATTGGCATGTTGGTTGGACGCCAGAAGGTTTTCAGCCTAACGAGTTGAACCGCTACCGCATGGCTGTGACAGACCAAATGGTGGAGAGCCAACTATATTCTGATGGCTTATTCAACTTTTCTGTTTATGTTGCTAAAAAAGACCAGCACTCCTTAAAGGGACAACTGGTTCGTCAAGGTCGTCGTACATTGCATAGCTTCATTAAAGGTGAACATGAGATTTCTGTTGTTGGTGATATTCCCCCTGCAACAGCGCAAAGAATTGCGCAGTCGGTTACTTTTGATGTAACAAAGAGTGAACAGCCATGATGACTGCACTTGCTACCGTGACGGGTGTTCATCGTCACGGTCAGCAATATGATATCGATCTTAGCTGCGAGCAACAAACCAGTTGCAGCAGCTGTTCGTCGCAAAAAAGTTGTGGTACAGGCGTGGTGACCAAAGCAATGGGAAATAAAACATTGTCATGGCATTTGCGCACTCGAAAGTCCGTTAAAGTTGGTCAGGTTGTGGAAATAGGTTTTCCTGAATCAAGCCTTATCAAATCAGCCATGGCGGTCTACCTCCTCCCTCTTTTTGGTTTGATTATTGGCGCTATTATCGGCCACTTCCTGTTAGCGCCCCTTACCTCTGGTGGTGAGGGAATCGTCATTCTATCTTCAGTGCTATTTGCTGCTGGTGGTATGTGGCTTGCAAAACGCGTGTCACGTCCACTGGAAGACGAGTCAAAACGGCAAGTTACTTTGATTCGAGTTCTTGGTGAGCCCATTCAATGAGTCCTACACTCTAAATAAGGTGCGCCCGTTAACGAAATTGGGTAGAATCTGCCAACTTGATTGAAATGCCGTCAAACGACAGCTTTCTTATGTCCCTATTTGTAAAGAGTTAGTCACCCATAAATCTATGAAGCACATTCGTAACTTTTCGATTATCGCCCACATCGACCATGGTAAGTCGACCCTATCTGACCGTCTAATCCAAGTTTGTGGTGGATTAAGCGATCGTGAAATGGCCGCACAGGTTCTTGATTCTATGGATCTTGAACGTGAGCGTGGTATCACCATTAAATCTCAGAGTGTGACGCTAAACTACACCGCTAAAGACGGTGAAACGTACCAGCTGAACTTCATCGATACTCCGGGACACGTTGACTTTGCGTACGAAGTATCACGTTCTCTAGCCGCTTGTGAAGGTGCGCTACTGGTGGTTGACGCAGGTCAGGGTGTAGAAGCTCAAACGCTAGCTAACTGTTACACCGCGATCGAAATGGATCTTGAGGTTGTGCCAATCCTAAACAAGATTGACCTACCAGCAGCCGATCCTGAGCGTGTAGCGGAAGAAATTGAAGAAATCGTTGGTATCGATGCAATGGAAGCAACCCGCTGTTCTGCGAAGACAGGTCTAGGTGTTGAAGACGTTCTAGAAAACATCGTATCAGCAATTCCAGCACCAGAAGGTGACCCTGAAGCGCCACTTCAAGCACTGATCATCGACTCATGGTTCGATAACTACCTTGGCGTTGTCTCTTTGGTTCGTATTAAAAACGGCTCACTGAAGAAAAACGACAAGATCAAAGTAATGAGCACAGGTCAAACTTGGGGCGTAGACCGCCTAGGTATCTTTACGCCTAAGCAAGTGGACACTGATGTTCTAAATACGGGCGAAGTAGGCTGGGTTGTTTGTGGTATCAAAGATATCTTAGGTGCTCCAGTAGGCGATACACTGACACTGGCGAAGAACGGCAGCGAGAAGCCACTACCTGGCTTTAAGAAAGTAAAACCTCAGGTATACGCAGGTCTGTTCCCTGTATCCTCTGACGATTACGAAAACTTCCGTGACGCACTAGGCAAACTAAGCCTAAACGATGCATCGCTATTCTATGAGCCAGAGAACTCAGCAGCACTTGGCTTTGGTTTCCGTTGTGGTTTCCTTGGTATGCTGCACATGGAAATCATCCAAGAGCGTCTAGAGCGTGAATACGATCTTGACCTAATTACAACGGCACCAACCGTAGTTTACGAAGTAGAGCAAACTAACGGTGAGACAATGTACGTTGATAGCCCGGCAAAACTGCCAGCGGTTAACGACATTGAAGAGATCCGTGAGCCTATCGCGCGCTGTAACATCCTAGTACCTTCTGACTACCTAGGTAACGTAATCACACTGTGTGTTGAGAAGCGTGGTGTGCAAGTGGATATGGTTTACCACGGTAACCAAGTTGCGATTACTTACGACATCCCAATGGCGGAAGTAGTACTGGACTTCTTCGACCGTCTGAAATCGACATCACGTGGTTACGCGTCTCTGGATTACAACTTCCAACGTTTTGAAACATCGAACATGGTACGTGTAGACGTTCTACTGAACGGTGATAAAGTGGATGCGCTAGCACTGATTACGCACAAAGATCAGTCTCAGACTCGTGGTCGTCAGCTTGTTGAGAAGATGAAAGAATTCATCCCTCGCCAGATGTTCGACATTGCGATCCAAGCGGCTATCGGTAACCACATCATTGCGCGTTCTACAGTGAAGCAGCTACGTAAGAACGTAATCGCGAAATGTTACGGTGGTGACGTGAGCCGTAAGAAGAAACTTCTGAAGAAACAGAAAGAAGGTAAGAAACGTATGAAGCAGATCGGTAACGTAGAGCTGCCTCAAGAAGCGTTCCTAGCCATTCTTCACGTTGGTAAAGACTAGAGTTGAACTATCTCGTACTCTTGTCTGTCATAAGACGTTAGATAGTAAAATAAGTGAAAGGGTTTCGGCTCTTTCACTTTCGTATTTTTAGATAAGGGAATTTAATGGCGAATACATTCTCACTGATTCTAGTTATCGTGACTTTGGTAACTGGCGTAGTTTGGCTACTGGAAAAGTTGGTGTTTGCGAAAAAACGTCAAGCGAAAGTAGCGGAGATTCAAGCGCAAACGGCAAACGGTCTGGATGCAGTGACACTGCAAAAAGTAGAAAGCCAACCTTGGTGGGTAGAGAATAGTGTCTCTATTTTCCCAGTAATTGCATTTGTTCTGGTATTACGTTCTTTTATCTATGAACCGTTCCAAATCCCGTCAGGTTCAATGATGCCAACTCTACTTGTAGGTGATTTTATCTTGGTGGAGAAATACGCGTACGGATTGAAAGATCCAGTGTGGCGTCATCAGCTAGTAGAAACAGGCAAACCTGAGCGTGGTGATATCGTTGTATTTAAGTATCCACCACAGCCAAACATTGACTACATTAAACGCGTTGTTGGCTTACCTGGTGATACGGTTCGTTATTCTTCAGACAAGCAAATTTGTATTCAATCGAAAGGTGAGTCAGCTTGTAAGCCAGTTAAACTGAGCAATGTTGAAGAGAGCCAATTTATCCAAAATGGCATTCCTCTGATTCAGATGAATGAAAAGTTGGGTGACGTTGAACATCAAATCTTGGTTAACCCTATCGTCCGTAACCGAGTGGAAAACTACTACCCTCGTAGCGGTACCAGTGAATGGGTTGTACCTCAAGGTCAGTACTTTGTTATGGGTGATAACCGTGATAATAGTGCGGACAGTCGTTTCTGGGGCTTTGTTCCAGAGGCTAATTTAGTCGGTAAAGCTGTCGCGATTTGGATCAGCTTCGAGTTTGAACGTGGCGCAGATAGCGTTCTACCTTCTTGGATTCCAACTGGTGTGCGTTTCAACCGCATCGGTGGTATTCACTAACCATTTAAATATCGAGAGAGTATGAATTCTCCAATTGAGAAACTAGAGAGAAAGCTCGGCTACCAATTTAAGGATGCTGGGCTTATCAACTTGGCGCTGACTCACCGCAGCGCCAATAGCAAGCACAATGAACGTCTTGAGTTTCTGGGCGATTCAATTTTAAGTTTTGTCATCGCTGATGATCTGTACCATCGTTTCCCGAAAGTGAACGAAGGTGACATGAGTCGCATGCGCGCTACTTTGGTTCGTGGGCACACATTGGCGGAGCTAGGTCGTGAATTCGATCTAGGAGATTATTTAAAATTAGGTCCAGGTGAATTGAAGAGTGGCGGTTTCCGCCGAGACTCTATTCTAGCCGATGCGGTAGAAGCCATTATTGGTGCAATTTACCTTGATAGTGATATTGAAGTTGTACGCGGTATTGTACTGAGCTGGTACAACTCGCGTCTTGAAGCCATCAAGCCTGGCGTATCACAAAAAGATCCAAAAACTCGCCTACAAGAGTTCCTGCAAGGCAGAAGAAAACCACTGCCTGTCTACACAGTGACTAATATTAAAGGTGAAGCGCACAACCAAGAATTCACGGTTGAGTGTGACGTAGCAGGTGTGGATAAGCCTGTAATCGGTAAAGGCACCAGCCGCCGCAAGGCAGAACAAGCGGCTGCAGAAACGGCACTTGAGCAATTAACGAATGGCTGATAACGAATTCGATATCGATGCGTTCTTCGCATCAAACGGTGAATCAACTTCACCAGAAAACCAACATTGTGGCTTTATTGCTATTGTTGGTCGTCCAAACGTAGGTAAATCGACACTTCTGAACAAAATCTTAGGGCAGAAAATTTCGATTACATCTCGTAAACCGCAAACAACTCGTCACCGCATCATGGGTGTCGACACAGACGGCGATTACCAAGCGATCTACGTAGATACACCAGGACTTCACATTGAAGAAAAGCGCGCGATTAACCGCTTGATGAACCGCGCGGCAAACTCATCTCTAAGTGATGTGAATCTAGTCTTCTTCTTGGTTGATGGTACACATTGGACCAAAGATGACGAGATGGTGCTAACTAAGCTTCAGAAGTCTAACTTCCCAGTTGTACTTTGTGTAAACAAAGTAGACAACGTGCAAGATCGCAACGAAGTGATGATGCACATGGCGGACATGTCTAAGAAGATGGACTTTGTTGACGTTGTGCCAATCTCTGCAAAGCAAGGCAAGAACATCGACGTACTACGTAAGCACGTTCGTGACCACTTACCTGAAGCTACGCACCACTTCCCGGAAGAGTACGTTACTGACCGCTCTCAGCGTTTCATGGCATCAGAAATTGTCCGTGAAAAGCTAATGCGTTTTACTGGTGAAGAACTCCCTTACTCGGTAACCGTTGAAATCGAACGTTTCGATTACAACCCTGAAACCGATGGCTTTCACATTAACGCCCTGATTCTTGTTGAACGTAACGGTCAGAAGAAAATGGTTATTGGTAAAGGCGGCGAGAAGATCAAAACAATTGGTCGTGAAGCGCGCCTAGATATGGAAGAGCTATTCGGTCGTAAGGTTTACCTAGAGACTTGGGTAAAAGTGAAATCTGGTTGGGCAGACGATGAACGTGCTCTGCGCTCACTAGGTTACATCGACGACCTATAAGTTTGGTTGCTTGTAAGTTTGGTAACAAAGACACTTCGTTCCAACATCGACTAAAATATAATATCAATTAAAATAAGGAGCCACTTGGCTCCTTATTTTTTATTACCGACTTAGGCACACTGATTGAAATGAGCAACCAGTCTTCAGAAGGCTTCCAGCGCTGCTTTGTATTGCACCGACGCCCTTATAGTGAATCGAGCTTAATTCTTGATGTATTCAGCGAGGAATATGGCCGTATCACATTGATGGCGAAAGGCGCACGCAGCAAACGCTCCAATCTTAAAGGGGCATTACAGCCCTTTACTCCGCTATTGTTGAAATGGTCTGGCAAAGGTTCGATGAAAACCTTACGTCAGGCAGAGCCGATCAGCCTTGGTTTACCGTTGTTTGGGATAAACCTTTATTCTGCTATGTACGTAAATGAATTGGTTGGACGCGTGCTGATGGCAGAAGTGCCGATGCCTGCCTTGTTTCATGACTATTTACATGCCTTAACTGAGCTGGCTCAGAGTGATAACCCTGAGCCTGGACTTCGTCGTTTTGAATTGGCCCTTTTGTCTTCGATGGGGTATGGCGTTGACTTCTTGCATTGTGCCGGGACAGGCGAGCCAGTCGATCCTGAGATGACTTACCGTTATCGTGAACAAAAAGGATTCATCGCTTCGGTAAGGCGCGACAACCTAACATTTCTAGGGAATGAATTAATTGCAATCAGTGAGCGGCGATTCGTCACTAAAGAGCAATTAAAAGCGGCGAAACGCTTTACACGTATGGCCTTAAAGCCGTATCTTGGCGGCAAACCTTTAAAAAGTCGTGAATTATTCATTCAGACATACAGAGCACGGAGTAATGGAAAATGAGCTCAATCTATTTAGGCGTTAATATCGACCATATTGCCACTCTACGTAATGCGCGTGGTACTAAATACCCAGATCCGGTACACGCAGCAGAAATCGCAGAGCGTGCTGGCGCAGACGGTATTACTATTCACCTACGTGAAGACCGTCGCCATATCTTGGATCGTGACGTTCGTATTCTGCGTGAAACCATTCAAACTCGTATGAACCTTGAAATGGCTGTTACTGACGAGATGGTTGAGATTGCATTGCAAACTAAGCCTGAGTTCGTTTGCCTAGTACCAGAAAAGCGTGAAGAGCTGACGACAGAAGGTGGTCTAGACGTTGTTGGCCAGCTTGAAAAAGTGAAAGCGGCAACGCAAAAACTAACCGAAGCGGGCATCAAAGTATCTCTGTTTATCGATGCAGACCGTCAACAGATCGATGCGGCAAAAGCTTGTGGCGCACCTTACATTGAGCTTCACACTGGTCACTATGCAGACGCGACAACAGAAGAAGATCAGCAAGATGAGCTGAAGAAGATCGCAGCAGGCGCAAGCTATGCTGACGACCTAGGTATCATCGTAAACGCGGGTCATGGTTTGACTTACCACAACGTTGCTCCTATCGCTGCTCTACCAGAAATCTATGAGCTAAACATTGGTCACTCGATCATTGGTCGTGCGGTGTTCGATGGCCTAGAAAAATCTGTGGCTGAAATGAAAGCCATTATGGTTGAAGCTCGTAAATAGTCAGATTTAAGTATGGCTATTCTAGGCTTAGGTACCGATATCGCAGAGATTGAGCGCATTGAAAAAGCGCTTGGTAGGACAGGTGAGCCGTTTGCACAACGTATTCTGTCGCAAGGCGAAATGACAAAGTTTGCCGAGCTGAAACAAAAGGGACGCTACCTTGCTAAGCGTTTTGCAGTAAAAGAAGCGGCCTCAAAAGCGTTAGGAACAGGTATTGCGAAAGGCGTAACTTTCCATGACTTTACGGTTTCTAATGATGAGTTTGGAAAGCCAGTGTTAACCCTATCTGGTGTAGCAAAGCAAATGGCAGAGTCGATGGGCGTGAAGTATATCCATCTGTCGATATCTGATGAGCGTCATTACGCGGTTGCGACCGTGATCCTAGAATCCTAACTCACCTGACGGCTGTTAATTAAAAATCGAATATGAAAAAGCCAGAGTCGATGCTCTGGCTTTTTTATTGATGCGATTTCGAATTAGGTGCGCTTATGTCTACTGCTCGATATAAAGCTTTGCTGTCGTGGTGACTTTAATCATCTCATCTTGCAGTTCGAACATTTCCGGCTCGATGTCTTCGATACTCGCACCCGAGCGCAGGGCTTGTTCTAAGGTTGCACACAGTGACTTCAACCTCGGTACGCCGCAGTAAGAGCTGCTACCATGAAGTTTATGCACCACATGGATAAGATCATCACGCGAAAAGTCTTCTTGCTCTAAGGCTTGATCAACCACTTCTTCCACCTCTGGAATAAAATCAATCAGCATCCGTAGCATATCTTTAGCGAGGTCTTCTTTATTGGCACTTTGCTTTAATGCTGCTTGCCAATCGATAATGACATCTTGTTGTGGCTTTTCTGGCACTGATGGCGCAGCTTCCACAACTGGTTCGACATAAGAAGGCGCGATTTTGTCGACACTCTCAGTACAGGTATTTGGGTTCCAGTGAACTAAAACCTGTTGCAGCACATGCTCTTCAATTGGTTTGGTCAGGTAATCATCCATACCCGCAGCCAGTAGTCGGTCACGCTCGCCCGCCATGGCATGCGCAGTGACTGCAATCACTGGGGTGTCTTTGTTCAGCTCAAGCTCTTTAATGTGCTGACAAGCGGTCACACCGTCCATCAATGGCATTTGAATGTCCATGAAGATCAGATCATATTTCTTCTCAGTTGCGAGATTCACCGCTTGCTGACCATTGCTGCACGCCGTGACCGTTTCTACACGCTCTTTCAGTAGTGCAGAGATCAGCTTCAAGTTAGCTGGGTTGTCGTCGACCGCAAGTACAGTCAGTGGTAGACGTTCATTCTCGACGGGTTCAATTGGTGCAATCACCGCTTGAGGCATTTCGACATGGTCAGTGATCAGGCTTTGCAGAAGCTTACGACGTGATAATGGCTTGGTCAGACATTGGATCTGATGATCGTTCATCACTTGATCTGCCAGTGCCAATTCCGTACTTGGCGTACCCATGATCACACTCGGAGCCATGCGTTTTGCTTGCTCAATCCATGTCGCAACGGATTGTTCGTCATAGGTTTGGTTAGCAGCTAGGTTCAACAAGACGTAATCGTAGTTTTCGTCGTTCTCTGGCAATGAAGAGCGGTAGGTCACCAGAATGCCTTCTTGGCTTAGGATCTGCTGAGTCACTGATGCCGCTTGCATGTTTGGCTCAACCAACAGCAATTGCTTACCTGTCAGCAGTTCGACTTCAATTAGATCGCTCATTGGCATTTCTGTTGAGCTCAGACGCAGCGTAAACCAGAAAGTTGAACCTTGGTGTAGGCGACTGGTTAAGCTGATTTCACCGCCCATTTGGCTCACCAGTTTCTGAGTGATAACCAGACCAAGACCAGTACCGCCGTAGCGACGTGAAATGCTCGCATCTGCTTGGCTAAACGCTTGGAACAACTGCGCTTGCTGGCGTTCGGAGATACCAATACCAGTATCGCGCACCATGAACTGCAGCTCGACCGAATCACCGGATTGTGAGCGCATCTCCACACTGATGTCGATGTTACCGCGCTCAGTAAACTTGATGGAGTTACCGACCAAGTTAGTGAGGATTTGTTGGATACGAAGTGGGTCACCTACCAAGCCTTGTGGGATCTTCGGATCCACTTTCAAGGTGATTTCCAGTCCTTTCTCGTGCGCGCTGGTGGCTTGTAGATTGATTACTTCTTCTAAGCTCTCACGGAACTCAAACGGAATGTTTTCCAGCGCTAGCTTACCGGCTTCCAGTTTCGAGAAGTCGAGGATGTCGTTAATGATGTTAAGTAGGTTGTTCGCCGACTTCTCAATCGTCTGCAAGTAATCCGTTTGGCTGTTTGATAGCTGTGTCTTCAGCATCTGGCGGGTAAAGCCAATCACACCATTAAGTGGAGTACGAAGCTCGTGAGACATGTTCGCTAAGAATTCGGATTTCACGCGTGCCGCTTCTTGCGCACGTTTCTTCGCGATATCCAACTCCACGTTCTGGATCTCTAACTGCTCAAGAGTTTCACGCAAGTCTGATGTCGCTTGGTCTATACTGTGCTGCATCTCAACGTGATATTCCGACAGCGAGACCGCCATGGCGTTGATACCGTTTTTAAGTTGGTCTAACTCACCGTGCATTTTTCCTTCGATACGAACATCAAGGTGACCACGGCGAATGCGATCCACAACGTTTTTCATGTGGGTGATCGGCTGGGTTACATCATGCATGAGGCGAGAGGCAAACACACTCGCGAGACCAAGGCCGAGAATCAATACCAAGAACGCAGAGAACACCTCTTGGTATTGCTGCAAGCGAAGGGACGAAAGATCCATTTCCACCGCGATGTAGCCAATGGCTTTGGTGCCTTGGTTCTCATTGGAGAATTCTGATAGGTAATGGCCTTCAGATAGAATAGGAACACGTAAGATGAGAGAGTTCTCAAACAGTTCCGAGTCGCCTAACTGAGGGATCGGCTTGTCTTTTGGAAACATCAGAGCTTCAAAATTGGGGTGGAAGTTAGAAGTAACAAAAAGCTCATGATTTTCATCGAACACCGCGATACTGCGAACGAGTTTAGAATTTTTGCGGTGAGCGTAACTGATAAGGCGACGAACTGCTTCGCGACTTTCGGAAAGTAGGTGAGTTTCACTGGCAATGGCAAGCGGCTCGATAATGCTATTACCTGTGGTGATAACTTGTTTCTCGAGGTCTTGGTAGCGATTAAATGAGAAAAAACCGCTCAGTAATAAACCAATAATGAGAGTGGGAGCGAGAGTTAGTGTAATTACACGTGCTCGTAAGCCATATCTGGTCATGTTATCTAATTACATCGGAGTCTGGATATGGGAAAATAACGCATTATTTCTCAAGCGCACGATAAAGCCTTGAGCAAAGAAGTGACGTCACCGGATAAACGGTAAGCATAATCAAGTCACTCGAATCACACAATGGCTGCAATCTAGAATAGTGAAGCAGTAGAGCAATTAGACACAAATCAGGCACAGAGCATGGCACGTATCTTTCAACCTAAAAAGAAAACGCAACTGAATACCCGTCACCAAGCGGTGCAAGTAGAGCGTTTGGATCACCACGGCGCGGGCATTGCTTACCTTAAGAAGAAACCATTGTTTATTGATGGTGCGCTACCGGGTGAGGAAGTGGTAACCCAATTGGTGGAAGAAAAGAGCAAGTTCGCTCGCGGTAAGTTGATTAAAATCCTTAAACCGAGTGAAGCTCGCATGGAGCCATTTTGTCCCCATTACCATGAATGTGGTGGCTGTGATTTGCAGCATTTGAACTATGACCAACAATTGGCGCACAAGCAGCAAACGCTTCGTCAGTTGATGAGAAAATTTGCCGGCAGTGATATCGAGTTAGATGCGCCTGTATTGGGTGACTCTCTTGGCTACCGTCGCCGTGCTCGTGTGAGTCTATTTGTCGATAAAAAGACTCGTCAGCTGCACTTTGGTTTCCGCAAGAAGCAAAGCAAGCAAATCGCGCAAGTAACGGACTGTCCGGTTCTAGCGCCTGAGTTGAATGTGCTGTTGCCAGAAATCTACTCGACGCTAAAAGCGTTTAAGAAGCCAGAACAACTTGGCCATGTAGAACTGGTGCTAGGTGACAATGGTCCATGCATTACATTGCGTCACTTAAGTAAATTAACAGATGAAGAAACCAACTCGTTGGTGGAATTGGCGAAGTGTCATCATGCATCGCTTTACCTGATGCCTGAAACGGACCAGCTGGATTTAATTGAAGGTGAGGTACCTTTTTACCAAGAAGCCGGTGTCACTGTGCCATTTACGCCCAATAACTTTATCCAAGTGAACCAAGCGGTAAACCAGAAAATGGTCGCTCAGGCAGTGGAGTGGTTAGACCCGCAAAGTGACGAGCGAGTGTTAGATTTGTTCTGTGGCCTAGGTAACTTCAGTTTACCAATCGCAAAACGTGCAAAACACGTGGTTGGTGTAGAAGGCGTGGCAGAAATGGTGGAAAAGGCAGCAAGTAATGCATCCTTGAACCAAATCAATAACGCACAATTTTATCACGCTAACCTTGAGCAAGATTTTGAAGGCCAAGTTTGGGCTGCCGAACAATTCGACAAAGTGCTGCTCGATCCAGCACGTGCGGGCGCGAGTGGGATCATCGATCAAGTTTCAGCGCTTGGCGCACAGCGTGTAGTTTATGTTTCTTGTAATCCTGCTACCCTTGCAAGGGATAGCCAGAGCTTGCTTGAGCAAGGCTATCAACTAACCAAATTAGGTATGCTGGATATGTTCCCTCATACCAGTCATCTAGAATCGATGGCATTGTTTGAAAAGTCTTAGTTTTTAAGACTTTGGCTACTTACTTGTGGTGGGTGGTCAATAAGCCAGCGTTTAAAGCTTGGCACTAGAACTAACCTGGATAGTGTTAGTCAAACCACACAAATATAATAATTAGGATGATGAAATGGTTGCGGTAAGAAGCGCGCATTTAAACCAAGATGAACAGTTTGAACTCGAAAACTGGGTGGCTAGCCTAGGGCAAGAGAAGAACACAGCAAAACGCTTAATTGAAGTGTATCGTGATTGCCAATCCATTTTGGCGAATCACGAGCAGGCTGAGCTTTTGTTGTGGCGTGGTCGAGAAATGATAGAAATCTTGATCACTTTATCGATGGATAAAGCGACACTCGTCGCTGCGCAACTGTTTCCTCTGGTCTCAAGTGGTGCTTTTGATAGAGAAGCGCTAGAGGAAAAATACAGCAAAGAGATCATTAAGCTGATTGATGGCGTAGAAGAAATGGCAGCCATCGGACAGCTAAATGTCACAATGGAAGGCGGAGCAGCGTCCTCTCAAGTGGATAACGTTCGCCGCATGTTGCTAGCGATGGTGGATGACTTCCGCTGTGTGATCATCAAATTGGCAGAACGCATCTGCAACCTGATTGAAGTAAAAAAAGCGCCAGACGAAATTCGTCGAGCAGCGGCAAAAGAGTGTGCAAACATTTATGCACCTCTGGCGAACCGCCTCGGTATTGGTCAGTTGAAGTGGGAAATTGAAGACTACGCCTTCCGCTACCAACAACCTGAAACCTACAAGCAAATTGCTAAACAGTTAGCTGAGCGTCGTATTGTTCGTGAGCAATACATCAAAGACTTTGTCGATGACTTAACCCAAGAAATGACGGTATGCGGGATCAATGCTGAAGTCAGTGGCCGTCCAAAGCATATCTACAGCATCTGGCGCAAAATGCAGAAGAAGAGCCTGGCGTTTGATGAATTGTTTGACGTACGTGCGGTACGTATCATCGCTGACAAACTTCAAGACTGTTATGCCGCTCTAGGTGTGGTTCACACCAAATACAAACACTTACCAAGCGAGTTCGACGATTACGTAGCAAACCCGAAACCAAACGGCTACCAGTCTATTCACACCGTGATTCTTGGCCCTGAAGGCAAGACGATCGAGATCCAGATTCGTACTAAAGAGATGCACGAAGACTCCGAGCTAGGTGTCGCAGCACACTGGAAGTACAAAGAGGGTGCAAGCAGCCGCAGTGGTTATGATGAGAAGATCACATGGTTGCGTAAGCTGCTCGATTGGCAAGAAGAGATGTCTGACTCTGGTGAAATGTTGGACGAGCTGCGTAGTCAGGTGTTTGATGATCGCGTGTATGCCTTTACTCCACGTGGTGACGTTGTCGACCTACCAATGGGCGCAACACCGCTCGATTTCGCTTACCACATTCACTCCGAAGTGGGTCACCGTTGTATCGGCGCTAAAGTAGCTGGTCGTATCGTACCGTTCACCCACAAGCTGCAGATGGGCGACCAAGTCGAAATCATCACTCAAAAAGAGCCAAACCCATCACGTGACTGGTTAAACCCATCTCTGGGCTTTGTAACATCCGGTCGAGCGCGTGCGAAGATTAACGCATGGTTCCGCAAGCAAAGTCGTGAGAAGAACTTAGAAGCCGGTCGTGAAATATTAGAGCATGAGCTGACTAAAATTGGCGCGACACTGAAAGACGCTGACAGTTACGCTCTGAAGCGTTTTAACGTAAATAGTGCCGATGAGTTATATGTTGGTATCGGTAGTGGTGATTTGCGTATTAACCAGATCATCAACCACATCAACGCGTTGGTGAATAAGCCAACCGCAGAAGAGGAAGACCAGCAAGCGCTAGAAAAACTGCAAGAAGCAGAAAGCAGAGCTCCAGCGCAAAGTCGTCCGAAGAAAGATGCGGTAGTGGTAGAAGGTGTCGATAACCTAATGACGCACCTAGCGCGCTGTTGTCAGCCAATACCAGGCGATGAGATCTCAGGCTACATCACCCAAGGCCGCGGTATCTCGGTTCACCGCAGTGACTGTGAACAGCTAGAAGAGCTTCGTCATCACGCACCAGAACGTATCATCGATACCGTCTGGGGTAGCGGCTTTGTCGGTTCTTACATCTTAACCGTTCGCGTCGAAGCAATGGAACGAGGTGGCCTACTCAAAGACATCACCACCTTATTTGCGAACGAGAAAATAAAAGTTACCAGCATGAAGAGCCGTGTCGATTACCGCACGCAAATGTCGATCATGGACTTTGACCTTGAAGTGACCAACCTCGAAGTGTTCTCGCGCGTTTCGAAACGTGTTGAGCAGATCAAGGATGTTATGTCGGTGAAACGCTTAGGCTAATTTTTACGTCGTATTTGGCTTTCTAGCGGCGTTAGCTGCACTTATGTGGCCCAATCTCATAGGCAAGCTATGCTCATGGGTCTCATAAGTTTACTGCCTTGCCAGAAGAACCAACTACTTAGTAAAAACAGTTAGAAAACAAATTAAAGGTGAGTGGTTTTGGCCGCTCACCTTTTTCTTTAGATAGAAAGGTTTAAAGGAACAGAAAATGAGTCATCCAATTGAACAGTTAGAACAAATCATGGCGAAGCTGCGTGACCCAGAAAGTGGTTGCCCTTGGGACTTAAAGCAGACCTTCGACACCATTGTTCCGCACACCATTGAAGAAACCTATGAAGTGGTGGATGCGATTCAAAACCGCGATTGGCCGAACTTGCAAGAAGAGTTGGGTGACTTATTGTTCCAAGTGATTTTCTACAGCCAAATGGCGAAAGAGCAGGGACTGTTTGATTTTTCTGACGTGGTCGAAACGGTTAACGAAAAGCTGACTCGTCGTCATCCGCATGTTTTTTCTGACGTAGAGTTCGAATCGGATGATGAAATTAACGCAAACTGGGAAGCGGAAAAAGCGAAAGAGAAAGCTCAAGTAGGCAAAGCTGAAGAAAGTATTCTAGACTCAATACCAAACTCTCTACCTGCACTTTCGCGTGCCACAAAGATCCAGAAAAAGTGCGCCAAATATGGTTTTGATTGGGACTCGCTTGGTCCGGTTGTTGGAAAAGTGCAGGAAGAAATTGAAGAGGTGATGGAAGAAGCGCTTCAAATTAATCCGGATGAGGAAAAGGTTGAGCTTGAATTAGGCGATCTTTTATTTGCAACTGTGAACCTGTCGCGTCACTTAGGGAAAGACCCAGAAGTGGCACTGGCAAAGGCTAACATAAAGTTCTCGAAACGCTTTAAAGGCGTGGAAACTAAAGTTGCAGCGCGTGGTAAGCAGCTCACAGACTTTACGCTAGATGAGCTTGATTCTATGTGGGATGAAGTGAAGCTAGATGAACAAAGATGAAAATACATGAATACGCGACTTTGATTTGAAGCAAAAAATAAAAAATTGCAGTGTGATAGATTTCACGTTGTGGCGTTAAGGAGCTTCTGGTATATTTACGTCCCGTCCAGAAGCACTCCATTTCCCTCATTCAACCAATTTCAGGTTAAACATGACGACAAATTACATTTTTGTTACTGGCGGGGTTGTATCCTCTCTAGGTAAAGGTATTGCAGCAGCATCTCTTGCAGCTATTCTAGAAGCTCGTGGTCTTAAAGTGACTATGATGAAGCTTGACCCTTACATCAACGTTGATCCAGGCACAATGAGCCCAACTCAACACGGTGAAGTGTTCGTTACGGAAGATGGCGCAGAGACTGACCTTGACCTTGGTCACTACGAGCGTTTCATTCGTACCAAGATGACCAAGCGCAACAACTTCACTGCTGGTCGTGTTTACGCTGACGTTCTACGTAAAGAGCGTCGTGGCGATTACCTAGGTGCAACTATTCAGGTTATCCCTCACATCACTAACGCTATTAAAGACCGCGTAATCGCAGGTTCTGAAGGCCATGATGTTGCTATCGTTGAAGTCGGTGGCACAGTAGGTGATATCGAATCACTGCCATTTATGGAAGCGATTCGTCAGCTTGCAGTAGAACTAGGCCGTGAACGTGCTATGTTCATGCACCTAACTCTAGTTCCTTACCTAGCAGCTGCGGGCGAAGTGAAAACTAAGCCAACTCAGCACTCTGTTAAAGAGCTGCTATCTATCGGTATCCAACCAGATATTCTTGTTTGCCGCTCTGATCGTATGATCCCAGCGAACGAGCGTAAGAAGATTGCGCTATTCTGTAACGTTCCTGAGAAAGCGGTAATCTCAATGAAGGACGTAGATTCAATCTACAAGATCCCTCAACTTGTTAAGTCTCAAGGTCTAGATGACCTAGTTTGTGCTCGCTTTGGTATCAACGCACCAGAAGCTGATCTGTCTGAATGGGAACAGGTTATCTACGAAGAAGCGAACCCAACTGGTGAAGTAACTATCGGTATGGTCGGTAAATACATCGAACTACCAGACGCTTACAAGTCAGTAAACGAAGCACTTAAACACGCAGGCTTGAAAAACCGTCTAAACGTCACAATTAAATACGTAGACTCTCAAGATGTTGAGACGAAAGGCGTAGAAGTACTTGAAGGTCTAGATGCAATCCTAGTACCTGGCGGCTTCGGTGACCGTGGTATCGAAGGTAAGATTCGCGCAGCACAATACGCTCGTGAAAACAAAGTACCTTACCTAGGTATCTGTCTAGGCATGCAAGTAGCACTGATCGAATACGCGCGTAACGTAGCGGGTATGGAAGGTGCACATTCAACAGAATTTAACAAAGACACTAAGTACCCTGTGGTAGGTTTGATCACTGAATGGGTAGACGGCGAAGGTAAAGTTGAAGAACGTACTGAAACGTCTGACCTAGGTGGTACGATGCGTCTTGGTTCACAGCTATGTCACCTAGAGAAAGGGACTAAAGCTCGTGAACTATACGGTAGCGCGACTGTTCATGAACGTCACCGTCACCGTTACGAAGTAAACAACGTTCTTCGTCCGCAAATCGAAAAAGCAGGTCTGAAAGTATCTGGCCTATCAGCGGACAAGAAACTAGTGGAAATGATTGAGAACCCAGCTCACCCATGGTTTGTAGCGGCTCAATTCCACCCAGAATTCACCTCGACGCCTCGCGATGGTCACCCACTATTCGCAGGTTTCGTGAAAGCTGCAGGTCAAAACGCTCGCGGCGAATTCGAGAAGTAAAAGGATACGGGCTGCGGCGAAGGTTGTGCTGCTGCCCTTTAAAATTGACATTTATATTTGAAACGAGAGGAAACATTAATGTCTAAGATCGTTAAAGTTCTAGGTCGTGAAATCATCGACTCACGTGGTAACCCAACTGTAGAAGCTGAAGTACACCTAGAAGGCGGTTTCGTAGGTATGGCAGCAGCTCCATCTGGCGCATCTACTGGTTCTCGCGAAGCTCTTGAGCTACGTGACGGTGACAAAGCACGTTTCCTAGGTAAAGGTGTTCTTAAAGCTGTTGAAGCTGTAAACGGCGCAATCGCTGAAGCTCTAGTTGGCAAAGACGCTAAAGACCAAGCTGCAATCGACGCAGTAATGATCGAACTAGACGGCACTGAAAACAAATCTAAGTTCGGTGCGAACGCTATCCTAGCTGTTTCTCTAGCAAACGCTAAAGCTGCAGCAGCAGCTAAAGGCATGCCTCTATACGAGCACATCGCTGAGCTAAACGGTACAGCTGGTCAATTCTCTATGCCTCTACCAATGATGAACATCATCAACGGTGGTGAGCACGCAGACAACAACGTTGACATCCAAGAGTTCATGATCCAACCAGTTGGTGCTAAGACTCTTAAAGAAGGTCTACGTATCGGTGCTGAAGTATTCCACAACCTAGCTAAAGTTCTTAAGTCTAAAGGCTACAGCACTGCAGTTGGTGACGAAGGTGGTTTCGCTCCTAACCTTAAGTCTAACGCTGAAGCTCTAGAAGTTATCGCAGAAGCTGTTGCAGCTGCTGGTTACGAACTAGGTAAAGACGTTA
This sequence comes from Vibrio rotiferianus, assembly GCF_002214395.1. Classification (NCBI taxonomy): domain Bacteria; kingdom Pseudomonadati; phylum Pseudomonadota; class Gammaproteobacteria; order Vibrionales; family Vibrionaceae; genus Vibrio; species Vibrio rotiferianus. The sequence goes on from NZ_CP018312.1 coordinate 357,832, forward strand.
CTCTAGCTATGGACTGTGCTGCATCTGAGTTCTTCGACAAAGAAGCTGGCATCTACAACATGAAAGGCGAAGGTAAAACTTTCACTTCTGAAGAGTTTAACCACTACCTAGCTGAGCTAGCTAACCAATTCCCAATCGTTTCTATCGAAGACGGTCTAGACGAGTCTGATTGGGCTGGCTTCAAGCACCAAACTGAACTACTAGGTGACAAGCTTCAACTAGTAGGTGACGACCTATTCGTTACTAACACTAAGATCCTTGCTGAAGGTATCGAGAAAGGCGTAGCTAACTCTATCCTTATCAAGTTCAACCAAATCGGTTCTCTAACAGAGACTCTAGCTGCAATCAAGATGGCTAAAGACGCAGGTTACACAGCAGTAATCTCTCACCGTTCTGGCGAAACTGAAGATGCAACTATCGCTGACCTAGCGGTAGGTACAGCTGCAGGTCAAATCAAGACTGGTTCTATGAGCCGTTCTGACCGTGTTGCTAAGTACAACCAACTTATCCGTATCGAGGAAGCTCTAGGTGAGCGCGCTCCTTTCAACGGTCTTAAAGAAGTTAAAGGTCAAGCTTAATTCTTAACTGAATTAACCGCTTAACTTAAAGCTTTTAAAAACACCCTGCCTTGGCGGGGTGTTTTTTTATATAACGGGAGCTCAAGGTGAGCGCGCTCCTCCATGTTTCAAGGAAGCGGTCTCAAAGAAGTTAAAGGTCAAGCTTAATTCTTAACTGAATTAACAGCTTAACTTAAAGCTTTTGAAAACGCCTCGCACTTGCGGGGCGTTTTTTATATAACGGAAGCTCTAGGTGAGCGCGCTCCTCCATGTTTCAAGGAAGCGGTCTTAAAGAAGTTAAAGGTCAAGCGTAATTCTTAACTGAATTAACGGCTTAACTTAAAGCTTTTAAAAACGCCTCGCGCTTGCGGGTCGTTTTTGTATCTGACATATGGGAACGCTTTGCTTCAAGAAGTGGGAGTGGAGGTTACTTTCGCCAACACTTACTTGTCATTTTCTAGAACTGCGAAGGAGATAGTGGGAAATCTCTTTGTTTCATTTTGCTGCTTTTTTCCTGTAAGGAGCGTGTGAGTCTCTTTTTCTGCCCTAGAGCCAATCACGCATTTATGCTATATATGTCACCTTATCTAATCCCTTCCGGTACAGAATGTTAGCAACGATATGCGAATCTTTGTCATAGCCCTTACGTTACTGTTTGGCTGGCTTCAATATACCCTTTGGTTTGGCAAAAATGGGGTGTCTGACTACTACACAGTAGAAGATGAAATTGAAGTGCAGCAGCAAGTAAACAGCAAGCTGCGAGCTCGTAATAACGAGATGTTCGCTGAGATTGATGACTTACGACAAGGTCTTGATGCAATCGAAGAACGTGCACGTCATGAACTTGGTTTGGTTAAAGATGGCGAAACCTTCTACCGAATTGTCGATGAGGAAGAGCATTAATATGTTGGATACTAATACTCCAATCCATATTGCTATTGTGCCTGCCGCAGGTGTTGGCAGCCGCATGAAAGCAGATCGTCCAAAACAATATTTGTTGATTGACGGTAAAGCGGTACTGGAACATACAGTAGATAAACTGCTTTCTCATCCAAAAATTTCTAAGGTTGTCGTGGCTATTACCGACGGCGACCCATACTACCCTGAATTGTCTATTGCTCAGCACCCTGATGTGATTCGTGTGGCTGGTGGCAAAGAAAGGGCAGACTCTGTGTTATCAGGGCTAAACTATGTAAGTACACATCTGGAGAGCGAGTGGGTCTTGGTCCACGATGCTGCAAGACCGTGTGTATTAACATCCGACATTGACCGTTTGATTGATGTTTGTAGCGCTCACCCAACGGGTGGCATCCTCGCCTCTCCAGTGAGAGACACAATGAAGCGAGCAAACACCGCACAAGACATTGATCATACGGTTGATAGAGAAGCATTGTGGCATGCACTGACTCCACAAATGTTTAAAACTCAGCAGCTTACCCAAGCGCTGGCTGACGCATTAGAACAAGGTGTCACCATTACTGATGAAGCTTCGGCTTTAGAGTGGTTAGGCGAAAAGCCGGCACTGGTTCAAGGGAATGCGAATAACATAAAAATTACTCAGCCAGAAGATCTTGCGCTAGCCGAGTTTTATCTCAGCCGTGAGCGCGGCGAATAAAGAAAGGATAGAAAATGATTCGAATTGGTCATGGTTTCGACGTACATAAATTCGGTGGTGAAGGTCCAGTAATCATTGGTGGTGTAGCGATCCCTTACGGACAAGGTTTGATTGCGCACTCTGATGGTGATGTGGCGTTGCATGCGTTAACGGATGCGCTGCTTGGCGCGATTGCTGCTGGCGACATTGGCCGCCACTTCCCAGACACGGATGACAAATGGAAAGGCGCAGATAGCCGTGAATTATTGAAAGACGTTTACCGTCGAGTCAAAGAACAAGGCTACCGTCTTGGTAATGCAGATGTCACTATCATGGCGCAAGCGCCGAAGATGGCACCGCACATTGACGCAATGTGTGCAGCTATTGCCGAAGACCTCGAAACCGACATTAGCAACATTAACGTAAAAGCGACGACGACAGAACGTCTTGGTTTTACTGGACGCAAAGAAGGCATTGCAACGGAAGCAGTTGTACTTCTGTTTAAGCAATAATTAGCAATTTGCTCCTCTAAGCTGTGATATCAGCGGAAATACATCATGTCAGACATTTTATCTTCATTGGCTTACCTAACAGGTAAGCCAGTTGCATCTGCAAAAATCAAAGCGCAACCAGAGCACTTTCAGGTTCGCGAAGATTTAGGTTTTGCCTTTACGGGTGAAGGCGAGCACTTAATGGTTCGTATCCGTAAAACAGGTGAGAACACCAGTTTTGTTGCTAACGAATTAGCAAAAGCCTGTGGTGTTAAGTCGAAAGACGTTAGCTGGGCGGGCCTTAAAGACCGTCATGCAGTGACCGAACAATGGCTAAGTGTGCATTTACCAAAAGGTGAAACGCCAGACTTTTCAGCATTTTTGGCGCAATACCCAAGCATCGAAATCCTTGCAACGGATCGTCACAATAAAAAACTTCGTCCGGGTGACCTGGTAGGGAACGAGTTCGTGGTTACTTTGTCTGAAGTGACAGATGTGACGGATGTTGAGCTACGCCTTGAAAAAGTGAAGCAAGTGGGCGTGCCAAACTACTTTGGTAGTCAGCGTTTTGGTAACGATGGCAATAACCTAGAAGAAGCACGTCGATGGGGACGCGAGAACGTTCGTACCCGCAATCAAAACAAGCGCAGCATGTACTTGTCTGCAGCTCGTTCTTGGATCTTCAACCGTATCGTTTCAGCTCGATTAGAGAAAGGCGTGTTTGATAAGTTCATCGACGGTGATTTTGCGCAGACAAGTTCTGGCACTCAGTTGGTTGATGCAAGCAACATCGCAGATCTACAAGCGCAATTTGCTGAAGGTCAAGTGGCAATTACCGCAGCTCTAGCAGGTGATAATGCGCTGCCAACTCAAGCGGATGCCCTTACTTTAGAACAACCATTCTTAGATGAAGAGCCAGACTTGATGGCTTTGATTCGTGGTAACCGTATGCGCCATGACCGTCGTGATATTGCACTTAAACCACAAGACTTAGCTTGGACGGTCGATGGTAACAACATCACATTAACGTTCTCGCTAGATGCGGGTTCTTTTGCGACTTCAATCGTGCGTGAGTTGGTCATCGAAGAAAAGGTAGAAAGAGAATACTAATGGAAATGGATTCACACAACGCGAAGCCATTAAGAATACTGCTCAGCAACGATGACGGTGTTCATGCTCAGGGAATTCATGCTCTTGCTGATGAACTAAGAAGCATTGCTGAAGTGACGATTGTAGCACCAGACCGAAACCGTTCTGGTGCGTCTAACTCACTGACGCTAGAGCAACCACTACGAGTGACCGAGATTTCGCCGAAGACTTTTTCTGTGCAAGGTACTCCAACTGACTGTGTGCACTTTGCGCTGAACGAGTTGATGAAAGATGACCTGCCAGACCTCGTGCTGTCAGGCATCAATCACGGCGCAAACCTAGGTGATGACGTGTTGTACTCCGGTACGGTGGCTGCTGCGATGGAAGGGCACTTCCTTGGCGTGCAGGCGATCGCTTTTTCTCTAGTCGGTAAACAACATTTTGAATCGGCTGCTAAAATTGCTCGCCAGTTGGTTGAGCAGCATCTGATTCGCCCAATTCCAACCAACCGTCTATTGAATGTGAACGTCCCTGATCTTCCGTTTGAAGAGCTTGGTGAGATTGAAGTGACTCGCTTAGGTGCGCGTCATCACGCTGAGAATATGATCAAGCAGAAAGATCCGCGTGGACATGATATCTATTGGCTCGGTCCTCCGGGCAAAGAGCAAGATGCCGGTATCGGTACGGACTTTTACGCGATTGAACATGGCTTTGTTTCAATCACGCCACTGCAGGTCGATCTCACTGCTCATGAGTCGCTGCGCGCAATGGACAGTTGGTTAAAGGAAGAGAATTAATGACTAACCCACATGCTGACAGGTTGATAGCATTTCTTATCTCCAGTGGCATCAGTGATCAACGTGTGTTGGATGCGATTTATCGACTGCCGCGTGAGAGTTTTGTCTCACAAGCAATGATGCACCAAGCATACGACAACAATGCACTGCCGATTGGTCAGGGACAAACCATTTCTCAGCCTTACATCGTTGCAAAAATGACAGAGCTGCTCGATTTAAAATCGGACAGCAATGTTTTAGAGATTGGCACGGGGTCGGGCTATCAAACGGCAGTTCTTGCTCAAATTGTGGATCATGTCTATTCCGTTGAGCGAATCAAATCTCTGCAATGGGACGCTAAGCGTCGCCTGAAGCAATTGGATATTTATAACGTCTCGACCAAACATGGCGATGGTTGGCTCGGATGGGAAACGAAAGGACCGTTTGATGCGATTATCGTGACTGCAGCTGCGGAAAGTGTTCCCCAAGCGCTTTTATCCCAGTTGAAAGACGGCGGTAAGATGATCATTCCTGTTGGTGAAGAAGAGCAGCAGCTATTAAAAATTGAACGTCAGGGTGAACAATATCTGTCAACCGTGGTAGAAATGGTAAGGTTTGTGCCATTAGTTGCAGGTGATTTGGCTTAAAGGTTAAAGACTAGGTGAAGAAGTTATTACATCGTTTTGGTATTAGCTGTTTGTTAGCTGCGGGACTGGTTGGTTGCGCGGCTCACTCGCCTGCACCCGTCTCAAGCATAAATAAAGATTACTCAACGGTAGAGCGCGGTAGTTATCGAGGTAGCTACTATGAAGTAAAGAAAGGCGATACCCTTTATTTTATAGCTTACGTCACAGACAAGGATGTAAAAGATCTGGTTCGTTACAATGAACTTGCTGCTCCTTACACGATCTTCCCGGGCCAGAAGTTAAAACTTTGGGCTCCGAAATATAATTCACCTAAATTTGGTCATAAAGTGGAACCCGTTGTTCCACCTGTGGTTGTAGCGACCCCAAGCCCAACCGTGACAAAAACAACACCAGCCAAGACATCAAATTCAAGTAAAAGCTCTAGTCAGAAGCCAACGAAAGTTACACAAAAACAGCCTCCAAAGAAGGTTGAACAATCGAAATCAAAAGAGTATGTTGGTTCAAAAGGTAACCAAAATGTTAAGAAGCCAGCGCCTACAACTACAGCAAAAAATGACAAAGTGTCTAAGTGGTTGTGGCCTACAAAAGGGAGAGTAGTTAAGAATTTTTCAGCGGGCGAACAAGGAAATAAAGGCATCGACATCGCAGGACAGCGTGGTCAGCCTATCGTTTCAACCGCAACCGGCACAGTTGTGTATTCTGGTAATGCGCTAAGAGGTTATGGCAACTTAATAATAGTTAAACATAACGAAAATTATTTAAGTGCATACGCTCACAACGATAGATTGCTGGTTTCAGAAGGACAAAGTGTTAAAGCTGGACAAAAAATCGCGACGATGGGTAGTTCGGGTTCGAAATCGGTCAGACTTCACTTTGAAATTCGTTATCAAGGTAAGTCCGTTAATCCAAAACGGTATTTGCCTTAAAACTTTGAATAACAACTTGCGACATCATTTAGCGACATATTGAGTTGTCATGTCTTGCTAACTCGCCAGGGGGAGGCGTTATGAGTATCAGCAACACAGTAACCAAAGTTGAAGAGTTTGATTATGACGATGCAGCAGTAGGCCGCATTAATAACGAACTTGTAAAATCACCATCCAAAAAAGAGAAGAGCTCGCAAAGAGAGGAATTCGATGCGAGTAATAAGAGCTTAGATGCAACACAGCTTTATCTAGGTGAAATTGGCTTCTCACCTCTACTCACAGCAGAAGAAGAAGTACTTTATGCTCGACGTGCATTGCGTGGCGATGAAGCTGCTCGTAAACGTATGATCGAAAGTAACTTGCGTCTGGTAGTGAAGATCTCTCGCCGCTACAGCAATCGTGGTCTTGCACTTCTTGATCTCATCGAAGAAGGCAACCTAGGTTTGATCCGTGCGGTAGAGAAATTTGATCCAGAAAGAGGCTTCCGTTTCTCAACTTACGCAACGTGGTGGATCCGCCAAACGATCGAGCGTGCGTTGATGAACCAAACTCGTACCATCCGTCTGCCAATTCATGTGGTTAAAGAGCTGAACATTTATCTGCGTACCGCGCGTGAACTTTCTCAGAAGCTCGATCATGAACCAACAGCAGAAGAGATTGCTGCACAGCTAGATATCCCGGTAGAAGACGTAAGCAAAATGCTTCGCCTTAACGAGCGTATTAGTTCTGTTGATACACCAATTGGTGGTGACGGCGAGAAAGCGCTGCTGGATATTATTCCTGATGCCAACAATTCAGACCCTGAAGTTTCCACTCAGGACGACGACATTAAATCTTCATTGATCCATTGGTTAGAAGAGCTGAATCCAAAACAGAAAGAAGTGCTTGCACGTCGGTTTGGTCTGCTTGGCTATGAGCCATCAACACTTGAAGAAGTGGGACGTGAGATTGGTCTAACACGCGAACGTGTTCGTCAGATCCAAGTGGAAGGCTTACGTCGACTACGTGAGATCTTGATTAAACAAGGTCTGAACATGGAAAACTTGTTCAACGTAGAAGATGATTAGGTAGAAGCGCTGTAGAGGCGAGTTCAGAACAAACAAAAGGCTATGGGTGACCATAGCCTTTTTGCGTTTTACTGGATAAGTTTAGGAACTAGAGCATCTTCTTCAAGCGGTAAAGCTCTTCCAGTGCCTGGCGAGGCGTTAGATCGTCAGGATCAATATTCGACAATGCTTGTTCAACATCACTTGGTTCTGGGATCAAGCTGAGTTGGTTTGCCACATCGACCGTACTAGGGCGAGGCGAATCATTGCCTTGACCTAATTGTTCAAGTTGCGACAGCTTGTTACGCGCATTCTTAATCACTGGCTTTGGAACACCAGCTAAACCAGCAACTGCTAGACCATAAGATTTGCTTGCTGCACCTTCTTGAACTGCGTGCATAAAGGCGATGCTGTCACCGTGTTCTACCGCATCAAGGTGAACGTTGGCTAGGTTTGGCAGTAGGTTTGGTAGCTCAGTCAATTCGAAGTAGTGAGTCGCGAACAGTGTCATTGCCCCAATCTGAGTTGCAAGCCATTCAGCACTTGCCCATGCCAAAGAAAGACCATCGTAAGTACTGGTACCGCGACCGATCTCATCCATTAGCACCAAGCTGTTCTTAGTTGCGTTGTGAAGAATGTTGGCTGTTTCGGTCATTTCAACCATGAAAGTTGAACGGCCAGAGGCCAAATCATCAGACGCACCGATACGAGTAAAGATACGATCCAAAGAGCCAATATGAGCCGATTCTGCAGGTACGTATGAACCAATGTGAGCCATCAAAGCAATCAATGCGGTTTGGCGCATATAGGTCGATTTACCACCCATGTTTGGACCAGTAATGATCAGCATTTTACGGTTTGAACTTAGCTCAATAGGGTTGGCAATAAACGGCTCGCTGGTTACTTGCTCTACGACAGGGTGACGACCGGCTTGAATGCTGATGCCCGCTTCTTTATCCAAAGTTGGGCGACAGTAATCAAGTGAATCTGCACGCTCGGCTAGGTTTTGTAGTACGTCTAACTGAGAAATCGCCGAAGCAAGGTTTTGCATCTTCTCAAGGTTTGGCATCAACAAATCAAACAGCTCTTCCCACAGCTTTTTCTCTACTGCTAGCGCTTTTGATTTAGAGTTCAGTACCTTATCTTCATGCTCTTTCAACTCAGGAATGATGTAGCGTTCTGCATTTTTCAGCGTTTGGCGACGCACATAGTGTGGTGGAACCAAGTGGCTTTGACCACGACTTACCTGAATGAAGAAACCGTGTACAGCGTTGTAGCCAACTTTTAGGGTGTCGATACCATGACGTTCGCGTTCGTCAGCTTCGAGTTTTTCTAGATACTCGGTTGCGCCATCTGCGAGTTTACGCCATTCATCAAGCTCAGCGTTGTAGCCCTCTGCAATCACGCCACCTTCGCGAATAACCACTGGTGGATTTTCTTTGATTGCGCGCTCGAGTAAATCACATACCTCATCCATTGGTGCAGCAAACTGAGCCAGCTTTTTAAGGTATGGGTGAGCCAGAGAAGAAGTGACGGTTTCCAACTCTGGCAGTTGCTGCATTGCATGACGTAGACGAGCCATATCGCGCGGACGTGCCGAACGAAGCGCCAAACGAGCGAGGATACGTTCAATATCACCAATCTGTTTGAAGATTGGCTGAATGTCGGTGAATAAGCTCTGATCTTTGATCTCACCAATCGCATCAAGACGGTTGTTAAGAGTATCGACACAGCGCATTGGTTGATGCAACCAACGTTTTAGCATACGGCTGCCCATTGGAGTCGCACAGTGATCGAGTACTTCGGCTAACGTATTATCAGTTCCACCAGATAGGTTTTGCGTCAGCTCTAAGTTACGACGTGTTGCCGCATCAAGAATGACGGAGTGATCTTGGCGATCAAAGGTCAGTGAGCGAATGTGCGGTAGGGCAGTACGCTGAGTATCTTTTACGTATTGGATCAAACAACCCGCAGCACACAGACCGAGTGATGCGTGCTCAACACCAAAGCCTACCAAGTCGCGCGTACCAAATTGTTGGTTCAACTGTTGTTTAGCGGTATCTAGTTCAAATTCCCAGACTGGGCGACGACGGTTGCCGTTGCGGCTAGACATGAGGTGAACTGCTTCAAAATCTTCAGGGAAGAGTAATTCGCGAGGTGCCGTGCGCTGCAACTCAGCAGCCATTGCTTCTTCGGTTTCTGGCTCGACTAGCTGGAAACGACCCGAAGTCACATCCAATGTCGCGTAACCGAACTTACCATTGTGTTGGTAAATCGCTGCAATCAGGTTGTCGATACGCTCAGACAACAGTGCTTCGTCGGTTACCGTACCTGGAGTGACGATACGCACTACTTTACGTTCAACCGGACCTTTGCTTGTCGCTGGGTCGCCAATCTGTTCACAGATCGCAACAGACTCACCTAGTTGAACAAGTTTAGCCAGATAACCTTCAACAGCGTGGAATGGGACGCCAGCCATAGGAATTGGTTCACCTGCCGATGCGCCGCGTTTGGTCAACGAGATATCTAACAATTGAGATGCACGTTTTGCATCGTCGTAGAAGAGTTCGTAGAAGTCGCCCATGCGATAGAACAGCAAGATTTCTGGGTTCTCAGCCTTTAGCTTGAGATATTGCTGCATCATCGGAGTGTGTTTTTGTTCAGCTTTCACAGGTAAGTACTTTTGTTTATTTCCGTAGCGGCTTAGGATACGTGAATCCCTATCAAGTAAAAAGAGACAAAGGGCATTTTTGGCTATGGAAAGAGCAACAAAATTGAGTGCCGATTTAGGCGTGTTATTGGCTAAGCACGGACATGTTTTAGCGACGGCAGAATCATGCACGGGTGGTGGTGTTGCAACCGCCATTACTGACATTGCTGGTAGTTCAGCGTGGCTTGATCGCGCGTTCGTTACTTACAGTAATGACGCTAAAATGGAGATGCTTGGTGTGCAAGCTTCAACATTAGAAGCGCATGGTGCAGTGAGCGAGCCGGTTGTGATTGAAATGGTGCAGGGCGCAATCAAAAACTCAAATGCCACCATCGGCGTATCCATCAGTGGTATTGCGGGACCGGGAGGAGGCAGTGAAGAGAAACCTGTTGGTACGGTCTGTTTTGCTTTTGCTGATAACCAAAGTTGGCAGCAAGTAGAAACCATGCATTTCACGGGTGACCGTGCGGAGGTCCGCAAAAAAGCGGTCGAGCACGCACTGACTCAATTGCATCAACATCTACTCTAGAATTTCTCAAATTGTTTTAGCCCAGCGTTGATAAGGGCTAGAGCAAATCACGGCATTAGGTCAGTCAAATTTTTTTCATACAGGTATAGACACTGTATGAATCAACAGTATAATAACTTTCATTGCTGAGCAGTTCTTCTGCTTAAGAAAAATGAATTACTATTCGTCGCCCAAAGAAGATGAATAAACCGGAGAAAGTAATGGACGAGAACAAACAGAAAGCGCTCGCCGCTGCGCTAGGTCAAATTGAAAAGCAATTCGGTAAAGGCTCTATCATGCGCCTTGGTGATAACCGCGCAATGGATGTAGAAACCATCTCAACGGGTTCTCTTTCTCTTGATATCGCTTTGGGTGCTGGTGGTCTACCAATGGGTCGTATCGTAGAAATCTACGGTCCAGAATCTTCAGGTAAAACAACGCTAACTCTTGAGCTTATCGCAGCTGCACAACGTGAAGGTAAAACTTGTGCGTTTATCGATGCAGAGCACGCTCTAGATCCTGTATACGCTAAGAAACTTGGCGTTGATATCGATGCACTGTTGGTTTCTCAGCCAGACACAGGTGAGCAAGCGCTAGAGATCTGTGACGCACTTGCACGTTCTGGTGCTATCGACGTTATGGTTGTCGACTCAGTTGCGGCTCTAACACCAAAAGCAGAAATCGAAGGCGAGATGGGCGACAGCCACATGGGTCTTCAAGCACGTATGCTTTCTCAAGCGATGCGTAAGCTAACGGGTAACCTAAAGCAATCTAACTGTATGTGTATCTTCATCAACCAAATCCGTATGAAGATTGGTGTAATGTTTGGTAACCCAGAAACAACAACGGGTGGTAACGCACTTAAGTTCTACGCTTCTGTTCGCCTAGATATTCGTCGTACTGGCGCAATCAAAGAAGGTGACGAAGTAGTAGGTAACGAAACGCGCATCAAAGTTGTTAAGAACAAGATTGCTGCACCGTTTAAAGAAGCAAACACGCAAATCATGTACGGCCAAGGTTTCAACCGTGAAGGTGAACTGATTGACCTAGGCGTGAAGCACAAGCTAGTTGAAAAAGCGGGTGCATGGTACAGCTACCAAGGCGACAAGATCGGCCAAGGTAAAGCAAACGCTTGTAACTACCTACGCGAAAACCCAGAAATCGGTAAGACTATCGATGCTAAACTGCGTGAAATGCTACTTTCACCAGCACTACCTGAAGCACCAGAATCGGGTGAAAAATCAGAGCAAGAAGAAGAGTTTTAATCTTCTGATTGAATCATATTGAACAAAGCCCTGCTATGCGGGGCTTTGTTGTATCTGCTGAAATCAAAACCGAAAAAACAAAGGGCAGATTAATATCAATTAGAGTAGGTAAGCGATCAGAACTAGCGCGTCAGTACGCTAGAGTGAGCGGTTGTTTACTACGATTGTTATAGAGCCCGTACAGCAAAAATAGTTTTAGGATCACCATGTACCAAAAGCGTCAAGCGCCGACCTTATCCAGCAAAGAAGCGGCTATCCAATTATTAAGCCGTCGAGATCATGGGCAATACGAGTTATACCAAAAGTTAGCTCTAAAAGGTTATGAAGAAGCAGACATCGAAGCGGCCATTAATTTTTGTCTCGACCATAATTATTTGGATGATCTGCGTTATGCAAAAAGCCAAGTGCGCCAGCATGTTTACAAAGGTCACGGTGAGCGCCGCATTCGTCAAGAATTGAACCAAAAGCGTGTTGCAGAATCCATCATTGATATGGCGATGGCAGAAGAGCCACAAGACTGGTTTGAACTGGCAAGAATGGCTGCTGAGAAGAAATTCAAAGGAATTAAAGCCAAAGACCAGAAAGAGTACGCTAAACAGGTGCGATTTCTGCAATATCGTGGCTACAGTTTTGACCAAATCAGCTACGCGCTGAGCTTCGAGGACGAAGATTCATAGTGAATGACTCACGTTGATTTTTGTTTTACCTTAAATTTTTTCTTCTAATGCCTCTTTTCCGCAAGAAAACTAGTCGTAGCTGATTGCATGATCTACAATACGGCAAAATTCTAACTCGACTATTTTCAGGAAGAGCTGCATGTACATGAGCACTGATGAGGTTCGTAACGCGTTCCTCAAGTTCTTTGAGAGCAAAGGACACCAAATCGTAGAAAGTTCATCGTTAGTTCCACATAACGACCCAACCCTGCTGTTCACAAACGCGGGTATGAACCAATTTAAAGATTGTTTCTTAGGCTTAGAAAAACGAGCCTACACTCGAGCGACTACGGCTCAACGTTGTGTACGTGCTGGTGGTAAACACAACGACCTGGAAAACGTTGGCTTTACAGCTCGTCACCACACTTTCTTTGAAATGCTAGGTAACTTCAGCTTTGGTGACTACTTCAAGGAAGACGCAATTTCTTTCGCATGGGAATTCCTAACAGAAACCCTTAAGCTGCCAGCAGACCGTCTACTTGTAACAGTTTACGAGACAGACGACGAAGCATTCGATATCTGGAACAAAAAAGTAGGCGTTCCAGCAGACCGCATTATCCGCATTGGCGACAAGAAAGGTGGTAAACCATACGAGTCAGATAACTTCTGGCAAATGGGTGACACTGGCCCTTGTGGTCCATGTACTGAAATTTTCTACGATCACGGTGAGCACATCTGGGGTGGCCGTCCTGGCACGCCTGAAGAAGATGGTGACCGTTTCATCGAGATCTGGAACAACGTATTCATGCAGTTCAACCGTCACGCAGACGGCACTATGGAACCGCTACCAAAACCATCGGTAGATACAGGTATGGGTATCGAGCGTATCTCTGCAATCATGCAAGGCGTTCACTCAAACTACGAAATTGATGTATTCCAAGCTCTAATCAAAGCAGCCGCTGAAGTGATCGGTTACGAAGACCTATCGAACCAATCGCTACGCGTTATCGCAGACCACATCCGTTCATGTTCATTCCTGATCGTTGATGGCGTAATGCCTTCAAACGAAGGTCGTGGTTACGTGCTACGTCGTATCATCCGTCGTGCAGTTCGTCACGGTAACAAGCTAGGCGCACAAGGTGCATTCTTCCACAAGTTGGTTGGTGTACTAGCAGACATCATGGGTACGGCTGGTGAAGAGCTAAAGCGTCAACAAGCTGTGGTTGAAAAAGTATTGCGTATCGAAGAAGAAAACTTCGGTCGTACACTTGAGCGTGGTATGGCGATTCTAAACGAAGCGCTAGATAACCTAGACGGTAAAGTGCTAGACGGCGAAACCGTATTCAAACTTTACGACACTTACGGCTTCCCAGCTGACTTAACTAACGACGTTGCACGTGAGCGTGAGTTCGCTATCGACGAAGAAGGTTTCGAGAAAGCGATGGAAGAGCAGCGTCAACGTGCACGTGAAGCAGGTAACTTCGGTACTGATTACAACGCAGCAATCAAAGTTGATACGCAAACAGAATTCTGTGGTTACACAGGCACTAAAGGCTCTAGCTCTGTAGCAGCGATGTTCGTTGAAGGTAACGAAGTAGAATCGCTATCTGCAGGCGACAAAGCAATCATCGTACTTGGTGAGACACCATTCTACGCTGAGTCAGGCGGTCAATGTGGTGACGCTGGTGAAATCCGCACTGAGTCTGGTGTATTCCGTGTTGAAGACACTCAGAAACTAGGCAACGCAATCGCACACCACGGTGTAATGGCAGAAGGCGTTCTAGCGAAAGGTGACGAAGTAGCAACTATCGTTGACGCCGAGCGTCGTGCCGCTATCTCTCTGAATCACTCAGCGACGCACTTGCTGCATGCTGCGCTACGCCAACTTCTTGGTGAGCACGTAACGCAGAAAGGTTCACTAGTGAAACCAGATAGCCTACGTTTCGACTTTTCTCACCTAGAAGCGGTAACGGCTGCAGAGCTGAAAGAAGTTGAGCGTCTAGTGAACGCGCAAATTCGCCGTAACCACAAGGTTGAAACCAACGTGATGGACATTGAGTCTGCGAAGAAGAAAGGCGCAATGGCATTGTTCGGTGAGAAGTACGACGACGAAGTACGTGTACTGTCTATGGGCGATTTCTCTACTGAACTTTGTGGTGGTATCCACGCTTCAAGCACTGGTGACATCGGTCTATTCAAGATCACATCTGAAGGTGGTATCGCAGCAGGTATCCGCCGTATCGAAGCAGTAACGGGTGAAGGTGCGCTAGACGCAATCGAAGCTCAAGCGGCTAAGTACGAAGAGAAACTGGCTGAATCAGCACAGAAAGCGAAATCTCTAGAGAAAGAAATCCAAAAACTGAAAGACAAGATGGCTGCAGCAGAAAGTGCAAACATCATGGGTAAAGTTCAGGATATCAATGGTACTAAAGTACTGATCGCAGCTCTAGAAGGCGCAGATAACAAGAACCTACGTACTATGGTTGATGACATCAAAAACCAAGTAGGTAGCGGCGTTATCCTTCTTGCTAACGTAAACGATGACAAGATCGGTCTGATTGCAGGTGTAACCAAAGACCTTATCGGCAAAGTGAAAGCAGGTGACTTAGTTAAGATGGTTGCTGAGCAAGTAGGCGGTAAAGGCGGTGGTCGCCCAGATATGGCTCAAGCAGGTGGTACCGATGTTGCGGCACTACCTGCGGCGATTCAGTCTGTACAGCCTTGGCTAGAAGAACGCCTATAATTATTTAAAA
This sequence comes from Vibrio rotiferianus, assembly GCF_002214395.1. Classification (NCBI taxonomy): domain Bacteria; kingdom Pseudomonadati; phylum Pseudomonadota; class Gammaproteobacteria; order Vibrionales; family Vibrionaceae; genus Vibrio; species Vibrio rotiferianus. Next base: position 372,850 of record NZ_CP018312.1, read on the forward strand.
CACAATTTACGCTCAATCAATGTTCTTTGATTGGGCGTAATTTTTTTATGGTAACCAAGTGGTTTAATTGACCGTATTTTAACCAGGTCATTTACGCTGCTTGGTTTTTGTTGTAACTACCGCTTATATAATTTTCAACTAGTAGAATATGAGTGGTCCGAATGAGACTTTGGTCTTGGGAAGGTGAAGACTGGTGAAAAAGCCCCTTATCGTGCAAAAGTTTGGCGGAACCTCAGTGGGTTCAATTGAAAGAATCCACCAGGTAGCTGAACACATCATTAAGGCGAAAAATGATGGTAATCAAGTTGTCGTTGTTGTGTCTGCGATGTCAGGCGAAACAAACCGACTAATGGATCTCGCTAAGCAAGTAGATAGCGTTCCAACGGCTCGAGAACTTGATGTTTTGCTCTCTGCTGGTGAGCAAGTGTCGATGGCACTATTGGCAATGACTCTCAATAAATTGGGTTATGCTGCTCGCTCACTTACCGGAGCACAAGCGAACATTGTGACGGATAATCAACACAATGACGCGACGATTAAACACATTGATACTTCTACGATTATGGATTTACTTCAACAAGATCAAATCGTTATCGTGGCAGGCTTCCAAGGTGTGAATGAAAATGGGGATATCACCACATTAGGTCGAGGTGGCTCAGATACGAGCGCAGTGACATTAGCTGGTGCATTAAGCGCTGATGAGTGTCAAATCTTTACCGACGTTGATGGTATTTATACTTGTGATCCGCGTGTAGTAAAAAACGCTCAAAAAATGGCGGTGATTGATTTCCCTTCGATGGAAGCAATGGCCAGCCGTGGAGCGAAAGTGTTGCATCTCCCTTCTGTGCAGTTTGCATGGAAGAATAATGTGCCACTGCGTGTGCTTTCGACATTTGATGTGAACGAAGGCAGTCTGGTAAAAGGAGAGTCAGGCTTAAAAGCCGTCTCTGGTATAGCCATTCAACGTGACCTTGCCATGATTGAAGTCGATAACGAACATTTGTCTAGCATTACAAAGCAATGTCAGATGTTAGGTATAGACATTTGGAATGTGATCGAGGAAGCAGAACGAACAGGTATCATGATAAAACAAGATGCATGTGCCAAGTTGGATCTGGTGTTCCGCGATAAAATCCGTAATAGTGAACTTGTAAGCCTGTTGACCGCTGTGGGGCTAGAAGCCAATGGAATGGTTGACCATGCCTGTGAATTGTTGGCACAGCAAGATATTACGACCAACTTCTGCTCAACGAATGCACTCACTATGATGCTAGTCTTACCACCTGAATGTGTGGATGCAGCAGCAAATATTCTTCATGATGCTTACGTTACATCTAGTGAACCATTGAACATTCAGCAAAAACATGCCTTTTTGGGCTAATTTTCGGTAACAAGGTAGTTTACGAAAATATAACTTTTGTTGGATAATAGCTTTGTAGCAAGAAAATTTAGAGATTACTCAAGGAGCAAAGAATGCTAATTTTGACTCGCCGCGTAGGCGAAACACTTATGATTGGTGATGAAGTAACTGTAACTGTACTAGGTGTTAAAGGTAACCAAGTACGTATCGGCGTTAACGCTCCGAAAGAGGTTTCTGTTCACCGTGAAGAAATCTACATGCGCATTCAAGCTGAAAAAGGCAATGGCAACGTTGCTTCAGGTAACTACTAAGCCGCTCCTGTTTACAGAGCTTAGTTTGAATGAAAAAGGCTAGCCGATAGGCTAGCCTTTTTAGTTTCTAATAAATGTCATTTTTTAAGAGAAGACTCTCTTTTTTTCATCATAATAGGGTGGTAAAGTTTGTTTAATAATCACTTTGATTAAATCCGCATCGGTTAAGCGATTTTTGCGTTTTTTTTCAAAGAAAGTGTTTGACATATTTTCGGTAAAACGTAATATGTGCCTCCGCAAGACGGTGAGGTGGCCGAGAGGCTGAAGGCGCTCCCCTGCTAAGGGAGTATACGGTTTATCCCGTATCGAGGGTTCGAATCCCTCCTTCACCGCCATTCTTGCAACGTTGATTTATCAACAAAAAGTGCGTCCTTAGCTCAGCTGGATAGAGTACCTGGCTACGAACCAGGCGGTCGGAGGTTCGAATCCTCCAGGACGCGCCATATCTCTTTTGAGATATAACAATGAAAACGGTGAGGTGGCCGAGAGGCTGAAGGCGCTCCCCTGCTAAGGGAGTATACGGTTTATCCCGTATCGAGGGTTCGAATCCCTCCTTCACCGCCATTCATTGACTGGCCCGATGGCCTTTTTTTTGTTTCGTAAGAAACTAGTGTGATTTGCTTCACAACTTCTTAGCAAGAAGAACTGCGCGTCCTTAGCTCAGCTGGATAGAGTACCTGGCTACGAACCAGGCGGTCGGAGGTTCGAATCCTCCAGGACGCGCCACTATTTAATAATTCGTTTGATAAACGGGTTATACAAAGTAAAATAAAGATTATTGCGCGTCCTTAGCTCAGCTGGATAGAGTACCTGGCTACGAACCAGGCGGTCGGAGGTTCGAATCCTCCAGGACGCGCCACTCTTTAGGGTTTCCTTAGTGAACTCCTGATATTGGTAATACCGATATCGAAAACTGCGCGTCCTTAGCTCAGCTGGATAGAGTACCTGGCTACGAACCAGGCGGTCGGAGGTTCGAATCCTCCAGGACGCGCCACTCTTTAGGGTTTCCTTAGTGAACTCCTGATATTGGTAATACCGATATCGAAAACTGCGCGTCCTTAGCTCAGCTGGATAGAGTACCTGGCTACGAACCAGGCGGTCGGAGGTTCGAATCCTCCAGGACGCGCCACTCTTTAGGGTTTCCTTAGTGAACTCCTGATATTGGTAATACCGATATCGAAAACTGCGCGTCCTTAGCTCAGCTGGATAGAGTACCTGGCTACGAACCAGGCGGTCGGAGGTTCGAATCCTCCAGGACGCGCCACTCTTTAGGGTTTCCTTTGTGAACTCCTGATATTGGTAATACTGATATCGAAAACTGCGCGTCCTTAGCTCAGCTGGATAGAGTACCTGGCTACGAACCAGGCGGTCGGAGGTTCGAATCCTCCAGGACGCGCCACTCTTTAGGGTTTCTTTGTGAACTCCTGATATTGGTAATACCGATATCGAAAACCGTGCGTCCTTAGCTCAGCTGGATAGAGTACCTGGCTACGAACCAGGCGGTCGGAGGTTCGAATCCTCCAGGACGCGCCACTCTTTAAAAAAGCCTCGCTTAATGCGAGGCTTTTTTGTATCTGGTGTTTGGTTGTGAAATGGCGCGTCCTTCGCTTATTCACAGCCATCTCTCGCGCCAAATCCTATCGTCAGTTTATGATTCTTGTCTCATTGAGCCTCTATATTGTTTCGCTTAAATAGTCACCTTGAAGCTTCTACTTAAGCGATCTTCAGCTTGGCGAGCATGCAAAGGCAGATAAACCTAACCAAACATTGATGAAAATACTTGTGTTTCGTTATTGTTAATACAGTGTTTTTGTTATGTTAACTTGATCTATCTTTCTGTTTTTATTTTACTTTCTTCCTTAAGACTCTTTTCATTTTTAAATCCTAATCGCAGTTTTTACAAACACTTTAATTTAGTGTGGTTATATGTTGAGCGATCCCACAAGCGAAGTGAATTTTCGTGCAATTTGTGATCTGAGTAGTGAATAAATAATCAATATTAGAGATTATTTAAAAGCTTCCTTAAACAAAATTGACAAAATTTAACCAATCGAGATAATCCATTGGTCGGGATTTGACGCTATTACAGTCCTGCGCATTGTCAGGATGACAAAGAAAGGAAGCAACATGACGAATATAGGAAGCCTGCTAGTAGATGCGGCCACCCTGATGTTAACAGGGATGGCGGTCGTATTTATTTTCCTCACCATTCTAGTTTATCTCGTTCGGCTGATGTCCAAATTGGTACCAGAAGAAGTACCAGCGCCGATCGCAGCACCGAAAACAAATACTAACGTTCAATCAACCTCTTCAGCTGTTAGTCCACACGTAGTGGCAGCGATTTCGGCTGCGATTCATAAACATCGCGCCTCTGTCGCGAAGTAGCCGAAAATAGGATTAAAAAGGAGTTTAAGAGCATGTCTAAACCACTAGCTATCACTGATGTGGTCCTTCGTGACGCCCATCAATCCCTGTTTGCTACGCGTATGCGTATCGAAGATATGCTGCCTATCGCAGCTGAGTTAGATAAGGTTGGTTACTGGTCATTAGAGACCTGGGGTGGCGCAACGTTTGACTCGTGTATCCGCTTTTTGGGAGAAGACCCATGGGAGCGCTTACGCGAACTAAAAAAAGCGATGCCAAATACACCAATGCAAATGTTACTACGTGGTCAAAACCTTTTAGGATACCGCCATTACGCTGACGATGTAGTAGAGAAGTTTGTTGAACGTGCTCACGCCAATGGTATGGATGTGTTTCGTATTTTTGATGCAATGAACGATGTTCGAAATTTCCAAAAAGCAGTAAAAGCTACGGTGGATGTTGGTGCTCATGCGCAAGGAACCTTGTCTTACACCACCAGTCCGGTACATAACGCGGATACTTGGGTCGATCTTGCTAAACGTCTTGAAGACTTAGGTTGTCACTCTCTATGTATCAAGGATATGTCTGGCTTACTTAAGCCGTACGAAGCAGAAGAGCTGATCACGCGCATCAAAGCGTCTTGTGACGTGCCTTTAGCGCTTCACTGCCATGCAACTACGGGTCTTTCTACGGCGACTGCTGTGAAAGCTGTAGAAGCGGGTATCGATATCCTTGATACTGCGATCTCTTCAATGAGCTGCACATACGGTCACACGCCAACGGAGACAGTGGTTGCTATGCTGCAAGGTACAGAGCGTGATACTAATCTTAAACTGGACCAAATTGAGCCTATTGCCGCTTACTTCCGTGAAGTACGTAAGAAATACGCTAAGTGGGAAGGTCAGCTAAAAGGCGTGGATTCGCGCATCCTGATCGCTCAGGTTCCTGGAGGCATGCTGACGAATATGGAAGGTCAGCTAAAAGAGCAAGGCGCTGCGGATCGTATTGATGAAGTACTGGAAGAGATTCCTCGTGTACGTGAAGATCTTGGCTTCATTCCGTTGGTGACACCGACGTCTCAGATCGTTGGTACTCAAGCGGTGATCAACGTGCTGACAGGTGAGCGCTATAAGAGCATCACCAAAGAAACCGCTGGTGTTTTAAAAGGTGAATACGGCTCTGCGCCTGCGCCAGTGAATGCAGAGCTTCAAGCAAAAGTGCTTGATGGCAAAGAAGCGATCACCTGTCGTCCTGCAGACTTGCTTGAGTCAGAAATGGAAACCCTAACGGTTGATTTGATGGAGAAAGCGCAGTCTGAAGGTATTAAGCTAGCGAGTGAGCGTGTTGATGACGTACTGACTTACGCGCTATTCCCTCAAGTCGGTCTGAAATTCCTGAAAAACCGCGGTAACCCAGACGCGTTTGAGCCGGCACCAACGTTAGAAGCGGCGAAACCTGTCGCTGCACCTGTAGTACAAGCATCAGCTGGTGGCGTTGAAACCTACAGCGTGCGAGTTGATGGGCAAGTTTATGAGGTCGAAGTTGGTCCTCAGGGGCAATTAACATCGGTAACGCCGAGTGGGGCAGCTGCACCTGTTCAACCTGCAGCGCCAAGCGCTCCTGTTAACAGTGCCGCTGAAGCGGTTCCTGCACCTCTTGCAGGTAACATCTTTAAAGTTAACGTTCAACCAGGCGCTGAAGTCGCTGAAGGTGATGTTCTTTTGATCCTAGAAGCGATGAAGATGGAAACCGAAGTTCGTGCAGCGCGTGGCGGTATTGTGCAAGAGCTTAACGTGAAAGAAGGTGATGCCGTTACCGTTGGTTCACCATTGCTGAGTTTGACGTAAGGGAGCATCATGGACGGATTGATGACCCTATGGTCAGAAACAGGGATCGCTAACTTTGAGTTCGGCCAAATCTGTATGATGTTGGTTGGTTGTACCTTGCTGTTTTTGGCGATCAAAAAAGGCTTTGAGCCCTTACTGTTATTACCAATTGGTTTTGGTGCCATCTTGGCAAACATTCCAAATGCTGGCTTTACTGAGCCAGGCGGTTTGCTGTACTACGTTTACTACATTGGGATCGAATCGGGCGTGTTCCCGCTGCTGATCTTCATGGGCGTAGGTGCGATGACCGATTTTGGTGCTTTGATTGCGAACCCGAAAACCTTGTGGTTAGGCGCTGCTGCGCAGTTTGGTATTTTCGCGACGTTATTTGGTGCGATATTGCTTAACTATGTTCCGGGTATGGAGTTCTCCATGGCGGATGCATCGTCTATCGCGATCATCGGTGGTGCGGATGGGCCAACTGCTATCTTCTTGGCGAGTAAGCTCTCTCCGGATTTACTTGGTGCGATTGCAGTTGCCGCATACAGTTACATGGCATTGGTTCCAATTATCCAGCCACCAATCATGAAAGCTCTAACCACCAAAGAAGAACGTCAAATCAAGATGGCTCAACTTCGTCATGTTGGTAAGTGGGAGAAAGTACTCTTCCCACTTGCGGTATTACTGATGACGATTCTGTTCCTACCTTCGGCGACACCTCTGGTTGGTATGTTCTGTTTGGGTAACTTGATGCGTGAAGCTGGTGTGGTGGATCGCTTGTCGAAAACTGCTCAAAACGAACTGATCAACATTGTGACCATCTTCTTAGGTCTTGGTGTTGGTTCCAAGCTACAAGCTGAGCAGTTCTTGAATCTAGAAACGCTAGGTATTTTAGGGCTCGGTGCAGTGGCATTCAGCATCGGTACTGGTGCAGGTGTTCTAATGGCGAAGCTCCTAAACAAATTCTCGAAAGAGGACATCAACCCACTTATTGGCGCAGCAGGTGTTTCTGCTGTACCAATGGCGGCGCGTGTTGTGAATAAGGTTGGTTTAGAAGCGAATCCACAAAACTTCCTATTGATGCACGCAATGGGACCAAATGTAGCCGGTGTCCTTGGTTCAGCAGTGGCGGCGGGTATCTTGCTCGCGCTCGTGGGCTAGGTAGGTCTTTAAATAACGTGGTTGATAATCTGTGACAGAGAATTATCAACCAATTTACAAATTGGCGATTAACTTCGGCAAACAAAATGGTTTATAGTCAAAGGGATGCTTTTTGCATCCCTTTTTGTTTTCTCTCAGGGAATGGGTTATGGAACACGAACAGATAGTTATTACCGAATTCGGCGACGCAGAAGTCCTTGCGACTCAAACCACATCCACACCAACTCCTCAGGCGGGTGAAGTTCTCGTTAAAGTGGCCTATTCTGGTGTCAATCCTATTGATGTCAAAACACGCGCAGGGCTTGGCTGGGCGGCCGCTCAGAACAAAGATAACTTACCTTGGGTGCCTGGCTATGATATCTCTGGCAAAGTGGTGTCATGCGGAGAAGGGGCGTCACGCTTTACTGAAGGGGATGAGGTCGCTGGGTTTATTGGTTTTCCAGTCCGCGGTGGCGGTTATAGCCAATACGTTTGTGTTCCTGAGTCTGAACTTAGCCATGTGCCAAATACGGTTACGTTGGAAGCAGCAGCCGTGCTCCCGTTGGCTGGACAAACTGCCGCTCAAGCGCTGAGTAAGGCAAATGTCACTGAAGGTGATCGCGTGCTGATTTTAGCGGGGGCAGGTGGCGTTGGGCATCTAGCGGTACAAATTGCAGTGGCGACGAAGGCGGAAGTGTTTACTACATGTAGTGGACGAAATTTAGACTACCTCGCTACACTCGGCGCACATGCAGTGAACTATCAATTTGCCCCAGTGTCAGAACGTGTTGAAGATGTCGATGTTTTGATTGATCTCGTCGGTGGCGATGCAGCCTTGGATGCCCTCAAATGCCTGACGGATAATGCTCGAGTGATCACCGTTCCTACTATTACTGCAGAGTTGATTTGTGAAAAAGCCAAGCTACTAGGTTTCGAAGCGAGTGGTATGTTGGTGAAACCCGATCGCGAGCAACTTGATACCTTGCTCTACATGGTTGGGGTTGGGTTGTTGAAAACCGAAGTACAACACGTCTATCCGATGAATGAGGTTGTTGAAGCTCACAAACAAGTTGAGTCGGGAAGGACTCGAGGCAAGATCTTGCTTGATATGACATGTTAGAGGCATTTAATGCTGCCTTTGAAAACTTAGCATTATGGTTTTCTGACTCCGCATTATGGGTGCTATTCATGACGGGGTTTCTCAGTGCTACCTTATTACCGGGTGGCTCTGAAGCTGGATTGATTGCGACCTTATCGTTAAACCAGTACTCAGTTTCTTCCATCATTATTGTTGCTACCATTGGTAATACCCTTGGCGGTCTCACCAACTATTGGTTGGGGTTGTGGATTCCAAATAAAACCCAAGATGAGAAACACGGTCATACCGCATTGAAGTGGTTATCCAAATATGGGTATTGGGGATTGTTTTTCAGCTGGTTGCCAGTGATTGGTGATCCGCTATGTTTAGCGGCAGGATGGTTAAGGATGAAATTTCTGCCTTGCTTAGTTCTTATATTTTTAGGCAAAGCCGCAAGGTACAGCTTGTTGGCCGCCATCTATCTCGGTTTATTTTAAGGAAAGCGCATGAGAATGTTTTGGGTAAGTGCGTGTTCACTGCTAGTGATCACGGGCTGTGCATCAAATGCCCCTGTTTCATCATTGCCTGATGGGGTGACGTTTGTTGAGTCATCGAAAGCGGAAGAAGGCAAAGTTAAAATACCATACCAGAAGTATCAACTTGATAATGGCCTGACGGTGATTCTGGCACCTGAAGATTCCGATCCATTGGTGCACGTAGATGTGACTTACCATGTTGGTTCGGCACGTGAAGAAATTGGTAAATCAGGTTTTGCACACTTCTTTGAGCACATGATGTTCCAAGGCTCTGAGAACGTGGGTGACCAACAGCACTTCAAGATCATCACAGAGGCGGGGGGCACACTTAATGGCACCACGAACCGTGATCGTACTAATTATTTCGAAACCGTTCCGGCTAACCAGCTAGAAAAAATGCTGTGGTTAGAGTCGGATCGTATGGGCTTTTTGTTGGATGCGGTATCACAGCAGAAATTTGAGATTCAGCGTTCTACAGTGAAAAACGAACGCGCCCAGAATTACGATAATCGTCCTTATGGCTTGATTTGGGAGCGCATGGCAGAAGCGCTGTACCCAGAAGGTCACCCTTATTCATGGCAAACTATCGGCTATGTTGAAGATCTCGATCGTGTTGATGTGAATGATCTGAAAGCGTTCTTCCTTCGTTGGTATGGTCCAAACAATGCAGTATTGACCATTGGTGGTGATATCGATGTAGAACAAACACTGGAATGGGTGAACAAATACTTCGGTTCGATCCCTAGAGGTCTAGAAGTTGAAAACGCACCGAAGCAGCCGGCTAAGCTAGTAGAAAGTAAGTACATTACCTTAGAAGATCGTATTCAACAGCCAATGGTCATGGTTGCATGGCCGACCACTTACAGCGGCGAAGCCAAACAAGCATCACTTGATACACTATCAAGCGTGATCGGTAGTGGCACTAACAGTGTGCTTTATCAAGACTTAGTTAAAACCCAGAAAGCAGTCGATGCAGGGTCATTCCATGACTGCGCAGAGCTGTCGTGTAATTTCTATGTCTACGCGATGGGAGATTCTGGTGATAAAGGCGACCTCACCAAGCTTTACGATGAGCTTATGGCGTCGCTGGATAAATTTGCCAAAGATGGGGTAACCAAAGACCGTCTTGAGCAACTTAAAGGAAAAACTGAAGCAGACGCGATTTTTGCTCTAGAGAGTGTCAAAGGCAAAGTAACGCAATTGGCGTCTAACCAAACTTTCTTTGGTAAACCGGATCTGATTGAACAGCAGCTGAAACAGTTACGTGCGGTGACGCCTGAGTCTGTGGAGAAGGCTTATAGCGACTTCATTCAAGGTAAGAATAAGGTAACGCTGAGCGTTGTGCCACGCGGTAAGACCGAGCTTGCGGTAAAACCAGCGACGTTCGTGACACCAAAGCGCACTTTGCCAGAATATGAAAAGATCACAGAAGACCAATTGGCTTACCGACGAGCAACGGATAACTTCGATCGTTCAGTTCAGCCACCAGTTGGTAACCCTGTAGAAGCGACAATGCCGAAGCTATACGACATTCACTTCAAGAACGGTTCTGAGTTGCTTGGTACCGTAAGCAGTGAAACGCCGACGGTCACTATGCAGTTTAGCTTGCCTGCAGGTACGCGCTTTGTTCAGGAAGGTAAAGAAGGCTTGGCTCAGCTAACTGCTGCAATGTTACAAGAAGGCACGACTCAGCATTCAGCCGAAGAAATTCAAGCGGAATTAGACAAGCTTGGCAGTGTAATTTCTGTTGGGGCAACGGGTTATACCACGAACATCCGTGTTTCTGCTCTAGAAAGAAACCTTGCACCGACGTTGAAGATTGTCGAGGAGATGTTGTTATCGCCGGCATTCAAGCAAGTAGACTTTGAACGTGTTAAAGCTCAAGCGCTGGAAGGGTTAGTGTACGAGCATCAGAAGCCAAGCTGGATGGCGTCGCAAGCGAGCCGTCAAGTGTTGTATGGAGACTCTGTTTTTGCTCGTCCAAAAGATGGGACTAAGGCAGGGCTTCAAGCGTTGACCCTAGATGATGTACGTGACTTCTATACGAAACACTACACGCCACAAAGTGCACAGATTGTAGCCGTTGGTGATATCAGCAAAGAAGATGTCGAGAAACAACTTGCTTTCTGGGCGAACTGGGAAGACGAAGCTGCTCCCTTGTATGCGCCACAAGCTATCGCGCCATTAGGTTCACAAAAAGTACATTTAGTGGATAAGCCAGGCGCACCGCAAAGTGTCATCATGATGGTTCGTCAAGGAATGCCTTATGATGCAACAGGTGATTTCTACTTGGGTCAGCTAGCAAACTTTAACTTGTCTGGAAACTTTAATAGCCGTATCAACCAAAACCTTCGTGAAGACAAAGGTTACACCTATGGCGCCTATGGTTATTTCTCCGGTAATGTAGAAACAGGCTCTGTTGTATTTACTGCTCAAGTGCGTGCGGATTCGACTGTTGCGTCTATCATCGAGATGGAGAATGAGTTGAACGAGTTCTCACAATCGGGCATGACTGACGATGAATTGAAATTTATGCGCCAAGCAGTCGGTCAAAAAGATGCACTGAAATACGAGACGCCAACACAGAAAGGCAAACTCATCAGTGATATTTTGAAATACAACCTAGATAAAGATTACTTACAGCAACGCAACGCTATTGTTGAGACTGTCGATAAACAGACGCTCAACGCTCTAGCTGAAAAATGGTTCGACCCGAATGACTATCAGATAGTCGTTGTCGGGGATGCGAAATCCCTTCGCCCTCAACTAGAAAAGTTAGGGAAAGACGTGGAAGAGCTTGAAATCATTCGATAGAGTACACATTTAATAGCGGAGAGGAGACTCTCCGCTATTCGTTTCTAACTAGATAAATGACTTTTTGATGGGTTATTTATCTAGATGGATTATATATCAATAACTTAGCTTTCACTTGCCACGCTTGGCGAGTGTCCTGCTCCCAATATAAGCGAACCTCATTTTGACTGATTTTGCTGCGCGACTAAAACAAGTTGCATCAAACCCAGAAGTATTTAAGCAGTTTGGACGCGGTGTTGAGCGAGAAACTTTGCGCTATCGTCAGGATGGCCATTTAGCTACAACACCTCACCCAGAGGGTTTGGGCTCAGCGTTCACAAACAAATGGATCACGACCGACTTTTCAGAATCTCTACTGGAATTTATTACTCCAGTATCGCATGACATTCCTGAACTGATGGGACAATTGAAAGACATCCATCACTTCACTCAAACCAAAATGGGTGAAGAGAAAATGTGGCCACTTTCAATGCCGTGCTACGTGGGCACCGAGGACGACATTCAGCTAGCGCAGTATGGCTCATCGAACTCAGCCAAAATGAAAACGCTCTACCGTGAAGGTCTAAAGCGTCGTTATGGTAGCTTGATGCAAATTATTTCTGGTGTGCATTTTAACTTCTCTTTCCCTGAATCATTCTGGGATGCTTTGTATGGCGAACAAGATGAAGAAGCACGCCAAGAGACAAAATCAGACGCGTACTTTGCGCTGATTCGTAACTACTACCGCTTTGGTTGGATGATCCCGTATTTCTTTGGTGCATCTCCAGCGCTGTGTGGCTCATTTATCCAAGGGCGTGAAACCGAACTGCCATTTGAGCAGATTGGCGGTACGCTTTATCTACCAAAAGCGACCTCTCTGCGTCTAAGTGATCTCGGTTACACCAACAGTGCGCAAAGTGTGCTTAAGATTGGCTTTAACACCATCGAACAGTATCTTGATGGTTTAGATGATGCGATTCGTCATCCATCGGAACAGTTTGCCGAGATTGGTGTAAAAGTCGATGGAGAATATCGTCAACTTAACTCGAACATCTTGCAAATTGAAAACGAACTGTACGCCCCAATTCGTCCAAAACGTGTAGCTAAAAATGGTGAGAAACCTTCGGAAGCTCTTAAACGTGGTGGCGTGGAATACATCGAAGTACGTTCGCTAGATGTCAACCCATTCAGTGCGATTGGTGTAAGTGAAGAGCAAGTTCGCTTCCTCGATTTGTTCCTAACTTGGGCAGCACTTTCAGAGTCTGATCCAATGGACAACTGTGAGCTTGAATGCTGGCGTGATAACTGGAACAAGGTGATTGTGTCTGGTCGTGAGAAAGGCTTGATGCTGCAAATCGGTTGCCAAGGTGAGCGCTTATCTTTGCAGGATTGGGCACACCGTGTGTTCGCTGATCTTCGTCAGATTGCGGTTGAAATGGATACTGCGGCTGGTGGTAATGCGTACCAAGCGGTTTGTGACAAACTAGAATCTTGGATTGATGAACCAGAGCTGACTATTTCTGGCCAACTGCTTGAGCTGACCAAAGAGCATGGCGGTTTAGGTAAAGTGGGGTGTGCGCTAGGCATGAAATTCCGCGAAGAAAACCTAGCACACAGTTATGAGCAATATTCAGCTGACGCAATGGAAACGGAAGTTGCAACATCGGTAGAGAAACAAATACAAGCAGAGCAAAGCGATACTTTGTCGTTCGATGACTTCTTAGAAGATTACTTTGCTTACTTAAAACAATAACTAGCAGTAAGGGCAGGGATTGAACATTAAGCCGTTAGTGGTGTCTGTATTCGGGAGCGTGATGTTAGCCGGTTGTGCGACTGCGCCCCCTAAGCAACAAGACAATCTATGTGAAATATTCCGAGAAAAATCCGGTTGGTATGAAGATGCCAAAGATATGGAAGAAGAGTGGGGCACGCCTATCAACGTAGCGATGGCGATCATTAAGCAAGAAAGTAGCTTTCGCCATGATGCTCGTCCACCTAAAGACTATGTTCTCGGTTTTATTCCATGGGGGCGTGTTAGCAGCGCATACGGCTATGCTCAAGCTCAAGACCCTGCTTGGGAAGATTTTCAAAAAGCGACGGGACAAGGTGGTTCACGCACCAACTTTGATGATTCAATGATGTTTGTCGGTTGGTATACTCACGAAACTCGTCGCCAATTAGGCGTTTCGCTGTGGGATCCGTACAACCAGTACCTTGCATATCATGAAGGACGCGGTGGCTATAAACGCGGAACTTACAAGAGCAAACCAAGTTTGGTCAAGGTCGCTAGGCGAGTCGAACAAACTGCGAAGACTTATGGCTGGCAGCTGAAGCAATGTCGTCAGGAATTAGAAGACAACAGCAGCTGGTTCTTTTAACCCCAACGATGGGGAAAATGAACATTAATTAAGACCAATACTTGTAAGTATTGGTGGTTACAATCAGGAGAGATGTAATGCCTTTATTAGACAGTTTTACCGTAGACCACACACGTATGCATGCACCAGCAGTTCGTGTGGCGAAAACGATGCAAACGCCAAAAGGAGATACCATCACGGTCTTCGATCTGCGCTTCACCGCACCAAACAAAGACATCCTTTCTGAAAAGGGGATTCACACTCTAGAGCACTTGTACGCAGGCTTTATGCGTAATCACCTAAATGGTGAGAGCGTTGAGATCATTGATATTTCACCAATGGGTTGCCGTACCGGTTTCTACATGAGCTTGATTGGTACGCCTTCAGAGCAGCAAGTGGCGGACGCTTGGATTGCGGCGATGGAGGATGTATTGAAAGTGGAAAGTCAAAACAAGATCCCTGAGCTGAATGAGTACCAATGTGGTACAGCAGCGATGCACTCTCTGGATGAAGCGAAGCAAATCGCAAAGAACATTCTAGAAGCGGGCGTGGCGCTAAATAAGAATGATGAATTGGCATTGCCAGAGTCAATGCTGAAAGAGCTACGTATCGACTAACTTAGCGTTGAGTTTAGATAATTAAAAAAGAGCCTGACAATATCAGGCTCTTTTTTTTATTGGAATATTTGAAGTGGTGCTGTTAACTGCTCTTTTTCAGCTTTGGATATACTTTCACTAGCTTGATGCGGTTTTCTTCAATCTCGACAATTTCCATTGGATGCCCTGCAACTTGCACACTTAAATGGCTCTCCGGAATATCTTCTAAATGCTCCAGAATCAGGCCGTTCAAGGTACGTGGTCCATCGGTTGGCAGTTTCCACTTTAAGCCTTTATTAATATCACGGACATTCGCGCTGCCTTCAATCAAGAAGCTACCATCTCCTTGTGGCGTAATCTCTTCTGACAAGCTTGGTGTAATAGAAGTGGTAAATTCACCAATAATCTCTTCTAGGATATCTTCTAATGTGACTAAGCCGTTGATATCACCATACTCATCAACAATCAAACCGATGCGTTGCTTGTTGCGTTGGAACTTCAACATTTGAACGTTGAGTGGTGTACCTTCAGGGATGTAGTACACCTCATCGGCAGCACGCAATAATGTCTCTTTGTTGAATTCGTTTTTCTCTAACATCAAACGGTATGATTCACGTAGACGCAGCATACCAACGACTTCATCAATCTGATCGCGATACAACACAATGCGACCATGTGGAGAGTGAGTCAGCTGACGGACGATAGACTTCCAATCGTCATTGATGTCGATACCTGTGATCTCATTACGTGGCACCATGATGTCGTTCACGGTGACGTGCTCCAGATCCAGTATCGAAACCAGCATGTCTTGGTGACGACGAGGAATAAGGCCACCCGCTTCATTTACCACGGTACGTAGCTCTTCCGAACTTAAGTGGTCTTCGGTGTTGTGATCGGCTTTTACGCCAATCAAGCGGATAAAACCATTGGTAATGAAGTTCACCAACATCACCAGTGGCGACAGTATCTTCATCAGGATTGTAAGGAGGATACTACTCGCGTAAGAAACGCGCTCAGGATAAAGCGATGCGATGGTTTTCGGTGTGACTTCGGCGAACACCAGAACAACCATGGTGAGTGCACCTGTTGCTATCGCGACACCTAAATCGCCGTACAAACGCATACCAAGAATGGTTGCGATGGCAGAGGCTAGAATATTCACGAGGTTGTTGCCGATAAGGATGAGACCAATCAGGCGATCTGGGCGGTCTAGTAGTTTTTCGACTCGCTTCGCCCCTTTATGCCCATTGTTGGCTAAGTGCTTTAAGCGGTAGCGGTTCAAAGACATCATCCCTGTTTCTGAACCGGAGAAGTAACCTGATATGACGATAAGACACGCGAGTAGCGCAAATAAGATACCCGTAGATATGTCGTCCAAAACGCTGCTGTTCCTTGTATGTGTTTGGTTAATTTATGACCGAGCTTGGTCATTAAGTCAATGTAATAAGGGGTACTCTATTTTATTTGCCCATCAATATAAAGGATAAGGAGCCCAAGGCTCCTTATTAATTGCAATTTTATAGATGGAGAACATCAACTTAAAATGATCTCTTTCACGAAGCGACTGCCGAAGTAGGCCAAGGTTAACAATGTCGCACCCGCCACTGCAAACCACGTGACCTTCTTACCGCGCCAGCCTTTCTGGTAGTGTCCCCAAAGTAGAATCGAGTACACCACCCAAGCGATGAATGAAAGAATGCCTTTATGGGCTTTACCCTGAGCAAACATGTCTTGTACGAAAACGAAACCGGTCAATAAGGTTCCAGTAAGCAGTAAGTTACCAATCAAGATAATTTTGAATAGCTGGCGCTCAACCATCATTAAAGGTGGTAAATTCGGGTTGATTGCTAACGACTTCTTCGCTTTTAGCTTGTGGTCGAGCCACGCCAATTGCAGTGCGTAAAGCGCACCAATGGTTAAAGTGGCATAGGAGAACAACGCAAAAGAAATATGGATAAGTAGCTTAGGGTCGTTTTCTAAATGCTTAATAAAGGTGCTTGGTAAGAAAGTAGCAGCACTTAAATTGATGGCAGCAAAGCTATAAACCACAGGAAGAAGAAACCACAAACGATTCTTGAGCATCGCTACGCTCATCACCAGTGAGATAATAAAGCTGATCAGAGAGGCGACATTAAGAATACTGAGGTTTTGACCTGAACCGTCAAAAATGAGGTCACTCAGAATCCAAGCGTGGAAAAAGAGCGCACATGCCGCACTGACAAGTACTGTTTTCGCTTTGATTCCGGACTGCTGAGAGAGTCCAGGTATGATGGTCGCAATTGCCAAAACGTAAAGAATGGCGGCTGCGATGGCAATTAAGCTATCCATGAATCCTAAAGGTGATTGTGCACAATGGTTAAAATTATACCTTGCATTACTCTTTGGGGCTACGGTAGATCTTTCATCAATCATGAGAGATGAGATATTGAAATTAACAAGTTAACTCACGATATAGGAATAGAGAGGCGCAACGGGTATGACTGTGACGTTGGCTAAGGTATACTCACACTAATTAATCGCCATTTTTAGCGAAGAGACAAAGATGTTTGAGAATTTAACGGATCGATTATCCAAAACGCTGAAGAATATCAGTGGCAAAGGTCGTCTGACCGAAGACAACATTAAAGAAACCCTACGTGAAGTACGCATGGCACTATTGGAAGCGGACGTTGCGCTTCCTGTTGTACGTGAATTTGTAAACCGCGTTAAAGAAAAAGCGGTTGGCGTAGAAGTTTCTAAATCCCTAACGCCGGGCCAAGAATTCATCAAGATCGTTCAAGCTGAGCTTGAAGCGGTAATGGGTGAGTCTAACGAAGCGCTTAACCTAGCCGCACAGCCGCCAGCAGTACTTTTGATGGCAGGTCTACAAGGTGCGGGTAAAACCACATCGGTAGGTAAGCTATCTAAGCTTCTGAAAGAGCGCGATAAGAAGAAAGTCTTGGTTGTGTCTGCCGACGTTTACCGTCCTGCGGCGATCAAACAGCTAGAAACCCTAGCATCAGACATCGGTGTCGACTTCTTCCCATCTTCACCAGATCAAAAGCCACTTGATATTGCTAACGCAGCAATTGACCACGCGAAGAAGAAATTCTACGACGTATTGATTGTCGATACCGCGGGTCGTTTGGCTATCGATGAAGAAATGATGGGTGAGATTAAAGATCTTCACTCTGCGATTAACCCAGTTGAGACGCTGTTCGTTGTTGATGCAATGACAGGTCAAGATGCGGCGAACACAGCAAAAGCATTCGGTGATGCGCTACCGCTAACTGGTGTGATTCTGACTAAAGTGGATGGTGATGCACGTGGTGGTGCGGCGCTATCGGTTCGCCATATCACGGGTAAACCAATCAAATTCCTAGGTGTGGGTGAAAAGACCGACGCACTAGAACCTTTCCACCCTGATCGTGTTGCATCGCGTATTCTAGGCATGGGTGACGTACTGTCACTGATTGAAGACCTACAACGCAATGTTGACCAAGACAAAGCAGAGAAGCTAGCGAAGAAGTTCAAAGAGAAGAAAGGCTTCGACCTTGAAGACTTCCGTGAACAGCTAGGTCAGATGCAGAACATGGGTGGCATGATGGGCATGCTAGACAAGCTACCAGGTATGTCTCAGCTACCATCTGACGTGAAAGACAAAGTCGATGACAAGATGTTCAAGCAAATGGAAGCGATCATCAGCTCAATGACGATGAAAGAGCGTCAACGCCCTGAAATCATCAAAGGTTCGCGCAAGAAGCGTATCGCTGCGGGTTCTGGTGTTCAGGTTCAAGATGTTAACCGTCTACTGAAACAGTTCACCCAGATGCAGAAGATGATGAAGAAGATGCAAAAGGGCGGCATGAAAGGCATGATGCGTAACATGCAAGGCATGATGGGCGGTATGGGTGGAGGCGGTGGCTTCAATCCATTCGGTCGTTAAACGATTGCCTAGACTTTAGTTTCAGGGTGTTAGCTACATCACAAACTTGAATTTCAATTTATGTTGGTGAAAAAGTAACTAAATCCCTTGCATTGCTCCGGGAGAAGAGTAAAATTCCGGAGCTTTATTTTGGCACGAGACCCCAGATTGTTCAGTTTTATGGATGATTATTGGGGTTAATTTTATTTTTGAGAAAGCAAAGAGGACGACATGGTAACCATTCGTTTGGCACGTCACGGCGCTAAGAAGCGTCCATTTTATCAAATCGTAGTAGCGGACAGCCGCAACGCTGCAACTGGCCGTTTCATCGAGAAAGTTGGTTTCTTTAACCCAACTGCACAAGGTCAAGAAGAAGGTCTACGTCTAGACCTAGACCGCGTTAACCACTGGGTTGGTCAAGGCGCGTCTCTATCTGACCGCGTTGCTAAGCTAGTTAAAGACGCTCAAAAAGCGGCTTAATTTTTTACTTAAGAAGTAGAAACTAGTTTATGTCGATGAAAGGTAAAGAAACAATGAGCAACGAAAAGATTGTTGTAGGCAAGTTTGGTGCTACTTACGGCATTCGAGGTTGGCTTAAAGTTTTTTCCTACACAGACAATGCTGAAAGCATTTTCGATTACAGCCCTTGGTTTATTAACCAAAAGGGTACGTGGGTTGAGTACAAAGTAGAAAGCTGGAAGCGCCATAACAAAGGTATGGTGGCTAAGCTGGAAGGTCTAGATATTCGTGAAGACGCGCATCTAATGACAAACTTTGAAATTGCTATTGACCCTGCGGTACTTCCTGAATTGTCAGAAGATGAGTTCTACTGGCGTGAATTGTTTGGGATGCAAGTAGTAACCACTAAAGGTTACGATCTAGGTGTCGTATCTGACATTCTAGAAACTGGCTCAAACGATGTTCTGGTTGTTAAAGCAAATCTTAAAGATGCTTTCGGGCAGAAGGAACGATTAATCCCGTTCCTTGAAGAGCAAGTGATCATCAAAGTTGATCGCGAAGCTCAACGGATCGAAGTTGACTGGGATCCTGGATTCTAATCTCCAAAATTACAGAGCGAGATAAACATGTGGGTTGGCGTAATTAGCCTTTTTCCTGAAATGTTCCGTTCTGTTACTGATTATGGAGTAACAGGTCAAGCGGTTAAAAAAGGTCTTTTGTCTATTGAGACTTGGAATCCTCGCGATTTCACTCACGACAAACATCGCACTGTCGATGACCGACCTTACGGTGGTGGTCCTGGTATGTTAATGATGGTTCAGCCTTTGCGCGATGCCATTCATACCGCGAAAGCAGCCTCACCGGGTAAGACGAAAGTCATTTACCTTTCTCCTCAAGGTCGCAAGCTCGACCAGAAAGGAGTCGAAGAACTGGCAACGAATGAGAATTTACTTCTGATTTGTGGTCGTTACGAAGGGGTAGATGAGCGCATCATTCAATCTGAAGTCGACGAAGAATGGTCGATTGGTGATTTTGTGATGACGGGTGGTGAGATACCAGCCATGACGTTGATCGATTCTGTCTCTCGGTTTGTTCCGGGTGTACTAGGGGATTTCGCGTCAGCAGAAGAAGATTCTTTTGCAAATGGCTTGTTAGATTGCCCTCACTATACGCGTCCAGAAGTATTGGATGACAAAGAGGTACCAGCGGTACTGATGTCAGGCAATCACAAGGACATTCGTCAATGGCGACTAAAACAGTCGCTGGGCCGAACTTGGCTTAGAAGACCAGAGCTCCTGGAAAACCTAGCTCTGACTGACGAACAGGAACAATTACTTGCTGAGTTCATTAGTGAACATAACGCAAAGTAACCTAATTTATTTAGTATCAGTTTATTCTAGGAATTTAAAAAATGAGTAACATCATCAAAGCTCTTGAAGAAGAGCAAATGAAATCAGACCTACCTAAATTTGCACCAGGTGACACTGTTGTAGTTCAGGTTAAAGTTAAAGAAGGTGACCGTGAGCGTCTACAGGCTTTCGAAGGCGTTGTAATCGCAATCCGTAACCGTGGTCTTCACTCTGCTTTCACTGTACGTAAGATCTCTAACGGTGAAGGTGTTGAGCGTACGTTCCAAACACACTCTCCAATCGTTGATAGCATCGAAGTTAAACGCCGTGGTGCAGTACGTCGTGCCAAGTTGTACTACCTACGTGAGCGTTCTGGTAAGTCTGCTCGTATCAAAGAGAAACTTGCTAAGAAGTAATGCTATAACTAGCGTTCTCATCGTAAACGGAGCCCAAATGGGCTCCGTTTTTTTATGCGCGAAAAAGGGCGCAGTGCTTCGAGAGTCAGGAATACTTGCTCTGATATAGTGGAGCGCTTCGGTTAGTGAGCGGCATTTGTCCTCTGAGAGAGAGTAAAAAGGGATTCCCAACTCGCTCGTCCCTCGCTCTTGAGGATGACGAATAAAAAAACAAATAAATGAACTCAAACAGCGTTACTCTCGGAAGCAACAAAGGTACGTTGTCAGAAATCTCTTTGAGTGGAACTCTTGTGTTGCGATGAATGGGAATACAGAGCTCTGTACCTGAGCAGTGGGTTTGTTCTTCGCGAGGTTAGAGTAATGAAGAGCTCTCCAGCTCACTCGTTTCTCGTTTTTGAGGATGACGAATAAAAAACAAATGAACCCAAACGGTGTCATTCCCGAAAGCGACGAAGGAGCATTGTCGGGAATCTCTCTTTAGGCGTACTAAAAAACAAAAAGGGCCGATGCTCTCACATCAACCCCTCTCTATTATTCTCGAAGCGTAGCGTTCTTGTACCTAGCCTCTCAATTTTTTAGTACTGGTCTTCAGACCAACCATCGCTGTCCGACATATCTGGTGCGCCAGGAATGGTATTTTCTTCGTCAGCCCATTCACCAAAATCAATCATTTGGCACTGTTTGCTACAGAAAGGGCGGTGAGGACTTTTCTCTCCCCACTCTACGTCGGCACCACATTGTGGGCATGGAACGACTGTAATTTTAGACATCGTCATTCGTCCTATTTATTCGGTGTTCAAAGGTGTTATGGCAATAGTAGTGCGAGTTGCGCTTAGCTACAAACGGCGAGTTCAAACTCAACGTCTTGAGTACAAGCTTGACCACTTTCAAATGATATAAATTTAATCGCGAAGCGGTTCTTGTGTCCTGAAATCATCGGATAGACACCGTATTCCATAGGAATATGCAGACGTAGAATATTCGCATCTTCAGCGTCACTTTGGAAAAAGCCTGCACGAGCTATCTGTGCTTTGAAGTGGCCAGTTTCACGAGTGAGCTTCAACCATAGAGATAGAGCATCAGATAAAGGCTTTAAACTTGATTGCCATTGATTCGCATCATGCTTTTTTCGTTCTATTGGGAGGTGTAACCAATAATGCAGAGCTGGAAGATCAAAGCAGCATGAGCCACCAGGTAAATTAAACCTCTGGCGGATTGAGCTTAAAAAACGATCTTCTTTTAAGGATTGACCAAAACGTTCAGCACGCATGAGATGTTCATGAATAGTGTCTATCTCTTTTAGAAGAGCACTAAGCGCCTCTTGATCGACGCCATCTACATTTAACCAATTTCGATAAGCGAGACGTTGTTTCTCAAGATCTTTTGCCAGCTCACTTTTCAATTGAATTTGCTCAAAGATCTCGAGCATATCGAATATCGAACGAAAGAAAAGTTGATATTGATGGTTGTCGGTAAAACCAGAGGCTAAGTGAGCCTGACGCAGCAAAGACTCAACTCTTAAATAGATGCGAGTTTTCTCATTTAAAGGATGTTCAAATTTGTGCGTGGTCATCAACTTAAGCCCTATCGAATTTCATTTCCTATTTTCGCAGATTTTTCTTACACATGGCTAGGTACTTTTCGTGCAAATCTGTGATTTGAAGCAAAAGTTCAGGGTCATTTGGGTTATTCTTAACCACATCATCAGCTAGAGCGAGTCGTTGCTCTCGAGATGCTTGCGAAGCCACGATCGCTTTTGCTTGCTCTTCGCTAACGTTATCTCGCTTCACTGTTCTGGATATTTGAGTTTGAGGTTCTACATCAACAACAAGGACGAGATCACATAAGCTATCCAACTTATTCTCTACTAATAAAGGAACCACCAAAAGCGCATAGTCCGATGTAACTTGCTCTAGGTCTTCGATCATCTTTTCACTGATCATTGGATGTAATAAGCCATTGAGCCAAGCTTTTTCCTCGGGATGAGAGAAAATTCTTTCTCTTAGCTTTGCTCTATCAAGAGTTTGATCATCGTGAACAATATCAGTACCAAAGTGCTCGATAATGGCGTTGAGGCCAGGAGTATTTGGTTCCACAACTTCACGAGCTACGATATCGGCATCGACAATGTCAATCTTGAATTGTTGCTTGAATAGGTTTGCCACGGTGGTTTTGCCACTTGCAATACCGCCAGTTAGGCCAATAACAAAAGCCATTTACACTCCTAGAATTGACGTAAAGTACCAGTTAAGGATTTGATTGCCCCAAATTAGGCTTACCCAACCCGCGATTGCAAGGTAAGGACCAAAAGGAAAGGCTTTTTCGATGCCTTGCTTCTGCAAACGCAATTGAATAAGACCAAAGATGACGCCTACCACTGATGAAAGCAAAATGATCATTGGCAAAGATTGCCAACCTAACCAAGCTCCTAATGCTGCAAGTAGTTTAAAATCACCGTAGCCCATACCTTCTTTGCCAGTTAGCAGTTTGAATGCCCAGTAAACACTCCAGAGGCAGAGGTAACCCGCCATAGCTCCAATAACGGCGTCTTGCAGGCTAACAGGGCTTATACCCACGAGAGCAAGTGCAATACCTGCCCACATTAATGGCAGCGTGAGTTGATCCGGCAACAACATCGTATCTAGGTCGATGAATGTGGCGGCTATCAGTACAAAGGTAAAGAAAATAAGGGCCGCAGTGAAGTAGCTAAAACCGAAATGAAAGGCGATAAAACCCGAACAAAACGCAGTAAGCAGTTCGACAAGAGGGTAGCGAGCACTAATAGAAGACTGGCAGTTGTGGCATTTACCTCTGAGTAATAGCCAACTGATCACAGGGATGTTGTCTCTGATGCGAATGTGTGTACCACATTGCTGACAAGATGAACGCGGCACACTTAGCGTTAACGTCTCTTTTGGTGGCTCGATCTTGTATTCAGGAAATGACTCAGCGCACTCGCGTCGCCATTCTAGTTCCATGATTTTGGGTAGTCGATAAATAACAACGTTGAGGAAGCTGCCTACGATCAAACCAAAAATCGTGGCAAATACAACGAATAGCCATGGGTAGTACTGGAATACTTCCATATCTTTCTCTTGCGCGATGAATCAAATAGCAAAGTGCTGTTTTGATGGGATTAATTGCTAAAGGATCATTCTATCCCAATACGCTCATCAAGTTAAAGATTGGTAAGTACATTGCTGTGACTAAACCTCCAACGACAACACCAAGAAAAACAATAATTAAGGGCTCTAGGATCTTACTTAAGTTATCGACTGTATTGTCGACCTCAAACTCGTAAATAGTAGCGACTTTATTGAGCATATCGTCCAAGCGACCGGATTCTTCTCCAATCATAACCATTTGCAAAACTAATTCAGGAAACACATTGCAATTTCGCATCGCGATATAAACAGGCATCCCTGCAGCAGTATTGCGATAAACCTCTTCTATCGCGAGTTGGTAGTGTAAGTTCCCCGATGTTTTCGAAGTGGTTTTTAAGCTCGTGAGTATTGGTATTCCTGAACTAAAACTGGTGGCGAGGGTTCGGCTAAACTTTGCTATAGCGGCTTTAGATAAGACCCCACCTAAGACTGGTAGTTTGAGAACATTTTTTGCGAGGACTAACCGAAACGAATCAGAACGTTTAGCTAAAAAACGACTGGATAGAACGACGGCTATGCAGCCTGATAGTATAAAAGGCCCCCAAATTTGCATCCATGAGGATAAGTTAAGGACTTGTTTGGTGAACCAAGGGAGATCGGCTCCGAACCCAACAAACATTTTTTCAAATTCAGGAATAACCTGGGTCAGCATCAGGTATGAAACTGCTAGAGCAACGAAGATAACCATTACAGGGTAGATAAGTGCTTTAATCACTTTCGCTTTTAGTTGTTCGCTTTTTTCTCGGTAAGTGGCTAGGCGTTCAAAAACCTGCGATAAGTTACCAGATTGTTCTCCTGTGGATATTAGGTCAGTATAAAGCGGATCAAAGTGATGGCTGGCAAGGCGCATGGCTTTGGATATTGGCGTTCCTGCTTCAACGGCTTTGCTAATACTGATAAGAACGGATTTCATCTCTGCTTTACGGTGGTTTTCCGAAACCAGTTTTAATGCCGGAACAATAGGAACACCAGTGGCGAGCATTGTTGCGATTTGCCGAGTGAAAATAGTGATGTCCTTTGCTTTGACTTTATGACTAAGCTTGGTAACCAAGGAAATATTAGATTTCTTTAGCTTTCTGATTTTAATATGTTGTGCTATCAAGCGCTCTCTAACTTCTTGTTCTGTTAAAGCAAGAAGTTGACCTGATGTTTGCTTTCCAGAGCTGTTGATGCCTTTCCAACGAAAGTTTCTAAGATTCGGTTGTTTGGTTTTCATCTGGTCTTTTTACTCACAAAAATAGAACTCGCTGTAGTTCGTTTAGGCTGGTTATGCCTTGCTTCAACTTTGCTATGCCTGACATTTTTAGCGTATGCATTCCATTTTTTACTGCGAGTTTCTCGAGTTGGGAGCTAGTTATTCCGTTAGCGACCGCTTGAATGAGTGGTTCATCAAAGATCATAACTTCATAAATGCCAGTTCTGCCAAAATATCCATTGTTACACTCGCTACAACCTCTTGTATTTGCTTCATAAATTACTTCATCCGTAATTCCTATATCTAGCAGTTGTTGGTTTGAGCTATTTGTGATTTTTTTACAATGATTGCAGAGCTTACGAGCTAACCTCTGAGCAATCACTAAGCTCAGTGAAGAAGACAAGTTATAGTTGGTGATGCCCATATTACTCAAGCGAGTGACAGTTTCTGCGGCAGAGTTGGTATGCAAGGTGGACAGCACTAAATGGCCAGTTTGAGAGGCCTTCATTGCTATTTCTGCGGTCTCAATATCTCGAATTTCTCCAACCATAACGATGTCAGGGTCTTGTCTTAAAAATGAGCGTAGGGCTTCTGCAAATGTGAATCCTATTTTTGGCTGGATTTGAACTTGGTTGATACCTAGTAAGTTGATTTCGATAGGATCTTCAGCGGTAGATATATTCACTTCTGGTTGATTTAAAATGTTTAAGCCAGCATAAAGAGAGACGGTTTTGCCACTTCCGGTTGGTCCCGTCATCAATATCATGCCCTGGGGGCGGCTGAGAGCTTGTAGGTATGCCTGTTTCTGTGCCTCGCTGTAGCCTAGATGGTCAATGGCTAATGATGCCGAACTGTTATCGAGTAACCTTAAAACGATCTTCTCTCCGAATAAGGTCGGAAGTGTCGAAACTCGCATATCAATAGCGGTATCGTTGTTAAGTTTTAGCTTAATTCGACCATCTTGAGGTAAGCGTCTTTCAGCAATATCGAGCTTGGATAGGATTTTTAGTCGAGCGGATAAGCGACGACTAAGGTGACTTGGAGGTTGTTGTACTTCCATGAGAATACCATCACATCGAAGCCTCACTCGGTAAATGCTTTCATAAGGCTCAAAGTGAATGTCCGACGCCCCTTTCCGTACAGCATCTAGAAGGATTTGGTTGATATAACGACTGACAGGTGAGCTATCTTGGCTTAAATCTTCAATCGTATCTAGTTCATTGTCATCCAGTTCAACGAGGTTGATGAGTTCGTCTTGGTTGATATCTCTCGGACTTGCATGCTCTTGAGAAAGGGCTTTGCCATATACTCTTCTAATCGATGATTGCAATATGTGCCAGTCCACTAAAACAAGTTCGATTTGCAACCCCGTGGCAAATCGGAAATCTTCCTCTACTTGTAAATTCGTTGGGTCTGCGATGGCTAACAGAAGTGTTGAGTTTGAGCGCTTTAAAGGCAGTGCATTATGGAGAGTAATGAGTTCCCGCTGGTTTAACTGTGAACATATTGAGTGGTAGTCATAATTATCTATACTGACGACCCTTAGCCCAAATATATTGGCTAATGTTTCACTCAGTTCTTGCGGTGAAAATAGCTTCAAACGAGTAAGAGCCTCAGGCAACTCAATGCCTAAGGACTCTGTTTCTTTAGCTATAGACGCCTGCTGCGCTGGAGTCAATAATCCGGCCTTGCTAAGAGCGCTAACTAAACTTGCTTGCATAGCTTATAGCGTAGCGTCTTTTGTGCAGGACTTAGGCAGTAGAGGAGCATCTAAGGTTGATTTACAAGTCCATGTACCGCCTGAAGCTCTAACCAATGCAATTTTTGCGCTATTTACGTCAGGGCTGTTTCCTGTCGATGCAAAGGTAAGCAATAGTTGACCTTTTGCTTTCACGAAACGAATTGTACCGTTACCTGGTTGAATAACACCCAGGTCTGTCGGCTTTTGACCTGCAGTGGTGCCATCTGGGAATGCCCCATTGGTGACAACATAATCTTCAACGTTAGTTCTGATCGAAGTAATGGTAGCTAAGCCAGAACCTAGCTCGGACTTGGCGACATAATTTTGATATTGAGGAATTGCGATTGCGGCGAGTACTCCAATGACAGCCACAACAATCATTAATTCGATCAGTGTAAAGCCTTTCTGTATTTTTCGTTTGGTTACGTTCATGTGTGATTCCTTTTATTCCAGATGCACCTTGCATGGCGGGAAGACTAAAAAGAACAGGGGTGGCTTAAAATACAATGAGTCTATAGATTCGAGTCGCTTAGGTATCTTTCACTTGTTGTTACATTTTGCTTACATTCTTTTGCGATGAATTTTGAGCTTAGAAATAAAAAGAGGAGCCTAAGCTCCTCTCCATATTAGTCATTTTTTAGTGACGAATTTTACGTTCGTTACTTGAAGCGCATCGAAAGATCCATCGCTTTTAGGTGCTTAGTCAAAGCGCCTACAGAGATGTAATCTACGCCGGTTTCTGCGTATTCAGCGATGGTTTCTAGTGTCACGTTGCCAGAGTTTTCTAACGCGGCACGGCCAGCGTTGATAGCAACTGCTTCACGCATCATATCTGTAGTGAAGTTGTCTAGCATGATGATGTCTGCACCCGCTTCGATCGCTTGTTTTAGCTCGTCCAAGCTTTCCGTTTCAACCTCAACAGGCTTACCTGGGTTCAATGCTTTCGCGGTAGTGATCGCTTGA
Source organism: Vibrio rotiferianus (assembly GCF_002214395.1). Lineage (NCBI taxonomy): Bacteria > Pseudomonadati > Pseudomonadota > Gammaproteobacteria > Vibrionales > Vibrionaceae > Vibrio > Vibrio rotiferianus. The sequence goes on from NZ_CP018312.1 coordinate 400,402, forward strand.
GTAATACCGCCACATGCAATGATGTGGTTTTCTTTAATAAGGTATGCATCGAACACACCGATACGATGGTTGAAACCACCGCCACAAGCTACTGCGTATTTAAGCGCGCTACGTAGGCCAGGAATCGTTTTACGAGTATCTAATAGACGGCATTCAGTGTGAGCAATTTTCTCTGCATACTCAGCGGTAATGGTCGCGCAACCTGAAAGGGTTTGAATAAAGTTCATTGCGTTGCGCTCGCCAGTGAGCAAATCACGAGCAGGGCCAGTTAGGGTACAAAGCGTTTGGTTCGGTTCTACCTTGTCGCCATCTTTTACATGCCACTCGATGGTCACTTTGCTACCCAGTTGTTTGAATACTTCATCTGCCCAAGCTTGACCACAGAACACACCGTGTTCACGAGTGATGATGGTTGCAGTGTTAATAGCGTCAGCGGGGATAAGCGATGCGGTGATGTCTTTGTCTGCATCCAATACGCCACCTAGGTCTTCTTTTAGGGTATCGGCTACGGCACGAGTGATTTCTATTGGAAGCTGTTGCTTAAGGTATTCTAGGCGTTCTTGGCTGTTGTGTGTGTTCTTCATCGCAAATCTTGTCTTGAAAGGGAGATGGCAACGAATGATACTCTCCGGTGTCAATAATTTCAGCAGTTAATTTGCAAAGTAGAGAGGTTGATATGTGCCTAAAAATCGAGAATGGTTGGTTGACGAAGGCAAAGCACGTTCCATCGCCATTTTTTGATGCTCGTTCAGACAAAGAAGACATCTCTCTGCTGGTGGTTCATAACATCAGTTTACCGCCGGGGCAATTTGGTGGTCCTTACATCGAGGACTTCTTTACAGGCAGTCTTGATCCCAGCGCCCATCCATTTTTTGAGGTAATTCACAAAATGGGCGTTTCGGCACATTGTTTAATTAAGCGCGATGGCGAGATTGTTCAGTTTGTTTCTTTTTTAGACCGAGCATGGCATGCCGGGCAATCCAGCTTTGCTGGCCGTGAACGTTGTAACGATTATTCCATTGGAGTTGAACTCGAAGGCACCGAGTTTATTGCCTATACCGAAGAACAATATCAATCACTTACTGCTTTGACCCAAGCTGTCATGCATTCCTACCCAAAAATTACTTTACCGAGAATTACGGGGCATCAGTATATCGCTCCCTTGAGAAAAGCCGATCCTGGTCTAAGCTTTGACTGGGTCAAGTTCCGGCGCCAGATAAAACGCTAATTTGTAGCGAAAGTGTAAATTCAAAAAACAGAAACAAATAAGGCATACACTCAAGTATGCCTTTTTTCGATACAAGAAATATGAGCACTTGTTAAAAGTTAACTACATTTTGAGTGCTAAAACGCAATCTTGGTGGATAAGTAAACGAAATTTTTTGTCATTTTTTGTATTTCTTTACCAAAAACACTAGCACGCATACTCCCCAACTGTTTTGTTTATGTAATTGGTCATACCAATTTTATTGCTGTTTTAATGGGCGATTGTTATCAAAGTGTTGGTTGTAGGTCTGTTCTATGATTTAGGTCAATTTTTGGCTGGACAGTAACGTTTTAATTATGTTAATTTCTGCACCAACTTAAAATTGGTATTACCAATTACCTGCAAGAGTAGAAGAACAATAAATTATGGCTTATCAAAGGATTCGTCAGCCAAAGCTCTCTGATGTTATTGAACAAGAGCTAGAAAGGTTGATTGTGGAAGGAACACTCTCTCCGGGGCAGCAGTTGCCACCAGAGCGCGAACTCGCTAAGCAGTTCGATGTGTCTCGTCCATCTGTCCGTGAAGCCATTCAGCGTTTAGAAGCAAAACGTCTGCTTACTCGTCGTCAAGGCGGTGGCACATTCGTTAGCGAAAACATCTGGAAAAGCTTTTCAGATCCTTTATTGAACTTATTGTCAACTCACTCCGAAACGCAGTTAGACCTACTTGAATCGCGTCATGCGATGGAAGGCATTTCAGCGTACTTTGCAGCATTACGTGGTACCGATGAGGATTTTGCTCGTATTCAGGCATGCTTGAATCAAATCAGTGAAGAGCAAAAAGGCGATAACGTTGAGGCAGAAGCTGCTGCGGTTATGCAGTTTCTGATTGCTTTGACCGAAGCGGCACACAATGTCGTCCTGCTTCATATTGTTCGTAGTCTTGCCCCTTTGCTTGAGCAAAATGTTTTACAGAATCTAAAGCTCTTACATCGCCGCGATGAAGTGGTCGATAAAGTAAGTAAACACAGAGCTAATATCGTGGATGCGATTGTTTCTGGTCAGCCTGAAAAGGCACGTGAAATGTCTCACTCACATTTAGCTTATATTGAAGAAACATTGTTGGATTTGACTCGAGAAGAGTCTCGACGAGAGCGTTCTCTGCGTCGAATTCAGCAAGGTAACGATTCTTAACACAAGAACCGCTTACTTAAATAAGTAGATCCAACCAACAGAAGGATAGATCGCCATGTCTGACATGAAGCATGACGTAGATGCACTGGAAACTCAAGATTGGCTACAAGCCCTTGAATCCGTTGTTCGTGAAGAAGGTGTAGAACGTGCACAGTTTCTACTAGAAACCGTTCTAGAAAAAGCACGTCTAGACGGCGTTGATATGCCAACTGGCATCAACACAAACTACATCAACACTATTCCAGCTGCACAAGAGCCAGCTTACCCTGGTGATGTAACTCTTGAGCGTCGTATTCGTTCGATTATTCGCTGGAACGCAATCATGATCGTATTGCGTGCTTCTAAGAAAGACCTAGACCTTGGTGGTCACATGGCTTCTTACCAGTCAGCAGCAGCGTTCTACGAAGTTTGTTTCAACCACTTCTTCCGTGCTCCAAACGAGACGGACGGTGGCGATCTAGTTTACTACCAAGGTCACATTTCACCGGGTATCTACTCTCGTGCATTCGTTGAAGGCCGTCTAACTGAAGAGCAGCTAGACAACTTCCGTCAAGAAGTAGACGGTAAAGGCGTACCTTCATACCCGCACCCTAAACTAATGCCTGAGTTCTGGCAGTTCCCAACAGTATCTATGGGTCTTGGTCCAATCTCTGCTATTTACCAAGCGCGTTTCCTTAAGTACCTAAACGGCCGTGGCCTGAAAGATACTTCTGCTCAACGTGTATACGCTTTCCTAGGCGACGGTGAGATGGATGAGCCAGAATCACGTGGTGCTATCTCTTTCGCTGCGCGTGAGAAGCTAGACAACCTATGTTTCCTAATCAACTGTAACCTACAGCGTCTAGACGGCCCTGTAATGGGTAACGGTAAGATCATTCAAGAGCTTGAAGGTCTGTTTAAAGGTGCTGGTTGGAACGTAGTTAAAGTTATCTGGGGCAACAACTGGGATGCACTACTAGCTAAAGATACGACTGGTAAGCTACTACAGCTTATGAACGAGACGATCGATGGCGACTACCAAACATTCAAATCTAAAGATGGCGCATACGTACGTGAGCACTTCTTTGGTAAGTACCCAGAAACAGCTGCACTAGTTGCAGACATGACTGACGACCAAATCTTCGAATTGAAGCGCGGTGGTCACGATTCTTCTAAGCTGTTTGCTGCATTTAACAATGCAAAAGAAACAAGCGGCAAGCCAACAGTAATCCTAGCTAAGACTGTTAAAGGTTACGGCATGGGCGAAGCGGCTGAAGGTAAGAACATCGCTCACGGTGTTAAGAAGATGGACATGACTCACGTACAATACCTACGTGATCGTCTAGGTCTACAAGACATTCTTTCTGATGAGAAAGTGGCTGAGCTTCCATACCTGAAACTGGAAGAAGGTTCTGCTGAGTACGAATACTTGCATGCTCGTCGTAAAGCTCTGAAAGGTTACACGCCACAGCGTCTACCTAACTTCACACAAGAGTTCAAAGTACCAGAACTAGAAGAGTTCGCTCCTCTACTAGGTGCTCAGAAGCGTGAAATATCAACAACTATGGCTTACGTACGTACGTTGAACATTCTGCTTAAAGACAAGAACATCGGTAAGAACATTGTTCCTATCATCTGTGATGAAGCGCGTACGTTCGGTATGGAAGGTCTATTCCGTCAAGTGGGTATCTACAACCCAGACGGTCAAGAATACACACCGGAAGATAAAGGCATCGTTTCTTACTACAAAGAAGCAACATCAGGCCAAGTTCTTCAAGAAGGTATCAACGAACTAGGTTCAATGGCATCTTGGGTTGCTGCTGCTACTTCTTACAGCACAAACGATCTGCCAATGATCCCGTTCTACATCTACTACTCAATGTTCGGTTTCCAACGTATTGGTGACATGGCATGGCTAGCAGGTGACCAACAAGCTCGTGGCTTCCTACTAGGTGCTACAGCTGGTCGTACAACACTGAACGGTGAAGGTCTACAGCACGAAGATGGTCACTCGCACATTCAAGCGAACACTATCCCGAACTGTATCTCTTACGACCCAACATTCGCTTACGAGCTGGCAGTAATCATGCAAGATGGTATCCGTCGTATGTACGGTCCTGAGCAAGAAAACATTTACTACTACCTAACAGTAATGAATGAAAACTACGCAATGCCAGCAATGCCAGAAGGCGCTGAAGAAGGCATCCGTAAAGGTATCTACAAGCTTGAGTCTCACGAAGGTGCTAAGGGTAAAGTTCAGCTAATGAGCTCTGGTACTATCATGAACGAAGTACGTAAAGCAGCGACTATCCTAAGCGAAGAGTACGGCGTAGCATCTGACGTGTTCTCTGTAACTTCATTCAACGAGCTAACTCGTGATGGTCAAAATGCAGAGCGTTACAACATGCTTCACCCAGAAGCTGAAGCGAAAGTACCTTACATCACTACTGTTCTTGGTAACGAACCAGCAATCGCTGCGACGGATTACATGAAGAACTACGCTGAGCAAGTACGTGCATTCATGCCTACTGAGTCTTACAAAGTTCTTGGTACTGACGGTTTCGGTCGCTCAGACAGCCGTGAGAACCTACGTCGTCACTTCGAAGTTAATGCAGGCTACGTGGTAGTTGCAGCACTAACTGAACTAGCGAAACGTGGTGATGTTGAGAAGTCTGTTGTTGCTGAAGCAATTGCTAAGTTCAACATCGACACTGAAAAAACAAACCCACTTTACGCTTAATACAGCGCTTAACTAGAAGGTAAATAAGCAATGGCAATCGAAATTAATGTACCTGACATCGGTGCGGATGAGGTTGAAGTTACTGAGATTCTTGTAAGCGTTGGCGACAAGGTTGAAGAAGAACAGTCTCTGATCACTGTTGAAGGCGACAAAGCTTCTATGGAAGTTCCAGCGTCTCAAGCAGGTATCGTTAAAGAAATCAAAGTAGCAGAAGGTGATTCTGTTACGACTGGTTCTCTTATCATGATTTTCGAAGCCGAGGGTGCAGCTGACGCTGCACCTGCTCCTGCGGCGGAAGCGGCTCCAGCAGCAGCTCCAGCTCCAGCAGCAGCGGCCCCAGTTACAAACGAGCTTAAAGAAGTTCACGTTCCTGATATCGGTGGCGACGAAGTAGAAGTTACTGAGATCATGGTAAAAGTTGGCGATGCAGTAGAAGAAGAGCAATCACTTCTAACTGTAGAAGGCGACAAAGCTTCTATGGAAGTACCAGCACCATTCGCAGGTACGGTTAAAGAGATCAAGATTGCTGAAGGTGATTCAGTAACAACTGGCTCTCTTGTGATGGTATTTGAAGTAGCAGGCTCTGGTGCACCAGTAGCAGCTGCTCCTGCAGTTGAAGCGGCTCCAGCAGCAGCTCCTGCGGCATCCGGAGCGCCGGCCGCAGCCGAAAAAGAAGTTAACGTTCCAGATATCGGTGGTGACGAAGTAGAAGTTACTGAGATCATGGTTAAAGTTGGCGATACAGTAGAAGAAGAGCAATCTCTAATCACTGTTGAAGGCGACAAAGCTTCTATGGAAGTACCAGCACCATTCGCAGGTACAGTTAAAGAGATCAAGATTGCTGAAGGCGACAAAGTAACGACTGGCTCTCTAATTATGACTTTCGTTGTTGAAGGTGCAGCACCTGCTCCTGCGGCGGCTCCAGCTCAAGCGGTAGCACCTGCTCCAGCATCAGCTCCTACACCAAAAGCTGAAGCTCCAGCGGCGGCACCTGCAGCGAACGATTTCCAAGAGAACAATGACTACGCACACGCATCTCCAGTTGTTCGTCGTCTTGCTCGCGAATTCGGTGTTAACCTATCTAAGGTTAAAGGTACTGGTCGTAAGAGCCGTATCCTAAAAGAAGACGTTCAAGCTTACGTTAAAGATGCACTTAAGCGTCTTGAGTCTGGTGCTGCGGCATCTGGTAAAGGCGGTGACGGTTCAGCTCTTGGTCTACTACCTTGGCCAAAAGTTGACTTCAGCAAGTTTGGTGAGACTGAAGTTCAGAAACTTTCTAAGATCAAGAAGATCTCAGGTGCTAACCTACACCGTAACTGGGTAATGATCCCTCACGTTACACAGTGGGACAACGCTGACATCACTGAGCTAGAAGCATTCCGTAAAGAACAGAACGCAATCGAAGCGAAGAAAGATACTGGCATGAAGATCACTCCACTTGTGTTCATCATGAAAGCGGTAGCGAAAGCACTAGAAGCGTTCCCAGCGTTTAACTCTTCTCTATCTGAAGATGGCGAAAGCATCATTCTTAAGAAGTACGTGAACGTAGGTATTGCGGTAGATACGCCAAACGGTCTAGTTGTTCCTGTATTTAAAGACGTGAACAAGAAAGGCATCTACGAGCTGTCTGAAGAGCTAATGGCTGTATCTAAGAAAGCACGTGCTGGTAAGCTAACTGCAGCTGACATGCAAGGCGGTTGTTTCACAATCTCTAGCCTTGGTGGTATCGGCGGTACGGCATTTACGCCAATCGTAAACGCTCCAGAAGTAGGTATCCTAGGTGTATCTAAGTCTGAAATGAAGCCAGTGTGGAACGGCAAAGAGTTCGAACCACGCCTACAACTTCCACTGTCTCTATCATACGACCACCGTGTGATTGATGGTGCAGAAGGTGCACGCTTCATTACTTTCCTAAACGGTGCTCTATCAGACATTCGTCGCCTAGTACTGTAATTTAGAAAGTAATAGTTAAGGTGGCTTTCGGGTCACCTTACTTCTTTATATAAAAGACTATTTTTAGACGACAATTTCTAATATCGTTCAGAATCTGAAAGATGAATTGTTGTCTAGCTCACAGGCTAACTTAAAGCTGCTTTCACACTGTTAACATCTCTGTAAAATATTGATCGTTTGAAAGCCTAATAATTTAAGAACATCTACTCAGCCTGTTAGGGATAATGACTACAAGAGGTCACAATGAGCAAAGAAATTAAAGCCCAAGTTGTTGTACTTGGTTCTGGTCCTGCTGGTTACTCAGCTGCATTCCGTTGTGCGGACTTAGGTCTAGAAACAGTACTAGTTGAACGTTACAGCACTCTTGGCGGTGTGTGTCTAAACGTTGGTTGTATTCCATCTAAAGCACTTCTTCACGTTTCAAAAGTTATCGAAGAAGCAAAAGCGATGGCTGAGCACGGTGTTGTGTTTGGCGAACCACAAACAGACATCAGCAAAATCCGTATCTGGAAAGAGAAAGTTGTAAACCAACTGACTGGCGGTCTTAGCGGTATGGCTAAGATGCGTAACGTTACTGTAGTAAACGGCTACGGTAAGTTCACAAGCCCTAACTCTATCCTTGTAGAAGGTGAAGGCGAAGCAACAACAGTTAACTTCGACAACGCTATCATTGCTGCAGGTTCTCGCCCAATCAAACTGCCATTCATCCCGCACGAAGATCCACGTATTTGGGATTCAACGGATGCACTAGAGCTAAAAGAAGTACCAGAAAAACTGCTTATCATGGGCGGTGGTATCATCGGTCTAGAAATGGGTACGGTTTACCACTCTCTAGGTTCTAAAGTAGACGTAGTAGAGATGTTTGACCAAGTTATCCCTGCTGCAGATAAAGACATCGTTAAAGTCTTCACTAAGCGCATTAAAGACAAGTTCAAGCTAATGCTTGAGACTAAAGTAACAGCAGTTGAAGCGAAAGAAGACGGTATCTACGTTTCAATGGAAGGCAAAAAAGCACCAGCAGAAGCTGAGCGCTACGATGCCGTTCTTGTTGCTATCGGTCGTGTACCAAACGGTGCACTTATCGATGCTGAAAAAGCGGGTATTGAAGTGGACGAGCGTGGCTTTATCAACGTTGATAAGCAAATGCGTACTAACGTTCCTCACATCCACGCGATCGGCGACGTAGTTGGCCAACCAATGCTTGCTCACAAAGGTGTGCATGAAGGCCACGTAGCGGCAGAAGTTATCTCTGGTAAGAAGCACTACTTCGATCCTAAAGTTATTCCTTCAATTGCTTACACTGAGCCAGAAGTAGCATGGGTTGGTAAGACTGAGAAAGAAGCGAAAGCGGAAGGCATCAACTACGAAGTGGCAACATTCCCATGGGCAGCATCAGGTCGTGCAATCGCATCTGACTGTGCAGACGGTATGACTAAGCTAATCTTCGATAAAGAAACTCACCGCGTAATTGGTGGTGCTATCGTTGGTACTAACGGTGGCGAACTGCTTGGTGAAATCGGTCTGGCTATCGAGATGGGTTGTGATGCAGAAGATATTGCACTAACTATCCACGCTCACCCAACTCTACATGAGTCTGTAGGTCTAGCTGCTGAAGTATTTGAAGGTTCAATCACTGACCTTCCAAACAAAAAAGCAGTTAAAAAGAAAAAGTAACTTTTTCTTAGCTACTCGCTAATGTTTTTAGAAACCGCTGATTCGTCAGCGGTTTTTTATTGGAAGAAAAGAACGCTACGTTTGGAGGTTCGGGAGTGCTCCGCTTTAGGAATCGAGAGCTGGTTGTGGGAAGGCTAATGAAAGAGGGTCGGCTCTAAAGGAGTTGACTTGTTTCAAGAAAGACAAATTATTATCGCTTATCGCTTATCGCTTATCGCTTATCGCTTATCAAAAACAAAAAAGGCCAATACCTAAGTATCAGCCTTTGATTTAATCAAATTCGCGTTTCAGCTTAATGGTCGCGGTTGTAGATGCAAAGCATATCTAGGTAAGAATTAACTAAGCTAGCTAGTTCAGATTCACTCTTAGAACGATTTGCTTGCACAAATAAAGAGTAACAGATGCCATGGAAGAGGTTTGCCAAGTGCTCTGGTTCATGCTCAGAACATACTTCACCACGTTCGATTGCCTTAATGAACATGTTTTGCACTAGCAGTTGGTTGGTACGGTTTGTAGTTACAAAAAGTGGCCATACTTCATCACGTGTTGAAGCACTCCACTCAAACCATACTTTCAGCCAGTGGCAATCTTGGCTTACTAGCTCAATCATTGCATTAGTGATGTTGGCGATGTTCTCACGAGCATGAATGTCTAAGTCAATATTATCAGACAAAAAGTTAGAGAACTGACGAACAACGTGGTTCAGAACTTCATCCACCAAATCTTCGCGAGTCGGGAAGTAGTTAAATACAGTCGCAACAGAAACTTGAGCGATCTCGGCAATATCCGCATGACCACCACGGCCAATGCCGCGACGAGCAAATACTTCTAGAGCGATTTCCATCAGTTGTTGTTTACGTTTAAGAGGCGAAAGCCTAGTACGAGGCCTCTTTGCAATTGAGTCCATATTAAATATCCTTGCCATTTGAGTTGATTATTTCGCGTTTAATACGCTTATATTTAATTATTCTAATGATTGCTTAAAGCTTGATGAGTGTAATGGTGCATATTATTAAGGTCAATATGCAATCAGAAAATTATCGATAGGAATGTCATTACTGTGGCGTTTTTCATCAACTGCTTGTGAAAACTTAGATGTAGGTCTAAAAATTTCTTGGTGGTGAAGAGCGCTTTTATCGCTCTACTCGTGGTGTTACACTACGCTGCGTAAAAAGGTGATCGTTTGCGTACGACCAACCTCAACTCACAAGAATATTGAGCACAGTATGAAACATACAGTAGAAGTTATGATTTCTGAGCAAGAAGTTCAGGAACGTATTCGCGAATTAGGCAAGCAAATTACAGAACGTTACCAAGGCAGTGAAGATCTAGTTTTGGTTGGTTTGCTTCGTGGTTCATTTGTATTTATGGCGGATCTGGCGCGTGCAATTGATCTGACTCATCAAGTGGACTTTATGACTGCCTCTAGCTACGGTAACACGATGGAAAGCTCTCGTGATGTGCGTATCCTTAAAGATCTAGATGATGACATCAAAGGTAAAGATGTCCTGATCGTTGAAGACATCATTGATACGGGTAATACGCTGAACAAGATCCGTGAGATTCTTTCTCTACGTGAACCAAAGTCGATTGCTATCTGTACGCTGCTAGACAAGCCATCACGTCGTGAAGTTGAAGTGCCAGTTGATTACGTTGGCTTTGCGATTCCAGACGAGTTTGTGGTTGGTGTGGGTATCGACTACGCTCAAAAATACCGCCACCTACCGTTCATTGGTAAAGTGGTACCACAAGAGTAATCATTACTCTTACTAGAAGAATACAAAAACGCCCGTTAAGAAATTAACGGGCGTTTTCTTTTATTTGGTTCGGCTGATACTTTTTAACTCAGCGACAAAGCAATTTGTTGTCTGAGTTAAGAATGGTTGAGAGCGCTTTTTGGTAAGAGGCTTCAACGGTCTCTTTTGAGTTTGAACGAATACCTAAATATTCAAGGCGACCATCTTCAATCCCGTACACCACGCCATGAATTTCTACATCCTGACCACGTTCCCAAGCATTTTGCATAATGGTCGAGTTACCCAGGTTGTAGACTTGTTCTGCTACGTTGATTTCACCAAGTTTATCCGCGCGGTCTTCGACAGGCATTTGGTCTAGATAAGTTCGGTGTTTAAAGTAGAGATCTCGGATGTGAAGGAGCCAGTTATTGATAAGACCAAGTTGAGGGTTGTCGATAGCTGCGTTAACGCCACCACAGCCATAGTGGCCGCAAACAATAATATGTTTTACTTTTAATACATCGACCGCATATTGCACAACCGAAAGGCAGTTTAGGTCGGTATGGATCACTTGATTCGCTACATTTCGGTGAACAAAAAGCTCGCCAGAAAAAAGTCCGGTTAATCGTTCTGCAGGTACACGACTATCAGAACATCCAATCCAAAGAAAATCAGGCTTCTGACCTTCCGCTAGCTTTGCAAAATATTCTGGACGATCAGATTTAATTTCTTCCGACCATTTCGAGTTATTTTCGAATAATTGTTTAATTTCCGGCATCTGGCAATCTACTTCCCTAATAATTCAAAAAGCTCATCGCTCAAGCTTGCTTATAAAGCGATCAGCGCTGTAACTATACACAATGTTACAATTTCGATCCCGTTAAATATCCATCAAAGATGACTCATCTGACGAGTTCTCGCCGTTAAAATCATAAAATATGCAGTCATCATTCATTAAACGAATGAGCTTACTAGTTACATGGTTATATTTGGTTTTTTTCTACATCGAAATATTTGATAGATTGATGGCATTTTGTCTTTTTTATGCAGGGAGCAAATTCAATGTTCGGTAGTCGCTTTAAGGATATCAACTTGAAAGGGGATCTGTTTGGTGGTGTAACAACAGCCATCATTTCACTTCCTCTTGCGTTAGCCTTTGGTGTAGCGTCGGGTGCAGGCGCGGAAGCGGGGCTGTGGGGAGCGATCATGGTGGGGCTTTTTGCTTCGCTGTTTGGTGGCTCGAATACCCTGATTTCTGAACCAACCGGTCCAATGACGGTGATCATGACCGCGGTACTGACTAGCATGATGGCTAAGTATCCAGAAACGGGCATGGCCATGACCTTCACCGTTGTCATGATGGCGGGGGCGTTCCAAGTTGTTCTCGGTACATTGAAGCTAGGTAAGTACATCACATTAATGCCTTATAGTGTGATATCAGGCTTTATGTCCGGTATCGGTGTGATTCTGATTATCTTGCAGTTATCACCTTTATTAGGCCATGCTGCCCCTTCCGGTGGGGTTATCGGGACGCTTTCTGCGTTACCAGACACGATTTCAAACCTGAAGTTTAGTGAGCTATTTTTGGGCTTGCTGACGTTAGGTATCTTATTCTTTTTCCCAAAACACTATCGTAAATACGTTCCCGCTCAGCTAGTGGCTCTTGTTGCCGTCACGCTGCTTTCTGTCATTTTATTTGACGCAGAAGACATTCGCCGTATTGGTGAAATTCCGGCAGGCTTACCATCTTTGGTTGTGCCGCATATCGATCCTGCTATGTTCACGGAGATGGTCATTGATGCTTTGGTACTGGGTACGCTTGGTTGTATTGATACCTTATTGACGGCCGTTATTGGTGACTCTCTGACGCGTAAAGAGCATGATTCAGATAAGGAATTACGTGGCCAAGGTTTAGCAAACATGATTTCTGGTCTGTTTGGCGCGCTGCCTGGAGCTGGTGCCACCATGGGCACAGTAACCAATATCCAAGTTGGCGCACGCTCGCCATTATCTGGAGTGATTCGTGCGTTGATCCTTGCGCTGGTGGTTTTGGTTGCAAGCGGGTTGACTGAGCCAATCCCAATGGCAGTGCTCGCGGGTATCGCGGTGTACGTTGGTTTCAACATTCTTGATTGGAGCTTCATTCAACGTGCCCATAAAGTCAGCTTTCCTGGTATGGCAGTCATGTATGGCGTGATGTTCCTAACGGTGTTCGTCGATTTGATTGTTGCGGTCGGTCTTGGTGTGTTTATTTCTAACATCATCATTATTGAGCGTTTAAGCCGCGAGCAAGCTCGCCAAGTGAAGGCAATCAGTGATGCGGATGAAGACGATGTGCCGCTAACAGACAGTGAGCGAGGCATACTAGATAGAGCGAATGGCAAAGTGTTGTTCTTCTATCTTTCGGGGCCAATGATCTTCAGCGTATCGAAAGCCATTTCTCGTCAGCATTCGAGTATCTCTGACTATGAAGTGATGATCCTCGATCTTACTGATGTACCTATGATTGATGTGACGGTAGGTCTGGCGCTAGAAAACGCGATTAAAGATGCTCTAGATGCAAACTGTGCAGTTTACCTACTGTGTCCAAATCAACGTACTCGTGAACAGTTAGAGAAGTTCCACGTGATAGATTTAGTTCCTGATGAAAACACCTACAAGTTCCGTTACGAAGCATTGAATGCGGCGATAAAGCATGTAGAAACAGATGAGCATCAAATGCTAACCATGTAGTCTAAGTGGTTTACTTAAAAGCGCTACCAGAGAGATTTGGTGGCGCTTTTTCGTATATAGAGTTAAGGAAACTTATAGTTATTTCTAATTTTATGGAAAGGTTTATTTGTGTTCATCGTTATTCAACGATAAACTAATTCAACTTCAGTGCAATACCGCTTTCGACTTTTTAGTCGCTATCAATGAGCCCCTAAAGGTATTGGCATTCACGATTCATCAACAGATGGCAATGATTACGCAATGTACGCATTAGAAATAGAACAGCTTCGCAAGACTTATGCGGGCGGATTTGAAGCGTTGAAGGGCATTAGCCTAACAATAGAAAAAGGTGATTTCTACGCGCTTTTAGGGCCGAATGGTGCTGGTAAATCCACTACGATTGGCATTATCTCTTCTTTGGTAAACAAAACTTCCGGTACGGTTAAGGTTTTCGGTTACGACATCGATACACACCTCGAACTAGCGAAGCAAAATCTAGGTTTGGTACCGCAAGAGTTTAACTTCAACCAGTTTGAAACGGTCGAACAGATTGTGATGCAGCAAGCAGGTTACTATGGTGTATCCAAAACGCTTGCACGAGAGCGAGCAGAAAAGTACCTGACTAAGCTCGACTTATGGGAAAAACGCAAAGAGCGTGCACGTAACCTATCGGGTGGTATGAAACGTCGTTTGATGATTGCTCGCGCTTTGATGCATGAGCCGCAGCTGTTGATCCTTGATGAACCAACAGCAGGTGTGGATATCGAATTACGTCGCTCAATGTGGGATTTCTTGAAGGAGATTAACCAAGAGCAGGGCATTACTATCATTCTAACGACTCACTACCTTGAAGAAGCAGAAATGCTATGTCGTAACATTGGTATCATCAATAAAGGTCAGCTGATCGAGAACACAACGATGAAAGCGCTACTCGGAAAACTTCGTGTTGAAACTTTCATCCTCGATGTCGAGTGTGATGGTGAGATGCCAGAGCTTGCGGGTGTGAATAGCCAAACGATGATCAATGGTTCACTAGAGATTGAGTTGGACAAGAGCCACGGTCTGAACTCAGTATTCAGTCAACTTTCAGACAGTGGGGTGAAAGTACTCTCTATGCGTAACAAAGCAAACCGTTTGGAAGAGCTGTTTGTCAGCATCGTACGTGGAGGTAACCAATAATGTACAAGTTATATTGGACCGCTTTTTGTAGCCTGCTAACGAAAGAAATCAATCGCTTTACACGAATTTGGGTGCAAACTCTTGTGCCGCCAGCGATTACGATGACGCTGTACTTCATCATCTTCGGTAGCCTAATTGGTTCTCGTATTGGTGAAATGAACGGCTTTAGTTACATGGAATACATCGTGCCGGGCTTGATCATGATGTCGGTGATCACCAACTCGTATTCTAATGTCGCGTCGTCGTTCTTTAGCTCTAAGTTTCAGCGTAACATTGAAGAGCTACTAGTAGCGCCAGTGCCGAACTACGTCATCATTCTTGGTTTTGTTATGGGGGGCGTCGTTCGTGGTTTGCTGGTGGGGACTATCGTAACGTTCGTGTCGCTGTTCTTTGTTGATTTGCAAGTGGATCACTGGGGCATCATTATCGCGACGGTATTTATGACTTCGGTTGTATTCTCACTCGGTGGCTTGATTAACGCGGTTTACGCAAGAACGTTCGATGATATCTCCATCATCCCGACGTTTGTATTGACGCCACTGACTTACCTCGGCGGTGTTTTTTACTCAATCAGTCTATTGCCTGAGTTTTGGCAAGGGGTGTCTAAACTGAACCCTATCGTCTATATGGTGAATGCTTTCCGTTATGGCTTCCTTGGTGTGTCCGACGTGGGTATTGTCACTTCGTTTAGCGTACTGACGGTATTTGTGGTCGCGCTTTATAGTGTGGCTCATTATTTGGTGACCAAAGGAATTGGTTTAAGAAGCTAATACACAAAGAATTGAAAGAGCAGCTATTGGGGTTGCTCTTTTTCTATGCACACCAATACATTCCCATACAATTTTTCGACTTTTTACATGCTAGGTTTCACTCATCTGTCGTAAATACATCTGTTGTAAATGAGTGAAGCCATGAATACCGTTCCATCTCCTTCTTTTTCCTTTAAATTGCTTCTTCCTAAATACTGGTCTGTTTGGTTTGCATTCGGCTTGTTAGCGTTTGTCGTCAATGTTCTGCCGTATCCGTTGTTGCGAGTATTGGGAAGAGGTATCGGCTCTCTCGCTATGCTGCCAATGAAGCGTCGCCGAGAAATTGCTAAGCGCAATCTCAAGCTCTGTTTTCCTGAATACACCGATCAACAATGTGAGGAGCTGGTAAAAGCAAACTTTAAGTACACTGGTATGGCACTGATTGAAACGGGTATGGCTTGGTTTTGGCCTGAGTGGCGAGTGAAGCATCTAACTAAAGTTGTGGGCAAAGAGCGTTTACTTGAGCAGGAAAAGAATGGGCGAGGTGTGCTAGTAGTATGCAGTCATCACCTCAATTTGGAAATGACGGCGAGAATCTTTAGTCAATTTGCTGAAGGCTACGGTGTATATCGCCCGAACTCAAACCCCGCTTATGAGTTCATTCAGCACCGTGGTCGAACTCGATGTGGGCATCAAATGATAGACAGGAAAGACGTAAAATCGATGCTCAAAGTCCTGAAAAATGGCAAGCGATTATGGTACTTACCGGATCATGATTATGGGATGAACAATTCGGTATTCGTACCTTTCTTCGCCGTCGAACAGGCGGCAAGCACGGCTGGCTCGAGTGTGTTGGTTGATGCAACCAAGTGTGCGGTGATGTCTGGAGTGACAGTCATGAGAGACAACCAATATACGCTTTATATTGGTGAGGACCTGAGCGAGCAATTTGAACGACGCAATCCGGTTAAAGCGGCGAGTATTTTGAATCAAGAAATCGAGGGGATGATAAAGCGAGATATTCCAGCATGGATGTGGTTACACAAGCGATTTAAGACTCGTCCAGAAGGGCTTAAATGTGTTTACTCATAAATCAAATTAGCAGATGTAAAAAAGGTCGGCTTAGCGCCGACCTTTTCATTTAAGACTTCGATTTACTCAGCATTTGCAGAGTCATCTTCACTTGATTCTTCTTCTTTAGCTTCGACTACCATATCAACCGTTTGGTTATCGATTAGGCGTGTTTTTCCTAAGAAAGCAGACATCAAGATCACCGCTTGTGTGGTCTCTGCTGTGATGGCCTGAAGTGTACGTGCATCACGGATGAAGATTTCATCAGGTTGTAGACCTGCTGCGCGTAGCTGATCGTTCGCATCTTCAATGATAGAAGCGTAATCGTCACGACCACCGCGCATCGCGCTGCTGATCCAACGCATAGTGCGTGCTAAAACCGGTGCACGTTGTCGTTCATCAATGGTAAGCAGGCCATTGCGAGAGCTCATTGCAAGGCCGTCCATTTCACGTACGGTTGGTACGCCAATGATCTCAATGTCCATTGCTAGGTCATCAACCATCTTGCGAATCACAGCAAGCTGTTGAAAGTCTTTCTCACCAAAGCAAGCCACATCTGGCTGAACAATGTTGAACAGTTTGTTTACGATGGTGGTAACACCACGGAAGTGACCTGGGCGAGATGCACCTTCGAGGATGGTTGATAGACCAGGGACGTCAACAAATGTTTGTTTGTCTAAGCCTTCAGGGTAGATGATTTCTGGTGTTGGAGTGAACACCAGTTCTACACCTTCGCCACCTAGTTTACTTAGGTCTTCTTCTAGAGTGCGAGGGTAGTTATTCAAATCGTCTGCACGGTCAAACTGCATCGGGTTTACAAAGATGCTTACGACAACGACATCCGCGTATTCGCGAGCTTTACGAACAAGCGTTAAGTGGCCTTCGTGTAGGTTACCCATGGTTGGGACAAACGCTACCTTACGACCTTCACGCTTAAAGGTTTTTACCTGTTCACGAATCGCTGAGATTTCCGCAAAAGTTTGCATGCATTTATCCTCTAGGCAATAGTATGTGCTTCGTCTGGGAATGAACCGCTTTCAACATCAGCCATGTATTGAGCCACGGCTTTGCGCATATCGCCTGTTTCAGCAAGGAAGTTTTTCGAGAATTTTGGCATGTAGTTCGCCGAAATTCCAAACATATCGTGCATTACAAGAATTTGACCGTCTGTCACATTACCAGCACCGATGCCAATCACTGGCACATCAAGTACTTGTGTAATGCGCGCTGCCAAGTCAGCAGGAACACACTCGAGTAAAACAATTTGAGCACCGGCTTCTTGCAATGCCAGAGCGTCTTTAACCATACGATCCGCTTTTTCTTGATCGCGACCTTGTACCTTGTAACCACCAAAGATGTTTACAGATTGAGGTGTTAGGCCAAGGTGAGCACAAACTGGAACAGCACGTTCAGTTAGCATCTTAACGGTATCAACTAACCAATCACCGCCTTCGATTTTTACCATGTTTGCACCAGCACGCATTAGCGTTGCTGCGTTCTCACACGCTTGCTCAGGCGTTGCATAGCTCATGAATGGCATATCAGCCATCAATAGACAATTAGGGCTACCAGCGCGCACACAGCGTGTGTGATAAGCGATGTCTTCAACGGTCACAGGTAATGTGTCTGTCTTACCTTGCAGAACCATGCCTAGAGAGTCACCTACCAATAAAACCGGCATTTCTTGGCTTTCAAAAAGTTGGGCAAAGCTTGCATCGTATGCAGTTGAAGTAGCAAATTTACGACCTTCTTGCTTCCACTTAATCAGGTCGTTAATGGTCATTTTTTTCATTGTTTTTTCCTCACTAGGAGTTGGCTATGACTGCCAAATGCTGAGGCCGTTTCGATCTACTTGTTTAAGTAGTGACGACACCTCGGTCCCGTCTGGGAGTTGTAAACTTGGTGCAATTTCCGCAAGAGGGTAGAGTACGAACTCGCGCTCTCTCATTCCATAGTGTGGAACTGTCAGTCTTTCGGAATCAATCACCTCATTGCCGTACAGAATCATGTCGAGATCCAAGGTTCTTGGACCCCAACGTTCGTCTTTACGGACACGCCCTTGCTCTTGCTCAATTGCTTGAGTGCAATCGAGCAGTTCAAGAGGCGTCAAATTGGTTTTTATCGCCACCACCGCATTGATGTAATCCGGCTGATTCTGTGGTCCCATTGGCGTGCTGCTGTAAAGCGAAGAGGCTTGCACAAACTCACAGTTTGGTAGCGTTTTTAAAGCCTCAATTGCTTGTTTCGCTTGGCTGACAGGATCAGCCAAGTTACTGCCTACCGCAATGTACGCTGTGATCATGACTTTGGCTTGCTCTTTTTCTTGCGATAGGTTTTACGGCGGCGTTGGCCAGTTTTTGGTGCTTGACCATCTAGGTCGGCAGCCATGGCTTGGCGCATTTCTCGGCCTGCATTTTGGAAAGTTTCCCACCACTTGGCAAGCTTCTGAGTATCACCACCCTCAATTTCACCGCGCATTTCAAGAAAATCAAAGCCAGCTCTAAATTTATTGAGCTCCATTAGACGGAACGCGCGCTTACCATTACGTCGTGGAAGACGTAATTGCAGCTGCCAAATTTCACGAATGGTTGCGGTATGACGGCGTGGAATTGCGATGGTACGAACTTGGTCATCAAGAATGATATTACTCGCTTCCATAATCGCATCGTAATGGCACAGATTGCGCTGTTCCATCAATTTGTCTGCCATCGCACACAGTGGATACCACAACATTGCAGCAAACATAAACGCAGGGTTTATACGTTTGCCTTCTTCGATACGCATATCGGTTGAATCAAGTACTAAATCGAGCATTTGCTCAGTATGAGATTCGTATTCTTCAGTGAAGTGCTCTGCAATTGCTGGGAATAGCTGTTGGAATAGGTTGTACTCGCGCAATAGGTGGTAGGTTTCTAGACCATGGCCAGATTGAAGCATCTTCAGAGATTCTTCGAAAAGGCGAGCGGATGGAATATCACGCAGCAGTGGAGCCATTTCTTCAATTGGTGCTGCGGTATCCTCTTCGATATCGAAGTCGAGTTTCACCGCAAAGCGAACTGCACGTAGCATACGTACAGGGTCTTCTCGATAGCGGGTCTCTGGATCACCGATCAATCGAATTAGGCGGTCTTCTAAATCTTCAATGCCACGAGCATAGTCGTGAATCGAATAGTCTGCGATGTTGTAGTACATCGAGTTAATCGTGAAGTCACGGCGCTCTGCATCTTCATCAATAGTGCCGTAAACATTGTCACGAAGCAGCATGCCTTCTTTAGACTGCTGGGAGACGTTCTTGTTCTTTTGCTCTTGGTGGTGACCACGGAAGGTCGCAACTTCGATGATGTCTCGGCCAAACATAATATGTGCGAGACGGAAGCGACGACCAATCAAACGGCAGTTTCTAAATAGCTGTTTGATCTGTTCTGGTGTCGCGTTGGTTGCGATATCGAAATCTTTTGGTTTTTGTCCAAGCAGTAAGTCTCGAACCCCGCCACCCACAAGAAAAGCATCGAAACCGGCACCGTTTAGTCGGTATAGCACCTTCAGTGCATTATCACTGATCTGCTTACGCGAAATGTTGTGCTCTTCACGAGTAATTACATTGAGAGCGAGTTCTGGGATCATGGCAGATTCGCTTGTTGTATAGTCGTTTGTATTCATGTGCATCTGGCAATAACTGGGTTTAATCCAATTTTGCTTTGGTTAGTTTTTTATGCCTCTAGGGCCAATTTTGCGGCTAATGATAGCCTACACAGTGCCATTTGAGAATCACGGTGTGATCTCGATCTCTGCTGGAAGTTGTTCTAAGTCCCAATTTTCGCATCCCCAACGCAGTATTTCATCCACGTTGGCCGCTTCAATTTCCTCAGGGATATCGAAGCCTAAAAACGTCATGGCATGCAGCAGAGCTGGCTTTGGGTTGTCGACATCAATAGCTGTCGCATGGTTCTGTTTGGACAGCTTGTTGCCATTGGTGTCCATCGCCAATGGTAAATGCAGGTAGCTCACTTCTGGCTGCCCAAGAATTTGGTACAAGCTGATTTGACGGCCAGTGGGCTCAATTAAATCGGCACCACGGACAACCTCGGTTACACCTTGGTCAATGTCATCTAATACTACCGCAAGATTATAGGCAAATAATCCATCTCGACGTTTAATAATGAAATCTTCATTTACTAACGCTTCAGGAATGGCCATCAAACCATGCTTCTGATCGAGAAAATTAGCGATCGGCTTGGTCATTTTTAGGCGAATCGCGCCTTCTTTCAAGCCCTTGTCTCGACAAGTGCCGGGATAATAACCACCGTGCTCTTTAATTTGCTTACGCGTACACTGACAGTAATAGGCATCACCATTAGCTAACCAAGCGTCAATCTGTGCTTGATAAAGGTCGTGTCGTTCACTTTGATAAACCACCTCTCCATCCCAATGCAGCTGATAGGCCTTTAGAGCATTTAGAATCATTTCTGATGCGCCAGGCATTTCTCGTGGAGGATCAAGATCTTCGATGCGAACAAGCCAAGTGCCTTGCTGGGCTCTTGCTTGAAAGTAGCTGCCTAGTGCTGCGACTAAGGAACCAAAATGTAAAGGGCCTGAAGGGGATGGGGCAAATCGACCCACATAGCGTGTCATGCGTGTATCTCGAAATTATTCTATTAGGGCTAAGCCAAAACAAAAAGGGAGCCTGAGCTCCCTTTCAATAATCATGATGCTTGGTTGATTAACCTTGCATTTGTTTCTCTTTGATTTCTGCAAGTGTTTTACAGTCAATACAAAGGTCTGCTGTTGGACGCGCTTCTAGGCGACGAACACCAATTTCAACACCACAAGACTCACAGAAGCCGAAGTCTTCTTCAGTGATTTTATCTAGTGTTTTCTCGATCTTCTTGATCAAGCGACGCTCACGGTCACGGTTACGCAGTTCTAAGCTGAACTCTTCCTCTTGAGAAGCTCGGTCAACTGGATCTGGGAAGTTTGCTGCTTCGTCCTGCATATGGTGTACAGTGCGATCGACTTCTTCCCTGAGCTGATTACGCCAAGCTGTTAAGATCTTTGTAAAGTGTTCAACCTGCTCTGGTGACATGTACTCTTCACCAGGCTTTTCCTGATATGGCTCCACACCGGCAATGGCTAGGATGCCTATCGTTTTCTTCTTTGATTCTGGCATACAGCATCTCCTACTTACACCTAGTCAACTGCTTTGCAGTCAATTTAAGGCGGGTATCTATAGCAAAAAGAGGCGGTGCAGGCAATTACTGAATCGCAAACTTATCGTCATTGTGAAGGTGACATCATTTTTTCTCTTAATTGATAAATTCAATAGCAGAGATTAGTTTGATTTCAGTATTACTTAGTTCAGCTTTATAGCAGAGAACTTCTACTCCCGCTTCTTGTGCTTGTTTTAGTAACGTTGAATATTTCGCGTCTATATGGTGTGCCGCAGATACTTTTTCAATACCTGAATGTAAAACAGTGAATAAAAGTATGGCTCTACTTCCAGTTTGTGCCATTTCTGTGAGCTCTCTTAGGTGCTTTTGTCCTCGAGTTGTCACGGCATCTGGGAAATATCCTTGTCCTGATGAATTCTTCTCATCAAGCAGGGTGACGCTCTTCACCTCTATATAGCACTTTGGTTTGTTGCTTGCGCTGAGCAAGATATCAATTCGGCTATTTTCATTGCCATATTTCACTTCAGTTTGAAGTTGGTCATACCCAATCAGTTCTGAAATCACATTATTTTCAATGGCTTCTACCGCTAATTGGTTAGCGCGAGCAGTATTGATACAGATTCTGTGTCCTTGTGCGGTCTCACTAAGCTCCCAACTGTTTGGGTATTTGCGCTTAGGATTGTCAGAAGTGGAATACCAAACTTTATTGCCCGGTGTTGCACAGCCCGTCATTGCTCCAGTATTGGCACAATGGATGGTGCGAACTTCACCACTATCTAGTTCGATATCGGCAAGGAAGCGTTTGTAGCGTTTGAGCAGAGTTGCTGACTCTAGAGTGGGGTTGAATTGCATTTGCTTATTTAGCCAAGAAGGTTTTTATGTACAATGTAGCCAACATTACAACATAGGGTATTTCCTTTGTCACAATTGCCGATTGAAGCCGTGATGCCACAATTACTTACGGCGGTCAAAAATCAACATCAAGTGATCCTCAAAGCCGCCCCTGGTGCCGGTAAATCCACTTATTTCCCGCTGCAACTTCTCAATAATCAAACCGTGACAGGCAAAATCGTGATGTTAGAGCCTCGACGCCTTGCTGCTCGTAACATTGCTTGTTTTTTATCGCAGCAGTTGGGAGAGCAAGTCGGGGAGCGCGTTGGTTATCGTGTTCGTGGTGAAACAAAGGTGAGTAAGAGCACGCAACTTGAAATTGTGACCGAGGGGATCATGACGCGCATGATCCAAAATAACCCGGAGTTAGATGGCATTGATCTGCTGATTTTTGATGAGTTTCATGAGCGCAGTATTCATGCTGATACGGCACTAGCATTCAGTTTAGAGGTGCAAGAAGCGCTGCGAGACGACTTGAAACTGGTCGTAATGTCTGCAACGCTCGATCAAGATGCTTTGCAATCCTTGCTACCAGAAGCGTCTTACATTGAATCGGAAGGTCGTAGCTTTGAGGTGGAAACGCGCTATTTACCGCTTGGTGCGAACGATCATCTGCCTACATCTATGGCAAAAACGATAGAGAGCTTACTACACAAAGAGTCGGGCTCTCTGCTGGCTTTTCTTCCAGGCGTCGCAGCCATCAAACAGGTGGAAGAGCGTTTATCGCACCTACCTGATAACGTTGAAGTGTGTCCTCTGTATGGCCAACTTAGCTTTGCCGAGCAGCAAAAAGCCATCTCACCGGCTTCTTCTGGTAAACGGAAAGTCGTGTTGGCGACCAATATTGCCGAAACCTCATTGACTATTGAGGGAATTCGCTTGGTGGTGGATTCGGGATTGGAACGTGTGGCACGCTTTGATTTGAAGAATGGTTTAACGCGATTGGAACAAGTTCGTGTGGCGCAATCCTCGGCGATTCAACGAGCTGGCCGAGCAGGTCGTATCGAAGAGGGCATTTGTGTTCGTTTATATTCTGAAAGCCAATTCAAACAGCAACCACAAGTACCGCAACCGGAAATTCTGCATTCTGACTTAGCAAGCTTGGTGATGGAGCTGGCATTTTGGGGCGCTGGGGATATCTCTGACCTTAAATGGCTAAACATTCCCTCTTCGGCATCGCTTGCTCAAGCTAAACAGTTGCTGATTTCTCTAGGATTGCTTACCGAGCAAGGTCAACTGACTCCTGAAGGTAAGACGGCACATGAGCTGGGCGTTGAACCCCGTTCGGCCGCAATGCTGATTCAGGCTCAGCAACACAGCGAAAAGATGCTAAATACTGCGCTAGCGGCAGTCGCCCTTATTGAAGAACCAGAGCGTAATGTCACTAATATCTCTCATAGCCTACATCGGTGGATGAGTAGCACGCATTCTAAGAGAACCGTATTGAGTAAGCGTGCTCAGAACTTAGCTTACAAATTGGATGCAGCATTTCGTCTATCAAATGTCGATGAGCGATTGCTGCCATTGGTGTTAAGCCTGGCTTTTCCTGATCGAATCGCTCAGCAGCGCGTTAATCAACATGGTCGTTTTACTCTGTCGAATGGACATGGTGCTGAATGTCGACCAGAAGAGACGCTGGGAGATTGTGAGTATTTGGTGGCGATTGATTTGATGCGTTCGCACTCTAGTTCCAGCCAAATTAACTTGGCGTGTGATTTAGATATCAATAGCTTACAAGAAACATTCGCGCACCTTTTTAATACGAAAGAAATGGTTGATTGGGATGAAAAAAAAGGCCGTTTGATTGCCGAACGCCAAATCAAGCTCGGTCAACTGGTGATTAAGCGCGAAGCCTTGCCGAGTCCGGGTAAAGAAAAAATGACACAAGCTTTACTCACGTATGTCCGCCGTCAAGGCTTACAGAGTCTAAACTGGTCACCTGCAGCGGAGAGTTTACTGGAACGTATTCGTTGTGCAGTGGAATGGTTACCCGAGCAACCTTGGCCGAGCGTTGATGACGCCAGTTTGCTTGATAGCTTAGAAGGGTGGCTAGAGCCGTACATGAACACGCTCTCGTCGGTGAAAGATTTAGCTAAGGTGAACTTAGTAGAAGCCTTAAATGCTCGACTAGGTTGGCCTTTGAATCAACAGATTGATGAGTGGTTACCTGAAGATTATCGCTTACCTACTGGCTCGAAAAAGCGCATTCGTTACCAGTTTGGTCATGAGCCTGTGCTGTCGGTGCGTATGCAAGAAGTGTTTGGAGAAAGCACTTCTCCAACGGTGGCGCAAGGTCGTAAGCGATTGGTGTTAGAGTTGTTGTCTCCAGCTCAGCGGCCACTACAGGTGACAACGGATTTAGCAGCCTTTTGGGCGGGAAGCTACAAAGAAGTGCAAAAAGAGATGAAGGGCCGTTACCCTAAACATGTTTGGCCTGACGACCCTGCGACTCATGTAGCGACAACGAAAACTAAAAGACAAATGAATAATGACTGATACTAAAAAGCCAGGAGCGAAAAAAGCACCTGCCAAGAAAACAACGTCAAGCAAAACGACACCCGCGAAAAAAAGTGGTGCAAAACGTCCGAGAAAGTCACCATCCAAAAAACCAGAGCGTAGTAACCGTTCTTGGCTAAAAGCTATGTGGTCATTTAGTTGGAAAGCGGGCATTGCACTAGCGGCGGTATTGTTGTTTGTCGGTATTTATCTCGATAGCGTGGTGAAAGACCGTTTTGATGGTCAGTTGTTTGACCTCCCGACAGTGGTTTATGCGCGAATTCTTCACTTAAGCCCAGGGGAAAATATTACCATCAAAGAGATGCGTAATGAGCTTGATGTATTGAACTACCGTAAGGTAAGTCAGCCTCGTTACCCTGGTGAATACTCTTCTTCTTCAACGCGTATTGAGTTGATCCGTCGTCCATTTGAATTTGCCGATGGCCCAGAGCCTGATCGTCATGTCATGCTGCACTTTTCTGATAGTGGTCTAAAACGCATTCAATCCTTAGAATCTAAAGGCGATCTGGGTTACTTACGCATTGAGCCTAAGATGTTGGGCATGCTAGAAAAAGATCAAAATGAGCAACGTCTTTTCTTACGCAGAGATCAGTTTCCTGAGATCCTTGTCGATGCACTTCTTGCAACGGAAGACCGTGATTTCTATCAACATGATGGTGTATCACCACTGGCTATTGGTCGTGCTTTAGTTGCTAACATCAAAGCCGGACGCACCGTGCAAGGTGGCAGTACACTTACTCAGCAGTTAGCGAAAAACCTTTTCCTGACGCGTGATAAAACCTTATGGCGAAAAGTCCGTGAAGCATACATTGCTCTGATTCTAGATTACCGCTACAGCAAAGATCGTATTTTAGAAGCTTATCTAAACGAAGTGTATTTGGGGCAAAGTGGCGGGGATGCGATTCATGGTTTTGCACTGGCATCGCGTTACTACTTCGGCCAGCCGATCCAAGAGTTGCGTATTGACCAACTCGCTATGCTAGTGGGGATGGTAAAAGGACCGTCTTACTACAACCCTATTCGCTACCCAGAGCGCACGAAAACTCGTCGCGATTTGGTACTGCGTCTTTTGATGCAACAAGAGATGCTTACTGCGCAGCAGTATGAACAAGCCGTGAATCGTCCTCTGGATACGCAGAGTCATCCACGTATTGCCAGTCGCCAGCCTGCTTACTTTCAGCAGTTGAATATCGAGTTGAAAGAGAAGGTAGGAGATAACTTCAAGGCTGAAACCGGCCTGCGTTTATTTACTTCTCTAGATCCAGTCTCTCAAAGTAAGTTAGAGCAAGCCATTGCGAAGAAAGTGCCTGAGCTTGCTAAACGTGCTGGCAAAGATCTTGAAGCCGCCGCTGTCGCAGTGGATCGTCATAGTGGTGAAATCCGTGCCATGGTCGGTGGTAAGCGTGTTGGTTATGAAGGTTTTAACCGCGCATTGAATGCTAGTCGTCCAATTGGTTCTTTAGTTAAACCCGCAATTTACTTGACGGCATTGGAGCAACCAGAAAAATACAATTTGGCGACGACGTTACATGATACGCCGTTAAGCTTGAAAGGAAGTAAAGGGACGGTTTGGTCACCGCGCAACTTCGACCGTAAGTTCCGTGGCGATGTGCCGTTATATCTAGCCTTAGCAAAATCACTCAATGTGCCTACCGTGCGCTTGGGTATGCAGTTAGGAATTCCAGAAGTTTCAGACACACTAGAGCGCCTTGGTGTAGATAAGAGCGAGATCCGCCCTGTTCCTTCGATGTTCTTAGGATCATTTTCGTTAACGCCCTTTGAAGTAGCACAAATGTACCAAACAGTAACGAACTCTGGTAAACGTGCGAAACTCTCTGCATTACGCTCGGTGATTGATATGGATGGCAATGTGATTTATCAATCGCTGCCCCGCTCAACTCAGGCCGTTGATCAGCAAGCTGCTTGGCTGACGACTTATGCGATGAAGCAAGGTGTTGCACAAGGTACGGGCCGATTCCTACAAAGCCAATTCGCATGGGCGGCATTAGCAGGTAAAACGGGGACGAGTAACGATAGCCGTGACAGTTGGTTTGTGGGTATTGATGGGCGAGAAGTCACCACCGTTTGGCTTGGTCGCGATGATAATAAATCGACTAAACTAACTGGGTCTAGTGGCGCATTGCGTGTGTATGCTGAATACTTGAAACAGCGTATTCCAGAGCGACTAGAGCTGCCATGGCCGAATGAAGTGACCACATTAGGTTTTCAGAAAGCGACGAATGGTGCGCTGGAAATGAATTGTCGTAGTGAGTACAAACTGCCAGTGTGGGATAAAACCGGGCAAATTAAGCAACAGTGTGAAAAAAAATCGAACTGGTTGAACAGCTTATTTGATTGGTAGGACCACCAAAAACACCATCGCTGACTTGTGCAGTTGTTTAATTCTTAGTAAAAGTAGGTGTTCAATATTCAGTAAAGGAAGAAATGAATGTTCAAAAGGTCAAATACGAACCCATGGATACGTTGCTTTGCGTTGTGGGTCTGCTCCTTTTTGATTGCAACGCCTTCCTTTGCTAAACATCTCGAAGAAGACTCCTCTCGACCTAAAATTGCTGTCGTCCTCGCTGGTGGTGGAGCGAAAGGTGCCGCACACATTGGTGTGCTCAAGGCGCTTGAAGAAATGAATATCCCGGTTGATATCATCACTGGTACTAGCATGGGCGCTTATGTTGGTGGCCTTTACGCTACTGGCATGAGTGCCGATGAAATCGAAAGCTTTATCTACAGCGTCGATTGGAACAGTGGTTACCGAGACCGTGTTGACCGCAGCCAACGTCGTGTCCGCGACAAAGAATATGAAGACCGTTATCAAATCACCACAGACCTAGGATTAAGGTTTGGTGAAGTTCGCTCACCAACGGGGGTCGTGCAAGGGCAAAATATGCTTCGTATTTTGCGTGAAACCACAGGCAACCTTGGACGTTTTGATTCTTTTGATGATCTCGCTATTCCCTATCGCTCCGTCGCGACGGACATCGTCGAACTAGAAGAAGTTGTGTTAGACAACGGCTATTTGGTGGATGCGATGATGGCGAGTATGTCGGTGCCTGGTGCACTCCCGCCATATGAACTGAATGGCCATATGCTGGTGGATGGTGGCGTGGTCAATAACATGCCAGTCGATGTTGCTCGTGCAATGGGCGCCGATATCGTGATTGCGGTGGATATCAGTACAGACTATAAAACCAAAGAAGACTTCACTGGTTTATTCACCGTAGCAGATCAGCTTTCCAACTACCTTGTTCGTCGCAGCACACAAGAACAAGCAGAAACGTTACACGGCGATGATGTTTATATTCGTCCTGATGTGGGGCAGATGGAGACAGTTGAATTCAACAAAATGCCAGGTGCGTTTCAAGCAGGCTACGAGATTACAAAAAAGCTTGAGTCGAAGCTCAAGGGGCTGAGTGTCTCGAACGCGGAATATCAAGAGTACATTGAGCACAAGCAGACCGCGCGAAAAGACCTTGAATATGGTGATGAGCGCGTTGTTGATCAGATCGTGCTAGTGAATAATACCCACTATACTGATGTGCTTCTTACCAACCGTTTAGAGCTTGATACTGGACGTCAGTTAACCACTGCTGAGATCGAAAAAGCGGTAGAAAATCTATACGCATTGGATCGTTTTGAACTGATTACTTACCACTTTGAAGAGATCGAAGGCGTCAACCTACTGGTCTTTGAGGTAAACGAAAAGTCATGGGGACCAAACTACCTCAACTTTCGATTCTTCTTGGAAGACGACTTCAATACTGACAGTCAGTATGGCATTGGAATGTCGGCAAATTTCACCAACTTAAACTCGCATGGTGCGGAGCTGACGTTCAATGTTGATATGGGCACTGATAAGTTGATCGAAGCAGAACTCTATTCGCCAGTGCTTTCAAGTCAACAGCTGTTTGTTTCCAGTAAGCTCAATTACAACAATGAAAATCGCAACTGGCCTTTTAGTGACATAGAAAATCCGGATATAGGTTCAGTGTATGATTTCCTTCCGGTTTCTTATACCGAGTTCATTGCTGAGCTCGCGGCAGGCGTGCAGCCTACTCTATGGCAAGAGTTTCGCGTTGGTGGTCGTTATACCAAAGGTGAGATCGAAGCGTCTACGATTGCTTCAGCTGGGACTTTTGACTACAACCGCCTAGGAGTGTTTGCCAATTATCGTTTAGATACTTTGGATGACTTTGCGTTTCCTACGCGAGGTATGTTGATTGATTTAGATTACTTGGTATCTCATGACAAGAGTCCAGAGGATTTTCGTCAAACCAATGTTGAGGGTGATATTGAAGATACCGTGTACGAAATTACGGCGCGTTTTAAAGGGGCGGTGACCCATAGCCGTCATACTTTAGTCGGACAGGCGGAATACAGCTTTGTTGAGAGCAAAAATTCTTCTATCCCTCTTGACCCTCGTGAACTTGGCGGCTTTTTGAATTTGTCAGGCATTCCACGTAATAGCTTAATTGGACAAAACTTATTCTATACCAGCTTGGTGTATCGTTATAAATGGATGGATAACGACTTCGGGCTGTTTGAAGCACCTGTTTATCTAGGTGCGTCCCTTGAACACGGTGGTGTTTGGTCAGACAACGATCTCAAGTTGCATGAGGCGCCACTGTATAATGCTGCGTCGGTTTTCTTTGGAGTAGACTCTCCAGTTGGGCCGATCATGTTGGCATACGGTCGTACAGAGCAGAATTTAGATGCAGTGTACCTGATCGTTGGAACATCATTTAAATAACCGGGAGTAGGATAGCAAGATCTCCGCATATTTAGCCAAAATTTACCGGACTTTAGTCGTAAGTTGCTATGTTGGTCAAAATGATGAGATTTTAATTTAACGTTAAATTTGCTATCCTTTCGCCCACAGTTTGGCCTCTACGGCGCTGTTTCTCAATCAGAATTGAATGAAAACAAGGGCAATGGAGAGCCAAGTTTCCAAGGATGTTCACTCCTTTACTTTGAAAAATAGTAATTAAAAAGGAGGAACCGCAATGAGAGGAAAAAAGTCGTGCTTGAAGCCTACCGTAAACACGTCGAAGAGCGTGCTGCCGAAGGAGTTGTTCCTAAACCGCTAGACGCTGAACAAGTTGCTGGACTTGTTGAACTTCTGAAAAATCCCCCACAAGGTGAAGAAGCATTTATTCTTGACCTACTAGAGAACCGTATCCCACCGGGTGTAGATGAAGCTGCCTATGTAAAAGCAGGTTTCCTAACGGCGGTAGCAAAAGGTGAAGTGGAATCACCATTAGTAAGCCGTGAAAAAGCGGCTGAGCTACTAGGTACGATGCAAGGCGGTTACAACATCGCTCCTCTAGTTGAATTCCTAGACGATGATCTACTGGCGCCAATTTCAGTTAAAGCGTTGTCTCATACCCTACTGATGTTCGATGCTTTCTATGATGTAGAAGAGAAAGCCAAAGCTGGTAATGCATTCGCACAGCAAGTCCTGCAATCATGGGCGGACGCAGAATGGTTCACATCGAAGAAGAAAGTCGCGGAACAGATTACTGTTAAAGTATTTAAAGTTACTGGTGAAACCAACACCGATGACTTGTCTCCAGCACCAGATGCTTGGTCTCGTCCTGACATCCCAGTACACGCGAAAGCGATGCTGAAGATGGAACGTGATGGCATCGTGCCAGATCAACCAGGCAGCGTTGGTCCTATCAATCAAATTGAAGAACTGCAAAAAGATGGTATCCCACTGGCCTATGTGGGCGATGTTGTTGGTACCGGTTCTTCTCGTAAGTCAGCGACTAACTCA
Source organism: Vibrio rotiferianus (assembly GCF_002214395.1). NCBI lineage: Bacteria > Pseudomonadati > Pseudomonadota > Gammaproteobacteria > Vibrionales > Vibrionaceae > Vibrio > Vibrio rotiferianus. The sequence continues at coordinate 430,962 of NZ_CP018312.1, forward strand.
GTGCTTTGGTTTATGGGTGAAGATATCCCATACGTACCAAACAAGCGCACCGGTGGTATTTGTCTGGGTGGTAAGATCGCTCCAATTTTCTACAACACGATGGAAGATTCTGGTGCACTACCAATTGAACTAGACGTACAAAACATGAATATGGGTGATGTGATTGATATCTTCCCATACGAAGGTGTTGTGCGTAAAAACGGTGAAGAGATCTCTAACTTTGAACTGAGCAAAGTATTACTTGATGAAGTTCGTGCTGGTGGTCGTATTCCTCTTATCATCGGTCGTGGTCTAACAAGCCGTGCTCGTGCATCACTTGGTCTAGAAGAAACCGATTTATTTGCTAAGCCAGTTGACCCTTCAGATTCTGATAAAGGCTATACGCTAGCTCAGAAGATGGTGGGTAAAGCATGTGGCGTTGAAGGTGTACGTGCAGGTCAATACTGTGAGCCTAAGATGACGACAGTTGGTTCTCAGGATACAACCGGTCCTATGACTCGTGATGAGCTAAAAGACCTTGCGTGTCTGGGCTTCTCAGCTGATCTTGTGATGCAGTCATTCTGTCACACGTCTGCGTATCCAAAACCAGTCGATGTAAACACGCACCACACGCTACCTGACTTCATCATGAACCGTGGCGGTGTATCACTTCGTCCGGGTGATGGTGTAATCCACTCATGGCTAAACCGTATGCTTCTACCTGATACTGTAGGTACAGGTGGCGACTCGCATACTCGTTTCCCTCTAGGCATTTCATTCCCAGCAGGCTCCGGTCTGGTTGCATTCGCTGCCGCGACAGGTGTTATGCCACTGGATATGCCAGAGTCAATCTTGGTGCGCTTTAAAGGTGAAATGCAGCCGGGTATTACGCTACGTGACCTTGTACATGCGATTCCTTACTACGCAATTCAACAAGGTCTATTGACGGTTGAGAAAGCAGGTAAGATCAACGAATTCTCCGGTCGCGTACTAGAAATCGAAGGTGTTGAGCACCTAACGGTTGAGCAGGCCTTCGAATTATCGGATGCGTCAGCGGAGCGTTCAGCGGCAGGTTGTACCGTTAAGCTGTCTCAAGAGTCTATTGAAGAATACCTAAACTCAAACATCACCATGCTTAAGTGGATGATCTCGGAAGGTTACGGCGACCGTCGTACTATCGAGCGTCGCATCACAGCGATGGAAGAGTGGTTGGCTAACCCAGAGTTGATGGAAGCGGATGCAGACGCGGAATACGCGCACATCATCGAAATCGACCTAGCAGATATTCACGAGCCAATCCTATGTGCACCGAACGATCCAGATGACGCTCGTCTTCTATCAGAAGTTCAAGGCACACAGATTGATGAAGTGTTCATCGGTTCTTGTATGACTAACATTGGTCACTTCCGTGCAGCAGGTAAACTGCTAGAGCAATTCGGTGGTCAACTAGATACTCGTCTATGGGTAGCGCCACCAACGAAGATGGACCGCGACCAACTGACGGAAGAAGGCTACTACGGTATTTACGGCCGCGCAGGTGTTCGTATTGAAACTCCTGGTTGTTCGCTATGTATGGGTAACCAAGCACGTGTAGCAGACAAAGCAACAGTAATGTCGACTTCAACGCGTAACTTCCCGAACCGTCTAGGTACAGGTGCAAATGTATACCTTGCTTCAGCTGAGCTAGCAGCGGTTGGTGCAATTCTAGGTAAGATTCCAACGAAGGAAGAGTACTTGGAATACGCGAAGCAAATCGATGCAACAGCAGCAGATACTTACCGTTACTTGAACTTCCACAAGATGGATGAGTACACCAAGAAAGCGGCAGAGGTTATCTTCCAAGAGCCTGCATAATTTTAGCGAGCTTTGCTAATACTTAATTAAGCGCCCACCACTTGGTGGGCGCTTTCTTTTGTGGAACGCTGCGCTTCGAGATACTAGAACTACGCCGTTTCCTAGAGTGAGGGAGGGGGTAGTCGAAATCTCTTTTAGACAACGTATTGAGAGACCCCCAACTCGCTCGTGCCTCGCTCTTGAGGATGACGATTAAATAGCTAAGAGTAACAACGATGCCATTCCCGAAAGCAATGAAGGAGTGCAGTCGGGAATCTCTTTTAGGCTACGTATTAAGAGATCCCCAACTCACTTGTGCCTCGCTCTTGAGGATGACGATTAAATAGCTGAGAGAAAAAACGATGTCATTCCCGAAAGCGACGAAGGAGTGCTGTCGGGAATCTCTTTTAAACAAGCCATGGAGAGAGCTCCCGTCTCCCGCTTCTCCCATTCAACATCTCCCTGTATACTCCGCACCAAATTGATACGAAAAGGCGATCACGATGGAATTTGAATTCATCCGCAACACATTGATGGGCGAATACTATGTCAAATGCAGCATGGGGCACGAGATTGTAGGTCGTTGGTTGCAAGAAGAAATTGGTAAAGACCCAGCGAAAATCGCGCAAGTTGAAGCCTTAATTGATCAGGCATTTTCTTCGCCATCTCAAGAGCATAGATTAACCGGTGCAGAGATCAGTTTGATGATCCATGGTGACGAGGTGCTAGTGCAAGAAAACGCATTGGGCCATGAGTATGAAGTGGAAATGGAAAGCGAGTTTGACTTCTACGATGTAGAGAGTACAGCCAGTTGTGGTATTGAAGACTTTTGTACCCTGATAGAGCAATGGAAAGACTTTTTGAACATTTAACGCACAGTTTTGGGGAGCCTAATTAGGGTTGCCTTATATTTGTGAGAAGGGCGCACCGATATGGTGCGCCCTTTTTGTTTATAAGTTTGTTAATTTTGCTAATTCCATATAAATCAACAAGATAAAAAGTTGGCACGCCGCTTGGATTAATACAAATGTTTCAGGATGAAAGCTGCGGAGAAGATTCAATGAAAATCATTAATGCCATTATAAAACCTTTTAAATTAGACGATGTGCGCGAAGCATTGGCTGATGTCGGTATTGAAGGGATGACAGTATCAGAGGTTAAAGGTTTTGGTCGTCAGAAAGGCCACACGGAGCTATACCGTGGCGCCGAGTATCAAGTCGACTTTCTACCAAAAGTAAAACTAGAAATCGCAACCCATGCAGACAATGTGGATCGTGTGGTAGAGGCCATCACTAAAGCGGCTCAAACGGGAAAGATTGGTGACGGTAAGATTTTTGTCTACGACCTAAATCAAGCAGTACGTATTCGTACTGGTGAAATGGACGCAGAAGCACTTTAAGAATTCAAGGGATTGGAGAACTATCATGGAATTAACAACAACGGTAACTGAATTACGTTACGCACTCGACACCTTTTTCTTCCTCATTTCTGGTGCGTTGGTTATGTGGATGGCAGCTGGCTTTGCCATGCTGGAAGCGGGCTTAGTTCGCTCGAAAAACACAACAGAAATTCTAACCAAAAACATCTGTCTGTACGCGATTGCTTGTACCATGTTCCTATTGGTCGGCTACAACATTATGTACGTTGATAATGGCGAAGGTGGCTGGTTACCATCATTTGGTGCGCTAATTGGCACACAAGGTGAAGGCGCAGATCACTCGTTAGAGTCGGATTTCTTCTTCCAAGTGGTATTCGTCGCAACAGCAATGTCAGTGGTATCTGGTGCGGTAGCAGAGCGTATGAAGCTTTGGTCTTTCCTCATCTTCTCTGCAGTGCTGACGGCATTTATCTACCCAATGGAAGGTTACTGGACATGGGGCGGTGGTTTCCTATCAGAAGCAGGTTTCAGTGACTTTGCTGGCTCAGGTATCGTACACATGGCGGGTGCAGCAGCAGCTCTTGCAGGTGTATTACTTCTGGGTGCTCGTAAAGGTAAATACGGTAAAAATGGCGAAATCTACCCAATTCCTGGTTCAAACATGCCTCTAGCTACATTGGGTACGTTCATTCTTTGGTTTGGTTGGTTCGGCTTCAATGGCGGTTCTCAGTTGATGGTATCTGATTTTGAAAACGCGACAGCGGTAGGTCAAATCTTCCTTAATACAAACGCAGCAGCGGCAGCAGGTGCAATCGCAGCATTACTCGTATGTAAAACGACTTGGGGTAAAGCTGATCTAACTATGATTCTTAACGGTGCATTGGCAGGTCTTGTTGCCATCACGGCAGATCCTCTATCACCATCACCACTTTACGCAGTCGCAATCGGTGCAGTATCGGGCGCGCTAGTGGTATTCAGTATCATCGGTCTAGATAAAGTGAAGATTGATGACCCTGTAGGTGCTATCTCTGTACACGGTGTGTGTGGTTTCTTTGGTTTAATGGTTGTACCGCTAAGTAATGGTGATGCAACGTTCGGCGCACAGCTTCTAGGTGCGGCTGTTATCTTTGCTTGGGTATTCGGTGCGAGCCTTGTGGTATGGGCAATCTTAAAAGCAACCATCGGCATTCGCGTATCGGGAGAAGAAGAGCTTGAAGGTATGGATATGCATGACTGTGGTGTCGGTGCCTACCCTGAATTTGTTACTGTGAAATAACAGTCATATTGAAATAAATAGTTACAAAGTAAATAATCAAAAACCTGCTCTGATGAGCAGGTTTTTTTGTGCAGCATCATTGTTTTCCTACTGAACATGCATATAATAACGCAACTGATAAACGTTATCATTAGCATGGTAAAGGATTAAACAATGAAAAAACTGCTAACTCTTTCAGCGATTACTTGCGCTACTCTAGCTCCAACAGCAATGGCTGCTGAAGAAGTGAACGTCTACTCTTACCGTCAACCTTTCCTAGTTGAGCCAATGTTCAACGAGTTCACTAAAGAAACTGGCATTAAAGTAAACGTGAAGTTTGCCAAAAAAGGCCTAGCAGAGAAGTTGGCTCAAGAAGGCGAATACAGCCCAGCTGACGTAATCCTTACTACAGATATCAGCCGTCTAGCGGAGCTGACTAACAAAGGTCTAGTTCAAAAGGTAGATAGCAAAATCATCGAAGAAAACGTACCAGCACAGTACCAAGACAAAGAAAACGAGTGGTTTGCTCTGACTCTACGTACTCGTAACGTTTACTCTTCACGTGACCGTGTTGGCAAACTAGGTAACGACTTCAACTACGCAGATCTAGCGAAGCCAGAATTCAAAGGCAAAATCTGTACGCGTAGCGGTAAGCACCCTTACAACGTATCTCTAGTGTCTTCTATGATCGCGCACCACGGTGAAGCTGAGACAAAAGAATGGCTAGAAGGCGTAAAAGCGAACCTAGCTCGTAAGCCTCAAGGTAACGACCGTGCTCAAGTTAAAGCAATCAAAGAAGGTCTATGTGACGTTTCTCTAGGTAACAGCTACTACCTAGGTAAGATGGTTAACGACAAAGAGCAAAAAGCTTGGGCTGATGCGGTATACATCAACTTCCCTAACCAAGAGACAACGGGTACACACGTAAACATCTCTGGTATGGCGATGGCTAAGTTCTCTCCAAACAAAGACAACGCTGTGAAGCTAATGGAATTCCTAACGGGTGACAAAGCGCAGCAAATGTACGCAGAAGTAAACTACGAGTACCCAGTAAAAGAAGGCGTTAAGCGTTCTGAACTTGTGGAATCTTGGGGTGACTTCAAAGCGGATACGGTTTCTCTAGACGATATCGCTTCTCACCACGAAGCGGCAATTAAGCTACTAGATGAAGTGAAATTTGACCTTTAATTCCATGTGGGGGTATAACTATACCCCCATTTGATTAAAGGATATGAGATGTATTTGCAGACGCATCTGTATTTCATACAGCCTTGCAGTATTTAGGCAATGAAGAATAAACATTCTCTATGGAAAACCAGTAGTGGGGTGATTACCCTGTTACTGGTTTTGCCGATCTTAGCGATCTTCTATACCGCCATTGGCGAGACGGATGACCTGTTCACACATTTGATGTCGACGGTTATGCCAACCTACATCTATAACACCGTAGTCCTGACTGCAGGTGTGATGCTCCTTTCTTTGATTCTTGGAATCCCAAGTGCTTGGTTTATGGCGATGTGCAAGCTGCCAACCGAGAAGTGGTTGCAGTGGGCACTGGTTCTGCCGCTTGCGATGCCGGGCTATATCATTGGTTACATCTTTACTGATTGGTTTGACTTTGCTGGGCCGATTCAGATCTTTTTGCGTGATATAACGGGATGGGGACCTGGCGAATATTGGTTCCCTGATATCCGTACCTTGAGCGGTGCCACTTTCGTTCTTTCTCTTGTTCTTTACCCATACGTTTACTTGCTTTGCCGAGCGGCATTTATGGAACAGAACGTCTCTTTGTTACAAAGTGCACGCTTACTGAAATGTTCTCCTTGGGAAAGCTTTTGGCGCATCTCTTTGCCGCTTGTCAGGCCTTCTATCGCTGTTGGCCTGTCTCTGGTTGCAATGGAAACCATTGGCGATTTCGGCACCGTCAGCTATTTTGCGGTGAACACGCTGACTACTGCCGTTTACGATACTTGGCTAGGCTACTCGAACTTAAATGCAGCCGCGAAGATCTCAGCCATGATGTTGATGATTGTGGTGTTGTTACTGAGTGCCGAGCGCTACAGCCGCCGCAAACAGAAGTTATTCCAAAGCCAGTTTAATAGTCATGAAGATTTCCGTTATGAGCTAAAAGGTTGGCGAAAGTGGGGCGCACTGATTTGGTGTTGGGGTTTGGTAGCAATTGCGTTCATCTTCCCATTGCTACAGTTAATTGATTACGCGATTACTTACTTTGCACAAAGTTGGACACCGGAGTTTCGTGAATATGCATGGAACAGTTTGGTGGTGTCAGTCGTGGCTGCCATCATCGGTGTTGCGATTGCATTGACTGTGAACTTCAGTCAACGCGTAAACGGCGGCCGCTCTAGCTTAGCTTTCATGCGTCTGTCTTCAATGGGCTATGCGGTTCCAGGCACTGTACTTGCGATTGGTGTCATGGTGGCAGTGCTGTTTATGGATCACCGTGTTAACGATATTGCTAAAGCGATGGAATGGGGCAGACCTGGACTGATTTTTTCTGGCTCTATGTTTGCGCTGATTTTTGCGATGGTGGTGCGTTTCTCCGCTGTGGCGATTGGTAGTGTCGAAAGTAACTTAAATAAGATCTCTCCGTCGCTAGATATGGCTTCCCGTACCATGGGCTGTACGCCTAATACCATGCTTTGGCGAGTGCACTTCCCTCTGGTTAAACGTGGTGCACTGATTGCTGGTTTGTTGGTGTTTATTGAGTCGATGAAAGAGCTCAATGCTGCACTATTATTGCGTCCATTTAACTTTGAAACCTTGGCGACGTATGTATACAACTTCGCCTCGGACGAGCATTTGGAACTTGCTGCTCTACCAGCAGTATTACTGGTCCTAGTTGGGTTGATCCCGCTTGTTGTTGTTAACCGTTCACTGGAGCAAAATCACTGATGAGCTGCGCACTATCGATTAAAAACCTAACTTGTCAGTATGACGATCAAACCGTCCTTGAATCACTTTCATTAGAAGTTGAACAAGGACAGATCGTGTGCCTGCTCGGCGCGAGTGGTTGCGGTAAGACAACGCTATTGAAAGCCATTGCTGGTTTGTTGCCGCTAAGCTCTGGTCAAATGAGCTTGAATTGTCTCACTATTGATGACGGTGAAAACTGGTTACCACCAGAGCAGCGTAATATCGGTATGATCTTCCAAGACTATGCCTTATTTCCGCATCTGACAGTGGCAGAGAACATCGCTTTTGGCTTGAAAAATGAAACGGCGCAGCAAAAGCTTCTCAAAGTAGAAGAAATGCTCGGCTTAGTTCACCTTAAAGGCTACGGTGATCGTTATCCTCACCAGCTTTCTGGTGGTCAGCAGCAGCGCGTGGCGATTGCCCGCTCACTGGCTTACAAACCTGATCTTCTGTTGTTGGATGAACCGTTTTCCAATATCGATACCCAAGTTCGCCATGAACTTATCCGAGAGATCCGTAAAATCTTTAAAGAGCAAGGCGTTACCGCAATTTTCGTTACTCACAGTCGTGAAGAGGCGTTTGCGTTTGCCGATAAGATGGCAGTAATGAACCACGGTGTAATCGAGCAATATGGAACAGCCTCTGAGCTTTACTACCAGCCTTCGAGCAAATTTGTTGCAGACTTCTTAGGTGGTGGTAGCTACCTTGCAGCGAAGCGCATTTCTGAAAGTGAATTTGAAACTCATCTTGGTGTGGTGGAAGCCAATGCTCAGCAAGAAATCCAAGTTGATGCAGAATGTGCATTACTGCTTCGCCCTCAACATGTGCAAATTGCTGCTGATGAAGAGAGTGCGGTCAAAGTACTTGAGCAGCACTTTATGGGTGACCACTGCCGCTACGTGATTGATGTCAATGGTGACCGACTGTTGGCAACTTCAACCCAAGCGTTGAATGTTGGTGATAGTGTGACGGTGAAAGTCGAAACTCAAGGCGTGTTGGCTTTCGCCTAAGTAGTATCGTCAAAAATAAAAAGGCCCGGCGGGTATGTCGCCGGGCAAGTGTTCTTCACCTATAGGTCGTGTGCACGAAGCGGGCACACAATTTAGCTATAAGGACAGAAAGTCCTTAAACTGTTGAAGAACACGTTCTGCAGTGTCTTTATCTTGCATCTCTGCAAAAATTCGTAGCAATGGTTCAGTACCTGAGAAACGAGCGATGATCCAACCGCCATTTTTGAAGTACACTTTTGCCCCATCTTCGTAGCTGACTTTTTCGATTTCAAATTCAAATTCAGGTAACTGTTTCTCAACATAAATCTTGTTGAACAGTACTTCTTTTTGCGCCGGTTTGAACTTGCAATCGCCTTCTGCCATGTAGGCATACCCGTACTTACCGTAGATTTCATCCAGCAACTCAGACAGCTTCTTGCCAGTTACTGAAATCATTTCTACCAATAGGCTTGATGCGAATACGCCGTCTTTACCTTTGATGTGACCGCGAATAGTTAGACCGCCAGAGCTTTCACCACCAATCAATGAATCGTCAGCTTCCATTTGAGAGCTGATGTGCTTAAAGCCCACTGGAACCTCAAAGCACTTCTCGCCGTGATCTTCTGCGACTTTATCCAACAGGTGAGTGGTTGCGATGTTACGTACCACGGAACCTGTCCAGCCTTTGTATTCAAGTAGGTAGTAGTAAAGTAGCAGTAACACTTCATTTGGATGAATGAAGTGACCTTTCTCGTCGATAATACCAAGGCGGTCTGCGTCGCCATCGGTACCAATACCAATGTCATAGCCTTCTTGTTCTACAAGGTGCATCAAGCGGTAAAGGGTTGCTGCACTTGGTGATGGCATTAAGCCGCCGAAGTCTGGGTTCTTGCCATCGTTGATCACGTCGACTTCACAGCGACCGTTGATCAATACGGTCTGTAGCGCGTTTTTCGCAACACCAAACATTGGGTCAATCAACACACGTAGATTCGCCTTCTTGATCGCCTCGATGTCGATAAAGTCGATGATCGAGTCAACAAACTCGTTCATAGGGTTGATGATTTGAATCAGCTTGTCTTCAACTGCTTGTTCGAAATCGACGCTTCTCACGTCATTCACTGTTAGGGTTGAGATTTGTGATTCGATCTTTTGGGTGATGATTTCATCTGCGTCACGACCGCCTTCGATGAAGACTTTGATGCCGTTGTAATCGGCTGGGTTGTGCGATGCGGTAATACATGCAGAGTAAGCACAGCCCATTTCCTTCGCTTTGAACATCACGATAGGTGTAGGGACAAACTTGTCGATAAAGCTAACCACAATACCGTTTGCTGCCAATACTTCAGCAAACCAACGACCTGCTTTATCAGAAAGAAAACGACGGTCATAGCCAATCACAAAGCCGCGATCAGCAGCGGATTCGTTGTTGGTAATGTTTGCTACTGCTTGAGCCACCAAACGTACATTATCTTTGGTGAACTCCTCACCAATAAATGCACGCCAGCCGCCTGTACCAAATTTGATCATGATTCGATCCTCGATAAGAGCGGCATCCCACCGCTTCTTAAATCTTTGCTAGCGAACCGATGCACTCATCAAACTCAAGTGCATCGGATAAATCAAAAGGGGAGAAGCTCTCCCCTAAAAGACGATTAACCTAGAGTAACGATAACTTCGTTTACTGAACCTTCCGCTTGAACTGGTACAGATGAACCATTTACTGCTTCACCGTTCACGGTAATCGACTTAACGCCTTTGCTTACTGAGTCTGGGTTAACCACTTTGATGTTGTACGTTGCACCTAGCCATTGACGAGTCACTTCGAAACCAGGCCAGTTAGTTGGGATACATGGATCGATAGTCAGACCATCAAAGCCTGTACGCACACCAAGGATAAAGTTGGTAACAGCGAAGTAAGCCCAGCCAGATGTACCTGTTAACCACGGGTGGTTTGCACGACCGTGGTCTTGGTGGTCACGACCCATAATGAACTGCACGTATGAGTATGGTTCTGCAATACGTTTTTCGATGATATCGTTTTGGTTGTATGGGTTTAGTGCATCGTAGAATTTCATTGCACGGTCACCACGACCCAATTTTGCTTCTGCTACCCAAGCCCATGGGTTTGGATGTGAGAAGATAGCGCCGTTCTCTTTTACGCCTTGGTAAACGCGAGTTACGAAACCGATGTCATCGTTTGGTGTTGCGAATGATGGTGAGTTTAGGTGCAGGCCGTATTCAGAGAACAGGTTCTCATCGACTGCGTCCATCGCTTTCTCACCGCGCTCTTGAGATACCGCACCAGAAAGCACCGCTAGCGTGTTTGACTCTAGGTGCACTCGGCCTTCTGCTTGTTGCGCTGTACCGATCTTGTCGCCATTCTTCGTCAGACCACGGATGTACCAGCCGCCTTCGTCGTCCCAAAGGTGTGTTTCACACGCTTCACGAACGTTTGCTGCCATTTCCGTGTACTTCTCAACGTCGGCTTCTTTGCCTAGGTATTTCGCTAGGTCGATGAACTCTTGCAGTGCCCAGAAGTGTAGGAACGACACCATTGAAGATTCACCACCACCAAGATTTAGACAGTCGTTCCAGTCTGCGCGTAGACCTTTACAGATACCGGTTTGACCTACGTATTCCGCAGAGAAGTCTAGCGCTGCTTTCATGTGGTCATAAACGCTTGCATCGCCGCCATCTGCGTAAGGGATCACTTCGTCAAAGAAACTGTGCTCACCCGTTTCCATCACGTACTTACAGATGGTTGGAACTAGCCATAGGTGATCATCAGAACATGTGTCTTCGATGCCGTGGATCTTGTCTTCATCAGAAGGTGTTGGAACTACTGTTGGAGATTTCGATGGTTTAACGTCAGCTTTCTCTGGATCGAACCAATCTGGATCGAATAGGTGTAGACCGTAACCCGCTTTCACTTGGCCGCGCAGTAGGTCAACGATACGTTTGCGCGTCATTGTTGGGTTAGCGTGAGGAACTGAGATTGCATCTTGCGCTGTATCGCGGTAACCAAGACCAGTACGACCACCCACCTCGATGAACGAAGCAAAACGAGACCACACCACACAAGTTTCTGCTTGGTATAGTGTCCAAGCGTTGATCATGGTGTCTAGACCTTCGTTTGGCGATTTCACTTGGAACTTGCCACAACGCTCATCCCAGTGTGCTTTGATACCCGCAAACGCATTATCTACTTCTGCAAGGTCTTGGTACTTAGCACGTAGACGGTCACCATTGCCTTTACCGATACCTAGAATGTAAGCAAAACGCACTTCCTCACCTGGTTGAATAGTGAATTGCTTATGCAGAGAACCACAGTGGTTGTAACAAGTCTGTGCAGTGTTGAAACACTTACCTTGTTCTACCGCTAACGGGTTTGCTTCGTCACGGTATAGACCTAGGAAGCTGTCACGTTGGCCGTCGTATGAATCTGGGTCAAACGTTGAAGCTAGGTAGTAGAAACCTTCGAAATCGTTCGTGTTGTAGTACAGGTCGTACTCAATCACGCCTTCGTTGTATGACGTACCCGCAGAATACAGAGACATCTGATGGTTCTGGTTATCAGACTGAATGTGGCTGAATGAGAACTCAACAAATGAGAATGCGCTGATCGTACGTGGCTTATCTGAAGTGTTTTTAATTACTACATCCCAGATTTCAGCGTCTTCGCCTTTTGGCACGAACAGTGTTTTCGTTGCGGTAATACCGCTGTATTCACATTTGAACTTAGAGTAAGACAAGCCATGGCGGACTTCGTAGCTTGCTTCGTCTAGACTTTTTGCAACTGGTTGCCAAGAGAGTGACCAGTAATCGCCTGTCTCATCATCACGTAGGTAAACGTAGTGCCCAGGGCGATCGAATGTCGCGTTAGGACGGAATTTAGTAACACGGTTGTATTCTGGAGAGTTGTAGAACGAGTAGCCACCCGCGTTGTGCGAGATAACCGTACAGAACTTCTCAGTACCTAGGTAGTTTGTCCATGGTGCTGGTACGTCAGGGCGAGTGATGACGTATTCGCGATTCTCGTTATCGAAATAGCCGTATTTCATTTGTGTATTTCCTTTTTACTAAGCTGCGTCTGCAGCCAAAAATTTAAAAACTCTTTAAGCGTGATGCGGTTGCATCTGGCTTGTTATTACTTCCACGGTTTACGGTAATTCACTCCCTGCAAATCGAGCAGAGGAAGGTGTCCTTTCAAACGTGATAAATAGTCGGTCCAATTGCGGTGTTGTTTTTCAGTCCAACATGCTTCAGCCATGGCCGTTAGGCGAGGGAAAATCATGTAGTCCATGCGCGATTGGTTGTTGATGATTTCGCACCATAGAGCGGTTTGAATGCCCCAAATGCGTTTTCTGATTGGGTCGTCTTCAGGTACTTCTGCTAACGGCTCGTAGTTGTAGGCTTTCTCTAGTGGCAACGGGTTCGCCCAGTCCACACCTGGCTCTTCTGGTGCGTAATCTTGAGTCATGTCTAAGTAAGTGGTTTGTGCTGGTTGTAGCACCACATCAAAGCCCTGGCGAGCGCAGTTCAGTGCTGCTTCTTCGCTTAACCATGAGTAGATCACGGTGTCTTTGCTGACCTTATTGCCGTGCTGAGCTTCTTCCCAGCCCACCATACGTTTGCCCAACTTGCGCAGCTTGTCTTCGGCGTGGCGTAGGAAGTGGCCTTGCAGCTCTTTGTAATCGGTGTAACCCAATTGCTCCATTAACGCTTGGCATGCAGGGCTCTTTGACCACACGCCATTAGGTACTTCGTCGGCGCCGATATGTACATAAGGAGCTGGGAATAAAGCGGCTACTTCCTCAAGAACTTTGTCGATAAACTCGTAGCTTCCCGGTAGAGCAGGGTTGATGACATTGTCGTTGTAGTGCTGGATACTACGATATTCTGTTGAGTCCTCTTTCTCTACCAAAAGGTGCGGCAGAGATTTGATCGCTGCGCGGCAATGTCCGGGTACATCAATTTCAGGAATAATCGTGATGCTACGTTGCGCTGCAAACTCAATAACGTCTTTGATTTCTTCTTGGGTATAGAAGCCACCATAACGCTCAGATAAATGAGTATATTGAGGTTCAACCGCTTCATTTACACCTCGCCAAGCCCCAATACTGGTTAGTTCTGGTAAGGATTTAATCTCAATTCGCCAACCTTCGTCGTCAGTGAGGTGCCAGTGAAAAGTATTAAACTTGTAGTGTGCCAATAAGTTAATGAGGCGTTTCACTTCCTCTACAGAATGGAAGTGACGAGCACAATCTAGCATCATGCCGCGGTAACGAAAGCGAGGGCTGTCTTTGATTGTGACGCAGACAAAATCGAGAGTGGATGCTTCTCTCCCCGCCTTAACTAGCTGCAATAACGTCGCTGTCGCGTGTATAAAACCGGAAGTGGAACCTGCTTCGATCTTAATCGATTCTTCCGATATCTTTAGCTTGTAGACGCCTTCGTCTAAAGTCGGGTTTCCTTTAAATATTACATTGCCACTGTTTGATTCTTTTACAGAGAACTGATGAATGCGCTGAAGTTCGTCTATGAACCAATTTTGAGCTGGCTGAGCCAAATCGGTATATGTTGCAACACCAGATTGCTCAGTCAGCGTAAAGTAGCCTTCATTGACTTCAATATGATTTGGTTTCGGTAGCAGCGGCTGAGCGTGGGTTAAGCTTGCTGGAATGTCACTGCGCTCACGATAAGGTGAAGCTAAAACGATAGGGGTGACATCGACTTGAGCACGTTGAGGTTGACCATCTACCATAAAGTCGATTATCGCTTCATTAAAACCATCCGAGTAGTAACGGAATGGGTTAGAGCCAATGCTAAATTCACAGTAGTAGTGATGGTTGGCAGCCAGCACCATACCCTCAGGGTTGAGTGTGCAAAAGCTACCAATCTGTGTAAGTTGACCATTTGAAACACTATCTGGAAGTATGTAGCGATCAAATGCGAAGGTCAGACTCCAGTTGTTTAGGTCCTGATCGCTCAAGTTATGAAAGGTGAGTCCGAAACGGCAGTTTTGTTTTTGCTCAGAAAGGACCACTAAATCAACACGATATTCCATGTTCACTCCTACTCAACACTCACCGAGTAAAGGTTATGTTCTGGCTTGCCAGCAAACATAATTGCCCCTTCAATCGCATCAAACTGAGGCTCTACCACCCATTGTTGTACTGGTGGAGATAGCCAGTGCAGAATTCGCTCAGCAATGCTACCCATCAAGCAAATACGAGTTGCGCCGCGCTTATTCAAAGCAACTAAGAACATTTCTATGTCCGCTGCGGTTTGCTTTAGCATTTCAATCGCCAGTGCATCACCTTGTTCTGCATGTTGGAAAATTGCTGGAGAGAACTGGCCGTAATCGCGAGGCAGAGCTTGCTTAGACCATGCCACCACGTTGTCGACGTCATTTTCAAAATGAGCCATGACGTGCGCGGCCAGAGGTGTTTTTTCTCGGATGCCATCTTCTGCTAGCAAGACTTGCTGAATTAGGCGTAGACCCATTACGGCACCGCCGCCTTGATCGGATATTGGGAACTCACGACCGCCAACAACGTGTTGCTCAAGGCCTTTGAGGAAAATGCCGCAAGAACCTGTTCCTGCAATCATGATCGCGCCATCTTCACCATTGTGTGCACCGATACAAGCACCGTATGCGTCAGTATTGAGTGTCATACTGGCAAAAGGATGTTCTAAAGCCATAAAAGATTGCCAAGAGGTTTTATGCTCAGCTCCTGCAAGCGCTAAACCTACGTGCATAGAGGCAAAGTCTTGTTGGGTTAGGCCGCCTTGCTGTGCTGCCGAAGCAATAGATTCAAGAATCGATGCCATTGCGACTTCTGCTCCCAACATAATGTTGGCACTACCACTTTTTGCTTCGCCAATGAAGTTGCCTTGCGCGTCTTTGATACGGGCGCGACATGAAGTGCCACCGCCATCAATACCTACAAAATACATCCCCATGTTTATTGTTCCTTGAATGCTTGAGAGTTCGCTAAAGTTGAGATGTGCTGAGCCTGACTCATTACGGCGAGTAGATACCAAGCACCATGTGGGATCCATTGTTCTCCCCAGCGCCAGTTTTGAAGCATGTCGTCTTTCTGTGCTGGTGGATTAAATGCAATGTCTTCCTCATCTTCAAAGCCGCCAGTAATGCCGTTACATACGCCACCTTTTGCGTTGAAGAAACCGTATTGCGGAAGGTAATCAGGGTTATTGCGGCCGTGACCGTCTAACATGCACATGTCGTACGGGTTTAAGCCAACAATCCAGTTCATAGAGTCTTGTGCCAGTTTTGAAAGCTGCTGCTGTAGAGTTTCTGACTCGATGAAAGGTTGCGCCACGTAAGCCATGGTTGCCAGTGAACCCAGGCGGGCATTTTCACCTTGCCACCAGTAACCGGATTCGTTGTTGTGTGCCACAAAGAACGCATCACGTTTGGCCTCATCCACACCTTTTACGTATTGTCGAGGGTAGCCAAATGGGTTGGTTACTTTGTTGGTGATAGAGACTTCAAATTCACACGCTCTGTTGATGGTTTGTTTTACTGGTGATGCGCGCTCAGAGTCGTCTTCAATTGATAAGTACTCACATAGCGCGATAACAGGAAGCCCGGCTTCTGCCGCATGGAAATAAGGGCGGCTACCATCTTGATTGGCTGACCAGAAGTGTTGAATGTGCTCATCACTCATTTGACGAGCTGAAAGACGGTTGGCCCACAAGCGGCTTTCTTCTAAGTAGCGCGTTTCTTTCGTCGTCTTGAATAGCTCCACTGCGGCAAGCAGCGCGCAGTACTCATCGATGATGTTTTCTTCACCATCATTCAAGTATTGGGTGTTGTGTTCTTTTAGGTGCCAGTAACCGTTTTCTGCAGCATTACGGTATTTTTGTTGGTCGAATTCACCGTGAACATCTAAACGTGCTGCTGCCGCTAGTGCAGCAATGCAGACACCAGCGCCTTGTCGGTAGCCCGCTTGGTAATCATCAAATTTATGACCGAGCTGGGTCTCGTAGGCACAGATCTCGCGTTGCGCTGTGTCTTTACTCCACTTGTCGAACACCGTCATGTAGAAGAAGCCTTTTTCGTTTTGCATACGAACAAGGAAATCAGCGCCGAATAGTGCTTCTTCGAGAAGGCGAGTAGCAGTGAATTTAGCCAGTTTGTCGTTGCCTTCAAGCAGAGACAAACCTTTCAATATATTCCACACCACCATTGGTGTTTGTTGTGGGTTCAGATAGTTCGCGTATGACAAATGGCTCAGATATTTGCTGACGTCACCCGATGCATCATACCAACCGCCGTGAACATCAGCGGTTTCATTTGAATTAAGCAGTGGTGCTTGACGATCTTGTTGATCGAAAATGCCACCACAACGTTGAGATTTAAAGTAGTGGATCACATCAGACAGCGTGCAATCGAGAAGAATATGTTCACCGATCTCAAAGTGAGACGAGCGTAAATGATCGAAACGAAGGTAATAGTGCCCTGGAGTATTAAATGAGGAAAAGTCGATAAGGTAGAAATGACCTTGATGCCAGTTTGCTACTTTGCCTTGCTTCTCTACTGTCAGAGTTGCGACCGTCTGGTGGCTATCTGCGCATACGAGTAAAGCTGTGTAAGAAGACAGACGTGGTCGGCTCGTCTGGATGATCGCTTTCTTAGGGCCCAGGCGCTCGTAACCAATGTGGTTAGTCAGTAGCAGCATTCGATTTCTCCGGGAAACAATAAAATAAAATGGAAAAAGGGGTCAGGTTGATACCTGACCCTCGTTATGATTAATCTTCGAATAAGTAACAACGAACAAAGTGGTTATCGGACAGTTGCGTCACACCAGGCAGTCGCTCACGACATTTTTCTGTTGCATGAACACAGCGTCCTGCAAATGGACAACCTACAGACTCAGGTGTCCAAAGAGGGATCTCACCTTTGTTGCCTTTCAACTTCTCGTGAATTGACTTCGATGGATCGGGTACCGCTGAAACCAACAACTGTGTATATGGGTGTTGCGGATCGTGAATGATTTCCTCGGTATCGCCCCATTCAACCATGTGGCCTACATACATAACTGCGAGATCTTCAGCGATGTAACGCGCTGTTGCGATATCGTGAGTGATGTAAAGCAGAGACATTTGCTTCTCAAACTTCATTTCTTCCATCAGGTTAAGTACACCTGCACGAATTGATACGTCTAGCATTGACGTAGGTTCATCTGCTAGAACCACTTCTGCACCCACTGCGATGTTACGTGCCAAGTTAACACGTTGACGCTGACCACCAGATAGCTGATGAGGGAACTTTTGTGCGGTCTCTTTTGGTGGGATCAGACCAACTTGTTCCAATAGGTCGTATACACGCTCTTCCAGTTCTTTCTTGTTGCCCGGAGCTATCTTTTTGTGGATAAGCAATGGACGAGCGATATGGTGGAAGATGTTGTGTGTTGGGTTTAGCGAGCCAAACGGGTCTTGCCATACCATTTGTACGCCTTCACGGTAGGTCATCAAATCGTGCTTAGACGTGATATCTTGAATATCGCGACCTTTGTACTCGATGATGCCATCGGTCGGGGCGTACATTTTCGCAATCATTTTTGCGGTAGTAGATTTACCTGAACCAGATTCACCTACTACTGACAAACCGCGGCTTTTGTACATTTTGAATGATACGTCGTTGATAGCACGCATCTTAGACTGCTTGATTGAGTTACTGTTTAAAGGGAAGTCCTTAACGACATTTTTACCTTCAATCAGCAGTTCGCCGAGTTGTTTGCTCATAATTCTCTCCAGTGTAATTTTGTTCTTAGCTAGCGTTATTTTTTGTTGTTAAACCTTGGCTTGAGCAATCGGATCGCCGTATAAGTGGCAGTTTGAGAAACGACCAGGTTCAATTTGACGCAGCTGAGTTGGTACTCGAGTACAAGCTTCGTGGACGCGTTCGCAACGAGCTTGGAAGCGGCAGCCTTGAGGAACTTCTAGTAAGTTCAAAGGGTTGCCTGGAATACCAGTCAATTTGGTTTTAGGACCAGTTAATGGAGGGAAAGAGCTACCCAAACCTTTAGTGTAAGGGTGGTAAGGACTTTCCAGAATTTGCTTAGAAGGCGCGACTTCAATCAGTTCACCCGAGTACATGATGCCGATGCGGTCAGAGAACTCGACCATCAATGACAAGTCATGGGTGATGAACAAAATGGAGAAGCCAAACTCTTCTTTAAGTGCATAGATCTTCTGCAGAATCTCACGCTGAACCACTACGTCTAGTGCCGTCGTTGGTTCATCCATGATGATCATTTTTGGATTCAGAGCCAAAGCAATAGCAATAACCAGACGCTGACGCATACCACCAGAGAACTGGTGCGGGTAATCGTTTAGACGGCTAGGGTGGATATCTACGATTTCCAATAAACCTTCAGCGCGAACTTTCGCTTGAGCACGAGTCATATTGGTATGACGCATGATTACATCACAGAACTGCTCTTCCATAGTAAGAACTGGGTTCAAAGCGTTCATTGCGCTTTGAAATACCATCGACATCTCGCTCCAGCGGAAGGCTTGCATGCGGTCATCGCTGTATTTGAGGATATCTTCACCGTTGAAGATAACCTCACCACCTGTGATAAACGCTGGCGGCTTATGAAGGCGCATTAGCGAGAATGCAACGGTTGATTTACCACAGCCTGATTCACCGGCTAGGCCGAATACTTCGCCTGGTGCAATATCAAAGCTGACGTTGTTACAGGCGCGGACATCGCCCGCGTCTGTAATGTAGTCTACGCATAGGTTACGGATAGAAATTAGTGGTGCAGTCATGATTATTTATCTCCGCTCCATAGTGCATTTTGTGGTGCCAATTCTGGCTCACGTTCTTTCTTGTCTTGTGCTGCCAATTTCTTCCAACGCTTCATGCCTTTGTGAGAACGAAGCTGAGGGTTAGC
The DNA here is from genome assembly GCF_002214395.1 of Vibrio rotiferianus. Taxonomy (NCBI): domain Bacteria; kingdom Pseudomonadati; phylum Pseudomonadota; class Gammaproteobacteria; order Vibrionales; family Vibrionaceae; genus Vibrio; species Vibrio rotiferianus. The sequence goes on from NZ_CP018312.1 coordinate 450,264, forward strand.
AATTTCATCTACTGCGAAGTTCAGTAGAGCAAGACCTGTAACCAGTAGAGTCAGTGCAATACAAGGAGCTAGTACTTCCCACCATGCGCCGATAAGCATTGCAGACGAAGTCTGTACGTTGTACAGCATGATGCCCCAGCTGATAGTATTTGCATCGCCTAGACCTAGGAACGAGATTACCGCTTCTGTGTTGATTGCTAGCATTACCGAACCGATGAAGCTTGCGCCCACGATAGGGATAAGGTTTGGCAAAATCTCAACGAAGATAATACGGAACGACGATTCACCCAGTACTTCAGCGGCTTTCACAAACTCTTTCTCGCGCAGTGCCATCGTCTGAGAGCGAACGACACGGGCGCCCCAAGCCCAGGAGGTACCAGCGATGATCAAGGCAATGGTGAGCGGGCCTGCCTCCCCAATGAAAGCAGCAAGTACGAACAATAGTGGGTACTGAGGAATTACCAGCATGATGTTCATTGCTGCACTCAAAATGTCATCGACACGACCACCAAAGTAGCCAGCTGAGATACCGATTACCGTTGCTAAGAAACACACAATAATGCCTGCGCCAAAGCCAACACCTAGCGATACTCGAGCACCGTAAGCCACTTGAGACCAAACATCACGACCCATACGAGTTGTACCCATAACATGGTCAGCCTTCTTAGACATGATCAGTGTGCGACGGTCATCAGCAAGGTTTTTCGCGACCCAACCATCAGGGTTATTCTGCGCCTGCTTCACAACAAAGCCCGGGTACTCATGTGGATTACCTGTACGTTTGTCAGGAGCATGCTTGGTAATTAATGGTGCGGCAATTGCCACGAACAGGAACACAGTTACGATACCTAGGCCAATACGTGCGAACGGGTTGCCCAGAATTAGTTTGAATAGATCTTTCATGATTATTTGCCTCCCTTACGTAGGCGAGGATCTAGAATCATGTACAGCATGTCAGCCATTAAGTTGAAGCACAGCATGAACATGGTCATGATGATTAGCTGACCTTGAAGTACTTGGTAGTCACGTGCGTGAATTGCGTTTAGAAGAACGGTACCTAGACCAGGGTAGTTGAAGATCATCTCGATAATTAGCTGACCACCAATCGCCATACCTAGTGACATGGAAAGTGCTGTCACACTTGGTAGAAGAGCGTTACGTGCAGCGTAATTGAATACTACGCGGTTTTCGCTCAGACCCTTACCTTTTGCCATTGTGATGTAATCTTCAGCAAGAAGGTTGATCATGTTGTTACGCATGTTTACCAGGAAGCCACCAATCTGAACAATCGTTGCACAGAATAATGGTAGGATTGCGTGGTAACCAACGTCTTTTAGGAACTCCCAGCTAGTCCAATCTGGAATAGTACCTGGAGTGTAAGCGTAACCTGATGGGAACCATTTCAGACCGATTGAGAAAGTAAATAGCGCTAGCATTGCGATAACCATTTGTGGAATCGCTTGAACAATCAGTGTGCCTGGCGTAACGAAAGCATCATATTTGCTGCCACGTTTCCATGCCGCGAAGATACCTAGTATAGAGGCAATCGAGAACGAAAGTACTACTGCAGTACCAGCAAGAAATAGAGACCAGCCGAATGCACTACCTAGTAGGCTGTTAACTGAAAGCGGGTAAAACTGAATAGAAGTACCTAGCTCCCAGCTTAGAATGTTTTTGATGTATGACAGGTATTGAATGTAAATAGGACCATCAACGAAACCTAGCAACTCTTTCATTGCTGCGATTCTTTCTGGCGTAACCTGTACTGAAGCGTTAGCGAACATCATGGTAACTGGGTCACCAGGCATTGCTCGCGGAATAATGAAGTTTAACGTCGCTGCAACCAAGAGCGCGACAAGATAGAACGACAAACGTCTTAAAAAATAACCCATAACTCACACCTTACTCACCCAGATTTTTTCCCTGTTTCTGGTTTCAGGTCGCTCCTAGCGAAATTTAGAGCGAAAAATCCCCTGACGACGAGCGCCATATGTTGCTTTGGTCACGAGGGGATTTTTTATAGGCGGCACACGGAAGGTGTGCCGCGAGGAATGAACTTCTACTTATTTAACTGGTTTTAGGTCCAGTACGTGAAGTAGACGCTCTGGGATACCAGCCCAAATGTTTGGACGGCCCTTAGGATTTTCTTCGTTCCACCAACCAGTGAAGCGAGTTGTGTTGTATTGGTACATGTAAGCACCAGACATCACAGGGATAGTTACTTGGTCTTGAGCGATGATTTGCTGAATACCGTGAGCAATCTCTAGCTGTTTCTGCTTATCAGCTGTTTTGTAGAAGCTGTTAAGTAGACCATCTAGTTTCTCGTTCTTGTAGAAGTGCATCGCGAAGCGAGGCATACCGTCACCAGATTGCAGTTTAGAGTTGTAGCCGCTATCCCAGTACAAGTGTGGATCTGCACCGTGGAAGTAGTTGGTGTACGCCACGTCGTAAGTACCTTCTAGCATCGCTTGGTTGTACACAGAGAAATCTGGTGTACGAGCACGAGCTTTGATGCCTACTTCAGCTAGTTGTTCAACTGCTAGCTGTACTGTGTTGTTGAAGTCTGTCCAACCGTTTGGAGATTGAATTAGAAGTTCAAAAGACTTGCCTGATGGAGTATCAACGAAACCGTCTTTGTTTACGTCTTTAAAGCCAGCTTTTGATAGAAGCTTCTTAGCACCTTCAACATTGTACGTGTTGTAGCCTTTGTACTTGTTGTGTGTTGCTTCGTCAGACCATGCTTCGAATGCGTAGCCTAGACCAGATGCGAAGTCATTCACTGTACCGCCGCCGTAGAATGCGATATCGATAATAGTTTGACGGTCAAGTGCCATAGAGAATGCACGACGGAAATCAACGTTTGTTAGCGCTTCATTTTTAGCTGCGTCTGGGTTCTTGAAGTTCACAACAAACGCTTGAGTGCCTGAAGGCGGGTACCAGTAGTGGTGGCTAGGGCTTGCTGCAGCGTAAGTACGGTCAATATCAGGAACGAATGAAGACGTCCAGTCCATTTCGCCGTTAACAATCTTACCTAGGAACTGGTCGTTGTTCGCAATTTGAGGAACACGTAGACAGTCTACATCTAGGTTAGCTGCATCCCAGTAGTTCGGGTTTTCACACTGGATGTATAGCTGAGGAGTGAAAGTATCGATCTCTGTGAATGGACCAGTACCTACTGGGTTTTCGTTAGTGAATGTTGATGGATCTTTCACTTTGCTCCATACGTGCTTCGGTACAACTGGTACTTTCGCGATTTCGTAAGGAACGTTTGAGTTCGCTTCACTTAGACGGAACTTCACTTGGTAATCGTTAACTTTTTCAACGCCAGTAACCCAAGAGTTGATACCAGACTGGTCTAGTTCAGGTTTTTCTTTTACTAGGTTGAATGAGTAAACAACATCGTCAGCAGTAAATGCTTTACCGTCAGACCACTTCACGCCTTTACGAATATCGAAAGTTACGCTCATTAGGTCATCGGCCATTTTGAAGTTTTCTGCTAGACGGAATACAGGCGTGTTACCATGCATTTCGTTGAAAACTACCAATGGCTCATAGATGAAGTCTGTTGTTGTGTGCAGGTTAGTTGCACCCAAGAACGGGTTAAAGTTACGAACAAAAGTTGTAAACTCTTTAGGGTGGATAGTCAGCTCACTACGTTCAGCTGCTGTTGCTACTGATGCGAAACCTGTAGTAGCAGTGGCAATAATTGCTGTTGCTAGTGCTGTTTTTTTAATATTGGCAAGCATAGCTGTTCCTTACTATTTGCTTTCATTTCACTAATGGAATTGAATGTCATCAATTGATAAACACTCTCTAAGGCCTACCTCTGTCATTACAACTGAGTTCTAGAGTGGCCTGTAGGCCTTAGGCAGGACTAAGAAAACACCTTATCTACTAAATAATCAAACTCGATTCCCGTTAAAAACGTTAAAACACATCAAATCTCCGTTATAAACGTCATTTCTGATTTAATTTTGCTCTCTGAGCGTATTTTTTGAACATTGATATGCCTCGCAGTTTATATGGGGTTAAATTTGTCATGTTAGTGATTGCTAACCTGTGGTCATTTTTAAATGCAGGGGTTTTTGCCTTTTGATTACATTGGAGATCTGGCTCACAGCGTAAAATGACGTTAATTTATTAGGTGAAATTTAATCTGCCGTTCTGTTGTGATTGACGTCTCAATCTACATCAATTGTTGGTCTTATTAGCCTGATTGGAGTGAAAATGGCTGTTTTTGTAAGCGAAAGAAAGCAGCTGAACATGCTTTTTTTATACGAGAAATGAAGTGTGATTGAGGTGTATTTTGCAAGATAAAAAATGGTAAATCAGTAGAAAATGAAGGTGATAAAAATAGCGTAAGATAGCTCATTGAAAATGAGTTCTGTTATCTTGCTTCCAATGTTTTTGGCTGCACCTGTTGGCACCTACGTTTGGTGCCGACTTGAATAATCTCAAGGTTGTGGCTTGGCCAAGGTACTTTGATTACCTGAGTTGGGGAGTGATAGGAGCCAGAGCTATGGAGTGCCTAGTTAACTTGCACTGGGTGAAAAAAAAGCCCCACCGGGCTGGTGGGGCTATTTAATAAATTGGCTAGCTAGTGAGTAACCTCTGCAGTTTATCGCGCTGTGCTTCAATGTGGCTACGATCGGGGCTTTGTTCTTTACAATGCTCAAGAATAAACTCTATAGAGCTTAGTACAGTTCGCCAACGAGGAGTCTTAGGTAGCGTCTCGATACGTAGGTATTTATCTAAGGTTCGTGTTTGGAGGGTGCTTCTGTCTAAGTACACTCGCCAAAGGCCGCTTTGTTCCGCAAAAGCAAATTTACTCTCTCCAGTAGCAGACTCCCAGTAATCTAGGGCGTGAATCATGGTATCAACCAGTATTTCCCGCATTAGATCCTGCTTATCCTTCTTGTTACCCAGCGCTTTATCAGCTAGGCGTGTAAACTCGCCACCCAGTTCCTTCAGCTTTTGTAGTTGGTCTTTATCACCATCAAATGCATAGCTAGACAATACTTCTACAGCCGTTTCCAGATTGTAAATTCGAGTCGCGCTTGCCCCCCCTCCAACGTTAAAGATATACATAACATCGAGGCCTGAACCTTCAGGAAGCTTGAGGATATCCGCTTCAATATTTTGGCGAACATCTTCAACATAAATATCAATTTTTCCGCAGTAATGAGGCTGTTTAACGGTCAAATATTTAGGGGCGATAAGCTCGTCTGCAGATGAGCGTCGCAACTGTTCTAGGCTGCGCTTAAACAGTTTGCAGGCAGCCTCATTCGCAAATCGAATTCGTTGGTCTTCCCGTAAACATATGATCGCTTCAGGAGCGGACTCTAGTTGCTCTAAAAGTCGCCCTTGAGTTTCTAGCAAGCTAGCTTCTACTTGAGCGCGTTGCTTTAGTTCACTCTCAAGCTGCTTATTCTCGATTCGACGTTGCTCTGCCTTACTTGCGGTTAAATGTGCTTGAATCCTTGCTGCTAGTTCATGCTTATTGAATGGCTTGGATAAATAGTCATTCGCGCCAGCTTCAAATCCTCGAACACGATCTTCAGTTTGATTGAGTGCAGTGAGCATAATGACGGGAAGTTCGGCATGATCGTAGTGTTTACGTAGTTCGCTACAAACTTGGTAGCCACTCATTCCAGGCATCATGATATCAAGCAATAACAGCTCAGGTTTTTCTTTCTCAACAAGCTCTAGTGTTTCTGGACCATCGGTTACCGTTCTTACTCGGTAGCCTTCAAGGCGTAAGAAGCTTTCTAGCACACGTAGGTTTACAGGCTCATCATCAGCAACATACAGTAGTGGACCGTCCGGGTTCTCCGGAAGTGAAGGCTCCTCATTTACTTCGACTCCGTTTTCTGGCACCTGGAAATGGCCACGAACTGAAAGGTTTTGAGTCAGAGAGATCTCATCTTCACTTGCTACAGGTAGCGTGAAACTAAATGTAGTACCAACCATCGGTTGGCTACTTACGTAGAGAGAGCCGCCCATCAGTTCAATCAATTGACGGCTGATCGATAGGCCGAGCCCAGCACCTTGGCGGTATCGGGTGGAGTCTTGGCCTGCTTGAATCAGAGGTTCAAAGATGTGCTCTAATTGCTCCGCTGGTATCCCTTGTCCTGTATCTACAACTTGCACTCGGATGTGATCGTCTATCACACCTGCTGAAATAACAATTTTACCTTCAGATGTGTACTTAATCGCATTGCCAATAAGGTTATAGAGAACTTGTTCTAAGCGCTGAGGGTCGGCCGATACTGGAACAAGATCACTAGGAACTTGATTGATAATCCGAATCGTTTTGTTGCCTAACAAGTGGCTAGACAGCTCAAGAACCAGTTGCGTAGCACTTGGTAAGTTAACGGCAGATTTTTGAATATCCATACTGCCGTAGCGCATCTTATGGTAATCAAGTAGGTCGTCAACTAGGCTGGCGAGTCGTTGGCCACTTTTAATAATGATATCGAGCTGGTATTTCTGGCTCGCGGGAATGACTCCGTTCGCGCCAGAAACTAATGTCTCGGCAATGCCAACCATCCCATGTAATGGTGTTCTTAACTCGTGAGAAGTGGTGGCAAGGAATTCATCTTTGAGCTTATCAGCGAGCTGCAAATCCTCATTTTGCTTTTGAATGAGTTTAATGTTGCTCTCTAGTTCGGCATTTTGTTGTTTAATCGTCTGGATTTTTTCGCGGATAGAGCGCTGCATTCGTTCGAAGCTGATTGCCAGGCGACCGATTTCGTCTTTTCGTTCAGTATTAAAAGTCGTTTCATCTAGATCACCAGCGGATACTTTCTCTGCTGCCCAAGTCAGCTTAAGTAAAGGGGATGTGATGAAGTTAGATAGGTAGTGCGATGCAATAATCACTAGAATAATGGCGATAAACATCGCGATAACAAACAACTTTTCTAATTGATGCACGCGAGCAAAGGCGAGTTTTTCTGGCAATTGAACAACTAGCGCCCAAGTAATCCCTCGATTGCTGATTGGCGCAAATGCAGCCATGATATCTTCACCCACTCCATTGGTGTAGGTTTCTACGCTAGTTTCACCTTGTAGCGCCTTATCAACCACAATTAAGCTATTGTTAATTTCGTTACTTTTGGTGTTGATTGTCCTTGGTTTATGATCAGACCCAACTAAAAGAGTTTCGATAGGTGTGTCACGGTTGATCTCCGCTATTAATTTGGTGATCCCGTTACTCGGTAGGCGGAACATTGCATAGCTGTGTAGGTAGCCTTGTTGGATAATTGGAGCGCCAAGCCAAGCAACTTGTTTACCGTTTTCTACGTCAAAGTCTGAAATAACAACTGGCGTATAGTCTTCATTGACTTTACGGCGAGCACTTACATCTTCAGATAGACGCTTGAATGTTCTGCCTAAAGCCGCATCTTTATAGCGTCCTGTTAGTAGGTTGGTACCGTAGTTGTCATCTTTGTTGATTGAATACGTCACGTTGCCGTCAATATCGACCAATAGAATGTCGTTGAAGTCAGAACGTTTAAGCAGCTCTAGGTATGCCCAGTGATAACGTTTATGTAGTAGTCGATAACGCTCACTACCTACGTAATTGGAAGATTCGGGTAAAATCGACGTTTTTATCTGATCACCACTACCTTTTATGTAGCGTTGCTGTGCATTTTCACGAGATTCTTCTTCACTTTGACCCAAGCGATTAAATGCATTCACGAGACCATAGAAGCGTCCGCCGCTCGCGTATGCGAGCTCAGAACGAACAAAGCCCATGACTTCGGTTTCTTGGGCTGCAAAATAATCTAAGATTTGCTGCTGCTTAGTATCACGGACAGAGAGAAGATGAGATGTACTCTGTTCTTGTAAATCTTTACTGTGTGATTGTAGGAAGAAAATCGCAGTGATCGTCAAAGGCGTAATACTTAAGACCAGAAATGCGGTCATGAGAGTATTCTGCAGTCGCTTAAATTTCTGCTTTTTGTAAAACTTAAACATGGGATGGTTACAACTCATAAATCGGTAAGTTGTTGAAGATAAGACTTACCTTGGTTCTCGTTAAAAACGGATAAGAAGTTAATTCGTTAGAATTAACAAAATTAACGAGTTTTTTTTCTTTGACAAGAAAGTTGGTTGTAAACCGTGCTGAACAACGCAAATTTTCGCGGGAGAGGCAACTAATGTGTGAATAACGCACAGTAATTCTACTGTGCGTTACTAAAAACGTTATTTTTTTGCGTAGTAAATAGAGAACTTGTTGGTCTTATTTAGCGTCTCGCAATTATTGAATGCTTGCTCAATAATTGGTGGGTATTTCAAGAAACTATTAGCCACGATTACCATCTCACCATCGGCTGTCATGTACTGTGGTGCTTGACCTAACAGCGTTTCTGCCGCGTTGTAGTTGGTATCTAAACCGCTGTGAAAGGGTGGGTTACTGATGATAAAGCGATAGTCATTGGCGGTATCAGAGTAAATATCTGACGCAAATACGCGGCCAGTTATCCCATTCGCCTCTAATGTTGCTTGGCTAGAGGTGATCGCGTATGCGTTAATATCACACATCTCAATCGCGATCTCTGGGTTTGCTTTAGCCATAAAGGCACCAAGCACACCTGCTCCACAGCCAAAATCGAGCACTTTGCCAGACAGTTTAGGCAGGGTTTCAAGCAGTAAGCGACTACCTAAGTCAAATTCACCATGACTGAATACACCAGGAAGGCTCTTAACCGTAAGTGATTGCTCACCCAGAGTGATGGAGTAAGACTTAAACCAGTCGGCTTGATTGAACGGTTTCGGTTCGTTAAGGCAAGTGCCCCAATAGAACGAACAGCGACGTGCAGAGTCGTATTTGTTCACAGGGCCATATTCTTTGAACATCTTCTCAATGCTCTTGATGCCTGAGCGGTTCTCACCAACGACGACGATTTCTGTGTTGATGCCTAACTTTGCCATCAACATTGCCAGTAAGTATTCTGCTTCCGCCTTGGCTTTTGGCCAGTATAAAAGCACCATGTCTGCTTGAGTCTCAATATCAAACTCTGACCCAAAGTGACTCTTCACTTTGTCCGATGCACGAATTTGACGGTAGTAGCTGTAGTTAGAAGTAAACACTTCAACAGACTCACAATGAGCTACTAGCTCAAGAGGAAACAGGTCTTCAACTTCCCCTGCAACTAAAACGTGTTTGCCGTTGAAGTATTCAAGTTGGCGCTGAGCTATTTGGCTAGGAGCGATATAAGCAGACATAAATTTGGTTCATCAGAAATAATTAGGGCCAGATTTTCGCATAATCTGGCCCAAGCTTGAAGTGAATAAGCGGTTGCTAGCTATTGTCTTGTTGATTGAGGAAGTCTTTAAACTCCTCTTCGTAGATATTGAACAGCACCATGGTCACGGCAAAGATCAACGGACCATAAATAAGACCAATTAAACCAAACAGATGCAGACCACCTAGCAGCGAGAAGAAGATCATTAGCGTGTTCATGCCTGCACTGCCTTGCATTAGCAGTGGACGCAGTAAGTTGTCGATTGAGCCAACCACGACCACACTCCACGCTGTTAGGAATATAGCCCAAGTTGTGTCGCCAGTTAGGAACAAGTAAGCGGCAGCTGGAATCCAAATTAGCGCCGTGCCAACTACAGGGATAAATGACGCAAAGCCCATCATAGTGCCCCAGAACAAGCCTGGGAAACCAGCGAGCCACATACCGATACCACCAGCAAAGCCTTGAGCAATCGCGGTTAAGAATGACCCCATTACAGCGGATTTCGAGACCTGTTCAATCTCGGTCAGGATCTTATCTTCTTGGCTGCGAGAGAGCGGCAGAATATGACGCATCGCTGAGATGATCTTGTCGTGGTCACGTAATAGGAAGAACAACACGAACAGCATCAGGAAGAAGTCCATCAGGAAGTTGGTTGCGTCTCCTAGGATTTTGGCACTGATAGCAACAAGGTTTGAACCAAATGATGTCGCGAATTGACCAATTTTCTCAGCGATAGCTTGTGGTTCGATTTTGTCGAAAGGTAAGTACTCATTAACCAGTGCTAACCCTTTGACAACCCAAGGGTGTTGGAAGATATCTTGGATACCACCATTGCTTACCCACTTGTAGGTGTTTTGCGAAAATACCGACCCTTGCTGCACGATAGCAGCGAATACAAACAATAATGGAATCACAATAATAAAGGTGAGAACCACACAAGAGAGCAGTGAAACCAAGTTTTTGTGGTTAGGTAATTTTCGTTCGAACCACTCATGTATTGGGAACATGAGCAGAGAAATAATAAACGCCATTACGATCGAGTTGATGTAAGGCTCGACCAATAAATAGCAGGCAAAAGCAGCGGCGAGCAGCGCAACAACTAGCACTCGATGACTCGACGTGATTTTTACATTATTCGGCATGTGATTAATCCAACTTACGGATGATTTACGTTTTACGCCTTATACCACAGCGCAAAATCTTTATTACTTTGCACCGACGATTCTTTCAAGCTTATGACATAGCTGAATTGGGAAGGGGCAATTGACCTTGTTATAATGACCACAAATCAGACGGTTATCAATCAAGAGATGGAAAAATGGGCTGTTGTAGCGGCGATAAGAAGTGTAAAAGTGAAAAGAAAGCCAAACGTATACCGTGGTTTGGTATTGTTCTTGGCGTGTTAGCTATCCTCGTGATTGTGAATTGGCAAGCCTAATCCAGATAATAAAAAAGGACCTTGAAGGTCCTTTTTTTGGAATTAGTTTTCTGGTAAAGAACGCTTATTTTGCTTCTTCAGCCAGAATCGCAAAACAGCGATCAGCAGCTTCTAGTGTTGCATCGATTTCTTTTGAACCGTGAGCAAGCGAAGTAAAGCTTGCTTCGAATGCTGATGGTGCAAGGTATACACCGTGTTTTAGCATTAGGTGGAAGAAACGCTTGAAGCGCTCGACATCGCACTTAGTCACGTCTTCGTAGCAAGTTACGGTTTCTTGGTCAGTGAAGAAGAAGCCGAACATGCCGCCCACTTGGTTTACTACCATTGGGATACCGTGCTTTTCTGCCAGTACTTTGAAGCCTTCAGCAAGTTGTTTGGTTTTTGCTGCAAGACGTTTCTCGTTGCCTTCTTCTTTTAGCAGGTTCAAACATGCAAAGCCCGCAGCCATTGCTACAGGGTTACCTGAAAGTGTGCCTGCTTGGTAAACGGGACCTGTTGGCGCAACGTATTGCATGACTTCTTTACGACCACCGAAAGCACCCACTGGCATACCGCCACCGATTACTTTACCTAGGGTCGTTAGATCTGGTTTGATGTTGTAGTGTGCTTGTGCGCCGCCTAGTGCTACGCGGAAGCCTGTCATTACTTCATCAAAAATCAGTAGTGCACCTTCTTGGTCACAGATTTCACGTAGACCTTCGTGGAAACCTTCTACTGGTGGGATACAGTTCATGTTGCCCGCTACTGGTTCAACGATGATACATGCGATCTCGCCTTTGTTTGCCGCGAACAACTCACGTACTGAATCTAGATCGTTGAATGTTGCGGTTAGCGTGTGCTTAGCAAAGTCAGCAGGAACGCCAGGAGAGCTTGGTTGGCCTAGAGTTAGAGCACCAGAGCCGGCTTTTACTAGCAAGCTGTCTGCGTGACCGTGGTAACAGCCTTCAAACTTCATGATTTTGTCACGGCCAGTAAAGCCACGAGCAAGACGGATAGCGCTCATGGTCGCTTCTGTACCAGAGCTCACCATGCGGATTTGTTCCATAGATGGCACTAGCTCAGACACAAGCTCAGCCATTGCAATTTCCATCTCAGTTGGTGCACCAAAACTTAGGCCACGTTGTGCTGCATCGATAACGGCTTCACGAATAACAGCGTGGTTGTGACCTAGAATCATTGGACCCCAAGAGCCAACGTAATCAATGTACGCTTTACCATCGGCATCAAAAATCAGGGCACCGTCTGCTCGTTCGATAAATAGCGGAGAGCCGCCAACGCCGTTGAATGCACGAACTGGTGAGTTCACACCGCCAGGAATGGTTTGCTGAGCTTTTTGATATAGCTCTGATGATTTGGTCATGGGGTTATCCTCTTTTGATTGCTCGGACCAAGTGGAGCGCATTGTACCTAGCTAATCTCAAGTTAGAAACGTTTTGGGTAATTTATGTGTAGTCTAGCGGTGTAATCTTACATATCAGCATCTGATCTAAAGAATCGGCGGTGAATACTTGAACGAGTTGGTCAGGTATTGGATAATCGCTCTAATTAGCATAAATTTGACGTCTTGCTTCAGGCTTGACGCATTACACGAGTGAGAGAGGTCTTCGTGAGCGAAGTAAACGTACCATTGTCTTTTTCTGATGCTGCAGCATCACGCGTTAAAGCGCTGATTGCGGAAGAAGAAAACCCAGCACTGAAATTACGCGTATACATTACTGGTGGCGGTTGTAGCGGCTTCCAATACGGCTTCACATTTGATGAAAGCGTAAATGAAGGTGACACTACGATCGAAAACAGTGGCGTAACACTGGTTGTAGACCCAATGAGCCTGCAATACTTAATCGGTGGCGTGGTTGATTACACGGAAGGTTTAGAAGGAGCGCGCTTCTTCGTTAACAACCCAAATGCAACGACAACCTGTGGTTGTGGTGCATCATTCAGTGTGTAGTTAACACCGCAACAGGCAGCCAATTGGCTGCCTGAGTTTTACGTAGCAGGAAGTCACGTAAACGCAGTCCCTGCTTTCACGATGAAGTGGGGGATAAAAATAAAAAGGACTTTATATGTCTGGAACTTCTTTCGGACGTCGCATTGTCGAACGTCCATGGCTAGTCTCGCTAACACTTGTCATCGTTTTGGCTGTTTGGCTCGCAATGGGTCAACTCAACGCACAAGACGAATCGGTCTCTTCTCTATCCACTCAATCAGATGACACACCTGTCGCAAAGGTGATGTTTAACTCTTTTTCCGCGCAACCAACCAGTAAAACCATAGAACTGTATGGACGGACTGCACCAAATCGACAAGCTCGCTTAGGGGCTGAAGTCGCAGGTAAGATAGTCAGCTTGAATGTTCAGAAAGGGCAGCGTGTTAAACAAGGGCAGGTGATTGCTAACATTGATGAGCGCGATCTCGATATTCAGCTTCAGCGCGCCAAAGCGATGTTGCGCGTAAAAGAAAAAGAATTTAAAGCGGCAGAATCTTTGAAGAACCGAGGTCTGCAAGGTGAAGTCGCTTTTGCCACTGCTCAAGCAGCGCTTGTTGATGCTCGTGCAAACTTCAGTAATGTTGAAACTGCCCTTAAAAACACCAAAGTAAGAGCGCCATTTAATGGCATTCTTGACCATCGATTCGTTGAAGTGGGTGATTTTGTTGGTGTCGGTGACCCTATTGCGACCGTGATTGACTTAGAGAAGTTAGTCATTGAAGCGGATGTGAGTGAGCGTCATATCCAATATTTAAAAGAGGGTCAGCAAGCTGATGTTAGAACCATCGATAACATCCATCATCAAGGCCTCATCCGCTATATCGGGCGCGTATCTTCTACTTCGACCAATACCTTCCCAATTGAGATTGAAATTAGCAACGATGAAAGTGCAATGCCTGCGGGTGTTAGCGCTGAAGTGGTATTGTCGCTTAGTGAAGTGATGGCAGTGAAAGTAACCGCAGCCATGCTCGCGTTAGATGAAGCAGGTAATCTTGGTATCAAAACGCTTCGAGACCAACATGTCCATTTTGTGCCGATTCAACTTGTGAAAGCCGAGAAAGATGGCGTTTGGCTATCAGGCTTGGGTGACCAAGTGGACATCATTGTACTTGGGCAAGGTTTTGCGCGTGATGGTGATTTAGTGATGGCGACCAAAGTGGATGACGCCATTGAAGCCGTGAACCAGCAATAAGGAGGCAATATGTTTGCTTTGATTGATGCTGCGTTATCGCGTGCACGTACGATGTTAACTTTGCTAGTGATGATTCTTATTGCTGGCGTGATTACCTACATTACGATTCCTAAAGAATCGAGCCCAGACATTACAATCCCAATCATTTATGTGTCAGTAGGGCACCAAGGTATTTCTCCAACAGATGCGGAGCGTTTATTGGTTCGTCCAATAGAGCAAGAGCTGCGTTCTATCGAAGGGGTAAAAGAGATGACCTCGGTGGCCTCTGAAGGGCATGCCTCAGTGACATTGGAATTTAGTGTTGGTGTTGACCTAGCTGAGGCCATGGCTGATGTGCGTGATGCGGTTGATCTCGCTAAGCCCAAACTGCCAGCAGATAGCGATGAGCCGACAGTAAACGAGGTAACATTTGCTTCCGAGGAGCCGGTTCTCACACTGGTTTTGTATGGCACGGTTCCTGAGCGCACCACAGTGCAGATTGCTCGTGCACTGCGTGACAAGCTAGAAAGCTATCGTCAGGTATTGGAAGTTGATATTGCCGGTGATCGTGAAGACATCGTTGAGATCGTGGTCGATCCGCTATTGATGGAAAGTTACGGTTTGGATCAAGCCGATATCTACAATTTGATTGCTTTAAACAACCGAGTGGTTGCTGCCGGCTTTGTCGATACGGGTTATGGTCGCTTCTCGGTTAAAGTCCCTTCCGTATTTGATTCTCTAAAAGACGTATTAGAGTTGCCGATCAAGGTTAATGGTAAAGAGGTGATCACTTTTGGTGATGTTGCGACAGTGCGCCGAGCCTTCCGTGACCCTGAAAGCTTTGCTCGCTTGGATGGTGATCCGGCTGTCGTATTGAATGTTAAAAAACGTGCGGGCGAAAACATTATCGAAACGGTTGAACTCGTTAAGCAAGTCCTAGTTGAAGCTCAAAAGCGAGCGGATTGGCCAAATAACCTGCAAGTTAAGTATACGTGGGATCAGTCTGACGATGTCAAGCTGATGCTTAGTGATCTACAAAACAATATCCTTTCCGCGATTATCTTAGTGGTTATCGTCATTATCGCGATACTTGGTGTGCGAACCGCTCTCTTGGTAGGCATTTCCATTCCTGGCTCATTCCTTACGGGCTTATTGGTGCTTTCGGTATTTGGCTTAACGGTCAACATTGTCGTGCTCTTCGCGCTGATCATGGCAGTCGGTATGCTGGTGGATGGTGCTATCGTGGTGACCGAATTTGCTGATAGGCGTATGCAAGAAGGTACGCCACGTAAAGAAGCATATCGAGACGCGGCAAAACGGATGGCTTGGCCTATTACGGCATCTACTGCGACTACTCTTGCTGCGTTTGCTCCGCTATTGTTCTGGCCGGACATTACGGGCGAGTTCATGAAGTACTTGCCATTAACCTTGATTGCGACGTTAACAGCTTCGTTAATGATGGCGCTGCTGTTCGTGCCGGTCATTGGTGGAATTATTGGTAAGCCACAAGTGGTTAACCCTAAAAGCCAGCAAGAGATGATTGATCTTCATAATGGCGAGTTTGATAAGGCCACCGGTATTACCAAGCTTTACTATCAAACGCTCTCGGTCGCTATCAAGCATCCACTGAAAGTTCTATTCAGCGCCATACTACTCGCTGGTGGTGTCGGCTTTACTTATAACAAAGCGGGACTAGGGGCGGAGTTCTTCCCTGAAGTGGATCCCGCTTTCTTTACTGTCAAAGTGCGTTCTTATGGTGATTTGTCGATCAATGAGAAAGACATCGTAATGAAAGAGATTGAGAAAGTAATGTTAGGGCATGATGAGTTTGAAAGTGTCTACACGCGCACAGGCTCCGATTCAAATGACGGTGATGAGATTGGTCAAATTCAGATTACCCCTGTTGACTGGCAATATCGCCGTAAAGTGAAAGACATCATTGAAGAACTCAAACAAACCACTAACCAATTCTCAGGCGTGGAATTGGAGTACAAATTCCCCGATGCCGGACCACCAGTTGAGCATGATCTCGTGATTGAAATGTCGGCGCAAAATTCAAGCATTGACCAATTAGACAGTGCAGCCAAAGTGGTTCGTCACTGGGCTGATCGTAACCCCGCGCTAACTAACTTGAGTGATACCACTAATAAAGAAGGGATTGATTGGCAGATTGATATCCGCAGGGACGATGCTTCTCGCTTTGCCGCTGATGCGACTCTAGTTGGTAACACCGTCCAGTTTGTCACTAACGGTTTGAAGATTGGTGATTATCTGCCTGATGATGCTGATGAAGAAGTCGATATCTTAGTACGTTATCCACAAGATAAGCGGGATATCGGGCGCTTTGATCAGTTGCGAGTAAAAACGGCAGTGGGCTTAGTACCGATCACTAACTTTGCGCAAATTAAACCGGATCATAAGCAGGATACGATTCGTCGTGTTGATGGACGCCGAGTGGTAAATATCAAAGCGGATATGGTTGAGGGGTATAACCTCGCACTGGAGCTGCCAAAGATAACGGCGGAAGTGGCACAATTGGGTTTACCTGCTGGGATTGAGTTTAAAATTCGTGGGCAAAACGAAGAGCAAGAGAACTCTTCCGCTTTCTTGCAAAGTGCCTTTATGGTTGCTCTTGGTGTGATGGCGCTTATTTTGATTACTCAGTTTAACAGCTTTTATCAAGCTTTCTTAATCCTAAGTGCTGTGCTGTTCTCTACCGTCGGTGTGTTTGTTGGACTGCTGATTTTCCAAAAGCCATTCGGCATTATTATGTCCGGTATTGGAGTGATCGCGCTGGCTGGGATAGTGGTGAACAACAACATCGTACTGATTGATACTTATAACCAAATGCGCAAGCGAGGATTAGAAAAATCAGACGCGATTTTGCGTACGGGCGTACAACGTCTGCGCCCAGTGCTATTGACCACGGTAACAACGATACTTGGCTTGTTGCCGATGGTATTAGAGATGAACATCGATTTGGTGAACCAGAAAATAGAATTTGGTGCACCGAGCACACAGTGGTGGTCGCAGTTAGCCACTGCAGTCGCTGGTGGTTTGGCTTTTGCGACTGTGTTGACCTTGGTGCTGACACCGTGTTTGTTGATGCTTGGCCGTGAACACAATATTGATGAACCTGACCCTAAAACAAAAGAGGCAGCTTAGGCTGCCTCTTAGTCACTGTTCAATTTAAATCGTTTTAATTACTTCATTGCGAGCAATTTACTGTAGCGATCTAGTTTAGCCATGCTGATTTTCGCATTCGCCATAAAGGTTTGCTTTGCTTTGCCGGTTAGCGATTTGGACTGTGGTAATTTAACCGTTCTCGCATTCTTATGAACGCCGTTGACTAAAAACTCATAGTGTAAGTGCGGACCAGTTACTCGACCTGTTCCACCCAAGGTGCCGATAGTTTGTCCTTGTTTAACACGTTGGCCTGTTTTTACCATTCTCTTAGTTAAGTGTAAGTACTTGGTAATGTAAGTATTACTGTGCTTAATAAAGACATAGTTACCGTTGAACTTATTATAAGCAGATTTCTGTACGACACCGTCACCAGCTGCCCAAATTGGCGTACCCACCGGAGCAGCATAGTCTGTACCTCGGTGAGGGCGGACTTTGCCAGTCACAGGGTGTAAACGACGAGGGTTGAAGTTTGATGTTACACGACGAAAATCCAAAGGTGCACGCAAGAAAGCTTTCTTCATGGCGCGGCCGTTCTCGTCGTAGTATTTCCCCGTTTTCTCATCCAAAATAGCGGTAAACTTATCGCCTTGGTTGTGGAATATTGCTGCGATGATTTTGCCGCGTCCAATCACTTCACCTTCAACCACCTCTTCTTGATAAAGTACGCGAAAAGTGTCGTTTTTACGAATGTCCAAAGCAAAGTCGATGTCCCAACCAAAGATCCCAGCCAGCTCCATAATCTGGTTAGCATTTAAACCCGAAGAAATGCCGGCATTCCAGAAGTTAGATTTGATGGTCGCTTCAGCGTAGTTGTATTGGTAATCGACTTCTTTTTTATCAACTTGAGAGATGTATTTGCCACCCTCAGACTTAATTCTAAATGTCTCGAATGCATTGAGTGTGCGTTTTAGCTGAACAAAATCATTGTTCTCATCAAAACCAAACTTAAGCTCGTCTCCTGGACGAAGGCGGGTAAGCTGATTTTTGATCTCTTTATTAGTTGTAATCAGGTCGTGGAGAAGACGAGGTGATAAGCCGATACGATTGAATAGCACCGCAGCACTCTCACCATCTTTCACCGTATGCGTTTCCCATCTTAGCACTGAAGGAAGTGAACTAAGGGATGGGTTAGATAAGTTTGTTGGTAGAGAAAGGGGGACAGGGTAATGCTGGCCGATTTCTAATCGGCTTTGCTCTGGTGCTAGGTCTTGAGGATCGGGTAAAAAAAACAGTGCAACAACAATGAGAGCACTAAAAACACCGATCAATACTTTGTGCAAGAGTGGAAGTCGGACAAAAAATGAATGCATGAGTATTGGATAACTGATTTAAACGTAAAAAATGACAACTACCTAGTCTAACGTGTTTCAAAATGCATCGCTATTCAAGTAAGATGTCCAGCTATTAACTTTTTGCCAAATCTGTGGGAGTGAACAAGAATGGCGAGCATTGAAGCTGCACTAGCCGAGATTAAGCGCGGTGTTGAAGAGCTGATTCCAGAAGAAGAGCTTATCGCAAAACTAAAAGAAGGTCGTCCTCTACGTATTAAATTAGGCGCCGATCCAACAGCACCTGATATTCACCTAGGCCATACGGTTATTTTCAATAAGCTTCGCTTGTTCCAAGAACTAGGTCATGAAGTGACGTTCCTAATCGGTGACTTCACTGCAATGGTTGGTGACCCAACAGGTAAGAACACAACTCGTCCACCGCTAAGTCGTGAAGACGTTCTACGTAACGCTGAAACGTACAAAGAGCAGGTGTTCAAGATCCTAGACCCAGCTAAGACTAAAATTCAGTTCAACTCTGAGTGGCTATCTGAGCTAGGCGCAGAAGGTATGATTCGTCTTGCTGCGAACCAAACTGTTGCTCGTATGCTTGAGCGTGACGACTTTAAAAAGCGTTATGCAGGTGGTCAGCCAATCGCTATCCACGAGTTCATGTACCCACTGCTTCAAGGCTGGGATTCAGTAGCAATGGAAACTGACGTTGAACTGGGTGGTACTGACCAGAAGTTCAACCTACTAATGGGTCGTGAACTGCAAAAATCTCACGGTCAAAAACCTCAAGTTGTACTGATGATGCCGCTTCTAGTTGGTTTAGACGGCGAGAAGAAGATGTCTAAATCTTCAGGCAACTACATTGGTATCAGCGAAGCGCCAAGCGAAATGTTTGGTAAGATCATGTCTATCTCAGACCTTCTAATGTGGAGCTACTACGAGCTATTGTCTTTCCGTCCTCTAGAAGAGATTGCACAGTTCAAAGCGGATGTAGAAGCAGGTAAGAACCCACGTGATATCAAAGTTCTGCTAGCGAAAGAAATCATTGCGCGTTTCCACAGTGAAGCTGATGCAGACGCTGCTGAGCAAGAGTTCGTGAACCGTTTTGCTAAAAACCAAATCCCTGACGAAATGCCAGAGTTTGATTTTGAAGCAGGCACTCCAGTAGCAAACCTACTGAAGGAAGCGGGTCTATGTGCTTCAACTTCTGAAGCAATGCGTATGGTTAAACAAGGCGCTGCTAAGATCGAAGGCGAGAAAGTTGCTGATGCGAAGTTTGCTCCTGAAGCTGGCACTTACGTATTCCAAGTCGGTAAACGTAAATTCGCACGTATTACTATTAAGTAATCAATAACTGTTCAAAATGAAAGCGCCTATATGGCGCTTTTTTTGTATGAAAATTTGGTGAATTAGCCTGAGATGAACTGTAAAAGTTGCTTAACTTTGCTACTATACGCGCGCTGCTAAGTGAGCAGCTTTATCGGAGATTTACATGAACAATACCGACCATCCTCCCAGTTGCTGGGTGAGTAAGATAAAGGGAGCGAAATAACCCGCTTCGGTATTGGCGATCTCCGCCTTACCTGAGTGGTGAGGCATCTTTTCTTCTAGTTTTCCTTCTTGTTATTTCCTTTCATAAATTCTGAATAGACAGTGCTTTGGCATTGATGTTTTCGTGCGCCCCGAGTTTCAAATATATGAATTGGGTGTATTGAACGTTGTTTGCGTGCGTTGTCGATGGTCGTTACCAATGCCAATCGGGAGATTCGCCATGACGGTAATGAACAACACTTTTATTGAAACAACACCAAACTTTTCTGAAGTAGAAATTGGTGCCGCTCGTAATGCGTTTTTGCAATACGAGCAAGAGCAGCAACTGCACTTACTAACAATCATGCCTATTGATGAGGCGGTTGGTATCTTGCAACACTGCTCGGTTGGCTATGTAAATAGCCTTATTGCTCAACTTGAACAAGCTGGGCATGACAAACGTGCTCGTCACTATGCTCATCAGTTAGGCCTGCATATGTCTGAAGTTGATACACCTGACGGTTATCTTTCCACGAGCGTACTAGGGCATGTGAAGCAGCGTATTGGTTGGATCATTGCACTCGCGTTGCTCGGAATTGTGTCTGGTTTAATCATAGCGCAGTATGAAGACACCTTGAGCCAGCTCGTTTTACTTGCGGTGTACATGCCAGTGATTGCTGCTGCGGGTGGCAATACGGGGACACAAGCTGCAACCTTGGTCATTCGTGCTCTTGCAACAGGGGAGCTTAAGAAGCGCCAATGGTTAGAAGTTCTATGGAAAGAAAGCCGCGTAGCGCTATTTATTGCATTAGCGATCGCCGTTGTGATGGTGGGGCGTATTATGCTTTTTAGCAACGGGCAGTCAACGGGCGGCTTTGCGCTAGAAGATATCGCATTGGCTATTGCAGTTGCACTATTTATTCAGGTGACTATTTCTACCACGCTTGGCGGTTTGCTACCTATTATTGCTCGAGCTTTTAAACTGGACCCTGCCGTATTGGTGAGTCCAGTATTAGCATCGATTGTCGATATATCAGGGATGTGGATCTACTTTACCGTGGTGAACTACTTCTTAGGCATTGCTTGACTGAAGTTCACAATGTCTTGGTAGAACAGTTTTTCAAAACGGGTGATAGGGGCGATGACAGGTTTGTTAGCGTCCCTTTTTTCTGGGAAGTAGTCCGACACAAACTGAACAAACAAGGTGTTTGGCTTGCCGTTTTTATCAAGTCCATAACCCGCCATATTATACGTCCCGTAAAGCGAACCACTTTTCGCGATTAATTGCCCTTTTATTGGTGCTTTACGCATACTCTGTCTGTATTTCAAAGTGCCTGATTCACCAGATTTAGGCATGATTGCAATCAGGTTTAGCTCTTTATCATGCTTCCATATGTAACGAAGGATGTCTGCCATTGATGCGGCTGAGATACGGTTATTACGCGATAAACCAGAGCCATCTTCAAGCTGCGCATTTTTTATATCAATAGATGTATTGGCGAATATGATTTGCTTAATCGCTTCGGTACCATTTCTAAAACTGCCAGGCTGAATATAAAAATGGTGGCCTAGAGTCTTCGTTAATGTATCTGCAATTAGGTTGTCTGAGCGCTTTAACATTTCTTCAAGCAAGGCTGGCAAAGCTTTAGAGTGGTGGCTTGCGATAAGCTTCGTGTTGATGCCATTGGTTGGAGCTCCAATCAATACTTGCCCATGGAGCTTAATCCCTTTTTGGCGCAGTAATGTATAGACGATACGACTGGTATACGCTCTAGGGTCTTGCACCGCAAATTTAAGTGGCAGCGGCTTATCACGTTTAACTAGGCACCCTTTGAGCTCGTATTGGTTTGAGGAGTGTGCAATAAGGTCTAAGTCACAATGTTTTGCTTTCTGAGCCGATTTGCTAACGGTAATTGCTGAGGTTGAAACATGGATTGGTTGATGCTCTGGGACAAATACCCGCGTTTTACCATTGTCTTGAGTATAAATCGACGCCTGAACACAATTCTCATTTAATGTAATCGCACTGGCTGGGGCACTGTAACACACGCCTAGAATATCCCATGGCCAGCCTACGGCGCGGTCATACCCAACAAACATAGCGTCATCTAACCAGACATTTCCTTTAATTTCGGTAATACCATTTTCTTTTAGTTGATCCAGCAGGTTACTCAAGTCTTTGCTTGTTAACGTGGGATCGCCACTAAATGACATGACAAGATCGTCATTAGCTTTAGAAAGGCTGGTGGCAAAGGTGAAACTATCTCCGAGCTCTAACTTTGCCGCTAGTGCGGTGACGACTTTTAGGGTGCTTGCAGGCGGAAACAGCTGAGAACTTGGTGCTGAGCCTAGCAGCTCAGTTTGGTCACTCAATTTTTCTGCGACTAGGCTAAGGCGCACCCCATCAGGAAGTACCTCTTGATATGGATACGCATGGGCAATCATGCTGAAGCAATAAAAGAAAAAGCAAATTGGCCAATGTATACGCATGGTGATGATACTTTCTTGTGGTAGATGAGGAGAGTATATACTGAATTGGTGTGAATATCTGAATACAAAAATGCCCGCAATGTGCGGGCATTTCTTCAAGTCTAAAGACTCAATTAGAAGTCGTAGCGTAGGCCTAGTGCTAGCTCGTCTTCAGCATCGATCTTAGAAGCAACTGTGTTACCACCAACTTTACCTAGTTTATCGCCAGAGTCGATTAGGTTGAAGTTGTATGATACGTAACCACGGAAGTTAGGCTTGAAGTAGTAAGATGCGTCAACTGCGAAGTTGTTTGCAGATGTTTCGTTGTTTGTTTCTGCGTTGTTGTACGTAGAAGTAAATACTGTTTGACCTAGAGTGTAAGCACCTGCTAGTTCGTAACCTGTGTAGTCGCCATCTTTCTTAGCTTTTTCACCGTCAGTGAATACACCAGCGAAGTATAGATCGCCCATTGTGTAAGACGCTGCAAGCATGTATTCGTTAGCTTCGTCTTGATCTGCGTAACCAGCACCTAGCTCAAGACCTGTGTCTGCGAAAGCGTAGATTGCAGATAGAGAGTAACCGTCTTCACCGTTGTCTGTGTACTCAGTACCAGCAGTGTTTTCGATACGGTCAGCGAAACGGTAGCTTGCTTTAACAGCTAGGTTTTCGAATTGACCTTTGTAAGCAAGCATGTTGTCTGCACGGTCTGCTACAGCTAGCTTGTCTGCTGCTGAGTTACCAGCGTATGCCATGATATCTGTGAAGTCAGTGATAACGCCTAGTGCACCGTCGTTTTTACCGTAAGTCACTTCACCGAATGCGCCACCTAGACCAGCGTATGCGTAACGAGTAGTTAGATCGCTGCTGTTGTTGTCTACTTTACCTTCATCAGAAGTAGTGAATTCGCCTTCCCAGAAACCAACGCCGTATAGGTTGTCGTTGATCGCTTGTGTACCAAGGAAGTTTAGACGGATGCGAGATTTGTCTGCTACATCGCCATCTTTCATAGATAGACGTGCTTCAGCGCGGCCGCCCATTTCTAGAGAAGTGCCGTCTTGGTTGTAAAGTTCAGCTGCGTTAACGCCAGTTGCCATAGCTGCTGCAGATACAGAAAGAGCAATTAGAGTCTTTTTCATCTTATTTGTCCTAGTTAGCTGTCCATAATCATTGTTTTATGGGGGAGAGGTAATCTCTCACAAGTTACTGTTATGCGTATAGTTTCATTTGTGAGAAAACTTCACTTTCGAAAACACTATGACGTAATAACTTGCCGGACATGTTTTACTGCTAAAGTTTCATTATGAGTTAGTAAAATGATATAAATTGAACTGATGAACACTGTTCGATTGTTGGTTTTTATAATTTAAGTTGTTGTATTTTATTGGATATGTCGTAGTTTGCTTGGTTCTGACATTGATTTGTTTTTATCTTTTTTGATGTTTTTGTGTGTGGCTAGCTAGTTGTTTTTCAATAATTTGAGATGTGTCTCGAAACTAAGTTTGCTGCATTTAAGTGCATTACATCACGTTATTTCGACGGTTTTTAAATTAGGGTGATTTCACCCTAGAGTTTGTTTAAACTAGAAGAAATGCATCAATTAACTCACTACCTAATCTTTTAGATTGGGTAGGTTTTTTTTGTCCAAAGAACCCTTTGGCCTTGAGGTTATATAATGGAAAAAGTTCCAATGACACTGCGTGGTGAACAACTCCTGCGCACAGAACTAGATCGTCTACTTAAGCTTCGCCCTCAAATATCTGAAGCGATCGCAGAGGCTCGTGAACTAGGTGATTTAAAGGAAAATGCGGAGTATCACGCAGCACGCGAAGAGCAAGGCATCTGTGAAGCTCAGATTCGTGATATTGAGTACAAGCTGTCTGTTGCTCAAGTGATTGATGTAACGAAAATGGATAACACTGGTAAGGTTATCTTTGGTTCGACAGTTACCCTGATCGATTGTGATACAGAAGATGAGAAAACTTACCAAATCGTTGGTGATGACGAAGCGGATATCAAAGCTGGCCGTATTTCTATTAGTTCACCGATTGCCCGCGGCTTGATCGGTAAGATGGAAGGTGACGAAGTCGTGATTCAGACCCCTGGCGGTGCTAAAGACTTTGAAATCGACAGCGTAGAGTACGTCTAATACTGTTGTTTAAATACAAAAAAGGTCGCATTAAGCGACCTTTTTTTCTGAAGCTAAGAACTGAAATTACTTGCGTGGAATTTCGATCTTACGTTCTTCAGATTGACGGTATAGGACAAGTGTTTTACCAATAACTTGTACTTTTTCTGCGCCAGTTTCACGCACAATAGCATCAATGATTAGCTGCTTTGTTTCACGGTCTTCTGATGCAACTTTAATCTTGATCAGTTCGTGGTGGTTCAGAGCGATTTCAATTTCTGCTAGCACGGCTTCTGTAAGTCCATTTGCGCCCATTAGCACAACAGGTTTTAAACTGTGAGCTAGGCCTTTTAGGTGCTGCTTTTGTTTGGTGCTTAGGTTCATTACGCGGCCAATTTTCTTTAAAATAAGGGTTGAAAAAAGCTATTTTAACGCCATCTATTGCTGAAGACTATAATTTATTGAGTAATAGGTTGAGCCTATTAGAACAATAGCTCCTAATTACGCCTTGTTGGGATTAAAATGAGTAAACAAAAACATTCGGCTAGTTCTGGTCGTTGGTTGAAAGAACACTTTGATGATAAGTATGCAAATGAAGCTCGTAAGAAAGGCTACCGTTCACGTGCTTACTTCAAGATAGACGAGATCCAAACAAAAGATAAATTGTTGAAACCTGGGATGACTGTTGTCGATTTAGGCGCGGCTCCAGGCGGATGGTCTCAATATGCTGCTAAGATAATAGGTGAAGAAGGTCAAATCATCGCGTGTGACTTGCTACCTATGGATCCAATCGCTGGTGTAAGCTTCCTGCAGGGAGACTTTAGAGATGAGGCGGTCTTAGATGCTTTATTAGAACGAATCCAACCTTCGATGGTTGACGTAGTAATGTCTGATATGGCGCCTAATATTGCTGGTAACAACTCTGTAGATCAGCCGAGAGCTATGTATTTAGTTGAATTGGCTTTAGATATGTGTCGACAAGTTCTAGCACCTAATGGTAGCTTTGTCGTAAAGGTTTTCCAGGGTGAAGGCTTCGATCAATTTGTGAAAGAAGTCCGAGACATGTTTAAAGTCGTAAAAATCAGAAAACCAGACTCATCGCGAGCTCGCTCACGAGAGGTATTTGTTGTAGCCACTGGTTACAAAGGTTAACTATTTCGCTCGTTTAGAGCATGGTTAACACTATAGCTACAGCTTATAAACTGTAGTACCCTACCTTTAATTACAATTAGTTATCGAGAGGCTGACACCTTGAGTGACATGGCAAAAAATTTAATTCTGTGGCTTGTTATCGCTGTCGTGTTGATGTCGGTATTCCAGAGCTTTGGCCCTGGAGAGAGCAATGGCAGAACCGTGGATTACACCACGTTTGTACAGGAAGTTGGCCAAGGCCAGATTCAAGAAGCAACTTTTAAAGACGGTGAAATTAGTTTCGTTCGTCGTGGCGGTGGTGCCAAAATGGTCACTTACATGCCAGTGTATGATCAGAAGCTTCTAGATGACCTAATTAACCAAAACGTGAAAGTGCAAGGTACGCCTCCTGAAGAGCAAAGCCTACTTGGCACAATTTTCATTTCTTGGTTCCCAATGATCTTACTGATTGGTGTATGGATTTTCTTCATGCGTCAAATGCAAGGCGGCGGCGGTAAAGGCGCTATGTCTTTCGGTAAGAGTAAAGCTCGCATGATGAGCGAAGAACAAATCAAGACAACTTTTGCGGATGTTGCAGGTTGTGACGAAGCAAAAGAAGACGTAAAAGAACTGGTGGACTACCTACGTGATCCAAGCCGCTTCCAGAAATTGGGCGGTAAGATTCCGACGGGCGTTCTAATGGTTGGTCCTCCTGGTACTGGTAAAACGCTATTAGCGAAAGCCATTGCAGGTGAAGCAAAAGTACCATTCTTTACTATCTCTGGTTCTGACTTCGTAGAAATGTTTGTTGGTGTTGGTGCATCTCGTGTGCGTGACATGTTTGAACAAGCGAAGAAAGCAGCACCTTGTATCATCTTCATCGATGAGATCGATGCGGTTGGTCGTCAACGTGGTGCAGGTGTTGGTGGTGGTCACGATGAACGTGAACAAACGCTAAACCAAATGCTTGTAGAGATGGATGGTTTTGAAGGCAACGAGGGTATCATTGTTATCGCTGCGACTAACCGTCCTGACGTACTTGACCCTGCGCTATTGCGTCCTGGCCGTTTTGACCGTCAAGTGGTTGTTGGTCTTCCAGACGTACGTGGTCGTGAGCAGATCCTAAAAGTTCACATGCGTAAAGTGCCTCTAGCGGGTGACGTAGAGCCTTCTCTAATCGCACGTGGTACTCCAGGCTTCTCTGGTGCTGACCTAGCAAACTTAGTTAACGAAGCGGCTCTATTCGCTGCACGCGGTAACAAGCGCAACGTTTCTATGGTTGAGTTTGAACTGGCAAAAGACAAGATCATGATGGGTGCAGAGCGCCGATCAATGGTGATGTCTGAAGAAGTGAAAGAATCAACAGCATACCACGAAGCGGGTCACGCAATTGTTGGTCGTTTGGTTCCTGAACACGATCCAGTGTACAAAGTGTCTATCATTCCACGTGGTCGTGCGTTGGGTGTGACGATGTACCTACCTGAGCAAGACCGTGTGAGCATGTCTCGCCAACACCTAGAATCAATGGTTTCTAGCTTGTACGGTGGCCGTCTAGCGGAAGAGCTTATCTACGGTGCTGACAAAGTATCGACAGGTGCTTCTAACGATATCGAACGTGCAACAGACATTGCGCGTAAAATGGTAACGCAATGGGGCTTCTCTGAAAAACTTGGTCCGCTACTTTACGCGGAAGAAGAAGGTGAAGTGTTCCTAGGTCGTAGTGTGACTCAGACTAAACACATGTCTGATGACACGGCAAAACTTATTGATGATGAAGTTCGTAAGATCATCGACCGTAACTATGACCGTGCGAAGAAAATCTTGGAAGACAACATGGACATCATGCATGCGATGAAAGATGCGCTAATGAAGTATGAGACCATTGATGCTGGCCAGATTGAAGACTTGATGGAGCGTAAGACTGAGATTCGTGAACCTGCTGGTTGGGGCGATAAGCCTGCAAGCAAACCAGAAGACAACGATAAGCCTCAGGCTAAACCTGAAGCAAAAGCTGAAGAGAAGTCGGAAGAGTCTACAAAACCAGTAGAGCAACCGGCATCTCAAGAAGCGACTTCAAGCGAAGCGCCAGAAAAGAAAGACTCTGAATAAAGAGTAGCCTTTGATAATAAACCCCGAGTTAAGCTCGGGGTTTTTGTATATGTTGTGATTATTAAAGCTATGATTATTAAAGCAAACAACAAATCTCTCGACCTTTCTCGTCCGCATGTTATGGCGATTCTCAATGTCACTCCTGACTCATTCTCTGATGGTGGTAAGTTCAACTCACTTGAACTTGCACTTGCTCAAGCTGAGAGAATGATTGCTGCTGGTGTCAGCATCATCGATATCGGTGGAGAGTCGACTCGCCCTGGAGCCCCGGATGTTTCACTAGAAGAAGAATTACAGCGTGTTGTCCCTGTGATCAAAGCGATCCGTGAAAAACATGATGTTTGGATTTCTATTGACACAAGTAAAGCCGAGGTAATGCATCAAGCCATTGAAGCGGGGGCAGACTTAATTAACGACGTGCGCGCACTTCAAGAGCCAGGGGCGTTAGAAGTGGCAGCGAAAGCAAACTTGCCAATTTGCTTGATGCACATGAAAGGCCAACCACGTACGATGCAGGCCAATCCTCAATACGATGATCTGATGGAAGATGTCGCGGCATTTCTCCAAGAGCGTATTGCAGCTTGCGAAGCGGTCGGTATTGATAAGTCTCAACTTATTCTCGACCCAGGTTTTGGCTTTGGCAAAACAATTGAACACAATTATCATATGCTTGCTCATCTCGAGAAGTTTCACGAATTTGGTCTGCCAATTTTGGCTGGCATTTCACGTAAATCGATGATCTTTAAGCTGTTGAATAAACCCGCAGCTGAATGCGCCAACGCTAGCGTGGTCTGTGCGACCATTGCGGCGATGAAAGGTGCTCAGATAATCCGAGTTCATGACTTCGAAGAAACCATTGAAGCAATGAAAGTTGTTGAGATGACGAAAAACAATATCTAAAAGAATTAAGGAACGTTATATGTCTGATAAAAGACGTTACTTTGGTACCGATGGTGTGCGTGGAAAAGTGGGTCAATACCCAATTACACCTGACTTTGTACTCAAGCTTGGCTGGGCGGCTGGTCGTGTATTAGCGAAACAAGGCACTAAAAAAGTTATTATTGGTAAAGATACGCGTATTTCTGGCTACATGCTTGAGTCTGCGTTAGAAGCGGGTCTTGCTGCGGCTGGTCTGAAAGCGACCTTTACCGGTCCAATGCCAACACCGGCAGTTGCTTATCTGACGCAAACCTTCCGAGCGGAAGCGGGTATCGTTATTTCAGCGTCACACAACCCATACTACGATAACGGCATCAAGTTTTTCTCATCTGAAGGTACTAAGCTTCCGGATGATATCGAATTGGCTATCGAAGCAGAGCTAGATAAAGACATTGAATGTGTGGAATCTGCCGAGCTTGGTAAAGCAACTCGCCTAAATGATGCAGCAGGTCGTTATATTGAATTTTGTAAGAGCACTTTCCCATCAGAGCTTAGTCTTGCCAATGTGAAGATCGTAGTTGACTGTGCACACGGCGCAACTTACCACATTGCTCCTAACGTATTCAAAGAGCTAGGTGCAGATGTTGTTGCAATGGGTGTGGAACCAAATGGTACTAACATCAATGATGAAGTCGGTGCGACAGACGTCCGTGCATTACAAAAACGTGTTGTAGAAGAGCAAGCTCATCTTGGCCTTGCGTTCGATGGTGATGGCGACCGAATCATCATGGTTGACCATTTAGGCAACAAGGTCGACGGTGACCAGATTGCTTATATCATCGCACGTGACGCGCTACGCCGAGGTGAACTGAAAGGTGGTGTGGTTGGTACACTAATGACCAACCTAGGCATGGAAAATGGTCTGAAGCAATTAGGTATTCCATTCGTGCGTGCAGCGGTCGGTGACCGTTATGTTATGGAGCGCTTGCTAGAAAAAGGGTGGAAGATCGGTGCAGAAAACTCTGGTCACGTGATTTTGCTGGACAAGGTTACGACCGGAGATGCTATCGTAGCTGCACTACAGGTGCTTGCTTCTATTGTTGGCAGTGAGATGTCACTACATGATTTGTCTCAAGGTATGACCTTGTACCCTCAAGTGCTAGAAAATGTACGTTTTGAAGGTGATAGCAATCCTCTCGAGGCTAGTGCCGTGCTTGATGCGGTGGCTGAAGTAGAATCTGAACTAGGTGAAAAAGGCCGTGTTCTTCTGCGTAAGTCAGGCACAGAGCCTTTACTAAGGGTGATGGTTGAAGGTGAAGATGCTGACTTAGTTCAGAGTTCTGCGTTAAAGATCGCTCAAGCAATCAAAGATAACTGTTAAGTTTTCTTAGGTTAATGTGGTGAATTAAGAGTAAGTTTTGCCCTTTTTTTGACCGCTTGGGCTTTTGCCATTGTTTTTTTGGCAATTTCCCCTTGTCAGCGTTGCTGGCTTTCGCTAGTATTGCTCGGCCTCCAGTCAGGAGGTCGCTAGCCTTGTTCGTAATGCTCATTGTTTGAACTTATGAACGGCGCTGGCTCAACAATTTGGAACATAGGTGGAAAAAATGTTTTCAGTTCTACTTGTGATTTACCTGTTGGCAGCGCTTGGTGTGATTGGCCTTGTGTTGATTCAACAAGGTAAAGGCGCAGATATGGGAGCCTCGTTCGGTGCTGGTGCTTCAAACACAGTGTTTGGTGCAAGCGGCTCAGGTAATTTCCTAACCCGAACAACTGCTATTTTAGCAACAGTATTCTTTATCGTTAGCTTGCTACTTGGTCGTATGTCTACACATAAGACAGAATCTCAATGGGTTGATCCAACACTAGGTCAACAACAAGTTGTAGAGCAAGTTAATGATGCAGCGAGTGAAGTTCCAGCACCAACTGGTGATGAAATTCCTCAATAAGCTGTAAGGTTTGTGTAGCCGAGATGGTGAAATTGGTAGACACGCTAGCATGAGGTGCTAGTGCCTTTGGTGTGAGGGTTCGAGTCCCTCTCTCGGCACCATAAATTTACAAACTTGTAAATCACTTGTTTGGCGGTATAATGCTCAGCAAGTCGGACGCGGGGTGGAGCAGCTTGGTAGCTCGTCGGGCTCATAACCCGAAGGTCGTCGGTTCAAATCCGGCCCCCGCAACCAATCTCTTCTTTCGTTGGAAAGAATGACTCGATTGGCAAGTTTGCACAGTGCTAACCACACTGTGAGTTAAGAAAAGCACTTTTTGCTAATCTTAACGTATCAGGGTCCAGCAGCATAAAACCCCGACTTTTCGGGGTTTTTTGTTATCTGAGTTTTTATAATTACTCAGATACTGCTTGGTTTTTTGATTGGGCTCTGAGCCCTTTTTTTGTTTCTGGAGTGGTTAAAATGACTGGTTTAGAAAGACAACTTACTGAAATGCTTGAAGCTCCAGTAGAGGCAACAGGCTACGAGTTAGTTGGATTAGAATTTATTCGTGCGGGTGCGCACTCAACGTTACGTATCTACATCGACCATGAAAATGGTATTAACGTAGATGCCTGTGCAGAAGTTAGCCATCAGGTAAGTGCGGTATTAGACGTTGAAGATCCAATTTCTGTTGCTTACAGCCTAGAAGTTTCTTCTCCAGGCTTAGAAAGACCACTTTTCAAAGCAGCACATTACGAGCAATTTATTGGTCACGAGGTCAGCATCGTATTGAAAATGGCTGTTGCAAACCGTCGTAAGTGGAAAGGCATTATCCACAGCGTAGATGGTGAGACAATTGCAGTTACTTGTGAGGGGCAACAAGAAGAGTTTGCTCTAAGTAACATTTCAAAAGCTAACCTGATCCCTAAATTTTAGTTCCCTAAAAAATTTGAAGCTTAGAGGCTAAATACAATGAGTAAAGAAATTTTAGCGGTAGCAGAAGCGGTATCGAATGAAAAAGCGGTACCTCGTGAGCGTATCTTTGAAGCTCTTGAGATTGCTCTAGCAACTTCTACAAAGAAAAAATACGAAATCGAAATCGATGTGCGTGTTGCCATTGACCGTAAAACGGGTGAGTTTGAAACATTCCGCCGTTGGTTGGTTGTTGATGAAGTTGAAAACCCAACAAAAGAAATCTCACTAGAAGCTGCACAATATGAAGATGCAGATCTTCAACTAGGTGATTTCGTAGAAGACGATATCCCTTCTGTTACATTCGACCGAATTACAACGCAAACTGCGAAGCAAGTTATTGTACAAAAAGTACGTGAAGCAGAGCGCGCACAGATCGTAGAACAGTTCATTGACAACGAAGGTGATCTTATCACTGGTGCTGTTAAGAAAGTAAACCGTGAGACGATCGTTCTTGACCTAGGTAATAACGCAGAAGCGGTTATTCTTCGTGATGACCAACTTCCTCGTGAAAACTTCCGTCCAGGTGACCGTGTTCGTGGTCTTCTTTACAAAGTTGCTCCAGAAGCTCGTGGTTTCCAACTTTTCATTACACGTTCTAAGCCAGAAATGTTGGCTGAACTGTTCCGTGTAGAAGTGCCAGAAATCGCTGAAGAAATCATCGAACTGAAAGGTGCTGCACGTGATCCAGGTTCTCGCGCTAAGATTGCTGTTAAAACAAACGACAAACGTATCGACCCTGTAGGTGCGTGTGTTGGTATGCGTGGTGCACGTGTACAAGCAGTATCTGGTGAGCTTGGTGGTGAGCGTATTGATATCGTTCTTTGGGACGATAACCCAGCTCAATTCGTAATCAACGCAATGGCACCAGCTGATGTTGCTTCTATCATTGTTGATGAAGATGCACACTCAATGGACATCGCTGTTGAGGCAGACAACCTAGCACAAGCTATCGGTCGTAACGGTCAAAACGTACGTCTAGCATCTCAACTGACTGGTTGGGAACTAAACGTAATGACAGTGGCGGATCTTCAGAAGAAGCATGCTGAAGAGTCTCAAGCATCTATCGAAAACTTCATGAAGTACCTAGACATTGAAGAAGACTTCGCTCAACTGCTTGTTGAAGAAGGTTTCTCAACGCTAGAAGAAGTTGCGTACGTTCCAGTTAACGAACTACTAGAAGTTGATGGTCTGAACGAAGAGCTTGTAGAAGAACTTCGTAGCCGTGCGAAAGACGCACTAACGACAATCGCTCTAGCGCAAGAAGAGTCATTTGAAGGTCTAGAGCCTGCTGAAGACCTACTAGGTCTTGAAGGCCTAGAGCGCGAAATGGCGTTTAAATTGGCAGCGAAAGGCGTGGCAACACTAGAAGACTTGGCTGACCAAGGTATCGATGATTTAGAAGGTATTGATGGCCTGACAGAAGAGCGTGCAGGTGAGCTTATTATGGCTGCGCGTAACATCTGTTGGTTCGGCGAAGAAGCATAATATCAGCAAGGAGGAAGCGGCATGACACAATTAACAGTTAAAGCACTGAGTGAAGAGATTGGTACTCCAGTCGACCGCTTAATGGAACAACTTGCTGACGCAGGCATGAACAAAGCGAGTTCTGACCATGTCTCGGATGAGGAGAAGCAGAAGCTTCTCTCTCACCTGAAGAAAGAGCACGGCGATACGTCGGGCGAATCTGAACCTACTAGACTGACGCTTCAACGTAAGACTCGTAGCACATTAAGTGTTGCAGCAGGTGGCGGCAAAAGTAAGGATGTTCAAGTAGAAGTGCGTAAGAAGCGCACATATGTGAAGCGCAGCACTATCGAAGACGACGCAAAACGTGAGGCTGAGGAAGCAGCAAAACGTGAAGCTGAAGAGCTTGCGAAGCGTGAGGCTGAAGAACAAGCCAAACGTGAAGCTGCAGAGAAAGCACAGCGCGAAGCCGAAGAAAAAGCAAAACGTGAAGCGGATGCAAAACGTGAAGCTGAAGAAAAGGCAAAACGCGCACAAGCTGAAAAGGCTAAGAAAGAAATGAATGCAAAAAATGCGGATGTTAATACGCAAGCGAAGAAAGAAGCTGACGAGCTAAAGCGTCGTCAGGAAGAAGAAGCCCAACGTAAAGCTGAGCAAGAAGCAGCTAAGCTTGTTGAAGAAGCTCGTAAACTTGCAGAAGAGAACGAAGCTCGTTGGTCTGAAGAAGAGTCTAAGAAGAAAGAACTTGAGAACTCTGATTACCATGTAACCACTTCTCGTTACGCTCGTGAAGCTGAAGATGCAGCTGACCGTAAAGAAGAAGGTGGTGCTCGTCGTAAGAAGAAGAAGCCAGCGAAAGAAGAGCAATCTCGCGGTGGTCGTAACCAACGTGGTGGCAAAGGCCGTAACAAAGGCAAACTTGCTAAGCCGACTTCAATGCAACACGGTTTCGACAAGTCTGCGACTGTAGCGAAACAAGACGTAGTGATTGGTGAGACAATCGTTCTTTCTGAACTTGCTAACAAGATGTCAGTTAAAGCGACAGAAGTTATCAAAGTAATGATGAAGATGGGCGCTATGGCGACTATCAACCAAGTGATCGACCAAGAAACAGCACAACTTGTTGCTGAAGAAATGGGTCACAAGGTAGTTCTTCGTAAAGAGAACGAACTGGAAGAAGCAGTACTATCTGATCGTGATACAAACGCAGAAGCAGTACCACGCGCTCCAGTTGTTACAATCATGGGTCACGTTGACCACGGTAAAACGTCAACACTTGACTACATCCGTCGTACTCACGTTGCTTCAGGCGAAGCGGGTGGTATCACACAGCACATCGGTGCTTACCACGTTGAAACTGACAACGGCATGATCACGTTCCTTGATACTCCTGGACACGCGGCGTTTACTGCTATGCGTGCTCGTGGTGCTCAAGCGACAGATATCGTTGTTCTTGTAGTTGCAGCAGACGATGGCGTAATGCCACAAACAGTTGAAGCGATCCAGCACGCGAAAGCGGCAGGCGTTCCACTAATCGTTGCTGTGAACAAGATCGATAAAGAAGACGCGAACCCAGACAACGTTAAGAATGAGCTAGCTCAATACGACGTAATCCCTGAGGAATGGGGCGGTGAGAACATGTTCGTTCACATCTCTGCTAAACAGGGTACAAACATCGACGGTCTTCTAGAAGCAATTCTTCTTCAGTCTGAAGTTCTAGAACTTACAGCTGTAGCAGAAGGTATGGCGTCTGGTGTTGTTGTTGAATCTCGCCTAGATAAAGGTCGTGGTCCAGTAGCAACAGTACTAGTTCAATCTGGTACGCTAAACAAAGGCGACATCGTTCTTTGTG
Source organism: Vibrio rotiferianus (assembly GCF_002214395.1). Taxonomy (NCBI): domain Bacteria; kingdom Pseudomonadati; phylum Pseudomonadota; class Gammaproteobacteria; order Vibrionales; family Vibrionaceae; genus Vibrio; species Vibrio rotiferianus. The sequence goes on from NZ_CP018312.1 coordinate 485,039, forward strand.
GTCAAGAATACGGCCGCGTTCGTGCGATGCGTGACGAACTAGGTAAAGAAATCACAGAAGCTGGTCCATCTATCCCTGTAGAGATCCTAGGTCTTTCAGGCGTACCTTCTTCAGGTGATGAAGCAACAGTAGTACGTGACGAGCGTAAAGCACGTGAAGTAGCGAACTACCGTGCTGGTAAGTTCCGTGAAGTGAAACTTGCTCGTCAGCAGAAATCTAAACTAGAGAACATGTTCTCTAACATGACGGCTGGTGAAGTTGCTGAGCTAAACGTAGTTCTTAAAGCAGACGTACAAGGTTCTGTGGAAGCGATTGCTGACTCACTACTGAAACTGTCTACTGACGAAGTGAAAGTAAACATCGTTGGTTCTGGTGTTGGTGGTATTACAGAAACTGATGCAGTTCTTGCAGAAGCTTCTAACGCAATCATCCTTGGCTTTAACGTACGTGCTGATGCATCTGCTCGTCGTGCGATTGAAGCTGCAAGCGTTGATCTACGTTACTACTCAATCATTTACCAATTGATTGACGAAGTTAAACAAGCAATGGGCGGTATGCTTGCTCCAGAATTCAAGCAAGAAATCATTGGTCTTGCTGAAGTACGTGACGTATTTAAGTCACCGAAACTGGGCGCAATCGCTGGTTGTATGGTTACTGAAGGTCTGATTAAGCGTAGCAACCCAATCCGCGTACTACGCGATAACGTTGTTATCTACGAAGGTGAACTAGAGTCACTACGTCGCTTTAAAGATGACGTTCAAGAAGTTAAGAATGGTTACGAGTGTGGTATCGGCGTTAAGAACTACAACGACGTTCGCGTAGGCGACCAGATCGAAGTATTCGAAATCGTTGAAATCAAACGTACTCTAGACTAATTGACTAAAATTACTAACCGTCTGAAAGACAAATAGTAATTGGTTGTTGAATACACCATGGGGGGCTGGCTTGACCATCCCCCCATTCTTTCTATTTAAGAGAATGAATATGTCAAAAGAATTTAGCCGCACGCAGCGCGTATCACAGCAGCTGCAAAAAGAACTTGCGATGATCCTTCAACGTGAAGTTCGTGACTCTCGCCTAGGCATGGTTACGATTTCTGATGTAGAAGTATCACGCGATCTTGCTTACGCAAAAGTGTTCGTTACTTTCCTATGCGTGGGTGAGCAAACGCCAGAATCATGCTTAGCAGCGCTACGTGAGCACGAAGTGCACATCCGTATGATGCTTGGTAAGCGTATTCGTCTACGTCTGACTCCTGAAATCCGTTTCTACTACGACAACACGCTAGTAGAAGGTATGCGTATGTCTAACCTAGTTTCTGAAGTGGTGAGCGAAGACAAGCGTAAACAGCAAGATTCAGGTCGCGAAGAAGATCAGGCAGGGGAAGAGTAATGGCTCGTCGTCGTAAAGGTCGTCCAATTAATGGCGTTATCTTGTTGGATAAACCAACAGGTATTTCTTCCAATGATGCACTGCAAAAAGTAAAACGTATCTACTTTGCTGAGAAAGCGGGTCATACCGGTGCATTGGACCCACTAGCGACGGGCATGTTGCCAATCTGCTTAGGCGAAGCAACCAAGTTCTCTCAGTTCTTGTTGGATTCAGACAAGCGCTACCGCGTAATCGCAAAGCTTGGTGAGCGTACCGATACGTCTGACTCTGATGGCGAAGTGGTAGAGACGCGTCCTATTGACGTGAATCTAGAGAAGCTAGAAGCGTGCATTGATACGTTCCGTGGTGAATCAGACCAAGTACCTTCAATGTTCTCAGCATTGAAATACCAAGGTAAGCCGCTCTACGAGTACGCTCGTAAAGGCATTGAAGTGCCGCGTGAATCTCGTAAGATCACGGTATATGAGATCGTGCTTCACCGCTTTGAAGGTGACGAAGTTGAGATGGAAGTGCATTGCTCCAAAGGCACTTACATTCGTACTATCGTTGATGACCTAGGTGAAATGCTTGGTTGTGGCGCACACGTGACTATGCTTCGTCGTACTGGTGTTGCTAAATACCCGTACGAAAAAATGGTGACGCTAGAGCAACTTAATGAGCTGCTAGAGCAAGCGCATCGTGACGAAGTAGCGCCTAAAGAGTTGCTTGATCCACTGTTGTTGCCAATGGATACCGCAGTAGAAGACTTGCCAGAGGTAAATCTCAACGCTGAGCTGACTAACTTAGTACAGCACGGCATGCCAGTCCAAGTGTTTGGTGCTCCGGAAGGTACACCAATTCGCATGACCTCCGGTGAAGACAAGCTCTTTATTGGTGTTGCAGAAGTGAACGACGATGGAAAAGTAGCACCAAAACGTTTGGTGGTGTTCCGCGACGAAGCATAAGCTTGTCTGTGAATTGAAAATACCGGCGAAATCGCCGGTATTTTTATATTGCGCGTATAAGGAAACTTCCCTATAATTCGCGCTTCGCGTAGTGGCTGAATCAGAGATTGGCTGCTACAACTTTAAACCTACTCTTATTAGGAGAGAATTATGTCTCTGAATGCAGAAACTAAAGCAGCAATCGTTGCAGAATACGCACAAGGCGAAGGCGACACTGGTTCACCAGAAGTTCAAGTAGCTCTACTTACAGCTTCTATCAACCACCTACAAGGTCACTTCAAAGCGCACAAAGGCGATCACCACAGCCGTCGTGGTCTTCTACGTATGGTTTCTCGCCGTCGTAAGCTTCTTGACTACCTGAAAGGTAAAAACCTTTCTCGTTACCAAGATCTAATCAAGCGTCTAGGCCTACGTCGCTAATCAGCGGCTGCATAGAACAGTTTGTCGAAAAAGGGGCTTTTAGCCCCTTTTTTGTTGCCCGCTACTTAATTTAATTGCTATAGCTTAGCCAAATCCTATTTAAGTCGTTATACTACGCACGGTAAAATTCCACGATCGGAGTTTTATATCCAAAGTAGCTCATTGCATTACAGTCACAACGTCGACCAAAAGGTCGCGACTATTAAAAGTGAACTGAATACCTAATCAGTTTGTTTTTACTAGTCGCGATTCGTAATGCCTTGAGTATCAATCAATACTCTCTGAGCAAATCATTCGATACGCTTGGAAACAAGGAATAACAATGTTCGAAAAACCAGTTGTTAAAACGTTCCAGTACGGTAACCACACAGTTACTCTAGAAACTGGCGTTATCGCACGTCAAGCTACGGCTGCAGTAATGGTTACTATGGACGATACGGCAGTATTCGTTTCTGTAGTTGGTAAAAAAGAAGCGGTTGAAGGTCAAGACTTCTTCCCTCTAACGGTTAACTACCAAGAGCGTACTTACGCTGCAGGTAAAATCCCTGGTGGCTTCTTCAAGCGTGAAGGTCGTCCTTCTGAAGGTGAAACGCTAACGGCTCGTCTGATCGACCGTCCAATCCGTCCACTATTCCCAGATGCGTTTAAAAACGAAGTTCAAGTTATCGCGACAGTTATGTCTGTGAACCCTGACGTTCAACCAGACATCGTAACAATGATCGGTACTTCTGCTGCTCTTGCTATCTCTGGTATTCCGTTCAACGGTCCTATCGGCGCAGCACGTGTTGGTCACGTTGATGGTCAACTAGTACTGAACCCAAGCAACACTGAACTAGAGACATCTAAACTAGACCTAGTTGTTGCTGGTACTGAAGGCGCTGTTCTTATGGTTGAGTCTGAAGCAGACAACCTAACAGAAGAAGAGATGCTTTCTGCAGTTGTATTTGGTCACGATCAACAACAAGCAGTTATTTCAGCAATCAACGAATTCGCAGCTGAAGTAGCGACTCCTGCATGGGATTGGGTTGCTCCAGAAGAGAACACTACGCTTGTAAACAAGATCGCAGAACTTGCAGAAGCGAAACTAGTAGAAGCTTACCAAATCACTGAGAAGATGGCTCGTTACGACCGTATTCACGCTATCGCTGGTGAAGTAAACGAAGTTCTACTTGCTGAAGATCCAGAAGCAAACACGAAAGAAATTCACACTATCTTCCACGATCTAGAGAAGACAGTTGTACGTCGCAGCATCATCGCTGGTAACCCACGTATCGATGGTCGTGAAAAAGACATGGTTCGTGCGCTTGACGTACGTACTGGCGTTCTTCCACGTACTCACGGTTCTTCACTATTCACTCGTGGTGAAACTCAGGCAATCGTAACTGCGACACTAGGTACGCAGCGCGACGCTCAAATCATCGACGAGCTAACAGGTGAGCGTAAAGATCACTTCCTACTACACTACAACTTCCCTCCATACTGTGTAGGCGAAACGGGTTTTGTAGGTTCTCCTAAGCGTCGTGAAATCGGCCACGGTAAACTGGCTAAGCGTGGTATTGCTGCAGTAATGCCATCTGTAGATGAGTTCCCATACACAGTACGTGTAGTATCAGAAATCACAGAATCTAACGGTTCTTCTTCAATGGCTTCTGTATGTGGTACTTCTCTAGCACTTATGGATGCTGGTGTTCCAATTAAAGCTTCTGTTGCGGGTATCGCAATGGGTCTAGTTAAAGAAGGCGACGACTTCGTTGTTCTTTCTGACATCCTTGGTGACGAAGACCACCTAGGTGACATGGACTTTAAAGTAGCAGGTACTAACGACGGTATCACTGCACTTCAGATGGATATCAAGATCGAAGGTATCACTAAAGAGATCATGCAAATTGCTCTTAACCAAGCGCAAGGTGCACGTAAGCACATCCTATCTGTAATGGATGAAGCTATCTCTGGTGCTCGTGAAGATATCTCTGAGTTCGCTCCGCGTATTCACACAATGAAGATCAGCGCAGAGAAGATCAAAGACGTTATCGGTAAAGGTGGTGCAGTTATCCGTGCTCTAACTGAAGAGACAGGTACAACTATCGAAATCGAAGACGACGGTACAATTAAGATTGCTGCAACTGAAGGTACAGCTGCGAAAGAAGCAATCCGTCGTATCGAAGAGATCACTGCAGAAGTTGAAGTGGGCCGTATCTACACAGGTAAAGTTGCTCGCCTAGCTGACTTCGGTGCATTCGTTACTATTCTTCCTGGTAAAGATGGTCTAGTACACATCTCTCAAATTGCTGAAAAGCGTGTTGAGAAAGTGTCTGATTACCTAACTGAAGGTCAAGAAGTTCAAGTTAAAGTTCTTGAAATCGACCGCCAAGGTCGTGTACGTCTAAGCATGAAAGAAGCGGTAGAAAAGCCAGCTGAAGAAGCTGCTGAAGCACCTGCTGCTAAAGACGAGTAATACTGATTTGGGCTTTGGTCTTTTATTAGATTAACGGCCTGAAAACGTGCTATAAAAGGGGAGCATTTTCGCTCCCCTTTTTTTAACTTGCTATTTTTAATTGTATTTGATGGGCAGAAATATCCTATAGTGCATTAATACATCGTGAGTTAAAGGCGGTCCAAACAGGAGTATCAATTAGTGAAATGGTTTCAAACCGCAAGTTTATGTATCGCAATTGCATTGACGGGGTGCGCTAGCACTTCTCAACAAACCTCTCAGCAGTGGGTATATCCACCGATGGCTGTGCCATTGCAGCCTAGCGTACAGCAAGAGGTTCAGATCGCACGGCTATCTCAGTTATTACAACGACCAGATCTTAGTGATGAAGTGCGAGCTAAAATGCATTATGAGCGCGGGAGTTACTACGATAGCGTTGGTTTGAGAGATCTCGCTCGCCTTGATTTTAATCAGTCACTACAGCTAAATCCTGCTCAGCCAGATATATTCAATCTGCTTGGCGTTTACTTTACTCAGCTAGGTGAGTTCGACGCGGCTTATGAAGCATTTGATTCAACATTAGAGCTTGCGCCAGAGAACTCTTATGCGGAACGTAACCGTGCGATTGCTTTGTACTATGGTGGTCGAATTGATCTTGCTATGGAAGATATGACAAAGCACTATGAAGAGAACCCTAAAGATCCTTTTCGAGCATTGTGGTTATACATTATTGAAGCAGAGCAAAATCCAGAGTTAGCGAAGGCAAACCTACAGCAAAGATATCAACGCGATATTAGCGAAGAGTGGGGGTGGGTTTTAGTCGCCATTATGCTGAGAGATGTGCCTGATGACGCAGCACTGAAAGCTATTATGGAAGGGACGCGAGAGAATCACCGCCTAGCAGAGCGTTTAACGGAAACGTATTTCTATCTCGGCAAACGTTATCAACTAGAGGGTGATGTAGCAGATGCTATATCGCTATATAAATTAGCGATTTCGTTCAATGTCTATGAGTATGTGGAACACCGCTATTCATTTGTTGAGCTGACTCAGATTTACGAAAAGCTACAGCAAGAACGTTTAGCAAAAATTAAAGCAGAAAGTACTCAGCAACAATAGTTTTTTAGCCGCTCAACTAGAGCGGCTTTTTTGTACTTGAACAAATTAGACTGCTTCACTAAAATAGTTAGCCTTGCTAACTAAATGGGCAAATTACAGTGGCATTAGAAAAAAGCCTGATTGATTTAGAGCGTTTTTGCGCTAAAGCGTGGCGTGTTTATGCCAAGGAAGATCCGCTTTCACATTTGAGCTTTAATGAGTTCGATTACTTACGAGTGATTCAGCTTCATCCAAAAGGTGTGCGTATTACTGACTTGGCTGAAGAGCTGCAAGTCACCAAACCTTCAGCTTCAAATATGGTAGTTCGTTTGGAGAAAAAGGGATTGGTTAGACGCATCGCTTGTAACGAAGATGCGCGTTCAAAGCGCGTTTTGCTAACGGAAGAAGTGATAGCAGAAATGTCCCTTGAACAGGTGGTATACAAGGATATTTCTGAACAACTGATGCGTAAACTTGATAAGCAAGAAGTACAGCAACTGAAAGCGCTACTGGATAAAGCGCTCGGAAACTAAACATACATTTTATTCTTTTATCTATTTAGTTAGCCTTGCTAACTATTGGTGGTAGTCATGCAAAACTCTATCTATAAACAGTTTTGGAAATACACAATTCCGACCGTTGCAGCCATGTTGGTTAACGGCTTATACCAAGTTGTTGATGGCATTTTTATCGGTCGTTATGTCGGTGCTGAAGGATTAGCGGGGATCAACGTTGCTTGGCCGATCATTGGCTCGATACTTGGTATCGGTATGATGGTCGGGGTAGGTACGGGGGCACTGGCCTCTATCAAGCAAGGTGAAAAAGACAGTGAAGGTGCTAAACGTATTCTTTCAACCGGCCTTTTGCTTTTAGTTGCTTTGATGCCTTTCGTAGCGACAATCTTGTTCTTCTTCGCCGATGACTTTATTCGCTGGCAGGGCGCAGAAGGGCGAGTGTACGAGCTAGGCTTGCAATACCTACACATTCTTAGCGTGGCGTGTGTGTTCTCGCTAGGCTCGATTGCGGTGCCATTTTTGCTTCGTAATGATGATAGCCCTAACTTAGCCACCATCCTGATGGTGATCGGTGCGGTGATCAATATCGTACTCGACTACCTTTTTATCGCTTGGCTTGGCTGGGAGCTTACCGGTGCTGCTATTGCTACCGCTCTGGCGCAGATGGTTGTGACGATTTTGGGGGTAGGGTACTTCTTTACTTCCAGAGCCAACATGCGCTTGTCTTTCAGCGATTTGAAGATGCAGTTTGATGTCATTCCTAAGATTGTCATGATTGGCACGTCGAGCTTCTTTATGTACGCTTATGGCTCAATGATGGTCGCGCTGCATAACGCGTTGTTTGCCCAGTACGGTAGTGCGTTGTTGATTGGTGCTTACGCCATCTTGGGTTATATCGTGACGGTCTACTACTTGATCGCGGAAGGCATCGCCAATGGTATGCAACCTTTGGTGAGCTACAACCATGGCGCGCGCAACCAAGATAACATTCGTAAGCTGTTAAAGGTCGCAATGGGCACTTCTGTACTTGGTGGAGTTGCGTTTGTTATTTTGATGAACATCTTCCCATACGAGTTTGTATCGGTGTTCAACAATGCTGACCAGAATCTGATTGATGCGACGGTGGTCGGTATTCGTCTCCATATGTTTGCATTGTTCTTAGATGGGTTCTTAGTGGTTGCCGCGGCGTACTACCAATCAGTCAACAAAGGCAGTAAAGCCATGTTCGTGACCATCGGTAATATGGTGATTCAATTACCGTTCTTGTTCATTATGCCGAAGCTGTTGGGTGTGACGGGTATTTGGATTGCATTCCCACTGTCCAACATCGCCTTGAGTTTAGTGGTGATGACAATGTTGTGGCGTGATATTAAGAAGCTAATGAATGAGAGCTCAGCAGAGCCGAGTGTTCAAGTCTCTTAACGACGAAAAGATGTAAAAAAAGCGAGTTCAGTGCCTCGCTTTTTTATTGCTTTGAAATCGTAAGCAGAGATTAGATGTTCTTCACTTCCAGACCTGCAAGTTGATGCCAGTAACCGTTACATTGGCGGTCTTGGATTTTGCCAGGGTTGGTGCCTTTCTCGTTTGAACGGAACTGATCCAGTTCAGAGAAGGTGCTGAGACCCAGTGGGCTTAGGCGAACCACATCAACCAGACCTTCCATGCTTGGTAGATCGTTGATCAGGTTATAGCAGTAACCTGACTGAGTTTGGATGCCGTTTAAGTTAAAGACTTCTTGACCTTCTTGGCTGCTTACTTGGATACCTGTTGGGTATTTAATACAGCAAGTTTCGCAATCATCTTTAGCTTTGTTTTCTGCACGAGCGGTAAAGCAGCGTGCCGAGTAAGCCAATGGTAGATAACCGTGGCTGAATACTTCTACTTCAAACTTATTGCGAATACCAAGCTCATCACATTGAACCAGCGTATTACTGAGCCATTCACGAGATAGCTCTACAGGCATACACCAGCGGATCATGCCTTGTTTTAGGAACAAGTTAAGCGTGTGCGCATTGTAAGTGTTAACCGCAGGGCCAACGACGAAAGGCACTTTGTGCTCAGAAGCCAGTTGAACTGCAGACACGTCATTGGCTTCAATCGCGAAGTCACCGTTGTCGATGTACTTCTTCATGATGTTCACTTCACTTGGTGCTTCTAATAGTGCCATCGTTGAAAGAACGACTTGTTTGCCAGATGCAGACAAGTCTTTCGCAATATCGAACCAATGTGCGGGCTTCATTTCACGACGTTTTGAACATACGGTTTCACCAAGGTAGATGATGTCCGCAGAGCTTGATTTCGCTTGTTCGTAAAACGCTTCAACATCTTGCTTTGGCCAGAAGTACAACAGTGGACCAAGCGCGTATTTCATTGAGTTATCCATCTTAACCTCTACTGCCATTTACGGTGGTAAGCACCAAGTGTGGTTTGCGTACCTTCAGACACGTTTGCCAACGCTGCATCCCAAGCCGCTTCTACTTGGTAAGCTTCTGGGTTTGCTTGGTAGCGATCAATCGCAGCACGCCATGTGCGCGTTACTTGTTCTACGTACGCAGGGCTGCGTTGGCGACCCTCAATTTTTACTGAAGCGACATTCGCAGCAAACAGTTCTGGCAGCATAGACAGGGTGTTCAAACTGGTTGGCTCTTCCAGTGCGTGGTAGCGTTTTTTCTCGCCTTCGATTTCAGCTTCAAAACGACCCTTACATAAGGTCGGGTAGCCCGCGTTTTCACCTGCGCTGTAGCGATCGATCAGGATATCGTTAAGACGAGATTCCAGACCATTTTCTGTTTCTTGCCAGCGAACGTATTTCGCCGGAGAACACGCGCCAACGGTGTTTGGTGATTCGCCAGTCATGTAAGACGATAGGTAGCAACGACCTTCCGACATGATGCATAGGCTACCGAAAGCAAAGACTTCTAGCTCAACATCGCTGGTGATATTGCGTGAAAGCTGTTTAACCTGATGGATAGACAATACTCGAGGCAGTACAACACGTTTGACGTTGAAGTTTTGCTTGTAGAAGTCTACTGCTGCAACGTTGGTTGCTGAAGCCTGTACCGACAGGTGCAGTTCTAGCTCTGGGTATTTGCGAGCAGCGTACTCAAGTACCGCAATGTCAGCCACGATCAGCGCATCTACACCCAGTGCCGCTGCATTGTCGACCGCATTTGTCCAACGGTCGAAACCATTTGGATGGGCAAAGGTGTTTAGCGCAACGTGGATCTTTTTGTTGCGGTCATGAACGTATTGCACCGCTTTTTCAAGCTTCTTGCCGTTGAAGTTCAGGCCAGCAAAGTGACGAGCGTTGGTATCGTCTTTAAAGCCGATGTATACGGCGTCTGCACCGCAATCAATCGCGGTTTTTAGCGCAGGCAAGTTACCCGCAGGACACAAGAGTTCCATATGCTCACAATCATAGAGAATAAAAAGGTGCCCGCATTTTATGAAGAATTATGAATAGCGAAATTGACCTAAGTTAGGTTTAGCTCAATAAAGTTGAGATTTACCCCTTGAGAGTAAGGGGTAAATCTCAGATTTTGCTGTAGTTGAGATCAGTTCTTATGACGGCGGTTTTGCGCAAACAACTCTTCAACTTCGTGTTTTGGTTGAGGGCGGTAGAAATGGAAGCCTTGAATCGAGTTACATTGCAGGTTCGATAGTAGTGTTGCTTGCTGATGGGTTTCTACGCCTTCCGCTACTACGGTTAAATCCAGTGACTTACCTAGGTTGATGATGTTCTCTATGACCGTGACTTGTTTCGGTAGCGTGTCTATGTCGTTGATAAACGCACGGTCGATTTTTAGCTCATCGATAGGGAAGCGGGCTAGGTAGGAAAGGGAAGAGTAACCAGTACCGAAGTCATCGATAGACAATGCAAAGCCAAGTTTCTTGATCGCATTAAGCATTTGCAAAGTGTGTTCGCTGTCGCTCATTACCGCACTTTCTGTTAGCTCGAAGGTAATGCAGCTTGGGTCAAGTTCGGTAGTGCGCAGTAACTTCTCCATGTAATCGATCAGTTGCGGGTTACCAAATTGCTCTGGAGAGAGGTTGATGGCCACACGGCCTGGTAAGATACCTTGCAGTTTCCAGCGTTTTACTGTGTTAAATACATCACGCATTACCACACGACCAAGGTGCTCAATCAAGCCTGCGCGCTCTGCTACAGGGATAAATGCTCCTGGACTAATGTAGCCTTCGACTGGGTGCTTCCAACGTACGAGTGCTTCTGCGCCGTTAATGCTGAAATCACGCGCGTTAACTTTTGGCTGGTACCATACTTCCAAACCGTTTTGCTGCAACGCTTTTTGTAGCTCGATCTCTAACCACAAACGCATGCGTGCTTCTTTGTTCATCTGGTCGTTGAATTTAATCAGACGGTTACGGCCGCGATCTTTTGCTTCGTACATAGCGGTGTCTGCGTTTTGCAGCAGAATACGCGCGTCTTGACCATCTTCTGGGTAACGAACACTACCGATAGAACACGCGAGGCGTTTACTAAAGTGATGCAGATCGAAAGGTTGGTTGATCAGGGAAATAATACGATCAGAGATAATCTCCGCCATTCTTGAGTTTTCAGGCTCAGGAAGGATGATGCCAAACTCGTCACCACCTAAGTGGCCAATGATAGCTTGGTTAGGTAATAAACGTTTTAGTCGGGCTGAAACTTCTTGGATGACTTTATCGCCAATATGATGACCAAGTGAGTCATTGATGTTTTTGAAGTTGTCGATATCAAGATAGAAGACCAAGAGTGGTGTTTGGCTTCTGATTAACTGCTCTAAACGCTTGGTAAAGCCAAATCGGTTATAAAGCTTAGTCAGTGAATCGATATGTGCGTCTTCAGTACTATTCGATAAATTTTTTGGTGTGTCATCCGCATCTTGAATCAAGATGATTTGAGATTCACTACCAAGAATAGCGGTGACATCAGCATTAAGTTGAACTTTACGTTCAAAGCCACAGCGAGCACTGGTCAGGCAAATAAACGGCTTTTCCGATAATAATGAACTGAGTTTATGACTGAATACTTTCTTACTGTTCTCATCGATAAACAGCCTAGAGAGCTCTTCGCCAAGTAATTCATGTGGTGAGTTCAAGCCAAGCAATCGTGCTGAGGCAGGGTTTGCAGAGATGATGATGTCATCTTCAACCAGTAATAAGCCGTCGGGTAATAACTGAGTCAGCTTACTAAATTTTGTTTCGGACTCTTCAAGAGAGCGAACAAGGATTTGTTTTTCAGAGGTATCGATGGCATGAAAAACAACAAATCGAGTTTGTTTGTCTTCAATAATTGGAGAAATACTGAAATGAAGGCTAGTTTCTAAGTCAGTTTCATCGAGCGTAATTTCTGCCTCAATGTGCTCTCCGCTAAAAGCACGCTGATAGTATGGCTGAAGTTTATGATAAAACTGTTCACCCAATACTTGTTCGTCGGTAAGACCGACAACATCATCGTGCTCTAAACCTGTAATATCGCAATAGCGCTCACTTACCATTCGATAACGATATTCGTTATCTAAGATGGCAAAGAAAAAAGGACTATTTGAGGTGAGCTTTACAAACCAATGTTTTAGGTGCTGCGAAGGCATTATGGGGTTACCGATCTCCAAAGAGCCTGATTATTCTTCCGTGTAATAAAAACGCTGTTTTGATAACTATAACTTTGAATATCCCGTTATTAAAGGGTTTATCAATGTGAGTGCTTCAAATCTCTACGTAAGTTCAAAAAAAGATGGCTTCGCCATGAAAACTGCTTATGAAGCAAACAAACAATTTTTATTGATGCATAACAGGTATAGGTATTACTCTATCGCTTAATATAAGCATTCTCATGACAAAGTAACGGATAATTAGCGTGTTAAACAAGATTCGCAGTCAACTAGTAAAGAACGCAGCATCAATTTTGCGATCTCCAGTCCAGTTATTGCCACAAACTGTTCAGAAAAAAGCCTTATTAGAAGGTTTGAAAATGGTATTCAAAGAAGCTCTAGAAGATGGCGATTTTGAGTTCCTTGAAGATAAGTGGCTGAAAGTTGCGATTAAAGACTTGAACTTAGCATGGTACATCAGCTATCAAGATGAAAAATTGCTGGTGGCAGAGAAACCAGTTCAGGAAGATGTGAGTTTTAGCGGCAACCTTAACGACCTAGTCCTGATTGCTGGCCGCAAAGAAGACCCTGATACACTGTTCTTCCAACGTCGTCTGTCTATTGAGGGCGATACTGAACTTGGCTTAGAAGTTAAGAACCTGATGGATAGTGTTGACTTAGAGCAGCTGCCAAAAGCGATGCAAGTGGCACTGAACCAATTGGCTGACTTTGTTCAGAAAGGGGTTCAAGAACCAGAACAAGAAACTGGAGTAGCGAATGCTTATTCGAACTGAAGCCCCAGCGGACATTCTCACTATTGACCGTTTATTGAAACACGCCTTCCCAACGGATGCAGAGGCTAATTTAGTGATGCGTTTGCGTGAAAACGGCAAGCTCACGTTATCTTTGGTGGCATGCACCGATGAAGGTGAAGTGGTTGGTCACGCGCTGTTTAGCCCAGTGACGTTGAATGGTGAAGATTTGTCGTGGCAAGGTCTGGCGCCTTTGGCTGTGCATGAAGATTACCGTCGCCAAGGCATTGCAGCCGAGTTGATCAAAGAAGGCTTTGATTCACTGCGTGATTTTGGTTACCCAGTGTGTGTGGTGTTGGGTGATCCTGCTTACTACGGGCGTCAAGGCTTTACAGCTAGCGAAGAGATGGGCTTCGATTGTGCGTGGGAAGTACCACAAGGTGCATTTCGCGTAGCTGAGCTGGTAGAAGGTCAATGTGATGGACGTTCTGGTCGCATCGATTATTCTCCAGAGTTCTCTGAGCTATAATCGCTACTATTCAACGACAAAGCCTGCTATAAAAAGCGGGCTTTGTTTTAATAAGTAGGTAGGAAGAGTAGATTAATCCTGTTCTTGAACGCGCTTTTTACCCCAAACCTCTATTTTGGCTTTTTTGCTCATGCCTGCAGCATTGAGAGTCATGTTGCCCCAGCTCTTGTATTCCATATCTAGACGTTTGAATTTAGCGTCTTCTGAACCTGGCAGTGTCCAAGCGCGAGTCGACATACCTTTCGTTAGTGTACCGACCATGGTTTTCAACTTTTTCTCGCTGCCATCGGTCATGGTGACTTTCATGTTTTTAATACTCATGGTGCCTTGAGTACATTTGATTTTAATTTTGCTGAACTGACGGTTTTTAAACAGACCATTGGGTTCAACGGTGTCGGTTTCGGTTTGGAAGTTTACGGTCTTTTCGGCGATAAGCTCCCAACCATCATTGTTATCCTTAGCAAAAGTAGTGAAGCTGGTGGTGGCGATAAGTAATGTGATTGCGAGTGACTGGAAAAGCTTCATAACACCTCTGACTTTAAATGCGAAATTTTGATAGGATTGCCTCGTTCAAATAGGTGACAAAAGATGTCAATTAACGAGAAACAGTATTTACACGAGATGGGGATCAGCACATGGGAGCTGAGTCATCCAGAAAGGCTAGAAGGCTATCAAGCGCCATTATTAGATTTGCAAAGTTCATGTAAACTCTTATTGGTATCGCCAATGTGTCCAAAAAATGAGACCGCTTTGATGTTTGAGCGTGTATTGAAGAGTATTAAGCTCACACTCAATGACGCAATGCACATTGAGCCAGAAGGCTTATCTTCTTTAGGTGAACATCAGCTAGAGTGGGTATGGTTTGCGGGTTGTGAGGCTGATGTGAGCATCAATGCCAAGCAACTGACTTCACCGCTATTACAAGATATTGATGGCAACAACGAACAACGCCGCGCATTGTGGCAACAAATCTGTTCGTACTCTTAACGGAGCTAACGCGTGACAATTGAAATTACGCCGATGGGTGCTGAGCACCTTGACCAAGTCTGGCAAATTGAACAACAAGCCCATTCTCATCCTTGGGCTGAGTCATTGGTTCGAGATTTAACGAGCCGTGGTGCTTGTCACCATGTCATGCTTGAAGGTTCTCAAGTGGTTGGCTACTTCTATGGGCAGAATATTGTTGGAGAGGTGACGCTACTGAACATTGCCGTTTCGCCATCTCACCAAGGCAAAGGGTTAGGACAAAAATTGCTGGATGCGTTTATCGAACACTGCGAGCAAGCCAAAGCAGAAAGTGCTTGGCTGGAGGTACGTGAAAGTAACCACCCGGCAATCCATATTTATGAGCAAGTGGGTTTTAATGAAGTGGATCGTCGCTATAACTATTACCCAGCGAAAACTGGTAATGGTAAGGAAGACGCAATAATCATGAGCTATATCTTCTTCAACTAAAAGCTGGCATTTGTCCCACCTGATTCTAAAGCCTTGGTTCATCCAAGGCTTTTATAAACCGTCCTCACACATATTTACTCTCTATCACTACTTTTGTTCGCATTATCCTCAACATAGTTATAGATTTATAAATTATATGAAACACGATCTATAAAGTGTAGGGAGGGAGCGTTGACTAAGTCGTATCCTAGAAAACTCGATACTCCTGTGGCTCAGTTGTTTGATGAGACTAGTCGTGAAGTGGTGCTCAAGGTTTTGATGCTCGTGACATTAGCGACATTTATTCCCCTAGGAGTAAAAAACCTTATCATTGGTGAAACCTTACTCGGGGTTGTTCTATTGAGCTTTCAGCTCAGCTTTGTGGTTGAGTTGGCGTGCCTATTTATGCTGGGTGTGGGAGTAATTGGTCACCGCATCCCTTTATTTTTGCTCTGGTTATCTATTGTCTTAAGTGTGTCTACTTTTGGTGTCATTGCCACTTATTGGGTTTTCCCTGTGATCGTAGCGCTGGTGTTTATTATCCCGACGAAAGATGCACTCGTGACCAATATTTTTATGATTGTAGGTTGCATGGTCGCCACTTGGCAGCAGCTCGAATTGAGCATCATACTACGATTCATCATTGCGTTGATTTGCTGCACGGTTGTTGCGCATGTTGCGGTACACAAAATAGTAGAGCTACAAAACAGCCTAAAATACCTCTCGACACGAGATTCGATGACTGGAGCGCTGAATCGGAGTCAGTTAGAGGCATTTCTATATCGTGCGCTTGATGAGAAAAAGAATCAGAAAGCGTCAACAATCGCGGTTATCGATATTGATCACTTTAAGCAAGTCAATGACCTTTATGGGCATGACGTTGGAGATGAAGTGATTACAGAGGTTGTCAAAATCCTAAATCAAAACTCCCGCGAGTATGATCTGTTATTCCGATTGGGGGGAGATGAGTTTTTACTGTTGTTTGAAGGGCTTTCTATGCAAAGTGCTCACATTATGATGAATAGCATCTGCGAGAAAGTAAGGACGAAACATTATCCACGTCATGCTCAGGTCTCTCTTAGTGTGGGTATGTCAGAGTGTTTGATTGCTGAAGATACTCCGGATATGTGGGTAAAGCGTGCAGACATTGCATTGTATGATGCGAAGCAAAATGGAAGAGATCAGGTAGTCATATCTGCCAACAGAGTCGCGCCGCTAGGTGAGTTAGCATGGAAGGATAAGGTCAATCAGCCGACATCTCTCTGAACTCGTCAGAGGAAAGTTGCCCCTAAAGCAATAATAAGCGAGAATACCGCGCAATATTGAATCGAATAAGGCTTGTTTAAATTTCAAACAAGCTACCAGACATCAAAGAAGATCAGTTTCATGTCAAATACACCTTTTCTAGGCGAAGTTTCTAAGCGCAGAACGTTCGCTATTATTTCTCACCCGGATGCGGGTAAAACCACCATCACTGAAAAAGTACTGTTATTCGGAAACGCGATCCAAAAAGCAGGTACGGTTAAAGGTCGTGGTAACGCGCAGCACGCAAAATCAGACTGGATGGAAATGGAAAAGGAACGTGGTATCTCGGTTACTACTTCTGTAATGCAGTTCCCTTACAATGATTGTCTGGTAAACCTACTTGATACTCCTGGACACGAAGACTTCTCAGAAGATACCTACCGTACTCTAACGGCGGTTGACTCGTGTCTGATGGTTATCGATGCGGCGAAAGGTGTCGAGGATCGTACTCGTAAGCTGATGGAAGTAACGCGTCTGCGTGATACGCCAATCGTAACCTTCATGAACAAACTTGACCGTGATGTTCGTGATCCAATGGAAGTATTGGATGAAGTAGAGAACGAACTTGGCATGATGTGTGCGCCAATTACCTGGCCAATTGGCTGTGGTAAAGAGTTTAAAGGTGTTTACCACATTCACCGTGACGAGACTATTCTGTACGAGTCTGGTCATGGTCACGAAATCCAAGAAGTGCGCATCATCAAAGGTCTGGACAACCCTGAGCTTGATGAGAAAGTCGGTGAGAGCCTAGCAGCAAGTGTGCGTGAAGAGCTTGAACTAGTCATGGGCGCATGTCCTGAGTTTGATCTAGAGCTATTCCTGACCGGCGAACTAACGCCAGTTTACTTTGGTACGGCACTGGGTAACTTTGGTGTTGACCACATGCTAGACGGTCTAACGGAGTGGGCACCTGCACCGAAAACACGTCAAGCGGTTGAGCGTGATGTTGAAGCGACAGAAGACAAATTCTCTGGTTTCGTATTTAAGATCCAAGCAAACATGGATCCAAAGCACCGTGACCGTATCGCCTTCATGCGTATCGTATCGGGTACTTACACGCAAGGCATGAAGATGAACCACGTTCGTCTTGGCAAGCAAGTAAGTATCTCTGATGCGGTAACGTTCATGGCGGGTGACCGTTCTCGTGCAGAACATGCTTACGCCGGTGACATCATTGGTCTACACAACCATGGTACGATCCAAATCGGTGATACTTTTACCCAAGGTGAAGCGCTGAAATTCTCTGGTATTCCAAACTTCGCACCAGAACTGTTCCGTCGTATTCGTCTAAAAGATCCATTGAAGCAGAAGCAGCTTCTAAAAGGTCTGGTTCAGCTGTCTGAAGAAGGTGCGGTACAGGTATTCCGTCCACTGCAAAACAACGACCTGATCGTTGGTGCCGTTGGTGTGCTTCAGTTTGACGTGGTTGTGGCTCGTTTGAAGTCAGAATACAACGTTGAAGCTATCTACGAAGGTGTTAACGTAGCAACAGCACGTTGGGTTGAGTGTGGTGATGCGAAGAAACTGGATGAGTTCCAGCGTAAGAACCAAACGAACCTTGCATTGGACGGTGGCGATAACCTAACGTACATCGCACCAACCATGGTTAACCTAAACCTAGCGCAAGAGCGTTTCCCTGATATCGATTTCCGTGCGACTCGTGAGCACTAATCGAATCTAACGCGCTTTACATCGCGTACTAGATTATAAGCCGCCGTTAGCTATACACTTAGCTAACGGCGGTTTTTTTATTTGGCGCAGAAAGAACTCTATGGGCTAAAAAAGGGGGGGCAATGAACTGGTTTAAAAAAGGACTCAAACGCTACGATGATTGGTGTAAAGAGATGGGGCTGACGCCTGATCAAAAACGCAGTTGCGTGCCGTATAAACAGGACCCTGTTCACGAAAACTCTTCTTCCAATAAAGAAGAGCAAAAGAAGCCAAATAATGAAACTGTTTGATACTCATTGCCACTTTGACTTCGATGTCTTTCAAGAGGATTTTGCTCACCAAGTCGATCTCGCTCGCGAGCAAGGCGTTGAGCGCATCTTGATTCCTTCTGTTGGGCCGAGTAATTGGACTCATATTCAAGCGCTGGCCAATCAATACCCCCATCTTTATTACGCGCTTGGCTTCCATCCTTATTTTCTACAACAAGGTTTTGAGCAGTTTGTTCCGGAACTGGAATCATTACTTTTTTCGTCTAGTCGACAATGTGTTGCGATAGGGGAGTGCGGTCTCGACTTCGCCATCGAAGTGCCGGTTGAATTGCAAGAACGTGCACTGGAGTTGCAATTTGAACTCGCCAGGCGATTTGATTTGCCGGTGATTCTACACAGCCGTAAAGCGCACAATCGACTTATCCAAATGGTTAAAGCGGCTAAGCTTCCTAAAGGTGGCGTATTGCACGCGTTTTCTGGCAGTTATCAGCAAGCAATGGAATGGGTTCGATTAGGTTTTTTTATCGGTGTTGGCGGCTCTATTACCTACCCAAGAGCGAATAAAACACGCGACGCGATTCAAAGATTATCACTTGAATATCTTGTTTTAGAAACGGACGCTCCGGATATGCCTATACTTGGCTATCAGGGCGAGCCGAATCACCCTGCCAAACTCATTCATATATTGAATCAACTCTCAGAGTTGCATAACAGAGAAAAGCAATCGATTGCTGAAAGTCTATGGAAAAATAGCAATTCAGCCTTCTCCATATGTGAATAAAATCTAAAGATGCTGTTCAGAATAGAAAACGTTTCCCTTCTTATTGTGAGATAACTCACAAACGCAGGTGAATCAATGATGAATCTTATAAGAAAGTGTGAGGATGGCATTACTTTAATTGATTCTGGATGAGTATAATTGCCCCCGCTTTATAGCTCCATTTTGTAACACGCCAACAAATAACTTATAAGGAAGTCATAAACTATGAGCCTGTTTATGAGCCTAGTCGGTATGGTAGTGCTTCTTGCTATTGCATTTGCATTTTCTAATAACCGTAAAGCTATCAATCTAAGAACTGTGGGTGGCGCATTTGCTATCCAATTCGTATTAGGTGCATTTGTTCTTTATGTACCTTGGGGCCGTGATCTACTGAACGGTTTCTCTACTGGTGTTTCTAACGTTATCAACTACGGTAACAATGGTTCATCATTCCTATTCGGTGGTCTTGTTTCTGACAAGATGTTCGAAGTATTCGGCGGCGGCGGCTTCATCTTCGCATTCCGCGTTCTTCCTACACTGATCTTCTTCTCAGCACTGATTTCAGTTCTTTACTACATTGGCGCAATGCAGTGGGTTATCAAGATTCTTGGTGGTGCACTACAAAAAGCGCTTGGCACTTCTCGCGCGGAATCAATGTCTGCTGCAGCTAACATTTTCGTAGGTCAAACTGAAGCACCTCTAGTTGTTCGTCCATTCGTACCTAAGATGACTCAATCTGAGCTATTCGCGGTAATGTGTGGTGGTCTAGCATCTGTAGCTGGTGGTGTACTAGCTGGTTACGCTTCAATGGGTGTTCCTCTAGAGTACCTAGTAGCAGCATCATTCATGGCAGCACCAGGTGGTCTACTATTCGCTAAGATTCTTCACCCTGAGACTGATAAGCCTCACGAAGACATCGAAGAAGCAATGGACGGTGGCGACGACAAACCAGCTAACGTAATCGACGCAGCAGCGGGCGGTGCGGCTTCTGGTCTACAACTTGCACTAAACGTTGGTGCAATGCTAATCGCGTTCGTAGGTCTTATTGCTCTTGTTAACGGTATGCTAGGTGGCATCGGTGGTTGGTTCGGTATGCCTGAACTAACACTAGAGCTAATCCTAGGTTACGCATTCTCTCCACTAGCATTCCTAATCGGTGTTCCTTGGAACGAAGCAGTTGTTGCTGGTTCATTCATCGGTCAGAAACTAGTTATCAACGAATTCGTTGCTTACTTGAACTTCACACCTTACCTAGGTGAAAGCGCTCAAGTAGTTGCAGCAACTGGTGAAGTAATGTCTGAGAAGACAACAGCTATCATCTCATTCGCACTATGTGGCTTCGCGAACCTTTCTTCTATCGCGATCCTACTTGGTGGTCTAGGTAGCCTTGCACCAAACCGTCGTTCAGATATCGCTCGCATGGGTATTAAAGCAGTTCTTGCTGGTACGTTGTCTAACCTAATGGCAGCTACTATCGCAGGTTTCTGCCTTAGCCTTGCAGCACTTTAATTAGAATCGGTTCTTAATATATAGACGCCGTTTTAAACCATGCCCTGTAGCAAGAAATTGCTGCGGGGCATTTTTCGTTTTTTGGACCTAAAAAATTCTACCGCACGCAGGTCTACGTGAGTGGCTTACGAAGTTGGTGGAATAGAGGCCGGAAAATTTTGAGATACAAACCGTTTGCGCTCTATTTGGTGCTACAGTTTTGCGGTGAATATCTATAATGTAGTAATCACAGGATAGCGGTTAAGGTTATTACTTAATCACTCCATGAATACTACATACTCGATGGGCAAATGATTTGCCCTCAATATCAAATCTAGCAAGAGTTTTATTGTTTGATGTGATATTAAAGACACCGCAATCATAGATTGTTGTGCCATAGGCCAAACTGGTACTGTGCGGTGACAAGGATAGCAATTGGCATATGAATTATTCGCTGTATATGCCGAGTCTTCAGGGAACCAAGTCCGTTCATTAATAGACTGTTTAGCCAATTTCTCACACTGTCTCGACTTGTTGATTATAGTTAGAGAAGTGATGTGAGGCTGAGTAGTGAATTTTTTGAATATTGATCGGAGATAGAAATGAGCGATTTAAAAGCAGCAGCGCTACGTGCACTAAAACTTATGGACCTAACTACGCTGAATGATGACGACACTGATGCAAAAGTGATCTCACTATGTCATGACGCGAAAACAGCAGTAGGCAACACAGCTGCAATTTGTATTTACCCTCGCTTTATTCCTATTGCTAAGAAGACACTTCGTGAGCAAGGTACGCCAGAAGTTCGTATTGCAACAGTAACGAACTTCCCACACGGTAACGACGATATTGAAATCGCTGTTGCTGAAACTAAAGCGGCTGTCGCTTACGGTGCAGACGAAGTTGACGTTGTTTTCCCATACCGCGCTCTAATGGCGGGTGATGAGAAAGTTGGCTTCGAACTAGTTAAGCAATGTAAAGAAGCTTGTGGTGATATCCTTCTTAAAGTGATCATCGAAACAGGTGAACTAAAAGAAGAAGCGCTAATTAAGAAAGCATCACAAATCTGTATCGAAGCGGGTGCTGACTTCATTAAAACTTCAACTGGTAAAGTGCCAGTAAACGCGACTCCAGAATACGCTCGCATGATGCTTGAAGTTATTCGTGATATGGGTGTTGCAGAATCTGTTGGTTTCAAACCTGCAGGTGGTGTGCGTACTGCTGAAGATGCAGCAGCATACCTAGCAATGGCTGACGAAATCCTAGGTGACAACTGGGTAGATGCTCGTCATTACCGTTTTGGTGCGTCTAGCCTGCTAACAAACCTACTAAATACATTAGAAGTATCGGACGAAGTTGCTGATCCAACAGCTTACTAATTCCAACAATACGTCTGAACGGTAGCACCAGTTTTTGGTGCTACCAAACCTCTTTATCCTACTTTAACCATGGCTCATAACGAGCGTGGGAGGCACTAATGTATTTACCACAAGAAATTATTCGTAAAAAACGTGATGGCGAAGTTTTAACTGCCGACGAAATCAACTTCTTTATTCAAGGCGTAGCAAACAACACAGTATCTGAAGGTCAGATCGCTGCGTTTGCTATGACTATTTTCTTCAATGAGATGACAATGCCTGAGCGTATCGCACTAACGTGTGCAATGCGTGACTCCGGTATGGTTATCGACTGGAGCCACATGAACTTTGGTGGCCCGATTGTTGATAAACACTCTACAGGTGGTGTGGGTGACGTTACTTCACTAATGCTTGGCCCAATGGTGGCAGCATGTGGTGGTTTCGTTCCTATGATCTCTGGCCGTGGTCTGGGCCACACAGGCGGTACGCTGGATAAACTTGAGTCTATCCCTGGCTACAACATCACACCAACTAACGAAGTTTTTGGTGATGTTACTAAAGACGCAGGTGTCGCAATTATCGGCCAAACTGGCGATCTTGCACCAGCTGACAAACGCGTTTACGCAACTCGTGATATCACAGCAACAGTGGATAACATTTCACTGATCACTGCTTCTATTCTATCTAAGAAGCTAGCAGCAGGTCTTGAGTCGCTAGTAATGGACGTAAAAGTAGGTTCTGGCGCATTCATGCCAACTTACGAAGCGTCTGAAGAGCTAGCAAAATCTATCGTTGCAGTAGCCAACGGTGCTGGCACTAAGACTACCGCAATCCTTACGGACATGAACCAAGTATTGGCTTCTTCTGCGGGTAACGCAGTGGAAGTACGCGAAGCGGTTCGCTTCCTAACAGGTGAATACCGTAACCCACGTTTACTTGAAGTAACAATGGCATCATGTGCAGAAATGTTGGTACTTGGCAAACTTGCTGAGAACACAGAAGACGCACGCGCGAAACTGATGGAAGCGCTAGACAACGGTAAAGCGGCTGAGTGCTTCGGTAAGATGGTAGCTGGCCTAGGTGGCCCTGCTGACTTCGTAGAAAACTACGATAATTACCTAGAGAAAGCTGAAATCATCAAGCCTGTATACGCAACAGAAACTGGCGTAGTGTCTGCGATGGATACACGTGCTATCGGTATGGCTGTTGTTTCTATGGGTGGCGGTCGCCGTGTTGCGACAGACGAAATCGACTACGCAGTTGGTTTTGACAACTTCATCCGTTTAGGTGAAGTGGCAGATAGCGATAAGCCTCTTGCTGTTATCCACGCTCGCACAGAAGAGCAGTGGGAAGAAGCAGCAAAAGCACTTCGCAGTGCAATTAAAGTTGGTGGCGAATACACACCAACACCAGAGGTTTACCGCCAAATCCGAGCAGAAGATCTTTAATAAGTAATATTACACAAGGCCTACTCACCATAATAAGAAGCCGAGTGGGCCTAAGGAACGAGCAATGAAAAGAGCATTTATTTTAGTACTAGACTCATTCGGCATCGGCGCAGCAGCAGATGCTGAGCAATTTGGTGATGTAGGTTCAGATACACTTGGTCATATTGCTGACCAATGTGAGCAAGGCTTAGCAAACAACGATCAGCGTCAAGGCGCACTTCGTCTTCCAAACCTATCTAAGTTAGGTCTGGCAATGGCGCATAAAGAGTCTACTGGTCGCTTTGCACCTGGCCTAGACGCAGATGCAGAAATCATCGGTGCTTACGGTCACGCAGCGGAGCTTTCTTCTGGTAAAGACACGCCGTCTGGTCACTGGGAAATTGCTGGTGTACCTGTTCTTTTTGATTGGGGCTACTTCACTGACAAAGCAAACAGCTTCCCGAAAGAGCTGACTGACCGTATTCTTGAGCGTGCTGGTCTAGACGGCTTCCTTGGCAACTGCCACGCATCAGGCACACAAGTTCTTGATGATCTTGGTGAAGAGCACATGAAGACTGGCCAGCCAATCTTCTACACGTCAGCTGACTCAGTATTCCAAATCGCATGTCATGAAGAGACATTCGGTCTAGACCGACTACTAGAGCTTTGCCAAATCGCACGTGAAGAGCTAGAAGATTACAACATCGGTCGTGTTATCGCGCGTCCATTCATCGGTGCTGGTAAAGGTCAATTCGAGCGTACGGGCAACCGTCGTGACCTTTCTGTTGAGCCACCATCAGCAACCGTTCTACAGAAGCTTGTTGAAGAGAAGCAAGGTGATGTGGTTTCTATCGGTAAGATTGCTGATATCTACGCAAACTGCGGCATCACTAAGAAAGTGAAAGCGACTGGTATCCCTGCATTGTTCGAAGCTACGCTAGAGCAAATCAAAGAAGCGGGTGACAACACAATCGTATTCACTAACTTCGTGGACTTCGACTCTGCTTACGGTCACCGCCGTGATGTAGCGGGCTACGCAGCTGCACTTGAGTACTTCGATGGTCGCATTAACGAAGTACTTGAGCTAATGGAAGAAGACGATGTGCTTATCCTAACGGCTGACCACGGTTGTGATCCAACATGGCCAGGTACTGACCATACACGTGAACACATCCCTGTGATTGTTTACGGTAAGAAGGTACCAGCAGGTTCACTAGGCCGTCGTGATAGCTTTGCCGATATCGGTCAAACATTGGCAAGTTACTTCGGTACTTCTCCAATGGATTACGGTAAGAACTTCCTATAATTAGTTAGGTTTTGAAAACTAGGAGCATCATGCTCCTAGTTTTATGTTGGCAGCATAAAAATGTTGCTTGTCGGAAATGAGAATATTCTAGCCAAAGCCGCCAGTAGCAGTGCGGATCGCTAGAGACAGGTTAAGGAAAAGAAACATGGCAACTCCACATATCAACGCAGAAAAGGGTGCTTTCGCAGACGTCGTTCTAATGCCGGGTGATCCGCTACGTGCTAAATACATCGCAGAGACTTTCCTTGAAGATGTAGTTCAAGTGTGTGACGTTCGTAATATGTTCGGCTACACCGGTACTTACAAAGGTCGTAAGATCTCAGTAATGGGCCACGGTATGGGTATCCCATCATGTTCAATCTACGTTACTGAGCTGATCAAAGACTTCGGTGTAAAGAAAGTGATCCGTGTCGGTAGCTGTGGTGCTGTGAACGAAGACATCAAAGTACGTGATGTTGTGATTGGCATGGGTGCTTGTACTGACTCTAAAGTTAACCGTATCCGCTTTAAAGGTCATGACTTCGCTGCTATCGCTGACTACAAAATGGTTCGCGCAGCAGAAGAAGCAGCAAAAGCTCGCGGCGTTGATGTGAAAGTAGGTAACCTATTCTCTGCAGAGCTATTCTACACACCTGATCCAGAAATGTTCGATGTAATGGACAAGTACGGCATTGTGGGTGTTGAAATGGAAGCGGCTGGTATCTACGGTGTTGCAGCTGAGTACGGTGCAAAAGCGCTGACTATTTGTACTGTTTCTGACCATATCAAAACTGGCGAGCAAACCACATCTGAAGAGCGTCAAACTACGTTCAATGACATGATGATCATCGCACTTGACTCAGTTCTATTAGGTGATGAAGAGTAATCTTCTTGCTGTAAATTATAAAAGCAAACAGCCCGCATCATGCGGGCTGTTTTATTTTCTGAATTCGCTTTTCGAATTACTTGGTCAGCAACAGGTTTTCCCCTTTCTTACGGCGGATTGTCTGTCGACGTAAAATCATAATAAATAGCATGCCACCCACAAAACTCATGAGTATCATCATGTACATGTAGCGATCACTTTTACGATAGTGGTGGTCAGATATTGCGGTAACACGTCCTGTTTCAAAGGTGACGCGTACAAATCCAATAAGTGCATTGTCAGCATATACAGGTTCCACCAACTGCTGACGACCAATAGAGGCTGTGGCCAGTGGTGTGTCCAGTCCTAACACCTCACGTACAGATAGCGCCTTTTCGCTGGAAGCTAAGCGAATACCTTCAGCGTCATAAATAGTGGCATCAAAAACTAAACGATCTTGTGCTAATTGATTGGTGAGCTTTAGTAAGCGTTCTTGATCTTTGTTAATGATCATTTCACTCGCTGACAGGGAAGCTTGTGAGATCAATACCTTCGTGAGTGTCTCTAGTTGCTGGGCTTGAATTTTCTCATTGCCTTTACTGATTACGACACTGTTTTTGATGGTGATAAAAAACATCACACATAACAAAATCAGTGCGAGTATTCGCAAGGCATTTCTTACCGAGAATAAGGATTCACTCATAGCTATTACTCATCCGTTCAACATAAAACAAAGACTTGCCTTTTTAGATTGTTAGGGTAACGTTTTAGCAAAGTCATAAGGGATTATATACATGGACGCGTCAAAAAGCTTGCCTATCAGAAGGCATACGACTCTTTTAAAACGACTACCTGAAACTCGCTTTGCTACACAGCTCGATAAAGCTAAGGCGAATTGGATTGTATTTGGTGAACATCTTGAGCCCCGCAATTTTGAAGATATCGACTTCTATACAGGCTTCTACAACCCAATTTTAGATACGTGGAAAGTCGGTCAGTATGAAGTGGCATTAATGGCGGGCAACCTTACACCAGAGCATGAAACCATACTACAAAGCTTAAAGCTGGATTACGCTTCATTAAATGAAGTACCGGATCTATCTGCGCCAGGGTTGGTCGTGTTTGATATGGACTCAACGGCAATTCAAATAGAGTGTATTGATGAAATTGCTAAACTTGCTGGTGTGGGCGAAGAAGTCGCAGAAGTGACTGAGCGTGCTATGCAAGGTGAATTGGATTTTGAACAAAGTTTGCGTCAGCGTGTGGGTAAGTTAAAAGGTGCTGATGAATCGATTTTAGAGCAGGTGCGTAGCCAACTGCCATTTATGCCAGATTTCGAGGCCTTGATTACTACCTTTAATGCATTGGGCTGGAAGACTGCCATTGCCTCAGGTGGCTTTACCTATTTCTCCGACTTTATCAAAGGCAAGGTTCGCTTAGATTTTGCTCAGTCTAATCAGTTGGAAATTATTGATGGTAAGCTGACTGGCGAAGTTTTGGGTGATGTCGTTTCTGCACAAACCAAAGCCGACATTTTGGTCGAGCTTGCCGAAGAATATGACATTGAACAGCATAACACCGTGGCGGTGGGTGATGGTGCCAACGATTTGGTTATGATGTCCGCTGCTGGCCTTGGGGTTGCTTATCACGCAAAACCTAAGGTTGAAGAACAAGCACAAACCGCTGTGCGATTCGCAGGTTTAGGTGGCGTACTGTGTATTCTTTCTGGTGCGTTGGTTAAACAACAGAAAATCAGCTGGAAAGCGAAACCCTAACAGCATTGCTAATACCGCGTAATTGATAGAAAAACACCGCCAGATGTCGGTGTTTCTTTATTGTGTTAACTCCAATCGAATGAGAACTTCTTCAGTGATGTCTTCTAATTCGATATAACCAACGAGTGCAGTGAGTTCTTTCTCTAGCTTGCTTGCTTGATGAACGCCAAATTGAGTTAAGTCACTCAAATCTTTTTCCAGTAATGAAGTCATTGCATCAAAAATCGGTGCGCTGGAGATTCTAACCGCAAGAAACTCTCCCGCCATACGCGCTTTCTTGATGAACATTATTCGTTCTTTTATGCTGGAAAATTCACCGTGAAGCTTTGACTGAATGCCGGTGATTTTTTTACCGGTGTACTCAACACTAATATAAGCGTCATGATGTTTGGCCTGAGCGCCATCGATACGCTTGATAGGTTCTGCGATTAATGTGCTTGAGCGACCTTTAAACAGCGGCTCAAGAGAGTAATGCTGTTTGTGTCCTAGACGAGCGAATAGTTCGACGTGTTTCGGTAATGGGAAGTTCACCCCCATTACGGGTGTTTTTATTGTCGATGAGCTTTGCTTGCTGACAAATATTGGTGTACTCACAATTCGCGAAAGCAAAATACAATGCAGCCGCTCTAATAATGCATTGCTTGGTAGTAGTTCTTTTTGTGGTATCAGCTTATCTTGATTGTGTTCGATAATACTGTTGAGGAATGCGATAACTTTGATCGTCTTACTATTCTCATCGATAACTAATTGAACGCCTTTGCCATCAGGGCTAACACGAATGACGCGATAGGGAACCTCACTGAGTGGAAGCTTTTTATCGTAGAGTTGCAGCTCTCTAAAGTTGACTCTTACTTCTTGGCCAGAACGTAATGGCGTTGGTGTATCAAGAATTAACCCAAGTCCTCTCTTCGATAGGTCTAATGTAAAGCCTGATGACTGTATTTTGTCTGAGGCTGTTAACACTAATGGTGTCTTAAAGCGATACCTTGGTTCTTTGCGTCGAGAGCGTGCGTCGAAGTAGATGCCTTTCGGATTGCCAACCACTTTTCTTGGATGGCGGAAATTATTCAAGGTATTTGCTGGCAAGCGAGGTTTTTCAGTAAGTAGGTAATCTGCTCCGGCATTGAAATCGGATATCTCTTGTAAGATGCCGACGTGGGAGAGCGACTCCGAGCTGTTGGCTAACTCTGTTGAAAATGCAGCTAGATCTTCTTTTTCTTTTTTCGATAGTTCAAAGATTGAAATGCGAAATGCTTTCCAACTTTTCCTACGTGCGCCTAGATGCCAGAAAAGCTGCCTTTGCTCTCGAGTTGCCTCTGGCATGAGCATTGAATAGAAGTAAACCTTGCCTTCGTGTTCATGAGTGAAAGAATAGAGTACGTTACTAGCACCTTTCACTCCGGCTTTTATAAGGCTTGCTACCCTTTGAGGGTTAAATAGCGCACCAAGGCTTTGTTGGTTTCGTTCATCATGCCAGTATTGCCACAACTTCTGATTATTTGGTGTTAGCATCGCAAGCTTTAACTTACTGCCTTCAAAAAACAGCGGCAAATTACCAGTGTGCTTTAAGGCGATGTGCTCGTATCCCCTTGTCCTTGCTCGAATAATCTTGTCTTGATTATCATGCCTTGCTCTTTTTGAAGCGCTGTTTAGTGCTTCATCAATCACACGTGCGATGATGTTGGTATCAGTAAGGCGTAACGTTCTTAGATATTTTACAGAGTCATTCTCGTAGCAATCATCCACTGCCAAGACTCGATACTCAAGAGGCTTTTCGATACCAGCAACTTGAGATTTTCCTGAAATTTCACTGAAGGTGACTTGGATGATTTCTCCAAGCGCGTATTTAAAAGCACTTGGTACTTTAAATTTTGCACCTGAGCTTGAGAGATCGATACTCAGCCCATGGAGAACTTGACCTCTTGCCAGCTTTATCTCTACTTGCGATTGTACTCTTAATCGCTTTTCTTGGCGCTTTAGGTCATACCCGAGATGCACAGGCTCGGAAAGGAATGGACTTTTGGGGTCAGTGAGTTGGGTTGCTTGATTTGCGGCATTTGAGTTGCCCATAACCCGAAAGTTGTTTCTGGTGTTGACTAACGTCTCCCAAACGCCTTCCGTATATCCACCAAATCGTTTGATGTTTTTGTGGTAGGTATTAAAAGCGACGTCATCTAACCAATGGGCAATACCATCTAAAATATACTCTCGGCATTCTCCTTTTACTCGCCCACGTAAGTCGATGCTTTTTGTGCAAGGAGTCATGATGCGCTTTAGTTCCATCTTGACCAATATTTTGGCCGACGGCGCTTCTCCCTCAGTTAATTGGCCCAAAACGAAGTCAAAGTCGTTCGAGCCATAAACAGGGATGAGTCTTTCTGCTAAAGAGAGTATTTCAGATTGCTGCATTATTTCTGTTAAAGTATGTCGTTATTTAGATTATATCGGCTAAGCAAAGCGAAACTTAAGTATATCAATACTTCGTGTCATATAAGGTATGACATGGCGGTGCTTGGTCACATTTGTTGAAGAAACCGAGTGTTGAAAAAATCGAGGCATCATGGCGAAAGCAAAACGAGCGTATGTTTGTAATGATTGTGGCGCAGACTTCCCGCGTTGGCAGGGACAGTGTAATGC
Organism: Vibrio rotiferianus; assembly: GCF_002214395.1. Lineage (NCBI taxonomy): Bacteria > Pseudomonadati > Pseudomonadota > Gammaproteobacteria > Vibrionales > Vibrionaceae > Vibrio > Vibrio rotiferianus. Next base: position 514,988 of record NZ_CP018312.1, read on the forward strand.
GTGTGGTGCGTGGAATACGATTACCGAAGTTCGTATCGCGGCATCTCCGACGGTTGCGCGCAATGAACGCTTGAGTGGTTATGCTGGTTCAGCAACAGAATCGAAAGTTCAAACCTTATCGGAAATCGATTTACAAGAAGTACCAAGGTTTACGAGTGGTTTTAAAGAGCTCGATCGTGTGCTTGGTGGTGGCGTTGTTCCTGGTGCTGCAATTCTGATTGGTGGTAACCCTGGTGCGGGTAAATCGACATTGCTGCTGCAAACTATGTGTTTGTTGTCTGCGCAAATGCCAACACTCTACGTCACTGGTGAGGAATCACTTCAGCAAGTCGCGATGCGCGCTTCTCGTCTTGGTTTACCAAAAGAGCATCTTAAGATGCTGTCTGAAACCAACGTTGATAAAATTTGCCAGATCGCTGAGAAAGAACAGCCGCGCATTATGGTTATTGACTCGATTCAAGTCATGCATGTGTCTGACGTTCAGTCTTCACCGGGCAGTGTGGCGCAGGTGCGTGAATCGGCAACGGCATTAACGAGGTACGCGAAGCAAAACAACGTTGCAGTATTTATTGTTGGTCATGTAACAAAAGATGGTACTCTTGCCGGCCCGAAAGTGCTTGAGCATATTATTGACTGTTCAGTACTACTCGATGGTGGCACTGATAGCCGCTTCCGTACTTTACGTAGCCACAAAAACCGTTTTGGTGCTGTGAACGAACTTGGCGTCTTTGCTATGACGGGGCAGGGGCTGAAAGAGGTTAATAATCCTTCGGCAATCTTCCTATCCCGTGGTGAAGAAGAGACATCCGGTTCTTCTGTGATGGTGGTTTGGGAAGGTACACGCCCTCTATTAGTAGAGATTCAAGCGCTGGTCGACTACTCACAATTGGCAAACCCACGTCGTGTAGCGGTAGGTTTAGAACAAAACCGCCTTTCTCTATTATTAGCAGTGCTGCATAAGCACGGTGGTCTACAAATGGCAGACCAAGATGTGTTTGTGAATGTGGTTGGTGGTGTGAAAGTCACAGAGACTAGTGCCGACCTTGCTTTAGTTATGGCGCTTTTATCAAGTTTTCGTGATCGACCATTGCCGAAAGATGTTGTCGTGTTTGGTGAAGTTGGCTTGGCGGGTGAGATTCGACCTGTACCAAGTGGCCAAGAGCGTCTGAATGAAGCATTCAAGCACGGCTTTAAGAAAGCGATCGTACCAGCTGCGAATATGCCAAAGGGCGGTATTCCTGGTATGCAAATCCATGGTGTAAAAAAACTATCGGAGGCTATTGAAGCATTTGATGAGTTGTAAACACTATCTTGTGCCCCAATTTTAGGGGTAATAATAATGTTGAATCTATCCTTAATATAATCGAATTAAGCACACAAATTGCGAAGTTTGACTATTATTTGATGGTGGAAAATCGACGTTAAAATTTTTTTTGTTCCAATGGCACGCAAAGGTATCCGTCTTGACAGATTGTGATATACTCTGCGCGCACTTTATACCTTATTAACAGAGTAAGACAATGACTGATTTATCAAAATACAGAAACATTGGTATTTTCGCGCACGTTGATGCGGGTAAAACTACCACAACTGAGCGTATCCTGAAGCTTACTGGTAAAATCCATAAGACTGGTGAAGTACACGACGGCGAGTCTACAACTGACTTCATGGAGCAAGAAGCTGAGCGTGGTATTACAATCCAGTCTGCTGCAGTAACTTGTGAGTGGAACGGTCACCGCCTGAACGTAATCGACACTCCTGGACACGTAGACTTTACAGTTGAAGTATACCGTTCACTTAAAGTTCTTGACGGTGGTATCGGTGTATTCTGTGGTTCTGGTGGTGTTGAGCCTCAGTCAGAAACAAACTGGCGTTACGCGAACGACTCAGAAGTTGCTCGTCTGATCTTCGTAAACAAACTAGACCGTATGGGTGCAGACTTCTTCCGCGTTGTTGACCAAGTTAAGAACGTACTAGGTGCAAACCCACTAGTTATGACTCTACCTATCGGTCGTGAAGACGATTTCGTTGGTGTTGTAGACGTACTAAACCGTAAAGCTTACGTTTGGGATGACACAGGTCTACCAGAAAACTACGAAATTCAAGACGTTCCAGCTGACATGGTTGACGACGTAGAACAGTACCGTGAAGAGCTAGTTGAAACTGCTGTAGAGCAAGACGACGACCTAATGGAAGCTTACATGGAAGGCGAAGAGCCGACTATCGATCAACTAAAAGCTTGTATCCGTAAAGGTACTCGTGATCTAGCGTTCTTCCCAACGTTCTGTGGTTCTGCATTCAAAAACAAAGGCATGCAACTTATCCTTGACGCTGTTGTAGATTACCTACCAGCTCCAACTGAAGTTGATCCTCAACCTCTAACAGATCCAGAAACTGGTGAGCCGACAGGTGAAGTTGCTACAGTTGACGCTGACGCGCCACTAAAAGCACTTGCGTTCAAGATCATGGACGACCGTTTCGGTGCTCTAACATTTATCCGTATCTACTCTGGTCGCATGAAGAAGGGTGACACAATCCTTAACTCTGCAACTGGTAAGACTGAGCGTATCGGTCGTATGTGTGAGATGCAAGCTGACGAACGTAACGAACTTACTGAAGCTCAAGCTGGTGACATCATCGCTGTAGTAGGTATGAAGAACGTTCAAACTGGTCACACTCTATGTGATCCTAAGCACGAATGTACTCTAGAAGCTATGATCTTCCCAGAACCAGTAATCTCTATTGCTGTTTCTCCAAAAGACAAAGGTTCTACTGAGAAAATGGGTATCGCGATCGGTAAAATGGTTGCAGAAGATCCATCATTCCAAGTTGAGACTGATGAAGATTCAGGTGAAACTATCCTGAAAGGTATGGGTGAACTTCACCTAGACATCAAGGTAGACATCCTTAAGCGTACTTACGGCGTTGAGCTAGAAGTAGGTGCTCCACAGGTAGCTTACCGTGAAACTATCACTCAAGCAGTTGAAGATAGCTACACGCACAAGAAGCAGTCTGGTGGTTCTGGTCAGTTCGGTAAGATCGACTACCGTATCAAACCAGGTGAGCCAAACTCTGGCTTCACGTTCAAGTCAACAGTTGTTGGTGGTAACGTACCTAAAGAATTTTGGCCTGCAGTTGAGAAAGGCTTTGCGTCAATGATGGATACTGGTGTTCTAGCTGGCTTCCCAACTCTAGACGTTGAAGTTGAACTATTCGACGGTGGTTTCCACGCAGTTGACTCATCAGCAATCGCTTACGAAATCGCAGCTAAAGGTGCATTCCGTCAGTCTATGCCTAAAGCTGGCGCGCAACTTCTTGAGCCAATCATGAACGTTGACGTGTTCACTCCAGAAGACAACGTTGGTGACGTAATCGGTGACCTTAACCGTCGTCGTGGTATGATCAAAGACCAACAAGCTGGTACTACTGGCGTTCGTATTAAAGCAGACGTTCCTCTATCAGAAATGTTTGGTTACATCGGTCACCTACGTACTATCACTTCTGGTCGTGGTCAGTTCTCTATGGAGTTCGCACGCTACGCAGCTTGTCCAGCAAACGTTGCTGAGCAAGTAATCGCAGAAGTTAAAGAGCGCGAAGCTAAGAAGTAATTCTTAATTTAACTCTTTAAGATCTCAAAGCCCCGCCTTGTGCGGGGCTTTTTAATATCTGTCGGTAAACCTATCTATAGGGCTTTCCAACATCTATTACTGACTTTACTTTTCTTTTAATTGAATCGTTTCAAAATCACGAACGGTACTGCGTTCAAATTCAGCAATCTCTTCTTTTATCCACTGACTAAACAGCTGCGTTTTTTGACGCTTTAAATACCCCGTTGGCGCACAAAGGTAATAGGCATATTTGGGTTGAATTCCCGCGTCGCCGATTCGAACCAGTTTACCTTCTTGAATATAACGATACGCCAAACTGTGTTTAACCAAAGCGACGCCTTGTAGAGAAAGTGCACCTTCCAGTACTAAATGCGAACCACTGTATTTTAGGGTCGGCTTCGCTGCTTTATGGCCCAGCGTTTCAAGCCACAAATTCCAATCCAGATCGGGCCATAAATCTTCAATTAACTCTGCTTTCTCCAAGTCTTCTATATGGTAGATATTGTGCTCTTTCTGATAAACCGGATGGCAAGCAGGGTAGAAGACCTCATCCATCAGCCACTGTGACTCAAGGTGCGGATAATTGCCATGTCCATAGCGAACGCAAAGGTCAATTTGACTGTCTTGGAATGACACCAGCTCGTTCGTTGGTTCCATTAACAAGGAGATATCTGGATGACGTTGCCGAAACGCTGTGATTCTTGGTACTAACCAGTGGTGGGCAAAAGAGGGCAATGTTGAGATGGAGAGGTGATTTGGGTTGGGATCTTGGTTAATCAAACGCACACCTTGTTGGAGGTGATCGAACCCTCTCTCAGCTTGGGTAAATAGCAAACTCCCCTCTGGAGTGAGGAGAATCTTTCGATGTTGGCGCACAAACAAATCGGTACCAAGAAACTCTTCTAGTTGACGTATCTGCTGGCTAATCGCGGCTGGGGTAATAAACAAGTGCTTTGCTGCCGCTTTAAAGCTGCCCTCCTTTGCAGCGATGTAGAAGTAGTACAGCCCTTGTAGCGGAGGCATACGCTCTTTCACGTTAGTTTTCCTTAACTCAATGTCAGATTCTATCGTTTGAGAATAACAGGGTAGTCACTGATTATTACGTGGTCAATGTGAATCAAAAGGAGGAGATATGAACAATACCGTGCAAACTTGTGGGCGATTAGCCTCGAAGCCACAACAACGTTTGGTTCAGTTTATCTTTTCTAAACTCTCTATTTGGAGAAAGAACTACCGAACACGGCGTCATCTCGCAGAGCTGCCAGAACATCTTTTGGATGACATTGGTTATAGTGAAAGAGAAGTGCGAAAGGAAATTAATAAACCGTTTTGGCGTGAGTGATTGGGTTGAGAAATAAAAACGCTCCCTAACTGGGAGCGTTTGACAAGACAGTGTAGGGTGATGAACTGATTACAGGTCTTCTTCCCACACAACCATTTCACCTTTTGGCCAGTTGTGACCAATTTCATGATATTTCTGCTCTAGGACATGACGCTTGATCTTCAAGGTCGGAGTCAGAATACCATTTTCGATGCTCCACGGGTCTTGAATCATCAATACCCCTTTGATTTGCTCGTGTGATTCCAGCTCTTCGTTCATACGAGCGATCACTTTGCGAGTCGTTCGTGCGTAACGTTCTTTGTCGAAGTCCGGGAAGTCGTGTGGCACAACCAACAAGATAGGTCCTGGTAAGCCTAGGCCAATCAAACACATCATTTCGACGCGGCTGTATTCGAACAGTTTCTTCTCAATAGGAACTGGTGCAACGAATTTACCTTTTGAAGTTTTAAAGGTGTCCTTCTTACGACCTTGGATAGTCAGGTAACCGTCCGCATCGATTGAGCCAATATCCCCCGTGTGCAACCACCCTTCGGAGTCAAACGACTCTTGCGTAGCAATGTCGTTTTTGTAGTAGCCAGAGAACAAGCCTTTACCGCGAACCATGATTTCATCATCGCCAGCAATCTTAAGTTCAATACCTGGACCGGCATTACCCACTGAGCCAATCTTATCGGCACGGAAAGGGTAGTTTAGTGTGCTGTAGGCGAAAGACTCCGTCATGCCCCAAGCTTCCGTGATATTCAAGCCTACGCTGCGATACCACTCGAGCAATGCTGGTGATACAGGCGCAGAGCCACAACCAAGAACACGTGCTTGATCTAAACCAAGGCCATCCGCCAGTTTCTTCTTGATAAGTGAGTTAATGAACGGGATCTTCAACAGAATGTTGAGCTTTTTCTGTGGAAGCTTGTCTTGAATACGTTGTTGGAACAAGGTCCACAAACGAGGTACAGAAATAAACAGCGTCGGACGATGCATTTTCACATCTTCGATAAAGGTATCGAGAGACTCTGGGAAAGCGGTGGTAACACCACCCATGATGGATGAGCCGAAGATGTATACACGCTCGGTAATATGAGCAAGTGGCAAATATGAGAACAAACGGTCGTTTTCTTGAATACCAATATGATTAATCAACTGTTGAACAGACCAACTGAACGCGCCGTAGGTGAGCATTGCGCCTTTCGGCAGCCCTGAGGTACCGGAAGTATAAACCAATGACATTAGCTTATCGTCAGTGTGTTGAGGGCGCTCTTCACTTGGCATTACATTGGCGATCAGTTCCTTGTACTGATATTGGCAATTAGGTGCAGTGTCATAAGGTAGCGCAATACTAATTAAATCTGGCATTGCATTAATGACTTGCTGCGTTGCGGCTGGATCGTCTAACTTACCGCCGATCAAAGCTTTACTTTCACTGTGGGTAATACAGTACTCGATAGTATCCGCGCCAGCTGTCGGGAAAATTGGCACACTAACATAGTCACCAAGCATCATCGCAAGATCGCAGATAAACCATTCGGCACAGTTTTTCGATACTAATGCCACTTTGTCCCCAGGCTTTACTCCGAGGTTTCGTAGTGCAGACACAAGTTTTAGTGCTTGTTCAGCAACTTCAGCATAAGTGAACTCAACAAACTGTCTGTTGATGATTTGCTTTAGATAGACTTCGTTTGGGCGTTCCTTTGCCCATTTGAGAATCATTTCATTTGGTGGCGGGAGAGCGCAGCCAGTAGCGACTTTAGGGTTAGGCTGATTCATGTTAAGTGACTCCATGTCTTTTACTTGTACTTATAGTTGTTAAAACATTGTTAACTTTAGCATGTTCAATCCACATCAGTGAGTATCATTGCTCATTTCTGTGCGTTTAATAACGTTGTGGGGAGTGTTAAAATTTTTGACGATATGCGGCAGGAGAGTAGCCCGTTTTTTTCTTGAAGATCCGAGAAAAGTAAGACACGTCTCGGTATCCGCATTGGTAGGCAACATAAGCGATTTTGGCTGAGCTATCTTCCACTAGCAGCTTCTTTGCAAGGCTGATTCGTTTAGTTGTCACAAAGTCTCTAAAGCTAATCCCGACTTTTCGATGAAATAACTTAGAAAAATACGTTACAGAATAATGACATAACGCAGCGACATCTTGCTCTTTTATTTCTCGATGAACGTTTTTAGTCACGTATTGAATAACACGATCTAAATTAGAATTATTGTGTAAGAGGTTAATTTCTAAGTTTAAATCGATATTTCTATTGTATGTTGCACCTTGAAAATATTTTAACCTTACTGATTCTATCCAGTCAGGGAAATGGCTTGAACCTAAGTGATAAATTTCGGAACAAATATTATCTTGAGGTAGTACAAGTTCTTCATTTTTATTGAATAGGACAATGAGTTTTTTATCAAGGTTGGAGCATAGAGTGCTAACCGACTTGAGAAAATTATGATCAGGTTGAGTTAAGTAAATAAGGTAGTGTTCAATACCTTTTTCACTCATTACGGCGATATCCTTGCCGTAGTCTAAAACTTCAAATCTGGACTCTATATCACCACGAAAGTGCTGTGGAAGTGAATGAAATGGCTCACCAAGCCAATGAATAGTGATGGTTTCTCTCACGTTCTTTCCTCTCATTATTGAGACGGTCACAATGTTTTTGAAAGCCTGAGTGATCCAATTACACGCTAGTTTTTATATTTCTTGTATTGAGTATTAGCCATCATGTCAGCATTAAGTTTAGAACTATTAAGCAGTTATTCAAGTGTGATATGGGTATCGATCTAATATCCGAATATTCAACGCATAGCTATGTGTTAATAGAAATATTAATTGGCAAAAAAGTCCTAATCGTTAGCAAAAAAGTCCTAACCGTCAATTTTTCGTTTGTCCTACTGTTAATCCATGGCGCAGGTTGCTTTGAAAAAGCGTCATTTACATGGGAATTATGAGGGGACTACAAATGGAATCTGTACGCAAGTTATTCAACGACTTTATTGAAGACGAAGAAGGTCTAACGCTACTGGAATACATTCTTGGTGCTGCGCTGATTGTAGCTGCACTGCTTAATATTGGTTTCTGGAGTACTCTAGCTACCAAGTTTACATCAGTCGCGACAGCTATTAGCTCTCAATAACAGTTGGTCTGAAATGGATCTGCTTGTTTGGGGATTATTGATTGCTATTGGTGTCTCTGATGCTCAGAGGCACCGCATTCCTAACAAATATGTTCTTGTTTTATTTTTAGTTGTTGTTGCTTCACTCATTAGCACCCCTAGTACGGATTGGTTCGATCACGTCAAAGGGGGCGTCGTTACATTCTTCATCTGCTTTGGTTTGTTTATGGTGAGAGCCATGGCTGGTGGAGACGTCAAACTGTTGGCAGTCATAGGTGTATGGTTGGGGTTAAGTCGTATTGGGGACGCGATGATGTGGGTCATTCTTGCCGGGGGTATTGTAGGGCTGTTTTATGCTGCTCTGAATATTGCAAGTAGTGATAAGTCATTGTCGCATCAGGTGAGGGGCTACTGCTTACGAAAAGTCACACCCGGCTTTAGGCACGAGTCTCATTTAGTTATCCCATTCGCTCCTGTCATTGTTATTGGCTTAGCTTATTACTCTTACATTTATTAGTAGACAAGAGATTCTTGCGCTTCTGATAAGTAATGAAGTTGCCTGTGATAGGGAGGTCGCATGGGCTCTGTTTGCTTGGAAAAACTTGTGCCACAAATTACGCCACCAAAAGTGCCAGCATCAGAAGAGGCTCTAGGGGTACCGCCCGCTGTACTAGAGAATTTAGTTCTGAAGCACTTGTCCGCTTATCCAAAGTGCGATCTAGTTCAGCTAACTAGTAAGCTTTGCGTTGTCTCTCATATTGTTGAAAACGCATTGGCTCAACTAAGACGTCGCAGTTGGGTAGAAGTGTATCAGCCTGTCACAGATCAAACACATCATTCCTATTCTAATGTTCGCTATGGGCTTACTGAGCTTGGTATGGCTGAAGCAGAACTAGCGTTTCGCAAGGACGCTTATATTGGACCTGTTCCTATCTCTTTAGAGGAATATTGGACTGTCGTTGAGGCGCAAGATATTCGTAAATACCCGATTGAACGAAAAGATGTCGAGCGGGCGCTTCAAGATGTTTATGGTTCAGATAGGCTAGTCCCTATTTTGGGACCAGCTATCAACTCTGGCAGAGCTTTGCTGCTTTATGGTCATGCAGGTACAGGTAAGAGTTATGTGGCGGCTCGAGTATTGAATGCGATGAATACGTCAGTCTTTATCCCTTATGCGGTATACGCTGACGGCAATATTATCAAAGTCTATTCGGAGCACCATCACCGTAGATTAGATGATAATCATGCACGATTGAGCATAAAGCTAGAACGACATTACGACAAGCGATGGGTGTTGTGTGAACGACCGAATATTCAAGTGGGCGGTGAGCTCACCATGGAAATGTTGGAAGTGAACCACAGTGAGCACAATCGTATTTGGATAGCGCCACTACAGATGATGGCCAACAATGGGATATTGGTTATTGATGACTTAGGCCGTCAACCTATGCCAGTGGATGCCATTCTCAACCGTTGGATTGTACCAATGGAATATTTCTTCGATCACCTAGCTTTACCCAATGGTCAACAAATTACCGTGCCGTTTATGTTGACGCTAGCATTTTCATCCAACTTACCTCCAAGCTCAATTGCGGACCCAGCCTTCTTAAGAAGACTGGGGTATAAGGTGGAATTTCGTCCGTTGGAACACTCTGATTATATCGCACTGTTAAATGAAACGGCCAAGCTTAAGAAGTTGTCTTTAGAAGATGGAATCGTTGACACATTGATGGGGCTGCATAGTGAGAGTGGTAAGGCTTTTTACCCTTGCTTGCCTAAGGATCTATTAGGTATTAGTCGAGATATTTTATTGTTTGAGGGGGGCGGCAGTGAAGTTCACGCAGATATTCTGCGAAGAGCGTGGGAGCTCTACTTTACTGTTGATGAATAGGGAGATAGGGAATTATGAGTCGGACACAGATAGTGATGCTGTTGTTACTCTCAATTGTGTTTGGGTTGGGAGCTGTGATGATTGCGAAACAATGGTTGGATGGACAAAACCAGCCAACGGTTGAACTTGAAGAAGTAGAGCGTCATCCGGTGTTAGTTGCAGCAATGGAGTTAGAGCCAGGTACGGTTGTTGAAGAGCGCCATTTAACCACGAAATTAATGGAAGTGGATTGGATTAAAGAGAGCACGTTGAAAGTACCAGAACAAGCCGTTGGAAGAATCGTTGCGACTACCATTTACGATGGCGAGATGGTTCAGCCGGAGCGCTTAGCTTTACCTGGTGAGGGGGCAACTCTTGCAGCACTAATTCCTGAAAGTAAACGCGCGGTAACAATACGGGTCAATGACGTTATCGGTGTCGCAGGTTTCTTGTTGCCGGGTAATAAGGTGGACATTCTTAATACCATCGGCGGAGGAAAAGGGAAAAGAGCTAACACCACCACTGTTCTTAAAAACATCAAGGTATTGGCAGTAGACCAAACCGCAAAAACCAAAGATAACAAGCCAGTTATTGTTCGAGCTGTGACGCTCGAGGTAACACCAAAAGAAGCGGAAAAGTTACTAACAGAAAATAGTAAAGGGAAGATCCAATTAGCGCTAAGAAACCCTCACGAGGTCGATAAACCAATTGCGAAGAAACGTTACACACCGCGACCAAGCGTGACGGTAATTAAGGGAACTCAGGCATCGAATGTCCGAGTAAGTAATTAGGTGACTTATGAAAAGAACAATTATTATTTTTTGTCAGTTACTTCTAGTCAGTTTTTCTGTTAATGCGGTAGCAGCGCAGTCTGGAAAAATCGTTACTGTACCGCATCATCAGTCAACTCAACTAATGATCTCAGGAAAAGCGAAGAAAGTAACACTGGGGGATCCTGCAGTATTAGATCTTTTGATATTGAGATCCAACGAGCTATTTCTCATTGGTAAAAAACTAGGGACGACGAACGTTTCTGTTTGGGATAGTAGAGGTCGGATCATCGAATCTTTTAATGTTGAAGTTACTCATGACCTAAATAGCCTTAAAGCGAAGCTACATCAATTTTTACCTAATGAAAGTATCGAAGTACATAGCGCACAAGAAAAAATTGTGTTGCGTGGTTTGGTCAGTAATCAGCAAAACATGGATACCGCAATTAAAGTGGCTGAAACCTTTGCTGTCGGTGATGCAGTCGATAAGGAAAAAGACAGCAGTGATGACGAGAAAGTGCATGAAAGCCCGGTTATTAATCTGTTATCTATCGGTGGCGCACAACAAGTTACTTTGGAGGTAACTGTTGCGGAGGTTCAACGTAGTCTTGTACGTCGCTTTGACTCTAATTTCCATTTCTTTCAAAAGAGCGGAGACTTTACTTGGGGGGCAACAACGGTAGGGGGCGATATTCAAAGTATTGATGGCATCATCCAGCCTATCCTTAATGCGCCTGGTGTGAATGAGTTTGGTTTTCTTGGCTCCTTCATTGACAGTAATACTCTATTTACGTTTGCACTGGATGTTGCTAAGCAAAATGGGGTAGCAAAAGTACTCGCGGAACCAAGTTTGACGGCACTGAGTGGTACTCAAGCAGAGTTTATTGCAGGTGGTGAATTTCCTATCCCCGTCCCGAATGAGGATGGCATCACTATTGATTATAAAGAGTACGGTGTAGCGTTAGATTTTGTGCCATACATTCTTAGTGATAAAAAAATCAATTTAAAGATGAATGTCAATGTAAGTGAAATTGCTAACTCAGGGGTACTAACCTTTAGCCCAGGTGAAGTTAATGCCGCATTCTTTATTCCTCCAATCACTAAGCGTAGTGCAGGAACGACACTCGAACTTGCTGATGGACAAACTATCGGGATTGCAGGTTTGTTAAGTGAGAATGCACGCAATGTTGATAGCGGTATCCCGGGGGCGAGTGATATCCCGGTACTGGGTCGACTGTTTAAGAGTGAGGAATTCACGTCTGGTGAAACGGAACTGGTGATTTTAGTTACTCCAAGGTTAGCCAAACCAGTAGATAGAAGAAGGGTAACCTTACCAACAGATGGTTTCGTAAGTCCAAACGACGTGGAGTTCTATTTATTGGGTAAAGGGGCTGAGCTCGATTTTGATAGATACAAATTGAACAGCGATGATCAGCTTGATCTTAATGTTATTGATTACAACGTTTCGGAAGGTGGTTCCGAGGGTAAATTTGGACACAGTTTATAGGGGGGGACTCAGGATGAAAAAACTATTTTTATTATTCACTTTTGTTACATCTCTGGGGAGCTTGGGCTGTGCGAATGAACCAGAGCTTGGAATCTCAGTAAGCCAATTACGAGCAGAGCAAACACTCAACCCTAACGCGTGGCAAGAGAACTTAGGCTACTTGCCAGAGGGTAGTGGAGAGCGTTCGCAAGTGAGTCTTGAGGTTTACAACAATAATGGGATAGCCAAAGACAAAGACTAAGCAGAACTTACTGCTTAAAGGAGTAGGCTATGCTAGCAAAAGGCAATGCCTCATCCAGAACGAAGCAAAGTGGTATCGTTTTGGTGTTAGTAAGTTTGTTGATGCTGTTCATCTTAGCGATGGCTGCATTTGCAATCGATATTAACCATCAAATATTAAATAAGGCTCGATTACAAAATGCGGTAGATTCAGCTGCCCTAGCCGGGGCGGTGGTAGCAGATGATACCCTAGATGTAACTCAAGCCGAGACGGCTGCGATAGCAATGCTAAATAGCTTTGCGGCCGCATCAGGTAACAGTGAAATGACGTTTACTAGCGGGAATTCCGCGGTTACGTTTTCTGCTGACAGGCAGAGTTGGGTCGACGCGGCTTCTTTTACGCTACCAGCAGATGAAGATATCTACGTTCGTGTCGCTGTGACGGATATGCCCTTGACTCAGTATTTGAGCTACATCTTTGGTGGGAATAAAAATGTATCTGCCAGCGCCGTTGCGGGACGAAGTGCTGCTATTGCTTATACCTGCAATATCACTCCGGTTGCAATGTGTGGAGATCCAACTGCTGCGCCTGGTGAGGTATGGGGTTATAACCCAGACGGTTACAATCCTAATACTGATAGATCGCCTTCATTGATACATGAGCTCAAAGTTGGCGACCAAGATAATACAGATATGGGCCCAGGAAACTTCCAGTTACTGGATTTTAGTGCTGGTGACGTAGGGAGTGGAGATGACAGTGGCGGTAATAGTGGTGGTGGTTCCGCTTTAGTTCGCCAAGCATTAGCTGGGGCTTACAACGGCTGTGCAGCTGTCGGGGCTACCGTAACCACCAAGCCAGGTAACAGTATTGGCCCCGTTGCCCAGGGCTTAAACACAAGGCTCAATGATTTCTCTGGGCCAATTCAGAATGATGGAACAGTCCTGCCTGATAAATATGTAAGAGAGCCAAATAATCTGATGCAGGAAGGAGGAACCTACTCTGGGGATCTATATTACGCAGATTACTTGAATGAGTTGAGCGCCTGTGAAGGCGGAGGGAGCTGCCCAGGCAACATTTATTTAGGTGATGCTGGCCAGAGTGGTAGAAGAGTCTTGCGAGTGCCAATCGTTGATTGTACAGAAGATTCTACTGGTAAAACTGACTTTGATGTTTTGGGCTTTGGATGCTTCTTTTTACTTCAGCGGGTTGAAAACTCGGGCCAAGCGTCTATTTTCGGTCAGTTCCTTTACGACTGCATGATTAACAATGGTGCAACGGGCAATAACCCTACAGATAAGGGACCATATCGCATACAGCTTTATGATGATCCGTTAAGTGGAGAATCATGATGAGTATGACTAATCCAGCGAAGCGTCACGCTAGAGTTTTTGGTAAGCGAGGTCACAGTCAAGGATTGGCTGCTATTGAGTTTATTATTACGTTGCCTGTATTACTTATGCTGGCCGTACTAGTGATGGATGTGGGGCGAGCATTCATCCAATATACCCAAGTGAATAAAGCGCTTCAAAATGGTGCGAGATACGCTGTTGTGGACACTTACGGTACGCTTAATTTTGATGCAATAGCCGAAGAATCCAATATTAAAAATGTTGTGGTTTATGGTAACCCGACAGCAACAGGGTCGCCTATCATCGACTTAATAGGTGTCAACGATATCGTAGTGACGCAACCAACGGCTGCGAATAAGGAAGTGACCCTTTCAGCCACTTACAATTACACACCTTTATTTTCGAGTTTACCGTTTTCCAATGAATCTCTTCAGTTTTCAATTGGGGCATCAGCAAAGATGAGGACGGGGCCATGAGGACGCTATTGTCAAAACAGAAAGGGGTTACTCAAGTCGAGTTTTCGATTATTGCGGTTAGTGTACTGCTCGTTATTTTCGTTATCTTGGAATTCGCTGCCTATTTTTATTCGACGCAAATGGTGAATGAAGTAACTAGGAGAGCTGCGCGTTTAGCGACAGTTTGTTATGTAGCCGATAGGGATGATATTCCGTCAATGCCTGCCGTAACGAATATTTACCCATCGGGATTTAATGCAAATAATTTGGAAATTACCTATTTAGATCAAAATGGTAATACCGTCGACGTTTCTGGGTTCTTGAGCACGCCAATGGCGGACTCGGCAGCCCTTGATGCAACATTAACACAAATTAAGTACGTGAAAGCTCGAGCAATAAATTATAGCTTCCAGTTTGTCGTATTATCATTTTTGATTAATGCTATAGGAACGACACCAAATTTTGAAACCATCCTTCCCGCAGAAAGCCTTGGAATTTTAAGGCCAGAGGGAAGCGATGTTATTACGAACTGCTGAGGGAGTAGCAACGTGTTGAAACCAATAAAAATTGCAAGCGACCGTAGTAAAACCTTGAAAACAAATTTGATTGTTTGGGTTGTGTATTCATCGTCAGAATTTAAAGCACATATGGTCGCTGAGTTATCCGAGTGCTTAAACGTCAACATTGAATGGATTGAGCTAAAGTTATTTGTTCAAGAAAACGTAAAGAGTAAGCAAACTCCGGATTTGGTTTATGTCGAAACAGGAGATGGGTGGGCTCAAAAAATAGCTCATGTTTATTCTAACGACAGTAACTTACAGCAGTCCAATACATCACTTATCGTATTTGGTGAAGAGCATGATACGGCATCGCTGAAAATGGCTCTAAAACTGGGGGCATCAGACTATTTTTCTAAAAAATTTGATTTTGAGGAAATTTATCCAGTTTTAAAAACAACGGCTGAAGAAAAGATTTTCAGCAAAAAGATGGGTGATTTAACCTTGTTCATCAATACAAAAGGTGGTGCTGGAGCAACAACGCTGGCTTTGAACTCTGCGATTGAATTAGCAAGTTACGTTCAAAGCAAAGTATTGCTTGTCGATCTCGATATGCAGTTTAGTGATGCGGCAGATTACTTAAACTGCAAACCAAAATACAGTATCAACGATGTTGTTGAACAAATTTCAGATCTTGATGAACTATCATTAGAGACACTAATCTATAAGCACTCTTCAGGGCTAAATTATCTCTGTTTTAACCAAGAAAATATCAAAGATAACTACAAATGTTCTGCTGGGATAAGCAAGTTATTGCCGTTATTGAGACAGTTCTACTCTCATATTATTGTCGATATGTCTCATGGCATTGACCATACATTTCAACAGATTATCTCTCCAGCAACACATGTATTCTTAGTTGTTCAACAAAATGTGACCTCAATAAAGCATGCTTCCAATTATGCAAGGATTTTGGAGTTAGATTATAGCGTTGGTGCCCATAGTATTGAAATAATAGTCAATCGCTTTGATAAAAAAGCCGAAATATCGGTAAAAGATATCGAAGATACAATTAAAGGACGCTCAATTCATATTGTACCTAATAATTTTTCGTTAGCGTTAGAGTGTGCCAATTTAGGTAACCCAATTGTTCAATCGAAGAAGAATAGTGCGATAAAAGCATCTCTAGCCGAGATATCGCACTTATTAGAGAACCCGAAAGAGGATGGAAAAAGCTGGTTTAAGAAATTGTTCTCATAAGCCAAGGAGGGGGCTATGTTTTTTAAACGAAAAAGTGTTGGGGCAAGTTTTTCTGAACTAGCGCAAGAAGAGGAAGTCAAGCTTGAGGAAGACGTTGTAGAGCAAGAGGATCTGGAAACCGAGAGTGATAAATCTCTTTCACCACTAGAAGCAAAACTGAAAGCCGTCGAAGAGCAGAAAAAACAGCTTGAGCAAGACCTTTCTGTTAAACATTACTACCATAAACAATTGCTTGATACGTTGGATGTCGGCTTACTCTCTCACTTGGAAGAAGAGAGAGCCAAAACAGAACTGAAAGAAGCGGTAATTCAGCTGATCTCGGAAGACAAGACACATGCACTTAGTTCTGAAGCACGTAGCCGTGTAATTAAACAAATTGAAGATGAAGTGTTTGGTCTTGGGCCTTTAGAGCCACTGTTAGATGACCCATCAATATCAGATATTTTAGTGAATGGTCATAATGATGTGTATGTCGAGCGGTTTGGTAAGCTCGAAAAAACACCACACACTTTTCTCGACGAGCGTCACTTAAGAAATATTATTGATAGAATCGTCAGTCAGGTTGGTCGTCGTATTGATGAATCTTCACCTATGGTTGATGCTCGTCTAAAAGATGGTTCTCGTTTTAATGCGATCATCCCTCCTCTTGCTATTGATGGTCCTTCAGTATCGATTCGTCGATTTGCAGTCGATCGCCTAACCATGGAGAACCTACTTCAATTGAACTCTGTGTCTGAAGGTATGGCTCGTTTCCTTGAAGCTGCAGTGGTGGGTGAGCTCAATATTCTTATTTCTGGTGGTACTGGCTCTGGCAAAACCACTACCTTAAATATTCTTTCGGGCTTTATCCCTAAAAATCAAAGAATTGTCACCATTGAAGATTCAGCGGAGCTTCAGTTGCAACAACCTCATATTGTCCGTTTAGAAACTCGCCCGGCAAATATTGAGGGAAAAGGTGAAATCAACCAGCGTGAGTTAGTCAAAAACTCATTGCGTATGCGCCCAGACCGAATCGTGATAGGTGAGGTACGTGGTGCTGAGGCTGTTGATATGTTATCTGCGATGAATACTGGCCACGATGGATCGCTCGCGACTATTCACGCGAACACTCCCCGAGATGCACTAGGACGAGTTGAAAACATGTTCTCAATGGCGGGGTGGAATGTTTCGACGAAAAACTTGCGTGCCCAAATTGCTTCAGCGATTCACGTTGTGGTGCAGATGGAACGCCAAGAGGACGGTAAACGTCGTATGGTCAGCGTTGAAGAAATCAATGGCATGGAAGGCGATGTGATTACTATGTCGCAGATCTTTAAGTTTCAAAGGCTTGGGGTGGACAAGGAAGGCAACGTGCTCGGTGATTATGTAGCTACAGGTATTGTGCCTAGTTGCCATGATCAACTGATAAAACGTGGTCTAGACGTACCATTTGAACTGTTCACCGAGGAAAAGCTATAGGAGTGGAGTATGGAAAACCAAGGTCCTATTTTTCTCTTCTTACTATTTTTGTCGGTTGTATTTATCAGTCAGGCATTGATTCTTCCTTCGGCTGGTAAAAAAGTAAAGCAGAAGCAACTGCTCAAAAGAATTAAAGAAAGTCGGAAAAATGTTGATGCAGAGAGCATCAACTTGTTGAGGGCAAATGCGCTCAAAGACTTAAGCCCGTTAGAACAGCAATTGGTTCAAATCGGTATCTTTGACAATCTCAAAAGAAAACTCGAATTAGCGGGAATAAATGTCGGGTTTAGTAAGTTTCTATTAGCGTCATTGCTTGGGGGAGTAGCGGTGGCGCTGCTGTTCTTGTTTTTTGGTCAGGCTTGGTACCTTTGCATTGCTGTCATGTTTCTGATTTGGGTTTGCGAATACTTATATATTCAAAAGCGAATCGATCAGCGCTTGATGAAGTTTGAAGAGCAGCTACCAGAAGCTCTAGATATTATTAAGCGTGTATTGCAAGCGGGACAACCGATCAACCAAGCTTTTGGGGAAGTTGGTCGTGAAATGCCGGCGCCTCTCGGACCAGAATTTCTTAAAACCTTCAACCTACTCAATTACGGTTATGACTTGCGTTTAGCCATTATGCAATTGACTGAGAGAACACCTACGATTTCTATGTTGGCTTTTGCTAGCGCAGTTATGATGCAGAAAGAGACGGGCGGTAACTTAATTGAGAACATTGAAAAGCTCTCTCGCATTCTGCGAGCTCGCTTTAAGCTAACCAGAAAGATCAAAACTATTTCAGCAGAATCAAGGATGTCTGCGTGGATTCTAGTTTTGGCTCCGTTTGCAATGTACATCATTATTGCCATTTCAAAACCTGACTATATCGCTCCTCTCCACAACACACCGACAGGCGTGAAACTGATTGGAATGGGGATGGTTGCGCTATTTATTGGCACCCTTTGGATTCGAAAAATAGTCAGTATGAGGGTGTAGCTATGAATGAACAACAATTAAGAGATTGGCTGGCTCAAATCAATATTGATCAAGAGATCCTCATCATGGCATTCATCATGATTGCAACGGTTTTAGTTGTTTTGACGATTGGCTCTTTGCTTATGGGAGTGAACTCTCCAATTAAAAGAAAATTAGCGGAGCTATCTGGTGAGCCTCAAGGACGCTCACAAGCAAATGCAAGAATGATGGATACCTTGGAATCTTTAGCGCCTCTTACTTCACCAAGTAGTGAAAAGGAACGAGAAACGACCAAAGACAAACTGATGCATGCAGGGTTTCATCAACGTAACGCGTTATCACTGTTTTACGCTATTAAATCCGTTACCACTATCATCGGCCTTTTGGTCGCCATGTTTATTTACATTGTTTTCCCTAATACAGGGCGTCTCTATACCTACATGATTTTGGCCGTCGCGATAGGGCTTTTTGCTCCAGATATTGCATTAAGACAGATGGTGAAGAAACGCCAAGAAAATATCCGCGCTGGTATTGCTGATATGTTGGATTTGTTGGTGGTGTGTACCGAATCTGGATTGGGTTTTAATGCGGCATTAAGACGAGTAGCCAACGAGCTAGCCATCTCTCACCCAGAATTGGCCGATGAGCTTGATACTGTTTGTGTGAAGATCCAAGCAGGTAAACCGATGCCAGAAGCTCTACGAGAACTCGTGGTAAGAACGGGTGTTGAGGAAATCATGGGGCTTGTAAGCATGCTCAGCCATGCATCCCGAATTGGTGGTAGCTTAGTCGACTCTTTACGCGAGTATACAGAAGATTATCGGGATAAGCGTCAGCAAGCATTAGAAGAGATGGCCGCAAAGATACCAGTAAAAATGATGTTTCCAATGGTGCTGTGTATTTGGCCTTGTTTCTTTATTGTCGCAGTCGGACCGGCATTAATTATTCTTGCCGAAGCCTTTTTATAAAGAGGGATAGGGGATATGGATATTCGAAAAACTGTTTTAATTGGGGCTGTAATACTACTTGCAGCGTGCTCCTCTCAACAAAATGACTCTGACTTTGATGGGAGCTTGTATTCCGGAAAGCCCGTAGAGTCTTTAACAAGTGATGCACCTCCGGCAACCGAGGAGGAAGCCATTCAACGCGGTGATGCAGCACTGAACAATAACAATATCGACCTTGCTCTCTATGAGTACATCCGCTCGCTTGCTTTCCCCAATGCACAACACAAAGACAAGACGCTTTATACCGTAGGTAAAATCCATCTAGTCAGAGAGAACTATGAGTTGGCCGATAGATCATTTAGAGCATCGCTGGCCGAAAACCCTGATCATATTGGCTCTCTGGCCGAATTAGGAAAACTAAATACCAAGCAAGGAAAGAAGGAGGTCGGACAAAGCTATTACTTGCGAGCCATTAATGCCGACCAAATCCGCTTGGGGGGAGAGCCTAATTTGACCAAAGATTCGATCTCTAAAGAGTCCGTTGCAGGCTTGCGTTTTGATGAATCTTCGCCAAGTGAGTCATATGTAGGGCTTGGCGTGTTAGCTGATGTAAGAGGAAATCACGAAACAGCCCAAGCACTGCTTCGAAAAGCGGTCGAAATAGATAACCGAAACGTCAACGCGCTGGTTAGTCTTGGTTACTCGTACTACATGATTGAAGATTATTTCAGAGCAACACATTTCACCAGTGCTGCGTTGAGTGTTAGTCCGTCAAATGAGCGCGCAATCAATAACTTAGGTCTAATATCACTTGCAAAAGGCCAGCCACGTCAAGCGTTAAGCATATTTAATAAACACATGAGTGAGCCTGAAGCGCTCAATAATGTGGGCTATTTCTTGATTCTACAAGGTAAGCCAGATGAAGCTATTCCCTACCTTCAGCAAGCGATCAATAAGAACCCTTCTTACTATGAAATGGCCAATAAGAACCTAGAACGTGCTTTAGCTATGGTTCGTGAAGGTACAGATACTTCTACTGCGATATTGCAATAAAAAATCCCGTGAGCAATGTACAGTTTCTGTACGTTGCTCATGTAGGAATGTTTCACTCTAAGGAGATAGTGTGGAAGTCGGGCGAACGGATGCTGAAAATGGTGTAGTAATACAAGATATAAAAAATGCGTTAAGTAAAGACAAACTGCTTTTTTTATTTGTTACAGTTTCTTCAATTATTACTTACTCTATCATAGTAACCTACAGTGATGATATAAAGGTAGATTATCAATTTGATATATACCTTGCTCTTATATTTAGTTGTTTATATGCAACCTTTCTAGCCTGGTCAATTGTTTTTTATTTTAGATCAATTTTAAAAAAAGAATCAAGGTTGTTTCATTCTTACATGTGTGAAATAAAAATGATGTTCAAGCCTAGAAGTAAGGCTATTATATTTTTTATCAGAATTTTAATTGTTAACATTTGTTTTTCAAACTACACATACTTAAAGCAAGTAATTCCAAATGTAAATCCATTTCAACATGATGAGTTGTTTTCAAAGATTGATTTCCTATTACATGGAAATAATTTTCCATGGGAAATAACACACTATATATTTAGCGAATCTATTTTTACTTACATTTTTACATTTTCTTATCATATTTGGTTTGTTTTAGTCTGGGGAAGCATTATCTACTTCTTATGTGTGTGTCGAAATGAAAAATACAGACAGCAGTATATATTGAGCTTTTTATCTTGTTGGTTTTTATTGGGGAGTTTGTTAGCTATATTTTTGTCTTCTGCTGGACCTTGTTATATTCACCTCATTGAACCTGATAATATGAGTTATGTAGCGCTATTGGATCGAATTGAAGATCAAACTATTCTTTTGAATAATATTCCTTTGTATCAAGGTGGAGTAATTGAAGTTCAAGAGTACCTTTGGGTTAACTACATAAATCAAAGGAACGATATAGGAGCAGGTATCTCTGCGATGCCAAGTATGCACGTGTCATCATCAGTTTTACTTGCTTTAGGTGCGGGGCTGATAAGTAGAAGTATGGGGTATTGTCTGTGGGGTTACGCAATAATTATTCAGATTGCTTCAGTACATTTAGGTTGGCACTATGCTATTGACGGTTACTTCTCGTTTCTAGCAACATTAGTAATCTGGTATTCAGTCCGTTGGTTGTTACTTCTTAAGTTTTCAGAGAGTACATAGGCAGTCACTATGCAGAATATAATAACTGACGGAGCGAAATAGAGTGTTCCAGAATATAAGCTATGAATCAACACTGATATGATGAAATTAAATAAAAGTAAATTTTTAGAGTTACTTACTTTCAAGTAGTTATTAATCGATATTCTTGTGATGCAATATAAACCGATTAGGAAGGGTATTGTTCCTAGTACTCCAAACTCCAGTAGAGAGTGCAATATCGAATTGTGTGGTTGTAATAGTCCTAGATTTGTCTTAAATATATGTGCTTCAGGGCCGAAGCCAAGAATAGGTCGTTCAAGAATGAAATTTATAGACTCTTTCCAAAAAAGTAGTCTGTAGCTTGATATTTGATCGATAGAAAGATTTGTTAAATCTGGTGAAGAAATAAATCGATTAAGGCCATTCCATGGAAAAACATTGAAAGGAAGTGAAATGATACAAGAAGTAATCATTAAAAATATTAAAGTAATTGTTTTTGTGAGTGTTTTTTGTTTTACTATTTTTAATAAAAGTAAAGATAAAAGCAAAGATAGGCCATAAGCTAATAGTGCACCTCGTCCACCTAGCCAAATAAGCATGGAAAAATTAACAATAAATAATGGGGCGATGTAAATAGTGTTTTTTCTGCTTGTTTGAGTCAGAATAGCATTTGAACAAAATATGCAACCTAGCATCACAATATAGCCTAATTGTCTCACGTTGCTTGTGATAATTAGTCGGTTGTCCTCTTGAAACATAATGCTAGATGGGTTTAGTTTATAATCATAAAAAGTAATAAATACTGCTATTAGGATCGAAAATGGTATCCACTTGAATATGTCTTCTTTGACTCTATTTTCATTAAGGTAACTAGTTAGTAATAAAATAAAAACAACATTGGTTGTTATTTGAATGTAACGTATTATTCCATAAATACTTTGAGTATTCGTGTGGTGCTCAATTACAAGGAGTATTGTTGAGGTAGAAATGGAGCAGAGAAAAAACAATGGAATTACAAGGTATTGCCTAGGTAAAGAAAATAATGCGTAAATTTTTTTATTATTGCTTGTGTATGCTAATTGAATGATCGACATTTCAAAAAATAAAATAAACAAAGAACCATAAAATGGTTTATGGAAGTTTATAAATGCAGCTAATAATAAAACAACCGATAGCCGAATGTTGATTTTTTCTGAATTTAATGTACTCACACATTCTTCCTTGGGCGCGCTAGTACACTAAATATAGAACAACTTTAAAGTATTGTAAGTACATCGAATTAAACAAGATATTGTATTTAATTCGATGTGCTTATTTAGTGGTTACATCATACCAGTCACGCAGCCTGCTGTGACAAAGAATACGATCATCCAAAGTACAGATAGATTGAGCTTTTTATGTAGGTAGAAACCGGCAATGACTAATGCGATATCAATCGGAGCAATCACAGCACTAATGAATACCGGTTGGTAAAGTGCCGCCAAGAGTAAACCAACTACTGAGGCATTCACGCCATTAATTGCGCCAGATACTGCAGGTTTGCCAGCTAGAGCTTGCCAGTTTTTCAGCACACCGAGTAACAGCAAGAAGCCAGGAAGAAAGACACCCAGTGTTGCAACTAGCGCCCCTAGAATTGGCGTATCTGATAGTTCATAGCCAATGTAAGTTGCGAAGGTAAACATCGGGCCGGGTACAGCTTGCGCTGCTGCGTAGCCCGTTAGGAACGCATCTTGGCTGAGCTGATCGCCAACAATATTTTGCAGCAATGGAAGAACCACGTGACCACCACCAAACACTAAACTGCCAGCTTGGAAGAAGTCGCTAAATAACCCTAGCATCGGTAGCGTATGAGCCACCAATGGCAAGCCAACGAGAAGTACGGCAAACAGGGCGAGTGGAGCGACAGTCGGTTTAAACGGCTCTGCTGGTGTAGTCGATTCTTTCTTTAGATATTGAGTACCAATCAAACCTGCCACGATTAAGACCAACATTTGTGTCATGATGCTAGGTGCAACCAATAGCGCTATTGCGGTTGCTACACACAATCCTGCTGTTAGTTTGCTTTGGCAGAAATTTTTGTACATTCCCCATGTCGCATCGGCGACCACCACAACAGCCAGTAACTTCAAGCCGTGTACGATGTTTTGGAACAGTGCCGTATCCGTGATTTGGCTGCTCACCATTGCAAGTGCCAACATGATGATCACCGAAGGCAGTGTGAATCCAAGAAACGCCATACAAGCGCCGCCCAGACCTCCGCGTTTGTAACCCAATGCAAAGCCAACTTGGCTTGACCCCGGTCCCGGTAAAAATTGGCTCAACGCCACGATTTGTGCGTATTCGCTATCATCAATCCACTTGAGTTTTTCTACGAACGTTTGGCGGAAGTAACCGATGTGTGCTGCAGGACCACCGAAACTGATCCAACCAAGCCAAAAAAAGGTTTTAAAAATGGTAAACATATTGAGCCTGTTAAATCTCCAATAACACTCCAGTTACAGTATGAAATGTACTAAGATGACTCAAATTAATAGTTTTAATTTCATCTATGAATGAAATAGGATTGGGTGATTTGTGAAAGATGATATTCAGTGGCGTAACATCGATTTGAATCTGTTGGTGACCTTCTCTTATCTGTATCGCTATCGCAGTGTGAGTTTGGCTGCCGAGAAGAGTTTTGTCAGTCAGTCCGCCATGAGCCACAGCTTATCGCGTTTGCGTGCGCTGTTTGATGACCCTCTGTTTGAGCGTAAAGGACATAAAATGGATCCGACTGAGCACGCGCATCATATCGCGCCAACAGTGCATCATTTATTGGATTCCATTGCCAAAGACTTGCTGACTAAGTCCGAGTTTCAGCCAGAAAACTACACTGGCGTGTGTCGCATTGGTCTTACCGATTACGCTGAGTTCATCTTCGCACCTCTGCTTTATGATGAAATTCGCAAGCGCGCGCCAGAAGCGCAAATCAGCTTTATCAATGTTAACCGTAGCAACTATGTCGCCATTACTGAACACGACAAGCTCGATGTCATTCTTGGTAGCATGCCCGTACTCGATGACAACTTTGATAGCCAATATCTCTACACTGAAAAGCATGTGTGCCTATGCGATAAGCAGGTTTTAAACGGTGAGACTGAATTATCGATTGAAGCATTTGCCAATATTGAACAAGCCTTGGTGAGCCCGGATGGCAGTTTAAGTACCCAGGTAGACAAAAAACTCGCGGAACATGGTTTAAGCCGTAAGGTAACAGTAGCTTCTCGTAACTTCTTGACGATCCGTAATCTGCTTAAACAACGTAATTTGATTGCCATTGTGCCGGAAAAAATGGCATCAGCAGAAGGGTTTTCAGATGGCTTAGTGTCTGTGCAGCCGCCGATTGCGGTTGCCGATTTTGATATTGCTATGCTGTGGCACACCAGTCGTAACAATGAAGATAAAGGGATGTGGCTACGTCAGTTGGTGGCAGATATCGTTACTTCAACGCACTCTCGCTGAACCCAGCATCGCGAGGTTACTTGGGTATAAAAAAGGGCACCGATGGGTGCCCTTGGTCTGACGAATGTGGTCAGGTGCTATCAAGCGTTATGTGTAAGGCTCACATTGCTTGAGTTGCTGGCGCTGCTTCTTTGGCGCGCTCTTCTTGGTCGAGTGATTTTTCGTATTGGCTGTACTTCCACCAAGCAAAACCAAGGAAAATCACAATGCCACCAACGTTGTAGAAAATAATCGTCATGATGTCTGCGCCAGTTGGGAAGGTTGACGCTAGGAAGCCCACAGTAAAGATAACGATAAGCACAGAAACCGCAGCGATACCTGTCATACGAGAGCCCATTTTGAAATCACGTTCTAGATGGTCCAGTTTTAGGCGTAGGTTTAGGTAAGCCAACATGATAAACAGTGGTGGCAACATTGAAGCCGCAGCCGTCATGTTGATGACCGTGTTCATCAGATCTTGCGCTGTGTTCGAGCCCAAAGTCGGGATGATCATCAGTGGAATAACGATAAGGAATTGGTACCAAGCTGCACGAGCAGGTACGCCGTTTTCATTTAGCTCTACGGTTTTCTTACCAAAGATACCTTCTGGAATTTCAGAGAAGAAGATTTTTACTGGTGTCGCAGTCCACATTAGCAGAGAGCCGAACATCGCGGTAAACGACACTAAGCCTACAAAGCGGTTCATCAATATTTCAGGCAAGCCGAAGTGCGCCGCTAAACCTTCAAATACTTGTACAGAGCCACCCGTGTATTTAAGTGTTTCGCTAGGTACGAATACGTTAATCAGCACTGAAGCGACACAGTAAAGTACGCCGATGAAGATACCTGCAACGATGATCACTTTAACAAAAGACTTTGAGCCGCCTTTCACGTCGTTTACGTAAACCGCCACCGATTCAGCACCGCCTGCAGCCATAAAGATCCAAGTGGTAATGCCTAGGAATGCCCAGCTAAAGTCTGGCACCATGGCTTCTACTGTGATTGGGTCAGCAGGTTGAACGCCACCGACTAATGCAGCGCCAGCAAGCAGGATGTACGACATAGTCAGTAGCAGCATCAAAGAAGAAGTGACTGAGGTAATTGGACCCAACATCTTCGCGCCGTTGGTTGATACGTAAGTTGCGAACGCAAACAGAATCATACTTAGTGCTGTTGTGGTGAGTGGGGTCAGAATGTATTCATAACCAAGGAATGCGTATGACGCATAAGCAATAACGCGTGGCAGCAATGACGTGAAGAAAAATAGGTTAACAAACCAGTAGGTGTAGGCAGAGATAAACGCCCAACGTCCGCCAAGTGAGCTTTTTACCCATGCATACACACCGGCTTCCGAGTCTTTGTTTAACGATACAAACTCTGCGATGATCAAACAGAAAGGAATAAAGTAAAAAATGGTTGCCAAGAAGAACATTGGCGCTGAAGCAAGACCGATCTCAATGTTGTTATTAATTACGTTGTTGAAGCTAAAGACCGCGGCAAAGGTAAGGGACAACAACCCGAATTTGCCTATCGTATTACGTTTGGATTCAGACATTTTCTATCTCCGATGAATCACGTTGGAATTGTAGGGAGGAAGGGCTTGCATTGCTGTGAGCGCAGCCCTTCTCTTGTTCTTTGCTTTTGTTATTTGTTTAAGAAGTAGCCATCTTCGATAGTGACTTTCAGCACGACCTTTCTAACGCGGTTATCACCGTGGAAGCGGTAGGCTTTGGTGTTATCGAAAATCGCTACTTGCCCCTCACAAAGCTCACGAGTATCCCCTTGACCGGAAAGGAACTCGCGGTCAGTTTCATCTTGGTAAGCTTGCTCAGGTTGTAGGTTTTTCTTGTCAGCGAACTCCACCGTTTCGCGACCTTCAAGGTAGTAATGCACGTCGAAGTAGCGGCGGTTGCCTTCAAACATTTCAGTTTGTTTTGTGCCGTCTTGAATCATGTAAACCAAGGAGTCTCCGATGGAATACATCACGCCATCTTTAAGGTTTACGGTGTTCTCAATTGCCTCGACACAGCGCTGCCATTTACGCCCATTGCGGTACACGACTTTGAATTGGTCTAAGTTGTCTAACACGATCATGGATTACGCCTCGTTTGCAGTTTGAGTATTAGGTTGAGTGAAGAACGCATTGTCGAAATCATGGTTTGCCATGGCTTGTGCACTGCAATCGCCTGCTTGAAGTGGCATCAGTGTTAGGCCATAGCGGAACTCGTCCATGTACACGCGGTATGAATCAAGCACTTCGCTTCCCCACGAGTTTGATCCCAGTCCCATCACTTGATGGTCAAGGTTGAGCGTGATATAGCCGCTCTTTTCTAGCTCAATGGTGTGTTGCGCTTCGTGCAGGTTTTGGCTGGTGTAGAACCAAGCGCTGAAGTTAATTTCTTGCTGTGGTTTCACCAACAAACCCGTGCCGTGACGATTCGTTAGTGATGCCCAACGAACGTGTTGGCGGTTGCCGTTGTTTTGTGGGAACGGGTAGTTCTCAAACATGTCGGCTACCGTGCTGTGGTAAACATCAATCAAGTTCGCTTGGCGGCTGTCTTGGTAGTTTTCTTCAGGGCCACGGCCGTAGTAACTCACTTGGTCAAAGCTGCCGTTAATGCCCAAATCCAAGCCAATCACAGGGATTACGTGCGGGTAATCGCCATAGCGTTCACCGCTCAGTTCCACATTCAAGTGACCTTGTGCGTTGATTTGGTAGCGGTAGGTACAGCGCATGCCAAAGTCGAATACCGGTGGTGCAACGATGCTGGTGGTCGTAATCGAAACCGAATCATCCGTTGCTTCGACATGTAGCGTGCGGAAGTGCTCTTGCATGATTTGTAAGTGTGCTGGGTGCCACAAACCTTCGTACTCTTGTTTGTGGTTATCAATCATTGGCTTGAAGAAGTTCAGTCTAGGTTCCGATTGAATCAGCTCTTCACCATTAACGCGCCAAGAGGTCAGCTTGCCGTTGACTTTAGAGAAGGTCAGAGTGAAGTTGTGACCTTCAATCACATGTTCCAAGCGGCTTTCTGTCGTGACTAACGCTTGTGCATTGTGGCTAACAAATTCGACTTCGCTTGCTGTGTTCTCTTTCAGTTGGAATTGGTACACCGCGATGTCGTGGTTCGCTTCGCTGTACAAAGTGCGGCTGTCTTTACGCACGGTGAAGTTGATAAAGGCTTCGCGTTCGTCGAGTTCTGGCAGGTTAATTGTGATTTCACGCGCGCTGTTTGCAGCAAGTTGTTCGACCTTAAACTGCACGCTGCGCAGCGTTTCACCTTCCGCTCGGATATCCGCCGTGATGGTGTAATCATCAAGGTTGGTAAACCACAATTTGTTCTCTACGGTGAAGGTGTTTGTCTTACCTTCTACTGCTTGAATTTTCACTGGAGCGATGACTTGTTTGTACTCTTTCAAGCCCGGTCCAGGTGTTTGATCTGGGTAAATCAAACCATCCATACAGAAGTTGTAGTTATTCGGGTAATCGCCGTAATCACCGCCGTATTTGTAAAACTCTTGGCCGTTTTCATCACGTGCTAATACGCCGTGATCACACCATTCCCATACGTAGTGACCTTGGATATGGTCGTGCGCATAGAACACGTTTTGGTATTCCGTTAGACCGCCAGGGCCATTACCCATCGCGTGTGCATATTCACAAATGATGCGTGGTTTCTCGTGTGGGTGCTCCCCAAAGTGATTCATGAGCTGCGCACGTGAGTACATGGTTGAAATCACGTCGACGACTTCTGCATCGCGGTCTTCTTCGTAATGCACCAAACGGGTGTCATCAATCGCTTTGGTTGCATCGTACATCGCGCGGATGTTGCAGCCGTAGCCGGACTCATTACCCAGTGACCACATGATGATAGACGGGTGGTTCTTTTGGGCGTGAACGTGGCGTTCTGCGCGGTCTACAAACACACTTTCCCATGCGGCATCGTTGGTGATGCGGCTTAGATCGCCAACGTTCGCGAAGCCGTGGGTTTCTACGTCGGTTTCTGCCATTACGAACAAGCCGTAAATGTCACACAGTTCGTAGAAGCGTGGGTCATTAGGGTAGTGCGCGGTGCGAACTGAGTTGATGTTGTGTTGCTTCATCAAAATCAGATCTTTCTCGATACGCTCCATGCCAACTGCACGACCTTTTAGGTGGTCGTTATCGTGGCGGTTCACACCGTGCAGCATCACGTATTGGTTGTTGATGTAGAACAGACCATCACGCACTTTGATGTCACGGAAGCCAACGCGTTGCGGAATCACTTCGACAATATTGCCTTGTGCGTCTTTTAGCGTAATGAACAGTTGGTAAAGATATGGATTCTCTGCTGTCCAATGGACAGGATTGACCATATCAATGGCAAAGCTTGCTTGGCTGTTGTCTTGGATTGTCAGTGAATCACATTGGCCTTTTGCAACCGCAGTGCCTTTGTCTTGTAGCGTGTATTCCAGCGTGTAACCAGAAGCAGCCGTAGTCGACAGGTTTTCCAGTTCAACTTGGCAGCTTAAGGTGGCACTTTGGTAATCGTCGGCGAAATCAGTACGAACAGTTAGATCTTGGACGTGAACGTGCTCTTTTCCGACAAGGTACACATCGCGGAAGATACCCGCCGTCCACCACATGTCTTGGTCTTCAATGTAAGTCGAATCTGCCCACTGCATCACACGTACAGACAGTAAGTTTTCACCTTGTTGTACGTAAGAAGAGATGTCGAACTCTGCGGTCAATCGACTGCCTTTGCTAAAGCCAACGTAATGACCGTTTACGTAAACTTCGAAGTAGGTTTCAACGCCATCAAATTTGATGACGGTTTGTTTATTGTCCCATTGCTGACCCAGAGTGAACGTGCGTTGGTAAGCACCTGTCGGGTTATCTGTCGGAACAAAAGGCACATCGATAGGGAATGGGAAGCCTTCATCTGTGTATTGAAGGTCGCCATGACCTTCCATTTGCCACATGTTTGGAACGGTAATTTGTCCCCATTCTTCCATTTTTTGCGAGTAAAACTCTTCTGGCACCAAGAGAGGATTGGTGAAGTAGTTGAATGTCCATTGACCACTTAGCAGTTTGAAGCGACGGCTCAGTTCTCGTTGGAATGTTTGTGCGTTTTTAATTGAATCGTAAGAGAAGAAGTAAGCACGTGGTGCCATACGACTCTCATGCAGGTGAAGGAAGTTTTCCCAATTGTTCACGTTTGTTCTCCCCTCGGCTTAGTTTGGTAGCAGGCAAAGGAGGAGTCCAATGCTTGAAGCTATCCAAAAGAAATGCAGCCGATGTCATTTGAAAAAGAGTGATGAATTATCTGGGAAAAGATATTAGTAAAAGTTTTACTAAAATAAATTAGTGGAAACGTTTAACTTTAACTTGGTCACGTTTTATCGAGCGATCATTGAACAAGATGTGATCAGGATAAAGGAATGGCATCCCAAGTCGATTTCTTAGGTAAAGTGGATAAAAAATAGCTAGATTTAAAGAAGGGACAATAAAAAAGCACTGAATATTCAGTGCTTTATAAATTTGATAATGTGAAGGGAATTATTGAGTGGTGCCGCGGAGTTTTAATTTACTCGGTACATGCACTTTTAGAGGCAGTGCGCGACCGTCGCGGTATTTTTCTACTAATAAATTTACCCCTTGAATACCCATCATCTCAGAATGAATGCGCACAGTTGAGAGTGGAGGGAAGGTAAATCGGGCGGTTGGGATGTCATTGACGCTGATTAGGGCAATGTCTTGTGGAATGTTCAAACCGAATTCATGAATCGCTCGTAAAACACCAATTGCAATCGAGTCTGAAGCGATAAAGAGCGCTTTAGGAAAATCGCCTTTTGCTAACATGGCTTTTGCTAAATCGTAACCAGATAAGCTAGAGAAGTCGCCGCGATAAATATCGTCTTCAGACACCACGCCTTTCAAGCTGCCGTATTCTACAAATGCATTTTCACGAATGTCTGCAGTGTTTGGTTCATCTTGACCACCAATAAAACCAATCCGTTCGTAGCCTTGTTCGACAAAGAAGTCGACCACTTGTTTACTGATTCGCGCAAGATCGATATCAACACAGTCATATGTGCTATCGCTGTCAGAGAAGTCGATGTAGCAAATGCTGTCAGCAAGACGTTTAGGCAATTTACGAATCACGGCGCTGTCAGTTTTACCGACTAGAAGGATGCCTGTGATCTTTTGCGTTTCTACATCGATGATGCTGTCGTAGCAATTGGTTAGCGTAATGCCCAATTTGTCACACTGGGTTTCAATCCCGTGACGAATCGACAAATAATAAGGGTCATTCACCTCGGCTTCTTGCTTGTAGTTATACAAGGCCAAAAAGTGGTGTTTTTGTCTCGCTTCTTTGGTGGCTTTTTTGGAACTGCTGGTGCGGTATTCCAGCTTTTCTGCGATTTCTAAGATGCGGTGTTTGGTTTCTTCTTTTACGCTCAAGGTTGGGTCGTCATTTAACACCCGCGATACGGTCGCGAGTGAGACGCCAGCTTCGGTAGCGATATCTTTTAATGTTGCCATGTATACTTCCCGTAGGCAAAGCTCACTGTCCCAGTGAGAAAAAGCAATAATCCCCCCATTGTAAACAGCTACTTATAGATGCACAAATTTTTAGTAAAACTGTGCGAGGAGTGAGATGAAGATATCACCGCGAGAAGAGGAATTTTAAGCAAACAAAAGCCCGAGCGGCTAGGACACTCCGGTCGGACTTTATTGTTTATTATTGCCACTTAACATAAGCGGCAAGGCGATAAGGTTAAGTCTAAGACTTTTTACCTTTGGTTTTATCTGGGTCTACCAGTAGGTGATCAAATACATGGCGAATGAACGGAGCACCTACTTTTGAACCACCGTTACCGTGCTCAATGACGACAGTCGCCACGTATTTCGGATGGTCGTACGGTGCAAACGCAGTGAACAACGCATGGTCAAGCAGGTGGTTAGCGAGCTTTTTCGAGTTGTAGACTTCGTCTTTGCGCAGGCCAAACACCTGTGCGGTACCCGATTTACCACCACTGCTGTATTCCGCTCCTTTGAATGCGCGGCGACCTGAGCCATGAGTCCCATTGTTTACTAAGCGCATCGCGTTAATTGGAATATCCCAATACTCATCAGGGACACCTTCGATAGGAGGTAAGTCTTTTGGCGTGACCTTGACTTGGTTTTCAAAACTTTCACCATGCTCAATCACGGCTTTGAGTAGATGCGGGGCTTTCATTTCTCCATGGTTAATGAGGAAGGAAGTCGCTTTTGCAATTTGCATTGGTGTTGCCGTCCAATAACCTTGCCCAATGCCGATAGGCACGGTATCACCTTGATACCAAGGTGTGCGGTGGCGTGCTATTTTCCACTCTCGAGTTGGCATGTTGGCGCTACTTTCTTCGTAAATATCGATACCCGTAGGCAAACCAAAACCAAATTGGTTCATCCATGCAGAAATTCGGTCAATACCAAGGTCAAAAGCGGTTTGATAGAAGAACGAATCAACCGATTCCTCAATGGCTTTGGTGACGTCAACATCCCCGTGGCCCCAGCGCTTCCAATCTCGCCATGCTTTTGAGTTAGGTTTCGAGCCAGGAATGCGCCAAGTGCCATGATCGTTACGTACGGTATTTGGTGTGATTACGTGCTCTTCGAGCCCAGCCACTGCCATAAAAGGTTTTACGGTTGAAGCGGGTGGGTAAACGCCCAATGTAGTGCGGTTAACCAAAGGGTGAGCTGGATCGTTCAACAGAGCGCTGTAGGCTTTGCTGGAAATACCGTTCACAAATGGATTCGGATCGTAGCTTGGGCTAGATGCCATAGCGAGTACGCTGTTGTCACTTGGGTCGAGTACGACTGCGCTGCCTTGACGATGGTCTAGCTCTTTATAGACATACTCTTGCAACTCAATATCTAGGTTCAACACTATGTCTTTGCCTGGAATAGGCGGCACATATTGGATGGTACGGATCACTCGGCCTCGGCTATTTACTTCGACTTCTTCGTAGCCTTTGGTGCCGTGTAGAGTGTCTTCGTAGTAACGTTCTACGCCTAGCTTTCCGATGTTTTGTGTTGCTTGGTAGTTCTGTAATTTGCCTTCTTCATCAAGGCGGCGTAAGTCTCGATCATTGATATGAGAAACGTAGCCCAATACATGCGTTAACTCTGCACCATAAGGGTAGAAGCGCTTGAGATCGGCGGAGACAAAGACGCCATCAAACTCAAATTGGTGGACTGAAAAGCGCGCTACTTGTTTTTCATTAAGCTCATTCATGATCGTAACAGAGCGAAAGCGGCGAGTATGTTTATAGCGCTTTTTAAAAGATTTGACTTGTTCCGGTGTGATATCGATGTAATGACGCAACTTTTCAATCAGTGCATCCGGATCGCCTGCTTGTTCGGGGATCATATCAAGATTGTAAATGGGGCGGTTTTCCGCAAGCAATACGCCATTTCGGTCGTAGATGAGGCCGCGAGTAGGCGCAATAGGCAGTATCTTGATTCGGTTATCGTTAGAGCGGGTTTGGTAGTCTTTAAAGTGATTAACCTGCAAGTTGTATAGGTTGGCGACCAGCCCTCCTAATAAAATGACCATGCCAATAAAGGCGACGATGGCACGGTTCTTAAACAACCTCACTTCCTGGGTATGATCTCGAAATTCGTTTCGCTTACGTAACATGAATAGCTCTTTTGATGCGGTTTCAGTTTTCTGTTTGCCCCAAGAGAGGGAAAAGACTGTGGAATAAGTCCTGTTACAAATGGTTACATTTGAGGCGGAGCTACTGTAGCGGGCTTTATCTCTCGTTTTGTAAGAGCAATGTCAGGGATCGATTGTGGCAAACCAGCTTTCTTGTATGCGTGAATCACCGCGCCTTTTCTTAAGAGTGTAAACGTTGATACATATAAGTGTCATAAGTCGTATTTCTCTTTCTAATTAACTCCAATTGTGCCAATTATATTTGTTTCAAGCTGTGATTTTATTTTTGTGGAAACGTTTACACTAATTTGAATTTGATCACGGATCTGGATCGGTTTTGATTGGTAGACTTTTAGCCAGTTAAGAGATGAGCGAATTTGCTTGGTGATCAGGCTCAACCAATTTCCAAGTATCGAGCAGCAAAAGTGGAGAAGCAAAAGTGAAAGTTCTTGTCACAGGCGGTATGGGGTACATCGGCAGTCTCACATGTGTCCAGATGATTGAAACTGGTATGGAGCCAATCATTGTCGACAACTTGTGTAATGCCAAAGTGGAAGTGTTAAGCCGCATTGAAGCGCTAACTGGTAAGCAACCGGCTTTCTACCAAGGCGACATTCGTGATGAAGCCTTTTTGGACTCAGTATTTGCCAAGCATGACATTCAAGCTGTGATTCACTTTGCTGGCCTGAAAGCGGTGGGCGAATCTGTCGCGAAACCATTGGAATACTACGACAACAATGTGAATGGCTCATTGGTGTTGGCGCGCAGCATGCGTAAAGCAGGCGTGAAAAGCATTGTATTTAGCTCATCGGCAACGGTTTACGGCGATCCTGACATTGTGCCGATTACGGAAGACTCTCCAACGGGGGCGACCACTAACCCATATGGTCGCAGCAAGTACATGGTGGAAGAGTGCTTGAGTGATTTGTTCAATGCAGAAAATGACTGGAGCGTGACTTTGTTGCGCTACTTCAACCCAGTTGGTGCGCATCCATCGGGCACCATGGGTGAAGACCCTCAGGGCATCCCGAACAACTTAATGCCGTTTATCGCGCAAGTGGCAGTAGGCCGCCGCGAAAAACTGTCGGTATTTGGCAACGACTACCCAACGCCGGATGGCACAGGCGTGCGTGATTACATCCACGTGATGGATTTGGCTGATGGCCATATCGCAGCGCTGAAATCAGTCGGTGAAAAAGCTGGTTTGCACATTTACAACCTAGGCACGGGCAAAGGCTCTAGCGTTCTTGAGATGGTAGAAGCGTTTGCAGCGGCTTGCGGTAACCCAGTGCCTTACGAGCTTTGCCCTCGTCGCCCAGGTGACATTGCAGAATGCTGGGCAAGTACAGATAAAGCGGAGCGAGACCTTGGCTGGAAAGCGACCCGCAGTGTTGCGGAAATGACGGCAGATACGTGGAAGTGGCAGTCAAATAATCCACAAGGTTATTCCCCTGCGTAATTGAAGCTGCAACGTTGTTGCCTACACTTTCCAATTCCAATCACATAGAAAACCTATGCTCATGGATATTGGAAAGCTTGCCGCCTAGCTGCAACTCCAATTTCATTGGGGAATGCAGATGAAAGAAATTTTAAAAGTTGAGTAAGTAAGATGTCGAATGTTGAATTTAACCCAGTGGATCACCCACACCGTCGTTACAACCCACTAACGGGTCAGTGGATTTTGGTGTCACCGCATCGTGCAAAACGCCCTTGGAGTGGCGCTGACGAGAAACCTGCAATTGATGAGCTACCAAGCTACGACGAGAAGTGTTTCCTTTGCCCAACCAATGAGCGTATTTCTGGTGATGTAAACCCAGATTACCAAGGCACGTATGTGTTCCAAAATGACTTTGCAGCATTGATGGTGGACTCTCCAGATGCGCCTGAGTCAGACAACCCACTGTTCAAAACGCAAGGTGTGCGCGGTTTGAGCCGAGTGATTTGCTTCTCGCCTGATCACAGCAAAACTTTGCCTGAGCTACCGGTCGACAAAATTCGTGGCGTGATTGACACGTGGAATGACCAAATCGAAGAGCTGGGTAAAGACTACGTTTGGGTTCAAGCATTCGAGAACAAGGGTGAGACCATGGGTTGTTCTCAGCCTCACCCGCACGGTCAAATCTGGGCAAACAGCTTCTTACCAAACGAAATCGAGCGCAAAGAACACAACTTAAAAGCTTACTACCAAGAGCATGGCAGCAACTTGCTGGTGGATTACGTGCAAGCTGAACTTAAAGATGGTTCACGTACCGTGGTTGAGACCGAACATTGGGTTGCTGTTGTTCCTTACTGGGCGGCGTGGCCATTCGAAACCATGCTACTGCCTAAAACGCACATTCGTCGAATGAGTGAGCTAACCGATGATCAACGTGATGACCTTGCGGTTGCAATCAAAAAGCTAACCAGCCGTTACGACAACCTATTCCAATGCTCTTTCCCTTACTCAATGGGCTGGCATTACGCGCCATTCTTTGAAGAAGGCACCGATATCGACCATTGGCAACTGCATGCGTTGTTCTACCCGCCATTACTACGTAGTGCAACGGTTCGTAAGTTCATGGTTGGCTATGAAATGCTGGCAGAAAGCCAACGCGACCTAACAGCAGAACAAGCGGCGCAGCGTCTGCGTGACCTAAGCGATGTGCATTACAAAGAGCAATAAACCAATTAATGAATAACCGGAGTTATCGCTGGTTTTACCTAAAACTCGGTCAAATTCTCTTTTATTTGTGAGTGGAGGGCTAACCCCCTCTGACTCCCCCTTATTAAGGGGGAGGACTAGCCGAGCAAATACGAAACTGGAAATCAGCACTTAACACCGGTTACACCAATACCAAATTTATAATTTAAGAGAACGTCCCTATGTCTGATCTAATCCAAAATGTGAAAACTTCTTTTGAACAAGTGCTGGGTTACGCGCCAAGCCACATTATTCAAGCCCCTGGTCGTGTAAACCTGATTGGTGAGCACACTGATTACAACGATGGTTTTGTACTGCCATGTGCGATCAACTACCAAACCGTTGTGGCGGCTGCGAAGCGTGAAGACAACCTAGTGCGCGTGGTTTCTGTGGATTACGGCAACGCCGTTGATGAATTCGATATCACGCAAGAAATCACATTCCAGCAAGACAAAATGTGGGCGAACTACATTCGCGGTGTGGTGAAGTGTCTTCTTGCTCGTGGTTACCAATTCACTGGTGCGGATATTTCTGTTAGCGGCAACGTGCCTCAAGGTGCGGGTTTAAGCTCGTCGGCAGCGTTGGAAGTGGTGATTGGTCAAACCTTCAAAGTGCTGTTCAACTTAGAAATCAGCCAAGCGGAAATCGCGCTAAACGGCCAACAAGCAGAGAACGAATTCGTTGGTTGTAACTGCGGCATTATGGACCAAATGATTTCGGCAGAAGGTCGTGAAAACCACGCTATGCTGTTGGACTGTCGTAGCCTAGAAACTGAAGCGGTATCGATGCCTGAAGACATGGCCGTGGTGATCATCAACTCGAACAAAAAACGTGGCTTGGTAGACAGTGAATACAATACACGTCGTGAGCAGTGTGAAGAAGCGGCGCGCATTTTCGGTGTGAGAGCACTGCGTGATGTGACCATTGAACAGTTCAACGAGAAAGTCTCTGAGTTAGACGAATTGGTCGCAAAACGTGCTCGTCACGTAATCACAGAAAACGACCGTACGGTAGAAGCAGCACAAGCACTTCGCGCACATGACATGAAGCGTATGGGGGAACTGATGGCCGAGTCTCACGCTTCTATGCGTGATGATTTCGAAATCACAGTCAAAGAAATCGATACGTTAGTTGAGATGGTGAAAGAAGTGATTGGCGAGCAAGGCGGCGTGCGCATGACAGGCGGCGGCTTTGGTGGTTGTATCGTTGCGATTGTACCGCCAGCATTGGTTGACGAAGTGAAAGCAACGGTAGAAGCGAAGTACCAAGCAGCAACGGGTCTAAAAGAATCCATCTATGTGTGCCAAGCAAAAAACGGCGCTGGTTTAGTCGAAGTACTTTAAATACAAAATTGCTTTAAGTTCAAAGTGCTTTGAGACGCAGTAGGAGCGAGAGATGACTGAGCCATTAACTATCACGATGACACAGCAGGCCGCCTTTGATGGCGCGCCTGCCAACGTGGTCGAACTGAAAAATAACACAGGTATGAGCGTTACCTTTATGGATATTGGCGCGACATGGCTGAGTTGTCGTTTACCTTTGGCGAATGGGGAGTTGCGTGAAGTACTTCTCGGAGTGGGGACGATGGGGAGTTTCATGCAGCAACAGGGTTACATGGGTGTCACTGTTGGTCGCTACGCAAACCGCATCGCCAATGGTCTTTTTGAAGTGAATGGCGAAGCATTTCAAGTGTCTACCAACCAAGAAGGTAACTGCTTGCATGGTGGTGTGGAAGGTTTTGATAAACGTCGTTGGAAGATTGAGTCTCAGTCCGAACAGCAAGTGACGTTCTCTTTGCTGTCTGAAGATGGCGACCAAGGTTTTCCGGGCAATCTAGAAGTGCAAGTGACGTATACGCTGACTGATGATAACCAAGTGAGCATTGCGTACTTCGCTAAGACAGACAAAGCGACACCAGTAAACTTGACCAACCATGCCTACTTTAATTTATTGGGTTCAGAGGCGGATTTGGATTGCCGTTCTCACCGTTTAACCATCTCAGCAGAGCAATATCTACCAACCAATGAGGCCGGTATTCCTTTGGAGACATTGCAAGATGTAAAAGGAACGGGCTTTGATTTTAGAAATGAAAAGTCAGTATCGGAGCATTTCTTACAAGATGAACAGCAGATTGCCGCCAAAGGGTATGACCATAGCTACCTATTTGATGTTCATCGTGATGTTGCAAAACCGGTTGCGCTGGTGGTTTCTCCAGATGAAAAAGTGCACTTGTCGGTGGTGACCAACAAACCTGCGATGCAATTGTATACGGGCAACTGGTTAGCGGGTGCACCAAATCGTCGTGGTGGGGAATACCAAGACTACTCGGGCTTGGCGTTAGAAACCCAGTTTTTACCAGATTCGCCAAATCATGCTGAGTGGGCGCAGCCAAGCTGTATTCTTGAGCCTGAACAAGAGTACCGCTTCTGCACCACTTATCAGTTTGCTTTCTAGGTAGACTGAGCATTTTCGAGCTTTTGGATTACAGTAGGCTTTTTGTTCACAGTAGGTCAAAAGCTCATCGAAAGTTGGCAAAATAACGCTCTCTACAAACACCCAAAAAGAAAAAGCTCTGTCACATCGGTGGCAGAGCTTTTACTTTGTAATCTGTTTTGGCATTGACTAGCGCGATATTCTAAAGACGGACCACCGAATTACGGCGCACTAAAGTCGGGCTAAAGATGATGGTGTCATCTTCCACTTGTTCATCACGCGATAACGCTAACGCCAAGCGTGCGGCACGCTCTGCCATCATTTCGATTGGGTAACGAATCGTGGTTAAACTTGGGTTGACGAAGCGAGCAATTAAGCCATCGTCGAAGCCAACCATAGACACTTTTTCTGGTACGTCGATGCCGTTTTGGTCTAATGCCGCCAGTGCGCCTGCTGCCATGTAGTCGTTGTAAGCCACCACGCCAGTGATTGCGAGTGATTTGGTCAGCAGATTGGTCATGGCTGTTTCGCCGCCGTCACTGTTTGGCTCGCCATATTCGACATAGCTTTTTGATAGCTCAATATCGTGATCTTTCAGTGCTGCTTGGTAACCTTGTAAACGCTCGTCGGTATCTTCGATGTCATGGGATGAGGCGATACAAGCAATCTTGGTGTGACCATGACGAATCAAATATTCCGTCGCTAAGTATGCCCCCTTGCGGTTATCAAGAGAGATACAACGCTCTGCCAACTCTGGGATATGGCGGTTGATCAACACCATGCCTTTAACTTCTTTGGCGTAGCCAATCAATTCTTCATCTGATAAGCCTTTAGAGTGGATCACAATCGCCTCACAGCGGCTATTAATCAGCAACTCTAGCGCTTGGCGTTCGTCTTCTGGGTTGTGGTAGCCATTGCCAATCAGAATGTGCTTCCCATTTTCTCTTGCCACGTTATCAACCGATTTGACCATGGTGCCGAAGAATGGGTCAGAGACATCGCTTACCAGCACGCCCATCGTATTGGTACTTTGGCTGACGAGTGCACGTGCTGCTGCGTTAGGGCGATAGCCAAGCTTACTCATCGCTTGCGTCACTGCATCGATAGAAGATTGGCTTGCTTTCGGTGATTTATTGATCACGCGAGAGACGGTCGCGACCGATACGCCGGCTTCTTTCGCGACATCCTTGATTGTTGCCATGAGGAACCTTTCGTTGGCTAAAAACGTTAACCTGAGTATTAAACACCCATTGTGTAATAAGTGCAATTTTAACAGTTGGTTACTTTCTAAAGTGCGATCTTTACCTCTTGTAATTATTAATCTTACTGATAGTGTAAACGTTATCTTTTTAGTAAAGTTTTACTGGAGTTTTAATAAATGGAAACGATCGCTTACTCAGACTTTGCAAAGTTAGAAATTCGCACCGGAAAAATCATCGAGGTGGCGCGCCACGAGAATGCAGACAAGCTGTACATTGTGCAGATCGATGTCGGTGAGAAATCCCTGCAAACGGTAACGAGCCTTGTACCGTACTACACAGAAGAAGAGTTGATGGGTAAACAAGTGGTAGTGTTGTGTAATCTAGCAAAAGCTAAGATGCGTGGTGAAACCTCTGAGTGTATGTTGCTGTGCGCTGAAACTGACGATGAGTCGGAAAGCGTATTACTGACACCGGAACGCGTAATGCCTGCCGGGGTAAGAATTGTTTAGCGTTAACAGATAAATATTATAAATCTCTATGTATGACACCTCATTTTATAACCATTAAGCTTAAGTGATATGCAACATAAGTTATATTTTCTTGATTAATATTATTTAAAATTATGATGTTTAAGGGAATTATAATGAAAGTCGCAGTGTCTTCTTTATCATTGGCTGTGGGATTAGTTGTTTTGTCATGCTCTGTTCAAGCCAACACAAACATAGGTAGATATGTTGGAGTTGAGGTGCACAATACTGTCTTGATATCCCTAAATCAACAGTTAGTGACCTATCCTCCAGCACGGGATTTGGCGTAAGTTTTGGTGTTGAACGAGCTTTAACTCAGCAGCTGAGTTTTGCCTTAGAGGCCGAATATATGAATTTCGGCTCGTTTGATGGTATCGCTACTATTTCGGATGGGTTTACGACGAAAAAAGTTAAGATCGAAATCGATGCATATGGGATTAACGTAAATGTTAAGCCGAAATACTACCTTCCGGGAACAGGTTTTTATGCTGGCGCGATCGCCGGAATTGGAGTGTTAGGGGTTGACCTCACTCTTGACGGGGTTGCTGATGACGGAAGCAATGTCGGCTTTAACTATGGTGTAGAAGCAGGATACGAGTTCATGTCTGGATTGATGATTTCAGGTGGTTATCGAGCCTCTTCTGTATCAATTGAAATTGAAGGTGATGCTGGTGATATTGATTTCGACTTCGAAAGCTTCTATGTAGGTCTAGATTACAGGTTCTAACTTGGTGTCAGCTAAAAAACAGTAACAAAAGGGAGCGGCTAGGCTCCCTTTTTAATTAGGTTATCGATCACTTCATAATGATGGACCTGCACTCCAGCAAGGTTGCCATATTTAGGCTGGTGGCGATCATTTTCTTTTGCATGCTGCCAACCAATTGTATGGTGGACAAAGTGTTCAGCAAAGGCGTGAGATACTTCCAAGCAACCAGCTAAAACAGTATCGACATAGCTTTGCATGATTGGGCTGAGTGAACAGGGCGGTAGAGGATCATTTTTGACGTAGACCCAAATGCTGTACTCTCGGTTAAACGAGACTTCAGCTTCGATTTGCTCAGGGCGAATTTGAATACGGTGATAACCACGCTCGCGTCGGTCAAAATCCGCTAGCGCTTGATCGTCGACTTCAAGCAGCACGCCATTGACTTGCCCTTCGCCTTTATTCACAACTAGAGGGGACAGGATATAGCTGTCATCGACTTTCCCCCAATAACGCACTAATCCATGAGCAACTACCGGGATGGCTTCTCCAGTTTGCCCCGTTAACTTACGTGAGGCTGAATTAATTAAGCTGCCATAGCCAAATATATACATCTCGATTGCTTCCCTTACTTCGACGAAATCATTTCTACCTGTTATACCTAAACAGTACTCTCCAAGCAACGCAGGGAGCATCGCTTTTACCTAGAAAGGATAGTTTAAAATTATAACATGTATTTTTTATGCATGTTTGTGGTAAGATCGCTGGTGTTGAATTTTTGGACAGTACCTAAAGGTACTTGAGGGCATCACAATGCTGAATATCACCGATAAAAAAGTGGAAGAAAAAATCCCCGCATGGCTGCGACTCGGGTTTAGACCCTTTTTCCTGTTTGGCTCTATCTACGCCATTATCGCGATTGCGATATGGGTATGGATGTTTCAGACCGGACAGCCAAGCGCACTGAGTGTTCCTGCGTTGTGGTGGCATGTACATGAAATGTTGTTTGGTTTCTCGATGGCCATCGTGGTGGGTTTTGTGCTGACTGCTGTGCAAAACTGGACTGGTATCAATGGCACCAAGCATTACACGTTATTGGCTTTGTTTGCTTTATGGTTGGCACCAAGAATATTACTATGGACACCAGCACCACTTTGGTTAACCAGTAGTATTGAAGCACTATTTTTGTTGTTTGTAGCATATGAAGTAGGCATTCGTGTATACCGTGCTAAAGGTTGGCGAAACCTATTTTTTGTCCCGCTATTCTTACTCGCAATCTTTGCGAATTTTGCCAGTTATGCCACGGTGAAGGGCATGCCTCCATTCACGTCATCGGCGGTATGGCAGGCGATGCTTTGGTGGTTCACGTTATTACTATCGGTGATGGGGGGACGAGTGATTCCTTTTTTCACTGCTCGTCGTTTTAACTTCGAAAAAGCTCAGCCACTCATGTGGTTAGATTGGCTAGCAAACCTACCTTTGGTCATGTTGTTTGTGTTGAGCTTCTTCCCGGTAACTTTTGCTGAACTTGGTAAGCCACTGATGCTGTTTGCCGGAGTCGCGCAATTGGTTCGATTCCTACGTTGGAAGCCTTGGTTAACCCTAAGTGAGCCACTTGTGTGGTCTTTACATACGGCATATTTGTGTCTGCCTTTAAGTCTTATCTTGCGGGGTGGTTGGGACAACGCATTTGCCAGTCACAATTTGATTCACTTGTTTGCGATTGGTGCACTGGGTGGATTGATCTTAGCGATGATTGCTCGCGTCACTATGGGGCACACAGGGCGCATGATTTACAAAGGTCCGAATATGAGTATCGCGTTTATTGCGATTATTGGAGCCGCGTTAACGAGAAGTTTGGGCGTTATTTTTGACCCTTCAAATATGCTCATTTGGATCGATGTGAGTGCCGCATTGTGGATCCTCGCCTTTGGTATGTTTGTATGGCGTTTTGGTATTATGTTGCTTACTCCACGAGCGGATGGGCACCCTGGCTAGTTTCAGGAAGTCTTGAGTATTCTCCATGAGAAAGGGCTTGGATTATTGCCAAGCCCTAGGGGCTGTTTATCTTTCGCTGCAAAAGCCAACTCGAAAGGTCAACAACCCCTAGTATTTATATGTTCCCTTCATTAAAGTCTTTTTGGAAATACAGAACTTTTTGTAAGTAACGTCTTGCTTCCCCTTTTGGGTGTTGAGTCGTTAGAGCCTGATAAACTTGAGTTGGATTTAGGCTATTGAGTTCGTTCATCGCGCGCTTTCGGTCACTATCAAACGTCGAAAGAACGCCACCAGTGCCACCGTTGTACGCGGAAATCATACTGAAGTGCTTGGAAGTTGGGTGCTTTACATCTCGCAAGTAGCGGTTTTTCAATATATAGAAATATGCTGCACCGGTATCGATATTGTTTGCTGGATCGAATAAATACTCTTTGGTCGGAATTCCGGGTTTGTTTTTCACCAAGTTAAATACGTCAGCACCAGCGGTTTTAGGAATAACTTGCATCAAACCGTAAGCTCCGGCATGAGAAACTGCGTAAGGATTAAAGCTGCTTTCCGTCTTGATCACGGCGAAAATTAGATCTTCAGATAACCCATATCGTTTCGCTGCATCTTGAACCAGGCCTGCGTATTGGTACTCGCGCTGCTCTAAGTGGTCCTTTACCATGGTAATTTCAACATAATAAGCACTACCACGCTTGATGGTTTTTTTTTGCAACCTGTTGTCGATCAAATAGTCCGCGTAGCGATTTGCTCGCCATTCCCATTCAATTGGTTTGCCATCATGATCCAAAACCTGCCCAAGTAAGAAAGGTTTCCCACGCAGCACAGCCTCTTTATCACTAAAGAGCTCGGCATGTGCAGGGTCTGCAGGCATCAGTAACGTTTGTACAATGGCTTTTTGTAACTTTTCGGTTGGTTGATATTGAGAAATCGTTGAAACATAAATCTTACCCGCCTCAAAATCGATGTGAGCGCGAGTGCTATAACCATCAAGGTATTTCACATAGCGATGTTTACCGGCCTCAACAAATTCATCCTCACCCCAACGATCTTGAGCGAGCTTTTTGATATGTGCTAATAGCTTAGCGATATCACTGTCATTTGAGGTCGGCGGAGAAATCGGTGGTTCATAAGCGCTGCAATCACACGGTTGTGTTGGTTGCTGTTGGTGAGGCCCTTCTGGGCCAAGTGAGCAGCCTGCTAATAACAGCGATAGCAGCAAAATAGTTTGTTTCATCAGAGTCCATAGTTGGCTGAAGTTGTAGATTACTCGTGATCTACATAAAGGAATGAAATGATAGAAAAATGTACTAACACCATGAAATTAAAAAAATTTGTGGTATCGATAAATGGAAAATAGCTCGGGAGAAGTAATGGCCTCTTTCGAGGCCAAAACTATTGGATCAATGCACTACAGCATCAGGAAGGTGACTGATCGCTTGAGGTGGGGTTTCTGGTTTCGGTAGTTTAAGGCCAGCTAACATTGTTAGGGCTGTGCTACT
This sequence comes from Vibrio rotiferianus, assembly GCF_002214395.1. Lineage (NCBI taxonomy): Bacteria > Pseudomonadati > Pseudomonadota > Gammaproteobacteria > Vibrionales > Vibrionaceae > Vibrio > Vibrio rotiferianus. Next base: position 559,744 of record NZ_CP018312.1, read on the forward strand.
GATTCCACCTGAGTATGTTTTGATTCCTTCAGGACTGGTACTTGATGTTTCACCAACATTCCAGAGAGTAAAGAAATCGCTCAAGTCGTGGTTAGCAACGTAAGAGCTACAAAGCATCATCAAATCACCACCGCTAAGGCCAGTGGCTTGTGCACTACAGTAGTTCATACCTTCATCACCTTGTGAATCGCCACGGGATTTGCGATGCATGAACTTAAACATGTTCCATCCTTGGTCATGATTGTAGATGCTTGGCTTTTCAGTTCCTGATGAATACCAATTGTCGATGATGAAGTTATCTTGAGCCCAGATTTTTAGCTGTCCGAACATAACCAAACGTAAACCCGCATCGCCATGGCTCCAAGCATGACCGCTGTTTTGCTCCAGCCAGTATGGGGCTTTTTGGATGTCAGCTTCGATACGAACCATTTTGCCATTGACTTGCTCTTGCATGTATAGGGCAAGCAAATTGTTAGTTACTTCAGTGCTACCAGCAGCTGTAAATGGCGCTGAGGCTAAGTTGTGACCTACCTCATGCCACAGTAACCAACTAGCCAGAGGTTGTAATGGTATGTTCTCATTTTGGGCATTAAAGCCACTGTTCATTACTGGATAACCTGAATGTGCAGCACCAATCGAGATCTGTACGTCATTGACGAATCGGTGGCGGAATTCAGCGAGATCTTTGTAGGTAAAACGTCGATGCTTGCCCTCAGTTGTTACTTCATCTCGACCATAGAAATCACTTGCAGCTTCAGCAAACTGATTCATTTCTTCACTGAACTTTACAAGATCCGCGTTGGTTAAGTTCTTAACGGCCGTTGTATAAATGAAGCTCCCCGTGTCCACTTCTGCGATTGGGGCGGTACTCTCTTCAATCGAGTGCACCCATTTCCCTTCTTTCCACCATGCCGCTTTTTGTACGCCATCGAAAGTGAATGTCGCTATTGCATTATCTGCAGAAGCAGAGCTTATTGGTTTAACCGTGATAAGCCCCCCGTAAGGAACGGTGAACTTGGTTAATCCCCCATCGTGGGCAAAGTTCATTTGCATTCTAGGTGGACGATTTAGACGAGTCTCATGTTGAGGCTTACCTGTTAAATCATCGGCCATCATTACGGTGATGTTAGCTTGTACGCCGCCTGTCACAGTGACTTCTTGTAACTGTGGCGCCCAAAGTCCTGTTGATTGATTGTTTCCTGCAGAGAAGGTTACAGGGGAGCCCGCGGTTTTAATATCAATCGAAACAGAGGATGCCTCTCCTGTACTTTGACCAGGGTACGCTGATGTATCCACTATAATGTCGTAGTCCCAGAATGAGCGCCCGAGCATAATGCGAGTCAAAGGCTTTTCAGTATAGTTCAATGGGTAGCTAGGGTTCATTTGCCCTAATAGTTCACCTTCACCGTGAATCATCTTGTGCTCAATCAGTTGAGCCTTTGATGAGTCAGGACAAGCCCCACCGTTACCATGTTTATTGTTTGTGTAGCAATTCAGGTAGTTGACTAGAGTTTCAAAACCGAGCTCATCTTGAACGTCCTGATCGTAAGCATAATCATTGTTGTTCCATAACCATACTGATAGGTTGTCATAGGTTTGGTTCAGCTCTGTGGTAGATAAACGAATACCTTTGTCGCCTTTAGTACGGTAGTAAAGTTCATGATCCATCAACGCTTGGATATTGGTGCCTAAGTTTGCTGCTTTCACCATGCTATCCACTACGTCTGGGCTTATTTGGTAACGATCGAAGTCTTTTCGCCAATAGTTTCCACGAACAACGACACCATCACCTTTGCGAATTTCGATACAGTCGATTTCGTATTCGTAATCATGACTACAGATTGATGTATCTGGAAACGCATTTTGCAGTTCAGCAATCGCTGCTGCTGTTTCTTGCTCATTTTGTACAAAAATACGAGCATGTTTTGTTTCCATGATTGGTTGCCCAGATTCGTCTAGCATTGGTTTTCCATTGCTATCAAGTTTCTCTACTTGATATTGAGGAATTTCAAGGCTTGGCATATCAATTGGCGGAGCCCAAGTTATCGAGCCGTCATCATTGACTTGGTAAGGGCGCTTGCCATTGACATCTGGGAATCGCTCTAGTACGACCATGTCATAGCGGCTACGTACATGAAGGTTCGGATACATGCTTTGGCAGTAGTATGATGAACCGCAGAAAGCTTGGTTAGTTGGCGTCACGTTACCGCCACCAATAGACATACCAGCTGCATCGGCTAGACGTCCTAAAGGTTCAGGGTTTAGCTTTTCGTCGATGGCATCCATAAATATCACGCTGCCACCATCATTGATAAAGTGGATGAGGGTGGTGATATCTTCCTGAGTTAGGTTTGCTTGATCTAAATCCGCGATGTAGCGATGAGTCATGCCATCACCGAGAACTTTCGGTTGATAACCTTGAAGAATAAGCAATGGTGTTTCTGTGATAGAAAGCGCCTCAAAGCCACCTTTACTGATTTTATCGACTGCGGAAAACCCGTATTCTGGGCTAATAAAGAAGTCATATTGAGTGCCGTGAGACACATTACTTCTTGCTGCCGCAGCTAGGTCGATATTGGTAGCAACACGAATGCCACCATTGTTCAAATCAGGTGCGAGCCATTGGAACAGATTACTGAAGAAGCGTTTCATGCTGCCATGATCGTTTCTTGGGTCATCGGATAAATCAACAGTGGTTGTACAAGAGTAAGCGGTACTGTCAATACGCAGTGCGTCGTTCGCCCAGTAGTTGTTTGGGCAAGACAGGATACTTGGGTACAAGCTGTTGCCCATAAACACCACTTTGCCTAAGCCGATCTCTCCAGCTGTAACAAATGGAAAGCCGAAGGTGGCGTTGTCTTTTGAAACTTTAGGGATGGCTGGCATTTCAATGTCAGGCCAGTTTGCGATGTATGGCTTACCTTCTCGTGTCCAGGCTTGGGCTTCGTCAAAAGCAATTTGTCGGTTAATGTCGGTGCGTGGCATGACAATTGGGAACGCACGGTTTGACATATTCAACATACGCATTCCGCGCGTGTAACCTGTTGCACCATAGAAACTGCTGTTATCGTTGAAGACATGGAAAGTCGTGACGCCGTCAAAGATTGCTTTGAGTGAGTTGGTCACGTATTTATCATCATTCAGAGAAAAGACGACTGGTGATCGATTTGCGACAACTGATGTCTTTTTCAAAGATTGATCAATAAGCGCAGTAAGTCCCTGTTCAAATTGCTTTTCAAATTCATTAGGCAAGCTGAAAGAGGTACCTTCTAACTTTCCACCATTCGGTAGGGTAAGTTTGATCAGTTCATTGATGACGTTCGGGTATTGTGAGAAGACGTCCCGTACTTGAGCACCAATCGTGATCTGTTCGCCACTTGCTTCGCCATAACGCTGCAATAAAGCTTGGATGTTCGCTTTTACTACAGGATTTTCTGTCACATCGGCAAGTTGATAACTTACCTTGTTACCGATAACGGAGCCAAACTCAAAGGTATCAATGCCAAATGTGAGTGAATCCCCCCACAAATACTCAAATTCACCATTCGCATCTGTTACCCCCGTTGAGTGTGCGGAGAAATAGCTGATTCCCACAATCGGCAGTCCATGAGCGTCAGTTAATGTACTGCGAGTTAATACTTGAGCCTCTACACTTGGCTGATATGTCAAACTGGCTTCTGCATTAGATGACACAAAGTCACTGTTCAAATCGTTATCACCACCAGATACCGCAGGAACCAAATTAGGATCTCGGTGTGAGCTCGGTGCTTTACCTACGTCGTCAGTAGACTCTTCACTTTTAGCGGCTAAAAACGCGCCTACGGTTTCGTCTGAATCGAGTGCAGCTGAGTTATAGATCCCGGCAATATCGATGCTGTCCATCTTGTTAAGGCAGACCTGTTGTGACTCTGGACAAGAGGAGATCGACTCCAATACTTTCGCCGCATTATCACCTTTACCGATGACGTTGGTGAGCTCAAAGGCAATGGGAACTAATGCATCTGAGTTGAGGCTTTGGCTCTTGTGATCGGGAGCGATGAAGCTTCCGAGTTCTATTGAACTGGAATCGAGTGATTCTAAGTAACAAGTAAAGCTGTCACCTTCTGTCGTATTAAAGTGACCCTCTAAGAGTGATTGCCCGTTGCAGCTCACATCGCCTTTTAATGGCTTGTTTGATGCTGTCAGACTAGCTTTGTAGAAGGTGACTTCCATACCTTCATCGGGGTTCACACACTCAGGTGCGGTGCTGTTTTCATCGCAGGATGCTGTCGGAAGATGAACCTGAGCAATAACGGTTGTCTTTGTGCTTAACTTCCCATCGCTGACCGTAACATCAAATTGATAATTGCCTTCATGCACCGGCGTTGGTGCGAAAGTAAGAACGCCTGATTGAGTGATCGAGACAAATTCTGGCGAGTTATCAAGTGAGAAGCTCAAACGGTCCCCATCTTGGTCAGAAGCGATGACTTGGTATTCAAGCGTTTGATCGGTGAAAGCGGTGATCGGTGCTATTGATTGAACTATAGGAGCATTGTTGTCATTACCTGGTTCATCTTGATCACTAACGTGAATGGTTAGATTACGAGATGTGATAAGTGAGCCATCACTCACTAGTACCTGACTATGATAACTTCCTGCATTTGAGTTGTTTAGTGGCTCTATATATAGCAGACCATTTTCTGAGATGGAGACAAAATCAGGCGCATCTTTTAAAGAGTAAGTAAGTACATCATTATCTTTATCCGTCGCAAGAACTTGATAAGTTGATGGTCGTTGGACCTTGGCTTTTAGTGCAGGGATAGGGGCGACCACCGGAGCATGATTTATCAAGTCTGGATCTACCGGTGTCATGCCTAAATGCACGGTTACTTGAGTATCAGCGGTTACGTCGAATGTGCCGTCACTGACTATCACTGCAAGCTCATAAGTGCCAATATCAGCCGCAGTTGGCACGAAGCTCATAAGCCCTTGGCTATCAATCGATGCCCAAGAAGGTGCTTGGTTTAAAGAGAAGCTTAGTTGATCACCATTGTAGTCTTTAGCACTGACTTGATAGTTCGATGCGATATCTGCCTTAACATCGATTTGCGCATCAACGGTGAGCTCAGGAGCGAAGTTAGGTTGGAAACCGCTGTCATTATTACACACTGGATCAGTCGTATCTTCAGGGCAAGATGCTGTTGGTTGAGCAAACACATTGAGCTGAATTTGGGTGGTTACCTTTGCTTTACCGTCTGAGACGCTGATAGAAAATTGATACTGGTCTTGGTCTGGTTCTTTTGGAGCAATAGTGACTAAGCCAAGTTTATCGACAGACACAAAATCGGGCGCATCGTTCAGTTGATAGCTCAGAGAATCACCGTCTCTATCGGAGGCAACAAGTTGGTAAGTTACCTTATGATCGACCAGCGCAGTAAGCACAGGAACTGACTCTACACTAGGTGGGTGATTCGACGAAGGCGGCTCTACTGAAGGAGGCTGACTACTCCCTGAGTCGCTAAAGCAACCAGTAAGCACCATAGATATGATGGTTGAAAGTATAAGTTTTTTAGGCATTTTTTATTTTAGTTATGAAGGAAAATGCGCATTCTATTCGAATTAGTTTAAATTAAAATATGCTAGACGGTATGTGTGGCTAAATTACAATTGTTCATACGATAAAAAACTTTTTACCAATCATATTTGTTTTTCAATCAATAACTTGAATCTAGTTGCTCACAATAGAAAAAGCCTGCGAGGTGCAGGCTTTGTATTAGGAGAGTCCAATTTAACTTACTTGTGAGAGGCTAACGACTTTTTGTTGCAGCTTCTCTTTTAGATATTCTGCCAGTACGATTTTCTCCTCTTCGTTCATGTATAAACCAAGTTTTGTACGACGCCATAAGATGTCTTCATCGGTTAGCGCCATTTCGTGATTCATCAAGTAATCAATTTCGCGTTGATATACGCCGCTTGCTTGCTCTGAGAAGCAGTGGCCAAGATCTTCTACGTTGTTAGTGCCTTCCATCAAATCCCAAGTTTGTGTACCAAACTGAGTCACATAGCGCAGCAACATCGCTTCTGATGCCCACGAGTATTTCGCATGAATCATCTTCGCCAGTTGCTCGCGGCTGCAACTGAAGTTACCGCCAGGAAGGGTTTGGTTTGCCGTCCAGTCTTTACCCATTTCAGGTAGGAACGGGGCAAGTTTCTTCATTGCCGCTTCACCAAGCTTACGGTATGTCGTGAGCTTGCCGCCGAACACTGAAAGCAAAGGTGCGTGGTCGTATTCAGCGTCCAGTTCTAGTGTGTAGTCACGTGTGATCGCTTGCGGTGAGTCAGACTCATCATCACACAACGGACGTACACCACTGTATGTCCACACCACGTCTTCGCGGCTTAGCTGGTGGACAAAGTGTTGGTTAACGATATCGATCAAGTAATCGACTTCATCTTCGGAGATCGCGACTTCACGCGGATCGCCTTTGTATTCCACATCGGTTGTACCAATGATCGAGAACTTATCTAAGTAAGGGATCATAAATACGATACGGTTATCTTTGTTTTGTAGGATGTAGGCTTGCGGCTCGTTGTGGATACGAGGAACAACGATGTGCGAACCTTTGATCAAACGAATGTTGCGAGGGGAGGTTTGCTCTAATCCTTCATCAAAGAACTGTTTCACCCATGGACCAGCTGCGTTAACCAGAGCTTTCGCTTTACGTTCGAAACGTTGGTCTGTGGTTACGTCATGAATAGTGACATGCCAAATGCCGCCTTCACGGTGCGCTTTTTCAACGCGGCAGTAGTTGCGAACTTCTGCGTTATTCTCTTTTGCAGCCAGAACGTTAAGTAAGACTAAGCGCGCATCGTCTACCCAACAATCTGAGTATTCGAAACCGGTTTTCATTTCAGGTTTTAAAAGGCCTGATTTTGCTAGGTTGACGGTTTTGCTGCCTGGCAGTGTGGTGCGTCTACCCAAATTATCGTAAAGGAACAAACCACAGCGGATCATCCAAGCTGGGCGTAAAAATGGACGATGAGGTAAACGGAAGCGCATTGGCAGAGCCACGTGTGGTGCTTTACGTAAGATCACTTCACGCTCAGCGAGCGCTTCCGAAACCAAACGAAATTCATAGTGTTCAAGGTAACGTAATCCGCCATGGATCAGTTTTGAACTTGCAGAAGAGGTTGCCGATGCGAAGTCGTTAGCTTCGTACAAACCGACGCTTAAACCACGGCCAGCAGCATCTGCAGCAATACCGGCTCCGTTAATGCCGCCACCGATCACGATCATATCTAGAGTAGGGGATGAATTCGTCGTGGAAGCATTTTGTTGAATACTCATAAATTTGACCTCTTGTGAGCGAACGAGCATTTTAGAACATAAGTTTATCCTAGCTTAGGTTTCGTTTGTGGTCATTATTTATTTTCGTTTATGAGCGTTTTGTGTGATTTGGGCACAAAAAAACCTCTGCCTAATTAAGACAGAGGTCATTTATGCGCGTAAATAGTGAGTGTAAACGCTATTCGGCTTCTACTCTTTCTATTTGTGTATCAACTACTTCGAGCGGAACCGAGGCTTCTCTTAGAATAGCGAGAATCTCTTCTGGTGGTTGTTTGTTGGTGAACACCATGTTCAATTGTGCGATATTGCCTAATTTTACCATGGCATTGCGACCAAACTTCGAATGGTCAACCGCAAGGAACACACTGCGACTGTTATCAATAATGGCTTGTTTTACTCGAACTTCGTGGTAATCAAAGTCCAATAGTGAGCCGTCAAAGTCGATACCACTGATGCCCAAAATGCCAAAATCAAGGCGAAATTGTTTGACGAAATCGAGGGTCGCTTCACCGACAATGCCGCCGTCACGATTACGAACTTCACCGCCAGCTAAAATCACCTTGATTTCTGGGTTCGGTAAAAGAATGGTGGCAACATTAATGTTGTTGGTCACCACGCGAAGCTGTTTGTGGTTTTTATTAAGCGCTCGAGCGACGGCTTCTGGTGTAGTGCCAATATCAATAAACAAGGTGGCGCCGTCAGGAATATGTTTTACTAACTCTTCCGCAATCACATCCTTCTCATTGAAGTTAAGTGCTTTACGCGTGTTGTACGACGTGTTCTCTGAGCTAAGAGGAATGGTTGCACCACCGTGGTAGCGTCTAATTTTGTTTTCATCCGCGAGGTCATTTAGGTCGCGACGAATGGTTTGTGGACTAACATTAAACTTTTCTACCAGCTCATCCGTGCTGACATATCCTTGTTTTTTCACCAAATCAACGATCTGTTGGTGTCTTGGTATTTGCTTCACTTAGCACTCCCTTGTGCACTGGCAACGACCAATGCTTCAAAATCGAAAATAGAAACTTGCTCTATTGTGCTCGAATTAGCGCATTGTGAGAAGCTGTGGGAGTGTGGAATCCGCGATCGAACGCAAAAAAGAGCGCCAATTCGGCGCTCTTTATGATTAATCTGGAGGAAACTAATCGTTTATCAGAAATTAATCGTCTTCGTCGTGAAGCTCAGACCAGGTTTGAGCACACTTAACTGCGCGCTTCCAACCTTTGTAACGACGGTTACGTTTTTCTTCATCATCGTGTGGTTCGAATGTGCGATCGAGCACCGCTTTGTCTTGCAGCTCATCAATGCTATTCCAGAAACCAACCGCTAGACCAGCTAGGTATGCTGCACCCAAAGCAGTCACTTCAGTTACTTGAGGACGGTGAACTTCGGTGTTGAGTACGTCTGACTGGAACTGCATTAGGAAGTTGTTCGCTACTGCGCCGCCATCAACGCGCAGGTTCGCGAGCTTAATGCCCGAGTCTGCTTGCATCGCATCCAGCACATCACGAGTTTGGTAAGCGATGCCTTCCAAAGTTGCACGGATAATGTGGTTAGAGTTTACGCCACGAGTTAGACCGACAATCGTACCGCGAGCGTAAGCATCCCAATATGGTGCGCCTAAGCCAGTAAATGCAGGAACAACGTACACACCGTTGGAAGAATCCACTTTGGTTGCAAAGTATTCTGAATCTTCAGCGCCAGCCAGGATCTTCATTTCATCACGTAGCCATTGAATTGACGCGCCACCCATGAATACCGCACCTTCAAGAGCGTAAGCTGGCTCGCCTTTTGGACCACATGCTAGGGTAGTCAGTAGACCATTTTTCGAGGTTACTTTCTCTTTACCCGTGTTCATCAACAAGAAACAACCTGTGCCGTAGGTGTTCTTCGCTTGACCTGCTTCTACACACATCTGACCGTAAAGCGCTGCTTGTTGGTCACCTGCAATACCAGCGATTGGGATACGAGTACCGCCTTTACCACCAATGTTGGTTTGGCCGTAGATTTCTGATGAGCGTTTTACTTCAGGCATCATCGACGCTGGGATACCCATTTCATCCAGCATTTTCTGATCCCAGCATAGGTCGTTGATGTTGAACAGCATGGTACGCGAAGCGTTAGTGTAATCCGTTACGTGAACACGACCTTGTGTCATCTTCCAAACCAACCAAGTATCAACGGTACCGAATAACAGTTTGCCTGCTTCAGCATCTTCACGCGCACCTTCAACGTTATCTAGAATCCACTTCACCTTTGTGCCAGAGAAGTAAGGGTCTAGAACCAGACCAGTGTTGTCACGAACGTAATCTTCCAGTCCGCGTGCTTTTAATTCTTCACAAATATCGGCAGTACGGCGACATTGCCATACGATCGCGTTATAAACCGGTTTGCCCGTTTCTTTGTTCCATACAATTGTGGTTTCACGTTGGTTGGTAATACCGATACCTGCAAGCTGGTCGCTACGGATACCTGTTTTCGCAAGTGCTTCAACCAAAGTAGAGCTTTGAGTTGCCCAGATTTCCATTGGGTCATGCTCAACCCAACCAGCCTCTGGATAAATCTGAGTAAATTCTCGCTGAGCGACGCTTACGATATTCGCGTCATGATCCAGGATGACAGCACGAGAGCTTGTCGTGCCTTGGTCTAGGGCAACAATGTATTTTTGCTCAGTCATGGTAAGAATCCTTTTGTTTCGTTATTTATATTTTAGTAAATGTTCGAATTGGTAGGGGTTAAGCTTGCGCTTGTTCTGCTTCTTCTTCGGTCTCGCACTGGTTAGGGATAGTGCAGCCATGACCTTGTTGTGGCAGATACGCAGCAATCGCTTTCGGGTACAACCAACCACCGAAGCAAGCACCTGCGATAGGAGCAAGAATTGGAACAATAAAGTATGGGATTTCACGCGCGCCAGTCAATGCGTAATCCCAGCCTGCAAAGTAAGCAAACAGCTTAGGGCCGAAGTCACGAGCAGGGTTCATCGCAAAGCCAGTCAGTGGGCCTAAAGAACCACCGATAACCGCAATGAGGATACCGATCAGTAGAGGGTTCATCGCGCCGCGAGGTGCGCCATTGTTCTCATCACCAAGAGCAAGAATGGCAAACATCAGCACTGCAGTAATCACGAATTCCACAGCAAAAGCGCCAAAGAAAGAGAGAGAAGCGTGTGGGTAAGTCGAGAAAATGCCCGCCGTTGCTAATGCGTCTTGGCTGCTACGAACGAAGTTGTGTGCGATTTCGTAATCCGTAAAAAGGTTGCTGTACAAACTGTAAACCAAAGCGGCAGAGCAAAATGCACCTAGCATTTGCGCAACGATATAAGGCACAACTTTCGCCTTATCAAATCCATGGAACATCGCTAGCGCGATAGTCACGGCAGGGTTGATGTGTGCTCCGGATACGCCCGCAGTACAGTAAATAGCAATGGCGACACCAAAGCCCCATACAATACTGATTTCCCATTGACCAAATTGAGCCCCGGTCAAAACGAGTGCTGCGACACAGCCTACGCCAAAAAAGATAAGTAATCCTGTACCGATAAACTCGGCCAAACATTCTCCGAGCAGTGAGGGGTGTTTGTTCGTTGTCATGTTAAGAGTCCTTTAATATTTATGCTTATCTAGCACGGTTCTATTGTGCATATATAAACGTTTGCGAAAACAAACGAGCGTCAAAAGTGAGCGTTTGAGCATAAATTTGTTAATCAAACTCTTCGTTTTTGTTAATTGACGCATCTTTTGCTCAAAAAGGAAACTCGATAAAACGAATTATGGTCTTCAATTTTGCTTTGATGGACTAAAACTACCGATGTGAAAATCAATGCACAAACTGGTAAGAGGAGTTTTGTGAAGCTGCTTCGTGAATGGTGGTAAATTGCTCAGATTATTGGTCGAAAACTAACCCTAAAGAGCTAGCTAACACTAATGATGATAAGGGATTGCTGATATTCATTCACTCGTTGCCCAGAGCTGCGCCATCACTAAGAGATAAGACGTTTATCCGTGGTTGATAAACCGTCTTTTACTCGGAAATTCGCTTTGAATGCACTTTGGGAGTGGTTGGTTGATGTCGGTCCTAATTGTTAACGTTGTGACATTGTTGCAACACGCCATATTGACGCTTTCATTACTTAAATCACGTGTTTAATCTCTTCCATCTCTACCTTTTATCCATTTATGTGGTCATTTGAGCACTTGGTTTGCTTAAGATAGCAGTGATTTTGTTCGTTTGCGCACTTCATGCTCTATATGAACAGTAACGGAATGTGGGGGAAATGGAAGCGCTGTCTAATTAAATGCTTCTAGTCTACTGTATTTACTGAAATTTAATTCCTATGCAACATTTATCACAGAAATAAAAATCGTATTTCATAAAATGCACAGACTTTCGAACGAAACTTTGCTTTGCTCGTTCGCGACTTAAGGCTCCCTACCATCGCTCACTATATTAATGAGGTTCCTATGTTTGGAATATTCAAACCCAAGGCGCACATCGATCGCTTATCGTCCGATAAGATCGATGGCACTTATTCCCGCTTACGTTGGCAACTCTTTATCGGCATCTTTGTCGGTTATGCCGGCTACTATCTGGTTCGTAAAAACTTTAGTTTGGCGATGCCTTACTTGATTGAGCAAGGGTTCAGTCGTGGTGATCTTGGTGTTGCTTTAGCTGCGGTATCTATTGCTTACGGTTTATCAAAATTCTTAATGGGCAGTGTCTCTGACCGCTCGAACCCTCGTTACTTTTTAAGTGGCGGTCTATTAATGTCAGCGCTTGTGATGTTCTGCTTCGGTTTTATGCCTTGGGCTACGGGCAGCATTACCGCGATGTTTATTCTATTGTTCCTAAACGGTTGGTTCCAAGGTATGGGATGGCCTGCCTGTGGTCGAACCATGGTTCACTGGTGGTCACGTAAAGAACGTGGCGAGATCGTATCGGTTTGGAACGTGGCGCATAACGTAGGTGGTGGTTTGATTGGTCCACTATTTATTCTTGGCCTTTGGGCATTTAACGACGATTGGCGCACCGCTTTCTATGTACCTGCATTTTTTGCCACGCTCGTAGCTGTCTTTATTTGGTTCACCGTAAGAGATACACCGCAGTCTTGTGGTCTTCCGCCAATTGAAGAGTACAAAGACGATTACCCTGACGATTACGACAAGTCACACGAAAAAGAAATGACGGCGAAGGAAATTTTCTTCAAGTATGTCTTTTCTAATAAGTTGTTGTGGTCAATCGCGATTGCGAACGCGTTTGTTTACCTGATCCGCTATGGTGTGCTGGACTGGGCGCCGGTGTACCTAAAAGAAGCGAAGGACTTCTCGGTTGATAAATCTTCTTGGGCTTACTTCCTATACGAGTGGGCGGGCATCCCAGGTACGCTATTGTGTGGTTGGATTTCAGACAAGCTGTTTAAAGGTCGTCGTGCTCCTGCCGGTATTCTATTTATGGCGTTAGTAACCGTAGCTGTGCTGGTTTACTGGTTCAACCCAGCAGGTAACCCAGCAGTCGATATGATGGCCTTGGTTGCAATCGGCTTCTTGATTTACGGTCCGGTAATGTTGATTGGTTTGTATGCTCTAGAGCTTGCTCCTAAGAAAGCGGCGGGTACGGCTGCGGGTCTAACGGGTCTATTTGGTTACTTGGGCGGTGCGGTAGCGGCAAACGCGATTCTTGGCTACACGGTAGACCACTTTGGCTGGGATGGCGGTTTTATCATCCTCGTGGGTTCATGTATCACGTCTATCGTTTGTTTGACTTACGCATTTCTTGGCGAGCGCGCTCACCATGAAAAAAAAGCGCGTGAGAAAGAAGCTTTGGCGTCATAAAACCTTAAAGAGGCAGTGGAATACTGCCCCTTCAAATAAGTTAAGGAAATAACAATGAAAACAACGTCAGTTTGCATGACGGTTCTCGCTCTGGGCATCTCCGCTGGAGCAATTGCACAACCGCTTGTTATCGCGCACCGTGGCGCATCGGGTTATCTACCAGAACATACTTTAGAAGCAAAAGCGTTGGCGTACGCGATGAAACCAGATTACATCGAGCAAGATGTGGTGATGACTAAAGACGATCAATTGGTCGTGCTGCATGACCACTATCTCGATCGCGTGACCGATGTGGCAGAGCGATTCCCAGACCGTGCTCGTAAAGATGGCCGTTACTACGCGATTGATTTCACGTTGGCTGAAATCAAATCATTGCGAGTCACTGAAGGCTTTAACATTGATGATAAAGGTAACAAGGTTGCTGGCTATCCGACACGATTCCCAATGTGGAAATCAGACTTCACCGTACCTACTTTTGCTGAAGAGATTGAGCTGATCCAAGGCTTAAACAAAACGCTGGGTTATGACATCGGTATTTACCCGGAAATCAAAGCGCCGTGGTTCCATCGCCATGAAGGTAAAGACATCTCAAAAGCGGTGCTTAAAGTTTTAAAACAGTACGGTTACGATTCGCAAGACGACAAAGTATACCTTCAGTGTTTCGATGCAAATGAACTCCAGCGCATCAACAGTGAACTCATGCCTGAGATGGACATGGATTTAAAGCTCGTTCAGCTCATGGCTTACACCGATTGGAACGAGACCATGGAGTACAAAGGCGACAAGGCAACACCATACAGTTATGACTGGATGTTTGAAACCAATGGTATGAAGAAGGTCGCGGAATATGCGGAAGGGATCGGGCCTTGGAAGCCAATGTTGGTGGATGACAAATCAACCAAGGATAACATCATCATCAAACCTTTGATGAAAGCGGCAAAAGACGCAGGCTTGCAAGTGCACCCTTACACTTTCCGAGCGGACCCTGGGCGTATTCCAACGTACACAGACAGCTTCGATGGCATGATGGATATCTTCTACAATCAAGTTAAAGTGGATGGTTTGTTTACTGACTTCCCAGATAAAGCTGTGAACTTTCTAAACAAGTAAACGTCTGGAATCCACATTCTCTTAAAAGCAGAGTATTTGAATCACTCAGTATTACGTCACACGCCATGTCGTAACAATGTGCTCTTTATCGGGCATAAAAAATCCCCCAGCAGTCTCCTGCTGGGGGATTTTTCGTAGGGCTAATTCACTGCAATACCCAAATGACTTCAAGATGCTCAGTTCAGAGCGTGGTCACTGATACGAGTTCAAGGAAAATGACGAAGTGAAATAGCTCGCTATTTTCAAGTTATTTGACGTGGGAATCGTGATAGTGACACGCTCCCAAAGGGCGAGTTGTCTTGGCTTTCATGCTTTGTTAACGAGCTTTGATTTAGATTGACTAGATCTTCAACTCGTTGCCGCGCCTGCAAGCCAAGTCAGCCTCGCTGAATCAAGCATCTCGAGGTTATTTGGGTATTCTTATTAGTTGTTTTTATGCAGTTCGCTGTTCAGTTCAACCGCGCTCTTGTTTGCAAGACACTCGATTTGACCTGTTACAGAGTTACGACGGAACAGTAGGTCAGAAACACCAGCAAGATCGCGTGCTTTCACTACTTCTACTTCTTGGCCTGCAGAATCTAGCATGCGTACTTTAGAACCAGCGGTTACGTATAGACCTGATTCGATAGTACAACGGTCACCCATTGGGAAGCCAAGACCTGCGTTCGCGCCTAGTAGAGAGTTTTCACCGATAGAAACCACAACTTTACCGCCGCCAGATAGCGTACCCATTATAGATGCGCCGCCGCCGATGTCAGAGCCGTTACCAACCACTACGCCAGCAGAGATACGACCTTCAACCATGCTCACGCCGGTTGTACCCGCGTTGAAGTTGATGAAGCCTTCGTGCATTACCGTTGTGCCTTCGCCAACGTGTGCGCCAAGACGTACGCGAGAAGTGTCAGCGATACGAACGCCAGTTGGTACCACGTAGTCCACCATTTTAGGGAACTTGTCTACGCAATCTACGCTTAGTGCACGACCCGCTAGGCGAGCTTCGATTTGACGCTCTGCCAGTTCAGGTAGGTCGATTGGACCTTCGTTAGTCCATGCGATGTTGTGTAGTAGACCGAAGATACCGTCTAGTACCGTGCCGTGTGGTTGAACTAGGCGGTTAGAGATAAGTTGAAGTTTTAGGAAACCTTCAGCAACGCTTTGTGGCTGCTCGTCAGTTGCAAGGATAACCAGTACAAGTGGTTGTGCTGATTCTGCTGCTTTTGCTGCGAAAGATGCGTTTGCAGCATCGCCGTTTGCTTCAAATGCAGCTGCCAGTTCTGCGCTTTGTGCTGCAGAGATCTCGATAGCTTGGTTGCCTTGTTCGTAACCTGCTACTGCTGCTAGTGCGTTAACAAGCGCTTCGCTTGGGTTAAGAACTGGGTTTGGGAAAAACGCTTCGATGATTTTGCCGTCGCGGTTTTTAGTTGCCGTACCAAAGGCTAGAGAGAAGAAAGCCATAGTTGATCTCCATGTGTTGAGTCTTGTGTCTCGTCTGTTCACTGACAAGAAATAATTAAGTTGTCAGTCATCATAAAGAGAGTGTTGGGGAGTTTAAAGAGGGGAAATGGAGAAAGTCTGTAGATGGATACCTTTTGTCTTTTTGGAGATATGTTTGTCTGATGAGAAATGTGTCGCAAAAGCCAGCTTTGATTGAGTGTAGGTTGAGTTGGGGCGAGGGGCTGGGGATTATCGTAGCAAAAAAAACGGTGTTATCTTAGGTCGACCAAAAGCATAAGCGGAAAAGCTCAAGCTCGACCCCAAAAGGGATCAAATTGAAAAATACCTAAGCATGGGACTTGGGATTCGCCCTACTGCAAAGCTTATTGATGAAGCCCCAAGTACATTACGAAATTACATTAAGCGCAAAGGCTTAAGGGCTACAATTGTCGCTGAAAGTGCTTAGCTGGTGACATGTTACGCCCTAAGACTGCAGCAATAACAATGTGGTCAGGTTTTCTTATGTAATAAATCACATGATGCTTTAACGGAAAGCGGCAGTAACCGGTTCCTAGCTCCGGCATATCAATCCCAATCAACTCATTGCTAGCTAACAACGTCATTGCTTGTTTGAGCTCTCCAAAATAATTGGTCCACTGTGCGTCTCCCCAATTTTCAAGCGTATAACGGCGAATGTCGATTAGGTCCGTTTGGGCTGCGGGAGAAAGTTTGTATTGTGTCATTAGTCAAACTTGCCTGAATCTAATTCGCTCATGAAGCGTTCGCCATCCACCAAATCTCCATTCACGATGTCTCGTTCCGCTTGTTCAAAACGTGATTTCACCATCGCCATCTTTAAGGCTTCAAGCTCCTCGTATTCTTTACATGACATGACAACTGCCACAGGTGAACCATTTTTGCTGATTTGAACTGGCTCTCGCTGAACTTTCATCAGTAAGTCACCAAATTTGGTTTTTGCGGTATTTGCTGTTAACGATTGCATAGTGTGCTCCTTTTTCTACATTATAAACGAATCGTTCGATTCATACGAATTGTTTGAAGCGAATGAAGTGGAGCACTGTTCAAAAAGGTGTAACGGTCAAGGCTCTGGTTGGAGAGATAATCCCGCAACTTATCTGAGTACTGCCAGAATCTTCACTCGATGCTGTCAGCATACCAGTGAGATACATGGATTTTGAACAGAAGCAGGATTGGTCAATGTTGGAGGAAGAAATAAGGGGAGGACCGAAGTCACTCCCCCTACACTGGGTTTGTTGGATTTACTGGCTTTGGATAGTAAAGCGATAAATCGACTTAGAGGCTTAGCTCACCGACCTCTACTGCAAGTGCAACCGTTGCACCTACCATTGGATTGTTGCCCATACCGATGAAGCCCATCATCGCGACGTGTGCTGGTACTGAAGAGCTACCCGCGAATTGCGCATCGGCGTGCATGCGACCCATAGTATCGGTCATGCCGTAAGATGCAGGACCTGCCGCCACATTATCTGGGTGTAGAGTACGACCAGTACCACCACCTGATGCCACAGAGAAGTAAGGCATGCCTTCACGGTTACGTTCCGCTTTGTAGATGCCTGCTACAGGGTGTTGGAAGCGAGTCGGGTTGGTTGAGTTACCTGTGATGCTCACGTCTACTTGCTCTTTATGCATGATAGCCACGCCTTCACGTACATCGTCTGCGCCGTAGCAAAGGATCTCACCACGTGGACCTTGCGAGAAACGGCGACGTTCTACTTCCACTAACTCACCAGTTTGGTAGTTGTATTGAGTACGTACGTAAGTGAAACCATTGATACGTGAGATTAGGTAAGCGGCGTCTTTACCCAAACCATTTAGGATCACTTTCAACGGATTTTTGCGTGATTTGTTCACGTTCAGTGCGATTTTGATTGCGCCCTCTGCCGCTGCGAATGACTCATGGCCCGCAAGGAAAGCGAAACAGCCACTTTCTTCATTCAATAGACGAGCCGCCAATGCACCGTGACCGATACCCACTTGGCGTTGCTCTGCCACGCTGCCGGGTTTAGTGCACGCCTGAAGACCTTCACCGATGATGTTTGCCGCTTCTTCTGCTGTTTTTGCTCCGCGGAAAATCGCCAAAGCAGTGCCCAGTGTGTAGGCATCGGCAGCGCTTTCAAACGCGATAGGTTGAGTGTCCATCACCAATGCTTTTGGGTCGATACCACGATCCATACAGTATTGGTAAGCCTCTTCCAGAGAAGAGAGTTGCATTTCGTCTAATGTGCGACGTACAGATTCAGTAATTGGAGTGTTCATAATCTCTTTCCTCTTGGTGGCAATTATTGTTGGCGTGGGTTGATGGTGGTTACGGCTTCGTCAAAACGACCGTAAGTCCCCGTTGCTTTGTCTGCCGCTTCTGCAGCAGGTACGCCTTCGTTGATGGCTTTCATCATCTTGCCGAGGTTGAGATATTGGTAACCAATCACTTCTTTGTTTTCGTCTAGCGCGAGTTTTGTTACGTAGCCTTCAGCCAGCTCCATGTAACGCACGCCTTTTGCTTTGGTTGAGTAGCTAGTACCCACTTGGCTACGTTGAGTTTGACCAAGGTCTTCCAGTGCCGCACCAATTTCCAAGCCGCCTTCAGAGAAAGCAGATTGAGTACGACCGTAAACAAATTGAAGGAAGATTTCGCGCATCGCGACGTTGATAGCATCACATACCAAGTCGGTATTCAGTGCTTCAAGAATGGTTTTGCCAGTTAGGATTTCTGCGGCCATCGCGGCTGATTGAGTCATGCCTGAACAGCCGATCGTTTCGATCAAAGCTTCTTCGATGATGCCGTTTTTGACGTTAAGAGTCAGTTTTGCTGCACCTTGTTGAGGAGCACAAGCACCAACGCCGTGGCTAAGACCAGAAATCGCGATAACGTCTTTTGGATTGATCATTGCGCCTTCAACAGGGATCGGTGCAGATGCATGAAGATCGCCGCGTTGAATCGGGCACATTGATTGGATTTCGTGTGAGTATTGCATAATGTTTTCCCAGTGTACGATATCCAGCATATTGGTCAGACTCAACGGCGTTGACTGCTCTTATTCGCTCCATCAAATAGAAAAACTATGTTCAGGAGGCTCATGCGTTTGTCGCCTTGTTGAGTTAACAACTATTTTGGATATCTTTTTAATTTTTGAGAAAACAGGTGCGGGGTTGGAGGAGAGTTGAATTGCTCACTACAGAACTCTTACTTTTACGCTGGAGGCAAAAGCATTTCCAACAGGGCTGACCTGTTCTCGTTTCTGTAGGAGTCATCAGCTGCAAAAGCGGTTCGAATCTTTCGATTCCGGTGGCACCCCATCACCGTGTGCAATTAGATTAGATCTAAGTCACACTAATCTGCAACATGAAATTTAGAGTAATTTGGGATATTAAATCGGTTCTTTATATTGCTAGAGATATATGGCGATAAATGAATGGCATAAAAAAACGCCGCATAATACGACGTTTTCTCGAAACAAATTAGAGGCTTATGCAGCGTCTTCTTGCTCGCTATCTTCTTCAACAGCTTCAAGCTTCTTTGCTTTTTTTGGTGCAGGTTTACGTTTTGCACCCAGAGCGTAAAGCACTTCTTCTTTGTTTTGCGCAAGGAACATTGCAAGATCTTCTTGCTTGCCTTCGTCTTCTAGAAGTTCACTTTTACCTAGCAGTGAGAATAACTCGTCCGCCATATCCAGCATTTTGTCGTATGCGTCAGCTTCCGCTTTAGAGGTAAAAGTCATTTTCTCTTCTCCATTGCGTTCTACCACGTACTTGACGATTACAGCCATGGTGTTGGTCCTCTAACTTGATTAATTTATACTGGCTTTTTATACAGTTTTTGACCAGTTAAGTCTAGCGACAAGCCTAAGAATGAGAGCCGTGTACAACTAAGTGACTAGCATTTGAACTATCTGCCTTGAACTATCTCCCGTGAACTAGCCATCTTTAAGGTGTGGGTTCTCTGGGCGTTCCCAATCTTGGCAGAACTCAATAAACGTGCGCAATAGCGGGTTTTGATACTTCTCTTTGTGGAGTAGCAGCCAGAAGCGACGCTTCATATCCAGCGGCATGTTGAGCATTTTCACACGACCATCTCGAATCGCAGGCTCGGCGGATAGGCGTGATAAACAACCTAAGCCAAGCCCCGCAGACACAGAGTTAATCAGTGCTTCGGTAGTGTTTAGTTGGAAGGCCTCATGCCAGTGCTCTAAACGTGGCGCAATGACACGCATAAAAAACTCTCTCGAACCAGAGCCAGCCTCACGCAAGATCCATTCGGTGTCTTCAAGTTCGTTGAGGCTGATTGGCCCCTCATCGAAGTTAGGGTAATCCGGTGGACAAATCACACACATTTCATCTTCACTGAATTGCGTTGACTCCAGCTCTGGGTGTATGGTCTTGCCCTCAATGAGTGCGATATCGAGCTCGTAGGCGATCAACATGTCGCAAATCTGCGCTGAGTTAGAGATGAACAAACTCTGTGACTGATGATTGGTATCCTGACGGAAATCACTTAGCAGATAAGGCGCGACTTGGTTGCCAATGGTGTCACTGGCACCGATACGTAAAAGCCCCGATAGGGTTTGATCGCCATCGAACACACTCTCAATATCCCGAGCTCGGTTGAGGAGTTCATCCGCGAGGGGCAGAAGTTTTTGTCCTTCTTGGTTGAGAATCAAACGGTTGTTCACTCGATCAAATAGGTGATGACCAATTTGTTTCTCTAGCTCAGACAGCGCCATGCTCACGGCAGCTTTAGAAAGAAACAGACTTTCTGAAGCTGCTGTCAGCGTTTTGTGCTGAGTGATTGTAGTAAAAACTTTCAGTTGTTTGAGAGAGATATGACTAGGCATGACATTCCGTTAAGTTTATCTGAACGTTAGTTTTAAATAATTAGATATATTGGAACGAAGTGCAAGAGTAATATACACCCCATAGAAAGTTAGCCTAGATTTTGAGGTCGTAATGATTCAAAGAACAAAAGCAAAAGTAATGGGAGCACCAACCCCAATGGCGGGTCTGGCTCTTGGTATTGCGAGCTTAGGTTGGAGTTGGGAAAACTTCGCCGAATTACATGGCTATGGACAGTGGATTAGCGCAGGTATTGCAAGCGTACTGCTAGCAATCTTGGCGACTAAATTTCTTTTTCACAATCATTTGTTGAGACAAGATCTTGCGCACCCTGTGGTGGGTAGTGTCGTTCCGACTTTCGCGATGGGAACCATGGTGGTTTCAAATTCTCTAGGGCACTTTTTCCCCGTTGCAGGTGACGTGCTTTGGTTAGTGGCGGTAGCTCTACATATCGTGTTCCTAGTGAGCTTCTTGTATCACCGCGCGAAAGACTTCGAACTGCACCACATGGTGCCAAGCTGGTTCGTACCACCAGTGGGTATTATTGTTGCAGACGTGTCTTTCTCAGGTAATCCAGTGCTTGCGCCAATTGCGCATGGTGCTTTGGTATTCGGTATGGTTGCGTATGCCGTGATGTTACCAATTATGATCTACCGTTTCATGTTCACCCATGAAATCCCAGATGCAGCAAAACCAACCATGGCAATCTTGGCTGCTCCAGCAAGCCTATCGCTGGCTGGTTATCTAACCGTAACCGCAACGCCTTCACCAGTGATTATTGCTCTATTATTTGGTATCGCAGTATTGATGACAGCTATCATCTACTTAGCCTTCTTTAAACTGCTAAGACTGCCATTTAGTCCAGGCTATGCAGCGTTTACCTTCCCAATGGTGATTGGTGCGACAGCTCTATTCAAAACTGCAAATTGGATGGAAGCAAATGGTCTAGCTGCACACTATGTACAACAAGTTCGTGGTCTAGCTGGCATTGAGTTGATAGTGGCGACAATCGTAGTGACTTACGTAGCATTGCAATACATTAATAATTTGCTGATTCAACCACGCTTAGTGGCAGCACATCATGCATAAATAAAATATGCATAAGTAAAAAAAGCCTCTTGGTCTCTCTCGCCAAGAGGCTTTTTCTTATCCTTAGTTATAGAAACGAGACATCTCATTCAACGAATTCTGGATTACGCTAACGGGCACCTGATGCTTCCTATCAACGTTGAGGCGTTTATCAAGCTGTTGGGATTGTCCGCCAGGGTTCACGACTAACATGGTCTCTTTCCCCACCAAAGCGTAGTTGTAGTAGCTACCTGCGATGTACCAATCACGAGATATATGGCTATCAAATAGATCGTGTCCAACGCTGTATGAACCAGTAGCACCTTTCACATTAAATAGGCTGTTCATCAAAGTTGGAACGATATCAAAGTGTGTGGTTCGGTATTGAATTTGCTCTGGTTGATGGTTTGGCAGAAACACATATAAAGGCACATGAACTTGCGTATCACTGTAGTTGCCAGTATGACCCCAGTAATTCTTTTTATGGTCGTTAAACTCTTCGCCATGGTCTGAAGTGATCACGACAATGGTGTTCTCCAGATCTATATTCTTTAGTACGTTCGCAATCAGACTGTCGATGAAGTACAACGAGTTCTTATAGCGGTTGTGGTAAAGCGATGCATCGAAATCGTTATTAAGAAGAATATGGTCGACGCGCTCCCAGTAAGGTTTGAACTTAGCAAATTCTGGTTCAGGAAAGCTTGTGCCATGGGCTGAATCATAGAACAAGAAGCCAAAGTACGGTTTATCGCTTTCCTGTTGCTGGAACTGGATAAACTCTTCCGTGATTTGCTGATCACGCTCGACTTGTGTTTCACCCGTTTGCTTTAGGGTGAGGTCTTTCACCTTTTTAAAAACGGTACGTGACAAAGGTGGGCTAGTTAATGGCGCTGAACCAAAGATGCCCATTCGATAGCCTTGATTTTGCAGAGTATCGAGGAATATAGGGGAGCGCTGGCTGGCATAAAAGCTATCCCAGTAAGTCGCTGGCAAGCTGTAAAATAGGCTAAAAATACCTGCTTGAGTCGAGTTACCACCGCTCATATGTTGAGTGAAATTGACCGTTTTCTCGGTGAATTTGCTGACATTAGGCATGATTTCTGGCGTTGCATCGCTGTAGCGCCATGCATCAACTAGAATGAATAGGACGTTCGGTTGTGTGTCTCTGCGCTCGACATTAATGGGTGTCAGCGGGTAGTTAAGCGAACCACTTTCAACGTTCTTCAGTTCAACGCGGTTATGTGATGCCGTGTTTTCGTCTACTAAGTTGTGGCTGTAGATGAATTTGCGTGCCGTCAATGGATAGTAAAGAGGCCAGTTATTCGAAAACTGGCTGACTTCGTTATCGTAGAGCGCATTTTTGTATGCGTGGATTGCCTGAGTGCTAAGTAACAAGCCAAACCACACACTTATTAGCACAAACTTAGCGCGACTATGTGCCATCTTATTACTTAGCCAAACGGTAAATGCGAGGCCGATTGCCAGTAATGCAATATCGCTAATGAAGATCAGCCAACTCATCCAAGAGATTTCAAATACGTCACGACCACCTTCAAAGAACATGCGGATCAGTAGGCCATTGATGTGCAGTTTATATTGCTGGAAAACGAGGATATCGACTTTCAACATGATCAAGAGTGCGATTGCCACCGCAATCACAACGGCTTTGAACATGCGTGTCGGCAAAAAGGACAGCAATAAACAACCCAGCATCAGCGGCAGAGCAATCAAACCCAACCAGCCTAGCTGTGTGGCGATTAAGTAGTATTCTTGTAGAAATGTGAGCGGTTCTGCTTGGCTATTTGACAACAAAAACGGGTAACAAGCGATCGATAGATATAGAGCAAAGCAAGCAAAAAATGCCATCAACCAAGCGCTATTAGATGAAAGTTTGCGCAACATACTTTGATATTCCAGTATTTTTCGCCCATTTAATTGAATGTGAAGTGGAGAGCTGCCGGAAAGAGAAGCGATTTTGCCTTCCTTTGTGAGCTTCATACCGATGTTCAATATGATGGGGATTGTTATAGAAATTTGTGATGATTATAAAACAGTGTTTTTTATCATGAAATACTTGTGACTAATGTCACGCTTTGTATTTGCATGTAAGGTGTCGCTTACAAATGTTAGTTGCTGGTTATTTGCGCAGAGTTTGAGTGTTCTCTAACCTTTTGTTATTTAAGCTATCGAGATCGCTCTAGGAATAAATGCGGCTGTGCTAAGCTTGCTAGCAGTTTCCATTGGCATTCGGTGCACTTACTTTGTTTACTGTCTATCACTCCAATCAGGTCGATGTTCTCAAATCACTTCTTGTTGAACTAATTCGCATCAACCCATTAGAAAACCCATTCGAGAAAGAGCAAATTCTGGTGCAAAGCCCAGGTATGTCTCAGTGGTTGAAAATGGAATTGGCGAAAGAGTTTGGTGTTGCGGCAAACCTAGAGTTTCCGCTGCCAGCGACTTTTATTTGGGACATGTTCACCCAAGTATTGGCTGATGTGCCTAAGCGCAGTGCCTTCAACAAAGAAGCCATGACGTGGAAGCTGATGCACTTGCTTCCGGGTTTACTTAACGAAGCGTCATTCGAACCTTTGGCTCGTTATCTTCAGGACGACAGTGACAACTCCAAGCTGTATCAATTGGCGGAGAAAATTGCCGATATCTTCGATGGCTATTTGGTGTACCGCCCAGAATGGATTGCAAGTTGGGAAGCCGGACAAACGGTGCCTGAACTTGAAGATGAGCATCCATGGCAGCCGATTTTGTGGCAGGCATTGTACGACCACACCGTGACCTTGGAGCAATCGCCTTATCATCGTGCCAATTTGTACGAACACTTCATTGATACGCTCGAAAACTTCAACGGCAATTTTGATCATCTGCCGAAGCGTCTGTTTGTGTTTGGTATCTCTTCACTGCCGCCACGTTACATGGACGCGCTCAAAGCTATTGGTGAACACATTGATGTGCACTTGATGTTTACCAACCCTTGTCGTTATTACTGGGGTGAAGTACGTGACCGTAAATTCCTAGCTCGCCTAGCAGCAAAACATCGCCAGCACGTGGTGTGGCAAGAAGACCATTCTGAAGTACAAGGTGAGAGTGAGCAGTTAAAAGGTTCACTAGAAGAAAACGTGATTGATGAGCTGCATACCGATGTGGTGGGTAACAGCTTGTTGGCGTCGATGGGTAAACTTGGGCGCGATAACATGTATCTGTTGTCACAGCTCGAATCCCATGAGATTGAAGCATTTGTTGATGTCGAGCGAGACAGTCTGCTCCATCAACTTCAAGCCGACATTCTTAACTTAGAAGAGCACCAAGACGATCAGAAAATTGACAGTAGCCAGCACAAACAAGTGGTGAGTCTGGGTGATAAATCTCTGAGCTTGCACTCTTGCCACAGCCCAATGCGAGAAGTGGAAGTGCTACACGATCAGCTTCTGGCGATGTTCGATGCTGATCCAACACTGAAACCGCGCGATATTATTGTCATGGTGGCAGACATCAATGCCTACAGCCCTGCGATTCAGGCGGTGTTCGGCAATGCGCCGGGTGAGCGATTTATTCCTTACTCGATTTCAGACCGAACGGCCGATCAAGAAAGCCCAATTTTGGCGGCTTTCATGCAACTTGTTAATTTACCGAATACACGTTGCTTGGCTTCTGAATTACTTGAGTTGTTAGAAACGCCAGCGATTTTGAAGCGATTCGACTTAAGCGAAGATGACTTCCTTCAAGCCAAACAATGGGTGGAAGAATCTGGCATTCGCTGGGGGCTAGATAGCCATACGGGCAGCGAATTTGAACTGCCAGAAACACGCCAAAACACATGGCAATTTGGTATTCAGCGTATGTTATTAGGTTACGCGATGCCAGAATCTGCCGGTTTGTTTGAAGCGCAAGAAGGTAGCCTCTCACCATACAATGAAGTGCAAGGCATGGGCGCAGAACTTGCTGGTAAGTTAGCCCATTTTATTCAACAAATTAGCCAATATCGCCGCAAACTTTCCCATGTTCAGTCGATTGATGCATGGCGTGAAACCTTGGTGGCGATGTTGGATGACTTCTTCTCTGTTGAGCTAGAAGGGGAAATGGCGCTCAAGTCGATTCGAGATACCTTAAGCCAACTGAAAGAACAGCTAACCGATGCGGCATTTGATGATGCCTTGTCGCCTTCTATTGTTAGCCAGTATCTGCAAAACAAACTGTCAGGAACACGGGTCAGTCAGCGCTTCCTTGCTGGGCAAGTGAACTTCTGTACTCTGATGCCGATGCGCTCGATCCCATTTAGAACCGTGTGTCTGCTTGGTATGAACGATGGTGTTTACCCGCGCTCAATGCCACCGGAAGGTTTTGACTTAATGACAGGGCGCACTAAACCGGGTGACCGTTCACGCCGAGACGATGACCGTTACCTATTCTTAGAAGCCGTGCTGTCTGCGCAGCAAAGTTTGTACATCAGTTACGTTGGGCGTTCTATCCAAGATAACACCGAGCGAGTGCCGTCGGTGTTGGTGTCAGAGTTATTGGAATATTGCCATCAGAACTACTGCTTAGATGGCGATCAAGACCAGCCAGTCGATGATTCCGGAGATAAATTACTCAACGAGTTAGTGAATGTGCATGCCATGGTGCCATTTAGCCCAAGTGCATTCCAAGGTTCTCATTCAAGCTATGCCAAAGAGTGGATTCCGGCAGCGTTGACCCAAAGCAATCAATCGCAAGGTCATGCTCGTGGCGAATTTAACCGCGCGTTGGATGATTACTTACTCGGTGCGACCTTCCCAATCGAATTGGACTTGGTGGAATTACAACGCTTCTGGCGTTTGCCTGTTCAGTATTTCTTTAACCGCCGTTTGAAAGTGATGTTCGAGCCACCATTGCCCGTGATGGAAGATGATGAACCCTTCTTATTAGGTGGCTTAGAAAGCTATCAAATGCGTGATGAGCTACTGGAAACCTTGCTTGAAACCGCCATTACTCAACCGTCCGCAAAAGCAGACGTGCTCAAGCACTTTATGAGTGAGCAACGCGCGCAGGGCAAGTTACCCGTTGGTGCATTTGGTGATATCGAGTTTGAAACCAACCGCGTGCAAGCGGAAGAGCTGGTGGATAAGTTGGCGTTCTTATCCGGTGCTCCGCAAGACGATTTAGAAATCGACCTTACCTTCGATGTGCTTGGTGAAGGAAAAAACATCCGTCTAACCGGTTGGCTAACTCAATGCTATCAGTCCGGTTTGATTCGCTACCGCAGCGGTAAAATTCGTGCGCAGGATTACCTCGCTGCATGGATTGATCATCTTGCTATGTCTGCCTCTGGTCACGCTAGAAAGACCCACGTTATCGGTTATGACCGCAAGGAAGGCGCAGTGCATTTGGTTTACCCAGCAATGGCAGACGCTGCGCAAGCAAAACAACTACTTGCTGAATTAGTGCGTTTGTTTTTTGAAGGCATGACCAAGCCATTACCATACTTCCCGAAAACAGCACTGGCGTGCGTTGAGGCGGGCTTTAGTCGTGGTCATTGGGCTGATGACGAAGAGAAATCGCTGAAGAAAATGGCGGATGCATTCAATGATGGCTACATGAGTCCAGGAGAAGGAAATAACGCGTATATTTCGCGTATTTGGTCTACTTGGAATGACGAGCTTGCAGCAGAAGTTCGCACGCTGACCGCATTGGTTCTTCAAGGCGCAAGATTGGCGGCGATGGATGCCGATGATGAAAAGTAAGTTGGATTATTTAGACAAAAAAGAGAGTAGGGTGGCCGCCAGAAAATCATTATTTTTTGTAGGGCGTTCGCTGTACGGCCACAAGGTCAGAGGGACCATGATTCGTTTGAGTGTTTAGCCTGATCATTTATCAATACGTTAAAGTGATTGATCTGTTATCAGTGCTCATCTCGTGACGCGCATACTAGCGGTTGAAGATCAGGATAACCGTGAGTGAGATCCCACTAACCTCTAAATATTCCAACTTGTTAGACATATAAATAGAATTTTTAACGACAGATCACAGTTCGGTCAGTCGATAATCCGGAGAGATTCAGCGTTATGGCGCAAATGTCAGTTCCAACTCCACTGCAAACCATGACTTTTCCACTGCATGGTGCAAGGTTAATTGAAGCATCGGCAGGTACGGGTAAAACCTTTACCATCGCGGGTTTGTATCTGCGACTCCTACTAGGGCATGGCACGACAGATACCAAACACCGCGTGCCGTTGACCGTGGATCAAATTCTGGTGGTGACCTTTACCGAAGCCGCAACGGCGGAGCTGCGTGATCGTATTCGTGCGCGTATTCATGACGCGAGGATCGCATTCGCTCGCGGGAAAAGCTCAGATCCTGTGATTCAGCCTTTATTGGAAGAAATTGAGGATCATAAGCAAGCCGCCGAGATCCTTTTGCAAGCAGAGCGCCAAATGGATGAAGCCGCGGTGTACACCATTCACGGTTTCTGCCAACGCATGCTGACGCAAAACGCATTTGAATCTGGTAGTCGTTTCAATAATGAGTTTGTGACAGACGAAAGCCATCTTAAAGCGCAAGTGGTTGCCGATTACTGGCGTCGTAACTTCTACCCGCTGCCATTCGCTTTGGCGGGAGAAGTACGCCAACTATGGGGTTCGCCATCGGATCTGTTGTATGACATTAGCAACTACCTCACGGGTGCACCGCTAAGTCTCTCTGTCCCTGCAATGCAAGGTAGCCTTGCCGATTTGCATGAGCAAAACTTAAAGCAAATTGATGCTTTGAAAGGCCAGTGGCGTGATAGCCAAGAGGATTTCCTCGCACTGATTGCTGATTCCGACGTCAACAAGCGCAGCTACACCAAAAAGTCTTTACCGACGTGGCTAGAAGCGGTCAACGCTTGGGCTGCGACAGAAACCACGGGCTATGACTATCCAGATAAGTTGGAGAAGTTCGCGCAGAATGTGTTATTTGAGAAAACGCCGAAAGGCACTGCGCCACAGCACCCAGTGTTTGAGGCGATTGAAGCTTTTCTTGCCAACCCAATAAGCTTAAAAGCGCCATTATTAGCGCATGCGATTGAGCATTGTCGCGTGATGCTGGCAAAAGCAAAAAATCAGAAGCAATGGTTGTCATTTGATGACTTGCTGACTCAGCTTTCTGCCTCGATTGATACCGATGAAACCGCAATACTGACAGAGCGTATCCGTACGCTTTATCCGGTTGCGATGATCGACGAATTCCAAGATACCGACCCACTGCAATACAGTATTTTTAGCCGCATTTATTTAGATAACCCAGAGTGCGGTTTGTTTATGATCGGTGATCCGAAGCAGGCGATTTACGGTTTCCGTGGGGCGGACATCTTCACTTACATCAAGGCTCGTAACCAAGTTAGTGCTCACTACACGCTTGGCACCAACTGGCGCTCAAGTGCCGATATGGTATTGGCAGTGAACCAGATTTTTGCTCTGCCAGACAGCCCGTTTATTTATGACTCCGACATTCCATTCCACCCCGTGGATTACAGCCCAAGTGCTGACAAACGCGTTTGGACTATAGGTGGTCAAAAGCAACCTGCGCTGACTTATTGGCTGCAAGAAACGGAAGATAAACCTCTGCCAAAAGGCGAATACCTCACTGCTATGGCAGAGGCGACAGCAAGCCAAATTCAAACTATTTTGACCGCGGCGCAACAAGGCGAAGCGTGTTTGGTCAATGGAGAAAAGCAAAAGCCAGTCAAAGCGGGTGACATTGCAGTGTTGGTGCGAACGGGTAGCGAAGGTCGCATGGTCAAACAGGCGTTAGCAGACCAAGGCATTGCTAGTGTGTATTTGTCCAACCGCGATAGCGTGTTTACCAGTTCCGTCGCACAAGACTTACAGCGTTTGCTGCAAGCGGTATTAACGCCAGAAAACGACAGAGCATTACGTGCCAGCCTAGCATCAGAATTATTCGCTCTGGATGCGGCAAGTTTAGACGCCCTCAATAACGACGAAACCGTGTGGGAAAATACGGTTAACGAGTTCAAAGAATACCGTAAGCTTTGGGTGCAACGTGGTGTGCTACCTATGCTGCGTGCAGTGATCAGCAAGCGTCATATTGCTGAACGTTTGCTAGAAGAAGGGTCGAGTTCACAAAGCGAAAACGGTGAGCGAGTACTTACCGATCTGATGCACATTGGTGAGCTATTGCAGCAAGCGAGCAACGAATTAGACAGCGACCACGGCTTGCTGCGTTGGTTAGCCCAATCCATCAGCGATGCAGAACATGGGCTAGGTGGCAGCGATGACCAAATTCAGCGTTTGGAATCAGAGCGTAACTTGGTGCAAATCGTCACCATTCACAAATCTAAAGGCCTGGAATATGACTTGGTCTTCTTGCCATTTGTGTTTGGCTACCGAGAAGCGAGTGAAGCCAAATACTACGACGCTGAGAACGATCGCACCGTACTTGATATCACGGGCAATGATGCGTCGTTAAAACAGGCAGATAACGAGCGCCTTGCTGAAGACTTGCGCCTCATCTATGTAGCGCTAACGCGTGCCGTGTATGCCTGCTTTATTGGTGCTTCACCACTACGCAATGGTCGCTCAACCAAAGAGCCAACTGGCGTGCATCACAGCGCAATTGGTTACTTGGTGCAAAATGGTCAAGAGGGCGGCATTAACGATTTGTTTGTTGGGTTGAAGAAGCAACAAGAGAATCTCGATAACGTCATGATTTGTGACCCTCCAAAGCAGCACGACGAGATATATGTTGCGGAGCAAACCGAGTTAGAAGCGTTGACTGCCAAAGAGCTGCAAAACCCGATTGATAGAAACTGGCGCATCACCAGTTACTCGGGCTTGGTTAAGCAAGGTTCTCATCATGCTGAACATGACGCGACGATTGAAATCACCGGCTTTGATATCGATTCTTCAGAAGAGCAAGATGAGGCGGAATTGGTTGAGCCAGAACGCTCTATCTTCAACTTCCCGCGCGGCGCACGTCCGGGTACTTTTCTGCACAGCTTATTTGAGGAAATTGAGTTTACTCAACCAGCGACAACGGAAGAGAACACCCAAATTATCCTCGGTTTAATGGAAAGTGAGCAGCTTGATGAAGAGTGGCTACCAATTCTGCAACAGTTGATTGATACCGTGCTGGCAACGCCTTTGGATAGCAAAGCACTACTGCTCAATCAAAAAGGTCCGGCGCAACGTTTGGTTGAGATGGAATTCTTATTACCGATTGAAGTACTGTCTGCACCTGCATTGAACCGCGTGATTCAACGTCATGATCCGCTCTCTGCCAAAGCGGGCGATTTGGGTTTCCAAACCGTGCAAGGCATGTTGAAAGGCTTTATTGACTTGGTGTTTGAGTACCAAGGCAAATACTACGTCCTCGACTGGAAATCGAACCACTTAGGTGATGATGTATTCCATTATCATGGCGATGCGTTGAAGTCGGCGATGGCGGATCATCGCTACGATCTGCAATACCAAATCTATGCTTTGGCACTGCATCGTTTCTTGCGTAGCAGATTGCCAAATTATGATTATGAACAGCACTTTGGCGGTGTTTATTACCTGTTCTTGCGTGGTATGGATGGGCAAAGTGATCATGGTATTTTTTCTGCCAAGCCAACCTTTGAATTTTTACAAGAGATGGATCATTTGATTGATGGTCAAGCACCTGACACGCGATCCAGTGAATCGGGGCAGATGGAGTTAATTTGATGAAAACCAATGATCTTCTTTCTGAGCAAAGCAGTGCGATGGCAACGCCAGATCTATTGGCAACGTTAGAATCGCTAGCAAATAAAGGGGCGATTCGCCAATTGGATTTCCAGCTCGCGCGCTTTATCTATTCGCAAGTTGAGCAACAAGTGAACAGCCAAGAACTGGCTTTTATTGCTGGCGTGCTCAGCAGTGAACTGGGGAAAGGACACATCTGTTTGCCTTTGTTTGATGGCCAAGGGCAACCAGCAGACCTTGCCAGTAAGCTTGGTCTGTTTGGAGAGTCTGCGCTGACGCTTAATACTCAGCTGCAAGGCGTTAACTGGGTTGAGCTTCTGCAAGCGTCGCCTTTGGTTGGTGCTCAAGGTGAAGCCTTGCCAATGATGTTTGATGGTGAGCGTCTCTACTTGCATCGTTACTGGCACTATGAAGTGACGTTGGCGGACAAGCTCAATCAACTCAGTGCGGCTGTAAACCTTCAGCCTCAAGAGTTCACACGTTTGTCTGAGTTGCTGCATCATTTATTTGCTCGTCAGTATCACTTTTTGTTCAATGCATTAGCCAAAGCGACAGAGGCAGGAACTAGCAACCAAGTGCTACGCCAGCAGCTAGTCTGTGACCATGTGGATGTGGTCACTGTAGACAGTCTCGATTGGTCAGCCATTGATGCGGCAGTCTGCCAAGCGAAACAAGTTCACGATCTGCAAGTGCTGGACAAACTGGTACCGTTGTCAGCTTGTGTCAACTGGCAGAAGGTCGCGGCAGCGGTAGCACTGACGCGTCGTTTTGCGGTGATTTCCGGTGGTCCGGGTACGGGTAAAACTACTACGGTAACCAAACTGCTTGCCGCATTGATTGAGCAAGCAGGACAAGAGAAAAACCTCACCATCAAGCTGGTGGCGCCAACGGGTAAAGCGGCAGCTCGTTTGACGGAGTCTATTGGTAAAGCGATTCAAGAGCTGCCAGTGGAGCCTGAGCTTAAAGCGAAAATTCCAACCGAGTCGAGCACTTTGCATCGCCTACTGGGCGCGATCCCAAACAGTGCAGAGTTTCGTCACAACAAACAAAATCCGCTACACCTCGATATTTTAGTGGTGGATGAAGCCTCCATGGTCGATCTGCCGATGATGTACAAAGTCGTCGATGCGCTACCAAAGCATGCGCGTTTGATTCTTCTCGGAGATAAAGACCAGTTGGCATCGGTAGAAGCTGGTGCGGTGCTGGGTGATATCTGTTCGTTCCACGCATTCGGTTTTGGCAAAGAGCAGGCGTCTGCGGTCGCGAAGTTATCAGGCTTTGACACCTTGGCGTACAGTACCAACAGTAATGCTTCGATTGCCGATAGCTTGTGTATGCTGCAAAAGAGTTACCGATTCGATGCTCGCTCTGGTATCGGCCAGCTAGCAAAAGCGGTCAACGCTGGCTCAGCCGCAAAAGTAGATGACGTTTGGAATCGTGATTTTGCTGATATCGAGCATTTCGCACTGAGTAGCCAAAATTACAATCAGATGATGCAGACTTTGGTTGCCGAATATGGTCGTTATCTAAAACGCATCGGGCAGCAAGAGATTGACCAGAAGACTGGGGAATCAGAAACGTTGACCCACAAAGCTAAAGCAGTGCTGGATACCTTTAATCAATGCCGATTATTGTGTGCCATCCGTGAAGGTGATTTTGGTGTGACCGGTTTAAACCAACGCATTGAAAAAGCACTAGCTGCACGTAAGTTGATTCAAACCCAAGACGAGCTTTGGTATCACGGCAGGCCAGTGATGGTCACGCGTAACGATCATGGCTTGGGATTGTATAACGGTGATATCGGCATTTGCATGCGAGACGACAGCGAAGGTGAACCGCGTCTTAAAGTGTTCTTCGAATTGCCGGATGGCAGCGTGAAGTCGGTGCTGCCAAGCCGAGTGCCTGAGCATGAAACCGCATATGCGATGACCATTCATAAATCACAGGGCAGTGAGTTTGAATACACGCTGATGATTTTGCCGCCAGATTTCAGTCCAATTCTCACTCGCGAACTGATCTATACCGGCATTACTCGCGCCAAGAAACGCCTTGCGATGTACGCTGAGATGAATGTCCTCAAGCGCGGTATTAAAGTGAAAACAACCCGAGCGAGTGGGTTGGTATCTCGCTTATCTAGTTAAAACAAAAAGACCGAGCATGATGCTCGGTCTTCTTCTATCAACTGGCTTTACTAAAAGCGTTGGTAAATGACACGCTCTTAATGTTGTACTGTTTTTGGTAGCTTAAGATGAACTCTCTGATGGCATCATTAACAGGGAACACACAATGCACATCTAGGCCTTCTAGAAAATGATTATCAGCCATATCCCAAAAGCTTTGCAGCGAATTACAAATAATAGTTCTCATATAACAGTGCTCTTCTCGGCTTTAATAAAAGTCAGATAAACAGCTGTCCTTGATATACGGATACTCAGCAGAAACGTAATTAATGCTGAGTATTTTAGGGTGGAGAGAGTTCTCTCACCTAGATCCTTAGCGGTTAAACTTTGACCGCATTGGCGCAAAGTATAGCCAACCAGATGAATAAATCAACGATAAATATTCATTCAATTTTAATGTAATGGTTTGCACATTAATTGAACGGTTTATGTTAGTTGATCATGTGGTTTAAAGATCCAACGCTAGGATTTTTGACTTACGCTGAAAGTTATACAGATCCTGTTTTACTACAGGTAGGTAATCAACATTCACCTCGTAAAAGCCTTGCTCTCTGAACCAGTGCAGACTGTGGGTAGTCAGTACAAAAATCTGGTCAATGCAGTCTGATTTTGAGCGATGCTTCATATAGTTGAGCAGCAGTAGTCCTCGGTTTCCATCTCGATAGTCAGGGTGAATTGCAACGCAGGCCATTTCTGCTTTGCGTTCTTCGATATATGGATACAAAGCCGCACAGCCTATTATCAAACCGTCTTTTTCTATGATGGTGAACTTACTAATTTCTTGCTCAAGTTGCTCACGTGAGCGTCGCACTAAGACTCCTTGTTCTTCTAGTGGACGGATCAAATCTAGGATACCGCCAATGTCATCGATATCGGCTTCGCGCACCTGTTCGGCACTGGCCATCACGACTTGAGTACCGATGCCATCGAAAGAGAAAAGCTCTTGAATTAACGCGCCATCCACTTTGTAGCTGATCAGGTGGCTTCGTGGCACTCCTGCACGGCAAGCTGCAATGGAGCCTTTAAGAAAACGTAATGTACCGGAGTTGTAGTCGGTGTCCGGCGAGGTGTTCTCGGTCAGCTTTTTAATGACATGTTCTGCTTCGATAGGGAACAGCTCCGCGACGGCGTTGCCATTGTCATCAATCACACCTTGCTCTGAACAGAAGCCAATAAGCTTATATGCGCCTAGTTTTATAGCAAGTTGAGTAGCAACTTCTTCAGAGAGCAGATTAAAACACTCGCCTGTCACTGAGCTGGCAATAGGGCCAAGCAGTACAATTGAGCCTTGATCGAGTGTGCGATGGATAGCATTGGTATCGATTCGACGGATACGACCACTGTGGCAATAATCAATACCGTCATCCACTCCGAGGGGCTGAGCAATCACAAAGTTACCGCTCACGACGTTAAGTTGTGTTCCTGCCATCGGCGTATTATTGAGGCTCATCGATAAACGTGCGGTAATAGCCAGTTGTAGTTGCCCTGCTGCCTGCATAACTACCGAAAGTGCTGCTTCGTCTGTGATTCGAACGTTTTTGTGGTACGGCGTTGTAAGGTCTTGTTTTTCTAGTAGCTGATTAATTTGTGGCCTAGCACCATAAACAAGTACTACCTTAATTCCTAGACTGTGCATAAGCGCAATATCATTGATAATATTGCCAAAGTTTTTATCCGCAACCGCCTCTCCCCCTAACATTAAGACCATGGTTTTACCACGGTGGGCGTTCACATAGGGTGTGGATTGACGGAATCCTTTAACTAGAGCAGTACTACGAATTTTCACTACAGCCATTCCTTGTGTTTATTTATGCTGTAATATTGTCTTTTTATTCAATTGTTGGCAAGGTGTTTTTTTGGAACAAAGAGCAAACATCAATTTGCTCACTCTTTATTCTTTTTACTATAAAAGAGTAGAATGTGTGTGTGGTTTCAAAGTAAGAAAGTGTGATGTCTTCTTTAGCGAAAAAAAACGCTGCTATCAACGAACAGCCAACTCAGAAAAAAACCAATACCCGTAAGTGGATTGAACGTGCACTGATGTTTATTGCCTTAGTCGGAACGCTTGCTGTTATTGGTGTTTATGGAGACTTGATTGGTCGTTTTGTATATAAGCCGGTACCAAAGTCTCTTATCTATGGTAAGTGGATTGAGCAAGAGGTTGCGCCTTACGCTCGTGAAGAGTTCATTGTCAGTGAAAGGGGCATCGTCGTTCAGGGCTCTACCGTAGCCACTGATTTTGAGTTTGACGGTAAAACCTTTTCGTATAAGGTGGGCTCTAAGGTAAGAGAGTTTGAATTCGTGGGACAAAATCATACTGAAATGAAGTTGGACTCAAATGCGCATTATTTGCCAGTCTTCCGTTTAGAAGGCAAAAGCGACTTGTCTCTACGCTAGAACTCCGAACCACTTGTTCATCGCATGGAAGCGATGGTTTAACATCTGTCGATGTAATTTTCTCTGGCTGACCGGATCTGCAATATCAAACATTGCTTGGACATTTCCTTTATTTTCCTCTGCTATAAATATATTTGGTTGATGAACTGTACGAGGCGCTCGTGTATTCGCTCATTGTTGATACACTTTGTCGCAGCTTTTCAATTGCTTCGTAGTTATTTGTTTGTCATCCTTTCGCTATATTTAACTGTGGAAATCCTCCGTGCATAAAAAACTCCTACCCCTAATGACGTTAAGCCTTCTCTTTGGCTGTGCTCAACCAACAGATCGTGCTCAACAATATCTGGATGGTGAATTTACCAACATACTCAATGAAGTGAATGTGGTTGAATCTAACAAGCCGCAAGACTTTACTGAGTTCAACAAGCAAGCAGAGCAAGTTGTAACCAAGTCGCCTTCAATGGCAAAAATGTACCAACCACTTTACGAGAAGTTGAGTGAGTGGGCGTTGCAAAGTGGTGATACCACAGCGTTAAGTGCTTTCGGCATTCAGGCCGCTCAACT
The DNA here is from genome assembly GCF_002214395.1 of Vibrio rotiferianus. Taxonomy (NCBI): domain Bacteria; kingdom Pseudomonadati; phylum Pseudomonadota; class Gammaproteobacteria; order Vibrionales; family Vibrionaceae; genus Vibrio; species Vibrio rotiferianus. Next base: position 596,234 of record NZ_CP018312.1, read on the forward strand.
TGGGGGCGGTGACAAAAAGGGTAATGTGTTATTCACGGGTTATTTCTCACCAGTGATGGAATTGCGTCACGAGCCAAATGCTAAGTTTAAGTACCCAGTTTATGGCAAGCCGACTTGCAGCTCGGACTGTCCGACTCGTGCAGAGATTTATAACGGTGCATTAGAGGGGCAAGGCCTAGAGCTTGGCTACGCACCAAATATGATTGATCCGTTTATGATGGAAGTGCAGGGCAGCGGCTTTGTTCACTTTGAAGATGACGACACGTTGGAATACTTCGCTTACGCAGGCAAGAACAACAAAGCGTACGTAAGCATTGGTCGTATTTTGATTGATCGTGGTGAAGTGCCACGTGAAAAGATGTCATTAAAGGCAATCAAAGAGTGGGTGATGGCAAATGATGAGGCGGCAGTTCGTGAATTGCTAGAGCAAAACCCTTCTTATGTCTTCTTTGCGCCGCAGGCGGATGCGCCAGTAACGGGGTCAGCAGGTATTCCTCTATTACCAATGGCATCGGTTGCAGGTGATCGCTCAATTCTACCTATGGGCACACCAATCCTAGCTGAAGTACCATTGCTTAATAAAGACGGTACATGGAGCGGGGCACATCAGCTTCGTCTTCTTATTGTGCTAGACACTGGCGGTGCGGTGAAGCAAAACCATCTTGACCTTTACCACGGTATGGGACCACGTGCTGGCACAGAAGCGGGTCACTACAAGCACTTTGGTCGTGTGTGGAAACTCGGTCTGGAAAATACCCCAACGCAAGCACCTTGGGCTTTGCCGCCAGAGAAGTTACAATAAGCGCCTAGCGAGAGGAATCGCCTCTCATCATCTAGACATTTCATCAAAGAGTGCGTATAAATCGCACTCTTTGTTTTTCTATCGATCATCTGGAACTTCAATATGCGTGAACTCGATACTCCGGCATCTGACAGCTACAACCAACGTTTTGGTGGCACTCGTCGTCTCTACGGCAACAGCGAAGTAGAAATTCTTCGTGCTGCACACGTGTGCGTGATTGGTATTGGTGGCGTAGGTTCTTGGGCGGTAGAAGCGCTGGCACGTACTGGTATTGGTGAGCTGACACTTATTGATATGGATGACGTGTGTGTGACTAACATTAACCGCCAAATCCATGCGATGACAGGCACGGTTGGTCAAAGCAAAATTGAAGTGATGGCAGAGCGCGTTAAGCTGATTAACCCAGAGTGTAAGGTCAATCTGATTGACGATTTCATCACGCCAGATAACCAGCACGAGTACTTGAGCAAAGAGTTCGATTACGTGTTGGATGCGATCGATAGCGTAAAAGCAAAAGCGTCTCTACTGGCTTACTGTCGTAGCAACAAGATCAAAGTGATCACGACAGGCGGTGCTGGTGGTCAAATCGATCCAACTCAAATCATGGTGGCGGATCTGACCAAGACTATCCAAGACCCACTGGCGAAGAAGATCAAAGATACATTGCGTCGTCATCATAATTTCCCGAAAAATCCAGCGCGTAAGTTTGGTATTGATTGTGTTTTCTCTACGGAGCAATTGAAGTACCCACAAGCCGATGGTTCAGTATGTGGCGTGAAATCGACAGCAGAAGGTCCAAAACGTATGGACTGTGCGAGTGGTTTTGGTGCGGCGACGGTCGTAACAGCAACGTTCGGTTTTGTTGCGGTATCACGCATCGTTGAAAAGCTGATTCAAAAGCATAAGAAGTAATTCAAAGAAGAGAGCGCACCAATGACTGATTTTCCTGTTTCGCCGTTTGGCACCGACATCACCAGTGAAGACATCGCCGCAACCATGCAGCAATTTAAAGGTTGGGAAGACCGTTACCGTCAGGTGATTCAATGGGGTAAAAAGCTGCCTCAAATGCCTGAAGAGTTTAAATCAGAACAAGTTACGGTATCTGGTTGTGAAAGCCTAGTGTGGTTGGTGAGTAAAGAGCAAGAAGGCGTATGGCACTTCTGCGCTGATTCTGACGCGCGTATCGTTCGTGGCCTGATTGCCTTGGTGATGGCAGCTTACGACGGCAAAACGGCAGAGCAAATCCAAACGTTTGATATTGATGCTTACTTTGAAAAGCTGGGTTTAATTGCTCATCTAAACCCATCGCGTGGCAACGGTTTGAAAGCGATTGTTGAGCAGATCAAAACACAGGCTCAGTAATTGCGATTAGTTAACACCGCATAAAGAACAAAACAAAGAAAAAGGGTTGAAGCCAAATGGTTTCAACCCTTTTTCTATGTATCTAGATTGGTACCTTGATTGTTAAAGCATATCGACTGCTTTCTCGACGGCTGCAATCAGCTTCTCAACATCTTCTAACGTATTGTAGATACCAAAAGAAACACGCACCGTACCTTTGACGTTGAGCGCATCCATCAGAGGGTGAGCACAGTGATGCCCAGCACGAACAGCGATACCTTGTTGGTCAAGCAGTGTAGCAATGTCTTGGTGGTGAACGCCGTCCATCACAAAAGTAAGCACCGAAGCACTCGGCTGATAACCGAGGATTTGAATGTCGTCCAGCTGAGTCAGTGCTTGGTAAGCTTTTTCCTGCAGAGAATGCAGATGTGCCTCTACAGCGGTTTGGTTAAAGCCTTGGTACCAATCGATAGCTTTTGCTAGCGCAATCGCGCCAGCGACGTTCGGTGTGCCCGCCTCAAACTTACCCGGCAAGGCAGAGAAGGTGGTTTTCTCGAACGAGACTCTTTCGACCATTTTGCCGCCGCCGTGCCATGGTGGCATCGCTTCTAAAAGTTCAAGCTTGCCATACAGCACGCCAATCCCTGCAGGTGCATACAGTTTGTGACCAGAGAAGACATAGAAATCAGCATCGAGCTCTGCCAAGTTCAACGGTTCATGAACAATACCTTGTGCACCATCAACAACAACAACCGCGCCTACCGCATGCGCCTTAGCGATGATTTTCTCAATAGGTTGACGAGAACCCGTCACATTGGTGATTTGTGCACATGCTACGATTTTACAGCGCTCCGACAACAATGCTTCAAATGCACTGATATCGAATTGGCAATCGGAGGTCATCGGAACTTTAACGATTTTCGCGCCCGTTTGCTCTGCGACAATTTGCCAAGGCACGATGTTGGCGTGATGTTCCATTTCACTGATCAGGATTTCATCACCTGCTTGGAGCGAGCTTCGGGCATAAGTTTGCGCGATTAGATTTAGTGCTTCGGTTGCGCCGCGAGTCCAAATGATTTCTTTGGAACTGCTTGCCCCAATGAACTTCGCAACGGTTTCACGAGCCGCTTCAAATTGACTGGTCGCGTTGGCTGTTAAGCTGTGACTGCCACGGTGCACGTTAGCATTTTGTGCACTGTAGTAATGGCTAATCACATCGATCACGCACTGTGGCTTTTGTGTTGTTGCTGCGCTATCAAGGTAAACCAAAGGTGACTGGTTGACGTCTTGATTCAGAGCTGGGAACTGTTCGCGTACAGCGTTTACGTCAAACATTATTCGTCACCGAGCTCGTGATAATGCAGTGTTGGGATAGTGACTAACGGCTCTGCAACCATCCATCCATGCTCTTTACCGGAAAGTTTGATAATGATTTCCATAGCGAACTCAAGTGCGGTTCCTGGTCCCTGGCTTGTCAGTAGATTGTGATTCACGTCCATGGTGACACGTTTTGCTCGCCATTTGTCTTCCGGAATATGAGATTGGAAGCTTGGGTGACATGTCATCAGAGCTTCAGGGTAAAGGTTGTGGTGTTGTAAAACCAAAGCAGGAGCAGCACAAATTGCCGCAACCAGTTTACCTTCGTACATATGCTGTTTCAGGATCTCAATCATGATGGTGCTATCACGGAAGGTTTCTGCACCACCTACGCCACCAGATAGAACAATCGCATCAAACTCGTCATCGGCAACATCAACCAGCTTGCAATCCGCGGTAAGTGTCACACCACGAGACGCTTTCATAGTAAGTGCACCATCGAAATCTGCGCTTGCGACCGTTACGTCATAGCCTGCTCGAACCATTAAATCGATAACGGTTACCGCTTCCATTTCTTCTGTGCCCGGAGCGATAGGTACTAAGATCTTTTTGTTCATTATTCTGTCCAGCTTTGTTCAATCTGTTTGATACGTTGATAGAGTTTGGCGTTCTCTGGCGTGCTAATATGATGCTTTTCGGCGGCTTGCAGTAGATAACCAGTAATAAAGTCTATCTCGGTACGACGTTGGTGAAAAACATCTTGCCTCATAGAAGAGTAGTTGGCCGCTGTAGCGTTAACCACTTGCATAATAGTGGCGTGAAGAGAGTCAAAATCTACCTCGATCTCTTCTTTATTCATGACTTCCACTAACTCATGAGTGATGTTAGTCAACTCGGTGGCAAACTCAGGAGCGGCAAGCTCACCATTCTTGCATTGATGGATGGCAGTCAGGGGGTTGATTGCGCAATTGATCGCAAGTTTGGTCCACAATGCAGCGTTGATGTTTGAGTTCCAATTTACCTCGGGCAAAGCGTGGTTCATCACATCTGCAAGAAAGCCACACTGAGCACCTTTCGGATTAAAGCCACCCAGTTGTGTGTATCCATGGCCAGTATGAAGCACCTGCTCTTTACTTGGTTTATAAGCACCGTGTGTGGTTGTTGCAATTACGATTGGGTTACCAGCAAGCTTTGCCTCGATGAGTGGTGCGGTTCCCATGCCGTTGTGCATTAACATCACGATGGTGTCTTCGCTGATGTAGGGAAGAAGAGGTTCAATTGCCGCTTCAACTTGCCATGCTTTTACCGTCACAACAATCAGATCTGCGGCTTGTACAGAAGGAAGGTGCTGATTAGCGAAGCTAATTGCAGGATCGTCATCAAGTTGAAGCTGTTGCTTACTATCAGAGGTTCTTCCCCATAAGGAAACATTGTGCCCAGCAAATTGAAATTTGGTCGCCCATAGTGAGCCAACCGCTCCCGGACCAAGGATAAGAATATTCACCAAACGCTCTCATTAAAAAGGTTTGCTGCAAGGATAATGAGGGAGAAAAGGAAAGCAAATAAAAATGGCGCCGAGAGGCGCCATTTTTGGGGAACTTATCGGTTCTATTAGAACTTGTAAGTTACAGCTACGTAGTGACCGAAGCCAGTTGTTTTACCTGCCCAACCGCCATCTTTAAGACCGTAAACGTCTTTGTAACCTTTCAGGCCGTAACCCACTGCGAAGCGGTCAGAGTGCCAGTAGATACCGTTAAACATAGCACCACCGTTTGTAGTGTTTAGTGCTTTGTTGTCATCGTTCATACCGAATTGGTAATCGATGTAACCTTGGTAAGAAATGAATGAACCGTTCTCGAAGAAGTAGAATGGTTTGAACCAGTTAGTCGAGATTTGGAAACCGTTCCAGTCTTTGTTGTTACCTTCGTAGTTACCGTATAGGTTTAGGCCAATTTTGCCTAACCATGGAACCATTACGTCAGAACCTAGACCGATTTTTTGGTTGTTTACGCCAGAGTTACCGCCCCACTCCATAAGAGTAGCAACGTAAAGCTCTTGAACTGGACCGAAAGATAGGTCTTTACCAGTTAGGCCGTCTAGAGACATACGTGGTGCGAACTTCATGAAGATTTTTTCTGCACCAGCTTTATCGCTGCCTTTGTCTGACGCTAGGTTGAATACATCAACGTAACCGTATAGGTCGAAAATACCAGAGCGGCCGCCGAATTCCATTTCTAGGTAGTCGTGAGATGACTCGCCTGGAAGTTCGTCAAATGCACCCATAAGGTTGAATTGCATCCACTTGTAATCGTTTTTGTGGATATCGCCGTCAGAGTAATCTGCAGCCATTACTGGAGCTGAAGTAGCCGCTAGAAGGCCAAGAGCTAGAAGTGATTTACGCATAAGGGGACTCTCTATGTTTGTAATGATTCAGAACACGCAATCTTTGCTGCGCTTTCCAATTGGCAGGGATAATAGCGATAAAAATCTCAAATGAAAGTGATAAAGGATGCAAAAATGAAGGTTTTTGGTGATGTTTGTCACGAAATTAATTTTAATAACGGAACTTTTATTTTGTTGCATGTTTTTGCATAAATACTGTGATTTAGATCGTTTGCGCGGGCGATTTTATGACATTTTAAGCCAGTCGTTTAACCAACATAAATCGTTAGTGATCTGACTGATACGTCCCTCGTATGAGTTATTGAATCAAAGAGGACGATTTAATGAATGAAGTGATGTTGTTCCCATTAACCTCGGTTGTACTACCCGAAGGGAAAATGAATCTGCGTATTTTTGAACCGCGTTACAAACGTATGGTGAAAGAATGCAGCATACAGAACATTGGGTTTGGGGTGTGCTTGGTCGGTAACGATAGTGACCAGAGAGCAGCGGGAAACGTTTCGTCCATCGGTACTTTGGTGACCATCGTTGATTTCGAAACACTCAGTGATGGGCTTCTTGGCATTACGGTCGTTGGAGAGAGACGCTTCCGAGTGAAGCGTGTGCGCTCTGATTTTGATGGTCTTCGTCATGCTGACGTGGAATGGATGGAAAATTGGCAACAGCCCAACTCCTACCCAGACTTTCTTTATTTGAGTACGCAACTCGCTCACGTGTACGAACAATTCCCCCAACTTGGTAATCTGTATCAACACCGGTTTTATGATGATCCTTCTTGGGTTACGCAGCGTTGGTTGGAGCTTTTGCCACTCGACCGTTCACTGTTTGAAAAGTTAGTAGGTGCGGATGATTGCATCGACGCTCTGACGTTTCTTTCACATGCCATTGAAGCCCCAAATGAAAGAGAGACTAGGATATGAAAGGACTTACGAAAGCCGCAGTGACTTTGGTTACTGCCATTGGCTTGGCTGCTTGTGGCTCAGACAGTGACACAATTGAGTATTCAAACCTTCAAGCTGTTCATGCTTCTGTAGATGCCCCTTTGGCAAATGTATGGATAAATGGTAACGCAGCACTTACTGGTGTTGATTACGGTGTTGGCTCTGGCTATGTCAAGTTAATGGCGGGAGAAAATACGGTTCGTGTCGATGTACAACTACCAGGCGGTGAAGTGTTGAATGTTGTTCCAGAGACGATGTTGGACCTTAACAGCGAAACCAAATATACAGCATTTGTTGTGGGTGATGCCGCGGAAGGTACCGTTGAGCCTCTAGTTGTCACTCGTAGCGCAGTTTCTATGGCAGATGAATATAACTTGGACGTTCAAATAGTGCATGCGGCTGCGGAGATACCGCCAGTGAATGTTTATGTAACGGCTCCTGGCGCAGACCTTTCTATGTCAACGCCCGTTGCAATGCTTGGTTATAAAGACTCAACTGATGTTCTGAACATTCCAGCTAACGATTACCAAGTGCGTTTGGCTGTGGGCGATTCGGTTGCCTTTGATTCAGGCACAATCCCATTGCCGGCAAATGCAAATTTGACCATTGCAGCCATCAAAACGGGAGATTCAGACAGCACTTCTCCGGTGAAGTTGCTGGTATTAGATGGTTCTGGTTCTTCTATAATCGAGGATATGGGGAGTGAAGCGGAAGTACGAGTTGGCCATTTAGTTGAAGACGCAGGTACTGTCGATGTCAACGTGAATGGAGCGCCATTTGCAATGCTCTCTAATCCTGAGTTCGCGCCTGAACGAACTACTCCGGGCGTAGGTAGTTACCTAGGACTTGATTCTGGCAATTACGATATCGACGTCATCGATCAGGCTTCTGGAACGACCATCATTGATGCAGATGGTGTCCCTTTGATGGGCGGTATGGATTACAGTATCTATGCCGTAGGAATGGCATCTACTATGGTTGAGCCTCTTGTTGTTGAAGACATGCGTAGATCTGTAGTAACCAGTGCAACGTTAAATGTTACTCATGCTGCCGCAAATCCAGTCGCTGAAATGGTAGATATCTATCTCACCGCGAGCACAGGCATAGAAGGAAGTGATCCAGCAATAGCGAACTTTGCGTATAAAGATAGTGTGCAAGGCGTATATGTGGCGGAAGGATCTTATTTTGTAACTGTAACGGTTGCTGGCGACCCATCAACAGTAGCCATAGATTCTGCGCCACTTACTGTAACAAACGGCGTTGTATATCAAGTGATCGCCATCGACGATGGTAATAATAATGGTTTTAACCTCATTGTTGATGACATCACAGATTAGGGAAAAGGAAGGGAGGAGGAAACTCCTCCCCTTAAAAGGCTGATTATGATGAGTGATAGCCCGCAGAAGCTTGGGCGAAGCGAGTGGAACGACTATATGGATAAAGTAAAAGCGAGAGATAAAGCCGCTTTTGCTTTCGTTTTCCGTTTCTATGCTCCGAAGCTTAAGCAGTTCGCCTACAAACATGTTGGAAACGAGCAGGTCGCAATGGAAATGGTTCAAGAGACTATGGCGACCGTTTGGCAGAAAGCACATTTGTACGACGGAGCAAAAAGTGCTCTTTCCACTTGGATCTACACCATATTGCGTAACCTTTGCTTTGACTTGCTGAGAAAGCAGAAAGGGAAGGAGTTACATATTCATTCTGATGACATTTGGCCTTCAGAATATTACCCGCCTGATTTGGTCGACCATTACTCACCAGAGCAAGATATGCTAAAAGAGCAAGTTGTGAAGTTCTTGGAGATTTTACCCAAAAATCAGCGAGACGTGCTAAGAGCGGTGTATTTGGAAGAGTTACCACATCAGCAAGTTGCAGAAATGTTTGAGATCCCCTTAGGCACGGTGAAATCTCGGCTGAGGCTTGCAGTTGAGAAATTGAGGCATTCAATGCATACGGAGCAATTATGAACAAACATCCAGATAAAAACCTGTTAGAGGCATATGCTTCGGGAAGTATTGACGCAGTTTCTGGCTTAGTTGTCGCTACGCATTTAGAGACTTGCTCCGACTGCCGTGCATATGTAAATCAGGTAGAGGCTGCTCAGGCCGTACTTGTGAGTGATATTCCTACAGAGTATGGAGAAGAGTTTGACACCATGCTTGATGAAATATTGTGTGCAGAAGCGGTGTCTGACGATATCATCGTGCTAGAACAGGCTAAAGTTCAAGTCGCAGGGAAAGACTTCACATTACCAAAAACACTGAGTCGGTTTTCTGACTTAGTCAGTGATTGGAAAAGTTACGGCGGCAAAGTTTATAGCGCTCAGTTAGATCTTGGAGAAGATGCTCGTGTCAATCTTATGTACATCGGTGAAGATGTACGGATTCCTCAGCACACTCACAAAGGCTTGGAATCGACCTTAGTGTTACATGGTGGTTTTAGTGACGAGGACGGCCATTACGAGGCTGGTGATCTGCTGGTCAAGGACGCCACTGTTAAGCATAGTCCGTTCACGAAGCCTGGAGAAGACTGTTTATGTTTAACAGTTCTGACGGAGCCGATGATTTTTACACAAGGTGTAGCTCGAATTTTCAATATGTTTGGAAAGGGCATGTACCCTTAGATATTGCTTCAACAGACCCCAATCAAAAAGCCACCGACGTTCGGTGGCTTTTTTCATTATTTCTTCTTAATCTCTTTGTCTTGCTTTTTCGAGCAACTCAGTGAAGTAGTGCCGCAGTGAATAAAGCATGATTAAACTCGGAATTACCATCAAAGCGGTGAGAACAAAGAAGGTTGTCCAATCATTCAAGTAGTCAACGAGTTCGCCACTAAAAGAAGCAAGAGTGGTTCGGCCAAAGTTACCAAGTGAAGCTAATAGAGCGTATTGAGTTGCTGAAAAAGCTTGTCCGGTAAGGACCGTCAAGAACGACACAAAAGCAACGGTAGAGAATGCCGTTGTAAAGTTGTCCACAAAGATCGTTGCTAAGAATAAATGCTCGCTCGGGCCAACTTTCGCAATCCAAGCAAACATGAGGTTACTTGCTGACATCGCAATGCCGCCAATCATCAAGCCTCTTACAATGCCGAACTTCACGTTGAACATACTACCTACAAACGTGAATACCATAGTTGCGCCCCATCCAATGAGCTTAGAGTAGTAGCCAATTTGCTCATTGCTAAAGCCTACCTCTTTATAGAAGGCAATCGACATACGACCTAAGAACGCTTCACCAATTTTGAATAGAAAGACGAACAGTAGCAACGTGATAGCGACCCGAACTCCATTACGGTTAAAGAAGTCCAAAAATGGCTCAACGACGGTTACAGTGAACCAAGCAACTAACTTTGAGCCTACAACTTCTTTATGGCGTTGTTCTGCTTCTCGTTGAAGCTGTTCTCGTTGAGTATTTGGCTCACCAACCAGTAGAGTAAAAATCATGAGCAGAACAACAATCATTGCCATGCCGTAGTAGACGCCGTTCCATCCCACAGTATCTGCATTAATAAATGCAAGGTAACCAGGTAGCGAATAACCCGTCCACCAACCGATTACTGCCATTGCTGAAGCTTGAGGCAATTTTGAGTCTTCTGTTTTCGGGAAGGTATCAATACGAAAAGCGTCAATAGCGATGTCTTGGGTTGCGGATGCTGTTGCTATACATAGAGCAAGCATAGAGGTGAAAATCAAATTCTCTGCTGGGTTCACATCAGCAATAAATAAGGTCGCAACTAGCACGATACTTTGGCAAAGAAAAATCCAACTTCGGCGCTGCCCTAGTAAACGATGCAAAACAGGTAATTTGACACGATCAACTAATGGCGCCCATAAAAAGTTGATTGCGTAAACTGCAAAAACGCTACCGAAATAACCGATTGCCGATAACGTTAAGCCAGCATCTTTGAGCCAGCCTGACATGTTTGAACCAATAAGCACCCATGGAAAGCCACTTGAGCAGCCAAGCATGAAAACCCAAAGTAGGCGTTTATCGAGGTAACTTTTTACCGTTTCCAACCAAGTGATGGAAGGTAATGAAGACATAAATCAATCCGTTAAAATAGAGCCGCTAAAAGAGAAAGCCCTTCGAATATTCAAAGGGCTTATGATTTTGGCTATTTGAGTAGTGTTGCTTTGGTGATGATGATTGGTGTCTCTGGGACATCGCGCATCCGACCAATAGATTTGGTTGGTTGTTTCGCCATGCTTTCAATGACATCGAAGCCTTCAGTAACAACGCCAAACACGGCATAACCTGGTGGGCGAGAGCCGTAGTTCAAGAAATCGTTATCTACTAGGTTAACGAAGAATTGTCGAGTAGCTGAATCTGGAGCATTAGTACGAGCCATTGCGATGGTTGCACGGTCGTTATTTAAACCGTTGTTACCCTCGTTTTTGATTGGAGCGTACGTTTGAACCATTTGCATATCTTGGTTAAAGCCACCACCTTGTGCCATAAAACCAGGGATTACGCGGTGGAAAATCGTACCTTCGTAACTGCCATCTTCTACGTATTTCAGGAAGTTTGCGACGGTGATTGGTGCTTTTTCTTCGTTTAGCTCCACCGTAAAGTTTCCTAACGTGGTTTCAAACGCGACTTTTGGGCCCGCAAAAACGCTGCAGCTCAATAGTGCAAGAGAAAGAATCGCTTTACGTAGCATTAGAATCGCTCCTGCATGTACTGACGAAGTTCAGAATCATTCGCAGCTTCTTTTAAGGTTAAACTAATAACATCATTAAGCGTTTCTTCAATGTCTGAATCAGAGGCACTTAATGTACCCGAGCGCTTAGCGGTACCCGTGTAAGTCTTAACCAATTTACCTTCAGGTGTTTCTGCAGTGATCTCGATAACGACCTTCGCATCCATCTCATTTTCCATGACCGAATGTTTCACATTGATAAGCGCTTCTTGGATCTCTAGCTCGATAGAGTTATTGCTATTGAGGTCGGTGCGGAAACCTTGAGAAGCAAATTGCTGAGCAAATGCGTCTTCAAGAGTGATTCTAAGGTTTTGCTTTGCGTGTAGAGGTAAAATATTTGAACGGCCGTTATCAACCAATGCCACATATTGTGCAGCGCGGACGTCTTTACTGGTTAAGCTGTAGGTTTTTCCCTGTACAATTGAATTTGTGCTCAAAGTAGTTTGAGGCATAAGGTTCAATTGTGGCTGCTGTGGAGCTGAACAGGCAGCAAGCAGGGCAACTGAAGCTGCTAATACCAGTTTTTTCATCTTATTATTCCTTTTTAAAGTCATAGCTTTATTGCATAACGCTTAATTTAGCAGGATCTTTTGTCGCCTGTAAAATTACGAATTTGCTGTTAGAAGCGACAAGTTTCACATTTTTATCGCCAAACAAGCGTTTCAGCTTAACGTCGTAACCAAGATGGCGATTACCTATGACTTGTAATTTACCACCTTGGTTCAAAATTTGTTTCGCATCACAGAACATTTGCCAAGCAATATGGTCGGTAATAGCTTGTTGCTGATGAAATGGTGGGTTACACATGATTAAGTCTGCACTATTGTGCTCAAAGCCATCTAAACAGTTATTGACGATGCATTGGGTCGGATGCTCGGCACCTAGGTTATCAATAAGGTTCTGTTTGGCAGACTCGATAGCCATAAAGCTCTCGTCAACGAGCGTTAACTGAGCGCCTGGGTTGAGTTGTCCTGCTTTTACTGACAACACACCATTGCCGCATCCAAGGTCGATGATACTTTTGATTTTAGGGTCTTGCGGAATATGCTGAAGCATAAAGCGGGCACCCAGATCTAAGCTTTCGCCTGAATAAACATTTGGCAGATTTTTTAGTTGTATGTTCTCACCTTCGACACCCCAAACCGTAAAAGGGTCAACGGTGATAACGGGTTGTGCATTGGCTGCAGAAAAGACCAAGCGATGCTTCTTCCAAGCTAAAGAGGTTTTTGTTTCGCCTAAGTGCTTTTCGAATAACTTGAGCGTTGATGTATGAATATCTTTCGCTTTATTTACTGCGATAATAGGGCACGATACGGGCAGTGTTTTACGTAGTTGGCTCAACAGCCAAACTAGATGACGATTGCTTTTGGGTAACTGAAGCAAAACGATATCGGTTTGGTTGGAAATTTCACTGATGGTTGAGTCAAAAGTCACGCTATTGCAGTGATTATTCTCTAAGTTCAGTTGAGCACCTCTTTGAGAGACAAATGAGTCGCTTATCGATGTGACGTTATGCTTCTCTGAAAACCAGCATGCCAATGCTCCAAAACTATCATTGATGATAAGTATGTTCTGATTGGTAGGCAGATCCAGTTCTTCCACGTGGTTAATTAGGTACTCATCTCCCGCATCCCAAGCTTGAAGTGTTTCATTAGCGCGCTTTGGGAAGCGATGAAGTGTAAGACTTCTATCGTGAAGGTTCAGTTCGGTTTTCATAAGTGAGTTAAGGGTAGTTGTAACATACAGCTGGTATTGTCGCAGATGATAGCGGGACAAGATACTAAAAAGCTGTCAATTCTCTGTTTCTCGTGTTTTAGCGCTGCACGTGACACAAGCAAAGAAGTGTGAAGGCTCTTTGAAATTTAAACCAGTTGTACGTTGTTTGAATGAGTTGCGTATATACTTGCATAATTCGTATTTGCGAGGACGTAATATGATCCAAGAAATCATAGAAAAGAAGCTACATAGTGAGCTGCAGCCTAGTTACCTAAAAGTGATTAACGAAAGCTACATGCATAATGTTCCACCAGGCTCAGAAAGCCACTTTAAAGTGATTGTCGTATGTAATGCTTTTGACGGTCAGCGTTTAATTGGTCGTCACCGACAAGTTAACCAAATCTTGGCTGATGAACTTGATAATCACATTCATGCTTTGGCGATTCATACTTACACTGAAGCTGAGTGGCATGAGCAACAAAATGGTGCGCCAGATAGCCCAATGTGCATGGGCGGAGGGCGCTAAAGTATTGATAAAAGAAGATGACGAGAGTCATCTTTTTTTATTTTACATTTTTACGGGGACACAATGTGGTACAAAAGCTGGTTAAAAAATGTGTTAACAGTGTTTCAACAAATAAATAGAAATTTCTGTTTGTTTCAAACCATGAATGTATCACTAAATAGGTATTCGTAGAGGACGATGCAATTGTGCGATGGTTCAAACTTATGACTATTCTTTAGCCTTTTAGATCTGATTCGGTCGAAATAAAACCACTATTGCTATCATTGGTCATGGCATCAAGTTCCCAAAAAATGCTAGACTACTGCACCTGATAAATCTCGCTCAAAAAATGTGATGAGATTTTTAATAGGATGTTGCGATTTTGATGTTTTAAACAGCATCAAAACCGGACACTGATGTCGTGTCTAAAAGTTACGCAATCAAAAGAATCTTTTTCCCGATAAAAGTAGTGCAAGTGCGTATGATTACAATAAAGAAGGGCTTGGATCTTCCTATCGCAGGAGCTCCATCCCAGGTGATTAATGATGGTAAGACCATCAAAAAAGTCGCCTTGCTTGGCGAAGAGTACGTTGGCATGCGTCCTACCATGCATGTCCGCGTTGGCGATGAAGTGAAAAAAGCGCAAGTTCTTTTTGAAGACAAGAAGAACCCTGGCGTTAAGTTCACTGCTCCAGCAGCCGGTAAAGTGATCGAAGTTAACCGTGGCGCTAAGCGTGTACTTCAATCTGTAGTGATTGAAGTGGCAGGCGAAGAGCAGGTTACATTTGATAAGTTCGAAGCAGCTCAACTAGCAGGTCTAGATCGCGAAGTGATCAAGACTCAATTGGTTGAATCTGGCCTTTGGACCGCTTTACGTACTCGTCCGTTTAGCAAGGTTCCAGCAATCGAGTCTGCTACTAAGGCTATTTTCGTAACTGCAATGGATACTAATCCACTAGCAGCACAGCCTGAGTTGATCATCAATGAACAACAAGAAGCATTCGTTGCAGGTCTAGACATTCTTTCAGCCCTGACAGAAGGCAAGGTTTACGTATGTAAATCTGGCACTAGCTTGCCACGCTCTTCTCAGTCTAACGTAGAAGAACACGTCTTCGATGGCCCTCACCCAGCAGGTCTTGCTGGCACCCACATGCATTTCCTATACCCAGTAAATGCACAAAACGTGGCTTGGAGCATCAACTACCAAGACGTTATCGCGTTCGGTAAGTTATTCCTAACTGGTGAGCTATACACAGATCGCGTTGTATCTCTTGCTGGTCCTGTAGTGAATAACCCACGTCTTCTTCGTACTGTTGTAGGTGCTTCTCTTGAAGACCTAACTGACAGCGAATTGATGCCAGGCGAAGTTCGTGTGATTTCAGGCTCGGTACTTTCTGGTACACAAGCGTCTGGTCCACATGCTTACCTTGGCCGTTACCATCAGCAGGTTTCTGTCCTGCGTGAAGGTCGTGAGAAAGAACTGTTTGGCTGGGCTGTTCCTGGTAAAAACAAATTCTCAATCACAAAATCTTTCCTTGGTCACATCTTTAAAGGTCAGTTGTTCAATATGACAACGACAACTAACGGTAGTGATCGTGCAATGGTTCCAATCGGCAACTACGAACGTGTAATGCCACTTGATATGGAACCTACTTTGCTACTTCGTGATCTATGTGCCGGTGATACTGACAGTGCTCAAGCGCTGGGTGCACTTGAACTGGATGAAGAAGATTTGGCATTGTGCACCTTTGTATGTCCTGGTAAATACGAGTACGGTCTGCTACTTCGTGAATGCCTAGATACCATTGTGAAGGAAGGGTAATCCATGCTTAAGAAATTCATAGAGGATATCGAGCATCATTTTGAACCAGGCGGTAAACACGAAAAATGGTTTGCACTGTACGAAGCAGCAGCAACACTTTTCTACACGCCAGGTCTAGTAACAAAACGTAGCTCGCACGTTCGTGATAGCGTTGACTTAAAACGTATCATGATCATGGTTTGGTTCGCGGTATTCCCAGCAATGTTCTGGGGTATGTACAACGCGGGTGGCCAAGCTATCGCAGCACTTAACCACATGTACGCTGGTGATCAACTAGCGACAGTTATCGCAGGTAACTGGCACTACTGGCTAACAGAAATGTTTGGCGGCACCATCGGTGCTGAAGCTGGTGTTGGCAGTAAGATGCTACTAGGTGCGACTTACTTCCTACCGATCTACGCAACAGTATTTATTGTTGGTGGCTTCTGGGAAGTACTTTTCTGTATGGTGCGTAAGCACGAAGTTAACGAAGGCTTCTTTGTAACTTCTATCCTATTCGCACTTATCGTTCCACCAACGCTACCTCTATGGCAAGCGGCACTAGGTATCACATTTGGTGTTGTTGTTGCTAAAGAGATCTTCGGTGGTACAGGTCGTAACTTCTTGAACCCTGCTCTTGCGGGTCGTGCTTTCCTATTCTTTGCTTACCCAGCACAAATCTCGGGTGACGTAGTATGGACAGCAGCTGACGGCTTCTCTGGTGCAACTGCTCTTAGCCAATGGGCTCACGGCGGTAGCGGCGCGTTGATCAACAACATCACTGGCGCTCCTATCACTTGGATGGATGCTTTCATCGGTAACATCCCTGGTTCAATTGGTGAAGTATCGACTCTAGCTCTAATGATCGGTGCAGCGATGATCGTATACATGCGAATCGCTTCGTGGCGTATCATTGCGGGTGTAATGATCGGTATGATTGCAGTGTCAACACTATTCAACGTGATTGGCTCTGACACCAACCCAATGTTCAACATGCCTTGGCACTGGCACCTAGTTCTAGGTGGTTTTGCATTCGGTATGTTCTTCATGGCAACAGACCCTGTATCAGCTTCATTTACCAATGGCGGTAAGTGGTGGTACGGCATCCTAATCGGTGCAATGTGTGTGATGATTCGTGTAGTTAACCCAGCTTACCCTGAAGGTATGATGCTGGCGATTCTATTCGCGAACCTATTCGCACCTCTGTTCGACCATGTGGTTATCGAGAAGAACATCAAGCGGAGACTAGCACGCTATGGCAAGTAATAACGACAGCATTAAAAAGACGCTGGGTGTTGTTATCGGGTTGAGCCTTGTTTGTTCAATCATCGTATCAACAGCAGCCGTAGGCCTGCGTGACAAGCAAAAAGCTAACGCTGTCCTAGATAAGCAATCTAAGATTGTAGAAGTTGCTGGCATTGAAGCAGACGGTAAAAAAGTACCTGAGCTATTTGCACAATACATTGAACCTCGTCTAGTTGATTTCAAAACGGGTGACTTTGTAGAGAAAGCTGAAGATGGCTCTACAGCAGCTAACTACGACCAACGTAAAGCCGCTAAAGATCCAGCTGAGTCTATCAAGCTAACAGCTGATGAAGACAAAGCTAAGATCCTACGTCGTGCTAACACAGGTATCGTTTACCTAGTGAAAAGTGGTGATGAAATCTCGAAAGTTATCATCCCTGTTCACGGTACAGGTCTTTGGTCAATGATGTACGCATTCGTTGCGGTTGAAACTGACGGTAACACTGTGTCTGGTATTACTTACTACGAGCAAGGTGAAACTCCTGGACTTGGTGGTGAAGTAGAAAACCCAGCATGGCGCGCTCAATTCGTTGGTAAGAAACTATTCGATGAGAACCACAAACCAGCAATCAAGATTGTTAAAGGTGGTGCTCCAGAAGGTTCTGAACACGGCGTTGATGGCCTATCTGGTGCGACACTAACTGGTAACGGTGTTCAAGGTACATTTGACTTCTGGTTAGGTGACATGGGCTTCGGTCCTTTCCTAGCAAAAGTTCGTGACGGAGGTCTGAACTAATGTCTAGCGCACAAAACATTAAAAAGAGCATTATGGCGCCGGTGTTGGATAACAACCCGATCGCGCTGCAGGTTCTTGGTGTATGTTCTGCTCTTGCAGTAACAACTAAACTAGAAACAGCATTTGTAATGACACTAGCGGTAACGTTTGTAACTGCACTGTCGAACTTCTCTGTTTCTTTAATCCGTAACCACATTCCTAACAGTGTGCGTATCATCGTTCAGATGGCAATCATCGCATCACTAGTAATCGTGGTAGACCAGGTGCTTAAAGCATACCTATACGATATCTCTAAACAGCTATCTGTATTCGTAGGTCTGATCATTACGAACTGTATCGTAATGGGTCGTGCAGAAGCATTCGCAATGAAATCTGCGCCAATCCCATCGCTAATTGATGGTATCGGTAACGGTCTTGGTTACGGTTTCGTTCTTATCACTGTTGGTTTCTTCCGTGAGCTATTTGGCTCAGGCAAACTATTTGGCCTGGAAGTTCTACCTCTAGTGAGCAACGGTGGTTGGTACCAGCCAAACGGTCTGATGCTACTTGCACCATCAGCATTCTTCTTAATCGGTTTCATGATCTGGGCTATCCGCATTATCAGACCTGAACAAATCGAAGCGAAGGAGTAAGGACGTCATGGAACATTACATCAGCCTGCTAGTTAAATCGATTTTCATCGAAAACATGGCACTGTCTTTCTTCCTAGGTATGTGTACTTTCCTTGCCGTATCTAAGAAAGTTAAGACTTCTTTCGGTCTAGGTGTTGCAGTTGTGGTAGTACTAACTATCGCGGTTCCTGTGAACAACCTAGTTTACAACCTAGTTCTGAAAGAGAACGCGTTAGTTGAGGGCGTAGACCTTAGCTTCCTAAACTTCATCACCTTCATCGGTGTAATCGCAGCACTTGTACAGATACTAGAGATGGTTCTTGACCGTTTCTTCCCACCTTTGTACAACGCGCTAGGCATCTTCCTACCGCTGATCACAGTAAACTGTGCGATCTTCGGTGGTGTATCTTTCATGGTACAACGTGACTACAACTTTGCGGAATCTGTTGTTTACGGTTTCGGCTCTGGTGTGGGCTGGATGCTAGCGATCGTCGCTCTTGCAGGTATCCGTGAGAAGATGAAGTACTCAGATGTACCTCCTGGTCTACGTGGTCTAGGTATCACGTTCATCACTGTAGGTCTAATGGCGTTAGGCTTTATGTCTTTCTCTGGTGTTCAACTGTAAGTCGGGTAAACCGCAACAATTAAGGAATAGTCAATGGACATTATTCTTGGTGTAGTGATGTTTACTCTGATCGTACTTGCGCTAGTACTAGTGATTCTTTTCGCTAAGTCTAAGCTTGTACCAACAGGTGACATTACAATTTCTGTGAACGATGACCCTTCACTGGCGATCGTTACACAACCAGGTGGTAAGCTACTATCTGCGTTAGCTGGTGCTGGCGTATTCGTATCTTCTGCTTGTGGTGGCGGTGGCTCTTGTGGTCAGTGTCGCGTAAAAGTTAAATCAGGTGGTGGTGACATCCTACCTACCGAGCTTGACCACATTACTAAAGGTGAAGCACGTGAAGGTGAGCGTCTAGCGTGTCAGGTTGCAATGAAAACTGACATGGACATCGAACTTCCTGAAGAAATCTTCGGCGTTAAGAAGTGGGAATGTACTGTTATCTCTAACGATAACAAAGCAACATTCATCAAAGAGCTTAAGCTACAAATCCCAGATGGCGAATCAGTACCTTTCCGTGCTGGTGGTTACATCCAGATTGAAGCGCCAGCTCACCACGTTAAATACGCTGATTTCGATGTACCTGAAGAATACCGTGAAGATTGGGACAAGTTTAACCTGTTCCGCTACGAGTCTAAGGTAAACGAAGAAACGATCCGCGCATACTCTATGGCTAACTACCCAGAAGAGCACGGTATCATCATGCTTAACGTGCGTATCGCTACGCCGCCGCCAAACAACCCTGACGTACCACCTGGTATCATGTCATCGTTTATTTGGTCTCTAAAAGAAGGCGACAAGTGTACGATCTCTGGTCCATTTGGTGAGTTCTTCGCGAAAGACACTGACGCTGAAATGGTATTCGTTGGTGGTGGTGCAGGTATGGCTCCAATGCGTTCTCATATCTTCGACCAGCTGAAACGTCTGCACTCTAAGCGTAAGATGTCATTCTGGTATGGTGCACGTTCTAAGCGTGAAATGTTCTACGTAGAAGACTTCGATGGCCTAGCGGCTGACAACGATAACTTCGTATGGCACTGTGCACTGTCTGACCCTATGCCAGAAGATAACTGGGATGGTTACACTGGCTTCATTCACAACGTTCTTTACGAGAACTACCTACGTGATCACGAAGCGCCAGAAGACTGTGAGTACTACATGTGTGGTCCACCTATGATGAACGCGGCTGTAATCGGCATGCTGAAAGATCTAGGTGTAGAGGATGAAAACATCCTTCTAGATGACTTCGGTGGTTAATCCCCCTAAGTGATTGAATCTATGGCTAGCTCTCTAAGAGCTAGCCATTATTTTTTGTAGAAATAGAAACCATATTCAACAGTTGCTATAGGAAATCGGTTTGTCTTGAGAGAACCCATTTTCCATATCAATTTAACGACAATAGGAGTAAACAAGTGAAAAAGTGGCTTGTTGCATTCGCTTCTCTATTGGTTCTAGCTGGTTGTGAACAGCCTGCAGATCAAGTTCATTTAAGTGGCCCAACAATGGGTACCACATACAACATTAAATACATCGAGCAAGATGGCCTGCCATCGCCTGAAGTTTTGCAAACAGAAATCGATCGCCTACTTGAAGAAGTGAACGATCAGATGTCGACTTACCGTGAAGATTCAGAGCTTAGCCGTTTTAACCAACACCAGACCAGTGAGCCATTTGAAGTATCTCCGCAAACAGCAACGGTAGTGAAAGAAGCGATTCGCTTGAACGGTCTTACTCTAGGCGCACTAGACGTAACCGTTGGCCCACTAGTGAATCTTTGGGGCTTTGGTCCAGAAGCGCGTCCAGATGTGGTTCCGACAGATGAAGAGCTAGCAGCTCGTAAAGCAAACACAGGTATTCACCACCTTTCGGTTGAAGGCAATAAAATGTCGAAAGACATTCCAAACTTGTACGTTGACCTATCGACTATCGCAAAAGGTTGGGGTGTTGATGTGGTTGCGGATTACCTACAATCACAAGGCATTCACAACTACATGGTAGAAGTTGGTGGTGAAATGCGTTTGAAAGGTATTAACCGCGAAGGTGTGCCATGGCGTATTGCCATTGAAAAGCCAACTGTTGATGAGCGCTCAATTCAAGAAATTATTGAGCCTGGCGACATGGCAATTGCAACAAGTGGTGACTATCGCAATTACTTTGAGAGCAATGGTGTGCGATACTCTCACATCATCAATCCGCAAACAGGCAAACCAATCCATCATAAAGTGGTGTCTGTAACGGTACTGGATAAATCGTCGATGACGGCTGATGGTCTTGCAACCGGCCTTATGGTACTAGGTGAAGACAAAGGCATGGAAATCGCGAACGAAAATAACATTCCTGTTTTCATGATTGTGAAAACGGATGATGGTTTTAAAGAGCTGGCTTCGGAAGCATACAAGCCGTTCATGAAGAAATAACAACAGAAGTGAGCATGTCCTTATGAGTACATTTCTAATTACTTTTGCTGTTTTTGTTGCGGTGATTGCAGCGATGGCAGTGGGTTACATCTTCCAAAAGAAGGTGGTAAAAGGCAGTTGTGGTGGTCTTGGTGCGGTTGGTATTGAGAAGGTATGTAACTGCCCAGAGCCATGTGATGCGCGTAAGAAGCGTGAAGCTCGTGAAGCTGCCCGCGCAGAAAAGCTGGCTGCATGGGAAAAAGATCGCATTGCTTAATCAGCGATAGCAAGAATGATAAAACCCAGCTAATGGCTGGGTTTTGTTTTTTAGGCTTTATATCAAGAGGAGAGGCTTACTGATAAATAGTTTGGTTTCGCCCATTCCCTTTTGCTTGATATAAACGGTCGTCTGCCACTTTAATCTGTTGGTCAAGATCACCTTCAACACTCGCCACACCAACACTAATGGTCACTTGAATGTTCTTATCTTGATAAGGAATAGGGGTCTTCTCCACTCGTTGACGCATTTGCTCCAAGCGGGTCACAAAATCTTCATAACTACCGCACGCTTGAATACAAAACTCTTCGCCGCCGAAACGCGCAATCACATCATCTGGGAAATAGATTTTTAATATATTCGCGACCATAACGAGTGCCGCATCGCCACCATCGTGCCCGTAGTTATCATTCACTTTTTTAAAGAAGTCGATATCTAACATGGCAATATTACGTTTTTCGCAACCATCACAAGCTTGGCCAAACAGGAAGCGGCGATTCCACAATCCAGTCAAAGCATCTTGGTTTGCCATTCTAAACAGTTCTGTTGTTGCTTCCTTCATATCCAGTATTTGATGAACACGGCAGAAAAACTCTTCCTGATTAAATGGCTTATATAAGAAATCATTAGCGCCGGCTTTGAGGAAGCGAGCGGTCATTGTGTGGTCATCACTTCCAGAGATACCAAGAATAGCGAGTTGGTTTTTATCAAAATTCTGCCGTAATTCACGGATCATTGTAATGCCATCTTTTATTGGCATGTCATGATCGGTGAGTATAAATGTGATGTCGGGATTTTGTTCTATTAACTCAATCGCTTGTTGGCCATTCTCAGCCTGAAGTGTTTGGATATATTGGTGCTCTAACAACTGCACAACGTGGTGGCGAACAGTCATTGAGTCGTCTACAACCAAACACTTATGCTGCTGGTTATTTGTTAAGCGCTTAATGAGAGGAAGTAGGTAAGAGACAGAAGCCATGCTGTCTTTCAGTATGTAATCCAATACACCTTTCGCTAGCATCTGCTCACGAATATCTTCTTGGAACATGGCTGTTAGCACGATAACTTTTTGGTTATGAGATAACAGCAGATCAATAATTTCGCCATCTTGAGCATCTGGCAAACAGTAATCTAATACAGCGCACAACAGCTCTGGTTGTGAAGCTAAGGTTGATTTCGCTTCATCATAACTTTCAGCAGCAAGTACTTCGTAGCCCGCTTTCGTTAATATTTGCTGCAGGTAATTTCTATAAGCACGGCTGTCTTCGACAACCAAAATTCTCTTACTCAAAAAGTTTCCCTACTTTTGTATATAAATTACTTTTAATGTTATAGAGCTCAATAATAATAGAAAGTGGGGTGATTACCATGAAAAAATTCTTGGCTCTGGCTCCAGATAACACTATTTTAAATGCGCCTATTTATCGCTATACTGTTTTTTTAAACAGTGTTATTTGTGTGTAGATCGTGCAAGAACGAGTAAGAAAAATCATTCACGTTGATATGGATTGCTTTTACGCCGCTGTAGAAATGCGTGACAACCCAAGTTACCGAGGGACGGCTCTTGCTGTCGGCGGTCATGAGAAACAACGTGGGGTGATCAGTACGTGTAATTATGAAGCGCGCAAATTTGGTGTTCGTAGTGCGATGCCAACAGCGCGTGCGCTCCAGTTATGCCCGAACTTACTCGTGGTTCCCGGTAGAATGCACGTCTATAAACAAGTTTCCCAACAGATACGCGCCATTTTTGAGCGATATACCCCGCTAATAGAACCGCTGTCTCTCGATGAAGCTTATTTGGATGTGACTGATTCTAAGATGTGCCGAGGCTCTGCGACCTTAATCGCTGAGTCAATTCGCAACGACATATACTCTGAGTTGGGATTAACGGCATCTGCCGGTATTGCGCCGATTAAGTTTCTCGCCAAAGTCGCCTCTGATATGAATAAGCCTAATGGTCAGTTTGTGATTCCGCCAGAGAAGGTTCAAGAAGTGGTGGATAAACTACCGCTAGAAAAGATTCCCGGTGTTGGCAAAGTCAGTTTGGAGAAACTACACCAAGCAGGCTTCTACCTATGTGAAGACATCAAAAACAGTGATTACCGTGAGCTGTTGCGCCAATTTGGGCGCCAAGGTGCGTCCTTGTGGAAGCGTAGCCATGGCATTGATGATCGCGAAGTGGTGGTCGAGCGCGAACGTAAATCGGTTGGGGTAGAGCGTACGTTTAGCGAAAACATTGCTACTTATGATGAGTGCTGGAAGGTGATTGAAGACAAGTTGTACCCTGAACTGGAGAGACGTTTAGAGAAAGCCAGCCCAGATAAATCGATCATCAAGCAGGGGATCAAGCTCAAGTTTGCTGATTTTCAACTCACAACGATCGAGCACATTCATCCTCAACTTGAACTCGAAGACTTCAAAGTGCTGCTAAGAGACATTCTCAAGCGCCAAAACGGCCGAGAAATAAGGCTGTTAGGCCTGAGTGTGATGCTCAAGCCTGAACAACAAGCGCGTCAATTGAGTTTCTTCTAAGCTCGTGCTAACTCAACCTGCTTTAGTACCAGTGCAAAAGAGACATTCGCCATTGAACCATAGCCTCGCAGTTTGCTGGCTTTAAGCTGAGCAATGATTGGCGTGCTGATCCCACACAGGAAGCGCGCCACAGCGGCATTGCTAATCACCGTTGGTGAAAGTTGGACAAATTCATCAACCCAAGCGGATAGGTGAGTCAACTCAGGTTGTACTTGTTGTGGCTGAGGGAATGATGCGACTTGTCCACGACACACAGAACAGTGGCCACATTGCGTTGGTGCATTGTGATCAGCAAAATAATGCGCTAACTGATAGCTCAAGCAGTCCGATGATTGGAACAGATTCAACATAGTATGAATTCGTTCAATGTCTTTCTGTTCTTTGGATTGGAACAGCTCAGCCAAATGCTGAGAAATCGCTTCTTGATTTTGAGTCGCAGGGAGAACCGAATACACATCCGTGAGCTGTTTGCTTTCTAATTCAATCCAACCGTTTTGGTGGAAGTAATCAAGCGCCGCAACTACACGACTACGCTCAGATTGATAGTTCACCCACAAGGCTTCTAAATCCACTTGGCACCACACTTTCGCTTTGGTTGAACAAGCAAAAATAGCTTCAACAAACTGACGTCGTTCACCTTGGAACTGATTGAGGATAAAAGATTGGTCTTGTAAGAACTTGAAGCGATATTCCGCGAAATAGCTGTATTTGGCTTCAATCACTTTTGCCAACTCTAGGTAAACCAACAAGGTCTTTAGTGGCAGTTGGCGAATATTGCTGTCGCGAGATAAGCGTAGCGCCATCACTTCCCACTGAGGCGTGTTCTCGCGAATTTGTTCTAATACATAATTGATTGAGCTTGGCTCTGGCGTGTCACCGTAAACAAAGTTCTCTAATACTGTTAAGCCAGAAGTATTCCCCAAAAGAATACACTCCGAGCGCTGCCCATCTCGTCCAGCGCGCCCGATTTCTTGTGCGTAGTTTTCGATAGATTTCGGTAAATCGAAGTGAATAACACGACGAATGTCGGATTTATCTACCCCCATACCAAACGCGATTGTGGCGACAATGCAGTCGATTTGTGAGTCCATAAACTGCTGTTGGATTTTCTCGCGTATGTCGCTTTTCATACCTGCGTGGTAAGCATGAGCATTGATGCCTAAACGAATCAGTGAGCTAGCAACTTGCTCTGCGGTTTGCTGTTGAGTTACGTACACGATACTCGGCAGTTTAGGGGCCGCAGTAATGATGTCATTCAGCTGTGTTTGCTTATTTTCTTCCTCGCAAGGCACCACAGAAATATCGAGATTAGAGCGATAGAAACCAGTAACCGTAATATTCTCGTCAGCGATATTAAACTTGCTTTGCATGTCTTCAATAACCGCAGGCGTTGCTGTTGCGGTTAGCAACAGGGTTTGCGGAATATTCAGTTCACGTTGGTATTGCGGCAGTTTAAGGTAGTCAGGACGGAAGTTATGACCCCATTCTGAGATACAGTGCGCTTCGTCGACCACCATTAGAGAAAGCGGAATTTGACGAATGAACTCGCGAAAACGTTCGTTCTTGAGTCGCTCCACCGAGATCATCAAAATCTTGATATGTCCATTCTTCACACCAGCCATCACCTGCTGTGCTTCTTCACGGCTTTGGCTACTGTCGATAGATGCCGCAGCAATGCCTCTGCTTTGTAAGAAGCTTAGTTGGTCTTTCATTAATGCAAGAAGCGGTGAAATCACCAACGTCAGGTGTGGTAACTGAGTAGCAGGAAGTTGGTAGCAAAGCGATTTCCCTGAGCCAGTTGGGAAGATGGCAGCGGCTGAGTGTCCGTTCATTACTGCTTCAATCACCGGTTGTTGGCCGGATCTTAATGAGTCAAACCCGAACACGGATTGAAGCGTTTGCTGAAGCGAGTCACTTTGCATAATAGGGAAACCTTGGTTTGATGATAAACTGGGCTACATTAACACACCCTGAGTGCCAAACGCGCGCCCTAAAAGTATGAACAAAGTCGATTTAGTCCAAATAATCATTCAACAACTCGAAGATAAACTGCAAGTTGCTCATGCCTCGACGCAAAGAGCTATTGACGCTGCGACCGATGAAGAGACCGTACCTGAGCACAAGTACGACACATTAGCGCTTGAGGCGTCATATCTGGCACACGGGCAAGCAATGCGTGTACAAGAGAGTGAAGAAGAGCTTCGCCAGTACCGCACTCTTGTGCTGCGTGATTTTTACGATGCATGTATTTCGGTTGGTGCTTATGTGGAATTAGTGGACGAGAATGATGTTGAAAAAGCCTTCTTTATTGGCCCTTGCTCCGGTGGACTAACCGTTGAATGGCAAGGCAAAGAAGTGTTTGTTCTCACGCCGAAATCCCCCCTTGGTTGTGCCTTGGTCGGCAAAGAAGAGGGGGAAGAGATTGATGTAAAAATTGGTGATAAAACAACTTGTTATGAAGTCGTGACGGTTTGCTGACATCTTATCCATAGTTGCTTGTTATAGTTAAACAGAATAACCATGAAAAAAGAGAAAGTAATGAAGAAACTGCTCACACTCTCATTGTTGACCATCAGCGCCAGTGGCTATGCAGCCCAGTGTCGCGTCGATATTAACAACGAAGTTCGTATGGATGGTCAGAACTTAGAAATCGTGCATACCAATGGTGAAAAAGCGGTTGTCGACGAAGACAATAACCTGTTTATCAAAGGCGAGCTGATCGAGCTTGATGATGATCAGAAAGCGGCCATCGAGAATTACCGCGAGAAGATGAATGCTTACATTCCGCAAGCAAAACAGTTGGCAAGTGATGGCTTAGCATTGGCAAACGACATTATAGATGACATCGCGGTTAGCCTTGATGCGCCAGATTCATTTGATAACGTGAAAGTCGCAGTAAAAGACTTCTTTGCCGATGTGGAAGCGCGTTATTACAAAGATGGTGATTTTATTCTGCCTGCTGATAGCTTTGATTCGATGACTGAATCATGGTCACAAGACTTCGAAAAAGCACAAGAAATCTTTAACAAAGAATTCCTAACCAGTGCATTTGATGCATTGTCTGCCAAGATGAAAGAAGACGGTGGTTTGAACCTAACTGCGCTGTCTGAAAGCATGGCCGAACTGCAAGCTAAGGTACAAGAGCGCCTAGCAGAACATTCGAAAGACGTAGAAAAACAAGCGGAAGATTTGTGTGAATCTCTGGATGATATGGCGGGTGAAGAACAAGACCTACTGAAGAAGATCCCAGAGCTGAAAGATTACCAAGTCTTCACAATATAAGAAGTTTGGGAAGTGGTGGAATAGCGCGCTAATCTGTACCCACCAAGACTTATAAAAAGGGTCGTTGAGTCATCAACGGCCCTTTTTGTTTTTTAGTCGTTTATTGTTGTACGTAGAAATTTACAAACTGAATATCTACTAATTGTTCTAACTGTCGAGTAATTAACCTAATCGCTCTTGTTGAGAAGATGATATTGCTATAGTGTACTAGTTAGCTAGTTCATTGATATTTGTGTGAGTGGTATGACGCAACAAACTTCTTCTCAGCCTCGTGAGCATTTTGGTTCACGCCTTGGTTTCATCTTAGCGGCAGCTGGTGCCGCGGTGGGTCTAGGTAACATTTGGGGCTTTCCTACCCAAGCAGCAAGCAACGGCGGCGGCGCCTTCTTGTTGGTGTACTTGGTGATGATTCTTATCGTTGCATTCCCAATGCTGGTGGTTGAAATGGCGATTGGTCGTCATGGTCAAGCCAACCCAGTCGACAGTATGCGCTCTCTAACAGACAACCCAGTGGGCAAGAAGCTTGGCGGCCTAGTTGGTTGGATTGGCCTAAGCGTGCCAAGTGCGGTTTTGGCGTTTTACTCGATTGTAGGCGGTTGGTTGATCTGCTTTATGTTGGGCGCGGTTACCGACATCATGGGCATGGAAGCGGCGACACAATGGTTGAAAGGCTTCAGCGTTGAACGCAACTTGTTTGGTACGATTACATTTTATGTATTAACCATTTTGATCGTACAAGGCGGCGTGAAGCAGGGCATTGAGAAGTGGTCTACACGTCTAATGCCAGCACTGTTTGTTCTGTTTGGTTTGCTGTTCATCTACATCATGACGCAAAATGGTGCGATGGAAGGTTTGAAGCACTACCTGGTACCTGATTTCGAGAAAGTATGGGATCGCAAACTTATCCTTGCAGCAATGGGACAAGGTTTCTTCTCGCTAACGATTGGTGGTTGTTCGATGCTTATTTACGGCTCCTACCTGAGCAAGAAAGAGAACCTGCCTAAGATGGCGATGAACGTGACTATGGTAGATACCGCGGTTGCCTTTATTGCTGGTCTAGTAGTGATGCCAGCAATGTTCGTTGCGATGCAAAAAGGCGTTCAAATCTATGCAGAAGATGGTTCGCTATTAAGTTCAGACACTTTGGTATTTACTGTTCTTCCGCTGATGTTTGATAGCTTAGGCTTGCTTGGCCAACTGTTCTCAATCGTTTTCTTCTTACTACTGACGATTGCAGCACTGACTTCATCTATCTCGATGCTGGAATGTCCAGTTGCACTGGTAGGTGAGCGATTCAACACTAAACGCAGCACGACAAGCTGGGTATTAGGTGGACTGATTGCGCTGTTCAGTGTGGTTATTGTATTTAACTTCGGCGCACTGTTTGGCATGGTTGCGACCATCGCAACGCAATACCTACAGCCAATGGCGGCGCTACTGTTCTGTCTATTTGGTGGTTGGGTATGGAACCGTCATTCGAAAATCAAAGAGCTTGAACAAGGTTGCCCTGAGTTCACTCAAGGTTGGTTTGGTAAGTTGTGGCCAGCATACGTGAAGTTTGTTTGTCCGATTCTAGTAGCGACAGTTATCTGGGCTTCGTTCGGCTAATCGACTTACGCAAAGCACAAAAGAAAAGGGCTTGATGAATGCATCAAGCCCTTTTTTCTATTCGATGTTTACGTTGCCCGTCGCGATGAACGATTAACGAAACTGACCAGCGTCAGGCAGAAAGTCAAAACCCGCCGTTGCCAGCTTTGCTTCAAGTGCTGCGCGGTCGATATCAAAGAATGCAACCAGTTTATCCAGATCACCACCGAAGTCGTCACGTAGCTTCATGTTGACGATGCTCATCAGCATGATTGTATCCATCGATTCAAAGTTCGCCAGATTCATTGCTAGTCCTCGAAATCAGAGATCAGTAGGTTTGCCGCAGCAAATGCTGCTTTTTCGCGAACATCTTTAGGCAGTGACTCGTCTGCAGCAACGTCGTTTAGTGCTTTTACTGCGCATGAAATTGCTTGAGGAATGTAAGCTTGATCGCCACTACCGATTTGAGCGTAAAGCTCACGAACCAAATCACAACAGCCGTATACTTGCATGTTTTCTTTCCACTAAATGATAACTTATCTCAATATACACATAGCCGTTTTGAAACTCAAAGCAGAGAGTTGTTTTGGCTCAAATTCATAGGCAAGTTGAACAAACATTCATCACTGTAATTGTGCTTCCAATTGATGCGTGACCTCTGGAGAAAGGTTGAGCTGTTTCGCAAGCTCTTGTAAGTAAGCTTTTTCCATAAAATTTTGCTCATCGGCCACAATCAGTGACGCCAGATAAATTTCTGATGCTTGTTGTGGCGACGTTGCTAAGCGCGCGATTTCTGTTGGATCGAGAGGTTTATGCAGCTCTTGATGAACCAACTGTCTTACATGATCGTCTGCGCCCATTTCTGTTAGCGCTTGCTCGATGCGAGCCATTTCTTCTTCATCGACATGCCCATCTGCTTTTGCAGCGCCAATCATGGCTTTGAGAATCAGTTTCGCGTGTTTGTTGTCATCTGGATTGAAGGTTTCGGTGACGCCTTGTGTATCCTGCTTTGCTTGCCAATCGTTGTAAACTTTGTAAGCCAAAGCGCCTAATGCTGCCGCGCCCCCGACTTTGAGTGCGCCAGAGCCCATCTTCTTTGCCATCTTTTTGCTTTTCTTCGAACCCATTAGCATGCCGATAAGGCCGCCGCCGATCGCACCTGCTCCAAGAGTTTTTAGTTGGCTAGAATTAGATGAAGATTTGATATTGCTCGATTGTTTACCAAGCGCATCGGTACCTTGCTTGAGCAGGTCTGATTTGAGAGCTTGGTTAAGAAGACTTTTTAGATCCATGAGTGACCTCCTTACTAGATTGAATTCAGTGTAAGGTGATGAATCTGAACCAAAGATTAACAGCGCTAATATTAGAGAGGGCCAACAGGCTTAAAAAACAGACGTAAAAAAGGGCTGACCGAAGCCAACCCTTTTCATCGCTATATACTCAGCACAGTGTGCTTAGTGCAGCTTATTGTAGCTGAGCTTTAACGTGCTCAACGATGTCTGCCATTGCAACGGCTGTCTTCTCACCAGAGCGGCGGTTCTTGTACTCGAAGTTACCTTCTTTCATTGAACGATCACCGATCACGATAGTGTGAGGAATACCGATAAGTTCCATATCAGAGAACATTACGCCTGGGCGCTCTTTACGGTCATCGAATAGTACTTCGATACCCATAGCCGTCAGTTCAGCGTACAGCTTCTCAGCCGCTTCTTTCACTTCTTCTGACTTGTGCATGTTCATTGGTACGATAGCCACTTGGAAAGGCGCTAGTGCGTCTGGCCAGATGATGCCGTATTTGTCGTGGTTTTGCTCGATTGCAGAAGCAACAACACGTGATACACCGATACCGTAACAACCCATTTCTAGGATTACGTTTTTACCGTCAGGACCAAGAACACCACAGTTCATCGCTTGAGAGTAAACATTACCTAGTTGGAAGATGTGACCAACTTCGATACCACGCTTAAGCATTAGCGTACCTTGACCACATGGGCTTGGATCGCCTTCTACTACGTTACGTAGGTCTTCAACTTGGCCTAGTTCTACGTCACGACCCCAGTTGATACCGAAGTAGTGTTTACCATCGATGTTTGCACCCGCGCCGAAGTCGCTCATTGCAGCAACAGAGCGGTCAACGATGAATGGCAGTTCAAGACCAACAGGGCCTAGAGAACCAGCGCCAGCACCGATCAGTGCACGCATTTCCTCTTCTGTTGCCATCTCTAGTGGAGAAGCAACTTGAGGTAGGTTTTCTGCTTTCACTTCGTTTAGCTCGTGGTCACCACGAACGATAAGAGCGATGATGTCAGCATCTATTTCATCAGACGCTTTAACGAATAGAGTTTTAACCGTCTTCTCGATTGGTAGACCGTGCTGCTCTACAAGTTCCGCAATAGTTTTTGCGTTTGGCGTATCAACCAGCATCATCTCTTGAGTTGGCTCAGCACGCTCACCTGCAGGCGCTGCCGCTTCTGCTTTTTCGATGTTCGCTGCGTAATCAGACTCAGTAGAGAATGCGATTAGGTCTTCGCCGCTTTCAGCAAGTACGTGGAACTCCTGAGAGCCGCTACCACCGATAGCGCCAGAGTCAGCAAGTACTGGACGGTACTCAAGGCCCATGCGATCGAATGCTTTACAGTAAGCATCGTGCATCGCTTGGTAAGATTTCTCTAGACCTTCTTTGTCGATGTCGAAGCTGTATGCATCCATCATGCAGAATTCACGTGCACGCATTACACCGAAACGTGGGCGACGCTCATCGCGGAATTTAGTCTGGATTTGGTACAGGTTTAGCGGAAGCTGTTTGTAAGAGCTCACTTCGTTACGCACAAGGCTAGTGATCACTTCTTCAGCTGTAGGGCTAAGAACAAACGGACGAGTATGACGGTCAGTAAAGCGAAGTAGCTCAGGACCCATCTTCTCAGAACGACCTGTCTCTTCCCATAGTTCAAACGGCTGAACAACGGGCATCAAAGTTTCGACTGCACCTGCATTGTCGATTTCTTGACGAACGATGTTTTCGACTTTACGCAGCACACGTAGACCAGTAGGCAGCCAGGTGTATAGACCTGAAGCCAGCTTACGGATCATACCCGCGCGTAGCATGAGCTGGTGGCTCACTACTTCTGCGTCGTTTGGAGTCTCCTTCAGAGTAGAAAGAAGATAATTACTGGTACGCATTAAATTTATCCGTTTATTAAAGTTAGATACTCAAGCCAGAATGGGCAGGAGTATGAAGGTCCCACGAGGGGAAAATTGTTAGCCGCCTATAATATCAGCCAAATGCCTTTGTCAAAAGCTTTCAATCGCAGTAACTGTTATTAAGTTATCGCTAACCGTGAACTTGACGTTTAAATCGAACAAATTTACCGCATATTCCTTGCTGTCAGGCTTGTTTTTCTTGTAAGCCGGACGAGGATCTTGTGCCAGAACTTGCTCGAGAACTGTTTTTACATACTCAGTATCGTTATGCTTTTCGAGTGTTGCCAGTGCAATATCAGAGAATTCGACCTGCGATGTTTCAGGCTCTTCTTCGGCATAACCGCCTTGTGCTTCTCTAATCGAATCCGAGTAGGGGATGTATGGTTTGATATCGACAATCGGTGTGCCATCAACCAAGTCTACGTTGCCAAGATCTAAATAGATCTGATCGCCTTTTTTACTGATGCCTTTGACTTTTACAGCAGACATACCAATGCCGTTGGGGCGGAAGGTTGAGCGTGAAGCAAACACGCCAATACGTTCGTTACCGCCCAAGCGAGGTGGGCGCACAGTTGGTTTCCATCCGGCTTCTAAATTCTGATCAAACAAAAACAACAACCAAACATGAGAAAACTGCTCCAATCCGCGCACGGCTTCCGGGCTATTTGCTGCGCCTTGAAGTTTGACGCGTGATCGCGCTGCGGGTACTAAACGTGGCTGGCGAGGAACAGCGAACTTCTCTTTATACGGGCTTTCAATAATGCCAATTGGCTCTATGGAATACATGGTTTGCGTCTTGATGAAAGGTTTGAGAAGAAAAGTATCATAAATTTTGCTTGCTTTTCTTGTTGAGAATGATTATTAATTAAAATGTTATAACATAACAATTAATCGAAAGGACTATTTTTATGAAGCCAGGTATCCACCCCAAATACCGACCTGTGGTATTTCACGACACCAGCGTAGACGAATATTTTGTGGTTGGTTCAACGTTGCAAACCGACCGAACTATCGAATGGAAAGATGGCAAAACTTACCCATATTTCACGTTAGACGTTTCGTCAGCGTCCCATCCGTTTTACACAGGCAAACAACGTGTGGTTCAAGCGGAAGGTCGTATTGCAAACTTCAATCGTCGTTTTGGTCAATTTGGCAAAGATAAGGATTAAGAGATGAAAGTGGTTAAATCATTGAAGAGTGCAAAAAGCCGTCATCCTGACTGTCAAATCGTCAAGAGGAGAGGGCGTTTATACGTGATTTGCAAAACGAATCCACGGTTTAAGGCGGTGCAGAAATAACCATAAATATCGTGAGAATTTATGGAATCTGCTTACTTATAATTCTGATTTATGATCTATACGTGGATGATATAACTATATTTTTATCCATTATAGGTCATTAGTTCGACTATTGGTTACATTCTGTAACGTTTTGAACTTTCACTTAACCCTTGTGTCGAGTACCCTGCGCATGCTTAGTGACATTTTTGTTACATATGCGCAGGAATACATACAAGGAGGGAACAGATGAGTTCATCTGCTTCAATGAAACAAAACTCGCCAAAGAAGCCAATGTTCACGCGCTTCTTAGATACAGTTGAATATTTGGGGAACCTATTACCCCACCCAATCACACTTTTCGCTATTTTCTGTCTTGCAATCCTAGTCATGTCTGGCATTGCTGGTTACTTCGAAGTTTCCGTAGTTGACCCTCGCCCTGAAGGTGCTCCTGGTCGCGCTGCCGATGGCATGATTCAAGTCGTTAGTCTGTTAAACGCAGAAGGCTTACAACTGATTGTTACTAATCTAGTGAAAAACTTCGTAGGCTTCGCACCGTTAGGTACCGTACTGGTGGCGATGCTGGGTGTTGCCATTGCAGAACATTCTGGACTACTTTCTGCTGCAATGCGTGGCCTAGTAATGGGCGCTTCTCAGCGCATGGTTACGGTAACGGTAGTTTTCGCTGGTATCATTTCAAACACGGCTTCTGAACTTGGCTACGTGGTACTGATCCCACTGGCAGCAATGCTGTTCCACTCTCTAGGTCGTCACCCACTTGCTGGCCTAGCGGCTGCGTTTGCTGGTGTATCTGGTGGTTACTCCGCAAACCTACTGATTGGTACGGTTGACCCACTGCTTTCAGGTATCACTGAAACAGCAGCGCAGATGATTGACCCAACTTACACAGTAGGCCCAGAAGTAAACTGGTACTTCATGTTTGTTTCTACCTTCTTTATCGCGATTACCGGTGCATTTGTTACTGAGAAGATCGTTGAGCCAAAACTTGGCAAATACAATGATGAAGAAGCGGCAGAAGATCTATCTCAAGATAAAATGGGTGGTCTGACTGACGAAGAGAAGAAAGGTCTAAAACTAGCAGGTATTGCGGTACTGGCGGTTTCTGCGCTACTGGCTTGGACTATCGTTCCAGCTGACGGTGTTCTGCGCTCTGACGCAGGCACGGTTGCAGGCTCTCCATTCCTGAAGAGTATTGTTGCGTTCATCTTTGTTTTCTTCGCAGTTCCGGGTTTTGTTTACGGTCGCGTTGTTGGCACTATGAAAAATGATCGCGATGTGATTGATGCAATGTCGAAGTCAATGTCTTCAATGGGCATGTACATTGTTTTGGTATTCTTTGCGGCTCAATTTGTTGCCTTCTTCAAGTGGACAAACTTTGGCCAAGTATTCGCGGTAGCGGGTGCAAGCTTCCTGCAAGAAATTGGTCTAACTGGCCCAATGCTGTTCTTCGCCTTCATCCTAATGTGTGGTTTCATCAACTTGATGATTGGTTCGGCATCTGCGCAGTGGGCTGTGACAGCACCAATCTTCGTTCCTATGCTAATGTTGGTGGGTTACGCGCCAGAAACGATTCAGGCGGCTTACCGTATCGGTGACTCAACGACGAACATCATTACACCGATGATGAGCTACTTCGGTCTTATCCTTGCGGTAGCAACACGCTACATGAAGAACCTAGGTATCGGTACGCTGATCGCGACCATGCTACCTTACTCAATCGTCTTCATTGTTGGTTGGAGTGTACTGTTCTACCTATGGGTATTCGTATTTGGTTTACCAGTAGGTCCTGGTGCGGCAACGTACTACACGCCTTAATTGGCGACCTCACTCAGCTTAATCAAAGCCTGCGTTTCTCGCAGGCTTTTGTCTATTTATAACCCTGCAAAACGGTAAGTTAAACCGACTTCAAATGACCAACCGACATCACGCTGAATCAAAGGGCTCTCACTATCATGATGAATGAGTTCAGCTTTTGTAATGCCTATCCAAGATGGTGTGAACTCATACAAACCAATAACTCCAGCTTGATAAACAAAAGTAGAATCGGCTTTAAACTCTCTTAGTCCAGATGCTACCGCTTCTCGTGCTGAGACACTGTACAGGTGGTTGGAGAGTTTTTTATCTCGATAATCGACCTCTAGAAAGGGAGTGAGGGTAAACGGAGGTAGCCAAGTTTTTAGCGTCCGACCGAGATGCAGTTGAACTTCGTAACCGTTATGTTCTGAGGTAACGTCATGCAGATAAGTCAGTCTTGCACCAACGGTGCCTAAAGTAATACCAAGTTCACCATTGCCATCACGACTTTCGATGCCGTTTGGCAGATCGGCAAACGTATCGGATACTTCCGTGAAACGCCAGTTGGCTGATAGCCCAACATAAGGCAACACTTGCCAACTTGCTAAGCTGCCATCAACAAAGCCAATGGGACCTGAATAGAACAAGTTAGGTGTCGCACCAAGCTGAGGTGTGTCTTTGACGGAAAAAACGCTCTCGCCATAGGTAACACTGCCTCCTACGAGGCCAAAAGATTCTTGATTGGCAAGTGAACCAGCAGAGACAAAAAGTAGTGAGAGGGGAAGGACGATCCTTGTATTCATAAATAAAACTCCGTTTTTGTTATAACAACAAAGAACGGAGTTTTACTAATCCTATTTCATCAATAGGCTGATTTCATTGATGGAGGAAGAGAGCATCAACGCTTAGCAAGGATTCTATCGAGGTGGTTAGCGAACTCTCTGCGTTCTGTTTGAGACAGAGCCGCAGGGCCGCCTGTTTGAATACCGCTTGAGCGCATGGTGTCCATAAAGTCACGAATGTTCAAACGCGCTTTAATGGTGTCTTTCGTATATAACTCGCCTCGTGAGCTTAATGCTTGAGCCCCTTTGCTGATCACTTCGTCTGCCAATGGAATGTCAGAGGTAATCACTAAGTCATTGGCTTCCACGCGACGTACGATTTCGTTATCGGCAATATCAAAGCCAGCTGGTACTTGCAGAGAGTGAATATTGGCACGCTTGGGTACAGGGACCACATGGTTCGCTACAAATGTGCATTCAACACCAGTTCGCTCAGCGGCACGTACAATTGTCTCTCTAATGACTTTCGGACAAGCATCCGCATCTACCCACAACTTCATGATGTCTTCTCACTCAGCTTTGCTTCAAGTTCTTCAACGCGAGTCACCAGTTGAGCAACCGTGTTTTCGAGCGAGGTGATGCGATCTTCTTCCTTTGGAGTTTGAACCGCAACCTCGACTTTAGGAATACGGTTGGCGTTCTTCCAGCTTTTGATGGTTGCGATTAATGCTGGCATCGGCACAGGTGTTTTCATTCGAGCTTTAACGAGAGCAACGGTCGGCTCTTTACCTTGCTGTTGCAACTGTTCCATCACGGCTTCCAGCTCTTTAGTGACGTCTTGAGTTAACATAATTTGTCCCTACTAAAATGACTTATATCATCATACTTTGCGCTACACATTTTAGCGAATAGCAATTTCGGCAGTGCCTTGTGCGAGATCTCTCACACGGGTTGTGAGAGAAAACGATTTCGTCATCAGCCAAATAGAATTTTTTTGCTATAAGTATATGAAAAATATCATTTTAACATGCTGTTAACTAAGTTTTTCAGCAAAAGATTTTCTAGGGTAGATTGTGATTTAAAGGGAAAAGCGTAAATTAAACCTTGTCGGCAGGAAGCAGACATGGAACAGGAAAGCACCAAGGATTTGGTCATCGTCAGGACGACGATTTGATTATTCAGGATGAGTGATCAAGCAAGGAGCGTAGGACATTGTAAGGATACAATCATCAATAGGATGTTGATGACTAAGGAAAGACAATGGCCCCTCATAGGATTGAGGTAAGGACAGCATCAGGACGATGCAAAGGACACCGCTCAAGGAACAAGTGATGCGCGCTAACGAGGAATGTTAGCTATCAGGATGATAAGGACACCGCTAGGACGGCGACGTAAGGACTAAGCTGACGGAATCAGCCACTATTATGGATGATGCATGGAGCACTAATTAGTAGCCGGACTGCTGCGAGTAAGACTATGACCCCGATACGCTAGTGTCGGGGTCTTTCTTATTTTGGCATTTACATAACTTAAAATAATTAAAAGTGTCAATATCACATTATTTATAAATTCCTTACAACACTGAATAAAAAACAATCCAGATCAATATCCTTTCCAATCAGTTGGTTTAACTTTCGGCTTCTCTAAATGGCGTTATGTACCGCATAACAAATCGATAGCTCACGAGTTATTGTTATGTGGATAAATTAAGTTTGCTGTAATCAAGGAACAGATGTGACCATAGTAACCAGAAGAATGCTTCTTCTACCCTACAATGAGTCGTTGCAACTAGAGTTCGTGATGTTGAATTGTTGCGCTAGAAATCGCGCAGAGATGAACGGCCCTCATACGGTGTCTTCTGCTAAGCAGTTGTTTGAGAAGATTCTGGATGATGAGAATGTCTACAGCATGGCGGTGCTTGAGAGTACCAGTCGTGATTACATGGGACACGTATTCATTTCGAACCTGGATCATGAACCAGAGCTGGGATTTATCTTTGATAAAGCTTATTGGGGTAAAGGATTAGCGACAGAAGCGCTAAAGGCGTTTTTCCCGAAAGCGTGCCGTGAACTTGGGCTACACAAAGTCAAAGCGAATGTGAACAGCCATCACAAAGCATCCACGGCAGTATTGGAAAAACTTGGATTTACAAAGACTAGAGAAAGTAAAGACCTTTACGGCCCTTACTTTGAAATGGAATTTACAAACGATGTGGCGGTAGGTGAAAGTTCAGCGGCCTAAATCCGATCATCGTCAACTCTCCTTGGTAGCAATCATCACCAAGGGATGAAAACTCAAATTGATACACTGTATGCCAACGCCAGATTCCGTCTGGCGTTTTCAGTTTATGTGCACCAAAAGCGATACTCACCAATTGCAGATCCAACTGCTCACATTTACGCGTAATGGCCGCTTTTGCCAACTCCGATTGACGTCGTTGCTGCCAAAACAAAAAGCAGAAGAAGCACAGTCCTAAAATGGCTAATAGGTCACCGATCATCCCTAATCCTTTATTATCCCTTTGTTGCTTGCTGCAGTTTTACCAATGCAGTCGCTAGCTCTTCTGATGGGCTAGAGTGCAGCAGAGGCAAAAGAACCAGCCTTAGTTCTGGTAGCATCACTAGGTCAGCAAACAATTGATTAAATAGAGCCTGGTTCCCAGTTTGTGCAAGTCGCAGCAAAAATTGCTCAGCGATGTCAGCATCACCTAGTAAGTGCCACGTGCGGCCAGCAATACCGATCAACACTTCTTGGTGACTCAATCGCGGGCTTTGCAAAATCGCTTTTAAGATTGGCTGTGACACCTCGATTGGTGCGCCAGCTAGGGCACGAATCAAAGCGGAAAGCAAGAATAAGTCTGGCTCGTTACTTTCGATTTCTTGTAGCGCTTTCTCAGCAATGCGCTCTGCCAAACGCTCTTGCAGGTCAACATGTTCTAATGCGCCAAGTAGAGCGTAAAGCGGTTCATTAGGTAAATGATTTAGGGCTTTACGTAAGGTGACGGCATTTTGCTCTTTGCCTAGGCGTGCAGCCATATCGGTGATGCCTTGCAGACCAACCGTTTGCCAGTTTTCCCATCCTAAACCACCGCTAAAGTAGTGCTGGGTGTGCTCGTAATACTGGCTGGTGGGTAAGTCCAAGTTAGCGCGAACTTGGCTGTGGAAGACAGCCATCTTTTCTTCCGCAGGTTTGAAAGTGTATGGGTTGTTGGAAAGCTTTTGTTGCTGCTCTTCCGACATCTCCTCGCTTAAACGAGTGCCCATGGCTTCTACGACGTATTTAATGAAGTTACCAATATCCGCTTGCTTGAGCAGGCCACGTTCATCCAACTCGAACTTCAAGAACCAAATCCAAGGCTGCTTTTGCTCATTCCAGTATGCAATAGCTAAATGTGCTTTGCGTTGCATTGGGAATGGGTAAGGGCATTGACCTTTTTCCACATCAGCAAAGACTTGTGGCTCGATGGTCTTGATACGACGACCAAGGTCGAAGATTTGATACTCACACTGACTGTTGTTTAACAGCTGAGTGAGGGTTTGAATGTTTTCCATTAAATACGACATCCTAATGTTCTTTTCACAAGAAATGGTATCATTCTCGGCTAATTCAAGGTTCGAGACGGAATTAATGGCAACAAACATCCAATTGGTCGACTTACTTCAACAACTTGAAGCGCAATTGCAGCATCATGAGCTATGGCAACAAACCATGCCCTCGGCTGAAGCGCTACAGAGCACGGAACCTTTTGCGATTGATACGCTGCATCCCCATGAGTGGCTACAGTGGATTTTTATTGCACGTATGCGTGCGTTAGTGGAAAGTAATCAACCTTTGCCACGTGGCTTTTCTATTGAGCCGTATTTTGCAGAAGTGTGGAAGCAAGAATCCCATTATGGCGAATTGCTTGAGACTATTCGAACCATCGACGAACTATGTAAGTAACCTCAATGTCAGAACAAGAAACATTACCATCCGCTGATCCTGTTGTATTAGAGATCGTCTATCAGGACGAGTACTTTGTCGCGGTGAACAAACCTGCGGGTATGCTGGTCCATCGCAGTTGGTTGGATAAGCATGAGACCCAATTTGTGATGCAAACGCTTCGCGACCAAATTGGTCAGCATGTTTTCCCATTGCATCGTTTGGATCGTCCTACTTCTGGTGTGCTTGTGTTTGCTTTATCCAGTGAAGTGGCGTCGCAAGTGATGCCAATGTTTGCTGAACATAAGATGGAGAAAACCTATCACGCTATCGTTCGCGGCTGGATCGAAGAAGAAGGTGTGCTTGACTACGCCTTAAAAGTTGAGCTGGATAAAATCGCCGATAAGTTCGCTTCACAAGAGAAAGAAGCCCAAGAGGCCGTAACGGGGTACAAACCGTTAGCAAAAGTAGAAGTACCATATTCCACAGGTAAGTTTCCGACTACGCGTTACTGTTTGATGGAGATGAAGCCGAAGACAGGCCGTAAGCACCAGCTACGTCGTCATATGGCTCACTTACGCCATCCTATTGTTGGTGATACGACACATGGTGATGGTAAGCACAACAAGTTGTATCGCACTGAATTTGATTCTCATCGTTTATTGCTGCATGCATCAGAGCTACGTTTTGTACATCCATTTACGGATGAGGAAGTCGTGATGAAAGCCAAAATCGATGAGACTTGGCAGCAGCTATTCGCTCGATTTGAGTGGGATGAATCACTGGTAAAATAAGTGATTCGATTGATAGGCTTTCAGTTCTATTGAAGTAAATGTGAAAGGGGTTGGTACACATACCAATCCCTTTTTTAATCTTGAGGAATGAAGTGGGTTACTTGAGCTTTTCCAGATCCGCTTCGATTTCAGCGATCTTGCTAGAAACCACTTTTTCCAGATGACGAAGATCAGAGAGAATTTTTTCCTTCACATCCACTTCAGTCGTTTTTGCTGGTTTGGTGATCTTATTCAGTTCATCGATAACCAGCGTTAGATTGCGGTTGATCTCGGTGACTTCTTTGTATTTGTGACTGCCGCTATCTACCAGTACGTTTTTGACTTGGCGAGGGTATTTGAACTTTACACTCTTAGCGAAAAATTCGCCTTTCTGCTTATGGAAGTAGATCTTTAGGACGTCTTTATGTGCTTCTTGGCGCAGGGAATAACGTTCAATCTGTTTTGGATCGTGGATGCCCAAACCAGTGAGGTGTGGATACATAGGCTACCTCTGAGTATTGAATTGGAGTCAATACAACTGTAGCAGCCAATTTATGAGCTAGATAGCTGATATTTAGTCAAATTGCCTAACTTGTGGGCAAGATCGCTATCGTCCTTACCCACATTAGTTGTTGATGAAGAGTACGTTTTGACTTAGACCGAGACAGGGCCAGACAGTTTCTCTATCAGCTTATCGCGCAGTTCGGCCTGTTGCTCTTCACTTAGCCTGCCACCGGTTTCACTGGTCAGAATAAACAAGTCTTCTGCACGTTCACCAATGGTAGTAATTTTTGCTGCATGGAGATTAATGCCCAAGTCAGCAAATGTACGCCCCACTTTTGCCAACAGTCCCGGCGTATCGAGAGCGACAAACTCCATTAAAGTACGCTTTTTGCTCTTAGTAGGTAGGAAGTCGACTTTGGTTTTTACATTAAAGTGCTGCAGTTTATTTGGTGTTCGACGCGTTTTGATCTTTGT
Source organism: Vibrio rotiferianus (assembly GCF_002214395.1). Classification (NCBI taxonomy): domain Bacteria; kingdom Pseudomonadati; phylum Pseudomonadota; class Gammaproteobacteria; order Vibrionales; family Vibrionaceae; genus Vibrio; species Vibrio rotiferianus. The sequence continues at coordinate 637,856 of NZ_CP018312.1, forward strand.
CGGGCGGCCGTCTTCTAGTACGTGAGTAATGTGTTTGGTGACTGCGCTGTGACGACCTTCTTCAATCGCTTTACCGTGTTGATCTAGCACCATAAAGGTATCAAGCACATAGCCATCTTTGCTTGTCATGATCTGCGCGTCGTGTACGTTGAAGTTGCGACGGTCGAGTTCAGCAACCACGGTAGCAAACAACGCAGGTTGGTCTGGGCTATAGACGAACACTTCGGTACCACCACGCGTGGCTTTTTTGCTGATCAGAACCAGTGGTTTGCTCGTGTCTTCCATGCGCAGTAGGTTTTCGCAGTGCCAAGCGATTTGCTTATGGGTGTGACGCAAAAAGTAATCGGCTTTAAAGCGCTGCCACAGCACTTCAATTTCCCGAGCAGAGAAGCCTTCTTTACGCAGCAGAGCCGACGCCATTTGTTGGTTGTGACGAATACGTTCGCGCACGTCAACAGGGTTCTCCAAGCCACGACGAAGCGCACGTTGGGTGGAATAGAATAATTCAGCAAGCAGGGTGCGCTTCCAACTGTTCCAAAGCTCTGGGTTGGTCGCACAGATATCAGCAACGGTTAGACAGACAAGGTACTCAAGGTATTCTTCATCACGAACTTGCTTGGCGAACTCGGTAATCACGTCTGGATCGTAAATATCACGACGTTGTGCCGTCACAGACATCAACAGGTGATGTCTTACCAACCAACTCACCAACTTCGCTTCTGGTTTAGATAAACCGTGCTCGATACAGAAATCGTATGCCTCACTTTCACCGATCACCGAATGGTCACCGCCGCGGCCTTTACCTATGTCGTGGAAAATCGCCGCCAGAATCAGTAGTTCTTTTTTCTGGATTCGAGGATAAACTTCGCAGCAAATCGGATGTTTACTGTGATTCTCGGCATAGCTGAAAGTGTTGATGTGTTTGAGTAGCCTTATGCTGTGTTCATCTACGGTGTACACATGGAAGAGGTCAAACTGCATCTGTCCTACAATTTGGCTCCATTGCGGAAGGTAGGCCGCCAAAACGCCCAGCTTATGCATAAGGCTGAACGCCTTGTGTAGTGCATTCGGGTGGCGACACAGTGCCATAAATTTCTCGCGTGCTTCTGGCATGGTGTGCAAGAACTTGTTCAAGCGGCGACGAGCGGTACGTAACTGGCGCAGAGTTGGAGGGCTTACCCCTTCAATGCTCGAATCGTTAGCGATGTGCAAGAACATATCTAAGATGGTTTCAGGCCGCGCTTGGAAGAGCGCTGGTTTACGTGCCTCGATGAGTGCGCCGCGACGTTGGAAATCTTCATCTATGATTTCTGCGTCTTCAGAAGCGCCGCCATTAATGATGGCTTGATCGAAGAGCTTGAGTAGCATCTTATTCAACTCTGCCACGCGACGAAGGGTACGGTAGAACTCCTTCATCATCATCTCGACGCCGCGGTTACCCTCTCCAACGTAGCCAAGGTGTTCAGCGACTTGTGCTTGGTGAGCAAAGGTTAGGCGGTTGTCGTAACGACGCAGCTCAATATGCAACGCAAAGCGAACACGCCATAGGAAATCCTGACACTCAACCAATTCGCGGTATTCCGCATCGGTCAGAAAACCGTAACGACTCATTTCCAGCAACGAGGTTGCACCAAAGTGTCGGCGTGCTACCCAGCTTAAAGTATGGATGTCGCGCAGGCCACCTGGCGTGGATTTGATGTCTGGCTCAAGGTTGTAAGTGGTGTCATGGTAGCGAGCATGGCGTTCACGCTGCTCCTGGATCTTCGCGCGGTAGAAGGTTTCACTCGGCCAGAAAGAGTCGGATAGCACCACTTTCTTCAACGCTTGGAAGGTATCTTCGCTACCACATAGCAAGCGAGCTTCCTGTAGGTTGGTCGCAACAGTTAAATCCGCTCGGCCGATTTCTGCACATTCATCGACAGTACGCACCGCGTGACCCACTTCGAGGCGTAAGTCCCATAACAGAGTAATGAACTCACTGATTTTGGCTTCTAGCGCGTTTGGTAGTTTGTTGTTCGACAGAATCAAAATGTCGATATCAGATAGAGGATGTAATTCGCCGCGCCCGTAACCACCGACGGCAACCAATGAAATATTATGGATCTCTTTAAAGCCGAAGTGCTGCCATAAACGATTGAGGAGTAAATCCATGTACTCAGCGCGCGACAACACGAGGTTAGTCACAGGGTGGTGATTAAGAAATTCTTCTTTTTGGTATGAACTGAATTTTTCAAGTTCTTGCTTAAGTACGCCGATGTTGATCTGCTCATCGGTAAACGTAAGAGGAGACTGAAGGGTCATATTTGCTATCCGTGCAAGCTAAAACTACTAGCAATCTAACAAATTTGCTGCAGATAAAAAATATCCCCGCATGGGCGGGGATATGGAAAGTGATATGCGATTATACGTTTTTCATCATTCGTGGAATGGTATCGTCGCTGCGAAGTGTTAGTACTTCACAACCTTCTTTGGTTACCACAATAGTGTGTTCCCACTGTGCAGAGTTTTTACCGTCGCCAGTGTAAACTGTCCAATCGTCTTGAGCGTCAACAGTACAACCAAACTTACCTGCGTTGATCATTGGCTCGATAGTAAAGCACATACCTTCTTTTAGTACACGACGGTCTTTGTTCTTGTAGTGAACCACTTGTGGCTCTTCGTGGAACTCATCACCGATACCGTGACCACAGAAGTCTTTAACAATAGAGAACTTGTTACGTGGGTTGTTCTTATTGTTTTCTTTGATGTACTTCTCGATAGCGGTACCGATGTCACCCACTGTTGCACCTGGTTTTACTTGACGCATGCCGATGTACAGTGACTCTTGAGCCACCATACACAGACGTTTATTTGCAGGTGAAACATCACCCACTAGGAACATCTTAGACGTATCACCGTGGTAGCCTTGTGGACGAACACTTAGATCTGCGTTTTCATCGTTAGGAACGATAACCGTAATATCAACGTTGATGATGTCGCCATCTTTAAGTACAGCTGGCTTCATTTGGCCGTTTGCACCTTTCTCGTCTTCAGTTGCTGGGATACCGTGACAAACGATGTGGTTGATTGACGTACAGATCGATTTAGGGAATCCATGGTAATCAAGCGGTGCAGAGTAAGCGCCTCTTTCTAGAGCGTAATCGTGACAGATTTTGTTTAACTCTTCTGTCGTCACACCGGCTTTGATGTGCGGTTCGATCATTTCTAGAGTGTCTGCGGCTAGCTTGCCCGCAATACGCATGCGTTCGATTTCTTCAGCAGTTTTAATCTTGATTGACATTGGCTTTCTCTACTTATTCGTAAGCACGCTAACGTGCGAATGCGCGCATTCTATCAGACATCTTGCGGTTAACCCAAGCCAGTTAAGAATATGAGTCATTCTTACTTGTAGTTTAGTCATGGAATTTAAGAGGGAGTAGGGGGAGGTGTGATAGGTAAATTAGAATTGTAAGAAACAATTTTTACTAGCCATCTTAGGCTAAAATATGGTATAAAGCGCGCCGGAATCGAGGACTGTTCTCTTTGCTTTTCTTTAGAATAGCAGCGAAGCAGGCTTCTTCCGATTAAACTTTTATCTTTAAATCACACACATTCCGTCACATGTTCCGGGGTGCTGAGCAGAAGCTTGGTCGGAATTATGGGGGATGTGGAGGCCTAACCCCATAGAGGATTTTAAAATGGCAACTGTATCAATGCGCGATATGCTGAAAGCTGGTGTTCACTTCGGTCACCAAACTCGTTACTGGAACCCAAAAATGAAGCCATTCATCTTTGGTGCTCGTAACCGCGTTCACATCATCAACCTAGAAAAAACTGTACCAATGTTCAACGAAGCTCTAGCTGAACTAGCTAAAGTTGGCGAGAAGAAAGGTAAAGTTCTATTCGTAGGTACTAAGCGCGCTGCATCTGAAGCTGTTAAAGAAGCTGCAATCGCAAGCAACCAATACTACGTTAACAACCGTTGGTTGGGCGGCATGCTAACGAACTACAAAACAGTTCGTCAGTCAATCAAGCGTCTAAAAGATTTCGAAGCACAAGCACAAGACGGTACTTTCGAAAAACTAACTAAGAAAGAAGCTCTAATGCGTACTCGTGAAATGGAGAAGCTAGAGAAATCTCTTGGTGGTATCAAAGATATGGGCGGCCTACCAGACGCTCTATTCGTAATCGACGCTGATCACGAGCACATTGCAATTAAAGAAGCTAACAACCTAGGTATTCCAGTATACGCTGTGGTAGATACTAACTCTAACCCAGACGGCGTTGACTACATCATCCCAGGTAACGACGACGCGATCCGCGCAGTTCAACTATACCTAAACGCTGCAGCATCTGCAGTGTCTGAAGGTCGCAACAAAGACGTTGCAGCAGTTGCTGAAAAAGACGGTTTCGTAGAAGCTGAATAATAACGGCTCTGTGTCACACTTAGTCTATGTGAAACCTTGTTGTAGCATAGACTGAGTTATAGTTAGCAATGGGGGCCGACAATGTAGGCCCCTGTTTTTTACCTTATTTCGAATCAAACGAGGAATAGAGAATGGCAACTGTAACTGCTGCTCTAGTTAAAGAACTTCGCGAGCGCACTGGCGCTGGCATGATGGAATGTAAAAAAGCGCTTGTAGAAGCAAACGCTGACATCGAACTAGCAATTGAAAACATGCGTAAGTCAGGCGCAGCGAAAGCAGCTAAAAAAGCTGGTAACGTTGCTGCTGAAGGCGCAATCATCATCAAAGAAGAAAACGGCGTTGCTGTTCTTCTAGAAGTTAACTGCCAAACTGACTTCGTTGCTAAAGATGGTAACTTCACTGCATTCGCAGAAAAAGTAGCACTTGACGCTCTAGCTTCTAAAGCTTCTGTTGAAGAGCTAGTTGCTAAGTTCGAAGAAGAGCGTGTAGCTCTAGTTGCTAAAATCGGCGAAAACATCAACATCCGTCGCGTTGCTTACGTAGAAGGTACTGCAATCGCTTCTTACCGTCACGGTGAGAAAATCGGTGTTGTTGTTGCTGGTGAAGGCGACGCAGAAACTCTTAAGCACGTTGCAATGCACGTTGCTGCTTCTAAGCCTGAGTTCGTTAACCCAGAAGACGTACCAGCTGACGTAGTTGCTAAAGAGAAAGAAGTTCAAGTTGAAATCGCTATGAACGAAGGCAAGCCACAAGAGATCGCTGAGAAGATGGTTATCGGCCGCATGAAGAAATTCACTGGCGAAATCTCTCTAACTGGTCAAGCTTTCATCATGGAACCTAAGAAATCTGTTGGCGAAATGCTAAAAGAGAAAGGTGCTTCTGTTGCTACATTCGTTCGCCTAGAAGTAGGTGAAGGTATCGAGAAAGCTCAAGAAATGAGCTTCGCTGAAGAAGTAGCTGCTGCTCAAAAAGGTTAATCCTTAGAGATGCGCACAAATTTTAGACCGTGGCCTTGGCTGCGGTCTTTTTATGAAAAGAGCCGCAAAATTTAACCGTGATGAATAGCTATAAGTAATCTTGTGTCTATTCATGACTGTTAATCGACAACTCTCTTTTGGAAGGTAAACTCCATGACTACGAACCCTAAACCAGCGTATCAACGTATTCTATTAAAACTGAGCGGTGAAGCTCTTCAAGGCGAAGAAGGTTTCGGTATTGACCCTGCGGTACTTGACCGTATGGCTCAAGAAGTTAAAGAGCTGGTTGAACTGGGTGTTCAAGTTGGTGTGGTAATCGGCGGCGGTAACCTATTCCGTGGTGCTGGTCTAGCTGAAGCGGGCATGAACCGTGTTGTGGGTGACCACATGGGTATGCTAGCAACAGTAATGAACGGTCTAGCAATGCGTGATGCACTTCATCGCGCATACGTAAACGCTCGTGTAATGTCTGCAATTCCGCTAAAAGGTGTGTGTGACGATTACAATTGGGCAGATGCTATTCGTGAACTTCGTCAAGGCCGTGTAGTGATCTTCTCTGCAGGTACAGGTAACCCATTCTTTACGACGGATTCAGCAGCTTGTCTACGTGGTATCGAAATCGAAGCTGACGTAGTTCTAAAAGCGACAAAAGTTGATGGTGTATTTACTGCTGACCCAGTAGCAAACCCAGACGCAGAGCTGTATGATAAGCTATCTTACGCTGAAATTCTGGATAAAGAATTGAAAGTAATGGACTTGGCTGCGTTCACACTTGCTCGTGACCACAAAATGCCAATCCGCGTATTCAACATGAACAAGCCAGGCGCACTACGTCGCGTGGTTATGGGCGAAGCTGAAGGTACTCTGATCTGCGCTGACGCGTAAATCTCAACACCATCCAACTAGAATATTGGATGGTGTTTCACTTTGCTCAAGCCCTTTAGGCTTTCTTCAGGAAAGATGACATTTTTAAGGTGAAACCGTGATTAACGAAATCAATAAAGACGCGCAAGAGCGCATGGACAAAAGCGTTGAAGCGCTAAAGAACAACCTTTCTAAAGTTCGTACTGGCCGCGCGCACCCAAGCCTACTATCGGGTATTTCTGTAGAATACTACGGTGCTGCTACGCCTCTTAACCAAGTAGCTAACGTTGTTGCTGAAGACGCTCGTACTCTAGCAATCACAGTTTTCGACAAAGAGCTAACTCAGAAAGTTGAAAAAGCGATCATGATGTCTGACCTTGGTCTAAACCCAATGTCTGCTGGTACAATCATTCGCGTTCCACTTCCACCGCTAACGGAAGAGCGTCGTAAAGACCTAGTTAAGATCGTTCGTGGTGAAGCAGAAGGCGCACGTGTTGCAGTACGTAACATCCGTCGTGATGCAAACAGCGACCTAAAGGGTCTTCTAAAAGATAAAGAAATCTCTGAAGACGAAGATCGCAAAGCACAAGACGAGATTCAAAAACTGACTGACGTGGCAGTTAAGAAGATCGATGATGTTCTTGCCGCGAAAGAAAAAGAGTTGATGGAAGTTTAATACTCCCAACTACATCACTGTTGGAAAACGCTGTGCTCACAGTGCAGCGTTTTTTTGTGTTAGTCTATCCAACTGATGGAACTCAATTAACTCCCTATGCAAAATTCTCAAGCCTTCTCTGATTCCCTTCCAAAGCATATTGCCATCATTATGGACGGTAATGGCCGTTGGGCTAAGTCCAAAGGAAAACCTCGCGTATTTGGCCATAAAAAAGGCGTTAATGCCGTGCGTAAGACCGTGGCCGCAGCTTCTAAACTTGGCATCAAAGCCATGACATTGTTCGCTTTTAGTAGTGAAAACTGGCGTCGTCCAGAAGAAGAAGTTGGGTTACTGATGGAACTGTTCATTTCGGTACTATCGAGCGAAGTGAAAAAGCTACATAAAAACAACTTACGCTTACGTGTTATTGGCGATACCAGCCGTTTTAGTGAGCGTCTACAAAGTAAGATCATCGAGGCTGAAGCTTTAACGGCAAATAACACCGGGATGGTAATTAACATTGCGGCTAATTATGGCGGTAAGTGGGATATTACAGAGGCAGCGAAAACGTTAGCGCTTAAAGCGCGTAACGGAGAGATTCGTGTAGAGGACATAAATGAGCAGCTAATTACCCAGCATTTGACGATGGCGGATTTACCAGAAGTCGATCTCTTGATTCGTACGAGCGGTGAATGTCGTATCAGCAATTTCATGTTGTGGCAGTTAGCGTATGCAGAAATGTACTTTACTCCAGAGTTCTGGCCAGAATTCGGCGAAGACAGCTTAATAGAGGCTGTGACTTGGTTTATTAACCGCGAACGTCGCTTTGGCTGTACTGGCGAGCAAGTAAAGGCATTAATGGCTGCTCAATAAGGACTAGTTAGTTTGAAACAGAGAATAATAACAGCACTAATTTTAGCTCCCCTGGTTATTTTAGGTATTTTTAAATTACCCCTAATCGGCTTTATTATCGCATTAACTGCGGTAACGCTGTTAGGCTTTTGGGAGTGGACCCAGTTTACAGAAAGCAACTCACGCATTGCTGCGCTTATTCCGGCAGCCGTTGTAACCGGACTAAGTTTTCTATTCATTTCGCCAGATGTAACAAGCTTAAATCAACTTGCAGCACCACACTACGCCGTATTAGCGCTTGGTTTTGCATGGTGGATTATCGCAAGTGGCATGGCAATCACTTATCCTAAAACCACTAACTTATGGCAAGGCAGTAAAGCCCTTCGTCATGTGTTTGGTTTTCTAACTCTGATCCCTTTTCTTTGGAGTGTGATCATTCTTAGAGCTTCTGATATTTCAGTAGATCCATACCACGGCGCAAAACTTGTGCTGTACGTTTGCTTCTTGGTATGGGCTGCAGACAGCGGCGCTTACTTCGCTGGTAAAAGCCTGGGTAAACGCAAAATGGCACCTCATGTGAGCCCAAACAAAACAATCGAAGGTTTGATTGGCGGTATCATCGCAGCATTGATTGTTGGATGGTTATTTGCAGGTTGGTTTGATATCCAATTTACCAGCCCACTTCATATGGTGATCATTACGCTGATTACGGTTGTGATTTCTGTGCTTGGTGACCTAGTCGAAAGCATGTTCAAACGTGTTTCAGGTATCAAAGACAGCAGTAATATCATTCCAGGGCACGGCGGCATTCTTGACCGTATCGACAGCCTAACTGCTGCCTTCCCAGTATTTGCTCTTCTTTACTACGTATTCTAATTTATCGGGAGCGGCTTCGTCGCTCCTGAATTTTTCTAACGGTCTTACATCATGCAAAAGTTAACGATTCTTGGTGCAACAGGCTCAATCGGTGCAAGCACACTTAAAGTGGTTGAACAGAACCCGGAGCTGTTTTCTATCGTCGCATTAGCGGCAAGCACTAACGTTGAAAAGATGGTCGCGCTTTGCCGTAAATGGCAACCAAAATACGCTGTGATGGCGGATAAAGCGGCGGCATTGGCTCTGCAATCAGAACTGGCTTCTATCTCACCAAATACTGAGGTATTAGGTGGTGTTGATGCGCTTTGTCATGTGTCTGCCTTAGAAGAAGTGGACAGCGTAATGGCAGCTATCGTTGGTGCGGCAGGTCTGTTACCGACCATGGCAGCGGTAAAATCGGGTAAACGTGTACTGCTAGCCAATAAAGAAGCGCTAGTAATGTCTGGTCAGCTGTTTATCGATGCGGTTGCCGAGCATGGTGCTCAGCTTCTCCCTGTTGATAGTGAACACAACGCGATCTTCCAGTGCCTCCCACAACAAGTTCAAACTAACCTAGGTCGTTGTAACTTAGAAGAGCATGGTATTTCATCAATTCTTCTCACTGGTTCTGGTGGCCCATTTCGTTACACTGATATCGCAGAGCTAGAGAAAGTGACTCCAGCGCAAGCCATTGCTCACCCTAACTGGTCAATGGGACCAAAAATCTCGGTTGATTCTGCGACCATGATGAATAAGGGTCTTGAGTACATTGAAGCAAAATGGCTATTCAATGCGGCTCGCGAACAGTTGAAAGTGATCATTCACCCTCAGTCGGTGATTCACTCTATGGTGCAATATCGCGATGGTTCAGTATTGGCGCAGATGGGGGAGCCAGATATGGCAACCCCGATTGCATTGACGATGTCTTACCCATCAAGAGTGGATGCCGGAGTGAAACCGCTCGACTTTACTCAAGTTGGTGAGTTGACATTCCTTCAACCTGACTTTGCTCGCTACCCATGTCTTAAGTTAGCGATTGATGCATGCTATGAAGGTCAGCATGCTACAACAGCATTGAATGCCGCGAATGAAGTTGCTGTGGATGCGTTCTTGAATAATGGCCTTGGTTTTACTGATATCGCTCGCATCAATGAGTCAGTTTTGAACAAAATCACGGCAAGCCATACAACTGAGAATGTGAATAACTTGGAAAGCTTGATAGAGCTAGATAGAATGTCACGAACTATCGCCTTAGAATTTTTACGCGAGCGTAGCTAATGACTGGTATCTTGTGGAATTTGGTTTCTTTTATCGTTGCATTGGGCATCTTGGTTGCCGTGCACGAGTTTGGTCACTTTTGGGTTGCGCGTCGTTGCGGTGTAAAAGTTGAAAAGTTTTCTATCGGTTTTGGTAAGTCTATCTGGAGTAAGGTAGGCAAAGACGGAACAGAGTATAGCATCTCTATGATTCCTCTGGGTGGCTACGTCAAGATGGTGGACAGCCGTATTGATGATATCCCAGAACATGAAAAACACCTGGCGTTCGATCAAAAGCCTTTGTGGAAACGCACATCTATCGTTGCCGCTGGCCCTATCTTTAACTTTCTATTTGCTATTGTAGCCTATTGGTTAGTTTTCCTTATTGGTGTACCAGCAGTAAAGCCTGTAATCGGTGAAGTAACACCCAATTCAATCGTTGCTCAAGCAGGAATTGAATCTGGAATGGAACTAAAATCCATCTCAGGTATCAAAACTCCGGACTGGGAATCAGTCAATATGGGGTTAATTTCCCATATTGGTGATGATTCTGTGACGATGACGTTGTCTTCAGCAAACGAAGTTGGTTCAGAGGTCACGAGAACACTTGATATTCGTGATTGGAACTTTGATCCAGAAACGCAATCTACGATGCAATCACTTGGCTTTAAACCATATACGCCAGAGATTTTCACGGAGTTAGCGCAAGTAAGCGAAGGTGGAGCTGCTGAGAAAGCAGGTCTGCAAGCCGACGATAAAATCATCTCGATTAATGGTAATAAGATTTCTAAATGGGAAGAAGTGGTCGAAGCCATTCGTTCTCACCCAGAAACACCAATGGAACTGACAGTGTTACGTCAAGGTGAAGAGCAATCATTCACTTTGACTCCGGGTAGTCGTGAGCTAGCTAACAAACAATTAGTTGGCTTTGCGGGTATCGCACCTAAAGTCGCAGAATGGCCAGAAAGTTATCGCTTCGAATTACAGTTTGGTGTATTCGAGTCTATTGGCAAAGCGATTGACAAAACAGGTCAAGTTATTGGACTTACAATCAGTATGCTTAAGAAACTGATTGTAGGTGATGTTGGTCTGAATAATTTAAGTGGACCAATTTCGATTGCCAAAGGGGCAGGGGCGACAGCAGACTACGGTCTGGTTTACTTTTTAGGTTTTCTAGCACTGATCAGTGTTAACCTAGGTATTATTAACCTCGTTCCTTTACCAATGTTGGATGGTGGTCACCTGCTCTTTTTTGCAATTGAAGCGGTCATCCGACGCCCAGTTCCAGAGAAAGTGCAGGAAATGGGATATAAAATTGGTGGTGCGATTATCTTTTCGTTAATGGCACTGGCACTATTTAATGATTTTACTCGTCTGTGATTCTTCAGAGACATCTAGCAGTAGCAAGGAATAATTAGAACAAATATGGCGATTAAGCGAATTCTATTTGCGAGTTTACTGGCAACCAGTGTCTCGGCAAATGGGGCAGAAAACTTTGTAGTTCAAGACATCCAGATTGAAGGATTACAACGTGTGGCACTTGGTGCTGCGTTGTTGAAAATGCCTGTTCGAGTAGGAGACACGGTCGATTCACAAGATGTTGCGGACATCATTCGTGCTCTTTACGCTTCGGGTAACTTTGAGGATGTAAAAGTACTTAAGGATCAAGATGTACTTGTAGTCCAGGTTAAAGAAAGACCGACTATTGCTAGCATTGCATTTTCTGGTAACAAAGCGATCAAAGATGAGCAGTTACAGGAAAACCTGAATGCATCAGGTATCCGTGAAGGTGAAGCTCTAGACCGAACCACTTTACGTAATATCGAAAAAGGCTTAGAAGATTTTTACTACAGCGTTGGTAAGTACAACGCTACGGTAAAAGCGGTTGTTACTCCATTGCCTCGTAATCGTTCTGATTTGAAATTCGTCTTCACCGAAGGTGTATCGGCGAAGATTCAGCAAATCAACTTTATTGGTAATGAAGTCTTTACTGATGATGAACTCCGCTCTCGTTTTAACTTAAACGTTGATGTGCCGTGGTGGAACTTCCTCGCTGATGAGAAGTATCAAAAGCAAGTACTTGCTGGTGATATTGAAGCTCTGAAATCCTATTACCTAGACCGTGGCTATTTGAAGTTTGATGTAGACTCGACGCAAGTCGCAATTTCCCCAGATAAGAAGGGGGTGTATATCACTCTCGGCCTGGAGGAAGGAGAGGTTTACACCGTTAAAGATGTAAAATTCCGCGGCGATTTGATTGGTGAAGACGCTCGATTCGAGAAAATGGTGCCGTTCGAAGCCAACGAGACCTACAACGGCTCTAAAGTGACCTCACTAGAGGAAGGCATCAAACGTGTGCTCGGTGAGTCTGGCTATGCTTATCCGCAGGTAAGTACAATTCCTGAGTTCGACGACGAGAACAAAGAAGTGTCATTGGTTGTAAATGTTGAGCCAGGTAGCCGCATTTACGTTCGTGATATTCGTTTTACGGGCAACAACTCCACTAAGGACGAAGTTTTGCGCCGTGAGATGCGTCAGATGGAAGGCAGCTGGCTAAACTCGAAATCGATTGAAACGGGTAAAACGCGTCTTAACCGTCTTGGTTACTTCGAAAACGTAGAAGTTCAAACGGTACGTGTTCCTGGCAGCGATGACCAAGTAGATCTTGTTTACTCGGTTAAAGAAGCCAACTCTGGTAGCGTGAACTTTGGTGTCGGCTACGGTACAGAGTCAGGTGTAAGCTTCCAAGTTGGTCTACAGCAAGATAACTTTATTGGTAGTGGTAACCGCGTTGGTATCAATGCGATGATGAATGACTACCAAAAAAATATCAGCTTAGATTACCGAGACCCTTATTGGAACCTCGATGGTGTGAGTCTCGGCGGTAAAATTTTCTATGATGAGTTTGAAGCATCTGAAGCAGGTATCGTTGACTACACCAACGAAAGTTACGGCGCTAACCTGACTTGGGGTTTCCCATTTGATGAACTAAACCGTTTCGAATTTGGTGTTGGTTACACGCACAACAAGATCGGTAACCTTTCTCCTTACCTACAGGTTGAACAGTTCTTACAAGCTCAATCAGAAAATATTGATGCGAACGGTGCATTGAATACCAATGACTTCGATATCAATATTTCTTGGACACGAAACAATTTGAACCGTGGCTATTTCCCTACAGCGGGTAATCACCAACGCGCATTCTATAAGATGACGGTACCAGGTTCTGATGTTCAGTACTTTAAGATGCAATATGACGTGCGTCAGTATGTACCATTGACTAAAAAGCACGAGTTCACGCTCTTGTTCCGCGGCCGTCTAGGTTACGGTAACGGTTATGGTCAGACGAATGGTAACGACAACTTGTTCCCATTCTACGAGAACTATTACGCGGGTGGTTTCACGACTCTACGTGGCTTCGGCTCTAACTCGGTTGGTCCAAAAGCCGTTTACCGTGATTACTCTGGTTCTAACAACGGTGTAGATACCGCGACTGATGACGCAGTAGGTGGTAACGCAGTAGCGTTAGCAAGTTTGGAGCTTATTGTTCCGACCCCATTTGCATCTGATGAAGTTCGTAACCAGATTCGTACCAGTATCTTCTTCGATATGGCAAGTGTTTGGGATACAGAGTTCGATTATCGAGACTCTGGTGCTGAGTTTGGTGACCGTTACTATTACGATTACTCTGATCCTACTAACTACCGTTCATCATATGGTGCGGCGTTACAATGGATGTCTCCAATGGGGCCTCTGGTATTTTCACTAGCGAAACCACTTAAAAAATACGATGGCGATGACGAAGAAGTCTTCACATTCACTATCGGCAGAACCTTCTAAATTTGAGGAAAATATTTTGAATAAAATGATCAAAGCGGCTGGTTTAGGCCTTCTTGTACTGAGCTCATCTATGTTTGCAAACGCTGCAGAAGCAGCGCAAAAGATTGCCTACATCAATACAGCGCAAGTGTTTCAGGCTCTTCCTCAGCGTGAAGTGGTTCTACAAAAAATGCAGAAAGACTTCAAAAGCAAAGCTGATGAGCTTAAGTCAATCCAAGCGCAAGCTAAAACAAAGATTGAGAAGCTGCAGCGTGACGGTGAACTTTTAGGTCAAGAAGAAATTGAGAAGCTACGTATTGATATTGCTAAGCTAGACAGTGAATACAAAGTAAAAGCTCAAGCACTAGAGAAAGCTGGCGCTCGCCGTGAAGCTGAAGAGAAAGCGAAGCTATTCAAATCTATCCAAGATGCAGTAGAAAAAGTTGCTAAGGCGAAAGGTTACGATCTCGTTATTGACACTACTTCACTTCAGTACGGTAAGCCAGAATACAACATCTCTGAAGACGTAATTAAAGCTCTAAAATAAGAAGTTATGAAGACATTAACATTAGCCGAGTTGGCGACAATTACCGGGGGTGAGCTATTTGGTGACGAGTCTCTCGTTGTAAACCGTGTAGCTCCCATGGATAAAGCACAAGAAGGTGATGTTACCTTCTTGTCTAACCCTAAATACGCAAAGCACCTCTCTGAGTGTAAAGCGACAGTTGTAATGGTGAAAGCCGATCACAAGGACCAATGTATTGGAAACTCTCTTGTGGTTGCCGATCCTTACATCGCTTTTGCTCGTGTAGTTCAAGCTATGGATACAACGCCAAAGCCAGCTGATGAGATTGCGCCAAGTGCCGTAATCGCAGCAGACGTGAAGATGGGTACTAACGTAACAATCGGTGCAAACGCAGTGATTGAAACGGGTGTAGAGTTAGGCGACAACGTAAGTATTGGCGCAGGTTGCTTTATCGGTAAAAACGCAAAGCTAGGTAACAACACCAAGCTTTGGGCTAATGTTACTATCTATCATGAAGTGTCGCTGGGCGATGACTGCCTAGTGCAATCTGGCACCGTCATCGGCTCAGACGGTTTCGGTTACGCGAATGACAAAGGTGAGTGGATTAAAATTCCTCAACTTGGCTCTGTACGTATCGGCAACCGTGTTGAGATTGGTGCATGTACCACTATCGACCGTGGTGCTCTTGAAGATACGATCATCGAAGACAATGTAATTCTTGATAACCAACTTCAAATCGCTCACAACGTGCAGATCGGATATGGTACGGTGATGCCCGGTGGTACTATTGTGGCAGGCAGTACAAAAATTGGTAAGTACTGCCAAATCGGTGGCGCGTCGGTTATCAATGGCCACATCGAGATCACGGATGGGGTTGCTATTACCGGTATGGGCATGGTTATGCGCAGTATCGAAGAGAAAGGCCTGTACTCGTCAGGCATTCCATTGCAAACCAACCGAGAGTGGCGTAAGACGGCAACTCGAGTTCACCGCATTGATGAGATGAACAAACGATTGAAAGCCGTTGAAAAGCAACTTAAACCGAAAGAAGAATCTTAGTTCCACTTTCTGAACAAAGACTCGCGAAATGCGGGTCTTTTTCTTCTATAATGACGCGCTATAAGTAGATTTATCACCAAGTGGGTTTACCGTCCCCAGAGTAAGGGGGGGGGCCATCTTGGTTGTTGAGAATTGATATAGGAAGACGACTTTGACTACTGAAAAGAAAACGATGAACATCTCTGAAATTCAAGAGCTACTACCTCATCGCTACCCATTCTTATTGATCGACCGAGTGATTGACTTCCAAGAAGAGAAGTACCTTCACGCGATTAAAAACGTGTCGGTTAATGAACCTCAGTTCACAGGTCACTTTCCACAGCTGCCAGTATTCCCAGGCGTACTAATCTTAGAGGCAATGGCTCAGGCAACTGGCTTACTTGCATTTAAATCATTTGGTGCACCAACGGAAAACGAACTGTACTACTTCGCAAGTGTTGACGGCGCTAAGTTCCGTAAACCTGTAGTGCCAGGCGACCAAATGATTATTGAAGTAGAATTTCTAAAAGAGCGTCGTGGTATTGCTGCATTTAGTGGTGTAGCAAAAGTTGACGGCGAAGTGGTATGTTCAGCAGAGCTGAAGTGTGCTCGTCGAGAGTTTTAATATGATTCATGAAACCGCTAAAATCCACCCAGCAGCGGTGGTAGAAGAAGGCGCGAAAATTGGCGCTAACGTGATCGTTGGTCCTTTCACTTACATCACCTCTACGGTGGAGATTGGTGAAGGCACAGAAGTGATGTCTCACGTAGTGATCAAAGGCCACACCAAAATTGGTAAAGATAACCGCATTTTCCCACATGCTGTGATTGGTGAAGAAAACCAAGACAAGAAGTACGGCGGCGAAGATACAACAGTGGTTATCGGTGACCGTAACGTGATTCGTGAAGCGGTTCAGGTTCACCGTGGTACGGTTCAAGATAAAGCAACGACAGTGATCGGTGACGATAACCTGCTTTGTGTTAACGCGCACATCGCACACGATGTTGTCGTAGGTAACCACACTCACATTGGTAACAATGCGATTCTTGGTGGCCACGTAACCGTAGAAGACCATGCTGGTGTAATGGCGCTTTCTGCTATTCACCCATTCTGTACCGTGGGTGCGTACGCTTACATTGGTGGCTGTTCTGCGGTTGTTCAAGATGTACCAGCTTACGTATTGGCTCAAGGTAACCACGCAACACCATTTGGTTTGAACTTGGTTGGCTTGAAGCGTAACGGTTTCGAAAAACCAGAAATTCGTGCGCTGCAAAAAGCGTACAAAGAAATCTACCGTTCAGGTAAGACTCTGGAAGAAGTGAAACCAATCCTAGCTGAAATGGCACAAGAGTGGCCTGCAGTGAAACGTTTCTCAGATATTCTGGAAACAACGGAACGTGGCATTATTCGTTAATTAACGAATGAGCGGTTAAATTGAAAAGATCGCGCCCAAGTTGGGCTGCGGTCTTTTTGTGTTTTATGGATAACGGTTTGTACGCTGCGGTTTGTAAGGCTACATAGTGTAAATCGCTACCCATAGCGCACAGGAAAATAGCGAAGTAGATATGGAAAGACCATTACGTATCGGCATCATTGCCGGAGAACTGTCTGGCGACACGCTAGGTGAAGGCTTTATCAAGGCGGTAAAACAGCAATACCCAGATGCAGAGTTTGTTGGGATTGGTGGTCCTAAAATGATCGCTCAAGGCTGCGAGTCTCTGTTCGACATGGAAGAGCTGGCCGTAATGGGCTTGGTTGAAGTGCTGGGCCGCTTGCCAAGACTGCTGAAAGTCAAAGCTGAGCTCGTGAAGTACTTCACTGATAACCCGCCGGATGTCTTTGTTGGTATCGATGCGCCAGATTTTAACTTACGTGTTGAGCTAGACTTGAAAAATGCTGGCATTAAAACAGTGCATTACGTAAGCCCGTCGGTTTGGGCGTGGCGTCAAAAGCGCATCTTTAAAATTGAAGCAGCGACTAACCTAGTGTTGGCATTCCTACCGTTTGAAAAAGCGTTCTACGATAAATTCAACGTGCCTTGTGAATTCATTGGTCACACATTGGCTGATGCCATTCCGCTGCAATCAGACAAAGCGCCTGCACGTGAACTACTCGGTTTAGAGCAAGATAAGCAATGGTTAGCGGTACTTCCGGGTAGTCGTGGCAGCGAGTTGAAAATGCTCTCTCAGCCATTTATCGAAACGTGTAAGAAGTTACACCAGAAATTCCCAGATCTTGGTTTTGCCGTTGCGCTAGTAAACCAGAAACGTCGCGAACAATTCGAGCAAGCGTGGAAAGAGCATGCACCAGAGTTGGAGTTCAAGCTGGTGGATGATACGGCGCGTAACGTGATTACCGCTTCCGATGCCGTGATGTTGGCGTCTGGTACCGTAGCGTTAGAGTGCATGCTGCTCAAGCGTCCAATGGTTGTGGGTTACCGTGTAAACGCGGTGACGGCTTTCCTCGCTAAGCGTTTGCTGAAAACCAAATACGTTTCGTTGCCGAACATTCTGGCCGATACTGAGCTGGTTAAAGAATATCTGCAAGATGATTGCACGCCAGACAATTTATTCGACGAAGTATCTCGCTTACTAGAGAGCGACAACCGAGAAATGTTGGATAAGTTCACTGAAATGCACCATTGGATTCGCAAAGATGCGGATCAACAAGCCGCAAATGCGGTTCTAAAACTGATTGAAAAATAGAGATTTACCATGGCTGTAAAACCAAAAATGACCAAAGCAAAAGTTGAACTACCACCGTTTGAATACCCGCAAGGCTATCAGTTGGTTGCGGGTGTTGATGAGGTAGGGCGTGGTCCTTTGGTAGGCGATGTCGTTACCGCCGCGGTTATTTTAGACCCAAATAACCCAATTGAAGGCTTAAACGATTCGAAAAAGCTGAGTGAGAAGAAACGCCTTGCACTGCTGCCAGAAATCAAAGAGAAAGCTTTGGCATGGGCTGTAGGCCGCTGTTCTCCTGAGGAAATTGACGAGCTTAACATCCTGCAAGCGACCATGGTTGCCATGCAACGTGCGATTGCGGGTTTGAAAGTGCAGCCAGATCTTGCACTTATCGATGGTAATCGTTGCCCTGAACTACCAATGGACTCCCAAGCAGTGGTGAAAGGCGATTTGCGCGTGGCGGAAATCAGTGCGGCTTCGATTATCGCTAAAGTGGTTCGCGACCAAGAAATGGAAGAGTTGGATAAACAGCACCCACAGTTTGGCTTTGCTAAGCACAAAGGTTACCCAACCAAAGCGCACTTCGAAGCGATTGAGCAACACGGTGTGATCAGTGAGCACCGTAAAAGCTTCAAACCCGTGAAGAAAGCGCTCGGCATCGAAGAATAGAGCAAAGTATTAGAATGGGCGTATCGGTGTTATAAACCACGCCCGCTTTAGGTTAGAATCCCAAATAAGATTTAGTTTTACGGTACCTGTTAATGTCAGATCCCAAGTTCATTCACCTAAGAATCCACAGTGATTTCTCTATGGTGGATGGTATCAACAAAGTTCCACCGCTCGTTAAGAAAGTCGCCGAACTCGGCATGCCTGCAATGGCATTGACCGATTTCACTAACCTATGTGGTTTGGTGAAGTACTACGGCACTGCGCACGGCAATGGTGTGAAGCCAATCATCGGTGCTGATTTCAAAATGCAATCGGATGAGTTTGGCGAGGAGCTGACGCAATTAACGCTACTAGCAGCAAACAATGAAGGTTACAAAAACCTTACGTTGCTGATTTCAAAAGCTTACCTTCGTGGTCACGTACAGCATCAACCAGTTATCGATAAAGCTTGGTTGGCAGAGTTGTCAGAAGGCTTGATTGTGCTTTCTGGTGCAAAAAACGGTGAAATCGGTAAAGCGTTACTTAAAGGTAACCGCAAAGTGGTGGAAAGCTGTGTGGCTTTTTACCAAGAGTATTTCCCAGATCGTTTCTATCTAGAACTGGTTCGTACTGGTCGTTCAGACGAAGAAACGTACCTGCATTTTGCCGTTGAATTAGCAGAAGAAACTCAACTACCGGTTGTAGCGACCAACGAAGTCGTTTTCATCAGTGAAGACCTATTTGACGCGCACGAAATCCGTGTGGCGATTCACGATGGTTACACGCTAGAAGATCCGCGTCGTCCAAAGAACTATAGTCCAGAACAGTATTTACGTACTGAAGAGGAAATGTGTGAGCTGTTTGCCGACATTCCTGAAGCGCTGGAAAACAGTGTCGAAATTGCTAAACGCTGTAACGTGACGGTACGTCTTGGCGAATACTTCCTACCTGCCTTCCCAACCGAAGGGATGGAAGAAACCGAATTCTTGGTAATGAAATCCCGTGAAGGCTTGGAAGAGCGTCTTGAATTCTTATTCCCAGACGAAGCTGAGCGTAAAGAACGTCGACCAGAATACGATGACCGCCTGCAAATCGAACTCGATGTAATCAACCAAATGGGATTCCCTGGTTACTTCTTGATCGTAATGGAGTTTATCCAGTGGTCGAAAGACAACGCGATTCCGGTGGGGCCGGGTCGTGGTTCGGGTGCCGGTTCTTTGGTGGCATACGCACTAAAAATCACCGACCTTGACCCACTGGAATATGACCTTCTTTTCGAACGTTTCTTGAACCCAGAACGTGTCTCCATGCCCGATTTCGATGTCGACTTCTGTATGGATAAGCGTGATCAAGTAATTGACCACGTTGCGGAAATGTATGGTCGTGATGCGGTATCGCAGATCATCACTTTCGGTACCATGGCAGCAAAAGCGGTAATTCGAGATGTTGGCCGTGTACTTGGCCATCCATTTGGTTTCGTTGATCGTATTTCCAAATTGGTTCCGCCTGACCCAGGCATGACGCTAGAGAAAGCGTTTAAAGCTGAACCTGCATTGCCAGAACTTTACGACGCCGATGAAGAAGTAAAAGAGCTGATCGACAAGTGTCGTATCCTTGAAGGTTGTACACGAAATGCCGGTAAGCACGCGGGTGGTGTTGTAATCTCGCCAACCACGATCACAGACTTTGCACCGATTTATGCCGATGCTGAAGGCCACTTCCCGGTGACACAGTTCGATAAGAACGACGTAGAAACCGCGGGTCTGGTTAAGTTTGACTTCTTGGGGCTACGTACCCTAACTATTATCGATTGGGCATTGGGACTGATTAACCCGCGACTAGAGCGTGAAGGTAAAGAGCCAGTTCAGATCGAGTCTATCCCATTGGTGGACCCGGCATCTTTCCGACTGTTGCAAAACTCTGAAACCACCGCGGTATTCCAGCTTGAATCACGCGGTATGAAAGAGCTAATCAAACGTCTGCAACCAGACTGTTTCGAAGATATCATCGCATTGGTTGCCCTTTTCCGCCCTGGCCCGCTACAGTCGGGCATGGTAGATAACTTTATCGACCGTAAGCACGGCCGAGAAGCGATCTCTTATCCTGATGAAAAGTGGCAACATGAATCGCTAAAAGAAATTCTCGATCCAACTTACGGCATCATTCTGTATCAGGAACAGGTAATGCAGATCGCACAGGTACTGTCTGGCTACACCCTTGGTGGTGCGGACATGCTTCGTCGTGCGATGGGTAAGAAAAAGCCGGAAGAGATGGCGAAGCAGCGTGCTACCTTCGAAGAGGGCGCGGTTGCTAACGGCGTCGATGGCGAATTGGCGATGAAGATCTTCGACTTGGTAGAAAAGTTCGCGGGTTACGGCTTTAACAAATCACACTCGGCTGCCTATGCGTTGGTTTCTTACCAAACGTTATGGTTAAAAACGCACTATCCTGCAGAATTTATGGCAGCGGTAATGACCGCCGATATGGATAACACCGAAAAGGTCGTTGGTCTTGTGGACGAGTGTTTCCGCATGAAACTGACAGTCTTGCCACCTGATATTAACTCGGGCTTGTATCGCTTTAACGTGGATGAAAATGGCGCGATTGTTTATGGTATCGGTGCGATAAAAGGCGTGGGTGAAGGCCCCATTGATGCGATATTAGAAGCGCGTAATAAAGGCGGTCACTTCATCGACTTATTTGACTTCTGTGCACGTATCGATCTGAAAAAGGTCAACAAACGTGTTATCGAAAAACTGATTTATGCTGGAGCGCTAGATAGGCTAGGCCCACACCGAGCAGCGTTGATGGCCTCGCTCAATGACGCAGTAAAAGCGGCAAGCCAACACCACCAAGCTGAAGCATTTGGTCAAACCGACATGTTCGGTGTACTGACTGATGCGCCGGAAGAAGTAGAGCATAAATATACTCAGGTGCCAGCTTGGCCTGAGAAAGTATGGTTAGAGGGTGAACGTGAGACGCTCGGTTTATATTTGACCGGGCACCCAGTTAACGCATACATAAAGGAACTAAATAAGTACGTTAGTTGTCGACTAAAAGACGCCACTCCAACTCGCCGTGATCAATCCGTGACCGTGGCGGGCTTGGTAATTGCAGCTCGCGTAATGACAACTAAACGTGGTACGCGCATCGGTTTGATGACTTTGGATGATCGAAGTGGTCGAATGGAGGTGATGTTGTTCTCAGATGCGCTTGATAGATATGCGGAACTTCTCGAAAAAGATAAAATTTTGGTCGTTTCTGGACAGGTCAGCTTTGATGACTTCAATGGTGGCCTTAAAATGTCGGCGCGTGAAGTTATGGATCTCGGCAGTGCTCGTGAAAAGTATGCACGAGGTTTGTCAGTATCAATTGATGCTCAACAGGTAAATGACAAATTCTTTGAGCAATTTACTCGTATTCTAGAGCCACATAAAGCCGGGACCGTACCTGTCAATGTATACTATCAGCGTGCCGACGCCAGAGCGCGGTTAACTTTGGGCACCGAATGGCGAGTAACGCCAAGTGATACATTACTCGATGATTTAAAACAGTTGCTTGGCAAAGGCCAGGTAGAACTCGAATTTAACTAAAAAAATTCAGCGCAATATGTAAGACGTTGAGTAAAAAAGGATTCATAGATGAGCCTAAACTTTCTTGAATTTGAAAAGCCAATCGCAGAACTAGAAGCGAAAATTGAAGCACTACGTGACGTGTCTCGTCATGGTGGTGATTCTGCGGTTGACCTTGATAAAGAAATCGAACAGCTTGAGAAAAAGAGCCTAGAATTGAAGAAGAAAACCTTCAGCAACTTAGGTGCATGGGAAACGGCTCAACTGGCTCGTCACCCTTTACGTCCATACACATTAGATTACATCAAGCACGCATTTGATGAATTTGATGAGCTAGCGGGTGACCGTGCGTTCGCAGACGACAAAGCAATTGTTGGCGGTATTGCACGCCTTGAAGGTCGTCCAGTGATGATCATCGGTCACCAAAAAGGTCGTGAAACTAAAGAGAAAGTGAAGCGTAACTTCGGTATGCCTAAACCAGAAGGTTACCGTAAAGCACTGCGTTTGATGGAAATGGCTGAGCGTTTCAACATGCCAATCATCACTTTTATCGACACAGCAGGTGCGTACCCAGGTGTTGGCGCGGAAGAGCGTGGCCAATCTGAAGCGATCGCAACCAACCTTAAAGTGATGTCTGGTCTTAAAGTGCCAGTGATTTGTAACGTTGTTGGTGAAGGCGGTTCTGGTGGTGCACTAGCAATTGGTGTTGGCGACTACGTGAACATGCTTCAGTACTCTACGTACTCAGTAATCTCACCAGAAGGTTGTGCCTCAATCCTATGGCGTGATTCAGACAAAGCACCTCAAGCGGCAGACGCAATGGGTCTAACAGCACCACGTCTAAAAGAACTTGAGCTTATCGATGAAATCATCGAAGAGCCACTAGGTGGCGCACACCGCGATCACGTTCAAATGGCTGCAAACATGAAAGCAAATCTACTTCGTCAGCTAGAAGATCTTGAGCAACTAGACCAGGAAACGCTACTTGAGCGCCGTTACCAGCGTCTAATGAACTATGGTTACTGCTAATTACAGCTGTTGCTAGGCGCTAGCTGATCTCTCGCAAGATAACAGATAAAATAGAAAGGGTTGGGCAAACGTCCAGCCCTTTTTTGTTTCTACTGGATGGCTTATGGAATCGCTTTATTCGCAATTTACTCAAGTTCTCGACCGCTACTACCAATCAGGCTCCAAGATTGTCTTGGCGTTTAGTGGTGGAGTGGATTCGCGTCTGTTGCTGGAACTGCTTAGTCGTTATCAGCAAGTGAATTCTACAGGTAATAACCCAATCAAATGCCACGCCGTATACGTGCATCACGGTTTGAGCTCGAACGCAGACGACTGGGCAGACAAATGTTTAATGTGGGCTGAGCAGGTGGGAATCACGTGTTCTGTTGAGCAAGTGAGCTTAGACATTAACAGTGGCGATAGTATTGAGTTGTTGGCTCGTGAAGCGCGCTATCAAGTGTTGTCTAAGCATATCCAAGCGAGTGACTTATTGCTGACTGGACAACATGCTGATGACCAAGTGGAAACCTTCTTACTAGCGCTTAAACGCGGTAGTGGCCCGAAAGGTCTATCTTCGATGGCAGAGAGTATGCCTTTCGCTGGTGGTATGTTGGTTCGCCCACTATTGGCAATTAAGCGTGAGCAAATCGAAGCTGCAGCGAAGGAAGAAGGCCTAGATTGGGTGGAAGACGAGAGTAATCAAGATACGCGTTACGATCGCAATTTCCTTCGACACCGTATTGTTCCAGATCTCTCTGAACGTTGGCCGAGTATTCACCAAGCAGTGCAGCGGAGTGCTAGCTTGTGCGCTCAGCAAGAAGCCTTGTTGGATGAGCTGCTTGGCGCGGTGTTTGAACGTGCTCTGCAAAGCGATCTGAGCTTGAGCATTGATGAGCTAGTCACCCACAGTGACCTTGCACGGGCACGATTAATCCGGATGTGGTTAGCGAAGTTGAATGCAAACATGCCAACTCAAGTGCAACTCAATTTAATTTGGAATGAGGTCGGATTGGCACAGCAAGATGCCAATCCTAAGCTGCAACTTAAGCAGGGGGAAGTTCGCCGTTTTCAAAATCGCCTTTATTGGGTAACTGAAACTGCCGATGTCACGACGTGGCAGAGTGACATTCAAACCGATACGGCGTTGGTATTGCCTGAGCGACTCGGAGAGCTCACTTTGAATACCAGTTCAGAACAAGCCACCATTGCCTTACCGCCCCAGCCAGAGCTTCTGAGGGTGACGTTTAATCCCGAAGGATTATCTGCGCACCCAACCACACGCAATCACAGCCGCAAGCTCAAGAAGCTGTTTCAAGAGTACAATGTACCGAGTTGGTTACGTCGTCAAATACCAATTTTGATGTATCAAAACCAAGTAGTAGCCGTTGCTGGTTTATTTGTTGATCGAGCTTTTAGCGGTCAAGATTGTGAGCTGATATGGCGCAAGTCGTTGTAATTCATGTCACAATGCCAATGAATACTTAAAAAATACCCCGATGGAAGTTGCCTCTGCTTTGTGCAGATGTTCCGCAATCTGAAGGCAAGCGTATATTGGTGGTTAATAACAAATGATTAGGTGAAGCAATGAAGAAAATGATGGTAGGGGCAGTGGTTGCCTTGGGTATGTTAAGTGGACAAGTATTGGCTGCAGGTGACGTGGCAGCAGGACAAGCTAAAGCGGCAGTGTGTGCGGCATGTCATGGTGCAGATGGTATCGCTGTGATTCCAGGTTACCCAAACCTGAAAGGCCAAAATGAGCAGTACATCGCCACGTCCATAAAGGCTTACAAGCAAGGCCAGCGTACAGGCGGTTTAGCTCCAGTTATGCAAGCACAAGCCAACTTGCTGTCTGATGAAGATATCGCAAATTTAGCAGCGTTTTACGCAAGTTTGAAATAGTACAATAAAGAAGAATGAGAAAAAGCCAGAGCAATGCTCTGGCTTTTTACCTATTGAACAATATGATATCAGAGGCATTACCGTGTTTATTGCAAAATAAACACTGTTGGTATCAGCATTTTCAGTCGTGTGGTAACAACAAGGATTGAATGTTGTGAGGCGCTAACCGATAATATGCGCAAACGATTGAAGCTTAAGGGATGAACATGAAAAAGATTGAAGCGATTATCAAGCCATTCAAATTGGATGATGTTCGAGAAGCATTGGCTGAAGTAGGCATTACAGGGATGACCGTCTCTGAAGTGAAAGGCTTTGGTCGCCAGAAAGGTCACACAGAATTGTACCGCGGTGCGGAGTACATGGTGGATTTCCTTCCTAAAGTGAAGTTAGAAATCGTTGTGACGGAAGACGTTGCAGACAAGTGTGTAGAAACCATCATCGAAACAGCGCAAACTGGTAAGATCGGTGACGGTAAGATCTTCGTAACTGATATCGAGCGTGTCGTACGTATTCGTACTGGTGAAGAAGACGAAGACGCAATCTAAGTTCATAGTGCGATTTCTTTTCGAAATATGATTAAACTAAAAGGGAGCCTTGGGCTCCTTTTTTGTTGTCAGCTCAGGTGTTGTCATGCTTAAACGTTTTATTGCTATTCTTATCTTTCTTGGTTTATCAGTATTACTCGCTTTTCAGTGGGTGTTTACCGTTTCGGAACAGCCGCAGCTTATCTCTCAATCGGGAGAAAACGTAACTCAAACGGTAAAATGTGTCGACTTTGATACTCCTCAAGCGATTGATAATGAGGGAGTATTAAACATTTTGGTTTGGAATATCTACAAGCAGAATAAGCCGAGTTGGGAAGTTGCTCTAAATCATCTATCGCAGCAGAGTCAATTACTGTTATTGCAAGAAGCCAGTCTAACGAGCGAGCTGAAGCGTTGGCTGATTGATGGTCAGTGGATCAGTAACCAAGTGTCAGCGTTTAAGGCCCTTGGCAGCGATGCAGGTGTCATTAGTATTGCTCATAAAGCGCCAATTCGAGCTTGTGCTTATACATCTAAAGAGCCATGGCTACGTTTGCCTAAATCTGCACTTTATAGTGAATACCAGCTAAGTAATGGTCAGCAACTGGCGGTTATCAATATTCATGCTATCAACTTTACAGTGGGCACGGATGAATATTTGTCTCAGTTGGCAACGCTAGAAAAGGCGTTGAAAGCGCACCAAGGTCCAATCATTTTTGCGGGGGATTTTAATAGCTGGAGTGCAGAGAGGATTTCGGCAATGAAAGTCGCATTGGCAGATATCGACCTCAAAGAAGTTCGGTTTTCACCCGATCAGCGTACCCAGTTTATTACAGGATTACCGCTTGACCATGTGTTTTATCGAGGTCTAAAGCTAAAATACTCAAAAGCGCCGCTGAGCGACGCTTCTGATCATAATCCATTGTTGGTGTCGTTTTCACTTCTCAATTGAAAAGCGAGTTACACCACGACAATGTATAGTGCCCAAATTACGTAAAACGCGACCCATGGTAGACTTGCAATCACAAGAGCCTGACCGCGTTCAAACTCTGTCCAAGTCAGGACGGCACCGTAACCAAGTACAATGTACCAAGGCAGAAGTAACGGCAATGAGCTAGCAAAGTGAGACCATTCGCTGGTCAACGGCAACTTCAACAAACCGTTTAGGCTGTTAAGGTCGGCTGCGTACGTCATTACTTGACCATGCTTAAGGAGCAGGCTCGCATAGCTTGCAATGTCCCCTAGTACTGCTGGGAAAAGTATTGCACTTGATGCGGCAAACCACTTCCAGTAACCGTATTGCTGCTTACTCGCTTTGGTTGCAAGGAAAAACCATAGAGCTAACAACAATAATGTTGCAAAGCGATTGAATACATCATTGATGATGGCACTAGCCATAAGCGTATTTGGTTCAAGCAACTCGACTTGTGTAGGGTCAATTTGCTGGAACTGAATAGAAAGTTGCTCACTTAGCCAAGTAAAGTCAACATTCGAAAAGTAGGCTCCCCAGAATAAAAATGGGCTAATCATCAGAACAATAAAAGGTTGCCAGCCCCAACCGCCACGTTGGTAAAGAGCTAAGAAACAAGCTGTTGGTGCTCGAAAGATATCCAACAACATTACGAGAGGGTTACTGGAGGAATTCATACGCTCACCTTCGTTACATCAACGTACAACTTGAGCTTCTGTCCTGGCTTCAAGTACTTCTGTTTTTGCAGAGAGTTCCATTTCACAATGTCATTACTCTTTACTTTAAATTTGCTGGCAATGCCGCTAATGGTATCGCCGGAACGCACTTGGTAGAACACGGTACGAATCACAGCGCCTTGATCACCACTTTTCCATATCACCAGTTTCTGTCCAACACGTAAGGTATCTCTTGGGCCCATACCATTCCATTTTGCCAGAGATTGGTGCGATACCTTATTTGCTCGTGCGATAGACCATAAGCTTTCTCCTGATTGCACTACATGAGTCAGTTTATACTTACCACGAGCTTTGGCTTGTGTTTTAGACAAGCGATTTTGGGCTGAAAGAACGTAACTATTTTCGTCCTTAGTTGATGTTGGGATCATCAAGTGTTGACCAACACGAATGTTATTATTGCTCATTCCATTCGCGCGACGAATCACCTTGGTTGTTGTGCTGTACTTTTGAGCGAGTACGCTAAGGGAGTCACCTGACTTCACTTTATAGCGGACCACTTTCATCCCTTTTCCACGGTTCTTATCGACATCTTCTAAAAATGCCGTTTTCTTCTCGATAGGGATAAGAAGTTGGTGCGGACCTTCAGGAGCAGTAGACCATTGGTTGTAGGCAGGGTTGTAGCTTTGCAACTCTTTTACGCTGATATCTGCGTACTTAGCTGCGATGGCCAAATCAAGCTGCTCCTTTGGATCAACTAGCGCTAAAACAGGCTTGTTGGCGATAGGTGGAATCTCGATGCCGTACTTGTCTTGGTTCGCAATAATATCTGCAAGCGCAAGTAGTTTTGGTACGTAACTACTGGTTTCTTTCGGTAAATCTAGAGAGAAAAAGTCCGTTGGCTTGCCCAGTTTCTTATTTTTTCGAATAGCGCTGTTTACACGTCCACCGCCACTGTTGTAAGCAGCAATCGCGTGATTCCAGTTGCCGTCGAAGCGCTGGTTTAGTTTAACAAGGTAGTCCAACGCAGCATCGGTAGATGCGTCCACGTCACGACGGCCGTCATACCAAAAGTTTTGCTCTAGGCCCATCATTTTTCCTGTGCCAGGAACAAACTGCCAAAGGCCAGCAGCACTGCCGTGTGAATAGGCAAATGCATCAAATGAGCTTTCGACTACTGGTAGAAGCGCAAGCTCCAGCGGTAAATTACGAGCCTCGATTTTTTCTGTAATGAGATACAAAAACGGTTCTGCTCGTTGAGATACAGTACGTAGATGCCCTGGGTGTTTCAGGTACCAAGTTCGGTAGTAGTCGATTTTTTTACTTTGAGGAATGTCCATCTCAAGTTGCATGCCGATACGACGCCATACATCTTGTTGTTCTTGGGGAGTGATAACTTTCGGTGCAGCTTTTTCCTCAGGTTCAACCTTTTGTTGACTATTGGCAACCTGCTGGGAGTCTGTTGCTTGTGTTTTGTTGGTTTCAGGTGTCGATGTGGTAGTCGAGTCTGACTGAGTTAGTTGACAGCCAGATAGTAATACCGCCAACACCCAACTGTACTTCAAACGCATGGATTCAGCCTATTTAGGGCCTGTTTATCTTCTCCTGCCTGTCGCGCAGCTTTTGTACGTGGCAGTCACAAGATAATAGACAATTTATTACTTACAAATGGATGAGAAGGTCTCACCTATGCATTGGAGCGAATTGCAATGATATGCGCTCCCTCCAAAACAATAGAAGCGCACAAGGCGCTTCTCAAACAGCAGATGATAATACTTGCGTTTTTGGAGGTTACAAGCAGAAAAAGGTTAAAACTCGTTCTTCCACTCACGTAAAGCTGTAAAAACCGAGACTGGATCGCTATTTTCAATGCGATTGGCGACTGATTTTACCACTTCAGGATTGTTTGTACGCAAGAATGGGTTGATCCATTTTTCTCTACGTAGTGTGGTTGGAAGCGTCGGTATATTAAGTGCGCGCAGGCGGTTTACATCATCGCGGTATTGGCGCAACTGCTCGTTGTCTGGCTCGACGGCGAGAGCAAATGCCACGTTACTTGCAGTGTACTCATGAGCACAAAAAACTTCCGTCTCTTCAGGAAGAGCAGCGATTTTACTCAAAGACTCAAACATTTGTGCTGGAGAACCTTCAAATATACGCCCACAACCTGCAGAAAATAGCACGTCACCACAGAACAATTTGCTGTCACCTACATAACCAATGTGGCCCAAAGTGTGGCCAGGTAAGCCAAGCACCATGAAAATTTCACCAAACAGGTCGAGTTTGTCGCCTTCTTCCATGGCATTGGTTAAGGTTGGAATCGGTTCTGCTTTCGGGCCCACAACAGAAACGTCAGGAAAAGCACGAACTAAATCTGGAACGCCACCAATGTGATCGTTGTGGTGGTGTGTAATTAAGATCGCTTCTAAAGTTAATTCATTAGCCTGCAAATATTCTAATACTGGCTTAGCATCGCCCGGATCGACCACAGCACAACGCTTGTCGCTATTTTGTATCAGCCAGATGTAATTATCATTAAATGCGGGTATGCTTTTGATCTCTAACACGATTCGTTCTCCGTCACCCTTTTAATAGTCAGGTGGTTAATGAAACCAGCACTCAGCAACAAAACTATACAGTACCCGTCGACTTGGTCAGAGATGAACAATGGGCCGTGGGTACTTGAGTCAATCCAAACCCGACTTGATGAATGGTGTCCGAAGTTGTTCGGTTACCACATGCTGAAATTGGGTGGCTTGAGCTGTGAGCTAACCAGCTGTAGTTGTAACATTCAACACCAAGTCAACGTAGATATCCAGAACCCGTTGCATAATGTCATCGCAGATGGTTACGAATTGCCCTTTTTAGAAAAAAGCTTTGATGTTGTCGTGCTTGCTCATCAGCTTGACTATGCAAGTGATCCCCATCGACTGCTACGCGAAGTTGATCGCGTCATGATGGATGATGGTTATCTTATTATTACGGGTTTTAATCCGATCAGTCTCACTGGCTTAGCAAGTTTACTGCCTTGGCGAAGAAATAATTTGCCGTGGAGTGGGCGTATGTTCACTACAAACCGCATCAAAGACTGGCTGGGCGTACTGAACTATCAAGTGATTCATTGTGATCGTTACGCACTGTTTCCAATGACGCGTTACAAAACCATGTGGACTTGGCTAGAGAACAGTTTAGGTGATTGGGCATCACCGGCGGGGAGCTTGTATTATATCGTGGCTCGCAAACGAACTTACCCTCTCAAGCCTATCAAGCCGCATTGGCGCTTGAAGAGAAAGCTAACACCACTTGGCGTGATGAACAGAGAGGGCAGTGCAGTGAAAAAGGTCTCAAGCAGCAAAAACTAAGACGCTTGGTAACCCGTATCTTCTTCAGTTGGGTTCTCAGCAGCCGTACGTGCTAACTCATCACAGATTTCATTCTCTCGATGACCTGCGTGGCCTTTAACCCAATGCCAATCAACTTGATGGCGAGCAGTTTCTTTGTCCAGAGCTTGCCATAAGTCGGCATTCTTCACTGGTTTTTTATCTGCCGTTTTCCAACCACGTTTTTTCCAGTTGTGAATCCATTGCGTAATACCTTGACGCACGTACTGGCTGTCCGTTGTTAACGTTACTTGGCATGGCTCTTTTAGCGTTTGAAGCGCTACCACCGCAGCCAACATTTCCATGCGGTTATTGGTTGTCAGAGTGTAGCCTTTCGCTAGGGTCTTTTCCGTTTGCTTGTAACGCAGAACAATGCCGTAACCACCTGGCCCCGGATTGCCTAAACAAGATCCGTCAGTGAAAATCTCAACGTGTTTGGTCATATTTTTGGTACTATTAGCCGAAACATTTAATAAAGCATAGTCTGACACACATAACCTTATGAATACCAGCAGCAATTCTGAACATAATCGTATTGTCGTACTCGATACTGAAACCACGGGTATGAACCTCGAGGGCGGCCCACACTAC
Organism: Vibrio rotiferianus; assembly: GCF_002214395.1. Taxonomy (NCBI): domain Bacteria; kingdom Pseudomonadati; phylum Pseudomonadota; class Gammaproteobacteria; order Vibrionales; family Vibrionaceae; genus Vibrio; species Vibrio rotiferianus. The sequence continues at coordinate 669,055 of NZ_CP018312.1, forward strand.
ATGGGTCACCGTATTATCGAGATCGGTGCCGTAGAAATCATCAACCGTAAGCTGACTGGTCGTCACTTCCATGTTTACTTAAAACCGGACCGTGAAATTCAGCCTGACGCGATTGAGGTTCACGGTATTACGGATGAGTTCCTCGTCGACAAGCCTGACTATGCGAATGTCCACCAAGAGTTTTTAGATTTCATCAAAGGTGCCGAGCTGGTTGCCCACAACGCGCCCTTCGATACCGGCTTTATGGATTACGAGTTTGAAATGCTCGATCCAACCATCGGTAAAACGGATGACTTCTGTAAGGTGACCGATACCCTTGCCATGGCGAAGAAAATCTTCCCGGGCAAGCGAAATAACCTTGACGTATTGTGTGAACGTTACGGCATTGATAACTCACACCGTACGCTCCACGGGGCATTGCTCGATGCGGAGATTCTAGCCGACGTTTACCTACTGATGACCGGTGGACAAACAAGTCTAGAATTCAATGCCAACAAGAGCGATGGTGGCACAGAAGGCATTCGTCGTGTTGAAGGAAGAAAAGCGCTAAAGGTTTTGCGTGCAACTGCCGATGAAGTAGAAGCGCACCAGAAAAGACTAGAACTGGTGAACGATAGTATTTGGCAGTAATAGGGAGAGACTATGTTGAGGGCTTTGTCCGTCGCTATTTTAGCGTTCTGGAGTTGTTTCGCTTTTGCAAATGAGTCCGTCATGTCTTTGTTAGATAACCGCTTTCGTGTCGATCCAAGTATCGAGCAGATTACCTTTTTGGTTTATCGTGAACAAAGTTCTCAACCAGTTGTGTTAGTTCGCCCTGATGGTAAAAAATACTATTCATGGGGTGAGTATGACAATGTTCGTTGGTATCAAGAACCCTCTCTCGACATCATTTCTATTGATAAACCGATGTCCGGTCCTTGGCAGGCCGTCGGTAAAGTCACGCCTAAAAACAACATTCGCTTAATCTCACACCTAAAGCTCACTACAGACACTTTTCCAAATCGTTTATATCAAAGTGAAGCGCTTAAGTTTACGGCTCGCCTGACTTCCGATGATAAGTTATTGGCTTTGCGTGATTTCTTAGACCGCGTCAATTTGCGCGTGACACTGACCAAATATGTGGAAAATGAAGATGAGTTGATTAAAGAAGCTCGTCCTGTTCCGATTGTCATTGGTGAGTTTGCCGATGATGGACGTAACCTTGATGAAAAAGCCGCAGATGGTGTGTTTACCGTGCAGTTACCCATTGATGTTGCTCCCGGAAAATATCGAGCGCGCATTACCTCTGGCAACGGCGTTTTTTTGCGTGCACAAGAACAAATCGTTCTTGTCTATCCAACACCCGTCTCCAAGACTTTTATTCAATCCCGTGATGCGAACAAAGCCCATCAGCTCGTAGTGCGAGGGGAGCAAGGCATGGTTCTGCCGGGGTCACTCGCGGTAAGTGTTGAGCAAATTGCACCTGATGGCTTTACTACTTTTAGTCAGGGTGTGGTTAGTGCGGATGGCTTGACCACGACCCTAACGATGGATAACGACCCTGAGATAGGAAAGTACTCATGGAAAGGTGGGATCTTCGCGACGGATTTTGCTACTGAGAGAGCGTTAGTATTTCCTATTAACGAGCAGTCGTTTAGCGTGGTAGAAGAAGTTGATATAGAAGCCGCACGTTTGGCGAAAGAGGCTGAGCTAGAGCAACAACGTAAGATTACGCTCGAAAAGCAATTGATTGCCCAGCGGGAAGCCGATCGTAAGCGCAGCATGATAATTATTGCCGTAGGCAACGTGATTGCCATAATTTTGGGGCTAATTGTTTGGTTTGTGTGGCGTAAACTGAAAGCGAAACGAGATGCAATGCCAGAAATGCAGCTGGAAGTACCTAAGAAGTAGGGCGAAAGAAATATTAGAAAACGGAGCTGATTAGCTCCGTTTTTTGTTTAAATACTTTGTTCAATCTAGCGAGACTAAGAATCTGCTATCAGCGTGCTAGGGCTTTGGGGAGTCATTATCCAAGGAGCACGTGAAAAGTAGATTCTGAATCACGTTCGTTCCTCACTGTTCAGAATGACGGTGTTCTGGTAGCTCTGCGCGTGTAGTAATCTGATAACTCAAAATAAATCGTCATTCTAGCGAGCTTCAGTGAGACTAAGAATCTGCTATTAGTGTGCTGAGAGGTTTGTACCTTCATTCTCTGCGGAGCATTTGGATAGTAGATTCTGAATCACGTTCGTTCCTCACTGTTCAGAATGACGGTGGTCTGGTAGCTCTGCGTGTGTAGTAGTCTGATAACTCAAAATAAATCGTCATTCTAGTATATGGACTCCCGAGTTATTACAACTTGTTTAGCGAGAATAGATTAGATGCATGCGTATATTCGGGTTTTAATGAGTAGCTAACTCGACCCTAGATGTATTCGCACCTTGATGCCATTTCGCGAGCGCGGAAATAATCCAAAAGAATGATCTGGCTCTTCAAGGTCGGTCTTACCTGTTCTTCGCTATATCAAGATGTAAATAACGTCTTTGACTTACTACTCGTAAGTTAGAGGCACTTGATACTCACTGCCATAATGAAGCAATGCCCAAGCTGTTCTTGTGGTCTTATTTGCTAAAGCAACCGCGGCTTTCATTAACCCTGCACGCTGAATCAGTGACTTGAGCCAAGTCTCTTTAACATTCCTTGGCTCTCGTTTATCTACAACCTTCGCAACAGCAAGCGCTCCCTGTATCAAGCTTGAACGTAACTTCTTCTGTCCAACTTTTTTGCTGATACCCAAAAGGGTAACTCTTCCTCCAGTACTATGCTGTTTTGGAGTAAGTCCAATACAAGCCGAAGCCTCTCGACCATTTTTGAAGTTACCGCCATTGGCTCCTAACGAAAGATAAAGCCCTAAAGCATTGACTGGACCAACGCCCTCTAGAGCTTCAAGTTTTCTACATGCATCATGGTGCTTGAGGTGTTGGGTTAAGCTCGTTTCTAAATCTGCCCTCTTTTTTGCTAAGGTCTCATGCAAATGAAATGCGTTTGCTATGTGCTCTCTTAAGATATCAGGAAGTGAGTTCTGACCATCTTCCAGAATTTCAATAATGTGCCTTTTAAAGGCGCTATGTCCTTTGGGGATATTGAAGCCAAACTCTGAAAGCAAGGAGCGAACCATGTTACTTGTCGCTGTCATCGAATCGGTTAAGTGCTGTCTTATTCTATCGATCGATTGTAGTGCCTGTTCATCAATAGATTTTAAAGCGACAAAACGGGCGTTAGCTTGCTGAGATGCAACAGCAATCGCTGTTGCATCATTCTTATCTGTTTTTTGTCCCGTTCGATATGCCGTGACATATTTTGGGGCAATGAGGCAAACCGAATGCCCATGGTTGCAGCAGAACCGTCCCCAATAATGGGCAGTAGAGCATGCCTCCATAACCACGGTCGTTGGAGGTTGTTGTATTAACCAAGCTTTTAATTTTTCGCGAGTAAATGCTATATTAAACTCATCAGAGCTTCCTTGAAGCTTACAAACTTGGAAAGAGTGCTTTGCTAAATCAATGGCGATAGTAGTAGACTTTTTCATGTATGGACTCCTTAGATTTAGGCTTTGACACCATAAATTCTAGCTCCCTCCAGAGGGAGGGAGTCCATACATCGCGAGCTCCGGCGAGACTAAGAATCTATTGTCAGCGTGCTAGGGCGTTTGTTTCTTCATCCTTTAGAGAGTGCTTGGCAAGCAGGCTTTGGTCCGTGTTCTCAATCGCTTAGCTGTTCCTTTCAGTATCTATGCTACACTCACGCCATCAGCTATATGAATGACTTCTCATTTGTTTACCTGAGGGCAGCAATCGGGCTGTCATATTCTTATTAAAGGCATAAAAATGAGCAAATTAAGTTCAGCTGAACGTAAAGCACGCGACAATGAACGTTTTTCGCAACGCGTGAGTGAACGCCGTGAAAAAGGTGAAGATGTCGTCGCGTATGCATTGGCGAATAAAAAAGCGGTTAAGTTCTTAACTAAGTCAGAAAAGAAAGCATTGAACGAACGTAAAGCGATGCTTCAAGAAGAACTTAAGCTGAAAGAGCAGGAAGAACTACGCAGAATTGAGCAGTCGTTTATTGTTGAAGAAGATAACGAAGAATAAACGCTTCTTTGCTAACAGCGTGTTGTGCGTAGCAGAGATTCAATAAAAAACGGGAGCCTCGGCTCCCGTTTTGTTTTCTTATTTATCGTTTAAGCCATCATTCGCTCAAGCGACGTTTTCCATCTGAGGGTACAGTGGCTTTGCGGCCAATAGCTCCGGTTCAAAGTCATCCACGTTAATAGTATCTAGACGATGCTGCTCAGCCTCTCTTAACAGCTCCGCTTCTTCTTGCGTGATCACGCCTTGCTCTAGACCTTCTTGAGCAATCATATCTAAATTCATAAATGGACGGCGTTTACCTTGTGCTTTACATACTTTGTCGAACACAGGCTCAGCTTGAAGAATCACAGACAGTGCAAGCTCAATCTTACCGGCAGCATTGTGTTCCGTTGGTTCTAGGTATTGACCACGACCAATGCGTGAACGTGTTGCACTTGGTGTTTGTAGAATACGAGCGACTTTGCTGTCTAGCTTATCGCTTGGCGCTTTGCGTACACGACCGAATGGCATGATTAATACGCGCAGTGCACGACCAATCACTTTGTTCGGGAAGTTCGCTAGGAACTCATCAATCGCGGCTTCAGTCTGCTTCAAGCTGTCTTGCAAGCCCCAATGCACTAATGGTAAATCTTCTACAGGGCGGCCATCCTGTTCGAAGCGTTTCAGTGTTGCAGAACTTAGATATAGCTGACTTAGAATGTCACCGAGGCGCGCTGACAGGCGCTCTTTACGTTTCAACGAACCACCCAATACCGCCATTGAGATATCTGATAGCAGAGCAAGGTTCGCGCTGTAACGGTTCAATTGTTGGTAGTAGCGCTTGGTTGCGTCTTTAGTTGGTGATGTTGAACCCAGACCATCACTTAGACCAAACCAGATGCTGCGAACTAGGTTACTCATGGTGAAGCTCACGTGACCCGCTAGTGCCTTGTCGAACTTCTCAACTGCATCGCCAGCGTCAGAATATGCTGCGTTCATCTCTTCAAGAACGTAAGGGTGGCAACGAATCGCGCCCTGACCGAAGATGATCATTGAACGAGTTAGGATGTTGGCACCTTCTACCGTTACCGCGATTGGTGCACCTTGATAACCACGCGCTAGGAAGTTAGAAGGACCCATACAGATACCTTTACCGCCTACGATATCCATCGCGTCGATGATGCTTTGTTGACCACGGTGCGTACAGTGGTACTTCACGATAGCCGAGATAACCGAAGGTTTTTCACCTAGGTCGATACCTGCCACGGTCAAGTTGCTCGCGGCATCCATTACGTAGGCGTTACCACCTAGACGTGCTAATGGCTCTTCCACGCCTTCCATGTGACCGATAGGCTGTTTGAACTGACGACGAATGCGTGAGTAAGCGCCCGTTGCCATAGCCGCTGTCTTGATGCCACCTGTTGAGTTTGAAGGTAGCGTGATACCACGACCAACTGACAGACACTCAACCAGCATACGCCAGCCTTGGCCTGCCATTTTTTCACCACCGATGATGAAGTCCATCGGTACGAAGATGTCTTTACCGCGAGTTGGACCATTTTGGAATGGTACGTTTAGCGGGAAGTGACGGTTACCAATCTCAACGCCTTTAAGATCAGTTGGGATTAGAGCACAAGTGATACCAAGATCTTCTTGATCACCCAGCAGGCCTTCTGGGTCGCGCAGTTTGAATGCAAGACCAAGTACCGTTGCGACAGGTGCTAGAGTGATGTAACGCTTGTTCCAAGTGAGGCGCATGCCAAGGACTTCTTCACCTTGCCATTCGCCCTTACATACCACGCCGTAATCTGGGATAGACCCCGCATCGGAACCTGCTTCTGGGCTAGTCAGTGCGAAACATGGGATTTCTTTACCTTCTGCTAGGCGAGGTAGGTAGTAATCTTTTTGTTCTTCAGTACCGTAGTGTTGCAGTAGCTCACCAGGGCCTAATGAGTTAGGTACACCAACGGTTGACGACAGCACGCCAGAAACGCCTGTCAGTTTTTGCAGTACCAAAGATTGCGCGTACGCTGAGAATTCTAGGCCACCGTATTTCTTCTTGATGATCATGGCGAAGAACTTATTGTCTTTCAGGTATTGCCACACTTCCGGCGGTAAATCTGCAAGTTCGTGTGTTACTTGGAAATCACTCACCATGGCACACACTTCGTTTACTGGGCCATCTAGGAAGGCTTGCTCTTCTTTGCTTAGCTTAGGCGCTTTAATTGCGTGAAGTTTTTGCCATTCAGGTTTGCCTTTGAATAGCTCGGCTTCCCACCACACTGTACCTGCGTCCAATGCTTCTTTCTCAGTTTGAGACATAGCAGGCAGGACTTTCTTAAACATCACCAGTGCTTTGCGGCTAATGAGGGATTGGCGAATGCCAGAAACCGCAAACACTGCAACGGCAAGAACGTAAAGTGCCCAGCCAATAAAACCAACTGAGCCTGCGATTGTCAGTGCTAGCATGGCAGCAGTTAGCAGGCTGACGGATTTCACGAGAGACATTCTGTGGTAGAGCGTAACGCCTAACACAACTGTCATCGCTAAGATTGAGAGCAAGATGTCCATATGTTTTTTCCTTTTCAGACTTTAATTATGTTGTACGTCTGCATTTTGGTAAGAGGTCTAACCAGTTCTATAAGTGTAATCAAAATATTAAATAAATGTAAAACACAAGATTGAGTAAAAAGTGATCTATGTAGAGTTAAAATTCTAAAGTTGGGAGGTGAGTGATGATTTCGTAAGCAAGTTAACAAGTTTATTACTGTGATGAATCCAAATCTGTTGGTTCGCTATCGACACTAATTCTCGTTTGTGGGTAAACTCAGAGTAATGAACTGTCCGGTGTGAATTTCACATCGGAACAATTTGCCTGGCGAGAGGTTCAACCTCAAGGCTGTGGCCGAGATAATAAAGAGAACGTCTTATGTACCAAGATCTGATTAGAAGTGAATTAAACGAAGCTGCTGAAGTTCTGAATAAGTTTTTAAGTGATGACCACAACATCGCACAAATCGAAGCGGCAGCGAAAATGATTGCTGACTCATTCAAGCAAGATGGTAAAGTGTTGTCGTGCGGTAACGGTGGTTCTCACTGTGACTCTATGCACTTTGCAGAAGAGCTAACAGGTCGTTACCGTGAAAACCGCCCAGGTTACGCTGGTATCGCTATTTCAGATCCAAGCCACCTTTCTTGTGTAAGTAACGACTTTGGCTATGATTTCGTATTCTCTCGTTACGTAGAAGCCGTTGGTCGCAAGGGTGACGTTCTGTTTGGTTTGTCGACTTCTGGCAACTCAGGCAACATCCTAAAAGCGATTGAAGCGGCACAAGCGAAAGGCATGAAGACGATTGCGCTAACGGGTAAAGATGGCGGTAAGATGGCAGGTCTTGCTGATATCGAGATCCGCGTGCCTCACTTTGGCTACGCAGACCGCATTCAAGAAGTGCACATTAAGATCATTCACATCATCATTCAGTTGATTGAAAAAGAGATGGAATAAGATTTACGACTAAACCGAATGCTGGCTTAGTTGTGTTTTAAGGTAAGGAGTTCGTTAAACCATGTGTGAATTGCTCGGCATGAGCGCAAATGTTCCAACAGATATTTGTTTCAGTTTTACAGGGTTGATGCAGCGCGGTGGTCGAACGGGCCCGCATCGTGATGGTTGGGGAATTACTTTCTATGAAGGAAAGGGGTTTCGTAACTTCAAAGATCCAAACCCAAGTTGTGACTCTAAGATTGCTGAATTAGTGCAAAACTACCCGATTAAAAGTCGTGCGGTAATTAGTCATATTCGTCAAGCCAACCGCGGTGGTGTGAATCTCGAGAATACCCATCCGTTTACGCGCGAGCTTTGGGGACGTTACTGGACGTTTGCACACAATGGTCAACTGACTGATTATCAGGATTTGCACACAGGACGTCATCGTCCGGTTGGGCAAACGGACAGTGAAATGGCATTTTGCTGGCTGCTAAAGCAGATGGAAGATAAGTACCCTGAACCTCCTCAAGATATGGAAGCGGTCTTTATCTACGTAGCTGAATGTTGCGATAAGCTGAAAGAGAAGGGCGTGTTTAACATGCTACTCAGCGACGGTGAGTTTGTGATGACTTACTGTACCAACCATTTGTACTGGATCACGCGTCGTGCACCATTTGGCAAGGCGGCTCTGTTGGATGAAGATGTTGAGATTAACTTCCAAGAAGAGACGACGCCAAACGATGTGGTTTCTGTGATTGCGACTCAGCCATTAACGGGTAATGAGACATGGCATCGCATGAAGCCGGGCGAGTACGGTTTGTTCCATGTCGGTGAATTAGTATTGAACAATGCTAAAGCTCTGGAAGATGTTCCATTTGCCGCGCCGAAGCCGGGTAACCAAGCACCGACTGAACCATTGGAGTGATGGTTTTCTCGCAGTAGAGCATTCGAATAAAACAAAAGGCAGCCTGTGATGGCTGCCTTTTTTGTCTTTGTCGTTTGGAATTGAGAATTACTCGTCGGCGTAGCCGTGCTCACCAAGCTCAAAACCATCAAGATACGCTTTACCATCTCTCATTGTTAGCCTTTCATCTGCTAGCCATTTAGTGACCATTGGGTAGATCTTGTGTTCTTGAGTCTGAACGCGTGCAGCGAGTGCATCGGCATCGTCGTCTTCAAATACTGGTACTTTGGCTTGCAGTACCACAGGACCGCCGTCTAACTCTTCTGTGACAAAGTGTACGCTGGTGCCGTGTTCTTTGTCGCCCGCATCAATCGCGCGCTGGTGGGTGTGTAGCCCCGGGTATTTAGGCAGAAGAGAAGGGTGGATGTTGATCATCTTACCCAGATAGTGGGAAACAAACGCGCCACTGAGAATACGCATGTAACCGGCAAGAACAATCACATCCGGTTGGTATTCATCGATTTGCTTCATCAGTTCAGCATCAAAGTCTTCACGTGATTCGAATGCTTTTGGATCGACAAAATGACCCTTCACATCAAACTGTTTTGCACGCTCCAAACCGTAGGCATCTGCTTTGTTAGAAAAAACCGCTGCCACTTCTGCGTTTGGCATTTTGGCTTCACAGGCTTCAAGTATTGCTTGTAGGTTACTGCCGTTACCCGAAATGAGGACCACTATGTTTTTCATGATATTGAGACTGCCTTGATACTGTAGGTTTGACGTGCGTAATCACTAAATTACCTACTATTAGAATGGTTTTCGATGTTCCAGATAGCAGAATGAGGACATCGCGTCCTCATTCTTTTTATTTTTTGAGCTTGATTCGCAAGTTATTGGATTTCAACTTGCTCTTCATTGGCTTCTGCTTGAGCGATTTCACCAATCACCCATGCGTTTTCGCCTTCTTCTTTAAGAAGTGCAACCGCCGCGTCTGCTTGGTCTTTAGGTAGTGCTACGATTAGACCAACACCACAGTTGAAGGTACGGTACATTTCGTGCGTTTCAACGTTGCCTTTTTCTTGTAGCCATTTGAAGATGATTGGCCATTCCCAGCTGTTACCGTCGATCACGGCTTTAGTGCCTTCTGGCAGTACACGTGGGATGTTTTCCCAGAAACCACCACCTGTAATGTGAGAAATAGCGTGAATATCGTGTTTCTCAATCATCTTAAGTGCTGATTTGATGTAAATCTTAGTCGGTTCTAGTAGGTGCTCACCGATAGTGCGACCTGCTAGCTCTTCGTTCTTATCTGCGCCAGAAACTTCTAGGATCTTACGGATAAGAGAGTAACCGTTTGAGTGTGGACCGCTTGAGCCAACCGCGATAAGTGCATCGCCTGCTGCTACTTTGGTGCCGTCAATCACGTCTTCTTTTTCTACTACGCCAACACAGAAGCCAGCAACGTCGTAGTCTTCGCCTTCGTACATGCCCGGCATTTCAGCGGTTTCGCCACCGATAAGTGCGCAGCCAGCTTGAACACAGCCATCAGCAATACCAGAAACTACGTCTGCCGCTGTGTCTACGTCTAGTTTGCCTGTTGCGTAGTAGTCTAGGAAGAATAGAGGCTCAGCACCTTGAACGATTAGGTCGTTTACACACATTGCCACTAGGTCAACGCCGATAGTGTCGTGCTTGTTCATATCCAGCGCTAGGCGAAGTTTTGTACCTACACCGTCCGTACCAGAAACCAGTACAGGTTGTTTGTATTTCGTCGGTAATTCACACAATGCGCCAAAACCGCCGATACCACCCATCACTTCAGGGCGACGAGTACGCTTAACCGCACCTTTAATACGATCTACAAGCGCGTTGCCTGCATCAATATCTACACCAGCGTCTTTATAGCTAAGAGAAGAGTTGTTACCACTCACAGGGAAGTCCTCGGTTTTTAAGTTGGATATGAAAACGGCGCTATTCTACCAGTGGTTAAATACAGATAGCAAACGTTTGCGTCGGTTTTTTTCTTTAGTGATCTATCCTGATATCCCTGCAAAAATCATGTATAATCTGAAGGTTTGTTTAAATATTGCCAAAAAAGCCGGAGATGGAAATGAAAGTTGTTGAAGTTAAACACCCTCTAGTAAAACACAAAATTGGTCTAATGCGAGAAGGTGACATCAGCACAAAGCGTTTTCGTGAGTTAGCGACAGAAGTCGGTAGCCTACTTACTTACGAAGCGACTGCAGACTTTGAAACAGAGAAAGTAACCATTGAAGGTTGGAATGGTCCTGTAGAAGTTGATCAAATCAAGGGTAAAAAAGTAACTGTAGTGCCAATCCTGCGTGCAGGTCTAGGTATGATGGATGGCGTTCTTGAGCACATGCCAAGCGCACGTATCAGTGTTGTAGGTATCTACCGTGATGAAGAAACACTTGAGCCAGTACCATACTTTAATAAGCTTGCTTCTAACATCGATGAGCGTATCGCTCTAGTTGTTGACCCAATGCTTGCTACAGGTGGTTCTATGATCGCAACAATCGATCTTCTAAAAGAGAAAGGTTGTCAGGCAATCAAAGTTCTTGTTCTTGTAGCGGCTCCTGAAGGTATCGAAGCACTAGAGAAAGCGCACCCAGACGTAGAGCTATACACAGCAGCAATCGATGAGAAGCTAAACGACAAAGGCTACATCGTTCCTGGTCTTGGTGATGCTGGTGATAAGATCTTCGGTACTAAATAATCTGAGCTTAATGCTTAATTATTACTGAACTGACAAAATAAAGGCTTGGTGCAAACCAAGCCTTTTTTGTATCTACTTATTTCGAAACTAGTGACGAGATGTGAGAAGCGAGAGTAAGTCGTGCGACTTATATCGATAGAGCCACACAGAGGACTACTTCGCGCTTTCTTCTTCCATCTGTGCGTTATCTACCACGTGATTTTCACCAAGGTCGTGTGGCAGCACTAGATTAAGAATGATTGCCACGATACCACACAGGCTCACACCTTGTAGGCTGAACTCGCCAATACCGAAAGCCATGCCACCGATACCAAATACTAGCGTTACCGCAACGATCACTAGGTTACGAGACTTGTGCAGATCAACGTTGTTCTTGATAAGCGTGTTTAGACCTACAGTCGCGATAGAACCGAAAAGTAGAATCATGATACCGCCCATGACCGGAACAGGGATCGTTTGTAGAATGGCTCCGAGCTTACCAACTAAGGCAAGTACGATTGCCGTGATTGCCGCCCATGTCATGATCACTGGGTTGAATGCTTTCGTTAGCATTACCGCACCCGTAACTTCACTGTAAGTGGTGTTTGGTGGTGCGCCAACCATAGATGCGGCAATTGTTGCCACCCCGTCACCTGCGATGGTGCGGTGCAGACCCGGTTTCTTCAGGTAGTTTTTACCGGTTACGTTTGAAATCGCTAGCATGTCACCCACGTGCTCTACTGCTGGAGCGATAGCCACTGGGATCATGAATAAGATAGCGTTGATGTTGAACTCTGGTGCTGTGAAGTTTGGCATTGCTAGCCACGCTGCTTGAGCGACAGGAGTGAAATCCACTACGCCATAGAAGAGTGATACGGTGTAACCCGCTAAGATACCGCCAACGATAGGAACCAGCTTTAGGAAACCTTTCGCAAATACACTCAGTGCTATCGTTGTTAGCAGCGATACTGCTGAGATAATCACGGCGGCATCACCGTTGATCAGCTGAATTGCACCATCACCTGTTTTGCCTACTGCCATGTTTACTGCCGTTGGTGCTAGACCTAGGCCGATCACCATGATTACAGGGCCAACAACCACTGGCGGAAGAATTTTATGAATAAAGCCAACACCGCGGACTTTGATCATTGCACCAAGGCCGACGTAAACCAAACCTGCTGCCATTAAGCCACCCATCGTTGCACCGATACCCCAAGTTTGGATACCAAACATGATAGGTGCAATAAACGCAAAAGAAGAGGCAAGGAAGATTGGGACAGAACGTTTAGTAATTAGTTGGAAAAGAAGAGTACCGACACCAGCACCAAACAGAGCGACGTTTGGATCTAGGCCAGTAAGAAGTGGTACCAGTACGAGAGCACCAAAAGCGACAAAGAGCATCTGAGCGCCTTGTAACGCATTTTTCATAATAATTCCCTATTCAAAGATACGCAGACAAATCCGGCGAATCTTATCATCTAGCAATCGATTGCAATGTTGTCTAGATCAAACTTTTGTATGGATTTATAAGGTCAGCGAATAGTTTATATCGGTTTTACGTAATAAGTTGGTCAGAATATCGACAACATACTCAGTACCCTTCTTGCTCAAGAAATGATAGTTGCTTATCATGCGGGTTCTTGTTTAGAGGATTATGAAAACTATGCGCTATTTAGCTCTCCTACTGATAGGTTGGTTGTCCCTGCCTGTGCATGCTCTTACTCAGGTAGATGTCTACCGTGCAGAAGTTGCTATAGACAGTAATCAGAAAGATGGTGAGTCTCTTGCTCGTCAACAAGGAATGAAAGATGTCATCGTCAGAGCGACGGGCAGTCAATCTTCTATTAACAATCCAGTTATCCAAAAAGCGGTAGGCTCGAGCGCTCGCTATATCTCTCAGCTAAGTTATGGCCAACTTGATGGGCAAACAAGCCTTAAGATGTTGTTTAATAGTAGCCAAGTTCGCTCACTACTTACTCAAGCCCAACTTCCTTTATGGTCCCCAAACCGAGCAAATATCTTAGTGTGGATGGTGGAAGAGCAGGGCTACGATCGTACGATTACGTGGGAACATTCAGACTCAGTGAACGCGGTAGCTCTTCGTAAAGCAGCGGAGGTTCGTGGTCTACCTATTACTATGCCTGTGGGTGATTTTGATGACGTGACTGGTGTGAACGTCTCAGATCTTTGGGGTGACTTTGTCGGACCAATCAGCCAAGCAAGTCAACGCTATCCTGTAGATGCGGTACTGGTTATGCGTGTTCAAGGCGATAAGATTCGTTGGACGCTGTACGATCAATCACCAGCTCAGCTATCTGAATCAAAACAATCGCCACGTAGTGGATCTGCATCTGGTGCAAATGGGATTCCTGCGATGATCGGTGGAATTGCTGATTACTATGCGAAGAAGAGTGCGGTTGTGGTTTCAAGCAAGTCCTCTAAAGCAATTGATGTGAAGGTGTTGAATGTAGAGTCAGCGATGGACTTCTTCGATCTAGAGAATGCCTTAACCAAACTGAATTCGGTAGCAGGTACGGAAATCAAGCGTGTGCAAGGAAACCAAGTAACGTTAACGATTCACCTGTTAGCCTCTCAAGAAGCGTTTGAGCAAGAGGCGTCTTCAATTCGCCCGTTAGTGATAACAGAAGAACCAATGGTGAGTATGGAAGAAGCTACACCAGTACAACTGCCTGAAGAACCTGCTCAACCAGCACAATTGCCAGTGGAGACGCAAGAAGGTCAAGCTGCAGATGTGGTGGAACTGGATACGGCTACTGAGGTAACTCAACCAGAGCAACCAGTCATTGTTCAGCCAGCACCAGTGCAGTATGATTTGATTTATAAATGGAACGCGCCTGTTCGTACGCAAGCAGAGCCCGAAGAGCAAGAGTCAGAAATTGCACCAGTACTAGAAACTGATGTGGTGGAAGACTTAAGCTAAGCTCTACGTTCACCCAAAGCTGAATACAAAAAGAGTCGCCCAGTGCGACTCTTTTTTATTGTTTATTTTTCATTGCTGAGGATGCAACGAGAGAGCTTGAGCTTCAAAGCGAGCTACTTATGGAATTTAGCTTTCTCTTCCTTCTCAACTTGAGATAGGCGTTTTAGTTTCAAGCCTAATTCTTTGCCACGTGCTCGTGCAAATAAGATGTTACCAGCGAAACCTAACGAAGTGAGCATTAACTCTACGGCAGCTAGCCATCGTTCGCCATCATCCACATATAAAATAGTGAGTGCATGGAGAAAGTAGAGCATTAATACAAAGTTAGCCCACGCGTGCGTATAAGGCTTACCTGCAAGAATACCTGGAAGCGGCAGGAGCAGAGGAATACACCACGCAACTGCCAGTGTTGTGCTGCTCAGATGAGGGTGAGGGGAAAGTGCTAATTGCCAAATCGCGACCCAACCTAACAACGCCAAATTGCCGAATAGCGCCATGTAGCGATAGGTTTGGGTTCGTGTGCTGAGAGGTGGTTGGTCAATAATATCAGACATCGATTTACTTATCCTTGAGCTTACTGACTTCCTTTGAGCTTTTGTGCTGCGGTAGCCAGTCGTTTTCCTAATTGTTGTGCGAGACGAATCTCTTCTGCTGTAAGACTTGGTTCGTGTCCTACACTGCTTGCCCCGTAAGGCGTTCCACCGGATTGCGTGGTGTGCAGTTCAGGCTCTGAGTAAGGGATACCTAACACCATCATGCCGTGATGCAAAAGAGGGGTCATCATGCTTTGTAGAGTCGTCTCTTGACCACCGTGCATTGAAGATGATGAGGTAAACACACAGGCTGGCTTATCGATAAGGTCACCATTCACCCACAAAGGTGTCGTTTGATCCCAAAAGTGCTTAAGCGGCGCTGCCATATTACCAAACCAGACTGGGCTGCCAAACGCGAGGCCATCGCAATGCTTCAGTTCATCTAGAGTAACAATTGGATCAGAAGGGGTATGTGAGTGAGGTGACAATTCTTCAACTGTACGCAAAATCGCTTCGCAATGAGGAGTCGATTCGACCCCTCTTGCTATCTGTCTTGCCAGCTGTTTTGTTGAGCCATGACGGCTGAAATACAAAATGAGGATCTGGCAATCCATTTATAGAATTTCCAACACTTGCTCTGGTGGACGACCGATCTTCGCTTTACCGTTGGCAACCACTACAGGACGCTCAAACAGTTTAGGATTTTGCGCCATCGCTTCGAAAAGCTGCTCATCTGAGACTGATGCCTCACCTAACGCAAGCTCTTTGTAAATGTCTTCTTTTGTGCGCATCATCTCGCGTACAGAAGAGAAACCAAGTTGAGCGTAAAGTGCTTTCAGTTGTTCAACATTAAGCGGTGTATCAAGGTATTTGACCACTTCCGGTGTCACACCATTTTGCTCTAGCAGTTCTAGAGTTTGACGGCTCTTTGAGCAACGAGGGTTGTGATAAATCACGACTGACATGGTTTTCTCCATTTCGTTATTGTAATGCCATGAATCGATCTCTTTGGATCATCAGTTGGTCGATACGTGCGTCGTATCGAGCTTGTTTCAAACTTCCCAGTTCGGCAATTTTACTTGCTTCACTATAATATTGAATTGCTTTGTTCCAATTCGCGCGCAATGCAAAAATTTCTGCACGCGAAGCTAAATCTTCATCGCTGTTCCCCAAGGCAATGTTACCTTTGGAGAGCAGGTGCCAACCATTGGTATCTTCTGGGTTATCATGTGTATAGCGCTGCAGTATTTTAATTGCTTCTTTGTCTTTACCTGCTTCAAGCAAAGCGTTTGCATAGTTGATGGTGAGAACTTTATTGTGCGGCGATCGTTTTAGCGCTTTTGATAACATATCAATCGCTTTTTCTGGGTGCTTCTGAGCAATATATAAATCGGTCATCGCATCAAGATAAAAAGGGTTAGATGGGTCTTGCTTGAGTAATTTGTTAAGCAATACTTCGGCTTTGTCTAAGCGCTTATTATCTAGGTGGACAAGCGCTTTTCCATATTCAAATGTAGGAATCAAATCTGCCGTTGCTTTCTTCTGTGTACGTTCAAACCATCCCATAGCAGCTTCGCCGTCTATACCCGCGTGGCGAGCCACAATGCGTGCTCTAGTAAGATGATAATCGAGCGATGGCATAACTCGCATTGGAGGGTAGGCTTGTGCTCGAGCCCTAGAGTCGGTGATTCGGTCTTCAGGTAATGGGTGAGTTAGTAACATCGGTGGTGGTTTACTTGCATAACGATACTCATCTGCAAGTCGACCAAAAAAACGTGGCATTGCTTGGACGTCAAACCCAGCTTTCGCCAGCGTTGAGATTCCGAAACGATCCGCTTCTTTCTCGTTAGAACGCGTGTAGTTTATCTGGCTCTGCATATTCCCTGCGGTAGCTGCGGTAATCGCTGCCATACCTGCTTCTGGCGCTGCAATCGCAATGAGCAGTGCACCTGCCAAAGCAGCTAGCGTTGCCGGAGAGCGTCGAGCTTGTTCTTCCATGCTTCGTGCAAGGTGACGTTGTGTTACGTGCGCAATCTCGTGAGCAACCACCGATGCGAGCTCACTCTCCGTTCGAGCGTGTAAAAATAGCCCTGAGTGCAGGGCAACGTAACCACCAAAGAAGGCAAAAGCGTTGATATTGCGATCACGGATCATGAAAAAGTGGAACGGTGTTTTTACATCATTCGCATTAGCGACCAGTCGGTGTCCTAGCGTATCAATATACTCGTTGATCACAGGATCACTAACGATCGGACTGCTGGCTCTGAGCATACGCATGTAAGCGTCACCATAAATCAACTCTTGATCTATCGTCAGAGTGCCACCGGCTGCGGTACCAATATCAGGGAGGTCGAAACTATTGGCGTAAATAGGCGTTGGTGTACTTAATGCAGCAGCAAGGCATAAACAAACTAGCGAGCGAGTGCGTTTTAACATACGGTTTAAAGATTCTCCAAAATACCGAAACATGGGTTGGGAGCTGAGTTCCTCTCTGCAACGCCACCATGTTTTATGGTCATCCGTGTCGGATGAATATGCTAGCAATAAGACCGAAGATAAACGAATTGGTTTCGTAAATTGTCACACACATAACTTTTAATTGTTAATTAGAAGTCATTGTCGTTTAGGCTTAAATCACTAGCACCAGCTCAAAAAGCCGTTACAATACAACCCTATCATAAGTGCAGAGCAATACAATGGAATCCATGTTACTTGATTTGCGTGAGCAACGCTGCCCTATGGCGCTGTTACTTGCTAAACGTCACGCTGCTGAAGTATTTCAGGGAGAATCTTCCCAGTATCAACAGCTTGTGATTCAAGTTGTGGATAATAGCTCTAAACGAGACATAGTGACGTATTTACGCAATCAAGGGTATGAAGTGCAGTGTCACGCATTACCAGAGTACTTCACTTTGACCGTATTTAATAAGGAATCATCATAAGATGCTTGAGATGATAAGTCGTTGGTATAAGCGACGTTTTTCAGACCCACATGCCGTGAGCCTAGTCGCGATTTTATTGTTCGGCTTTATCACTATTTATTTTTTCGGGCACTTAATTGCACCATTCCTGGTTGCGATCGTTCTTGCATATCTCCTTGAATGGCCTGTCACACAAATGTGCCGTTTTGGTATTCCGCGAACCTTTTCAGTTGTCACGGTGATACTTGTCTTTATCGGTTTGATGCTCATTGCGGTTTTCGGATTGGTACCGACTATTTGGACTCAGGTTGGTAACCTAATCAATGATATTCCGAACATGTATACAGGGTTGCAGAAGTTCATCTCCACATTACCGGAGCGTTACCCAGAGCTAGCAAACTTGCAAATTGTTGAGACGGTTGTAACCAACGCTAAAAACCAAGCAATCGGCTTAGGTGAAAGTGTTGTGAAGGGCTCACTTGCGTCACTTGTGAGCATTGCAACCTTAGCGGTTTACTTGATCCTTGTACCTCTATTAGTTTTCTTCTTGTTAAAGGACAAAGAAGAGATGATGAGAATGGCCAGTGGCATCCTGCCAAAGAATCGTAAGTTGGCGAATAAAGTCTGGCACGAGATGAATGAACAGATCTCGAATTACATTCGCGGTAAAGTGCTAGAAATTCTTATTGTCGGTGGAGTGAGCTACGTTACGTTTGCGGTTTTAGACCTGCGTTATTCTGCATTGTTAGCGGTAGCGGTTGGGCTATCGGTTCTGATCCCATACATCGGTGCGGCAGCGGTCACTGTGCCCGTTGCGATTGTTGGTTTGTTCCAGTGGGGATTATCTCCACAGTTTTACTGGTTGCTGGTGGCGTACGGTATTATTCAGGCGCTTGATGGCAACGTTTTAGTTCCGGTACTATTTTCCGAAGCGGTGAACCTTCACCCAGTAGCAATTATTGTTGCGGTATTGGTGTTTGGTGGTTTATGGGGCTTCTGGGGCGTATTCTTTGCAATTCCTTTGGCGACACTTGTCAAAGCCGTGTGGAACGCACTGCCAAGTACAGAAGAAAGCGAACCAATACAAGAATAGAAATCGAATCCAATAAAAAGCCCAGCGATTGCTGGGCTTTTTGATGTTTGATCGAAAGCTAGGCTTACGCGTTTTCTTTCAAGTAGTTCACAACCACTTCGTGATGGTCTTTGGTTTTGAACTTGTTGAACACGTGTTCGATCACACCTTCCTCGTTGATTAGGAAGCTAATGCGGTGAAGACCATCGTAAACTTTACCCATGAACTTTTTCTCGCCCCACACACCGAACTGGTCAGCAGCTGTATGGTCTTCGTCAGACAGTAGTGTGAAGTTTAGTTCGTCACGCTCGATGAATTTACCAAGTCGTTTCACTGGGTCGATACTTACGCCCAATACTACAACGTTGTGTGCGTCTAGCTCTGCTTTTACATCACGCAGACCTTTTGCCTGAGTGGTACAGCCCGGTGTCATCGCTTTCGGGTAGAAGTAAAACAGAACTTTCTTACCTTTAAAATCATCGAGAGTAACAGTGTTACCGTCTTGGTCGAGCAAAGAGAAGGCTGGCGCTGGCGTGCCTGCTGTCAGCGTATTCATTGTTATGTCCTTTACTTATTTATAGATTGTTTTTTATGAAATTCAGAGAACCTTGTACGTTGAGCGTGTTACAAAGTTCATCGAAATCTTCTTGAAGCTGCATAAGGTTACAGTCGGCTTGGACAGACGCTGTAATTGCAATATGGAATTGGTCAGCATCTAGTTGAACTTTAGACTTACTAATAGTTTGAGCGCTTAGTGAGTTAAGACCAATGTTTTGATCGGCAAAAAACTGGGTGAACTTTTCCGTCAAACCCATTCGGTCTTCTGATTCGATGAAGACCTCAAGATCATATGAGTTGTCTAATAACTCATGTGCGGATGTTCGCTTCATGATAGTGATAAGGTCATGCTCTTGCCCGAGTAGAGGTAATTGCGTTTCGACTCGAGTGATATTGTTGGTGTTGCCTGTCAACAGCATGATCAATGTAAATTCATTACCAAAGATAGCGATTCGGCTATCAGCGATGTTACAGCCAGCTTGTGTGACCAGTTTGACTACTTGATTACAAATGCCTGGGCGATCCGTTCCAACTGCTGTAAGTACCAGATGTTGCGTCATATATGAGCTTCTTGTCCTTTCTTCAATAGAGTGATGTTAGCACAGATAAGCATTAGAAATGTCGAGTTGGTTCCTTTTTTAGGCGCGACTGTTTGCTTTGTAAGCGAAATATTATCGTCTACTTTCTGGACGAGATAATTTCACTTAACTCTGACGTGACGAAGAAAACTGCGAGTATATTCCGCGGGCTAAATAGGTGCCGATCCCATAGGGGATAAAGGCTGCAACGGTTATCGTTGAAGCTCGAGAATTGAGCGAACCCCCAGAGTTAAGCAAAAGAATCTTGCTAAACCTCTAACAACTGATAATTATTCATTCATTTGTACTTTGTAAGCGTCTATACACACTTGTGTTTGTTAATCGCATTACAGTACCATGCAGAAAGAGTTAAATGAGGGAGATAGACATGTTTTCAGGAAGTATCGTAGCGTTGATCACGCCATTTAAGCCAGATGGTGAAGTAGATTTCGATGGTCTGCAAAAGCTGGTTGAGTATCACGTTGAGGCGGGTACTGACGGTATTGTTGCGGTAGGCACAACGGGAGAGTCTTCGACTCTAACGATTGAAGAGCATGTGAAGGTCGTAAATAAAACGGTAGAGTTTGCCGACGGTCGCATCCCAGTGATTGCAGGCACAGGTGCAAATGCAACTCATGAGGCAGTCACATTCAGTAAGTTACTTGCAGATTCAGGTATTACAGGCTTCTTAAGTGTTACGCCTTATTACAATAAGCCAACTCAAGAAGGTTTGTTCCAACATTACAAAGCGATCTCTGAAGCAAGTGATGTACCTCTAATTTTATACAATGTACCTGGGCGTACAGCGGTAGATTTGTTGCCTGAGACAGTGGCACGCTTGTCAAAGCTTGATAATATCGTCGCATTGAAAGACGCGACGGGTGATTTGAACCGAATTGCACTTCACCGTGAACTTTGTGGCGAAGATTTTATCTTACTAAGTGGTGATGATGCGACTGGCTTAGAGTTTGTGAAGCTGGGCGGTCATGGTGTTATCTCTGTAACGAATAATATCGCTGCGAAAGACATGGCAGATATGTTCCACTTAGCAAGAGACGGTAAGTTTGAAGAGGCTGAAGTAATCAACCAGCGTTTGATGACTTTGCACAAGAACTTATTTATCGAATCAAGCCCTATCCCGGTAAAATGGGCAGCCACTAAGCTAGGCTTGATCGGTGACGGCAGTTTGCGTCTTCCTTTGACACCACTTTCTGAAAAGTCGCAGCCGATTTTGGAACAGGCGCTAACAGACGCCGGTATTTACTAGGATTGAAGTATAACTGAGGGCGAGAGCTCTCAGTTTTTAGGAGTATAGATGAAGCTTTCTAGCCAGTTAGTGATGAGTTCACTGGCTGTTTTTGTATTGACTGCCTGTTCAGGTGGTGCCAACCAGCGTCGTCAAGCAAAAGATGACTTCGAATATTTGAATACTGAGTCGTTATCAGAATGGAATATGCCTGCCGATGCTCAGCCTCAGTTTTATCCAAACTATGACATTCCTCAGGGCAATTTTGAGGGTGGCATTGGTAAGGCTGTTGATATTCGTCCCCCACAAGAAGTGCTAGAGCTGATCCCAGGTGCGCGCTTGGAACGTAGCAATGGTGAGGTTACCCTATGGTTACTTCGCAAAGACGAGCTCGATCTTGTTTGGCAAACCGTCCAAAATATGATTTCGACAAATCAGATTCCAGTAGAGAAACAGAGCGAAAACCTAATTGAAACGGGTTGGGTGACTTGGAATTCAGCCGATGAAGATATGGAAATCGGCAGTCGCTACGATATTTCTCGTTTTGAAGCTAACAACCGCTTTGGATTTAAAGTTAACTTGGTTGATTGGCGAGAAGGCGAGCAGGTTAAGGAAGTCTCACGCACTAATCGTGAACGTTACAATGTGTTGATGACCAACTTGGTTACAGCTCGTTACGATCAACAAGTTCGTGAAGACGCACAGAAAAAAGCACAGGAATTAGTAAAACAAATTCCAATTACGATGGGAACCGATCGTAGTGGTCTGCCTGTTATTATCGCTCGTGCACAGTACAACGTATTATGGCAACGATTGCCTGAGTTACTTCCAAAAATTGGCTTCACGATTGAAAGTCGTAGTCAATCACAAGGTACAGTTGAAGCAAGATATGCATCACCTGATGACGCATTTTGGAATGATATTGGTGTGAAACCAATCGATTTAGACGCAGGTAAATATACTTTCCTATTTGGTGACCTAGGAAACCGAACGTCGATTAATGTTACCAATTCGTCGGGCAAGCCTGTCGAAGCAGAGTTTTTGAAGTCATTAGCTCCAGTTTTAGCTGCAGTCGCGAAGCAATAGCTCGAACAAAGAAAAGGGACCTGAAGGTCCCTTTTTTATTTCTGTCCACAACGTGCGAATTCAACGAGATTCATCGTTTTCTTTCTTTTGGTCTCCGTAACGTTGTTTATCAAGTTCGTTCAACTTGTCTAAATCGTTCTTACGGCCCTTATCCATCTGACCAAACTTCATTTTTGCGGTGTACTTTAACGCAGCTATATTACCAACCACTATGCTGACCACTATGATGATAATGACCCAAGGGTTGGTTAGTATTTCTATCATAGAGCCTCCGGCAGAGTGATATTGTGAATGAATTTGGTAGTGACCTTATCCAAATTATTCAATATGACGTCAATCCCTGCAATGCTGTCGATCTGATTTTGCTCAATTAACTGCTTTCTCAGTACTTCAGGTGTCAGATGAGCCAAGCATTGTTGCCCAACCGATTTATGACTGATGTGCCAAGGTTCAATAGCCACACCTCCCAAATCTTGTTGGTAAGGGAAGAAGAAGCCAAAGCTATCTAGGTTGGCTTCTAACCATTGATAGAAAGTTAGCTGATGACCTTCGAAGTATTCCCACGGCTCTAGCTGTAATTGCGTTTCTGGCGGCAACAAGTTACGCGCATAGACATCAAAATCACACCCCCAATGATGGCGACTGCCACCGGGTAGGGCAGACCAACGTAGAATCGCCATTAGCTTTTCTTCATCACTGAGTATCGCTTTTTCTAAAAGCTGAGAGTGGGAATCTAAGATCTTTAAGTCACCAGAAAACTTACCGTTCCAAATGGCTTTTTGACGGTGAAAGTCGCGAAAGCCACTGGCAATTTCCATCTTAAAGCCAGCCTCGGTTGCGGCTTCAATCATCTTCAACAAATCATCGACGACTTCTGGGTGAAGCATAAACGCCTTTTGCCCCACCAACGTGGATTGAAGATGCGAATCGGTGATTCCGGTAAGTTGCTCTGGTGTCATGGGGTTCTCGTTAAATACTACGTGTTCGATGTAAAATCTATTTTGCTAGCAGGTGCTTCAGAGTGTTTTCGTACATGTCGGTCAATTTCTCTAGGTCATCGACTTTCACGCACTCGTTTACTTTATGAATCGTCGCGTTAACTGGCCCAAGCTCAACCACTTGACCGCCCATACGCGCGATAAAGCGACCATCAGACGTACCGCCAGTTGTGAGAAGTGCGGGCTTAGTACTGTTTACGTCGTCAACTGCAGCAACCACTGCGTCTAGCAATGCGCCAGTATCCGTTAAGAACGGGTCGCCATTGAATGTCCATTTTAGATCGTAATCTAAGTCATGCTTATCCAGCGTTTCAGTCACACGTTGAACAATCACTTCGTTGCTCAATTCAGTACTGAAACGAAGGTTAAATTGAACGTTAAACTCGCCTGGAATCACATTAGACGCGCCAGTACCAGCTGAAACGTTCGGGATCTGGAAACTTGTCGGTGGGAAGTAGTCGTTCCCTTGGTCCCATTCAGTGGTGGCTAACTCGTGGATTGCCAATAGAGATTGATGAACCGGGTTGTTAGCAAGATGAGGGTAGGCAACGTGGCCTTGTGTTCCGTGTACGGTTAGGTCACCAGTGATTGAACCACGACGGCCATTTTTGACTACGTCACCAACCACTTCAGTACTTGAAGGTTCACCAACGATACACATATCGATGTTTTCACCGCGCTCCATCAAGGTTTCAACGACGCGAACGGTGCCGTTGATGAATGGGCCTTCTTCGTCAGAGGTGATCAAAAAGCCAATTGAGCCTTTGTGGTCTGGGTTATCTGCAATAAAGCGTTCAACTGCCACCACCATACAAGCGAGTGAGCCTTTCATGTCAGCAGCGCCACGACCGTGAAGGTAGCCATCTACAATCGTTGGTTCAAATGGCGGCGTATCCCATTGCTCTAGCTTACCTGCTGGCACGACATCAGTGTGGCCTGCAAAAGCAAACAGGGGAGCTTGTGTGCCTCGGCGAGCCCAGAAGTTTGTTGTGTCTTCAAACACCATCACTTCGATTTCAAAACCAAGCGCTTTTAATCGCTCGATCATCACTTCCTGACAGCCTGCATCTTCAGGCGTTACAGACTGGCGGCTGATCAGGTCTTTAGCGAGTGCCAGTACTGGACTGTCTGTCATCCTTGATTATTCCTTTAATTAAGAGTTAAAAATGGTCGCGTATTGGTCTGCTTTGAAACCAATATGAAGTTGGTCTTCAACTTTCAAGATGGGGCGCTTAATCATCGCTGGGTTTTCAATTAACAGCGCGATCGCGTTTTCTTCGTTAAGAGAATCTTTTTGTTCTTGAGTCAATTGACGGAAAGTTGTACCACGTTTGTTTAGTACTTGCTCCCAACCTAGTGCATTACAAAATTCAGTAACCATTGCTGCATCGACACCTTGCTTGCGGTAGTCATGAAAATCAAATGCAATGCTTTCCGCTTCAAGCCATTTCTTCGCTTTTTTAATCGTGTCGCAGTTTGGGATGCCGAACATGGTGATCGTCATAATGTGTCCTTTTGAGTCTTACTTTCTTCTTTCCGAGCCAATTACTTGAATGTGGCTTATTTATTCATTGAGTTGTTAACGCATCCTACCAAGAAGCAACGAAACTGACAAAATGATGAGATGAATAATTTACTTCTTGAAAAAAATAAGGCAGAAATTGCTGGGAAAGGGCGAGTTATTGATCAACCTCAACAAATTACTGTGCAAAAAAGAAATAATGAATCAGCACAATTTTAGGAGGTGTCAATGGAATTGAGTCCTGTTTTTGCAAGGCGGCTGTATTTAGCCTTACTGGTCGAAAGTCTAGAAAGGCCAAATGTGCCTAGGTTAATCGAAAAAACGGGGTGGCCTCGTCGTACAATTCAAGATGTACTTAAGGCTTTACCGGGGATCGGCATTGAACTGATTTTTGTTCAAGATGGCCGACGTCACAATGACGGTTATTACCAGCTTTCTGACTGGGGGCCTTTTGATAGTCAATGGGTTCTTGAGCGAGAGAAAGATATCGCTACTAGTCTTGGATTTCGTGCATAAGCCAGCAACAGCTGGCTTTTTTGTATCTAAACAATCTTATCTATTTTGGCACTGATATGCAGTCCCTAAGACGCTAAATGAAGTGGTAAAGTCTTGCGGTGATATCATATAAACCGTATCGGCATTGAGTTTTGCCGCATTGTTTTTAAGATCGATCATCGCGCCTTGCATCATGGCGTCATTGGTAAAGAACAGGTAACTGTACCAGTGACCTTCACTGCCGGTGAGCTCACCTAAATACTCGCATTGCTCAGGGTTAAATTGGTTGTCGATGCGAATTTCCACGTCAAAGCTTGTTTCACTTGGCAAGGTTGAGGGTGCAGAGCAGCCTGTTAATGCCAATGCGATGCACCCTATCATCACATAATGTCGCATATTATTTCCCCATCACGATGTAAGCGGCAAAACCAATCCAGCTCAGTACCAATAATGCCCAAGGTAATACGGCAGGTTTGCTCGTTGGCGCTTCAATACTTGCTGATTCTTGTTCAACTACGTCATCGAGTTGACGCTGTTTTTCTCTCTGTTGCTTTTTCTTTGCTTTATCGGCTTGTCGATTGCGTTCTTTCTGTTGTTTCTTGTACTGAGCAATGCCTTTTTCAATCCCTTGAGCGATCAGTTTAGTCTGCTCTTTGGTCTGACCAGGCTTTTGGGTTGATTTAGCTATTTTCATCGCTTCAGTTTGGGTTTCTTGAGAAGGAACGGGTGCTGTTGTGTTTTTCTTTTTCATGCTTTTTTATCGACGTCACTGTAAACCTTAACCTAGTTTACCTGCGTAAGATGACGAAATGAACTTTAGTTCTCATCTTTGCCGGGTTGCAACTCTTAAGCGATCGGTTAAAGTGGCGTTTTTATGAAACTAAGAAGACGATATTGTGCGTTACTCATTTGATCAGTACGACGCTCATGGATTTTTGAAAGCGCCAATTATGTTATGGCTAGGTTGGATGTTCCTAGCACGCTCTTGGGTGGTGTTTGCCATGGCAGGAGTAAGTAGAGACAGTGGTAGCAAGATATTAGCGATTGTTTACCCTGACTCTAATACGTTATATCTCGGCCTATCGATGGGTATTCCAAGCTTGTTACTGATGTGGCTGATGGGCTTGCGCCAT
Organism: Vibrio rotiferianus; assembly: GCF_002214395.1. Taxonomy (NCBI): domain Bacteria; kingdom Pseudomonadati; phylum Pseudomonadota; class Gammaproteobacteria; order Vibrionales; family Vibrionaceae; genus Vibrio; species Vibrio rotiferianus. The sequence continues at coordinate 695,354 of NZ_CP018312.1, forward strand.
CCGGATAGAGGCTGGGTGAATCAAATTACCCAACATGGTCGTGCTATGACTTTGATCTTGTGCGGTATTCAATTGGCTCAGACCATGTATCATGTCTACCTCGAACATGGTGTATTCAACTGGGCAAACGCGCTCACAATTACCCTGTTAACTTGGTTTATGATCTATCTTCTAAATGGAAGATGGGTGAAAGACTGCTTCAACGTGCCACAGATTGAGCACAAAGAAGAACAGCCATCAAAAAATTAAGAACAAAAATTTCCCGCACGGGGCTATAAAGAGGATATCTCAATGTCACAAGCTCAAACGGCGATTGTGCCTGAAGCAGGACCATTTGCACTTTACACTCAGTTAAAAGTGAACCAAAACCGTGAAAACGTACTGGCGAAACTGAAAGCGCTACCTGAGCTAGTAAATGAGCTAAATGCGAGCCAACCAGGTGCAGACCTAACGATTTCTATCGCATTCACTAAGTCTTTTTGGCAGCACCTAAACATGCAAATGCCAGAAGAGTTGATCGACTTCCCTGAGCTAGGTGAAGGCGACGTGATTGCGCCTGCATCTGATGTTGATGTACTGATTCACTGCCACTCAACTCGTCACGATTTGCACTTCTATGTACTGCGTAAATTCCTAGTGGATACAGCAGAAGATGTAACAGTCGTCGACGAAACTTACGGTTACCGTTACCTAGATGCTCGTGACATGACGGATTTCGTTGATGGCACAGAGAACCCGAAAGGTGATGCGCGTGCCGACGTTGCATTGATAAAAGACGGCGCTTTCGCTGGTGGTAGCTACGTAATGGTTCAACGCTTTGAGCACAACCTTCCTGCATGGAACCGTTTGAATGTCTCTGCTCAAGAGAAAGTGATTGGCCGTACTAAACCAGATTCTATTGAGCTAGAAGACGTTCCAGCTGCTTCTCATGTAGGTCGCGTAGACATTAAAGAAGAAGGTAAAGGTCTTAAGATCGTTCGCCACAGCTTGCCATACGGCACAGCGACTGGCGCACATGGTCTGCTGTTTATCTCTTACTGCAACACTATCCACAACATCAAAGTGATGCTTGAAAGCATGTACGGCGTGACGGATGGTAAGACAGACCAACTGCTTCGTTTCACTAAAGCGGTAACAGGTGCGTACTTCTTCGCTCCATCACAAGAAATGCTAGCGGAATTGGCGATTAAGTAATTCTTCGCTAACCCTCCAATGATTAAAAAGGCAGAGTGATCTGCCTTTTTTATTTCTTCTCATTCTTGCCTGATAAGACTAACTTACCGTCAGCGGCCTTTTGCCATCAATAGCGCCTTTCTCTAGTTCGTAAAGTGGGCTGGTGCTGTGGCTGCTCCAGCGATGATCTTCGCGTGATTTCTTACGATATTGCGTTGGTGTCACACCAATATAATTCTGAAAAGTCTCATAGAAACGGCTACTCGAGTTAAAACCTACCGTTAAGGCTATGTCCAATATTGTCCGGTCGGTATCACTCAGCAGCGCTCTGGCGTGGTTAATCCGCATCGCTGTTATGTATTGCTTGATGGTCATCTGCATGGTTCGTTGGAATACGTTCATCGCATAATTGGTATGCAGCCCAATGTGCTCTGCGATGTCTTTGATCGTAATCGGCTGGTTATGGTGGGTGGCAATGTATTCCAGCATCTGACTGACGTAAAACTGCGAGTGTTTGGAGACGCCTTTTTTGGTCGACTTCTCTTGTCGATTGATGACCAGTTGCTCCCAGCCATCAAGGCACATTCGCTTTAACATGAGTCCAATTTCATCGATCGCTAACTGTTGACGGCTTTCTGAAGGGTGACTAATTTCTCCAGCCCAACGCGCTAACTCAAATTCACTGACCAATGCATTTGAACTGGACTGCAATACGCAGCCGTGGGTGATCTGATTGACGAAGTCTCGGTTTAGCGTCCAAGACATAAAGTGGTGAATCGGAATATTGATGATCCCCATATTATGACTCTTGCCCGGGTCGGTAAGTCGATGAGGAACCGACGCCCAAAACAGGCCAATCGAGCCTGCTTTTACCACCACAGGGCTGCCGTTAATGATGTACTCGACATCATCGCCAAAAGGAATGTTTACCTCTACTTGTCCATGCCAGTGATAACCCGGCATAGAGTGGGGCGGCCTAAGCTCAATATCGATCTTTTCATAAGATGAGTACAACGACAGAGGGCTCACCGAGACATTGTCGGAGGAATATTTATCCTGAATGACCACTTTCAGTGCATCGGACTCTAACTTAGACATCACCCACCTCTTAGGAAACTGTATAACTTCCTTGTAGCAAATCTGCTAGAGCAAAACTCAGAACAGCCTCAAAAACACGGACTACTCCGTTTTATAAGATTTTATTATGTGACTTAAATCGTTGTGTCAGCTGGGCTCATCGTTAGGTTTTCTCTCTTTTATCCGTAATTTAAACAAAAATGTCCCATTTCCTAAGATTTAGAATTTTCTGATTTTAAATATTAGAAAACGGGAGAGTGATTGGTTTATCTGAGACGAATTCGGTCTTGCGACAGGTGTAACTTAAATGCATCGAAACAAAAGTATGAAAGCAAAAAGGATTCAACTATGAAAAGCCCTAAAATCACATTCATCGGTGCGGGTTCTACGATTTTTGTGAAGAACATTCTTGGTGATGTATTCCACAAACCGGCCTTCAAAGGGGCGCAAATTGCCCTGATGGATATTGATGAAATCCGCTTAGAGGAATCGCACCTTGTAGTGAGTAAGCTGATGGAATCATCGGGTGCTACGGGCACGATCACTTGCCACTTAAGCCAAAAAGAGGCACTGCAAGGCGCAGACTTTGTCGTCATCGCGTTCCAAATCGGTGGGTATGAGCCATGTACAGTGACGGACTTTGAGGTTTGTAAGCGTCACGGTTTGGAACAAACCATCGCTGACACGTTAGGCCCTGGCGGCATTATGCGTTCATTGCGCACTATTCCTCATCTGTGGAGCGTGTGTGAAGACATGACGGAAGTGTGCCCAAACGCCACCATGCTTAACTACGTCAACCCAATGGCGATGAACACTTGGGCAATGTACGAGAAATATCCGCATATCAAACAAGTGGGTTTGTGCCATTCAGTGCAAGGCACGGCGGAAGAGCTTGCTCGCGACCTTGATATCGAATATTCAGACCTTCGTTACACCTGTGCGGGCATTAACCACATGGCTTACTACCTGACGCTCGAAAAGAAAAATGAGCAAGGAGAGTATGTTGATATCTACCCTGATCTGCTGGAGGCATTTGAAGCTGGCAAAGCGCCGAAGCCGGGTCTGCACCACAATGGCCGTTGTACTAACTTAGTCCGCTACGAGATGTTTAAGAAGTTGGGTTACTTTGTGACTGAATCTTCAGAACATTTTTCTGAATACACACCATATTTCATCAAACCAAATCGCCCAGATTTGATTGAACGTTATAAAGTGCCATTGGATGAATATCCTAAACGCTGTGTAGAACAAATTGCTGACTGGAAAAAAGACCTCGAAGACTTCAAAAACGCGGATCAAATCACCGTCAAAGAGTCACATGAATACGCGAGTACCATCATGAACTCGATTTGGACAGGCACGCCGAGTGTTATCTACGGCAACGTGAAGAACGAAGCGTTAATTGACAACTTGCCACAAGGTTGTTGTGTGGAAGTGGCTTGTCTGGTGGACGCAAACGGCATTCAACCTATCAAAGCAGGACGCTTACCAAATCACTTGGCGGCATTAATGCAGACCAACATTAACGTTCAAACCCTGTTGACAGAAGCCATCTTGACGGAAAACCGCGATCGCATTTATCACGCAGCCATGCTTGACCCTCACACCGCTGCAGTACTCGGGTTAGAAGAGATTTATGCACTAGTCGATGACTTGATTGAGGCACATGAAGGCTGGTTGCCAGCGTGGGTGCATCAGTAAATCCAGAATCACAAAATCAATATCAATAAAAACGACAATAACGTGAATATACTGCGCCTTCTCGATGAGGAGGCGTAAGGAGCAACAAATGAGTATCTCTATGAATACCAAGCTAAGCTACGGCTTTGGCGCATTTGGTAAAGACTTCGCTATCACCATCGTTTACATGTATCTGATGTTCTACTACACCGATGTTGTTGGTATCTCGGCTGCCGCAGTGGGAACCATCTTTTTGGTGGCGCGTATTTGGGATGCGGTCAACGACCCGATTATGGGCTGGATCGTGAATAACACACGCTCTCGCTGGGGCAAATTTAAGCCTTGGATTTTGATCGGTACCATTACCAACTCGGTCGTGTTGTTGATGTTGTTTAGTGCGCATCACATCGAGGGACCATGGCTGCTTGCTTATGCTGCAGTGACTTACATTTTGTGGGGCATGACCTACACCTTAATGGATATCCCTTTCTGGTCACTGGTTCCAACACTGACACTAGACAAGCGCGAGCGTGAAGAGCTGGTTCCGTACCCTCGATTCTTCGCCAGTCTTGCATGGATTGTGACGGCAGCTATCGCAATGCCATTCGTGAACTATGTTGGCGGCGACGACAAAGGCTTTGGGTTCCAAGTGTTCGCACTGCTACTTATTGGTTGTTTCCTTGTCTCAACTTACATCACACTACGTAACGTTAAAGAGCGCTACTCGACGGACAAACTGGATACTTCAAAACCTGAAGAAAAAGTCTCACTGAAGAAACTCCTCTCTCTTATCTACAAAAATGACCAGTTAACGAGCGTGCTTTGTATGGCACTGTCATACAACTTGGCCACGAACATCATCACAGCCTTTGCGGTGTATTACTTCACCTATGTGGTCGGTAATGAGGAGCTTTTCCCTTACTACATGGCGTATGCTGGTATTGCTAATCTAATTACTCTGGTTCTTTTCCCTAAACTGGCTCAAATGTTTTCTCGTCGAGTTTTATGGGCGTGCGCATCGAGCTTCCCAATCTTAGGCAGTGCAGTCCTTATCTACGTTGGCATATACGACAAACAAAGCATCTTGCTGATCTCTACTGCGGGTGTGTTATTGCAGATCGGTACGGCGTTGTTCTGGGTGCTGAACGTCATTATGGTGGCGGATACGGTGGACTATGGTGAATACAAGCTAGGTTCACGCTGTGAGAGTATCGCGTACTCAGTTCAAACGCTGGTGGTGAAAGCGGGTTCTGCTTTTGCGGCCTTCTTCATCGGTATCGCGTTGACTGCGGTGGATTATGTACCGAACATGGAACAAAGCCCTGAAACCGTGTTTGGCATGCAATGCATCATGGTCGGCTTGCCTGCGTTCTTCTTTGCTATCGCTTTAGTTGTGTACTTCCGCTTCTACAAACTCAACGGCGCTTATCATCAGGAGATTCAAGATCATCTGACGGAGAAGTACGACCATATTACGACGCAAGAGACGCCAAAAGATCTTACGCGCAAACCTGCTGAGCCGGCAGAAGCACTCTAATCCTAAACAGTCAGCGTAAGCTTATTGTTTACGCTGACCTGTCCACACTACGAACCGCCGTTTTACTTCTCCATCTCTTTTCCAAAAAACACTAAACCTTTCTGAAATTTGGTCGATAAGTATCCAAAGCCTTAATTTCAGGACCAATATTTGTGGCGATCACCGTTAATACCAATGTGGCAGCACTTGTCGCACAGCGTCATTTGACCAGTGCAACCGACATGCTGAACCAATCCATGGAGCGTTTGTCTTCAGGGAAGCGTATTAACAGCGCAAAGGATGACGCTGCAGGTCTGCAAATCTCTAACCGCTTACAATCGCAAATGCGTGGTTTAGATGTTGCCGTGCGTAACGCGAACGACGGCATTTCCATCATGCAAACTGCGGAAGGCGCGATGAATGAGGTGACTAACATCATGCAGCGTATGCGTGATTTGTCGCTCCAGTCTGCTAACGGTTCAAACAGTAAAGCGGAACGAACTGCACTGCAAGAAGAAGTGACGGCACTCAACGATGAGCTAAATCGCATTGCCGAAACCACCTCTTTTGGTGGGCGAAAACTGCTGAATGGCAGCTTTGGTAAGTCGGCATTTCAAATTGGCGCAGCGTCAGGTGAAGCGGTGCAAGTTGAATTAAAGTCGATGCGCAGTGATGGTATTGATATGGGCGGCTTTAGTTACATTGCAAACGGACGCGCAAGTTCTGATTGGCACGTAAAAGATGGTGCGAATGATCTTAGCATGTCATTTACTAATCGCTTTGGGGAAACTGAAACCATTCAGATTAATGCCAAAGCTGGCGACGATATCGAAGAGCTTGCGACTTATATTAATGGTCAAACTGACAAAGTCACTGCATCTGTCAATGAAGAAGGTCAGTTACAACTATTTATGGCTGGAGAAGAAACTTCAGGTACTTTATCGTTCTCGGGGGATTTGGCGAATGAACTGGGGTTGCAGCTAAAAGGTTACGATGCGGTTGATAACATCGACATTACGTCTGTCGGTGGTGCTCAACAAGCGGTAGCTGTTCTTGATACTGCGATGAAGTACGTTGATAGCCACCGTGCCGAACTTGGTGCCTACCAAAACCGCTTTAGCCATGCGATTAATAATCTAGATAACATTCACGAAAATGTAGCAGCATCAAAAAGTCGTATTCAAGACACTGACTATGCGAAAGAAACCACTCAAATGGTGAAGCAACAAATCTTGCAACAGGTTAGTACGACGATTCTTGCTCAAGCAAAACAGGCGCCCAATTTAGCTCTTACCCTGCTAGGTTAATGAATTTAGATATCTAAATTCAGCGCAAAATCAGCCTGTATCGACAGTAATAAAAGAAGCTTTAGTGGAATTTTAAAGTTTTTTTGCTTTTTTATTTACTTCATCACTATTTCCCTCCCAAACGAACTTTTTTTCAAAAAAACGTATTTTTTTCCTCAAGAAATCAGAAGCAGCGCCGTTAATAAAAGTAACTTTGAGAGAACTACTTGGTTTTCCGAGACGTCGGAAACCGCTACATCGGAAAATCAATTGGAGAAATCACCATGGCAGTGAATGTAAATACAAACGTATCGGCGATGACCGCTCAGCGTTACCTAAACAACGCAAACTCAGCTCAACAAACTTCAATGGAGCGTTTGTCTTCAGGCTTTAAAATCAACAGCGCAAAAGATGACGCTGCGGGTCTACAAATCTCGAACCGCTTGAACGTTCAAAGCCGTGGTTTAGACGTTGCGGTACGTAACGCGAATGATGGTATTTCAATTGCACAGACCGCTGAAGGTGCAATGAATGAGACAACCAACATCCTACAACGTATGCGTGACCTATCTCTACAATCTGCAAACGGCTCTAACTCAAAAGCAGAGCGTGTTGCGATCCAGGAAGAAGTAACGGCACTAAACGATGAGCTTAACCGTATCGCTGAAACGACATCATTTGGTGGTAACAAGCTGCTGAACGGCACGTACGGTACCCAGTCTTTCCAAATCGGTGCAGACAACGGTGAAGCAGTAATGCTTAACCTTAAAGATATGCGCTCAGACAACCAAATGATGGGTGGCAGCAGCTACGTCGCTGAAAACGGTAAAGGTAAAGACTGGTCGGTTGCTGGCGACAAAGCAGACCTGACTATCTCGCTAAAAGACAGCTTTGGTGAAGAGCAAGAGTTCACTATCAACGCAAAAGCTGGCGATGATATTGAAGAAGTAGCAACTTACATCAACGGTCAAACTGACCTAGTGAAAGCATCTGTAGGTGAAGATGGTAAGCTACAGATATTTGCGGGTAACAACAAAGTTGATGGTGCAGTATCTTTTTCTGGTGGGCTTTCTGGTGAGTTAGGCCTAGATGAGGGTAAAGCGGTAACAGTAGATACGATCGACGTAACATCTGTTGCAGGTGCACAAGAGTCTGTAGCTATTGTTGATGCGGCACTGAAATACGTAGATAGCCACCGTGCAGAGCTAGGTGCTTTCCAAAACCGTTTCAACCACGCAATCAGCAACTTGGATAACATTAACGAGAACGTGAACGCATCGAAGAGCCGTATCAAAGATACAGACTTCGCGAAAGAAACGACTCAAATGACCAAGTCACAAATTCTATCGCAAGCGTCAAGCTCAATTCTTGCGCAAGCGAAACAAGCGCCTAACTCAGCGCTAAGTCTACTAGGTTAATTCATTAACTTAAGACAGGAACCTCATTGGCTCGTGGTGAGAGATGAGCGAGTAAACCCAGCTTCGGCTGGGTTTTTTTCGTTTTGATGCCTAAGTGGCTAAGCGGTAACCAAAAATAGTGTGCAGGTGAGATGTAAATCACAGTTAAGAGTGTCGATTAAAAAAATCGCAAAAAAAATTAATTTTCTCCTAAAGGATATCCAAAGGTCGCCGTTAAAGGGACTGAGAGAAATGAGATGTACCTAAGTGAGGTGAGAGACACGAGGGTGCATTAGCAAAAGCCTTAAGGAGATCAATTATGGCGATTAACGTTAATACTAACGTCTCTGCAATGACCGCACAGCGTTACCTAAACCAAGCGGCTGAAGGTCAACAAAAATCAATGGAGCGTTTGTCTTCGGGCTACAAAATCAATAGCGCGAAAGATGATGCTGCAGGTCTACAGATTTCAAACCGTTTGAATGCACAGAGCCGCGGCCTAGATATGGCGGTAAAAAATGCAAACGACGGTATTTCTATTGCACAAGTAGCTGAAGGTGCAATGAATGAATCGACCAACATCCTACAACGTATGCGTGACCTATCGCTGCAATCTGCGAATGGTTCAAACTCTAAAGCTGAACGTGTAGCGATCCAAGAAGAAGTAACAGCGCTAAACGATGAGCTAAACCGTATTGCTGAGACAACTTCGTTCGGTGGTAACAAACTTCTAAACGGTACTTACGGTACTCAATCTTTCCAAATCGGTGCAGACTCTGGTGAAGCCGTTAAGCTTTCTATGGGTAACCTACGCTCAGACACGACAGAAATGGGTGGTAAGAGCTACGCTGCAGAAGAAGGTAAAGATGCGTCTTGGAAAGTAGGCGACAACACAGAACTAAGCATGAAGTACACAACTAAGCTTGGTGAAGAGAAAGAAGTTACTATTCAAGCGAAGAAAGGCGACGACATCGAACAGCTTGCGACCTACATCAATGGTCAAAATGAAGATGTAAAAGCTTCTGTTGGTGAAGATGGCAAACTTCAAGTATTTGCTGCGACTCAAAAAGTAAATGGCGAAGTTGAGTTCTCTGGCGGTCTAGCGGGTGAGATCGGCTTTGGCGACGCGAAAGACGTATCTGTAAAAGATATTGACGTGACTTCAGTTGCTGGCGCTCAGGAAGCGGTTGCTGTGATTGATGGCGCACTTAAATCTGTAGACAGCCAACGTGCGTCTCTAGGTGCATTCCAAAACCGATTCGACCATGCGATCAGCAACTTAGACAACATTAATGAAAACGTTAATGCATCTAAGAGCCGCATTAAAGATACAGACTACGCTAAAGAAACAACTGCGATGACGAAGTCGCAAATTCTTCAGCAAGCGAGTACTTCTATTTTAGCTCAAGCAAAGCAGTCTCCTTCTGCAGCGCTAAGTCTACTGGGCTAATTGGGTCGACTAAGCCTAAGTTTTAGGTCACCATAGCGATAGAACTCTATCGCTAGCTATTAAGGTGGAAGGGAGAGTGTGATGGAAATATCCTCTTACGCATCGAACATCCAGCCTTACGGCTCACCTAGTGGCATAAAAGTTGCTAAAGAAAATGGCGGAGACGAAGCTAGAATTTCAAGTCCAACAGGGGCTAGCACTGTAAGTTCAGTGCAAGAACCTGAGCATGACTTCTCTGTTCAAGCGGCATTAGAAATTGCTGAACAGCAAAAAGAGCTGAACAGAGAAGAGCGACAAAAGATTGTGGATCAAATGAATGAGTTTGTTACATCCATCAATAAAGGCGTCGCATTTCGTGTGGATGAAGAATCAGGTAGAGATGTAGTGACGATTTATGAAGCCACCACTGGTGATGTAATTCGCCAGATACCTGATGAAGAAATGCTGGAGATATTACGTCGTCTAGCCGCACATTCTGCTAACACAGGTTTGTTAGTAGAAAAGGTGTAAGTCGTTTTTGAGGTGATTTGATGAGTTTAGGCCCTTTGGGTATGTCTGGTGGCATGGATATTAATTCCATGGTCAGCAAAATTGTGGATGCGGAGCGTGTGCCAAAACAGCAACGCATCGACAATGAGCGAATGAAGATAGACACCAGCATTAGTGCCTATGGGCGACTCAGAGAATCATTGGATACGATGAAAAATCTCATGGCGAATTTTCGTCAAGAGAAAGCATTTGCCGTTCGTAAAGTTGATACAACGGACGATGCTGTCGTGTCAGCAACTGCAACCACTGATGCTATAGCTGGTAAGTATGCTATCGATGTGTTGCAGCTTGCACAGAGCCATAAATTGGCGTCGGATGTTGTTCCTGAAGACGCAAAATTTGGTCCTGGTAAGCTGCAGATTTCATTAGGTGACAAAGACTTCGAAGTTAATGTCAGTGCTGGTACCAAACTAGCCGATGTTGTTCGTGGAATAAATGGGGCCAAGGGTAACCCTGGTGTCCGTGCCTCCATCATTAACGATGTAGAAGGGCCACGTCTGATCCTTGCCTCGAACCAATCAGGCAAGGACCATCAACTTCATATCAATGTTGATTCTGAAGTGGGGAACCCACTTAAGAAATTTGAATACAAAACGTTAGAAGAGCGAGTAAAAGCGCTCGAAGACGCTCGCAATGCAGCGGAAGAGATCATTGGTCCGCTAACCTCTCCAGAAAATGACAAACTCGCTGATCCAAATGCTCCGCAAGAGCTTGATGAGCAAGGTAATCCTATTCCTCCTGAAGAAGCCTCATCTCCGCAGGAAAACGCCTCTGACGCTGATAAGAATGAACCTATTTCATCATTTGGTGCAGAAGCGGCAAAAGCTGGTCAAGCGGCGATAGATCAAGCGCAGAAGAAAGCAGGCATGATGCCTGAAGATAGCATCGGCGGCTGGTCAGAAGCGGCATCTGGTACTTTGCTGGACTCTTATCGCACGCCTGAGCTTGAACTCGATGAAAAAGCGATAGGAAAAGCTCCTGACATCCCTGGCTGGACAAACACCGCATCAGGTACGTTGACGGACTCTTATGTTACTGCGAAAGAAGCGCAGCAACAGCTAGAGCAAGAAAAAGCGGAGATTGAACAAAAAATCGCTGACGAGAAGCAGGAGCTGGACGAAAAAGTAGCTCGTGGTGAACTCACTCAAGATCAAGCTACTCAGATGCACAGGGCAAAGCTTGACCCCAAAGAGCGTGAAAAACTTGAAAAGATTGACGTCGCTGAAGCTAAATTAGAAAAAGCACAAAAATCGTTTGAGACTTACATGGGGATGGCTCAGGTTCAAGCGGGTCAAGACTCTCTAGTCGTACTTGATGGCGTTGCTCAACTTTCTAGCCACAACAACGTCATAGAAGATGCAGTTGAAGGTGTAAGCTTGAGCTTGAAAGGTACGACACCCAAGGACAAGCCTGCCGCAGAAATTGGCGTGGAATATGACAGGCAGAGTGTGCGCCAAGATATAGAGACGTTTGTTTCGGCATATAACAACTTTTATCAAACCTCCAAAGCTTTGTCTGGTGTTGACCCGATGACTGGACAAAAAGGCCCCTTAGCTGGTGATAGCACCGTTAGGAGTGCTGATTCTAGATTGAAGTCAGTGTTTTCGAGTCGCATTGAAAAAGCGCCAGAAAACCTCAAGTCACTCACTGAGTTTGGGGTCACCACCACTCGACAAGGTACTCTAGAGATAAACTATGAGATGCTTGATAAGCAGCTCAACAATAACTTTAACGAACTGGAAAAGTTTTTTGGCGGCAATACAGGTTTTGCTAAGCGGATAGAAGATGCCATTCATGGTATTACCGGAATCACGGGTTCTATCAGAACCAGAGAAAAAAGCCTTACAGAACAAAACTATCGTTTAAATGACGATCAGGCGGCATTAGATCGCCGCATAGAGGGGCTTGAAAAGCGTACCCATGACAAGTTTACAGCCATGCAAGACGCCACAGGCAAAATGCAGGGGCAACTCGGTGCATTAATGAGCGCGTTGGGTTAATAAATGGAATCTGAACTAGCAAGCTTGCGTGACCTCGATCAACTAATTTCTCAAGAATTAGAAAAAGTTGAACTAAATACTGAAGAAATTTTGCGTTTGGTCGATATTAGGGAACAGATGTTGCAAAACCTGCTGCCTATTGTCGAAGGCAATACTGATTTGAAGCAGGATGCGGAGTGGCAAGCAGTGGTCACTCGAACTAAAGAAATTGTTGAGCTGATGCAGTGTGAAACGAGCCAACTAGGGAAGCAGCTTCATAAGCTTCGTTACGGCCAACGTTCTCTTCAGCAGTACAAAAAATTTACATAAAAGAGGAATACTATGCGCGGTTCATTACAGGCATATAAAAAGGTTTCAGTTGACAGCCAACTAAGTGCTGCGTCTCCGCACAAAGTAATTCAAATGCTGATGGCTGGTGCAATTGAACGTTTGATTCAAGGCAAAGCAGCGATGCAAGCAGGCAACATTCCTGCAAAAGGTGAGCGTCTTGGTAAAGCGTTAGACATCATTATTGCACTGCGTAGCTGCTTATCTATGGATGACGGTGGTGACATTGCTTCAAACTTAGATTCTTTGTATGAGTTTATGATTACTCAGATTTCAGCGGCTAACCATCAAAATGATCCTCAGCCTATTGATGATGTGATCGATATTATTCGAGAGATCAAATCAGCATGGGACCAGATTCCACAAGAGTTCCACAACCTAACTGCGGCTGAAGTTGGTATTTAATATCGAAAACAATACTTTATGACAGACATAATGTATTGCTACTGATTGCACAACAGTTGGTGCATTAAAGTTTCAATCGAGCTCACACCTCTTTATTGCTTGGTTGCCTTATTTTTTTATTCAAATAAAATAGAAGTCATTAGTGGCCCTAATGGCTTTTTTTGTTGCTGATTTTCTTATTTTGTCTATCGTTATTTGAGACGGTCTCTTATTCGTTCACTCAAATTCGCTTATCAAGGTTTGGCCGCAACACACCAAAAACAAAGGCAATTATTCTTACTTATGCAAGGTTTGGCAAAGCTGCTTGTAATCGATGACGACGCCCCGAGTCGCTTGAATATAAGCAATATATTGGAATTTGTTGGAGAGAGTTGCGATGCTGTCAGCTCTAAACAACTGGACGAAGTGGATTGGTCTGGTGTTTGGTCTGGTTGTATTGTCGGCAATATATCCAATGCTCAAACGATGACGCAAGTTATTGCTTATTTGAGCCAAGCGCACCATATTCCTTTGCTTGTCATGGGACCGTTACCTCTTTCTGTTGATGAGCTTCCGAACTATGTTGGAGAGTTAGAGCTGCCTCTTAACTTTCCTCAACTGAGCGAAGCGCTGCGACATTGCAAAGACTTTTTGGGACGAAAAGGTGTCAACGTTGTTGCGTCTGCGCGAAAGAATACGCTTTTTAGAAGCCTTGTAGGCCAAAGTCGTGGTATCCAAGAAGTTCGTCATCTGATTGAGCAAGTATCGGGTACGGAAGCAAACGTATTGATCCTTGGTGAATCTGGCACAGGTAAAGAAGTTGTTGCTCGCAATATTCACTACCATTCAGCACATCGCAATGGCCCATTCGTACCGATTAATTGCGGCGCTATCCCGCCTGAGCTATTAGAAAGTGAACTCTTTGGTCATGAGAAAGGGGCATTCACGGGGGCTTTAACATCTCGAAAAGGCCGCTTTGAGCTCGCAGAAGGTGGCACGATTTTCCTTGATGAGATCGGTGATATGCCAATGCCGATGCAAGTCAAATTGCTACGTGTTCTCCAAGAGCGATGCTTTGAACGCGTTGGCGGTAACACGACGATTAAAGTTAATGTTCGTGTTGTTGCAGCAACCCACCGCAATTTAGAGCGCATGATTGAAGAGGGGTCGTTCCGCGAAGACCTATACTACCGCCTAAACGTTTTCCCAATTGAAATGCCCGCTTTAAAATCTCGTAAGCAAGACATCCCTTTGCTTCTACAAGAGCTGATGGCGCGTTTAGAAGCTGAAGGTGGATTGCCAATATGTTTTACACCACGAGCAATTAATTCACTGATGGAGCATCATTGGCCTGGCAACGTGAGAGAATTGGCAAACTTGGTTGAGCGTATGGTTATCCTTTACCCGAATAGTTTGGTGGACGTTAATCACTTGCCAACCAAATATCGCTACAGTGATATTCCAGAGTTCCAGCCGGAAGGAAATCCATTTACTTCTGTAGAAGAGCAAGAGAGAGATGTTTTCCAAGACATCTTCTCTGAAGACTTCAATTTTGACGAACAGAGTGATTTGGACCACAACCTTAATGCTCCGCAAGCTCTACCACCAGAAGGTGTGAACCTAAAAGAGCTTCTAGCTGATTTGGAAGTCAATATGATTAGCCAAGCATTAGAAGCGCAAGGTGGGGTAGTTGCCCGTGCTGCTGATATGTTGGGCATGCGCCGTACAACACTGGTTGAGAAGATGCGTAAATACAATTTACAGCGCTAGCCCTAGTTAAAATCGACAATAAAACCACACTTTTATGAGTGTCAACTTCTTGTCGAAGGGTTAACTTCATGATAAATATAAAGAATAGCTTGGCACGTTAATTGCGTACCAAGCTATTTTAGTATTTAAATGGCGATATCTCGACAGGCAGCAAATGGACAATAAAGCAAACCAGTCCCACTTAGACTCGGTAGAAAACCAAGTTGAGCAGTACAAGCAAGTTCTGGACGTAATGCCTGCCGGTGTCATCTTGCTCGATACACAAGGTGTCGTCAGAGAGGCGAACCCAGAAGCGCATCGTATTCTTGAAGTACCACTCGTCAACGAAAAGTGGTTTAACATCATTCAGGCGGCTTTCGACCCTCGTGAAGACGATGGGCATGAGATCTCCCTGAGAAACGGTCGTAAGGTGAGACTTGCGATTTCGGCCTCGACAACGGGGCAATTGATATTGATCACTGACCTAACAGAAACGCGCTTACTTCAATCACGTGTGAGTGATTTACAGCGTTTATCGTCTTTAGGTCGAATGGTGGCGTCTCTAGCGCATCAGGTTAGAACGCCGCTTTCAAGTGCGATGCTTTATGCCTCTAACCTTGCTGCTCCAAATTTACCACCTGCGACAAAAGAGCGTTTTCAAAGCAAATTAATGGATCGACTGCACGATTTGGAAAAGCAGGTCAATGATATGCTGCTTTTTGCTAAAGGTGGTGATAATAAGGTTATTAAGCCTTTCACGATTGCACAGTTAGTGGCCGAATTTCAGCCCATGGTTGAAACCGCTCTCAAGAACAATCAAATCGATTATTTCCAAGAGGTCGAGCAAGAGGATACGGTATTGCTTGGTAATGCCAACGCTATCGCATCAGCTCTTAGTAACTTAGTAATGAACGCGATCCAGATTGGCGGTAAAGAATCCCAAATTGATGTTTTCTTCCGACCTGTGAATGGAGAGCTGCGAATCTCGGTTCAGGACAACGGTCCTGGCGTTCCTGACGAACTACAAACCAAGATTATGGAACCGTTTTTTACAACACGTTCCCAAGGTACTGGTCTAGGGCTAGCCGTTGTGCAAATGGTCTGTCGTGCCCATGATGGCAGACTTGAACTTCTTTCAGAGCAGGGTGATGGAGCCTGCTTTACTATTTGCATTCCACTCGAGCGAGTGCAAGCAGAGTCTGAATAATGCTGACACTGCGAACAAGAATTACTGGAGAATCGTAATGGCGCAAAGCAAAGTGCTTATCGTTGAAGACGATGAAGGTCTTCGTGAAGCATTAGTAGACACACTTGCTCTAGCTGGCTATGAGTGGTTAGAAGCAGATTGTGCAGAAGACGCATTAGTTAAATTGAAATCCAATGCAGTTGATATTGTTGTCTCTGATGTCCAAATGGCAGGGATGGGTGGGCTCGCTTTACTGCGTAACATTAAGCAAAATTGGCCTAACTTACCTGTTTTGTTGATGACAGCGTATGCCAATATTGAAGATGCGGTATCAGCGATGAAAGATGGCGCCATTGATTACATGGCGAAACCTTTTGCGCCTGAAGTGCTGCTCAACATGGTGAGTCGTTACGCACCTATCAAATCGGACGATAATGGCGATGCCGTTGTTGCTGATGAAAAGAGCCTTCAATTACTTGCTCTTGCAGATAAAGTTGCTCGTACTGATGCAAACGTGATGATCCTTGGACCAAGCGGTTCGGGTAAAGAGGTGATGTCGCGCTACATCCACAATGCGTCAAACCGTAAAGACGGTCCGTTTGTTGCCATCAACTGCGCTGCAATTCCGGATAATATGCTTGAAGCAACGTTGTTTGGTTACGAGAAAGGTGCCTTCACTGGCGCGGTACAAGCGTGCCCGGGTAAGTTCGAGCAAGCACAAGGTGGCACTATCTTATTGGATGAAATCAGTGAGATGGACTTAAACCTACAAGCAAAACTGCTGCGCGTATTACAAGAGCGTGAAGTGGAGCGCTTAGGTAGCCGCAAGAGCATTAAGCTAGATGTGCGTGTACTTGCAACCAGTAACCGCGACCTTAAACAGTATGTGTCAGAAGGCAACTTCCGTGAAGACTTGTATTACCGCCTCAATGTGTTCCCAATTTCATGGCCTGCATTATGCGATAGAAAAGGGGATATCGAACCGTTAGCTAAACATCTTGCTGAAAGGCATTGTGGAAAAATGGGAATGCCAGTACCAAGTTTCTCTTACGCTTCAATCGAAAAACTATTGTGTTACCCGTGGCCAGGGAATGTGCGTGAGTTAGATAATGTTGTTCAGCGTGCCCTGATTTTAAGTGACAATGGCGATATCGAAGCTGAGCATATTCTTCTGGAAGGCGTTGACTGGCAGGATGCGAGTAGCCTGCAAAGCGTAGTTCAAAGTGGCAATGTAGTTGTACCAGATGTTAAACCTATCGCGGAAGTGGAACCACTGCGTGGCACGACAAGTAGCGAAGGTTTAGGCGGTGAACTGCGAGACCAGGAGTACGCGATTATTCTTGAAACCCTTATCGAATGTAATGGACGCCGCAAAGAAATGGCAGAAAAGTTGGGCATCAGCCCACGTACTTTGCGTTATAAACTTGCCAAAATGCGTGACGCGGGTATAGAAATTCCGGGTTAATGCATGGGTAAATAGCCATGAGACAAAAGAGTAGCTACACTATTGAGCCTATTGTCTTATGGCACGCTACTTGCTGCGTCAATAAATAGATTTATATTAGTCGTCAAACTTTTGGCTTAGAGGTGACAATGAAAATTGATGGTCTTCAATCACAAATGCGTGCCATGATGGTAGAGGCGAGCAATACTGCTCCCGTTGCAACTGGTGCAAAAGTGGGCGCAGATTTTGGTGATCTTTTAACTAAAGCCATCAATAACGTTAACTCATTGCAAAAAGCGTCTGGAGATCTACAAACTCGCTTTGACCGCGGTGACGCTGACGTATCCCTTTCTGACGTTATGATTGCACGAAACAAATCTAGCGTCGCATTCGATGCAACTGTCCAAATTCGAAATAAACTCATTGAGTCTTATAAAGACCTCATGAACATGCCAGTTTAATTTTAGGTAACAAGTGTGGCAGAACAGTCTACAGATTTAACCGTCTCTGATGGCGGAACCGATGGCGCTCTTGTCTCTAGTTCGGATATAGATGTTGAAGGTCAAAATCCAGATCTAGAAGAGCGCAGTGCATCAAAGTTTGATATGGCAGTAGGTGATCTCGATCTGCTGCGACAAGTCGTACTTGTACTTTCTATCTCTATCTGTGTTGCGTTAATTGTGATGTTGTTTTTCTGGGTCAAAGAACCAGAAATGCGACCACTTGGCGCGTATGAAACTGAAGAACTTATCCCAGTTTTAGACTACTTAGATCAGCAAAAAATCAATTATAAACTTGATGGTAATACGATTTCCGTCGAAGCGAGCGACTACAACTCAATTAAGTTGGGAATGGTTCGTGCAGGTGTCAATCAAGCGACTGAGGCTGGCGACGATATCCTTTTGCAAGATATGGGTTTTGGTGTGTCTCAGCGTTTGGAGCAAGAGCGTTTAAAACTCAGCCGTGAAAGGCAGCTTGCCCAAGCAATTGAAGAAATGAAGCAAGTTCGCAAGGCTCGTGTCTTACTTGCATTACCAAAGCACAGTGTTTTTGTCCGTCACAACCAAGAAGCTTCGGCATCGGTATTTTTAACTTTATCGACTGGAGCAAACCTGAAGCAGCAGGAAGTCGACTCTATTGTCGACATGGTGGCAAGCGCCGTACCTGGGATGAAAACGTCTCGAATTACAGTGACGGATCAGCATGGACGTCTGCTTAACTCTGGCTCACAAGACCCAGTTTCCGCCGCTCGCCGTAAAGAGCAAGAGCTTGAACGCAGCCAAGAGCAATCTTTGCGAGAAAAAATTGATTCTGTTCTTTTGCCTATTTTGGGGTACGGAAACTATACCGCGCAGGTTGATATTCAAATGGACTTCAGTGCCATCGAACAAACACGTAAGCAGTTTGATCCGAATACGCCTGCGACTCGCAGTGAATATGCACTTGAAGATTATAACAATGGCAACATGGTTGCAGGGGTGCCAGGTGCTCTAAGTAATCAGCCTCCTGCAGATGCATCTATCCCGCAAGATGTTGCGCAAATGAAAGACGGTTCGGTGCTAGGCCAGGGCTCAGTACGCAAAGAGTCAACTCGTAACTTCGAGTTGGATACGACCATTCGACATGAGCGTATGCAAACAGGGGTGATTAACCGCCAAACCGTTTCCGTAGCTATCAAAGAACATCGCAATGTTAACCCTGACACAGGTGAGGTGACGTATACACCGCTCAGTGAATCTGAAATTAACGCCATCCGTCAAGTTTTGATTGGTGCCGTCGGATTTAGTGAAGCGCGTGGAGACTTATTGAATGTTCTGAGCGTTAAGTTTGCAGAACCTGAAATGGAACAGTTGGCCGATACGCCAATTTGGGAGCACCCTAACTTTAATGACTGGGTTCGCTGGTTCGCAAGTGCACTTGTCATTATCGTGGTCGTTCTTGTTCTTGTTCGCCCTGCTATGAAGAAACTTCTCAACCCTGCGGCGGATGATGAAGACGAAATGTATGGACCTGATGGTCTACCAATTGGTGCAGATGGTGAGACCAGCCTGATTGGCAGTGATATCGAGAGTAGTGAACTGTTTGAATTTGGTTCAAGCATCGATCTACCAAACCTTCATAAAGATGAAGATGTGTTAAAAGCGGTTCGTGCGTTAGTCGCAAACGAACCAGAGCTTGCCGCTCAAGTAGTTAAGAACTGGATGTTGGATAATGGCTAACGATATTGTTCCTCAAGAAGAAAATGCGGGTGTACCTGCAGAAATTGACCCATCAACCATTTCTGGTGAAGAGAAAGCGGCAATTTTGCTGTTGAGTCTCAATGAACAAGATGCGGCAGGGATAATTCGCCACCTTGAACCAAAGCAGGTTCAGCGTGTTGGTAGTTCGATGGCGAGAGCGAAGGATCTTAGCCAGGACAAAGTTTCTGCGGTACATCGTGCATTTCTGGAAGACATTCAGAAGTACACTAACATCGGTATGGGCAGTGAAGACTTTATGCGTAATGCGCTTGTGGCTGCACTAGGTGAGGACAAAGCGAATAACCTAGTAGACCAAATTCTACTTGGTACTGGTTCTAAAGGTCTTGATTCATTGAAATGGATGGATCCTCGTCAGGTTGCCAGCATCATTGTTAATGAGCACCCGCAAATTCAAACTATCGTATTGTCATACCTAGAAGCGGATCAATCGGCAGAAATCCTATCTCAGTTCCCTGAACGCGTGCGTCTCGACCTAATGATGCGAATCGCCAACCTAGAGGAAGTTCAACCTTCTGCATTGGCTGAGCTAAATGAAATCATGGAGAAGCAGTTTGCTGGTCAGGCTGGTGCACAAGCCGCGAAGATTGGCGGTTTGAAGGCAGCAGCAGAGATCATGAACTACCTCGACAACAACGTCGAAGGTTTGCTCATGGAGCAGATTCGAGATCAAGACGAAGACATGGCGACGCAAATTCAAGATCTTATGTTTGTATTCGAAAACCTTGTCGAAGTGGACGATCAAGGTATTCAAAAATTGCTGCGTGATGTACCTCAAGACGTTCTGCAGAAAGCGCTTAAAGGTGCCGATGACTCTCTACGTGAGAAGATCTTCAAGAACATGTCTAAGCGTGCCGCTGAGATGATGCGCGATGATATTGAAGCAATGCCACCAGTACGTGTTGCAGATGTGGAAGCGGCGCAGAAAGAAATTCTGGCAATTGCAAGACGAATGGCTGATAGCGGAGAAATCATGCTATCAGGCGGCGCGGACGAATTCCTATAATCACTACAGCCCTGCACCATTCTCCGCAGGGCTCATTATCTTCAAAGCTAAGTACACAGTAGGTGCCCCATGGTCGGTGATAGAAAACGTGGCTTTATTCGCCCTGACGAAGAGGATTCGATGGTTGAACCTCAGCGCTGGGGGTTACCAGACTATGCCGATGCCAGCTCTAAGCAGGCGAAAGAGACCGCCTTTAATTATGACCCAGGGTGGGTGCCTAATTTTGATGAGCCTGAAGAAGAGCAAGTTCTTGAATTAACAGAAGAGCAAATCGAGTTAATTAAGCAAGGAGCGTATCAAGAAGGCTTGCATCAAGGCCAAGAGGCTGGTTTTAAGCAAGGCTACGAAAAAGGTAAAGATGAAGGCCTACAAGCAGGCCATGCAGAGGGCTTAGAACTCGGTAAAGTCGAAGGCGTGACTGCAGGTCAAGAGTACATTCAACAACAAGTTGAGACCTTTATTAATCTTGCTAACCAATTTGCTCAACCGCTTGAGTTGATGAATGCTCAGGTCGAAAAGCAATTGGTAGACATGGTGTTGTGCCTTGTAAAAGAAGTGGTTCATGTAGAAGTTCAAACGAATCCTCAAGTCATCCTTGATACGGTAAAACAGTCTGTCGAAGCATTACCAATCAGTGGACACCCGATCACTTTGCATCTTAACCCCGACGATGTATCCATCATTCGCTCTTCTTATGGCGAGAGTGAGTTGGAGTTCCGTAACTGGACGCTTGTAGCAGAGCCTGCGTTAAATCGTGGTGATGTACAGATTTCCGCGGGAGAGTCGAGTATTAACTACCGAATGGAAGAGCGCATCAAGCAAGTGATCCAGAGTTTTTGTGGAGCCAATCGCCATCAAGGAGGCGAGTAAGCCATGCTTGCGTTAGCTGAGCGCCTCAAAAGCTACAAAATCGAAGGGCTTACCACGAGGCCTGTTGCCTCAGGGAAGCTCGTTAGAGTTGTGGGCTTAACACTAGAAGCAACAGGCTGTCGTGCTCCAATTGGTAGTTTGTGCTTGGTTGAAACTATTTCCGGACATATGGAAGCAGAAGTCGTAGGTTTCTCTGGTGACAATCTATTTTTGATGCCGAGTGAGCAAATCACAGGGATTCTTCCTGGCGCGAGAGTGACGCCACTGACCAGCGAAGCGGGCCTGCCGGTAGGCATGGAGCTTTTGGGGCGCGTTATTGATGGCGTTGGTAACCCGCTTGATGGATTGGGGCCTCTGTACACAGAGCAGCGTGCATCTTTCAATGCCGAACCCATCAACCCTCTGTCACGTAAACCGATCTCTGAACCACTCGATGTTGGCTTAAAAGCGATTAACGGTTTGTTGACGGTTGGTAAAGGTCAGCGTATCGGTCTGTTTGCAGGTTCCGGTGTGGGTAAATCGGTAACTCTAGGCATGATGACTCGAGGAACAACTGCTCAAGTTGTGGTGGTTGGCCTGATTGGTGAGCGTGGCCGAGAAGTAAAAGAGTTTATTGAGGAGATTCTTGGCGAAGATGGGCGACGTCGTTCTGTTGTTGTCGCCGCTCCTGCTGACGCATCACCTCTTATGCGTTTGAAAGGTTGTCAAACGGCGCTAACGATTGCCGAATATTTTCGAGACCAAGGCTTAGATGTTTTGCTTCTAATGGACTCACTAACCCGTTTTGCTCAAGCTCAGCGTGAAATAGCTTTGTCGGTCGGTGAACCGCCAGCAACTAAAGGCTATCCACCGAGTGTTTTTGCTAAGCTTCCTGCGCTCGTAGAGCGTGCTGGTAATGGCAGTCCAGAGCAAGGGTCAATTACGGCATTTTTTACAGTATTAACAGAAGGTGATGACCTTCAAGACCCAATTGCTGACGCATCACGAGCGATTCTTGATGGCCACATTGTACTTTCTCGTGAAATGGCGGATGCCGGTCATTACCCTGCGATTGATGTAGAGAAGTCAGTCAGTCGTGTTATGCCGCAAATTACGACTGAGGAGCATGTTCTGATGTCAAAAGCGGTACGTCAGGTATTGTCGATTTGTCGCAAGAACCAAGACTTGGTGTCAATCGGAGCGTACAAGCCGGGCACCGATCCAGCTATTGATGGTGCATTTACCATCAAACCAAAACTGGATGAATACCTACAACAGCGGATGAAAGAGTCGGTTCCTTACGACATGTGTGTGAATATGTTGAAAAGCCTCTTGGGTGGGTAATAGCCTATGAATAATGCGATGGAATTCTTGCTTGAGCAGGCAAAAGAGTGTGAAGACCAAGCAGTGCTTGCACTCAACAAAGCGCGCACTGAGCTAGAAGATTACTACCGCCAAGTAGAACAAATCGAAAAGTATCGTCTTGATTACTGCCAGCAGCTCGTAGACCGTGGTATGGCGGGGCTTACTGCAAGTCAATACGGGCATTTGAATCGATTCCTCACGCAATTAGATGAAACGCTATCTAAGCAGAAGCAAGCAGAAACCCACTTCAAGGAACAAGTAACGAACTGCCAAGATTACTGGTTAAACATGCGCAAAGAGCGCATGTCTTACGAGTGGATGATTGAAAAGCGCGAGAAAGAAAAACAAGCGGCGGAAGCTAAGCGAGAGCAGAAGCAAATGGATGAGTTTTCTACCTTGCTCTACAGCCGAAAGCCACAACGTTTCTGAGTTTTATCACTCGACGGTTTCAAGCAAGGTGCGTAGATAGCACCTTGCTCAATTCCTTCAAACCCTCAAGTGAATCAAGTTCCATTACTACCATTCTTTGAGTCAGTGCCCAAGGGCGCAAATCTATTCGCTAAACAACGTCATCATAATTGTGTGCACCAACATGAACACAGCTACCTAACATTTGTCTCTCCTTCGAACACGAGTGAAAATTTCGTTCTTCTTTCAACCAGGTTAACCACAGTTCAGTTTGGTCTCTTTTTATCTGCTGTTGGCGTGATTTTTGCAGATTAGCTATCAATATCGGGTCTTGTGACCTAAGTTTGCCGCCAAAGTGCAATCCGACAGCGATATGCTCAACGCTGCCGATGATGAGAGTGTTTATATGAATGTGAATTTATCGAATGTTTCTGCAACCAATAAGGTGTCGGTCACCGATTCTTCTAGTAAGGTTGCTGAAGATAACCCTGAAAGCAAAGGTTTTTTTGAAACCTTAGCTGGGGTGTTTAGTGATTCACAAAAAGCAGAGAAGGCGGTGGCAAAATCTGATGCACCTGACGCTTCGGTAGAGACCAAAGATGAAGTGGTTAACGATGCTTCAGCAGACTCAGAAGCTGAAAGCCAAGCAAAAGTCTCTGTGGAAGGTGGTGAAGCTGATAAAGTTGCTTCCACAGAGTCAACCGATGAACTGCTTGAGCAGAGTGAATCCAAAGCAGCAGGTGCACAAAATGGCGACCCCGAAAGTAAATCAATTAAAGCTGAATTAGATACTGCAAGTCGTTCCACCTCTCCAGACTCTAGCGAAATGACAAAGGGAGCGGAGGCGACGTCGACTGGTTCTGAATCAGCTTCACTGGCTGCGAAGCCAACTCAAGACTCTCAAACGAACATTGCCCAAACCAAATCTTCCGAGCAACCACAGACCGAGCAAGTGAAGAGCGCGATGGGAGAAGGTCAGCAGCTACTTGGGCGTATTGAGCAAGCAAACCAAACGCTTCAATCAAACGAGCTTTCTGTAGATAGTGGCAAAGCATTGCCACCAGAAAGCGTTATGGTATCGGCGGGCGCTAGTAATGTGCAAAGTGCTCGCCTAACTTCGGAGCAACAAAAAGCTTTAGCGACAGATACGTCTATCAAAGGGATGGAGACGACTTCTTCGGTTGACCCTGAAAAAGTGATGCTAGACGCTGATGGCAAGCCGCTAGTTGTCGCTTCGAATGCGTCAAACGTACAACATGTGCCAAACATTTCTCAGCCACAACAAGGTGGTGACATCCCATCAGCGGCGCAGATTGATTGGAACTCACCAAGCACACAGGCGGTCCATGCGGAAGCGATGGTAAATGCGACGACCCAAGCAGCCGTCAATGGTCAAGTCGTAGCACAAGGCGCTCAAGCGCTAGTCGGTACAGAAGCTCTTAATCAGGCAATACCACTAGAAACAGCACCACTAGAAAGCGAGGCAGTTGAAGTACAACGCGTAGCTCTTGCTGTGCTGGACGTTATTGATACCAAGTTAGCGCAGGGTGAGCCTCTGTCTGCAAAAGAAATCGAGATAATTGAAGGGCTAAAATCTGGCGAGTTGGTCGCGGATATCCCAGAGCAAGAGTTAGCCCAATTTGTCGCTTTACCTAGTGATGTGAAAGTGGCGATGGCCGAGCATCAAGCAACGCTTAATCAAAGTCGCGTAGCGGCTTCAGCGGTGAGTGCTCAACAAGCGCACCAACTTGCTACGCAAGACCTAAAACATGCAGTAACGCAAGCCAATGTGCAAACAACGGTGACATCAAATGCAGATAAAGCTGCGGCGATGGCGGCAATGCCAGATACCTTGGTTGCAGCCAATATGACCCCTGCAGCGCACGCAGGTGCGAATCCAGACTTAAGTAAAAAGGCAATGAGCGCAAGTCTAGCGGCTGGCGCACTGAAAGGCACTTCACACCAGCAGGACAAACCAGAAGCCCAGCATGGTTTAGCGGGACAAATTCAAGCAGCAGCAGGTCAGCAAGGCGTAACGGCCCAGCAACAAGCGCGAGTTGATGCGGCTCAGCAAGCTCAATTACCACTGCAGCTAACCAAAGAGCTAGCCAATGAACAAGTTGCAGAAAAAGTGCAGATGATGATGACGAAGAATCTTAAGAACCTCGATATCCGCTTAGATCCGCCAGAGCTAGGGCGTATGCAGATCCGCATGACAATGAACAACGATTTAGCCAATGTTCATTTTACGGTTAGTAATCCACAAGCTCGAGATTTGATTGAACAGACGCTACCTCGTTTAAGAGAAATGCTTGCTCAACAAGGTATGCAGCTTGCTGACTCTTCTGTTCAGCAGCAGAGTAGTGGTCAACAACAAGGGTATACCGCATCAGAACAGTCTGGAAAAGGTGGCTCAGAGCGAGGTTTTTCTGGTCAATCAGATGAAAACTTTGATGCTGATGTGAATCTTGATTTGAATGTGACTTCAAAGCGTGATGGAATTAGTTTTTACGCATAAAATATCAGAGTTTTAGCGTCAAATAACATAAGAGAAGAATATGGCAGAAGAACAACCACAAGGTGCTGACGCGCCTAAAGGCAAAAGTAAATTGTTAATTATCATCATTGCAGTCGTCGTATTGCTTGGTGGTGGCGGTGCTGCTGCATTCTTTTTAATGGGCTCTAGTGAACCTGAACAAGCCGCGGTTGAACAAGACGCGCAAGCTGTCGCGGCAGCAAACCCAATCGCTTACGTTAATATTGCGCAGCCGTTTGTGTTCAATGTAACAGGTGATAGCCGGGATCGACTTGTTCAAATCAAAGCACAACTGATGGTTCGTGGTAGTGAAAATGAAAACTTAGCTCGCTATCACTCACCACTTATAGAAAGCTCTCTTCTATCAACGTTTGCTTCTGCTACGGTTGAGCAGCTGCGCTCTCCGGATGGTCGAATTGAGTTAAGAAACCGAGCGACTGACGATATCAAAGCTGCGCTGAATGCTGCGGTTGGTAAACCAGTTATCGAAAAAGTCTTATTTACAGACTTTGTTATTCAATAGGTAAAACGTGACAGATCTATTAAGCCAAGATGAGATTGATGCGCTATTACATGGTGTAGACGATGTTGATGACGTCGATGAACCCATGGACGAAGACACGGGGAGTGCCGTTAACTTCGACTTCTCATCTCAAGACAGAATTGTACGTGGTCGCATGCCGACGCTCGAACTTATCAACGAGCGCTTTGCACGACACATGCGGATCAGTCTGTTTAACATGTTGCGTAAAACGGCAGAAGTGTCGATCAATGGCGTACAGATGATGAAGTTTGGTGAATACCAAAATACCCTGTACGTTCCAACCAGTCTGAACATGGTGCGTTTTCGTCCGTTAAAAGGTACGGCACTGATCACTATGGAAGCGCGTCTGGTGTTTATTCTGGTAGAGAACTTCTTCGGTGGCGATGGTCGTTTCCATGCCAAAATCGAAGGTCGTGAATTTACCCCAACCGAACGACGCATTATTCAATTACTTCTAAAAATTGTTTTTGAAGACTACAAAGAAGCATGGTCTCCAGTCATGGGTGTGGAGTTCGAATATCTTGATTCAGAAGTAAACCCTAGTATGGCCAACATCGTGAGCCCGACAGAAGTGATTGTTGTCAGCTCATTCCATATCGAGGTTGATGGCGGTGGTGGCGATTTTCACGTTGTAATGCCTTATTCGATGGTTGAACCTATCCGCGAATTGCTGGATGCGGGTGTTCAATCTGACAAAATGGAAACAGACGTACGTTGGAGTTCTGCTCTGCGTGAAGAGATCATGGATTGCCCGGTAAACTTTCGTGTGAATTTGCTGGAGAAAGACATCTCTCTACGTGACTTGATGGAACTTCAACCGGGTGATGTGATCCCGATTGAGATGCCAGAACACGCGACGATGTTCATTGAAGATTTACCCACCTATCGAGTCAAAATGGGGCGCTCAGAAGACAAGCTGGCAGTGCAAGTTTCTGAGGAAATCGAGCGTCCACATGTAGTAAAAACGGATTTGGCGTTTTTGGGTAAGGACATTATGTCTGAGCTTGAAAGCGATGATGACGATTAAATTAACACGCCAGTATTTCAATGCCTTTGCTGAATTGATAGCGAAGGTGGAAGAACAAAGAAGATTTAAGACAGGACACAATAATGGAACCAAGTGACGATCAAAAACTTGCTGACGAATGGGCAGCAGCTCTTGGCGAAGATCCATCAGCACCATCAATTGATGTTGATGAAGTGCTTGCAGCGCCATTAGAAGAGTTGAAAGATACCTCTGCGCCTATTTCTGAAGATGAGCGACGTAAGCTTGATACCATCATGGATATTCCCGTGACTATCTCGATGGAAGTCGGTCGTTCTCAGATTAGCATTCGAAATCTATTGCAGTTAAACCAAGGCTCTGTCGTGGAACTGGACCGCTTAGCGGGAGAGTCCCTTGACGTGTTAGTGAACGGTACACTCATTGCTCATGGTGAAGTTGTTGTCGTCAACGACAAATTTGGTATTCGTCTGACGGACGTAATTAGCCAAACTGAACGTATCAAAAAGCTACGCTAGTATGAGAAGTTCAATCAATACACGGTTGATGCAAATGACAGGAGCACTGAGCCTTGCGCTGAGTGCTCCTTATGCATTTGCAGCTGCGCCAAATAGTTTGGATATGGCGACGACATTGGGCTCATTGGTTCTTGTCATTGGTGTCATCATCTTTTTGGCATGGCTGTTAAAGCGTATGCAGGTTCCAGCAATGGGGCAGCAAAAAGGTTTAAGAATTGTCAGCCAGTTACCTGTAGGAACGAAAGAGCGTATCGCAGTCGTGCAAGTCGGAGAAGAGCAATTTCTGGTAGGTATTACCAGTCAATCGATTCAAACCCTGGCTAAACTAGAACAGCCGCTAAAAGAGGATGAGTTGGCGACCAATGCATTTGCTAGTCAATTTAGTCAACTGATTAAAAAGAATGATAAAGGATAATCCAATTAGACTGGTCATCGGCCTTGTTGTCTTGATGCTAAGTCTATTAACGTCGTCAGCCGCGTTCGCTCAAGCCGAAGAAGGCGCATTGCCCGCCAACTTAGCCCCTGGAGGCAGTGTTACAGTGCAAGCGATGGAGAGTGATAAAGGTGCAAGCCACTCGTTATCGGTTTCCAACACGGGCGGCATTCCGGCATTTACCATGACGACCAATCCAGATGGCAGCGAAGATTATTCCGTTACGCTGCAAATTCTGGCTCTGATGACCATGCTTGGCTTCTTGCCAGCGATGGTCATTTTAATGACTTCTTTTACTCGTATCGTGGTCGTCATGTCCATTCTGCGCCAGGCTATGGGTTTGCAGCAAACGCCATCAAACCAGGTCATTATTGGTATTGCGTTGTTCCTTACTTTTTTCGTGATGTCCCCAGTACTCAATGAAGTGAATGAAACAGCCATTCAGCCATATTTAAACGAGCAAGTCACAGCGCGAGAAGCTTTTGATGCAGCACAACAGCCAATGAAAGCATTTATGCTCAAGCAGACTCGCGTTAAAGACCTTGAAACGTTCGTTAATATGTCAGGGGCGGAAGTGACAAACCCTGAAGATGTGTCTATGGCGGTGTTGATCCCTGCTTTTATCACTTCTGAACTTAAAACAGCTTTCCAGATTGGTTTTATGCTGTTTCTTCCGTTTCTTATTATTGACTTAGTGGTCGCGTCAGTACTGATGGCGATGGGTATGATGATGCTCTCGCCTATGATTGTATCCCTGCCATTCAAGCTAATGTTGTTCGTGTTAGTTGATGGCTGGAACTTAATACTATCAACCCTAGCGGGCAGCTTTGCTTTGTAGCTGGGCAAATTTGAAGAGGAATAATTATGACTCCTGAAATGTTTGTCGAGCTTTTCCGAGATGCTTTGTGGATGGTGCTGATCATGGTCTGCGCCATCATTATTCCCAGCTTATTAATTGGTTTAGTCGTGGCAATCTTTCAAGCGGCAACGTCTATCAACGAACAGACATTGAGCTTTTTGCCACGTTTGATTGTGACCTTGTTGGCCCTAATGCTATTTGGTCACTGGATGACGCAAATGCTGATGGAGTACTTTTTTGGTTTGATTGAGCGCTTGCCTCAAGTGCTTTATTAACAAGGTATTGTGATGGAATACCCAACTGACATTGTACTGGATTGGATTGCCAATTACTTTTGGCCATATGTCCGTATATCTTCAATGTTAATGGTAATGACTGTGACTGGTGCACGCTTTGTTTCGCCACGTATTCGTCTTTACCTCGGGTTAGCGATTACGTTTGCCGTGATGCCAGCTATTCCGGCAGTTCCTCAAGATATTGAATTGCTCTCATTTCGTGGTTTCATGACCATCGCTGAGCAAATCATTATTGGCGTTGCAATGGGAATGGTTACTCAGTTTTTGATTCAAACTTTTGTTCTGCTGGGCCAGATATTAGGTATGCAGTCGAGTTTAGGCTTTGCATCGATGGTCGATCCGGCTAATGGTCAAAATACCCCATTGCTTGGTCAACTCTTCATGTTTTTGGCGACCTTATTCTTCTTAGCAACAGATGGGCACCTTAAAATGCTACAGCTGGTGGTGTTTAGCTTTAAAACTCTACCAATTGGTTCAGGCAGCCTGAATGCGGTCGATTATAGAGAGATGGCAAGCTGGTTGGGGATTATGTTTAAAACGGCATTGAGCATGTCTTTATCTGGCATTATTGCGCTACTTACTATTAACTTATCTTTCGGTGTAATGACTCGTGCCGCACCACAGCTAAACATCTTTTCGCTCGGTTTTGCCTTTGCTTTGATGGTTGGTTTGTTGTTGTGTTGGTATATTTTGGCTGGCTTATATAGCCACTACTTACTGTATTGGACAGTGGGTGAGGAGCAAATTTGTAACCTCATTCGCTTGAGTTGTTAGGAGGCTGGTTTGGCAGAGTCAGACGGTCAAGAACGCACCGAAGAAGCCACCCCCCGACGGTTACAACAAGCCAAAGAAAAGGGGCAGGTGGCTCGTTCTAAAGAGCTTGCATCGGCCTCGGTGCTTATCGTCGGTGCTGTATCTTTAATGTGGTTCGGTGAATCTTTGGCTCGTGCTCTGTTTTCTATCATGAGCCGCTTGTTCGCTCTTAAGCGCGATGAAATCTTTGATGTCGCCAAATTGTTTGATATCGCGGGCGGTGCTCTTACTTCCTTACTGCTACCTCTGCTACTGATCCTATTGACGCTCTTTATTGCTGCGGTGATTGGCGCGGCTGGCGTGGGGGGAATCAGCTTTTCTGCAGAAGCGGCGATGCCTAAGTTGTCAAAAATGAACCCACTAAGTGGCCTGAAGCGAATGGTTGGGCTACAAAGCTGGGTTGAGTTGGTCAAATCAATCCTAAAGGTTGGCTTGGTGACAGGGGTGGCGATTTACTTGATCCAAGCATCACAGGCTGATTTGATTCAGCTTAGTATGGATGTTTATCCGCAAAACATTTTCCATGCACTCGATATCTTGCTGAACTTCGTCTTGCTGATCAGTTGTTCGCTATTGATAGTTGTCGCGATTGATATTCCATTTCAGATCTGGCAGCACGCTGACCAACTTAAAATGACCAAGCAAGAAGTGAAAGACGAGTACAAGGATACGGAGGGTAAACCAGAGGTTAAAGGTCGTATCCGAATGCTACAACGTGAAGCCGCTCAACGAAGAATGATGGCTGATGTTCCGCAAGCTGACGTTATTGTCACCAACCCAGAACACTTTTCTGTTGCACTTCGTTATCAGCAAAAAACAGACCGTGCGCCTGTCGTTGTTGCCAAAGGAACCGATCATATTGCGATGAAAATTCGTGAGATTGCGAGAGAGCATGACATTACGATTGTGCCAGCACCTCCTTTAGCGCGTGCACTGTACTACACCACTGAGTTAGAACAGCAGATTCCTGATGCACTATTTACCGCGGTCGCACAAGTACTCGCTTTCGTATTCCAGTTAAAGCAGTACCGCAAGCGTGGTGGACAAAGACCAAAACTCAAGGACTATGAGTTACCTATTCCCCCAGAATATCGACATTAATGCTTAGGGAAATTAGCTAAAGATCAAAGGATTGAGAATTACTTTGATCTTTAGTCATTATTTTGGCGTTTATGCTGGTACACAGATTGCTTAAATCGTGTTTATCAACAACAATACCTAGCACTTACGAATGAGTGCTATCGCTCCCTCGTCCCGTCGAGACGAGCAGACATCAAAGCTGAGACACCACCTAAATATGAAGTTAAGCCTGCCTTTTGCAGATAAGCTGCCCAAAATACCACAGCGTTCAATGCCGGCTATCGGCGCGCCAGTAATGGTACTTGCCACCCTTGCAATGGTGGTCTTACCGATTCCTGCGTTCTTGCTGGATATGTTTTTTACCTTCAACATCGCGCTTGCGATGGTGGTGTTATTGGTTACGGTTTACACACGACGTCCGCTTGACTTTGCTGCATTCCCAACAGTACTTCTTATTGCAACGTTGCTTCGTTTAGCACTGAACGTTGCGTCAACTCGTGTCGTTCTTCTTTATGGTCATGAAGGTGGTAACGCAGCCGGTAACGTTATTGAAGCTTTTGGTAATGTTGTAATTGGTGGTAACTACGCTGTTGGTTTGGTGGTGTTCTTAATCTTGATGATCATCAACTTTATGGTAG
Organism: Vibrio rotiferianus; assembly: GCF_002214395.1. Taxonomy (NCBI): domain Bacteria; kingdom Pseudomonadati; phylum Pseudomonadota; class Gammaproteobacteria; order Vibrionales; family Vibrionaceae; genus Vibrio; species Vibrio rotiferianus. Next base: position 727,178 of record NZ_CP018312.1, read on the forward strand.
TTACCAAAGGTGCAGGTCGTATTTCTGAAGTTAGTGCTCGCTTTACCCTAGACGCTTTACCTGGTAAGCAGATGGCCATCGATGCCGACCTGAACGCGGGACTTATCGATCAAGAACAGGCGAGAACAAGACGATTCGAAGTTACCAAAGAAGCCGACTTCTATGGTTCGATGGATGGTGCGTCAAAGTTTGTTAAAGGTGATGCCATTGCTGGTATCTTAATTCTATTCATCAACATTATTGGTGGTTTATCCATCGGTATGGCGCAGTATGGTTTAGGCTTCTCTGAAGCTATGCAAATCTATACCCTGCTGACGATTGGTGATGGCCTTGTTGCGCAGATACCATCACTTTTACTATCAATCGCTGCTGCGATGATGGTAACCCGTCAAAATACTGATGAAGATATGGGCGAGCAGCTCATTTTCCAGATGTTTGATAACCCGAAAGCACTGATGATCACGGCGGCTATTTTAGGTGTTATGGGTATTGTTCCGGGCATGCCTCATTTCTCATTCCTCTCCCTTGCGGCCATTGCTGGTGGCGCTGCTTATTGGCTAGATAAAAAGCAGAAACAAAAAGCGAAAGAGCCCAAGCCGCCCGCAGAGCTTGAAGGTGGGAACGAACCTATCTCTCAACGAGAACTCTCTTGGGATGATGTGCAGCCAGTGGACATTATTGGTCTAGAAGTCGGATATCGTTTGATTCCGCTAGTGGATAGAGACCAAGGTGGGGAGTTGCTCGAACGGGTTAAAGGTGTGCGTAAAAAGCTATCTCAGGATTTTGGCTTTCTGATTCCAGCTGTACACATACGTGATAATTTAGAACTAACGCCAAATAGCTATCGTATTACGCTAATGGGTGTTGCCGTTGGTGAAGCTGAAATCAAGCCAGACCAAGAACTTGCAATAAACCCTGGTCAAGTTTACGGCATGATCGAGGGTGAACCAACAATTGACCCTGCATTTGGTCTCGAAGCTGTGTGGATTCGCGAAGAACAGAGAGAACACGCTCAAGCCTTAGGTTACACCGTAGTGGACTCTTCAACGGTTCTCGCAACCCATTTAAGCCAATTGCTAACCAATAATGCTTCACAGCTCATTGGGCATGAAGAGGTGCAGAACCTACTTGAAATGCTTGGGCGAAGTGCGCCTAAGCTGGTAGAGAACTTTGTTCCTGACCAACTGCAACTTGGTGTGGTTGTGAAAGTGCTGCAAAACTTGCTTAATGAAGCGGTACCAATTAGAGACATTAGAACCATCATCCAAACCCTGGCTGAGTACTCAAGTAAGAGTCAAGAACCTGACATTCTAACAGCAGCGGTTCGCATCTCTCTTAAACGACTAATTGTCCAGGAAATCAATGGTATAGAGCCTGAGTTGCCAGTGATTACACTGATTCCTGAGCTGGAACAAATCTTGCATCAGACAATGCAGGCTTCAGGAGGAGAATCCGCAGGTATTGAGCCAGGATTGGCAGAGCGTCTGCAATCTTCCTTGAGTCAAGCGACACAAGAACAAGAGCTGAAGGGGGAACCTGCAGTTCTACTGACTTCTGGCGTATTGCGTTCAACATTGGCTAAGTTTGTCAAAAACACAATACCAAGCTTAAGGGTGCTCTCATACCAAGAAATCCCGGATGAAAAACAGATCAGAATTGTGCAAGCCGTGGGTAATTAAATAACCCATTATAATGGATTCGTAGTTTGAAAATTAAACGATTTTTTGCCAAAGATATGCGCTCAGCGTTGCTTCAAGTGAAAGAACAACTTGGAGCGGATGCGGTGATCATGTCGAACAAGAAAGTAGCGGGTGGCGTAGAGATCGTAGCTGCGATAGATGGCGAGTCCAACGCAGCTGCTGGAGAGAGCAGTGCAAAAGCGCTACCTAGTCGCTCTACTACACCAAATCGTTATAGTGAACATCAACAAATGTCTTCTGCCGCCGCGAGCCGTTTTGAAGATCGTCGATTAGATGAAGACAAAATTAGTTTGAACAACAGCACCGAGAAATCGGGTTCGATGACAAAACGCTTTGCGAACATGCTCAAACAGTATAGCCATGGCGCGTCGGAATCTGATGACCATGTGGCTGAAAATGAGGATTCGTTATCAGCGCTGTTGCAAAGACAAACTAAGCACAGAGAGAACTATAACCAGCCAGCTCCTTACCAGCCTGATTCGCCACTGGCCAAGCTTATTGCTCAAGATGATCGATTCAGTCCTCCTAGTCCGAAGCTGGATCCGACACGTTATGATCGCCGTCGACCTTCTGACGAAAAAGATAATTCGCCAAGTGAGCTCGAGAACATGCGAGAAGAAATGACATCGATACGTCGTTTGTTGGAGCATCAAGTCTCTGGGCTTATGTGGCAGGAAGTTGAGCGCCGTGAACCTCTACGAGCAATGCTGATTAAACGGTTAGAACGTATGGGTGTATCTCCGGAGCTAGCGGACCAGATGGCTTGCTATATTCCAGAAGACACGAAACCTTCAAGAGCGTGGAAGGCTCTACTAGCACTGGTCGCTGATCAGATTTCGACACCACGCCAAGATATATTGAAACGTGGTGGTGTTGTCGCACTGCTAGGCCCTACTGGTGTTGGTAAAACGACGACAGTGGCAAAGCTAGCTGCTCGTGCTGCGATGGAGTATGGCGCGGACAACGTTGCCTTAGTGACAACAGACACTTATAGAATTGGTGCACATGAGCAGCTGTCAATATATGGCAGAATTATGGGTTGTCCTGTAAGAGTTGCTAAAGATTCTGATGAATTGGCCGATGTTATATATCAACTACGAAACAGACGTCTGATTTTGGTTGATACTGCAGGTATGGGGCAACGTGATGTTCGTCTATCAGAGCAACTGGATACATTGATGCAAGAGAGTGGAGAGGTCATCCACAGTTACCTTGTATTGCCAGCGACAGCTCAACGACGCGTATTACAAGAAACACTAGACCACTTTAAACGTATTCCATTGTCTGGCTGCATTTTAACTAAGTTGGATGAATCCCTAAGCTTAGGCGAGTTCATTAGCGTAGTTATTCAAAATGCAATGCCAGTCGCGTATATCGCAAACGGACAGCGTGTACCTGAAGACATTGTGATTGCACAACCAAAATACATGATTGCGAAAGCAAACGAACTGTTAGAGAAGTCGACAGAGAACGAACCTCACTTTTGGAATAGTGACAACGAAGGACTCTAGGGCGGCGGACTACTATGACTGAGAATATGATACACGATCAAGCAAGCGGCCTCCGTCGCTTAACACAGCCATCACTCACTAAAGTTATTGCGGTAACGGGTGGTAAAGGTGGTGTGGGTAAATCTAACGTAACACTTGGTTTGGCAATTTGTATGGCACGCCAAGGCAAAAAGGTGATGGTACTCGATGCTGACTTAGGCCTTGCCAATGTCGATGTTATGCTCGGTATTCGCTCAAAACGTAATCTAGGACACGTACTTGCAGGCGAATGTGAGTTAAAAGATGCAATTGTTGAAGGTCCTTATGGTATAAAGATAATACCTGCAACTTCAGGCACACAAAGCATGACGGAATTGTCACCGGCTCAACATGCGGGTTTGATTCGTGCTTTTGGTAGCCTTGAAGATGAAATGGATGTGTTACTGATTGATACAGCCGCGGGTATTTCTGATATGGTTATCAGTTTTTCACGAGCAGCTCAAGATGTGGTTGTAGTCGTTTGTGATGAACCAACTTCAATCACTGATGCTTATGCACTGATCAAGCTTTTAAGCAAAGAACATCAAGTTCAACGCTTTAAAGTTGTTGCAAATATGGTCAGGAGTTATCGTGAAGGCAGAGAATTATTCGCAAAGTTGACGCTAGTCACAGAGCGATTCTTGAATGTGAGCCTTGAACTCGTAGCATGTATTCCATTAGATGATAAAGTACGACAAGCAGTTAAGAAGCAAAAAATCGTAGTGGATGCTTTTCCTCGCTCACCAGCTGCTTTAGCAATCAGCTCATTAGCGAACAAGGCACTGACTTGGCCGATTCCAAAAACGCCAAGTGGCCACTTAGAATTTTTTGTAGAAAGATTGCTGCATCGTAATGAATTCTCAGAGGACCCTTTTGGTGAATAAAGCGCTTACTTATGATCAGCGTGGCAACGTCAATAGCCAGCAGGCTTTCATTGAACGTTATTCTGTGCTGGTCAAACGTATTGCTCACCACCTGTTAGGCCGTTTACCGCCGAGTGTTCAGGTTGAGGATTTAATCCAAGCCGGAATGATCGGTCTTATCGAAGCTCAGCAGAATTATGATGGTTCTAAAGGTGCGAGCTTTGAAACATACGCAGGTATTCGAATCCGTGGTGCGATGTTAGATGACATTCGCAAAGGGGATTGGGTACCACGTTCTGTTCATAAAAATAATCGAGAGATTAATCAAGCGATAGCAGAGCTAGAGGCTCAGCTGAATCGAGATCCTAGTGATGCTGAAGTTGCGGCTCATATGGGGCTTACAATAGAGCAATACCATAACGCGTTGACGGATATTAATTGCTCCAAGCTCATAGGTATCGAAGATCTGGGCGTCTCTGATGATGTCATAACGCCAGCCGAAGATTCGGATGACAATAATCCATTCAAAGGTGTGGCTAATGAATCGTTTAGAAAAGCACTGGTTGAATCAATAAAACAGCTACCTGAGCGTGAAGCTTTGGTACTTTCGCTTTATTATGACGAAGAACTTAATTTGAAAGAAATTGGTGATGTATTAGGTGTGAGTGAGTCTCGCGTTAGCCAAATACTAAGCCAAGCGATGCAACGTTTACGCACTAAGTTGAGTGCGTGGACACAAAATGACTAAAAACACTGATTTTTGATTCAGTGGAGGCAATTTTGAATAAAAACATGAAGATCCTTATTGTTGATGACTTCTCAACAATGCGCCGTATTGTCAAAAACCTACTTCGTGACTTGGGTTTCAATAACACCCAAGAGGCAGATGATGGTTTAACTGCATTACCAATGCTGAAAAAAGGTGACTTCGATTTCGTTGTAACTGACTGGAACATGCCAGGAATGCAGGGTATTGACCTTCTAAAACACATTCGTGCAGATGCTGAATTGAAGCATCTTCCTGTGCTTATGATCACAGCTGAAGCAAAGCGTGAACAGATCATTGAAGCTGCTCAAGCTGGCGTTAACGGTTACATCGTTAAGCCATTTACAGCGGCAACACTAAAAGAAAAACTCGATAAAATTTTCGAACGTTTATAAGTCCTTACTTTTACTCGTTAGCTGAGTCGTCAAATACTTTAAATCTAAAAATAGATGGCTCACTTAACATAATGTAGTAATTAGAAAGAGCAAAACGTAAAAGGGTCTATTCAGGATGATCTCACTAGAGCAGGCGAAGTCTCTCGTCCAGTTATTAGAAAATGGAGAGCAAGAACAAGCAGATGCGCTGGTTGCTTCCATATATGAAGGGAAAGGAAATCCGATGCTTCAAGAAATCGGAACTCTTACACGTGACCTTCATGACTCATTGAAGCAGTTCAATATCGATCAACGTATGACGGAAATCGCTAAAGATGAAATCCCAGATGCAAGGGATCGTCTCCAGTACGTGATCGAGAAAACTGAACTGGCTGCAAACAAGACGATGGATGCAGTGGAATGTTGCCTACCGATGGCGGACAACTTAAATAACTGCTTACAGCAAGTTCGTCCTCAATGGAACGAACTCATGCATGGTCGAATTGAATTAAGTGAGTTTAAAGCCCTCTGCCACCGTATCGATGAACTCCTCGTTCAAGTTGAAGGTGACAGTACAGAATTACGTGGTCAACTAACCGAAATTCTAATGGCGCAAGACTTCCAAGACTTAACCGGTCAAATCATTCGCAGAGTAATTACACTCGTGAATGAGGTGGAAGGGCGTTTAGTGGAAATATTGACGGTCTTTTCGAATAACAAACCAGAAGAAGAAACAGCTAACAAACCTGTTGAAGCTTCTGACACAAAGCAAAAATGCTCAAGTGAAGCGGAAGGCCCAATTCTTCACCCAGAATTGAGGGAAGATGCAGTTTCATCGCAGGACGAAGTCGATGACTTATTGTCCAGTCTTGGATTTTAAAGGTAACGTATGAGCTACGATTTAGACGAAGATATTCTTCAGGACTTTCTAATTGAAGCCGGAGAAATTCTGGAGTTGCTGTCTGAGCAACTTGTAGAGTTAGAAAATAACCCTGAAGATAAAGATCTACTGAACGCTATTTTCCGTGGGTTCCACACAGTAAAGGGTGGAGCGGGATTCCTGTCGCTAGCCGAACTGGTTGATACCTGTCACGGTGCAGAAAACGTATTTGATGTGTTGCGAAACGGCCAACGTTCCGTAACTCCGAGTTTGATGGATACCATGCTAAAAGCACTGGATACTGTTAATACTCAATTCCAAGCAGTTCAAGATCGTGATGCTCTAGAAGCCGCGGATCCGGCGTTACTTGAAGAGCTACATCGTCTATGTCGACCTGAGTCTGAAGATGAGGTCGCCGTTGCTCCTGTTGCTGAACCAGAACCTGTTATTGAACCTGAGCCAGTCGTTATTCCAGAACCAGTGTCAGCGCCAGTTGAAAGCGTTAGTGCAAGCTCTGTTGATGAGATTACGCAGGACGAGTTCGAAAAGCTTCTGGACGAGTTGCATGGTAAAGGTAGTGCTCCAGGCGCACACGCTGCACAGCCTGCAGCAGCACCAGTTGCAAACGCACCAGTGGATAGTGGTGATATCACAGACGATGAGTTCGAGCGTCTACTGGATGAACTACATGGTGCTGGTAAAAGCCCATCTGCATCAAGCTTTGCAACTGAACCTGAAACACCTAAAGCTCCAGAACCAGCTACGCCAGCGCCAACAGCTCCATCTGCAGACAGTGATTTGATGACCGATGAAGAGTTTGAAAAGCTGTTGGATGAGCTACATGGTTCAGGCAAAGGCCCTTCTATCGAAGAGCTTGATTTTGCGACTAAACCAGCTTCCGCAAACTCAACTAACGAACCAGCTGCACCTACTCAACCTTCTGTTGCACCTGCACCAGTTTCAGCTCCGGCTCCAGCACCTAAGCCGGAAGCAAAACCCGTTGCCGTAAAAGAAGAGCCAAAAGCAGCGGCTCCTGCAGTTAAAAAGCCTCAAGCTGAAGCGACCGTTCGTGTAGATACATCAACCCTTGATACCATCATGAACATGGTTGGTGAGTTAGTCTTGGTTCGTAACCGACTATTAAGTCTTGGTTTAAACAGCAATGACGAAGAAATGTCGAAAGCTGTTGCGAACTTAGATGTCGTTACTGCAGACCTTCAAGGCGCGGTGATGAAGACACGTATGCAGCCGATCAAGAAAGTATTTGGCCGCTTCCCTCGTGTTGTACGTGATTTGGCGCGTAACTTACAAAAAGACATCGTGCTGGAAATGCGCGGTGAAGAAACCGATCTAGACAAAAACCTTGTAGAGGCGCTTGCGGATCCACTAATCCACTTAGTACGAAACTCAGTTGACCATGGTATCGAAATGCCTGATGACCGAGCGAAGGCGGGTAAGTCTCGTACTGGTAAAGTGATCTTGTCAGCATCTCAAGAAGGTGATCATATCGAACTGGCTATCGTCGATGATGGCGGCGGTATGGATCCGAATAAGCTTCGTGGTATCGCGGTGAAACGCGGCATGATGGACGAAGATGCTGCAGCACGCCTGTCGGACAAAGAGTGTTTCAACCTCATCTTTGCACCAGGCTTCTCTAGTAAAGAGAAGATCTCAGACATCTCAGGTCGTGGTGTTGGCATGGATGTGGTTAAGACTGCGATCAATACCTTGAATGGTTCAATCGATATCGATTCTGAGCTAGGTAAGGGTACGAAGATCACCATCAAAGTACCGCTAACGCTAGCAATTCTTCCAACCCTAATGGTTGGCGTCGGTGGGCATCCATTTGCACTACCGCTAGCATCGGTTAATGAAATTTTCCACCTTGACCTAAGTCGTACCAACGTTGTTGATGGTCAGTTGACGATTATCGTACGTGATAAATCGCTTCCTCTGTTCTATTTACAGAATTGGTTGGCGCAACGTGGCACAAAAGTCGCAGAGCGTTCTGGCCATGGACATGTTGTTATCGTTCAGCTAGGCAGTCAACGAGTTGGCTTCGTAGTGGATACTTTAATAGGTCAAGAAGAAGTGGTTATCAAGCCACTAGACAACTTACTACAAGGCACGCCAGGCATGGCGGGTGCGACGATTACCAGCGATGGTCACATTGCATTGATTCTAGACGTGCCAGACCTACTCAAACAATACGCAGCTGCGTCTCGTATTTAAGTTGAGTAGAAAGATATAAAGGATAAAAATGGCGATTAAAGTATTAGTTGTTGATGATTCTAGTTTCTTTCGACGTCGCGTAAGCGAGATCATCAATTCAGAATCGCGCCTTGAAGTTATTGACGTTGCAGTAAACGGCCGAGAGGCCGTTGAAAAAGCGAAAACGCTAAAGCCCGACGTCATTACAATGGATATCGAAATGCCGGTGATGGATGGCATCACCGCAGTTCGCGAAATCATGGCGGCAGCACCAACGCCAATATTGATGTTTTCATCTTTGACGCATGATGGTGCAAAAGCGACCCTTGATGCGTTGGACGCAGGTGCTCTTGATTTCCTTCCAAAGAAATTTGAAGACATTGCTCGCAACCGTGATGAAGCAGTGACATTGCTACAGCAGCGCGTTATTCAGATTGCAGCCAAGCGCGCGTTTATGCGTCGCCCAATTGCAAAGCCTGCAGCGACGCCAAGCAGTACAGCTTCTCGCCCAACGGCTTTACGTACTAACGGAACGGCGACGCCAGCGACTGGGCGACCGGTAGCGGCAAAGTTCAGAGCTTCAGGTAAGAAATATCAACTAACGGCAATTGGCACCTCTACAGGTGGTCCGGTGGCACTGCAGAAAATTCTCACCAAATTGCCGGTTAATTATCCACACCCAATTGTTCTGATTCAGCACATGCCAGCGACGTTCACAGCAGCTTTCGCAAGTCGTTTGAATTCTCTGTGTAAGATTCAGGTGAAAGAAGCGGCTGATGGCGACGTGCTGCAAGCTGGTGTAGCGTACCTCGCACCAGGTGGTAAGCAGATGATGGTGGATGGTAGAGCGGGAGCCGCACGCCTTCGTATTATCGATGGCGGCGATCGAATGAACTACAAACCATGTGTTGACGTTACTTTTGGTTCTGCTGCAAAAATTTATGGCGATAAAGTACTTTCAATGGTGCTAACCGGCATGGGTGCAGATGGTCGAGAAGGTGCACGCATGCTTAAGTCTGCTGGCTCGACAATTTGGGCGCAGGATGAAGAAAGCTGCGTCGTATATGGCATGCCTCAAGCCGTCGCTAAAGCAGGGATTTCAACAGAAGACCTACCTTTAGAACGTATTGCAGAGCGCATGTTGGTCGAAGTTGGCTTAGCGTAGGAAAAATCATGATCGTTTGGAGTGTAGCTAACCAAAAAGGTGGTGTAGGAAAAACGACATCGACTGTGACGTTAGCTGGTTTGTTAAGCCAAAAAGGGCATCGTGTATTGATGGTTGATACCGACCCTCATGCATCGTTGACGACCTACCTTGGCTTTGACCCAGATGCGGTGAGTTCAAGCTTGTTCGACCTTTTCCAGCTAAGAACGTTTAACAGTAGTACAGTTCGTCCATTGATTCTTGAAACTCAGGTTGAAGGCATCGATATTATCCCTGCTCATATGTCATTAGCGACGCTTGATCGAGTGATGGGGAATCGCAGCGGTATGGGGCTGATCTTAAAAAGAGCCCTACAAGCAGTCGAACAAGATTACGATTATGTACTGATTGATTGCCCGCCAATACTTGGTGTAATGATGGTAAATGCACTTGCTGCAAGCGATCGAATTTTGATTCCTGTCCAAACTGAATTTTTGGCAATGAAAGGTTTGGAACGGATGATTCGCACTTTGACCATCATGCAAAAGTCTCGCAAAGATGAGTTTAAAGTAACGATCGTACCTACGATGTATGACAAACGCACCAAAGCATCTTTGCAGACATTGACCCAGTTGAAGAAAGATTACCCTGACAAGGTTTGGACTTCAGCAGTGCCAATTGATACTAAGTTTAGAGATGCAAGTTTGAAGCGCTTACCAGCGTCGCACTTTGCATCAGGAAGCCGAGGGGTCTTTGCTTATAAACAGTTGCTGATCTATCTAGAGAGGTTAGCAATTGATGAGTGAACATGAGCCAGTACTTTCGAGTGAGCAAGCACTAGATGACTATTTTAGTGCTTTACTTGATGAAGAGTTTGAATCGCAAGAAAGTCCTCTTGACTTACTAGAACAGGAATTAAGCTCTGAAGAGCCAGAGCCAGAGCCAGAGCCAGAGCCAGAGCCAGAGCCAGAGCCAGAGCCAGAGCCAGAGCTGAAGCTTGAATATTCACAACCAGAATCTTATCAATACCATGAGGTATATTCTCCAGAGCTAGAAGCACCAAATCTTGAGGATGTGCAACGACTTCTTAGCCAGCTTGAGTCGACGAATGTGGTCGCAGAGCTGGATATTGACGATATTCTGGAACAGAACACGATTGATATTGCATCTGAGACCAAGCACCAAGAGGTTGAAGTTGAGGTTGCGGAACAAGTCGCGGTTGAAGAAGAAATTCAAGAATGGACCATCGAAGAGCCTTCTATGCCAGATAGTGCTCTTGAAACGGTCGCCATCGAGCCTGTAGAAGAGATTGTTGAACCGATTGTTGAACCGATTGTTGATACAGACTTAGAGGTGGAAGTCGAGCTCGATACTCAAGCAGGCCCCGAGCCATCAAGAGAGTGGGAGAGTACGCAGCGAAGTGAAGATTTTCAGGTTCTGTACTTTGATGTCAATGGTGTCACTTTTGCGGTTCCTCTGGATGAGCTCGGTGGAATACACAGAATTGCTGAATTGAACCATTTGATTGGTCGCCCGGATTGGTATTTGGGCCTTCAAACCAGCAGAGAGAATCAATACGACGTTGTCGATACCGCTAAATGGGTGATGCCCGATAAGCTTTCGAGCGACGAATACAAAGATAGCTACGAATATGTAGTGATGCTTGGTGAAAGTATGTGGGGGCTGGCAAGTAATCAATTACTTGGCACCGAAACACTAAATGTGGACAAAGTGCGCTGGCGTGAACAAGCAGGCAAGAGACCTTGGCTTGCTGGCATGGTTAAAGAAAAAATGTGTGCTTTAATTCATGTCCATGCACTAATTGGCATGCTAAACGCTGGTTTAGATGTAAAATCACTAAAATAGAATTGTGGTCGGGAACGACATAAACGAGGATTTACTATGTCTCAAGCTTTTGAAGTAGAAGTGAAGAAAGATACATCGAATGACGAAGTTCTTCAGTGGGTGACGTTCCAACTAGAAGAAGAAACTTACGGCATCAATGTAATGCAAGTTCGTGAAGTGCTTCGCTACACTGAAATTGCACCAGTTCCAGGTGCGCCAGATTACGTTCTAGGTATTATCAACCTACGTGGTAATGTGGTTACCGTTATTGATACGCGTTCGCGCTTTGGCCTAATGGAAGGCGAAGTAACAGATAACACTCGTATCATCGTGATTGAATCAGAACGTCAAGTTATTGGTATTCTTGTAGATAGCGTAGCAGAAGTTGTTTACCTACGTTCGTCAGAGATCGACACTACGCCTTCAGTAGGTACTGATGAAAGTGCTAAGTTCATCCAAGGTGTGAGCAACCGTGATGGTAAGTTGCTAATCCTAGTTGATTTGAACAAGCTACTAAGCGAAGACGAATGGGATGAGATGGCTCACCTATAATGATTGAAGACTCCTTCCTTTCAGCCCCGCTTATTATTGGTGGGGTTGTCTTTATTGTCTTAGTCTTGCTGTTATCGGTTGCACGGATACGCTCTGGATTGCAAAAGCAATTGGATCAGCAGCGTGCTCAGTATCGCCATGCAGAGAAAGAGACTCAAAAACTCAATAAACAGCTATTGGAAGTTCGTTCGGTTGTCATTGGATTAGGGCAAAAAGTTTCAGAGCAGCAAGATATCATCCAGCATTTAAGCGAGCGCATACATGAACTTGAGCATGCGGATACAGACGGACGTTTGTATAGCCGAGCAACAAAAATGGTTCAATTGGGTGCTGATATCAATGAGCTGATCGAAGAGTGCGAACTACCAAAAGCAGAGGCGGAATTGATGCTCTCTTTACAGAAGAAGCTTGCAGGTAAGGAAAAAATTCCACCTTTAAGTGGGCACCCTTCTGATGAGCATCGACACCCCTCGCGAGGAAGACGTCGATAAACAAAACTTAGGAGCTTCGGCTCCTTTTTTATTTTTAAAATAAAAGCTTATAACCAGTTATAGTTAATTTTATTAAAATGTGACAGTAAGTTAACAAAAACTCACGAACTTACATACATCATCGCTTTCTTATCCTGTTTTGTCACAACTAAGCTGTGTTAATATAGCGGCTCGTTCATTTTTTAGTTGAAGCCCTATGTTAGAAGTCTCTAACCTAACTGCGATCCGTGATGAAAGGGTCCTGTTTGAAAACCTGCAATTCGAAATTAGACCTGGTGAATTGGTCCAAATTGAAGGACGTAACGGCACCGGAAAAACGACATTGCTACGTATTGTCACTGGGTTAGGTGATAGAGACGAAGGTATCATTAAATGGAAGGGAGAAGAGGTTGAGAAATCTCGTGATGTTTTCCATCAAGATTTACTTTTCTTAGGGCATCAAACAGGTGTTAAGCGTGAACTGACCGCGTTTGAAAACCTGCGCTTTTACCAATCTATCCATAATAATCGTTCCTCTAACGAAGATATCTTTGCTGCGCTCACTCAAGTGGGGCTCGCGGGCAGAGAAGACGTGCCTGTTGCACAGCTTTCTGCTGGACAGCAGCGTCGTGTTGCGTTGGCACGGCTGTGGTTAAGTAATCAAATCTTATGGATTCTGGACGAGCCTCTTACTGCAATTGATAAGCAAGGCGTTAAAGTGCTCGAGTCTCTATTCGCAAGTCATGCAGATAACGGCGGGATCGTGATCTTAACCACGCACCAAGATATGTTTGCAGACAGCCCGAAACTTAGAAAAATAAAACTGGGTGATTGATATGATTTCGGCCATGACTACCATTATCCGCCGCGAGCTTTTGATTGCATTTCGCCGTCAAGCGGACATCTTGAACCCGTTGTGGTTCTTCATCATCGTGATCACACTTTTCCCTCTCAGCATCGGTCCTGAGCCTAATTTGTTAGCACGTATTGCAGCTGGCATTGTTTGGGTTGCTGCGCTGCTGTCTGCCTTATTATCATTAGAGCGTTTATTCCGTGATGATTATCAAGATGGTGCACTTGAGCAAATGATGCTGATGCCGATTCCACTGCAACTTGTTGTGATTTCCAAGGTCATAGCTCACTGGTTACTGACGGGATTGCCTCTGATTTTAATCAGCCCTTTATTGGCGGTTCTGCTTTCTCTTGATTTTAATACTTGGCTATCGATTGTTCTGACATTAGTTATTGGTACACCGACGCTGAGTTTTATCGGTGCTATTGGCGTAGCACTGACGGTTGGGTTGCAAAAAGGCGGCGTTCTTTTGAGTTTGCTCATTCTTCCGCTCTACATCCCGATTCTGATTTTCGCAACGTCCGCAATTGATGCTGCGGCATTAGGTATGTCGTATAACGGACAACTGGCAATTTTAGGCGCAATGCTGATGGGAGCGATGACCCTTACGCCATTCGCCATCAGCGCAGCATTGCGAGTTAGTGTTAACTAACTCAATAAAAGCAATTTAAGCGACGTTTGATCAAAGAATTATTATTAAAGCACTGCTACGGTCTCGGCCGTCTCGACAGTGTCCCTGAAGTAAGAGTGAGAACTTAACATGTGGAAATGGCTACATCCTTACGCCAAGCCAGAAGCAGCCTATCACCTTAGTGGTAAACTGCTCCCTTGGTTTGCAGCATTGGCCCTCGTATGCTTATCGGTTGGTACCGTTTGGGGCCTTGCCTTTGCGCCTTCGGACTACCAACAAGGTGATAGTTTCCGAATCATCTACATCCACGTACCTTCGGCTATTTGGTCGATGGGTGTGTACATGTCTATGGCTATCGCCGCATTTATCGGTTTAGTGTGGCAGGTTCGCCTTTCAGATATGGCTGCACTTGCAATGGCTCCAATTGGTGCGGTATTTACCTTTATTGCCCTACTTACAGGGGCCGTTTGGGGTAAACCAATGTGGGGTACTTGGTGGGTATGGGATGCACGCCTAACTTCAGAGCTTATTCTTCTATTCCTTTACCTTGGCGTTATAGCGTTGTACCACGCGTTTGACGATCAGAAAACAGCAGCGAAAGCAGCCGGCATTTTGGCTATCGTGGGTGTTGTTAACCTACCAATCATTCACTTCTCAGTCGAATGGTGGAACACGTTACACCAAGGCGCGACTATTACTAAATTTGAAAAACCATCCATCTCATCCAACATGCTTTGGCCATTATTGCTAAACATCTTTGGTTTTGCGTTCTTCTTTGGCGCCGTCACTATGGTGCGCTTCCGTAACGAAATTATCAGCAAAGAGAGTCACCGCCCTTGGGTGCGTAAGCTCGCGACTGAAAAAACTCAGTGAGGTAATTGATTATGCATTTTGAATCTCTGAGCGAACTATTTGCCATGGGTGGTTACGCAGCTTATGTATGGAGCGCGTTTGGTATTACATTCTTATCTATGCTTATTCTTCTGATTTCAAGTATCCGCCGTGGGGATGCACTGTTGAAAGAGGTGAAAGCGAAAATTGATCGTCAATCGCGTATCGACGCGGCGAAGAATATGGAGAACACGTTATGAACCCGAGACGTAAAAAGAGGCTAGGCATCGTTTTAGCGATCTTTATCGGTATTAGTGCCACCATCGGTTTGATGCTTTATGCGCTCAACCAAAATATGGATCTATTCTACACGCCGACGGAATTGGTGAACGGTAAACCTGATGGTACAAAGCCAGAAGTTGGTCAGCGCCTTCGAATTGGCGGTATGGTCGTTGAAGGTTCGGTACGCCGAGACCCTGAATCGCTAAAAGTACGTTTTGACCTCCATGACGTTGGCCCTAAAGTAACCATCGTTTATGAAGGTATTCTTCCGGATTTGTTCCGAGAAGGGCAAGGTATTGTTGCTCAAGGCGTACTTGAAGATGCGACTACCGTGAAAGCTTTCGAGGTTCTAGCGAAACACGATGAAGAGTACATGCCACCTGAAATTGCAGAAGCAATGAAGAAAACACATGAACCTTTGCAGTACACCACTGAACAAAAACAAGGAAGCGACCAATGATTGCAGAAATCGGTCACTTTGCCCTCATACTCTCGCTTGCGATGGCGGTGCTCCTAAGTGTGCTGCCATTATGGGGCGCATCAAATAACAACACTATGCTGATGAACACAGCACGACCGCTTTCATGGTCGATGTTTATCATGTTGTTTTTCTCATTTGCTATTTTGTGTTGGGGTTTTTATACCAACGACTTCACGCTGCAATACGTAGCAAGTAACTCAAACAGCCAATTACCTTGGTACTACCGTTTGACGGCAGTTTGGGGGGCGCACGAAGGTTCATTATTGCTTTGGGTGCTTATCCAAGCCGCATGGACAGTTGCTGTGGCGACTTTCAGCCGTGGCATGCCACAAGAATCTGTGGCACGTGTACTTGCTGTAATGGGTATGATCTCAGTGGGCTTCTTACTGTTTATCATTCTTACTTCAAACCCATTCCTACGTACACTGCCATTCTTCCCGGTAGATGGTCGTGATTTGAACCCACTTCTTCAAGACCCGGGTTTGATCGTTCACCCACCAATGCTTTACATGGGTTACGTAGGTTTCTCGGTTGCATTCTCGTTTGCGATTGCGTCTTTAATGACAGGTCGTCTTGATACGGCTTGGGCTCGTTGGTCTCGTCCTTGGACAACGGCAGCTTGGGTATTCCTAACACTAGGTATTGCACTTGGCTCTTGGTGGGCTTACTACGAGCTTGGCTGGGGCGGCTGGTGGTTCTGGGATCCAGTAGAAAACGCATCATTCATGCCTTGGCTGGCGGGTACAGCATTAATGCACTCTCTAGCGGTAACAGAAAAACGCGGTACATTTAAAGCGTGGACAGTACTTCTAGCGATCTCAGCATTCTCATTAAGTTTGCTAGGCACTTTCTTGGTTCGTTCCGGTATCTTGGTATCGGTACACGCGTTCGCGTCTGATCCATCTCGCGGTATGTTTATCCTAGGTTTCCTAGTCTTTGTAATCGGTGGCTCACTCCTGCTATTCGCAGTGAAAGGGGCAGCGGTTCGCGTACGTGGTAATTTTGATTTGGTGTCGCGTGAGAACGCGCTACTTGCTAACAACGTTCTTCTGATTGCTGCGCTAGTCGTAGTATTGGTTGGTACCTTGTTGCCATTGGTTCACAAACAAATTGGTCTTGGTTCAGTATCTATCGGTGCACCATTCTTCGACATGCTGTTCGCATGGTTGATGATGCCGTTTGCCTTCCTATTAGGTATTGGTCCTATGATTCGTTGGAAGCGCGACAATCTATCTAAGCTTATTAAGCCAATGATTGTTTCTGGTGTGCTTGCTTTCGCATTGGCTGCCGTGTGCGTGTACCTGTTCGCTGACTTCTTCTCTGTGATGGCTTACGTCGGTTGGGTGATGGCAATCTGGATCATCGCAATGCATGGCTTTGAGTTGTACGAGCGCGCTACGCACCGTCATAGCTTCGGCGAAGGTGTTCGTAAACTTCAACGTAGCCACTGGGCAATGATGCTGGGTCACATTGGTCTTGCGGTTACCGTGATAGGTATTGCAATGGTGCAAAACTACAGCATCGAACGTGATGTACGCTTGGCACCTGGTGAGCACTTTAAGATTTACGGTTACGATTTCTACTTCTCAGGCTTACGTGACAAAGATGGTCCAAACTACGATGGTTACATCGCGGACTTCGAAATCACCAATGATGGTAAGTATGTGAACACACTACACGCTGAGAAACGTTTCTACCGTACGGCGAAGTCAATGATGACAGAAGCGGCAATCGACCGTGGTATCACTCGCGATCTATACATCGCAATGGGTGAGCGTCTAGACGACAACCGTTCTTGGGCAGTACGTATTTACTACAAACCATTCGTTCGTTGGATCTGGGCTGGTTCATTGATCATGTCTTTGGGTGGTGCACTGGCTATCTCTGATAGACGCTACCGATTCCGAAAAACGGCTAAGAAAGACGAAAAGTCAAAGCTAGCGGAGAAGGAGGCATAAAATGAATAAGAAAGTCTTGTTTATCCCGTTGGTCGCTTTCATGGTATTAGCGGGTATCTTTGCAACTCAGTTAGTTCGCAACCAAGACGGTGACGATCCAACTAAGCTCGAATCTGTATTAGTTGGTAAACCTGTTCCTGAGTTTCACTTAGAAGATCTCGCGGAACCAGGCAAGCAATACGATCAGTCTATTTTCAAAGGCGAACCTTTGCTGCTTAACGTTTGGGCGACGTGGTGTCCGACTTGTTATGCTGAGCATAAATACCTAAACGAATTGGCTGGTAAAGGCGTTAAGATCATCGGTATGAACTACAAAGATGATCGTAACAAAGCCATCGGTTGGTTGAATGACCTTGGTAACCCATACCTGATCAGCTTGTTTGATGGTAGTGGTATGCTAGGTCTAGACCTAGGTGTATACGGTGCTCCTGAAACGTTCATTATCGATGCAAATGGTGTGATTCGTTACCGCCATGTCGGTGATGTAAATCCACGTAACTGGGCGGAAACATTGGAACCGCTTTACACCAAGTTAGTAGAGGAGGCGAAGCAATGAGAAAGTTAATTCTAGCGGCTTTCGCTGCCTTGACGTTTTCTCTTGCTGCCCATGCAGCGATTGAAGTGTATGAGTTTGATAACCTAGAGCAAGAACAGCAGTTCAAAGAACTTGGTCATACTCTGCGTTGTCCAAAATGTCAGAACAACACAATCTCTGATTCGAATGCGGAGTTGGCTCAAGACCTACGCCACAAAGTGTACGAAATGACCAAAGAAGGTAAGTCGAAAGATGAGATCGTGGATTACATGATTGCTCGTTATGGTAATTTCGTGACTTACAATCCTCCGTTTACTTTTGCGACTGCAATTCTGTGGCTAGGGCCGCTAGCAGTGGTACTAGGTGGCTTTGGTTTGATCGTGCTACGTAGCCGAAAATCAAAAGCGAAAGCCGTACAAGCTAATGATGAGCAATGGGACGCGGATAAAGAGGCGCGCCTTAAATCACTGCTTGATGACGAGAACAACGGAGATAAGAAGTAATGACACTATTTTGGATTTCTACCGTTGTTCTAACGCTGATAGCGTGTGCGTTAGTTGCACTACCATTGCTTAAGCAAAAAGCCAACAACGATGAAGTGTTACGTGATGAACTCAACAAGGCGTTCTATAAAGACCGCCTTTCTGAACTTGCTGAAGAAACAGATGAAGGTCTGGTTGAGAGTCAAGATGACCTGATTTCAGATCTAAAACAATCTCTTCTGGATGACATTCCAGGAGAAAAAACGCAGAAAGAAACCAAGGTTTCCCCGATTGCCGTCTTGATTCCATCTGTGATTCTGACTGTAGCTCTGAGCTATGGTTTGTACTACAAGTTTGGTGCTTCTCAAGATGTGGTGCAGTGGCAAGAGGTGACATCTAACCTTCCTGAGCTTTCTAAAAAGTTGATGTCTGCTTCATCTGAGCCATTAAGTGATGATGAAATGGCCGACTTATCTTTGGCGCTTCGTACTCGTCTACACTACCAGCCAGAAGATTCGACAGGTTGGTTGCTACTAGGTCGTATCGCTCTGGCTAATCGCGATGTAACAACTTCAATTGATGCAATGGAAAAAGCATACAAACTAGAGCCGAATGATCCTGATGTCCAACTTGGTTACGCGCAAGCTCTAATGCTTTCTCAAGACGACATGGATCAGGCGACAGCGCGTTCGCTGCTAGGTAAGTTGATGCAGCAAGATTACGTCGATCTACGTGTATTCTCGCTACTTGCATTTGATGCATTCGAACGTCAAGATTTCCCAGCGGCAATTAAGTACTGGGGTATCATGCAACAAATGATTGGTCCAGAAGACAGCCGTTATGAAATGCTGGGACGCAGCATTGAAAGTGCGCGTAAGCAAATGGGCGAAGCGGTGTCACCAGATAAGAGTGTGGCCGTTACCATTAAGGTTGCACCTGACGTGCAGCTGGATCCAAGTGCGGTATTGATTGTATCGGTTCATCGTGCAGATGGCTCTCCAATGCCAGTTGCTGCAGCCCGTTACCCATTGGGTACATTCCCTCGCACCGTTGTATTGGACGATGGCAATGCAATGATGGATGGTCAAAAGCTTTCTTCACTGGATAAGTTGATCGTACGTGTTCGCGTTGACTCTGACGGTAATGTAGCAACACGTGATCAAGATTGGCACGGTGAAAGCCAAGTTGTTGATTTTGGTCAGCCAGTAGAAGTTACCATTAATAACCAATATCAATAGTTGTAACGCTTATTGTATGCGCTGCCCATAGTGAATGTGTTTACCACTTTGTGGTACGCCCACCAACTATAGAGTAGAATGACGAAGGTCAGCTTTGCTGGCCTTCGTTTATTTTTATACCCAAGTGACTTTTTATACACGCTTTAGCTTGTATGCTGCAGCTAAGGACATTTAGGTATAGTAATAGTTCGTATGGAACAGACAATGTATAACAAGGGTAAATCTGCCTTTTTGCTACTTCTTGCCGTTGGCTTAACTGGTTGCTCATCTGCACCTGAAGAAGTAACAAGCGAAGAAAGTGAAGTTAATAACTCGACCTCTAGTGTTTATGATCCACTTGAAGGCTTTAACCGAGCAATGTGGGAAATAAACTACGATTACCTAGACCCATATCTAGTACGCCCAATTTCTCTAGCTTATGTCGATTACACACCTGTACCTATTCGATCGGGGATCGCGAACGTACTAGCAAACTTAGATGAACCTGCGAGTGTCGTAAACAACCTAGTGATGGGTAACGGCACGAAAGCGGTGGATCACTTTAACCGTTTTTGGATTAATACTACTTTTGGTATCTTTGGGGTGTTTGATATAGCAACTGCCGCAGGTATTACTAAGTATGATAATAAAGCCTTTAGCGATGCGGTAGGTCACTATGGCGTAGGTAATGGGCCATATTTTATGATACCGGGTTATGGACCTTATACATTGCGTGAAGTGACAGATACGGTTGATGGCATGTATGTGCCGCTTTCTTACCTTAACTTCTGGGCAGGCTTAGGCAAGTGGGCGCTTGAGGGCATGGAAAAACGTGCATTGGTGGTACCACAAGAAGCGCAGCTTGAAGCGTCGCCAGATCCATACGTGTTAACGCGTGATATTTATCTCCAACGTCAAGATTTCAAAGCAGAAATCAACAATACTGATGACGTGGATGAAGACGAAGAAGCATACTTGGATGAGTACTTGGAAGAAGACTTCTAAACGCATCAGTAAGTCGAAAAACAAAAAGGCTTGGTTTTTACCAAGCCTTTCTTTTTATCGGTAACTTTCGTTTATCGATAAATAGCGTTCAAGTTAGAACTTGTAGTTCGCTTGAACACCAATCAGCCAAACGTTACCAGTTACTTCACCTTCAAATGTTCCACCAAAAGCTGCTGCAGCATTGTCAGAAGCATCACGAGGCTCACTGATAGGTGCATCTTTTGCGAAAATGTATGTGAAGCCAGCATCTAATGTCAGGTTCTTAGACCACTCATAACCAGCACCAACACTTAGCCATAGACGGTCAGTCTCTGGAATTGTCGTCGTACGGTACTTGTCATCAACAGCTGACATGTCGTACGCAACACCTGAACGCAGTGTCCATTTTTGATCTAGTTTGTAAGTTGTACCTACAGCAAAGCGGTAGTTATCTTCCCAGTTTTCAGTTTTTACTAGTTGATCGGCATTACCGCCAAACTCAGGGATATTTGCAACTAGTTCTTTAAAGCTGCTCCAATCTGTCCAGTTAATGCTTGCGTGTACTGCTAGTTGGTCATTTAATTGGTGGAAACTTGCTAGTTCTGCAGTTGCAGGAAGCGCTAACTCCATAGAACCGTTGTAACGCGGTTTCGCGACAGGAGCCACAAGGTCGAACCCTAAACCTTCAGCATGCCCTTCAAGGTTTAGCTCAACTTCAGATTTGTAAGCAAAGCCAATGCGGTTATCTTCGTTGATTTGCCATGCAGCACCAACTTGCCAACCCCAAGCTTTGTCATCACCTTCCATGTATTTAAGTGTTTTGCCTGCATATGGACCCATATGAGGAGGCATTACCGCACCAATACTGCCGTCAGCGATAACGTAACGAATACCACCACCAATGCTAAATGCTTCGCTTAGCTTGTATGCCGCGTTTAGGTTCGCCTCCATTGACGTTACGCTCGCTTCGTTGCCGAAGTTCGCTGCAGCAAAGTCTTTACCTAAGTTAGTTTCCATGCCGTAGTTCGTACCGAACGCAAGACCAATAGCAAACTTTTCATTGTATTGGTGAGACAGGTAGAAGTTTGGAATGATGGCATCATGAGCAAAGTCTTTTGAAGATGCAGAGTGATAGATTGGCTGGCCAGTAATTGGGTTCTTAGCAGTTGTCGTGCCATTAACATCAATGTTTGGGTTTACATAGATAGCGCCAACAGACACTTGGGTACCTTCTAGGTAAGTTAGCATTGCTGGGTTACGCCATTGTGAACTTGCGTTATCAGCCATTGCTGCTTCGCCAGCGTATGCACGGCCTAGGCCTGTTGCTGAGTACTCTGCAAGTTGGAAACCTGCTGCGTTTGCAACACCTGATGTGCTCAATAGGCCAAATGCCACTGCTGCTGAAAGGAGAGTCTTGTTGGTTTTCATTGTAATGTTCGCTGAGTTATTTATAACGTGGGGCGAAATTTTACGACTAGAGTTATTACTTTAAAAACGAAAATCCAATAAAACAGTGTTTTTGGTCTAAATTCCTAAAAAATGAGCGTTTTGTAGAATCTTTATCTGACTGTAACTGCTGTGTGAATAAAACTCAGCGAACAACTGTGAGTTATAATGGTGTCTTAGAGGTACAGTTGTGCGCTTAAATACAGGGAGTTATCTGGAATAGATAAGAAAAAAGGCTGGAATTCCAGCCTTTTACATAGAGAGTGATTATATTAGTTCGTCGCTTACTGCTTAGAAGCTGCGGCTGTATTGTAAGCCGAATAGAATCGCGTCTGCATGGGTTGTCGCTGATAGCGATGAGATGTTTGCAGGCCCTGTTAGAGGGTTTCCTGGAACATGCATTGGGTTCGGCGTTGACTCGTTTACATCTACATCTTTACCCATCAAGTAAGTAAAGCCAAAGTCTACGTTTGACTTGTTATCGATGTGGTATGTGAAGCCTGCTGAGAACCATTGACGGTCTGAATCAGGAACCGATACAGAAGTTAGGGAGTCTTGTGCACTTGTGTCGTACATGTAACCTGTACGAAGCGTCCAATCGCTGTTTAGGTAGTAAGTACCACCAATTGCGTAGTGCCAACCATCTTGCCATTGGTATTGCTTATCGTAGCTTGAACCAAGTGGTGAGCCCTGAAGGTTACGGAATTCGATCTGATCAAAGGCGCTCCAGCCAATGTACTGAACAGAGTAGTGTACGGCAAACTTAGTGTCGGTAATTTTATGGTAGCCAGAGAACTCTGCCATATCTGGTAGAGGAAGTGTGATTTTCTGACCTTTGTCGTCTTTTGCTTCCATCTCTGGGCTGTAGCGGTAAGACAAACCAAAGCGGTTGTTTTCGTCTAACTCGTAAACCGTACCTACGTTAAAGCCTACTGCCCAACCATCAGCTTTATCAACATCCACTAGAGTACCTAGCATGCCATGTTCGCGCTTCATTGTTCCTTGGCCATAGATAAGATCTAGACCAGCACCAAAGCTCCATTGTTCATTTAGACGGTAAGAGCCCGCAACGCCGAGGTTTGCACTTTTAACGTCAGTCAGGCCGCCGTACTCTTTTGCTACAAAGCTGTCATCAAACTCAGTTTTGGTACCAAAGTTAGAGTAAGCATTTACACCCCAAGCAAATTTGTCATTTACAGGAACGATTAGGTGGATATTGGGTGCAATAGAAGTGTCACCAGCATCGTCGTAGTTTGAAGGTGTGCCTAGTGGGGCAGTTAAACCGCGGTAAGTTGCATCTTTTACTTCAATCATTGAAGTAATGCTTTCAAAACCTACCGACAGTTCCATTGTGTCAAATAGTGCCATTGCTGCAGGGTTACGAGCCATTACAGATGCGTTATCTGCAATTACGGCATCACCTGCGAATGCGCGACCGATACCTGTCGCTGATTGTGCGTTTAGCTGGAAACCAGCTGCCATTGCTTGGCCTGATGCCATTGCAACCGTTACTGCTAGGAGAGTCTTTTTAAACAGACGCGTGTTCTGAGTCATTTTTTATTCCTTATTAGTTTCGTCTCTTTGGACGATAAGTTGAGCTTTTGCTCAGTGGCGCAGATATTAGTATTAAGAGTGGACCATACAAATCCGACCATTGAATAAATTTGAATAAAAATTGCAGAAATGATGTCTAAATGTCGGGAAATTGCATCTAAAGTGCATAAATTAGAGTTTTGACTCTAAATCAAATAGCTGGCGTGAATGCTTTTGAGGTGTTTTATAAACAAAAAGCCGCCAAATTTCGAAATTTAGCGGCTTTTAACTTGTTAGTAGCGTAGTTTCGCTGAAGTTGTTACATCGGCTGAATAAGCGTCGCTAGCTTGTCAGCGATGGTTTCAACATCTTCACCGCTTTCACCTACTAGGATCATACTGTTGGACCCAACAGGTTTTACAACGCCAGTCATTCCATCTTTATCGAAGCCGACGGTTGCATCACTCTCTACTTGAGTAATGAACATCGTCACTTTGCCTTTCGACCCCTCGAAAACCATGTGCAGTGCGTGTGAGTCAGCGAAACCACAATGGTTTAGATAGTAAACGTGATAAGGGAAGCTCTTCGTAAACTGGTAATGGAAGGGCATCATCTTGGCGTTTACTTGTTTGCTTGAAACGTCTTCATTTAACGTTTTCACAAACGGTTCTTCTGCGATGACGTGTTCAATCGCGGTATCAGCTAAGCTTGCTTGCGCAGGAGAAACCACAAAATTCCCCCAGTTGATCTGCCCAACGAGTAAACCTGCGGTAAAGGCAACGGATGCGGCTAGAGCCATCGCTTTACGTGCAAAGTTTGGTCTAACCACGTTATCTTCATCAAGTGCGTTTGATGTCTGGCTAAATAAAATTTTGTCAGCAAGATCTTCCGGTGCATCCACATTCATGGCTTGCTTAATCTTTAGGTCAAGATCCAAAACGTCATCAACAAACTTACTATTAGCGTCGTTACTAGCGATAGCTTGGAGAATCTCTTCATCCTTTTGTTTTGGATCCGACAAAATACGACGACGAAACTCTAAATCATCCATTTTTTTGTCCTCTCTGAGTATCTTGAGAATCCAACATCTCTTTTAATTGATTACGTGCACGAAATAGGCGCGTCATTACCGTGTTCTTATTTAGTTCAAGAATGTTGCCGATTTCTTCTCCACTGAAACCGCCCACAACTTGAAGAAATAAAGGTTCACGATATTCGACATCAAGCTTCATGATCTGAGCTTGTAGCCATTCCTGTTGATGATGTGGGTCATCGGTAACTTTAGCATCATTGCCATAGTCATCGATATCAACCAAATCAAATTGTTTACGTTCGAAGCGGCGCGCGTTTTCTCGTCTTAATATGGTAATAAGCCAAGATTTCGCAGCCTTTTCATCTTGAAGACTATCCAACGACTTCCATGCTCGCAGACAGGTCTCTTGAACCAAATCTTCTGCAACCGCTTTATCCTTGCACAACCAGTATGCGTAGCGATACAAGTCTCTGTGATAGCCCCGAACAAGAGCTTCGTATTTTCTTTGTCTGTCCATATCAGAGTTGACCGGACTGTCGGAGTTTTTCTTTCCGAACATTTTAAATATTGCCACAGGAGCCTCCATCTTGCTCTGTGAGGTCTTAAATACCAAAGTGACTACATATCAATGTAGCTCAGCAGCATAAATTACTAGTCTTATAGTCAGTCGCTTACCGAGAGCGATGACAATTTGTCTTTATTGTTTTTTATGATGTCGTTTGTCAGCTCGATACCGTTCAAATACTCTTTTTGATCTTTGAGTGAACAGGAATATATAAAAACACCATAAAAATTGATCTATTTCAAAATCTCATACACTGAAGGGGCTATAGTACATCTTGTCATCTAGTTAGTCATTGCGACTAACATGTTGAGCAAGATGACACTTCCTTTTGAAGGCTGACTTTACTTTCTCCTAATCAGGAAACTGATTAATTTTACAATTGGCGTATGTTAATTGTTTTATAGATATTCCGACCACACAGTTTTGTGTGGTTTTTTTTTGCCAATTTTCCACTTCCCCCTCTCTTCCTACTAGAGCTTATATAGTTCGTTTATCTTAAACGCAGAAGAATCAATGAACTAGCGCAATAGATCTACTCGCTTCACGTTTATTTAAACGCATGTTTGATAAATTTAACAAACTGATTACAATGCATCAGGTCAGACCTCTTGTATTTAAGGAGAAACAATGGGCAAGCAGGAAGTGAAAACACGCCACGGTGAACGTGTTGCTATTGTCGCAGGGCTACGAACCCCCTTTGCTCGTCAAAGCACTGAGTTCAGCCAGGTGCCAGCGGTCGATTTAGGCAAAATGGTAGTGAGCGAAATGCTTGCTCGTACAGACATCGATCCGAAACTCATCGAACAAGTGGTATTTGGGCAAGTAGTTCAAATGCCAGAAGCGCCAAATATTGCACGTGAAATCGTGCTTGGTACCGGTATGCATATCCATACCGATGCGTACAGTGTGACTCGTGCGTGTGCAACCAGCTTCCAAGCTGCAGTCAACGTGGCTGAAAGCATTATGGCGGGCAGCATTGATGTTGGTATCGCGGGTGGTGCGGATTCTTCATCTGTTCTGCCAATTGGTGTTTCGAAGAAACTTGCCGCTAACTTGCTTGCGTTAAGCAAAACCAAAACGCTGGGTCAAAAGCTCAACATTCTTAAGAAACTCAGCTTCAAAGATTTAATGCCAGTGCCGCCGGCAGTGGCTGAATATTCGACGGGGCTTTCTATGGGCCAGACTGCCGAGCAAATGGCGAAATCGCACGGCATTACTCGTGCAGAGCAAGATGCTTTGGCGCACCGTTCTCATTCTTTAGCTTCGCAAGCTTGGAAAGACGGAAAGATCCAAGATGAAGTGATGACCGCTTTCCCTGAACCTTACAAAAAGTGGATCTCTGAAGATAACAACATTCGTCATGACTCAACATTAGAAGGCTACGCAAAACTGCGTCCGGCCTTTGATCGCCAATACGGCAGCGTAACAGCAGCGAACAGTACGCCATTAACCGATGGTGGTGCAGCTGTGATGCTAATGCGTGAAGGCAAAGCGAAAGAACTTGGCATGGAAATTCTTGGCTACATTCGCGGTTATGCGTTTTCGGCTATTGGCGTAGAAATGGACATGCTGATGGGGCCAACATACGCAACAGCAAAAGTGTTGGAGAATACGGGTCTAGAGTTGTCAGACCTGACGTTAATCGACATGCATGAAGCGTTTGCTGCTCAAGCGCTTGCGAACGTGAAGATGTTTGCTTCTGATAAATTTGCCCAAGAAAACCTAGGTCGTTCGAAAGCGATAGGTGAAATCGACATGGATAAGTTCAACGTTCTTGGTGGTTCAATTGCCTACGGTCACCCATTTGCAGCAACTGGCGCTCGTATGATGACCCAAACACTGCGTGAGCTTAAACGTCGTGGCGGTGGTCTCGCGTTGAATACAGCATGTGCCGCAGGTGGTCTTGGTGCAGCAATGATTTTGGAGGTTGAGTAATGAGCGAGCAAAAAGCATTTAGTCTAAAGATTGATGAGCAGAACATTGCTTGGCTAGCCATCGATGTGCCAAACGAAAAAATGAACACTCTGCAAGCTGCGTTTGCAGATGAGATGAAAGAGATCTTCGCTCTACTCAAAGACTCCAGTGGCGTAAAAGGGATGATCATTCATTCCCTAAAACCAGATAATTTTGTCGCGGGCGCCGATGTTCGTATGCTTGAAGCGTGCACCACGGCAAGTGAAGCCGAGGCATTGGCTAAGCAAGGTCAAGAGTTGTTCCAACAGCTTTCCGAGCTGCCTTATCCGGTTGTTGCTGCGATTCATGGTCCGTGTCTTGGTGGTGGTTTAGAGCTTGCTCTCGCGTGTGACTACCGTGTATGTACCGATTCAGATAAAACGCGTCTAGGCCTGCCAGAAGTGCAGCTTGGTCTGCTGCCAGGTTCTGGCGGTACTCAACGTCTTCCGCGTTTGATTGGTCTGTTGCCTTCGTTAGATTTAATCCTTACAGGTAAACAACTGCGTGCTAAGAAAGCGAAAAAACTGGGTGTGGTTGATGCGTGTGTGCCACATACGATCCTTCTTGATGTAGCAAAACAGCTTATCGAAAAAGGGAAGAGCAAAGGTAAGAAGAAGCAATCGACCAAAGAGAAGTTGATGTCGGGCAGCGGTTTAGGTCGTAAGTTTGTGTTTGAGCAAGCCGCGAAGAAAACCAATGAAAAGACCCGTGGTAACTACCCAGCAACGGTTGCGATTCTAGAAGTGATCCAGCATGGCCTTGAAAAGGGCTTTGCGCAAGGTCAAGAGCTTGAAGCGAAGCGCTTTGGCGAACTGGTGATGAGCTCAGAATCTAAAGCATTGCGCTCTATCTTCTTCGCCACCACTGAAATGAAGAAAGAAAACGGTGCGGAAGCAGACCCAGTTACAGTCAATAAAGTTGGCGTGTTGGGTGGCGGTTTAATGGGGGCGGGCATCAGCCACGTTTCTGTTGCGAAAGCGAAAGTGCCAGTACGAATTAAAGACGTCAGCAATGATGGTGTGCTTAACGCATTGAACTACAACTACAAGTTGTTCGACAAACAGCGTAAGCGCCGCATTATCTCGAAAGCAGGTCTGCAATCGAAGATGCTGCAATTGTCTGGTGGTATTGATTTTACAAGCTTCAACCATATTGATGTGGTTATCGAAGCGGTGTTTGAAGATCTCGATCTGAAGCAAAAGATGGTTGCGGATATTGAAGCGAACGCTAAACCGGAAACCATTTTTGCGACCAATACGTCTTCTCTGCCAATCCACAAAATTGCGGAAAAAGCAGAGCGCCCAGAAAACATCGTCGGTCTGCACTACTTCAGCCCTGTAGAGAAAATGCCGCTGGTGGAAGTGATTCCTCATGAAACTACGTCAGAAGAGACCATTTCTACGGTTGTTGCACTTGCGAAGAAACAGGGCAAGACACCAATCGTTGTTAAAGACAAAGCTGGCTTCTATGTAAACCGTATTCTGGCACCTTACATGAACGAAGCTGCGCACATCTTGCTGGCAAATGAGCCGATTGAACAACTTGATGGTGCTCTGCTTGACTTCGGTTTCCCAGTTGGTCCGATTACTTTGTTGGATGAAGTCGGCGTTGATATCGGTGCGAAAATCATGCCGATCTTGGTTAATGAGTTGGGCGAGCGATTCAAAGGTCCAGACGTGTTCGACACACTACTGAACGACGGTCGTAAAGGCCGTAAGAGTGGCAAAGGCTTCTACACCTACAAAGGTAAGAAGAAAGAAGTCGATAAGTCTGTGTACAAGCTGCTGAACCTAACGCCAGAATCAAAACTGAGCGACAGTGACATTGCATTACGCTGTGTATTGCCAATGCTAAATGAAGCCGTTCGCTGTTTAGATGACGGTATTATTCGTTCTCCACGAGATGGCGATATCGGGGCGATCTTTGGTATTGGTTTCCCGCCATTCCTAGGTGGTCCATTCCGCTACATGGATCAATTCGGTTTGAAAGAGCTGGTTGAGAAAATGAACGAGTTTGCATCGAAATACGGCGATCGTTACGCGCCATGTGATGGTTTGCTGACTCGAGCTGGCGAAGGTCGTAATTTCTACGACTAATTGCCATAGCAAAAATTAGAAAGGCTTGCGTGATGCAAGCCTTTTTGATTTCTGAAAGAGGAGCCGTTTACAGACAATTAGTCGTCATTCTTGCCTTTGTTTTTTCCCTTTCCTTTATCATTTCCATGACCTTTACCAGGGTTATCATCACCATGGATACTGGCGTTACCTTTCCCTTTTCCTTTGTCGTGTTTACCAGAGCAGTCGTCTGACTTAATTGATACGTTATCACCATCAAGGCGCAAACAGTCCTCACTTAACTCGAAGCCGTCACCTTTAATTGAGATATCTGCGTAAGCAGCGGGAGCAAGTGGCATTAGTACAGCAGCAAGTAAAAGTAGCTTTTTCATGTAATCCTCGTGTCTGCGTATTTATTGAACAAGGTAATTACAGCATAAACGAAAGTCTCATTTTTACCATTTTACGCCAGTCCTGTGGTCGAGCTTTACCCTAAACCACAGTCTTTTGGACGCAGTTGAAATTCCTCTGTTGAACCTATTTCTAACCCTAAATCAATACGCGGAGCATCAATATGCGATGTTCCTTGAGAATGCATTACTAAACGATTGGCAGTACGAGGTTTAAGTTCATTTACGACAAAACGAATCATATCTGTACGGGTAAGGCTTTTTAGTTCCTGTAGTACTTTTTCTCGCTGGTTGAACTCAGTATCTTTGTTTCCGATGGCAACCCAAAGACGCTGTGCTCTGCCACGTAATGTCGTGTCTGGCGCTGCTATCTGGTTCCACAGCCCGCGTTTACTACTGTGCCACTGGTACTCATTGAGCTCTAATAGCACCATGTAAAAAGCATTTAAGAATTCATCAATCGAGGTAACCAGTTCGGCGGGAGCTGCGTTAGGTGATTGCACGTAAAGCACTATACCTGGATGGCGATTAAGCGGCATATTGCCAGTGCCGACCATGTAACCAAGCTGCTGTTTAGTCCGGATTTCATGGAAGAAGGTTGCGGACATCAAATGATTCGCAAGTGAGTACAGGGCAATATTGCGAGGCTCTATATCTTCACACTGATGGTAGATAACAACCGCAGAATCTTGCTGGTTGCAATGCACTTCACGTTGGAAGCTGCCGTTTTCACCCAGCATGACCAATGGACGGAGCGCCTCCTCGTAGCGCTGCTCTTTTACGCGCAGAGCATCTTTCAAGGTAGTTGCCATATTGTGAGCTTGCTGGCGCTGCCAGTCGCCATATACAAACATCTCAACGTGCAGCTCGGCAAGAATCGACTCCACAAACACAGACAGCTCATCCACCTCAATTTCTTCCAGTGCTTCAACCAATGTTGCGAATGGAGGATTGTTTGGTTGAAGTAATCCTGTCAACGCATTGAAAAGCTGCGAAATAGGACGATCTTGGGAAGAATTTCGCCAATTACGTAGCAGTTGCTGTTTGATGGTTTCAAATCGAGCAGGACTAAATTCACGCGCCGCAAAACGATGCAGAATCATCTCTAGCAGTTGAGGCAGTTTTTGGCTAAAGCCCGACAGCGTGAGAGTAACTCCGCCTTGGTGAGCGTACATGTTGTAGCCCATGCCTGCGATTTCCGCTTGGTAGGTTTCTTGCGCCAGAGAATCGAGGAACATCTCAACACATAGCCGGGTTTTCACGATGTTTTTCGGAGATGCTACCGCGTGAGAACTATCAATAGCGACATACACGACGCCTTTTGGTACGCGGAATTCGTCATCTTGCAGATGCCAGAGTCGGAAGCCTTCCAGATCTTCAACCAATTCTGGTAGCGACCCTCCATTTTCGAATGGCCTCGGGTCTAGGTCATAACAAATGTATGGGTTCTTTTCTGGTAGCACGAAGTGCCAGCTAGGATCGATTTGTTGATAGAAACGACGTTGGTCTTCGCTGAATGGGGTGACCGAGTAAGGCGTGAAGTACCACTCTGCGGTTTGGTTGTATTCCAAACCTTTTGCAATCAACGTGACACGAACATTTTCAACCGAAAGATATTGCAACAATGAACGTTGAAGCTCTTCATCGTAGCCTGCCATTTTGTAGTCACCATAAACCGTGTCTTCCGGTTGATAGTGCTGCATGTTGATCACTAGATGGCTGACCAAATCCATTGGACGAGATGGCTCTTGGAAGCGGAAAGCCGATTCTAACACCGCTTGTTTTTCCAAGTAGCGCCACTCATCCATGCCATCTTGTTTGATCATGGAAAGGTACTGGAATACAGCTTGAACGATCTCATCGACATGATCTAAGCCGCTTGGCGTCAGTGTACAGCTCACCGTAAAGTCTCGATAGTTGCTGCCACTCGCGCCACCCCCTGCAGAGAGGGAAGTGATCCAGCCTTTCTCTTTCAATTGGATCATCAGACTGCCTTCGCCTTCATAGCCTAACAGGTGGGCAAAGTAGGAGAGGGGCTTCACGCTATAGTGCTCATCCATTCCTGGCATTGGGAAAGTCAGGATCAGTTTGCGGAATTCTTTGATAGGTTCGACTTGGACCAAAATGCTTGTGCTGTCTTCAGTGCCGATAGGCACATCGATCGACTTACCGCGCAGCTGGTGGTTTGGAATATCAGCAAACATGGTTTCCACCCACGCTTGCTGTTCATCCAGAGATTGCGGACCAAACAAAGTCAGCGTCATCAAATCTGCGGAATACTGTGAATGGTGAAACTCAACAATCTCATCGCGAATGGATTTGCCATCGCGATCGCCTAGTGTACCTGCGTTGCCGACGGAGAATTTAGCGAATGGATGTTCAGGGTTAATGACTTCTTTGTTTACTTGATACAGACGGCGAGAGTCATCATTGAGTTTGAGCTTGTATTCGGAGTCGACTGCTTGGCGCTCTTTGTCTAGCGCTTCTTCATTAAACAGTGGTGCGGTAAAAAATTGACTAAAGCGATCGAGTGCCGTTTCAAATGCAGTTGGTGTCACATCGAAGAAGAAACAAGTGTGCTCAGTACCCGTCCAAGCATTGTTGGTGCCACCATGTTGACTAATATAACTTTGAAACTCGCCAACTTTAGGGTATTTTTCCGTACCCAAAAAAAGCATGTGTTCTAGGTAGTGTGCCAGACCTTGACGATCCATTGGGTCATCAAAGTGTCCAACGTTAACTGCTAGGGCTGCTGCCGACTGTTGAGCCGTGTCAGAATGAATCAGCAATACGCGCAGAGCGTTACTCAATGTAATGTAGCGGTATTGATTTGAATCGTTTGGACTTAGGTGCACGATGCGTCTCCAGATTTCGCATTACAGTAATTATGATCCCTGAGTGGGGAGGCGCAAATCTGCGCTTCGACAAATACTGCTTGCCGCATTTTTGTTATTCGTAAGAGTACTGCATAAGCCCACTAGCTATTGCTATGGGGTTCGAGCTATTTGAAGGAATGCACTGAGTTCATAACTTCATCGTAGAATGTGATGAACTGAGTATATTCTTTTTAATAGATTGTTAAGAAAGTCGCTATCTTTAGCAAGCGAATTGGTATAATGAACCGATAATTATATCAGTATTTTGATTCCAGCATTATTAAAGTTAGCCCGCTATCCATATAAAGATAGCAGTCAACCTTTTGGTAGCGTTAGCTATCCCTAGGAAATAACATGAAAATATTTATCTTGCGTCACGGTGAAGCGGAACATTTTGCGAACTCCGACGCAGAAAGACAACTGACCCCAAGAGGCAGAACTGAATCGGAAGCAGTTGCTCGTGCATGTAAAGAACAAGGTTTTGCCCAATTCGATAAAGTATTGGTGAGTCCGTACATTCGGGCTGAGCAAACTTGGCAAGAAATCAGCGCACACTTTTCGGCAAAGAGCATCGAAACGTGTGAAGAGATTACGCCTTATGGGCAATCAGACCAAGTATTTGATTTTGCAAATGCATTGATCGAAGTAGAAAAGCTTGAATCGCTGCTGTTTGTGTCACACTTACCACTGGTGGGATACTTAACGTCAGAGTTTGTAAAAGACATGACGCCGCCAATGTTCCCGACATCAGGTTTAGCGTGTATTGAATATGATCCGCAAACACAACGCGGTGAAGTCCTGTGGCATATCACGCCATAGGACTTTAGAACTCGGGATTCCAGCTCGAGACAAACAAAAAGGCAGGGTCAACCTGCCTTTGTCGTTCTTGCTAGCTAGTGCCTTATTTTTCTGGAATAGAAAGCAGCACCAGTAGGGCACCATCACCGCCAAATTCTAGAGGTGCTTGGTGGAATGCCATTACGTCTGGATGTTGAGCCAGCCAAAGCGGCGCTTTCTGCTTCAAGATATGCTTACCAATGCCGTGTTGCACACACGCACAGTGGATTTCGTTTTTCACGCAGTAAGCGATCATCGCGCCGAGCTCACGCTTGGCTTCTTGCTGTGTCATGCCGTGCATGTCTAAGAAGACATCCGGCACATACACACCACGACGAAGTCGTTTCACTTCATAAGTGGACACATCGTCGCGCGCATAACGAGTTGGTCCCTCTTCGTTAAGAAGTGGAACGAACTCATCAGAAAAGTAAAACTCAGAATCACTCGCTTCACGGTTTGAGCGTTTGATTTCTTTTTGCTTAGTATTTTTTTTTGGTTGCTGGATTATGGTATCCTGTCGCAACTTTTTTACGCCCTGTACTGCATCCTGAAATAAGGCGAAATCGTCATCGTGTTCGGTGTCTTTTTTGCTCATTAGGTTAACAATTTCATTTTTACAATTTATGGCAGTATTGTAGCGCTTTTCGGAGGCAATTTTGGATAAGATTTTTGTAGAAGAGGCGGTATCGGAGCTGCATACCCTTCAAGATATGATTCGTTGGACGGTAAGCCGCTTTAACGCCGCTAACCTGTTTTACGGTCATGGCACTGATAATGCGTGGGATGAAGCGGTTCAGCTTATCCTGCCAACATTATACTTGCCGATTGACGTGCCTCCGCATGTATTGAACTCTCGCCTAACGACAAGCGAGCGTTTGCGTATTGTTGAGCGCGTAGTAAAACGCATCAACGAACGTACACCAACTGCATACCTAACCAACAAAGCATGGTTCTGTGGTCTTGAGTTCTTCGTTGATGAGCGTGTACTTGTGCCACGTTCTCCAATCGGTGAATTGATTCAAGCGGAATTCCAACCTTGGTTGGTGGAAGAGCCTACGCGTATCATGGACCTATGTACGGGTTCTGGTTGTATCGCAATTGCTTGTGCACATGCATTCCCTGACGCAGAAGTAGACGCGATCGATATCTCAACCGACGCACTTCAAGTTGCTGAGCAAAACGTACAAGATCACGGCATGGAGCAGCAAGTGTTCCCAATCCGTTCTGACTTGTTCCGCGATCTACCAAAAGAGAAGTACAACCTGATCGTGTCTAACCCACCTTACGTGGACGAAGAAGACATGAACAGCCTACCAGACGAGTTCACGCACGAGCCTGAACTGGGTCTTGCTGCAGGTACTGACGGTCTAAAACTGGTTCGTCGTATTCTTGCTAACGCACCAGACTACCTAACAGACGATGGTATTATTGTGTGTGAAGTCGGTAACTCAATGGTTCACATGATGGAACAGTACCCACAAATTCCATTCACTTGGATTGAGTTCGAGAACGGTGGTCACGGCGTATTCATGCTAACGCGTGACCAGCTGGTTGAGTGTGCAGAAGAGTTCAAACTGTACAAAGACTAAGTCAGTCGAAACAAACGAGTTGATCAAATAATGAAAACACCGAGCCTAGTGCTCGGTGTTTTTTTATCCGCTTCGCACTGAGCTTGGAAAATTTCGGATGTTTTGTTTTTTCCACCAAATCGGGCTTTACATCAAAACGTAATACCGCCACTATGATTCCACGAAGAATTGAAAAGCAGTTGCGCTCATGGAGAGCGTGGCGACAAGAACTTGAGGAAGTAATGGCAGGAAACAGTATCGGACAACATTTCCGAGTGACGACATTCGGAGAAAGTCACGGTATCGCACTAGGATGTATCGTAGACGGATGCCCTCCAGGTTTGGAAATCACTGAGGCAGATCTGCAAACGGATCTTGATCGTCGCCGTCCTGGCACATCACGTTACACTACCCAACGTCGTGAACCGGACGAAGTAAAAATTCTTTCTGGCGTATTTGAAGGTCAAACAACAGGTACTTCAATTGGTTTGATGATCGAGAACACAGATCAACGCTCTAAAGACTACTCAGACATCAAAGACAAGTTCCGTCCAGGACACGCTGATTACACTTACCACCAAAAATACGGTGTGCGCGATTATCGAGGTGGCGGCCGTTCGTCTGCTCGTGAAACGGCAATGCGTGTGGCGGCTGGTGCAATCGCTAAGAAATATCTGAAAGACGAGTTCGGTGTTGAAATCCGCGCTTACTTGTCGCAAATGGGTGACGTTTCAATCGATAAAGTGGATTGGAATGAAATCGAAAATAATGCGTTCTTCTGCCCAGATGCAGACAAAGTAGAAGCGTTTGACCAACTTATCCGTGACCTGAAAAAAGAAGGCGACTCCATTGGCGCAAAAATTCAGGTTGTGGCAACAAACGTACCTGTTGGCCTTGGTGAACCTGTATTTGATCGTCTAGATGCAGACATCGCACATGCGCTAATGAGCATCAATGCGGTGAAAGGCGTGGAAATCGGCGACGGTTTTGATGTGGTAAACCAAAAAGGCAGCGAGCACCGTGATACGCTTTCTCCAGAAGGCTTCGGCAGCAACCACGCGGGTGGCATTCTTGGCGGTATCTCTACCGGCCAAGAGATTGTGGCAAACATCGCGCTTAAGCCAACCTCAAGCATTACGGTTCCAGGCGAGACTATCACTAAAGAAGGTGAACCAACTCAGTTGATCACTAAAGGCCGTCATGACCCATGTGTGGGTATCCGTGCTGTGCCTATTGCAGAAGCGATGCTGGCTATTGTCGTGATGGATCATTTGTTACGCCACCGTGGTCAAAACCATGGCGTACAAACCGAGACTCCAAAGATTTAAAAAATAGCGCCGATGGGCGCTATTTTTTTATTTTGAGTCGCGGAGGAAGAACTCTTGCGAGCTCATCCCAAACCGCTCTACTCGCTTTGGAATGAGTGGCTTTCCCGAGACAAAGTAGTTGAATGGGAGCGGTAAAGTCCACAGTATAGCTGTCGAGTATGGTTGTCAGTTCGCCGCTCTTTAATTCTGATGCGATGACATTAGGATCAAGTCTCGCAATACCTACTCCTTGTTTGAGCAACTCTACCAAGGCCCTTGCATCATCACTTTGTATTGCGCCCTCTACTGATACGGATTCAATGTTTTTATTTTCATCGACAAATTGCCAATGGTTCTGTGTAGAAGTCTGATTGGCAAAAACTAAACACTGATGGAAAACCAATTGGTTCGGGTGGGTGGGATAGCCATTCACTTTTAAATAGTCATCACTTGCGACGAAGCACCAACGCTTTTCTCCAATCTTTCTCGCCAGCATTGGTGAGTCTGGTAACTCACCTATCCGGATTGCAATATCAATTTTGCTCTCAATTAAGTCGACACAGTTGTCATCAAAACTCAGTTGAAATTGGATCTGTGGAAAGCAAGCTACCAGATATTTCATTTGTGGTAGCAAATAGTGTTGCCCAAGAAGTGTCGAGCAACTGATTTTCACCTTGCCACTCGGTATCGTTTGTTGGTCGAGTAGAAAGGTTTCCATCTTGTCTATTAGAGAAGGAAGTTCTTGAGTAGTATTGAGTAACGCTTCTCCCGCCTCAGTTAAAGTTAGCTTTCGAGTGGTTCTTTGGAGCAGGCGTTGCTCTACAATCTCTTCTAACTGGCGAATTTTCTTGCTTACAGAAGAGCGCGGTAAATTGAGTTCATTTGCTGCAGACTGAAAACTTCCTCGCTCTGCGACAAGGCGAAAGGTTGCCAAGTGTGGGAGTAATTTATGGATATCAAAGAGGCTATTGGTGCTCATATAGAAACAAAATGATGATGGTTTGGTAGCTAATAATTATTGATACTTTCAATTAACCTGACTTTGGATTCAATTCAAAGGAAGGAAAACATGAAGTCAAACGCAATATTGGTCACAGGAGCAACGTCTGGGATAGGGTTGGAATTAGCTCGAAAGTTAGCAAGTGAAGGCTATCACGTTGTTATAACAGGTCGAAATAAAGTGAAATTAGATGATGTTGCAACAAGATTAGGCGCTAACATCACTACGTTACTGTGTGACAATGAAAACCACCATGATGTACAAGCTATTGGTAAAGAGATTCAAGCGCTGAATATTAAGTTGGATGGCGTGGTTTTTAATGCTGGTGTTTACTTCCCTAACGAATTAGGAACTACATCGCTTGAAGAATTTGAGCTTACTTTAAATACCAATTTTAAAGCGCCGTTTTTTATGTTGCAGTCGTTACTTCCGGTGATGAATAACCCGGCCAGTGTCGTGATGGTCTCCAGTTTGGTTGTTGAAAAGGCCTTTGTGAATTCTTCACTTTATACGTCGAGTAAAATGGCGCTAGAAGGTCTAGTGGGAGTATTGAATCTAGAACTTGCTGAACGAGGGATTCGTATTAACAGCGTACGGCCAGGAGTAACCGCTACCGATATTCAAGAGAAAGCAGGAATGTCTCAAGAAGCATTTAATGGGTTGAAATTGGCGATGAAAGAGACACCAGCAGGTAGAATTTTAACGCCAAAGGACATCGTTCCTGCGATAGAGTTTCTACTATCTGAGTCATCCATTGGGCTGCGAGGTGCTGCTTTCGATATTGATGGAGGTTTTAGCTTATAAACACAAAAGGCAGCTCAATGAGCTGCCTTTTTTAATTGGGTTTCAATTGGTTTCGCATTCAATTAGTGAATTGAACCTTCCGTTTCCAAGTGGAATGAAGGTAAGCGCCATTTGAAGCGTACTGCAGCCATACGCAGCATGTAACCAGTAATCAGAGTGACAATCGTCGCGGTTACATCTGGTACGTTGAACTCAAGCAGAGCTAGGTACAAACCTGATGCGATAAGTGCTACCGATGCGTAAAGCTCTTCATGCAACACAAGCGGCGTTTGGCGACAAATCAAATCGCGTAGCAGGCCACCAAATACGCCAGTTACCAATGCAGATACCATACAGATTCCAGGGTGCAAGCCCATGCCAATCGCCACTTTGGTACCGATGATGCTAAATACGATCAAGCCCAGCGCATCCAAACGGATGAACAGGCCTTTGAGCTTAATTACCCATTTTGCTAAGCCAGTAGTTAGTACACCCGCAACGCACGTGATTGCTAGAAATTCTGGGTTCTTTACCCAACCCAGTGGGTAGTGACCTAGTAGAATGTCGCGTACTGTACCGCCACCAATTGCCGTTGCACTGGCTACCAACATAACGCCAAACCAATCCATTTTTCTTCGACCAGCGCTCAATGCACCAGTCATGGCTTCAGCCGTGATACCAATGATGTACAACACACTTAGCAGCATAAGGGGACACTCAAATAAAAGGGCTCTGTCATGATCCTTGAGATTAAGGAAAACAGCAGCAAAACTTACCAACAAGATTTAAGCCTTGGGAGGGGCTCAAACCCAAAAAGAATCTCGCTTTAAGTGGCGTTGAAGTCGCCAGCATTAAGCTTAAAAATAAGGCGTGAGTGTAGTGGGAAATGTGATCTGTGACGAATGAGAAATTGTATGGAGAAAGCCGCTTTCAGATAAACTCAGCTAATAACCAAACTTGTTGTGTGGCTTTACCTGCGTAACAAAAACAGCGACAATGCGCACCGCATATCAATTTGAAGTACAGAATCGATCATGAACCACGAATATCAAGACCTTATCACCATTTTCAATAATACATTTCTCGAGTCTTTTAATACTAAGCTAGAACTCGGTGGTGATGAGCCGATTTACTTACCAGCAGATCAAGAGCATCCCCATCATCGGATTATTTTTGCTCGTGGTTTCTATGCGTCAGCGCTGCACGAAATTGCCCATTGGTGCGTAGCAGGACCCGAGCGTCGTTTGCTGGAAGATTTTGGTTACTGGTATGAACCTGACGGCCGCACAGCCGAGGTTCAAGCTGAGTTTGAAAAAGTTGAAATTCGCCCTCAAGCGTATGAGTGGATTCTAGCGAAAAGTGCTGACTTCCCTTTTAACGTCAGTTGTGACAATCTACACGGCGATTTTGAACCAGATCGTCTTGGTTTCATGCACAAAGTGCACAATGAAGTAATGGGTATTCTAGAAAACGGTCTTCCGCCTCGCGTGAAAATGCTATCGGATGCGTTGTGTGCTTTTTACCAAACCAAGCCGCTGGAAACGTCTGACTTTATCGTTAAATAACCTCAGAGAAGCTCCATGATTATTGAATTTGAAGAAAAACTACTAGAACTGATTGATGCTCGCATTGAAACGGCATCGGATGATGAATTGTTTGCTGGTGGTTATTTGCGTGGTCACATTTCTCTGTCTGCTGCAGCGTGTGAAGAAGAAGGCATTAACGATGTGACAGAGCTGAAATCTCGCATCGAAAATAGCCTCGAAGCAGCGCGCTCAGAACTGACGCCTGCGGATCGCGTGATAGTGAGCGATCTGTGGCAAGAGCTTCAAGCGCAAGCTTAAGGCTCGGTTAGTTGCTCTAAGCTTCTAGTCAAAACAAAAAAGAGTTGAAATAAACTCCTTCGAAATTTTCGAATCTCTCCTTAAAATTTTTGTGGTTGTAGCACCTAGGCTCACCTTTTACTCTAGTGAGTACAAAACGTGAACAAAGGATTACAACCATGAAAATTATCGCATTCGGCGCTTCTACTAGCTCCACCTCTATCAATAAAACCCTTGCGACTTACGCTGCCAACCTTGTTGAAGGTGCAGATGTGCAAGTGTTAGACCTCAATAGCTACGATGTTCCTTTGTTCAGTGAAGACAAAGAGAAAGAAATTGGTCAAGCGGAAGGTGCAAAGGCGTTCCTTGCAGACATCGCTACGGCTGATGCTTTGGTGGTTTCTTTTGCTGAGCATAACGGCTCTTACCCAGCGGCTTACAAAAATCTATTCGATTGGGCGACACGTATCGAGCGCAACGTATTCCAAAACAAACCTGCGGTGTACTTAGCAACGTCACCAGGCCCTGGTGGTGCACAAACGGTTCTCGCTGCGGCAACAGGCTCTGCGCCTTACTTTGGTGCTGAAGTGAAAGCATCGCAATCTATTCCGAGCTTCTACGATAACTTTGATTTGGAAACAGGTCAGTTCCGTAATGCGGAAGTTGCCGAGCAAGTGAAAGCGGCTGTGGCAGCATTGAACTAAAAACTTGTAACCCCCTCTAACTCCCCCTTAGAAAGGGGGAGGACGAATGCGGAGCTAAGAACTTGTTCCTCCCCTTTTTAAGGGGAGGCTAGGAGGGGTTCTTTGCGTATTCGAAACGCGTTACAACTCAGTAATCGCCTTACCTTTACGTAGCTTTCTTACCCACATACGGCTAGGGTGCAGCTCAGTTAGGACATCAACAGGCAGTGGCAACGGGTCGCCACAGATTTGTGATGCCAACACTTCGGCCATTAGGGGCGCTGAGCTCAAACCGCGAGAACCTAAGCCTAGGAAACAGAATAGGTTAGGGAGCTGGTGAATCGCTTCAACGTCTTGTTCTTGCTGATTTTGCAGATCCGCATATTGCGTTTTGATGGTTTCAAAGTCGCCTACGTTACCTACAAACGGCAGGTGATCACGGCTAACGCAGCGAATGCCTTGGCGTGATAAATTACCAGAGGTATCGACTTCTTTCGTCCAAGCTTGGTTTGGCAGACACTTCACCAATTTCTCGGCGTTGTCTTTTTGTGCTTCCTCGTCAAACTCGTAGTCTAGGTGACTGCGGTCGTAGCTTGCACCGATGCATAAGTGCTGATTATTTGGGTTAACAGGAGTCATGTAACCGTCGTAACACAATACTGTTTTCAGCTTAGACAGCGTTTCAGTTGCAGGGGCGTGGCTAACTTGGCCTTTTACCTGACCCATCGGTAGAGCAGCGGTTTGGGTTAGTGTTTGGAATTCACTGCCGTTAGCTACCACCACGGTTGAGTGTTCAAAGCTTTGACCGTTTGCTTTCAATGTCCAAAGCTGACGCGCTTCGTCCCAATTTAGTGACTCTACTTGATGCTCGAACTTCGCTTCAAAAAGCTCTGTTTTTTCTAGCTGAGAAATCAAACCTCGGGTGAGTTCAGCAGGACATAACCAACCGCCAAGAGGGTAATGAACCGATGCCATATCGATCGGCAAGCCAATTTTTTCAGCCGTCTCTTCAGCAGATAGTTTGTGAATCAACTCTGGCGTGAAATTACCAGCAAGCATTTTTTCCAACTTGTCTGCAGATTTGTTATCCCACATGAGTTGCGTGATGCCACACCAATCGTGATCAAATTGGATATCTTGCGCTGCTTGGTCAACAAACTGACGGGCAAACAAAAAGCCCGGAGCAAACACACGAGAAACGCCTTTGTGGGGACCATTTAATAATGGGTACACAGCACCTTGGCGGTTGCCTGATGCGCCTTCAGCAGGTTGAGCATCTTTGCAGTAGAGTGTGACATTTTGACCGCGGCGAACCAGCGTTTTTGCCAGAGCCGCACTTGCAATACCGCCACCTATTATCGCAATGGAATCGTGATTACTTGACGCAGTGCGGTTGAACCAAGGTAAGTGGTTTGAATGCCTTTCACGTTGTTCCATCGAACCGGCGATCATTTCACGTTTGGTGCCAAAGCCTTTGACTTTCTTCATTGCAAAGCCCGCTTCGTTTAAGCCGCGACGGACAAAGCCCGCTGCCGTAAAGGTTGCGACCGTGCAATCCTTTTTCGCCAATTTTGCCATGCCGTTGAATAGGTTTTGGTTCCACATTTCTGGGTTTTTGCTTGGTGCAAAACCGTCTAGGAACCAAGCATCAATCAAGCCTTGCTCAGCATAAGGAACAAGCGGCATGCAGTCTTTGATATCGCCAAACCAAAGATCGAGTGTGATAGCGCCGTCTTCTAAAACAATGCGATGACACTCAGGCACTGCGGCTGGATAGTGCTGTTGCAGTTTTTCGGCAAACTCTGCCAATTCTGGCCATGATTGATGCGCTTTTTCTAAGTCCGACTTGCTCAGTGGGTACTTCTCAAAGCTGACAAAATGCAATTCTTTTAGCGCTGCCTCTGGATATTCGCGACGAAATTCGGTAAACCATTGCCACACAGCTAAGAAGTTCAACCCTGTGCCAAATCCGGTTTCACCAATAACAAAACGTCTTTGGTCAAATTCCTGCCATCTTTCTGGTAGATGATTTTGTTTGAGGAACACGTAGCGCGTCTCTTCAAGACCGTTTACGTTGGAGAAATAGACATCATCAAATTGGTCTGAAACTGGTGTCCCAGCTTCGTTCCAACCAAGTTCTGCATTTTTAATTGAAGTCATAATGGTGCAAATATGTGATTTGGCGCGGTTAGAATTCGTCGATTGTACGAATTTATGGGAAAGCTGACCACTTTTGTTGACTATCTTAGTTATTATCTAGCTGATTTTTGAATTATAGGAATGTCATAATGAAACGAGTCGTAATCACCGGTATGGGTATTGTTTCAAGTATCGGTAACAACGTCGAAGAAGTTCTAGCGTCTCTTAAAGCGGGCAAATCTGGCATCACTGCGTCTGAGCAGTTTAAAGAAAACGGTCTGCGCTCGCAGGTTTGGGGTGATCTGAAAATCAACCCAGCAGAGCACATTGATCGTAAGCAGATGCGCTTTATGGGTGATGCGGCTGCTTATGCATACCTATCCATGCAGCAAGCAATTGAAGACGCTGGTCTATCTGAAGAACAAGTTTCAAACGATCGTACAGGTATCGTTGCTGGTTCTGGTGGTGCTTCTGCATTCAACCAAACAGTTGCGACAGACACAATGCGTGCGAAAGGCGTAAAACGCGTAGGTCCTTACATGGTGCCGCGTACTATGTCTTCAACAGT
This sequence comes from Vibrio rotiferianus, assembly GCF_002214395.1. Classification (NCBI taxonomy): domain Bacteria; kingdom Pseudomonadati; phylum Pseudomonadota; class Gammaproteobacteria; order Vibrionales; family Vibrionaceae; genus Vibrio; species Vibrio rotiferianus. The sequence continues at coordinate 770,344 of NZ_CP018312.1, forward strand.
GTCTGCGTGTCTTGCAACACCATTTAAGATTCGTGGTGTGAACTACTCAATGAGCTCAGCTTGTGCAACATCTGCACACTGTATCGGTCACGCGATGGAGCTTATCCAACTTGGCAAACAAGACATCGTATTCGCTGGTGGTGGTGAAGAGCTAGATTGGTCTCAAACTATGATGTTTGACGCGATGGGCGCACTATCTACTAAGTACAACGAGACTCCAGATAAAGCATCTCGTACTTACGATGCAGACCGTGATGGTTTCGTTATCTCTGGCGGCGGCGGCATGCTGGTTATCGAAGAACTTGAGCACGCTCTAGCTCGTGGCGCGAAAATTTACGGTGAGATCGTAGGTTACGGTGCGACTTCTGATGGCTACGACATGGTAGCACCATCAGGTGAAGGTGCGGTTCGTTGTATGAAGATGGCAATGCAAGATGTTGATGCTATCGACTACATCAATACGCACGGTACATCGACTCCAGTTGGTGACGTGAAAGAGCTAGGTGCTATCCAAGAGCTATTCGGTGACAACAGCCCTGCTATCTCTGCAACGAAAGCGATGACAGGTCACGCACTAGGTGCAGCTGGCGTTCACGAAGCAATTTACTCAACGCTAATGCTAGACAATGGCTTCATTGCTCCAAGTGTGAACATCTCTAACTTGGATGAAGCAGCACAAGGTCTAGACATCGTAACGGAAGCTCGTGACGCTGAGCTAACGACAGTTATGTCAAACAGCTTTGGTTTTGGTGGTACAAACGCGACATTGGTAATCAAAAAGTACCAAGCATAAGCGACCCAAAGCTAACTGAATTTGTTGGGCTGTGATTCTCTTCGTGGAGTGAACCGACCAACAAACCAGTTTCCAGAGCTTGATCAGGTCAACTGATCGAACAGACGCAGACTTTATCCCAAGGAGAGCGGGATAGGATCCTTTTGTTCTGGAACTTTGCCCGGCTAATTTAGCCGGGCTTTTTCTTTTCTGAAACCTGCTTTTGAAAGTCACTTGGGTATAGTTGTTGAGATTTTTCAAGAAAAGGGCACAATCGCTTTAGCTTCGCATCTTGCGAATAAACGAACTCATACAAATGGATGTTAAACGCTGGCGCTATGAAAATTATTGTTGATGAAAATATGCCGTACGCTGAAGAGCTATTCAGCCAACTCGGAGAAGTGATTCTAAAACCCGGTCGTACACTGACAGCCGATGATTTAGTGGATGTAGATGCGCTAATGATTCGCTCTGTCACCAAAGTAAACGCAGAGCTGATCAGCAAAGCAAACAAGCTGAAGTTCGTTGGTACAGCAACGGCAGGCATGGATCATGTAGACCAAGCACTATTGCAAGAGAAAGGTATTTTCTTCACCGCAGCACCAGGTTGTAACAAAGTTGGTGTTGCTGAGTACGTGTTCAGTGTCATGATGGTGTTAGCACAGCAGCAAGGATTCTCGGTTTTCGATAAAACCGTTGGCATCATTGGCGCGGGGCAAGTCGGTAGCTATCTTGAAAAATGTTTGAAGGGCATGGGCATTAATGTGCTTATTAATGACCCGTTCAAACAAGAAGAGGGTGATTCTCGCATCTTCACTCCGCTAGCCGAGTTGATCGAACGTTCTGATATCATTACGCTGCACACGCCAATCACCAAAGATGGCCCATATCCAACGCATCATCTGATTGATGAGAAGGTGCTAAATGGTCTTCGTAGCGATCAAATTCTTATCAATGCGGCACGCGGTCCAGTCGTGGACAACCAAGCGCTTAAGCAACGTTTACTGAAAAACGACGGCTTTACAGCGGCACTCGACGTGTTTGAATTTGAACCAGAGGTTGATATGGAGCTTCTGCCTCTGCTAGCATTCGCAACCCCTCACGTTGCAGGCTATGGTCTGGAAGGGAAAGCTCGCGGTACGACGATGATTTTCAACAGCTACTGTGAGTTCTTAAATAACGAATTACGTGCGCATGCCAGCGATTTACTGCCAACCGCGCCTGTTCCTACTATGGTATTGGACAGAGCATGGGATGAAGCAACGCTGCACAACATCACGCAGTTAATCTATGATGTGCGTAAAGATGACGCTCTTTTCCGCCGCGAAATCAGTAAGCCAGGCTCTTTTGACCTGATGCGTAAGAACTACTGGGATCGCCGCGAGTACAGCGCTGTCACGCTAATGGGTAATGAAACATGTAATCTTGCACCATTAGCAGAACTAGGTTTTCAGGTTGAGGTAAGTCAATGAGCCAGCAATACAATGTTGCCGTATTAGGTGCGACCGGCGCGGTCGGTGAAACAATTTTGGAAGTGCTTCAAGAGCGCAAATTCCCAGTAGGCGAAATCTTCCTACTAGCGAGTGAGCGCAGTGAAGGTAAGACTTACCGCTTCAATGGTAAAACGGTACGTGTTCAAAACGTAGAAGAGTTTGATTGGTCTCAAGCGCACATCGCGTTGTTCTCTGCTGGCGGTGAACTATCTGCTAAATGGGCACCAATTGCAGCTGACGAAGGTGTTATCGTAATCGACAATACGTCACACTTCCGCTACGAATACGACATTCCTCTTGTTGTTCCAGAAGTAAACCCAGAAGCGATTGCAGAGTTCCGTAACCGCAACATCATCGCGAACCCGAATTGTTCAACCATTCAAATGCTGGTGGCGCTGAAGCCAATTCACGATGCAGTTGGTATCGAGCGCATCAACGTATCGACTTACCAGTCTGTATCTGGTGCAGGTAAGTCAGGCATTGATGAGCTTGCAGGTCAAACAGCAAAACTGCTAAACGGTCTACCAGCTGACAAGAAGCAATTCTCTCAGCAGATCGCGTTTAACTGTATTCCGCAAATCGACCAGATGATGGAAAACGGCTACACCAAAGAAGAAATGAAAATGGTGTGGGAGACGCAAAAAATCTTCAACGATTCATCGATCACAGTAAACCCAACGTGTGTTCGTGTACCAGTGTTCTACGGTCATGCAGAAGCACTTCACGTTGAAACTCGTTCTCCAATTGATGCGCAAGAAGTTATCAACCTTCTTGAGCAAACGGATGGTATTGAAGTATTCCACGGTGAAGACTTCCCAACACAGGTTCGCGATGCGGGCGGTAAAGACCATGTTATGGTTGGTCGAATCCGTAACGATATCAGCCACCACAGCGGCGTAAACTTATGGGTCGTTGCGGATAACGTTCGTAAAGGCGCAGCAACTAACGCGGTTCAAATCGCAGAAGTTCTAATCCGCGACTACTATTAATTGGTACTTGGTCACTTTGATTAAGGATCTTAAAGCCTCGCTCAGTGCGAGGCTTTTTTGTTCTATCTGAAAAAAATTGTGTGAGATTAGTACGAATATTTCGCGAGCCCCACATTTTTTATCCTCAAACCTATAGTTTTGCTCGCTATATCCGATATATTTAACCGATCACCATTTAAATTATTTTTAGCACACAGACTGAGCTTTTTATGCATCAAAACTATAAGCGTCTATTAGCTGCACTAATGCTGATGGGCGCGACTCAGACATCGTCAGTGGTACAGGCTGAAGCAATTCGACTTGTCGGCCCCTCTGGTGAAGTGCAAGCTGCTCCGAGTTATGCAGAGCAGATAGAAAGAGCGCTTCCAGCGACTCCAGAAAATTTACAGCCTTCACGTTTTTACGGCCCTACCGGTCAAAATGAAACGTTATGGTCTATCGCGACTAAGTTAAGGCCATCAAACTCAGTTTCTGTTCAGCAAACGCTACTTGCCATTTATCGTATCAACCCTCAAGCGTTTGAGAATCAGAATATCCATCTCTTGGAACCTGGTAGCCGTTTAAGAGTGCCATCTCTTGAGCAAACTCGGATTGCTACAACCCCACAAGCGGCGGCTGTAATGAAGGCGCATCAGGCAAAACTCAATCAAGCGACACAGCCAAAACCTGTTGAACCTAAGCCTGAACCTGTACGTCCAGTCCAAGCAAAGTCTGAGCCTCAAACTACTACGCCGAAGATAAATGTGGTTCAACCTGAGGAAGTTCAGATTACCGAGAAACCGCTTCCTAAAGTGGAAACTTCTCCTCAGGGAGAGCAACAGGTATCGGCATTAAAAGAAAAGCTGCAAGTATCTCAAGGCGAGTTGGAATCACTCGAAGAAAAGAATCACCATTTGAGGTTGATGCTTTCTGAAGTTCAAACCGAAGTAGATTCTTTAAAAACTGAATTAAATGACGAAGAGCGCATTCGCTCAGAAGTTGAAAAATTATTAGCTGAAGAACGTCAACGCGTTGCTGAGCAGCAAAGAATGCAGCCGAGCACATTGGATAAAATTTTGTCCAATGGCTGGTTAGTTGGTCTCGCCGCATTGATTCCAGGTGCATTGATTGCCTTATTGATCGTGATGCTGTTGGGACGTCGTTCAGCTGCGAAAGAAGAAGCCGCGGAAACTGAAACGCCTACACCTGAAATGGCAGCTGCACCGCTCGCTATTGGTGACTCCATTGATGAGCTTGATGAAGAGTTGAGTCTAGATGATGATCTCTTTGGTGATGATAGTGACCATGACGAGCTGTTCTCTGATGACAGTGGTCAAGAGGATGACGACGTCTTTGCAAGTTTGGACGATGACGATCTTGACTTCAATCTTGAAGGGGAAGACGGAGAAGATCCATTCGCTGGTATTGGTGACGATGGCGACCTTGATGTTGGTTTAGATGACTTTGATTCGTCAGCTAATGGAATCAGCGTTAATGGTGAAGAGAAAGCGTTAGGTCTTGAAGAGATGGAACGCGCACTAGATGAAGTATCACCAGAACTAGATTTAGATGATACCGCTTCAGGTGATGACTCTGCTTTCGATCTCTCTGATGAGCCGGCAGATACTGGTTTGTCTATGTCAGAAGATGAGTTCTCAGAACTACTATCTGCTGATGAACCAACAGAAGAACTTGAATCGGGTGCATTAGATCAATCAATGCTCGATGACTTGTTCTCTGGACTTGCAGAAGAAGATGATGCTCCGATTGAAGACAGTTCTCCAAGTGAAGTAAACGAAAATGCGTTTGGCGCTGGAATGGCATCTGATGATGACATCGATCAGCTATTAGCACAGTATGAGCAACCAGCCGAAGAGGTTGAAGAGGCTAAATCAACAGCGAACGATGAGTTTGATTTGAGTGAAGACAGCGATGCATCTGCTTTACTCGATGAGTTGCTCGGAGAAGATGATGGCGGTTCACTGTCAGAGTTAGACCCACTTGAAGAGCTTGAAGAACTTGCAGGCTACGATGAAGAGCACATTGACGAAAGTAGCACAGACCTACTCGATGAACTGATTGATTTAGATGAGGATGATAGTGAAGACTTCGATCCTCTAAATGAATTAGAGCAACTGTCAGGCTTTGATAATGATTCAGAGGCATTGGAGTTAGATGAAAATAGCACAGAGTTGCTCGATGAATTATTAGATTCGGATGCTGATGAATTTCTTGAAGAGGACTCCGAGTCCGATAAAGATGCATTTGATGAACTTATCGGTCAAGACGATACAGAGAGCGATGAAGATGAACTATTGTCATCACTTGGCTTTGAGGAACTTCTAGCAGAGCAGTCGCCAGCGGTTGAAGAGAGCTCCTCTTCTTTAGACACTGACTTTGACATTGATGCGCTAGTTTCTGAGCAGCAAGTAGAAGGCTCTCAAGCTGAAGATGAGCAGTCAGTACAAGCTGAGGAAGAGCGCAGTTTTGACCGGAATCAGTTCGTTGGTGATTTGGAAGAGATTTCACCTAAAGGCGATGCTTTACTTAACGAGCTGTCTGAAGCAGAAGCTCAAGATGAGCCTTTGGAAGATGCAGAGGTTGCCTTTGAAGCTGAATCAGCTCTTGAGTCAGAGCCATCAGATCTACCAGAGCCAGTGGTAGAGGAGGTTATTGAGCCTGAGTTTGAAGAGCCAAAAGTAACACCAACACCAAATACTTCTCCGAACGAGTTTGGCGTTCCTCAAGAGGAAGACTGGTTACTTGATGAAGAGTCATCACAACCAGAGCAGCCAGTTGCTGAAGCGGAAGAGTTCAACTTCGATGAGCTAGAGTTGCCAGAGTTTGGTGAAGAAGATGCGATGGCATCTATGGCTGAAGAGCCAGCAGAGCCGGAAGCCGCAGCTCAACCAGAGCAGCCAGTTGTCGAAGATGAAGAGTTCAACTTCGATGAGCTAGAGCTACCAGAGTTTGGTGAAGACGATGCGATGGCATCTATGGCTGAAGAGCTAGCAGAGCCGGAAGTCGCAGCTCAACCAGAGCAGTCAGTTGTTGAAGATGAAGAGTTCAACTTCGATGAGCTAGAGTTGCCAGAGTTTGGTGAAGAAGATGCGATGGCATCAATGGCTGAAGAGCCAGCGGAGCCGGAAATCGTAGCTCAACCAGAGCAGCCAGTTGCTGAAGATGAAGAGTTCAACTTCGATGAGCTAGAGTTGCCAGAGTTTGGTGAAGAAGACGCGATGGCATCCATGGCTGAAGAGCCAGCAGAGCCAGAAGTCGCAGCTCAACCAGAGCAGCCAGTTGCTGAAGCGGAAGAGTTCAGCTTCGATGAGCTAGAGCTACCAGAGTTTGGTGAAGAAGATGCGATGGCATCGGTGGCTGAAGAGCCAGCAGAGCCGGAAGTCGCAGCTCAACCAGATCAGACAGTTGTTGAAGATGAAGAGTTCAACTTCGATGAGCTAGAGCTACCAGAGTTTGGTGAAGAAGATGCGATGGCATCCATGGCTGAAGAGCCAGCCGAGCTGGAAGTCGCAGCTCAACCAGAGCAGCCAGTTGTTGAAGATGAAGAGTTCAACTTCGATGAGCTAGAGCTACCAGAGTTTGGTGAAGAAGATGCGATGGCATCGGTGGCTGAAGAGCCAGCAGAGCCGGAAGTGGCAGCTCAACCAGAGCAGTCAGTTGTTGAAGATGAAGAGCTCAACTTCGATGAGCTAGAGTTGCCAGAGTTTGGTGAAGAAGATGCGATGGCATCAATGGCTGAAGAGCCAGCAGAGCCGGAAGTGGCAACTCAACCAGAGCAGCCAGTTGTTGAAGATGAAGAGTTCAGCTTCGATGATCTAGAGCTGCCAGAGTTTGGTGAAGAAGATGCGATGGCATCATTGGCTGAAGAGCCAGTGGAGCCGGAAGCGGCCTCTCAACCAGAGCAGCCAGTTGCTGAAGCGGAAGAGTCCAACTTCGATGAGCTAGAGCTACCAGAGTTTGGCGAAGAAGACGCGATGGCATCGGTGGCTGAAGAGCCAGCAGAGCCAGAAGTGGCAGCTCAACCAGAACTGCCAGTTGTCGAAGATGAAGAGTTCAACTTCGATGATCTAGAGTTGCCAGAGTTTGGTGAAGAAGACGCAATGGCATCAATGGCTGAAGAGCCAGTAGAGCAGGACGTTGAAGAGCAATCCGAACAGGATGCATTGTTTGACATGTTTGCTCAGCCAAGCGAAACGGTAGCACCAGAGTTTTCGGCGCCATCTGAACCGGAAGTGTCTGATTTTGATGAAGCTGCAATGGCGAATCTACTTTCTGAAGACAGTATGGATTCAGAAACCTTCGATACTGATTTGGACAGTGACACCATAGCAAGCGCAGGCATGGATATTGAGGCTATGCTTGACGTTGGTGATGATTGGGATGGTTTCAAGCTTTCTCCTGAAACTGAGTACAGTTCTCGTGGGGAGGAAGTTCCAGAAGATGAGCGTGAGGTTTGGAGTTCATCAGAGGCACTTGAGCAACCAAGAATCACCGAAGAAAACTGGGGTGAGCAAGAAGACCTTACCGACTTTGACCCAAAGAAAAATCAGTTCATGACGATTGACGAATTGATGGCTCAAGTGGATAAAGATGGTGGTGAATTTGAAGAACAAGATCTCAAACTTGATGTTGGTTTGAACGAGTTTCCTGATGTGATTGGTGATAATGGTGATGTCGACGTAGATAGTAACGCAGAGGCGGCAGGTAAGCTTGACCTTGCAAAAATCTACCTAGAGATGAATGACCCGCAAGGTGCGGTCAAACTGCTAGAGGAAGCCATTGTTTACGGTGAAGATGATATTCGCCGCGAAGCGAAAGGACTCATCGACGCCATCAACGGTCGATAAACAAAAAATGGGTAGCAAACGCTGCCCATTTTTGTATCTGGAAGGACTTACGTATATACTTCCCGCCCCATTTTAGAGTTCGAAGGTTAAAATGAGAATCGCATTAGGTATCGAATATAACGGTACAAATTACTTTGGTTGGCAACGCCAAAGAGAAGTGAAAAGTGTCCAAGAAGAGCTAGAAAAAGCACTCTCTGTTGTCGCGAACCACCCTGTAGAAGTGCAGTGTGCTGGTCGTACAGATGCTGGTGTGCACGGCACAGGTCAAGTTGTTCACTTCGACACCAACGTAAGTCGAAAAATGGTTGCTTGGACAATGGGTGCAAATGCGAACATGCCAAGCGATATTGCTGTCCGTTGGGCGGTAGAAGTACCTGACGACTTCCATGCTCGATTCTCAGCAACTGCACGTCGTTACCGCTACATCATCTTCAATCATGCATTGCGTCCAGGTATCTTAAATTCGGGTGTGAGTCATTATCACGGTGATTTGGACGAGAAAAAAATGCACGAAGCTGGGCAGTACTTACTCGGTGAAAATGACTTCAGCTCATTTCGTGCTGCGCATTGTCAATCATTGAGCCCTTGCCGCAACATGATGCATCTCAATGTAACCCGTCATGGTGATTATGTTGTTATCGACATTAAAGCCAATGCTTTTGTTCACCATATGGTTCGCAATATTACTGGCAGCTTGATTAAAGTAGGCCGCGGTGAAGAAAAACCAGAGTGGATTAAGTCACTTTTAGAAGCGAAAGACCGCAAGTTAGCAGGAGCGACAGCAAAGGCGGAAGGTTTGTATCTGGTAGATGTGGACTATCCAGAAGAGTTTGGATTACCAAGAGTGCCGATCGGCCCCTTATTTTTGCCAGATAATTTGAACTAAATTCACGAACTTAATTCAAAATATCGGTACTTTAGAAGAGATCGCTGCGATAACCATTGTTGCGTCACCTGTATCAAAAATAGGTACAACCAGTTTTTTATCTACAGTCGCGGCAAGATATGTTTTAATCCGTCCGTAATATTCCGAATTTATATCTTTCGCAATGAAGCGGAAGAGTTGAGAGAAAAGGTCTTCCATGAGTTGGCTTGAAAAGATTTTAGAGAAAAGCAACCTTGTAAGTTCACGCAAAGCTTCTATCCCTGAAGGTGTGTGGACTAAATGTACATCTTGTGAGCAGGTGCTATACCATGCTGAACTTGAACGTAACCTAGAAGTTTGTCCTAAGTGTAACCACCACATGCGCATGAAAGCGCGTCGTCGTTTGGAAACTTTCCTAGACGAAGGTGAGCGCGTCGAGCTAGGTACAGAGTTTGAGCCGCAAGATAAACTGAAGTTTAAAGATTCCAAGCGCTACAAAGAGCGCATCTCTGCTGCTCAAAAGAACAGTGGTGAGAAAGATGCATTGGTTGTGATGCAGGGTGAACTGCTAGGCATGCCGCTTGTGGCGTGTGCGTTTGAATTCTCTTTCATGGGTGGTTCAATGGGTTCAGTTGTTGGTGCTCGCTTTGTAAAAGCGGTAGATGCTGCAATTGAAAACAACTGTGCACTTGTTTGTTTCTCTGCAAGTGGTGGTGCGCGTATGCAGGAGGCACTTATGTCTCTAATGCAAATGGCGAAAACCAGTGCTGCACTTGAACGCCTTTCAGAGAAAGGTCTGCCATTCATCTCTGTACTTACAGATCCAACAATGGGTGGCGTATCAGCAAGTTTGGCGATGCTAGGTGACATCAATATTGGTGAACCTAAAGCGCTGATTGGCTTTGCTGGTCGTCGTGTTATCGAGCAGACTGTACGTGAAGATCTTCCTGAAGGCTTCCAGCGTAGTGAGTTCCTTCTGGAGCACGGTGCGATTGATATGATCGTTGACCGTCGTGAAATGCGTCAGCGTGTGGGTGGTCTAGTGGCTAAGCTAACTAACCACAAATCTCCTATGGTGGTTTCGGTTAACGAATCTCCAAATGAAGAGCCATATTCTGTACCAGAAGCGGACGAAAAAGGGTAAAGTATCAACTAACATAAAAACCAAAGAAATTAATGGTTAAAGTTAGATGACCCAAAACTCTATTCCTCAAGCCACATCCCCTCTAGCGGTGTGGCTTGATTATTTAACAAAACTCCACACTTCAGCAATCGACCTTGGCTTAGACCGCGTTCAAGCGGTAGCACAAAAAGCCAACCTCACTAAACCAGCTCCTACTGTGATTACTGTTGCCGGCACCAATGGCAAGGGTTCAACCTGTGCGCTGATGGAAGCCATTCTATTGGACGCTGGCTACTCAGTCGGTGTGTACAGCTCACCACACCTTATTCGCTACAACGAGCGTGTTCGTATCAATGGCCTTGATGCCGATGACAGCAAACACTGTGAAGCGTTCGACTTCATCGAGAAACAGCGCGGCGATATCAGCCTAAGCTTGTTTGAATTCGGTACGTTAGCTGCTCTTCGTATTTTTCAAGTAGAGAAGGTGGATGTGGTTCTGCTAGAAGTTGGCCTTGGCGGTCGCTTGGACGCGACCAACGTGGTTGACCATGACGTGTCAGTTATCACTAGTTTGGCCATTGACCATGTTGATTGGCTGGGTGATGACATTAATGTGATCGGTTTTGAAAAAGCTGGCATTTACCGCGCGGGTAAACCTGCGATTTGTGGTCAACCAACGCCACCAGCATCGGTCGCTGCACACGCTGATGATATCGGCGCGGAATTCTACCAGGTTGGTATTCAATTCGATTACCACCTGACTGACAATGGTTGGAAGTGGTGTAGTGGCGCGTTCGGTCTTGATGATCTTCCGCTTCCTTCTCTGCCTTTACCAAATGCAGCTACTGCTTTAATGGCTCTCGGTGCTTCAGAATTGCAAATCACTGACATTAACATCGTTAATGGCTTGAATAATGCACGCCTAGCTGGCCGAATGCAGGTTCTGCAAAACAGTCCTGAAATCGTACTTGATGTTGCACATAACCCTCATTCAGCAGAATACTTAGTTGAGAAGGTAAAGCGCCAATACGCAGATAAAAACATCCACGTAGTGGTGGCGATGCTGCACGATAAAGACATCAAGGCAACAATCGAAGCGTTAAGCTCAATTGCTACACAATGGTATCCGTCATCGCTGACTGGCCCACGAGCGGCTACAGCAGAAGAACTATGCCAACACTTACCTCAAGGTCAAGTTCAGTTCCAAACGCCAGTAGAAGCGTTTGAGGACGCGAAAATACACGCGACTCAAGACGATGTCATTTTGGTGGTTGGTTCCTTCCATACCGTTGGTGAAGTGTTGGAGCATTGGCAATCAAATAATGAGTAATCAAAGGTAATTTGATGGCAAGTAAATTCCAGAGTCGTTTAGTCGGCACCATCATTCTAGTCGCTGTAGGGGTTATCGTCCTTCCAGACGTACTAGATGGGAAGAAACTCCACTACAAAGAAGAGTTTGCCAGTATTCCTATTAAGCCTGAACTTGATAGCGATGTGGAAAACTTCGAAATTTTAAAACCTGTCGAAGATGATATTTCACTGCCTGACTCTCCAGTGACGGCGACAGTGAATGATTCAGAAGTCGTTGAAGCGGAGGTAGTTGAGTCGAATCAAACGGCTGGGACACAGTCAGAAGAAACGAAACAGCCAGAACAGGTGGAAGTCGCAGTTCGACCGATTGAAGAAAAAAATCAATATGAAGATTCAGCCTGGATCATTCAGTTGATGGCTCTGAAAAATCATGAGAATGCAGTTGCACTAGTAGAGGATTTACAGAAGCGTGGTTACCAAGCTCATGTGAAAAAAGAGAAAACCTTTACTCGTGTGATTGTTGGTCCTGATGTATCAAAAAGTAAACTTGAACGACAGGTCAAGGAATTACAAAAAATTACAGGCTCAAAAGGTCAATTGCTTAAATTTAAGCCATTAAATCCATAAGAAAACGTTTGCGTCAGCATTTTTTCTGTTAAAATGCGCGCCAACTTAAGATGAAGAAAACATGAATTGGTTAGATTTTGTCATTTTAGGTGTGATCGGATTTTCAGCTCTGATCAGTTTAGTTCGCGGTTTTGCTAAAGAAGCTTTGTCTTTGGTGATTTGGTTTGGAGCATTTTTTATCTCCAGCAACTACTACGCCAAATTGGCGGTGTACTTCACCAACATCGAAGATGAAATGTTTCGGAACGGAGCCGCAATTGCGGCGTTATTCGTCGCAACCTTAGTGGTTGGTGCAGTGGTGAATTACGTCATTGGTCAACTGGTACAAAAAACAGGACTGTCCGGCACCGATCGAATTCTTGGTGTGGTGTTTGGTGGTTTACGTGGAGTACTGATTGTTTCTGCGGTGCTGTTTTTTATGGATGCGTTTACTGCATTCCCAAGCTCGGATTGGTGGAAAGAGTCACAGTTGGTCCCAGAGTTCAGCCGTATCATCGCCCCATTCTTCGAGCACTTACAAGCAACATCAAGTTTTTTGTCTGGCACTATCTAGTAGTGCCAGCTACTGTCGCAAATCGAGGATTAGGACATGTGTGGTATTGTTGGAATCGTGGGCACAACGCCTGTAAACCAGTCTATTTATGACGCGTTAACGGTGTTACAGCATCGTGGCCAAGATGCCGCTGGTATTTGTACCATAGAAAGCAATCGTTTTCGTCTGCGTAAGGCGAACGGTTTAGTGAAGGATGTGTTTGAAGCCAAACACATGCAGCGCTTGCAAGGTGAGGTGGGTATTGGACATGTACGCTACCCAACTGCAGGCAGCTCAAGTGCCTCAGAAGCTCAACCTTTCTACGTAAACTCTCCTTTCGGTATTACACTTGCCCACAACGGGAACCTGACTAACGCGCACGAAGTTCGTCAGAAACTGTTTGAAAAAGACCGCCGCCACATTAACACCACTTCAGATTCTGAGGTCTTACTTAACGTATTGGCTCATGAAATCGACACAGTGAAGGGGAACGTTACTTCAGAAGATGTGTTCCGCGCCGTAACAAATGTACATCGTACAATCCGTGGTGCTTATGCCGTCGCTGCAATGATCATTGGGCACGGTATGATTGCATTTCGTGACCCACATGGAATCCGTCCACTTTGCCTTGGTAAGCGCGAAGAGAATGGCAAAACAGAATACATGGTGGCATCAGAATCAGTCGCGTTAGATGCGGTTGGTTTTGATTTTGTACGTGACGTTGCACCAGGTGAAGCAATTTACGCAACGTTCGATGGTGAGTTGTTTACTAAGCAATGTGCTGACAATCCTAAGCTTAATCCATGTATCTTTGAGTTTGTTTACTTTGCTCGCCCAGATTCATTTATCGATAAAATTTCTGTTTACAGCGCACGCGTTGAGATGGGTAAGAAACTCGGTGAACGTATCAGCGAAGACTACGCAGATCTCGATATCGATGTTGTTATCCCAATTCCAGAAACTTCTTGTGACATTGCTCTGCAAATTGCTCAAGCGATCGACAAACCATACCGCCAAGGTTTTGTGAAAAACCGTTATGTCGGCCGTACCTTTATCATGCCGGGTCAGCAGCAGCGTAAGAAATCTGTGCGCCGTAAGTTGAATGCGATTCGCTCTGAGTTTAAAGGCAAAAACGTACTACTTGTTGACGATTCTATCGTGCGTGGCACAACGTCTGAGCAGATCATTGAAATGGCTCGTGACTCCGGTGCGAATAAAGTATTTATGGTGTCTGCAGCACCTGAAGTTCGTTTCCCGAACGTATATGGTATTGACATGCCAAGTGCAACAGAATTGATTGCTCACGGTCGCGACAACGAGACCATTTGTAAGCAAATTGGTGCAGACGCGCTTATTTATCAGCGCCTTGATGATTTAGTTGAGGCGGTTGGCCTAGGTAACCAAGACATTGCTCAGTTCGATACCTCAGTATTTAACGGCGAATACGTTACTGGTGATATAGATCAGCAATATCTCGATTTCTTAGATGGTATGCGTAATGATGATGCGAAGACGGAACGCGAAATTCAACAAGATTTAGCGAACCTTGAACTGCATAATGAAGGCGCATAATCCACGACCTCTAAAGAAATAAAAAACCAGAGCGAAGGCTCTGGTTTTTTTATGGCTCTTGACTTAGTGAATGTTGTAAGCGATCACGAAATCAATGAATAAGCGCACTTTTTCAGGAAGGTGGTCTTTGTGGTTGTAAAGCATGTAGATATCACGCGGGTTTGCGCTCCAATCTGGCAGAACGCGAACTAAATCACCACTCTCAATAAATTCTTTGATCATCACGTCAGGCATTAGCGTAATCCCAAGGCTGTCTGAACAAGCGCTACGAACAACATTTAGCGCGTTAGCTTGGAAGCGACCTCGCTCGATGTTAACGACAGATTCACCCTTGCTGTTAATCAACGTCCACTTAAGAAGAGGGTGCCCTTTAAGTAGCGAGTGATTGCTAAGTTCTTCTGCATGAGTTGGGGCCGGGTTTGCAGATAAGTAGTCGGGACTAGCGACTAAAATATCTTTAACTTCGCCGATCTTACGTGCAATTAGACTCGAATCACGTTGAGGGCCTACACGGAAAATAACATCCCATTCGGTCGGATCAAGTTGATCTGCATTGCTTTCAGTTGTCAGTTCAATATTGATATCTGGGTACTGGCGCATAAAACCATTGAACATTGGCATCATCATGCGCTTAGTCAGATTATATGGCGCGGATATCTTTATCTTGCCAGACGCACCACGGCATTCGTCGGTGATCTCTTCAGCAGCAGAAGTAAGGCGTTGAAGAAGGGGAGAACACTCATGATAAAAACGTTCTCCGGCTTCTGTTAGAGACAGTTTTCGCGCATGGCGGTTTAACAGTCGCAAGTTAACCGAATCTTCTAGCGCCTGAATACGTCGGGTGATGGTTGCCACCGGAATCATGGTCTTACGCGAAGTTGCGGTATAGCTCCCATTTTCGACAACTAATCGAAACAGGTTCAAATCATCTAATTTCATATTTCCAGACACTTTAAATTACCGTTTTTGGCTAATTTATAATTAACTTTGTGATCAAAGTTTGCTTTAAGTCAACATGTTGCATCATTTCAACACACGAGACATAGCTGAGTAAATACTGATAAAACATGCAATATTTGTATAAAACTCATTTTAAGGCTACGGTTTATAACAAGGTGAAAGGGCCTGATGTCTTGCTGCGCAACGTTTCGTGAGACGTAAATATAACAAAAATAATGACTTATTAATTTGTTTTTTGACTGAGCTTTGTGAGGTGTAAAGGTATGTATAAGACTCACAGTCAAACAGCAATAGCCTCGGCGCAAGAAGCGGTTAATCAGAAACTGATCATGTTAGTGGACGACGATCCGATTTTTCGCAAAGTGACTAGTGCTTATTTGGAAAGTCAGGGATTTAAGGTAGTAGAAGCTGAAAACGGGCTAGAAGCACTGCAACAACTTCGAAATAATGATCCCGACGTTATATTGTGTGATTTATCAATGCCAGTGCTCGATGGTATTGAGTTCGTCGAAGAGGTTAGTCTAGAGTATCCATCACTACCCCTTATTGTAGTTTCTGCTACCAATGAGATGTCAGATGTTGCGAAAGCCTTAAGGTTTGGAATAAAAGATTTCTTACCCAAACCCATTAGTAATTATGAACATCTCTATCAAGCAGTTGAAAACACCCTAGAGGATTCTGATTGTCATTTTTCAGAGCAACGCGATTTTTCAAGCCAGTGGTTCCGTGTTGATGATGGCGGCGAGATGCCAGATGAACAGGAATTGCATTGGCACTTAGAGTATCTGCAAAACAACCCAAGCGCCGCTCGGGATCTGCTGCATGCTTTGCTGCCAGAGAAAGATACCACCCAAGGTGATTGGAAGTGTTCATATAGGTTGCTGCAATCCACTGACGTTATGCCTTTGGTATTTGATTATCGATGGTTGATGAATGGTCAGTTTGCATTTTACTTGGTGGATTCTGCTTCTCAGTCAGATAAAGGGGTAGCGACAACACTCCTTATTCGAGCTTTATTTGATGATTACCTGAGGAACCTGAAGAGCTTTAGTGCTGACCTTAAAGACCTTGTCGAGATTATTGAAAAGGGCATTCAGTGTTCAGAGTGTGCAGCGCCAGTCAATGCGGTATTTGGTGTGGCGGATCTGGCTTCTTCTTCAATATCGATACTACCAGCAGGCTTAGACAGCCAATGGATCAATGGCAACATGAATCACCATGTCCCAGCGGGAATGAGTTTAGGAGAGGGAAGTGTGAAGAACTTCATTACCAGAGATTTAACCATTAATACCAATGGTCAGCTTTCAATAGGTTGTATTGGCTCTTCAAGCTTTAGCCTCAGCATCATTCAGATGAGTCGGCTTATTTAGTTGTGGGAGTGTATTTATACTGAAACGGCGCATTGCGCCGTTTTTTGTTGGTTCGTATCCGGCTTCTTATTCTATAAGCCCTTACTTTTTGTTGGTGTTTAGCGTTTGCTGTTTAAGGTATAGTCATCGCTTAAAACAATAATGACCCATTTGTGCAACGTTAATTTAACGCAGTGCATTTGGGAGAAGTAAAGTCAACTAGTGAGAAGAAGCCCATGGCAGACAAAGAATTTAAAGAGCCTTATAATGTTTTTTACTTTTTAGGTTTTATTGCAGTCCTTTTGATCCCAACTCTACCTGCAACGTTAACCTGGCTTCGCGTAATGAACGGTTACGCAGGCTTTTAATTAAAAGATAGTTTATTGGAGTCCACCATTCGTATTAAGCGTTACTTTTTCAATATTGCAGGTGGACTCTGCATGATACTTGGCATTGCAGGTATCGTTCTTCCTTTGCTCCCGACCACACCTTTTATCCTTTTAGCGAGTGCCTGCTTTTTACGTGGTAGCCCGACATTTCATCGTTGGCTACACGAGCATAAAACTTTTGGGCCGATGTTAGAGAACTGGCACAAACACAGAGCGGTAACTCGAAAAGTTAAGCAACGTGGTGCGTTGTTTATCGTATTGAGTTTTACCGTATCAATTCTGGTTGCTCCCATCATCTGGGTAAAAATTGCGCTTTTAGTGATGCTAATCGTTTTACTCAGTTGGTTTATGCGTCTACCTGTGACTGAGCTTGTTGCTGACAGAGAAGAAAATCACTAAGATTGTAGGGAATAGTGTGCCCGCTCTTCGAGTGGGCGTTTGTATTTTCAGCGCCCGTGATTTTTTAAAAAAGCACATGGTGGTGAAAACCTATTGTTGATTGCCCTCATAATATTGTGATTAGAACAGAGGGTGATGAGCCAATCTAAGTAAACCGGTATTATGACTACAGAAACAATTTCACTGATCAAATCTAGCATCAAAAGCATCCAAGACTACCCAAAACCAGGTATCCTTTTCCGCGACGTAACTAGCCTTCTTGAGGACGCAACAGCGTACCAAGCAACGATTAACCTATTGGTTGAGCGTTACAAAGACATGGGCTTTACTAAAGTTGTGGGCACAGAAGCTCGTGGTTTCCTATTCGGCGCACCTTTAGCGCTAGAGTTAGGCGTGGGTTTTGTTCCTGTGCGTAAGCCTGGCAAGCTTCCTCGCCCGACGGTTGCTCAATCATATGAGCTTGAATATGGTGTCGATACGCTAGAGATTCATACTGATGCAATCGTAGAAGGCGACAAAGTACTGGTTGTTGACGATCTGCTAGCAACTGGCGGCACAATTGAAGCAACAACGAAGCTTATCCGCCAACTAGGCGGTGAGTTAGAGCATGCTGCATTCGTTATCAACCTGCCAGAAATCGGTGGTGATAAGCGCCTAGAAGGTCTAGGCCTGAACGTATACAGCATTTGCGAGTTTGAAGGACACTAATACATTCAATGAGTTATTTAGCTTTAGCGCGAAAATGGCGTCCTAACAAGTTTGACCAAGTCGTAGGCCAGAACCATGTTCTGACGGCTTTAGAGAACGCGTTAGCGCAAAATCGCTTACACCATGCGTACTTATTTAGCGGCACTCGAGGCGTTGGTAAAACGTCGATTGGCCGACTGTTTGCTAAGGGCCTGAACTGTGAGACAGGCATTACCGCTAACCCTTGTGGTGAGTGTGATACCTGTCGTGAGATTGATGAAGGTCGTTTTGTTGACCTATTAGAGATTGACGCAGCTTCTCGTACTAAAGTTGAAGACACTCGTGAACTGTTAGATAACGTTCAATACAAACCCGCTCGCGGACGTTTTAAAGTGTACCTCATCGATGAGGTACACATGCTTTCGCGTCACTCTTTCAATGCACTGCTAAAAACGCTGGAAGAGCCGCCTGAGTATGTGAAGTTCTTGTTGGCGACCACGGATCCACAAAAACTGCCAGTAACGATTTTGTCGCGCTGTTTGCAGTTCCACCTAAAGCCAATCAGTGTTGATGATATTCATCAGCAACTTGACCATATTCTGGCAAAAGAACAAGTCTCTGCAGAAGCAAGAGCACTTGGCATGATCTCGCACGCTGCAGATGGCAGTATGCGTGATGCATTGAGCTTAACTGACCAAGCTATTGCTCTAGGTAACGGTACAATTCAAACCGATATCGTTAGCCACATGCTTGGAACAATTGATACTGACCAAGCGATTCACTTACTTGAGTCGATCAGCAGTAAGCAACCTCAACAGGCGATGGATAAAATCCAACTACTTGCATCGAATGGTGTGGAGTGGGATGGATTGTTACAACAACTGGCGTCGCAGCTTCATCGTGTTGCGATGTATCAAGCTCTACCATCGACCTTGGATCAGGCTCAACCTGATGCTGAAAAAATCGAATTATTGAGTAAAGCTCTGACACCACAAGATGTGCAGCTTTACTACCAAATTGCTTTAAAAGGTCGTGAAGATCTGACGTTGTCACCAAATGGTCGCGTCGGCATGGAAATGATTGTATTGCGTATGATGGCATTCCGCCCATCAGCGAGTAATGGCGCAAACGTGATTTCTACATCATCACAGCCACAAGTCGCGTCAGCTGCGAGTACAAGTCAGCCAAAAGCGGCTCCGCAGCAGTCATCTCAACAGCCACCATCGCACCAACAAGCATCCGTGTCTCAAGCGCCCGTACAGCAAACGCAAAGCCGCCCAATGACATCGGCACCGCAACAACAAGCTGTATCTCAGCCAATGAGTCAGCCTGCGGCGCACAACCCAAGTGCTATGGATGAAGCGCCACAGTACCAACCTGAGTATCAAGGTGGCTACGACATGGTACCACCACAATATGATATGGCTCCGCCAGTGAGTGAGAACCCTGCACCAACGCAGCAAGCTCCTCAACAGGCTCAGCCACAAGAAAGTGCTCCGGCATCTGCTCGTGGTAGCTTGAGTGGTTTGCGTCATCAATTGCGTTCGCAACGTCAAGGGCAGCAGCAAGTACCAAATCAAACTGGTGGCCCAAAAAAGTCTAACGCGACATCTGCACAAAAAGAATCGGTTATTGACCGTTTAGCGCAATTGCATGGCAATTCCGCGCAGGTGTCGCCTAAATCTGCTCCTCAAGCTGAAAAACAAGCACCAGAGGATGAAGCGTACCGTTGGCGTCCAACCAAACCGGTTGAAAAGAAAGCCAATACGCAGTTGACACCTACGCAGCTCAAGCAAGCGCTAGAGCATGAAAAGACGCCAGAGATGGCTCAGAAGCTTGTTGATGAATCGCTAGAGAAAAGCGAATGGGCGAACTTAATTAGCCAAATGAATACCCCAAAATTAGTGGAACAATTGGCATTAAACTCGCATTTCAACAAAGAAGGCTCGACAGTTTCGCTACAATTAAGAGGCAGTCAGGCACACTTGAATACCGACAGAGCGCAAAGTGAGCTTCTGAGCGCACTGAACAATGTGTTGGGAGAAGAGTGTCACCTGAGCATCGGAGTCGGCGAAAACGGTGAGACGCCGCTTGAGTTGAGAGACAGGCTCTACCAAGAAAAATTACAACAAGCTCTGAACAGCTTAGAGAACGATCCACATGTTCAGTTCATCGAACGTCGATTTGCAGCAGAGCTTGATAAAGATAGTGTTCGTCCTATCTAAAAATTGAACGGAATGGGGTTGAAAACGTAATGTGATAACCCCATTAACAGATGCAACACCTAATTAAACCAGAGAGATAAACATGTTTGGTAAAGGCGGTATGGGCAACCTAATGAAGCAAGCCCAGCAAATGCAAGATCGCATGCAAAAGCTTCAAGAAGAAATCGCGAATATGGAAGTAACTGGCGAGTCTGGTGCTGGTCTAGTTAAAGTTACAATCACTGGCAGCCACAGTGTGCGTCGTGTAGACATTGACGAAAGTCTGATGGAAGACGACAAAGAGATGCTAGAAGATCTTATTGCTGCAGCATTCAACGATGCAGCACGTCGCGTTGAAGAGACTCAAAAAGAGAAAATGGCTTCTGTAACTGGCGGTATGCAACTACCACCAGGTATGAAGATGCCATTCTAATCTGCTGAATCTTAATTAAGCGGATTTTTAATGCGTACCAGTCATATGCTGGAACAATTGATGGAGGCCTTACGTTGTCTACCTGGGGTTGGCCCCAAGTCGGCGCAACGTATGGCCTTTCATTTGTTACAGCGTGATAGAAAAGGCGGTTTGCAACTGGCAGACGCGCTGAGTCAGTCCATGACAGAAATTGGTCATTGCACTGAGTGCCGTACTTTTACTGAAGAAGAAGTCTGCCATATCTGTACTAACCCAAAACGCCAAGAAAACGGTCAAATTTGTGTAGTAGAAAGCCCAGCAGACATTGCAGCAGTAGAAGCCACTGGTCAATACTCCGGTCGGTACTTTGTGCTGATGGGGCACTTATCACCCCTGGATGGTATTGGCCCAAGTGATATTGGCCTTGATGTGTTGGATTACCGTCTCCGTCGAGGTGATGTTTCTGAAGTGATTCTCGCCACCAACCCAACGGTGGAGGGGGAAGCAACAGCACATTACATCGCAGAGCTGTGTAAAGAACATCAAGTTGATGCAAGCCGCATTGCCCACGGTGTACCAGTCGGTGGCGAGCTTGAGCTCGTGGACGGGACAACCTTGTCACACTCCCTTCTGGGGCGACACAAGATTTAATAAAAAAGCCGCTGAATTCAGCGGCTTTTTTGATCTTGCGGTTTGCGAACTACTTAATCGTTTGATTCTTTACCAAGAAGATTCTTGTAGATAAGCGCGCCTAGAATACCGCCCACGATTGGTGCTACCCAGAATAGCCATAGCTGAGACACAGCCCAGTCACCAACAAACACCGCAACACCAGTACTGCGTGCTGGGTTAACCGAAGTGTTAGTCACAGGAATACTGATTAGGTGGATAAGAGTCAAACACAGACCGATCGCGATAGGAGCAAAGCCTTGCGGTGCGCGTTTGTCTGTCGCGCCCATGATTACGATAAGGAACATCATCGTCATCACCACTTCAGTCACAAGTGCCGCCATCATTGAGTATTGACCTGGAGAATGTTCACCGTAGCCGTTTGAAGCGAAGCCCGAACCGACAACATCAAATCCCGCTTGGCCAGTCGCGATAACATAAAGCACGCCACCTGCAATCACACCACCGACAACTTGAGCAATGATATAAGGTACAACGTCTTTAGTGTCGAAACGGCCGCCAGCCCATAAACCGACAGTCACAGCTGGGTTTAGGTGACAGCCAGAGATATGGCCGATAGCAAATGCCATAGTAAGAACGGTCAAACCGAAAGCAAAAGAAACGCCTAGTAGGCCAATGCCCACATCTGGAAAGCCAGCAGCCAGTACAGCACTGCCACAACCACCAAGTACTAACCAAAAAGTACCAAACACCTCTGCCATGTATTTATTCATATTGTTTCCTATGCGGATTGAGATTACCCGCTGAACATAGTTGAGAATTGTCAGAAAAGTGTGAGCTAGCACTCAGAAATTAAGCAGATTGCGAGATATGGGTAAACTCGTCTCAGGTATGAAACAGAATTGTCGCCAACGGAGGGGGAGAAAACAGAGACGAAAACCTCGGCTACCACTTAGATAAATGATAACCGAGGCGAGAGGATGGATTAACTAAAAGCGATAAACGGTGAGATACACAGCAAAATGCCTGTAGCAATGATTAGGTATAAAGAAGCACCTTTGTATTTATGCAGAGAAGGCACTTGATACACTAGGTAAGCTGGGATCAAACAACCAATCAGACCAAAGATAGGGCTACATACTGAAGTAAAGCTCAGCACAGGTAAATTCAGAACGATAGCACCCCATGCCATCAATATCGCGAATAAGATAATGCCTTTTGTCACAAGCTCTTTGTTGATTTGTTCTTCTGGCATGACCTTCTTAAGAGCGAGCATGGCTAGGCCTTGGCAAGAATCACGGAAACCAAGGTATACGCCGAAGAATGCAGTCATCACTGAGAAGATATTGAGCATTAGGCTTAGAAGTTTCAGAGTTGTGCCGTCCATCCCTTGAGCTACCATCGCCAAGGCTGAGATGTTTTCTTCTGCTGCTTTTACTGCCTGTTCATGAGACATTGCTAAGGTAAATGAAATTGCGTAGAAGAACACGGTGACAAACAAAATACCGAAGGCAAGCTTCATCGCGCGCATTGCTTTGAAGCGTGCAACTTCAATCGACTTCTCTTTAGAACGGTAAGAGATCACCATTGGGCTTAAGCTTTGAATGAACAAGATAGAAGTGAGCGTGAACGGCAATAGCTCTATGGCATCTTTCAAGCCAGCACCTGCTGTTGGTACGCTACCCACGTTTGCTAAATCCCACTTCTCAATCATCATGAAGCCAAGCAATGCAACAGTACACAATTTGATTAATACCAATCCTGTACTGACTTTGAATAGGATCTTCTCACCACGAGAAGCGATGGCTACCAAAGCACAAACCAAAGCTAGACCGTACAGCGGATTTTCTGACAATAGCCCTTTGGTTACGCCAAAACTATGTAGGAAGGAAGCTGAATCATTGTTGATCGCAGTGGAATAGACAAATACCCAGATCACCAACATGATGAAGTAGAGCATGCCTAATAATGCTCCCCATTTATTACCTAGGTAACCGGAGATGACACCTGCGTAATCTTGGCATTTCGGTGAAGTGGATAAGGTATTGATGAAGAGGCGTTGGAATAGATACATTGCAGGGTAGCCAATTACTGCAGAGGCTAGGAACACCCATAGGCCAAGCACGCCAACCTTAACGGGGAGGAACACAATACCTGCACCGATAGCCATACCGATACTCATGATAACCCAACCCCAGTCGGTGCTATCAAACTTAGTTGCGGCTCTCCATTCTTCTGCCGTCATGCCAGCTTTAACGTGAGGCGGTTCATTTGTTATTGGAAGAGTTTGTGTAGGAACAGTAACGCTCATTGTCGTTTTCTCTTTGTTTGTATGAATTTTTCTCAAATCTATTTGAGAAAAACTTTAACAACAATTTTTTTGTGGAAAATTCAGATAAATTTGAGATCTCGACAAAAATACTCAATAAAATCTGAAAAAAGATCGATTTGTGTGATCTGAGGTAGTTGTTGTGTTCGCATTTAGTTGAAAGAATAGCTTTGAAATGACAGCTTACTTAAGAGCTTTTAGATTAAAACTAAAAATTATGTGAGGATTAACATGAAAGAATTGATCGCTTCAGAGCACGCTCCAGCCGCTATTGGCCCTTATTCACACGGTACTGCTTATGGTGACTTGATTTTTACTTCTGGTCAGCTTCCTGTTGATAGCGCGACAGGCAAAGTGGTTGAGGGCGGCATTACTGCTCAGAGCCATCAATCTTTGACGAACCTGAAACACGTCTTAGAAGCGGGTGGCGGTAGTATTGATACTGTTTTAAAAACAACTTGCTACCTAGCAAACATCAGTGATTTTGCTGAATTCAATAAAGTGTATGCAGAGTTTTTCAATAAAGATTGTCCTGCACGCAGCTGCTTTGCGGTGAAAGATCTTCCGCTAGGTGTGTTGATTGAAGTTGAAGCGATTGCTTGCAAGAAGTAATACGGAGAAAAAAGCATGAATCAGCAATGGAACCAATATATCCAAATCATTAAGCAAGTCGTAAAACCTGCGCTCGGATGTACAGAACCCATTGCTGCTGCATATGCGGCAGCAGTTGCAAAGCGTGAGCTTGGAAGCCAGACCCCAGACAGGATTGAAGTTCGTGTCTCTGACAATTTATTTAAAAACTCGATGGGAGTTTATGTTCCCGGAACCGGGAAAATTGGTCTTAAGATCGCTGCGTCAGTTGGTGCGTTGGCAGGAGATCCTAATGCAGAACTTGAGGTTCTTGCCAAAATTAATCAAGACGACGTAACTGCCGCCCAGAAACTGATTGATCAAGAGCGTGTCAGTGTTGCACGTATCGACACACAAGAATTTATCTTTTGCAGCGTGACTATGACAGCTAGGGATGAAGTCGTTTCAGTGACGATCAGTGGCGGACATACCAACATTATTCAGATTACTCGTAACGGTGAAGTGACGTTTGATGCACCTCAGCAACAGCGTGTTGCAACAGGATCGATTTGCGAAGGCGTCGATATCTCGATTAAACAAATCTACGAATTTGCACTACAATCGCCTTTTGAAGACATCAAATTTATTCTAAAAGCGGCGGAGTTAAATAGTTCTTTGGCGCAAGAAGGGATCGATCGCGGTTACGGTTTGGAGATAGGAAGAACGCTGAAAGGCAATATCGATCAAGGTTTGCTTGGCAATGATTTGATGAGCCGAATTCAGATGATGACGTCTGCGGCATCCGACGCTCGAATGGGTGGTGCGACACTGCCCGCTATGAGCAACTTTGGTAGTGGAAACCAAGGTATCGCAGCAACGATTCCTGTCGTTATTGCTGCAGAAGCGTTCCAAAGCAGTGAAGAGCAGCTAGCACGCGCATTGATAATGAGTCATCTTGGCGCGATTTATATCAAATCCTACTACCCACCATTGTCTGCTTTCTGTGGCAATACAGTAACCAGCGCGGCGGCATCCATGGCGTTAGTGTATTTGGCAGGCGGCTCGTTTGAACAGTCATGTTATGCGATTCAGAACGTAATTAGCGACAGTTCGGGCATGGTATGTGATGGGGCGAAATCGTCCTGCGCGATGAAAGTCTGCACTTCCTCTACCACCGCGGTACGCTCATATTTGATGGCGATGGGTAACCACAGCGTGAAGAATCAAGGTATAGTAGGCGACGAAGTTGAACAAACGATAAGAAATGTAGGTTCAATGGTTAGACTTGGTATGCCATATACTGACAAATCTATAATCGATATTATGTCGGCCTAGCCTCAACGTTTTTGCTAAGGGAAGTAACATTGCAACTTAAGAAACTCACCAAAAGTGACTTAGATATTTTGAATTCAATGAAGAACGTCGTAGATGGTATTGCTCGCATGTACGGTGAGCATACCGAAGTCGTCCTTCACAGTCTTGATGCGGAAGCACCGGAAATCATCAAAATTGCCAATGGCCATGTTACTGAACGTGGAGAAGGTGCACCGATTACCAACTTAGCAAGAATGAAACTACTTGAAGGCAACGACGTTTCGGATTCGTACGTAACCAAAACGGCGAGTGGCAAGACTCTGCATTCAATTACCACTATTGTCCGCAACCCCAAAAATAAACCAATTGGTTTGCTGTGCATTAATGTGGATATGGACGTACCGATGCAGGATTTCTTAAGGTCGATTATGCCGGTTCAGCAAAATGATTGTTGTTCGGGGAATGCTCGTTCGCCGGAGACGTTCGCACGTAATATCGATGAAACCATCATCAGCACCATTGAGACAGTGCAGTCGGAAGTGTGGGCTAACGAGGCGATTTCACCTTCAAAACGTAACCGAGAGCTGGTGACGCGTTTACAGGGCTTAGGCATCTTCAAGTACAAAGATGCGGTATTGATGGTGGCAAATCATCTCGGTATTTCACGCGATACGATTTACCTTTACCTTCGAGAGCTGGGCAGCAACGATTAAGTCAGTAGCTCGAGCTCTGTAATATTACTGATCGCTTCTTGATTGGTTTTGCCACACACGACCGGGCAAGGTTTAAAGTCGTGGCAAACTTTTGGGCGTTCAGGTTTTCCGAAAAGCTTACATAGGTTGTCATCATTCAATTGAATACAGCGCTCTCCAGCTGGTTTGCCCTTTGGCATGCCAGGAATCGGAGAAGAGATACTTGGTGCGATGCAACACGCCCCGCAGCCCAATCGACATTCCATTTATAAGCCCTCGTAAAAAATAAGGGGGCATTATGGACATTTCTCGCCAGATTGGAAGTATTCCAACTAAATTCCCTTCATCTAATTGAACTCTCCTTTCTCTTAATGATTAAAATCAGCTGGTTACCTGTTTGCCTTATCTTTGAGTAGTTAGCAAAACTTGAACTTTTGCCGCTAGAGGAGTATAAAACGCACCCTATTCATTCCCATTCAAAACATAAGTAGTAAGCGTATGAGCACTCCATTTTGGCAAAGTAAATCGTTAGAGCACATGACAGAAGAAGAATGGGAATCTCTCTGTGATGGTTGTGGTAAGTGCTGCTTGCACAAGCTAATGGATGAAGATACTGACGTAATCTACTACACCAACGTTGCGTGTAGTTGGTTGAACAGTAAAACCTGTTCTTGTAAAGACTATCCGAACCGTTTCACATCAGGTGAAGAGTGTACCAAGCTCACGCGTGAAGACATTGATGATTTCACATGGTTACCTCATACCTGTGCTTATCGTCTGCTCGCAGAGAAGCAATCGTTGCCAGAGTGGCACCCTTTGATTACGGGGTCTAAGTCAGCCATGCATGCGGCTGGTGAGAGTGTACGCAATAAAGTCGTTTACGAGATTGATGTGGTGGACTGGGAAGACCATATTTTGAACCACCCTAATCGTTCGTAACCAAGTTTTACCAAGCCTCTCAAGTATATGAGAGGCTTGTTCGTTATGGGCAAGATAAAAAGGAGCTTAGTTTCTCAAGAAACGGTTATAGACGAAAAGTAGGACGAAAGCACCCAGTGTCGCTGTGATTATACTGCCGATATTGACCCCATCCGCGCCACCAAGTCCGACAAAGCTTCCTAAAAAACCACCCACGAATGCCCCGGCGATACCGAGTAGCATGGTTGCAATCCAGCCACCACCATCCTTACCGGGCATTAGCCATTTTGCTAACGCGCCTGCAATCAAGCCAAGAATAATCCACGATAGAACACCCATAATTTTCCCTTACATAAGTTGAAGTTACACGGATACGACTAAATCATAGTTCATTCCATTTAAGCGGGATGGGGAATATTTTGAAGCTGCGCTATGAACTTTGACATATGAGTAACGAAATGCTGTTCGACATTTAAAGTCGTGTTGTAAACTTAAGAACTATAATTTCAGGTGTTTAAGTCTCTTTGAGTCAAAATTGGACTCTAAGAACGGAATCACGTCTTTGAATGAGGTAATAATGGCGTTTCTATCCCCCCTTAAAGTGCGTTTCGCTTCCTTGTTATTTGTATTGACAATAGTCATGGCTTCTCTGAGCACTTTTATTGCGCAGGCAACAGAGAGTGAAGCAGAAGTCCCAAAGGTTTCTGCTGCGGAGCAAGCGATTGATAGCATCAACACAGACATCATCGATTTGTCTGAAACCCTGAAACAAGCGAGTGGTGATGAGCGTGATGCGCTACAACTGCAGCTTTTCCAGAAAAACGAGGAATTAAGAAGCCGATTAGCAACTGCCATCGACCATGAATCGATTCCTCATAGCAAACTACTTGAGTTGGTGAGAACGCAAGAGAAGTACTCTGTCGGTGCGACTGCTTATTTAGATGAGAAAATCAAAACACTTTTGGTGGAAATCAATAAGGCGAAGGATGAAGACAAACTTTCTTTGATCAATAGCTATCGAGAGTTGCAGCAATATCTTGATGCAAGCTATGACTCGAGCTGGCAAAACCTGACTTGGTTGAAAAAGCTCAATATCCAAGATCAAGATGCGGAATTGGAGCTTAAAGAAGGAGTCGATAAGCGAATGCGCTTACTTTCGGCTTCGATTGAATACTTGAATCAACAAAGTGGTGTCATTGCCTCTCAGTTGTCTTCAAGCCCTGAATCAGAGAAGGCATCGCTCCAACTAAGCCAATTAATACTTAAGCAGAGACTTGGTATTGCAACGGACAGCTTGCGAAAACTGATTTCCATTGGTGATAAAGTTGGTTTAGAAACCTCTGAATATAAGCGTCAGATTTTCGAAGTGACAGGGAGCATTACCCACGACCTACTCAACACCAAAGTGGTGCTATCCATTGTGAGCCACTGGTCAAACTCAGCGGTAGATTGGCTAGCTGATAATGCGCCTCAACATATCTTCCAGCTGTTCGTATTTGCGTTAATTCTCATTATTGCCCGTGCCTTAGCCAAGCTTACTCGTAAAGTGGTGAGTAAAACCGTTGCTTCGAAAAACTTAAAACTCTCTCACCTAATGCAAGATTTCTTTATCTCAATGTCAGGTAAAGCCGTTTGGGTGATTGGTATCATGGTCGGCTTATCGCAAATAGGTCTCAACCTAGCGCCAATTTTGACAGGTTTTGGTATCGCGGGTGTGATTATCGGTTTTGCGCTGCAAGATACGTTGTCGAACTTTGCGGCGGGTATGATGTTACTTATTTACCGTCCGTTTGATGTTGGCGATTTTGTTTATGCTGGTGGGGTAGATGGAAAGGTAAGCCATATGAGCTTAGTGAACACCACAATTCGTACCTTCGACAACCAAATCATTATCGTACCAAATAGCAAAATTTGGGGAGATGTGATTAAAAACGTCACTCATGAGCGCATTCGTCGTGTTGATATGATTTTTGGTATCGGCTATGCCGATGATCTGCTCAAAGCAGAAGAAGTGCTAAACGATATTGTTACGTCGCACCCTTCGGTACTTCGTTCACCTGAACCTAATATCAAGGTACACACCTTAAATACATCTTCAGTTGATTTCATTGTTCGTCCTTGGGTGAAAACCGATGATTACTGGGATGTATATTGGGATGTAACCAAGGAAGTGAAACTGCGCTTCGATCGTGAAGGCATTTCGATTCCATTCCCGCAACAAGACGTGCACTTACACATGGTGGAAAAGAAAGAGTCGTAGACACCTCCTCTTTAACAGATAACAACAAAGGCGCTCAATGAGCGCCTTTTTATTGGTGTTTTTCTTGGTATTGCTGTCGAGATTTAGACCTGGTCGAAGAAAGTCACTTTAGGCTCGCTAACCAGTAAGTCTTCAATCTCCTTCAATAGGGCTTGAAAGTGCGCCGTGTTACAATGTGAGTCAAACGCGGCTTGGTCTGCAAACTGCTCTTGAAACAAGAACTGGCTTGGGTTGTTTTTATCTTGGAACAGTTGGTAACGCAGGCAACCCGGCTCATTACGAGTAGGTTCTAGCATGCCTTCTAGCGCTTGCTTGAGTTGCGAAATAGAGTCTGTTTTAGCATGAAATGCAGCCGTTAAATGAATCATTGTTGTGTTCACTTCTTTGTCGTTATGAAAGATTTCGTTTTTATAGGTAACGACCTTGACGTTGCAAGAACTCAATCTTGTAGCCGTCTGGATCGGTAATAAAGAAGAATGTCGCCAGGTGCTTTTGTTGGTGATCAAACGCTTTAATGTCACTCGCCTCTATGTCTAAGTTCTTTAGGCGTTGATGGGCGGCCTCGATATCTTCGACACTGACAGCGAGGTGGCCGTAACCAGTACCATGAGTATACGGCTCGCTCTGATCATGGTTGTGGGTAAGTTCGAGTTCGAAGCCCGTTTCTGGGTTGGCCAAATAGGTAAGAGAAAACCCGTCGAAGATATATTGGTCTTTGATTTCTAGCTCAAGTGCATTGCTGTAAAACTTAAGAGAACGCTCCAGATCACTTACGCGGATCATGGTATGAATCATTTTTGTCATGAGTACTCCTTATTAGTGCGCCCAGACTAGTCATTTTTCGGGAACAATAGGTAGTACTCAAGTACGACAATCAAATAGGGGCTTAGTTAAGTTCGCTGAGCGCGCTTTCAATCGTTGCTTGAGGTTGGCGTGCATAAGTAAGGCAAGCACAACGTAGCAGGGAAGCGAAATTGTTGACTTCACCATTGTGCTTTAACGCTTCTTGGTAAACGGTGCTGATGAACTTAGGCACCGTCATCTCTTGCGCGGAAGCAATCTCTTCAAGAATTAACCAAAAGCTCGATTCTAGTTTTACGCTGGTGGCATGCCCATCAATGCGGATAGAGCGGGTGATAAACTGATAATTTTCTTGGGGTTGTTTAGCAAATATTTCGCACATGTGATGTTGTTCGTTTTACAAATGAACCGAAGATATTGGAGCTTGAGAAGCGTAGCGTCAACCGTTTTGAGTACAAAAAACGCCCTCAAGTGAGGGCGTGGAAGTGCACCAATGTAGTCAGTGCGGAGCATGGATTATTTGATTTGCTGGATAAGGTATTCACCAAGTTGTGAGTGATGCATTATCTTCGATA
Source organism: Vibrio rotiferianus (assembly GCF_002214395.1). NCBI lineage: Bacteria > Pseudomonadati > Pseudomonadota > Gammaproteobacteria > Vibrionales > Vibrionaceae > Vibrio > Vibrio rotiferianus. The sequence goes on from NZ_CP018312.1 coordinate 800,964, forward strand.
CTGGCAGAATGGTACCCGCTGGTCCCCAAGCGAACACATTGACTGGTGTATGCGTGTGTGTGCCGGTTCCCCAAACGGTATTTTGTTTAGTGGCTTGTTCACGAGCTAGCAAGTTACCCCTGTCGTTGTATGGGAAAAATGCATCAAAGTCATTAATGGCTGGGACAGTTTCTTCACTCAAGTACTTATGGCTAGCTAAGCGGTACGGGTTAGGTTGACTTGCTAGTACGCGTTCTGCTTGCTCTGGAGTAATAGAGAAATCGCTGTTGGCGTTCACAATGTCAGCCAGCCTTTCAGGGGTTTGCTGCGCTTTATCAAGTTTTTGGAACTCGCTGATCATGCCGTAGTAGCTTTGCTTTTGATTGTAGAGGCCATCGAGAATATCGAACTGACCAAAGTTGAAGTTTGGCGCGTAATCACGCTTCGCGAAGGCTTCACCACTACGCTTTTCAGGCTTAGGAAGATTGGCTGAAGAGTAGCTGAAACCAAAAGAACCGGTTTCATGGTCGGCAGTGACGATCACTAGCGTATCCTCACGGTTTTTTGCCCATTCATAAACGGAATTTACGGCTTCATCGAACTTGATCAACTCATGCAGCATGGTGCCAGCATCGTTGCTGTGACCTGCCCAGTCAATTTGTCCGCCTTCTACCATCAAGAAGAAGCCGTCTTTGTCTTTTGAAAGCACATCTAACGCCTTCTCGGTCATCTCTTTGAGAGAAGGTTGGCTTCGTTTTGGATCATTTTTACTCTGGCTGTAGGCAATGCCATCATTCATGCCAGAGTAAGCAAATAGGCCGAGTACTTTGTCGCCTTTCGCTTTCTCAAGCATGTTGCGGTTGAATGCTAAGCTGTAACCCTGCTGTTGAGCTTCGGTGAGTAAGTTACGTTCATCTTTGCGCTTCGATTTTAGGTAAACATCACCTTGAGTGAGTTTCTCAAGTTGCTTGTAGGTATCGCCTTTGTCGTTGGTTGATTTTGGAATCCAATGACGAAGCCCACCAGAAAGCATCACATCAACGCCAGTTTCTAGCATGTCGACTGCAATGTTGTTCTCAAGTGAGCGATGAGGCTGGTGCGAGGCAAAAGCCGCGGGTGTGGCGTGCGTCATTCGGGTATCCGATACTAAGCCCGTCGCCTTACCTTTTGCTTTTGCTTTTTCCAAAATAGTTTCGACATGGTTGCCTTGGCTATCGATACCAATCACTTCAGAAGCGGTGGGGATACCAGTCGCAAGCATGGTCGCAGAACAGGCTGAATCTACAACAATGGCGTCTTCAGGGTTTGTCAAAGAGGAGCCGATAACACCTTCTTGGGCGAGTTTGTAGAGCGCGGTGGTTTCACCTTGGTAAATTGAGTTCGGTGCGTGGTTCGCGTAGGTTTCTAGCAAACCAACTTGTTGAGGGCCCATGCCGTCACCAATCATCAAGATAACGTTTTTGATTTCTGCCGATAGGGCATTGAAAGAGAGCGTCGAAGCCGCCATTGCGGTTACGATTGGGGTCACTAAGTGCTTCATTGTATATTCCTTATTTATAAAAGCGCTGGCATTACAACAAGGATTGATGAAGAAAATACTACAGTAACAAAAGATTCATATGAAAGTCATTGCGATGTTCTAGGGTGACAATAAAAAAAGCTCACCGAAGTGAGCTTTGAATTACGTTTAGGAGTTGAAAGTCATGAGCTAAAGTTACACCGCGTAAGCAGTACTTTGGGCCACGATTTGATTAAACTCGGCTCTGGACTGCTGGGCAGCTTCCGATAACTCGAGTTTTCTCTCTTTTGCTTTTACCACGTTATCCAATAGGGTTTGCAACTCCTCTTGCATCTCCTGAGGTAAGTGATGGTCTGCAAAATCACTGTCGTCACTATGCTCAAGAGCAAAAGCGCGAATACGTTTACGAAGTCTCATTAATTCAGCCAGCGCGTCACGCTCCTCTTCAGCTGCTTCTTGAGCAGCATCGCGTGCGCGTTCAAATTGTGCCATTGCCATCCCTTCGGTTGACCAAGGATCGAATTCTGGCAGCTCTTCAATGTTGATGGTCGGCTCTACGTAATCTTCCTGATGGCGAATATCCAGTGTGGTAGCGCGAACCGCTGATACCATCAACATGATGGAAATTCCTAGCAGAGGTAAGCCACCAACGATCGCTGCGGTTTGTAGCGTGCTTAGACCACCCATGAACATCAGAACGGTAGGAAGGAAAGACAGCGTGAATGCCCAGAACATACGGTTCCAGCGCATTGGTTCTTCTGTCACGTTGTTTTGCACTACAGAAGCAAGAATGTAAGAAATGGAATCAAACGTCGTCGCAGTAAAGATAATGCAAAGCAGCGTAAAGACTGCAATGACGAAGTAGCTCATTGGCAATGCATCAAGCATAGAAAATATTGCAGCTGTAGCACCTTCAGCATTTAAGATTCCCACGACGTCTAACTCCCCTGACAGCTGCAGAGACAAGCCATAGTTGCCTAGAATCATGAAGAATAGGAAGCAACCCAACGAGCCAAAGAAGATTGATCCGGAAACCATTTGTTTGATCGTGCGGCCACGAGAAATACGTGCAACAAACAGGCCCATGCTTGGTGCGAACACTAACCACCATGCCCAGTAGAAAATCGTCCAATCTTGTGGGAAGTGGGTATTGTCGAATGTACCGTAACCACCGAATGGTTCAGCCCAAGTCGCCATCACGAAAAAGTTCGATAGCATACGGCCAATCGAATCCAAACCCGTCTCCAGCATGAAGATAGTTGGGCCTAAAGCTAACACAAAAGCGAGTAGCCCCATGGCACCCCAGAAGTTAATGTTACTTAGGACTTTGATGCCTTTTTCCATACCTGCGTAAGAAGAGTAAGCAAAAATAGCGGTACAGATTAAAAGTACTAACACTTGGCTGTAGGTGTTCTTAGGCATGCCGAACAAGTAATGTAGACCTTCACCAATCAAAGGTGCCGCCAAGCCCAAACTGGTTGCTGCACCGCCAAGTAGGCCAAAGATAAATAGTACATCAACAATCTTGCCCGCTTTACCTTTACTGCGCTCTTCGCCAAGCACTGGCATCAGCGCACTGGAAACTTTCAGTACAGGCTGTTTACGTACGTAGAAAAAGTAGGCGATAGGTAATGCTGGAATAAGGTAGATAGACCAAGCAATTGGCCCCCAGTGGAACAGACCGTACGTTGCAGCCCAACGAACGGCTTCTTCACTGCCTGGCTCTAGTTGAAAAGGAGGAGATTGGTAGTAATAAGCCCATTCGATACAGCCCCAGTAAAGAATGCTGGCACCAATACCACCACAGAACAGCATCGCCGCCCATGAGGCTGTAGTAAACTCTGGCTTTTCGTCTGGGTCGCCTAGCTTAATTTGCCCCATGTCGCTGAATACCACGTAAATCATAAAGATAAAAGCGGCAAGCCCAAGTGCAAGGTAGAGGAAGCCGAGCTTGTCGGTCATAAAGGTCTTCGCAACCGCAATCCATTCTGCACCTTCAGCTGGAAACAAAATTAAAGGGAAAACAATCGAAAGGAGAAGCGCAATTGCGCCGAAAAAAGTGGGTTTGTCTATAAGAGAAAATGCGTCTTTCACAGTTCATCATCCGTTAATGAATAGTTACCCATTATGGACTTGGACAAAAAACGCGTTCAAATGAGGTTACTTGTCGTAACGAAAGAAACTCTTGTTTAATCTTTTGATTTTTGGGTGGATTTTAAACATTATCCAAAAAAGCTAAACAAGCGCTAAGATGATTCCACCAACGGTGAGTGCTGCTGAAAGGTATTGACCCGCAGAGTAGGAGTCATCCTCTTCTTCTTTAATCTTATCCGGATGATCCATGCCTAACGCACCATGGGCGAATGACTCAACTTTGTCTCCCACGGTTTTGTTTTCAGCTTTGACTTCGTGGCCATTTTGGTCGATGTCTTGCAGCGCGGCTAACAAGGCTTTGCCTTCATCAGACAAGGTCACCTTATTTTTCTCTATTTGTAATGGTTTAGGCGCATCATCACTACCAGCAACTTTGTTAGCTTGTATCTTAGCTGGCTGACTGGAATATGCATTGACCGAGTTGCTTCCTACTGGATTCATCTGTTACCCCTTCGAACAACAGCACTCCTTCTATGAGTGCAGGTAAAAAGCAGTTATTTCTATATCGGCGGCAATGGATAATTCTTGAATCAATCAAACAAAAAATAGGTCTGCTTTTGCCGCCTCTGGTTTATACCCAGAAATTAAAGCAAAAAACAGACCTATTTTTCTTTATCGATTGTAAGGTATTTCGGATTACTTACATTGAAGGTCGTTGTTTCGTTTCGTGAGGTGTTTGTACGCCGCCATACGATTCGCGTCTTGTACGTAGCGTACTGGTGGATCAAGGACCTCAAGTTGGTAATCAGAACCATCAGACGTAATGTCCGCAGTAGGCGTAATAACTGCGACGTTTAAATCTGGGTTGCGATTCAAGATAGATGTTGCTGTGCCTAAACCACCTTCGGTGTGGAATTTACCAGCAACATGAACCACTTGAGCCCCTGGGTGTTTTTCTAAGTATTTTACGATGGATTCCGCCATGGTCTCGTCCCATGTAACCTGAGCTGCGTATTGCTTCTCGGTCTGTTCTGGCTTGCCATGGTGCATGGATGCCATGAACTTTTCTTTGTATGGGCTGTTTGCGGTGTTGACTTCATTTGCAACAAAACTGCGCTCGTCAGAATCGAGCTTATCTAGGTAGTCGATACCTTGGCGTCCAATACAACGCACAATGTCTTTTGGCGCATTTGATGCGATCACAGGAATCTCCGCTTGCTTAGCAAGCTCCACCAATGGGCGGTAGTCACTTTCGTAATTTGGCCAAGCATTACTTTGCTTCATGAAGTACTGCTCGCCGATTTCGCCGTTTAGGTACGAATCCAAGATTACTTGCTTGTCGCGTGTGACCTGTTCCATTGAAAGAGCAAGGGGGCGGTTAGCAGAAGATAACTGCTTTAGCATGTCGGTCTGAAATCGGTGGACACCTGCATGTGTATGCCATTCACCAATTAAAATTACGTCAGCTTGCTGTAGTTCAGGGGGCAGTTGATTGACGGAGATAACTTCACCGGATGGATCATGAAGTTGGTAGTCATAGAAACTGGATACGTTATTTTCAGTAACGTTAGGAGTTGTTGGTGTGTTAGATACACAGCCAGTGAGCAAGCCTGCAAAAATCAGACTCAATGTAGTAAAGCGCATTAAAAAGCCTCCAAAAATGTCCGAGTGATATTAATGGAGGCTGGCAGATGAATCAATGCTAATGAGAATAATTTACATTACAATCTATTGTTCGTTGCTTGATTGAGCTGCTTTCTTTCGATAAACGCGCAGCATAAAGTCAGCCTCACATTGGAAAAGTGTAGATGACTTTAATTCTTCGCGAAGTTCATCGCTGGCTTTCCATGCAAATGGGGTCATTTGTAGTAGGTCAAATGCTACGCCGTCTTTTAAGTCCATGGTGTAGTTGAGCTTTTGTTGATGCTCTAATTCAAACCCGTCAATGCTCTCAGGCTCTTCATTATGTAGGCGCACTTCTTGATAGATACGTTCACGGAATTGATACAGGTGACGACCCGCAGGAGTGACGGTAATGACGACGCCATTATCCTTGATGACGCGCTGAAGTTCTTCTGCCTTACATGGCGCGTAGATACGTAAAACCGCATCGAGAGATTGCTCGGAAAATGGTAGACGGTGGCTAGATGCCACGCTGAAATCACAGTTCGGGTAGCGCTTAGATGCATAACGAATCGCTACTTTAGAGATGTCCAAACCGTATACATTGGCCGCTTCATTTTGAGCGTGCAGAGATTGCTGAACTTGGTCAGTGTAGTAGCCTTCACCACAGCCGATATCCAAAAGCTGGTGGTCAGTGCCCTCAGCGTATTTTGCACATAGGCGAGCCACTTCTTGGCGCATTGGATCGTAATGGTTACCTTCTAAAAAACGACGACGAGCCTGCATCATCTCTTTGTTATCACCTGGATCTTTTGAGCGTTTATGGTGAGCAGGCATCAGATTCACGTAGCCTTCTTTGGCTAGATCGAATTGATGATTGTTATCACATTTAAACGTCTTTGCTGTGAGCGTAAGAGCTTGATGACATAGAGGGCATTGATAGTTCATGACGATCTCTGGACAAATAGTAGGGCGGCAGATTCTATCAAAAAGGGATGCGGCAAGCGAAAGAAAAAGAGCCGAATATATCGGCTCTTTTGAACGGTTTTACTAACGAGTGCTTAGTGAAAGAAATCCACTTGTTGCTTCAAGTTCTGAGCTTGCTGCTGTAGTTCAGTAGCGCTTTGCGACGTTTTAGCGCTGGTGTCACGGCTTTCGCGGTTGAGTTCACTGATAGAGTGAGCGTTAGCAGCGATTTCTTGTGAAACTTGAGCTTGCTCTTCTGACGTTGCGGCAATGGCATCGGCTTGAGAGGCGATGGATTGTACTTGTCCTGCTATAGCTTCAAGTGCCGTACCAGCTTCTTGCGCCTTATCGAGTACTTTATTCGCATTTTGCTGGCTTTCGTTCATCATGGAGACCGCATTACTGGTTGAGCCTTTTAGCTTTTCAATGATCTCGACAACGTCTTTAACGGAAGTCTGTGTTCGGTGGGCTAGGGTACGAACTTCATCAGCAACTACGGCAAAACCACGACCTTGTTCGCCAGCTCGCGCGGCTTCAATTGCGGCATTGAGTGCGAGGAGGTTGGTTTGCTCTGCAATCTCATCAATCATCTTAGTGACGGTTTGAATGCTTTCACTGTCATTGTTTACTTGTTCGATGGCTGCTGCCGATTGATCAAGTTGGTCATTCAATTGTGCTACATCGATGCAGACACCTTCGACAACTTCCAAGCCAGATTGGCTGTCGGTGTTCGCAGAGCGAACGTTTACGGCAATCTGTTCCACTTGCTGTGCAACAGATTGAGCTGAGGATGCCATTTCTTCAATGGCCGTAACAACTTGTTCTACTTGCTCTTGCTGTAAGTCTGATTGCATAAGATTGCGGTTGGCATCATCAACAACGCTGGTTGAGTTACTTTCAACCTGATCGCTGGTGGTACGAATTTCCCCAACTAGATCATCGAGCTGGTTTGCCATATTGGCTACGCCATTGTTCAAATTGATGATTTCGTTATTGGATGCTTGACCGGTCGCAGGGATATCTATGCTGACTTCACCTTTGGCTAGTCGAGCCATGAAGCCATTTAGTACAGTGAGCGGCTTCAATGTTCGATTCAGCACGATAGTTAACACGATGAAGGTCGCCGCACCAACAATCACTGAAATAATGATGATCAGCTTAAGTAGAGCTTGGCTTCCTTTGGTCACCTCGTTGATAAAGGTGCCGCCAAGTAGCTTCCAGTTCCATCCCGGAACTTCGGTAAATACTAAGTATTTTTCACCAATGTTACCCTGATACTCGAACGGGTAGCGAATCAGACCACTTTGTTGCTCAAAAATTTGATGGAAAGGTTTGTTGCCGTTGTAGTCTGCTACATCAGTAATTGGCGGATCAGTCTCTTCATGGCTTGGATGAAGAAGGTAATGGCCTTGATTGTCTTTTTCGTTGTCAACGAGGATGGTGTAACCCGTGTCACCCCAACTTACCGATTCCAGTGATGCAAAAAGGTTTTGTGTTGCTTTTTCAACTGGCAGACCAATAAATGAAATACCGTTGACTTTACCATTCGAATCTTTCAGTGGCGCATAGTAGGTGATGTAACGTTCACCATACAGCTTGATCTGAGCGTAATAGGGCTGACCACTTCGAATTTTTTGGTAGCCTGGGTGATCAGAGCCTAGCGTTGTGCCAACAGCACGGTTTCCTTGAGGGTCCTTTAAAGAAGTTGATACTCGAATAAAGTCATTACCAAGTGGGGCGAAAATTGTCGCGATGGCGCCAGTGTCGCGAGTGAAGCTATCAACGAGTTTAGTATCTCCGATTAAGCTTTCACTGTATTGGGTAATATTTGGTACCTGCTTACCCATAAAATCAACGGAGTAACTTTCGACATATACACCGGCGAGGTAGCCATTACGAAAAGTTGACTCCAGTACTTCCGCAGTATGCAGGTAAGCATTGAATTGCCCAGCAATGGTTTTTGCCATGGATTCAACTTTAGATTGATGTTCTTTCAGAGTGCTTTCTAATAACACAGTTGAAGCGTTTTGATAAACAAGCGCAGCAATGCTTGAAAATGCGACGAGTAGACACAGCGTGATCACCAGCTTGAGCTGGAAACCGACACTTTGATTTCTATAGTTGTCTAGCATGTAGTGTCTTTCCTGATATTGGTTAAAGTTATGATTTCTGTATCGGCATGCTAACGATTTATATGATGAGTTTTTTTGATATTTATTAAGTTAATTGTCAAAAGTATGAGCAACCAATAGCTTAGATAGGAAATGACCGCTTGATTGCTCAGTTTATTTCAGAAAGAACGGATGAATCGCCACTCTGGATAGCGATCTTTTTGTATTCATTCAATTCGTCGGTTAGATGGTGAGAAAAAGAAAACTCATACCTTCGGTTTCGGTCACGTTAATCCATGTTTTTTCTAGGTATTGTTGCTTCTTTCCTAGCGTTTAGTAGAAGCCGATATGACGAAAAAAATCATTCTAGACACAGACCCAGGTATTGATGATGCAATGGCAATTCTTTTTGCTGAAGCGCATCCAGATATAGAGTTAATGGGCATCACGACGGTTTATGGTAATGCGACGATAGATAATGCGACTCAGAATGCCCTTTACCTAAAACAGAAGTTTGGTATGAATGCTCTGGTTGCTAAAGGGGCAGATAAGCCTTTAGTGAAAGCCCCTGTTGGAGCCACGGTTGTCGTACACGGTGAAGCCGGCTTTGGTGATGTAAAAGCGCCGAGTTCACTGGATGTGAGTGCCATTGACACGCCAGCCTATCAGTACATCATCGACAGCGTTAGAGCAGAACCGGGAGAAATCACCTTGGTGGCTGTTGGCCCACTTACCAACCTTGCGCTTGCACTCGAAGCGGACCCTGAAATCGTGAATTTGGTGAAAGAAGTGGTTGTGATGGGCGGCGCTTTTGGCGAGAACGATCATCGAGGCAATGTTACGCCATACGCTGAAGCGAACATCCATGATGACCCTCATGCTGCAGACAAAGTATTCACAGCTTCTTGGCCTGTTGTGATCATTGGTTTAGATGTGACAGAAGAGAGTTTCTTTACGGGGCAATATCTTGATCAACTAAGAGAGGACGCAGGAGAGGTAGGGCAGTTTATCTGGGATGTCAGTCGCTACTACTTGAAGTTTTACTCTGAGAAGGTAGGAATGGATGGCTGTCATGTTCATGACCCTTCCGCGATTGCTTATGTGATTGAACCTGAACTATTCACGTTCCGTAGTGGTGCCGTCAGGGTGGTCACTGATGGGCCAGCAGAAGGAATGACGATTCAGAAAATCGACCAACGCAAATATATGCATGATGAGTGGAGTGCTTTCTCTGCGCAAAACGTTGGCGTCGGTGTGAAAAGCGATACACTGCTTTCGCTTTATCGAGAGTCTATTATTCGTTATTCCGAACGATAATGGAGTGAGGTTATCTGTAATAGTCGATAACTTGCACGGATAGCCTCTCGTTGCCTGACTCTACGGGAAGAGTAAAAGTATTCGACGCTGGGTATTGATTTTGATTGTCGTAGGTAAGCCCCTCAATCTTCTTGAACGGTTTGCCTTCAGCGTAGAACATCTCAATGCTTACTGCCGTTTTCTCGTCCGCGGAGACTTGGAAGCGGCAAATTCCGGTTGGGCAATAGACTAGAAATTGTTTTGGTGACAACTGCTTGTATTCGGAGACGTTTTTCTCTGCGTGTAACAAGACCTCAGAGCTAGCACAGCCAAACAATAAGCTTGTAAGAAGTGATATTGAATAAATGTGGTATTTCATGGTTGCTCCATCGTCTCAATTCGCTTTGATTGGTCTTAGTATGGAATTGTAAAAAAGGCCGGGTGAACCGGCCTTTAAAATTGGATTACTGCGCAGAAATCACAGTGATAAGCTCGTGCGTCTCGCCAGGTTGAAGCGTTTTGCCTTGCTCGATACTTGGAGCGTGAACCGTCGACTCAACACACATCATGGTTTGGTAACCGTTGTCAGCCATATCACCCATGCCTTGCGCGCCCTCTGCCCAAGGGTTCCACAATACTGCCGAGTTATGACCTTGGTTCTCTACGCTCAATGTGCGGCCTAATACTGGATCTTTCACCAAAATTTGCGCTTCTGGTTGAGTGTAAACACGGTCGATAGTATCGGTTAGCTGAAGAACTTCGCCACCTTTGCAGATTTCACCTGCTTTTAGGCTATCGATGTATTCAGGACCCATACCTGTTGTTTGTGCTTGGTTGATGTCACCGACATTTAGGTAAGTGTGCAGCGCGCCAGAGAATGTCCACTCTTCATCATCGATGTTCATGACTTTCAATGTCACTTTTAGCTCGTCGTTGATCTCAACAACTAGGCGAGCATCGAACATGTGTGGCCAGATATCGTGAATCTCTTCAGTTGGGAACAGAGCCAGTTCAACGATCACGCCATTGTCGTTCTCACGGTGTTCAACTAATTCCCATTCTGCAGTGCGTGCAAAGCCATGTGCTGGCGCAGCAACGCGGCCAAACCAAGGCCAACAAACTGGAATGCCACCACGCAGTGCCGCTTTACCATCAAAGATTGCTTTCTCGCTCATCCAGATCAGATCTTCTTGGCCTGCTGGTGTAAACGATACGACATGACCGCCGTGTAGTGCGATGCCTGCAGTGGCCTTCTCATGAATAACGCGGACGACTTTAACCTGATCGATTTCTACGATTGTCACGTTGTCAGATAGAACCGTTAGGGCAGGGAGAGTTTTTAAATCCATGTGCTGTTTCCTATAGCTGGGGGAGAGACTTTGCGACACACTTCATACATCAAATGTAAAACAGAGTCTGTCTTCTCTCAAATTCCAGATACAAAAAAGGCGACTCTAGAGCCGCCTTTTCTTTAACGAAGTTATTCGCTAATTGCTAACTGTCTAATTACTTAGAGATGTGAGCGATTAGGTCTAGAACTTTGTTTGAGTAACCGATTTCGTTGTCGTACCAAGATACAACTTTAACGAAGTTTTCAGTTAGAGCGATACCAGCTTTAGCATCGAATACTGAAGTTTGAACTTCGCCGATGAAGTCTTGAGAAACAACTTGGTCTTCAGTGTAGCCTAGAACACCTTTTAGTTCGCCTTCAGAAGCTTCTTTCATTGCTGCACAGATAGCTTCGTAAGATGCGCCTTTCTCTAGGTTAACTGTTAGGTCAACTACAGAAACGTTAGCTGTTGGTACGCGGAAAGCCATACCAGTTAGTTTGCCGTTTAGTTCTGGAAGAACAACGCCTACAGCTTTAGCAGCACCAGTTGAAGATGGGATGATGTTCTGAGAAGCACCACGACCACCGCGCCAGTCTTTAGCAGAAGGACCGTCAACAGTTTTTTGAGTTGCTGTAGTAGCGTGAACTGTAGTCATAAGACCAGATACGATACCGAACTTGTCGTTAAGAACTTTAGCGATAGGCGCTAGACAGTTAGTAGTACAAGAAGCGTTAGAAACGATGTCTTGACCAGCGTAAGTGTCTTGGTTAACACCCATAACGATCATTGGAGTCGCGTCTTTAGAAGGACCAGTTAGAACAACTTTCTTCGCACCAGCAGTGATGTGCTTACGTGCAGTCTCGTCAGTTAGGAAAAGACCAGTTGCTTCAGCTACTACGTCAACGTCGATAGCATCCCATTTTAGATCTTCAGGGTTGCGCTCTGCAGTTACACGTACAGTTTTACCGTTAACGATTAGGTTACCGCCTTCAACTTCAACAGTACCGTTGAAACGGCCGTGAGTTGAGTCGTACTTAAGCATGTATGCCATGTAATCTACGTCGATAAGGTCGTTAATACCTACAACTTCGATGTCGTTGCGCTCTTGCGCTGCACGGAATACGAAACGACCGATACGGCCAAAACCGTTAATACCTACTTTGATAGTCATTATAGTTGCTCCACAACTTAATTTCTGATTAAAGATAACTGGTAGTAAAATTACAGAATCCAGTAAACATCTGCAACAGATAATCGGACTTAACTTGTTTAAAGTCAAAAAAAAGCGACGCTTTTTTTAACAATTCTTCGCAAATGCTCGTTTTTTAAACTTTTATCTAGTTATTCTACATTCCAGTTGGCGTAATATAACTTTTGAGATAAGTACTCGTATCAAATTAATTACACATGGTGTCCTGGTGAGAAAGTATGTGCTACAACTGTTACGAGAAGCAAGTTTTTTGCTCAAAAAGTCATTGCCAAAAATAAGAAAGAAGGAAATGAATGCTGTGAAGAAAGATGGAATAAAAGTAACGAAGTCCGATGAGTACTGGCGTGAGCAGTTATCTGTTGAGGAATATCATGTCTGTCGTGAGCAAGGTACTGAACCTCCATTTAGCGGCAAGCTGCTCCATAACAAAGATACCGGAGTGTATGCATGTACCTGCTGTAATGCGCCTCTTTTTGTGTCCGACAACAAGTATGATTCCGGCTGTGGGTGGCCAAGCTTTGATGCACCAATAGATAATGATGCGATTCGTTATTTGAAGGACTTAAGTCACGGAATGGTTCGAACTGAGATACGTTGTGCGGCATGTGATAGCCATCTAGGTCACGTTTTTGAGGATGGTCCGGTGTCTACCGGTGAACGCTACTGCGTCAACTCGGTGTCGTTAATTTTCAACAAATCAGAACAATAGTCGCAATATATAATGTAAGAATGTTTCATCCTTTCATTTTTCATTCATAACAAGTGAGTGGCTGCTTACCAAAATGCAAGAACACCCTAAAAAGGGTGTTCTGTTCAATTAATTATTACCTTATTCAGCTTGGTTAAGCAGCTATTCAAGGTTAGTAGGAATGAGGCTTGGGTGATAACGGCCTTTATCAATCGCCTTTGCGACGTTACCTGCTATATCGTCAAGCGAGTCATATTTGCTTGCATCGGAAAAGTTAAACATGACTTTTAGGTTTTTTTCTGAGGCGACTTGCACATCAAATCGCTTCGCTACCATCGTCCAAATGTAAGCACGTTCTTTTCTGTTCAAACCTTGATGGATACTTGCCATAGACTTGAGGATCTCAGGGTTCACTTTTCCGTCCTGAGCCAGAGACAATGCCTTATCGAGAATAGTGATAGTCTTTTCTTGATCGCGAGTTGTGTAAAAAGTGGCTAAAGCGAACTGCAATTCGGCAGTATCTAAAGCTGTCGTTCCTTCCATTTGCAAGAATCGTCGTCTCGCATTGTTGTCACCAGTTTGAGACCAAAGAAAGTACAGCGTTGATGGATCTGATGTAGATTGTAAATCATTAACAATGCGCTCTAGCTCATCAATACTATTAACTAAAGCATTGAAGCGTTGCCTTTTAAGTGCACTTTGGTCGATAGGGGTGATCTGAGAAGCGAGTTCTAGACATTTTCGGTACTCAGCAACCAGCTTATATTCTTGAACTTTATTTGCTTCTGTTGGGGCTTTCATTACTTCAAAGCGGTGCCATACCAAATTGGTACGCGGAATACGGCACTGCCCATCGCTCATGTTGAGCTGTTCGCAACGAAGTTCAGGATTCTTTTCGCACAGCTCTTCGGTTGTTAAGTTTCCTTCAAAGCAGCCAGTGAGTAATAGAGAAAAGGTGGTTGCAACTAGCCAATTTGTACGTTTCATCATTTTGCTTGTGATCCGTTACACCAATTTATTTGTGTTGTCTTGACTCTGTTTAGTATCCGGTTATTTTCTGTGATGAAAATGTAATAAAAAGGTACATGATGAACGCAGAACAATTACTAAACGCGATAACCCCAGAAGTCTATGATCGCTTGGTTTATGCGGTCGAAACGGGTAGATGGCCTGAGGGTACACCACTTTCTCAAGAGCAGCGAGACTCATGTATGCAAGCTGTGATGTTGTTTCAATCTAAGCACAATACGGAAGCACAGCACATGACGGTTGCTGCAGGTGGGGAAATAAGCTTTAAGTCGAAACAAGAACTTAAGAAGCAGTTTTGTCAAGAAGAGGCAGATATAGTTAGAGTGAACCCAAACTTAGACTAAAATTTACGCCCCAAAAAGCCCAACGTATAAGTTGGGCTTAGCATTTGAAATGAGTTTACAGGCTCATTTCTCCTCTTAATACTTCCTGCATCTTGTCTTTGATTTGTTCGTAAGACAGATCTTGGCTTAACAAGTAGTGCAGTTTTGCTAGCGCTGCTTCTGGCGTCATATCAAAGCCGCTGATAACACCTGACTCCGCAAGAGCACAGCCTGTTGCATAGCCACCCATGTTGACTTTACCCGCCAGACATTGAGTGAGGTTCACGACGATGACTCCGCGCTCAGATGCTTCTTTCAGATGGCCAAGTAATTCTGGATTTTGTGGTGCATTGCCCACCCCAAACGTCAGCAGGATCATCGCGTTTACAGGCTGAAGTAGCGTGTTGCGAATTACTTCGTGCGAAATACCTGGGTACATAGTGATCACGCCAATAGGCTGTGGTGTGATGTTGTGTACTTTGAATTCACCTTCTGGCTTTGCCCCCACAGTAATGTTGTTGCTGATTTGGATATTGATACCCGCTTCCAGCAATGGAGGTAGATTAGGTGAAGTAAAGGCATTAAAGCCATCTGCATGAGACTTGGTACTACGGTTTCCGCGCATCAACTGGTTATTGAAGAATAATGTGACTTCGTTGATTGGGTAATTTGCCGCAATGTGTAGCGCGTTTAGCAGGTTCGCTTGACCATCCGAACGTAACTCCGCCAACGGGATTTGTGAGCCTGTCACGATAACGGGTTTGCCCAAGTTTTCTAACATGAAAGACAGCGCAGATGCCGTATACGCCATAGTATCGGTACCGTGAAGGATCACGAAACCATCGTACTTTTCATAGTTGTCACGGATGTCATCGGCGATCTGCTGCCAGTCTGCCGGAGTCATATCAGAAGAGTCGATCAGAGGCTCGTACTCATGGATCGTATAATCTGGCATCTCTGGACGGTGAAACTCTGGCATGCTAGCAAGTTGTTTTTCCATAAAACCTGCTACTGGTACGTAACCATGGTCATCGGATTTCTGCATACCGATGGTACCGCCAGTGTAAGCGATGTAGATGTGTTTTCTAGTCATCGTTATATTTAACTTTCATGTAGGGGAACAGTGGCGGGGATTATAGCGGAATGAAACCTAATAAAAAGGGGCATCTCGCACAGAGCTGCCCCTTTTAGACCATGATTCAGAGTGCTATTGCACTTGGCAAGTTAAACAGAATGCGTATTGGCCTTTAGGATCGTTGAAGCTTTGTAGCATACTTGCGTCTTGTTCGAACTGTTGAGCAATAGGTTGAAGGCTCTTCGGTAAAAAGCTTGTAGCGTCGATACCTAGAGACACTTTCACTTGGTTCATGAACTCTTGGATAAACTGCTCGGTAGGTGATAGAGGTTCTTCCACCCAGTAGATGCCGTAGTCAGTGATGTCAGCAAGCTGCGCTGCCAACTTAACGGCATCATCGAAATCACCCATTTGGTCCACAAGACCGAATGACATCGCATCTTGCCCAGTCCACACTCTACCTTGCGCCACCTTATCTACTTCTTCTAGTGACATATCACGATTAGTACCAACTAAAGAAATGAAACGCTTATAGCCATGCTCGATACCAAGCTGGAATGCGTCAGATGCGCCTTTAGAAAGACCAGTGGTAAAACCTTCACCGGAGAATGGGGATGTACCAACACCATCAGTGCTGATGCCAATTTTGTTGAAGCCTTTCTCGAATGTCGTAATGACACTGAAGATACCAATTGAACCTGTTAGCGTTGTTGGTTGAGCTACAATTTTATCGGCGCTCATAGAGATCCAGTAACCGCCTGAAGCCGCGAGGCTAGACATGGACACAACCACAGGTTTGCCCGCTTCTTTCAGTGCTTCGATTTCGTTGCGAATAACTTCTGAAGCAAATGCGCTACCCCCTGGGCTATCTACACGAAGAACCACAGCTTTTACTTTGTCATCGTTACGCGCTTGGCGAAGCAAGCTTGCCACTGTATCGCCACCAATTGTGCCACGCGGCTGCTGACCATCCATAATTGTACCGCTTGCAACGACAACCGCGACATCACTCTCTGGTAGTGAAAGGTCAGGACGCATAGTTACAAGGTAATCGTAGTAGCTCACTGCGTTATAGCTGTCTTTACCGTCACTGCCAAATTGTTCGGCGAACAACTTACGAATATCTTGACGGGTGGCGAGTTCATCAACCAAGCCTAACTTTTTCGCCAATTGGGCAATATCACCATCCACGGATTTCATTTGAGCTAGCAACTCGTCCATCGTCGGATTCAGAACTTTCACATCGATATTGCGGTTAGTGGCAACATCGTCCACAAAAGCGCTCCAAAGCTGCGTGATCCAACGTGTTGCTGATTCTTTTGCTGCATCTGACATATCATCGCGAATGAATGGCTCGATAGCAGACTTATAGGTACCTACGCGGAACACGTGTGTTGAAACGTCTAGCTTCTCAAGCAATGTTTTGTAGTACATCGAGTAAGAACTGTAACCCTTAATCAGTACACCGCCATCAGGAGCGAGATAAACTTTGTCTGCGTAACTTGCTAGGTAGTATTGGCTTTGGTTGTAAAAGTCACCAACGGCATAAATAGGTTTACCTGACGCTTTGAATTCATTGAGTGCTTTTGCGATATAACGAAGCTTCGTCAAGTTTGTTTCTGGCATATCGCGGAGCGCGAGTACTAGGCCGGATATCTTCGGGTCGTCTTTCGCGTAACGAATGGTATCGACGATGTCGAATAACACGTTCTCTTTCGGGATTTCGTTACCAAGAACTGAGCCAGCTATCGAATCCATCGGGTTTACATAGCGACGTTGTTCTACGATAGGGCCAGACAGGTTCATCACCAGCGCGGATTCTTTTTCAACGGTAGGTTGACCTTCGCCCGTGTAGGTAAAGGCAAAGTAGAAAACGGCAATCATCACTAGGAAGATCAAGTTTGCCAGTGCAAGTCTGACAAAGGTGATGGCTTTCCATATCCCCTTAAATATCAGACCAATAAATTTGAAGAGTTTTTTCATCTTGTCTCCATAACGAGATAGTCATTCCCTAATCTTACAAAGTATGGGTTCTTATCTCTAAGATCTCAAAAGATAACAATTTTTTTAGCTTATCACGGCAATTCAACAATTGGCATATTTTAACGTGAGATTGACGCGTGTTGCAAAAATGTAAACGGCTGTTTGATTTTTTGATTTTTGCGGCGTACTGTGGTCAGACCACAACAATAAAAATGGATGTTTAGTGATGTCTGCCATGTACCCGAACTTGTTAAAGCCACTGGACTTAGGTTTTACACAACTACGAAACCGTGTCCTGATGGGATCAATGCACACAGGCCTAGAAGAGCATAAAGAAGGTCTACAAAAGCTTGCCGCGTTTTATGAAGAACGTGCAAAAGGCGGTGTAGGTCTGATCGTGACGGGCGGTTTCTCTCCCAATCTACGTGGTCGATTACATCCTTTGAGTGCAGAGTTCAGTAAACCTAAGCACGCTAAAGCACACAAGGTAGTAACAGAAGCCGTACATAAACATGGCGGTAAGATCGCTCTGCAAATCCTTCATGCTGGGCGCTATGCAATGCACCCATTCGCACAAAGTGCGTCAGGCATGAAAGCGCCAATCGCGAAGTTTGCCCCAAGTGAAATGAGTGCTCGCCAAATTAAAAATACCATCGAAGCATTTGCTAATAGTGCAGAGCTGGCTCAGCTAGCTGGCTATGATGGTGTTGAACTGATGGGCTCTGAAGGTTATTTGATTAACCAATTCTTATGTAAACGTACCAACATGCGATATGACGAATGGGGTGGCAGTTATAAAAAACGTATGCGCTTCCCGGTTGAAATCGTTAAAGCGGTACGTAAAGCGGTCGGTGAAAAATTCATTATTATCTTCCGTCTTTCAATGCTTGATTTGGTCGAGCAAGGAAGCACGTTTGAGGATGTAATTGAGTTAGCGAAAGCGTTAGAAGAAGCAGGCGTAACCATTATCAACACGGGTATCGGTTGGCACGAAGCACGTATTCCGACCATTGCCACTCAGGTTCCTCGTGGCGCATTCACGTGGGTGACAGAGAAAGTCAAACCTCATGTGTCAGTGCCTATTATCACCTGTAATCGTATCAATACCCCAGACGATGCCGAACGTATTCTCTCATCTGGGCAAGCAGATATGGTCTCAATGGCGCGACCTTTCTTAGCTGACCCGTATTTTGTTGCCAAAGCGGAGCAAGAGAAATCTCAGTTAATCAATACGTGTATTGGCTGTAACCAAGCCTGCTTGGATAATGTTTTCAAAGGTAAGCGCGCAAGCTGCTTGGTTAACCCGCTGGCGTGTTACGAAACGGAAATCGTTGTTGAAGACGCTTTCAAGAAGAAAAACATTGCTGTAGTCGGTGCTGGACCTGCGGGTTTGGCTTGTGCGACGACACTGGCTGAGCGTGGGCATAAAGTTGATTTGTTTGAGAAGAATGATCGCATTGGCGGTCAGTTCCGCTTGGCCATGCAGATTCCGGGTAAAGAAGAGTTCCGTGAGACTATTCGTTACTTTGCAAACCGCATTGAAGAAACGGGTGTGAATCTGCATCTAGAGACAGAAGCCAATTATGATTTACTTACTGAGTACGATGAAGTCGTTATGGCATCAGGTGTTGAGCCACGTAAAGTCAAAATCGATGGTATTGATAACCCAGAGAAAGTCGTCGACTACCAAACGTTGATTCGAGATAAAACCCCAGTTGGTGAGAAAGTCGCGATCGTCGGTGCTGGTGGTATTGGTGTGGATGTTGCCACCATGATTACAGAGCCAGTCGGCCAAACACTTGATGATTGGCTGCATGAGTGGGGCATCGATAAAGAGATGTCTCAACCGGGTGGTTTGTATCCTTATCCAGATGCTGTGAGCGATAAAGAAGTGTGGGTGCTTCAACGTCGTAAGGGGCGTGTAGGTAAAGGCCCAGGTAAAACGACCGGTTGGATTCACAAACGTACATTAGAGAAGCGCGGTGTTCATCTGTACGGTGGCGTATCGTACGACAAAATTGATGATGCGGGTTTACATATCCATGTGAATGGCAAAGAGCAGTTGTTAGAAGCCGACAAAGTGGTGATTTGTGCTGGTCAAGAGTCAGTTCGCCCATTCGAAGATAAATGGCATGAATTGGGAGAGAAGCTGCATATCATCGGTGGTGCCGATCATGCTGGTGAACTGGATGCGGTTCGGGCCATTCGTCAAGGCGTCAAATTAGCAGTGAAACTCTAACTCCTCGACACATATCTTAATTTTTCATTCGTTCTTAACTTTTATAGCTGCGCCAAGTGCGCAGCTTTTTTTGTTTCTAAGTCCCTATAAAACAGAGTGTTATTTGGGAAAGTGGATTATGCTAAAGTGAGTTGCGTAAAAAATAATAACTCAATCAAATAAGGATTTGCTCATGGAAGCTCTCGAACTTTTGCTCAACCGTCGTTCTATTGCCAAGTTGTCTGAGCCCGCACCAGAAGGTAAAGCGCTTGAAAACATCATTCGAGCAGGTCTACGAGCCCCTGATCATGCAGCGCTAACACCTTGGCGTTTTGTTATTGCTCAGGGTGATGGCCTGAAAAGGCTGTCTGATATTCTGGTTAAAGCAGCAGAGGCGGAAGAGAGTGATGAGGCGGTTGTTGAGAAAGTGAGAAATGCCCCTTTCCGTGCTCCTATGGTAGTTACTATTATTGCTAAAGTGACAGAGCATGAAAAAGTGCCTGCAATTGAACAGTACCTTTCTGCCGGTTGTGCTGCACAAGCTATGCAGATGGCAGCGGTGGCTCAGGGTTTCCAAGGTTTCTGGCGTTCAGGTAAGTGGATGTTCCATCCAGAAGTACACCAAGCTTTTGGCCTTGAAGGCGAAGACCAAATCGTCGGCTTCTTATACTTGGGGACACCAGGTTGTACCCCAATGAAGGTACCTCAAAGAAACCTCTCTGATTATGTCGAGTTTCTTTAATCAAAGGATGATTATTACTGTTTATCTGTACAGTTCTTCTTGATTTATTAGGGCGACATTGGATAATGTGGCCCTAATTGTTTTTACTTCCAAGTCCTTATGTCTCGTCTGTTTATTGCTGAAAAACCAAGCTTAGGTCGCGCGATCGCGGCGGCTTTGCCAAATCCCCAAAAGAAAGACCAAGGCTTCATCCGTTGTGGTAATGGAGATGTGGTCACATGGTGTATTGGCCACTTGTTAGAGCAAGTCGAGCCCGATGCTTATGACGAACGTTATAAGAAATGGAATATGGCAGATTTGCCTATCGTTCCACAGCAATGGCAACTGAGACCGCGAAAAAGCGCGAGTAAACAGCTTACGGTGATCCGTAAACTCCTCAAAGACGCGACAGAGGTTATCCACGCAGGAGACCCAGACCGAGAAGGTCAATTGTTGGTGGACGAGGTTCTGGATTACTGCAAGCTTTCCAAAACTAAGAAAGAAGCTACACAGCGACTTCTTATCTCTGACTTGAACTTACCCGCGGTAAAGCGTGCGTTAAGCTCAATGCGTAGCAATCGTGATTTTATTCCTCTTTCTGTGTCGGCTCTGGCCCGTTCTCGTGCTGATTGGCTTTACGGAATGAATATGTCTCGCGCTTATACCTTACTGGGACAAAAAGCGGGCTATCAAGGTGTTTTATCTGTGGGGCGTGTGCAAACACCAGTGCTCGGTTTGGTGGTGCGCCGAGATGAAGAAATCGAAAACTTTGTACCCAAAGATTACTTCACGTTGCATGCTCTGATCCCGTATCAAGATCAAAATGGCTCGTTTGATATTCGTGCGCGCTGGAAGCCAAGTGAAGCCTGTAAGCCATGGCAAGATGAGGAAGGGCGTGTTCTCAGCAGAAGGCTGGTCGAGAACGTGGCGAACCGCATTACCAACCAACCTGCGAAAGTGACCGAGTCGGAACAAAAGCAAACCAAGCAATTTGCACCACTACCATATTCATTATCAGCATTGCAGATTGATGCTGCCAAGCGTTACGGCATGAGTGCGCAGCAGGTGCTGGATACTTGTCAGGCGCTGTATGAGAAGCACAAGCTGATCACGTACCCACGTTCTGATTGCCGTTACTTACCGATGGAGCATTATTCGCAAGCGGGATCAGTGACTTCTGCTATTGCTAACAATGCCAAAGAGTTACAAAGCGCGGTGCAAGGTGCTGACTTATCGATTAAGTCTAAAGCGTGGAACGACAAAAAGGTAGATGCTCACCACGCAATCATTCCAACACCAAAACAAGCAAATGTGAACGCGTTATCTGGCAATGAGATGAAGGTATATCAACTTATTGCACGACAATACTTGATGCAGTTTTATCCGGCAGCGGTTTATGCTGAGGCGAAGCTGGTGTTTGATATTGCTGGTGGTATGTTTATCGCCAAAGGTCGTCAGCTTGTATCGCCGGGCTGGAAAGCGTTAATGGGGAAAACGGATAAAGAAGATGATGGCATTGATGCGGTTCCACCGTTAGCAGAAGGGAGCGTACTGACTTGTCGTGAAGGTGAAATTAAAGATCGTAAGACTGAACCACCAAAGCACTTTACAGAAGCAACACTGCTTCAGGCCATGACGGGTATCGCTCGTTATGTTGCAGACAAAGAATTGAAGAAGATATTGCGCGAGACGGATGGCTTAGGAACGGAAGCGACTCGAGCCGGTATTCTGGATACGCTGTTTAAGCGCCAGTTGCTGACTCGTCAGGGTAAATCGATTTTGAGTTCGCCAGCGGGGCGTGGCTTGATTCATGCGCTACCAATGGATGCGACTTATCCTGATATGACAGCGCATTGGGAGCACCAATTACAAGGAATGGCAGAACGAAATCAAGCGTATCAGCCTTTCATGCAAGCGTTAGAACAGCGTATTGATGGATTGATGGGCGAAGTGAAATCGGGTCCGATTCCTGATTCTTTACGTCATCTTCCTAAAGTAGAGCGACCAGCATTCAAGCGTAAGAAGCGCAGCTATTCGAAAGGTGGTACATCGAAATCAACCTCCGGCAAACGTAAGTCTTCTTGAGACAGTAAAAGCGGCATTGATGAGTGCCGCTATTTATTTTTCAAATGGACAGTGAATTCTAATCAAACAAATCGTTCACCCTATCTCAATTGCTTGGGTATGGCGTTTCCCTAAATTTCTTAAACTACAAATTGGCTCATGATTCTCACTGAAATGAAGCAACTTTCCGTTGCCTCGCTGTAACTTATTACCAAATAGAGCTACCAAGGCAATTGTGTTCCGTCGTAGTTAATAAACTGGCCAGAATTTGCTTGCGTGCTTTGCTCAATGACTTTTGCTAACCCTGCAGCAGAGGTTTTAGTGTCGATAAGCGCATTTGGTCCGCCCATTGCAGTGCGTACCCAGCCAGGATGAAGCGCAAGCACAGTGAACCCCTCATCGGTTAAATCGTTACTTAAGCTCTTAACAACGGAGTTGAGTGCCGCTTTAGAAGAGCGGTAGATGTAGCCACCACCAGAGGTGTTTTCAGTCATGCTTCCAACTTTAGAAGAGATACACGCAACCTTCTTCGAGCTACCTTTTTGTAGCAGCGGGTAAAAAGTTTCCACTAGTTTTAATGGTGCGATGGTATTTATCTCGAAGACCTTTCGCCATTCCTCGATATCAGTGTTACCAAAGCCATAGCCTTTAGGACCGTAGTAACCAGCGTTGTTAATCAGCACGTCGATAGCCGGTAACTTGCTAGCTAACTCTGCGACTTGCTGGTAATTAGTGACGTCCAATTGATGCAAAGTTAATGTGCGGTAGTTTGATGCTAATGCTTGTAGCTCTGAACTCTCTGCTAGGTTACGGCTAGTCGCGTGTACTTGAGCACCTTGTTGTAAATACAGTTCAGCTAAACTCAAGCCAATACCGCGATTCGCACCAGTGATAAAGACTGTTTGACTCATGGAAATACCTATCTATCTGATTCAATGAGGTTACTAGGAGATAGAATCATTGTGTTAGCTTAAGGCGATAAAATCAACTAACCACCACGCACCTAGCATCATCGACATGAATAGAGATATCGCGCAGAAAGAGCCAAAGAAAGTACCAAGGATCGTATATAGGGTTTTATTCATAACAGAAGGAAATTAATTGATATTGAAAATCATTATTAATTAATTTCCTTTTTATTCAACTCTTGGAGTTGGTACTATTTCACAACGATTTATGAAAAGAATGTCTCATGCTACCCCTTATCTATCACCCTATTTACTCACAACTTGAGCTGCCAGAAGGCCATCGCTATCCGATAATGAAATATCACTATCTCTATCAAGCGGTAGTGGAGAAGCTTGCGACCAAAGGGTGGGGAGAACAAATTGAATTCTTCCAACCAAACCCTTTGAGTGTGGATGATATCAAACGCGTTCATAGTGGAGAGTACGTTGATTTATTGGTGACGGGGGCTATACCGGCAGTCAAAATGCGTCGAATCGGGTTCCCTTGGAGTGAGGCCCTTATCGCTCGGACACTCACGTCGACAGCAGGTACGGTATTGACAGCAGAGATGGCGCTAGAGCATGGCGTCGCGATTCATCTCAGCGGCGGTTATCATCACGCACACAAAGACTTTGGTAGTGGCTTCTGTCTTTTCAATGATCTTGCTATCGCGGCGAAGCACATGCTGGATCATGACCATATTGACAAGGTGATGATCATTGATAGCGATGTACACCATGGTGACGGAACGGCCACTCTGTGCGAGGACGAACCAGACATCATCACGTTGTCTTTCCATTGTGATAAGAACTTTCCAGCGAGAAAGCCAGATTCCGATCTTGATGTCCCTTTGAGTCGTGATACCAATGATGAAACGTTCTTAATGACGTTTAAAGAAGTGGTTGAAATGGCGATTAACTTATATCGTCCAGACATGGTGATTTACGATGCTGGTGTGGATATTCATACCGACGATGAACTGGGTTATTTTGACGTGTCGACGGAAGGCATATTTGAGCGAGACCGCTTCTTAATGCAGTTAATGAAAGACAAAGGTATTCCTGTCGCGGCCGTCGTTGGTGGCGGGTATCGAAGTGACCACGCTGACTTGGTGCCTATCCATATGCAGCTTGTTGAATCTGCAGAAAGCGTGTTTCTCCATAAGTAAGAAGTTATAGCCTTGGCATCTATACTTAGAGTAAGTATTGGTAACGAGAGGTTGCTGCATATGGACTTTACAGAAAAGCTTCGTTTGCGGGAGAAAGCAATTGAAGACCTATATTTTGCTGAAGTCGATCGCCAACTCATTGAAGCGATGCATGAGAAGCAAAGGCAAGAAGAGCCAGAGAGAATAGACTCGACTCCACAATCGTTAAGTGGAAATGATATCAGCAAATAACTGGCGTCATGATGGTTACAGTAACATCTTAAGCCAGATATCTGTTCAACCTTACTAAGTGTATCGGAGGGTAGGGAATGTGACTCTGCGCTTGCATTCAAGGAGGGGGGGGGAGAAATCCCTTTTTAAACCTTCAGATACGAAAAAGCCCACTAATTGCTTAGCGGGCTTTCTCTAAATGTGGCTGAGGGCCGGGGTTGCGTTCAACTAGGGATTTACAAATCCCGTAATTTTCCAAGCGCTAAAACGACGAAAGCCCGTTGATTTCTCAACGAGCTTTCTAAATGTGGCGGAGAGATAGGGATTTGAACCCTAGATACGCTATTAACGTATGCCGGTTTTCAAGACCGGTGCTTTCAACCACTCAGCCATCTCTCCGTTGTTGAGGCGCATAATATAAGGCTTTGAAAATCTTGTAAACCCCAAAACTGTTCGTTTGGTTATTTCGTGATCACAATTGTGTTGTTTGGTGTTTATTTAAACAAAAACGGCTTTCAAAATGAAAGCCGTTTAAGGTGAGTTAGTTGCTCTTTGTATAGAAACGCTGTAGTTCAGTCAGGCCTTGCATTAATACTGGCAGTTTAGGGCTAGTATCACGTAGGCGCTGATAGTCTTGATTATACAGCTTGTAGTTTCCAAACTTGTCGATAACGGTAGTCTGGTTCTCTGTAATAAGTGCAAGCTCTTTAGTATCTCCCGCCAAAATCCAACGGCGACGGCTTTCATCAAATAGATTGCGGCCACTACTGTATTCATTTGGGTTTGATGATACGCCTAGCATGTCTTGAAGCAGGGTAACGGAAAGGTCAAGGTGGCTAGTACTATGGCTAAACTCTGCAGGCAACATTCCAGGCCAGTGAACAACCATTGGCACTTGAAGTTGATAGCGACTGTAATTACTGTTTGCACCCCAGCTGTTTGTCTTAGTTTCGTTGAACTCACTACCATGGTTAGAGGTAATAACAACGATGGTGTTTTCTAACAACTGCTGCTCTTCTAGAGTGGTCAGGATGTTTTTCACCGTAGTATCTGCCGACTGTACTGCTTGCTCATAAGCTTGCTTAAATCGTTCACTTGCGCTCAGTTCATTATTAATAGAAGCAGGCTCGGACTCAAAGTTATCTACGGTGGTCACTTCAATGTAGCTAAACCATGGCGTACTAGCTTGCTCTGTTAGCCAAGTATTCCACGCAATCAGCGACTGAGCTTCAGTATGTGCTTGGGTACCATCTAAAGTAGGAGCCAGCTCTAAACCTCGGAAGATAACCTCTGGATATAAATCGTCTTCAAATCCATTCCCGCTGAACAAGCCGAATGAGTAGCCTTGCTCTTGCAATACATTCAGCATAACGGGTGATGAACCTTGTGCTTTAATGCTGCTTGCATAGCTTGTTGGTAAACCATAAAACAAACCAAAAGCGCCAAAAGCATCATTGCTCGAGCTGTAATGGTTGGTAAAGTTTTGATTATCTAATGCAAACTGATAGGTATTTGGCATTTCAGAGGCATTCAGGGCATCTGCACGCAAATTATTGACACTGATCATCAGTACATTGAGCTTATTGCCGCGGCGATTAAACTCTAACTTTTCCAATGGGTAACTAACGAGATCAATGTTGTCGCGGTTTTCTTCTAAGCGTTTCAGGTACTCTTCACGATCAAGTAGACCATGTTTTTCCATAAAGCTTTTTGCTGTCATTGGGTACGACAGAGGGAAATTCGAGCGTTGACTTGTAATTGGACTATAGAAATAGGCGTCAGCCCATATATAAACAAGATGGCTAGCCATAAAGCTTAAGAAGAACACTGCAGCGAGTGGTCGGCCAACATGTTTATGAGATAGTTTACGTTGTTTACGCCACACCCACTCGGATAAGCCGAGTTGGAGTAAGAAAATAAGCGGCATTACAACAAAAAGGTGCTGTAAGTCTGCGCTAATGGCGCTTTTATCTTCACTAAACAACAATTCCCAAACGACGGGATTTAAGTGAAGGTTAATGGATTGATAGGCTTGGGTATCAATCAATAAAACGGTTTGACCGACGGTCGCGAATACCACTGCCACCAAACGAAAGAGTTTTCGTGATGGCAGGATAAACGTAAGCGGAAAAAGAACCAGTAAGTAGAGAGCAAATACTAGGAAGCCAAAGTGACCCACCCAGGATACCGCCAGATAAAATTGCCCTAACAAAGTTTCGGGCCAAGGTGACTGGACGATATAGCGTGTACCTATCAACATCGAAGCTATGATGTTGAAGAATGCGAACCAGTGACCCCAACCAACCAGTCGAGATACGCGTTCGCCGTATGAGTTTCCGCTGTCTACCATGTACTTGTTCTATTGTCCGTTATTAGTGTGATTTTGGGGCTTCAAGAGAAGACATTAGTGCCTGAGCAAATTTTTCAGCAATAATCTTACGTTGTGAAGCAGCAACTCGTTGATTTAAGACATTGGTTGCGATATTTCCGGCAATCATTAGCGTTAACTCTGGCGTTGCGGCATGTTTTTCAAGAACAGCACCCACTTCAGCAAGAATTTTCTCTACTTGGTCGTCAGTATATTTAGATGTAATCGGCATAAAGACTCTAATAATGATAGTAAAAGCGGCTTATGATACCCTACAATGCCTAGCAACTTAAACCTTGTCGCAAGATAAAATCACTATGAGCCTTCATCTTTCAAACGTAATATTGCATCAGTTGAGCAAAAATGATCAGGACGAACTGGTTGTTACCTACCGTTCAGACTCTCTCGAAAATGACGCATCCACTGAAAATCTAGTCGCAGAACTGCATCGAGTATTCCATTCTAAAGCAGGAAAAGGCTTTGGCTGCTTCCAGTCAGACAGCGAATTTCAGTTTTGGCTTCAAGAAATGCGCAAAGGAGAACGAAATTTTTATGACTTCTCACAAATTAGTGCAAATCGCTTGAAAGATGAGTTGATTAAATACCCTTTTGCAGACGAAGGTATTTTAGTATTTGCTGAGTACCAAAGCTTGGCTACCGACTATCTGTTTATTGGTATCTTGCCACTGAACCAAAGCTTAAAAGTAACGGAAGGTTTAGATATCAGTGCGACTGACTATCTAGATATCACTAAGATGGACATCGCTGCACGTATTGACCTATCAAGTTACGATACTGACCGCGATTCAAACCGCTACCTTTCTTACATCAAAGGTCGCGTAGGTCGTAAAGTAGCGGACTTTTTCTTAGATTTCCTACAAGCAGATGTGGGTTTAGATACTAAGCAGCAAAACCAAGTCTTGATGCAAGCGGTCGAAGACTTTTGTGCTGACTCAAAGCTTGAGAAGCAAGAAGCGAACGAGTACAAAAAGCAGGTTTACAATTACTGTAACGAACAAATCAAATCCGGCGACGAAGTTCAAATTTCTGAACTGTCTGGTGAATTGCCACCAAGTCAAGATGGCACTAGCTTTATGGATTTCACTAAAGAGCAAGGCTACGAGTTGGAAGAATCATTCCCTGGTGATCGTTCAACCGTACGTAAGTTGACTAAGTACGTTGGTGCTGGTGGCGGCTTGAATATCAGTTTTGATAGTTTGCTACTTGGTGAGCGTATTTTTTACGACCCAGAAACCGATACCTTGACGATTAAAGGCACGCCTCCAAATCTAAAAGACCAGTTGAGTCGAAATTAATCATTTTCAAAAGAGAGCTAGAGTAGCTCTCTTTTTTTATGTGAGGTAAGCCCAGTAAACCTGTAATTGATGTTATATTCTTGTTATTAATGGAGTTCACCTGAGGGCTAGGGATTGATTCAAGCTAGAAGTGTTTTAAGACGATTTTCTTGGTTGTTGTTTATCATCTGGAGTATTGCAGCGGTGGCATTGTGGACCAGTTACCGTTCTACAGAGCAGTCTGTGAAAGCCGTTGATGAGCTGGGCACAAAAATCGATGAAGTACGAAATTCATTTCGTTTTGAATTACCTTATCGAGTACAGCATGCTGACGATATCTCGCTAACTCTACAGCTGATCTACGCAGTTAGGTTACAACTTGAAAGCCAATCTAAGAGTGCCTTATGGGCTCCGGATGTCACTCAGTTGCTTTATACGACAGATCGATTTTTAGAAAGTGCGAACAAGTTTGTTACTAGTGATCTTGAGTTGTTATCTCTTGCGGAAGCATTACAAGAAACAAGGGTCGCAGCTGGTGGTAGTGACGCGTTGCAGGCGATGGTTGCTCGCCTTGGGGCACATATATTGGATGCTCTCTTTATCAATCGCGCTAACAATCAAACTTCTTATCAAGAGTTGGATCAATTGTTTATTGAGTCGATGAGTTTACCGCAGGCACAAAGAGACGATTTTCAGCGCTTATTGGCTCAGGCTTCTGGCGTATTGTCTCGCCATGCTCAGGGCAAGTACCTAGTAACCCACCTTTCTAGTCCCGACTTTACTCATCAGCTACGAAAATTCGAAGAAGAAGTTCACCTCCGATTAGAACACCTTGTACTCATGATGACGCTACTAAGTGGCAGTCTGCTATTTGTTTTCAGCTATATAGTTTATGAAACCAAACAGCCTCATCCTAATAAAGAACCTCACTTATCTGAACCCCAGCGATTAGGGGGGGCTTCTTGTTCTGAACAGGGCATTCAGGAACCGAACGAAGACGTTAACGATGTGAGTCAGTGTTCAAATCAGAAATCGTCGGACTTTCATGCACCTACTGCAGTGTATGAACCTAGAGAAACGGCTGAGAGTAAGTTCATTGATATCGATAAAATGTTGGATGCACTCTCGGGAGATGAAGAATCAGTCAGGATGCTGTTGGATGTGTTTATCCAAGATCATGCTGGTGATTCGGACAAGTTACGCCAATTACTCAGTGAAGATCTCGAACACGCTCAGCGAGTCGCGCACAGTCTAAAAGGTGTTTCTGGTAGTTTAGGAGCGATGCCACTGCACCATATTTCAGCGGAAATCGAAGACTTGCTCAAACAAGGAAGCCAAGTACCAGAAAGTGTGCTGCTTAAGCTGACAACCATACTTGAAAGTACAATACTTTTCGCAAAAGACAGTCTTGAAACTGAAACCCTTCAAGAATCGCTAACGGATTGATATTCCTCTGACTTAAAATAGGTTTCTATGAGGTAAAAAGCGTTGCCTCAAGCTACTTCGTTAATAAACGGAGTGCTTATCCTGTTCTTATTCTATCGAATATAGGTATTTATCATGTGTTTTCGTCGGTTAGCTGTCACTCTGGCTATATGTCTATCATCAATCCTTTCTGGCTGCTCTTTATTAGAAGTAAAGATCGAGAGCCAGACAGTTCCGTTGACAAAGCAAGAGTTAAATATGCGCATTATGACGCGTGAATACGCTCAGCAATTCTTCGCTCAGGTCGAGCAAGCTGCCGATGTGCTGCATGAACGCTATGAGTCTACGGATAAAGTGAATCAATCTTACATTCTACTTTGGAAAATTAATGCGGAAGAGGGGCTTCAAGCTGCGGCTTACCAAGTATCACCAATGGCGGCGTTGATTGATACCTGGGTGTTTAGTCACCAAATGAACCAATTCTACAGTGCAGGCGCGGGTAAAGGCTTGTTTGCAACGGATGAAGCAACACAAGTATCTGCTCACTTAGCGAAAGAAGTTGATAAGCTGGCGCAATCTTTGTTGAAGAAGGACGTGTACGTCAAGACTAAGGTGTTCGTAGCTGATTTTGTTGAGAAGTACCCATTTACTGATTTAAGCATGATTCGCACACCTGCTTACCGAGCATGGCTAGCTGCAAACCAAATCAGTGAAGAAGAAGCGGTAACGACTCTAGGTACAATGCCAGAAGCCATTGGCGATGTATCTGATCGTCTAAGTTTGGTTTCTGAACAAACTCCAAAGATCATGACGTGGAAAGCACAGCTATTAGCACTAAACAGTTCGGCAAGTATTGAGCAAGTCAACGCTGCACTGAACAGCCTTAAAGTGACTTCAGAGTCGCTGAAAGACTTTATCGATAATAACCCGGAATATATGCGCAATTTAGCTGAGCAAATGGCCTTGAAGTTGCAGCCCCTAGTGGAAGATATCGATCAAAAAACAGAAGAGCGTTTATCTCAGTTGAGTGAAGAGCGCCAGGCTTTAGAGTTGATGGTGGCGAGAGAGCGCCAAGAGATAGCTCAAATCATCACAAACGAACGTGAGAAGTTCGCTCAAGATCTCGACCATGTTTCACAAGAGGTTGTGAACCTTGCCATGGATAAACTGATTGAACTCGTGAAGAGCACCATCATCTACTTCATTTTGTTCATTCTCGTGATCTTCTTTGCTCCCCTAGTTTTGGGTTATGCGTTGGGTAAACGTTCAGCGGTAAGAACCAGCACTAAATCTGCTTGATTGGTCAGAACTTAAATGACAAACGTAAAAAAGGACCGAATCGTCGGTCCTTTTTTCTATCTGTCG
Source organism: Vibrio rotiferianus (assembly GCF_002214395.1). Taxonomy (NCBI): domain Bacteria; kingdom Pseudomonadati; phylum Pseudomonadota; class Gammaproteobacteria; order Vibrionales; family Vibrionaceae; genus Vibrio; species Vibrio rotiferianus. Next base: position 831,973 of record NZ_CP018312.1, read on the forward strand.
AACAATAAGAAGACTTAAGCTGTTTGCTGTTTAAGTTCGCCTTCCGCTTCTTCTGTTGCTGGCGCAGTTGGTTCGCATTTATCAACAAACCAGCCCATGTAAGAGGTAAAGATTGTCACGATGATACATACGAAGCTTAACCACATGAATGGCGCGTAAGAAAGCGTTGCGACACCAAGAATACTCGCCATGTAGATTCCGTTATCACTCCATGGAACCATACCTGATGTTAGCGTGCCGCCGAACTCAGCGTTACGAGATAGATTTTTACGCTTGTAGCCAAGACGGTCATAGTTCTTCGCACAAATTTTAGGAGTAAGGATCAGCGATACGTACATTGCTGAGCCAAATACGTTGCCCATAAACGCGGTGCCGATAGTACTTGTTGCTAGTGAGCCTGCGCTTTGTACACGTTTTTCAAACAGTTTAGCAATCGTTTCTAGTACACCCACTTTATCTAGTAAGCCACCGAAGCCAAGGCCAAATACGATAACCGCGACAGAACCAAGCATCGAAGACATACCACCACGGTTCAAGATGGAATCAATGAAATCCACGCCTGAAGAAATCGCAAATGGTGCCCAAGCTGTGTTGAACGCTGTTAAGAAGTCCACGTCTTGGATCATTACTGCCCAAATAATACCTAGCAGAGAGCCGAAACTGATCACTGGGAAAGAAGGCATACGCATCGCTAGCAGTGCTAACACGATGATCACCGGAACAAAAGAATAAGGCGTAATGAAGAATTGCTGTTCCATTGCCTGGATAACAGAGTCTACTTGGCTCATGTCAACTTTGCCTGCAAAGTGGAAGCCAAATGCAGTGAACATGATGCCAGTGATGATGTAGCTGATCAGCGCGATAGGTAACATGCCCTTGATATGCTCAACCACTTCTACGTTCGACATTGAAGACGCAAGAATTACCGAGTCTGAAAGTGGCGACATTTTGTCACCAAAGTAACAGCCTGATAGAACTGCACCAGCCGTAATTGGAGCCGGAACACCAAGACCTTGACCTATGCCCATCATCGCGATGCCTGCTGTACCAGCCGCACCCCAAGAGGTGCCTGTTGCCAACGCAGTTAGCGAGCAGATGATCATGGTTGCTAGCAAGAAGATAGAAGGATGAATTGCCTTTAAACCGTAGTAGATGATGGTAGGTACAATACCGCCACTGATCCAAGTACCGACTAAGGCACCTACAGCAAGAAGAATAAGCACTGCACCTAAGCCATTAGAAATGCCATTCAGTGCTGCTTTTTCAAGATCTTTGTATTGGTGACCTAATCTTAGGCCCAATAGCATGATAATGAACCAACCAATATACAGCGCCAGCTGAATTGGAAGGTCTAGTTTGGCAGTAAATGAAAATGCCAAAAGTAGAAACAAACCTAGCGAGATAAATACCTGTATCAGACTAGGAAGACGTGTTGTAACTTGCTTCATATGTGCCTCTGTCGTTCATGGAGCAATAGAGGAAGGCCGCTCCCTGTTTTAATCGCGCATAACATACATTAACAAAAATTATATTTCGAACATTTGGTGCTTTATCTTGACTTTCGTCCGTAAAAACGTTTGCTTGTAAAATTAATAACTGAAAAAGATTAAATTTAATGGTTTGAAATGTTTTGTGGTGTAAAAATCGTGTGCTTCAATTGTTATTTTCTCACTGAGTGGTAAGACCAAAGGATAAAGGGCGAGTGATGTTTCAGGGGGGATAGATAATGGGATGAATATGAAAATGCGATAAAATACCCCAAGTAGGTATCTTTCTCAGTAAAGGTTAAAAAAGTTGCGTTTATTTGCAAATTAGGGCTTGAGATTTTGTGTCGAAAATTGAACTATGGAGCAAGTTTTAAAAATATACATGGAGAGTTAATGCGATGAGAGTAGGTTTAGTTGGTTGGCGCGGCATGGTCGGTTCGGTTCTGATGCAGCGTATGGTCGAAGAGAAAGACTTCGATTTGATTGAACCAGTTTTCTACAGCACGTCTCAAATAGGTATCCCAGCTCCAAACCTAGGTAAAGAAGCTGGTCTACTTCAAGATGCGTTCGATATTGACAGCTTAAAACAGCTTGATGCGGTGATTACGTGTCAAGGTGGTGGTTACACAGAGAAAGTTTACCCAGCACTACGCCAGGCTGGTTGGAAAGGCTACTGGATTGATGCAGCTTCTACACTACGTATGGCAGAAGACTCTATCATCACTCTAGACCCAGTAAACCTAGCGCAAATTCAACAAGGTATTCACGGTGGCACCAATACGTTCGTTGGTGGTAACTGTACAGTAAGCTTGATGCTAATGGGCCTTGGTGGTCTGTTCGAGAAAGGTTTAGTTGAGTGGACAAGTGCAATGACGTACCAAGCAGCGTCTGGCGCAGGTGCACAAAACATGCGTGAGTTGATCTCTCAGATGGGCGTAATCAACGACTCTGTAAGCTCTGAATTGGCAAACCCAGCAAGTTCTATTCTGGATATCGATAAAAAAGTTGCTGACACAATGCGCAGCTCTTCATTCCCAACCGATAAGTTTGGTGTGCCTCTAGCGGGTTCTTTGATTCCTTGGATCGATGTTAAACGCGACAACGGTCAGAGCAAAGAAGAGTGGAAAGCGGGCGTAGAAGCAAACAAAATCCTTGGTTTCCAAGATGCGCCTGTTCCTATCGACGGTACTTGTGTACGTATCGGTGCGATGCGTTGTCACTCTCAAGCATTGACCATTAAGCTCAAGCAAAACGTGCCAATGGATGAAATCGAAGAAATCATCGCAACGCACAATGATTGGGTTAAAGTGGTGCCAAATGATCGTGACATCACCGCTCAAGAGCTAACACCAGCGAAGGTGACTGGTACGTTGTCTATCCCAGTTGGCCGTCTGCGTAAAATGGCAATGGGTGATGACTTCCTAAACGCCTTCACTGTAGGTGACCAACTATTGTGGGGTGCAGCAGAACCACTTCGTCGAACTCTGCGCATCATCCTTGCAGAGAAAGCATAACCTGTCTTATAAATGAGACGTTAAACCGAAAGCGCCCAATGGGCGCTTTTTTGATATTCACGTGACAAAAAATTGACTTTTGACCTTTAGCTTTGCTGCGTCTTACAAATCGGAGCGCTGTTATGAAGCAAACATCTAAAGGTTTCACCCTTATTGAACTCGTTGTTGTCATTGTTATTTTAGGCATTCTTGCAGTCGTTGCTGCACCGCGCTTTTTAAACTTACAGCATGACGCTCGGGTCTCTTCAATTCAGGGCATGGCAGCCTCTGTGCACAACGCTGCGGAACTTGCTTTCGGTAAATCGGCTATTGAAGGACAAGAAAAGCTTCCGGCGTACCATGTTGATGGTGCAGGTAGCGTCCAATTTGGTTACCCAATTGTAGAAAATGGTGGTCTAGAACAGTTTATGACGGCTGACATGAACTACAAAAACGGTGATGGTGAATGGGTCTGGGATGCATTCAATACTGGTAAAACTCCAGCCGATCCAAACTATCGAGTGATCACGCAATCAAAGTGGGTAAAAGCTTATGACCGAGACTCAATCAAAGCAAGTAACTGCTATGTAAAATACACCACTGCAATGGAAGAGGGTGATGATTACAAGGTAGAAGTCTTCACTGATGGTTGCTAAACCAAGAGCGGGCTTCGTCCTGCGGGAATGCTTTGTTGCGTGAGAGCCAAAAGCGATGGAAAAGCCGATGTTAGTTCATCGGCTTCTTTGATCGTAGATCTGGTGTGCAGGAACGTACAACGCCTTGATCAGAGAAACAAGTAGATAGAGAGCCTCAACTCGCTCTTTCGTCGCTCTTGAGGGTGACGGGCATTGTTGTCTAAATTCAAATACGCCATTCCCGATTTTATTCCTCCTCGTCCGCGCTTACGACACGATTATCAGGATCCGCCAACTCGCTACCACAATGCTTACAGTGCATTGCATCAGAGTCATGACCAGAGCGATTGCAGTTTGGACACTTAACCAGTTGCTTATGCGCATTCATTTCGTTGCTCAGTTCCGCGGTAATAATGCCAGTCGGGACAGCAAGTATTGAATAGCCCAACAACATAGTGAGGGATGCAATGGCTTTACCCAAGTGAGTTTGCGGCACCATGTCGCCATAGCCAACCGTCGTAATAGTTACGATCGCCCAGTAGATGCTTTTCGGAATACTCGTAAAGCCGTTGTGCGGACCTTCAATAACAAAGATCAACGCGCCAAAAATGGTGACAAGAATGCCTACCGTGCTAAAGAAGATAAGGATCTTACGACGCGCCATTAATAGAGAGCGCAGCAAGATGTTGGAATCTTGCAGGTAGCGAACGAGTTTGAGGATACGGAAGATCCGCATAACACGCAGTAATCGCACCACACCCATAAATGAGGCACCTGGGAAGAATATCGCCAAGTAGGTAGGCAGGATGGCTAACAAGTCAACGACGCCATAAAAGCTGGTGGCATACGATTTAGGTTTTGGAGAGCAGTAAAGCCTTAACAAATACTCGATAGTGAACAGGGCTGTGAAGGTGTATTCGATATAACGCAGCTCTCGAGACCATTCGGTCATTACCGATGGCAGTGATTCAAGAATAAGAACCACAAGCGAAGTAATGATGGCAATAATAAGTGCGATATCGAAGGCACGTCCGGCACGAGTGTGAGTACCGAAGATAATGACGTATAAATGATGCTTAAAAGACTTGCGAGGCATGATGTTGCACTGTCAGCGTTAGAATGAAACGGATTGCAACATCATACCAGAAGTTAGGAAACTTAGGCTAAACCTGGAAATAGGTTTCTCAAGCCGTTGGCAATAAACTCGATACCTAGTGCACCAAGGATCAGACCCATGATACGAGTGATAACGTTAATACCTGTCTGACCTAAAAATCGTACGATCAAAGGTGCGGAACGGAACAGCAACCAAGAGCACAGACAGAACAGTACAATGGTAATACTAATGCCTACTGTATCGAAGGCACTTGGGTAGCGTGCGCCATAAACGATAGTCGAACTGATCGCACCTGGGCCAGCCATTAATGGCATAGCCAGTGGTACTACGCCAATCTGTTCACGGCTGACGTATTCCGATTTCTCTTGTTTGTTTTGCTTATCTTCACCCAACTTACCGCTCATCATCGAAAACGCGATACTCAGAAGAAGCAAACCACCCGCCACTCGAAATGAATCCAGTGAAATGCTGAACATATCTAATAGCAGCTGACCAGCAAACAGCGAGATGATCAGAATAACCGCAACAGCAACATTCGCTGTCGTCGCTGTTTTGCTCTTCTCTTCTGGTGTCATATGCCCAGTCAAAGAGACAAACACAGGCATGATACCGACTGGGTTAACAGCGGCAACCAAACCTAAGAAAAACTGTAGGAAAATCGCTAACTCTAAAGTTTGCATAAGTTGTTCTCATCAATATTCACAATAGTGAAAAGGAGGGAGGGTATTTTTAGCGCGTAATGTAAGGCAAAAGAGGGGAGACACAAAATGAAAAAAACTAACGTATTGCCCAGTCTATTTGTGAGAAAAACTAATTATTGAAGAAAATGTATCCAAAGTGGAAATGTTTTGTTACCGAGAAAGTTGACGCGAATGTAGGCTGAATTATACAAACGTTAACATTCGCACATTTTTGATAAAAAAAAACGTTGTTTGTAGAGAGATATAACGAGTCGGATATACTCTCAGTAGCACAAAAATTTAGGCTTACATGTAATTTTGTTGGCTAAAAATGAAACTTTTTTACAGATTATTGTAGTTTCTTTTGTTTTTTGGTTTGTTTGCTTCTTTTTTGTTCAATAAAAAGTTAAGTTTTATTTACTTGTTTATCAATGATTTATGCTGTTTTGTTGTGGTAAACCACTACTTTTGGGGTATTTCGAGAGTGAGATCTGATCCAAGTCAATTTTTTTCACACTCTGAAATATTATACTCAGCCCTGAAAGCAATTTACTAAGACGGTTGTTGGTTAAGTAGCTGATAAACAGTGGAAACAGCAAGCAGTGGCCTTAATAAAAAGTTTTTAATATTTGTTAATTTTAGGAGAATCCCTATGCCTGTAACTAATATGGCTGAACTAGATGCAATGATTGCTCGCGTTAAGAAAGCGCAAGAAGAGTTCGCTACTTACTCTCAAGAGCAAGTAGATGCAATCTTCCGCGCTGCGTCTCTTGCAGCTAACCAAGCTCGTATCCCGCTAGCTCAACAAGCGGTTGAAGAATCTGGTATGGGTATTGTTGAAGATAAAGTAATCAAGAACCACTTCGCTTCTGAGTTTATCTACAATAAATACAAAGACGAACAAACGTGTGGCATCCTTGAAGAGGATGACAACCTAGGTACAATGACTATCGCAGAACCTGTAGGTATCATCTGTGGTATCGTACCAACAACTAACCCAACTTCTACTGCAATCTTCAAATCTCTAATCTCTTTGAAGACTCGTAACGGTATCATCTTCTCGCCACACCCACGTGCGAAAAACTCTACTAACGACGCAGCTAAACTAGTTCTAGATGCAGCAGTAGCAGCAGGTGCTCCAAAAGACATCATCGGTTGGATCGACCAACCATCTGTAGAGCTTTCTAACGCTCTTATGAAGCACGACGACATCGCTCTTATCCTTGCAACTGGTGGCCCAGGCATGGTTAAAGCAGCTTACTCTTCTGGTAAGCCAGCAATCGGTGTAGGTGCAGGTAACGTTCCTGTAGTTATCGATGAAACAGCTGACATCAAGCGTGCTGTAGCTTCTATCCTTATGTCTAAGACTTTCGATAACGGCGTAGTATGTGCTTCTGAGCAGGCTGCAATCGTTGTTGATGAAGTGTACGACGAAGTAAAAGAGCGTTTCGCTTCTCACAAAGCTTACGTACTAAGCAAAGGTGAAGCAGATAAAGTTCGCAAAGTTCTTCTAATCGATGGCGCACTAAACGCGAAAATCGTTGGTCAACCTGCTCCAGCAATCGCTGAAATGGCAGGCGTGAAAGTTCCAGCTGACACTAAAGTTCTAGTTGGTGAAGGTCTAGGCAAAGTTTCTTACGATGACGCATTTGCTCACGAGAAACTATCTCCAACTCTAGGTCTATTCCGTGCTGACAACTTCGAAGACGCTGTTGCTCAAGCAGTAACAATGGTTGAAATCGGCGGTATCGGTCACACATCTGGTCTATACACAAACCAAGACGTTAACGCAGACCGTATCCGTTACTTCGGCGACAAGATGAAGACTGCACGTATCCTTGTAAACATCCCAACTACTCACGGTGGTATCGGTGACCTTTACAACTTCAACGTAGCACCTTCTCTAACTCTAGGTTGTGGTTCATGGGGTGGTAACTCTATCTCTGAGAACGTAGGTCCTAAGCACCTAATCAACAAGAAAACTGTAGCGAAGCGAGCTGAAAACATGTTGTGGCACAAACTACCTAAGTCTATCTACTTCCGTCGTGGTAGCCTTCCAATCGCTCTTAGCGACCTAGAAGGTAAGAAACGCGCATTCCTAGTAACTGACCGTTTCCTATTCAATAACGGTTACGCAGATGACGTAGTACAACTACTTAAAGCTCAAGGCATGGAAGTTCAAACGTTCTTCGACGTTGAAGCTGACCCAACGCTATCTGTAGTTAAGAAAGGTGCTGAAGCAATGCAAAGCTTCCAACCTGACGTAATCCTAGCGCTAGGTGGTGGTTCACCAATGGATGCTGCGAAGATCATGTGGGTAATGTACGAGCACCCAGAAACAGCATTTGAAGAACTAGCAATGCGCTTTATGGACATCCGTAAACGTATCTACAAGTTCCCTAAAATGGGTCAAAAAGCTGAGCTTGTATGTATCACTACAACTTCAGGTACTGGTTCAGAAGTTACTCCATTCGCGGTTGTTACTGACGACAAGACTGGTGCTAAGTACCCACTAGCTGACTACGAACTAACGCCAAACATGGCAATCGTTGATGCTAACCTAGTAATGAACATGCCTAAGTCTCTAACAGCATTCGGTGGTTACGATGCAGTAACTCACGCTCTAGAAGCTTACGTATCTGTTCTTGCGAACGAATACTCAGATGGTCAAGCTCTACAAGCTCTTAAGATGCTAAAAGAGTACCTACCATCAAGCTACGCGAACGGTGCAAACGACCCAATCGCTCGTGAAAAAGTACACAACGCAGCAACTATCGCTGGTGTAGCATTCGCGAACGCATTCCTAGGTGTTTGTCACTCAATGGCGCACAAGATTGGTGCTGAGTTCCACCTACCACACGGTCTGGCGAACGCACTACTAATCTCTAACGTTGTACGTTACAACGCGAACGACAACCCAACTAAGCAAACTGCGTTCTCTCAATACGACCGTCCACAAGCACGTCGTCGTTACGCTGAAGTAGCTGACCACCTAGGCCTAAGCCAAGCTGGTGACCGTACTGCTCAGAAGATTGAACGTCTACTAGCATGGTTGGATGAGCTGAAAGGCGACCTAGACATCCCAATGTCTATCCAAGCGGCAGGTGTTTCTGAAGCTGACTTCGTAGCGAAACTAGATGAGCTAGCGGTTGAAGCGTTCGATGACCAATGTACTGGTGCGAACCCACGTTACCCACTAATCTCTGAGCTAAAAGAAGTTCTAATGGCTGCTTACTACGGTAAAGCTTTCGTTGAAGGTGAAACTTTCGAAGGTACTACAGTAATCAAGAAAAAAGCAGACCAAGAAGCAGCGAAAGCAGCTCCTAAAGCTAAAAAATAATAAGCGGAAACGTAATTAAGATTCGCTTATGAGAAAAGGTTTTCGCTAGCACGAAACCTTAATCGGGAAAAGGTTAAAGCCCCAGTCGTATGACTGGGGCTTTTTTTATCTTTTGATGTCGCTCTGAAATGTATTTACCCATTGAGGACGAATTATGGATACTTCACATAAAAAGCGGCGTTAAACTTCAGTACTCACCACTCGGCCACTGAAGTACTCATTGGAAACGATATACGCAGTATTCCGCACCAGTTCATCTTGAATTTCAGCCCAATGTCGTTCGTCTAGATCTTCTTTCATATGGTTAAGCGATGGGATGACACCGCCTACACGTATATTGAATGGAGTCAGCTCTTTCGCCCAACTTAGCGTAAACCCAGACACTAGCGCGGCCATACTCTCAACACCAGTCAGGTCTTGGTGATCATCATGAGATATCACATTGATTATCACGCCTTTTTTGTTTCTATTGCGAAACCGTTCTGCCCCAACTTGTCCATAGGTATAAAGAAAGCGAGCTGCACTAGAAAGGTGGTCAATGTATGTGTTCATCGGTTCTGGGTCCATTAAGCTCGGCATTGGTGAGCTTGTCCAGCAATTGACAATCACATCTGGGGAAGCGTTAAGCTGGGATTCAATTTGGTCAAACAGAAGGTTGATGGAAGTCGGAGTATCGCCACAGACGTTAATGGCATAAACCTTATCGGTGAATGTCTTAATTTGAGCGTAGCTTGCACTTAGGTTTTGTGGATTGCTGTCACACAGAACTAGAGTCGCGCCCAGATGTGCAAAATGATTGGAACACGTTCGTCCTAGCACGGAGCCGGCTGCAGTAACGAGTATGATTGAATCTTTGATATCCATAACACCTTCACTATTTAGGCAATGATAACCAGTAGTTTGTGCTTTTAGCATGGATCAAAAATGTTATAGGCAGTGTGAAAAGCCTCAAACTAACGGCTTAACCCTGAGGTAAATGTTGGGTTCTTTGCAAGGTGTCACATTTCTGGCGTGCGTCAAATGAAACCGGACGCTTGGAAAGCTGTTATTTATGCTTGAGCGTGGATTTGGTACTGGCGTTGAGCGGTTACGAGTTGGTTGTATAAGCCTGCCTCAGGAATCAGCTTTTTGTTACGTTCCCCAAGGCTGCGGCGCTCATGGCCGGAAAGGTTGTGGTAAACCTCTTCCGGTAGATTGAATGTGTCTTCAGGGAGGTAAGTAAGCGCGTCAGGCTTTAGATAGTGGCTCAGTTTCGCCGAAGGCAATCCAGCATCATGAAACTGTTTCGCTTGCTCTGCGGCTAACTCGTAGCTGCTGCTATCAGAACGCAGCGCCTGAGGTTGAGATAGACCGAATTGTTGGCGAAGAATGTCGTCGCTAGTGATAACTTCTTGGACTTCTTCAACTGGAACCACATCGCGTACATCATTTGAAAACATCGATAGAATCAGCGAAAAATCGGCACGACGACCTTCATGCACGGCATGGTTGATACCATTACCGAACTGAAGTTCGTTGATGATTGCTGCTTTGTCTAAAGTATGGATTTGCATGATGTTCCTCGTTTGATGCACTTTTAACGGCAACAGCGGAAAGAACTTTAGGAAAAAGAGGGGATTAATTGAAGAAATAGGTTGTTGAAGCAATAAAAAAGCCCGCGATGATGCGAGCTTTTAAATATGACTAAATTGAACTCAGGGGAAGTAAATTACTTCGCTAGGTTCTCAGCTACGAAGTCCCAGTTTACAAGTGCCCAGAAGCCGTTCATGTAATCAGGACGTACGTTGCGGTAATCGATGTAGTAAGCGTGTTCCCACAGGTCAACAGTTAGAAGTGGAGTAGTACCTTCTTCTGTTAGAGGCGTTGCTGCGTTAGAAGTGTTAACGATCTCTAGAGAACCGTCAGCTTTCTTAACTAGCCAAGTCCATGAAGAACCGAAGTTGTTGATTGCTGCATCAGTGAACTTCGCTTTGAATTCTTCGAAAGAACCGAATGCTGCGTTGATTGCATCAGCAACTGCACCAGTTGGTTCGCCGCCCGCGTTTGGCGCTAGACAGTGCCAGTAGAACGTGTGGTTCCAAATCTGTGCTGCGTTGTTGAATACGCCACCAGTAGAAGTCTTGATGATTTCTTCTAGTGTTTTGCCTTCGAACTCAGTACCAGGGATAAGACCGTTTAGCTTAACAACGTAAGTGTTGTGGTGCTTACCGTGGTGGAAATCTAGAGTCTCTGCAGAGATGTGTGGTTCTAGTGCGTCTTTCGCGTAAGGAAGAGCTGGTAGTTCAAATGCCATTGCTCGATTCTCCATAGATATGAAAGGGTTACCTTTCGATTGCTTCCAGTGTTTTTATTTATATGTAGTCGTTACGACTGACTTGAAAAGTATTTTAGCAAGTTTTTACTTTATTAAAAGCCCGATATGAAAATATTTTGACAGAAAGGAGGGCTAGCGCGATAACTTCCAAGGCCATTACTAAGTGTAAAGAGAGCGAGTTATTGGTCCTATTGTTGTGTCAAACAACTTGGGAAGCGCTCGTTATTGCACCGCGTTGTTTTCCTTGCTTACTTTCGGTAGACAGGGAGTCAATGACAAGGCGCTGAATCCTAACTCTTGAAGTTACTTGGGCATACACACCAAAACAAATCGCCTCCACGTGTACAGCAAAAAGCCGATTCGGCTTTTAAACCTTATGGAAGTGGTCGTTTTCTCAAGGTGTCCATTTTCTTAAGTTAGAATAAGTGACTACGCTCGGATTCCTGTATCTTGAAGTTACTTTAGTACAAAAGCTTACTAATTATATGGTTTTTATTCTGTGTTTATTGAGTAGAATGTGGCAATAATTAAAGTTCACATCCATGAATGAGGAAGCGATGGAAACTATCGATAAAATCAAACAGCAGATTTCTGAAAACTCAATCCTGCTGTACATGAAAGGATCACCGAAACTACCTAGCTGTGGTTTCTCTTCTCAAGCAGCACAAGCGCTAATGGCTTGTGGTGAGAAGTTCGCTTACGTAGACATTCTACAAAACCCAGACATCCGTGCTGAGCTACCAAAGTACGCTCAATGGCCAACATTCCCACAGCTTTGGATTGCAGGTGAGTTGATCGGTGGTTGTGACATCATTTTGGAAATGTTCCAAAAAGGTGAACTTCAGCCTCTAATCAAAGAAGCGGCAGCTCGTGTTGAAGGTGACGCGGAGTAATTCGTAAATACTCACATTTGGCGATAGAATACGAAGGAGCCGCATTGGCTCCTTTTTCTTTTTTAGGTTAGTGGAATGAACATAAAGCTTTACTACGTACATGATCCAATGTGCAGTTGGTGTTGGGGTTACAAACCAACCATCGAAAAATTGAAACAACAACTGCCAGGCGTGATTCAATTCGAGTATGTGGTGGGTGGGCTTGCGCCAGATACTAATCTGCCGATGCCACCAGAAATGCAGCAGAAAATTGAACAAATTTGGAAGCAAATCGAAGCACAGCTTGGTACTAAGTTTAACTACGATTTCTGGACATTATGTATACCAGTACGCAGCACTTACCAATCTTGCCGAGCGGTCATTGCAGCCGGTTTCCAAGATTCTTATGAGCAAATGTTAGAAGCAATTCAGCACGCTTATTACCTTCGTGCTATGCCACCTCATGAAGAAGCGACACTTTTGCAATTAGCGAAAGAAATCGGTTTAAATGTGCAGCAGTTTAAGAACGATATGGATGGTTCTCTGCTAGAAGGAGTCTTCCAAGATCAGTTGAGCTTAGCAAAGAGTCTTGGTGTTAATTCCTACCCAAGTTTGGTATTGCAGATCAACGATGCTTATTTCCCGATAGAAGTCGACTACTTATCGACGGAAACGACGTTGAAGTTAATTCGCGAGCGTATTATTGAAAACATGTCTGCTCAATAGCCTCTGAAGCATCTTATGAATTATAAAAGCCTAGCGTTATCGTTAGGCTTTATCATTGAGGTTAAACTCTTCCGAGCCCTACATTATTGCCTTTAGCTTATCCGCTTAGCCTTCTACCGTTGTGGCCAGAAGTTCTTTCTCGAAACTTTCAGATAGATCTAAGATCTTATCAATAAGATGTTCGACCTTTGTTTGAACATCGATGCTGAACTCTAGCTCCTCAATCATCTCTTCACTTATTTGCTCTAGCTCAGCTAATGGTCGAGCGATGGCATCGCAGGTGACCATCTGTGCCGCCCCTTTCATTCTGTGTGCGGTGGTTCTTAGGGGCTTGTATTGGTTCTCTTTCCATAGCTGCCTGAGCAATTTACTATCTGCTGCAAGTGTTTGGTTAAACTCTCGTAATAGGTTGTCAATGATTTGTCTATCTCCAAATAGCTCCTTGAGTTCTTGGTGATTGATGAATTGGGGTTGCTCTGGTTTAGAAGATGCCTGTTCAGCAACTATTGGTTTGTTGGGGTTGTGCTCTGAGGTGGCCGCTTGCTCCATGCTTAATTCAATTGAGCTGAACAGATCACTGAAAGCATGGCTGTCGTTGTCTGCGGTTTTGCTAAGTTCAACCTCTGGATTTAATAGCGTACTTGAAATAGGTGGTAGCCACTTTTCAATCGTTAGCTTGAGTTGTTTTATTGATACCGGCTTGACTAAAAAGTCGTCCATACCATATTCATAGCAATGGGAATCTTCCCCCTGTACTGCATTAGCTGTTAATGCCACGATTGGCAGTCTTATTTCGGTGGTAGTAGGAGAAGAACTACACCCTGTTTGGATGATTTCCATTCTCGGGGCAATAAAAGTTACTCCAGCTTCAGGCAGCAAATGCGATAGTTCTTGCTCACTCCCGCAGAGGCGTTGTTGTTCATCGCATTGTTGCTCAATCTTACGAATGGTTGCTGATAACGTGTAGCCGTCCATCGCCGGCATATGGCAGTCTGTTAATAGTAAGCCATATCGAGTGGACTTAAGGGCATCTAGCGCTTGCTGCCCATCATCGACGATATCGGCATGTACACCGATTTTTTCAAGTTGTTTAGAGATTACCTGCTGATTAATTGGATGATCTTCGGCAACTAAAATTAAGCGACCATTTAACTCGGCTTGCTCTCGTGACTCTTTTGGTATGTGGTGACTGGTCTCTGATTCATGTGGTGGAAGTAGAGGTTCATGACTTACAGGTTTAGTCAGCACATGCACTAAGTTATCTGGAATAAGTGGGTTAACAGATAAGCACCAACATTTGCCAAGAGGCTCTGGTGATAACATTGGGCTTTGGTTTATGACTGTAAAACGCGTACCTGGGGCATGAGCCTCAATCCAAGCATCGGTAATGGCGAGTTGCTGCCAAACTGACATTGCGACAAATATGTGCTTTGGTTGGTCGTTAATGACAGAGTCTTGCAAAAGACTTTTTTGGCTAATATTCATAACTTTAGGTTCTAGACCTAAGTGTTTTATGTAACGGCATAGTTCTTCTTGTTGTATGAAGTACCCGACGATGAGAACGCCATTTGAGTAGGAGTTTGCCTGCGTATTTTCTTCACTAATTTCGATTGTGCTCTCAGGAAGCGCTAAAGCCGGAGTTGTGAGGTGGTGCTTGTTAGTCACGATAGGGAAGCTTAACACTAGCGTAAACTGACTTCCTTTGCCCTCTTCGCTGTGTAATTTTAGTTCCCCGTTCATCTGCTCAATGAGTTTCAGAGCAATTGACAGTCCTAATCCTGTACCACCAAAACGACGGCTTGTGGTTTTATCAACTTGCTCAAATGGTTGGAAGAGAGTGTGTTGTTTCTCTTTGGGGATACCGATTCCTGTATCTGATACCGTTAAACTGAGTGTCTGTTTGGTGCTGGTGGTTTCAAGCACATCGAGTCCCAGTGATATAACGCCATGCTCAGTAAACTTAATTGCGTTATTTAGGAAGTTGTTGAGGATTTGATGAAGGCGAATATCATCAGCTACTAAGGTTTGAACAAGCCGAGGATCTTGCCAATAATGGAAAGCCAATCCTTTCTGTTGTGCGTGAATAGACTGCGGTTGGACAATCCTCGCCAGTACTTTGCCAAGTTCAATTTCGGTTGGTGTTATTTCGAGCTTACCTGCTTCAATTTTTGAGTAGTCTAAAACATCGTTGACGATGTGGAGTAGGTTTCGTGCTGATTGATGAATACCAGCGTGCAAGTTCAGCAGTTCGTCGTTTAAGTTATGTTCCTGCATCAATTCCAGTAAGCCTAATATCCCACTGATAGGTGTCCTCACTTCATGGCTAATTGTTGCAAGAAACTGAGATTTCGCAGCTGTAGCGCTTTCGGCTTTTTGTCTTGCGTAATCTAATGCCTGCTGCTGCTTTTTCAACTCAGTGATATCCGTGACAACGGTATTCCACTCCAACAGTGGTTTATTGTCTTTCGCTCTTATTCGTATCTTGCTGGATCGTAGAGGTTTTTGGTGGTGTCTTGTCGCTGAAATATGACTATTAAATCGCACCCACTTTTCTTCACTGTGCTTGTTTGCAAGTAGGTGCTCACTTTCCCATCGACCTACTTTAATTGCCTCTCTCATCTCTTGCTCTAACTGGTCTAACTTACCTGGAGCGATAAGTTCAAATAAACAAATAGGGCTCTGTTTAACAGCGTCAGGTGAGAGGGAAAACATATCTCGAACGCCTGCACTGACAAAATTAACGTGTATGTCGAGTGGGGACTTCGCATCTTGATGGGTATGTTGAAGTACAACACCATTAATATTATCAGCAAGTGTTTGTAGGTGTGCTTCGGCTTTTTTTGCTCTATTCTCGGCGATTTTTCTTTGCTCGATTTCCGCTGCCATTTTTCTATTCCACAGCACTATGCCAAGAATAATACACAAAATCGCAGTGCCTAAAATGGCTGACCATTTTGCAACCTCCCGAGGGGAAAGGCCTTCTTGATACTCGTAATTTAGCCACTTTCCTTCGAGCCTATCCAACTCCTGTGGAGGCAAGGCATCAATGGCTTTGTTTAGAATGCTGAGCAGCATCGGATGCCGAAAGTTGACGGCTAAGGTGAGAGGAGCACTATTTTGCTCGCTAATAACCCCTGAGACTTTAAATTGGCCAACATAGTCTTTGTGTAACAATGGAGCTGCGTGATGCAACGAAGCCAGAACATAATCGGTTTGCTCTTTTTGTAAAGACTGGAATGCTGAGACATGGTTGATAAAAGGAATTGGACGGCAGGTAAGACATAAAGCAGACAAAATGGAGGCTCCGCCAGTATGCTCGATTATCGCAACAGATTCACGACCATTAGGTGCAAAGTTCGATAGTTGCTCTGCTCGGCTCAGTAACACCCAAGGCTCATGACTGTATGGTTGACTAAAGTCCATAGTACGACGCGCTTCAGCTGAGGGGGTTGCTCCCGTTAGTGCCATCAAATCGCCTTTTTCGAAAGCCGTTTGCTTTGCTTCTTCCGAAGAATAGGCGACTGGGGTGAAGGTTACGCCTAATATGTTGCCAATTAGCCCCAGTACGTCAGCACTTAACCCGGTGTGTTGTTGTCCGGTTAAAAAATCATATGGTGCCCAATTGGCATTTACGCCAACGGTTATTTTGGGGTTTTTGCCTAGCCAGTTTTTCTCGTCTTGGGTGAGGTTTAGCGCGCCATATTCTAGCAACATACCGTGCTGGGCTGGCGTCAGCCATTGATTATAAATCGCCTGAACAGAGTGAGATTTAATGTCTTCTAGAGCGAAATTAATTCGGCTAAGTAATTTGTGCTTTCCCTTTTTTACGGCGAAGTGGAGGTGGTCAGCCGGTAAATCCGGCAATATAGATAATACGAGAGAATCTTTAGGGGAGTTTTTCAGTAGTGTTGATAATGCCAGTGCGTCTCCAATGTATCCGTCTACTGAACCTTCCGCGATTGCTCTAAACGCGGCCTGGGTATTATCCAATGTTGTAACCTGACTTTGAGGAAGAAGGCGAGGTAGCAAATCATTAAGTGCAAAACCTTTTTCTATAGCAAGGTTGGCGCCAGACAGGTCGGAGAGTTCACCAATACTGTGTTGTTGGGTGATAACGGCTCGTCGAATACTGAACATCGGCTCACTGAATGCCATGTAATTTTGCCGCTCTGGTGTGGCAGACACTCCAACTAATAAATCCAGTTCGCCTTGCTGAAAGGCATTGAGTACGTCACTGAACGTAGGATAAAGCTCGATCTTGTATCGAAAACCGGCTTGATTAGAGACTTGCTCAAGCATGCTTATTAGCAAACCTTCGGTGATCATGTGGCCTGAAGTTGTTTGATGTTGATAGCTATAAGGTATAAGTGCGTATTCGGGCAACCCCACGATAAGCTCCGGTCTATCGATTTGACTCGGCGTAAACTTCTTGTCTTGGATGCTTGCATAGCTGAGTGTTGACCATAAAAAGATCAGCAAGCAGAATCCAAAGCCAATGAACTTATCTCGTTTGAATTGTAGGACCTGAACTGTCATAGGCTCTCTCACGTTGAGTGTTTACTTCAAATCCAAGTTTTACCCGACTGCAACTTGACTGGTTTCTATTAAAGGGGGAAGGTCAAAGTTATCGAGTTGTTCGAACGTAAGCCGCTGTAATAATGCCAAGCCTGAATCGTCGTTATTGAGATACGATTTGGTTTGTATCCTGACTTGTTCCAGTTCCTCTTGCATGCCAATTGCTTGGTAACACATAGCAAGTAAGAAATGAGCTTCGATATCACTGTCCAAAAAATCACTATGAGACAAACTCCAAATGAGTTCTTTAGCGGTTTCTGGTTGATTTAGTTGGAGTAGCTGTAGGCTTCTGCATAGATTTTGCAGTGGTTTGGTGAGAGGTAAGGTTTTTTCTACATTAGTTAGGCGTTGCCATGCACTATCTGGACGCCACATTGCCAGTTCTTTACCTGTCAGGCTTTGATAATCTGACCACAGAATCAGTGCTCGCTTGCCTGCGCTGTCCCAGATGGAATAAGGCATAAGCCGAGCGAGTGACCTGAGATGAATATTTGCTTCGGCTGTGTTTCGATTGAACAGTTGCAACCAAACCATAGTCGTTGTCATTTCGATATTTGTACTATTGACAGACAAAACTTGATTGATCAACTTTTGAGCTTCTTCCATTTTGTTGGCACACAAGCAAATCTTTACCTTGAGTTGCAGCAGCTTAATATTACGGGGGTTAGCATCGATTAATGCTTCAATGTTGTTCAATGCCTCTTCGTATCTCTTTTGAGCAAAGTAAACTTCAATAACCTTTATTTTGGCTGGCAGATAGTCATGGAGCTGCAATAGACCATTAAGCATGGCGTGCGCTTGATCGAGTTGTTGATGCTTTATCAATACATTGGACATATAGATAATCGCGTCTTTTAACGTAGCTGGATCAGGTGCTTGAGCAAATAGTGGTTTGACGGCATTGAGATCTTGTTTTAGATAGGTCTGCTCTAAGGTCGCAAAGAATTGTTGACGAGAAAGGGCGAGAGAGACACGTTTGATAATATCATCTGCTCTGATAGGTTTTATCAAATAGCCGTCGGGTTCAAAGTGTGAATAACCAAAGAAGATATCTTGAGTGTCATTGCCAGTGACCACAAACACTAAGGTGCTCGCTTTTATTAGTTCCTTTTGTCTTAAGAATTCGAGTAATTGAAGGCCGTTGCTTCCTGCTCCTAGATCGTGGTCGATAAGTAAGATATCAAATCGATGAGAACGGCATGCAGCAATCGCGTTTTGAGCATTGGCGGCACTTATGACGTTATTATTTGGTACGCCTAGTTTGATCAGTAATGCTCGAGTTGCACTTTGAATAACGCTACTGTCATCAATAATGAGATATCGTGATTGGGCGAGTATATCCATATCATAGCCTTTTGACGAAATAGTAATTGGCCGTGTTCTTATCCTTTAATCAACGGCTTATTAGAAGTTAAAGTGTAGCCAAGAGTGATACTTTTTCCACTTGTTGCATATTGTTCTGTGAAGGTGTGTAAGCGTGTTTAAGTTGAAGGCGAGGTCTTTGGCAAACAGTAGAAATAAAAAAAGGCCGCGTAGGCGGCCTTTTTAGAAGGGAGTTGATAGGGCTCTATAGCACCATTGCAGCAATCCAACCGAAGATAATCAGTGGAATGTTGTAGTGGATAAATGTTGGTACCACTGTTTCCCAAATGTGTTCGTGCTGACCGTCTGCGTTTAGGCCAGATGTTGGACCTAACGTTGAGTCAGAAGCAGGAGAGCCAGCATCACCTAGAGCAGCTGCTGTACCAACAAGTGCGATGGTTGCCATTGGAGAGAAGCCGAATGCCAAAGCCAGTGGTACGTAGATCGTCGCAAGGATTGGAATCGTTGAGAACGATGAACCGATGCCCATAGTTACTAACAGACCAACGATCAGCATCAGTAGTGCTGCCAGCGGCTTGTTGTCACCGATGCTTGTTGATAGCGATTGTACTAGCGTTTCTACACCACCAGTTTGCTTCATTACTGCCGCAAAACCTGCTGCCGCAATCATGATGAAGCCAATCATTGCCATCATGTGTACGCCTTTAGTGAACACATCGTGCGTTTCTTTCCACGCGATAACGCCGCCGAAAGTGAATACCATGAAGCCAGCCAATGCACCAATGATCATTGAACCAGTGTAAAGCTGCATGCTTAGTGCTGCGATAATGCCTAGACCAGCGACCATGATGTGTTGTTTATTAATCGTCTCGCCCGTCTCATGAACAACCGTTAGCTCTGTTTCTTTGTATTCACGAGGTTTACGGTAGCTAACAAAAATTGCGGTAAGAAGACCAAAAATCATACCTGCGCCAGGCAGTAGCATTGCGGTAGGTACTTGGCTTGCCACCACATCGGTTAGACCGTTGTCATGCAGGTTCTTCAGTAGGATGTTGTTTAGGAAGATACCACCGAAGCCAATAGGTAGAACCATATATGGCGTGATCAAACCAAAAGTCAAAACACAAGCGACTAAACGACGATCCAGCTTAAGCTTTGCGAATACGCCTAATAGAGGTGGAATCAAAATTGGAATGAAGGCGATATGTACCGGAATCACGTTTTGAGAGGACATGGTAACAAGTATAAGAGCAACCAATACTGCGTACTTTAGACCAGTAGTCGACGCAGAGCTCTCTTTACCATTTAAGCGCTTAATAACGCTTTTTGCCAGAAGGTCAGTGATGCCAGAACGAGAAATCGCAACAGCGAAAGTACCTAGCATTGCGTAGCTCAGTGCGATAGTCGCACCGCCACCTAGGCCACTTTCAAATGCGGCAACCGTATCCCCAAGGCTCATGCCTGCAACAAGGCCACCAACGATGGCACTAAACGTGAGGGCTACCACCACGTTTACGCGCATCAATGCTAACGCGAGCATGACGCACACAGATATAACGACAGGATTCATACTTTTCCTAATATGTTGTGTTTATTTATTATTCTTCGTCAACAAGCGGCCAACCGCCGAGGGCCTTCCATTTGTTGACGATGCCACAGAATAACTCTGCAGTTTTTTGTGTATCGTAAAGGGCTGAGTGAGCCTCACGATTGTCAAAATCCATCCCTGCTGTTTTGCATGCTTTGGCAAGAACAGTTTGACCATAAGCAAGTCCACTTAATGTTGCGGTGTCAAAAGTGGCAAATGGATGGAAAGGGACTCTTTTTAGTTTGCAGCGCTCGTTAGCTGCATTAACAAAACCTAAGTCGAAAGCCGCATTATGTGCAACCATGATCGCTCTTGAGCAATCTGCTGCTTTTTGCTCTTTACGGATTAACTTGTAAATCTCTTTTAGTGCTTCTTGTTCAGAAACAGCTCCACGTAGCGGGCTAAAAGGGTCACGAATGCCGTTAAATTCCAGCGCTTCTTTTTCCAAATTCGCGCCTTCAAAAGGTTCGATATGAAAATGAATGGTTGAGGCAGGATGCAGATCGCCATTTTCATCCATGCTTAGGGTGACGGCGCAAATTTCTAAAAGTGCATCAGTTTGAGCATTGAAACCTGCGGTCTCAACATCAACTACCACTGGGAAATAACCTCGAAAACGCTTTTTCAGGGTTAGAGCTTCATTTTCTATTGTCATGTCGGCTTATTTTTGTGTGACGAAGGCTGCATTATTGCAGATTCTACCGATGAGAAAAACCGCAATTTCTCATAATTATCTAATTCAACAATGCCTATATAAAACAAGACTTATACTCTGAATTAGCAGGTATGTAACTCTCTAATCTGGCGAAGTAATTTTTCATTTTATATAGAAGGTAAGTGGAAGGCGGCCTCTGTTTGGTCTTAAGCTATTATAGTTGGCGAGAATTTTGCATTATTTCGATAGTTTTCAATAGAACCAGATCAACGGCAATTGCCTGCCGTTTAAGAGATTATATCTAAATGAAGAAATGGCTAATAACAAGTGGTGCAGTACTCTCTATGCTAAGTGCAAGTGATGCATTGGCAATGGGGAAGCGTTATTTAGCCACACCGCAGCAGTCTCAGTGGGAAATGGTGGTCAATACTCCGTTGGAATGTCAGCTTGTTCATCCTATTCCTAACTTTGGTGATGCTGTGTTTTCATCTCATGCGAGTAAAAAAATCAACTTAGATTTTGAATTGAAGATGCGCCGCCCAATGGGTGAGACGCGTAATGTGAGCCTGATATCAATGCCGCCTCCTTGGCGACCGGGAGAGAACGCAGACCGCATTACTAACCTCAAGTTTTTCAAACAGTTTGATGGTTATGTTGGAGGGCAAATGGCTTGGGGTATTCTGTCTGAGCTAGAGAAAGGCCGTTATCCTACGTTTAGCTATCAAGACTGGCAAAGCCGTGATCAGCGTATAGAAGTGGCTCTGTCATCGGTATTGTTTCAAAGTAAGTACAATGCGTTTAGTGATTGCGTTGCTAATTTGCTGAAATATAGTTTTGAAGATATAGCGTTCACTATTTTGCATTATGAACGCCAGGGCGACCAGCTCACAAAAGCATCAAAAAAACGGCTCTCTCAAATTGCTGATTACGTGCGTCACAATCAAGACATTGATTTAGTGCTTGTGGCCACTTATACAGATACCACCAACGGTAAAAGTGAAAGCCAAAACTTATCTGAGCGAAGAGCTGAGTCATTGAGAGATTATTTTGAATCACTCGGTTTACCGGAAGATAGAATCCAAGTGCAAGGTTACGGTAAGCGTCGTCCAATTGCGGACAATGGATCTCCAATTGGTAAAGATAAGAACCGTCGCGTGGTGATTTCTCTAGGACGAACCCAGGTCTAACTGAACTGCTAACCAATAAAAACGCCAGAGTTTGACTCTGGCGTTTTTGTATCCACTTGACGTTGTTAGTAGTTTTATTCGTTGCCGCTTAGCTTGTGTAATAGGTTTTAGTTTAGGCGAAACTTTGCAATGATCTCACAATTAGTCGCGGTATCAATTTTCTCGACTTGTTTTGCGATTGCAGGATTTGGGTGGCGCTTCATGAAATCGACAAGAGCTTTGGTACAGCAGCCAATCGAGTCAATAAAGCTTGCGCAATCTGTATTAGGACATTGAGGGATCAGCGTCAGCACTTTCTCAGAAGCGAGTTGAAGATATTTGAGCTCATATTCTGTGTCGCCTGCCCAGCGCCAAAATTGGGCAAGGTTGTGGCATGAAATCACCGAAATCAATAATCGCTCGTCGGCTTCTATTTCCACGCATTCGCTAATATCTTCACTCAGGCTAAGGGCTTGCTGGTAATGAAGAATGCTACGAACAGGGTCATCTAGTTGAAGTGCCGTATCGGCTAGAAGTGTGTGTTTTTCCCATTCACTGATCATTATCGTTATCCCACATGTCGATGTTGGTGGTGAATCTAAACGATAATTATTATCAAGTAAAGTAATTTGTTGATAAAAGAAAGGCAGGTCTCAGACCTGCCTGCAAATAATAGCGAGTTTCAGTAGGAGAGGCTGAGTTAGCCCTCTAGGCCTGCTGATGCTTGTTTATTTTGAATCAGTTCAATCATGTAGCCATCTGGGTCTTTAACGAAAGCGATATGAGTCGTTCCGCCTTTAACTGGGCCTGCTTCGCGAGTCACGTTACCGCCAGCTGCTTTGATTGCGTCGCAAGTTGAGTAGATATCGTCTACGCCAATTGCGATGTGGCCAAATGCAGAGCCTAGGTCGTACTCGGTTTTACCCCAATTGTAAGTCAGCTCAATGACGGCACCTTGAGACTCATCACCGTAACCAAGGAACGCCAGCGTGTATTCGTACTCTTTGTTTTCATTAGTACGAAGCAACTGCATGCCCATGACTTCAGTGTAGAACTTGATAGATTTGTCTAGATCACCCACGCGCAGCATGGTGTGAAGAATTCGACCGTTTGACATTATTTGCTCCTAGCGATTGTTTCAGACGGGGTTATTCGTCTGGGTACACTTTTTCTTTGAATTCACACAGATCTTCGATGATACAACTGCCACAGCGCGGCTTTCTTGCCACACATGTGTAACGACCATGAAGGATCAGCCAGTGGTGTACATCAAGCTTAAACTCTTTTGGCACCACTTTAAGAAGTTTTTCTTCTACGTCGTCGACGGTTTTACCCATCGCAAACTTGGTACGGTTAGAAACACGATAGATGTGCGTGTCCACTGCAATAGTTGGCCAACCGAAGGCGGTATTCAGTACCACGTTAGCGGTTTTACGACCTACACCCGGCAAAGCTTCAAGTGCTGCACGATCTTCTGGCACTTCGCCGTTGTGCTTCTCTAGCAAGATCTTACAAGTCTTGATGGTGTTTTCGGCTTTTGAATTAAATAGACCGATGGTTTTGATGTATTCCTTTAAACCATCGACACCCAAATCAAGAATGCCTTGTGGTGTGTTCGCTACAGGGTAAAGCTTGTCTGTTGCTTTGTTTACACTTACGTCTGTCGCCTGCGCAGAAAGCAGTACGGCAATAAGCAACTCAAACGGTGTGCTCCAGTTAAGCTCCGTCTGAGGGTTGGGATTGTTTTCTCGGAGTCGTTCGAGAATTTCAATTCTTTTGACTTTGTTCATTGCTGACTTCCAAACCCGTCTTTGCGGTTTATGAAAAAGGCCCTACGAGTGGTAGAGCCTTGATTTTAGAATTCTTATATTATGCGTTAGTTACGCGAGCACGCTCAATGGCTGGTTTTTCTTCTTTTGGCTGACGTGCCTGAATTGAGCTGTCGATAACGTTTTTCAACGCAATCAAAAGTCCTACGCCGATAAAAGCCCCTGGCGGCAATAATGCCAATAGGAAGCTGCTATCAAAGTGGAAAACTTGAATACGCAGTGCCGCAGCCCAGTCTCCCAATAGTAGGTCTGCGCCATCAAATAGAGTACCGTTACCGATAAGTTCACGCATAGCACCAAGTACAACCAATACTGTTGTCATACCCAGTCCCATCCAGAAACCGTCTAGTGCTGCTGGCAATGGATCATTCTTCGATGCGTAAGCTTCTGCACGGCCGATGATAATACAGTTAGTTACGATCAGTGGGATGAAGATGCCCAGAGATAGATACAGTCCGTAGGCATAAGCGTTCATCAGGAGTTGAACACAAGTTACCAAGGCGGCGATGATCATAACGAAAACGGGAATACGGATTTCTTTTGGTACGTAGTTACGAATCAGTGAAACCGTCACGTTCGAACCAACAAGCACCAATAAGGTTGCAATACCCAAACCAAGGGCGTTGGTAATAGTGGAAGAAACCGCAAGTAGAGGACACAACCCCAGAAGTTGCACTAGGGCAGGGTTGTTGCTCCACATGCCGTTTTTCATTAGCAGTTTATTTTCACTCATGGTTGCCTCCTGCGCAGTCTAGGGGCTGATTTAGAATCTCATCACGAGACTTATTTACGTAGTTTACTGTGTTTCTCACCGCTTTCACTACCGCACGAGGGGTAATGGTTGCGCCAGTAAACTGATCGAAATCGCCACCATCTTTACGAACTTGCCAAGAATTCCAGTTACTTTCTGTCACTTGCTTACCAGTGAAGCTCAAGATCCAGTCCGTAACGCGTAGATCAATTTTATCACCCAACCCCGGTGTTTCTTGATGGCTTAGGATACGAGTACCAAGGATCTTGCCTTGGTTATCGATGCCAGTGATGATTTTGATTTCACCGTTGTAGCCATCTGGTGCGATGGACTCAATCGCCATTGCCGTCGGTTGGCCATCTTTAGTGGCAATGTAAGTTGGCATCGAGCGAACCGTACCTAGATCCGGCGCAGATACCATAGTACATGCCGCAACAAGGTTGTTGTCATGCATTTCTTCCGGAATCACTTGGTTAAGAACCGACAGCAATTGCTTTTGTTCCTGAAGCTTAATTTGATCTTTTGTTAGGTACTGAGTCAGTGCCACAAGACCTGTTGTAGCACAGGCGAAGATCGCCAATGTCAGACCATTTTTTCTAATAGCGGTTAACATGTTTACCTCAGTGACCGTAAGTTCTTGGTTTGGTGTAGTAGTCGATCAACGGTACACACATATTGGCAAGCAGAACGGCGAATGCAACGCCATCTGGGAAGCCACCCCAACTACGAATAATAAATACCAACGCACCGATTAGAGCACCAAAAATCAAGCGACCTTTCACGGTCGTTGATGCTGAAACAGGGTCGGTAGCGATGAAGAACGCGCCTAACATCGTTGCACCTGAAAGTAGGTGGAAGATTGGTGACGCGGTTTCTCCCGGCATGATCAAGCTAAACACGGTACTAAACAGTGCCAAGCTACCTAGGAAACCAACAGGAATGTACCATTGGATGATGCGTTTCTTGATCATCACTAGGCCACCAACCAAGTAAGCTAGGTTTACCCATTGCCAACCGATACCCGCAAGCCCACCAAACATTGGCTGTGAAAGTACCTCACTTGGCGTAGCACCGGTATGAATACCGGTTTTGAATGCATCTAATGGAGTTGCCATTGTTACGCCATCCACACCAGCGCGAACTTGTTGCAGCGACAAACCATCAAAGTCATAGCCAGTGAAGATCAGAGACAACGCGTCTGCAAAAGTCACATGCTCAGACATTAATGAAACAGGCGCGCTCCAACTTGTCATTTGGACAGGGAAGGAGATAAGCAATACAACGTAAGCGACCATTGCTGGGTTAAATAGGTTTTGACCAATACCACCGTATAAGTGCTTTGCAATAACGATGGCAAAAATCAAACCGATAACCATGATCCACCAAGGGGACCATGGTGGGATTGCCACGGCTAATAGCCATGCTGTCACGATGGCACTGTTATCACGTAGTGCGCGTATTGGAGAACGCTTACGCACAAGCATGACTAATGCTTCAAGTGACACTGCGACCGCAATAGCGAACACAAGTTGAATGATGGTGCCCCAACCAAAGAAGTAGGTTTGAGCCACTAAGCCAGGAATAGCGCACAGTGCTACCCATTTCATCAAATCAGGCGTGCTGCGACGGCTGTGAGCGTGTGGTGAACTGGCAATAAAAAACGACATTACTCGTTCTCCTCAGTATTGTTCTTATTCGCTTCTTGCTGAGCTTTACGTGCTTTGGCACGAGCAATGGCAGCGGCAACAGCGGCTTTCTTTGGATCCACTTCTGGTTCTTCAGAAGGCGTTTCTTCAACAGATTCTGTTTGTGCGTCTTGCTGAGCTTTGCGTGCTTTGGCACGAGCAATGGCTGCGGCAACTGCGGCTTTCTTCGGATCTTCAGCTTGTTCTGCAGGCGCTTCCGTTTCTATAGATTCAGTAGAACCTTCTTGCTGAGCTTTACGCGCTTTGGCACGAGCAATAGCTGCGGCAACTGCAGCTTTCTTTGGATCCACTTCTGGCTCTTCAGAAGGCGTTTCTTCAACAGATTCTGTTTGTGCCTCTTGCTGCGCTTTACGCGCTTTAGCACGAGCAATGGCAGCGGCAACTGCTGCTTTCTTCGGATCTTCAGCTTGTTCTGCAGGCGCTTCCGCTTCAACAGTTTCTGTTTGTGCTTCTTGGTGGGCTTTACGCGCTTTAGCGCGAGCAATGGCAGCGGCAACAGCAGCTTTCTTTGGATCCACTTCTGGCTCTTCAGAAGGAGCTTCCGCTTCAACAGATTCTGTTTGTGCCTCTTGCTGCGCTTTACGTGCTTTAGCACGAGCAATAGCTGCGGCAACAGCGGCTTTCTTCGGATCGACTTCTGGTTCTTCAGAAGGAGCTTCCGCTTCAACAGATTCTGTTTGTGCTTCTTGCTGAGCTTTACGTGCTTTGGCACGAGCAATCGCTGCAGCAACAGCGGCTTTCTTTGGTTCTTCAGCTTGTTCTGCTGGTGTTTCCGCTTCTGCAGATTCCGTAGAGTCTTCTTGCTGAGCTTTGCGCGCTTTTGCACGAGCAATGGCTGCGGCAACAGCGGCTTTCTTCGGATCTTCCGTTTGTTCTGTAGGCGCTTCAGCTTCTACCGATTCGGTTGAATCCTCTTGTTGTGCTTTTTTCGCTTTAGCTCTGGCGATAGCTGCCGCGACGGCTGCTTTCTTGTCACCAGCTTCAGCAGGTGCTGATGCGTCTTCTTGTTGAGCTTTCTTCGCTTTAGCACGGGCAATCGCTGCGGCAACCGCTGACTTCTTGTCGTCAGCATTATCTGTAGCTGCGTCGCCTTGTTCTTTTTGCGCTTTGCGTTCGCGAGCAAGACGTTTGCGTTCTTCGCGTAGCTTCGCCATTTCTGAGTTATCAGGCTCGGCTGCACCAGATTGAGCCGCCGCAGCTTGTTTGGCTTTCGCTTTGGCAATCGCGGCTGCAACCGCAGGTTTCACTGCTGGTTCCGCTTTGGCTTCGGCATTGTCTTTTTGTGCTTTCACGCGAGCGATGGCTGCAGCAATCGCATCGTCACCGCCAGAGGCTTTCATGTCTTTACGACGATCATCTGCGGCTTTCTTAAAGCGATTTTCACGTTCTGCTTTTTCGCGTTCCATACGCGCTTTCTTCTCTTCAAAGCGCAGCTTAGCTCGTTCAGCTGCTGCCGCTTCTTGAGCGCGTGTACGGATTTCAGCTTTCGCTTGACGATAGTATTGAACCAGTGGGATTTCACTTGGGCACACAAACGCGCACGCGCCACATTCAATACAGTCTTTTAAGTTCAGCTCTTCCAGCTTTTCGTATTCTTGGCTTTTTGCATACCACTGAAGCTGCTGTGGCAATAGCGATGCAGGGCACGCTTCCGCACATTGGCTACAACGGATACATTCCATTTCGTATTGGTCAGAAGCGATCTCTCGACGCTTAGGTGCCAGAATACAGTTTGCCGTTTTAGTGATAGGAACCTGAGCGTGGGGGAGTGTAAAGCCCATCATTGGACCACCCATGATCAGGCGCTGCAGTTTCTTATCTGCTTTGTAGCCAAACTCGTCTAACAGTGCTTGTACTGGCGTACCAAGTAGCGTCCAAACGTTACGTGGTTGCTTGAAGGTCTTACCCGTCAGAGTCACGATGCGATTTACTACAGGTTCGCCATCGATCACTGCACGTTTAATTGAGTAGAGAGAACCAACGTTTTGAACCAGGATGCCAATATCTGCAGGGATAGCGCCGCTAGGAACTTCTTTGTTGGTCAAAATCTTGATGAGCTGCTTCTCACCACCAGAAGGGTATTTGGTTGGGATAACGCGGATCACGATGTCTTTATTCATCGCCGCTTGTTCCAGTGCTTTGATTGCTGCTGGCTTGTTATCTTCAATACCAATGATGGTCAGTTTTGGCTTAAGGATATGCTCGACGATCTCGATACCTTGGATCAGTTCGTCTGCATGTTCCTGCATGAGTTTGTCATCGGCGGTAATGTAAGGTTCACATTCTGCCGCATTAACGATAAGAATTTCGGTACGTGCAATACCCGATTGGATCTTCTTAGCGGTAGGGAAGCCTGCGCCACCCATGCCAGAGATACCAGCAAGGCGGATCACGTCGATCAATGCATCAGCGGATTCTTGGGTGTAATCGGCTACTGGCGTTTTCTCACACCAAGTATCGTTACCATCTGGCGTAATCACTGCGCACAGTTCGCTTAAACCTGATGGGTGCGCAACAGTGCGTGGCTCAATAGCTGTTATTTGCCCAGAAGTTGGAGCATGAACAGGAACAGTAAAACCACTGTCTGACGCCGTTAGCTGTTGACCTTTCAACACTGTGTCACCAACAGCAATCAATAGATTACCTGCTTTACCGATGTGTTGTTTCAGAGGTAGGACGATTTCCGACGGAATGGCTGCATGAACCAATTCAGTTTTGTTGGATTGCTTTTTGTTTTCTGCCGGATGCACGCCGCCTGGGAAATCCCATAGCGAACCAGTACGAATTTGTTCAATCAAAGACAACATACGAAACCTTATTTAATTGAATCAGTCACGTTCGCTGCATTGGCAGCATCCGTAATGTTAACCACTGGAATGGCATTAAGCTTCCATTTCCAGCTCTCTGTGGTGGTTTCCACAGGAATCATTTCAATACAGTCAGTTGGACAAGGAGCAACACACAAGTCACAACCGGTACACTCGTCTTTGATAACGGTATGAAGGGCTTTAGTACCACCAACAATCGCATCCACAGGACACGCTTGAATACACTTGGTACAACCGATACACATATCTTCATGGATAAAAGCAACGGTTTTGACTTTGCTGTCGAGATCGTGTGCCGACTCTTCCGCTTCGACGCCCATTAGATCCGCCAGCTTTTCAATGGTCGCTTGGCCACCTGGAGGACATTTATTGATTTTATCGCCATTCGCGATTGCTTCTGCGTATGGACGACAACCAGGGTAGCCACATTGGCCACACTGAGTTTGCGGTAGGATAGAATCGATTTGATCGACAATTGGATCCGCTTCGACTTTGAAGCGAATCGATGCAAAACCAAGTATGGCCCCAAATACAGCGGCGAGGGCAGCAAGAGCGATGATCGCAATTAAAATCGTACTCATCGTTTACTTCACCAAACCTGTAAAGCCCATAAAGGCAAGAGACATCAGGCCTGCGGTAATCATCGCAATCGATGCGCCTTTAAACGGCACTGGTACGTCGGCAGCAGCAATACGTTCACGCATTGACGCAAATAGGATCAGTACCAAAGAGAAGCCAACCGCTGCGCCAAAACCGTAAATGATCGATTCGATAAAGTTGTGGTTCTCATTGATGTTAAGCAGAGCAACACCCAGAACCGCACAGTTCGTTGTGATCAAAGGTAGGAAAATACCCAACAGTCGATAAAGCGTCGGGCTGGTTTTGTGCACGACCATTTCGGTGAACTGTACAACAACAGCGATCACCAAAATGAAGCTCATGGTTCGTAAATATTCGATGCCTAGTGGACGCAAAACATAGCTTTCCACCAAGTATGCACACACAGACGCGAGCGTTAGTACAAAAGTTGTAGCTAAGCCCATGCCAATTGCTGTTTCCAGTTTTTTAGATACGCCCATAAAAGGACACAAGCCTAAAAACTTCACCAGTACAAAGTTGTTCACCAGCACAGTGCCGACCAACAACAAAATATATTCGGTCATAGTTATTACGTTCTTAAAATCCGATCCCAATATTATCGTGTTTTGTGACACCAATAACAACCAGAGAACGGTGTGGTTTTATGCACCCGATGGAAAATTATACGTGTATGTGATGTGAGCGGATGAATTAATAAGAAATTGAAAAGTTTGGTGAATGGTTGTTAACAAAGTAAAACGCAATTAGTGCTGCTGATTTAACGTGGCTTTGCTGGTAGTCAACTAACATCAGGGGAAGAACAAAAGCGTGTTTCTGGGAAGAGCTTTTGTTGCAAGAGAGGTGGTAGTTTGTATAGGTGGATCGCTAGATACGAAAAAGCCGCGTCTTAGACGCGGCTTCTCTGAATTTGGCTCCTCCTGCTGGACTTGAACCAGCGACCTGCGGATTAACAGTCCGTCGCTCTACCAACTGAGCTAAGGAGGAATTGCTTTGCTTGAAAGCGGGGCGAATCTTACCGAGCACCTATGTTTCTGTCAACACCAAAAAATAGATTTTTCGCAAAAAAGAATAGTTTTTTTTCTTTACTTTTTTGTACACCTTGCCAGTTAAGGGCTGGAGTTACTTATCCACCAAAATTGTGGATAACTATGTTGATGAGATCTGAGTAAAGGCGTTTTATATGAAACTGAACAACTTTTAAGCGAAGGGATATTTAAATAAATTGGGATTAAATCTAAATAAAACAGGGGCTTCGCTTATCTTTTACTTAGAATTAAGGTGGTGGATAAAATTTCGGCTTTTGGGGATAAAAGCTTGTAGAACGATATTTTGGGGAAAAGTTGTGGAAACTAAGAATTGATAATAACAGGAGGTCATCGATCAGGGCGAAAGACTATAACAGACTCGCTTTGAGAAGGCTAGAGTAAAAACTACATCGTTTAAAATTTCATAACAATGCGCTATAAAATTCAATTAGGCATAGATTTAAACTACCAAGGTGTATATATATACAGCTAAAGTGCAGTAAATTTGAGGAAGGGTATGAGTAAAGTTTATGAACTGGTCTCTGAATATCAGCCATCTGGTGATCAGCCAACCGCTATTAAGCAGTTGTTAGAAGGGTTAGATGCTGGTCTTGCCCATCAGACACTGTTGGGTGTAACGGGGTCGGGTAAAACATTCACACTGGCAAATGTGATCGCAGAAGCACAGCGACCAGCGATTCTTCTTGCCCCTAACAAAACCTTAGCTGCTCAATTGTACGGCGAAATGAAGGCTTTCTTTCCCAATAACGCGGTGGAATACTTTGTGTCGTACTACGACTACTACCAGCCAGAAGCGTACGTTCCGACCACGGATACGTTTATCGAGAAAGACGCTTCAGTTAACGCGCATATTGAACAAATGCGTTTGTCCGCTACAAAAGCACTACTAGAACGTAAAGATGCCATTATTGTCGCGTCGGTATCGGCTATCTATGGTTTGGGTGATCCAGAATCGTATCTACAAATGATGTTGCACTTACGTCGCGGTGATGTGATTGATCAGCGCGATATGCTACGCCGCCTTGCAGAGCTGCAATACTCACGCAATGACGTTGCATTTGAACGTGGCCAGTTCCGTGTTCGAGGTGAAGTGATTGACATCTTCCCGGCCGAATCAGACCAAGATGCTGTACGTGTAGAGATGTTTGACGATGAAGTCGATTGCATTAGCGTATTCGACCCATTGACTGGAGTGGTCAAACAGCGCGACTTGCCGCGTTATACTATTTATCCAAAGACGCACTATGTTACGCCACGTGAGCGTATTCTTGATGCGATTGAAAGCATCAAAGATGAGCTTGAAGTGCGTAAGAAGCAGCTTCTGGATAACAATAAGCTTCTAGAAGAACAACGCATCAGCCAACGCACCCAATTCGATATTGAGATGATGAACGAGCTGGGCTTCTGTTCAGGTATCGAAAACTACTCTCGTTACTTGAGTGGCCGTGCTGAGGGTGAGCCGCCACCGACACTATTTGATTATTTGCCACACGATGGTTTGCTGATCATCGATGAGTCCCACGTGACGGTTCCACAAATTGGCGCCATGTATAAAGGTGATCGTTCCCGTAAAGAAACACTGGTTGAGTTTGGTTTCCGCCTGCCTTCTGCATTGGATAACCGTCCGATGAAGTTTGAAGAATTCGAAGCGATTTCTCCACAGACGATATTTGTCTCGGCGACACCGGGTAACTACGAGCTGGAAAAATCAGCCGATGAAATTGCTGATCAGGTGGTACGTCCGACAGGTCTACTTGACCCAGAGTTGGAAGTTCGTCCGGTAGCGACTCAGGTTGATGATTTGCTATCTGAAATTCGAATTCGAGCGGCGAAAGATGAGCGCGTTCTGGTGACGACGTTAACCAAGCGTATGGCAGAAGACTTGACCGAATACCTTCATGAGCACGATGTGAGGGTTCGTTACCTGCACTCAGATATTGATACGGTAGAACGTGTTGAAATTATTCGCGACCTCCGTTTAGGCGAGTTCGATGTGCTGGTGGGGATCAACTTGTTACGAGAAGGCTTGGATATGCCAGAAGTTTCACTGGTAGCAATTCTGGATGCGGATAAAGAGGGCTTCTTGCGATCTGAACGCTCCCTGATTCAGACGATTGGTCGAGCGGCACGTAACCTCGAAGGTAAAGCAATTCTGTATGCGGATTCGATCACGAAGTCGATGAAAAAGGCGATGGACGAAACCGACCGCCGTCGTGAAAAACAGCGAGCTTACAATGAGAAGATGGGTATTGAGCCACAAGCTCTGAAACGTAATATCAAAGATATTATGGAGCTAGGGGATATCACTAAGTCGAAGCGTCAGCGTAACAATAAGCAAGTACCGTTATCGAAAGTGGCTGAGCCTTCGCAAACCTACGAGATTATGTCTCCGCAGCAGTTGGAGAAAGAGATCAGTCGCTTGGAAGCGGCGATGTACCAACACGCCCAAGATCTTGAATTTGAGTTGGCTGCCCAAAAACGCGATGAGATTGAGAAGTTACGCGCGCAGTTCATTGCAAATAGTTAGCCTGATTAGCGGTAATTTGATTACCGACACAATGCCCAAGTGCTTATGTTTCAATACTTAGGATTGAATATTTAGTGTACTTGGGTGATTCGGCACTCTTGAATCGAAGACAAAAAAAAGCCAATAGGCAGTCGGGTCTATTGGCTCATTGCGTGAATATAGAATTCACAAACAACGTCAGTTGGCTAGGTGACCCGAGGGGTCACATTATGTAACGCATACATCGTGCCATTCTTCATCTCATTGATCTGTATACTTTCCTAATTTAGCATTTCATTTTATTACGATTGTTTATTTGCAAAATGCAAAGCGTAATGCGATTATTATTTAAAACACAACGATAAATTGGCTAGGTTATGCAATCTAATGAAGGTCAAAAGTCTCGCTATCTATTGATGGTCGAAGATACCGCATCCGTCGCAGCGTTATATCGCTCCTATCTAACACCTCTTGGTATTGATATTAATATCGTTGGCACTGGGCGTGATGCTATTGACAGTTTAAAGCACCGAATCCCAGATTTAATTCTGCTGGATCTGCGTCTACCCGATATGACAGGTATGGATGTTCTCCATGCGGTTAAAGAGAGTAACCCAGACGTCCCGATCATTTTTATGACGGCACACGGCTCTATTGATACGGCCGTAGAGGCAATGCGTCATGGTTCTCAAGATTTTTTAATTAAGCCCTGCGAAGCCGACCGATTACGTGTCACGGTGAATAATGCGATCCGCAAAGCAACGAAATTAAAGAATGAAGCTGACAACCCTGGCAATCAAAATTATCAAGGCTTTATTGGCAGTAGCCAAACCATGCAGCAGGTTTACCGCACCATTGACTCTGCTGCGAGCAGTAAGGCGAGTATTTTCATTACTGGTGAAAGTGGCACGGGTAAAGAAGTGTGTGCGGAGGCGATTCACGCAGCAAGTAAGCGTGGAGATAAGCCGTTTATCGCCATCAACTGTGCAGCAATTCCGAAAGACCTTATTGAAAGTGAACTGTTTGGTCACGTAAAAGGTGCTTTCACCGGTGCGGCTAATGATCGACAAGGTGCGGCAGAACTGGCTGATGGCGGCACGCTGTTCCTTGATGAGCTGTGTGAAATGGACTTGGATCTTCAAACTAAGTTATTGCGTTTTATTCAAACGGGTACGTTCCAAAAGGTCGGTTCTTCTAAAATGAAGAGCGTAGACGTGCGCTTTGTGTGTGCGACCAACCGCGACCCATGGAAAGAGGTTCAAGAAGGCCGTTTCCGTGAAGACCTTTACTATCGTTTGTACGTAATTCCATTACACCTCCCACCACTACGTGAACGTGGTGAAGATGTAATTGAAATTGCTTATTCATTGCTTGGCTACATGTCGCATGAAGAAGGGAAGAGCTTTGTACGTTTCTCTCCAGAGGTAATAGAGCGATTCAATGATTACGAATGGCCTGGAAACGTTCGCCAATTGCAAAACGTGTTGCGTAACATTGTTGTCTTGAACAGCGGCAAAGAGATTTCTTTAGACATGTTACCGCCGCCGTTGAACGCGCCAATGACTAAGACACCAATGCCAAGAGCCGTTGAAATCGAGAGTTTTTCCGCTTCTGATATTATACCGTTGTGGATGACAGAGAAGTCCGCCATTGAACAGGCGATAGAGGCTTGCGATGGCAATATACCGAGAGCTGCTGGGTATTTGGATGTAAGCCCTTCAACGATTTATCGTAAGCTCCAAACTTGGAATCAAACCGAAGAGCAGAAAAAGGCATGAACAAGGAAGTGTTAAATCAACAAAAAATTGATGAGTTGTCTGATGAAATAGGTAGTGAAAATGTTCCTATTCTATTGGATATTTTCCTCGGTGAGATGAACTCATATGTCGACAATCTAAACGCTGATTCCAGTGATGGCCAACTTGTGTATTTGAAAGAAATCAGCCATGCATTGAAGAGCAGTGCGGCGAGTTTTGGTGCCGACCGCTTATGTGACTTAGCGATTCAAATTGATCACAAAGTGAAGCGAGGAGAGTCACTAAGCCATGATGGTGATGTGTCTATGATGCTTGATACGCTGAAGGTTACACAAAAAGCTTACTTGAGCTGGGGTCAATAGTAGACGTATACAGAAAAGAGGCATAGCGCCTCTTTTCTTATGTCTCTTATAGCGTTAATTGGTCAACAATCGCTTGTTTTAACTTATCACGATCATGTCGCCAATCTCGATTGGTAGAAGCAAGTGATTGTGTGACAACATTCCAGTGTGCATTTACCTCATCATCCGCATCTTCCGCCAAAACTACGTCAATCTTTCTTCCTTGGCAGGCGCGCTCACACCATTCTAATTTCTGTCTCAAAGACATTAAGCCAGCGGGACCAAATTCAGGGCTCAAGTTGGCAACGAATATAAGTTTAGCATTATGGTTATTCGCAATGGCTTTCCCAAGTTCCGGAAGTAGCAAAGGTGGCATTATGCTGGTTAGAAAACTGCCTGGGCCTAGGATGATTGCATCAGCCTGTTCTAGAGCTGTGATCGCTTCTTTTGTCGCAGGGACTTCTGGAGAAAGATCGAGACGACGCAGTTCTTTGTTCATCTCGTCTACATTGGTTTCACCAGTTACTAGTTGGCCGTCAACCGCAAGCGCTGTCAGGTCAGATGGGTGCTCTGACATCGGTAAGATATTGACGTCTACTTTCAGCATGTTGCGGATCAAGTTGATAGCATCAAGAGGCCGCACTGATAGGTGATCTAAAGCCGTCAACATTAGATTACCTAGGTTATGTCCATCAAGTTCGCCAGCGCCACGAAAACGATATTCAAACATCATTGAGCTGATAGAAGGCTCCGTGATGAGCTGGTTGATGCAATTACGTGTATCTCCCCAAGCAATACCGCCTTGGCAATGACGAATTCGCCCAGTTGAGCCACCATTATCTGTTGTTGCTACAATTCCGGTTGCATTTTCGCCGAAGTCTTTCAAAGCCGATAGCATTCGACCTAGACCATGGCCACCGCCAACCGCGGCAACCTTTTTGTCGTTATAGATTTTCATCGTGTTCTTCTAATATTTTTTGTCATAACCGACTACAATTTATCTTATTGAGTAATAGCCGTGTACTCACTAGGAAGTAAATTGTGTTTCTACAGAGATTTTTATCGATTAAGGCTAGATTCCATTACGAATATTAAGTATTTTACACGGCAAAGCTACCAAGTGCTTATATTATAGTGCTGGTTGCCATAACTCCGAGCTTACTATGCTAAGTCCAAGGATAAGCATTTTGAGCCAGTGACATTCTGTCACAAGGGCATAATTGGAAATGATTATGCCTCCCGTGTTTGGAAAGGTGTTCCGTGGCGCAACAATTCGAAGACAAATTTCATCGTAAGTTCTATTACTTGCGTCTGTCTGTGACCGACGTATGTAATTTCAAATGTACCTATTGCCTTCCTGACGGCTATAAGCCATCGGGCAATAAAAACTCGTCTTTTTTATCTCTCCCTGAGATCAAACGTGTCGTCAAAGCGTTTGCTGATTGTGGTACCTCAAAGGTACGTATCACAGGTGGCGAGCCGAGTTTACGCAAAGACTTTACTGACATTATTCACTCAGTCGCAACCACGCCGGGTATCAAAAAAGTCGCGACAACGACTAACGGCTACCGCATGGCGAAGCAAGTGGCGGACTGGCATGACGCTGGCCTCACGCACATTAACGTGAGTGTGGATAGTCTTGACCCACGTATGTTCCATCAAATTACAGGTGAAAATAAGTTCACTGAGGTGATGAATGGTATCGAACGTGCGTTCGAAGTGGGTTATGAGCAAGTCAAAGTGAATGTGGTACTGATGAAAGACCTCAACCACAACGAGCTACCTGCTTTCCTTAACTGGATTAAAGATCGTCCCATCCAACTGCGTTTTATAGAATTAATGCAGACGGGAGAAATGGATGATCTGTTTGCCAAGCATCATGTCTCTGGTGTGGCAATCCGAAATCAATTAATCGCCAACGGTTGGTTACTTAAAGTACGTTCTCATAATGATGGTCCTGCACAGGTATTTGTTCATCCAGATTATAAGGGTGAAATTGGCCTAATCATGCCGTATGAGAAAGACTTCTGTGAGAGCTGTAACCGACTTCGTGTATCGGCTATGGGTAAACTGCATCTGTGTCTGTTCGGTGAGCATGGCGTGGAATTACGTGACCTATTAGAACGTGACGAGCAAGAGGAAGAATTGATTGAACGTATTCAAGCGCAGCTGCAAACGAAATCCGTTAGTCACTTCTTGCACGATGGCAATACAGGTATGACGCCACATCTTGCGTCTATCGGCGGCTAATTCCAATCAGATTTTACATCGGGAGCTGACGTGGCTTCTGATGATTTTTCCAGAATCGATACCCTGCGTATCAAAAGCAAATTAGAGAATAGGTGAACAAATGGGTCACGCTGAAAGCAAATTTCAACCTGCAAACATTGCCGTTCTAACGGTATCTGACACTCGTACTGAAGAAAACGACACTTCTGGTGGCTACCTAGTTGAGCACGCGAAAGAAGCGGGTCACAACGTTGTCGATAAACAAATCGTTATCGATGACATGTACAAGATTCGTGCGATCGTTTCTCAGTGGATTGCTGACGAAAATGTACAAGCAATCATGATCACAGGCGGTACAGGTTTCACTTCACGTGATAGCACGCCAGAAGCACTTAAGCCGCTATTTGATAAAGAAGTAGAAGGCTTCGGTGAACTATTCCGCTTGGTTTCTTACGAAGAGATTGGTACTTCAACGATTCAATCTCGCGCGATTGCAGGCTTTGCTAACCATACCGTTATCTTCGCGATGCCGGGTTCTACTGGTGCGTGCCGTACTGGTTGGACGAAGATCATCAAGCAACAGTTAGATGCAAGCCACCGTCCTTGTAACTTCATGCCACACCTATCTGTATAACCTTTCCTAAAAGCGAAGGAAAAACAATGACCCAATTTACACATATCAACGCGTCTGGCGAAGCTAACATGGTAGACGTATCAGCAAAAGCAGAAACCGTTCGTGAAGCACGTGCTGAAGCGTTCGTGCACATGGCTCCAGAAACACTACAACTTATTGTTTCAGGCCAACACCACAAAGGTGATGTGTTTGCGACTGCTCGTATTGCTGGTATTCAAGCTGCTAAGAAAACATGGGATTTGATTCCTCTTTGTCATCCTCTGTTGCTTTCTAAGGTTGAAGTTCAACTGGAAGCTATAGAAGCAGAAAACAAGGTACGTATCGAATCTGTATGTAAGCTAGCGGGTAAAACAGGCGTGGAAATGGAAGCGCTGACGGCGGCTTCAGTAGCAGCGTTAACGATTTACGATATGTGTAAAGCGGTGCAGAAAGACATGGTTATTGAACAAGTTCGTCTACTAGAGAAGACGGGCGGTAAATCAGGACACTTCAAGGCGGAATAATGATTAAAGTACTTTTCTTTGCTCAAACGCGAGAGCTAGTTGGTATGGATGGTCTAGAACTTGAAGGCCAGTTTGATAATGTAGAAGCCATTCGAGTTCACCTTGTTGAATCGGGTGCTGACAAAGAAGGCAAGTGGGATTTAGCGCTAGAACCAGGCAAGTTACTGGCTGCGGTAAACCAGTCTATCGTACCTTTAGACACTGTAGTGAAAGCGGGCGATGAAGTTGCCTTCTTCCCACCGGTAACAGGGGGCTAATATGGATCCTCGCGTTTCTGTACAAGCTGAAGACTTTTCGGTCGATCAAGAGTACCAACGTCTATCAGAAGGCACGGCCTCTGGTGCGGTAGTTACCTTTATCGGTAAAGTTCGTGATATGAACCTTGGTGATAACGTGGTTGGTCTTCACCTAGAGCATTATCCGGGTATGACGGAGAAAAGCCTGATCGACATCTGCGATGAAGCGGAATCACGTTGGCCTTTGTTAGGTGTGCGCGTTATTCACCGTATTGGTGATCTCGATACAGGTGACCAAATTGTTTTTGTTGGTGTGTCCAGTGCACACCGTGGTGCGGCATTTGATGCTTGCGAGTTCATTATGGACTTTCTAAAGACCAAAGCACCATTCTGGAAAAAAGAACGCACCACCAGTGAAAACCGCTGGATTGAATCGCGAGATACCGATCATCACGCAGCGCAGCGCTGGGAGAAATAACTCCTTTTCTATCGCGAGTAGCTACCTATGGCCAAGTTGTTTAGATGACTTGGCCTTTTCCATTTCCAGACCTTCCTCTCTTCAAATTAGCTCCCACTAAACGAGGGCTAAATAACTTCTCTAAATACCGTACATTTCACTTGTTTACCGAACGGTGATCCTGTTCACAATAAAAAATCTTGAACAAGATATAAACAATAATTTGTTAGACTTGTACCATGGTAAATGTTAATTAATATGTGCATATCTAGCATAAGATGCTATCAAATCGTTTAAATTTAGATTTATCGAAAGTTTCGCCTGTTAAATGATATCTCATATCCCCATTTTGCTAGCGAATACTTATTAACTAGTATTTATTGCTGAATATGAATGGTATTTACAGAATTATTAGTTTTTTTGCTACATTTTTATGGCAAATTACTTCAATGATTGCTAATGTGTGCCGCAGTCTTTGTAAGGTTTTAGAGTTTTGTGCTCAGAAAGTGCGCTAAAAAGTTCTAAAATGCTGACCGTTCCAGTCCCTTGCAGAGAAGTCATGGATGCTAATGAAAAACTCGGAGTTTTACGCATGTATAAGAACAAAATCACTCAAGCCCTTCTTCTAGGTGCTGGTCTGGCAGTGGCTGCCGCTTCTACTACCGCTTTTGCTGCTGATGTTCCAGCAGGTACTAAACTAGCTGATAAACAAGAACTTGTTCGTGGTAACGGTACTGAAGTTGCGACAATTGACCCGCATAAATCTCAAGGTGTTCCTGAGTCACACGTGATTCGTGATCTTCTTGAAGGCTTGGTGAATCAGAATGCAGATGGCGACACTATCCCTGGTGTTGCTGAAAGCTGGGAAACCCCAGACAACAAAACCTTCACTTTCCACCTACGTAAAGACGCAAAATGGTCTAATGGCGAGCCTGTAACAGCACAAGACTTCGTGTTCAGCTGGCAGCGTGCTGTCGATCCTGCAACTGCTTCTCCTTATTCTTGGTACATGGAATACACCAAGATGAAGAATGCGAAAGATATCGTTGCGGGTAAAAAAGACAAAAGCGAGCTAGGTGTTAAGGCGACTGATGATCACACTCTAGTCGTTGAACTAGATACTGCGGTTCCTTACTTTGTAATGATGACTGGCCACACAACAATGAAACCAGTTCACAAAGGAACAGTTGAGAAGTTCGGTGATCAATGGACGAAACCAGAAAACTTCGTAGGTAACGGCGCTTATGTAGTAAACAACTGGGTTGTGAACGAGCGTCTAGAGCTGACTCGTAACGAACAGTACTGGGATAACGACAAAACTGTTATCAACAAGGTTACTTTCCTACCTATCGAAAACGCAGTAGCGGAAATGAACCGTTTCCTATCTGGCGAGATCGATTTCACATCAACGCTACCGACTGAGCACTTTAAGCGTCTGCAAAAAGAGCATCCTGAGTCAGTATCGGTTGAGGGTAGCCTGTGTACTTACTACTACTCATTCAACACGAAGAAAGAACCATTTAACGACGTTCGTGTTCGTAAAGCGATTTCTTACGCGATTGACCGTGATATCGTTGCAAAAGCAATCCTTGCTCAAGGCCAAAAACCAGCATACTTCCTAACGCCTGAAATTACAGCGCACTTCGACCCTGAGCTACCAGTTTACGGTAAGATGACGCAAAAAGAGCGTAACGCAGAAGCTGCACGCCTTCTTGAAGAAGCGGGTTACGGTAAAGGCAACCCACTTAAGTTCTCTCTTCTTTACAACACGAACGAGAACCACAAGAAGCTAGCTGTTGCTCTAGGTTCAATGTGGAAGAAAACGCTTGGTCTAGACGTTACACTAGAAAACCAAGAGTGGAAAACATACCTATCTACTAAAGATCAAGGTGATTTCGAAGTTGCACGCGCTGGTTGGTGTGGCGACTACAACGAAGCATCTTCATTCCTAACCCTTATGGTTAGCTCGAACACTACTGGTGGTCAGCACTGGGGTAGTAAAGAGTACGACGCACTGATCGACAAAGCACTTAAGTCGACTTCAGAAGAAGAGCGTACTCAAATTTACCTAGATGCTGAAAAGCTGATGGCGAAAGAAATGCCAATCGCACCAATTTACCAGTACGTGCGTTCACGTCTACTAAACCCGCACGTTGGTGGTTTCCCTGCTAACAACGCGGAAGAGAAGATCTACTCAAAAGATCTTTACATCAAAGCTAACTAATCGTTTAGCTTCAAAACTATAAGAATAAGGCACACGCGCATCCGCCAGGCTGCGTGTGTTGCCTATCATCAATTTTTTAACTGTCACAGACTGAAAGAGTGAGTTTATGCTTAAATTCATCGCAAAAAGGATATTTGAGGCGATCCCAACAATGTTGGTTTTGATCACCGTATCTTTCTTTCTCATGCGTTTCGCACCGGGTAACCCATTCTCGAGCGAGCGTCCATTACCGCCAGAAGTTATGGCGAACATTGAAGCCAAATACGGCCTAGATAAGCCAGTATTTGAGCAATACACCACGTATTTGACTAACGTAATCCAAGGTGACTTTGGTCCTTCATTCAAATACTTAGATTACACAGTAAACGAGCTAATCTCGGTAGCACTCCCAGTATCGGCGAAGGTAGGCTTCATTGCCTTTATCTTCACGGTGATTCTGGGGGTAACGATCGGGACCATAGCCGCGCTCAAACAAAACTCGTGGCTTGATTACACCATTATGTCGACGGCGATGCTTGGGGTCGTAATGCCATCCTTCGTACTAGCGCCTGCTCTGATTTACTTGTTCTCGCTCCACTGGAATTTATTCCCTGCGGGTGGTTGGCATGATGGCTCATGGCAATACTTAGTGCTGCCAGTCATTGCTATGTCACTGCTTTATGTTGCCACGTTTGCTCGTATCACTCGTGGTTCTATGATCGAGACATTGAACAGTAACTTTATTCGTACTGCTCGTGCGAAAGGTCTAAGTTACCGTTACATCATCCTGAAACACGCATTAAAACCAGCGTTACTTCCAGTTGTGTCCTACATGGGACCAGCGTTTGTCGGCATTATTACCGGCTCGGTGGTTGTTGAGACCATCTTTGGTCTGCCTGGTATCGGTAAGCTGTTCGTAAACGCAGCCTTCAACCGTGACTACTCGCTAGTAATGGGTGTAACCATTCTAATTGGTTTCCTATTCATCTTGTTCAACGCTATCGTTGATATTCTGCTAGCAATGATTGACCCGAAAATTCGCTACTAACAGGGAAGTATGGTTATGTTAACGAAAAAAGAGAATCTTGAAGCGGTCGAGAAATTTGCAGAGAACCTGGAAGTTGAAGGCCGTAGTTTGTGGCAAGACGCCCGTATCCGCTTTATGCGTAACAAAGCGGCAATGGTGAGCTTGTTCATTCTTACATTGATGACCCTTGCGGTAATCTTCCTGCCAATGTTGGCACCTTACACATTTGATGATACAGACTGGTACGCAATGCACGTCGGTCCAAGTGCTGAGCACTGGTTCGGTACTGACAGCTTAGGTCGTGACCTTTACGTACGTACGCTAATTGGTGGTCGTATCTCTCTAATGGTTGGTGTTCTAGGTGCATTGGTTGCGGTTGTGATTGGTACGCTTTACGGTGCGGCTTCTGGCTTCATCGGCGGTAAAGTTGACCGTATCATGATGCGTATTCTTGAAATCCTATACGCGGTTCCGTTCATGTTCCTAGTTATCGTACTGGTAACATTCTTCGGTCGTAACATCGTTCTTATCTTCGTCGCTATCGGTGCTATCGCATGGCTAGATATGGCTCGTATCGTACGTGGTCAAACACTAAGTCTGCGTAGTAAAGAGTTTATTGAAGCGGCACACGTTTGTGGTGTGAGCAAGTGGAAGATCATCACTCGCCATATCGTACCAAACGTACTGGGTATCGTAGCGGTTTACTCAACACTACTTATCCCAAGCATGATTCTTACTGAGTCATTCCTTTCATTCCTTGGTCTTGGTGTACAGGAACCAATGACAAGTTGGGGCGCACTTCTACAAGAAGGTTCGCAAACAATGGAAGTGGCAATCTGGCAGCTGGCATTCCCAGCAGCATTCATGGTTGTGACTCTATTCTGCTTCAACTACGTTGGTGACGGTCTGCGCGATGCGCTGGATCCAAAAGACAGATAATTAAAAATAGAAAGAATAAAGGAAGCAATGATGAGTTTATTAGATGTCAAAGATCTGCGCGTCGAATTTACCACGCAAGATGGTATCGTAACCGCAGTAAACGATTTGAACTTCTCTCTGAATCAAGGTGAAACCCTAGGTATCGTAGGTGAGTCTGGTTCAGGTAAGTCACAAACTGTATTCGCAATCATGGGTCTACTGGCTAAGAACGGTATTATCTCTGGTAGTGCGAAATTCGAAGGTAATGAGATTCTTAACCTTCCAGAAAAAGAGCTGAACAAGGTTCGTGCGGAACAGATCGCGATGATCTTCCAAGACCCGATGACATCTCTTAATCCATACATGAAAGTTAGTGATCAGCTGATGGAAGTACTGATGCTGCACAAAGGTATGGGCAAAGCAGAAGCGTTCGAAGAGTCGGTTCGCATGCTTGAAGCGGTAAAAATCCCAGAAGCTCGTAAGCGTATCACCATGTACCCACACGAGTTCTCAGGCGGTATGCGTCAGCGTGTAATGATCGCAATGGCACTACTGTGTCGTCCAAAACTGCTTATTGCGGATGAGCCAACTACGGCATTGGACGTTACGGTTCAAGCACAGATCATGGACCTGCTTAACGAACTGAAATCTGAGTTCAACACTGCAATCATCATGATCACGCACGACCTTGGTGTCGTAGCGGGTTCTTGTGACAAAGTACTTGTGATGTACGCAGGTCGTACCATGGAGTACGGCACGGTGAACGAAATCTTCTACAACCCAAGCCACCCTTACGCGGAAGGTCTATTGAAGGCGATTCCTCGTTTGGATACAGAAGGCGAGATCCTGCCAACGATTCCAGGTAACCCGCCAAACTTGCTTCGTCTACCACCTGGCTGTCCTTACCAAGATCGCTGCCACCGTGTGATGGATCGTTGTAAGCGTGAAGCACCAATTCTGACGCCGTTTGGTGATGGCCGTCAGCGTGCATGTTTTTCT
This sequence comes from Vibrio rotiferianus, assembly GCF_002214395.1. NCBI lineage: Bacteria > Pseudomonadati > Pseudomonadota > Gammaproteobacteria > Vibrionales > Vibrionaceae > Vibrio > Vibrio rotiferianus. Next base: position 876,514 of record NZ_CP018312.1, read on the forward strand.
GAATGGGAGGCTTGGAGCAAATGAGTACAGATAAAAAGCTAATTCTGGATGTATCTGATCTGAAAGTTCACTTCAGCATTGCATCAAAATCTGCATGGCCTTGGTCAAAACCTTCAAGCCTAAAAGCAGTAGACGGCGTAAACGTTCGTCTATATGAAGGTGAGACTCTTGGTGTGGTAGGTGAGTCTGGTTGTGGTAAATCGACGTTTGCTCGCGCGATCATTGGTTTGGTTGAAGCAACAGACGGTGAAGTAGTTTGGTTAGGCCAAGACCTGACGAAGATGAAAGAAGTACAACGCCGTGAAACGCGCAAAGAAATCCAAATGATTTTCCAAGATCCTTTGGCTTCTTTGAACCCGCGTATGACAGTCGGTGACATCATCGCTGAGCCGCTAGAGACATTCTACCCAGAACTGACTAAGCAAGAAGTGAAAGACCGCGTTAAAGAAATGATGGCGAAGGTAGGTCTACTGCCAAACGTGATCAACCGTTACCCGCACGAGTTCTCTGGTGGCCAGTGTCAGCGTATTGGTATCGCGCGTGCACTTATCCTAAAGCCTAAGATGATCATCTGTGACGAACCGGTATCAGCGCTGGACGTATCGATTCAGGCTCAGGTGGTTAACCTACTGAAAGAACTACAAAAAGAGCTAGGTCTTTCATTAGTATTTATCGCACACGATTTGTCAGTAGTGAAACACATCTCTGACCGCGTACTGGTTATGTACCTAGGTAACGCTGTTGAGTTGGGTGAAGCGGAGGCATTGTTTGCCGATCCAAAACACCCATACACACGTGCATTGATGTCGGCAGTTCCGATCCCAGATCCTGAATTAGAGCGCAACAAAACCATTCAGATGCTGGAGGGTGATCTACCATCGCCAATCAGTCCGCCTTCAGGTTGTGTGTTCCGTACCCGTTGCCCACAAGCAACAGAAGAGTGTGCGAAGACTAAGCCACATATCGAAGGTTCTGACGTTCACGCAGTATCTTGTCTACACGTGGCTGTGTAATTAAATTCGGCCTGTGACGGGCTTAAGCGCGGCGCCTTTTATAGGGTCGCGCTTTTTTTATGCCTGCAATTTTTCTTTATGTCCCGTTGGTTGACATTATTCAAAATTTGGATCATTCGAAATTCTTGAACAAGTTGTACTAAGTGGCCGGATTCTAAGCTGAGCGAGAATCGCTAATATAGTAGAAAACACAGAACGAGGAGATCAGTCATGGGTAAGTTAGTCGAAGGCGTTTGGCACGACGTATGGTACGAAACTAAATCAAGCGGTGGTAAGTTCGTTCGTGAAGATGCGGGTTTTCGCAACTGGATAAAGAACAAACCTGATGCAACGTTCCTGCCAGAGTCGGGTCGCTACCATTTATATGTTTCACTCGCTTGTCCGTGGGCGCATCGCACACTGATCTTCCGTAAGCTCAAGGGCTTGGAAAAGCACATAGACGTTACTGTGGTATGCCCAGATATGTTAAGTGAAGGTTGGCAGATGGGACTCCCAGAGCCACTATTCGGTCATATCCGCATGCACCAGATCTACACCCAAGCTAAGTCCGATTATACTGGGCGCGTTACCGTTCCAGTTCTGTGGGATAAAAAGACCAACACGATCGTATCGAATGAATCGTCTGAAATCATCCGCATGTTTAACTCTGAGTTCAATGAGTTAACGGGTAATCACGATGACTATTATCCAGAACAACTTCAAAGCGTCATTGATGAGTGGAACGACTACATCTATCCAAACGTGAATAACGGTGTTTACCGCTGCGGATTTGCGACAACGCAAGAGGCGTACGAAGAGGCGTTTGATTCATTGTTTGCCGCTCTGGATAAAATCGATGCACACCTTGCGACGCATCGCTACCTAGCGGGCAATAAAATCACCGAAGCCGACTGGCGGTTGTTTACCACTCTGGTGCGTTTTGACGCCGTGTATGTAGGTCACTTTAAGTGTAATAAACAACGCATCGCGGATTACCCAAACATTCAGGGTTATTTGAAAGAGCTTTATCAAGTGGAAGGCGTGGCAGAGACTACCGACTTCTACCATATTAAGCGCCACTACTATTTCAGCCATACGGGTATCAACCCCACGCAAGTGGTACCAAAAGGTCCTGAACTAGATTTGGATTCACCACATCGGAGAGATGTTTCGAGCTTGCTATAAATTGCAGTAGAAAACTCTTTAATTGGACTTTTCTGAAGCGAAGCTGAACAGCTGTCCTATATGGTTTCTGCCCGAAATGTTGCGGGCGGTATAGTGGTCGGCTGTTTTTTAGTGAGATACCTACCGTGAACAGCTTTGCTACTCAATCTTTATCAGCTTTTAGCTCACAGCTTAAGCGTGAATTAACGTCAATTTTAAAGTTCATACAAGGCGATTACCCAATTTATGTTTTGATTGGAATCGTTACGCTTACGGTAACTACGTTTGCCCACTTGAATGGTTTCAGTAATCATATTTCACTATTTGCCTATATGTATGCGATGCCATTCGTTGTGCTTATTACGCTCTCTGTTGTTGGTGTTGGCTACTTTTTTATTTTAGCGGCGCGCCGCGAGCCTAGACCTATCCAATGCTATTTGAATCTTCTGAAAGTTGCGTTTAATCATCGTGCTAGGCTGTGTGCAGCTTTTGTCTTGCTAACTGCAATTAGTGTGTTTATTTCAAGCTTTTCGACCATGAAAGGCTTAATTCCTCTTGTTCATCCTTTTGAGTTTGACCTTCTCTTTCACGATCTCGACTTCTGGTTACTTGGTGGGCACGAACCTTGGCTTGTTTTTCATTCAATATTTACATCGCCATATGTCATTTTAGCCATCAACTATAGCTATAAAATTTGGTTTTTTCTTCTATGGGGAACACTAAGCTATTTCCTTCTTCTTAGGCCATCAGATCTTCGTTCACAATATCTATTAAGCTGGATACTTTGTTGGACTATTTTGGGTATGGTTGTCGCAATGACCCTGTCGTGTGCCGGGCCTGCCTTTACCGCAAGACTAAACCCTACTAACCATGATTATGACGCACTGATGTTTATATTGAATCAACACAACCTTTGGCTGGAGTCACATCAATTAACTGGAGTAATGGCACTCAAAACTCAAGATGACCTATGGCACGCTTATGCCAACGGGAAAGAAATGCTTGGAAGCGGTATTTCAGCAATGCCAAGTATGCATGTATCGATGGCGGTTTTAATGATGCTTGGGATGAATAAGGTAAACAAAAAGCTAGGTATCCTATTTGGCTTGTTCGCTAGCATTATTTTTGTTGGTTCATTTTCGCTAGGGTGGCACTACATGATTGACGGCCTTGTTAGTGGGCCAATGACATTATTTATATGGCGTGCGACAGGGCGTTTTGTTAGCTCATTATCCTTGTAGAAGGAAATCTAGTTTATAGTTTGTTTTTTATGGTGATACTCACAACATTAGGAGCCAAACGACTTAAACTTATGATATGAAACCGATCTTTTGTGAGGTGGGAAATGGATATCAATGAGTTCGTCAGTGGTGAGCAGCTAATTTGGAATCTGTTTATTGCACTATTACTGGGTGCGATTGTGGGCACACAACGTGGTTGGGTGATGCGCAATAGTGTCGAAGGTAGCCGCGTGGCAGGTATTCGAACCTTTTCCTTAGTTGGATTACTTGGTGGTTTGGTTGGGATTCTTGCCAATATCTATACCCCTTTACTGATTGGCTTTGCTCTAATCGCACTGGTCATCCTTGCTTGTATCGCATTTGTCATTCAACAACGAAAGAGTGAGGACATTAGCATCACAGGTGTGGTTAGCTTAGTGATTACTTTTGTTCTTGGCTGTTTGACCGTTTCTGGCGAACCTGTTTTGGCAGCTGCAGCAGCGGTCATTACTGCGGTTGTACTCGATAATAAGAAAGAGCTTCACCATGCCCTGCAAAGGCTGCAAGAGTATGAGCTTGACGCAGCTTTACGTCTGCTACTCATTTCCATCGTTTTATTACCGCTTCTTCCGAATCAAGCTTATGGTCCCTGGAGTGCGCTCAACCCTTATGAAATCTGGTGGATGGTCGTACTAATTGCCAGTATTTCATTTGTGGGTTACTTCGCGATTAAGATTGGTGGCGCGAAGCGGGGCATTTTGTTTACGTCTGTCTTTGCTGGGTTAAGTTCTTCTACCGCACTTACGCTACAGTTTTCTCACCTCTCTCGTGAGCAAGCCAACATAAGCCCTTTGCTTGCCAGTGGCATACTACTGAGTTGTGGGACTATGTTCCCTCGGTTGTTAATCGTTCTCTCGGTGATTAACCCGCAATTAGTCGCTTTATTGTGGCCAATAGTGCTCATCATGATGGTCGCTCTTTATCTGCCTGCTTGGTGGATATGGCGTCGGAGCGAGATAGGGAAAGTGGAGCAATCTAATAAACAGCGTAACCCTTTAGCACTTCAATCGGCACTGTTCTTTGGCGTAGTGTTGGCGGCCATTATGCTGTTGTCCCATGCGCTGTCAGACTGGTTTGGTAATGCCGGGGTATTGATATTATCTGCGCTTTCAGGCATCACCGATGTCGATGCTATCTCGTTGGCTCTTGGACGACAAAGTACCCAAACCTTGAGTGTGACGACTGCCGCACTTGGTATTTTGATTGCTGCGTCTGTAAATACCATCGTTAAGATGGGGATGGTCGTTGCGATAGGGGATAAAGCGCTGTCGGCAAAAGTGGCACCGGTAATGATTGGCTGTGTGCTTTCTGGGGCTGCTTTGTTTTTGGTGATTTATTGATTAATCAAACCAAAAGGTAAAAAAAACCTCGCCGAGGCGAGGTTTTGTTATCTTGCAAGAAGCGCGGTTATTAGTTAACTGCTTTCTCTTTTGCTTGGTCAGCTTGATCTGCCTGAATCGCAGTTAGAGCAACTGTGTATACGATATCGTCTACTAGTGCACCGCGAGATAGATCGTTTACAGGCTTACGCATACCTTGCAGCATTGGACCGATAGATACTAGGTCAGCTGAACGTTGTACCGCTTTGTAAGTCGTGTTACCAGTGTTTAGGTCTGGGAATACGAATACAGTCGCTTTTCCTGCTACTGGAGAGTTAGGCGCTTTAGAAGCAGCTACGTTTTCCATGATCGCTGCGTCGTACTGTAGAGGACCGTCGATCACTAGATCTGGACGTTTCTCTTGAGCAATCTTAGTTGCTTCACGTACTTTATCTACGTCTGCACCCTTACCAGATTCACCAGTAGAGTAAGAGATCATAGCAACGCGTGGGTCGATACCGAATGCTGCTGCAGAATCAGCAGATTGGATAGCGATTTCAGCTAGCTGTTCCGCTGTTGGATCTGGGTTGATCGCACAGTCACCGTAAACCAATACTTGGTCAGGCAGTAGCATGAAGAATACAGAAGATACGATAGACGCATCAGGTGCAGTCTTGATGATTTGGAACGGAGGAACGATAGTGTTCGCTGTAGTGTGAACCGCACCAGAAACTAGACCGTCAACTTCGTCGTTCTCAAGCATCATAGTGCCTAGGAATACTGAATCTTGTAGTTTCTCACGAGCAACAACTTCAGTCATGCCTTTCGCGCCACGTAGCTCAACTAGACGAGCCACGTAGTTTTCACGAACTTCATCAGAGTTGATGATAGTTACGCCAGCACCTAGTGTTACGCCTTGCTGCTCTGCAACGCGACGGATTTCGTCTGGGTTACCTAGAAGCACACACTCCGCGATGCCGCGCTCAGCACAGATAGCTGCAGCTTTAACTGTACGTGGCTCGTCACCTTCAGGAAGAACGATACGCTTGCCAGCTTTACGAGCGAACTCAGTTAGCTGGTAACGGAATGCTGGTGGGCTTAGACGGCGAGACTTTTGAGTGCCTTCAGTCATAGACTCGATCCAGTTACCGTCGATGTGACCAGCAACGTGCTCGTTGATGAACTCGATACGCTCTTTATCGTCTGCAGGAACTTCGATAGAGAAGCTCTGTAGGTTCAGAGAAGTTTGCCAAGTGTTGCCTTGTGCTTTGAAGATCGGTAGACCAGTTTCGAATGCTGGCTTACATAGACCCACGATTTCTTCTGGGATGTCGTAACCGCCAGTTAGAAGCACTGCACCGATATCAACGCCGTTCATTGCTGCAAGTGCAGCTGCAACGATAACGTCTGGACGGTCTGCAGAAGTAACAAGTAGAGAGCCTGGTTTGAAGTGCTCAATCATGTTTGGCAGAGAACGTGCACAGAAAGTGATGCTCTTAATACGACGAGTTGCGATGTCACCTTCGTTGATAATGTCAGCGTTTAGGTGCTGAGCCATATCGATTGCACGAGTAGCGATAAGATCGATGCTCCATGGCACGCAACCTAGTACACGAATTGGAGAAGTGTTGAAGATTTCCATCACTTTCATTTCGTTTTGCTTCGCGCTGTCTGCATCGTCAAAGATTTCAGATAGGTCAGGGCGAGTACGGCCAGCTTCATCAACAGGTGCGTTTAGCTTGTTGATGATTACGCCAGAGATGTTCTTGTTCTTAGTACCACCGAAGTTAGAACATGCTACTTCAATGCGCTCTTTAAGTTGAGCTGGGTTATCTGTACCAGGAGTTGCAACAAGAACGATTTCCGCGCCTAGTGTTGCTGCGATTTCCGCGTTCACTTGGTTAGCGAATGGGTGCTTACGAGTTGGTACTAGACCTTCGATAAGCGTTACATCTGCATCTTTGTTGATTTGGTTGTAACGCTCAACAACAGTTTCTAGTAGCTCGTCCATGTTGTCGTTACCGATTAGGCTTTCAGCAACAGACATCGCTACAGGTTGACCAATCTTCATATCGCTGTTGTAGCCAACGATAGTTGAAGTTAGATCTGGTTGATCACCGCCAGAACGTGGCTGTGAAATTGGTTTGTAGAAAGAAACTTTAACGCCTTTGCGCTCCATTGCGCGAAGAACACCCATGCTTACGCTAGTTAGACCAACACCAGCACTTGCAGGGATAAGCATAATAGTACGAGACATTCGTAGAGTACCTTTAGCTATTGGGGGGATAAAAGCTCAACTCTTATTCCATGAAAATTCAGAGAATAGGAGTTAAGCCCCTAATAAATTCTTTGGAAGAAAAACTGGCTAGCCAATCGGCTAAGCCAGTTTAATCATTAAAGACCTGCTAGACGTGCAGTGTCTTCAGCGATAACTAGCTCTTCGTTAGTAGAGATAACCATTGCTGGGATACGGCTGTTTGCAGTAGTGATAGTACCTTCACCACCGAAACGTGCTTTAAGGTTTGCTTCGCTGTCTACTTCGATGCCGAAGATAGCTAGACGGTTAAGAACCATTTCACGGATAGGGCCAGAGTTCTCGCCGATACCGCCAGTGAAAGTGATTGCGTCTAGACGGCCTTCCATTGAAGCTGTGTAACCCGCTACGTATTTAGCTAGACGGTGACAGAACACGTCCATCGCGCGAGTTGCTTCTTCTTTCTCACCGTAGTTGTCTTCAACGAAACGACAGTCAGAAGTCACTTCAGTTAGACCAGCAAGACCAGACTCTTTAGTTAGCATGTTGTTGATTTGTTCAACAGAGTAACCTAGAGCGTCGTGTAGGTGGAAGATGATCGCTGGATCGATGTCACCACAACGAGTACCCATTACTAGACCTTCAAGAGGAGTTAGACCCATAGAAGTGTCTACAGATTTACCGTTCTTGATTGCACAAACAGAAGCACCGTTACCTAGGTGACAGTTGATGATGTTTACTTCTTCAACTGGCTTGTCTAGTAGGTTAGCAACTTCACGAGTGATGAACAGGTGTGAAGTACCGTGCATGCCGTAACGACGGATGCCGTGCTCTTTGTATAGGTTGTATGGAAGAGCGTATAGGAAAGACTCTTCAGGCATAGTTTGGTGGAACGCAGTGTCAAATACAGCAACGTTTTTAAGCTCTGGGAAGTTTACTTTAGCAGCTTCGATACCGATAAGGTGTGCTGGGTTGTGAAGAGGTGCGAAAGTCGCAGCGTCTTGAATACCCTTTAGAACTTCATCAGTGATCAGTGCAGATTGAGTGAACTGCTCACCACCGTGTACGATACGGTGACCGATAGCGCCTAGGTTAGCTTTAAGCTCTGGCTTAGAAGCAAGAATAGTTTCTACCATGAATGATAGTGCTTCTACGTGAGCTGCGCCTGCACCAAGTTGAGCTTCGTGCTTGCCGTCAAGCTTCCATTTCATACGAGCTTCTGGAAGACCAAGACACTCTGCAAGACCTGTTAGGTGCTCTGCACCTGTTTCTGCATCAACAACAGCAAATTTAAGAGAAGAACTACCACAGTTTAAAACTAAAACTAGCTTAGACATGTATGACTACCTGTTTATTCGTCTGACAAAAAAATCAGTTAAGGATGAAAATCAATCACAAGAATAGACGATACCAGCAAGGCTGCGCACTAATCTTGGTCAAAAATTGTTCTAATTCCATATAAAAGAATAGTGATGAACCCATCCATCACTATGATGCGATCCGTGCAGATAGGAATCTCGGAGTTGCTTAAATTGTAAATAACGGCAACAATGAGATTGAGGGTCTGCAAAGGATAGCGATAATAGGCAATGATAACAAAAAAATTTTGAAAGAATATTAACTTTCATCAATTTTTTGCGCCTTCAGTTGAAATGTTCAACTATTTTTTAGTGAGAGAGCGGTATGAGCAAACAAGTCGGATTGATCCATAGCCTGAAAGACGGCCAACGCTACATGGAGATCTGGCCGGTTCGTAAAGAGCTGAACGCCATTTTTCCCGAACAACGCATTATCAAAGCAACACGCTTTGGCATTAAAGTTATGCCAGCAGTCGCGGCGATCAGTGTGCTCACTCAAATGGCTTTTAATAATTACAACGCGCTACCGCAAGCCATCGTGGTTGCATTATTCGCGATCAGTATGCCACTGCAAGGCATGTGGTGGTTGGGCAGTCGTTCAAATACTAAGTTACCGCCTACGCTGGCGTCTTGGTACCGTGAATTACACCAAAAGATCACTGAGTCAGGTTTCGCACTTGAACCAGTAAAAGCGCGTCCAAGATACAAAGAATTGGCGGTGATCTTAAACCGAGCATTCCGCCAACTAGATAAGACAGCACTCGAGCGCTGGTTCTAAACATCGAAACTAATCACTATCACTGAAATGGAGTGTGCAATTGCCACTCCATTTTTTATGCCCGCAATTCTTATTTCACTCCTTTCGTATTTGCAATAACCGCTTTACGTACCGATTGTGAGATCACAAATGTTACTTTGTTGTTAAATCTTGCTTTTCTTTACCGAGACTTAGCGTTAATAATGAAAAACAGATGCACAAAAAGTGCACAGTTTAAACACAACATCCCATCTTCCTCATTATTTCTGTTGAGCATTCATTTTCGAAGAGGCTTTCAGTTCAAGGACGAAGAGACATCAAGGAGTCATGATGAAAACGAAACATTTATTAGCTACTGCCATTCTTACCGCGACCACTGTTTTTTCCTCTGCCAACGTGCTTGCTAACACTGCCACTGTTGCGGTTTCACAAATCGTAGAACACCCTGCACTCGATGCGACTCGTCAGGGCTTGATAGATGGCTTGAAAGCAAAAGGCTATGAGCAAGGGAAGAATTTGGAGTTTGACTACAAAACTGCACAAGGTAACCCAGCTATAGCGGTACAGATTGCACGTCAATATGTGGGTGAAAGCCCAGATGTGCTTGTGGGCATAGCAACACCATCAGCACAGGCTTTGGTTTCTGCTACTCGTTCTATTCCAGTTGTGTTTACTGCAGTAACGGATCCGGTGGGCGCTAAGTTAGTTAAATCCATGCATCAGCCGGGTAAAAACGTCACCGGTCTTTCTGATTTGTCTCCTGTGGCGCAGCACGTTGCACTGATTCAAGAAATTTTGCCGAAAGCTAAATCCATTGGCGTGGTCTACAACCCTGGTGAAGCAAATGCAGTGACACTGGTGCAGCTGTTAAAAGAGAGCGCGGAAGCAAATGGCCTTGAAGTGGTGGAAGCGACAGCACTGAAGAGCGCAGATGTACAATCTGCGACTCAAGCTATTGCAGCTAAGTCAGATGTGATTTATGCACCGACAGATAACACAGTAGCTAGCGCGATTGAAGGTATGATCGTCGCAGCGAATCAGGCGAAGAAACCCGTCTTTGGCGGTGCAACCTCTTACGTAGAAAAAGGAGCGATCGCCAGTTTAGGTTTTGATTACTATCAGGTTGGTGTTCAAACTGCTGACTATGTTGCTGCGATTTTGGAAGGGCAAGAGCCGGGCAAGTTAGATGTCAAAGTAGCAACAGGCTCTGATCTGGTTGTGAATGAAGGTGCGGCAACTAAGCTGGGTATTCAACTACCGAGCTCTGTTGTGAAACGAGCGACTAGCATTCAGTAATAGTCGTGTTCAGGTCGGTTTAACGTCGACCTGACTTGTGCAGAAAGGAGCAGTTATGTCTGCATTTGCTTTTTTTGGTGCCCTCGAGATAGGCCTTATCTACGGTTTAGTTGCCTTGGGCGTCTACCTTACGTTTCGAGTACTAGATTTCCCTGATTTAAGTGTTGATGGTAGCTTTCCTATGGGTGCTGCCGTTGCCGCAACCGCTATTGTGGCGGGTATCAATCCTTGGATTGCCACAGGAATGGCAGTCATTGCAGGTGGCATGACAGGGTGGGTGACCGCCTTTCTAGCGGTTCGTTGTGGCATTCTTCATCTACTCGCTTCCATTCTTACCATGATTGCGGCGTTTTCTATCAACATTCGCATCATGGGCAAGCCGAACATGGCGCTGCTTGGAGAAGACACGATTCTTACCCCTTTTGAATCGATCGGCGATGCTATGTATATCCGACCTTTGATTGTCGGTGTGCTGGTATTACTTTCCGCGCTATTTGTCGTGCGTCTTCTTAACAGCGATTTCGGTTTAGGGTTAAGAGCGACAGGGGTAAACGCCCGAATGGTGGCAGCGCAAGGGGCGAGTACTGGCTTTTACACTTACTTTGGCTTAGCGCTGTCTAACGGATTTGTTGGTTTTGCTGGGGCGTTATTTGCTCAGACCAACAGCTTTGCCGATGTCACCTCTGGTGTGGGTACCATCGTAGTTGGTCTTGCGGCGGTTATTCTTGGACAAACCCTTATTCCAGGGCGGAAAATCTGGGTTGCAGTTTGTGCGGTGATTATTGGTTCGGTGCTTTATCGCTTAGCAGTAGCATTTGCCCTGAGTTCGGGAATGTTTGGCCTACAAGCATCGGATCTAAATTTGGTTACAGCTGTACTCGTCGCGGTAGCTTTAATTGCGCCGAAATTGAAACAGAGAATGAAAGCCAAACAACGAGTGTCGAATGCAAAACAAGCGGCATCGAAAAATGGATCAGGAGAGGCACTATGATTGAACTCAATGATATTCAAGTGACCTTCAATCCCGGCACTATTTTGGAAAACAGAGCGTTAAAAGGGGTGTCTTTAGAAGTACCTGAGCATGAGTTCCTCACCGTGATTGGATCCAACGGCGCGGGTAAATCAACGCTACTTGGTGCGGTGACGGGCGAAACGCCAATGATTGGTGGGCAAGTGATCATAGGGGGGCGAGATGTAACGCGTAAGACGGTTGCACAACGCGCCACTCAATGTGCTCGCGTATTCCAAGACCCACTAGCTGGTACTTGTGGGGATTTGTCCATTGAAGAAAACATGGCGCTTGCTTACATGCGGGGTCAGCGTCGCGGGTGGGGGAAGGCGCTCTCAGCGAAACGTCGCAAGCTGTTTCAAGAGCGCATCAGCATTCTGGGTTTAGGGCTTGAAGATCGCCTTGGTGACAGCATTGGGCTGCTTTCTGGGGGGCAGCGTCAAGCGGTTAGTCTAGTTATGGCAACGCTATCAGACAGTAAGCTACTACTGCTTGATGAACATACGGCTGCGTTAGACCCTCGTATGGCGGCTTTTGTTATTGACCTGACTAAGCGCATTGTCACCGAGTTTAATCTTACGGTAATGATGGTGACACACTCGATGAAGGATGCTCTGGCCTGTGGTGACAGGACAGTAATGTTACACCAAGGAGAAATTGTTCTTGATGTAGCGGGTGAGCAGCGAGCGAATATGCAAGTACCAGACTTATTGGAAATGTTTTCTAAAGTGCGTGGAGAGGAGTTGGCAGATGACAGCTTGTTGTTGAACTAGCTTAGAGTGTTTGTCGACTACGCCTACCAAATGTGATCCTCCTTGAGAAAATGACCCGTACGGTATTTTTAAAAGGAGGATTTTTAGATGGGTGCTCTTTATTAAAATAGTGGAATATTCCAATACTAAGAGCGCTTACCATGACCCTTCCATTTATCTTCCATAGCCAGACTGAAGATGGCCTTGTTCTTGATGGTGAACGGCTTACCGTCATTTTGAAAACCGAAAACATCGAGTTTGATAGCGTGCACGTGCGCTGTGAACCAGACAACGAAGAATACCTCATAGAGATGAAGCCTTGTGGTAATGCTGGTGAGCTTCAGTTGTGGCAAGCACAATTTGCAGCGAACCGAGACCGTGACGTCACCCATTATGTGTTCAAGCTGATCAAAGGCAACCACCAGCTTTGGCTTGATGGCAGAGGCGTTCATAAGCGTATGCCGCCGAAAGAGTTCCACTTTAAGTTGAACACGCAGTCTCAACCTCCTCGCTGGGTGCAAGAACAGGTCTTCTACCAGATATTTCCTGATCGCTTTGCAACTAGCCAAAATGAGCAATCGATTCGAAATGCTTACGCTCAATACGACCCAGAAATTTTAGTAAAACCTTGGGGAGAGGCGGTTGGAACTCACCAAAATACGGGTGCAAGAGAGTTTTTCGGCGGCGATTTAAAAGGTGTTGAGCAGAAGCTTGATTACTTGGATGAGTTGGGTGTGACAGCGTTGTATTTCAACCCAATTTTTACTGCACCAAGTAATCATAAATATGACACTACGGATTATTTCACGATCGATCCAATGTTTGGAAGCAATGAACTGTTTGCAGATTTGTGTGAACGAATTCATGGCAAGCAAATGAAGGTAGTTTTGGATGCGGTATTTAATCACACCTCAGTGGAGCACCCTTGGTTCGATATAAAACAAGAAGGTATTGGGGCGTATGGAAATCCAAATTCAGATTTTCGTGACTATTACTTCTTCGAGGGAGAAACCAATAATTACATTGGCTGGAAAGGTATTGCTAGCCTACCTGTTCTGAACTTTGAAAATGAGCAGGTGCGCGATTACATCTATCAAAGTGAAGAGGCCGTAATCAAATATTGGCTCAAACCACCATATTCTGTCGATGGTTGGCGTTTTGATGTCATTCATATGTTGGGTGAAGGCGATGGTGCGAAAAACAACGCGCACTATGTGGAAGCTTTCCGTCAAGCAACCAAATCAACCAACCCTAATGCGTATGTGTTAGGTGAACACTTCTTTGAGGCGACGCAATGGCTGCAAGGCGGCCAAGAGGATGGAGCGATGAACTACTATGGTTTTGCCCATCCAGTGCGAGCATTTGTAGCTAAAAAAGATATTGCTTATGACCCGATCATGATTGGTGGACTGGATTTTAAAGAATGGTTAGATGAAGCAAGAGCAAAAATTCCTTGGCACAACCAACTATCCCAACTGAATCAGTTGGACAGCCACGATACTGCGCGCTTTCTTTCTCTGATTAAAGGGGACAACAAACGGATGGAATTAGCATTAATCATGCTGATGACGTACGTAGGAGTACCATGTGTTTATTATGGCAGTGAAGTTGGCCTAGAAGGCGGTTTGGATCCGGATAACAGACGCTGTTTCCCTTGGGAAGAGGTTGCAAAGTCCAAATGGTTGCCAGTCTATAAGCGTTGGATTGCCATACGTAGGCACTACCCATGTTTACAATCAGGTAGTCTTCAGTGGTTATATGCGTCTGATGATGTATTGGTCTTTGCAAGACAGCTGGGGAGTGAAGCTGTAATTGTTGCATTGAATTTTAGTGAAGATGTGCAATTGATTGATATTCCGTTATGGAAACTTGGCTTAAATGCTAAACACTTGCTTCAGCTTTGCGAAACTGGCGATAAAGTTGATTATAGGCGTCATTTTTCTGTCAAGATCACACCTTTAACGTCTAGTTTATGGCAAGTGAAGTGACACTTAGCACCTAATTTATTAAAATTTATGAATACTTAAATTAAAAACTATAAACAGCCCCTGAATGGCTTAAGCTATTCAGGGTAAATAATAATCAGTCGTGGTATTCAATGGGTAATCAAAGGCGATTCAGCCTCAAGTTTGTCATCTTCTTCCCTCTGTTTTTGCTCTGTGTTGTCATGCTAGTGACAGCCAAAAACTACTATGATGCGATGAATCGCTACATCGACTTGGAATACGCTAAAATCGACCGAGCGGTCAATCGTGCAGTTAAAGTTCTGACAGCTCTAGATTATAGCTTCGTCAATTATTCAAATCCTGCCCATCCATTATTTAAAGAACACAATCATATGCTAGAAAATGATTTGTGTTATGTATGGCCTATTGATGTATTGCTTCTAGAGAATACCCATTCAGGTGGACTGCCGGCTGTTGAGCTGGACTACATGATTGTTGGTCAAAAAGAACTGTGTGAACCGGGAAGCGATCTGTTCAAGGTGGCTGAAAAAAAAGCGGGTTTTGCTCCTTCCCTTTCATTCCTTCATGATATTGAATCGCACATTCTTGGTATCCACTATATCGATCAGAGAGGCTACGTTATTTCCTCTCCAGAAACGTACGCAAAGTACTTTACTCAAGAGCTTTGGAGTACGTTGAAAGCAAGACCGTTTTGGCAGAAAACAGCTCAGGATACCGTGAAAGTGACTATGTCTGGCCCCGCACCTATGTTGGACCGACATGACGGTCAGGTTATTAGCCTAACCGTGCCAATTTATGAGAAAGGCGAACATCAAGGTGTGTTGTCGATTGATTTTGATGTCGACGCCTTACTCAAAACGACGGACAACTTAGCGGGCAAGTTGCATGTCATTTCTAATGTAATGAGCAAGCCTGACAACACTTTGAGAGTCGAGGCCCTAGAGCACGAACGTTTAAGCTCAAATCATAAAATTTTCTATGAATACAATCTTTGGGACGAGTTTAAGAACTTACTTGTATTTGAGAAATACAGTGTCGCCGTTGCGTTCTTTATATATGTTCTGAGTACCGTCGCCCTATTTTTAGTCAATGCTCGTACAGAAAGTCGTTATTTTGAAGAGCTTGCAGCGAAAGATCCAATGACAGGTTTATTGAACCGTCGCGGAATGGAAGCGGTCTGGCGCAATAAAATCACGAAAAAGAATATTGCTTTAGCCGTATTTGATATCGATAACTTTAAATCTATTAATGATACTTATGGCCACGATGTTGGCGATGATGCGATTAAGGCTGTCGCGAGAGCCATTAAAGAAAATATTCGCCACACTGATGTCGCTTCTCGGTTCGGTGGTGAAGAGTTTGTTCTAGCAATCTACGATGAAGATATTGAATGTATGAAGCTCATTCTTCAACGAGTTGCGGATTCAATTGCAGCAAGCTCAAAGAAAGTAATAAAGGAAGGATTTACGGTTTCTGGTGGGGTTGTTGTGAAAGGCTCGACTCAGTTAGCGAGCTTTGATGAGCTTTTCAAAGTTGCTGATGAAAAACTGTACGAAGCGAAAACAACAGGAAAGAACAAAATCTGTTACTAGCGCAACAAATCTTAGTATTGAAAAGGGCGATCTAATCGCCCTTTTTAACACACAGAGAGGTCAAGTTTTTACGCTACATTGAGGCGTGCTTGTAGCTCATCACGGTAGCGTTGGATATGTTCAACGATTGGTGCTGCTTTATTAAACGTTCGGATCTCTCGGAATAGTTCGTTCGCTTCAGGGTAAGATTGGCGCAAGTACGCAAACCATTGTTTTACGCGGTTTGGATAATACAAACCTTTATCGCCTTTCATTTCAAACTGTGAGTAGTAAATCAACAAATCTACCACTTCATTCCAAGCCATCGGCTGGTGGTTGTATTTCACCATATTGCCAAGGTTCGGAATATTAAATGCACCACGGCATACCATTAAAGAGTCAACACCTGTCGTTGCAATACAGCGTTGTCCGTCTTCGTAGTTCCAAATCTCGCCATTGGCAATTAAGGGGATATCAAAACGTTCACGAATTTTAGTTATGTATTCCCATTTGATCTCAGATGCCTTGTAACCACCCTCTTTCGTACGTGCGTGGACAGTCAGTTCATTCGCGCCGGCTGATTGAATCGCATCAACGATCTCAAAGCAGTCTTCTGGATTTTCCCAGCCTAGGCGAATTTTCGCGGAAACAGGGATATCAGCAGGCACCGCGTCGCGACATGCTTTTACAACGTTGTGAATTAGGTCAGGGTGCTGGAGTAGGGCTGCACCACCTTTACTTCTGTTGACCAATCTAGCGGGACAGCCAAAGTTCAAATCAATACCGCGAGCGCCAAGTTCAGCTGCTTTGATCGCGTTCTCTGCCATCCAGTTTGGCTCTTGGCCAAGAAGTTGCACGTGAACGGGTACGCCAGATGCGGTTTGCGAGTCTTGCAGAAGCTCAGGGCACAGACGATGGAATACGTGATCAGGTAACAGTTGGTCGATGACTCGAACAAACTCTGTCACACAAAGATCATAGTCGTTTATCTCGGTTAGAATTTGGCGCATCAAATGGTCCAAAACGCCTTCCATCGGGCCTAATACAACTCGCATAGCTTGCCTAATACAGTTTGGTGGTAAAAAGGAGGGCGATTGTAGCGATGTGCGTGAAGTTTGTCATTAAAAGACTCATCAGCATCGAGTGACATCAACTAGCATCTTATAACCTCTAGGGTATAATGCCGCCAAATTCATGGGAAACCAGATGTCATGCAATACACATTAATTGAGAAAGGTGAAGTTCAAATCGACGAATCTTCACTGTTTATGGAAGGTGCGGTACTGGCTGCTAACCTGACCACGAAACCCTTAGCACCTGAAACATGGCTAGAGCCTCTTCTAGGTGAGGGTTTTAAAGCGATTCAGCCAGTCGTTGAAGAGCAGATTCACAAGCAGCACAACTACATATTGCGTAACGAGTACTCTATTCTTGCACTTACGGAAAACAAACCAGAGCAGTTAGCTGATTTTGCTGAAGGTTTTATGTCCGTTTGGCCGATGATTGAAGAGCAGTGGCATGATGTGGTACTGAACGATGGCCTTGAACGCATGCTACAGGCATTGTTAACAACGATGATGTTGGCAATTGATGAAGAGCAAACGCAACAGCAGATGCGTGATGCGGGTATTGAAACCCCTCCTGCGCTAACGGATTTCATCGAGCAGTTTGATCTTATGATCAACGAAGTCGCACTTGGTGCTGATGAGTTGATGGTAGGAAAAAAATCAAAGAGCTTAAACCCATTCAAAGGGGTGGGTCGTAACGATCTTTGCCCATGTGAAAGCGGTAAGAAATTTAAGCAATGCTGCGGTAAATAACAGATATACAGATAAAAAGAAAAGCCGACTTGTAGTCGGCTTTTTTGTGTAATGTCGTTAGAAATCAGAGTTTAAGGCTCATCAATTATTGAATTGGGTTTTTGCGCTTACCACCAAAGAATTGAGCGATCACGATAAAGGCAAAAGCAATTAGGTTACCCGCGAAAATCACTACAAGCCACTGAGGCATAGAAAGGCCAAGGAACTGCCACACGATCTTCGCACAGTCACCATATGCTTCAAACATCCACGGAACCCACTGATTTAAAGGTGCCCAGCTAGGGAAGGTAACAAACAGATCACAAGTTGCAAATGGTGATGGGTTGAACTGGTAGTCGACATGCTGCATCGCCAGCATCAAACCTTTATAAGAACTTGCTCCCCATGCTGCCAATGCCACCCAACGTACAAGAGGGTTATTGGGTGCAATAAGACCAATCATTGCAGCTGCGCCGATTCCCATCATGGCGACACGCTCATAAATGCACATAACGCAAGGTGCAAGCATCATCACGTGTTGGAAGAATAAAGCACAGGCTTCGAAAAAAACGATTGCGATAAGAAGAAGAAGCCAAGATAAGCGTCCCTTCGAGAAGTCATTCAGTGATGCAAAAATAGTCACAAGTAATATCCTATTGATGAAATTAAAAAGCTCTGAATACTCAGAGCTTTTTAACGTGGATAAGTTTCTTAATCAACCAAATTTTAATGGCCGCTAGATACTGCCGGAGCGATATCACCACTGTGCGGAACGATCCAGCCCGCGTCGTAGAAAGAAGCTGTTGCTGGTTCTAGGAAGAACATAATTCCCATCAAACCAACCAAAGCCAATACAACGGTGTATGGTAGTGCCATTACTACCATGCGACCGTAAGATAGACGAATCAACGGTGCCAGTGCTGAAGTTAGCAAGAATAGGAAAGCAGCTTGACCGTTTGGAGTCGCAACTGAAGGTAGGTTAGTACCAGTGTTAATTGCCACAGCTAGCAGATCAAATTGTTCACGTGTAATTAGGCCTTCCATGAGAGCCGTTTTCACTTCATTGATGTATACCGTACCAACGAATACGTTATCCGAAACCATAGATAATAGTCCGTTTGCTACGTAGAACAAAGCAAGCTGAGCGCCTTTGTCCTCGACAGCAAGTACTGCGTCAATAACAGGCTTGAACAGCTCTTGGTCAATGATAACGGCAACGACAGCAAAGAATACTGCTAACAGCGCTGTAAATGGCAGTGCCTCTTCAAACGCTTTACCCATGGAGTGCTCTTCGATTACTCCGGTGAACGATGTTGCAAGGATGATAACTGACAGACCAATTAGGCCAACGGCGGCTAGGTGAAGTGCGAGAGCGGCGATCAGCCAAACTGCAATAAGGCCTTGAACCCAAAGCTTAGCCACGTCTTGGTTTGTACGTGTCTTACGTTCTTCACGATCGAAATCAACGAGGATTTGACGGACGTTATCAGGAAGTTTTACTCCGTAGCCAAATACTTTTAGCTTTTCAACAACCGCACAAGTGATCAAACCACAGATAAATACAGGTAGTGTCACAGGTGACATGCGAATTAGAAACTCGCCAAATAACCAACCTGCTTGATCGGCAATAATCAGGTTTTGTGGTTCACCAACCATAGTAGTTACACCACCTAGCGCGGTACCAACACCAGCATGCATTAGTAACGAACGTAGAAATGCACGATAGTTTTCTAGGTCATCACGAGTTAGTTCTGTGATGGTGTCATCTTGAGTATGGTCGTGGTCTCCAATTGGGTTACCAGAAGCAACTTTGTGGTAAATCGAGTAGAAACCAACCGCAACGCTGATAACAACGGCAATTACTGTCAAAGCATCTAAGAAAGCTGAAAGAAATGCAGCTGCAAAACAAAATGCGAGTGAAAGTAAAGTTTTTGAACGAATACCAAGCAATATCTTCGTAAAGATGAATAGCAAAAGGTGCTTCATGAAGTAGATACCCGCTACCATAAATACAAGTAGTAGGAGCACCTCAATATTGGCTACAAGCTCATGCTTCACCTGTGCAGGGCTTGTCATTCCAATCGCAACCGCTTCTATTGCTAGAAGACCGCCCGGTTGCAGTGGGTAGCATTTTAGAGCCATTGCTAGAGTGAAAATAAATTCAGCAACTAACAACCAACCAGCTACGAATGGATCAATTAGAAAGAATACAATTGGGTTAACAATTAGGAAGGCTATAATGGCAACTTTGTACCAATCAGGCGCCTTACCAAGAAAGTTCTTGATAAAGGCGTTTCCGAGCGATATCGGCATGATAATTCTCTTTATAACAAAATTATGAATAGACACTACAATAGTGCTTCAGCTTCTGTTTATTAGGCTTATTAGTTAGCCTTTTTAAACAATAACTTAGAAAAACAACAATCCTTTGTTCTCTTGTAGTCTTGCCAAGTTACTTCCCCTGAAACTCAAGCACCGCTCACTTTCGACCGCAACTCTACACTCAGTCAATCAATAGTCAACAACAAAACTTAATGCTACCGACTAAAACGGCTTTTTAATTGTAATAACGCGATCAAAACGGCGTTACTATATCATGAAAAGCTTATAAAAATTCACCTTGGATTTTAATTTACGTTCAATGACGAGAAAAGATAAATTAATAAAGAACATTAACCATTAGGCACAATTTTATTTTGCATATTTTGATCTAAAAAATGTGATCAATAATGCTTTATTACAGCTTGCTTTGTGCCCTATAGCGGGAATTTAAAATATGAATTTCGCGTCTTTGGCTTCATAAATTACCAATAGCAATTTGATGAAACGAATAGAGTATTAACTCTATATTTAAACTTCGTTTCATTTATTGATCGTAAATTTTCTCAAATCGTTAACTAGTGGTATGATGAGTCTTATCGACCCAGTG
Source organism: Vibrio rotiferianus (assembly GCF_002214395.1). NCBI lineage: Bacteria > Pseudomonadati > Pseudomonadota > Gammaproteobacteria > Vibrionales > Vibrionaceae > Vibrio > Vibrio rotiferianus. The sequence continues at coordinate 896,961 of NZ_CP018312.1, forward strand.
AAATCAATAATTGGATAAAAAGTAGAATGGTCATAAAGGCGAAAAGCCCTGCGGGATTCGCAGAAAAATACATTATCGAGAGCATTTGGAACGGCCGTTTTCCTCCTGGCTCCATTTTACCCGCTGAGCGTGAGCTTTCTGAATTAATCGGTGTAACGAGAACGACATTGCGTGAAGTGTTGCAACGTTTAGCTCGTGATGGCTGGTTAACTATCCAACACGGTAAGCCAACGAAAGTTAACCAGTTTATGGAGACGTCTGGTCTGCATATCTTGGATACGCTAATGACACTTGATGTGGATAACGCAACGAACATCGTTGAAGACCTGCTCGCTGCGCGTACTAACATCAGTCCAATCTTCATGCGTTATGCATTCAAAGCAAACAAAGAAGCGTCTGAGCGTACTATCCAGAATGTGATTGAGTCGTGTGAAGCGCTTGTCAGTGCCTCTTCATGGGATGAATTTATCGCAGCTTCTCCATATGCAGACAAGATCCTGCAAAGCGTAAAAGAAGACAACGAGAAAGACGAAGCGAAACGCCAAGAAATCTTGATCGCGAAGACGTTCAACTTCTACGATTACATGTTGTTCCAACGTTTAGCGTTCCATTCTGGCAACCAGATCTACGGTCTTATCTTTAATGGCCTGAGAAAGCTTTATGATCGAGTGGGTAGCTACTACTTCTCAAACCCAGCGTCACGTGATTTAGCGCTACGTTTTTACCGTCAGCTTCTAGAAACGTGTGAGACGGGTCAGCGTGATCAACTACCAATTGTGATTCGTCACTATGGTATGGAGAGTGCGCAAATTTGGAACGAGATGAAGCAAGAGTTGCCAACCAACTTCACAGAAGACGACAGCTAATCAATTCTTGAATTCAACGATTTCAAAATAAAACCGCAGGTATATACCTGCGGTTTTTTATTGGTATTGAGAGTGTCTCAAGCGAGCAATCCGATGATTAAGCTAGGGACAATCTGGGTAAAGGTAAGTAGAGGGTTTCTATGATGTCTGAAAGCATTTGGTCGTAGGTGTTAAACACGGATAGGGATAAGTCTGAGGTGATGTCATAGAGTTCTTCTTCGCTTAAGGCGACTACTTCACCTTCAATGTAATCGTTCAGTGACTGAATCGATTTGGTCGATGTTGGCGAGGCAAGGCTCAAAGGGCTAATGACTGCCAACTGGTTAAGCCTTCTAATCATCACTGACGCATAGTTTCTCATTCGTTCAGGGCCGCCTCTATCTTCCATGTCCTGAATACTGATACGCAGTTGTGTCAATGTCTCTAAGCTATCAATTACAGTTTGCCAGTTCATGTGGTACTCGTCATACAACTCGTCTCTTTGGGCAATAGCGAGCCATGCAATAGTGACCTCATCCATCAAAAACAAACTATGGCGAATCAATTTACCATGCTCCATCTGATTGCGTGCTACGGTGTTGTCTTGCCATTGCTCTATCAACTTGTCGACTTTGATTTGCAGCACGCGATACATGGGTTTGTTCTCAAAGCGAGAGGTTTCCACTAGCTGGTGCAATTTATAGCCTAGTTCTTGATGAATTTGCTCTATCTCTTTTTCGTGATTTTGTTGGTATTGAATAGAGTAGTGGGTTACTGCTCGATGGCGACGCAATAGATGGACGACATCGCGTAATAACGTGAGTAATTGATACTTGCGAGCGTGTTGTTTCTCCCGCTTCGCAGCTAAATGATAGATCCCAGCCAGAATGGCAATCGAGATCAAAGTAGAAATCAAAACAAACATAACCAACTCCTTGTTAGTGCTGTTGACCTAGCAACTAAGTAAGAGCAGCTTTGATGCCAATAATTAAAGCATTTTAAAACAGTAGCTTATGTGAATCGTTAATAATGAAATGTCCGAATTTGGTGCGTGATTTCACCAAAAGTGTGAATTTGGTCAAATTATATCGCAGTTGTGTATACCTTTCCTGACTGGATGAAATTAGTGCTAGTTCTAAAGTCGCAAAGTTTTCTAATTGCATTTAATTGCGCAGGAACCCTCGATTCAAGTCACAATGCCAGTAGGCTAAATGATGATCTATTTGTATATGCTATGGGTTGTTTATGTGAACAATAGAGGGAATTACTTTGTCCAACGCGCTTGAAATTTGTTTTAGTACAACACCAAAGTCAAAGTTACCTGTAGATGTCAAAAACAAAACAGCCTACAGCCAGTTTAGAAAAGACAATCCGCATATACTCGGCACCTTTATCCCTGCTGGGACCCCGTTCATTCTAAGTAATAATTCGTCTAATTCTGTAGAGAAAATTAGGAATGATAGGCCAGATATTGCATGTGCTCTTGACACAGTGAAGAGTTGGTCTCAAGAAACGAAAAGAAATGTGGCCTACCTTTCTAGCGAATTTGGCGATGAAAACTTACAGGCAATAGCATACATCTATGAAAAAGAAATTAAGCCGTTCTTAGATGCAACTAATACCGTTATGGGCGGAAAGTTGGATGAATACACCGCAGCTGGAGCTGCGGCGACCGCGATCAATGAAAAACAGGCTAGGATGAGTAACTTTGGTAAAGCGTTGCTCAGCTATCAAAATGCGCTGATCAATGTACGACTTGCTGCTAAAAGTGGAGCCAAGAAAACTGAACTTCTGAAACTAGGCAACAAAGTTAAGTTTGCACATGACTCTTTAAACAAGCAGTTTCTAAAAGAGCTGACTCATTACTCAGGGCGAGTTAAGAGTAGTAAAGGCAATATCTGGAGTAATCCTGAACGAGGAATAAATATTGCCAAAAGCGGCAGGAACTCAAGCAAGCTTCAACTCACGTCTCTGGCCAATATACGTTCTGTTAGAGCACTAGAGGTTGGCTCTGATGTCATTGGAAAAAAGATTATTGCCATAGATGCAGGTGTTAGATTCAACAACGTTCGTAATGCGAAGAGTAATGGTAAAGATTGGCAAAAAAAAGCGGTGATGGAAGTCGCAGGCTTCGGAGCAAGTAATGCTGCAGGGGCTTGGACGACCGCAAAAGTTGTAACGGCAGGTATGGGGATTGCGTTAGCAGCGGGGCCACTGGGTATTGTAGTACTTATTGGTGTTGGGTTAGGGGCTGGCTATGCGGCTGCAAAAATGGGTGATTGGTTTGGGCAAGGTTTAGCAGAAAAAACCTATGAAACTAGCTCTAAAGTAAATTGGTTTTAAAGGAGTAATTGTGTTTTATTTCGATCTTATAGTGATGATTGTTGGTTGGACATGGTTACTGAGCACATTGGCTTTTATTCGTGTATCAGCAAAGCGGATTGAGACAAAAATATTGCAGGATGGTCATGATCCAATTGGCTGGGACAGAAATGGGTGGGGTTTTAGATTTCCTATGTACGCCTCAGTGTTGATGCGAGGTAAACCTGCGAAAGTATCGCTGGTAGAAGACAAACTTATTCTAAAGTATGCGACAGTCTTTGACCGAGTGCTTGCGTATATTGTCACAATAAGCTTCGTGATGGCACTTGCTTTGGGAGCAGTAATGGGGTTGGGGCCTGAAGAGTACAGAGTGAAAACCAGTTAAGTGCAGGGCTCTGTATAACGGTGAGTACAAGCCTAGTTGAAAGGCCAAATCCTGCTCTAGGGAGCAAAGTGTTTTATTTTGATATTGTAAACATGATTATTGGATGCACTTGGCTAGTGAGTACCTTGCTTTTTATTCGTATATCGGTAAAGCGGATTGAGAAAAAAATGTTGCGGGATGGTCATGACCCTATTGGTTGGGACAGAAATGGGTGGGGGTTTAGATTTCCTATGTACACATCAGTATTGATGCAAGGAAAGCCAGCTAAAGTATCACTTGTGGATGACCAACTAATACTAAAATGTACTAATTCAGACCTGATCTGACAGTTACCCACTTTTAGACTCGGTGCCTGTCAGATTATATTTGGGCTAAATTCTTTTCAGCCCAAATTGACTTCCCATCCTCTAATGTTTCTATTGGCGTTCTGCCGCAACACATTTTTCCTTGATGGGTACGATGATTGTTGTAGTAGTCCATCCATTCGTCCAGATCTTTCTGCAACTCCTCCATCGAACCATACAGTTTCTTTCTGAATGTTACTTGGTAGAACTCATTCAATATGGTCTTGTGGAAGCGTTCGCAGATACCATTTGTCTGCGGTGACATTGCTTTCGTTTTTGTGTGGTCGATATCATTGATGGCCAGATAGAGTTGATAGTCATGTTGATCAACACGGCCACAGTATTCAGTCCCTCGGTCTGTCAAAATTCTCAACATTGGTAGTTCATGATTCTCGAAGAACGGCAGAACCTTGTCATTCAGCATATCTGCTGCGGTGATTGGTGTTTTTGTCGTGTAGAGCTTTGCGAAAGCTATTTTGCTGTAGGTATCAACGAACGTCTGCTGATAGATACGCCCAACACCTTTAAGGTTGCCAACATAGAATGTGTCCTGGGAACCGAGATAGCCTGGGTGGGCGGTCTCTATCTCACCACAAGCTTCATCATCATGCTTCTTGCGCTCGAGAGCAGCGACTTGCTCATCCGTTAGAATGATACCGTTCTCAACAACTTGCTTTTCTAAGGCAATGAGGCGTTTTTTGAAGTTTTCTAGGTCGTTGCGAAGCCAAATTGAGCGAACACCACTCGGAGAAATAAATACTCCCAGTTTACGTAGTTCGTTGCTTGTTCTCACTTGCCCGTGGGCAGGGAAGTCTATGGCATATTTTAGGACGGCTTGCTCGGTTTCACTATCGACTCTGTTCTTTAAGTTTGGTGCTCTTCTGCTCTGATTAATCAGAGCATCAATACCGCCAGTTTCAACCAGCTCTTGATAGCGATAAAACGTGTCTCGAGAGACACCCATAACCTTGCAGGCTCTAGATACATTACCAAGCTCTTCTGCAAGATTGAGAAGCCCAGCTTTGTGTTTGATAATTGGATTGCTAGTATGAAGCATGAGAGTTACCTCTTATTGTCTTTGATTGATGACTAAGCACCTTTAATCAAAGTGGGTAACTCTCTTCTTTTCAAATTGAAGTGTCAGATCTAGTCTGAACTAATACAACTAAAATACGCAACAACGTTTGATAGAGTACTTGCGTATGTTGTAAGCATCAGCTTTGTGCTTTTCCTTGTGTGTGGTGCGATCATTACTTGGGGACCCGAAGAGTATAGGTTGCACTAAGTAATTTTCTCTCGTTGTAAAAAAGGCTTAACTGAACTAGTTAAGCCTTTCTATTATGCGAAGAGCATTACATTACACGCATACCTGGTTGAGCACCTTCGTGCGGCTCAAGGATCCATAGGTCGCTGCCACCAGGGCCTGCTGCTAGGATCATGCCTTCAGACATACCAAACTTCATCTTACGAGGTTTTAGGTTCGCTACCATTACGGTTAGCTTGCCTTCTAGCTCTTCAGGTTTGTACGCTGACTTAATGCCAGAGAACACCTGGCGAGTTTCGCCGCCGATGTCTAGTTGGAATTTAAGCAGCTTGTTTGCTTTTGGCACTTCTTCACACGAGATGATGCGCGCGATACGCATATCAACGGCTGCGAAAGCGTCAAATTCAATCTCTTCTGCGATTGGATCCTTGTCTAGCTCAGTTTGGCTCGCTTTGTTCTTTTCAGCTTCTGCTTTCTCTTTTGCTGCAACTTCTGCTGCTGCATCTTCTTTAGATGCTTCAATCATCGCTTCAACCTTCTTAGGATCGATGCGGTTGAATAGTGCTTTGAACTTAGTGATCTCGTGATCAGTTAGCGGCGCAGCGATACCTTCCCAAGTTAGTTCTTCGTTTAGGAACGCTTCAGTACGTGCAGCAAGCTCTGGCATTACTGGTTTCAGGTAAGTCATCAGAACGCGGAATAGGTTGATACCAACAGAACAAATGTCTTGTAGCTCTTGGTCTTTACCTTCTTCTTTAGCAACAACCCACGGTGCTTTTTCATCAACGTATTGGTTTGCTTTATCAGCCAGTGCTGTGATTTCACGGATTGCACGACCGAACTCACGCGTTTCGTATAGTTCTGCGATACGGTCAGCGGCCGCTGTGAACTCGTTATATAGCTCAGTTTCTGCGAAGTTAGCAGATAGTTTGCCTTCAAAGCGCTTAGAGATGAAGCCAGCGTTACGAGATGCTAGGTTAACAATCTTGTTTACTACGTCAGCGTTAACGCGCTGAGTGAAGTCTTCAAGGTTAAGGTCTAGGTCATCGATACGGCTGTTTAGCTTAGCTGCGTAGTAGTAACGTAGACACTCTGGATCTAGGTGATCTAGGTATGTTGCCGCTTTGATGAACGTGCCTTTCGATTTAGACATCTTAGCGCCGTTTACCGTTACGTAGCCGTGTACGAATACGTTGTTTGGTTTACGGAAACCACTGCCTTCTAGCATCGCTGGCCAGAATAGAGAGTGGAAGTAAACGATGTCTTTACCGATGAAGTGGTAAAGCTCAGTTGTGCTGTCTTTCTTCCAGTACTCATCGAAGTCCAGACCTTCAGTTTTGTTACATAGGTTCTTGAAAGAAGCCATGTAACCTACAGGTGCGTCTAGCCATACATAGAAGAATTTGTTCTTCTCGCCTGGGATTTCAAAACCGAAGTAAGGTGCATCACGTGAGATATCCCACTGCTGCAGGCCAGACTCGAACCACTCTTGCATTTTATTTGCCGTTTCGGCTTGTAGTGAACCAGAGCGTGTCCATTCTTTTAGCATGCTTTCGAACTGAGGTAGGTCGAAGAAGAAGTGCTCAGAGTCTTTCATTACTGGAGTAGCGCCAGATACTGCTGATTTAGGATCAATTAGTTCAGTTGGGCTGTACGTCTCACCACAGTTATCACAGTTGTCACCGTATTGGTCTTCTGACTTACACTTAGGACAAGTACCTTTTACGAAACGGTCTGGTAGGAACATTTCTTTCTCAGGATCAAACAGCTGAGAGATAGTACGGCTAGAGATAAAACCGTTTTTCTTAAGCTCTAGGTAGATGTGAGAAGCTAGCTCACGGTTCTCTTCTGAGTGTGTGCTGTGGTAGTTATCAAAGCTAATATCAAAGCCAGCGAAGTCTTTTTGATGCTCTTCGCTTACTGCAGCGATCATCTCTTCTGGTGTAATACCCATCTGTTGTGCTTTTAGCATGATTGGCGTGCCGTGAGCATCGTCAGCACAGATGAAGTTTACAGTGTTGCCGCGTAGGCGTTGGTAGCGAACCCAGATGTCAGCTTGAATATGCTCAAGCATATGACCTAGGTGAATCGAACCATTAGCGTACGGAAGGGCACAAGTTACCAGCAGTTTTCTTGGATCGTTTGCCATACTTAATAATCGCTTTTTGATAGGTATAAAAAAATAGAGAGTAATACTACCCCATGAGCTTCCTAACGCCAAGGCATCAAACCATGGATTGCCTTAGTTTTTTTGGGGTTCTGAATCTTGTCTCTGGGTGCTACGATTAGAGTGTTATACCCAAGTGACTTCAAGATGCGAAAAGGCCTAAGCACTTTGAGGTCATTTAGGTATAAAGGAGGCGTCATGCACCAGTTCACTTCAAAACAAGACTTTTGTCATTGGCTTAACCAGTTCCAACATCCGCAGTTGGTGGAAAACTGGGCAGATATTCATGGGATGGTCGCGATTCCAGCGCAAGGCGGCATCCAAATTACTTTGCCATTCGCGAGCAACGAGCTTCAACATGCGCTGAGCGATTGGATCAAAGAACAGCAAGCAGCAGGTGATGTCCCTGCGTTTGAGTTCCAGATTGAGCTCGGTGTCAAAGCGCTTGAAACCCAGGTTCAGAATGCAGTTAAGGGTGTTAAGAACATCATTGCAGTCAGTTCTGCGAAAGGAGGAGTAGGGAAGTCGACGACAGCAGTCAACCTTGCTCTAGCAATAGCGCAATCAGGTGCCAAAGTGGGTTTGTTAGATGCCGACATTTATGGCCCGTCGGTACCGATGATGCTGGGTCAAGAAGACGCAAAGCCTGAAGTACGTGACGCGAAATGGATGGAGCCAATTTTAGCCCATGGCATCTATACTCATTCTATCGGTTACTTAGTAGATAAAGCTGAAGCGGCAATATGGCGGGGGCCGATGGCTTCTAAGGCATTGTCACAATTGCTAACAGAGACTGATTGGCCAGAACTCGATTATTTGGTGATTGATATGCCACCGGGTACAGGGGATATTCAGCTGACGTTGTCACAACAAATTCCAGTAACAGGTACTGTACTTGTTACTACGCCGCAAGACTTAGCTTTGGCTGATGCTCGTAAAGGTGCTGCGATGTTCCATAAAGTGAATGTACCAGTGGTGGGCGTCGTGGAGAACATGAGCTATCACATTTGTAGCCAGTGCGGAGCGGTTGAGCACATATTTGGCACGGGTGGTGCTGAAAAAATGTCGCAAGAGTTTGGTTTGGCGTTACTTGGGCAGATCCCACTTCATATATCAATGCGAGAAGATATTGATGCGGGTATCCCAACTGTGGCAAGACGTGCTGATAGCGAGCATGCCGGTTACTACAAACAGCTTGCGGATCGTGTGTGTTGTACAATGTATTGGCAAGGCAAAGCAAAGCCAGATGCAATCAGTTTTACTATGGTGAACTGAGTTTAATATCAAGGCCGGTTGAATATTGTGCATTTAAACGTTTGCTTGGCGGTTAATCCTCTGAGTAGATAGAAACTTATAACTAAACCCTAATTCCAACTAGTAACGAAGGGGTGAACTCCCTATAATCAGGCAGTTTATCTTTTTATGTGACTAGAAAATCATCATCGGGTGCAAACTAATGTCTGATAATAATCAATGCGTCATCGTAGGTATTGCTGGCGCTTCTGCTTCTGGAAAAAGTCTGATCGCGAGCACAATCTACAATGAGCTTCGCGAGAAAGTGGGCGATCATCAAATCGGTGTCATCACGGAAGATTGCTACTACAACGACCAAAGCCAACTAAGCATGGAAGAGCGTGTAAAGACTAACTACGACCACCCGAGCGCGTTGGACCACGACCTACTCTGTGAACACCTAGAGAAGTTGGTGCGTGGCGAGGCTGTAGAAGTACCAGAATACAGCTACACAGAGCACACTCGTACAAGCAACACCACTCCAATGACCCCTAAAAAGGTAATCATTTTGGAAGGTATCTTGCTGCTAACAGACCCACGCCTTCGTAATTTAATGCACGCGACAGTGTTTATGGATACTCCACTTGATATCTGTCTACTTCGTCGTGTTAAGCGTGATGTTGAAGAGCGTGGCCGTACTATGGAGTCGGTTCTTAAGCAATACCAACAGACAGTTCGTCCGATGTTCATGCAATTTATCGAACCTTCTAAGCAATACGCGGACATCATCGTACCTCGTGGTGGTAAAAACCGTATCGCAATCGACGTTCTTAAAGCGCACATTGCAAAACTTCTGAAAGCTTAAGCCTTTAGAAGGCTATATCGCTTTATTTTTGGATAAAGAAGTGGCACCTTAAGTGCCACTTCTTTTTTTTGTTTTTAAATTAGCCAGTTGCAATACAAAATCGGACATTTTTCACGCTTTCGTGGAACTGTCAGCGATAAAAAAAGTCTGCGCTTATAATTGTAAAAACACCCGAGCAAGGAAAAAGCGAATGAAGAAACTGCTCTTAGTCATTGCCATCCCAATTGTGGCGATTTTGGCTGTTATTTTAGGGTTAGTGATTTTTGTTAATCCAAACCAATTTAAACCACTGATTGTGGAACAAGCTCAAAAGCAAACCGGCTTGGAACTGGTCATTGAAGGGGACATTAGTTGGCAGTTTTTCCCATCAATTGGTTTCGAACTGGGTCGCACTGAATTAAGAAACCCACAAGGCTTCAGCCAACCAAATCTATTTAAAGTTGAGACGGTAGGTGTAGATGTTTCCGTTACTCCTCTGTTCAGCAAACAACTGGAAATTGGGAATGTCACTCTTGATGGCGCTGAGTTCTATCTTGAAACGCAGAAAGATGGTACCAAGAACATTGATGCGCTAACCAAAGCACAAACTCAGCAAGCAGAAAAAACGACTGAAGCGACTCCAGAGCAAGCGGTAGATTCACAGAGCACGGCTTCTGATTGGACGATCAATCTGGCTGGCGTCACCATCTCTAATGGCTATGTTGAAATCCAAGACAAGCAAGCGGGTAGCTACACTAAGTTGTCTGATATTTCTTTAAACCTCTCTCAGTTTGCCTTTGATAACTGGACAACGGCAGACTTCGGCGTGAAAGGTGAAATGAATGACCAGACGTTTACAGCGCAAGGTAAAGCGGATTTCAAACTGGCGAAAGGTTTAACTAGCTACGCTCTGAAAAACATCAACTTTGATGCAACTTACCGCGATCCTGCAAACAAAATTGAATCTGCGACCATTGGTTTAGACACGTTTGAGTTCGATAAAGTAAACAACCTAAGCTACGCATTAAAAGGCGAAGCAGGTGGCATGAAGCTTGATATGCAAGGTGGCGGTGAGCTAAACGTCGATAAAGCTATCAGCAAAGTGCAATTGAACAAATTGACGTTGAACTCAACGTTTGAAGGAGATGCGCTTCCACAATCACCAATGAAAGTCGATATGGCTTCAGACCTTTCATTCGATTTGGCTAAGGGCCACTTGAGCTTTGTTCTAGAGAAACTTACTGCAAACGCCATTGCACTTGATGGTAAAGCGGATGTGACTCTAGGCGATATTCCGAAAGTTCGCTTTGCTGTACACAGTCCTAACATCGACTTAGATGAGTTCCTTGGCTTAAATCAACAAGCACCAGTTAGTGACAAGCCAGCGTCCGGTGGCGAAAGTGCGCCAGCAGGGCCGGAAGTTGAACCAGACTTATCTGCATTAAAGACTCTGGATGTGAAAGGCGATATTACGATTGATAAGTTCAAAGCGGCTAACGCGAAGATGGAAGCGGTTAAAGCAAGCTTCTCTATCAATCGTGGTGTCTTTGACCTAACTTCATTCAGCTCTAAGTTGTACCAAGGTACGATTACTGCAACCGCTAAGCTAGACGCACGTAAATCACCTGCAACTTACTCAGCGAAGAAGTCAATTAAAGGTGTCCATATTCAACCATTGCTGATCGATGTAGCCAACAACGACATGTTGGAAGGTACTGGTAACATTGATGTAAACGTAAGTGGTAAGAGCTTAACGCCAACTGGCATCAAGAAGAACCTGACCGGCACGGTCGTGATCAATTTTGCCGATGGCGCTGTGAATGGCATTAACGTTGCTCAATTGATCCGAGAAAACTACGCGCGATTCAAAGGTCAAAGTCTAGAAGGTACAGATGAAGTTAAGAAAACCGACTTCAGTGCTATGACAGCGACCTTGAAGTTGAACAAAGGTGTAGTCTCTACCGATAATATGAAAGCGCAGTCTCCACTTCTTCGCGTTCGTGGTAAAGGTAAAGCGAACTACCTGAATGAAACGGTTGACTTCACCATCAGCACCTCGATTGTGGGCACGCTAGAAGGTCAGGGCGGTAAGAACATTGATGAACTGAAGGACATTACTATTCCTATCAATGTTTCTGGTAAGTGGGCAGATCCTAAGTTTAAGCTGGTCTTTGATGATGTGTTGAAGCAAAAAGCACAGAAAGAAATTGACCGTGGTGTAGAGAAGCTAACGGATAAGATCAAAGACGAGAAAACCAAAGAAGCAGTAGATGGTTTGTTGAAGAACCTGTTTAACTAACAGACCCTAGTAAAAGAAAAGGGTTGGCATTGAGCCAACCCTTTTTAGTTTGTAGTCTTTTCGGAAGCAACGACGGATGCTTACCAATCTACGCCTTTCAGAGCTTTAACACCGGATTCAAAAGCGTGCTTTACGTTCTTCACTTCGGATACAGTGTCGGCCATTTCGACTAAAGTGCGGTGTGCTCCGCGACCAGTAATGACGACGGATTGCATTTTCGGACGGTTGTTCAGCGCTTCGACCACTTCATCTAGGTCGATATAGCCATAGCTCACCATGTACGTCAGTTCGTCAAACAGAATTACATCAATCGATTCGTCGGTGAGCATACGCTTACACTCTTGCCAAACCAGTTGCGCTGCTTCAGTATCGGCGGTTTTGTTTTGTGTCTCCCATGTAAAACCCGTCGCCATGACTTGGAACTCAACACCGAGCTTTTCAAGTAGGTTACGCTCTCCGTTGTCCCATGTCCCCTTGATAAACTGAGCAACAGAACACTTCAAACCGTGGCCCACCGCTCGCGCAATAGTACCGAAGCCTGAAGTCGATTTACCTTTGCCATTACCTGTAATGATCAGCAATAAACCTTTTTCTTCTTGGGCGGCAGCGATCTTGGCGTCTACCTGTTGTTTTACTTTTTGTTGGCGAGCCTTATGGCGAGCTTCTTTGTTTTCTTCGATAGACATGCGGCTTCCTCAATTCCTTTTTGTACCTTGTACGGGGTGACTTGGGTTCTTTGAATTATCTCGCTATGATAGACCAACATACCGTGAAGAAAAACCATCGATAATTCAGGGAATAAAATGAAGAAACTACTCGTTGTTTGTATGGGAAATATCTGCCGCTCGCCAACCGGGGAGGCAGTGCTAAGAGCAAAAGCGCAAGAGCTAGGTGTAGTTGTAGAAGTGGACTCTGCTGGGACAATTGGCTACCACGCCGGTAACCAGCCTGATGCGCGTTCGATGCAAGCTGGTAAGCAACGAGGTTATTCGTTTAAAGGGATGCGTTCTCGAAAGGTAACATTAGAGGACTTTGAGGAGTTTGATATGGTGCTAGCCGCGGATAAAGCGAACTTGGCTGATCTTCTCGATCTTTGTCCTAGGGAGCATCGCCATAAAGTATCACTGTTTTTGAGTCACTCTAGTTCTGATTACAATGAAATCCCAGACCCATATTATGGTGGTGATGCAGGCTTTGAATTGGTACTTGATTTGATTGAAGAGGCGTCAGAAGCGATTTTGAAGAAGCTCTAAGCATTTACAACGTGCCAGATACCAAAAGGGATGAGTATTACTCATCCCTTTTTGCATTATTCATAAAGCTAAAAACTGCAATTTATGTTGGCTTAGCCAGCCAGAATGTCAGTTGCAACTTTATAGCTTGGGTCTTCTTTTACGTTGATTTCTACCAAGCTACCAGCTTTATCTAGAAGCTTGCGGCAGTCTGGGCTCAAGTGGCGTAGGTGAAGTGTTTTACCTAGTGCAGCGTAGCGCTCTGCCAAAGTTTCAATCGCTTCGATTGCGGAGTGATCTGTTACGCGAGAGTCTGCGAAGTCAACGATAATATCTTTTGGATCGCCGTGCGCGTTAAACAGTTCTAGGAAGTTTGCCGCTGAGCCGAAGAAGATAGGGCCGTGAATCTTGTACTCTTTTGAGCCTTCATCATTTAGTCGAGTGTCGGCATAGATATGCTTCGCATGTTGCCATGCAAACATGAGAGCAGATGCTACAACGCCCACTGCAACTGCAACCGCTAGGTCAGTTAGAACCGTCACAACTGTTACTAGAACAATAACGAAGAAATCTTGTTTAGGTACACGACGTGCCAGTTTGAATGTCGCCCATTCAAATGTGCCGATAACCACCATGAACATTACACCTACGAGCGCGGCTAGAGGGATCATCTCAATCAGCGAAGAAGCAAATAGGATGAACATCAGTAGAGCGATTGCAGCAACTATACCTGATAGACGGCCACGACCACCTGAGTTCACGTTGATCATTGACTGGCCGATCATCGCACAACCACCCATTGCACCAAACACTGAACAAGTCATGTTCGCCATACCTTGACCAATACATTCACGGTTAGATTGACCACGTGTGTTGGTCATTTCATCTAGCACCGTTAGCGTCAGTAGAGACTCAATCAGGCCGATAGCCGCAAGAATGATTGCGTAAGGCAAGATGATTTGAAGTGTTTCAAGAGTGAAAGGTACAGCTGGAATAGAGAAGGTCGGAAGAGAGCCCGCCAAAGTCGCTGCTTCGTCACCAGACATAGTACGTAGGAAGTCAACAACGGTACGCGTTTCTAGATCCAAGCCAACCACAAGAGCCGTCACCGTCACGATTGCTACTAGAGAAGACGGTACCGCAGTTGTGAGCTTTGGTAGGAAGTGAATGATCGCCATTGTTAGCGCAACGAGCCCCAGCATTAGCAGCATTTGGTCTTGTGGTAGCCAAGTCAGCATGCCGTTGATGTCTGGTGCTTTAAACTGGCCCAATTGTGCTAAGAAGATAACAATAGCAAGACCGTTTACGAAACCAATCATTACCGGGTGAGGTACGATTCGGATGAATTTACCTAGCTTGAATAGACCAGCTGCGATCTGAAGAATACCCGCCAGCATAATAGCAGCAAATAGGTATTGAACGCCGTGAGTCGCGACCAGCGACACCATAACAACGGCCATTGCGCCTGTTGCACCAGAAATCATACCTGGGCGACCACCAAAGATAGAGGTGATAAGGCCAACAATAAAGGCTGCGTACAGGCCAACCATAGGGTCAACACCGGCAACGAATGCAAATGCAACGGCTTCAGGGACCAGTGCTAATGCAACAGTTAGGCCTGATAGCACGTCGTTTTTTACGGAGTGCTTAGAAAATTGAGGGAATTCGAACATGTTTTGTATTGAGTTCTCTTGGCGATGAATTTCTCTCGACACATATTCGTATTTGCACAAGCACTGGTGGTCGAAGATGTTACTTCGTATCAGCGCAAACCGTAGTAAAAAAGAGCAGCATCAGAATGGTGTCGAAAACTTGAGTCGGCGAATGCTACCGAAAAGTGTGATTAAGTTCAAGAATGAAGGGGATATTGACGCACAAATGTGATCCGTCATTGATATTAATATGGCTAATTAGACTTAACACTTACTTCAACAAAAAAGGCTGCCAATTGGCAGCCTTTTGCTTCTTATTTCGCTTAATGCGATGACAAGCTAAAACTTAGTTAAAGTTAGGCTTTGTCATTCCTGAAGATGCACGGTTAGTCGCTACTTGGCTACCTGCACCTTTTGGTGCGTAGCGCTCAGCTTTAAACGGTGCTGCTGAAACAGTAATCTCGCGAAGCTCTTGAGGACCTGGTGCTTTAGTCATCGGAGCACTAGCGCGTGGCTTAGCTGCTATTTTGATAACTTCAGCTTTAGGAGCTGGTGCAGCGATTGGTGCTTCTACTGCAACTTGCTCTACAGTGTCTTCTACCACTTCAACTACTGGCTCTTGAGCTGCTTCTGTGGTGGTTTCAGCTTGCTCTACCACTGCTGGTTCAGCCACTGGTGCTTCTACAACCGGTGCTTCTACTTTCGTTTCTACAGGTTGTTGAACTTTTGGTTCAACCACTGGCGTTTCAACGACTGCAGGTTGTTCACGGCGAATGATCACTTTACCCATCGCCATTTCAGGGCAAGCAAAACCACCTTGGATTGCAGGTACTGCTGTCGCTACTACCGCTGCTTCTTCCTTCACTCGCTCTTCCTTCTTAGGCGCTGGTTTTGGAATGTAGCGTGGCATCACTTTGCCCATTGCCATCTCAGGAGATGCTACACCACCTTTACGTAGGCGGAATGGGTTAGGGCGACGATCGCGACCACGACGACGACGTTGACCGCTTGCACGTAGGTGACGCGGTGAACGACGGTTACGACGTTGTTTTGATTCCGCTTTGTTGTCCTTATCCTGTTGAGTCTCAGCCACTGCCTCTACTGGCTTCTCTACAGGAGTTTCAATCGCTTTTACTGGAGCCTCAGCTACCTGTTCTGAAGCTTGCTGATCTTTAACGCGTACAGATTTGTTAAGTTTGCGACGTTGGCGGCGCTCTTTAACTTTTTCTGCTTTCGCATTTGACTTCGCTTTGCTCTCTTCAGGTTTCGCTTCAGAGCCAGTACGAGCTTCAGCCGCAAGCTGTAGACCTTTTTCCGCTACCTTAGCGTTTGCTTTCTGCTCTTGAGCTTTATCAGCTTGCTGAGCTTTTGGTTTGCGTTTTTGGTTACGGTTTTGCTGTTTATTAGGCTGCTGTGTTTCGTTTTGCTCTGTTGCCTGCTCATCACGTGGCTTGCGACGACGTTTGTTATCGCGGTTATCTCTGTTGTCACGTGGGTTACGGCGACGGTCGTTACGATCACGTCTGTTGTTACGTTTGTTGTCGCGTGCAGGCTTAGTTTCTTCTTGCTTAGGTTCTTCTTTTTCTTCGTTAGAACCAAATAGGAAGCTGCTTAATGCTTTGAACAAACGACTAAACAAACCAGGTTTTTCTTCTTGCTCTACGTCTTTCTTCTTAGGCGCGGCAGCCGCAGCAGCAGGTTTCGCTGCTGGCGTTGGAGCTGATTGAGTTGAAGAAGCAAAGCCTTTTAGTACAGGTTCTTCGATCTTCTTAGGCTTTAATTCAGTCTCTGGTACTTCTTTGCCTTCTGCTTCTTTCATTGCTTCCAGTTTCTTTGGAAGTAGGTAAGAAAGCAGGTCGAACTCTTCGCCTTCACGAACACGAATTACTTCAAAGTGCGGTGTTTCCATGTCTGAGTTAGGAACAACCGTGATCTTCACTTCTTGTGTACGCTCAATGTGGTTCACAGAGCGACGTTTTTCGTTTAGAAGGTATGATGCGATTGGAACAGGGACAACTGCCAGCACTTGAGCTGTATTGTCTTTTAACGCCTCTTCTTCGATTAGACGAAGTACAGAAAGCGCTAGAGACTCGTTGTCACGAACAACACCAGTACCTGTACAGCGAGGACAGATGTGGTGGCTTGCTTCTGCTAGAGATGGGCTCAAACGTTGACGAGACATCTCCAATAGACCAAAGCGAGAAATGCGACCAATTTGAACGCGAGCGCGATCTAGACGAACGGCTTCACGTAGACGGTTTTCTACTTCACGCTGGTGGCGTACAGGTGTCATATCGATAAAGTCGATAACTACCAGACCACCAAGGTCACGCAGTCGCAACTGACGAGCAATTTCATCAGCAGCTTCAAGGTTAGTGTTAAGTGCTGTTTCTTCGATATCACCACCCTTTGTTGCACGAGCAGAGTTAATATCGATAGAAGTCAGTGCTTCTGTTGGGTCGATAACGATAGAACCACCAGACGGTAAGCGCACTTCACGTTGGAAAGCTGATTCAATTTGGCTTTCGATTTGGTAGTGGCTGAACAGTGGAACTTCACCATCATATTTCTTCACACGGTTGATGAAATCTGGACGCACTAACTGAATATGCTCTTTCGCACGTTCGTAGATAGTGTTGCTATCGATCAGGATTTCACCAATATCACGACGCAGGTAGTCACGGATTGCACGAACAATAACGTTACTTTCTTGGTGGATTAAGAATGGAGCAGGGTTAGAATCTGCAGCACCTTTGATCGCTCCCCAATGATTTAGGAGTACGTTTAAATCCCACTCTAGTTCTTCAGCACTCTTACCAACGCCAGCAGTGCGAACAATTAAACCCATACCTTGCGGCAGTTCAAGAGTACTCAATGCAGCTTTTAGTTGCGTACGCTCATCACCTTCGATTCGGCGAGAAATACCGCCAGCTCGAGGGTTGTTAGGCATCAGAACTAGATAACTACCAGCTAAAGAGATGAAAGTAGTCAGGGCTGCACCTTTACTACCACGCTCTTCTTTTTCCACTTGTACGATTACTTCTTGGCCTTCGGTCAGCACTTCTTTAATGCTTGGTCGACCTTGGTAAGTGTAACCTTCAGGGAAATATTCGCGGGCAATTTCTTTAAGAGGAAGGAAACCATGACGCTCAGCACCGTAATCAACAAATGCGGCTTCTAAGCTTGGTTCAATACGTGTGATACGTCCTTTGTAGATATTCGCTTTTTTGGACTCATGACCTGGACTCTCGATATCAAGATCGAAAAGTCGCTGGCCATCAACCAGAGCGACACGCAACTCTTCTTTTTGAGTTGCGTTAATTAACATTCTTTTCATTGAAAATTTCTCGTTGTCTTTTCTTTTGTCTTTCTAGTCAACTTGTCACTGTTTTTTCGCTCTTTCACGGTGCCTGATCCCATGGCTATATTTTGCAGCCTCCCGGCTGGAAGGGGATGCTCTTGGGCACTTCAGTCATCACAAGTCTAGTTTAGGTTTCGTTGGAAACGCAGGCTTGTGACCCGCTATATGGTGCGGTAGATACTCAACGTGAATATGCGAGGAGTAGAGTAACAAGTGTGTTGAATTCAGCATGTCTTACGCCAATGCAGCACCTGAGCTTCAACAATCTACTCACATTGCTTGGGGATAAATGATTGGTAATGAACAAAATGTAACCAAACCTTCCTTAGCAGCTGTGAACTATAGCAGTGCAGGTGGATATCAGCAATCTGCTTTCACGCAAACGTTGGAAAATTTGGCGCTAAATTCAAGTTTTGTAATTTATAACTGGCTGTTTCATAAGCAGTTGAGTCTAGAAAATTGAAAAAGAGGCAAAGCAGATTGAGAAGTTGGCCAAGAGTTTTGATAATTGAAACAAAAGGTTGGCGTGTTTTAGTACTATTTATGGCGACAAGTATTTCTTTTGTGGCAAGAATAATGTGAAGTCGTACAGATTTGGGTTTACAATACCGCGCATGAGCGAAATAAGAACACAAGTCCAGTTCGTCGATATCGACGAAGATATGGCGGGTCAACGCATTGATAATTTCTTGCGTAACCAATTAAAAGACATCCCAAAGAGCATGATTTATCGAATTGTGCGCAAGGGCGAAGTACGCGTAAATAAAAAGCGCATTAAAGCCGAGTACAAACTCAAAGCAGGCGATCTTGTTCGTATTCCTCCAGTTACGGTAGAAAAGAAAGAAGATGACGTTGCACCAAGTACCAAGCTAAACAAAGTGGCAGAGTTAGAAGATAAGATCATTTTTGAAGATGATCATATGCTGATTCTTAATAAGCCTTCTGGAACCGCAGTTCATGGTGGTAGTGGTTTGAAGTTTGGCGCGATTGAAGCACTTCGTGCTTTGCGCCCACAAGCTCGCTTCCTTGAGTTAGTTCACCGTATCGACCGTGACACTTCCGGCATTTTGTTAGTTGCTAAGAAGCGTTCGGCATTGCGTCATCTGCAAGCACAGTTCCGTGAAAAGACAGTGAAGAAGTTTTACTTCGCGCTTGTCATGGGTGAGTGGAAAAACAGCTGTAAAGTCGTTAATGCGCCGCTACTCAAAAATGAAGTAAACAGTATCGTACGTGTGAACCCAAATGGTAAACCGTCAGAAACACGCTTCAAGATTTTGGAAAAGTTCGACCAAGCAACGCTAATCCAAGCAAGCCCGATTACTGGTCGTACTCACCAGATTCGTGTGCACACCCAATATACAGGGCACCCAATTGCATGGGATGATCGTTACGGTGACCGCCGCTTTGATGCTTATACTGGGCAAGTTGGCTTGGATCGTTTGTTCCTTCATGCGGCGAACATCAAGTTCCAGCACCCATCGAATGATGAGTGGATGGAGATCAACGCGCCGATGGAAGCGAAATTAGAGAAAGTCTTATCGGGTTTGCGTAAAAAGTAGAGGCAAGAGTATCTACACCCTTCGGGGCCGCAATAAGCTATGTAAAAGCCGATGTTAATACATCGGCTTTTTTGATCGTAGAAAGCTTCTTAGAGAGTGGTGGCAGCTTTGCCTGTTGAGTTATGAGAACTTTGTGCTCAGCAATACCGTTGAAAGAGATTCCCAACTCGCTCGTTCCTCACTCTTGAGGATGACGTGCAGTGAATTCTGAATTTAAGTGGGTTATGACTTACTTTTTGATGGATGAGCTTAAACGACGTCATTCCCGAAAGCGACGAAGGAGCGTTGTCGGGAATCTCTGGTTGAGATGCAAAGTCATTAGCTTGATGACTGCTTACACCTTCCATATCAGCCCTTTGGAGTCTTCTGTATTCCCTACAAAACCTCTAACCCTTGCTTATGCAGCATATCGATCAAATCAATCAGTGGCAGGCCGACTAGCGTATTCGGGTCTTTGCCGACTAACTTCTTAAACAGACAAATCCCCATACCCTCGCTTTTAAAACTGCCAGCGCAGTAAAACGGTTCTTCTCTGTCAACGTAACGCTCGATTTGCTCGCGAGCCAAATCTCTGAAATGTACTTCAAAGGTATCGAAGCCGACTTCAGTATGATTTGTAGCGGTGTTATGTACCGCAAGCCCGGTATAAAAAGTGATGGTTTTACCGCTTTGAGCTAATAGCTGTCTGATTGCGTTTTCTCGGCTTAGCGGCTTACCCACAATTTCACCGTCGATAACACAAACTTGGTCACTGCCAACGACCAAACTGTCCTGAGTTGTGTGGCAAGACGTCGCTTTTCCAATCGCGAGCCTTTGAACGAGATCTAAAGGGGTTTCATTGGGTAAAGGCGTCTCGTCACAGTCTGGTGATAAGCAAGTAAAAGGTACTGCTAGTTTTTCCAGCAGTTGTTTACGAAAAGGAGAGGTTGAGGCTAAAACCAGTTGGTAATTTTTCATTTTGAATTACAATTCGCACAAGCATTTTCACTAGGATAATCGATCAAAATCGATTCTGGCTAATGCTCTGTATGATAAGCGTAAAAAAGTACAACTTTTTTTCCTTTTTCTTTGACTAATTTTGATTTGGAAGATAATATTCGCGCCCTATGCAAAAGGTAAAAATACCGCGAACGGTTGATCCGGCGAAGTCCGCACAGAAACGATTAGATTACGATGGCATCATCCAAGCTAGTCTTTTCAAGCGCTTAGCGGAAACAACTGAAGGCGTAAAACGCGACGCAGAAGTCTCATTGTCATTTGATATTGATGAACAGCGACTTGTTGTTATCTCTGGTAAAGCTAACATCGAAGTCGATTTAGAGTGTCAGCGTTGTAATGAGGTATTCACACATTTGTGTGAAGTTGAATTCCTTTACACTCCTTACTACGGTGAGAAGACGGAAGAGGAAGCACCAGAAATTTATGATTTGGTAGATCTAAATGAGTACGGTGAATTAGACCTTATACAACTAGTTGAAGACGAGTTCATCTTAACATTACCTCAAATCGCAATGCACGATGAAGCGGATTGTAGCGTTGATTCAAATAACATGGTTTTTGGTGAGATTCCTGAAGAAATTGAGGAAGAAAAACCGAATCCATTCGACGTTTTGAAAAATCTGAAAAAGTAACTGGTGTGGTAGCCGCTTCTTCTTTAGGTTTTTAACCCAATAGTATAGGAGTAGGGTCAATGGCCGTACAGAAAAACCGTAAAACTCGTTCTAAGCGCGGTATGCGTCGTTCACACGATGCGCTAACTACAGCTGCACTATCTGTAGACGCGACTTCTGGTGAAACTCACCTACGCCACAACGTAACTGCTGAAGGTTACTACCGTGGTCAAAAGGTTATCAACAAGTAAGGTTGAACCTTTGCAAAGTATTACCGTTGCACTTGATGCAATGGGCGGGGATTTCGGTCCACGCGTAACAGTGCCTGCCGCCGTGCAGGCACTGTCTCATTTCCCAGAGCTAAAAGTGATTCTTATAGGTGATCAATCTCTGATCACGTCTCAATTATCTCAACTAGGTGCCTCTACCAGTTCTCGTTTGAGCATTCTTCATAGCGAGAAAGTGATATCAAACTCAGAAAAGCCATCTTTAGCATTACGCAATAGCCAAAACAGCTCTATGCGTATGGCCATCGATCTTGTTTCTGAAAGCGAAGCAGACGCATGTGTGAGTGGTGGCAACACCGGTGCGCTTATGGCGCTCTCACGTTTCATTCTTAAACTGCTTCCTGGTATTGAGCGTCCTGCTTTAGTTTCCGCATTACCAACTATCAGCGGCAAGCGTACCTGGATGTTAGATCTTGGTGCGAATGTGTCGTGCGATGCCGACAGTTTGTTCCAGTTTGCAGTGATGGGCAGTGCATTAGCTGAGGAGCACCTCGGTCATCCACCTCGTGTGGCTGTACTAAATATTGGCGCTGAAGAAATCAAAGGAAACGATTTGGTCAAGCGCTGTGCAGAAATGCTTTCTCAAACCGATGCAATTAATTTTGTGGGTTATATTGAAGGTAATCAAATTTTGCATGACGTAGCCGATGTCATTGTTTGTGATGGCTTTGTCGGTAACGTATGCTTAAAAGCCAGCGAGGGAACAGCACAACTCTTTATCGAAAAACTTAAAACCAGCATGATGGCATCAACGATAAAGGGATGGATTGCTAGAAAGTTGTTTTCTCGGCTATTTAATGAACTAAAAACACTGAACCCCGACCAGTATAACGGCGCAAGTTTGCTAGGATTGCGCGGCATTGTCATAAAAAGCCATGGAAGTGCGGATGTATCTGCGATTGTCAATGCACTTGGCGAGGCAGTACACGAGGTCAAACGACAAGTACCAAGCCGTATTAGCGATCGTTTGGAAGCGGTTTTACTCGAGAGGCATTATTAGTCTTCATGCATAGCAAAATATTAGGTACTGGCAGCTACCTGCCATCTCAGGTGCGTACTAACGCAGACCTAGAGAAAATGGTAGATACAAGTGATGAGTGGATCGTAGCTCGCACGGGTATTAAAGAGCGTCGAATTGCAGCAGAAAATGAAACTGTTGCAGACATGGCATTCTACGCAGCTGAAAACGCTATCGATATGGCCGGCATTGATAAAAATGATATCGACCTAATTATCGTTGCTACTACTAGCAGTAGCCATACTTTCCCTTCATCTGCGTGTCAGGTGCAGGGAAAGCTTGGCATTAAAGGTTGTCCAGCATTTGACTTGGCCGCTGCTTGTTCAGGCTTTGTATACGCCTTATCTGTTGCTGATCAACACATCAAATCAGGTATGTGTAAAAACGTACTCGTGATTGGTGCAGACGCATTATCGAAAACGTGTGATCCAACGGATCGTTCAACCATCATCTTATTTGGTGATGCGGCAGGAGCGGTAGTGGTTGGCGCGAGCGAAGAGCCGGGTATCATCTCTACACACGTATACTCAGACGGTCAATTTGGTGATCTGTTGAGTCTGCCTGTGCCAGAACGTGGCAAAGATGCGGACAAATGGCTGCACATGGCGGGTAACGAAGTTTTCAAAGTGGCAGTAACTCAGCTTTCGAAGTTAGTGAAAGACACGCTTGAAGCAAACGATATGCACAAGTCTGAACTAGACTGGTTGGTTCCGCACCAAGCGAACTACCGCATTATTTCAGCGACAGCGAAAAAGCTTTCGATGTCACTAGACCAAGTCGTGATCACACTTGATAAACACGGCAACACATCAGCAGCAACCGTGCCAACAGCACTGGATGAGGCGGTACGTGATGGTCGTATTAAACGTGGTCAAACTCTACTTCTTGAAGCGTTTGGCGGCGGATTCACTTGGGGTTCTGCCCTGGTGAAATTCTAAGTTTCACAAGATTCAAAATTTAAGATGCGCTACGGTGCATCTTATTTCTTTTTACTTTGCTTAAAGGAAAACAACATGAGCAAGTTTGCTATCGTATTTCCAGGTCAAGGTTCTCAAGCAGTTGGTATGCTTGCTGATCTAGGCGAACAATATGACGTAGTAAAACAAACATTTGCAGAAGCATCTGACGCACTAGGTTACGACCTATGGGCGCTTGTTCAAAATGGACCTGCAGAAGATCTAAACCAAACTTTCCGTACTCAACCAGCTTTGCTAGCGTCATCTGTTGCTATCTGGCGTGTATGGCAAGAGCTTGGTCTTGAGCAACCAGCAAACCTAGCGGGTCACAGCCTAGGTGAGTACTCAGCACTAGTATGTGCTGGCGTGATTGACTTTAAAGAAGCAATCAAACTGGTTGAGCTACGTGGTCAACTTATGCAAGAAGCCGTACCAGCAGGTACTGGTGCAATGTACGCGATCATCGGTCTAGATGATGAAGCGATTGCAAAAGCTTGTGAAGAAGCTGCGCAAGGTGACGTAGTTTCACCAGTAAACTTCAACTCGCCTGGTCAAGTTGTTATCGCAGGTAGCAAAGACGCAGTAGAGCGCGCGGGCGTACTATGTAAAGAAGCGGGTGCAAAACGTGCACTTCCTCTTCCTGTTTCAGTGTCTTCACACTGTGCACTAATGAAACCAGCAGCAGAGAAACTAGCGGTTGCGCTAGAGTCTATTGAATTCAATGCGCCACAACTTCCAGTAATCAACAACGTTGATGTGGCAGCAGAAACGGATCCTGCAAAAATCAAAGACGCACTTGTTCGTCAGCTACACAGCCCAGTTCGTTGGACTGAGAGCGTGCAGCTAATGAGCGAGCAAGGCGTAGAAAATCTTCTTGAGCTTGGTCCTGGCAAAGTACTGACAGGTCTGACTAAACGTATCGTGAAAACACTAAGCGCAGCAGCTGTTAACGACGTAGCGTCGCTAGAAGCTGCTAAGTAATTCGTTCACGATAAGAAAAGGAAAACACAACATGATGAATCTAGAAGGTAAGATCGCTCTAGTGACAGGCGCAAGCCGTGGCATTGGTCGTGCGATTGCTGAGCTTCTTGTTGAACGCGGTGCAACAGTAATTGGTACTGCGACTTCTGAAGGTGGCGCAGCAGCGATCAGCGAATACCTGGGTGAAAACGGTAAAGGCCTAGCACTTAACGTGACTGACGTTGAGTCTATCGAAGCAACACTAAAAACCATTAATGATGAGTTCGGTGTAATCGATATTCTAGTTAACAACGCTGGTATCACTCGCGATAACCTACTAATGCGTATGAAAGATGACGAGTGGAACGACATCATCAATACGAACCTAACGCCAATTTACCGCATGTCTAAGGCGGTTCTACGTGGCATGATGAAAAAACGCGCTGGTCGCATCATCAACGTAGGTTCTGTTGTTGGTACTATGGGTAACGCTGGTCAAACGAACTACGCAGCAGCGAAAGCAGGCGTAATTGGTTTCACTAAATCAATGGCTCGTGAAGTCGCTTCTCGTGGTGTAACGGTTAATACAGTCGCTCCTGGTTTCATCGAAACTGACATGACTAAGGCGCTAAATGATGACCAACGTGCAGCAACGTTATCGAACGTGCCTGCAGGTCGTCTAGGTGACCCACGTGAAATTGCATCAGCAGTAGTATTCCTAGCTTCACCTGAGGCAGCTTACATTACTGGTGAAACTTTGCATGTAAATGGCGGCATGTACATGGTTTAATGCACAGTTCGTGCAAAATAAGCTATTTTACTTTATGAAAAATAGCCTATAGTTGCTGTTAACTGTCATTAAGTTGTGATGGTCGTGCACAAGATTTGTGCATGATTTAAGTCAAAAATGTATTGAAATTCGGTTAAATTCGCTAATTTTGTGGTTTGACCAGCAAGGACCCCCTTGCAACTTTCCATAGTTCGAATAAACTACGGAATCATCGCATTAGGCGAAATCTGTAAAGGAAAAGAAAAATGAGCAACATCGAAGAACGCGTAAAGAAAATCATTGTTGAACAGCTAGGTGTAGACGAAGCAGAAGTTAAGAATGAAGCTTCTTTCGTTGACGATCTAGGTGCTGATTCTCTAGACACAGTAGAGCTAGTTATGGCTCTAGAAGAGGAATTCGACACTGAGATTCCTGACGAAGAAGCTGAGAAAATCACTACTGTTCAAGCTGCAATCGACTACGTAAACAGCGCTCAGTAATTATCTCTCCCAGGCGGTCTCCTAGACCGCCTGTGTTCTTTCTAACTTCTTCTATCCTCTCATAGAAACATTCAATTCCCGGAGAATTATATCGTGTCCAAGCGTCGTGTAGTTGTCACAGGCATGGGTATGTTGTCACCGGTAGGCAACACAGTAGAATCATCTTGGAAAGCCCTGCTAGAAGGTCAAAGCGGAATCGTTAACATCGATCATTTCGATGCAACGAACTTCTCAACTCGTTTTGCAGGTCTTGTTAAAGATTTTGATTGCACAGAGTACATGTCTAAAAAAGATGCTCGTAAAATGGATCTATTTATCCAGTACGGCATCGCAGCAGGTATCCAAGCGTTGGATGACTCTGGCTTAGAAATTACCGAAGAAAACGCAGCTCGAGTTGGTGTCGCAATCGGCTCTGGTATTGGCGGTCTAGACCTAATCGAAAAAGGTCACTCAGCACTTGTTGAGAAAGGCCCGCGTAAAGTTAGCCCATTTTTTGTTCCTTCGACCATCGTAAACATGGTTGCAGGTAACCTATCTATCATGCGTGGTCTTCGTGGTCCAAATATCGCGATCTCTACTGCATGTACTACAGGCCTTCACAACATCGGCCACGCAGCTCGTATGATTGCATACGGTGATGCAGAAGCGATGGTAGCAGGTGGTGCCGAGAAAGCATCAACACCGCTAGGCATGGCTGGTTTCGGCGCGGCTAAAGCATTATCGACTCGTAATGATGAGCCTCAAAAAGCGTCTCGTCCATGGGATAAAGGCCGTGACGGCTTCGTTCTTGGTGACGGCGCGGGTATGATGGTTCTTGAAGAGTACGAACACGCAAAAGCTCGTGGCGCTAAGATTTACGCAGAGCTTGTTGGCTTTGGTATGTCTGGTGACGCTTACCACATGACTTCTCCAAGTGAAGATGGTTCAGGTGGCGCACTAGCAATGGAAGCCGCGATGCGTGATGCAAACATCATCGGTACGCAAGTTGGTTACGTGAACGCTCACGGAACATCAACACCAGCTGGTGACGTAGCTGAAATCAAGGGTGTAAAACGTGCTCTTGGTGAAGAAGGCTCAAAACAAGTATTAGTATCTTCGACTAAATCGATGACTGGCCACCTACTGGGTGCTGCAGGTTCTGTTGAAGCTATCATTACGGTTCTTTCTCTGGTTGACCAAATCGTTCCACCAACGATTAACCTAGATGATCCTGAAGAAGGCCTAGATATTGACCTTGTACCGCATACTGCGCGCAAAGTTGATATGGAATACGCGATCTGTAATTCGTTTGGCTTTGGTGGCACAAACGGTTCACTTGTATTCAAAAAATTCGCTGAGTAAGAATCTCTAACACTGTTTTAGAGTAGCGATACTTGTATTCTAACGGCTCGATGCTTAGCATTGAGCCGTTTTGTTTTATTTGTCGATCAGAAATCAAAGGGTATCTGAATGTTCTGGGTAAATGGACTTCCACAAACGCATGTTTCGCTGGGTGATCGCTCATTTCAGTATGGTGATGGCTGTTTCACTACTATTAAGACTAAGTACGGTCAACTGGAGCACTGGCAAGCGCATATTGAACGTATGCAGGCGTGCCTAAAAACATTGCAAATACCTTTCCCAGATTGGAATACGGTTTTTGATTGGGCGATGCTCGCGGTCTTAAATGACGAGGCGGCAGGAATCAAGATTCATATTAGTCGTGGTTGTGGTGGTCGAGGGTACAGCCCAAGCGGTATAGATGGTCCGGTTGTGACTATTTCGAACTTTGCATTTCCTTTTCATTATGCTCTGTGGCAAGAAAATGGTGTGCAGTTAGGTATTTGTGAAACCCGCCTTGGCATCCAACCATTACTTGCAGGTCACAAGCACAACAACCGAATAGAGCAGGTTCTCGCAAAGGCGGAAATTGATGGTTCTGAATTTGCCGATGCTGTGACGTTAAATGTGCAAAATCATGTCATTGAAACTACAATGGCAAACCTTTTTTGGGTTAATGATAAAAGGGTATACACACCGGATTTGAGTTTGTCCGGTGTGGCCGGCGTAATGCGCCGTAAGGTATTGGAATTTCTCCAAGCTGAAGGTTACCCGGTGAAGGTAGCCCAATTCACACTGGCAGATTTGCTTGATGCAGAAGAGGTGTGGATGTGTAACTCACTATTGGGTGTAGCGCCGGTTTGCGGTATTTCAACACCAGAGAACAAGATTGAACTTCCAATTGGAAAACTGACTCGACGACTTCAAGGGAATCTAAATACGTGATTAAAAAACTGTTTGCTTTTGTTGTACTGATTGCCGTTATTGGTGCAGCAGGTGCTTTTTACGTTGTTTCACAGACTAAGCAATACGTTAACTCGCCAATCCTTATAGAACAGCCACAGCTGTTCACCGTTGAAAATGGCACCAGCTTTCACCGAGTCATGCGTGATTTAGCGAAAGATAATATTATTGAAGCTTCTGATTACACCCGCTTAATGCCTCACCTTTACCCAGAGCTTCTTCAAGTGCGAGCAGGCACTTACCAACTAGAGCCAAAGCTTTCGCTTTATCAAACGTTAGAACAGCTCAATACGGGCAAAGAACATCAGTTTGCAATAACATTTGTGGAAGGTAGTCGCTTTTCTGAATGGGTTGAACAACTAAGTTCAGCACCTTATGTAAAACATGACTTAACCGGATTATCTGAAAAAGAGATGGCTGAAAAGCTAGGTATTGAGCGCGAAAAGCTTGAGGGCTTATTCCTTGCCGAGACCTACCATTACACAGCAGGCACGAGTGAAAGTCAGATCTTAGAGCGTGCTCATACTAAGTTGAACAATATTCTTGATGCTCATTGGGAAGGGCGCCAAGAGAAACTGCCGATTAAAGACAAATACGAAGCTCTGATCCTTGCTTCAATTATTGAAAAAGAAACGGCAATCGACTCGGAGCGTGAACGAGTGGCGTCTGTATTTGTCAACCGTCTCAATAAACGCATGCGCCTGCAAACTGACCCGACCGTTATTTACGGAATGGGTGATGCGTACGATGGTAATATTCGTAAAAAAGATTTACGTACTCCAACGCCATACAACACATACACAATCAACGGTTTGCCACCAACACCAATCGCTATGGCAGGCGAAGCGTCGATTGAAGCTGCTTTAAACCCAGAAAACAGCAAATATTTATATTTTGTAGCAAGTGGAAAGGGCGGACATGTATTTTCGAAATCCCTTGCTGAGCACAACCGTGCTGTACGTGCCTATTTAAGAGAACTAAGAAAGAATAAATGATGAAAGCAAACTTTATTGTCGTTGAGGGCCTAGAAGGCGCAGGTAAAAGTACTGCGATTAAAACCGTTTTAGACACGCTGAAAGCGGCGGGTATTGAAAACATCGTCAATACTCGTGAGCCGGGTGGTACACCACTGGCTGAGAAAATGCGCGCGCTGGTTAAAGAAGAGCACGAAGGCGAAGACCTAAAAGACATGACCGAGCTGCTTTTGCTTTACGCCGCGCGTGTTCAGTTAGTTGAGAACGTGATTAAACCAGCACTAGCAAACGACCAATGGGTTGTGGGTGACCGCCATGATTTGTCTTCTCAAGCTTACCAAGGTGGTGGTCGTCAAATCGATGCGTTGCTGATGAAGAACCTGCGCGATACGACTCTAGGAGAGTTTAAGCCTGCTTTCACTTTGTACATGGACATTGATCCGCGCGTTGGCCTTGAGCGTGCACGCGGTCGTGGTGAACTCGATCGCATCGAGAAGATGGACATCAGCTTCTTTGAGCGTACTCGTGAGCGTTACTTGGAACTCGCGAATGCAGATGACTCTATCGTAGTTATCAATGCAGAGCAGTCGATTGAAGAAGTAGCACAAGACATCAAAGCCGCTTTGAACGAATGGCTAGCATCATTGTAAGCAGGATGTGGATTGAGGTGATTCATGCTAAATGACTTTCCATGGTTACAACCCGTTTGGGATAACCTCAAAACAAGTTTGGATTCAGAACGAGTTCCAGGTGCACTGTTATTACAAAGTGAGAAAGGCTTAGCCGTTGAAAAGTTGGTTGAGCTCTTTAGTCATTCACTTTTATGTCAAAACTACACCAGTGAAGCGTGTGGGTTCTGCCATAGCTGCCAGTTGATTCAGTCAAACAGCCACCCTGACTTACACTGGGTCAAACCAGAGAAGGAAGGGAAGTCAATTACGGTTGACCAGATTCGAGGGTGTAACCGTCTTGCTCATGAGTCTTCCCAGCTAAATGGCTACCGTGTGTTTATTATCGAGCCTGCGGATGCGATGAACGAGTCTGCATCAAATGCGTTGTTGAAAACACTCGAAGAACCGGGACAGAAGTGTTTGTTCTTGCTGGTGACGCATAATCAAGAGCGATTGCTTCCAACCATTCAGAGCCGTTGCCAGCAGTGGGTAGTTACGCCGCCTTCAACAGAACAAGCAATGAGTTGGATGAGCGAGCAGGGCACCTCGAAAGTGCCGCCGTACGCACTCAAGCTAAACATGGGGTCCCCCATAAACACACTAGAAGCGGTAAAAAACGGTGAGCTTGATGAGTACCAAGTGTTTGAGCGCTGCTTTATAGATACTTTGTCTTCTCCCGTTTCTGATGTGTTTCAATGTGCGTCTTTAATGGCTAAGAACCCGGACAAAACATTTGATTGGGCTTGGCACTTGTTAGCGGATGCACAAAAAGCGCAATTTGGTGTGGTCGAAGTGGACCAACTTCCGGGGGCTGATAAGTTTCCTCCGAGCAACTACAACGGCTTATACTTAGCAGCACAAAAATTGCTCGAATTAAAGGCTCAAATGCAAACCTTCCCAGGCTTAAACCTTGAGCTACTTTCTATGAATTGGTTAATTGAATCACGAGAGGCATTATGTTCGTAGATTCGCACTGTCATTTAGACAAATTGAATTACGATGATCTTCACATCAACGTTGAAGACGTTATTAATAAAGCAAAGCAAGCGAATGTCACAGAGCTTCTATCGGTTGGCGTAACGCTGGACTCGTTTCCTAAGATGCTGGAGTTGATCACACCTTATGAGAATGTTTATGCTTCTTGTGGTGTTCATCCACTCGACGTGGAAAGTGCGTTTTCATTAGAAACGCTACACCAACATGCGTCGCACGAAAAGGTGGTGGCGATTGGTGAAACGGGCTTGGATTATCACTACAAGCCAGAGATAGCTGCACTGCAAAAAGAACGTTTTGAGCAGCAAGTTGACTTAGCTGTCGAATTGAACAAGCCACTTATCATCCACACTCGTAATGCACGAGAAGATACATTAGAAATTCTTCGTAATGGTGGTGCCGAAAAATGTGGTGGCGTGATCCACTGTTTTACTGAAGATCTAGCATTTGCAGAAGCGGCGCTTGATTTAGGCTTCTACATCTCAATTTCAGGTATTGTGACCTTCCGCCAAGCAACAGAACTAAAAGAAGTTGTGAAAGCTTTACCACTAGAGAAGTTGCTCATTGAGACGGACTCGCCGTATTTGGCTCCTGTTCCTCACCGCGGAAAAGAAAACCAACCAGCTTATGTAGTGGAAGTTGCGGCCTATATTGCGCAGCTAAAAGGGTGTGCTTTATCTGAGGTCGGGCAAAAAACCACCGAAAACTTCCGAAATCTTTTTTTGCGTTAGAAATCATTAAATAGTTTAAAAAAGGGGCGTAAGCCCCTTTTTTGTTGATTAAAGCAACAAAACCACTAATTAATTTAATGTTTACTAAAAATGTTGATTTACTGAAGGCCTAAACCTACAAATGTAATTTTGTTACTAAAAATAACATCGTGGTTTATTTTATTTACGCACTAAAATTAATTTTATAGATATAAAATTAATTAAAAAACAATATCTTAGGTGTGGTGCAAACCTTTTCATTAGCTCGTTTTTCATGTGATCTAAGACTTGTTTTGAAACTAAATTTCGTAACTGTGTGGAAAGTTTGAGGGTCATCAATATATATTTAGAGCCGGAAAATATAATGCAACGTGTGGTTACATTTTCATTGGGTGCTAACATTTAGGCTACGGGGGTGTGCCGTTAGTGCCCAAATAATACTTATAATTTATCAGGAGCATAAACATGTTTAAGAACCTTTTTGCAAACCTGCAAAAAGTTGGTAAAGCTCTGATGCTACCAGTATCAGTGTTACCAGTCGCAGGTATCCTACTAGGTGTTGGTGCTGCCCACCTAAGCTTCATTCCAGAGATCGTTTCGAACCTAATGGAACAAGCTGGTGGCTCAGTATTCGGCCAAATGGCACTTCTATTTGCTGTTGGTGTAGCACTTGGCTTCACAAACAACGACGGTGTAGCAGGTCTTGCTGCAATCGTTGGTTACGGCATCATGACAGCTACACTAGGTGTTATGGCTGGCATCATGGGTGTTGAGAAAATCGATACAGGTGTACTAGGTGGTATCCTTGTCGGTGGTGTTGCTGCTTGGGCATTCAACCGTTTCTTCAAAATCCAACTTCCAGAGTACCTTGGCTTCTTCGCTGGTAAGCGTGCTGTGCCAATCATCACTGGTTTCGCTGCGATTATCCTAGCGGTAGTACTTTCTGTTGTTTGGCCTCCAATCGGCGGTGCAATCTCTGCATTCTCTGACTGGGCTGCGCATCAAAACCCACAACTAGCGTTTGGTATCTACGGCGTTGTTGAGCGTTCTCTAATCCCATTCGGTCTACACCACGTTTGGAACGTACCATTCTTCTTCGAAGCAGGTACTTGTGTGAACGCTGCTGGTGAAACTCAAAACGGCGTACTAACTTGTTACCTAGTTGCTGATGAAGCATCTCGTGCTGCTGGTAATGGCTTCGGTCAGCTAGCGGGTGGTTACATGTTCAAGATGTTCGGTCTACCAGCTGCAGCAATCGCTATTGCTCACTGTGCTAAACCAGAAAACCGCGCGAAAGTAATGGGTATCATGGCGTCAGCTGCACTGACTTCATTCCTAACTGGTATTACAGAGCCAATCGAATTCTCATTCCTATTCGTTGCTCCACTACTATACGGTATCCACGCTCTACTAGCTGGTTCTGCATACGTTGTTGCTAACACTCTAGGCTTCGTACACGGTACTTCATTCTCTCACGGTCTGATCGACTTCCTAGTTCTATCTGGTCACGCTCAGAAGATGGGTCTAATGATTGCTGTAGGTCTAGTTTACGCTGCAATCTACTACGTAGTATTCCGCACTGTAATTACAGCACTTGATCTGAAAACTCCTGGTCGTGAAGATGAATCTGAAGATGCAGTAGCGGCTACTGGTTCTGACATGGCAGGTGAGCTTGTTGCAGCATTCGGCGGCAAAGCTAACATCACAGGCCTAGACGCATGTATCACTCGTCTACGTGTTGCAGTTGCTGACACAGCAGCAGTTGACCAAGACAAGCTAAAACAACTAGGCGCTGCTGGTGTTGTAGTTGTAGCAGGTGGTGTTCAGGCTATCTTCGGTACTAAGTCTGACAACCTGAAAACTGAAATGGATGAGTGGATTCGTAACCACGGCTAATCTCAGTCATTCATAAAAAAGGAGGCTTCGGCCTCCTTTTTTTATTTTTGCTTTTCATTATCCCTTTCTTGTATGTGTCATAGTGGGTCGTTACTTAGCAATTAGCCACGTGATCTTGTTCTCAGACTTACGTTTGTAGCTTTTTTTGCACATCATTCTTACTCATTGCTGACACAATAAAACCGTATAATGTTTGAATTATGTACACTGTTTTTTAAGAGTAATGACGTGTATGAAAAAGAAAATAATGCTGGTCGCGGCACTGTTTCCCAGTGTTAGCATGGCAGCAGATCAACCGAAGAACTTTTCTGTAGGTATGGCAGTGGATCAGCAACTGAGTGTTGTAATTGAAATTGAAGACAAGTACCGCGGTATTATTGGTAATGATGGTATGGCATTTGATTACATCGCCAAGCGTGGCACATTCGACCAAAGCATGCCATTGACGTGGTATGTCGGTGTTGGTGGTTGGTATGAGTGGGATGATGAGTTCGGTGTCCGTGTTCCGCTCGGCTTAAACTGGGATTTATCTAAAGGCTGGGATCTGTACGCCCAAGTTCATCCGGAGATAGATTTTTATAAAGGACCAGATTTACAAATCGGTGGGGCGCTTGGTATCAAATACAATTTCTAATAGAGACAAAAATGCCGGCATTGAGCCGGCATTCGTTGTTGAAACTTATCTGTTCTAAGAATTAACGGCGTTATTGCTGTTTATTCATTGCTCTTTTGATGCATACCGCGGCTCCACCCCAAGTGATGCCAAGACCGATAATCATCATGATGATTGCACTTGTTGTCATTATGCTTTCTCCTTGCTCACGACGTTAATCAATACACCAGACACAAATAGTGCGGCGATCATTGCCCAACCAAGAGTTAGGTCGTAGCCACCGTAACCTTCTGTTAGAAGCGCATATAGCTTTGTTGTTAGGATAACGGCTAGCATGATAGGTGTGATAAAACGTAAACAGACTTCAAACCATTGACCAACCGAGAAATCAGAGCGCTCATTCACATAGCTATGAACTTCAGGGACTCGTTTTAGCAACCAAGTCATCAACACGATTTCAACTAGGCCACCAGCCATGATGCCGATGTTATTGGCAAAGTGGTCGACTAAGTCCAATAGAAGTAAACCGCCGTTGGTTGCAAATGCCATTGAGACAATAAAACCAGTGCCAATGACCACGTTTGCGGCTTTCTTACGGCTCCACTTTAGCTTGTCAATAACCGCAGATGTTACCGCTTCCATAATCGAAATATGTGAACTCAAGCCAGCAATAACCAATGCAAAGAAAAACAGTGGACCAAGAATATAAGGAGCTGGTAGCAGGTTAATTGCCGCAGGTAACGTTACAAACGCTAAGCCTACGCCTGCTGATACCACTTCTGTTAGCGGTTTCCCTTGCTCTTGAGCCATGTAACCCAATACCGAGAAAATCATGATACCAGCAAGGATAGAGAAGCCACAGTTGATCAAAACTGTCATGAAAGCGTTATTGGTGATGTCTGATTTCTCAGGCAAGTAGCTAGAGTAAGCCAGCATAATGGCAAAGCCGATACTCAGTGTGAAGAAGATTTGTCCGTATGCTGCTGCCCAAACTTTCACATCCCAAATCTTGCTGAAGTCCGGTTCGAACATATAGTTCACACCGTCTAGTGCGCCTGGAAGAAAAATCATACGTCCAATTAGGAAGAGCACCATGATGAACAATACTGGCATCATGATCTTAGAGGCGCGTTCGATACCCGACTTAACACCGCTAACGATAGCAATATAGGTAATTGCCCAAGCAATCAGCATAGAGAGTGCGATCTTCCATTGAATGCTGCCCAAGTTCGTCGGTGAGTTATCACCAAGCTTTAGGTATTCACTGAAGAAGAAAGCATTGGTATCGGCCCCCCAACTTTGGGTAAACGACATGCCAAAGTAAGAAATTGCCCAACCAATAACCGCAACATAGTAAACGGCGATGACGGCAGCAACGCCAACTTGGAACCAACCAAGCCATTCAAATTTTGCGTGGATTTTTGCCAATGTTTTTGGTGCAGAACCACGG
The DNA here is from genome assembly GCF_002214395.1 of Vibrio rotiferianus. NCBI lineage: Bacteria > Pseudomonadati > Pseudomonadota > Gammaproteobacteria > Vibrionales > Vibrionaceae > Vibrio > Vibrio rotiferianus. Next base: position 932,158 of record NZ_CP018312.1, read on the forward strand.
TATTTTTGACCCATACTGAATTCAAGGATCATGAATGGAATACCTGCGGTGATCATGGCGAAAAGGTAAGGAATAAAAAACGCACCGCCGCCATTCTCATAGGCCATGTAAGGGAAACGCCAGATGTTACCCAAGCCGATGGCTGAGCCGACTGCTGCTAAGATGAATCCCGCGCGGGATCCCCATTGTTCTCGCTTCATATTTGACTCCTGTACAACTCCCTAAGGAATGAAGCTCTTCTCGGCAATGAGCAAAACCAGTAGAACAAAGGACAACTGTTATCCGTCAGCTTTCTGTCCGATATTCGGTGTTGGTATAAAATTCTGGTGTTTTGCTTTGCGTTGCCTAACAAGAAATAGAATTAAATGCTTTAAATTTTGATATGTGTTTGCAAAAGCTGAAATATTCTTCTGCTTTCTGTCTTCAGACTAACTTTTTACATTATTTAGCGCAATAGATTCTAAATGTTAATGACGATATTTTATCTGGTTTAAATATTGTTAATTAATCGTTTTGTAGGCTATTAGATCGAGGGGGAGGGTATCTTGTGAAATAAAATTGTGTTTGCTGGGTGTGATTTTGGTCAAATAATCTGTTTTTTAATATTAGGGCGTATCGCTATGTTCCCTACGCCCAATAGATGATTTTCCGTTAAAAGCCTTAACTAGAAGCGGAAGGTAAAACCAATATTTGATTGGAATTGGTTCATCCAGTCGGTTTCAAACTTGATTACACAGTTGGAACCGTCATCTGGCAGTACACACGCTCCGGACGTATCGTTATCAACAACAGTTCCAAGCCAACGGATTTGTGCTGTTAAGGCAAATTCCGGTGATATCGCGTATTCCATGCCTAAAAAAGCCGTGGCCGAAAACCCATATTTCGTATCAGCCCAATCTACATCGGTATAAGCGGCGCCTAAACCAATACCTAGCTGTGAAGACCAACCTTGGCTGATAGGGTACAAGATGCTGCTCTGAAAATGGAGATAGTGAAAATCAGAATTATTATTGACTCGTTCTAATTCTGTAGACTGGTAAGAGTAGAATAGACCCAATCGTCCATTCTCAAATGGCGTTTCAACAGCAAGTGCGTAGTTTGGCGATGGTTCAATGTCAAATTTTGCGCCATCCTCATCTTCAACATTTCCGCCGCCGGTAAAACCTATATAGGGAGTAATGATAACTTCTGCATGGCTGCTAATACTGCCCAGCAATAATGCACTCCCAATTAGCCACTTGATATTGTTCTTCATCTTGCTATCTCCCTATAGTAACTAGATTAATTGTGATGCCTTAGCCAAAATTGTGCGACTAAATTCGCCATTTCTTGAACATAATTCACACCGGTGTTATTAATTTGTTACAACAACAGGAGGTGTCTATGGAACACGATCTCAAATCTGCCCTACTCATTGTCGTAACAGTCTTTGCTGTCTTACTTACATTCGGCATCATAGCGATTACGACAGCTTAACCTAAGAGGTTGAGCCTATGATACGCAACAGCGGTATTATCACAGACAGCCACATAGAGCTTGAATTCTCAGTTTATGAGCACTATTGGCAAGGGAAAACAGCTTTGGTCGCTCAAGGTGGCGGCCAGAGAGGGATTTTTACCGCTGGTGTGTTGGATGCATTTCTACTCTCCAACTTCGATCCTTTCGATGAATTTTATGGTACTTCCGCGGGTGCTCTCAACTTGTGTGCATTTTTGTGTCGTCAGCATGGGATGGGAAAAGCGTTTATTACCGATCTTACGACTTCAACAGAATTCTTTAACTTATTCGGATATATCCGTAAGAAGCAGTACTTAGGGCTCGAATGGGCGTTAGAACGTATCCAAGAATACCCATATAAACTCGATCTCGATTTGGGACACCGCTCTCTTGGTCACCGAAAGGCATTTGCTGCGGTCACTGATACGCATTCTTTATCTGACCGTTATTTACCTATGCTAGGAAAACGCTGGTTCGAAACCATGATCGCGACTTGTGCGATTCCCAAGTTATATCAAGGAATCGTTAACATTGATGGCTCACAGTATGTGGACGGTGGGGTTTCTGCTTCCATTCCGGTGCAAGAAGCTTGGCGTCAAAATGCTCGCAATATCATTGTGATCAGGACTGAGCCATTCTCTCCGGCTCAAGCTAAAGAGAGTGAAACTGGTCAACATGTTGAGTGGTATCGAGAGTCATTCAATTCAGTTCAAGATACTTGGCAGCAGCGAGTTGAGCAATGGAAAGAAGATTGGAGCAACTTTTTACAGCAGAAAGTGGCGGCTGCTCATCAAACTAAAATGCCGGGGCATAAGTTATTAAACGGTGGGCGTTGGTTGTTTGGTGCAGATAACCTATATCGCCTGAGCCATTTGATTGGTGAACACTTTGACTCTGGCCTCGCAGACATGCTGATGATTCATTATCAGACATACGAATTGACCCAAGAATTTTTAGCGAACCCACCCGATGACACGTTTATTTTGCAAGTGGCTCCAAAAGAGGAATTGAGGGCTTCTTCACTGTTGAGTGAGCCCGAGGATTTGGAGCACGACTATCAACTGGGACTTCAAGCTGGGTTCAACTTAATCAGCCTCTATGATGAACTCAAATCGGATGGTTTGGAAAGGGCTTAAAATAGGCTCAATACTCGCTGAGAATATTGAGCCTAGCGAGAGGTGAGCCCTAAGCCGATAAGATTCGCATACAGTTCGTTGAGCCTACCACGTCCATTACATCGCCTTGGGTAATAATCACTAAATCACCTTCGTGTAATAGGCCTTGCTCTTTGAGAGTCTCAATCGCAGCATGTGCTGTTGTAAGCCCAACATCACCTTTGGAATCAAAGTATACTGGCGTTACCCCTCTGTATAACGCTGCGCGGTTGAGGGTCGATTCATTTCGCGAAAGAGCAAATATCGGCAGACCAGAGCTTAATCGAGACATCATCAATGCTGTTCGGCCAGATTCGGTTAATGCGATCATCGCTTTGATGCCTTCCATATGGTTGGCAGCATACATCGTCGACATTGAAATGGTTTCTTCAGCCGTTTCAAAAGTTCGGTCTAAGCGGTAGCTAGAGTGATTTGCTTCTGACATCTTCTCAGCACCCATGCACACCTCGGCCATGGATTTAACCGTCTCTACCGGGTAGAGGCCTGCTGCTGTCTCTCCCGATAGCATAACGGCATCTGTTCCATCTAACACTGCGTTGGCTACGTCCATGACTTCAGCACGTGTTGGCATTGGGTTTGCCATCATCGATTCCATCATTTGGGTTGCTGTAATGACAAGTCGGTTTAGGCTACGAGCACGGCGAATAAGTTTCTTTTGTACGCCAATCAGTTCTGGGTCCCCGATCTCTACACCGAGGTCACCACGTGCAACCATTACTACATCAGAAGCCTTGATAATGTCATCAATAGAGTCGTTGCTTGCGACAGTTTCGGCGCGCTCGACCTTAGCGACCAATTTTGCTTCCAATCCTGCGTCTCGTGCGAGTCGACGGGCATAGTGCATATCCTCCCCATTACGAGGGAAAGATATTGCTAAGTAATCGACTTTGATCTCCGCAGCCGTCAATATATCGGCTTTGTCTTTATCCGTAAGGGCATCGGCAGATAAGCCACCACCTTTTTTATTAATGCCCTTATTGTTCGAAAGAGGGCCACCTACGGTCACTCGAGTATGGACTTTATTACCTTCAACTTTCGTTACCTGTAGTTGTACACGCCCATCGTCCAATAAAAGAATGTCATTAGTGGTGACATCTTGTGGAAGCTCTTTGTAGTCAAGTCCAACAGCTTCTTGGTTACCTTCGCCTCTTGGGAGATCGCTGTCTAAGGTAAATTTGTCACCCACGGCCAGAGTGATTTTTCCTTCTTTAAACGTGGATACGCGGATTTTGGGGCCTTGAAGATCTCCTAAAATAGCAACTTGTCGCCCGAGTCTTGCCGCTATCGCTCTTACTTTTTCAGCTCTGAGTCTGTGGTCTTCGCTGGTGCCGTGAGAAAAGTTCATACGGACGACGTTTGCGCCAGCTTTGATGATATCCTCAAGGACGTTGTCTTTATCTGTAGAAGGGCCAAGAGTTGTAACGATTTTTGTTCTTCTTAGTGTTGAAGTCATAAATTCTCCGAGGAATGCGATGTAGGGACGAGATAAGTATATGCACAGTCTTTAGCTATTGTTCACTTTTAGCGCAAAGCTCTGTAGAAACACCATGCTTCAGACTTTGGTTCCTAGTTTGAGGAAAAAAATAAGTGTCTTGCCATTCAATTTATCAGCAGTTGATTTTCTGTTATTTGATTGAATACACAAACAAACATGTTTATACGTGACGCTTGTCACGGGGATCTATCAATTCACTTCACAATTACTTCGCAAAGTAAAAAAATTACCGAGTTATAGAATTTCGGAGTGCAAGATGTACATGGCTCAACCGGGCCATATTGATCATATCAAACAGGTCAATGCTGGTCGTGTATACAAACTAATTGACCTAAAGGGTCCAATTTCTCGAATTGATTTATCCAAGCAAAGTGAGCTTGCGCCTGCGAGTATCACAAAGATCACTCGAGAACTAATTGAAGCCCACCTTATCCATGAGACGACGGTGCAAGAAGCTACGAGCCGTGGACGTCCGGCGGTAGGGTTGCAGGTCAATAATGAAGGTTGGCAGTTCTTGTCGATGCGTTTAGGCCGAGGCTATTTGACGATTGCACTTCATGAACTGGGCGGTGATGTTCTTATCGATACCAAAATCGATATCCATGAGCGTGATCAAGACGACGTGCTTGAACGCTTGCTTTACGAAATTGATGAATTTTTTCAAACTTATGCCGATCAGCTTGATCGCGTGACTAGTATTGCGATTACACTTCCTGGCCTCGTGAATTCAGAACAGGGAATTGTATTGCAAATGCCGCATTACAATGTTGAAAACCTAGCGCTTGGTCCTGAAATCTACAAAGCGACGGGGCTACCAGTCTTCATTGCTAACGATACTCGAGCTTGGGCGCTAGCTGAAAAGCTGTTTGGTCACTCACAAGAAAACGATAACTCGGTTCTTATCTCTATCCACCACGGACTCGGAGCAGGCATCATCCTTGATGGACGAGTACTGCAAGGTCGTCACGGAAACATCGGTGAACTCGGGCATATCCAAATCGACCCGAATGGGAAGCGCTGTCATTGCGGTAACATTGGCTGTCTAGAAACGGTAGCAAGTTCGCAAGCTATCCGCGAAGAAGTGGTGAGCCGTATTGCGGATGGTGAGCCGTCTATTCTTGCTGAACAGGAAGAGATGAGTATTGAAAGCATCTGTGAGGCGGCAGCAAACGGAGATCCGCTAGCCGTTGATGTGATTGAAAAGCTTGGTCGTTATTTAGGTTCAGCTATCGCTATCGTAATCAATCTTTTCAACCCTGAAAAGATTCTAATCGGTGGGGTTATCAATCAAGCAAAAGATGTGCTTTATCCTTCGGTTCGTCGCTGTATTGAAGAGCAAAGCCTTCCTGTTTACCACCAAGATCTTGAATTAGTCGAGTCTCGCTTCTACAAACAGGCAACAATGCCTGGTGCTGCGCTAATTAAACAAGCCCTTTATGACGGTCAATTGCTGATGAAGGTGATTGAAGGTTAATCCTTTTTTCGTAGGTTTAGTGAGATAGCTACACCTACGAAACCGTGTTCATTGCTATATTCTCTCCATTCATGTAATTTCCTCTAATTATCAAGGCAACTTAACTTTTTCTCATTTGAGCCGATATTGTAAGAAAGTTGCTTGTCATTTTTTAAGGTAGTAGGAAGTCGTATGTCTGGAGTTTTAAATACCGTTGATCAGCGTACAAATTTAGTAGGTGAGAACCGACTGGAATTATTGTTGTTTACTTTAAACAGTCGACAATTGTTTGCTATTAACGTCTTTAAAGTAAAAGAAGTGATTAAGCTACCTCCGTTAACCAAGCTTCCTGGCTCACATTACAATATTCGTGGTGTTGCTTCTTTACGTGGAGAAGCTGTTCCGGTTATCGATTTACGTCAATCTATTGGTTTTCCTCCTCTGCGTGGTGATGCTGAGGAAGAGAACTTGATTATTACTGAGTACAACCGCTCTATTCAGGGCTTTTTAGTTGGTCCTGTACGCAATATCATCAATACGGCTTGGACCGAAATTCAACCGCCGCCGAAGACTTCAGGGCGTTCAAATTACTTAACTGCGATTACCCAAGTCAAAGAAGGGGATGGTTCGCAGATCGTAGAAATCATAGACGTTGAAAAGGTTTTAGCTGAAATCATTCATTATGATGTGACGATCTCTGAAGGTATTTTGGATCAGAATCTTGTTCAAGAAATGGTGGGTCGTAATATTCTGATTGTGGATGATTCTTCTACAGCTCGAAACCAGGTTAGGGACACCTTGTCTCAGCTTGGTCTAAATATCATCGAATGCTGTGATGGCCTTGAAGCCTTAACTTTGTTAAAGCGTTGGTGTGACGAAGGTAAGGAAGTATCTAAAGAGCTACTTATGATGATTACCGACGCAGAAATGCCAGAGATGGACGGATATAAGTTGACTCACGAAGTTCGTACCGACCCACGCATGTCCGATCTATTTGTTACTCTGAATACGTCATTAAGTGGCAGTTTCAATGAGGCAATGGTGCAAAAAGTAGGTTGTGATCGCTTTATTTCAAAGTTCCAACCCGATTTGTTGGTAGAAGTTGCCCAAGAGCGTTTACGTCAAGTCGTTTATCCTGAGGGATAAAGGACAGTTACAATTTACCGTATAAGCTGTGGTGATTAATCGCCCTGCTTTTGCTATGCTTTAGTTACATATTTTTTACAATGAAATATGTAAGGTATACCACGTCACTTTTCACCTACTAACATAGGGCAGTTCCTTTTAATGATATGGCTAACATCTAAAGTCGTTATGACTTTATCTTTGTTACTGTATAGGGAATACAAGAAAAAGCGTACGGAAGCGGAAGCTGATAATTAATTCAGCGGATTTGAGAAGGGAGGGCTAACCTCCCTTTTTTTGTCTAGCCCTTACTTTAGTGGCACAGCTCTTAAGGTATTATTTCTTAATGGAAATCACGCGATTTACTTTTTAGTTCAGCAAGATTGTGTGTGTAGTCGATGAGCTTCCCTGCGATTACGTGCGTCACTTCCCCTTCTCGTTCTAGAATACCTTTGACCATCAATACTTTTGAGGTGAGATAAGCCTGCTTTTGAGCACGTGCGGTTGCTCGCCATACCACCACATTAATGTTGCCCGTATCGTCTTCTAAAGTGAAAAAGGTCACGCCTGCTGCCGTGCCAGGAGATTGTCTGCCAGTGACGACGCCGACGACCGTTACTAAAGATTTGTGCTCTTTTTCTACCAACTGCTTCATCCGAGTAAAGCGTGGTAACTTGCCTGCCTCTTCCAGCAAAGTAATTGGGTGGCGACTTAGTGATAGTCCGGTACTGGCGTAATCTTCTATCAAGCTCTCGTATTCAGAAGGCTGAGCTTGGTAACTCATCACTGGCTCTTCCACATGAGTGAACAAGGGTAAGTCTGATAACGAATCCATCGCTGCCCAACGTGCGTTATAGCGATTGCCAGAAAGGATCTGAAATGCATTGGCAGAGGCGAGTAATTCAATATCGCGGCGGTTTCTTAAGATTTGTTTTACCTCTTGGATACTGCGATAGCCAGTTTTTGGTCGGCGTTCGACCAGTCGAGAAGCACTCTCTTGGTTAAACCCTTTCACTAATCGAAGCCCCAGTTGAACACCAAATCGACCATTAGGACGCTGAACCAAATGATGCTGATACGAAGAGTGATTAATGCAAACAGGCAGCACTTCCACGCCATGTCGGCGAGCATCTTGCACCAGTTGAGAAGGGCTATAAAACCCCATCGGTTGGCTATTAAGTAGGGCTGTATAGAACTCAGCCGGGTAATAGAACTTTAACCATGCGGAGCAGTAAGCCAGCACCGCGAAAGAGGCGGAGTGACTTTCTGGGAAGCCATACTCACCAAAGCCGCAGATTTGGTCGAAGATGCGCTCTGCAAATTCCAAGTCATAACCGCGCTCAAGCATCCCGTCGATAAGCTTTGGCTTGAACTTGGCGAGATCGCCGTTCTTTTTCCATGATGCCATTGCTCGTCGAAGTTGGTCGGCTTCTCCGCCACTGAACCCTGCTGCTACCATCGCGAGTTTGATCACTTGCTCTTGGAAAATCGGCACGCCCATAGTGCGCTCTAGTACGCTTTTTACTTCTTCCGATGGATAACTGATCGGTTCTTCACCGTTACGCCTTTTTAGAAACGGATGCACCATATCGCCTTGGATTGGGCCAGGACGGACAATGGCAATTTGCACCACCAAGTCATAGTAACGCGCGGGCTTTAAACGCGGCAGCATGCTCATTTGCGCGCGAGATTCAATTTGGAATACGCCAACGGTATCGGCTTTTTGGATCATGCGGTATACGTGTGGGTCATCTTGCAGGCGCGTGATCTCAGCAATCGATAGGGATCGCTGGTGGTGTTTCTCAACCAATTGAAAGCATTTACGGATCGCGTTTAACATGCCCAGTGCCAGTACATCGACTTTCAGTAACTTTAAGCTTTCTAAATCATCTTTATCCCATTGAATAATCGTACGATCTTCCATTGAGGCATTTTCGACAGGCACCAGTTCATACAAAGGGCCTGATGAAATCACAAAGCCGCCCACGTGCTGAGATAAATGGCGCGGAAAGCCGATGATCTCGTTCACCAACTGGATAAACTGCTGGCCTTTTAACGATTCTGGTTGCAGCCCTAATTCGATGATTTGTGCTTGCCAACCTTGGCTGCGATCACGTCGATTAACGTTTTTGATGAAGAAGTCCAATTGCGTTTCTTCTATCCCCAACGCTTTACCTACTTCACGCACGGCGCTTTTAAAGCGATAGCTGATGACGGTGGCTGCCAAAGCGGCACGCTCGCGCCCGTACTTCTTGTAGATATATTGAATGACTTCTTCACGGCGCTCGTGTTCAAAGTCGACATCAATGTCTGGCGGCTCTTTTCGCTCCCGGCTAATAAAGCGTTCGAACAGAACTGAGATTTGTCTAGGATCGACGGCGGTGATTTCTAAGCAGTAACACACCACCGAGTTTGCCGCAGAGCCTCGTCCTTGATAGAGAATGCCTTGCTGCTTAGCGAACATTACAATGTCGTGAATGGTGAGAAAGTAATAGTGATATTGCAGCTCTTCAATAAGGGCTAATTCATTCTCGATGGTTTGATGAATGTCTGCGGGTACGCCTTCAGGAAAGCGCAGTTTTTTACCATGCTCGACCAACATTCGCAGATAAGAGGTAGGGGTGTAACCGTTTGGTATCAGTTCGGTTGGGTATTCGTATTTTAGATCTGAGAGGTTGAAGTCGCACAAGTCCGCAATGTGGGCGCTTTCAACTAACCATTCGGATTTGTAAATTCGAGAGAGTTTGTTCAATGGACGCAATGCTCGTTCGGCATTGGATAAACGGCCAAAGCCCAACTTGTCGACGCTACAACCATGCTTAATTGCTGTCAGGACATGTTGCAATGGTAAACGCTCAACAGCATGCATCAAGACGCCACCACAAGCGGTAATCGGCAATTGAAACTCGCTTGCCAGTAACTCACAGTGTGTGGTGTAGGCGTCATCATCGCCACCTAAATGACGCTGAATCGAGACCCATAAGCGATGAGCGTGATGCTGCTGGAGCCAACGCCCCCAATAATGGTCATTCTCCTGATGAGTCGGAAGCCATAACACAAGGCAGTGACGAATTGACATTAAGTCCCATTCAGATAACTGATAGCTGCCTTTCTCGCTGCGGCGTCTCGCATTGGTGATGATCCGACACAGCTCAGCGTAAGCTTTACGGCAGGGGCAAAGTAGTACCACTTGGCACTCGCCATTGAGCCAAAACATGCTGCCGACAATTTGTTTGATGTCGAGTTTATGTTGCTCGATGGTCGCATGGGCTTTCACTACGCCCGCAACCGAGCACTCATCGGTGATCGCAATGGCTTGATAGCGATAAAATGCCGCCTGCAACACCAACTCTTCTGCATGAGAAGCACCAGTGAGAAAGGAGAAGTTGGACTGACAAAACAGTTCTGCGTAACTCATAACGACCTAACAAAAATAACCATCGATTTAACAAAAATAGCCATGGAGAAACCAATGCTTGTGCTGATCGCGAAATACCCATAACCAGCGGCCTTGTTTGGTGTGCGCGATGTAGTAATCACGCATGATCTCATCGCCATCCCACCACCCAGAGACAATCCGCTCTGGTCCATGCACTAGAGAGACTTGCTCTTGTAGCGCGATAGGGGCGGGTAATTGCATCGCTGGGCGCAGCAGAGCAGGGATGGTGTTAATCGGCACATCCGGCTCGTCAGCTGGGCGATATTGGCTGGCTTTCTCTGGCCTTGGATCGCAGGCAATATTGGGTTTGAGTACCGCGCTTTTGCCCAATTTAGCTTGCAGTAAAGAGAGCAGCTCTAACGCGTTCATTTGTCCTTTTTGCCCGGCAAAGAAATCGCGTGCAGAGCTTAAAGGTTCACCTTGGCGTTTTACTTGTAACGTCAGACCGATTACAGGACCGTTTAACGTGACGGATTCCAGACTCAAACTTGCGAGCTGTTGCCAACGTTGACACAAGTAATCGCCTTGCGCGGATGTGAGTAGAAGGTGCTGTGCTTGTTTGTCTCGCTGGTGGAGGGTTAAGCACAGTTCAAACGCGACTTTATCGCGTAGCTTGAGAAAGGTTTCGAGCTGACGAAGCAACTTAGCCAGTGGCTTTTCAATCCATTGGACGTTTTCGATCTCAAACAGTAGCTCCAAATAAACTTGGAAGGATTCGGTTGGATGATAAAAGTCGACAGGATGCTTGAACTGCCCAGTCAGTCGACCAACGTAATTCACCAAATCAATGTCGAATCGGCGTGCGATGTCTTGTAGCGGCAGTTCAAGCAAGCCTTGCAGTGTGGTAACACCAACACGCTGTAACTTTTCAACGGTAGTACTGGATAAATCCGTCAGTGTTAGGGGCAGTGGCGATAAGGCTTGCCGCATGGCCGATTTGTCTTCGCTGATGAAGTTCGTTCCTGCCAATGCCATCAACTTGGCAGAAAAAGGCGAAAAGCCACACCCGAATTGAAAACTCAGTTTCAGCTCCGATAAATGAGCGCTGACTTTAGTCCAATAGTTTTGTAACCCTTCATACAGATTAAGCATTGGGGTTGCGCGCAGTAAAATCCCTTGGCTTGGTATCAACACAACATCAGACGTGATCAAATACAGCCACTGGGCAATTTCTTGTAACTTGCTTAACTCAGTTTGCGGATGATAAGGGTGTACTTGGATATCTCGGCACAAGGACGCGGCACTGCCTAAACCCATGTTGGTCTTAATACCTTGTTGTTCAGCAATCTCATTGTATTGAATGATCCGACAGCGTTGGCTTTCTACAATTACCACTGCTTGCTCTTGGTTATCACCAAAGAGGGCATCTAACTGTAGGCGAGGGAAGTGCAAGTAAATCCACAAAGCCATATCGCTAACCTTGGCTCGCTAATGGGAAATTGACCACGGTCGATGGAATATGGGTTGTACTTGGCATTACTAATTGCGGGTAGTGGTGCTGGAAGTTGATATCGACGCTGCCTTTGCTCCAACCGCCTTTTCGTTTGAGAACTTCTACACTCACACCTTGCTCATGACCTTGTAGCTTCAGGCTCAATGAAACAGGTAAAGACAAACGATTGGTCATGTTGGGTTTGAGCATAAACAGAGGGCAAGAACCTTGCTCGCTCGCCACTTGCAGGCGTTTTACTTGGTGGATCTCTAGCTCATCTTGCCATAGCAAAACGTTGGTACACACGCCGCTCTTGAGGCATTGCTCTGCTGCCCATAATGCATCACGCTGATGTTCAGGTGTGATCACCCACACCTGGTTGATGTCCAAGCCAATGCTGTGGAGGAACAATGAATTTATCAACGCTGGTGGCTGAATGAATGCTGTTACCCCTCTCGAAAGAGATGCTTTTAAGTAAGGTGCAAGCAAACGCAGCTCACCAATGCTGCCTACGGATTCCATTTCTACCACACCGTGAGGAGGAAAGCCGCCGCAAAGCAGGGCATCTAGCTCAGGAAAACCAGAACTATGGAGGAACTGATGGTCGTCTGCTTTGGTTAAATTTGCTTGCCAAACAAGATGTTGGCTTTTTAAGTGTTGGATGATGTCTTGCATAAATAAAATACCTGTATGTATATACAGTATATTTCTGTAGGGAAAAGTCGCAAGATTTTTATAGGAAGAAATACGAAAAAAGGCAGCGTTTGCTGCCTTTTCAATCGATTATGTGAGGTAACCTGAGTTGGTTACTTACGCTTTGGCTGCGCGTCGATACATTGGCCGTTTACATCAGTGACCGCAGGATCCATTAAATGAAGGTACAGCGGCATGATATCCAGTGGAGTTTTTAGTGTATTCGCATCTTCACCTGGGTAGGCTTTTTCACGCATACGAGTGCGAGTTGCCCCCGGGTTAATTGCATTAACGCGAATTGGCGTGTCGCTCAACTCATCTGCCAATACCTGCATCATGCCTTCTACGGCAAACTTAGAAATAGCGTATGAACCCCAGAAAGCACGACCAGAGTGACCAACGGTTGAAGAGGTAAAAACAATACGCCCCGCGTCTGATTTTCGCATGATAGGTAGCAGAGCTTGGGTCATCAGCACTTCGGCTTTCACGTTAATCTGCATGATGTCATCGAAGTCTTCTTCATTGATTTGCTCAAACGGACACAGCGTGCTGAGAACGCCGGCGTTGTGCAATAGGCCATCCAAGCGACCAAATTGACCTTCGATGGTTTCTGCCATATCGATGTAGTGCTGCTTTGTTGCACCTTTCAAGTCAAGTGGGATGATCGCAGGCTGAGGGTAGCCCGCAGATTCGATTTCATCGTAAATGGATTCAAGGTTTTGAACGTTTCGACCAAGTAGAATCACAGTCGCACCGTGCTGAGCGTAAGAAAGTGCGGCTTGGCGACCGATACCATTGCCTGCACCAGTGACAAGAATGACTTTACCTTTTAGGGCATCTGCTGAAACGGAGTAGTTCACGGTAGTAAATCCTTATTATTGTATCTAGTTCCGACGTACAGGCTTCATGTTCGTTTGTGTAGAAATGCGCCTGTTTCTCAATGGAAAATCTTGGTAATCGTGACAAGTTGGTTACAATACACCAATTCATGTGTTATACCAATTCCAGAACGGTTGTCCGGTATGTTATTTGAACGCTATCAATCAGAACAAGAGGTTACTGATTTTCTTGCCTTCTCTCTGATTTTTCTACGTAATATATTGATGACTATCACTGGTATGAGATAGAGGAACTCTCATTGGAATTTTTATTAGATTACGGTCTGTTTTTAGCCAAGATTATCACCGTCGTAGCGGCAGTTGTTGTGCTGCTGATTATTGCAAAATCAGCAGGTGGTAAATCAGGCGCGGCAAAAGGCGAATTAGAAGTTACGAATCTTTCTGAGCGTCATAAAGATGCGGTAGAACAACTAGAGCATCACTTGCACGATGATGCTTTCATCAAAGCGCGTGATAAAGCGGTTAAGAAAGAAGAAAAAGAAAAGAACAAATCTCGCGAGAAAGAAATCAAACAAGCGAGCAAAGAAGGCTCTCTTGATAGCAAACGTGAACCACATCTGTTCGTTCTGGATTTCAACGGCAGTATCGACGCCAAAGAAGTAGCATCACTGCGTGAAGAGGTGACAGCAGTATTAGCCGTCGCTCGCGAAGGTGACGAAGTTCTGCTTCGTCTAGAGTCTGGTGGTGGCATGGTTCATGGTTATGGCTTGGCATCTTCTCAACTTGATCGAATCAAAGCAGCTGGTCTGCCTCTGACAATTTCTGTCGATAAAGTAGCAGCAAGTGGCGGCTACATGATGGCGTGTGTGGCTGACAAAATTGTGTCAGCACCGTTTGCGATTGTTGGATCTATTGGCGTTATTGCGCAGATCCCTAACTTCAACAAACTGTTGAAAAAGCATGATATCGAATACGAACAGCTGACTGCGGGTGAGTACAAACGTACACTGACCATGTTTGGTGAGAACACCGACAAAGCGCGTGATAAGTTCAAGCAAGAGCTTGAAGAAACGCACGTACTATTCAAAGACTTCATCCGTGAGCGTCGCCCTGCGCTAGAGCTTGAAAAAGTGGCAACAGGTGAGCATTGGTTTGGCACGCAAGCGAAAGAGTTAGGGCTGGTGGATGAAATCAGTACTTCTGACGACCTTGTGGTTGCGGCATGCAAAGAGAAAACAGTGTTGGCCGTTCAATACGTACAGAAGAAAAAACTGGCGGATAAACTTGCTGGCGTTGCTAGCAAAGTGGCTGATAGCGTGGTGCTGAAACTTGCAGAGCGCGGTCAAAAGCCGATTGTTTAATCAATAATACGGCTATTTAAAGTAAAAACGGCGAGGGTGAAAACTCTTGCCGTTTTTATTGGAACTTTCCCCAATAGCGTGAATCCAACTGCGCATTAGGTGTAATGCTTTACAGGACATTTTTCCTCGCCCCAGAGGGCAATTACCCGTATAATACGCGCCTCGAAAACCGAGCAAATTGCTGAAAAAGAAATTATAGGTGGAGAAGAACATGTCCTCTCAAACTCCGGTTGTTACCGTAGATGGACCTAGTGGTGCAGGTAAAGGCACTTTATGTATGTTGCTAGCAAAGAAGTTGGGCTTCCACCTTCTGGATTCTGGCGCGATTTATCGTGTACTTGCACTTGCAGCGATTCACCACGGTGTAGACACTGAGTCAGAAGACGCGCTTGTCCCACTAGCTACTCACCTAGACGTTCAGTTTGTTGCTGAAGGTGACCTAGTAAAAGTGATTCTAGAAGGCGAAGACGTTTCAGGTGAACTTCGTAAAGAAGAAACCGGCATGGCTGCGTCTAAAGTGGCAGCACTGCCACGCGTTCGTGAAGCATTATTGCGTCGTCAGCGTGCATTTGAGACCGCTCCGGGTCTTGTTGCTGATGGTCGTGACATGGGTACGGTTGTATTCACGGGTGCACAAGCGAAAATTTTCCTTGATGCAAGTGCAGAAGAGCGTGCAAATCGACGCCTTAAACAGTTGCAAGATAAAGGGTTAGATGTTAGATTTGCTGACCTTTTGAGCGAGATCCAAGAGCGTGACGACCGAGATCGTAACCGCCCAGTGGCGCCACTACGCCCTGCAGAGGATGCGCTTGTGCTAGATTCTACGTCGATGACTATCGACGAAGTGGTAGAAAAGGCACTACAATATATCGAATCGAAGCTAGCTGAGTAATGATACTCGGCTAGACTAAGAGCGTTGGTCGCAAGGATGATGACTGGCGAATTTAATAACCCCATGCGGTAGGATACCCGTGGACGTTTAATTTATTGAAGATTAAATAAATGACTGAATCTTTTGCTCAACTCTTTGAAGAGTTTCTAAACGAAACAGAATTCCAACAAGGCAGCATCGTTAAAGGTACTGTAGTAGCTATCGAGAACGGTTACGTTCTTGTTGACGCTGGTCTTAAGTCTGAATCTGCTATCCCTGCTGAACAGTTCAAGAACGCTGCTGGCGAACTTGAAGTTGAAGTTGGTGCTGAAGTAGACGTAGCTCTAGACGCTGTTGAAGATGGTTTCGGTGAAACTCAACTTTCTCGTGAGAAAGCTAAGCGTCACGAAGCTTGGATCGTTCTTGAGAAAGCTTACGAAGAAGCTGAAACTGTTGTTGGTATCATCAACGGTAAAGTTAAAGGCGGTTTCACTGTTGAACTAAACGGTATCCGTGCTTTCCTTCCTGGCTCTCTAGTAGACGTACGTCCAATCCGCGACACTGCTCACCTAGAAAACAAAGAGCTAGAGTTCAAAGTTATCAAACTTGACCAAAAACGTAACAACGTAGTTGTTTCACGTCGTGCAGTTATCGAATCTGAGAACAGCGTTGAGCGTGACGAGCTTCTAGAAACTCTACAAGAAGGTTCTGAAGTTAAAGGTATCGTTAAGAACCTTACTGACTACGGTGCGTTCGTTGACCTAGGTGGCGTTGACGGTCTTCTACATATCACTGATATGGCTTGGAAGCGCGTTAAGCACCCATCTGAAATCGTTAACGTTGGTGACGAGATCCAAGTTAAAGTTCTTAAGTTCGACCGTGAGCGTACTCGCGTATCACTAGGTCTTAAGCAACTAGGCGAAGATCCATGGGTAGCAATCGCTAAGCGTTACCCAGAAGGTCACAAACTAACTGGTCGCGTAACTAACCTAACTGACTACGGCTGCTTCGTTGAAATCGAAGAAGGCGTTGAAGGTCTAGTACACGTTTCAGAAATGGATTGGACTAACAAGAACATCCACCCATCTAAAGTTGTTAATGTTGGCGACGAAGTTGAGGTTATGGTTCTTGAGATCGACGAAGAACGTCGTCGTATTTCTCTAGGTCTGAAACAGTGTAAAGCTAACCCATGGCAGTCATTCGCTGAAGCACAAGCTAAAGGCGACAAAGTTACTGGTAAGATCAAGTCTATCACTGACTTCGGTATCTTCATCGGTCTAGAAGGCGGCATCGACGGTCTAGTTCACCTATCTGACATTTCTTGGAATGTTGCTGGCGAAGAAGCTGTACGTGAGTACAAGAAAGGCGACGAGATCTCTGCAGTTGTTCTAGCAGTAGACGCTGAGCGTGAGCGCATCTCTCTAGGCGTTAAGCAAATGGAAAACGACCCATTCAATGCTTACGTTGCTGATAACAAGAAAGGTGTTCTAGTTAACGCTACTGTAACTGCTGTTGACGCTAAAGGCGCTACAGTTGAAATCGCAGAAGGCGTTGAAGGCTACATCCGTGCTTCTGAAGTATCTCGCGATCGCGTAGAAGATGCTTCTCTAATCCTAAGCGCTGGTGATGTTGTTGAAGCGAAGTTCACAGGTGTTGACCGTAAGAACCGCGTAATCAACCTATCTATCAAAGCTAAAGATGAAGCTGATGAGCAAGAAGCAATGGCATCTATCAACAAGCAAGACGAAGCTGCTTTTGGTAATGCAATGGCTGACGCTTTCAAAGCTGCTAAAGGCGAATAATTTACTCGCTTAAGCTAAAAAGGAGCCGCAAGGCTCCTTTTTTATGCTTGTTACAAACTAAGTAGTAATACTAATGTCGATAAACTATCTTGGTAAAAGGCATTTTTTCATTACGCATTTTGCATAAAATTTGTCTAGAATTGATAGCAAGTGTTTGTTGGAATTAGTATTACTTACTATAATGAGTGATAAAAATACTCTAAGAGGGCAACTATGACTAAGTCAGAACTGATTGAAAGACTCTGCGCTGAGCAAACACACTTGTCAGCGAAAGAGGTAGAAGATGCTGTAAAAGATATTTTGGAGCATATGGCCTCTACACTAGAGACCGGTGATCGTATCGAGATCCGTGGCTTTGGTAGTTTTTCTCTTCATTACCGCGAGCCTCGCGTAGGTCGCAACCCTAAAACTGGCGATAAAGTGGAATTAGAAGGTAAGTACGTTCCTCACTTTAAACCAGGTAAAGAATTGCGTGAACGCGTAAATATTGGCAGTTAATTGTCAACTAACGGTTTGAAAAAGCGGCATACTCTACAGTATGCCGCTTTTTTATAGCCAAAAAGTGAGCAAGTAGAGTTGAATCTAGCACCTAGAAGTGACTTCGGTATAATATACGTGGTCTGAAGAAACATTTTCCTGCATAATCTTACCTACTTACTCCTCTAAGGGTGATGTAATATGAAAATTATAAAAATTATCGCTGTACTAGCTCTCTTTTTAATTGCACTGGCTTTAGGTTCTCAAAACCAAGAGATCGTAGCTTTTAACTACTTAATTGCAAAAGGTGACTTCCACCTTTCAACATTGTTAGGTGTTGTATTTGTGGTTGGCTTCGCATTGGCATGGGTAATCTTTGCTAGCATTCAGTTTAAGACGCAGCTTCAAGTTCGTCGTTTGAAAAAGAAACTGAAAAAATACGAGCCGATAGAAGCACAGAAACCTGCAAAACCTGCAGTAGAAAAACAGGCATAAGGATAAGGCCCAACTTTAATGCTTGAACTACTCTTCTTGTTATTGCCGATAGCCGCCGCGTATGGCTGGTACATGGGGCATCGCAGCGCTCAGCAAGACAAGCAGAAGCAATCTCATCAAATATCCCGTCAATACGTGACGGGTTTAAACCTGCTTTTGTCTGACCAGTCAGACAAAGCGGTTGATCACTTTATTGAATTGCTCCAAGTCGATAATGAAACGATAGATACCCATCTAGCGCTGGGTAATCTTTTCCGTTCTCGAGGTGAGGTGGATCGCGCAATTCGTATTCACCAAAATCTCATCTCACGTTCTGGCCTGACCTTGGATCAGAAAAATCTCGCTCTTCAGCAGCTAGCTAAAGATTATATGGCTTCGGGCTTTCTCGATCGTGCTGAAAAGATATTCGAGCAGTTAGTTGAAGAACCCGATCATAAAGAAGGCGCTTTGCAGCAGCTTGTCACCATTTATCAACAGACCCGAGAGTGGGATAAAGCAATTTTCTATGCCAATCAGCTTTCCAAGCTGGGTAAAAAGCGCACTCGAATTCGTGCCAATATCGCCCATTTCTGGTGTGAGCTTGCCATGCTTGATCAAGCTGACGGTAATACCAATAAAGCCATTCAACACTTCAAGAAAGCACTCTCGGAAGATCCGAAATGTGTCCGCGCCAGTATTTCGTTGGGACGACTGTATTTAGAGTCTGAAGACTATAAGCACACTATTAAGTATTTGACTGGCGTACTAGAGCAAGACAAAGACTTCGTCAGTGATGTACTGCCTACCATTGCGGAGTGTTACCATCACCTTGGTCAAGAAGAAGAGTTGGTAGAATTTCTACGTACCTGTATAGGTAAAAAAGCGGGCGTGTCGGCCGAGTTAATGTTGGCTCAGCTTGTTGCTCATCATGACAGTGTTGGTGCTGCTCAAGAACTGTTGACTAAACAGTTATTGAAAAATCCTACCATGAAGGGCTTTTATCGCCTTATCGACTACCATATTGCAGAGGCGGAGGATGGCCGTGCAAAAGACAGTTTGTCGACGCTTCAAGCAATGGTTGGTGAACAGTTAAAAGTTAAACCACATTACCGATGCAGGAAATGTGGTTTCTCCACTCATTCCCTTTACTGGCATTGTCCATCTTGTAAAGGATGGGGGACGATCAAGCCAATCCGAGGATTGGACGGTGAATAATTTTAATGCAGCTGGCAGAGTTTCTGTCCGCTGCATTTTTTTAACCTTTTATTTAATAAGAACCAAAACTAGTTAGGAGATGAAATGATCGACCAAAAAGTTATTGTCGCACTGGATTATGACAACCAAGCAGATGCACTTGCGTTCGTAGATAGAATTGATCCTGCGTCATGTCGCCTAAAAGTAGGCAAGGAAATGTTTACGCTATTTGGTCCTGATTTCGTACGTGAGCTTCATAAACGTGGTTTCTCTGTGTTCCTAGACCTGAAATTTCACGATATCCCGAATACGTGTTCAAAAGCAGTTCGCGCTGCGGCTGAGCTAGGTGTATGGATGGTGAACGTTCACGCGAGTGGTGGTGAACGTATGATGACGGCATCTCGTGAGATTCTTGAACCTTACGGTAAAGACCGTCCACTGCTGATCGGCGTGACTGTGCTTACAAGCATGGAGCAAAGTGATTTGGCAGGTATTGGCTTGAACGTTGCACCTCAAGAGCAAGTGATTCGCCTAGCAACGCTGACAAAGAATTCAGGTCTTGATGGCGTAGTATGTTCTGCGCAAGAATCATCGCTACTGAAGAATGAACTTGGCAAAGAGTTTAAGTTAGTGACTCCGGGTATTCGTCCAGCAGGCTCAGAACAAGGTGATCAACGCCGCATCATGACGCCCTTAGATGCAATCCAAGCGGGTTCTGATTACCTAGTGATTGGTCGTCCTATTACTCAAGCTGCTGACCCTTCAGCAGTACTCGCTACAATTAATGCAAGCTTGTTAAACATGTAAGTTTGAACAACATAAAATTAAGAAGGCGGAGTGGTAACACTTCGCTTTTTTGTTTACTGCTTTCCTCAAAAAGTCGAAAGGCGAGAGTCTTGATATTCACGAAGAAGCTAGGACTTCTAACTATAACGATCACACTTTAGTAACATAATGAGTTGTGATGATGGAAATGTGCAACCATGTGTTATTGATGGGTTGCGTTACAAATACGTAACGAATACTATGCAATAGATGCATTCACTGCGTTGTAAGGTCTAGGATGACCTAGTGAAACTCTCTGATTTTAATACTGAAATAGAATGGAACTTGCTTAGTATTATCTCCTTCATGATTTCTTGAACTGCGTTCACCGCATTCTCTCTGGGGTTCACTTGTTTTTTCCTAGTTTACGACGTAAACACAACAAGGAAGAATACAATGATAAGAAACCTGCCACTTACGGCACTGGCAACCTTGGTCGCTACGAGCTTTCAAATAAACGCTACGGAACTGCCAGCTGATATCGAATGGATTTCAAATAATAACGAACCATTATTTGCTTCAGAAGAAGCAGTAAGAGGCGGGACGCTGCGTACTTATATGCTGAGTTTTCCTCAGACTCTTCGTAGTGTAGGTCCTGATGCTAACTCTGGTCTTCGTCAGTACTTTATGGATGGTGCTCCAAAACTGGCTCAGCGTCACCCAAATACGGGTAAATGGATTCCTCAGCTTGCTAAAGAGTGGGCGTTTGGTGATGACAATAAAACCGTTTACTTCAAGCTTGATGACACAGCGAAATGGTCGGATGGTGAAAAAATCACCGCGGACGATTACGTATTTATGATGAAGTACTACACATCTAAAGACATTATTGACCCTTGGTATAACGACTTCTTCAAAAACAGTATCCTGAGCGTCGAAAAGATCGACGAGTATACCATTAAAGTTGATCTTGCCGTTGCGCAAAGCCATGACTCATTGATGGTAATGATAAACATGCCAAGTAATGGTTTTCAACCTCGTCCAGAGCATTTCTTTGCTAAAGAAAAAGATGAAAATAATGATGGTATGCCGGACAACTTTGTCCGTAAGTTCAACTTTAAGGCTGAACCTACGGCTGCGCCATACTACTTAGATAAAGTTAAGAAAGGTAAGAGCGTAACGTTTAAACATGTTGGTGACGATTGGTGGGGTTACAACAATCGTTATTACAAGAATCGCTACAATGTAGATAAAGTGCGTATTACAGTGATTCGCGATCAAGACATTGCGATGAAGCATTTTGAAAAAGGTAATCTAGATTACTTTGACATGGTATTACCAAACCTTTGGCATGACAAAACAAGCGGTGATGTCTATAAAAATGGTTATGTGCAGAAGTATTGGGGATTCAACCAAGCACCTCAAGGCGCTGGTGGCTTATGGATGAATACTGCTATGCCAATGCTAGACGACTTAGAAGTACGTAAAGGTGTCATGGCTGCAACGGATTATGACGGCATGATTGAAAACATCATGCGTGGTGACTACTCGCGTAAACCTCATGGTCTTGGCTTTGGTCATGGTAACTATGATGATCCTAATAACACACCTCCAAAGTTTGATGCCGCAGCTGCGATTAAGCACTTTGAGAAGGCAGGCTTTGATAAGATTGGCGCTGACGGTGTTCGTATTAATGACAAGGGGCAACGCTTAAGCTTTGCAATTACCTATGGTTACAACTCATGGACTCCACGTATTGCTTACTTAAAAGAGCAAGCAAAACTGGCTGGCTTGGAATACACACTGAATCTTGTTGATGGTTCATCGGCATTTAAGTATATCCTTGAAAAGAAACACCAATTAGCCTTCTTGAATATGGGCTCTGGTGAGATTCCTGCGTACTGGGAGTACTTGCACTCTGATAACGCGAACAAACCACAAACTAACGCGCATACGAATTACAGCAGTCCTGAGCTAGATAAGCTGATTGAAGCGTATGACAATGAGTTTGAGCAGCAGAAACGCTACGACCTATCACGCCAGATCCAAAAGTATGTATCTGAAGCGAATATCATTGTTCCTGGATACATGGTTCCTTACACGCGTGAAGCACACTGGCGTTGGGTTAAAGTACCAAAAGATGGTATGACGAAGAGCACAGAGTGGATGTTCCACCCAATGGATGTTGGTAACTTCTGGATTGATAAGACAGCGAAGAAAGAAACAGAAAAAGCAATGAAAGCGGGGAAAACCTTCCCAGAAGTCACTTTCATTGATGAGCGATACAAGCTGTAATCGAACAGAGAATAAAGAGCCCACCATTAGGTGGGCTTTTTATTTTAAGCAACTTTAGAACTGGGTACGCCGCTATGAAACTTAAAGTCGTCGTCTAGAGTGCTAATTAGTTCCGCTTCGATTTGGCCGAAATAAGTCACACGCTCACTAATATCTTTGCCAGCAATTTGCTCTGCGAGTATCAAGTAATCTTGATAGTGACGCGCTTCTGAACGTAGTAGGGATACGTAGAATTTTGCGATATCGTCATCCATGTGCGGGGCTAGTTTTGCAAAACGTTCACAAGAGCGAGCTTCGATGTACGCACCAATGATGAGCTTATCAATCAACGTTTCTGGCTCGTGTGTTTTCATGTGCGAAATTAGAGTTTTTGCATAGCGACTAGCTGGAATGTTTTTGTATTCCACCCCACGGCTCTCCATGATTTCCAATACTTGGTAGAAATGGTGCAATTCTTCTTTGATCAGCAAAACCATCTTATCAATTAGATCTTGGCTATATGGCGAATCTGATTTTGCAATGATCGCTTTAGAGATATTACTTTTACCCTTCAATGTCGCAAGTGAGCCCGTTTTGCGATAAGCGAAATCTTCGTAGGGTTTGAACCAATCGAGTAAGGTGTGGGCACTAGTTTGGTCTACTGCGTATTTACGGATCAAGAACATCGCTGACTGCCCAGCCTTGAGTTCACACAGTAGGTGATCCAACAAAATAGTTTGAAGGTTTTCTGGCTTTTTTGCTTCCTCAACCCATTCATCTGGGGTGCTGCATTGTAAGAATTGGTTAATTGGAGCAAGAAGATCCTGATAGGCATCGAGATTAATCATTTTAATTTTTAGCACTTTACATTCAAATTTTATCTATTCAGCTTATGCCTATTCAAAACGATAAGACGTAAAAAAGGCTGCAAACGCAGCCTTTAATCGAATAGGGTGGAAAGCTTTTATCGAGTTTACCACTTTTTCTTTTCACCGAAGAGTGCTTCCATATCATTGTCACGCTCTTTATCGGCAATTTGCTGGACCTCGGCATCATTCTTATCTTGACGTTTCTTATCTAAGTCACCAAGCATTTCTTCAAGCTTTTGTTTAGCTTGAACAGAGTAAGCATCATTTTTTGTGCTTAGAGCATCAATACCTTTACGAAGCAATTGTAGTGCAGTGCCAGGCTGACCTCGAGCGATAGAGTCATTCGCTCGTTTGATTACGTTTTCGATGTTGATGCGGATTTGCATTGTTTCTAGACGAGCGTTTTCAGTCACGTACGTCTGAGTATCTAGGCGGCCTTTGTTGTGCTCATTTCGGATAGTGTCACGTAGGCGCTTAACCAGCTTAAGCATAACAATCGCTTGCTTATCACTGGTTGGTAGCTTAAAGCTGGTGCTATCTCCACCTTTATAATTGGCTTTCAACTGGTCGATTTGTTGCTTCATATTTTCGATTCGTTGAACAAGCTGCTTATTCTTTGGATCTAGCTCTCGCATGCTTTCCAGTGCATCGAGAATGCGGTTATTAAGACACACTAAAAGTTCTTTACTGAAAGGAATATGGTGCGCATGTCCGATAAGTTCTTCAGTCCCATCTATGAGTGCTACATATCGAGCTGATTCCTGTCTTCTCGCAGTTTCAACTTTAACTTTATATTGCAGCATGATGTTATAGCCGAGCACCAACACCAATAAGATGGCAACTAAGGCAATGATTAAACCAATATTCATATCTTCTGTGTCTGCTTATATTTTTTTGATGGCTAGCGTTCAAGAATACATGAATCTTATCTTACTCGGCACCCCATTTGTTTGATTATTTTGCATTAGGCACATTTTGATGATGAATTGAACAAAGAATGCGGCCTAAAGAACAAATAAAGCGTTCTACGCGCAAGGATTTATGAACCTAACATCTCGAGGTTACTTGGGTGTATATGGGTATAAGTTAGAAAGATCTGTTAATTTAATGGTTAACACGTTATAACTAAAGATTATATCGTGCCAGCTAAATAGCTTGATGCGCTTATGCGTTCGGCAAGATGACACGATGTCCAATGTTCATCTCCATTTGAGTAAGGGATTACTATGAAACTGCAGCAACTGAAGTACATTGTTGAGGTTGTTAACCATAATTTAAATGTGTCTGCTACCGCAGAAAGTCTATATACGTCCCAACCTGGTATCAGCAAGCAAGTTCGTTTGCTTGAAGATGAGCTTGGTATTCAAATATTTGAGCGTAGCGGAAAACATCTAACTCAAGTGACGCCTGCAGGTGAGGAAATTATTCGAATTTCTCAAGAGATTCTTGCTCGCGTTGAAAGTATCAAGGCGGTCGCAGGTGAACATACACACCCAGAAATGGGCACGCTGAACATCTCTACAACTCATACTCAAGCACGTTATGCATTGCCAGATGTAATCAAAGGCTTTACGGCTCGTTACCCGAAAGTATCGCTGCACATGCACCAAGGTACGCCTTCACAGATGTCTGAAGCGATTGCCAAAGGCACGGCGAACTTTGCGATTGCAACAGAAGCGCTTCATCTCTACCAAGATGCCATCATGTTGCCTTGTTACCACTGGAATCGTTCTATCGTGGTACCTAAAGATCACCCTCTTGCGAAAAAAGAGACGGTAACCATTCATGATTTGGCTGCATATCCTCTAGTTACCTACGTGTTTGGATTTACAGGGCGTTCGGAGCTAGATACCGCATTTAATCGTGAAGGCCTAACGCCACGCGTTGTGTTTACGGCAACGGATGCAGACGTAATCAAAACTTATGTCCGTATGGGTATTGGTGTTGGTGTGATAGCAAGTATGGCTGTCGATGAGGAGCAAGACGGTGATCTGGTTGCGATTGACGCTAGCCACTTATTTGGTGCAAGCACTACGAGTATTGGTTTCCGTCGTGGTACCTTCCTGCGTTCATACATGTTCGACTTCATGGAGCGTTTTGCTCCACATTTAACTCGCCCTGTCGTTGAGCAGGCGATTTCACTGAAGTCGAACGCGGAAATCGAAGAGATGTTTAAAGACATCGAACTTCCGGTTAGATAACACTTCATTGATGTTTCGATTCCCTCTACAATGCGCTCGTTGTAGGGGGAGCTATGAAAACGCAATTTCAATTTATTAATGACTGCTTAATCGAAAACCAATCTTTGTGGCGATTCGAGCCATTTAAAAGCAGCATTCACACATCATTACCATGGCAAGAGCAACATCCCCAGTTGTGCCAGTGGCTAGCGTCTCTTAGTCCCTTTCAAATCGAAGAATACAAAGCAGAGCCCGAACTTGCGTTGAAAGCGCTTAGCCCGTTTTTACCTGAACTTGAGCAACTAGCTGATCTTACCCATTTAGAAACGTTGACTTTAAACGGTTTGGAGCTTGCCCGTGGTTTAGATAACGGCATCCCCGGTCGTAAATTGGAGCAAATTAGCTCTATGGGCGAAGCGGCGATTCAACATCATCACGGTGAAGAATGGCTAGAGTGGTGTTCAGGTAAAGGATACTTGGGACGCATCCTGACAACGCAAACCGATCAGCCTGTTACCAGTTTTGAATACCAACAAGCGCTGTGCGACTCGGGGCAACAAGCGGCGAATGAGCATCATTGGAAGATGACGTTTATTCAAGGTGACGCGTTCGATAGCAAAGCGAAGGCGGTGTTTAAGCCGACGCAACACGCGGTGGCACTGCATGCGTGTGGTGATCTCCATGTTCGTTTGATGCAGTATGGCAGCGAAAACGGTGTGGCAGCAATGACGATCTCACCTTGCTGTTATCATTTGATTCAGTCTGAGCAGTATCAGCCGATGTCGGAGCGGGGCAGAGCGTCTTCTCTCTCGTTGTCTAAGCAAGAGCTACGTATTCCGCTACAGCAAACTGTGACAGGTGGTGAACGTGTACGCCGTCATCGTCAGCAAGAAATGGTATTTAGGCTGGGGTTTGATTTAATCACTCGACAAGGTTTGGGTATGGAAGGGTATCAGCCGGTGCCAAGCATTCGT
The DNA here is from genome assembly GCF_002214395.1 of Vibrio rotiferianus. Classification (NCBI taxonomy): domain Bacteria; kingdom Pseudomonadati; phylum Pseudomonadota; class Gammaproteobacteria; order Vibrionales; family Vibrionaceae; genus Vibrio; species Vibrio rotiferianus. The sequence continues at coordinate 958,547 of NZ_CP018312.1, forward strand.
AAGTCGCAGTTAAGTGATGGTTTTGAGTCTTTGTGCCGCTGGGCGGCGGATCAGAAGGGCATCGATCTTTCTCAACAAATCAACTTCGATTATTTTGAAAAGTTAGGCGAGCAACGCTTTTGGCAAATGGAGCGTTTGAGCCTGGTTCAGTTGGTCTTTCAACGGCCGTTGGAGATTTGGCTTGCTTTGGACAAAGCACTTTATCTTGAAGAACGTGGTTATCGTGTTAGATTGGCAGAGTTTTGCGCTAAATCTGTCACACCTAGAAACATATTAATTTGTGCTTATAAGGTTTAGTTATTTTTTATAATTAAATGCTCTATGCAGAAAAGCCCACTTTAGAGTGGGCTTTTGTAAACAAAACGTGACAATTTATGCGTTATTTTGTCATTAGTTGAACATTGCGATAGCTTGCGCTGGTTCAACATATTCTAGGTCAAAGCTCTCAGCAACTTCTTTACAAGTCACTTTACCGTGGATAACGTTTAGACCTTCAAGGAAGCCGTTGTCTTCTAGAAGTGCTTCACGGTAGCCTTTGTTTGCAAGCTTCACGATGTATGGAAGCGTTGCGTTGTTCAGCGCGAATGTTGAAGTACGAGCAACTGCACCTGGCATGTTTGCAACACAGTAGTGAACCACTTCGTCAACGATGTAAGTTGGGTCTGCGTGCGTTGTTGCGTGAGAAGTCTCGAAACAACCGCCTTGGTCGATTGCTACGTCAACGACCGCCGCGCCTGGCTTCATCTTAGCAATGTGCTCTTTTGTTACCAGTTTAGGTGCTGCTGCACCAGGGATAAGAACCGCACCGATAACTAGGTCTGCTTCTAGAACATGCTTCTCAATAGCGTCTTCTGTAGAATAAACCACTTTAGCGCGACCTTGGAATTCCTCGTCTAGTTTACGTAGTGTGTCTACATTACGGTCTAGGATTGTAACGTCTGCGCGAAGACCAACAGCCATACGAGCTGCGTTTGCGCCAACGACACCACCGCCCACAACAACGACTTTCGCTGGTTCAACACCAGGAACGCCACCTAGAAGTAAACCACGACCCCCGTGTGATTTTTCTAGAGTTTGGGCACCAGCTTGGATAGACATACGACCAGCAACTTCTGACATTGGTGCTAATAGTGGCAAACGACCCATATTATCTGTTACAGTCTCATAGGCTATACAGACAGCTTTGCTCTTGATTAGCTCATCAGTTTGTGGAAAATCTGGTGCTAGGTGTAAATAAGTAAATAAAATCTGCCCTTCGCGGAGCATTGCTCTCTCGATAGCTTGGGGTTCTTTTACTTTGACAATCATGTCTGCTTTCGCAAACACGTCAGCAGCAGTAGGAAGAATGGATGCGCCTACAGCGATGTAGTCATCGTCTGAAAAACCGATGCCGGCACCTGCATTGGTCTCAACAAAAACTTGGTGACCATGTGAGATGAGTTCTCTCACGCTAGCTGGGATCATGCCCACACGGTATTCGTGGTTCTTGATTTCCTTAGGTACGCCAATGATCATCCTGTGTCCTCTTTCTATAATGGTTGTATTAACTGTTTGTAGGGTGTTATTGTCGAATTAATATCTAGTATAGATATTGTTTTACAAAATTTGGCCCTAAATATTAAAAAGTTGTAGTATATTTTTTTGCAAGGAAGTAATAAGGTGGAATAAAAAATGGCAGACAACTATAAAAAGCCGTCCAAGGAACTAGACCGTATCGACCGCAACATTCTTAATGAATTGCAGAAAGACGGTCGTATTTCAAACGTAGAGCTTTCAAAACGTGTAGGACTTTCTCCGACTCCATGTCTGGAGCGTGTACGTCGATTGGAGCGTCAAGGCTACATCACAGGTTACACTGCGTTACTAAACCCGCAGTATCTAGATGCATCTCTACTCGTGTTTGTAGAAATCACTCTAAACCGTGGTGCACCAGATGTGTTTGAGCAGTTTAATGCCGCTGTTCAAAAACTAGACGACATTCAAGAGTGTCATCTAGTATCAGGTGATTTCGACTATCTTCTAAAAACCCGTGTATCTGACATGGGTGCATACCGTCGACTACTAGGCGATACGTTACTGCGTCTTCCAGGCGTAAATGACACTCGTACCTATGTAGTTATGGAAGAAGTGAAACAAACTAACCAGCTAGTGATTAAAACTCGTTAAATTATTGCAAAGAAAGCGGTATATGCTTCCGCTTTCACCATTGAATAATTGGGTTTTTCTCTTTGATATGGTTAAATCAATTTACCGAGCGGCTTTTGCCGCTCGGATTGTTTTGCTTATTTATTACTCATATCGTATTCAAGTTGATTTATGTTCAAAGAGAACGCTAAGAAAGTCGAAACTATTATCAAAACCAGTGAAGAGCCTCAGTCTTCACGACTCAATGGCTTCCAACGCTTAAAAGAATGCTGCCTGATTGTTGGCGTTCTCAGTTCAGTTTTACTCGCCGTCGCACTATTCACTTTTAGTCCTGCCGATCCTTCATGGTCACAAACGGCTTGGGGAGGGGAGATTAATAATGCTGGCGGTGTGTTTGGAGCTTGGCTTGCTGATACCTTATTCTTTACGTTTGGTTCGCTCGCTTATCCTATACCTTTCCTATTGATCATCGGAGCGTGGGTTGCTTTTCGTAAACGCGGGGAGGATGACCCTATAGATCTGATGCTCTGGGGTACCCGCTTGCTTGGCTTGGTTATTTTGATCTTAACCAGTAGCGGCCTTGCGGATATTAACTTCGATGATATTTGGTATTTTTCATCAGGTGGTGTAGTCGGTGATGTTCTGACAAGCTTATCGCTGCCAACTCTAAACGTGCTAGGTACCACTCTGGTTCTATTGTTCTTATGGGGTGCCGGTTTTACCTTGTTTACTGGTATTTCATGGCTTTCGATAGTTGAATGGCTTGGAGATAAATCTCTAAGTTTGCTTTCTGCTATTTTGAACAAGGTTCGCGGAACAGAAAAAGAAACCATCGAGCCTCAGCTAGATGAAGTTGTTGCTGATAGTGTGCCTCAACGTCTCAATGAACAAGAGACTGAAACTGAGGATGAAGTACTTCCGCATCTTACTGCTTATGATATTGATGATAGTAAAGAGCCAGAGCCTGTACATGAATACCCAATCTACATGCCTCAATCGGCAGCAAAACCGTCTCAACCGCCAGAAGAAGCGCCAACTCCTGCTACGCCGGCGGTAATGGTCAATACAGATAATGTTGATCCAGAGGTTGAGCGAACTAAGCAGCTAAATGTCACCATTGAAGAGCTAGAAGCGGCGGCGCAACAAGCCGACGACTGGGCTGACGAAGTGCCACAAGTTCAACAGCCAGTTATTGATACTGTTGTTACTCAGCCTGAAGTCTCACAACCTGTTTCTCAAGATTCAGTTCTACAGCAAGCTGTTCCTCAACAAGCTATTCATAAACAAGCTATTCATCAGCAAGAATTGCCACAAGAACCGTTTGTTCAGCCTGAACCTGCTGTATCAGAACAGTACGATAACGAGCCAAGTTATGACGAATACGCTCAGTTTGCAGCAGAGCAAGCTCAGCAAGAACAGCCTTCAATTCATGCATCGTTTGAGCAAGAAAATACAGAGAAACCTCAACACGAGGAGCCTGTGATTAACGCAACAGCACTGGATAACATTGTTGAACAAACTGAGCCAAGCCAGCACATCGAACCAACTATTTCGAATCTAGATGTTTTAGATGAAGAAGATGAGTACCAAGCGCAGCAGGCTCAACCAACTTATATGGAGCCGCAACAAGCAGCTGTTAACCCACAAGAAGCTATGCAGGCTGTTCAAGAACAACCTGTGCAGCAACACGTTGCGTCTCAACCACAACCTGCATCGCCTTCAGCTACGTTTGAACCTGCACCTCAAGAAGTTGAGGTAGAAGAAGTTCAAGAAGGCGACCAAGATGTGGCCGCGTTCCAAAATATGGTATCGAGCGCTCAGGCGAAAGTGGTTGCTCAGCAAAATCCATTCTTGGTACAGCAAGAGCAAAACTTGCCAGTACCAGCAGAGCCACTACCAACGTTAGAATTGCTTTACCACCCAGAGAAGCGCGACAACTTTATCGATCGTGATGCTTTGGAAGAAGTGGCTCGTCTCGTCGAAACTAAGCTTGCAGACTACAAGATTAAAGCGGACGTGGTCGGCATTTATCCTGGTCCTGTTATCACTCGATTCGAACTTGATTTGGCGCCAGGCGTAAAAGTAAGCCGCATTTCTGGCCTATCTATGGACTTGGCACGTGCGTTGTCTGCAATGGCGGTACGTGTAGTAGAAGTGATTCCGGGCAAACCTTATGTCGGTCTAGAGCTGCCTAACATGAGCCGTCAGACGGTATTCTTGTCTGATGTAATCAGTAGCCCTCAGTTTGAACAAGCAACGTCACCAACAACGGTCGTTCTTGGTCAAGATATCGCCGGTGAAGCGGTGATTGCAGATATCGCGAAAATGCCTCACGTACTGGTAGCGGGTACAACTGGTTCTGGTAAGTCAGTAGGTGTGAACGTGATGATCTTGAGTATGCTTTACAAAGCATCGCCAGAAGATCTGCGTTTCATCATGATCGACCCGAAAATGTTGGAGCTTTCCATCTACGAAGGTATTCCTCATCTTCTTTCAGAAGTTGTAACGGACATGAAAGACGCGTCTAACGCACTGCGTTGGTGTGTGGGCGAGATGGAACGTCGTTACAAACTGATGTCGGCACTGGGTGTACGTAATGTGAAAGGCTTCAACGAGAAGTTGAAGATGGCAGCAGAAGCGGGTCACCCAATTCACGACCCATTCTGGCAAGAAGGCGACAGCATGGACACTGAGCCGCCGCTGCTAGAGAAACTGCCTTACATCGTTGTGGTTGTCGATGAATTTGCCGACCTAATGATGGTGGTAGGTAAGAAGGTTGAAGAACTGATCGCTCGCTTGGCGCAAAAAGCGCGTGCGGCAGGTATTCACTTGATCCTTGCGACGCAGCGTCCATCGGTTGACGTTATTACCGGCCTGATTAAAGCAAACATCCCAACGCGTGTGGCGTTTACTGTATCTACGAAGACGGACTCACGTACTATCCTTGACCAAGGCGGTGCAGAATCGCTATTGGGTATGGGTGATATGCTTTACTTACCACCGGGATCAAGCCATACGACCCGCGTTCACGGTGCGTTTGCATCGGATGATGATGTTCACGCTGTTGTGAACAACTGGAAAGCGCGTGGTAAACCAAACTACATCGATGAAATCATCAGTGGCGACCAAGGCCCAGAAAGCTTACTTCCAGGCGAGCAGATGGACTCGGATGAAGAAGTGGATCCACTGTTCGATCAAGTGGTTGAGCACGTGGTTCAATCGCGTCGTGGTTCGGTTTCTGGCGTACAGCGTCGATTCAAGATCGGCTATAACCGAGCGGCTCGAATTGTTGAGCAGCTTGAAGCACAAGGCATCGTAAGTGCTCCAGGTCATAACGGTAACCGCGAAGTATTGGCTCCTGCGCCACCAAAAGATTAATGAACTTGTGTTACTCACCTAAGTCCAAATGAGGTGAGTAACTTTAGGTCTTTGACCCTCTGATAGGTATTTGAATGAAAAAACTATTTTCAGCGAAACTTTTTTCTACGCTTGTTTTAAGCTTTTCTCTCTTCTCTACTGCAAATGCAGCGACACCTAAAGATGAATTAAACAAACGCCTTTCTATGAACGATGGTTTCAGTGCGGACTTCTCTCAGCAAGTTATCAGCCCTGAAGGCGAAACGGTAATGGAAGGAGAAGGCACGGTGGAGATTGCTCGTCCGAGCTTGTTCCGTTGGAGCACCACATTCCCTGATGAAAACTTGTTGGTTTCTGACGGTAAAACATTGTGGTACTACAGCCCGTTCATTGAACAAGTGAGTATCTACTGGCAAGAGCAAGCAACCGAGCAGACGCCATTTGTTTTGTTAACGCGTAACCGTGCAAGTGATTGGGATAACTACCAGATCTCTCAAAAAGGTGATCAGTTTACTCTTATTCCTACCGCGGTAGACTCCACACAAGGCCAATTCCAGATTAATATTGATGCTAAAGGTGTGGTGAAAGGCTTTAACGTGGTTGAGCAAGACGGTCAGAAAGGCTTGTTCACCTTTAACAATGTGAAGCTTGGTAAACCTAAGGCAGATAGATTCACATTCACAATTCCAGATGGCGTGGAAGTGGATGACCAAAGGAATTAATTGGCAGTGAGCAATTACACATTAGATTTCTCGGGGGACGAAGATTTTCGTCCCCTTGCTGCTCGTATGAGACCGGAAACGATTGAACAGTACATCGGTCAGCAGCATATTTTAGGTCCTGGTAAGCCACTACGCCGTGCGCTAGAGGCTGGTCATATTCACTCTATGATTCTCTGGGGACCACCAGGCACAGGTAAGACGACATTGGCGGAAGTGGCAGCAAACTATGCCAACGCTGAAGTTGAGCGTGTGTCTGCGGTGACGTCTGGCGTGAAAGAAATCCGTGCAGCGATTGAGAAAGCGCGAGAGAACAAAATGGCAGGCCGCCGCACCATCTTATTTGTTGATGAGGTGCATCGCTTCAACAAATCTCAACAAGACGCGTTTTTACCGCATATTGAAGATGGCACCGTTACCTTTATTGGTGCGACGACAGAAAACCCGTCGTTTGAGTTAAACAACGCATTGCTGTCACGTGCGCGTGTATACAAGCTAACGTCTCTCGATAAAGATGAAATCTCGTTGGCACTGAATCAAGCGATCAGTGACAAAGAGCGTGGGCTGGGTAATACGCCTGCACACTTCGTCGACAATGTTTTAGACCGCCTAGCAGAACTGGTAAACGGTGATGCTCGCATGTCTCTCAATTACCTTGAACTGCTTTACGATATGGCAGAGGACAATGCGCAGGGTGAAAAAGAGATTACATTGAAGTTGCTTGCGGAAGTAGCAGGGGAGAAAGTCTCTCGTTTTGATAACAAAGGCGACATTTGGTACGACCTAATTTCTGCAGTCCACAAATCCATTCGTGGCTCAAACCCTGATGCTGCACTTTACTGGGCTGCGCGGATGATTGCTGCAGGTTGTGACCCTTTGTATATTGCCCGTCGATTGCTAGCGATTGCCTCTGAAGATGTGGGTAACGCGGATCCTCGTGCAATGCAAGTGGCACTGTCCGCTTGGGATTGCTTCACCCGTGTTGGTCCGGCAGAAGGTGAACGTGCGATTGCGCAGGCAATTGTGTATTTAGCATGCGCGCCAAAAAGTAATGCGGTGTACGTAGCATGGAAACAAGCCCTCACAGACGCCCATAACTTGCCTGAATATGAAGTGCCGCATCACCTTCGAAATGCGCCAACCAGTTTGATGAAAGACATGGGTTACGGTGCAGAGTATCGTTATGCTCACGATGAGCCTGGCGCTTACGCCGCGGGTGAGCAATATTTGCCACCTGAAATGGACGATCGTAGGTACTATCAGCCTACAAATCGTGGTCTAGAGACCAAAATCGGCGAAAAGTTAGATTACTTGGCTACTTTAGACGCAAATAGCCCACAAAAGCGCTATGAAAAGTAGGCGTTTTTGGATACATTTGTTCAGTAAATTTTTTTAACGCGTACGCTTGGAAAGTGCGCGTGATTTCACAACACAAAGCATAGGATTAACAATGCTGGATTCTAAATTACTTCGTACAGAGCTGGATGAAACAGCTGCTAAACTGGCGCGTCGTGGCTTTAAGCTAGACGTAGATACTATTCGTAAACTTGAAGAACAACGTAAGTCCATTCAAGTAGAAGTAGAAAATTTACAATCCACGCGTAACTCCATCTCCAAGCAAATCGGCCAAAAAATGGCAGCTGGCGACAAAGAAGGCGCAGAAGAGATCAAGAAGCAAATCGGTACTCTAGGTAGCGATCTTGATGCGAAGAAAGTTGAACTTGAGCAAGTAATGGCTCAACTAGACGAATTCACGCTTTCTGTACCAAACATCCCTGATGATGAAGTGCCAGATGGTAAAGATGAAAACGACAACGTTGAAATCTCTCGTTGGGGTGAGCCAAAGTCTTACGACTTCGAACTGAAAGATCACGTTGACCTAGGCGAAATGGGTGACGGTCTAGACTTCGCAAGCGCAGTTAAGATCACTGGCGCGCGTTTCATCGTGATGAAAGGCCAATTTGCTCGTCTACACCGTGCAATCGCTCAGTTCATGCTGGATCTTCACACTGAAGAACACGGCTACACAGAAATGTACGTACCTTACCTAGTAAACTCTGACAGCCTATTCGGTACTGGTCAGCTTCCTAAGTTTGGTAAAGATCTTTTCCACACTGAGCCGCTAGTAGAAAAAGTAAACGATGAAGAGCCACGTAAATTGTCTCTAATCCCAACGGCAGAAGTACCAGTAACGAACCTAGTTCGTGACACGATTTCTGACGAAGCGGATCTACCGCTTAAGATGACAGCTCACACGCCATGTTTCCGTTCAGAAGCAGGTTCTTACGGTCGTGATACTCGTGGTCTGATTCGTATGCACCAGTTCGACAAGGTTGAGCTAGTACAAATCACTAAGCCAGAAGATTCAATGAACGCGCTAGAAGAGCTAACAGGCCACGCTGAGAAAGTTCTACAACTTCTAGAACTTCCTTACCGTAAAGTAGTTCTATGTACAGGTGACATGGGCTTCGGCGCTCGTAAAACTTACGACCTAGAAGTTTGGGTTCCTGCTCAAGAAACTTACCGTGAAATCTCTTCATGTTCTAACATGTGGGACTTCCAAGCTCGTCGTATGCAAGCGCGTTTCCGTCGTAAAGGCGAGAAGAAACCTGAGCTTGTACACACGCTAAACGGTTCTGGTCTAGCTGTAGGTCGTACAATGGTTGCTATCCTAGAAAACAACCAAGAAGCAGACGGCCGCATTGCAATCCCTACAGTACTTCAGAAGTACATGGCGGGCGCAACGCACATCGGTTAATGCATTAACCACTAGAACACCAAAACCCAGCCTTAGCGCTGGGTTTTTTGTTATCTGCGTCGAGTGAAAATACGTTGTTATGTAAATGCTGGATGAGGTACTGCATAGTTGACCTAAATTATTAAAACCAATTCTTAATGATATTTTTCTAATCTTTATTGGGCATGACAAGCTCCTCCAAGATTTAAAAAGGAGGTATTTTGTGGCTTCGATAAGATTAAGTGGCTCTGTTGGCTTAGGTGGTAAAAATTCGGATGTCGATATTCGAACGGTACAAAGGTCTATTAACCAATTGCTTGGTTCTTTAAAGGGAGTAAAGGAGCTTAAAGTGGATGGGAAACTAGGCTCTAGACCGGAAAACTCGAAGACTGTCGCCGCAATTAAAGCTTTTCAGAAAAAACTTGTTGGGATAGCTCGTCCAGATGGAAGGATAGATGTGAGTGGAAGAAGCCATCGCAAGTTGAATGAGTGTTTAAAACGAACACCTGAGACTGCGGCAGCATATACGTTACCTTTGGTTGGCTCAAGAGATGCGTTGACGGACTTGGATTATCGCAAAGTAGCTGAAACTCTTGGATGTGAAGTCGCTGCTATTAAAGCTGTGGCGGAAGTTGAGAGCCGAGGAGAAGCCTACTTTAGCAATGGTAAGCCAAAGATTTTGTTTGAGGCTCATATATTTTCGAGACTTACTTCAAGAGCTTACGATAACAGCCATCCAAGTATTTCAAGTCGGCATTGGAATCGAAGTCTGTATGTCGGTGGTATCTCAGAATACGTACGTTTAAATAAAGCTATTGAACTGAATTCAAATGCAGCAATCCGCTCCGCATCTTGGGGACGTTTCCAAATTATGGGCTTTAATTTCAAGTTGGCTGGTCATGTTACCGCTGAATCCTTTGTTAAAGCTGTATTCGAGTCGGAGAAGAAACAACTTGAGGCTTTTGTTACGTTTATCCAAAAGTCTGGCTTAGGTGAGCATATAAGAGATAAAAATTGGGCTGCCTTTGCTCGTGGTTACAATGGTTCTGAGTATCAGAAAAATCAATACGACGTCAAATTAGAAAAGGCTTACAAAAAATATGCTTCGATTAAAAATGCTGCGTAACATTTCTTTGCTTGGGCTTCTTTTTAGTTCATCTGCTTGTGTTTCCAGTCACACTAATACTGCGCTATTTAAGTGTGATGCTTCACATCCTAACCGTCTAGAAATATCAATAGAAAACATAAACAACCAGGTACTACTGTCGGAGCTTAACTTAGGGGGTAGCAGCATAGAAAGGGCCTTAGTTATAAAGGACTTTAAATTAGACCAGTATCACCGAGCATTGGTAGATGAGAAGTCACTGGAATTTAGTATTGGTGAGCGCGTTATATTAGTCAGTGAGTACTTTAGCGAGGAGTTTAATGAGGTAGAGAAGACACTCAGTGTTACGTTGAAGCAGTCAGGGCAAACGCAATATTATGAGTGTGAGGAAGGGAGTATGAGTAACCTTGCATTGCTTTTTCAAGAGAGTAGCGATTAACCGATGATATAACTATTATTACCAATACGTAATAGTGTTTTCTTATACGCCCTAATTATCTTGTTATTTGTAATCGATATAATCATCCACCTTACCACGGTAAGTAGATTTTCTCATTCAAGTAACGAGGAGGGCTTATGGCCGTAGGTTGGGCAAACGACGATAGCGTCAGCCAACAAATTCAAAACACAATAGACGACGAGATTTCCCGTGTTCGTGGCAGTATCACAAAGGGTGAAAGCGCCCATTACTGCGATGAGTGTGGCGATGAGATTCCGGAAGCGCGTCGTCTTGCGATGAAAGGCGTTCGTTTGTGTATCGAATGTCAGTCAACAATCGAATTGATGTCTCAACGCCAAGCATTATTTAATCGACGAGCCAGTAAAGACAGTCAACTTCGATAGCTTTACTGTTCAGGCAAATAAAGAGACGGTTTGAGCCTCATACTCAAACCGTTTTCGTGTTGAGTTGAACTATGAAGCGAAGCAATCTTCACGTTGCAACGCTGCATCAATCGCGTTAACTAGCTTCTCAATATCTTCCGGCGTGCTGATAAATGGCGGCATCATATAAATCAGTTTGCCAAATGGACGAATCCAAACTCCGTGTTCAACAAACAAGGCTTGGATGGTTTCCATATTCACTGGGCGATGCGTTTCTACTACGCCAATGGCACCCAACCAACGGGTGTTTTTAACCAAGTCGTATTCTTCAAGTTTTGGCAGTAACTCAGAAAACAGCGTTTCGATTTGTTGGGTTTGCTGCTTCCAATCACCTTGTTCGATCAACTCCAAACTTGCAGTAGCTACAGCACAAGCGAGTGGATTCCCCATAAAGGTTGGACCGTGCATAAAACACCCAGCGTCACCACCACAAACAGTATCCGCGACGTGCTTGCTCGCTAGGGTCGCAGAGAGCGTCATGTAGCCGCCGGTGAGTGCTTTACCGACACACAAAATGTCTGGCTGAATATCTGCGTGTTCGCAAGCAAACAGTTTACCGGTACGCCCAAATCCGGTTGCGATTTCATCTGCAATCAATAACAAACCGTGTTTATCACAAAGCTTACGTACGCCTTTGAGAAATTCTGGATGGTAGATACGCATACCGCCTGCTCCTTGAACTATAGGCTCTAGGATCACCGCAGCGAGTTCTTGATGATGCGTTTCAATCTTGTGCTCAAAGTCTGTAAGATCTTCTGGGTTCCATTCATCCCAATAACCACAAGTTGGAGACTCCGCAAAGATATGCTCAGGCAAAAAGCCTTTGTAGAGAGAGTGCATGGAGTTATCAGGATCGGTTACCGACATCGCCGCAAAGGTGTCACCGTGATAACCGTGTCGCAAAGTCAGAAACTTCGGTCGGCGTTCGCCTTTTGCATGCCAATATTGCAGTGCCATTTTTAAGCTGACTTCTACGGCAACGGAACCAGAATCAGCAAGAAAGACATGTTCAAGATTATTTGGTGCAAGGGACAATAGTTTCTTACACAAACTGATTGCTGGCTGGTGGGTAATCCCGCCGAACATTACATGCGACACCTTGTCGATTTGCTGGTGAGCCGCTTGATTTAAGTGCGGGTGGTTATAGCCATGGATAGTTGACCACCAAGAGGACATACCATCGACAAGCTCAGTCCCGTCTTCCAATTTAATGTGTACACCACTTGCTGATACCACTGGGTAGCAGGTCAGAGGTGTCAACGTTGAAGTATAGGGATGCCAGATGTGCTGGCGGTCGAAGGCGAGATCCATGTGCTATTCCAATAGTAATTAAGTTTAAAAAATAAACAGATGTAAACTTTGTTGTATTGCGTTGTGTTGACAGTTTATCGAGACTCAGTAGACTGTCAACACAACAAAAAAAGTGACTAAAGGAATACACGTGGAAGTTCGTCATAACTGGACGCATGCTGAAGTACGCGATCTCATGGAAAAACCATTCATGGATCTCCTATTCGAAGCGCAGCTTGTTCATCGTCAATATCAACAAACCAACCATGTTCAAGTAAGCACGCTTCTATCGATTAAGACAGGTGCTTGTCCGGAAGATTGTAAGTACTGTCCTCAGAGTGCTCGTTACACCACAGACATCGAAAAAGAGCGTCTGATGGAAGTAGAACGCGTACTCGACGCTGCGCAAAAAGCGAAAAACGCGGGTTCTACTCGATTCTGTATGGGCGCAGCGTGGAAGAACCCTAAAGAGCGTGATATGCCGCATTTGACCGACATGATCAAAGGCGTGAAAGGCATGGGTTTAGAAACGTGTATGACATTAGGCATGTTGACACCAGATCAAGCAAAACAACTGGCAACCGCGGGTCTGGATTACTACAACCACAACCTAGATACTTCACCTGAGTTCTACGGCAATATCATTACCACACGTACTTACCAAGATCGTTTAGATACCTTGTCTCACGTTCGTGATGCCGGCATGAAGATTTGTTCCGGTGGCATCATCGGCATGGGTGAAAGTGCCAATGACCGAGCGGGTTTGTTGGTTGAACTGGCTAACTTGCCAGTACACCCTGAAAGCGTGCCAATCAACATGCTGGTTAAGGTGAAGGGTACACCACTGGAAGAAGTGGACGATGTTGAGCCATTCGATTTCATTCGCCTGATTGCGATTGCGCGCATCATGATGCCTCAATCAGCGGTTCGTCTATCGGCTGGCCGTGAAAACATGAATGAACAAATGCAAGCGCTGTGTTTTATGGCGGGTGCAAACTCAGTCTTCTATGGCTGCAAACTTCTGACCACGCCAAACCCTTCTGAAGATAAAGACATGATGCTGTTCAATAAGCTCGGCATTAACAGCCAAGAAGTGTCTCAAAAACCTGATGAAATCGAAGAAAACGAGTTGCTGGATCGCGTTGTAGAGCGTGTTGCTGCTCGTCCAACAAAAGACGACCTTTTCTACGATGCCAGCGTTTAAATCTCGTATCGAGTCCGCCCTTGCCGCCCGTAAAGCGCAGGGGCTGAATCGTTCGATGAATGTGGTGTTTTCTGGCAACCAATCGATTTTGGAATACGAAGGCAGACGCTACATCAACTTCTCAAGTAACGACTACTTAGGCTTGGCCAATGACCAAGCGCTTGTTCGTGCTTGGCAGCAAGGCTTGAGTGTATACGGCAGCGGTAGTGGCGCCTCTCCAATGGTGACAGGCTTTAGTGCAGCGCACAGCAATTTAGAAGCGGCACTGACCGAATGGCTGGGTTACGAGAGGGCAATCCTGTTTGGCTCTGGCTTCAGTGCTAACCAAGCGCTGCTGTTTACTCTGCTAGAAAAATCAGACGTCCTCATTCAAGACCGTTTGAACCATGCTTCTTTGATGGAGGCTGGGATGTTGTCGCCAGCTAAAATGAAGCGCTTCAAGCATAATGACATCGAGCACCTAAAGTCGCTGCTGAATAGCGAAGACAACCATCTAGTTGTGACCGAAGGGGTGTTCAGTATGGACGGTGATTGTGCACCAATTCATGATATTGCCGAAGTTACACGAAGCCACGATACTTGGTTCGCCGTCGATGATGCACACGGTATTGGCGTTCTTGGTGAATCCGGTGGTGGGTCTTGCGAGCTGGCTTCAGTAAAGCCTGAGTTGTTGATCGTTACTTTTGGTAAAGCTTTTGGTATGTCTGGCGCGGCTATCTTATGTGACCACGCAACTGGGGACTTTTTAACTCAGTTTGCTCGTCACCATGTGTATTCCACGGCGATACCGCCAGCACAAGCGTATGCGTTGACGCATGCTGTCTCTATGATTCAAGAGCAGTCTTGGCGACGTGAAAAGCTTGCAGAGCTAAGTGAAGTTTATCGAGATAGCCTCAACGAACTCGACGGTTTTGTTGAAACGAAAACCTCGATTAAGCCATTTATGATTGGTGAATCCGAACTGGCTTTACAGGTTGCAAGCGCTTGTCGTCAAAACGGTATTTGGGTGACAGCGATTCGTCCACCGACGGTACCTAAAGGAACATCTCGTCTTCGAATTACACTCACTGCCAATCACACTAATGAACAAGTTAAAACGCTTTCAGTGGCACTGAAGCAAGCATTAGGAGCGCTGTAATGGGTAATGCAACCACCGCTTTAGCAAAAACGGCCGCATTGGAGAGTTTCTATCAAGACAAAGACGCGATTGCTTCCTCATTTGGCAAAGCAGCTGAAACATACGATAAGCACGCGGCGTTTCAGCGTGACGTTGGGCATCGCTTGCTTGATAAGCTTCCTGAGGACTTAATGGGTAAACGCGTTCTCGATTTGGGCTGTGGTACAGGCTACTTCTCTCACCTGCTCCAACAACGTGGCGCAGAAGTGGTTTGTGGCGATATCTCACAAGCGATGTTAGATAAAGCGCAGCAGCGTTGTGGTACACAGCGAATGCAGTACCAGTTAGCTGATGCCGAAAACTTGCCATTTGATGATGAGAGCTTCGATTACGTTTTTTCAAGTTTAGCTTTGCAATGGTGTGTGGATTTAAGCTACCCACTGCGAGAATTGCGTCGTGTGCTAAAGCGAGGAGGGACGGGATGCTTCTCTACTCTGGCGGATGGCTCGTTGTATGAGTTACGCGAGGCGTGGTCAAAAATTGACACACATCAACACGTGAATAACTTTATTACCCACAATCAGGTAAAAATTGCGTTAGCGCAATCTTGGTGCCACAACCATCATCTAGACTTGACCCCCATCACAGTTTGGTACGACTCAGCGTTTTCTGTCATGCGTGATCTCAAAGGCATTGGTGCAAATCACGTAAGCGGGCGCTCACATGGCTTGACGAGCCGTCGCACTTTGTTGCAAGTTGAGCGTGCGTACCAAGCATTTAGAAACGATCAAGGTCTTCTACCTGCAAGTTATCAGGTTTGTTTTGGAGTCATAGTTAAATGATTGATGCATTTTTTATTGCTGGTACGGATACTGATGTAGGAAAAACGGTAGCGTCTAAAGCTATTTTGCAGGCACTTGGTGCAAAAGGGCTTAACACCATTGGTTATAAACCAGTGGCAGCAGGAAGCGACAAGACGGCGGAAGGTTGGCGCAACTCGGATGCATTGCATCTGCAGAAAGCCGCGACGCTAGATATCGCATACGACGATGTAAACCCATATGCTTTGGAATTACCTTCTTCTCCTCACATCGCCGCTAAGCACGAACACGTAGAGATTAAGTACGAAGTATTGAGCGAAAAACTAGCTCAGCACAAAGAGCAGTCGGATATTGTTCTTGTAGAAGGGGCCGGTGGTTGGCGCGTACCTGTATCTGACACTGATAGCTTGTCAACATGGGTTCAGCAAGAGCAATTACCAGTAGTACTGGTTGTAGGTATTAAACTGGGTTGTTTGAGCCATGCATTGCTCACAGCTGAGATCATCAAAGCGGATGGTCTGAATCTAGTCGGTTGGGTTGCAAACCGCGTTAACCCAGGCACAGAGCACTATGCGGAAATCATCGATATGTTGGAAGATCGTATCGATGCTCCAAAGTTAGGTGAGATTCCGTACATTCCAAGTGCGAAGCGTAAAGAGTTAGGTAAATACATCAATGTTGAGCCACTGCTTAACATATAGACCTACGAATGAGCTGTAAATATCAAAAGGGCTGCACAATGCAGCCCTTTTCTCATGTAAACCTATGTGTCTAATCGTAAGATTCGACGTTTAGTTTATTTCTCTTGGCTAAGCCCCATCAAAGCTTGTTGTGTTTCAGCAACGCGCTTTGACATGTGAGCATCGGTTGAAATACCTAGCTGTTGTTTTGCCTCATCCTCTGAGATACCTAGATGACAACAAAGTAGATCGATAGCCATTTGATAGTCGTTAGTTTCTACCATGATTTTTCCCTCAAGACATGGAAGTTTGGAACTGCTTTTTTGTCCTTAAAGCTCGCCCCGTTTCGTTCATCTAAGCTGAATCTAGCACGTACGGATAGTCGCACAATAAGACCAAAGTCTATACCTAGGCTAAGGCGCTGTTTCTATGGGAGTTAAATTTTGCAGTTTGTGTAAATATTTCAATCTCGAAAACAAATGTTGCAATTTATTGCTTAACCTTGTTTTTATCGAGGATAGACTATATCTATAACGCAACGGAGCACGAAACCAAGCAGAGCGAGCTTTTCAGGCGTTCTGTTACTTAGATATAAATCTTGTTCCATATAATAATCCGTTTTAAAAAAACGATAAGCTTCCTCGGAGAAAAGTAATGAAGCGAATTATGTTATTCCTAGCAACTAACCTAGCAGTCGTGCTAGTGCTTAGTGTTGTTCTGAATATTGTTTACGCTGTAACTGGAATGCAGCCAGGCAGTCTGTCTGGTCTACTACTGATGGCAGCAGTGTTTGGTTTTGGTGGCGCATTCATCTCGCTAATGATGTCTAAGAGCATGGCACTACGCTCGGTAGGCGGCATGGTGATTGAGAGCCCACGTAACGAAACTGAACATTGGCTTCTAGAAACAGTTGGTCGCCAAGCTCAACAAGCGGGCATCGGTATGCCAACCGTCGCTATTTATGATGCGGCAGACATCAACGCATTTGCAACCGGTGCTAAGCGTGATGATTCGCTAGTTGCAGTATCTACCGGTCTTTTGCACAACATGACTCGTGATGAAGCGGAAGCGGTACTTGCGCATGAGGTTAGCCACATCGCTAACGGTGATATGGTGACCATGACGCTAATGCAAGGTGTCGTGAATACCTTCGTTATCTTCCTATCTCGTTTCATTGCTAACATTGTTGCTTCGAATGACGATGAGGAAGGTCAAGGCTCAAACATGATGGTTTATTTCATTGTGTCCATGGTGCTTGAACTGGTATTTGGCTTCCTAGCAAGCTTCCTAACCATGTGGTACAGCCGTCACCGTGAATTCCATGCTGATGCCGGTGCAGCACAACTAGTGGGCAAAGAGAAGATGATCGCGGCGCTAGAACGTCTGAAAATGAGTCACGAATCTCAACTGGATGGCACTATGATGGCGTTTGGTATCAACGGTAAGCGTTCAATGACTGAGCTTCTAATGAGCCACCCACCATTAGATAAACGTATCGCAGCGCTACGTGCTCAACAATACTAATCAATTCTTACGCTAACAGTTCAATTAGCTGTTAGTTAATATTCTGAAAAGGCTTGGTTTTTTAACCAAGCCTTTTTTTGTGTCTATTGATCGCTAGTGGATCTCGTCACGTATCACTTTACAGAAATAAAGTTATACAAAAATATTTTTGTACAACTTTTTACGATTGGTCTATCTTGTACATATAATAATTTTGTACAACTGTTGAAGGTGATATAGGAGCGTAAGAATGGACATTCAGTCAGTTGGCAACATTTATCAAAAGCTGAGCAAGGCAAATTTGCACTTGTTAGAAGAGATTTATCACCAGGATGTAGTGTTTGAAGATGCTGCTCATCGTTTAGAAGGGTGGCCTGCGTTATCCGATTACTTTCAATCACTTTACACCAATGTCATTCGTTGTGACTTTGTCATTCATGACCATCAACAAGTCGGGGAAACTGGCTTCCTTACTTGGACGATGGATTTACAACACCCAAAACTTCAGAAAGGCGCGCCTATTTCGGTGAACGGCGTTTCGCATCTTAAATTCTGCGACGGGCAGGTTATTTATCATCGAGACTATTTTGACTTAGGTGAAATGCTATACGAAAACCTGCCGCTACTTGGCTCTGTGGTTAAAACCATCAAACAGAGGCTAGGGCAATGAGTGGTTCGGTACTGATTACAGGGGCGACTTCGGGGATTGGACGTCAGCTCGCATTGGACTATGCAAACTCAGGCTGGAAAGTGATTGCCTGCGGACGCAATGAGGCCGTGTTGGCAGAGCTTGAGGGCGCGTCGAAGAACATCTCAACCTTACGTTTTGATGTGACGCAGTATGACGAAACGCTCCAAACACTGTCTGAATTGCCTTTTATTCCTGAAAACTGGATTTTCAACGCTGGCGACTGCGAATACATGGACGACGGCGTTGTTGACGCGAAACTCATGGCGCGCGTTATGAACGTGAATGTGGTTGGTGTAGCTAATTGTGTTGAAGCTTGTCAGCCTCGCTTCGAACGAGGTCATCGTGTTGTCATTGTTGGTTCCATTGCATCGGAAGTCGCATTGCCGCGAGCAGAGGCTTACGGCGCATCTAAAGCCGCAGTGAGTTATTTCGCACGCACGCTGGCAGTCGACTTAAAGAAGAAAGGGATCAAAGTCGTCACGGTTTTCCCCGGCTTTGTCGAAACGCCTCTCACCGACAAAAACACTTTTGATATGCCGATGATTGTATCGGTAAAGCAGGCTTCTGATGCCATCCGCAAGCAGTTGGATGCAAACAAAAGCCATATCTATTTCCCAGCGAGATTCACTGGCATTTTGCGCTTTATCTCGCTGCTTCCCTACAGCTGGCAAGCACGGCTAACCGCAAAACTCGTATCATAAGAAGGAAGAAGCATGAACGTTGCAGGAAGAAAGAAAATCGCCATTGTTGGTACCGGGATTTCTGGTCTCACTTGTGGCTATTACTTGCATAAAGAACATGACGTAAAGTTGTTCGAGGCGAACGACTACATAGGTGGGCATACGGCGACTGTTGACGTGAGCGTTGACGGAAAAGAGTACGCGATCGATACCGGCTTTATTGTATACAATGACCGGACTTACCCAAACTTCATCAAAATGATGAACGAAATTGGTGTCGAAGGTTTGCCGACCCAAATGAGCTTCAGCGTCAGAAACGACGGTAATGGTTTGGAGTACAACGGTCACACAGTGTCGACATTGTTTGCTCAAAAACGAAACTGGGCAAACCCAAAATTCTACCGCTTTATCTCAGAGATCCTTCGTTTTAACAAACTGGCGAAAAGCTTTGCTAACGAGAAATCGACAGATTCTCAGACGCTGGGTGAGTTTCTTGACGAACACGACTTCAGTCCATTTTTTACTGATAACTACATATTACCAATGGGTGCTGCAATCTGGTCATCGACCTTGGCAGACATGCGCGCATTCCCGTTAATGTTCTTCTTGCGATTCTTCCTCAATCACGGATTGTTAGATATCACAAACCGCCCGCAATGGTATGTGATAAAAGGCGGCTCACGCTCTTACATTGGACCGTTGACCAAAGGTTTTGCCGATAATATTCGTCTTAACAGCCCAGTCGAAAAAGTCATCCGTACTGATAACGGTGTTGGTATTGAAGTTCATGGTGAGATGCACTGGTTTGATGACGTTATCTTCGCTTGCCACAGTGATCAAGCAATGCGAATGCTGGGCGACATAAGCTCTAACGAGCAAGAAATCTTAGGCGATATGGCGTACCAAGCAAACGAAGTCGTGTTGCATACGGATATTGGCCTGTTGCCAAAACGCAAGGCGGCTTGGGCGGCATGGAATTACCTACTTGATGGCAGTCAAGAACAGCAAGAGCGTCTTCCTTCTCTGACTTATAACATGAACATACTGCAACACATTCAGTCTGAGCATACTTTCTGTGTCACGTTGAACAGTACGAAAAAAATCAACCCAAACAAGATTCTACGTTCATTCACTTACCATCATCCAGTGTTTACCACGGAGTCTATTGCCGCCCAGCAACGTAAAGACGAAGTCCAAGGCAAACAGAGTACATGGTTCTGTGGTGCCTATTGGTACAACGGCTTCCATGAAGATGGTGTTCGTAGCGCGCTTGATGTTGTTCAAGGACTAGAAGAAAAATACCGCGAGCAAAATGTGGTGCCTTTTGAAAAAGGCGCGGCGTGATATGAGTAGCCAGATGAACAGCCGATTGTTTATAGGCAATGTTCGCCACCGTCGATTCACGCCTGTGAGTCATGAGCTGAATTACTCACTATTTATGCCTGCCATCGACGTAGATGAACTCGAGGCGTTGGAGAAAAGAGTGTGGGGTTTTGGTTCTCGTTGGTGGCATTGGGCTCGTTTTAAGCGCAGTGATTACCTCGATGGTAAAGGATGCATTAAGTCAGCCGTGCAAGACAAATTGGAAGCGCTAACTGGCGTTCGTTTGACGGGTAAAGTGGTTGCCGTTTGTCACCTGCGTTACCTAGGGCTTTATTTTAGTCCGGTTAATTTCTACTACGTTTATAACAAGGAGGGCGAGTGGAAGTACCTGCTGGCAGAAGTAAGCAACACCCCTTGGAATGAACGTCATTACTATGCGATAGCGGCAAACGAACAGGATGAAAATTTTGGGTGGGAGCAAGACAAAGCCTTTCATGTCTCGCCTTTTAACCCAATCGACCAACGTTACCATTGGAAGATCAAACCTTTGACAGACAAGTTAAATATCCATCTTGAATGCCACAAAGGTGAAAAACATTTCGATGCCACCATGGCGATGAAAGCGCAGCCACTTTCAAGTAAAACCTTATTGAAGTGCTTGATCGTTACGCCGATTCAAACGGTAAAAGTCATGGTTGGTATTTACTGGCACGCTCTAAAACTTTGGATTAAAGGCGCGCCTTTTTACTCACATCCTAAATACGCTCAACCTGAAACGACAGAACCTGAGCAAGTGAGTAAAGAAGAAAAGAATAATAAGCACAAGGAGAACTCTGCATGTTAAATACGACTTCTATGGCAATGCCGCGTGAATTAACGACGACGCAAAAAGCGGCTCGTGGAGTTCTTTTTCAGTGTCTTCAAAAGATGGAAATCGGCTGCTTAACGGTTATTGAGAGCTTCAAAACAGAAACGACTGAGCGCAGTGAGAGATTCTCAACGCCAAATGGAGAATATAACGGTGAGCCAATTATGGCGACGATTGAGGTCAAGCATCCGGGCTTTTACTCACGCATTTTACAAGGTGGTAGTATTGCAGCAGGTGAAGCTTACATGGACGGCTGGTGGGATAGCCCAGATTTGACGGCATTGATGAAGTTGATGGCTCTCAACATGCGTGCACTGGATAAGCTCGAAGAGCAGGGCAGTTGGCTTACAAGGTTGTTGTATAAGTTCAGTCATTGGACTAACCGCAACTCGCAAGAAAACTCCCGTAAGAATATTCATGCTCACTACGACTTGGGTAATAACTTGTATGAAGCGTTTCTTGATACCAACATGCTGTATTCGTCAGCATTGTACAACGAAGTGGGCGACTCATTAGAACAGGCACAAATCAACAAAATGGATCGACTGTGTCAGCAAGTTGAGCTGAAAGCTAGCGATCATGTCATCGAAATTGGCACCGGCTGGGGTGCAATGGCGATTTACATGGCTGAACAATATGGCTGTCAGGTGACGACGACAACCATTTCTGAAGAGCAGCATGCGTACGCGGAACAGAAGATTAAAGAGCGTGGATTAGAGGGAAAAATTACACTGCTCAAAGAAGATTACCGCAACCTAACCGGAACTTACGACAAGCTTGTTTCTATAGAGATGATTGAAGCGGTGGGTAAGCAGTTTCTGCCTTCTTATATCAAGAAGTGCGAATCCTTGTTAAAGTCGGGAGGCTTGATGGCGATTCAAGCGATTACGATTGCCGACCAGCGCTACGATTACTACAGCAACAATGTCGATTTTATTCAGAAGTACATTTTCCCAGGAGGCTTTTTACCTTCAGTCACATCCCTTACTCAAGCAACGACGAAGTACAGTGACTTGGTTACCCGAGATCTGTTTGATATTGGGCTTGATTACGCCAAAACGCTTAATGAGTGGCATCATCGCTTTAATCAAGCCGAGAGTGAAGTGCGCTCGTTTGGTTACGATGATCGCTTCGTGCGCATGTGGCGTTATTACTTGAGCTACTGTGAGGGTGGCTTCTTAGCTCGCACGATCAGTGCCGTTCACATGACGTTTCAGCGCCCGTAGTTCGTTATGAGAGTGTTTGTTGCATCGACATGGTTCCAACTCTGCTGGTTTGCCGCGGTGCTTGGGACCTATCAATGGCAGTGGCTGACGTTAATACTCACGTTAATTACCTTGGTGTACTGCTGGAGAGCCGAACCCTTCGCTCTCAAGAATATCGCCATGATTGTATCTATTGGCTTGGTCTTAGATACCTTCAATAAGCAATTTTCCCTCTTTATATTCCCAACCCCTTGGTTACCCATATGGCTTGTTTGTCTGTGGGTTCTATTCTCATGGTATGCCTACCAACTCAAATCAATTTTGTACCGTTTTCCAAAAACCTACGTATCTATAGTAGGCGGTATCGGAGGAACAGCGAGTTACTTTGCTGGCTATAAACTCCAAGCCGTTGAATTTGGACTAAGCTCTGGCGCTACACTGGCGATTCTGTTCGTAGAATGGTGCTCAATGATGCTTCTGATACTCAAGGTGTACGGAAATGAAAAGCTTGAAGAGAAATTGGAGACGGAAACTGATTAGTAGTGTTATGGCAGCCTCCTTGTTCTATGCAGTGCCCTTGCAAGCTCAAAATGTGGTTGGTTTGAGTGAGATAATAACCACTAGCAATTGGCAACAATGGCAGACGGTGGGTGAGGCACAACTCACTTGGTTTGTTTTTGATATCTACAAGTCCCGCCTTAAAGCGCCCGATGGTCAGTACTCGGTGTCTAGAGACGTTTCTCCCCATCCTTTTGCTTTAGAGATCAACTACCAGCGCGATATCAGTAAAGAGCAGCTGCTCGATGTGACTGATGAGCAGTGGCAAAAGCTGGGCTTTACGGAGCCTTACCGACAAAAGTGGATCTTGGAGCTGGACACTATGTTTCCCAACATTAAGAAGGGTGATGAGTTGACTTACCTCACTGATGGTACAAATGGTCAGCTTATTTATCGCAAAGCCGGGAGTGAACCGTATCAAACCGTCGGATATGTGAAAGATGAGCGGCTTAATGATGCGTTTCTTTCGATTTGGTTATCACCGAAAACAGAGTTTCCTAAACTTCGTAAACAACTGATAGGGCAGGTAAGGTAGTGAAATTATTAAAACGAATGCTCAAAGCACCAGTGATTGCTGCGGTAACACTTCTTAGCGCATGCTCTGCTGATATTGATAACTATCAAGCGGCATCACCAGCCTTTGACCTGTTTGGCTACTTCGAAGGTGACGTCAAGGCCTGGGGAATGGTGCAGGACTACACTGATAAACAAACTCGCCGATTTGAAGTCGACATTGTCGGGACGGTTGAAGGTAATGAACTAACGCTGGTGGAAGACTTTGTCTTTGATGATGGCGAGCTCGACCAGCGTATATGGGTCATTACTAAACTCGAAGACGGCACCTATAAAGGCAAAGCGGATGACATTATTGGTGTTGCCACCGGTAAAGAGATGGGTAATGCGCTGCAATGGCAATACGACTTCGAGCTGAAAATGGATGATTCAACCATCACGGTGTCGTTCGATGATTGGTTGTACCGCCAGGATGATATGCACGTGTTTAACCTTACCAAGATTAAGAAGTTTGGCGTTGAAGTAGGGACGATTACTCTTTTCTTCCAGAGGCAATAGAAATAAAGAAACGAGATGCGGGAGCGCTTCGCTTTAGGAGTCGAGATTGAGGCGCGGTAAGTTTAGCGAAAGGAAGATGAATTTGGTGTGTGGATAGCAGTTGCATCTGGAATGGCTATAACCGAGCCTTATCCCTTATCCCTTATCCCTTATCCCTTATCCCTTATCCTGAAGCTTAGCGTTCCATAGGGAGAATCCCGTTCCCCCTAAACGAAGAAAGGGTTGACGCTTTCACGTCAACCCTCAAAATTATCCGATTCTCGATTCTCGATTCTCGATTCTCGATTCTCGATTCTCTTACAGCTTATCTGTCAGCTCGATTGCTTGACCGATGTAGTTTGCTGGCGTCATCTCTTTCAGACGTGCTTTCTCGTGTTCAGGAAGCTCAAGACCGTCGATGAAGTTACGCATTGCTTCGCCGTCTACACGCTTACCACGAGTTAGCTCTTTTAGCTTCTCGTATGGCTTCTCGATGCCGTAACGACGCATTACTGTTTGTACTGGCTCAGCTAGTACTTCCCAGTTCTTATCTAGTTCAGCAAGAAGTGCTTCGCGGTTTACTTCTAGCTTGCTGATGCCTTTAAGCGTAGAAGTGTAAGCGATGATTGCGTAGCCAACACCAACACCAAGGTTACGTAGAACTGTTGAGTCAGTTAGGTCACGCTGCCAACGAGAGATAGGCAGTTTCTGTGCTAGGTGGCCGAATACAGCGTTCGCAAGGCCTAGGTTACCTTCTGAGTTTTCAAAGTCGATTGGGTTAACTTTGTGAGGCATGGTTGAAGAACCGATCTCACCAGCAATAGTTTTTTGCTTGAAGTGGCCTAGTGCAATGTAACCCCAAACGTCACGGTCGAAGTCAATCAGGATAGTGTTGAAACGAGCGATAGCGTCGAACAGCTCAGCGATGTAATCGTGTGGCTCGATCTGAGTTGTGTATGGGTTCCAAGTAACGCCTAGAGACTCAGTGATGAACTCTTCAGAGAACTTGTGCCAATCTAGCTCTGGGTAAGCGGAAAGGTGTGCGTTGTAGTTACCAACTGCACCGTTGATTTTCGCTAAGATCTCAACGTTTTCGATTTGCTTGAATTGACGCTCCATACGGTACGCCACGTTTGCCATTTCTTTACCCATAGTAGATGGAGAAGCAGGCTGACCGTGTGTACGAGATAGTAGAGGAATATCGCGGTATTCCACTGCTAGTGCTTTGATAGCGTCGATTAGGTTACGGATTTCTGGAAGAATCACGTTCTCACGCGCTTCTTTAAGCATAAGAGCGTGTGAAGTGTTGTTGATGTCTTCAGAAGTACATGCAAAGTGGAAGAACTCGTTTACTGCGTGCAGTTCAGGAACGTCTGCTACTTTCTCTTTTAGGAAGTATTCAACCGCTTTAACGTCGTGGTTAGTTGTACGCTCGATCTCTTTGATACGGCGTGCATCTTCTTCAGAGAAGTTTGCAGCAAGGTCGTCTAGGAATTGGTTTGCTTCTGCGCTAAACGCTGGCACTTCTGCAATTTCAGCAGTAGCAGCAAGCTTTTGTAGCCAGCGGATTTCAACGATAGTACGGTATTTTAGTAGACCGTATTCACTGAAAATTTCGCGTAACGCAATTGTCTTGCTTCCGTAACGGCCGTCTACTGGTGAAACAGCAGTCAATGCTGACAGTTCCATGATGTTCTCCTGAATTGGGTTTCTAAATTTCGTGAGCTTTATACCAATAACTGTGGCAATTGTCACGAATATTGCGCAAACGTTTGCGCGAGATTTGTTTTGGTCTAAAAAAATGAGCTCGCGATAAACGCGAGCTGCTTACTAGATACCTTATTACATTCGAGCAAGAAGGATTTGCGCTTGCTCTACCATCTTTTTGCGTCCGAAGATTAGGTGGCGACGTTTACCGCCAACTTGACGCCAAAGTACTGCACTACGAATACCCGATAACAACAGCGCACGAACTTTGTGCTGGTTAGAGGTTTGTTGCAGTACCGATGGAGTACCAGTTACTTGAATACGAGGACCAATAGGGCTGACTACATCCAAGTAAATGCTTGCTAGGTTGCTGATCATTTGGTCATCTAGCAATTCAAAATGTTCCGTTTGACGCTGAGCCATTTGGATGCGATCACCAAGTTGTGACATTGCATCGTTACGACCCGATAGCTTGCGCTCTAATGCCATTAGGCTGATGATGTAGCGAGTGACTTCACTTCCCGATGGGGTGCTATCAATCCCTTTCACCAAGCATTCAAGACCCAGCTTAAGATCGGCTTCGCGACCGAAAACACCAATGGTGTTCGCTGGGCTAGTATTCAAAATGGCGTTAATTGACGTTTCAAAGGCATCTTGATCACAATGTCCGTCTCTCGCTACCTGCTGAACTAAAGCAACAGCTTGGCAGATACCTGCAAAAGCGATAGTACGGTCATAAAGTGTATTCGCCACGTAACGACTCCTAAGCTTGAGAATATTTAATGCGTTGCTCGATGATGCCGCCACCTAGGCACACGTCATCTTTATAGAACACAGCTGATTGACCTGGCGTCACAGCAATTTGTGGCTCGTCAAAGATCACTTTAATGTTTTCATCATCGATAGGGATGATTGTACAAGGAATATCTTCCTGACGGTAACGAGTTTTCACTGTGCACTTCATAACATCGCGAATTGGCTCACGATCTACCCAGTGAAGTTGTGATGCAAGTAGACCTTCTGATTTCAGCATTGGGTGGTCTTTACCTTGAACGGCAATCAAAACGTTACGTTTAAGATCTTTCTCGCCAACGAACCATGGGTCTTCGTTACCACCGCCGCCTTTACGGCCACCGATGTGTAGACCTTTACGCTGGCCTAGTGTGTGGTACATAAGGCCTTGGTGCTGACCAATCACTTCGCCCTCAGGTGTTTCAATATTACCTGGTTGAGCCGGAAGATATTTACCAAGGAACTCTGTGAACTTACGTTCTCCGATGAAACAGATACCCGTAGAGTCTTTCTTTTTCGCCGTGATTAGATCTTGTTCTTCCGCGATGCGGCGCACTTCTGGCTTCTCTAGATCACCCACAGGGAATAGGCTACGCGCAACTTGCTCGTGGCTTAGCGTGTATAGGAAGTAGCTTTGGTCTTTATTGCCATCTAGACCACGTAGCATCTGTGGCTTTTCACCGTTTTCTGGGAAAGAGCGACGCACGTAGTGACCCATTGCAATGTAATCAGCATCAAGCACTTCATCAGCGAATTCTAGGAATGCTTTGAACTTGATTTCTTTGTTACAAAGAATGTCTGGGTTTGGTGTACGGCCTGCTTTGTATTCAGCAAGGAAGTACTCAAATACATTATCCCAGTACTCAGCAGCAAAGTTGATGGTGTGTAGGTGAATGCCTAGCTTGTCACATACTGCC
This sequence comes from Vibrio rotiferianus, assembly GCF_002214395.1. Taxonomy (NCBI): domain Bacteria; kingdom Pseudomonadati; phylum Pseudomonadota; class Gammaproteobacteria; order Vibrionales; family Vibrionaceae; genus Vibrio; species Vibrio rotiferianus. Next base: position 985,898 of record NZ_CP018312.1, read on the forward strand.
TGAGCATCAGCAAGATCTTCTGCTGCTGTACAATATTCTTCGTTGTCATCTTCTTCCCAGTTCTTCATGAACAGGCCTTCTACTTGGTAGCCTTGTTGCTTGAGAAGATACGCAGAAACAGATGAATCAACGCCGCCGGACATACCGACGATGACTTTCTTTTGGCTGTTATCAGACATTACTAAACACCACTTAAATAAACGGGACGCAGATTCTACCAGAATCCACAGGCCGGTGACAGATCCGAGATCGAAATCACACTTCGATTTGCTGCACTTTTCTCCAACAAAATCGCAAGTTGGTAATTTCATAAGTATAGAGATGGTATATATGGCATAGTTGGCAAAAATCCAAGAGGAAAAATCAAATGACCGAAGAAAACCAATTTATGCAAGAAGCTGAGTTGATTGAAATTGTCGAAAATCAACTCGAAGACAGCAACCCACTTAAAGTAAAAGAAACACTCATGCGCCTAATGATGACAGGCACACCACGTGAAGACGCGATTGCAATGATGGCGTGTGCGATGTCGATTGAGATTTTTGACGTGATGAAAAATGAAGGGGAGTTCAACTTAAAGCGTTATAGCGAGCACCTGGAGCAATTACCTGATCTAAGCTTTATGGAAGGTGAATAAGTAGCCTGAAAGAAAAAAATAGACTGCAAACGTTTGCTATAATTGCTTTTATTGCTGCTTTTATAACAGCGGTATAGAATCCGTTCTCCTTTTCATCCCTTATTCAGACAAACAATATGAAATTTCCTGGACAACGCAAATCGAAGCATTATTTTCCTGTTCATGCTCGCGACCCTTTAGTGAGTCAAGCACAAGAAAGCAAGAAAATGACGCGTACTCACATTATCGGTATTGATCAGACGTTGGTAGATATCGAAGCTAAAGTTACCACGGATGTAATCGAAAAATATGGTTTGAGTAAGGGACACTCGCTGGTAATTGATGATGCAACGGCAGAAGCGCTTTACCAGCAGCTAAAAGAAGACAACCTAATTACGAATGAGTATGCGGGCGGTACGATCGGTAACACGCTACATAACTACTCTGTATTGGCAGATGACCGCTCTACACTTCTAGGCGTTATGAGCCAGGATATCAAAATCGGTAGCTACGGTTACCGCTACCTATGTAATACGTCAAGCCGTATGGACTTAAACTACCTACAAGGTGTTGAAGGTGCAATCGGTCGTTGTTTTGCTCTTATTACTGAAGACGGTGAACGTACTTTCGCAATCAGCGAAGGCCAAATGAACCAACTTCACCCAGACAATATTCCTGAGAAAATCTTCAAGAGTGCATCTGCTCTGGTTCTCACAGCGTACCTAGTGCGTTGTAAAGAAGGCGACCCAATGCCTGAAGCAACCATGCGCGCGATTGAATACGCGAAGAAACACGACGTACCAGTGGTATTAACACTAGGTACTAAATTCGTTATTCAAGATGATCCTACATTCTGGCAAGAATTTATTCGCGATAACGTATCGGTTGTGGCAATGAATGAAGATGAAGCAGAGGCACTTACTGGTGAATCTGATCCATTGGCTGCGTCTGATAAAACATTAGAATGGGCTGATCTTGTATTATGTACAGCGGGCCCTGTTGGATTGTTTATGGCGGGTTATACAGAAGATGATGCTAAGCGCGAAACTTCACTTCCATTGCTTCCTGGCTCGATCGCGGAATTTAACCGCTACGAATTTAGCCGTCCAGCGAAAAAGGATGCAAGTGTAAACCCAATTAAAGTTTATTCTCATATTTCTCCTTATATGGGTGGCCCAGAGAAAATTAAAAATACCAATGGTGCTGGTGATGCTGCGTTATCTGCAGTACTTCATGATATGGCCGCAAATAAGTACCACAAAGAAAATGTGCCAAACTCCAGCAAGCATGCGCATCAGTTTTTAACGTATTCTTCGTTTTCGCAAGTATGTAAATACGCGAACCGTGCAAGCTATGAAGTGCTAGTGCAGCATTCTCCTCGTCTATCCCGTGGACTGCCTGAGCGAGAAGATAGCCTAGAAGAGGCGTACTGGGAGCGTTAACCGTTCTTCACCATGACTTTATAAGGCGCATATTTTTATGCGCCTTTTTTGTCTGAGCTTTCTGAGTTTAGTGAAGAATACAAATGTGTAAGAGATAAAAAAAGGCTCCTTAGAGGAGCCTTTTTAGTATGACTGTTGGTCGAGATTAGATTAGGAAATCATCTAGCGATTTACCGGCATCCAATTGCTCTTGAATTGCAGAAGGTGTACGGCCTTGGCCTGTCCAAGTTTTCTCTTCGCCAGTTGTATCTACATATTTGTATTTAGCTGGGCGTGGAGCGCGCTTAGACTTAGTTTTTGTTTTTGTTTCACCTGATAGTGCGCTAATTAGTGCATTAACGTCGATACCATCTTGGGCGATTTGTTCTGCAATTGCTGCTAGTTTTGCTTCTTGCTCTGCTTGTGCAGCGCGATCAGCTTCTTCAGCTTCTTTGCGTTCTTGAACTACGATAGTTAGTTTATCTAGTGCTTCTTCAAGTTGCTCTAGAGTTAGCTCACGTGAAAATGCGCGTAGGCTACGAATATTTAGAAGTGTTTTTGTCAGCTCAGACATAACTGTTCCTATTCTTTAAGTAGGGTGTTTGGTAATAATAATGCTAGTGATTAATTAAAACAAACAAAATAATAGAAATATTAAACTTTAATATTTAACGCCATCTTTCCGTGGTTGGCAAACAATAAATAAATTTTTCTATAAAAGTTCAATATTGGAGCGTACTGTTTAATATAAGTTCAAACTTATTTGGCCTAGTAAGCATTATTGGCTTTAATACTCAGCGGGAATCACTCTAATCATAAAGTTGTTAATCTATTCTTTAGGTGAAAGGCCGCTGTATGACCGATAGAATTTAAATATGCGATATGAGACTTACTCTTATTTGGGGAATTGCTCCTTTTCGAATGTTATGAGCTTAAATGCACAGTGCTAAAGGTAGAGTGTTTACGTCAACTTCTATTTATTTAATTAATGTGATTGCAGTTGCGTAATCCATGTTTCAGTTACATTTCATTTATAAATCATTGTGACGATTATTTATCGATTTAATTTAGTTTGATGTGTTGCATTGGTGGTCCTCATGAGTACAATGGCAAATACCTGATGCAATATTGCAGACAATATGTTGTTAATTTGTACAATTAATGGTTAATTGTTTGTTGTTGCCGTAGAGGCGCAGTCTCGAAGAGTAGCTATTATTGGGGTGATGCCAATGAATAATAGTGGAAGGCGAAGATTGCCGAAGTAAGTGGCCTATCGAAACCACTTGCTGGGGTTGTATCCGAAAGGAGCAACACTGCCATAGTATATAAACATTAAACTATGGAGCGCTACTGTAGGGTTGGGTGGAGTGTTCGCTTCCCTGTCGCTAAGTTCAACATGAGCACGTACCGTATGCTACGTGACTTGTCTGCAGTAGATCTCTAGCCAAACTTTGGTTTTTGAAGATCATGAATTTAATAGATTTTGCACATTCTCCTGTTTCGTTATTACCGCCTATTGTCGCACTGACGCTGGCGATTCTAACTCGACGTGTTTTAGTTTCTCTTGGTGTTGGTATCGTACTGGGTGCGGTGCTACTTAACGATTGGTCTATCGGTAACACGGTAGGTTATGTTAGCTCTCAAGTTTCTTCTGTCTTTATTGAAGACGGTGGTATTAATACTTGGAACATGAGCATTGTTGGCTTCCTAATCCTTTTAGGTATGACAACAGCACTGTTAACACTTTCTGGTGGTACGCGCGCTTTTGCGGAATGGGCGCAAACACGAGTAAAAAGTAAACGCGGCTCTAAACTTCTTGCAGCCTTCCTTGGCGTATTCATTTTTGTCGACGATTACTTTAATAGTCTTGCTGTTGGTGCGATCTCTCGCCCAGTGACCGACCGTTTCTACGTCTCTCGCGCCAAGCTTGCGTACATCCTTGACTCAACCGCTGCACCAATGTGTGTGATCATGCCAGCTTCTAGCTGGGGTGCGTACATTATTACGATTATCGGTGGTATCTTGGTGTCACACGGTATCACGGAGTACTCAGCGCTTGGTGCTTATGTACGCCTTATCCCAATGAACTTCTACGCTGTCTTTGCGCTACTAATGGTATTTGCAGTTGCGTGGTTTGGTCTTGATATTGGCAAGATGCGTGACCATGAAATCGCAGCATCTCAAGGCCGTGGTTTTGACAAAGATAAAGAAAACGATACTCAAGAAGCTCACGAGCTTAACGAAGAGCTAGATATTCGTGAAAGCGAGAAGGGCAAAGTTTCTGACCTAGTGCTTCCAATCGTAACGCTTATCGTTGCTACTATAGCATCTATGCTTTACACCGGTGGTCAAGCACTAGCTGCGGACGGTAAAGAGTTTGCTCTTCTAGGTGCGTTTGAGAACACCGATGTTGGTATGTCTTTAATCTACGGTAGCTTGCTTGGCCTGGCTGTAGCACTGTTTACTGTGTTTAAACAAGGCATTCCAATGGTAGAGATTGGTCGCACACTTTGGATTGGTGCTAAATCGATGTTTGGTGCGATCCTAATTCTTGTCTTCGCATGGACTATCGGCTCTGTTATCGGTGACATGAAGACGGGTTCTTACCTATCGACAATGGCGCAAGGTAACATTAACCCTCATTGGCTGCCGGTTATCCTATTCTTGCTTTCTGGTCTAATGGCATTCTCAACAGGCACCTCATGGGGTACGTTCGGGATCATGCTTCCAATCGCGGGTGATATGGCTGGTGCAACAGACGTAGCACTAATGCTACCAATGTTAAGTGCTGTTCTGGCTGGTGCTGTATTCGGTGACCACTGTTCACCTATCTCAGATACCACAATTCTGTCATCGACTGGCGCACGTTGTAACCACATTGATCACGTATCAACGCAGTTGCCTTATGCGCTTTCGGTAGCACTTGTTTCATGTGTGGGCTTTATTGTTCTGGGTATGACAGCGTCTATTGCGTTCTCGTTTATTGCAGCATCAATTACGTTTGTGATTGTATGTGCAGTACTATCTTGGATCTCTAAGTCTAAAATGGCGTCATGCCAAAACGCTTAGCGCATTGAATGTAGCTTATTAAAAGAGGAAGCTCCGCCGAGGTCAGGCGGAGCTTTTTTTTAACGCGATATATAGGTGAGGGGGGCTATCGCGTTTTTGGGGTAACAGTTAGAGAAAAGTAGTGCTGTAAAATACACCTCAACTTACTTAAACAATATTGGTTATTAAGCAAGGGCTATGCCGGATTTAAGTCTATGATTTTATTATAGCTAGAATGGCAGTTATCTTGGCTTTTTGCTAAGTAACTGAAAGTGTGGATTACGTGTGTTACACAGTGTTACGTTACACTTTATACGTGTAAGTTATATTTCTTGATGAGACGATATAAGGTGGTTCTGGAAATACCAAGTTGCCTTGCAGCAGCGCTCATATTATGTTTGTTATCTTCAATAGCTTGAAGCAGGAACTCTAAGTCAATTTGTTCGCTATTAGGCAGGATTTCTCTATCTTTGCTATTTAATCCCAGATCAGCTTCTAAGATTGTGCCATCTTCACTCATTACAATAGCTCGCTGAATGACATTTCTCAGTTCGCGTACATTACCTGGCCATGAATGCGCCATTAATTTATCTTCAGCTTTTTTTGATATCTCGAATTCTTCTCCATTTTGCAGCTGATTTAAAAAATGCTGTGCTAATAACAAAATGTCATGACCACGACGTCTGACTGGCGGGACGGAGAGCGTAAGGATGTTTAGACGATAAAAGAGATCCTCTCGAAAGTTCCCCCTTACCACTTCACTTTTTAAATCCACGTGGCTAGCAGCGATAATACGACAATCAACGTTTAAGCATTTGTCCCCACCTAACTTTTGAATTTGCTTACTTTCCAAAAAGTGCAATAAATGTATTTGCGAATCAGGTGGCATATCGCCTATTTCGTCTAGAAAAAGCGTTCCCTTATTTGCTCTTTCGACAAATCCAGTGCGATCATGGATTGCGCCAGTGAAGGCGCCTTTCGTGTGTCCGAACAGCTCCGAAGCTACAAGACCTGAAGGTATAGCCCCGCAGTTGACCGAGACAAAAGGGTGTTCGTGTCGTGACGAAAGTTCGTGAATTATGTGCGCACAGAGTCCTTTACCGACGCCTGTCTCACCGTGAATCAGCACCTCAGCATCGCTTTTGGCGTATTTAGCGATGTTGGTGCGTAACTCGTTAATGCATGAGCTTTCTCCGATCAAAAACTGAAGTTGTGGATGCTGGTCAGCAGTGGTCTGCTTAACTCCCACTTTGCGAATTTTCATTAATATTATTTCTTCCGATGCCCCATAAGAAGGATAGTCAGGATTAACTGTCTCAGGGATGATTCGCGCTCTCAAATGTGAGAATGACATGTGGTTCTCTGTGTTCAACCTAACAGACTGACTTTTTGCGAAACGGGTTTACATGGTTTCACCAAGCTAAACATCTACAACACAATTTGATGTGAGGTTAAGATTGATCTAACTTTAATTTGTTTAAAAACAATTGGTTATGTGGTGTTTTGCTAAAAGTTTAATTTTTGTGTTGAAAAACATCAGAAGCTTAGTTAGTGTGGTTGTTAACGAAGCAATTCAATCGAGTTTAAATAAGTATGCGTAATTTTGTAATGAACATTCATCACCATCATCACCCAGCCTAGTCTTTCGGGAGATGTACGCATACCCGGGAGATAGGAAACTCCCGGAGGTGAAAATCAAAGTGAAAACAGATTTCAAACCCTCGGGAGACCAACATCTCTCGAGGGTTTTTTAGTTTTACTGGTTTATAAAATATTCAAATTACCAAATTTTGCACAGGGATAAAGCAATGCAAACACAACGCTTAAGAATCGCAATTCAGAAAAAAGGCCGCCTAAGCAAAGAGAGCCAAGCTCTACTGAAAAAGTGTGGCGTGAAATTCAACGTAATGGGTGAGCGTCTAGTGGTTCACTCAGAGAACATGCCAATTGATTTGCTTTTGGTTCGTGATGACGACATCCCTGGTCTGATTATGGATGGCGTAGTAGACCTTGGCTTTATCGGTGAAAACGAATTAGAAGAAGTTCGTTTAGATCGTAAAGCGTTGGGTGAACCGTATGAATTTGTTCAACTTCGTCGTCTTGATTTCGGTGGCTGCCGTTTATCTATCGCAATCGACAAAGACGAAGAGTACAACGGCCCTCAAGACCTCGCTGGCAAACGTATCGCTACGACATACCCACAACTGCTAAAAGCTTACATGGATGAAGCGGGTGTTCCTTTCTCTGCATGTATGCTGACAGGCTCTGTAGAAGTTGCCCCACGCGCGGGTCTTGCTGATGCCATCGCTGACTTGGTTTCTACAGGTGCAACGCTAGAGGCGAACGGTCTTAAAGAAGCTGAAATTATCTTCAAATCAAAAGCAACGCTCATCCAACGTACTGGTGAGTTCGACGCAGACAAAGTGGCGCTAATCGAAAAGCTCTTGACTCGTATGCAAGGCGTACAGCAAGCGAAAGAGTCTAAGTACATCATGCTACATGCGCCAGCTGAGAAGCTAGACCAAATCAAAGCACTGCTTCCAGGCGCTGAAGACCCAACGGTATTGCCTCTATCTGCTGACAAGCAAAAAGTTGCGGTTCACTTGGTAAGTACTGAAAACCTGTTCTGGGAAACCATGGAACAGCTAAAAGAACTGGGTGCGAGCTCAATTCTAGTACTACCAATTGAAAAAATGATGGAGTAATCGCAATGAGAACAGTCGTATGGCAATCGCTAAGTGAAACGCAGCAAGACTCAATCCTAGAACGTCCTGCAATTACAGAAGGTGCGAACATCACTGCCGCGGTTTCTGAAGTAATCGCAAAAGTTCGCAAAGAAGGTGATGCTGCATTATTGGAGCTGACTGAGAAGTTTGACCGAGTGCAGCCGGAATCCATCCGTGTTTCCGCTCAAGAAATCGATGAAGCGTCAGCGCGTCTTTCTGAAAAGATGAAAAGCGCATTAGAGCAAGCGTATGAAAACATCACTAAGTTTCACAAAGCACAAAAGCCACAGCCAATCAAAGTAGAAACTCAACCGGGTGTACTTTGTGAGCAGGTAACGCGCCCAATTCAAAAAGTAGGTTTGTACATTCCCGGTGGCAGTGCGCCATTGCCATCGACTGTTTTGATGCTTGGGGTTCCTGCAAAAATTGCAGGCTGTCGTAAAGTGGTGCTTTGTTCACCACCACCAATTGCTGACGAGATTCTTTATGTAGCAAAACTGTGTGGCATTGATGAAGTGTACAACGTTGGCGGTGGTCAAGCCGTCGCTGCGATGGCTTACGGTACAGAGACTGTATCCAAAGTCGATAAGATCTTTGGCCCGGGCAACGCCTATGTGACAGAAGCAAAACGTCAGGTAAGTAATGATTTCCGTGGCGCAGCGATTGATATGCCAGCAGGCCCATCAGAAGTGTTAGTGATTGCCGATGAAACCGCAGACCCAGACTTCATTGCTGCAGATCTTCTAAGCCAAGCGGAGCACGGCCCTGACTCTCAAGTGGTACTTGTGACACCTTCACCTGTGATTGCGGATCAAGTGACGGATGCGGTTCAACGTCAGCTTAAGGAGCTATCTCGTGCGGATATCGCTGAACAAGCATTGGCTTCAAGCTTGATCATCATTGCCGAGTCTCTGACTCAATCGGTTTCAATCTCAAATTACTACGGTCCTGAGCACTTAATTGTTCAGACTAAGAACCCACGCGAGCTTCTGCCTCTATTAGACAACGCAGGCTCTATTTTCCTTGGTGATTGGTCGCCTGAATCAGCAGGTGATTACGCATCTGGTACTAACCACGTTCTTCCTACTTACGGTTACACACGTACTTATTCAAGCTTAGGCTTGGCGGACTTCTCTAAGCGTATGACGATTCAAGAGCTGTCTGCTGATGGTCTAAAGAACCTTGCCCCTACAGTAGTCACAATGGCTGAAGCGGAAGGCTTGGATGCACACAAACGTGCAGTGACTATCCGCGTAGAAAAATTGGCAGCGAAGTAAGAGGACAATGAGATGGAAAAGCTAGCGCGTAAACAAGTCCAACAACTTACCCCTTATTTATCGGCTCGCCGAATTGGTGGTACCGGTGACGTGTGGCTAAATGCCAACGAATCACCATTTAACAATGAATACAAAACAGACTTTGCTCGTCTTAATCGTTACAGCGAATGCCAACCGAAAGAACTGATTTCTGCTTACGCAGCGTATGCGGGTGTGAAACCAGAACAAACGCTGACTTCTCGCGGTGCAGATGAAGGCATTGAACTACTGATTCGTGCTTTCTGTGAGCCGGGTGAAGATGCGATTCTTTACTGTCCACCAACTTACGGTATGTATGCCATCAGCGCAGAAACCATTGGTGTCGAGCGAAAAACCGTGCCACTAACGTCAGATTGGCAACTAGACCTTGCAGGTATCGAAGCTAATCTAGATAACGTGAAACTGGTTTTTGTATGTTCGCCAAACAACCCAACGGGTAACTTAGTTAAGCGTGAAGATATTGTCTCTCTGCTTGAGATGACAAAAGACCGTGCAATCGTGGTGATGGATGAAGCGTACATTGATTTTTGCCCTGAAGCATCAACGGTAGATTTACTGGCGCAATACCCGAATCTCGCAATTCTGCGCACTCTGTCGAAAGCTTTTGCGCTTGCAGGTCTGCGTTGTGGATTTACGCTTGCGAACGAAGAGCTGATTAATGTACTTCTTAAAGTTATCGCACCATATCCAGTACCGGTGCCAGTAGCAGAAATTGCCACTCAAGCGCTTTCTGAAGCAGGCCTAGCGCGAGCGAAGTTCCAAGTTCTCGATCTGAATGCAAACCGTGCCTACTTGCAAGTTGGTCTTTCAATGATTCCGGGTTTGGAAGTGTTTGAAGGGTGGGGGAACTACCTATTGGTGAAATTCCCAGATGGTGATGGGCTTTTCAAAGCCGCTTGGGAGACGGGAATTATTTTACGCAACTCGCCAATTGAGAACTGCGTACGTATCAGTGTGGGTAACCGTGACGAGTGCGAAAAAACACTTGGATTTATTAGAAACTACTACTCATAAGTAGAGAAAAAATTTATCGCTCTTGCTCAATAGCGGGAGCGCCAAAAGAATAGCAATAAGGAAGTTCGAGTGAGCAAACAACAAAAAATCCTATTTATCGACCGTGATGGCACCTTAATTGTTGAGCCGCCAGTTGATTTTCAAGTAGACCGTTTAGATAAGCTAAAACTAGAGCCGTTTGTTATCCCAAGCCTGTTGTCGTTGCAGGATGCAGGATACCGCCTAGTGATGGTAACTAACCAAGATGGTTTGGGTACCGACAGCTACCCACAAGCAGACTTTGATGCTCCACACAACATGATGATGGAGATCTTTGAATCTCAAGGTGTAAAGTTTGATGACGTGCTGATTTGTCCGCACTTCGATGAAGATAACTGCTCTTGCCGTAAGCCTAAATTAGGCTTGGTAAAAGAGTATCTTCAAGGTGGCAAAGTTGATTTCCAAAACTCTGTTGTGATTGGCGATCGTCAAACTGATCTTCAGCTTGCAGAAAACATGGCAATTCGTGGCATTCAATACAACTCAGAAACCATGGGTTGGAAACAGATCCTAAAAGATCTAACGGTGAAGGCACGTGTTGCTGAAGTCATTCGTACTACGAAAGAAACAGACATCAAAGTATTCGTTAATCTTGATGAGCAAGGCGGCAATGACATCTCTACAGGTCTTGGTTTCTTCGACCACATGCTGGATCAAATCGCGACGCACGGCGGATTCCAGATGGTGTGTAAAGTAGAAGGTGACCTGCACATTGATGATCACCACACGGTAGAAGATACCGCTCTTGCTTTGGGTCAGGCGTTGAAAGAAGCACTGGGTGACAAACGTGGTATTGGTCGCTTTGGTTTCAGCCTACCAATGGATGAGTGCTTGGCACAATGTGCGCTGGACCTATCTGGTCGTCCTTACCTTAAGTTCGACGCGCAATTCAGCCGTGAGCAAGTGGGTGATCTTTCAACAGAGATGGTAGTTCACTTCTTCCGCTCTCTGACTGACACATTAGCATGTACGTTGCACCTTTCTTCTGCGGGCAACAATGATCACCACATCATTGAAAGTCTATTTAAAGCGTTTGGTCGCACTCTGCGCCAAGCAATCAAAGTAGAAGGCACTGAGCTACCGAGTAGTAAAGGCGTACTTTAAGGCTAACGTTAGCAAGGAGAAAAACAGTGACAGAACAGAAAGTTGTCATTATCGATACTGGCTGTGCCAACGTCTCTTCGGTGAAGTTTGCTATTGAACGCCTAGGTTATGACGTAACGATTTCAAAAGATCCACAAGTTGTATTGGCGGCTGACAAGCTATTCCTACCGGGCGTGGGAACCGCCAGTGAAGCGATGAAAAACCTAGAAGAGCGTGACCTAATCAGCTTGGTAAAACAGGTAGAGAAGCCGCTACTAGGTATCTGTTTAGGCATGCAACTGTTGGGCAAAGTGTCTCAAGAAAAAGGCCAGAAAGCCGACGAGTTAGTCGAGTGTCTTGGCCTTTGTGACGGTGAAGTGAAGTTGCTACAGACTGGCGACTTACCGCTGCCGCATATGGGCTGGAACACTGTGTCTGCAAAAGCAGGTAACCCACTGTTCAAAGGTATTGAAGAAGGTGAGTACTTCTACTTCGTGCACAGCTTTGCAATGCCAGTTGGGGACTACACAATTGCTGAATGTGAATACGGCAACCCGTTCACAGCCGCAGTACAAAGTGGCAACTACTACGGTGTGCAGTTCCACCCTGAGCGTTCTTCAAAAGCGGGCGCGAAGCTTATTCAAAACTTCTTAGAATTATAAAAGGGATTTAGTGTGATTATTCCAGCTCTTGATTTAATTGAAGGACAGGTGGTTCGCCTTTATCAAGGTGATTACGGCCAAGTAACCGAGTACAAAGTCGACCCAGCAGAGCAGTTCAACTTGTACCACCAAGCTGGTGCAAACTGGCTACACTTAGTGGATTTGACTGGCGCGAAAGACACAACAGCGCGTCAGCTTGATTTGATTGCAAAGCTACTAGCAAGCACGCCAGCGAACATCCAAATCGGTGGTGGTGTGCGTACAGAGCAAGACGTGATTGATCTGTTAGAAGCCGGTGCGCAGCGTGTTGTAGTCGGTTCTACAGCAGTAAAACAACCAGAGCTTGTGAAAGGTTGGATGGAAAAATACGGCGCAGAGAAAATCGTTCTCGCGCTAGATATCAACATCGACCAAGACGGCACGCGTAAGGTAGCGATCTCTGGTTGGCAAGAAGATTCAGGCGTGACCATCGAAGCTTTGATCAACGATTATCTGACGGTAGGTCTACAGCATGTGCTTTGCACGGACATTTCTCGTGACGGTACGCTAGAAGGCTCAAACGTTGAGCTTTACGTCGACTTATGTAAACAGTACCCACAAGTGCAGTTCCAATCTTCAGGCGGCATCGGTTCATTAGCGGATATCGATGCACTAAAAGGCAGCGGTGTTGCAGGCGTGATTGTTGGTCGTGCATTGTTAGATGGTAAGTTCACAGCAGAGGAGGCGTTTGCATGTTGGCAAAGCGAATAATTCCATGTCTTGATGTTCGTGATGGACAAGTGGTAAAGGGCGTCCAGTTCCGTAACCACGAAATCATTGGCGACATCGTCCCTCTGGCGCAACGTTATGCAGAAGAAGGGGCTGACGAGCTTGTGTTCTATGATATTACCGCTTCTAGTGATGGTCGTGTCGTCGATAAAAGTTGGGTCGCTCGCGTTGCTGAAGTGATTGATATTCCTTTCTGTGTCGCTGGTGGTATTAAATCAGCAGAAGACGCAGCACGCATTCTTGAATTTGGCGCAGACAAGGTGTCTATCAACTCACCTGCACTGGCGAACCCTCAGTTGATTACTGACCTTGCTGATAAGTTTGGTGTGCAATGTATCGTTGTAGGTATCGATTCATACTACGACAAAGAGACGGGCAAGTATCAGGTTTACCAGTTTACTGGTGATGAAGAACGCACCAAAGCGACCCAATGGGAAACGCGTGATTGGGTGCAAGAAGTACAAAAACGCGGCGCTGGTGAAATCGTGTTGAACATGATGAACCAAGACGGTGTGCGTAACGGCTACGACATTGAACAACTGAATATGGTGCGTGAAGTATGTAATGTACCGCTGATTGCATCGGGTGGCGCGGGTGCTATGGAGCACTTCGCAGAAGCCTACCAAAAAGCCAATGTGGATGGAGCGCTTGCTGCATCGGTATTCCACAAACAAGTCATCAACATTGGTGAACTAAAGCAGTATTTGAAACAACAAGGCATTGAGGTACGACTATGAGTGTAAAAGCCGCCGAAGTAAGTTCGCTAGCTGAGCGAATCAACTGGGAAAAGGTGGATGGTCTGGTACCTGCCATCGTACAAGATTTTCAATCAAGCCAAGTGCTGATGATGGGTTACATGAACCAAGATGCGTTGGCAAAAACGGGCGAAACGGGTCAAGTGACGTTTTTCTCTCGTACCAAGCAGCGTCTTTGGACGAAAGGTGAAACCTCTGGCAACGTATTGCAACTAGTGAACATGCAGCTAGATTGCGACAACGATACGCTACTGGTTAAGGTGAATCCCATTGGTCCTACGTGTCACTTGGGTAATACAACTTGCTGGGATGTGGACCCTCAAGAGGAGTCACAAATGGTGTGGCTTCATCAACTTGAGCAGCTATTGGCTGCCCGCAAGAGTGCCGACCCAGATTCCTCTTATACTGCCAGTCTTTATGCCCGTGGCACCAAGCGTATTTCGCAAAAAGTGGGCGAAGAAGGCGTTGAAGTCGCGCTTGCGGCGACGTCGGGCGATAAGGCGGAGTTAGTGTGTGAATCAGCAGACTTGATTTACCACTTGCTGGTATTGCTTCAAGACCAAGGCTTATCGATGAATGACGTAGTGAACAAACTGAAAGAGCGCCATAAATAAGCCTGCTATAGATAAATGAAAGCCCCTATGCTCTCGAGCCTAGGGGCTTTTTTAATTTAGTGTTCTTGGTTCGGGGTAAACCCCGGCAACAGTGCTAGTGGCGATTGGATTCTGAATCACGCTCGTCCCTCGCTGTTCAGAATGACGGTATATTTTCTAATGGTGCTTGCAGTAGAGTTATCTACTTCAAACAGGTACATATATTCACGTCATTCCAACAAGCCTAAGCGATGTCAAGAATCCAATTAAATCGAGTTTAATAAGCTAGATATGGATGCTTTACCCACAACACTTCTTAAATTTCTTACCGCTTCCACAGATACACGGGTCGTTACGGCCGACCTTTAGACTGCTTACTGTTTGGTTCAAACGTGGATCTTGTTCCGGCTCTTCTTCTGGGAACGTGCCATCAATGTAGTACCAAAGCCCATCTTCTTTCACGAAACGAGAACGTTCTGTCATACAGTAGCGTTTGCCGTCCTCATCAAAGTAAGCGTTGAATTCAACAAAACCTTCATTCTCACTGCTACCCGCTTCAGCTTTTACTACCTCAAGCTTGCACCAATCACTATCGATCGACTGGGCAATGCCTTCGCGTTGCTCTTCTGCGTTACAGCTTGGGTGATAAGTGCTTACCACGTAATCCACTAAACCTAGTACATGTGCACAGTAACGAGAGCGCATCAGTTGCTCTGGTGTGGTGACGTCTGCATGGTTGTTGTGGGCAATTTCACAACACTGTTGGTAGGTGCGGTTAGAGCCGCAAGGACAAGAAGAAGCCATAAAATGAAATCTCGATTAATTAAGCGATAAAAACAAACAACCTCACGTAAAGGTCGAGGTATTCTAGGGCGCATTATAGCGTTCTAAGATGTTTGAGACAGCAGTTCTTGAGCCCAGGCAGTTGATTGATTGAACGCTTTTGCCAGTTGAGGTTCTGTTAGTTTAAGTGCCTGACAGTATTTTTCAGTGGTTTCCCAATCGGCTTTTTCATACGAGATGATCATTGACAACAGGTAACCTAGAACGCCCTTTTTGCTGGTTAATGCCGTTTTGATTTCTTCATCAACAGGAATGTCTTCAATCACATCAGCAAGAGGCTGGTCTAATAACGAGTCCAGCAATGAAAACATACCGGTTAGGAATGCTTGGCCGGGATCGTACTTAGTGTTCATTTGGCTCAGTAGTATCTCACACATGCGCGCGCGTTGAATGGCTAATGAGTATAGGGAATCTGGTTTGTCTTCATGTACAGAAGCGATGGCGACGAGTGATATAAACCGTCTTAAACGATCTTCCCCTAAATATACCAAGGCTTGTCTAAAGGATTTCAACTTTGTCGTCAGTGTGTAGCCTGAGTTTACATAAGTCATTAGCTTATAAGACAAGGTTACATCGATAGAAAACAGTCGCTCTACTTCATTGAAATCAATTGGCTTATCAGCAATCTCTTTACACAGTTGAATGACGGTTAAAAAGGCAGGATTTAAGCGCTTTTTTTGAATCATTTCAGGTTTGCTAAAAAAGTAACCTTGGAAGTAATTGAATCCAGCATCTAGGGCTTGTTCAAATTCTTCATAGGTTTCTACTTTTTCTGCTAGAAATTCAATATCTAGATGACTTAGCGCACGAATAAATATCGACGCTTTTTCAATGGGTACGACCCTGATATCAAACTTAATAATCGAAATAAAAGGCAAGAAGCGCTTCCAAGCTTTCGTCGGCACAAAGTCATCTAATGCCACTCGATACCCAGAAGAATGCAAGTGTTTTATCGCATTGAGCAGTTCATCGCTTGGCTCACAATCTTCCAGAACCTCAACAACTAAAGATTCTTTTGGAAAAAGAGTCGGAACAAGGTTCACTAGGCTTTGATAAGGGAAATTTACGAAGCCAAGCTTGTCGCCCAAAGTACTGTAGTGAGTTGATAAGAAATGATCCGACAGTAAACGACTAGTAGCCAGCTCAGGCTCTACTTCTGGAAAGGTGTTTTTTGGCCCATCGCGGAAGAGAAGTTCATAACCGATAGTTTTCTTTTCTCTATCAAGAATAGGCTGACGAGCTACATACGAATACTTCAATGCGGTACTTTATTCTGTTAAATCTATTAGTAATGATAATAACGAGTTTTCACAAAAGATCTATGGGCTATACGTCAATCTTAAACATCCAAATGATACATTGGTGAAATTACGTTCGAAAAGGTCGATTGTGAAGGTGAAAATCTTCAGAATCTACTTGTAAAACTGAGCCTTGTGTATACCAATCACCTAAGACAATACGAGTAGTTTTAACACCATTTAGCTCAAAAATATGTGTATTTGGGCGGTGTGTGTGACCATGAATCATTAGGTTGACGCAGTTTTGAGACATGACACGCTCAACTTCGCCTTGGTTAACGTCCATGATGTCGAGAGACTTGGTTTTTTTGTCGTCTCGAATATCAGACTGAACTTTGGCGACAATTCTTTTTTTAACGAACCAAGGAATACGGTTAAATAGCCATTGAAGCCAAGGCTTATGAACGGTTTTCCTGAACTCTTGATATTTCTCGTCGTCGATGCAAAGTGTATCGCCATGCAAGATCACGACCTTTTGACCATAAAGATCAATAGTGCAGACATCATCGAGCAATGTCATGCCAGTTTCTTTGCAAAAGCGTTTACCTAGTAAAAAATCTCGATTGCCTTGGATGAAGAAAACAGGGACACCAGAATCCGTCAGGGCTTTAAACTCGGCACGGATTTGGTCTGCGAAAGGGGTGTTATCATCGTCACCAATCCAGAACTCAAATAAATCGCCAAGCACGTAAAGTGCATCGGCATGAATCGCTTCTGTACGCATAAACGTGACAAAGCACTCCGTGATATCCGGACGAGAAGGGGTAAGGTGGAGATCAGATATAAATAATGTCGTCATAGAAATAAGGGGAGGCGACGCCTCCCCACAAACTTATCTCTTGGTAGCAATTCTATAGAATTACTCTTCGATTGTAGTACCAGTGATCAGTACGTCTTCTAGAGGTACGTCTTGGTGCATGCCGTAAGAACCAGTGCTAACGCCTTTGATCTTATTTACGATGTCCATGCCTTCGATTACTTCACCGAATACACAGTAACCCCAACCATCTAGGCTTTCGCTACGGAAATCTAGGAACGTGTTGTTGTTTACGTTGATGAAGAACTGAGAGCTTGCTGAATGCGGCTCCATAGTACGTGCCATAGCAAGTGTACCCACTTTGTTGCTAAGACCGTTGTTTGCTTCGTTCTTGATTGGTGCACGTGATGCTTTCTCACGTAGACCAGACTCCATACCACCGCCTTGGATCATGAAGCCGTCAATAACACGGTGGAAAAGAGTGTTGTCGTAGAAACCGTCGCGGCAGTACTGAAGGAAGTTTGCGCTTGTTTCTGGCGCTTTCTCTTCGTTTAGTTGAATCTTGATGTCACCAAAATTAGTGTGAAGGGTGATCATGCTACTTTCCTTTACTGTGTTGTATTGAAACTGCGATTCTAGCCTAAGTTATTACGCTTTAAAAACTCAGGAAGAACAAATTAATAGTTTTGTGCTTGAAGTTTAGCCGATTATCGTTTTATCCGTGAATTGCTATTACCTAATAAGGTCTGAGTTGTTATACTCGGCGTTCTTGTTATCCATTCACAATCATAGATAGAGATCATGTTAAAGATATATAACACACTCACAAGACAGAAAGAGGAATTCAAACCAATTACAGCCGGCAAAGTTGGCATGTATGTCTGTGGAGTTACCATCTACGATCTCTGTCATATCGGTCACGGTCGTACATTTGTTTCTTTCGATGTAGTGTCTCGCTACCTTCGTTACCTTGGCTATGACCTAACATTTGTACGTAACATCACTGACATCGATGACAAAATCATCAAGCGTGCTGCTGAAAACGGTGAATCTTGTGATTCACTGACTGAACGTCTTATCGGCGAAATGCACGCTGACTTCGATGCTCTGAACATGAAACGTCCTGACGTCGAGCCTCGTGCGACTCAGTTCATTGCTGAAATCATCGAATTGGTTGAAAAGTTAATCGAGCGTGGTTTTGCTTACGTTGCAGACAACGGCGACGTAATGTTTGAAGTCGGTAAGTTCAACGAATACGGCAAGCTGTCTAAGCAAGATCTTGATCAGCTTCAAGCTGGTGCTCGTGTCGATATCGAAACAGCAAAACGCAGCCCACTAGACTTTGTACTTTGGAAGATGTCTAAGCCAGGCGAACCAACATGGGAATCACCTTGGGGTCCTGGTCGTCCAGGTTGGCACATTGAGTGTTCTGCAATGAACTCTTCAATCCTAGGTAACCACTTCGATATTCACGGCGGCGGTTCTGACCTTCAGTTCCCACACCATGAGAACGAAATCGCGCAATCATGCTGTGCACACGACACGCAATACGTGAACACATGGATGCACAGCGGCATGGTAATGGTAGACCGTGAGAAGATGTCTAAGTCTCTAGGTAACTTCTTTACTATCCGTGACGTTCTTGGTCACTACGATGCCGAGACGGTTCGTTACTTCCTGATGTCAGGTCACTACCGTAGCCAGTTAAACTACAGCGAAGATAACCTAAACCAAGCACGCGCTTCTCTTGAGCGTCTATACACGTCTCTACGTGGTCTAGATCTAAATGCAGCGCCAGCGGGTGGTGAAGAGTACGTGTCGCGCTTTACTGCAGCGATGAACGATGACTTCAACACGCCAGAAGCTTACTCAGTACTGTTTGACATGGCGCGTGAAGTAAACCGTCTGAAGACAGAAAACCTAGAGAAAGCAAGCGAGCTAGGTGCGCTAATGCGCGAGCTTGCGGAAGTGATTGGTATTCTCCACCAAGATCCAGAAGCGTTCCTAAAAGGTGACGCAGGTAATGATGATGAAGTGGCTGAAATCGAAGCACTAATCAAGCTACGTAACGACTCTCGTGCAGCAAAAGACTGGGCTAACGCAGATATGGCTCGTGACAAGCTGACTGAAATGGGTATCGTTCTAGAAGACGGGCCGGAAGGCACAACGTGGCGTCGTAAGTAATGGATACTTATGCCATCAACTAACTGTTCATTCTTGCTGGTTAAAATCGCTGATAACTGCGTTATAGATTTGGAAGTTAGAGCCACTAGCTCGCTGCAATCTATGCCTTGTTCTAAGCGATTTTCTCTGCGCAATAAACTGAACATCCAGTCAATGGCATTAGTATAAGAATATTTAAGGGCTGATGATTCAGCCCTTTTCTTTACAAGCTTTTATAAATTCTAAACTTTAACGAAGGTAGTGCTCTGTGGCTCAGATGTATTTCTATTACTCAGCAATGAATGCGGGTAAATCGACAACTCTTCTTCAATCTTCATTTAACTACCAAGAACGTGGCATGACGCCTGTGATTTTCACAGCAGCGTTAGATGACCGTTACGGTGTAGGTAAAGTGAGCTCTCGTATTGGTTTGCAATCAGACGCGCAATTGTTCCGTCCAGATACTAATCTATATCAAGAGATTGCAGCACTGCATGAGGTTGAAAAACGTCACTGTATTCTGATTGATGAGTGTCAGTTCCTATCTAAAGAGCAGGTTTACCAACTCACAGAGGTGGTGGATAAGCTGCATATTCCAGTACTTTGCTATGGTCTTCGCACCGATTTTCTAGGCGAACTTTTTGAAGGCAGTAAGTACCTGCTATCTTGGGCTGACAAGTTGGTTGAACTCAAAACCATCTGTCACTGTGGTCGCAAAGCAAACATGGTTATCCGTACTGATGAGCATGGCGTCGCAATTAAAGAAGGTGATCAAGTCGCAATCGGTGGTAACGATCGTTACGTATCCGTTTGTCGCCAGCACTACAAAGAAGCACTTGGCAAATAAGTGAGTCTAGATAAGAGAAAGCCACCGAATCCGGTGGCTTTTTTGTAGTTTGTTAACTGATAAGCGTATTACGCTAGGCCGAATTCAAACTTTTCTCTTAGTGCCTGATAAGATGACTCAACGTGAGCTGGGATTTCTTGTTCCGTTTGAAAGCCTTTCTCTGGGTATGTTTTCACTCGAGAAAAATCTTCCATTAGTGCCTCAAGTACCATCATTAGTGTCATCTCTTCGTTGATATATTCAAAGAAAGGATGCGCAGTGGACGTGACTTGCAGTTGTGAATAAGGCGATTGCCACTGTTTTTCGAAGGTCGCAATAGCGCGTCGTTCCATAAATGGTTTTTGGACCAAGATAAGAGACTCGCACTTAATCTCTTTTTCTCTCAACAATTGTTCGGTGAAGCGAACATTCTCACCGCTATTGCTCGACGTTGTTTCGACCAATATTGCTTCATTTGGCACGCCTGCAAGCTTGGCGATTTCTGCAAAGGTTTCAGCTTCGCTTTTGTCAAACAAGCCATCCGTAAAACGGCCTTCACCGCCAGAAAATATAATCAGAGGTGCAAGCTTTTGGTGGTATAGCTTTGCGGCGTATTCGGCAACACGTAAATCATTGCTACACATAACAAATATGCAGTCAGCCGGTGTGAGTTCCTGGTTGAGTTGCATGTAATCCCACAAGGTTTCAATGTGTTGATAAAGCTTCATAGTGCATCCAGCGTTGAGTTGAATTGGAACTGGTAGCCAAGCGCAATAAGCTTGTCTGCAAGGATTCGTTTATCGGTGGTTTCAGTGACTGGCGGAAGGGCAATATCCAAATCACTTCTCGTAATGGCCGCTTGGTAAAACTCGGCTTTGCTGACGGTGTTCGGCGTAGTGGCGTTAACCACTTCATTGCTGATTTGATTGAGAGCGAAGGCGGTTGCTGCGACAGCGTCGTTTTGATGCAACATGTTTGCAGGGGCTTTGCGGCTTACTTGTTTTAATCGCAGAGCAAAGCGAGAAGGGTGGCGGTCGGAGCCGATCAAACCACTACAACGTACGATGGCATAGTCGATGCCAGAATCAATCACGTATTGCTCGGCTTGCAGCATAATACGTGCGTTATCCGAGAAATGTGGATTGTCTTGTGCTAAAGCGAATGTGGCGTCTTCCTCTCTCATATCGACGGGCAAATTTGGATAGACCGTCGTTGAACTGACCATCAAAAGCTTTTCCACGCGACTTACTTTTGCAGCTTCAACTAAGCGTTGCCATTGCAGTGCATACTCTTCACCGTTGCCTTTGCGAAAACCTGGCGGAAAAGCTCCCACAACGCGCTCGATATGGTGATGTTTGATAATATCAATGAGGTGCTGCTCGGAGTTGAGTTCATTGAGATCGAGTAGGGCAGTGGAAATGGAGGAGATTGGGAATTCATCAAGCTTTGCTTGGCTTCGGCGAGTGGCTGTAACTCGATGTCCCTGCTCGGATAAGACTTGTGCAAGTGGTGTTCCTAGCCAGCCTGCGCCAACGATCAATGTATTTGCCATCGGTAAGTTCCTACTTTAGACCCCGATTATGATTCAAACAGGGTTTGTAATTCTAATCTGGCTTGTTGGTGTAGGGGATCGGAGTGCCATTTTTGGTGTTGTATCAAGTCGATATTAACTTGCCATGCCAGTTTCGTGAATTCTTCACCAATTTTGGTCAATGTATTGGGCGAGTGTGACACCAAATGATTTGGAAGAAAGCACCAGCCAAATCCCTGATTTGCCAGTTCCAATAAGATGTAATAGTTGTCAGCGTACCAGATATCGGGGCTCAGCGCCTGATTGATTCCGCTAGTATCGGCACTCTTTGAACGAATAACCAATTGTCTATGTTGCTTTAATTCGTCGATATGACGAATTTTTTGCGTCGCTAAAGGATGTTTTGAAGAAATGAAAACATCAAATCCAATATTTCCGAGATTCGAGAAGTCAATATTTTCCGGCATTTGTAGGTCGCTGAGAATGATGCCTGTTGTTGCTCTACCTGATTTTACCAACTCGATGATGTCTGGGCTTGAGCCCGTCAAACATTCAACTTGGATATCTGGGAATTGCTGCTCAAGTTTTTTGAGTGCCTTAGGGAGGTTAGTAAGTGGAATTCCCTCATCGACAGCGAGGATGAACTGTGTCGCTTGTGGTGAAAATAGCTGGCAAGCTTTATTGTTAAGTCGGTTCAACTGGCTGATGGTTGCCAATGCATAAGGTAAAAGCTCTTGGCCTTTTTCAGTTAACTTGGGGTAGCGACCCGAGCGATCGAACAAGTCGACGCCGCAATCGAGTTCCATATTCATTATATGTTGGCTCACCACAGACTGAGCTCGGCCAAGCTTCCTAGCTGCTGCGGAAAAAGAACCGACTTCGGACGTGGCAACAAAAGCCTGTAATTGTTCAATAGTAAACATATCGTTTATACCGATGGTATCTAACTTTTTATCATCTTAATAATAGATAAAATGCGCGTCATTGAGTAGAACTATTTAGGTAAATAATCATGACTCGTAACGAACGTATTTTTCACGCAGTATTATTCGAAATGATTGCGCTAGCGATCATTGTACCAGTGACATCCTTGATCACAGGGAAGGGGTCAAGTGATTTAGCAGTGGTAGGAATCGGCTTGAGCCTGTACACGGTCGTATGGAACTACATTTACAACCTTTACTTCGATAAGTGGTTTGGTTCAAACCGAGAAGAGCGAAGCTTAATGATGCGCATTGGCCATACGATTGGTTTTGAAGGAGGGTTGATCTTTATTACGATTCCGGTCATCGCTTGGTTTTTACAAATCACGCTATTGCAGGCTCTAGCGCTAGAAGCTGGTTTCTTAATCTTCTTCTTGTTTTATGCGACAGGCTTTAACTGGGCGTATGACAGAGTCCAACCATTTGGAAAGTTTAGAAAACTCATTGCTTAGGGTCGATAAATGACGTGATAAAAAAGCCACCAAAATGGTGGCTTTTTCTTGTTAGGAACTCGAGGCTTTGTTTATTGCTATTCGGCAGAAAGCACACGTAGGATTTTGTCGGCATGTTCCGCGATTTCGATGCCTTCATCGGTTAGATAACCACCATCAGGCTGAGTACATAGCTGTTTTGCATACAGACGTGATACTGCTGCGTGCATCTCTTCAGATGCTTCTTTGTGAACTTTAATGCCAGTTGCTGCGCTGCTTAGATCGAATTGAAGAAGCAGGTTCAGTTCAGCGATATGGTCAGCAGAATATTTCATAGGTAATTCCTTCGTACTTTTTTATCCAAGCTAGTCTGAAAATAGAGGTTGGGCAATAGAAATCCGTTAGAAGTGTTAAGTGTAGCGCTATAGGGCTGATATAACGCGGGATTTTTATTCGATGGTAAACATGCGAACAAAAAATACTTGATGGTTAGGGTAAGAACTCATAGTTGAGTTTTATCGATTACCGTCTCAACAACAACAAATATAGTAAACATTAAAAATAGCCCTTGAAAAACTCTGGAAATGGAGCGATTATCCGCGCCTCGTTAATTGTTTCTAAATGTTACACTTCCATGAACTTCAATCAGTTTGACTCACTACTACCGCCTCAGGCTGCTGAACGTGCCGCCGAAGTAGGTGTTGGCAAAGCGACCAAAGCTCCAATGAAATCTTTCCTGCTGGCGATTTCTGCAGGCATTCACATTGGTATTGCTTTTATTTTCTACACAACGGTAACCACAGGTGCAGGCGATATCCCTTGGGGTATTACACGTCTTATTGGTGGCTTGGCGTTTAGCCTTGGCTTGATTTTAGTTGTGGTAACGGGTGGTGAACTGTTCACCAGTTCGGTGCTTACACTCGTTGCGCGCGCAAGTGGCAAGATTTCATGGAAAGCCCTTATGAAGAACTGGCTAGTGGTTTACTTCGGCAACATGGTTGGCGCAGTACTGCTGGTAGTATGTATGTTGATCACTAAGCAATACATGTTCGATGGCGGTCAAGTAGGCTTGAACGCAATGGCTATTTCGCAACATAAGTTACACCACGGTTTCTTCCAAGCCGTCGCATTGGGCATCATGTGTAACGTTTTAGTATGTATCGCTGTTTGGATGACGTTCAGCGGTCGCACTCTAACTGATAAGATCGCCGTAATGATCTTGCCAGTCGCGATGTTTGTTTCTGCTGGTTTTGAGCACTGTATTGCGAACATGTTCCAAGTGCCAATGGCGATTGGTATTAAGTATTTTGCGCCAGAGTCTTTCTGGCAAATGACAGGTGCCAACATCGCTGACTACGCGGATCTAAATATGATCGGTTTCTTGATGAACAACCTGATCCCTGTGACGATCGGTAATATCATCGGTGGTGGTGTCTTCGTTGGCATGTGGTACTGGATGATCTACCTACGTGATGAAGACAAGCATCTGAAATAGTTTTCAACAAAGGCAAGCCCTATGGCTTGCCTTTCTTTTATCTGAATGTTTTCACTGATCCGTTAGACGAGCTCTTCATTGATGCCAAACTCATTTGGGATCCAATGGGACGTCATTTCTACAGGCTCCTGTGTGAGCCAATCTACTATTGCTTCTGACACTAAGTCATCGATCTTTTCGTGGGTGGCCAACCTATCCATGATGCTCTCTCCCTTCGTCGGTTAACTGAACTCTAGGAGGAGTAGATGACGCTTCTATGACCAACTCGTGAACGTTTGATTGATGAGCAGAGATTGATCTTAAAGTTGCACCTATGTTTCTTGTTGCTTATGGGTTTGTGTGGGTTATCCACATTTTCTGTGGATAACCTGTCTCAAAGATCGTGAGTATCTTTTTGGATCGAGAAAAATTCATAAAATGAGATGCTTATGTGATGTCAAAGTGACCAGTTTTACGGTTTTTCCTTGTTGATAAACTTCACTTTTATGAGGCCTTCTTTGGTTTGTACACAGCTCAGGGTCATCTCCAAAGTGATCGCGACAGACACACTCAGCATGACAAAAATCGCCAGCATGATGACCAACTGGTACTTGATCGCAACCATTGGGCTAGCACCACCTAAGATTTGACCAGTCATCATTCCTGGAAGCGTCACCAAGCCAGTCGTTGCCATAGAGGCGAGAATTGGGGCCAGAGATTTACGAAGCGCTTCCTGAAGAAAAGGGAAGGAGGCGTATTTGGGTGATGCACCTAAAGATATAGCGGCTTCATACTCAGATTTTCTTTGTTCGAAAGCAGTGAATAAGTTCTGCAGGGCAACGATGTTGCTGCTCAAGCTGTTGCCTAGCAGCATGCCTGCCAAAGGGATCATATATTGTGCATTGTAGAATGGTTCGGGTTTTACCAAGCCGAAAACAATAGCGGAAAGGATAGGGAGTAAGCTACATGCTAATCCGGTGATTAGGGGCAGCATAAGTGGTTTTTTGGGTAAGTTTGCTTTACCAACAATAGAGCTCGCCCCAACAATAACCATGATTGCTAGCCAAAGAAGATTCACCAGCAAACTGTTTAAATTAAACAGGTATTCCAGATATACACCGACAAGAATCAACTGAATGGTCATGCGGGCGACACTCATTGCGGTATCTGTGGCAATGCCTAGTTTGTACCTAGCGTTGATTGTGAGTGGGACTAAAAGAATTAGGCTGAAAAGTGCTAATTCAAACCAGTTTATATCGACAACGTGCTCCATAAATCCTCTCCATAAATCAACATTGTGATTTTAACGGAGTACGTTTGCTTTATGAATCAAGTTACTCTTCTTTTTCGTAATCTTCCTTCGAGAAAATAACCTTCAAGTAGTGGTTTTTTATTAACATAAACTTCACAAGATGCTGGATTTAGACGGAAAATTAGTAATTCTGTAGCACAAAAAAATCCGCAAAATTGTAAACAAAGTTATGCTGATGTTATATGATTAACAAATTTACAAAAGACTTATTTTTACACATCTATTAATATTTTTTAATAAAGAATATCAATCAAACACATATCCGGATGAGCTCAAAAAAGTATTGAATAACAAGGGTTGAAGTGCCGGATTTAATTGAACCTTACTAATAGTATGGTCTAACATTTTCCAATAGAGATTGTACAAAAACTTAAGCTTGGTAATACAGGCTTTCCATAACACTAGATACAAAATAGGCAAATGTATGAGTGATGTTAACAAAGTTGAGAGTGGTGAAAAACGCTCACTGGAGTGGAAGTCTTTCCTCTTCATTGCAGTTGTTCTCTTCCCAATTCTGAGTGTGGCTTTCGTAGGCGGCTACGGATTTATTGTTTGGGCACTGCAAGTGTTCTTCTTTGGTCCTCCAGGCGCGCACGGCATGTAAGCCGGTGAGCTCATAACCACACTTTTGAAAAGATTTTAAGAGAGCAAATAATGAAATCATTAATCATTAAACTGTGGCGTACGATGACGCGCCCGGCAGTTCATATCAGCCTTGGCGTGCTGACTATGGGCGGTTTCATCGCTGGTGTTATTTTCTGGGGTGGCTTTAACACAGCCCTAGAAGCTACCAACACAGAAGAATTCTGTATCAGTTGTCACACAATGCGTGACAACGTGTACGTTGAACTGCAAGACACAGTTCACTGGAAAAACCACTCTGGTGTTCGTGCTACTTGTCCAGACTGTCACGTTCCACACAACTGGACTGATAAGATCGCTCGCAAGATGCAAGCATCTAAAGAAGTATTTGCACAGGTATTTGGCAACTACGACGAACCGGGTGTTTTCGAAGAGCGTCGTATCGAACTTGCTAAACACGAATGGGATCGTTTCTCTGCGAACAAATCTCTAGAGTGTAAAAACTGTCATAACTACGAGTCTATGGACTTTGAGCAAATGTCTCCAACCGCTCGTATCCAAATGAAACAAGCTGCTGAAAAAGATCAGAGCTGTGTTGACTGTCACAAAGGTATCGCGCACAACCTACCAGCTGGTATGGACAGCATTGGCGGTATCGTTGGTGACCTTGAAGGTATGACTTCAAACACTGACTACGGTGTTGGTCAACAACTTGTAAGTGTTCGTCACCTACCAATCTACTTCGACGACAAAGGTGCTAAAGAAGCTGGTCTTCTAAACCCAGCATCGACTGTTAAAGTACTTGAAGATAAAGGCGACTACGTTGAAATCGAAATCGATGGCTGGCGTAAAGCGAAAGGCTTCGGTCGTGTAATTCAAGAAGACTTCGGTAAGAACATTGCAGTAGCATCACTACTAAAAGAAGCATCAACAGACGCTAACGTTGTGACTGCTGGTGAGAAGAAAGTTGATGAGCTAACTGGTCTTCCTTGGGAGAAAGTCGCTGCGAAGGTATGGATCAAGAAAGAATCTATGCTGAACGATATCAACCCTGTATGGGAAAAATCGAAAGAAGCTTACAAAACTAACTGTTCTGTATGTCACACACAACCTGCTGAAGCGCACTTCGATGCGAACACATGGCCAGGTATGTTCGACGGTATGCTAGCGTTCGTTAACCTAGATACAGACAGTGAAGCACTGATCTTGAAGTACCTACAGAAGCACTCTTCAGATTATGCTGAAGGTCACCACTAATAAGCGTCGGATTGGAGTAAATTAAATGGCTATTACACGAAGAAGTTTTCTTAAAGGTGTAGCAACCACAAGTGCAGCGTCAGTTATCGGTCCAAGCTTATTGGCTTCAGCATCTGTAAACGCAGCTGAGACTACTGGTACTTGGAAAGTAACAGGTTCACACTGGGGCGCGTTCCGCGCCCACATCTACGCGGGTAAAGTTCAAGAGATCAAACCGCTAGAACTAGACCAGAACCCAACAGAAATGTTGAACGGCATCAAGGGCATCATCTACAGCCCATCACGTGTTCGTTACCCAATGGTTCGTCTAGATTGGCTGAAGAAGCACAAATACAGTGCTGAAACGCGCGGTAACAACCGTTTCATCCGTGTAACTTGGGATGAAGCTCTAGACCTGTTCTACCGCGAGCTAGAACGTGTTCAGAAAGAATACGGTCCATGGGCTCTACACGCAGGTCAAACTGGTTGGAACCAAACTGGTGCGTTCAACAACTGTACAGCACACATGCAACGTGCTGTAGGTATGCACGGTAACTTCATCACTAAAGTAGGTGACTACTCTACTGGTGCTGGTCAAACCATCATGCCTTACGTACTTGGTTCAACAGAAGTTTATGCACAAGGTACGTCTTGGTCAGAAATTCTAGAGAACTCAGACAACATCGTTCTTTGGGCAAACGACCCAGTGAAAAACCTACAAGTAGGTTGGAACTGTGAAACGCACGAATCATTCAACTACCTAGCGCAGTTGAAAGAAAAAGTAGCGAAAGGCGAGATCAATGTTCTTTCTGTAGACCCAGTTAAGAACAAGACTCAACGTTACCTAGAGAACGACCACCTGTACATCAACCCGCTAACAGACGTAGCATTCATGCTTGCTGTAGCGCACGTGCTGTACAACGAAGACCTATACGACAAGAAGTTTATTGAAACTTACTGTCTAGGTTTCGAAGACTTCATCAAGTACGTTCAAGGTGAAACGAAAGATAAAGTTGTTAAGACACCTGAGTGGGCAGCACCTATCTGTGGCGTGAAAGCGGACAAGATTCGTGAATTCGCACGCATGCTGGTGAACGGTCGTACACAGATCCTTATGGGTTGGTGTATCCAACGTCAAGAGCACGGTGAGCAACCATACTGGGCAGCAGCAGTAGTTGCAGCAATGGTTGGTCAAATCGGTCTACCTGGCGGTGGTATCTCTTACGGTCACCACTACTCAAGTATCGGTGTACCTTCAACTGGTTTCGCGGGCCCTGGTGGTTTCCCTCGTAACCTAGATACTGGTATGAAGCCGAAGTGGGATAACAACGACTTTAACGGTTACAGCCGTACTATCCCTGTTGCACGTTGGATCGACTGTCTGCTAGAACCAGGCAAAGAGATCAACTACAACGGTGGTAAAGTTAAGCTTCCGGACTTCAAGATGATGGTGATCTCGGGTTGTAACCCATGGCACCACCACCAAGATCGTAACCGCATGAAGCAAGCGTTCCAGAAGCTACAAACAGTAGTAACGGTTGAGTTCGCTTGGACTGCAACGTGTCGTTTCTCTGATATCGTGCTTCCAGCATGTACTCAGTGGGAACGTAACGACATCGACGTGTACGGTTCTTACTCGAACAAAGGTCTGATTGCTATGCATCGTCTAGTGGACCCATTGTTCCAATCTAAGCCAGACTTCCAAATCATGAGCGAACTGACTCAACGCTTTGGTCGTCGCGACGAGTACACTCGTGGCATGAGCGAGATGGAATGGATCCGCAGCCTGTACAACGATTGTAAGAAAGCGAACGACGGTAAGTTCGAAATGCCAGAATTCGATGAGTTCTGGGAGAAGAGCGTACTAGACTTCGGTCAAGGTAAGCCTTGGGTTCGTCACGCTGACTTCCGTCAAGATCCAGAAATCAACCCACTGGGTACGCCTTCTGGCTTCATCGAGATCACTTCTCGTAAGATCGGTCGTTACGGTTACGAACACTGTCAAGAACACCCAATGTGGTTCGAGAAATCAGAACGTTCACACGGTGGTCCTGGCTCTGACAAACACCCGTACTGGCTACAGTCTTGCCACCCAGATAAGCGTCTGCACTCTCAGATGTGTGAATCTGAAGACTTCCGTGCAACTTACGCTGTTCAAGGTCGTGAGCCTGTATACATCAACCCAGTTGATGCAAAAGCGAAAGGCATCAAAGACGGTGACTTGGTACGCGTATTTAACGACCGTGGTCAGCTTCTTGCTGGTGCTGTACTTACTGACAGCTACCCACGTGGTGTTATTCGTATTGAAGAAGGTGCGTGGTACGGTCCTCTAAACGAGAAAGTAGGTGCAATCTGTACTTACGGTGACCCTAACACACTAACTCAAGACATCGGCTCTTCTGAGCTAGCACAGGCGACTTCTGCGAACACATGTATCGTAGACTTCGAGAAGTTCACTGGTAAAGTTCCACCAGTTACTTCATTCGGTGGTCCAATCGAAGTAGCTTAATCAGAGCGCTAAACTTTAAATGAAATGCCAGCCTTCGGGCTGGTATTTTTTTAACCAAAATTTCAGTGAGCATTCTCTCAATACTAATTAGATGAAAGTGAATGGGATTCGGTTTCGTGAGCTTGGTAACGAATTGGGAGAATGAAGCGAAGGATAATGGGGGAAATGACATAATAAAGATCAAGTGAGTAGAGACTCTATGGCACAGACCATTCAATTGGCCAATCACACCGAAATCTCGGTAAGTAACAATGATCTGCAGTTTGAGATTGTTGGCAATCAGGCCCACTTTTCGTTTGCTGGACTTCACAATAAAACTTTCACCGAACGTGAAGTGTTATTCGAAATGCCATTTATGTATGAGCATGGTGCAACAGTCATTGGTGACGGTTTTCAAATGCTTGCGCAAACCTCTGGCACGATTTCTCAACCTGTCGAAGTAGGGCGTTGTCCTGACAACAATAGCTCTTACAGAATTTATCCGGAAAACGCACCTAAACGTTATTACAACTATTTAGTTATTGAAGATTCTGCAGGCTACAGCTTGTTTGGTTTCACCTCTTGTCATCGCTTTGCCGGCTATTTTGAAGTGCAACAGCATGATGAGCGCTGGGTTCTATCAGCGGCCATTGATGGCGAGCACACCCAAGTATCAGACTGGGAGCACAACAATCTTGAATCGGTTGCGGTACTACGAGGAAGTTCATTGTCTGAACTTTACAAAGAGTACAGCGAAATGATTGCTGAGCATCATCCTGTCCGTAATGGTGTTGTGCAAGATGCCCCAATTGGTTGGTGTTCTTGGTATGCCTACTACGCCGATGTCACTGAAAATAACATTTTGGACAACGTTGAATGCATGCAAGATAGTTTGTCTGAACTTGAATGGGTGCTGCTAGATGATGGTTACCAGGCATTTATGGGCGATTGGTTAACGCCATCAGACAAATTCTCTGGTGGGGTGAAAGAGCTGATTCATAACATTCGCGCGAAAGGTAAAAAACCAGCGATTTGGATGGCGCCATTCATTGCACAGCCAGAGTCTGAAATTTTTAAAAATCATCCAGATTGGTTTGTTCGCCACAATGACGGCAGCTTATTGAAAGCCGAAGAGGTAACTTATGGCGGATGGCGCTGCACACCTTGGTATATTCTCGATACCTCCAATCCAGAAGTACAAGATCATTTAACCCACGTTGTTTCAGTCATGCGTCAAGAGTGGGGCGTCGAGCTATTCAAACTAGACGCAAACTATTGGGGCACGTTAAAAGGTAAGCGAAGCCAATCGGGAGTTACTGGTGTAGAAGCCTACCGCATGGGCATGGAGGCAATCGCTAAAGGGGCTGGAGATGCGTGGCTTTTAGGCTGTAACGCACCAATGTGGCCTTCTT
Organism: Vibrio rotiferianus; assembly: GCF_002214395.1. Classification (NCBI taxonomy): domain Bacteria; kingdom Pseudomonadati; phylum Pseudomonadota; class Gammaproteobacteria; order Vibrionales; family Vibrionaceae; genus Vibrio; species Vibrio rotiferianus. Next base: position 1,017,275 of record NZ_CP018312.1, read on the forward strand.
TGGGCTTAGTTGATGCAATGCGTGTCTCTGACGATGTAGAGCGCCATAGCCATCGCTTTGAACAAATCGCGAAAGAGACCTTTTTCCGCAGTTGGCAGCATCGTAAGCTGTGGCAAATCGATCCAGATTGCGCGACGTTTACTTCGTTACCAAACCAAGCGGCTTCGCGAGAAGATTATCAATTCCATCGTAATGCTCTACTCGCGTGTGGCGGTTTACTGCTATCTGGTGACCCTTTACCAGAAATCACGTCATTTGCGAGTAAGACGCTAGCAAAGTTGATGCTGCGCCAGCGTCGCAATCAGGAATCTGCTAAGTTTACCGCGCTCGGTTTGAACCATGCTTTCCTACCACTAACATCTAAAAACGATTTGCACTGTTTGTTCAACTACGCGAGCGATGAAGCGACAGAGTTTACGCTAACTGCAGACCAGCCTACCGATTGGTACGATTACTGGACGGGGGAGAAGCTTAACCAAGAGCCTTGTCAGTTATTGCTAGTTAGTTTGGATAAAGGCTTGAATGCTAAAGCGATTGTGACCGCATAATCTGCTTAAGTTGAAAAAGTAAAAGAGCCTCGATTGAGGCTCTTTTTATATCCATTTGCATTAGATTATTAATATTCGAATAGGAAGAAGTATCCGTAGCCGACAATTAACGCAGGGATTGCCGAGTAGACAGTCGCAACTAACGCTGCTTTTGGTGCCATTGCAATAGCGGGGAATAGCGCATCACCATCATTTGAGATTGCATTCGATAATTGTGCTGACAAAGGTACGGCACCAGAAATGTAAAGACTGGTAACGAGGATTTGTGGTCCACAGCCTGGTAGCATGCCAATCGCAAGGCCAATGAGTGGCATCCAAATCCCCCAACCAGAGAAAGTCGTACCTAAATCCAGACCTGAAAAGTACGTAGTGAGCTCAAAAGCGAGGAAAGCCAAAATCACCCATGCGCTAACAAAGTTAGTATCCTGCGCGGCTTTTTGAATTGGGTGAGAGTCTATGATTTTGTCATCTTCCGATACGGTCGACTGGTAGTCGCCAAGTTCCTTGGTCATTGCCCACAGGAACATACTTATCACCGCAAACGTCGCCCCTAACCACTCCATGGTATTGTCTTTCAATCCAAGCATTTGGTTAATGTCGACTTGAAAAGAACCAAGTACTGCAACGATAGTGACAGGCACAAGCAACCATTTCCAAAACGCACCTTGCAAGTTAATCGCGCGCTGCTCCATGGGGGTATGTGTGTCGCCGTGGCTGTTGCAGCACTGTGCTTGAGGTGATTGTTCTTTCTCCTTTGGGCGGAGGAAATCATCTGCATGAAAAGCGTTCACTATCCATCCGGATAGAGTACCAACCACAATACCTAAGGCGATAACACCAAAACCAGTAGCTGGTTTCGCTGCTAGCAACAAGAAAGCTGCATCGCCCATGGTCGAGGTAAGTACGGCCACAATCGCCCCAAATCCCACACGCCCACTAATGAACTGGGTTGTTACGACGATTGCACCACCACAGCCCGGAAGTGCACCAAGGAGTGCTGCAAAGAACACTTGATGACTGCGAGAACGATGATAAAGCGCCGTCAATCGGTTGGTCTTCGACATGAAATTCGACAGGTAGTGGTAAATCGCTAGTGTTGCTGCCACATAACAAGAGACCGCCCAGAATGAATCAGATAGGGTTGCAACGGTGACTTCTCTCGTTGCGTCGCTTGCTAATAGGGCCAGCAGTGCAACAGGAAGCAATAGTCGCTTATAAGCAAGGCGAAATTGAGTGGGTTGCAGCAACTGATGTGCCGAATTAAAAATCTTGGTCGCGTTCATAATTAGCTCAAATGCAAATGGTAATGATTCTCATTATATGAAAGTGAGAATTATTCGCAATAGCCGGTAACAACTTTTCTTCGTGTCAATCTGCCCCAAATCAGGTAAAGTAAGCGCCTTTGTGAGCAAACCCGCTTCCTCGGTGTAATTCGTTATGCAATTCACCCTATTAGGAAGCCATCAAATTGACTTGAATAGGAAGAGACATGATTCTAGTTGTAGGTCATAAGAACCCAGACAGTGACAGTATTTGTAGTGCACTAGTTGCAACTGAACTTCTAAAGGCGCGTGGCGCAGAAGCAATGCCAATTCGCCAGGGCGAAATTAACCGTGAAACTCAGCACATCCTAGAAGTAGCTGGCGCAGAAGTTCCTGAGCTACGTACTTCAGTAGCTGGCGAAACAGTTTGGCTAGTAGACTACTCAGATCTAGCGCAAGCACCAGACGACATCGCAGAAGCTGAAATCGCAGGTATCGTTGACCACCACCGTCTAGGTGACGTGATGACAGTGAACCCAATGGAAGCATGGATCTGGCCTGTTGGCTGTACTAACACAGTACTATTCAACATGTTCAAGATTGAAGGTCACGAGATCAAGCCTCAAATCGCTAAGCTAATGATGTCAGCTATCCTATCTGACACAGTAGGTTTTGCTTCTCCAACTTGTACTCAAAAAGACAAAGATGCTGTTGCTGAACTAGCGGCTATCGCAGACGTGCAAGACGTAGACGCATTCACTAAAGATCTTCTAATTGCTAAAACAAACATCGAAGGTCTATCTGCTGCTGAACTTGTTGAAAAAGACCTTAAAGGTTACCCATTCAACGGTCGTGATGTAGTAGTAGGTCAGGTTGAACTTGCGACTCTAGAGCAAGTTGACGGCATGATCGAAGCTCTAGAAGCGGATCTAGAAGCGCGTTGTGCAAACGACAGCCTAGCATTCGCTGCTGTTATGCTAACAGACATCACTACAGCTCAAACTCGTCTTCTTTACAAAGGTGAGTGGGCTGAGAAGCTTGTTAAGCACGAGAAAGACGGCATGCTAATGATGGAAAACACACTAAGCCGTAAGAAGCAAGGCTGGCCTTGGCTTCAAACTGAGCTTGTGTAATTTCATTATTACCAACGTATACTGTAAATGCCCGCCATTAGGTGGGCATTTTTCTATGGGAATAGGAGACGAACATGTCTGAAGCATTAACCCAAGAGCAAATGGACACCATCAATCGCTACAACGAAGAGCAGCGATTGAAATACTGTGTGAAGGAAATCGTTGCAAACCGCAAGGTGTGGATCCTGAAAGACGAACACGGCTGCGTGATGCTAAACACAGAAGACGACGATTGTGTACCAGTGTGGCCAAACGAAGAGTTTGCACAGCAATGGGCGACAGGCGACTGGGAAGAGTGCGAGCCAGAAGCTATCTCTTTGAATAAATGGCACAGCCGTTGGACTTCAGGTCTAGAAGATGATGAGTTGTCTGTTGTGGTTTTCCCAAACCAGAATGAAGAAGGTGTGGTGCTGTTTCCAGATGAGTTCGATTTCGAACTGCGCAAACAAGCGAGCCGTCGTTAAGCATTATCAATTGCGTTCTGAAATTCAGAGACTAAAAAGCCTGCGTTGATGCAGGCTTTGTTGTTTTTAGAGAAAGGTTTTTTGAGGAAGTGAATACTAGAGACTTACTACTCGCTCAATTTTTAGTGGCTTGGCGCTTTGTAAAAATGACTCTCAACCAGTCGTTGGGTAATCGCATGCTCTGGATTGGTTAGGATTTGGTTTGTATCACCAAATTCCACTACTTCGCCTTCATGCATCACCATCACTTTGTCGGTAATGTGTTTCACGATGCCGATATGTTGAGATACATACACGAACGACAAGCCCATTTCTTCTTGAAGCTCCAAGAAGAGGTTGATGATCTGAGAGCGCATTGCCATATCGAGACCGTTTAACGCTTCATCGGCAACGATGATCGACGGCTGAAGTATCAAAGCACGAGCAAGACATACACGTTGTTTCTGACCCGCTGCGAGCATTTGAGGGTAGAAGTAAGCATGCTCTGGTAACAAGCCTACACGCAACAAGGTGTCTTTCACACGTTTCATACGTGCATCTGGCGGCATGTTAGTATTACGCTTTAGTGGCCCCTCCAAAATACGGCCTATTTGAATACGTGGATTCAAAGACGTGTTTGGGTCCTGAAAAATCATGCGAATCAGCTTACAACGCGTTGAGTAATCCTTATGTTCAAGGCGTTCTCCGTTTACACGAATCTCACCGGAGGTCGGTTCAATCACGCCTGCAAGCATGCGTGCTAGGGTAGATTTTCCTGAGCCGTTTTGTCCGATAAAACCGATGGTTTGCCCCGGTTCTAAACTGAAGCTTACCGGTTTCACTGCCTCTTTGACTGTACGTTTAAACAGACCTGAGCGCGTGACGAACTGTTTCGATAGGTTATCGACTTCAAGCAACGCACTCATGAATTTTTCTCCGTATTCAGTGGGAAATGACAGCTAAATTTATGGTTCTTTATACGTTTAGTATGTGGTATTTCCACACACTGTCTCTGGGCGTAGGGACAACGAGGACCTAAGCGACAGCCAATCGGCAAATGTTGCAAAGGAGGGATAGAACCTGGCAGAGATTGCAGTTTCTGTTTATGCGGTATCCAGTCATTAAAGTCTGGCATCGCTTTCAGCAACGCTGCCGTATATGGATGTTTAGGTGCTTCGATGAGTTTATCTGTATCCGCTGATTCCACCGACTGACCACAGTACATTACGGTAATGCGGTTTGCCCATTGTGTAATGGTCGTCAAATCGTGTCCGATCAATACAATCGTGGTGTTGTTGAGCTGATTCATACGGCTCAACAAACGCAAGATTTGTGATTGCGTAATTGGGTCAAGGTCGTTAGTTGGCTCATCGGCAATTAAGATCTTCGGCTTAGTAGCGATTGCCATTGCGATCATGACTTTTTGACATTCACCATCGGTTAGCTCGTATGGGTAGCTACCCATTAAACGTTTGTGGTCTTTAATACCTACTTTGTGGAGTAGGGCAATAGCTTGCTTTTTACGCCATTTAAAGCGCTCCCACCATTTACCTTCGAAAGAGCGAGATGGGATCGACTCGATCAGCTGACGTCCCACTTCTTCTGAAGGGTCCAAACAAGTTGAAGGCTCTTGGAATATCATCGCGATATCGCGAGCTATCACTCGTCGGCGTTCTTTCGGTGTCAATTGAAGCAAGTCAATATTACCAAGGCGCATTCGGTCCGCAGTGACTTTCCAGTTGTCCTTACAAACGCCTACAATCGCTTTTGCAACCAGACTCTTACCCGAGCCTGATTCACCTACCAAACCACGAATTTCACCTTCATTTAAGGTGATGCTCATGCGGTCGACGGCTTTCACCAACCCCGATGGTGTTTCAATTTCAATGGTTAAATGTCGAATATCTAATAACGGCATTATTCGATCCCTGCATTGAGCGCTTGGCGTACACCTTCACCCACTAAGTTTAGAACAACCACGGTAAACATAATGGTGAGACCTGGTAGCGTCACGGTCCATGGTGCGATGTAAATCAGCTCAACGGAGTCGCCCAGAATTGCACCCCATTCAGTACTTGGTGCTTGAGCACCTAAGCCTAGGAAACCTAGTGCCGTGATATCTAGAATCGCTACAGACAGCGCCAGTGTGATTTCTGCAGCAATAACCGTTAGAACGTTTGGCAAAATTGAGTTCCACAGAAGGTAGAAATCATTAGCGCCATCTAGACGTGCGGCCATGATGTAATCTTTTTCAACTTCGGTATGCACTGCAATGTACACCGAGCGAATAAAACGCGGAATCAAAGCTAAGCAGATTGCGAGAAGGATATTGAACTCACCAAAGCCCAAGAAAGCTACAAAGATAATCGCAAGCAGTAGCGATGGAATCGACATCACCGTGTCGAGTAGGTGATTCAACGTGCTTGAAAGAAGGCCTTTAGTCATGCCTGCCAAAACACCGATAAAGCAGCCGATAAGAGCTGCGATAGCAGTGACAGCGACAGCAGCACCAAACGTTAACTGCGAGCCGATAATCAGGCGCGAAAGAATGTCGCGGCCCAAGTCATCCGTACCTAAGAAGTAATCTACCGTTCCCGCTGGTGCCCAAGATGGTGGAACGAGTAATTCACCTGATTGTGCTTGTGGATCATACGGAGCTAGTAAGGGCGCAAAAATGGTTACCAATACGATGAATACTAAGCACCATAGGCCAAACATTGCGAGACTATTTGCACGATAACTACGCCAGAAGCGCTCAAACTGAGTCGGAATACGCTCTTCCTGATAAACGTTATTTGTTAGCATACCATTCCTTTCTCACTAGAGGGTTGATCATCGCTCCGATCAAGTCTGATAGTATATTCGCGGTCAGAACCAGAGTTGCGAGAACCATAACGCCCGCTTGAATTGATGCATAATCTTGATTTGCAAGTGCATCCAATAACCAGCGACCTATCCCCGGCCAGTTGAAGATAGACTCTGTAATGATCGCCAAAGTGATCATACTGGATAGCTGAACGCCAACTTTTGGGATGATTGGTGGAATTGCGTTGCGAAGTACATGCTGAGTGACAATTTCACGGTTGGATAAACCTTTGATTCGCGCAGCACGGATATAGTTTTGGCTCATGACTTCCGCTACTGAAGAACGCATTAAGCCGATGACTTGAGTGGTAGGTGCAAGTGCTAATACCAAACATGGCAAGATCATGTGTTCGATTACACTTTGCAGTACGTGCGCTCGGTACTCACCTTTTGCCATAAAGGCATCAATAATGGCGAAGCCCGTAACATGATCAATTTCGTAGAGTAAATCGTAACGCCCTGCGACAGGAAAGACGTGATACTGCAACGAAAACATCATGATCAACATCAGTGCGACCCAGAAGATCGGTGCTGAGTAACCAGACATGGCAACAAACGAGATACTGGTATCGAGCCATTTACCTTGTTTCATACCTGCAATGGTACCGAGTGGAATACCAATCAGTAGCGATACCACGAAAGCGAAAAAGCACAGCTCTAGCGTTGCAGGGAATACCACCGCCAGTTCATCGTAGATGGGGTTACCATTTTTGCTAATACCAAAATTGAGTTGAGACAGCTCGACTAAGTAGCTTTGCCAGCCTGACCAAAACTCAACGTTTGCCCAGTGTGAGGTTGGATCTAGGCGTAGCAGAGAAAAGCCCACTAAAGTGAGAATCATCAAAGTGATGACAAAGAGATTAAGGCGTCTTACGGCATACCAAAACATTAATGAATTCTCTCAACTTTATCAAAAGGTTGTGAATTGAAAGGGCTCGATCTAAAGCCTTTCAGCGATTTATCGTGGACACGGAATTGAACGCCATGAGCCAGCGGAATAACCGGAAACTCCTCGTTCAAAATGTTCTGCGCTTGACGGTACAAGTTCAGGCGGTAACGTGGTTGTTGTGTTTCTAGTGCTAAGTCCAGCAAGAAGTCAAAATCATCGTTACACCACATTGATACGTTCAAACCGACACGTTCTGAATCACAAGAAAGTAGAGGCCTGAAGAAGTTATCCGGATCACCAGTGTCACCAATCCAGCCTGTGAGCAACAAGTCGACATTATCGATGGTTTCAAGTTGCGTTCGTTCAAAACGATCATCGGTCAATAACTTCAATTCAACACCAATATCGGCAAAGTTTGCTTGAATTAATTCTGCAGTCTTTCTTGGGCTTGGATTAAATGCACGAGGCTCTAATGGAACCCACATAGTCAGCTTAAGCCCTTTCTTAAACCCAGCATCGCGTAGCAATGCCAAAGCATAATTTCGGTCATAACGTATTTTTACGCTGTCTTTTTGATAAGCCCACGAGTTCGGAGGAAGTAGGGTATAGGCTTGAGTACCCGTACCGTAGTAAACAGAATCCAGAATATTTTGTCGATTGATCGCTAGGTTTAATGCTTGGCGAACTCGAGGATCACTAAGTGCAGAATGACTGGTGTTGATTGCGATAAAAGAAACGTTGTTCGCTGGCGTTGCGGTTAACTCAAGGTGCTCTGTTTCTTGAATGATCGGAATCTGGCTAGAAATTGGCGATGCCAAAACATCACATTCATTTCTTAATAGCTTGGCGAGAGTACCTGTCCCACGATGCGAGATATCAAATACGACTTGTTCCATCTTCGCTGGTGACTTCCAGTATCTAGGGTGACGCTCTAGCCGAATAAGATCGTTAACTTGGTACTCTTTAAGTTGGTACGGACCACTGCCGATAGGCAAAAAGTCAATTTGTGCTTTTTCATCTTTTGCAGCAAGCTGCTGACCATACTCGGCAGATAAAAGTACCGCATGACTAGTAGCGATATTCGCTAGGAATGCAAAGTTAGGTTGAGTAAGAACAAATTTAACTGTGTAGTCATCGAGAGCTATCACATCTTTGACAAGGTTTTGGAAATCTAAGCCCGCAAACCATGGATAAAAACCACCACCAACGTCGTGAAACGGATGGTTTACATCAATGATTCGCTTAAAGCTAAATACGACATCTTGCGCATTTAATGCCCGAGTCGGTGTGAACCAATCAGTACTCTGGAATTGAACACCGCGCTTAAGATTAAACGTGTATTCAGTTCCCGCTTCGTTTACAGACCAACTTTCTGCAATGCTTGCAACGGGTTGATGAGATTTTGGATCGAGCGTAAGCAGTGTATCGTAAAGCTGAGGACTTAAAGCTTCAGCAGTGATACCACTGTCAATGAGCTGAGGGTTAAATGTTGTTGGCTTACCTTGCCCACAAAACACAAATCCATTCTCACGAATCTCATTGTGATCGATTTCGTCACCACATGCGGTGAGTAAGCTAATACCAAGAAGGCTCAGCGATAGTCTTATAAAAGCTTTCATAATATGAAATGGTCATTGGACTTTGCTTGTTCCCTCTGCATTTTGCATTAGGTATAACAAGCGAAAATGATCCCGCTAATTTATCATCTTTACCAACTCGCTCCAAACATAAAATCTTTGAGTCACGGGGTGTTAGATCAAATTACCGTATCATTGTCTGGTTGTTGACCTTCTTTGCCTCTCAAATTGCCCACTATTGATGTAAAACAGCTTGTTTTCCTTCAGTATAGTGAGCCATTTCTAGAGTGAGAGGGCTGGTGAAATTTATCCTTGGCCGACTAAACTGTATTTTCTGACCATACCTCTAAGTTGGTGGTAGCTTAATCCCAATAACTCTGCTGCTTGGCGTTGGTTAAATTTCGCTTCTTCCAGTGCACGGTTGAGCAGTTCAATATCTTGCTCTTCTTGCCACTGTTTATAGTCCAGAGGGAACCGAATTACAGAGGTTTGATTGGTTTCAGTTGTTTCGGCTTCTTCTTGAACTGCGGTATGACCAAGCGAGTTATCCCAACCAGTTTCAAATGGGTTAAAGGTAAGATGCTCGATAGGGTCAGCATTCAAACCGTGGCGATAGATCGCTCTTTCTATAACGTTCTTTAGCTCACGGACGTTACCCGGCCATTCGTAATCGAGCAGCGACTGTTGCGCTTCTTCCGTGAAACCCACAAAGTATTCCAATTGTAATTCACGACACATTTTAATGGCGTAATGCTCTGCAAGAGAAAGAATGTCTTCTTTTCGTTCTCTCAGCGGCGGAAGCATGATGACATCAAACGCCAATCTGTCGAGTAGATCCGCTCGAAAATCGCCTTGTTCGGCTAGTTTCGGTAAATCGGCATTGGTCGCACACACTAGACGCACATCGGCAGTGAGTGCAGTATGCCCACCAACACGCTCATATTCGCCATATTCGATCACACGTAACAGTTTCTCTTGAACCAACAAAGGGGCAGTTGCTAACTCGTCTAGAAACAGAGTGCCGCCTTCAGCACGCTCAAAACGTCCTTTGTGTTTGCCTTTAGAGCCAGTAAATGAACCGGATTCATGGCCAAATAGCTCGGAATCAATTAAACCTTCGCTTAGGGTCGCACAGTTTAAAGAAAGCAGTGGTTTGTCCCAACGCTTTGATAAATAGTGTAAACGTTGCGCGATGAGTTCTTTACCCGTGCCTCGCTCACCAATAATGAGTACAGGGCGTTCGATTGGCGCAAGTTGTGATACTTTATCTAGTACTGCGAGAAAAGCGGGCGATTCACCAATGAGGTTTTGCTTCATAAAGTCCTTCTTATTTTCTATCTGGCCATAAGTTACCGTATTGAAGTTGGTGAAATTTACCAACTATTGGTAAAAAACATCATAGCATATCGGTGCGCCACAACAACAATGTGCTTAACTTATTGTTTATTAAGGTTAATTAAAGTTGGCACGCAACTTGTTATATGTAAAGGGAGACGCAAGGTAAATTAACGCCTTGTCGAGTTTAAATAGGAAAAAAAAGAGGAGTTCCGTTATGGGTATTTTTTCTCGTTTTGCAGATATCGTTAACTCAAACATCAGTGCATTGCTAGACAAGGCGGAAGATCCTGAAAAAATGATCCGTCTTATCATTCAAGAAATGGAAGACACACTCGTAGAAGTACGTACTAACTCGGCTAAAGCAATTGCAGACAAAAAAGAGTTGGCTCGTAAAGTGGAAGCACTAGAAGACCAAATTAATGAATGGAGCCAAAAGGCAAGCCTTGCTTTAGTGAAAGAGCGCGAAGATTTAGCACGTGCTGCACTAATTGAGAAGCAAAAACTTGAGCAAGTGATTAAAGGTCTTCACACTGAACAGACGTTGGTAGAAGAGACCATCGAAAAATTGACAGGTGAAATTGGCAAGTTAGAAGCCAAGATCACTGAGACACGAGCAAAGCAACAAGCGTTAGCGATTCGTAATCAAACCGCATCTAACCGTCGCGATGTACAAAAACAGCTTCACGCAGGTCGTACAAACGAGGCGATGGCAAAGTTCGAGCAGTACTCTCGTAAGATTGACGAAATGGAAGCGGAAGCGGATCTGTACGCGAAAACTGGCAACGCAAAATCTTTAGACCAAGAGTTTGCAGAGCTACAAGCACAAGATGAAATTGAAAAAGAGTTGGCAAAACTGAAAGAACAGATGTCATCGAACGATAAATAAGAAAGGAGCCATTTATGTCGACATTTTTTATTACTGGACCATTGATTGTCTTTTTAATCTTTGTCGCTCCACTATGGCTCTTCTTACACTATCGCAGCAAACGCAAAGCAGATAGTGCACTGTCGAGCCAAGATCTAGAGCGTCTTCAGGTACTGTCTGAAAAAGCGGAGTCGATGCAGTCTCGAGTTGAAACATTGGAGCGTATCTTGGACGCAGAATCCCCAACGTGGAGACGTAAATATGAATAAACGAGAACTGTATCGTGACCCTGTAAATGGAAAAATCTCCGGCGTGTGTGCCGGAGTGGCAAACTACTTTGGTGCGGAAGTTTGGTTAATTCGTATCATTGTGATTTCAGCGGCATTACTAGGTGGTACCTTTCTAGTATTGCTAGCATATGTCGCGATGACCTTTATGTTGGAAAAGCAGCCTGTGACTTACACAGAAAACATTAAGTCACGCCAAGAACATACGCTGAAGAGTAAACCGTGGCAGAAAGGTCAAAGCCCAGACCAGTTGTTGAGTGTGCTAGAAAGCGACTTCAGCCGCCTTGATAGCAAAATTCGCGGTATGGAGGCGTATGTCACATCTGATACTTACCGCGTAAACAGAGAGTTTAATAAGCTCTAGTAATCAGTTCCTAATTTATTGATAAAGCAGACTCAGGTCTGCTTTATTTTTATCTCAAATTACTATTTTTTAAGAAATTTTTTCCTTCCTGCTCTAGAAGAACACCATAAATTCATCTACCTTAAATAGAATGGATGTTAAATGGATGAATTCACATGAGAAAAGCGCTCATTCCCTTAGCGGTCATGACGGTTCTATCTGGATGTGGGAAAGAACTGCCTCCTGTCCCTGAACCCGAATCACGGCCCGCAAAACTCTTCACGGTCTCTGTAGGCAATGCCCAGTTTGAAAGACATTTTCCTGCCACCACAGAAGCCGGCGACCGAGCAGTACTCGCATTCCGAGTGCCTGGCTTACTTCAATCGATAGAAGTGAATGCCGGACAAATGGTTAAAAAAGGCGACGTGCTCGCGGTACTCAACCCTGACGAGTATTCACTCCTCGAAAAACAAGCCCGTGCTAATTACACCTTAGCCGACGTTCAATACGAACGTTCGAAAAAGCTTCGCAAAGAGCAGGTGGTATCTGAACAAGACTTCGATGCGGCAAAAGCCAATCATAATTCCGCAAAAGCACAGTGGGACCAAGCCAAAGCAAACCTAAGATACACAAAACTTGTTGCGCCTTACGATGGCACGATTTCCTATCTGCCAGCCGAAAACCATGAGTTCGTGGCCGCTAAAGAAGGCGTCATGAACATTCAAACTAACCAAGTGATGAAAGTGCTGTTCTTATTGCCTGATCACCTGTTGAGTAAGTTCACTCAAGGTGCCAATGCCTTCGCGACGATGACTTTTGATGCGTTTCCTGAGCGTTCTTTTGAACTCACTTTCCAAGAAATTGATACCGAAGCCGATCCTAAAACCGGCAGCTACAAGGTGACGATGGTCATGGATCGCCCAGAAGGTGTGGGTATCTTACCGGGTATGTCCGGTAACGTTCATTTAGTCTCTGAAAATGCTGGTGTGACCAAGATTCCTGATTCAGCTTTGTTTACTGAAGATGGCAAAACTTGCGTTTGGCGTGTGAATGAACAAGGTATTGTTGAGAAAGTCTCAGTCACGTTGAACGAAAAGCAGCAAATTGAAGAAGGCTTGGATGATGGAGATCAAATCATCATCTCTGGTGTGAACGTGATTGAGTCAGGGATCAAGGTTCGCGAGTGGGTTAAGGAGCGAGGATTGTAATATGAAAGGAATCTTAGCTTTAACGGCTCTCTGTTCCGCCATGTTGTTAGCGGGATGTGGTGACAAGGGCCCAGAGAGAGAGGTTGAAACACCGCGCGTCCGTGTTGCTTCATTAGAAGGAATGAAAGTGGATGATAACCTGTACTTCCCTGCTATCGCTAACGCTGCCGATCGTTCTCACTTGAGTTTTCGTGTTGCAGGAGAGGTGAGCCGTGTCTTAGTCAAAGAAGGTGACAGGGTCGTCAAAGGAGATGTGATCGCGAAGTTGGATCCAACTGACTACCAATTGGATGTTGATAACGCCTCGGCTCGCTTTTCCGTGGTTGATAGCCAATATCGTCGTTCCGCGCCTTTGGTGAAGAAGGGATTATTGGCGAAATCTCAATTTGATGAAATTGCAGCGCAACGACAAATTGCACTTGCAGAGTTAGAACTGGCAAAACTGCGTTTGTCTTTCACCACACTAAAAGCCCCAGTTGATGGCATCATCTCGCGAGTTAATGTCGATCAATTTGAAAACATCAAGGTAGGTCAGTACATCGTAAACATTCACTCAGTGGAGCGAGTTGAAGTCTTAATTCAGCTTCCGGATCGATTGTATGTGAGTCAGCCACCAACAGAAGAGCGGTTGACTACGATTAATGCAGTTGTTCGTGTACCGAGTGGTAATGAATATGAAGCAAGAATCAAAGAATTTACCACAGAACCTGATCCTAATACGGGTACGTTCACGGTTACGCTTTCTTTGCCGATGCCTGAAGATGAGTACATTCTTGATGGTATGGCTGTGGATGTGACATCTAAAGACAAAAATGTTGGTTTGGAACTCAATGTTGGTATCAACGTGCCGATTGAAGCAATTTTCAATGCTGATGGTGATGAGTTAAGCCGAGAAAACAAATTTGTATGGGTATTGAACGACGATAATACCGTCAGTCGCCAAAAGGTACGAGCGGGCAAAGCCTCACAAACGTCGGTCCAGATCCTTGACGGTTTAGAGCTTGATGACAAAGTGGTTGTGGCCGGTTTATCTCGATTGAGAGATGGCATTAAAGTGGAAGTAATCAAGCAGGAGGCAACGCAATGAGTGAGCAAAATAATAGTGCGCCTCAAGACGATGATAATGTAACGGGTATTGCAGCGTATTTTATCCGTAACCGTGTAATCAGTTGGATGGTTTCATTGATCTTTTTGATTGGTGGTACCGCTGCATTCTTTGGTTTAGGCCGTCTTGAAGACCCTGCTTTTACCATCAAAGATGCAATGGTTGTTACGTCGTACCCAGGAGCGACGCCTCAACAAGTGGAAGAGGAAGTAACGTACCCGCTCGAAAAGGCCATTCAGCAGCTAACCTATGTGGATGAGGTTAACTCGATTTCCAGTCGTGGTCTGTCGCAAATCACTGTGACAATGAAGAATAACTACGGTCCAGATGACTTACCTCAGATTTGGGATGAATTACGTCGTAAAGTGAATGATTTGAAGGGGTCTTTGCCTCCGGGCGTAAACGATCCTTCGGTCATTGATGACTTTGGTGATGTTTACGGGATCTTGCTTGCGGTAACTGGTGATGGTTACAGCTACAAAGAGCTACTCGATTACGTTGACTATTTAAGGCGTGAGCTCGAATTAGTTGATGGTGTTAGTAAAGTCTCAGTGTCAGGGCAGCAGCAAGAGCAAGTATTCATTGAGATTTCGATGAAGAAATTAAGCAGTCTCGGCTTGTCACCAAATACAGTCTTCAATCTATTGTCTACGCAGAACGTGGTTTCGGATGCGGGTGCAATCCGAATTGGTAACGAATATATTCGTATCCAACCAACAGGTGAGTTTCAAAGTGTTGATGAGTTAGGGGATTTGTTGCTAACCGAGTCTGGTGCGCAAGGCTTGATCTTTTTGAAAGACGTAGCAGATATCAAGCGTGGGTATGTTGATGTGCCAACGAATATCATCAACTTTAACGGTAACTTAGCTCTGAACGTTGGTGTGTCGTTTGCGCAAGGCGTTAACGTGGTTGAAGTCGGAAAATCATTTGACCGCCGCCTTGCTGAGCTGAAATATCAACAACCTGTTGGTGTTGAAATCTCTGAGATATACAGTCAGCCGAAAGAAGTAGACAAATCAGTGAGCGGGTTCGTTGTCAGCTTAGCGCAAGCGGTTGGTATCGTAATCATCGTATTACTGTTCTTTATGGGGCTTAGATCTGGTCTACTAATTGGTTTGATCTTGTTATTAACGGTTCTGGGTACCTTTATTTTCATGAAGTACCTAGCCATCGACTTGCAGCGTATTTCTCTCGGTGCTTTGGTTATCGCACTGGGTATGCTGGTGGATAACGCCATCGTGGTGGTGGAAGGGATACTGATTGGTACCCAGAAAGGGCGAACGAGGCTACAGGCAGCCACTGATATCGTAACCCAGACCAAATGGCCTTTGTTGGGTGCTACGGTTATCGCAGTGACCGCCTTTGCTCCGATTGGTTTGTCTGAAGACTCAACGGGTGAGTACTGTGGGACCTTATTTACGGTACTGCTCGTTTCTTTAATGCTGAGTTGGTTTACGGCGATATCATTAACCCCATTTTTTGCTGATATCTTTTTTAAAGGTCAGAAAATAAAGAGTGGGGAGGGCGAAGATAATGACCCTTACAACGGCATTATCTTTGTTATGTACAAGAACTTCCTTGAGTTTTGTATGCGCCGAGCTTGGCTAACAGTCATTGTTTTGGTTGCAGGTCTTGCTGCAAGTATTTATGGCTTTACCTTTGTGAAACAAGCATTCTTCCCATCATCAACCACACCTATCTTCCAGGTAGATGTTTGGTTACCAGAAGGGACGGATATTCGTGCTACTAATGCAAAACTAAAAGAGTTAGAGGGCTGGTTAGCAAAACAGGACCATGTCGATCATATTACGACGACAGCCGGTAAGGGCCTGCAACGTTTTATGCTGACGTATGCTCCAGAAAAGAGCTATGCCGCGTACGGTGAAATTACCACACGAATGGATAACTACGAAGCGTTAGCGCCATTGATGGAGCGATTCAGAGCGCATATAAAAGCGAACTATCCAGAGATCAATTATAAGCTGAAGCAAATTGAATTGGGTCCTGGTGGCGGCGCGAAAATTGAAGCTCGTATCATCGGTTCAGATCCTACCGTACTTCGCACTCTTGCCGCTCAAGTTATGGACATAATGTACGCGGATCCGGGTGCAACGAACATTCGTCATGACTGGCGTGAACGTACGCAAGTACTAGAGCCTAAATTCAATGAGAGCCAAGCTCGTCGTTACGGTATCACCAAATCAGATGTAGACGATTTCTTGTCGATGTCATTCTCTGGTATGAACGTTGGTCTATATCGTGATGGTACAACGCTGATGCCAATCGTCGCTCGTCTTCCTGAAGATGAACGCATTGACATCCGTAACATTGAGGGGATGAAAATTTGGAGCCCTGCTCAGAGTGAGTTTATTCCACTACAACAAGTAACCATGGGCTACGACATGCGTTGGGAGGATCCAATCATTGTGCGTAAGAACCGCAAACGTATGCTGACGGTTATGGCAGATCCAGATATTTTGGGTCAAGAGACTGCGGCGACCTTGCAAAAACGTTTACAGACTCAGATTGAAGCAATCGAAATGCCACCAGGTTACTCACTAGAGTGGGGTGGTGAGTACGAGTCATCAGGCGATGCGAAGGCGTCATTGTTCACAACGATGCCAATGGGCTACTTGTTCATGTTCTTGATCACTATCTTCTTGTTTAACTCAATCAAAGAGCCGCTGATTGTTTGGCTGACGGTGCCTCTGGCATTAATCGGTGTTACAACTGGTCTACTTGCCTTGAATACACCGTTTGGGTTTATGGCGCTCCTTGGATTTTTGAGCTTGTCAGGGATGGTACTGAAAAACGGTATCGTACTGCTTGATCAGATTGAGATTGAGATGAAATCGGGTAAAGAAGCGTACGACGCGGTTGTTGATGCGGCAGTAAGCCGTGTCCGTCCAGTATGTATGGCAGCGATTACTACTATTTTGGGGTTGATTCCGCTGCTACCGGATATTTTCTTCAAACCAATGGCGGTAACGATCATGTTTGGTTTAGGTTTTGCGACCATACTGACATTAGTTGTTGTGCCAGTGTTGTATCGTCTATTCCACAAGGTGGCAGTGCCTAAGTAACGGCTTAGTTTAAGTAACGTTCTAAAACGCCTCTGGCTAACGTCAGAGGCGTTTTTATAAGGATTAAATATGGAACAGAATACGTGTGCATGGGCGATGAACCATCCACTTGAACGCGAATATCACGATGCTGAATGGGGTGTGCCTGTACACGACGATACGGTATTGTTTGAATTCATCACGTTAGAAGGTGCTCAAGCCGGCTTAAGTTGGATTACGATTTTGAAAAAGCGCGAAGGTTATCGAGAGGCGTTTGAAAACTATGACTTGGACAAGCTGATCCAACGCGATGAAGTACGGACAGAGTTCATTGTTGAAAATTTCGACGTGGTTAAACATCGAGGCAAAATCAACTCAGTATTTAGCAACGCTAAAGCGGCAAAGCAATTGATAGAAGAATACGGAAGCCTTTCTGCAGCCTTATGGCAATTTGTTGATGGCAAGCCAATTGTGAATCACTGGACAGACATGAGCCAAGTGCCAGCCTCTACAGAGGAGTCCAAAGCGATGAGCAAATTCCTCAAAAAGAAAGGCTTTAAGTTTGTGGGCGAGACGATCTGCTACGCCTTTATGCAAGCAGTCGGCATGGTCGATGACCATATTGTCAGTTGCCCATGTAAAGTAGGCAAGTAGTAAAACGCCCTAAAATTAGGGCGTTTATATCTAGGGTCTGTTGACCTTTTGAGCTGATTTTTACAGCAGTTTGTGGGTTCTTTATACAAGGCAGAGGCTTTGAAATGTAGTTGCCCTACCTGATAAGCCGATAACGCAGTAGAAAGGAGCCACAAACGCTGCCCGAAGGGTTCGGAGGGTTTTGCTTAGAATAACTAGGCTACAAACCTCTCGCCGCGATTAAAACGCTTTTATCTCGAACAAAATTTAACCGCAAAAGGTCAACAGACCCTAATCTGAAGGAACTTAGTAAGACGCTTCTCTTTCTAGTACGAGAGCGTTGTATCGCTCGAAGCCAGCTTCAAGATCGGAAATGAGATCTTCAACATCTTCAAGACCGATGTGCAGACGGACAAGTGTGCCTTCGAAGTTTGGATTCGCCACTGTGCGCAAGCTGTTAAAGCTCTTTGGCTCGTTGGCTAAAATCAAACTCTCAAAGCCACCCCATGAATAACCCATGCTGAAGTGCTTCATACCATCTAACAGCGCAGTGGTTGCTTTCGGGTACGAGCTTTTCAATACGAATGAGAACAGGCCGTTACCACCGCTAAAGTCGCGTTTAAAGAATTCATGACCTGGGCAGCTTTCTAGGGCAGGGTGACGAACGTGATCGACTTCAGGGCGGCTTGCCAACCATTGTGCAACTTTCAGGCTGTTTTCTGCATGCTGGCGCAAACGGACATCTAAAGTTCGAATACCACGCAGACCAAGGTATGCATCATCAGGAGAAACGCACTGACCCATTAGGTAGCTTTGCTCACGTAACTGATCCCAGTACTTCTCAGACGCGACCGCAGTACCCAACATCACATCTGAGTGACCAACAATGTATTTGGTCGCGGCTTGGATCGAGATATCAACGCCGTGCTTAAATGGAGAGAAGTTCACGCCCGCGCCCCAGGTGTTATCCAACATTACGATGATGTCTTGTTCGTGTGCGATGTTTGCCAGAGTAGGAACGTCCATCACTTCCATGGTGATCGAGCCAGGAGATTCAAGGAAAAGGATTTTGGTATTCGGTTGAATAAGTTCACGAATACCATCACCAATCATAGGATCAAAGTAAGTCGTCTCGACGCCCATCTTCTTCATGATGGTGTCACAGAAGTCGCGGGTTGGTTCATAACAGGTATCAACCATTAAAATGTGGTCGCCCGTTTCGACAAAAGACAGGATGGCATTAGAAATCGCTGCTGTACCGCATGGGTAAAGAGCACAACCTGCGCCGCCTTCCACTTCAACCATGGCATCTTGAAAGGCAAAGTGCGTGTTTGTACCACGGCGTCCATAGAACAGGGTCTTGTTTGCACGGTTGATCATCGCTTGATTCTTTTCCGCAACGGTATCAAATACGATGGTAGAAGCTCGCTGTACCGGAGGGTTTACCACGCCATTTGTCCACTTCTTATCGCGGCCAGCGGTGACGAGTTTGGTCTTTTTGCCTTCTGACATAAAAATTCCCTGTCTAAATTACAATTTTCAATATTTAAAACATGGACCAAGGGTGGTTTGCAAGGGAAAAATAGAAATGAAACGACTTGTCCGAGCATCACTCGAAAAACAGTGGTATAGGGCGTAAAAAAGAAAACCGACAGCATGAATCTGTCGGTTTTGTTGAGATTTAGCGGCTTTATCTTATTTATTAAAGTAGCGGGTTAAATAAAT
This sequence comes from Vibrio rotiferianus, assembly GCF_002214395.1. NCBI lineage: Bacteria > Pseudomonadati > Pseudomonadota > Gammaproteobacteria > Vibrionales > Vibrionaceae > Vibrio > Vibrio rotiferianus. The sequence continues at coordinate 1,036,558 of NZ_CP018312.1, forward strand.
AGAAAACACGCTCTAAGAAACGAGAAAAGATACTGCGCTTTTTCCACTCGTCTTTGCAGACAGTGTGTGACTGTTTGATGTAAGTATCTTGCAGCCATGACATCTGTTTTGTGAACTCTTCATCGTCCACCGCAAGCGTAACTTCGAAGTTCAGCCATAAGCTGCGCATATCCATATTGACTGTGCCGACCAAACAGAACTGGTCGTCAATTACCACCGATTTGGTGTGCAGCAGGCCGCCATAGAATTCGTAGATCTTTACTCCTGCCGCCATTAACTCACTGTAGAAAGCTCTTGATGCCCATTGAACCATCATGGAATCATTTTTATGTGGGATGATGAGTTCAACTTCTACACCACGTTGTGCGGTCATTTTAAGCGTTTCAAGAAGATCGGCACTTGGGACAAAATAAGGCGTTGTGATTCTCAGTGAACGGTTCGCTTGGTTGATTGCTAAGGTCAATACCTGATAAATCAGATACTCCGGCATCCCTGGCCCTGATGGAACCACTTGAATCGGATGTTGAAATTCATCGCTATTGTCAATGCGGCATTCAGGGTGTTTAGGTAGCTGACGCTCACCTGTTTCCACTTCCCAATCCCAACAATGAATAGCACTTAACACGTTAACAGTAGGGCCGGTAATACGGACCATGATATCGATCCACTGACCAACGCCGCTACTTTGCTTAAAGAAAGCTGGGTCTACTAGGTTCATCGAACCAGTGTAGGCGATCTCATCATCAATCACGATGATCTTACGATGCTGACGCAAATCCAAACGGCGTAAGAAAATACGCCACATTTTTACTTCTAATGCTTGCACCACATCAATGCCCGCATCTTTCATCATCTTGTACCAATGACTCCGAAAGAAGCGCGGGCTGCCGGCAGAGTCGAGCAACAGCTTTACGTCTACGCCACGTTTTGCGGCCTGGATTAGGGCTGAAGCCACCGAGTCGGCCAATCCGCCAGGGTGCCAAATGTAGAAAACCATTCGAATGCTATGCTGTGCGTTTTCAATATCTTCGATGATGGAGTGAAGAATCTCATCTGGCGACTGTTGAAGTGAGAGAGTGTTGCCACTCAGTGCAGGAAGGCCTAAACGGTTGTTACACAGTTCGTCAATGCGGTAGATATGACGCCCCATTGCTTCAGGAACATGTGCGTTACAATCATTTAACTGAGTAAACCATTGTTGGAACGGTGTGAACATCACTTTGGCACGTTCAGCACGTTTTCGACCAAGGTTGAGCTCACCGAATAGGAAATAACAGGCAACGCCAAGCACAGGCACGATGTAGATAACCATCAGCCATGCAAGAGAAACGCTAACAGCGCGACGTTTTAATACGACACGGATAGTAACACCAGCGACTAGGAACCAATAAAGCCCGATGCTGGCAAGGGTGAGAAAATGATAGAACTTGTCCATAAATGCCAAAAGTAATAAGCCCAATATGGATACTAAGCGCAAAACCAAATTCGGGGAACAATTTTTAATTGGGAAAGTGCAGAGGATTTTGTATCAAGGAGTGAAATTTATAACAGGGCTATCTGTTATTTTTGTGTAAAAAATAAGGCTTTTTCTTAACTTTTGACTAAAAAAGCAGCATTTAACGTGCGTGAAGTTACAATTGTTCGATAAATGTAACTTTTGGGGTTCCAATTCTAATTTGAAACTGCTTTACTTGCCATACATAGAGCGTCACACAAACATCTTATAAAGTGTATACTTTTTTTTACACAACATTTTCGACGCCTATCTCTATGCATACACAACATAACTATTTTGGAGAAGAAGCGTGGCTACAACTAATACAGCAGCACCACGTGATACGTGGGGGTCTAAACTAGGCTTCGTAATGGCAGCAGCGGGTTCCGCTGTCGGTTTAGGCAATATATGGAAATTCCCTTACACAGCAGGTGAGAGTGGCGGCGGTGCGTTCGTTGCAATCTACCTTCTATTTGTTATTTTTATCGGCTTTAGCGTAATGCTTACTGAATTCGCTATTGGTCGTAAGACAGGTCTTTCAGCAGTAGGTGCTTTCAAATCTACTGACCGTCGTTGGACATTTACTGGTGTTATCGGCGTACTAAGTGGTCTACTGATCATGGGTTTCTACCCTGTAGTGGGTGGATGGGCGTTAGCGTACATCTTTAAAGTAGGTGGTGGTCTACTAAGCACTCCTGAAGCAATCGGTGATAGCTTCGGCGGTTTTATTTCTGATCCAGTTCAACCGCTAATGTGGATGGGTATTTACCTATTCCTTAACATTGCTATCGTAATGAAAGGTATATCTGGCGGTATTGAAAAAGCAGGCAAAATTCTAATGCCTCTTCTATTCCTTATCCTGATCGTTGTATCAGTGAAAGGTTTGATGCTACCAGGTGCAATGGCAGGTCTTGAGTTCCTGTTCATGCCAGACTTCTCGAAAGTAGACAGCAATGTGGTTCTAGCGGCGCTAGGTCAGGCATTCTTCTCACTATCTCTCGGTATGGGTTGTATGATGACGTACGGTTCTTACCTGAAGAAGAAAGAGAACCTAGTTCAAACTACCGGTATGGTTACGGCAATGGACACAGGTGTGGCAATCCTTGCTGGTGTTGCAATGTTCCCAGCAATGTTCGCATTCGGTATGGAGCCAGCAGCAGGTCCAGGTCTAGTATTCGTTGTTGTACCTCAGCTGTTTGCTGAAATGGGCGGCGTAATCGGTCTTCTATTCGCTCTGATGTTCTTCATCGGACTAACAGTTGCAGCACTGACGTCTTCAGTATCTCTACTAGAGGTTGTGGTTTCTTACCTAATCGATGAGAAAGGCATGAAGCGTTCAACAGCAGTACTTTCAGCAAGTGTGGTAATGGCGTCACTATGTGTGTTTGCATCACTATCACTTGGCGGTGTTGGTCCTACACTATTTGGTACTGGCGCATTCGATATTTTCGACCTGCTAACGGATAAGATCTTCCTAGCGGTTGGCGGTATGTTGGTATGTATCTTTGCTGGCTGGCGCCTGAACCGTGCTGAGCTTGAGAAAGAAATCACGAACGACGGTCAAGTATCTTTCCCACTATTTGGTCTATGGTACAACCTAGTTAAATACGTAATCCCGGTAGCTATCGCTATCGTAGCCTTCATGGGTATCAAGTCTGGTTTCGACAGCGGTAAAGGCGAAATCATGCTACTAGGTATCGGTATTATTGCACTAGCGGGTATCTTCTCTAAGAAGTTATAACTTACCCAGATCTTTTAAAATTAACAGCGGAAGTCCCTTAGGGGCTTCCGCTTTTTTATTTTCGAAATTTATATATTTGATGTTTTTAATACTAAATTCATAGGTTTATTGTGAAGTTGCTCGCATGGTGATTTAAATCACAAAAAACGTGATTAAAGTTATCGAGTGGCATTCCGATAAGCCTTACAGAATTTGCGTGATTTCTTATGTTTATTGAATAAGCGTAAGGATGTTTATAGGAAAGTAATTAGATGAAAATGTCTGTTCGTAAAAAGCTATATGCGAGCTTTGGTTCAATATTAGCCATTATGCTGGTCATGATTGGAATTATCACATTAGAAGTATTGAGCTCGCACGAAGTGGCTGACGAGGTAAGAACGGACGATGTTCCTGAAACTGTTCAGTACTTAATTTTAATTGATGAAGCCGGAGATGTGTATCGAGATGCATTAGGCGCAATTGTTGACGTGCCGGGAGCCAAAGCGGATTACCAACAAAACAAAGGAGAATTCGCCGCAGCCATAGCAGACGTTAAGCTTTTAGAAACAGTAGGCGGAGAGGACTACCGCAATGTTGAAAAGGCTGAGCGCTATATGAAAACCTTCACACAAGATTTTGAAACTCAGATTCTCACTAATTTGGGCCTTGAAAATGTTGAGCAAAATGTCGCGAAACTCCGTTCACTCTATGATGCAAACTTAGCACCGATTGAGGCAATCTTAGATGCGGCATCAATGGACGGGAGAGAAAGTACCAGTGAAGCGTTGTTAAATCTTTCTGACTCCTTTACCAGTATTGAAAACACGATCTATGTTCTAGGCTCTATCGCGTTAGTTGCCACTGCGGTAATCGCTTACTTGTTGTCGAATTCAATTACCAACCGTCTGAGCAAACTCGATGAGTTGGCGCAGCGTGTTGCAGAAGGTGATCTAACGGTAGAACCGATTGAAGATAAGTCGGGTGATGAACTAGCTAACCTAGCGACGTCACTGAATAAGATGCAAGCGTCTTTGACCAGTCTTATTGGTTCGATTTCGCTCGTGTCAGAAGAAGTGAAATCTGTTACCGGTGAACTGTCTGTTGTGAGCCAAGATATTGTGTCTGGTGCGAGTAGTCAATCTGACAAAGCAAACTTGATTGCGACTGCGGCAGAAGAGTTGAGCTTGACGATTTCTCAAGTTGCAGAGCAAGGTGCAGCAACGTTTGAAGAAGCACGTAAGTCGGAATCAACCGCAGAGCAAGGGCGCACCGTGATCGTGGATATGGTTGAAAGCATTCAGCAAGTATCACAACAAATGTCCGATATGTCGGTTCAGATGAACAGCCTAGGTTCTCATGGAGAGAAGATCGGCGCGGTTATCAAAGTCATTGAAGATATTGCGGAGCAGACGAACCTGCTGGCATTGAACGCAGCGATTGAAGCGGCACGTGCAGGTGAGTTTGGTCGTGGCTTTGCTGTGGTTGCAGATGAAGTTCGTGCTCTGGCTGAACGCACAACAAAGGCAACACAAGAAGTTGGTGAGATCATTCAAGCGATTCAAGTCGGGACTCAAGAGGCAGTGACTTACACCGAAGACGGCTGTCGTCTGGTTGAAATTGGCGTGAGTCAAAGCTCGGGTGCTGTGAACTCACTGGAAGAAATCGTTTCTGGTGCGGCGCACGTTCAAAGCATGGTGAACTCAATCGCAACTGCGGCTGAAGAGCAAACCGCAGTGACGAAAGAAATTGCGGCTGACATTACCTCGATCAGCGATATCTCGAATCGCTCATTACAATTGGCCAATGACAGCTCGCAAAGCGTAGAAGGTCTGAACCGTAAAGTTCAAGAATTGGAAGCGCTGGTGGGTAAGTTTAAGCTCGCCTAATTGCTTAGAATCGGTATACTTCTGGCTCCAAACGTGGAGCCAGTTTTTTATGTTCGACATTCTACACACCCATCCAGATTTTCTGATCATCAATAAACATCCCAACGTCTCAGTGCATAAGGACGATGGTGATACAATGTTGCTGCAAGAAGTAGCAACACAAAGTGGTGATGAGCAGCTGTATCTTATCCACCGCCTCGACAAAATGACGTCTGGAATTTTGCTTTTGGGTCGCAACGCAAAAGCAGCAAGTGCGTTGTCGCAAGCATTTGCAGATCGTGAAGTCGAGAAGTTCTATCTTGCGATTGGTTCGAAAAAGCCTAAGAAGAAGCAAGGGCTGGTAGTGGGTGACATGGAACGCTCGCGTCGTTCTTCATGGAAACTGGTCAACAGCAAAACGAATCCAGCGATTACCCAATTCTTCTCCCTCGCTGCAGAGCCGGGAGAGCGCCTGTTTTTATGCAAGCCGCACACTGGCAAAACGCACCAAATTCGCGTGGCATTGAAATCAGTCGGCTCGGGTATCGTTGGCGATCCTATTTATAACGCGGGCAATGAAGCCGACCGTGGCTACTTGCATGCATTTTCGCTGTGTTTCCCGTATCAAGATGAAACACATTGCTATGTTTGCGACCCGCGTGAACACAAAGCACTTGGCAGCAAATGGCACAATGAAACGGTATCCCAAGGTATCGACACTTGGCTCTCTCCGTGGGAACTAAACTGGCCTACGATCAAATAACCATCACAAAGAAAACGAATAAGAGAATTCGATGCAAGCATCACAACTTCCGCTGTTTTTTCAGCATCTAGAAGCCGAGCTAACACAAGCTCCCAACGAAATCCGCCGACTGTTTCACGGTCGTGGCCGCCGCTTCGAAGGTTTAGAGCAAATTACGTGTGATTGGTTACAAGGTCAGTTGATCATCAATCTATTTAAAGAAGTGGACGAGGCGTTTCTGAGCGAATTGAAAGCAGGATTGAACACGCTTTCTGATTCTGCTCTGTGGGCAGATAAACAAGGTCGCACTATCGTGATTCAGCACCGTTACGCTGACGGCGCACCTTCAGAAATTCTGTTGGGTGAGCTAGATGCTCGACCTGTGGTTGAAGAAAGTGGCTTGAAGTACCAGCTAGACATCGGTCGTAACCAGAACTTCGGTCTGTTCCTTGATATGCGCTACGGTCGTGATTGGGTTCGTGAAAATGCCAAGCACAAAAACGTACTTAACTTGTTTGCTTACACTTGTGGCTTCTCTGTGGCGGCTATTGCTGGTGGCGCAGATAAAGTGGTTAACGTGGATATGGCGAAAGCGTCGCTGTCTAAAGGTCGTGAGAACCATAAGCTGAATGGTCATAACATCAACCAAGTGAGCTTTATGGGGCACGATATTTTTAAATCGTGGGGCAAGATTAAGAAGTCAGGTCAGTACGATATGATCATCATTGATCCGCCGTCATTTCAGAAAGGCAGCTTTGCACTAACCAAAGATTACAAAAAGATTCTACGTCGTTTGCCAGATTTATTGGCAGAAGGTGGTCAGGTGTTAGCGTGTGTTAACTCTCCATCGGTGACCAGCGATTTCTTGATTGAAAGCATGAAGGAAGAAGCGCCACAGCTAACATTCCGTGAGCGTTTGGATAACCCACCAGAGTTTATGGATGTAGATAGCGAAGCTGCACTCAAGGTTTTACTGTTTAGCTGAGTTTAGATAAAGAAACTTCCGAGTTTAATAATACTTTTCCATAAACAAAAAGCGCCTAGCACGGCGCTTTTTTAATGTTCGTATCAAGGGTTTTAACCAATCTGAACTTCAAGATCGGATTCAATCATCGAAGAGCAGGCAAGTACATAGCCTTGCTCAATTTCTTCCGGTGTTAGTGTTTCAAGGCTGGTTGAAGATACGCTGCCTTTTCGGACCTTACACTTACAAGAGCCACAAATGCCGCTTCGACAAGCCACGATCAGCGGTAATCCCGCACCTTCCAACACATCGGCAAGGACTTGACCTTTTTGTGCATCAATCGCTTGAGCAAAATCTGGTACTGACACACAGGCCGTTTCATCTGACGCTTCAGCTGTGTCGCTGGCCGCTGGTGTAAAGCTTTCTTGAAAGAAGTTTGCCATATCAAAGCCAAGCTCACTCAAGTAACTTTGGACATCAAGCATAAACTGGTTTGGTCCGCATAGGTAAACTGTTCGCTGCTTAAAGTCTGGCACCAGTTCTTTTAACCACTCGGCATTCAAGCGACCTTCTGGGTGCTGCGTCTCACCGCGATTTTTCAGTAACAGCTTCAAGTGAAAGTCTGGATAAACTGAGTGGTAAGTTTCTAGCAAATCAAAGTAAATTGTTTCTGGTTGAGAGCGAGCGATATGCAGAAACTCGATATCTACTTCTTGATCATTGTTCAGCCACTGTTTTGCCATCGCGAATACAGGAGTGATGCCACACCCAGCACTGATCAGCAGAGCTTTCTTTTTACCATCGAGTGCGATTGGCGGATGGTCAACACAGTTGAAATCACCCGTTGGAGGAAGGGCTTGAACCGTATCGCCAATCAAAAGTTTATCGATGATGTAGTTTGATACTTTACCACCATCGACGCGTTTGATGGTCAGTTGCAAGCAATCGTCACCGGAAAGGGAACTGAGTGAGTAGGCGCGGAACTCCATCTTGCCATCGATTTCAACGCCAAGGTTGATGAACTGACCCGCTTTAAATTCAAACAAAAGCGACTCTGATAGGTCTGCCAGCTTGAGGCTCACTGCATCGGCAGTCTCATGGTATTTATCTACGCAGCGCAGCGTGACAGGTTGACTGCCTTGCCATTCAAAAAACATATCAATCTCTTTGGTTGTCGAATACTCAATAGATAAAAGCGCCCCCAATTAAGGAGGCGCGTGATAAGCGAGGCGATTACGCTGCTAGGATAGTTTTAAGATCATCCTGAACGTTGCCAATGCTACGCATGTCGAATTTGTCTTGGATAATCTCAATCAAGTTTGGCGTTAGGAATGCAGGAGCAGTTGGACCTGTGTAGATGCCTTTCACACCAAGAGCGAATAGCGTAAGCAGAATTACAATTGCTTTTTGCTCGAACCAAGACAGAACAAGCGTTAGCGGTAGCTCATTGATGTCGCAGTCGAACTCTTTCGCAAGGGCAAGTGCAAGCTGGATTGCTGAGTACGCATCGTTACATTGACCCACATCCAATAGGCGAGGGATGCCGTTGATATCACCAAACGTGTTTTTGTTAAAGCGGTATTTACCACAAGCCAGCGTTAGGATTAGCGTGTCTTCTGGCGCTTCTGCAGTGAAGTCGGTGTAGTAGCTACGTTCAGCTTTGTCACCGTCACAGCCACCTACAAGGAAGAAGTGTTTGATGTTGCCTTGCTTCACTTGGTCGATAACTGCTGGTGCAGCGTTCATTAGTGCGTTGCGACCGAAGCCAACCGTGATGTTGTGTTCGATTTCGTCATGTTGGAAGCCTTCGTGCGCTAATGCACATTCAACGACTTGGCTAAAATCGTCACCTTCAAGGTGAGCCACACCTGGCCAACCTACAATGCTGCGTGTGAATAAACGGTCTGCGTATTGGCCAACGTCCGGGTTCAATAGACAGTTTGATGTCATCACAATCGCGCCAGGGAAGTTAGCGAACTCTTTCTGTTGGTTCTGCCACGCACTGCCGTAGTTACCCACTAGATGAGGGTATTTTTTCAGCTCTGGGTAGCCGTGTGCAGGCAGCATTTCACCATTGGTGTAAACGTTAATGCCTTTGCCTTCGGTCTGTTGCAGGATTTTTTCTAGGTCGTGAAGGTCGTGACCAGAAACAAGAATACATTTGCCTTTCACTGGCTTAACGTTAACAGTGGTTGGCTCTGGGTGACCGAATGTAGCTGTTTCACCATGATCCAGCATTTCCATCACTTTGTAGTTCATAAGACCGATGCGCATTGAGCAGTCTAGCAGCTCGCCTAGATCTTCAGGGTCAGTACCCAACCAAGCCATGATTTCGTGGTATTCTGCGAAGATGTCATTGTTGGTTTGCTCAAGTACGCGTGCGTGCTCCATGTATGCAGCGGCACCTTTTAGACCATATAGACAAAGTAGGCGAAGGCCGATAACGTCTTCGTGTACTTGGTCTTTACCGCGGTTTACAGCCACTTGTGGAGCAAATGCTAGGATTTCTTCTGCGCTATTTGGCAGTTCAAAGTCCGCGACCTTAGGAATGTTCTCTACCACTTTGTCTGCCAGTGTGGCTGCAGACATCACTTGGTCTTTTAGCAGTGCTTTGTAAGTAGCTGCTTGAGAGGTTAGCTCAAGGATACGTTCTGGATCGAAGTTTACGTTAGTCAACGTAGAGAAGAATGCTCTTGGAGCCCATTGGTTGATTTCATCATTAATGATGTTGAATTCAAGCGCGCGTGCTGCCCAAAAAGAAACCCCTTGCAAAGTGTAAACCAACACGTCTTGTAGATCGGATACCTCTGAAGTTTTGCCACACATACCTTGTGCGAAAGAACAGCCTTTTACAGCTGGGGTTTGGATTGTCTGTTCACATTGAATACAGAACATATTGGGTTCTCCAGTGATTGTAGTAATAGTCGTTTTGTTTTCTCCAATAGAGCAGAATGCGTGCCAATTTTTATGTTATTGATTTTAAATGACTTTATTTGTTTTTAGGTACGTGTTTGATGTGATTGTGACAACGCGAATGATGTGCAAATGACAACGGAGTGTTAGATGTGATGATAAAAGCAACGCGCGAGAAACGTTTTAACGGGCGATAGTGGAAGTGCTTGTTAAACAGGAGAAAAGTTAATGCGGTTTTGTGAAGGCAAGAGATTCCCGACTGCGCTCCTTCGTCGGCTCGATCTGCTTCGGGCTAGGAGTCATTCCGGACGAGCCTAAGCGAGCCATCCGGAATCTATCTTTTTAAGACGTAAGTTTCTTCTCTCTCAAGAGAAGAGAGCGAAGTAGAGGCTTCTATTTGCTAATCCCGAGCTTTTTACCCATGCGATACAAGTTGCCTCGATCCATTTGTAAAAACTCTGCTGCTTTTGCCCAAACACCGCCAGTTTGACTTAAAGCGTGTTCAATCAAGTCACGTTGATAACTCTCGACTAACTCTCGCATTGGCTGACTTTCTTTCGGCAAGTAATGTGATGTGTTTTTTACATCATCCAGTACCAATGAAGTATCAAAGTGATTGAGCATGATGGTGCTCGCGCCTTGTTGAATCGCATGTAACGCAGCTCGCGTTAAGGTGTGTTCAAGTTCTCGAACGTTACCGTACCAAGGCAGAGATTCTAGTTGAGTCAGTACCTTAGGGTGAACGTGAAGGTTTGGCGCGTTAAATTGCTGACGTACTTTTTCTAACAAATATCCTGCAAGAACTGGAATGTCACCATCACGCGCACGCAGTGGAGGCACTTTGATTGGGAATACATTTAAACGATGGAACAAATCCGCACGGAATGTGCCATCTTCCACTTCTTTTTCTAACTGTCGGTTGGTGGCTGCGATGATGCGCACGTTAACCATCAAATGCTGATCGCTGCCCACACGTTGCAACTCACCTTGTTGGATAACTCGCAGCAGTTTTGCCTGCAAAATCAAAGGCAATTCACCCACTTCATCTAGGAAGATTGTACCGCCATCAGCCAGTTCAAACTTACCTGCACGATGACTATTGGCTCCGGTAAACGCGCCTTTAACGTGACCAAACAGTTCGCTCTCCGCTAGACCTTCGGGTAGGGCAGCGCAGTTTACGTAAATCATCGGTTTATCGCTTCGATGAGATTGAGCATGAACTGAATGAGCAACAAGCTCTTTACCTGTCCCCGTTTCTCCCGTTACTAATACTGCGTAATCCGACTGAGCAACGGTCGCAATGTTGTTTCGTAGTTGATTGATTTGTGGGCTTAAGCCAACCATGTCACTGTGTTGTGAGCGCGCTTGTTGGATCAGGGTTTGTGTGACGCTCTTTTGCTTCTGGTTCTGCGCTTTAAGGGCTTTTAATTGTGCAATGTTACGCAGTGTCGCCGCCGTTAGTGCCGCGAAGGTTTCGATAGCTACTGGGTCGATATGATCAAACGCGCCAACAGCAAGCGCATCCATGGTTAACGCGCCAACAAGTTGTCCTTCGACGTACAAGCTAAAGCCCATGCAGTCATGGACATCAATGCACTGATCTTCCGTTAAAAGTGTTCCATCAAATGGATCGGGCAGGGCGCAGTCAGCATCAAAGCGAACTGGTTCACGACTGTGGATAATAGCGTCCAAGCGTGGATGAGCTTTAGGAAAGTAACGGCGACCGAGTACTGAGCTCGATAGGCCCTTTACTGCAACTGGCGTTAGGAAGCCATCTTCATCAAAGATAAACAAACAACTTGCATCACAAGGGAATACTTGTGCGACCCCATCAATAAGGCTTTGGTATTGCTGTTCATGAGAGCGATTTGAACTCAGATTGAGTGCGATATTGAGGAGTACATGGTCGACGGTAGGAGTCATAGCAAGTCCAGAGTTATCTTGAATGAGCTCATGCTAGCAATTTGATGTCATTTGAACATCGAAAGGTGTGAGAGATTGATGTTCCATTGACTACGATCAAACTTGATTCAAAAAATGCGTAAGCCCATGAGTAAGTAATGAGTGCTCGCGTGGATTAGCAATCTTGAATTAATAAATGCAAACCAATGGAACGAACGAATAGTGTTCAAATCAGCGAGGAACAACCCTTGCGTCATTACCAGACATGTTGATTTGGACGGCTTGTCCTGGCTGGAAAATCATGTTTGGATTTGCTTCTTGAACGACAGATATGATCTTTCCATCCTCTAGGCGAATGGTCAGGTTCACACCATTTCTTTTCGCGGTTGCTTCGGCGGCTTTACTACCGGCATAACCACCTAACAAACCACCACCAATGGCTGCGATATCTGAGCCAGAGCCTCCTCCAACTTTCGACCCCAGAATACCACCCACGGCAGCACCCGCAATTGTGCCGATGGCGTTGGCTTGGGTAGAGGCATCAATGGTTACTGGTTCAACTTTTTCTACCGTTCCGTAGTAAACCTGCTGAACTTTACGAGTGTCGGACGAGCCGTATGCATCTCCGTACGGGTTAGGTGAGGTACAGCCGCCAAGCAAGACCGCACAAGAAATTGTGAGTAACATGCCTAGCTTGAAGTATTTTTTCATATAGCCTCCGAATAGTTTCTGCACCCAAAGAGTATATACCTCTATTTTGCATGTGCTTTTATGCTTTAGGAAACAATGACTTAGTGGTGTTCTTCCTCAAAAAACGAATATTTTGTGCGGTGTTAGCTATCTTTGAGTGTATGAAATCCAGAGTAAATGCGCGTAAACGTAGTAAACCAACACGCAGCACCAAAGATGTACGCAATCACGGCAAAGTGCTGAGGGAACAAACAGAACAGTACGAAGCAACCTATGGTCTCTGTGCCTTCTGTCAGACCGCTCATGTAGTACAGAGATTTATGCTTGTAGACAGGGTTATCGATACCACGTTTACCCGCCATGATCGCGAAAGCTAAGAAGCTGCTTCCTGTACCAATAAACGAGAAGATCAAGAACGCACCTGCGACGGCGTTCTGTTCTGGGTTTGCTAGTACAAAGCCAAAGGGAATCAGAGAATAGAACAAGAAGTCTAAACTAATATCAAGGAAGCCTCCGGCATCGGTGATGCCTTGAATTCTTGCCAACGCACCATCTAATCCATCACAAATTCGGTTTAGCAGAATAAACGCTAATGCAAGCGTGTATTGCTCTGCCATCAATGCAGGTAAGGCGAAACAACCAAGGGCGAAGCCAAATAAGGTGGTTTGGTTAGCTGTCACGCCACATTTATCAATCAATTTCGCACTCTGTGCCAATGGCCACTTAATGATTTTGATACTCAGGCTATCAAGCATGGCTTGTCTCCCAAGGCCAGTTCAGGCACCGACTGCCTTCTGGAATATCATCCTCATCGTGAGTCACCATTAAAGCAGGAATATTGGCTTGTTGAAGCTGCTCCACGACCCAGTTACGAAACTGTACACGCAGATCTTTATCCAGCTTGCTGTATGGCTCATCGAGCAGGGCAACTTTCGGTTTTGCCAACAACATGCGAGTGAGGGCAATACGCGCGCGCTGGCCGCCTGAGATTTGATCAGGGAAAGACTCTGCAAGTTTAGTTAGCGAGATGTGCTTCAAAGCCTGCATCGCGCGCTCTTTACGCTCAGCCCCTTTGATTGAATTGGGTAGTGCGAACGCAAGGTTTTCCCACACGGTTAGGTGCGGAAAGAGCAAATCGTCTTGGAAAAGAATGCCGACTTGGCGCTTGTGCGCAGGTAAAGCATCCAGCTTTTCATTGTCGAGCGTGATTGAGCCTGAATAGTCGAACTCGGAAGACAGGTGACCAGCAATGGCATCCAACAAGGTGGATTTGCCACAGCCACTTGGGCCCATCAGGGTAACAATTTCCCCTTTCTCTACCGTCATGTTGAACGCAGAGAAAAGTGTGTCGCCATTGGTTTTACGGATGGCGAGGTTTTCGAGACAAAGACTCATTCGGTAGTAAACCTTTAATAGACAGCCGGCGATACTTAACGTGTAAACGGCTAAGTAGAATCGCAAAAGAGAAGAACATTAACGGCAAGAGAGCTTGCCAAATTGCGTAAATCGCGGTGACACGACGGTCGAAGCCACTTGAGAGGGCTACCGCTTCTGTTGTTATGGTGCTGATGCGACCTGCCCCCAGCACCAACGTTGGTAGGTATTGCGCCAAGCTAACACTAATGCCCACCGCCCAAGCAAACGCTATTGCAGGCAGAAGAATCGGCAGTTTGACTTTTAGCCAAGCCTGCATCGGTGATTTACCAAGGCTTAGGGCAACACGAGTTAATCCATTGTCGAAGCTCCGCCAAGGGCCATCCAAGGACAGATAAACAAACGGGAACGCAAAGAACACGTGAGCCCAGCATACCCAGAAGAAGTACGCGTTGCTGTCGAGATACAGCGTGACGACTTGCATACCAAACAACACAGATAGCTGGGGGATCAACATTGGTACGGCAATGATGTATCCCGGCACCTGCCAGCGGTAACGTAATCGGTATTCATGAGCAATCAGCGCCAGTACAAGGGCAATAGACGCACTGATCACCGCAATCAACATGCTTTGCTCGAGCGTGCCGAGAATGCTTTGCCACTCGTATTCCCAAAAACGTAAGCTGTAACGGCTTGGTAATAAATCTGGGAATCGCCAACGTTGAGCGAAGCTCCAGACCACCATAAGTGGCACCATTAACAGTGCTAGCAAGGCAATCATAGAGAACAAGGTTTTACCCGGTAAGCGGAAGCCGCTACGGCCGGAGTATTGCCAGCGTTTGAAGCCTTTGGTAATGCTCCATTCGACGAGTCGTGCAAAACCAATCAAGATGCTCGCAATGGCAAACAACATCACTGCACCTGCCGCCGCTCTTGGTAGCAGGGATAAGTCAGGATCGTTAAACCACTGCCATACCAACACAGCAAATGTAGGAGGGTTGGTTGGGCCAATGATTAGCGCCACATCAACAACCGACAAGCTGTAAGCCAGAACAGCCAACATTGGGAAGCGCAGCTTTGCTAACCATTGTGGGAAAACGCATTTCCACCAAGCTTGTGCTGAGCTGTAACCCATCGAATGGCTGACTTTTTCAATCTTTTCGACTTTTAATTGCTGAAGAATAGGAATGCTCATCAACAATAAAAACGGCACTTCTTTAATGGCAAGCATGGTGATCAAACCCAGTGCGTATGGGTCTTTGATCAGCAGTGCTAAGTCATTCACCGTTTGTGCATTTGGATCGTAATCAAACATTTGGTTGAGTACGCGAACGCCCATGCCCGTTGGCGCAAATAGGAAAGCAAAGCCAATAGCAAACGCCACGTGTGGCATAGCGAGAAGTGGGGAAAGGCTGACTTCAATCTTACGCCAGAATTTACTGCCCCAAGAAGCTTGCAGAATCGCAAAGGTCATTAAGCAAGCAAGGTAACTACTGAAAATGGCGGAATAGAAAGTCAGGCCAATGGAAGTCCACACGCCTTCCCAATTGAAGACGGCACTAAAGCCATCCAGCGAGAAGTGATGTAAACCGATAGGAGGGACATAGCCGAGCGCAGAAACCACCACGCCGAGCAACCCCGGAATGGTTGGCAATATACAAACTGCGATAATAACTAGATACAGCGCTCTTAACATGGATGCTTATTAATTCCCGTAGCGTTTCAACCATTCTTTTTCTAGCGCAGCTTGCCAGCTAGGATGTGGCTCTGCGATAGATTTGAATTGTTGAGTATTTTTAGCCGTGCCCGTTAGGTATTGGCTGCTTAGCACTGAAGGATCTCCCCAGATATTGATATCACCTTTGCGAGATTGCGCTTCAGGGCTTAATAAGAAGTTTATAGCAACTTGTGCGCCTGCACGGGCATTTGCGTTCCAAGGAACTGCTAGGAAGTGAATGTTAGACAGCGCGCCAGCATCCATCGCATACGCTTTGGTGCTCTCTGCAAGGTTGCCGCTTGATTGTGCTGAGTAAACCGCATTCGGGTTGAAGGTGATGGCTAAGTCAATCTGACCGTCATCCAGCAGTTGCACGGTTTCCGCGGTACCACCCGGGAACTGCTTACCGCCGCGCCATGCGACTTTGTGGAATTCATCTAGGTAAGCCCACAGAGGTTGCGTGACGGTTTTAAATGATTCGCCTGTCACTGGCTTTTGCAGTGCAGCGTCGTTATGACTCAACTCGATTAGCAGAGATTTGATGAAGCTGGTGCCATGAAACTCTGGTGGGCGAGGGTAAGTCAGACGATTTGGAAACGCTTTTGCGTAGTTCAGCATTTCTGCGTACGAGCTTGGCGGGTTGTTTAGCGTTTTTTCATCGTAGATAAACACCAGTTGGCCGACACCCCAAGGTGCTTCTAGACCATCTGTTGGTTCAGAGAAATCGATATCTACCGGTAGTGTTTTGTCGACATATTGCCAACTTGGTAGACCGTCAACAAAAGGGCCAAACAGCAGTTGGTTGTCTTTCATTGATTTAAAGTTTTCACCGTTAATCCAAACCATATCAACACTGCCTCCGCTGTTTTTGCCTGCAGCTTTCTCTGCAATAAGACGAGTGGTGGTTTCAGAAATATCAGTGACTTTGACGTGGTTGAGCGTCACGTTATAGCGAGATTTAAGCTCTTTGCCTGCCCATTGGATGTAGCGGTTAATTTCTTGGCTGCCACCCCAAGCATGAAAATAAACGGTTTGACCGTCGGCTTGCTGTTCTATTTTTTGCCATTCTTCTGAATGAGCAGCGGCGAAAGAGGAGGTGGCAAAAGTGGTGGCTAAAATGCCAATGGTGCTAAGTAGCTTTTTCATACGTAATCCGTGTTTCTTATCTTTGTTTTCATTTTGGAGCTCTGTATACCCATGCGATGAAAAATGCGATGAAAATCGTTTGTTTTCAGCACTAAAACTATGGGTATAAACCACGCTGGAAGCTCCGTTCCCTCAAGGTGGATAGTAATCTATCTCGCTTTATTATCAACGCGAATTTGATAATAGATTCAGAGAATTACTCGCCTTGTGAGGTCATACCAATCCACGTCAGTTTTTGGCCTTAAAAGTCACCAATTGAAGGGCAAAGTGTGAGCAAATTAGTAGCAATGAAAAGAGTGCAACTCTCGATAAGTCGCACTCTTTTGGCGTCAATAATGGATAGACCGGATTACTTCGCTAATTCTTCCATGTTGATGCCTTTTTTCTTCGCGATGTATTTTGGAATCAGAGACATGCCAAACAACACAAGGCCTGCAACTGCAAATTTCACTAGCAGCATCGCAGACACGCCGTTTGTCGCAATATCACCCGCCATGTAAGCGAAGATGAATGCACCTGGTGCCATTGTTAGTAGCGAAACCAGAGCGTAAGTACCTAGGTTTAGGCTGGTTAGGCCGTAAGCGTAGTTTTGTAGGCTGAATGGGAACACAGGCACAAGACGAGTCAGGATCAAGAAGCTTGTACCATTTGCTGCTACACCGTCATCGATTTTTTTGAAGATTGGGTTGTCGCCAAACTTCTTCATGATGGTGTTACGCAATAGGAAGCGCGCCACGATGAATGCTGCCACTGCGCCAAGCGTTGCGGAAAACAGCGCCAATACGCCACCTTTGATAGGACCAAATACGATACCTGCCACAATGGTGAACGCACTGCCCGGAAGTAGGAAAACACATGCAAACACGAATGCTGCTACGAATACGGCGTAACCCCACACACCGAAGCTTGCGATCCAATCTTGTAGACTCTTGATGTCAGTGATGATTTCAAGAATGCCAGTTTGTTTTGCCGCGAACAGAGCAATAGCTACAACAGCGACGATAAGAGCGATTTTTACGAATTTCATAAGTTCAACTTCACTTAAACCTAATAATTAAACAGAGATAACGACACCGAGGCAGTTACACAGACATACACTTGATCAGACCTGCTTTTGATTTGTAGCGGTTGAACCAAGCTTTCACAGGGCTTGCAAGTACGTTGACTGGCGGTTCATCGCCTTGCATGATCACAGGGCCAAACATCAGATCCAGAATGTGCCAAGATTTCGTACCAACACCCATCATGGATGCACGACAAGCCGAGCAGTAAACCACAACGTAGTCAGTCTCGAACTCTTCAACTCGGCGCTTGATTACGCGCGTGGCCACGTCTGGGTTTGCTGGCACAACCATGCCGCCGAAGCCACAGCAGCGCGTGTTTTCGCGTGTGTGTTCTGGCTCAGAGGTTTTGTAACCAAGCTCGTTTAAGATCCAACGGATGCCATCTTGCAGTTCTTTCTCGTAGCGAGTTGAACAAGAGTCGTGAATGGTGAATACCACATCACTGTTTTTTGCTTTGCCGCGTAATGCTTCTGGCAGACCAATCTCAGGAAGCAGTTTCCACAATGAAACTGGCTTTTGTGTCCCACCGGATTTTTTGATCATGCCGTAGCAGCTTTGACACGCCACAATGACTTCTTGTGCGTCCAGCTTGTCAAAGTCCGCTTGGAGCTGGCCGTAACGCTCTTTGAACTTCTCTGTTTGACCGATAGCCGCGGTCGGTTTGCCACAGCACTTCTGCACTGCGCCCATCTCAGGGAATACTTCTTTTAGGTAGCTTGCGATTGCCGCTACGCCTTCTGGTGAGTAGGATGGCAAGCTGCATCCTGGCATAAATACTTTATTACTCATTTTGTCGATACCGCTCGTTTTGCCATAGTGAAGATTTTTGAGAAGCCCAGCTTCTGGTGCATGTTGATCGCTTTATGACCCGGCATTGGAGATTCACCGTTGTTTGCCTTAACAAAGTCAGCACGTGCGCCTAGGAACATTTCCTTCATCGGGAAGTCTTTCGGACACACGATGGTACATTGGTCACACGCGTTGCATGAGTAAGCCATCAGTGGGTCCATCGACTTGTTATTCACAAACTCAGAGAAGATGGTCTTCGGACAATCGCTGAAGTCATTCATCATGATGCACTCGGTCATACATAGCTTGCAGCTACATTGCAGACAGCGAGAGGCTTCTAGTTTGATTTGCGCTTCAGTAAAGCCTAAATCCACTTGGGAAAAATCTTGCTTACGCTCTTCAGCGTCACGTAATTCACCGTGTAGGCGAGGGGTATCTACCGTACCTTTTGGTAGTGGTACGTCTAGACGAGATGCGTAGCTGTACTCTTGCTCGAAGTCGCGATCTTCAGTCAGTGGACGAGCCGTTAGGAAGCGCTCAACACTCATTGCTGCTTTACGACCTAATGCCATCGCTTCAATCACGATGTTACCGCCACATGCGTCGCCGGCTACGAATACGTCTTCTAGGCTTGATGCTAGTGTTTGTTTGTCGACAACGTAACGACCGCCGCGAGTTTGCTCTAGTGCACCGTCAGTAATGTCTGCCACGATTTGGCCCGTAGCGAAAACAACCGTATCCACAGAGATGGTTTTGCTTTCTTCGCTGTATTGAGGAGCAAAGTTGCCTTGCTCGTCGAAGATAGACAGTACTTTCTTGATCGTAATGCCTGTAACTTTGCCGTTCTCATGTTCAATAGCAACTGGGCCCCAACCTGCGTTGAACTCGACGCCTTCTTCTAGTGACTCATCGATTTCGACTTGGCTTGCAGGTAGGTTTTCAAGACTCTCAAGTGAGCATTGGTAAACGTCGCTTGCACCAATACGCCATGAAGAACGAGCACAGTCCATTGCAACGTCACCACCACCGATAACCATCACGCGTTTACCTGCACGAGGGAATTGGCGAGTTTCAGAAATCTCTTTTAGGTACTCAACCGCAGAGAACACACCATCGTTGTCATGACCCGGCAGAGGGATGATCGAACCTACGTGTGCACCGTGAGCCAGAATCACAGCATCATGTTCGCTACGTAGAGTGTCGAAGCTAATGTCTTTGCCGATCTCAACGCCAAACTGAGTTTTAATACCCAGCATCGCTAGGTAGCTGTATTCGAAATCGATAACATCGCGTGGTAGACGGTATTCAGGGATACCCACACGCATCATGCCGCCGTATACGTCTAGCTTTTCGTAAATCGTTACTTCGTGGCCTTGACGACGAAGTTCGATCGCTGCTTGAGCACCAGCAGGGCCAGCACCTACGATCGCAATGTGTTTGTTCGTTAGAGGGGCAATGTTGAGATCCCAGTGATCTTGGTTATCCATTTTCTCTGCAACGAAACGTTTGATACCCGCTACGCTGATCGGTTGACCGAACTCTGTGTTACGACGACAAGACGCTTCACAAGGGTGGGCACAAATACGACCAAGAGTTTGAGGAAGGAATAATTTGCTGCGGATCAGATCCAAAGCGCCTTGGAAATTACCTTCGCCTGCCATGCGAACGTACTGCTTTACGTCCGTGTGCATTGGACATGCGGTTTGACATGCCGGATCGGCATCACCCATACAACCATCGACAATCGTTTGAGCGGTGTCGAAGAGCTTTTGGCTAAAAATTACATTGTTCATTCACTGCGGTTCCGTGTTGATTAGCTCTTGCCGTTGATAACGTTCACTTCAGGGTTCTTTTGCTCGTAGTGAGCGTGGCTGTATTCGATCCATGAGCCGTCGTAGTTGTAGACGCCTTCTGCACCGAGGACTTCAGTAAGAATCATGGTGGTGTGGGCAGAGCGAACACCAGATTGGCAGTAAGCGATGACTTTTTTGCCTTTGATGATGTCGCCGTAAAGGGCTTGCAGTTCTTCTGCTGATTTCAGCGTTGTGTCTTCGTTCAGCGCTTTAGTCCAGTTAATGTGAACACTGCTTGGGATTGTGCCAGGGCCGTACGCGCCAGAAACTGCAACCTCACCGTTGAACTCGTCGTTGCCGCGAGTATCTAGGATCACCCAATCAGGGTTGTTTTGCGCAGCAATAACCATGTCTAGCGTGGCTAGGGCATTGTTATCTTGTTGTGCGTTAGGTGCGTTGTATTCAACCGCTGCCACGCTTTGGTTTGCAGAGCCTGTCGGATAACCAGCGCCCATCCAAGCGTTCAAGCCACCGTCAAGGTAACGAACGTCTTGGTGACCAAGATTATGGATTTGCCAGTACAGGCGAGCTGCATCGTGGTGAGAGCCCGCTGCATAAACCACGATTGTGCTGTCTGCTGTCGCGCCGAAGCTGCCTAGAATCGTTTCCATCTCTTCTGTGCTGTTGCTCATACCACCGAAGTCGTAGGCGTCTTCAGCTGCTGAGTAATCGTTACGCCACATAGTGTAAGAGCCAGAAATAGGGCTATCTGGTTTGATAGGATTTAGCGCACCGATCACAACCACGTCTTTGTCACCGTCCATCAGCGACTTCAGTTGTTGTGCAGAAATGAAGTGTTCTGGGTGAGCGTACTGTGTGAACTTCTGCTCTTGAGCAGCAGCATCCACAGTCACAGCCTCAGCCGAAAACATCGTATTGTAAGCTGAGTAGCCAACCGCTGTAACAGCGGCGAACACACCCAACGCAATCGTCGATTTTTTCATGAGTTGCTTCCATATATTAATTTAAAGTTTTACAGCCGAACCTTCGATGGTTCGACAGATAGAATGCTTTTGAAGGGGGAGTACAGGCATGAACGTTTTTTATTCATTTTGGGTGTTCATGATTTAAAACAGGTGAAAATGCGCTCTACCCCTTTATGGGTAAGGCATTCTGAGGAAATCGTTTAAATGGCGATATTGTGGTTTCCCACAATAATGATGTGGGATTGATCTAAAGCAACAAAGTAGCAGGGGGGAATGGTGGTAAAATGCGCCACAGCCGTATTTTGGTAGTATTTTGTAAGTGATTGATAATTATTCTCAAAAGTTTATTCTTTTCATTTTTGCTCTCTCTTTTTTCTTCACCTCTTTTGTTTTTGCTAATGACCAAAAAGTACAGAGAACAGACTACGATGTGGGTGTTTTAGCGCTGCGTGGTCACGCACATGCGCGAGAAGCATGGCAACCGACTTTGGATTGGCTGGAGACTCAGAATCCTGGCTATCAATTCAACCTACATACTTACGATTTCGACCAACTTGAAGATGCATTTTTGCACGGTTGGCTCGACTTCATTCTGACTAGTCCGGGGCAGGCGACCAAACTTGCTCGCGAATACCCAATCAACTGGTTGGCAACGCAGAAAACCGCTTACAGTGATTTACCAAATAAGTCGATTGCCTCGGTGGTGGTTGTACGTGAAGAATCGCCTTTTAAAACACTGAAAGACATCAATAAAGCCAATGTTGCGGCGGTATCGGAAAAAGCGTTTGGTGGTTTTCTCGCGCTGCGTTACGAGCTCGATAAACTGGGCTACTTCAAATCATCATTCTTTGAAAAGATCCACTTTACTGGCCCACCAACGGATCAACTGATTTTGGACGTGATCGAGAACGATCTCGATGTGGCGATCGTACCTGCTTGTACTTTGGAGAACATGGCGAAAGAGGGGCGTATTCAACTGCATAACCTACGTGTATTGAATGAGAAGCGTCCTGCAGATTCAGTTTGCGCGGTGAGTACGCCACTGTACCCAAACTGGACGATGGCGATGACGGAACGAGCGCCAGTCGATGTTGGTCAGATGGTGGCACAAACTCTATTCGCAATGCCAGAAGACCACCCGGCAGCGGTTGCTGCAAACAATGTCGGTTGGATGCTGCCTGCGCCGAGCATCAATGTAGATAAAGTTTACAAGCACTTAGACATGCATCCGCTGCAAAAATCTTGGGGACAAAAAGCGCAAGAGTGGCTGCATAAGAACCAAGCCATTGCGATGGCGTCTTTACTGACTTTACTGTTGTTGACGGGCTATCACTTCTGGCTGGAGTGGAAGTTTCAGCGCAGTCGCGAAACACTAAAAACCACCATGAACGATTTGCGCCGCAAGAGTTCCATGCTTGAGCACGCGCAGCGAATCACCATAGTCGGTGAGCTTGGTAGTAGCCTCGCGCATGAAATAAATCAACCTCTGGCCGCGATAAAGAACTACAGCCAAGGGGCTAAGGTACGTATGGAGCGAGGTGCTACTGCCGAAGAGATGGCACCAATCCTCGATAAAATTCAACAGCAGGTTACTTCTGCAAGTGACATTATTCAGCGCCTTCGCAGCTTGATAAACAAAACGCCAATTGAAAAGAGCTGGGTGGATTTAGCTTCGTTAATTGAAGAAGCAATGAAGCTGGTGGATTACGAGTTTCAACGACACCGAATTCAATTGGGAGTGCTTTACTCTGGCGAGCCACAAAAAGTCTTTGCTGACGCCACTGGTTTGCAGCAAGTCATTCTCAACGTTTTGAATAACGCAAAAGACGCCTGTTTGAGCCATTCGCCGAAACGGAAAGACTTGTACGTGGATCTGCACGTTAGCTTTTGCGATGAGATGGTGATTATCGATGTGATGGACAATGGTATTGGTATCGAAGAGCAAGAGACACCATTAGATCAAGCCTTCTACACCACCAAAGAAAATGGACTGGGCTTAGGTTTGGCCATTTGTCGTGATGTGCTTGATGCCCATCAAGGCAGTATTCAATTTAGGTCAATTGATCCAACAGGGTGTCAGGTGACCATCGTTTTACCGTATCAGGAGGCTTGTCATGAGTCGTAATCTTTGTTCGCTTTATATCGTTGATGATGAAGAACCAGTATTAGAGTCCATGGCATTTCTGTTAGAAAGCTATGGCTATGAGGTTGAGACTTTCTCTAGCGGGATAGATTTTCTCAATGAGGTCAATTTGTCTGCACCTGGCTGTGTTTTGCTCGATAGCCGCATGCCAGACATGCGTGGGCAAGATGTTCACCAAATGATGAACGAGAAACTCAGCCCAATTAGCGTGATTTACCTGACTGGACATGGTGACATTCCAATGGCAGTGGATGCGCTAAAAGATGGCGCACTCGATTTCTTTCAAAAACCAGTCGATGGTAACACTCTTGTGATGGCGGTGGATGATGCGATGGCGCAGTCACTCAAAAATGGTGAGAAGTTGGGCGCTAAGCAGGTTTTACAGAGCCTCACTAAGCGTGAGAGAGAAGTTCTCGGTTTGGTCGTCAAGGGGATGAAAAACCAAGAGATGGCGGACTTATTGTGCGTATCTTTGAGAACGATTGAGGTGCACCGTTCTAACGTGATGAAGAAGCTCGAAGCAGAGAGCTTAGCGGTGTTGATCCATAAAGTGGGGCATTTAATTTAGCTTCAGTGTATTTTGGTATCGATAAATGAAAGTATTTAGGTCGAAATATTTATTGTAACCTAATGATATTTAGGGAAAGGTTTGCTCAATTGATATCAGGAAGATAACATCAGCAACCAGAATAAACCTTAATCTTGGCTAGGGTCTGTTGACCTTTTGAGCTGATTTTTGCAGCAGTTTGTGGGTTCTTTATACAAGGCAGAGGCTTTGAAATGTAGTTGCCCTACCTGATAAGCCGATAACGCAGTAGAAAGGAGCCACAAACGCTGCCCGAAGGGTTCGGCTAAAAGCGTTTTACTCTTTGTTGAGAGGATTTTGCTTAGAATAACTAGGCTACAAGCCTCTCGCCGCGATTAAAACGCTTTTATCTCGAACAAAATTTAACCGCAAAAGGTCAACAGACCCTAGAACCTAACTATGTTTGTCGATACCGTTAAAAGCGCTTTTTCTTCCCTGAGTACTCATAAACAAGCGATCGCAAAAGCAACCGTGTTACCCATTCTCCTCTCAATTATTCTGGATCTTCTCTTAAGCACATCAGAAGGTGACGGTGCTACTGTCTTAGTGCAAATTTTGATGGCATTACTGTCTGCCATTGTGGCTATCAACGTACACAGCATCATTTTGAAAGGCCCTCAATCGGTACCTCAGTGGGGACGTTTCACCTTTGGAAAGATCGAAATGTGGTTTATTGGCCACTACTTGGCAATGACAATCGCAGTTGTCGCGGTTGCGGCGCTTTTCGCAATGATTAATGTGGCACTTGCCGCTATCGCGTTGCTAGTGTTAGGTGTTATTTGTTGTCGACTGGTTCTTGTGTTTCCAGCGATTGCTATTGGTAAAGGTGTCTCTTTCCCTTATGCATGGAATCTGACCAAAGGCCATACTTGGTACATGATGAGCGTGGTTATTTTGGTGCAGCTTCTGTTTGGATTGGCGATGTCGCCATTGGCGTTTTTGCAACTGCCTTTCTTAATGAGTCTACTGAGCTTTGTAGTCACCATCATCGGGATTGCAATTCTGTCTAAAGCGTATGAGCAATTGAGTGGCTTTGACGGGGAGTCTTATTCTCAGCAGTCATTCTGATGATAAAAACCGAAAGCAAAAAAAGCAGCCATTGGCTGCTTTTTTAGAGACTTATTCTGTCAGAGACCGATTGCCTCGAAACGAATATAGGATTAGTTTACCCAATCACGCAATTCGAACGTTAGTTCGTGGTCTGCGTTTTTCAGTACTAGACCTTCGTTAGTCAGAGTAATGTCGCTCCAATCAGAAAGCGTTTCAGACATTACTTTTTCAATCTTCATTTGGTCATCCATACACATCATCATGGTCATACCCATTTTCTCGATGCGTAGTTGGTTGTCTTTCAGTTCAGCTTGACCGAAGAAGTTGTTACAACCAGCGTTGCCGTTTGCCGTCAGGTTTTCGCCAATCTCTAGGCGAGGTGCTTTTTGACGCTCTTTCAGTTCGATGTTATTGCCATCGATTTGAACCAACTGCCAGTTATGGTGCTGTAGATCTTGAGCCGTAATTTCTTTCACATTGTCACCATTGCTAGCGCATGCAGTCATTAGAACTGGAAGTGAGATTGCTGCTACTAACGTTTTTAGGCTAAGCTTCATTTTATTGACTCCGTTTTTAGAAAACGTGGTAAGTATAGGTAATAAAACACTGTTTTTGTCAGCATACGGTTATGGTTTCGTATGTTTTTAAACACGGCGTATTTTATAACAGAGATCCCATTCTCGGTATTGAAATTCACCGAAAACTTCGAAATTTCTTATGGTTATTTGATTATAAACGTGTCGGACTTACATAAGTGAGCGGAAGAACGGGTTGAGCATGGAGCAATTGGAGTTTTTTACCGTCCCAAGTCCTTGTGTCGGAGTTTGTACTTCTGACGAAAAAGGTTACTGCAAGGGATGTATGCGTAAAAGAGAAGAGCGGTTTAATTGGCTGAGCTTTACTCCTGCGCAGCAGTTGCACGTCATTAAGCTGTGTCGACAACGATACAGAAGAAAGGTGTTAGCAGGGAAGGGTAAAAAAGAAGTGCCTCGCGATGATGCATCACCACAACAAGATCTGTTCTAGCTTTTTTATTTCTATTTTGATTGTTCTCATTCCATAACGATTCCCGGCCCAGTCTGAAATTCTTATCCATAAGAGCCGGGAACTTCCTATCCATCTTCTCGCCCAAAGATACGAGCGTTTGGCGTTATTTCAATGACCATTGGTCGCTTACCCAGCCTCCTGCTTGTTCGTCGAAGTGACTACCTGCAAAGCGATGATTTTGTTCCACGTCTAATTTACTGGTTGGCAATTCATCCATTAGTTGATGTATGTATCTCGCCATAGGATCAGTACACGCTTCGCGCTCTCTACGAGTGACCACTTCTTTAATTAATTGCAGTCTATAGCTGTTGCTGGCTCGTTTCATTTTGACCTCCAGAACTCGATGGCAGCAGTTTGAACACATTGGCGTTCAGGTGGCTGCTCGTTTGCGGGAGCGTAGAAGCCCATCGCTTTAGTTTGAAGTCTGAGAGACAAATTGTTTGAGAGCAGTGTTTGTAACGCCATTCGCATCTTTCTTAGAATCATTAGCTATGTGAATCAAAAAGAGTCATAAATCACAGTTAATGAATCTGCATATTTGAAAGACCTTATCAAACATAGAAGTCCTACACAGAGGCGTCAATAACACAAATGAACATTTTTTGAACGATTTTTGAAGGTGGTGTTTTATCAGAGATTTAGCGCTAATAAAAAACCGGAGCCTTTAGGGCTCCGGTTGATCTTAGGGTCAGTCTGACGACCTTTGTTTCAGTTGTTAACTAACTGAGTGGATGTCGACAACAAGTTAAAGCAATTATGCTTGTTTAGTTGCTTGCAGATGGACAGCCTTTAACAGCTTGACCGTTACTGAAGTACTGAATGTTGTCTAAGTTTTTATTGAAGTCTTCAGCTGAGATCTGAGGGTTGTTCACAAAGAACTCACGCAGAACAGAAGCGTCAGTCATCTGTGTAGACTCAACGTCGATGATTGGGTAGTTATCACCACCTGCTGCGCTGAAGCTGATTACAGAGAATGTGTAAGTAGCTGCAAGATCGAAGCCTTTGCCGTTGATGTCAGTGATTGTTACGTCGCTAGCATCACAATCAACAGATAGCGTGATGTTATCTAGTTGAGCGTATGCACCAGAACCTGCAGACTTAGTTGCTACTACGTCTAGGTACTCTTTCACTTCTGCACCAGTCATGGTTGCTTTCGTTACAAAGTTACCGAAAGGCTGTACCGTCAGTACATCGCGGTAAGTGATGTCACCCGTTTGGATTGAATCACGAACGCCACCTGAGTTCATCACACCGAAGTCTGCATTTACTAGGTTGTAAGTACGGTACGCTTCACCCAATAGGTGACCAAGGTTAGTTTGCTGTGAGCGAACTGTAGTACGGTCACCTTCTAGCTTGCCGTCAGTTTCAGACACTTTAACGTCTAGAAGATCTTGGCCTTGCTGTTGGTAAGGAAGAAGAATTGACTTAACTGTTGCGTCAGGCTTGATTTCTTCAGTGATGAACTGGTAATCACCATTTTCATCTTTGGCTTTTAGGTTTACTGGAATTAGCGCGTAATCTGCTAGGTGCAGTTTGCCGTCGTAGTATTCAAAATCTGCGCGGCCAACGTATTTACCCCACTCATGCGCTTGCATGATGTAAGTGCCGTTTTGTTGGTCTGGTGCACAATCGTCGCCTGGTTTAAAGTCAGCGTATTCGTTAGTGCCTGGTTCCATACACACAGGGTTTTGTGAGTGACCACCGATGATTGCATCAAGCTCACCTTCTTTAAGAGAGCGTGCCAGCATTACATCACCCGCCGCTTCACTACCGTGGTTACCGTCTTGGTAGTGACCCATGTGCGTAGTTGCAAATACTAGGTCAACTTTTTCGTTAGCTTCGATTTCTGCAAGTGTTTTTTGGATTTCAACTTGTGGGTCTTCGAAGTAAATGCTTTCTACATTGTCAGGGTTAACCAACTTCGCAGTGTCTTTTGTAGTAAGACCAATTACTGCAACTTTAAGACCGTTGATAGTAAACACTTTGTAAGGAGCAAAGTAACGTTCATCAGTTACTTTTCCGTCAGCATCTTTCTTATAGATGTTTGCTGCTAGCATTGGGAAGTCAGCAAGTTCTGCTTGCATGTCTAGGACATCTAGAGAGTTATCAAACTCGTGGTTACCTACTGCCATTGCGTCGTAGCCAAGAAGGTTCATACCTACGAAGTCTGGCACTGCGTCTTGCATATCTGACTCAGGAACACCAGTGTTGATGTCACCACCTGAAAGTAGGATTGACTCACCGCCATTAGCTGCAACTTCGGCACGAATTGACTCGATAAGAGTTTTACGTGCTGCCATGCCGTACTCACCTTTACTGTTTTCCCAGAAACGACCGTGGTTGTCGTTAGTGTGTAGAACAGTGAATTTAGTACATGAATCTGCTGTTTCACAAGTAACTGGAGAGTTATCGCTGTCTGAGCCACATCCTGCTAGTGCTGCGCCGACTGAAAGCACCAAAAGAGATTTGGAAAACTTCATAGGGGATCCTTTCTGTGTGATTTTGATTTAGTTACGGCGTGAAATATACGGAAAAAATATTAAACTTTAGTGATCAGAGTCTTATTTATACTTCTGTCGACGAAAGGAATTAACGAGGCTGCTACCTAAGTCTACAAATAAACAGAAATGGTATTTTGTGGTTGGGAGTTGAATTTAAGTTTTTATTTTGTGAGTGACTTAATTGAATTCATTTTTCTAATGTGAATCAATACGCATTTTGGTGAGATATGAAGCAAACTTTGGTGATTATTTTATCAGATTAATGTCTTCTTACCCTCTATGAAACAAATAGTTAAGATTTTTCTGTACGCTGTGTTGAGAGGAAGGGATGCTCAAAAAAACAACCACACTTACCGCGGAAATCGATTGCTCATGGCAAAGACTGTTCAATGTGAGCGGCAATTTGTACAACGGCTATTCTTATGACCCGCACTATTGGCAAAAGTTCTCTGAACTTTGCGCTGTATTTCTATACCAATCGGGTAGCGTCACATATATTTCTTGCCCAGAAAGTTTATGGGAAACAATTAAACATGTTCACCCAAATGAGCTGGAGAGAAAGCTCAATGATAAGCAATTGTTCTGTGAATTTGATGATGTCGACTACTATTTATTTAATGATAATAGTAATAACAAAGACGATGGGATAATTCCTCTCTCGATCGAATCTGATCTCGAATTACTTGAATCTTTTGTTAGCCGAATGAGCGAAGAAGATATCCTTAAAGCGGACTTTGACCTCGATAGCCATTTCTTTTACGGCATATTTGACAAAAATGAGCTGGTCGCAGTGTTGGCTTCTTATTGCTATAAAGGGAAAGAACCGTTTGAATCTTTATCCATATTGGTTTCTCCTGAAGCAAGAGGAAAAGGGTATGGAAAACGCCTGCTCAGTCATTTAATCAATGAAGTGAAGTCGAGGCAGCGTAAAATCAGGTATCGAGTAAATATCGAAAATACGCCTTCGATAAAGCTTTGCCAGTCTTTTGGGTTTGAAGCGTACAGTCGTCAAAGGGTGTTTACTCCGGAGTAATGGAAAGTCAAGCAATGGAATATACAGTTAGAAATGCAATTAGAGATGAAGCGGGTCAGATCGCCAAAATACACGTCGATTCATGGCAAGTCGCTTACAAAGGGTTAATGCCTCAAAGCTACATCGACCAATTTACTCGAGAGCGTAGAGAGCGAATGTGGACTCGGGTCATGACGGAGCAACTGGCACATCTCATTGTTGTAGAGAAGCAGAAGGAGATTGTCGGCTTTTTGAGTTATGAGCTGCCTAATCACTCTAGTGAAGATAAAACGGCTATTGTGACTTGCTGCTATGTATCTCCCTTATACTTCGGGCAAGGTGCTGGTAGTGCTCTGATCGATGAATTAGAAACTCGCTTGCTCTCAACGCCAGTGATGCAAATCAGTCTTAAGGCATTGGATAGCAATAAGCAAGGGCTTAATTTCTACAAGAAGTGCGGTTTTGTACGTTCTGGAGAGGAGGAATCGGAAGTCATTGATGAGATGACACTCAACGACGTCACGTTAGTGAAGTACATAGCACGAACGTAATAACTTACTGTTGAAGAATATGCTGCGCAGCGTTTGGTAGAGTAAGCTGCTGGCAATGAAGATAAAATTGAGAAAAGAGGAAGAGAATTTACTTTTCCCTAAATAGTAAAACCCCGGAGGTGGTAAGTCTCCGGGGTTTTGAAATTTTTTAGATGTCTCGGTTGGTAAGTCCGATAATCTTTTATGCAAAAGGTTTGGATTTTATCCGTTAATTCCTTGGTAGGGAATTAGATACGGATGAAGTCCATGTGCTCAACTTTTGGCTTGTAAGCGTGACGTTGAACGTCTTGTGGCTTAACTTTAACTTCAGCGCCGTCGATAACTAGAACGATGCCTTCGTAGAACGCTGGCTTGTCCATTTGGTTAACGATGTCGTCGTGGTTAAGAACGATAGCAACTGCTGCTTCTTCACCGCCGTATACAACTGCAGGGAATTTGCCAGCGTGACGTAGGCGGCGGCTCGCACCTTTACCTAGTTCAGTACGTACTACTGCTTCGAATTTCATAGTATTTACTCTCAAATTAGTAAAAAATAAAACTTCACGACACAATGCGACCTTGTGTTCGTGGTAAAGCTTGAAACAGGAACTGTTCAAGCGAGCGCGGATACTATCATCCTGCTCTGAATTCAGCAACCGAAATTGTACCTAAATCACCAAAAAGCCAGTAATTCTTCTTGCAGAAGAGTGTCGTTTTTGCGGCTCGGGCAAAAGTTTGCTCACATTGCGCTGATTTTAACCGATTTTGCTTTTTTTGTTCGCACGTTTTATTCCTCTTGCAGTCAATTCTCTTTCTGAACGAAATCATTCATTAACAAAATGAACGCAAAATGAATGTTGGCCTCAGTAACCGTTAAGTCACTCGGTTCTATTCTCCATCGTAAATAAACGGATAACCTCAATGGAGCACATTATGGATTCAGTTAGTATCGTTGTAATTACCTTGAATGAAGAAAAACGTATTGGTCGACTACTTGAAGATTTAACCAAGCAAACTCACCAAAAATTTGAAGTGATCGTGGTGGATTCGAACAGCGAAGACTCGACGAGAGAGGTCGCGCAAGCTTACGATGGCTCACTACCAGAACTGACTGTTCATCATATGGAAACGCGTGGTGTCAGCTTAGGACGCAACACGGGAGCAGAACTTGCAAAATATGAACGTATTCTTTTCTTAGATGCGGACGTGCGCTTACCGAGCGATTTTCTGAGCCGAGCAATGGGTAAATTGGAAGGTGCGAAGTTGGAAGTAGCAGGTGTTTATATGGGATCAAACGATCTGCCAATGGCACATAAGTTAGGCTACGGTCTGTTTAACGCAGGTTTGTTTATTACTCAATACACATTTCCAACCGCAGTAGGGGCATGTATTTTCTCTACCAAACGTGCGCATAAAGAGATCAATGGCTTTGATGAGTCCATCACGCTTTGTGAAGATTGCGATTATGTAAAGCGAGCTTCAAAAACATGGCGTTTCCGCTTCTTACCTATGACTTTTGAATTCGATCCGCGCCGCCTTGATCAAGACGGTTTCTTTAAAATGGGCATGACCTATTTCAAAGCTAATATGCGTCGATTCTTCTTTGGTGAGATGCGTAATAACGAAATGGAATACAAATTCGGCCACTACAAAGATCAACACTCATAATTGTCGGGGGCTGCATGCTGGAAGCGATCAGTCTGTTCTTCGGGGCTATGTTAGATGCGACGATTGGACCTAACCTCTTTATCCCGGGCGAGCCGTTTTTGCTCGCTGCGGGCTATCAATTACACCAAGGCGTCATTTGGGGCGTCGTCGCCGTTTTATTGGGCGGTTGGATTGGCGACCAACTCAGTTATTTTATTGGCAAACGTTCTGGCTCTAAAGCGCAGAGGAAGCTTATTCGGTGGCAAGCTAAGACGAAGCGCCCAATAGCCCGTTGCCGTTTGCTGATGAAAAAACGCGGCAATGCCATTTTGATCTTTGCACGCTTACTCGGACCTGTTGCTTGGGTCGTGCCATTTATGGCGGGTTCTGTGAATGTGAGTTGGAAGCGTTTTACGGTCTGTTCATCAATTGGATTGATGCTCGGTGTTGGGCAGTTTGTCGTTGCAGGGTATTTGCTTGCCGCGGGTCTTAACACATGGATTTCAATTGATTCCATTAAGTTCATCCTGTTTGAACACAAGCTTCTTATCGCCTCAGCGCTCATCGCTTCTGTATTCGCCTTTGTGGCTTGGAAGAAAAGCTGGTCACGTAAATGGACCAAATCCCTAACAGCTTTAGTGTTCTGTTTAGTTGCTGCGAATTATGGACACTTTTTCTATCTAGCAGATGACAATATTGAACAAAACGGCGTTGTTGAAAATCAATCGATAGTACTTAATGATATCGGCTTTAAGGTTTATCCGGGGCGCTCGAATGTGTTTGACGCTCAGGCAGTGAACTTGGTGTATGTCGGTGAATCCCCGAGAAGCCTAATGCAAGAGCTAGGCTGGCTAGAAAACCAAACTTTCTCAAGAAACGACATTGAATTGGCCGATTATGTGCGTCTGTTGAAGCAGAAACTGCCGCCCGTTTCTGATCTGTTTTGGAATGGCAAGCCACAGTCGATGGCATTCCAAGAGCCCGGAAGTTTGCTAAAACGTTCTCATATCCGCTGGTGGCAAGCAGGTTTAGAATCAAAGTCTGGTCAGCCGATTTGGGTTGGAGCGATTAGCTACGATGACGGTCTCAAGTTGGCGCATTACTCAGGCATTGTGACGGTGTTGCATCGAATAGATCCTAATGTGGATAGTGAAAGAGACCGTCTAGCGAATCAAATTGAAGTGAGTGATTTAGCGTTAGTGGGGGAGTTATATTCGCTGGCACAGCCTGTTGCAATGGACAGTAAGCATGACTATTACTCTGATGGAAACGTGTTGTTGATTAGCGAGCCGTCGTTAGCTCTAAATTTAAGTGGCCAGAGCTCAATCTAGATACAAAAATGGCACCTAGCGAATAAATCGATAAGTGCCATTTTAAAGCGTTACTGTAAGTGGCTTATGTAAGCGACTTAAGCGCGGCTCTTTTGCAGAATCAATGTGGCTTTTAAACCGCCCATTTTACTCTCTGATAGTTCAAGCTGACCGCGGTAACTGTGCGCCATTTCACTGACAATGTTTAAGCCCAAACCGGATCCTGGCGTTGTTTCATCCAGACGGTAACCACGCTTTATTACTTGGCATAATTGCTGCGCAGGGATCCCCGGGCCGTCGTCTTCAACTATGATATGAATGTTGTCTTTATCTAGCGTTGAGTGAACACGAATGATGCTATTCGCCCATTTGTAGCCATTTTCCAGTAAGTTACCCACCATCTCATCCAGATCGGTTTTCTCTACCGCAACATTCAAATCCGAATCAAGCTCGTTAATCAGTGTGACGTCACGATGTGAGTAGACCTTGTCAAACGCCATTGATATGGCATCAACACGCTCTGAAGGGTTCGATTTCACCGAAAGGATGTTCATTGAACCCGCCATACGAGCACGACCCAAGTGATAATCGATGTGTTGTTGGATCTGTGTGATTGGTGCGTTCAAGCGTTCTTGTTCTTCAGGTGTGAAGTTTTGCACTTCGTTTTTTAAAACCGAAAGTGGTGTTTTTAGCGCGTGAGATAAGTTTCCCGCATGATTTCGTGCACGTTCAAGCAACTCTTGATAGTGAAAGAGCAGAGCATTGAGGTCAGAAATTAAAGGTGAGATTTCTTTTGGGTACTCTTCTTCCAAGCCTTTCTTATTACCTGATTTAAGCTCGGCTAATTCTCTTTGCAGCTTGGTCAGCGGGCTTAAAGACCACGCGATTTGTAGCAAGATAACCGCAAGAACACCGGCAAACAGCAATCCTAAAATGATCCAAAGCTGCCCAGTTAAAGACTGGATTGTGCCTTCAATTGGGTCTTCGTCAATACCGATGATGACATTAATGGGACCATCATAATCTGGCAGATAAAGGGTCTTTTTCAACGTGATTAGCTTTTCATCACGAGCACCAAAGGCGTCTTTATCTAACCCTTTGTACTCGATTTTCTTATCCCATAGGGAACGCGAACGCTCTAGGCTTGTGTCCGTCGATGCGCTCCAGTAAAGACCACTGTATGGACGATTAAATCTAGGATCGGAAAGTTGAGTAGGCAGGGTGAGTTGGCCTTTGCTGTCGACTTCGAGTTGGGCGGCAATCTCGTCCATGTAGACATTCAATTGTGATCGAGTGTCATCCACCATGTAGACGTAGACTTGGGTTGGGATTGTCACCCCAGCGGCGAGGATCATCGCTGTGAGCCAAACGACCGCTGCGAGTACTAAGCGACTTTTGATACTCAGCCGCTTAAGAATGTGCATGGGAAGTTTGTTTTTATTCCGCATTCAATTGATACCCGAGTCCACGAACTGTCTTAATGATTTTCGGTGCAATTTTCTTACGAATACGACCGATGAACACTTCGATGGTGTTTGAATCACGGTCAAAATCTTGTTTGTAGATATGCTCTACCAACTCGGTACGAGAAATGACTTTCTCTGGGTTGTGCATAAAGTAGGCGACAACTTTATATTCCAATGCGGTTAAGCTGACCGCTTGTCCTTGCCACAGTACTTTTGAGGAGCGTGTATCTAAACTCAAATCACCAATCTGCATGACAGGAGAGGCGTTACCTGAAGCGCGGCGTAATTGAGCGCGAAGGCGTGCAGTTAGTTCAACCATTTCAAATGGCTTGGTTAGGTAGTCGTCTGCACCAGCATTCAAACCTTCTACACGCTGAGATAATGTGTCACGGGCACTCAAAATAACAACTGGCGTATTAATGTTTTCGTCTCGAATACCTTTAAGGACCGTTAGACCATCTAGTTTTGGTAAACCTAGATCGAGCACAATTGCATCCCATTCTTCAGAGGTCGCACGGTAAAGCGCATCGATGCCATCTTGGGAAAGTTCTGGTACCCAGCCATTGTTTTCCAACGTTTCTAAAATCTGTTCGCCTAGGCGAGGTTCATCTTCGACAACAAGTATTTTCATATTCTTTCTTCTAATTATGTTTGGATATCGATTACTGCGGCTTAAGAGCTTTATTGAAGTTACGTCCTTTTATCTCGAGCATTTCTAGTGTAGCGGCATCGTATTCCACCTTTATCACACTGTCATTGAACAAGATCTTAAGTTCGTAAACCCATTCGTCATCGTCTTCTTCAAGTTCAACTTTAATAATACGCCCATATAAATCATTCTCCACTGCTGCGTACATATCAGAGAACGGGCGGATATAGCCTTTCTGAACGGCGCGGTAGACTTCGTCCTGATCTTCATCGAACTCAATTCGTGTCCCCGGTTTTTCGACGTCACGAACGATAGCGTGACCATCTTTGTCATCATGATGGTCTTTGTGATCGTGGTGATCAGCAAAGCTTGGTGCAGACAATAAAAGCGGAAATATAGCTAGCAGCACGGAAAGTTTGCGCGGAGTGAAGGAGATAGACATGGCAAAGCCTTTTTCAATGAGTTACGACGATTATATCGTGCTGTACATGAACAGAAAGTGAATTAGTGAGCATTCGCTTATCTTAGTTCGTCGTCAAAGATCTTATCGCGTAACTTCCAGAAACGACCTGATTTACGAGCAATCACAAATTGAGGTAAACGGAAACGATGTTGGTTTGCTACCACTTTCGTTGGTGATGCTTCTTCAAATGGACGATGTTTGTCGGCAAGATGAGGACGCACAAACTGGTCTTTAAAAGTTTGTTTCTGTTTTTTGGTATTCAGTGACCAGAACTCATGCACCAATGCATTGCCTTCGCCTTGATAGGTTTCACCAGAGTACGTCACTTTTAGTTGTGATTTGCCATCACTGGATTTAAACACCGTCAAATCCATTTCTGTACATTCGAAGATCAGCGCATCTTTCAGGTTTAATGCTTCTTTGAGTTTTTTGTCTGGATCGACAAGGGTGGCATCGCATTCATGACAAATACGCGCCGCAATATCATTATCAGCGCCACATTCACCGCAGTATTTCGCTCTAAAGCGATAACCACAGTGTTCGCGCTCTCCGGTTTCATCGTCTTCAAAATACCCTTGGCAGCGGCGACCAAAGTGTTCTAGCAAAAAGCCGTTGCTGTCTAACTTACCCCAGAAGTTGTTATTAAAGCCGCAAGCAGGGCAAGGGATGGTGATGATCTCGCTGGTGGAGTCTGGCTTCGGATCACCGACTTCAGGTTGGTATAAATCGTAGCTGTTACCAGCGTAATCCAGTACTAAACATTCCGATTTTCCCTCCGACAGGCGCAAACCACGCCCGACAATCTGTTGATATAGACTGACGGATTCGGTAGGGCGAAGAATCGCGATTAAATCCACATGTGGCGCATCGAAGCCCGTGGTCAGAACGGACACGTTGACCAAGTACTTTATCTCACGATTCTTGAACGATTGAATGATGGCATCACGTTCGGGTGTTGGCGTATCACCAATGACGATGGCGGTTTCGCCTTCTGGCAACAGGCCGTGGATTTCTTGCGCATGGCGAACTGTGGCAGCAAACACCATCACGCCTTTTCGTTCCTTGGCGTATTGAATGATCTGTTCAACGATCTGTGGTGTTGCACGTTTAGCTTTGTCGATCACCATGTCCATTTCGGCTTCTTTGTAGCGACCCGTATTGGCTGGCTTTAGTTGTGAGAAGTCATAAGATAAGACGGGGGCGTCCATCATACGAGCAGGTGTTAAGAAGTTTTCATCCAGTAAGTAACGAATAGGGAGCTCGAAGATACAGTCATGGAAAAAGCGTAACTCTTCAGTTCGAACCTGTCCACGGGTGTGGTACTGATAAATCCAGCCCATGCCTAAGCGGTATGGGGTCGCGGTTAAGCCCAAAACTTTAATGCCAGGGTTAAGCTCTCTTAGATGAGTGATCACTTTTTGATAGCTACTGGTTTTTTCGTCTGGCACGCGATGGCATTCATCAATGACCAGTAAAGAAAACTGGTTCTTGAAAGAATCCAGATTGCGCACCACGGATTGAACCGAGGCAAAAACCACTTGCTGATCGGTTTCTTTTCTCCCAAGCCCTGCTGAGAATATCGATCCTTTTAGACCATACCCTTCGTACTTGGCGTGGTTCTGTTCCACCAGCTCTTTTACGTGAGCAAGTACCAACACGCGGCCCTTGGCAAGCCTTGCTAACTCTGCAATGACCAAGCTCTTGCCCGCACCTGTAGGCAGCACAATGACCGCTGGTGTGGAGTGTTTACGAAAATAGTGAATCACCGCTTTTACAGAGTCGGCTTGGTATGGTCGAAGGGTGTACATGAAAATCTGTGAAATTGCTCAACTATTCGAATTAGGATCGCTATAATACCCGACCTTAAACATTAGAGGTATT
The DNA here is from genome assembly GCF_002214395.1 of Vibrio rotiferianus. NCBI lineage: Bacteria > Pseudomonadati > Pseudomonadota > Gammaproteobacteria > Vibrionales > Vibrionaceae > Vibrio > Vibrio rotiferianus. The sequence continues at coordinate 1,074,003 of NZ_CP018312.1, forward strand.
CATGCGTTTAGATAAATATTTGTGTGATGGACTGGGTGCGACTCGCAAGCAGGCAACGAAGATCATCAAAAGTGGCGAAATAACCGTTGATGGTGAAGTACAAAAGAGTGGTGCCTTCAAAGTACCAGAAGGTGGTGTGGTTGAATGGGAAGGGCGCGAAGTTGGTGCTCCTGGTCCTCGTTACATCATGTTGTACAAGCCTGCGGACTTTGTATGTTCGCATGAAGATGGGCACAACCCAACGGCGTTCGTTCTACTGGATGAGCCAAAGGTAGAAAACTTGCACTTTGCTGGTCGTTTGGATGTCGATACCACCGGTCTTGTGTTGATCACTGACGATGGTCAATGGTCTCACCGTATTACGTCACCAAAACACAAATGTGAGAAGACGTACCGAGTATGGCTAGTGGATGCGATTCAACCTGATTACGTTGAGAAGTTTGCCGAGGGTATTGAGCTACGCAACGAACGTGAGCCAACACTGCCAGCACATCTTGAGATCGTTAACGAAGCCGAAAACGAAGTGTTGCTAACGATTGTGGAAGGCAAATACCACCAAGTGAAACGCATGTTTGCTGCGCTCGGTAACAAGGTTGAACATCTTCACCGTGAGCGTATTGGTTCCATTGTGCTGGATGAAGCACTTGAGCCGGGTGATTACCGCTTCTTAACAGAAGAAGAAGTTGAATCAGTTGTGAAATAACTCAATCTGGTTGGAAATAATCACTGTTCTGGGAAATTGTTTAATTCCTGATAGGAACTAGTCTTTTGATGAGAAATTACTCAGAATGGTGTTTCCTACCAAATCAGTCTTAGTGTCTGAGTAAGACGCTTATTCGCCGCTCGTAAACGCAGGCAGAACTGTATTTAGTCTGAGAAATCCTTTTCTCTTGTTGGTTCTTACTGACGATAAGTACAGACGGTGTTCACGTCACCGCCTCTTCGTTTTAGCTCGGTTACTTTGTCGTTCTGCATACTGATCATGCAGGTTTTAGCGTCGAGTTAGTCAAGACCATCTTGGTATACTTTCGTCTTTTATGATCTTCTCAATAGTAAGGAGACTATGCGCTGTAATTCGTGACTGTTGCGGATTCAGGGTAAGGGAAGCGTCAATCATCTATCTCAATCAATGTGGAATGTTGATGGGAGGACACAACAAGAGGTAAGGCAATGACAGAAAAAGCCCAAAGTGCTCCCCAGTCACAAATCAGTTTTTTATTATTCCTTGTACTCGGTGCAATTGGTGCGTTGACGCCACTTGCTATCGATATGTACCTGCCAGCTATGCCAACCATCGCGAAAGATCTTGGTGTAACCCCAGGTGCGGTACAAATTACGTTAACGGCTTATACGGCAGGCTTTGCGATAGGTCAGTTGATTCATGGTCCGTTAGCGGATAGCTACGGTCGCCGACCTGTACTCATTTTAGGTGTGCTCTTTTTTGGTTTGGCAGCAGTAGTCAGTGCAACCACTAACGGTATCGATGCGCTTACTTATGTGCGTACAGCGCAAGGTTTCGCCGGCGCTGCCGCAGCTGTGATTATCCAAGCGGTTGTGCGTGATATGTTTGACCGTGAAGACTTCGCGCGTGCAATGTCATTCGTCACCTTGGTTATCACGATTGCCCCTTTGGTGGCGCCGATGATTGGTGGTCACCTAGCAATTTGGTTCGGCTGGCGCTCTATCTTCTGGGTACTAGCAATCTTTGCCGTTGTGGTCATTTTGCTTGTGCTGTGGATGATCCCAGAAACACTGAAACTAGAAAATCGTCAGCCACTAAGATTCAGAACCACAATTCGCAACTATGCGCGTTTGTGTTCTAATCCTGAAGCTTTGGGCTTAATGCTTTCAGGTGCGTTCTCGTTCTCAGGTATGTTTGCATTCCTGACGGCGGGCTCGTTTGTTTATATCGATCTATACGGTGTTCGACCTGATCAATTTGGTTACCTATTTGGTTTGAACATTGTAGCGATGATCATTATGACCAGCCTTAACGGGCGTATGGTGAAAAAGGTCGGCTCACACTTCATGCTTCGTTTCGGTCTGACCGTACAGCTGATCGCAGGTATTGGCCTGTTTGTCGGCTGGATGCTCGACCTCGGTTTGTGGGGCATGGTGCCTTTTGTTGTGCTGTTTATTGGTACTTTGTCTACGATTGGTAGTAACTCAATGGCTCTGCTGTTGAGTGGATACCCAACCATGGCGGGTACGGCATCTTCACTAGCGGGTACACTGCGATTTGGCACTGGCTCACTGGTTGGTGCGCTCGTTGCTGCAATGCCAGGCGCTGTTGCGTGGCCGATGGTTATCGTTATGTTTGCTTGTTCAGTGCTGTCTGCACTGTTTTATTGGACTTTAGGAAGAAAGGCGTAATGTCTAATTACACCAAAGAAATTCAAAACTTAGTTAACGCTGCTTTGGCAGATTTAGACCAAGAGCACCGCTCAGGTAAATTGGCAAATGCGCCAGTTGCGAACAATCATTACTTGGTTCGTTGGGTAAGCAAGGCGTTGAAATCACAGCGTTTTGGGCGCACTGTGGGTGATGACCTTACTCGTTGGCAAAAAGCAGGTCGTTCGAAGGGCAATGATGCTGGATTAATGTTTATATTCAAACGCATCTCTGCTTTTTACGGGCAGTTTTTTCCAGAAGGTGAAGAACCTAAAGTGATCAAAGATTCTGACATTGAAGCGTTCTTGGATCTTATGGAACAGGCTGGTTGGGAAGTATCTACGTCTGAGCAACTAGTTGGTTGCGGTAAAGTACAAATCTTTACTGAAGGGCAAAACTCATTAGCGTTATGTGCAGACCAATGTGAAAGCTGTTTTGATGGTGAACTATTGGTAAAACCGATGAGTTGGTTTGTTCGTGGTAACCATGCGGAGTTTGTTGAGAAAGCATCGCAAGCAGGCTACATGGTTCATAAGGTGACCGATTACAAATCCATGGTGAAATACCACGGCGAATACCTAATCTTCCCTGCGAATGAAGGTAATCAATTGGCAGAGATTCCTCTGAGCTTCCAAGCCTAAACTTATAGTTGTCAAAGCATCAGGCGATGTATTTAAGAAGTAGAATCTCTACTGTATTCACTTGATGCTTTGCAGCCACGAACGCTAATGTCAAAAGCGATATTTCCAATATATCGAACTATATAGGCCTTCATAACTTTGTAGCACTGTTCCCATATTTGCTGCTTCATTATTAAAGAGGTAGTCTTCCTCTGAATAGTCTTCGTAGCGAATATTGAATTCTACATTTTGGTTCTCTGACACTTCGTAATCCCCAGAAACCTCAAAACGGAATGATGTAGACTCATTGTTTGGATATTGATACCCATCATTTGATACGGAAGATTCCCCTTTGCCTTGGTAATAACTGTAATCAAATGACAGTGACAGTTTATCTTCAAGAAGTTGATCTTTGCTGATACCGAAGCCGACAGTGGTGATATCGTCTTTTTGCTTGATAGAGTAACGCTCCCATCCTGCGATGCTTGCATTCGCGAGTTGCTGTTCTGAACGAATGACCTGCTGATTGTAAAATACATGACCGCTAAGTCCATCAGCAAGATAGAAGTTGATACTGAGATCATAGCCGTAATCATCTCCCTCACTTAAGCCAATATCTGGTTTTGGATAGTCATCATCGGCATACCAAACTTCAGCAATGAGTTGTATATTGTCATTAATGTCGTAGTACCCATCACCTCGGATCTCCAACCGTTCCCTATCTGCTAAATAGTATTGCCTTAAATTCGGGGAGCTGTTATCTGTTGTTCTCCAATCGGAGCCGTCGCGTAGAGAATAAGAAATTTTACCTCCGATATACCATGGAGCGCTTGGTCGATATTGTGAGCCGAGAGAAAAACGATGTTCATCTGTTTGTCTTCTATCGGCATATTCACGTTTATCTTGTTTATAAACATAGCCAGCCATTAACCTGATATCTTTATTGAAATGGTGGTCGAGTTTGGCTTCAAGTTTTGTTTTGGTTCGGTCGTATTCCTCACGCGTGACGCCAATGAGGGTGTGTCTATCGGACTTATCATCTTTGTCCACATAATCTGCAGATAATACGAACGAGTTTTGTCTTGAAAGCTTGTTGTGATAATCCGCACTCAAATGTAAGGCGTTTATCTTACCGTTAAATGTATCTGAATTGACGGGAGATTGAGGGAAAGGGTTAAGACCACCTTCAGAAGAGCTTTGAGACCATAGAATGCGACCGCTCATGGTATGTTGACCGAGTCGATAGTTACCAGACATAGTCAACTGATGGAAGTCGTTATCGGGTTCGAATGCGAGGTGATTAGCGTATGGGTTGTTGACGCTACCGTAATAGAGTGCGGCTTGTTCATTGCGAAAGAATGAACCACGATAAGAGACGTCAACAAGCCAAGCTTCTTCGACGTAGCTAATTCCCACGAGAGTGTTTAGTGTTTCATTGTCTATCGTTTTGGGGATGAAACCTGGTGCATTGAAAAGATTTGGAACAGTTGGTGAATAGAGTAACAGGCCGCCTTCTTTACGCTCATGTTTCATAGAGGCATAAGGTTGCCAAGGAGTATAAGGCGTATATTTGAGATCCAATTCGAGCGATTTTCTCTTTACTTCATTTTTATACTCAGACAGACCGCCTGACGTGAGTGTATGGTTGGTATTGTGATACGCGCTTAATGATGATCGATTCCAAAAGTAGGGGGTTTCCCGGTAGCTTGTCTGAAGCCTAAAGCCGTCAAAATGCCCAATCTGCCATTGAAGCAAAAACCTTTGTAAACCAAGATCTTCGGCTATAACTCGTTGGAAGAAACCATCGTCTTCGTACTGGCTCGTGTCGAGATTTAGACTGCCATTAAGATGTTCATTGTCATTTGATGTGCCATAAAGAGGTGGATTCCAATTATAGAATCGAGAGGATCCCCCATTGTCGAGAAAGCCCAAACCAACGCTAGCACTCCCTTCCCACTCTCCATTGCTGATGCATTCAGTGCACTGCCAACGGCTCATATCAGTAGTTTTACTGTTTTGCAGTGAGTAATCACTGGCTTGTGCTTGCAGGGGAAGAATAATACAAATGGCTATATAGAGTTGCTTACGTTTCATGCTTTTCTCCTAATAGCTTAGCGCTTGACCACGTGGGTGGTTGGTACCGTGTACTTGATTGTGGCAATTTAGACAGCTTCCCCCACGTACCCTTAAATCATTGTTTGGTATAGAGACGTTAGCATGTGGCACTCGATGGCATTCTTGGCAAAGCATAGGTAATCGCCTGTTAAGAAGCGCCTTATTTATCGACCCATGAGGTTTATGACAGGCTGTGCAGTCCTCAGAAACAGGTTCGTGCTCCCACAAAAATGGCCCACGTTTTTCAGCATGACACTCGTAACAAGAGTCATTGATAGACGGCCATTTCAAACTGTATTCGTTAATTGTTTGGTGAGGGTTGTGGCAGCTTGAACATGTCATAACGCCATCGATAATGGGATGGCTAGTACGTTTGTGAATATCTGATTTCGTTTTTGCATGGCAGTTAGTGCAAGTCTCTGCTTGCTGCTCAGCTAACATCATGGGATCGTCTTTTTGGTGTAATTGGTGACAACTAGAGCAGGACAATCCTTCGAATGCATGCTCGCTGCTATGCCAAGTCGTGCGATTTGCATCTTGATGGCAGGATAAACACACGCTATTTTGCTTGTCCGCAGGGACGGGGGAGTCTGGCCCAAATGTGATCATGGGCTCACGAACTTGCCCTTTACGTGGGTTTCTAGCGTGGTTGTTTGCGGGGCCATGGCATGCTTCGCACTGTTTGTCACCCATAGGGCCATGGATGTTGGCAGATTTCCCATGTACGTTGTCAAAAATTCCCGTGGCGGGTTTATCTGAGGCATCATCATGGCAACGTAAACAGCCATCTGCGCCACGGCGAGAGTATTTTCCTTCGGAAAACTTCTTATCCAATATCTGTTCAATATCTTCTTGAGTTAATGTATCGACTTCAGATTTGGCTGTCTCATTTGCATACCCGGTAAAGGTTAATCCAATGCAAAGTATGCCAGTCAAAAACCACCGCTGAATCGTTGTTTTCATAAGAATTCCTTTCCTCATTTTTAATCATTCTTGATTATCAATGCTTTAACTAACGGTAGTCGTAAACACTATGAACGATATCAACTCCTTGTGATTGTCCAATAGCATGGCATGTTGAACATTGCTCTGTTCCCGTCGCTTCAGACGCGGTATCTGCTCCCCAAATCGCACCATGATTTAGCATGTGGTTGAGGGCGGCATCACCGGCGATATTATTGGGATCAGCGTTTGCCAGCGAGGATTCAAGGTGGCACGCACCACAAGTCACTAGTGCGGGACTAAAGTATTTCCCACTGGCTAATGATGGTCGGGTGTTAGTTTGGCTTGGCAAGTTGTATTGCGAGCGGCTATGGCAAGCTTCGCAATTGTTTAGTGCTCCTGGATATTGAGAGCTGTCTGAACGTCTTGAACCGAAAGCATGGAAAGAATGTACGTGGTATTTTAGGTCTGCTGCCATACCAGGATAAAATGCAGAACGCTCTGAGTTGTGACAGTTCTTACATTGCTGAAAGTCAGTAGCTGCATGAGGGTGCTGACCGAGGCGATGTATCGAGAGCTCTTTGTGACAGTCGTTACATAACGTTATCTCCGCTCCTACAGAGAGGCGATGCTGTTGTTCGGTTCCCCCAATATCAAACGATGCAGAAGTGTTGTTCGAGGAAATAACAAAAGGCGAATTGATGAGCTCGATTCCTTCGAAGGTGTGGCAATCTGCGAGTTCACCAATCTTACTTTCCGCGCAAAGTGGTGCATCAGTAAGGTTAACAGTGAGCACCGATGTGGTATTCGGTTGTAGAAGCGAGCTTTCGAAATCCTTGTGACAAAGAAATGCCCCTTCTCCTTGGGCAATACAGCCGTTACCTACTTGGCCATCATCAGCAAGGTTTAAGCTGTTATAAGCGAGTACAGGGCCGTTTCCATTATCCCAATTAAGTAATAGGCTCAGGTGCCCAGGTTCGTTGATGTAAGGAGACAGTTCTGTGATTGATGCTACGCCGACGCCATCTTTTGAAATGTTGAGCTCAACTTCAAAATGATTGTCGATAAAGCGAGCATGTTTCACATCGATCACTAAGGAGTGTCGGGCAGTAGTAAGGTTATCTAAACGGCTAAGGTGGACGGTTTTTGCACTACGGCCGGCATCTTCTCCAATAATGGGGTTCCCATCTTCATCTCGCTCATAGGGGCGATGGCAACCAGTACAAGTATTTTGTGGTTCGCCATTGCGCAGCCACACGTTACCGACTTGATTATCATGGGCTCCACGATCTCGATATAAATGGCAGGTTTCACAGGCCATTTGAGTTGGATGTTCAAACCAATTGTTGGCATCGGATACTTGAGTTAAATCCGTTGAATGACAAGTCGTACAGTTTCGAGCATCTTGAGGGAACGGATTTCCTTCGATGATTAAGCCATTGATGTCGCTGACAAGCATATCGTTTTCGTCGATGGGTTGTTTGTATGTGGTGGGATCACCTCTGTCGCTCCCGAGCTTAAAAACGTTGCCATGATACTGATGAACAACCGCAGCTAAAGGGCGTCGGGCAGGCGCAGCTCCGGGATTGCTGTCATTGTGGCAAGCAGTACACACCGCAATATTGTTGTCAATGGAACGGTAGCCTGGACCATGGAAGAGAGGTTCGGCCATATGACAGCTTTCGCATTTTCCTTCTTCAATGACATTTCGTGAAACTGCTTCATTCTTATTTCCATCAGGAACCCACTCATAGGTGTGAGTAAAACCAAGCTCTTTGTCACCATAGGCCATCACTATTCGGTGCAGCTTATCTTCATCCCATGCAATGTAACCACCGTTATTGACTGAGTCATTCGGGTAGGGATCTTCTACTTTTAAAAGATCAGCGATAGAAAAGGTATATCGATATCCTTCTTCTGTTTCCTGCAAATCCCCCTCCCAAACGTTTTCCATTCGGGCACGGTCATTTGGGGAATTACTCGCATGATGGAAGCTTTTCCAATAGGTGTTGCCATGTCGTCCATTAAAACTGAAAGCAGGGTCACTAGTGTCTTCGATGTCTTTACGAGCAGGCATTGCTTTTAATAAAGCGATGCGAAAATCTTTTGTTTCATCAAAGGCATAAAGTTGGCCGCTTCCATCGTAGACTGAAAACTCGATGACAAGTTTTGTCGCACCGTTGTCAATGGTAACTAAGGTAGGTTGCTGAACAGTAATGTGAAAACTCCCCAAGTTTGGAGGAGGGGTGTTTTGGTCATTCTTACTGTTCGGCTCGCACGCGATGAGTAGCATCGTTAGGATTACGACAACGATCGGCTTTAGACTGTCCATGGTCCCTCTCGATTCTTCCTTAAAGTAAGTCGGATTGAGGTCGATTGAGAATACAACCTACTGATCGGTTTATTATTTATTCTGACTTTGAGGTTTAATATTCCTTCAACGATTAGGAATAGATGTTTACTAATCTGGTAAAAGTATAGACGGTAAGAGAAATATAGAAAATTAATACCTACTTTTTATATGTGTAATGTGGATTGTGGTGATGAATTAATAAGTAAAACATAGATTTAAAAATGTTATTTATCTTGTGGGTAGAGTGAAATAAATAAAAATAATAGACATTTTTTTATTGCCAACAATACTTACCAATAGCTAAGCATTCTGACTTCAGTTGTGAGACTCGCTAAGCACCCGAGCTAATGTTCGTTGCCTCTGAGTGCGGTGACGCCTAGCATACGCTTGGGTGTTACTTGTAGTTCCAAGACTGATATCTGTATGTCGTTAGGTTAACTAAATACAGAGTTCTACGTTATTTTTATAACTCTTTAATCTATAAATAAAAATATTTATAGAGTGGAATGTACTCTGTAGTAGATGGGGCTTAATTAATGTATTTCTTTGTGAATTTGACATCCAAAATATTGATGGTGTCTGCTTTAAATTTGTGGCTTATTTCTTTCTGTTTGGCTTCTACAGAAGATATAATCGCGAATAGTGAATGTGAATCTTGTCATGGCCCAAAAGGCGTAAGCTCTAATACGAATATCCCTTCTATTGCAGGGATACCCGAATTTAATCAAATTGATCAAATGTTGAGATACTTAGAAGGGAGACCTGCAGCCACAGTTCAGTATGTCCATGGTGATACAAGCAAAAAAGGCGATATGGTGAGTATTGTTGAATCCCTAACCGAGATTCAAATAGAGCAAATTGCAAAGTACTACTCTGAGATTGATTTTGTTCGCGCTGAGCAACCATATGATGAAGTGTTGGCTGCGCAAGGGAAGGCGATTCATCTTAAGGGGTGTGAGAGTTGCCACGCCGAAGGGGGGAGTGATCCGTTTGATGAAGCATCTATCTTAGCTGGTCAACAGAAAGGCTATCTATTAACAACCTTGCAGCAGTTTAATCAGGGTAAGCGTTCTGTTGACAAGAAAATGGATGAAGCAATCAAGAGTTTGAGTGCGGATGAGCTACTAGCTCTCAGTGAATATTATGCCAGCTTTCGTTAAATTAACTTGGGGTGCATTGGCATGGGCTTATGGCTAAAACCTAACAAGAAATGGATGTTTGGCATACCCATGGGTGGGTTTCTAGCTTTTGTTATCGGAGCAATCGCCGTGACGAGTTTCCATATTGGTATGGAATATACCAACAGCAATGATTTTTGTTATCGGTGTCATGTTGGTATGGATACGATTGTTGAGGAGTATCAACAATCAGCGCACTTCAAAAATTCCAAAGGTGTGGTGGCTGCCACTTGCAGTGATTGCCATGTTCCGAGAGAGTTTATCGCGAAAATAGAGCTTAAAATTCGTGCGACTGCTGATATCTACCATAAGTGGAAGGGAGACATCACTCTCGAAAACTTTGAGCAAGAGCACCGGCCTCGTTTAGCTAAGGCGGTAACCGAAGAGTTTGTTAGTAACAAATCTAGACAATGTCGTTATTGCCATGCTATCGAACAGATGGATTTAGAAAAACAAAGTCGTACCGTTGCTCGAAGACATCAGATGATGGAAAGCCGAAATCAATCATGTATTGATTGTCATGCTGGGATTGCACACCAACTCCCTATTCAAGATTAGCTGAGTCTTTGGCTTCCTTTGCAATGGCCTTAACCATGCCTTTGAAGATGAATAGATGCGCTGGCATCATCGCAAACCAGTAAAGTAAACCGGGGAAGCCTTGCGGGTGCCACCATGCGGTGATATCGAATTCGCGCTCCTCACCGTCGTCTTTAATGGTGATTTCCAAACGACCAAGCCCTGGCCCTTTCATACCAAAAAATAGCGAGAGGAACTGGTTCTCTTCGCAGCGAATGATTTTCCATGAATCAATGAAATCACCCACCTTGAGCGCTGGCCCCGGTGGTGAAACTCGAATGGGTTTCCCTCCACCAAAGAAGATATCGAGCCATTCACGAGTGCGCCAAAGGATGTTGGCAAAGTAATAGCCTTTTTCAGGGCTCCCGATTTTTTGTGCGACCTGCCAAAGAGATTCTGCGGAGGCTTTTGTTTTAATACTTGCCCCTGCTTGTTTGGGATAATAGCCGTAGCCTGGTTGCCAGCGCTTGAGTGCTGCGGGTTCGAAGCCCCAAACGTTACTACGTACAAACGTCCCTTCCGTTGCGATGGTGTTCTCAACGGATTGCTCGTAGCTAATGAGCTCTTGAGGAAACCGTTCGTGAATCGCTTTGGTATCGGCGATGTAATCGTGCTCTAAACCTGCAAGAAGCGCTTTGCCAATATTTGCTGGAACCGACGTTACAATGGCCAGCCAATGCGATGCCATTTTAGGTGTCAGTAGTGGTGTTGACCAAAGTCGATAAGGCTTCTTGGTGATCTTACAAATGACTTCAAATTGTTCGCGATAACTTAATGTATCCGGACCACCAACTTCATATATTTCACTCTCTGTTGGTTTGGTTTCTGCCAGTTTAAGCAAATAGTGATTGAGGTTGGGTAGGGCAATTGGATTGGCTTTGGAATCTACCCATTTAGGTGCAATCAGAATCGGCAGGTTATAGACGAAGTCGCGCATGATCTCGAACGCAGCAGACCCTGGGCCAATAATTACGCCCGCTCGAAGCTCTGTAACGGGCACACCCGCTTGGCGAATGATCTTACCTGTCGCTTTACGTGCTGCTAGGTGTTGAGAGTTACCAGTTTGCGGTTGAATCGCACTCAAGTAAATAACGTGCTGGATGCGACTTTGCTCAAGTGCTTGCTTGAAGTTTTCAGCGAGGCTTAATTCATATTCAACAAAGTCATGTCCTTGCGCCATACCATGCACGAGGAAAAAGGCCAGATCAAAGTTATTGACCACTTCCAAGGTAAGCTCTCTGTCGGCAAGATCAAGATAGAGCAATTCAAGGTTTGGGTGAGCTTCAACTCTAGAGCTCAAGTAGTCAATATGGCGGGCTGCTGCAGTGACGTGATGTCCTTGAGCAAGTAGCAAAGGGATAAGCTGTGAGCCAACATAACCGGATGCGCCTAGTACCAAAATCTTTTTCATCGAAAGCCCTTTTATTTGCTGGTGGAATAATCACCTACAGGTATAATCATGGAATACTTTTCCCTTTCTATCAATAAGTTGTGAGTGGTTTATCGTGACATTCTTATCTCAAGTTATGGCTCATGCTGATAAAGCATTCTTACGCCGTCTAGTCGCTATCGCGTTACCAATAACATTACAGAGCATCATGTTCTCTAGTCGAGGTTTGGTCGATGTTCTAATGTTAGGGCAACTGGGCGAAGCTGAGATTGCTGCTGTCGGCGTAGCGGCACGTGCCACATTTGTCACTACGATTATGCTTGTGGGTGTTACAACTGGTGGGGCGTTGCTCACCGCACAGTATTGGGGAGCGGGAAATAAAGAGGGGGTAAGGCAAAGTACATCTTTAACTTGGCTCATTTCCATGGTTTTTGCTGCCTTTACGGTATTGCTATTTGTCTTTTTTCCCGAAGCTATTATGGGCTTAACGACTGACTCCCGAGAGGTAATAAGTCTAGGAGCTGAGTACTTAGTTATTACGTCGGTTAGTATGTTTGCGGTTGCCTGTGTTGCAAGTATGGCTGTCGGTTTACGTGCTATGCATCAACCTGGCACCAGTACCTTCTTTAGTGGTATTGGCATCGCTTCAAATATTTTCCTGAACTGGGTGTTGATCTTTGGTCATTTAGGTATGCCAGCGCTCGGCATAAAAGGCGCTGCTATTGCTACGGTTATCAGCGGTGCAATCGAAGTGGCGTTTTTGTTTGGCTACTTGTGGCGCAAGAAACACACGATTGCATTTGGTTTAAGTGATCTTACCGCTATTTTGGTGGTCGACAAGATAATACGCTTTCTTAAGCTCTCTCTACCTACGACGTTTAATTTCCTAGCGTGGGCCGGTGGACTTTTTGCTTATCATGCCATTATGGGACAAGCTGGTGTTCAGGGCTTGGCCGCACTTTCGGTGATGACACCCGTTGAATCAATAGCGTTGGCGATGATGATAGGCATGTCTAATGCGGCAGCAGTACTTGTCGGGAATCAGTTGGGAGCAAAGAACTTCGAACCTGTTTACTATCAGGCATGGGCAACTATAGCTCTTAACTTATTGATTGCTATTGTCGTTGCTATCACGCTTCTGATTACTAATAACCTTATATTGGACGCGTTCAGTGCTTTAACTGTTGAAACAAGGAAGTTAGCTGAGCAATTTATGTTAATCCTAGCATTTGGTGTAATACTTCGTTCGATCCCTATGATGGCTATTGTTGGTGTATTGCGAGCTGGTGGAGATGTTAAGTTTTGCCTTTACCAAGATCTTGTTGCTCAATGGCTGATTAGTATTCCTTTAGCTGCGTTTGCTGCGATCAAATTGGGATTGGAGCCTCAATGGGTGTATTTGTTTTTCCTAACTGAAGAAGTCGTCAAGTGGGTTGGATCGCTTATGCGAATGGCCAGTAAAAAATGGATGAAAAATTTGATCGAATCATGATGCTTAGGTGACTAATTGGTTGTATTTAGATATCCAAAGTGTGACCGAGGAATCAAAATACTTCCTACCAACAAGATTTTAGTGTAGATTCGGAACCCAAATTTCTATACCACCATTCGAGCGGCAAAATCAATGTTGAAACTGTCAGACCTATGCAAAGGCTATGTAGACGGGGGCGAATTTCATCCTGTTTTACAAGGGGCAGAATTAACATTACAGCAAGGTGAGCAAGTTGCATTAATGGGCGAAAGCGGTTCAGGAAAAAGTACCCTTTTGAACTTAATCGCTGGCCTTGATACGGCTGATTCCGGTGAGATCACCTTTCCCAACTTCGCGATGCATGATGCTCCGGAGCATTTGCGTACGCTATATCGCCGCAACAACATTGGTAATATCTTCCAGCAGTTCAACCTGCTTCCTACCTTGAATATCGCTGACAACATCCGTTTCTGCCGCCAATTAAAAGGCTTACCAGAAGACAAAGGTTTGTGGCGTCAAATTCTTTCAGCTCTAGACCTCATGCCGCTTTTAGGTCGTTACCCTGAAGAAGTATCAGGTGGTCAGCAGCAACGTGCAGCGATTGCTAGAGCTTTGTACATGGAACCCAAGCTACTACTTGCTGATGAACCAACGGGGAGTTTGGATGAGCGTAATGCAGAAGCAGTAATGCGTTTGTTGACCTCCTTGGCTCGCCAACTAGAGTGTACTCTGCTGTTGGTAACGCATAGTGAAAAAGTTGCTGAACATATGGAAGGTCGAATTCGCCTGCAAGGGGGACAGCTGCATGTTATGGCCCGTAGTTAAGGCACTACTTGGTCACTACCGCCGTTACCCTCTACAAATTATCTTGGTTTGGCTTGGGCTTACACTTGGTGTGTCCCTTTTGGTTGGTGTTACTTCTATAAACCAGCATGCTAGGCAAAGTTACGAAACAGGTGAAAAGCTATTTTCTAACCCGTTACCTTACCGTATTCGTACAAAGCACTCTGCGAACAAAATTCCTCAAGGATTTTATATCCAACTCCGTCGCGCGGGCTTTAATCAATGTGCGCCGTTTGATGTCCTTCATTTAGATACACAATCTGATCTCAGCTTAATGCTCGTGGGTATTGACCCAGTAGCGATGTTGCCATTGCGCCAAGGTAAATCTTTAGGCGATTTACCAATGCTGAGCCTGATGAAACCACCATACCCGATACTAGTCAGTCAAGACCTTGCTGAGCATATGCAATGGCAAACAGGTGATTTTATTCGCTTGAATGATGGCAGTAAATTAGGGCCAATTAAAGTTGATACCGACCAACTGTTATCGGGTACACGTTTAGTCACTGATATTTCATTGTTACGTATGCTCAAACGTAGCTCTGGTTTATCAGCGATTGCTTGTGGCGAAATGCCAGAGGAGAAAGTTCAAGCGCTCAAGAACATACTTCCGAATGGAATGACTTTAGTTCGTAACAGTCGTTCTGAGCTTGAGTCTTTAACTAAAGCATTTCACATGAATCTGACTGCCATGGGGATGCTGTCATTTTTAGTCGGCTTGTTCATCTTCTATCAAGCAATGTCACTGTCTTTCATCCAACGCCAACGTCTGGTTGGCATTCTACGTCAGACAGGGGTTAATGGTATTCAGTTAGCCCAAGCACTACTTCTTGAGCTAACCTTCCTCATCCTCGTTGCTTGGGCATGTGGCAATTTCTTTGGATTGATTCTAGCGAATGAACTCATTCCTGCGGTATCTGCCAGTTTGAGCGATCTTTACGACGCAAATGTTGGTTTGACCATTGGCTGGTCGTGGGAGTCGAGCCTTTACAGTCTGGCGATGGCTTCAGTGGGGGCATTGATATCCTGTTTATGGCCACTCGTCCGCTTACTTAAATCTCAGCCAATTCGACTTTCATCTCGTTTATCTTTGATGCGATTTGCTGGCAGAGAGTTTTCTTGGCAAGCCTTGGCTGCATGTGCATTCTGTGTGGCTGCCGTGGCTGTTTATCAAGCGCCAAAAACACAAGAATCAGGCTTTACCATCATTGCGCTTATGCTCATTAGTGTGGCGCTATTTACCCCATTTTTGATGTGGCACATGTTCCAAAGCTTTTCTTATTCTTTACGTTGGGTGCGAGTGCGGTGGTTCTTTGCTGATGCAGCTGCGAGCATGAGCTACAGAGGCGTCGCTACGATGGCATTTATGTTGGCATTGGCTGCAAATATTGGCGTAGAAACTATGGTCGGTAGTTTTAGAGATACGACTGATAAATGGTTAAACCAACGACTTGCAGCGGACATCTACATTTACCCGACCAACAACTCAGCAGCAAGAATGAGCTCATGGCTACAAGAGCAGCCAGAAGTCGACGCGGTATGGTGGCGTTGGGAAAAAGATTTGCCTACTGATCGCGGTGCCTTGCAAGTAGTGAGTACGGGGTCATCTGAAGGGGAACTAGACTCACTTACTGTAAAACTGGGTGTTCCAAACTATTGGTATCACTTACACCACTCAAAGAGTTTGATGGTGAGCGAATCCATGGCATTAAAGTTAGGTATACGTCCTGGTGATTATATAGACATGGCTCAGCCTCTGGGGGGCGGATGGCAAGTCGTCGGTATTTACTATGATTATGGCAATCCTTACAACCAAATAATGGTTTCACACCGTAATTGGCTGTATGCGTTTGCAGGCACTGGAAACGTTGCGTTAGGAGTGTTGCTGCAAGATAACGTCAAGAGCGAGGGGCTGAAGCGCCGATTGGAAAATGTATTCCGTCTTTCTCAAGACCGAATCTTTGACAACAACAATATTTATAATCAAGCGATGAGAGTCTTCGACCATACTTTCGCAATTGCCGATACGTTGGGCAACATTACTTTGATTATTGCGGTGTTTGGCTTGTTCTTTGCGACCTTAGCGGGTGAGCTGTCAAGGCAGCGACATTTCTCGTTATTACGTTGTATGGGTGTATCCGGTAAAGAGCTTGTTGCGCTTGGAGGAATGCAGTTGTTTGTCTTTGGTGCAATCTCAGCCATTATCGCGGTACCGTTAGGCCTCGCTTTAGCTCATTTAATCGTTGATATCATTATTAAACAATCTTTTGGTTGGTCTTTAGAGCTCCAATTAATCCCATGGGAGTATGCGCAAACTATTGGTTGGGCGATGATTGCTATTATTGTTGCTGGTGCTTTGCCAGTAATCCGAATGATTAAGAGTACGCCAATGAAGTCATTAAGGGATGCATTGTGATGAAAGAGCAAAATCAAAATCGCACTCGCTCTATAACGGCATTGGTGTTCGTCGCGGCGATACTCGCATTGGGCTTTTTTGTTTACGTGACCTACTGGGCAGTAGCAACAGCAACCGAGGATAACGAACTCAACGCGATGCTCAAGAGAGAAGACAAAACGATCTTCGAACCGGTGTTACCTGACGAGCATGTATCACTTCCTAAAGATTTTCGTTTTCACCCTGAGTATCAGCATGAATGGTGGAACTATTTTGCTCGGCTCCAAGATAAGCATGGCACTGTTTACAATGTCCAATGGAGTTACTTTAGAGTCGCGACTGATGAGCGAGAAATGAGAGGCTGGCAAAGTCCACAGCTTTATATTTCACATATCGTTATTAGCCGGGGTAATAAGGTTTGGCGAGAGCAACGAGTAGCGCGAGGTGGAATTGGTCAAGCAGGAATGACTAACCACCCGTTCCGGCTATGGATTGACAACTGGAATTGGCGCTCTTTAGGGGCGACTCCTTTTCCTGGCAAGCTAGACGTGTCGACAGATACGTTTGGCCTTGAGTTAAATACCACGACAAGTGGGCCTTTTGTGCTTAATGGTGAACGAGGGTTTCAAGTTAAGCATGCGCTGCAATCAGTTGCCTCGTTTAGCTTTAGTGCACCGTTTTTAAATGTAAAAGGAACACTGAAGCTTAATGGCAAAGACGTGGCTGTTTCCGGTGACGCATGGACTCAAAAAGAGTGGGGAAGTGGCTTAATTGGAGATGGGCAGCAAGGTTGGGATTGGTTCATTTTCAACTTGGATGATGGTAGGGCATTAACCGTAAGCCGTTATCGTCATAATGGGCAGTTACCGCATTTATTTGGTACGTTGTCTACTCGATCCGGAAAAGTGATCAATTTGACGGAGAACGACTTTACCATTACACCTCTTCAGGTCACAGGGCTATCAAACGGTCGGCGTTTACCACTACAATGGATTATCAACGTGCCTAAGTATGATATTAACTTGACCACAAGGATTACAAAGTCAGATATGTGGTTGCCATTTGTGATTCCCTACTGGGAGGGGCCAACTCTCGCCTCGGGTTCTAATGAAGCTTGGGGATTTATGCAGTTGACAGGGTACTAGATTCTGAAAAAAAACCACCTATATGGTGGTTTTTTTGTGTCAGAAACACATAGTTTTCATCAAGAAACAGCTTGCGAATCACGAAAATGACTACGATATTTAACCAAGTTAATAGTAATCTATGGAATAACAAGTTTGGATATCAGGCAGGCATGGAAGTAATAACTGAAGAGCATACTTAAGAAAAATACGATGTATCGTATAGTTAACTTCGGAAATTTCGAGGTTTATACTCTGAACAAGCGATTATTCCTAAGTTTTCGATAGCTATACACTCTAATCATTCTTTGTTAATCGTTTATTAAGATAATAAATATAAGGGCGAAACCATGAACGATGTCATTCGTGACTTTTTCAAAATGGAATCCGCAGGCGGTATCCTTCTAGTGATTGCAGCAGCAATCGCAATGACTATTGCAAATTCACCGCTTGGCGAAAGTTATCAAGCTATGCTGCATACTTATGTATTTGGTATGTCAGTGTCTCACTGGATCAATGACGGCCTAATGGCTGTGTTCTTCCTACTAATTGGCCTTGAAGTAAAGCGTGAGTTACTTGAAGGTGCACTAAAGTCTAAAGAAACCGCGATCTTCCCTGCAATCGCAGCGGTAGGCGGTATGTTAGCTCCAGCACTTATCTACGTTGCTTTCAACGCAGGTGATGCAGAAGCGATTTCTGGTTGGGCAATTCCAGCTGCAACCGACATTGCATTTGCGCTTGGTATCATGGCTCTTCTCGGTAAGCGTGTACCAATCAGTTTGAAGGTTTTCCTGCTGGCATTGGCTATCATTGATGACCTTGGTGTAGTGGTTATCATCGCACTGTTCTACACAGGTGACTTATCCACAATGGCGCTTATTGTTGGCTTCATCATGACAGGTGTCCTGTTCATGTTGAATGCAAAAGAGGTGACCAAGTTAACTCCGTACATGATTGTTGGCGCGATCCTCTGGTTCGCAGTACTAAAATCAGGAGTTCACGCAACACTTGCAGGTGTGGTAATTGGCTTTGCTATCCCGCTAAAAGGCAAAAAGGGTGAGCACTCTCCACTTAAACATATGGAGCACGCACTGCACCCATACGTAGCGTTCGGTATTCTTCCTCTGTTTGCTTTTGCAAACGCAGGTATCTCGCTAGAAGGTGTGTCGATGTCGGGTCTGACTTCAATGCTGCCGTTAGGTATTGCAATGGGCCTACTAGTAGGTAAGCCGCTGGGTATCTTTACGTTCAGCTGGGCAGCTGTGAAGTTAGGTATTGCGAAGTTGCCTCAAGGTGTTAACTTCATTCATATCTTTGCGGTATCAGTGTTGTGTGGTATTGGCTTTACCATGTCGATCTTCATTTCGTCACTGGCATTTGGCAATGTGAGCCCAGAGTTTGATACTTACGCTCGACTGGGTATTTTGATGGGCTCGACTACGGCGGCCATCATTGGTTACGCATTACTGCACTTCTCTTTACCTAAGAAATCTGCAGAAGAAGTAACCGCTGAGAAAGCATAGTAGCAAGTCGCTAAAATGATAAAGAAGCCTCCCTATTGGGAGGCTTCTTTGCGTTTAGTCGTGATGTGGTTATACCAATTCCATCAATTATCTGATCATTCTTGCTGGTTAAAATCACTTATAACGGTGTTAAAGATTTTGTAGGTAGAGTAACTAACTAGCTGCAATCTTTGCCTTGTTCTAAATGATTTTACCGATGCAATTTTTTGAACATCTAATTAACGGAACTGGTATTACGTAATCAAGGAAATGCAGACGAAAAAAAGCCCAAGCTAAAAAGCGCTTGGGCGGATACAAACATAGGAGTTAATAAGAAAAAGCAGCAATGTAGCAACTAGAAAGAAACAAGTTTGACGGCCAGAAAAACTTAAAATGCCCTAGTTGTTACAGTAATTAAGACCAACCGCATTCCAAACAGTTCCATTTTTTTTAAGAAATTTTTTCGCAAAACAATATTCGCTTTAAATTCATCCCTTTAACTATTCATTTTGCCGTCTGGTCAGACCAATGGCTGAAAATGTGATGTTAATCATTTGTTAATTCAAGGTTTCGGGAGTATATTTCAAACAGTTGTTTAATACGAGTGATTGAAATGGCACCGAGAAGTACAACAAAAGAAAAGATACTTGATGTAGCAGAAGGACTATTCGCAGAATATGGCTTCAATGACACATCATTAAGAACCATTACTGGTAAAGCAAATGTCAATCTTGCTTCGGTTAACTACCACTTTGGCGATAAAAAAACATTGGTACGAGCGGTATTAGATCGATACCTAGAGGCTTTAATGCCAAGTATCCAAAGCTCGCTGATCGAGTTAAATACGCGCGATGAGTACAACATGGATGAAGTATTTGAATCGTTGCGTTTGCCTTTGAGGGCGTTGAATAGTGTAAGACCAAATGGAACGGCGTTATTTATGCTTCTAATTGGCCGAGGTTATACCGACGTGCAAGGGCACTTGCGTTGGTTTATCAGTACTCGATATGAGGAAGTTCTGAACCTGTTCATGTTCTCTATCTCGAAAGCCAACCCTGAACTGACTGAAGAACAGCTGTTCTGGCGATTGCACTTCACATTAGGCACTTGTGTTTTCACTATGGCATCAAGCCAAGCGTTAACCGAGATTGCAGAAAGTAAGTTTGACAAAGAGGTCGACGCGAAGTCTGTCGTGGACCTGTTAATCCCATACTTGTCGGCAGGTATGTCCGCTAAGTAAACCATATTAAACCAATAAAAAAGATAAGCTAAAGCCGCAAGCGGTGACGTGAACAAAAGGATCTGAACTATGAGCTCTCTACGAAGAAAATGGATTAGTGACCCAGCATTCAAAATGTTTAAAAAAGTACTGCCTCCATTGTCCAGTACTGAAAAAGAAGCAATGGAAGCAGGTAGCGTGTGGTGGGATGCTGAGCTGTTCTCAGGCAAGCCGAACTTTACAACACTACATCATTACCCGAAGCCTGCACTGACGTCTGAAGAGCAAGCTTTCATGGACAATGAGCTAGAGACTTTACTAGCAATGCTGGATGATCAAAAGATCGTAAAAGACGATAGAGATCTTCCACCAGAAGTATGGGAGTTCTTACGTAAGGAGCGCTTCTTCTCGCTGATCATTTCAAAAGAATACGGTGGTCGTGAGTTTTCTGCTCTGGCTAACTCAACCATCGTTTCTCGCATTGCAACGCGTAGTATCAGTGCTGCGGTTTCAGTGATGGTTCCAAACTCTCTTGGTCCGGGTGAGCTGCTTTCTCACTATGGTACTCAAGAGCAAAAAGATTATTGGCTGCCGCGTCTTGCAGACGGTACGGATATTCCATGTTTTGCCCTTACTGGCCCTGAAGCGGGCTCGGACGCTGGTGGTATCCCAGACCAAGGTGTTGTGTGTTATGGCATGCATGAAGGTGAAGAGGTGCTTGGTATCCGACTTAGCTGGGATAAACGTTACATCACACTGGCACCGGTCGCGACTGTACTAGGGTTAGCATTTAAGCTTCAAGATCCAGATGGTTTGCTTGGCGATAAGAAAGATGTGGGTATTACTTGTGCGTTGATTCCTGCTGATCACGAAGGTGTGGAGATTGGAGAACGCCACGACCCACTAGGTTCTGCGTTCATGAACGGTCCAACACGCGGTAACGATGTATTTATACCTATGGATTGGTTGATTGGTGGCTCCGAGTATGCAGGTAAAGGCTGGCGTATGTTGGTAGAATGTCTATCAGCTGGACGAGGTATTTCCCTTCCTGCATTAGGCACCGCGATTGGTCACCTCACAACACGCACAACCGGCGCTTATGCTTATGTTCGTAAGCAGTTTGGTATGTCGATTGGTAAGTTTGAAGGTGTAGCAGAGGCAATGGGGCGTATCGGTGGTTTAACTTACCTACTAGAAGCGACTCGAACGCTAACCACAACTTCTCTGGATATGAAGGAAAAGCCAGGCATTGTGACTGCGATTGCGAAATATCACATGACTGAAATGGCACGTACCATCCTGAACGATTCTTTCGATATCCATGCTGGTCGCGCTATTCAAGACGGCCCAATGAACTACCTAGCGAAACACTACCTAGGTATTCCAGTCGCGATTACGGTTGAAGGTGCAAACATTCTGACTCGTAACCTAATGATCTTTGGTCAGGGTGCGACACGTTGTCATCCATACGTTCTGAAAGAGATGGAAGCGGCGGCAAATCCTGATCCGAAAGAGGGGGCGAAAGAGTTTGATGACCTGTTGTTCAAGCACATCAAACACGCAATGGGTAATACCTTTGGTGCATTAGGTGCAGCACTGACAGGCTCTCGCTTTGTGAAAGCGCATATGAGTGGTCCAACTCAGCAATACTACAAAGACATCACACGCTTAAGTCGCGCGCTGGCAGTGAGCGCAGACTTCGCAATGTTAACCCTAGGCGGTGACTTGAAGCGTAAAGAGATGATCTCAGCTCGCCTAGGCGATGGCTTAAGCTACTTGTACATGGCATCAGCGGCGCTTAAGAAGTACGAAGACGAAGGGCGTCAGCAAGGTGATTTGAACTTTGTTCACTACGCAGTGCAGCACTGTTTGTACAACGCATCGAAGTCACTAAATGAGGCATATTCTAACTTCCCTGTGAAATATGTTGGTGGTGTGCTTAAAGGCTTGCTGTTCCCATTGGGTAACCACTTCAAAGCGCCAAGTGATGAACTTTGTGTTGGTCTTGCTGAAGCTATGATGACACCAGGAGCTCAACGTGATCGATTGACTCACCTGTGCTACATCGGTAAAGAGGAAGACGACAGCGTTGGTCTAATGGAGCAAGCATTTTTAGCAATGTACGATGTAAAGCCGTTGGAGCGTAAGCTAATGAAAGCAGCGAAAGATGGTAAAGTAGCGCGTAAAGGTTTACTACATGACCGCTTGCAACAGGCATTTGAAGCTGAGGTGCTGACAGAGCAAGAAATCGACCAAATCATGGCGGCAGACAAGTTGCGTTACAAAGCAATTCAAGTTGACCACTTTAGTCACGATTTCTCAGAAGTTCGCACTAATGTCACCTCGAAAAAGTCGCGCTTAAACTCAGCAGCATGAAGCGTTTGAGTATAAAATGAGAAAAGCACCTCAATGAGGTGCTTTTTTTTGTGTTTGAGCCTCTAGGTTTTTCTGTTGAGTGCTCCAACCACTTGCATTTTCGCAGCATTTTTACAGAAATTAGGTGCGAAGTAGGGCTGAACCTTTTATCCTAGCAACGTTTTTTAAAGGAAGTTGAATATGATCATCAAACCTAGAATTCGTGGATTTATCTGTACTACTACGCACCCAGTGGGTTGTGAAGCTAACGTAAAAGAACAAATTGCTTACACCAAAGCGCAAGGCCCAATTAAAAACGCGCCAAAACGCGTTCTTGTTGTGGGTGCATCAAGTGGCTATGGCCTATCTTCTCGTATCGCTGCGGCATTTGGTGGCGGTGCTTCGACTATTGGTGTTTTCTTCGAGAAAGAAGGCTCAGAGAAGAAGCCAGGTACAGCAGGTTTTTACAACTCTGTTGCATTTGAAAAGCTAGCTCGTGAAGAGGGTCTATACGCGAAAAGCCTAAACGGTGACGCTTTCTCAAATGAAGCAAAACAGAAAACAATCGATCTGATCAAAGAAGACCTTGGTCAGGTAGACATGGTAGTTTACTCACTGGCTTCTCCAGTACGTAAAATGCCAGAAACGGGTGAACTTATCCGTTCAGCGCTTAAGCCTATCGGTGAGACTTACACGTCGACTGCTGTTGATACCAACAAAGACGTGATTATCGAAGCAAGTGTAGAGCCAGCAACAGAGCAAGAAATCCAAGACACCGTAACCGTAATGGGCGGCGAAGACTGGGAACTTTGGATTAACGCACTATCAGAAGCTGGCGTTCTAGCGGATGGTTGTAAAACAGTTGCATACAGCTACATCGGTACTGAGCTAACTTGGCCTATCTACTGGGACGGCGCGCTGGGTAAAGCGAAAATGGACCTAGACCGTGCAGCAGCAGCACTGAACGAGAAACTGTCTGCAACTGGTGGTAGCGCAAACGTAGCGGTACTTAAGTCTGTTGTGACTCAAGCAAGTTCTGCAATTCCTGTAATGCCTCTATACATCGCAATGGTATTCAAGAAAATGCGTGAAGAAGGCGTACATGAAGGTTGTATGGAGCAGATCTTCCGTATGTTCAGCCAACGTCTTTACAAAGAAGACGGCAGCGCTGCAGAAGTAGATGAAGTGAACCGTCTACGTCTGGATGACTGGGAACTGCGTGAAGACATCCAACAGCACTGTCGTGACCTATGGCCACAAATCACCTCAGAAAACCTTAAAGAGCTAACTGACTACGTTGAGTACAAAGAAGAGTTCTTGAAGCTATTCGGCTTCGGTGTTGACGGTGTGGATTACGAAGCAGACGTGAACCCAGCAGTAGAAACAGATTTTACGCAAATCTAATCGTTTCTTATTGAATTGAAAAAGGCGCTCAATGAGCGCCTTTTTTATGTCCTAAATATTGGTGATGAATAGAGAGCACTTCTTAGTCAGTAATGCTCATTCAAAGGTGTTAACTTAGAATAATCAGGATCGTACCAGCGAGGGTCATCAATATATTAGCGATAGCGTATGTACCAGCATAGCCCAATGCCGGGATAGTTGATTTAGCGTACTCATTTACCACGTCCATAGCAGGAGCACATGTACGAGCTCCAATGATGGCACCAAAGAGTAGAGCTCGGTTCATCTTAAGTACGTATGCACCTACTAGGTATGCTAGAACAACAGGCACCACACTAACGATAAATGCAAGACCAATTACTTGTGGACCAACTTGTGTTAAATGTTCAAACATTTTACCACCAGCGCTTAAGCCGATACCCACCATAAAGAACATCAGACCTAGATCTTTGACCATGTTTAATGCCCCTTGAGGAACATAACCAAAAGTAGGGTGGTTGGCTCGAAGAAATCCTAGGGTAATGCCCGATAGTAACAAGCCTACCGCGTTACCAAGGCTAAAAGATACCTGTCCAAATGTCATGGTTACCAAGCCAAACATAATGCCCAAGATAAAGAAGCTACAGAAAGCCAATAAGTCTGCCATTTGGCTGTGGATAGAGATGAAACCAATTTTTTCTGCTAGGCCATGAACACGGCTCTTCTCACCACTGACTTGTAGTACGTCACCTTTAGCAAGAACAATGTCCAAATCCATCGGCATTTCAATCTGAGCACGTACAACGCGGTTTAGGAAACAGCCATACTCTGATAGGTTGAGATCAGAGAGGCGCTTGCCAGAAATAGCATCACTTTTTACGACGATTTCTTCTTCTACAATTCTAAGGTCAAGTAGGTTACGGTCGAACACCTCTTTACCGTTACGGAAGCTTGGATCAAGACGAGCGTGGCTATCAGGGAAGCCTACCAATGCAATCTCATCTCCTTCTTGAAGAATGGCATCACCATCAGGATGGGCAAGAATGCCATTACGACGAATACGCTCAATGTAGCAACCTGTCTGGCGGTAGATACCGAGTTCACGTAGGTTCTTTCCATCAGTCCAGTCAATCAGTTCTGGACCAACGCGGTAGGCGCGAATAATAGGCAGGTAGACCTTACGTTGACTCGAGTTGCCAAGTCCACGCTCTTGCGCGATTTGTTGTGCTGAATCTGAAAGGTTCTGCTTTTGCAGCTTTGGCAGCAGTTTGGCGAACATAATCATGCTGATCAAACCCACCAGATAAGCCATCGCGTAACCGACAGATAGATTTTCTAATACTAGAGAAAAATCCATATTACGTGGAATCGTGGCAAGACCAGAGTTCAATGCATCTTGAGCGCCCACCAACACGGGCGTAGCAGTAAGAGCCCCTGCCATCATACCGGCAGATAAACCGAAATCGAGTCCCAAGTAATGGCTGCAAAAGTAAGTCAAACTTACTGCCGAAACTAATACTGTCATGCTCAAGATGAAGTAATGTTTTCCGTCGCGGAAAAATATACCAAAGAAGTTTGGACCGGCTTCAATTCCTACACAGTAGATAAACAGCATAAAGCCAATTGTCAAAGCTTCTGCATTGAATGAGAATCCTAAGTGGCCCATTATCAAAGATGTAATAAGAACGCCAATTGAATTCCCTAACTGTAGGTTTCCAAAGCGAATTTTTCCAATTGCAAGGCCAATAGCCAATACAACAAAGATTAGAAGAATAGGGTTTTGATCGAGAAGGTGTACGACGTCTATGTTCACAGCGTGGCTCGGTAAAATGTGTGCCAATGAGAAAGATTAAGAATGGCGAATTGTAACTAAATATAGCAAAAAGATAAGTGAAATTTTTTAGCTTTTTCTATTAGTTGCACTAGGGCTGTAATTGTCATTGTGACATATACCCAAGCAAATAGAGGTTGCTTGGGTATAAAGAAAAAGCCGCAATAAGCGGCTTTTAAAAATTCAGTAATTAAGATTACTCGTCGAATAGACCTAGGTGCTCTTTTGCGTAAGCTTCAAAGTCATCACAGCCACCGATGTGCTCTTGGTCGATGAAGATTTGAGGAACAGTTTCTACTGGTTTGCCAACTGTTTTCTCTAGGTCAGCTTTAGAAATACCTTCAGCGTGGATGTCTACGTAACGGTAGTTGAAGTCATCACGTTTTGCTTTCAGCGTTTCTGCGTGCTCTTTTGCACGAACACAGAATGGACAAGCTGGGCGACCAAAGATAACTACGAACATAATCTCATTTCTCCTAAAATCTATTCTAATTGAAAGTGCAGCTAGACCTCATGTCGGCATACGCTTTCGTTTGTTGGGATAACTATGCCCGATCCAGATACGGAAATAAAGCAGCAATTACCTCTTGTCTCGATAGGTGAAATCTATCGTGTAAAAACTGAACACGAGTTTGGCTTAAAGCCAAGAAAGGTGGGGTTATTTCCTTATTCAACCATAGAATTCAACGCTGTTAAGCGTGTGAAGTGACGCATAAAAACATACTTTTAGAAGGGTTATTAATGGCACAAGGTGCACTTGGTCAATTTATTTTGGTGCAAAGCATAGCACTCTAGTGTGAGTTGTTGTTTTGGGGAGGAAGTGTATGTTTCAGTTTATGACTGCGACACGGATTATCTTCGGCGAGGGGGCGCTCCAATCTTCGCTGTCTGTAATCAATCAATTTGGCTACAGCGTTTTACTGGTGACTGGTAAAGATACGCAGCGTGCCACACCTATTGTTAACTATCTAAAAGCGCAAAATATGCGCTATCAGCATGTCGCCATCAATGGTGAGCCCAACATTACTATGGTTGAAGAAACCGCAGTACTTGGACGCAAGTTCCAGCCTGATATGGTTATCGCGATTGGTGGGGGAAGTGTCATTGATATGGGTAAAGCGCTCGCGGCGATTATTCCTAACCAAGGTGACGTCTACGACTATGTCGAAGTAGTAGGTAGAAATGTTCCTTTAAAAACCAAACCGATTCACTTTATTGCCATTCCAACCACGGCCAGTACCGGCTCGGAAGTGACCAGAAATGCAGTGCTTAAATCGGGGCAAGACCAAGTGAAAGTCAGCTTGAGAAGCCCAGAAATGCTTGCCGACGTTGCGATAGTCGATCCAACCTTAACTTATGGCACTGATCAATATACCTCGGGTCGCGGCGCAATGGATGCGTTTACTCACCTGATGGAAGCTTATGTATGTGGTGACCCGAATCCGCTCACTGACATGGTTTGTGAGGAAGGGTTACGTCGGCTAAGCCGCTCGGTAATAGCAGGGTGTAAACAAGACTGTCACAAAGCTCGTGCAGATCTTTCTTTTGCGGCACTTTTAGGTGGGATGGCCATCACTAACGCTAAGCTTGGTGCGGCACATGGTTTAGCTTCAGCATTGGGAGGCAAGCTCGATGCGCCCCATAGTGTTATTACTGCCCGTTTGGCTCCTCATGTCATGCATGAGAATATAAATGCGGCGAGGAAAGCAGGACGTAGTGATGTGATTAGCCGTTACAAGCGATTGGCACAGCTCGTTACAGACAGAACCAATGCCAATGAGCACGATGGCGTACTTTGGGTGAGAATGGTGCTGGATAAACTTGAGCTACCTCAGTTAGGAAAATTTGGTGTGTGTCAGACGTCGTTTGAGCAAGTCGCCGATGATGCACTGAAATCGGTCGCTATCAAAGGCAACCCATTACCACTTACACAAGATCGATTAGTGTACATTCTTCGCCAAGTGTGTGATTGCAGCGATGCGTGCATAGGGGAGAGTTCGCATCATGTGAGTTCCGTGGAGGTGCTGGAATCTCGCACTGATCTATCGGATGTGAATCAATAGAATTACGCTTGGGTTAGAAACGCAAAGGGGAGCTATTCGGCTCCCCTTTGTTAATTCGTTAGTACTGACTTAGCTTGTCGTAACGGCTGTCTTTCAGTGCGTCTTTTACGCGTTTAAGGTTTTCACGGAAGCCAGTGCCTCGGCGCAGCGTGAAACCGGTTGCTAGAACATCGATGACCGTCATTTGTACTACGCGACTTGCCATTGGCATGTACACGTCTGTGTCTTCAGGTACATCTAGCGTGATAGCCAGTGAACTTGCTTTCTCTAGCGGCGAGTCTTTCGCTGTGATGGCAATCACCGTCGCACCGTTTTCACGAGCAAGATTTGCAATCTCAACTTGGCTCTTAGTACGACCGGTGTGAGAAATCAAAACGATAACGTCATTGTCACTGCAGTTAATGCAGCTCATACGTTGCATTACGATGTCTTCGAAACAAGTAATTGGAATGTTGAAGCGAATAAACTTGTTTTGAGCGTCACGCGCCACAGAAGAGGAAGCACCTAGACCGAAGAATGAAATGCGCTTCGCTTGGGTCAGAAGATCAACTGCGCGGTTAACTTGCATCGCATCAAGGCTGTTTTTCGCGACATCTAAACACGCCATTGTTGATTCGAAAATCTTATGGGTGTAGGCATCTGGGCCGTCGTCTTCTTCAACATTACGGTTTACGTAAGGCGTACCATTAGCAAGGCTTTGTGCAAGGTGAAGCTTAAAATCTGGGAAACCTTTGGTATCCAGACGACGACAGAAACGGTTTACAGTGGGCTCACTTACGTCAGCCATTTTAGCTAACGTTGCAATGCTTGAATGAATCGCAGTTTGTGGTGACGCCATGATTACTTCTGCAACCTTGCGTTCCGACTTACTGAAATTCTCCAGGTTTTTTTGAATTTTTTCTAATGTATTCATAGTGTTCACGAGGGTAAGAGAACAACTCGCTGGCTCTGTTAACGGCAAGAAATACGTCAGTTTCAATCTGTACTGAGGCGTTAACGAAAACTACCAGCGCCATAAAATTAGTATAAACCCGATCCTCAATCTGGCTAAAACAAATACGGTTACTATTTAGTGAGAATTTGACAAGCCTCAAACAAAATTTTGTAAAAACTACAGAATTGAATGTAGAAGGGGTGGTATTCGCCTCAAGTGGCACAATAATGATGTTTGAGTTACATCAAAAAGAAAGAAAATTTCAATTCAATGTAACTCAATCGGAGCCTTATTGATTCAGAATCTTATCGACTAATTCTTGAATCTTTCCAGTAAGGGTTGGGGCTTGTGTCGCGATCTCTCGCTGCTCATCAAGCACCGATGAAAGGATATCCCTGCTTGTAAGAGGGTTAGCAAGAACGACACGAAATACGATGGTATTCATTCGCTGCCATTTTTCTGGGTTCAACCGAGTCCGAGACACGAAAGACTTACCAGTTTCACGCTGGCGCTTCTGAATAAATTGAGTTAGCTGGTTGATAAGCTCATTGAGCTTTTCACGCTGGATGCCATCTGCTTGTGCAAGAGCATCCCGATAACTTTCTGGCAAGTAACGGTAAGTAAGCAGGCAAAGTTCTGGTTCGGAAACAAGCTCAAAGTCTGCCTGTTCTTTGATCAAATCAGCAAAGTAACGCGCTTTCTCAATGCTCTGGTCAATGAGTAACTCATAGCCTGGGCGGCTGATGATATGCATTGCCGCATAGACCAACATCGCCATGCCAGAACGGGAGCCTTCCAGAGTATGACTACCAAGATCCTTTGAACCTTTACGTAGAATATATTGAGCGTGGTGTTCAATAGATTTCATCGCATCAGGGTCTTTAAATAGAACCATACCAGCGCCCATAGGGATATAAAGTTGCTTGTGCG
Source organism: Vibrio rotiferianus (assembly GCF_002214395.1). Lineage (NCBI taxonomy): Bacteria > Pseudomonadati > Pseudomonadota > Gammaproteobacteria > Vibrionales > Vibrionaceae > Vibrio > Vibrio rotiferianus. The sequence goes on from NZ_CP018312.1 coordinate 1,103,618, forward strand.
CGTCAATGGTCACAGAATCGGCTAATTCAACGCCAGCAAGTAGCTTGCGGTAGTGGTTTGACATTAATGTCGCGCCGCCCCATGCGGCATCGACATGGAAATGACAATCATGTTGTTTACATACCTGTGCAATTTCTTCAAGAGGGTCAATCGTGCCAGTTTCAGTCGTTCCAGCCACACCGACAACTGCAATTGGTTTAATTTTCTGGGCTTCAAGCTCAGCAATTTTTGCTCTTAAGTCGGACGGAACGATACGATTAGCGCCATCTGTTTTGATTGCAACTAGGCCTTCTTGGCCCAACCCGAGCACATCAGCTGCTTTTTTTAGAGAGTAGTGGCCGCGCTCTGAAACTAAGATTGCTAAACCTTCATAGCCATAATGTTTCATGGCTTTGAAGAGGCCTTCTTTTTCTACGCCTTTGAAAGTGCCGTCTGCTTTTAGCGCTTTATTTCGCGCAACCCAAAGAGCGGTAATATTGGCGATAGTACCACCAGAGCAAAACGCACCAAGAGAGTGTTTCGCGCTGTGCATCCACTTTGCGTAAAACTTATCGTCCTGACCGTATATAAGTCGATGGAGCATACCGAGAACTTGACGTTCAAGTGGAGTGAATGCTTTTGATGTTTCAATTTTCACCAAGTTTTGGTTTAGAGCAATCATGATCTTTGACAGCGGCATTAAAAAATACGGCAGGGCAGAAGTCATGTGTCCAATAAAGCTTGGTGCAGAGGTGTGTACTGAGTGCGAGACGAGCGTATCTAACAAGTGCTCGGTATGATCAGAGACGAACTCTGGCTGCTCAGGAATCTGAGCAGAAGAAAAGTCTTTTTCAATTTCACGCAAAGGCTTTTCTTCTGCCACGATATGCTCGCGTAGAAACTGGTTTAGATTTTGAGACAAGCTCTCTTCGATTTTAGTTAACGTTGAGTCTGGCCCTTCAGGAATAGTGAAGATCTTTAACAAGCTCTCAAAGCTAACATCTGCGGTTTTTTGTTCCTTAACCATGGCAAGAATTATTTGTAATTATATTAGTAAGACGAGCGCAACAATCTAAACCAAAACGGGAGCAAAGTCCCGTTTTAATTGTTGAAAACCAATTTGCTGAAATGAAAAACAGGGAGTGTTTAATCACACTTTTGCTTTTCGATTTTACTAATGGACTGATTGTATTTGTTCAGTGCAGCATCAATTTGCTTTGGATGGCTTAGGAGATCAGCAAATGCTGAGCGAAGATCATAATTCTTCTCATGATTTGCAGACTGTCGGTCAGAAAACGTTTTTTGTGCTGCCTTACCTAGGTCATCATTTCGAGTCGCAAGCTGTTTGACATCATGCTGATCGAGCTTTAGCCAAGCTTCGACTGGCTGACCTGTTGCTACTCTGCTTGGGTCATTTTCTAAAAAATAATGTACGGCTTGTCGGTTTAGTTCGAAGTGATGCTTACGTCCCTCTAAAAACCAATTACTAACCTCATCTAGGTCGGGATATTGAGTCACTGTTAGGTCCACTAAGTCCTGATACCATTGTAGTGAAGCATCGATATAGGAATCGTATTTTTGAGCGAGACATTGCTGATCTGCAGCGAAAGTGTAGCCTGAGCAAGAAGCAAGCAAGGCTGCTACTACAAAGCGTTTCATTCTATTTCCTTTTGGGCTGTTGCATTAAGCAACTTTTAATTGGCATACCTGCCATGAATTCACATTCTTATCTCAGTGAGATACATAGCGGCAAGTATTAGCGTTTTATAATATTTTGCCGCATTGTAATAGATGTTAAAGAAAAAACCTGAGATCTAGCTAGCAAGTGACACAAAGAACAGCATCATGACAGGGACTAATAAGCTGAGAATAAAGCCACTAACAATTGCGATAGGCACACAGCGGACGCCACCTGTCGTTTGAATGACTGGTAGAGTAAAGTCCATAGCGGTTGCACCCGCATATCCGATAGAAGTACATGGATAACTTCTTATAAGAAGAGGTATTGCGACAAGAGCGACGAGTTCTCGCATAAGTTCAATTAGAAAAGATGCGCCACCAAATACAGGGCCAAAAGCATCGCCCATAAGAATCCCTGCCAACGAATACCAACCAAAGCCTGATGACATCGCAAGGGCTTGGTAGAGAGGAATATCTAATAGGAACCCAGCGATAACTCCACCTAACATACATGTCATTATTACCAAAGAAGCAATGGCCATGCCTTGCTTATTAAGCAAAATTTGACGCAAAGTAAGTCCGCTATTACGTAATTGAATACCAATGAAAAATAGTAGAAGGAAAAGAATCCATTCACTAGCGGTATCCACCCACTCAAGTCCAATAGGTAATATAAGGCCTGCTAGCAACCCTCCACCTACAACCAATACCAACTTAACGGACTCCATTGCCATCGATGATAAAGGTAATGCTTTGTGTTGAGCGTCTGTTCTAAGCGGTAGCAGCTTGTCAATCAGAGGAAGAGCAAGAAGGTTACAAGTGCTCAAACAGACAAAAAACGTACCAGCATAGAGCAATATAGACTGCAAGTTGGTGCTGAGGTTATCAAGCGCCGCAAGGCTAAGGCCCATTAGCGCGAGAATGACGTAGATTAGATTTGACGTAGCGGCATTAATTCTAGCGAGCAACGAAGCTTGCGAAATTGGAATCAGATAGCCAACGACAAGAGGGGCAAATATAAACAACATCCCTGAGAACATAAAACCCTCAATTTCCTAGTAATTATGAAGTAGTAAATTGAGCGTATTGTAGTGTGATATGTCTCTAAAGACCACTTGCGTGAAGCACTTCCTTAATCATATTTTGGAAATCGTCATCGCTGGTATTACTTAATTCAAACAGTACCTCTGCTCCAGTCAAATTAAACTCTACTTCATGTTCATCTATACGTTCGTCTTGGTTTCGGAACATTAGAAGGTGATTCGCGATACGGGCAACATCAAGATAGCTGACTTCAGGACGGTGTGGGGTCAGCTTTTCATTGGAAGAAACTTCACTGAAATCGTTATCAAAGCCCCACTTCTCCAGAACTAGTTTGCTGGTGGCAGAACAGCGTGTTTGGAAGATCTGTAGCGCAATATCGCTATCGAGGTAATTGCCTCGGTCCAAGTAAAGGTGGTACTCATTAACTAAACAGAATAAACCAATGTCAGCTAGCAAACCGACAAGTAACGCTTTTTCTTGTTCCAAATAAGCATAGCAATCTGGCTCATGCTTTTTGAAATGCTGCACGACCAGAACCATAGTCGCGCCAAGCTCTCGTGATACAGCCGCGCTTTTTCTTAAGATCGAATTACATTCGTTGGTAAGGTTAACTGAGTGTTTGAGTTGTTCGATGGCTTGCGCGGTGACGATATCACGGACTCGAAGGATCCCTAGTCGAGATACTGCTGTTGTCAGATCATTGCAGGTGATATTGCGTCGGTTGAAAATCACGGAGTTGGCCACTCTTAGAACAACAGCGGCTAATCCAGGATCTTCAATTAAGCAGTTAGCAATATCGGAGATCGCGGTATTTTCTTCGGTACAAAGCTGTTGAATCTTCAGTACCACATCCGGAATAGGGGGAAGTGATATTTTGCCTGTTGAAATCGACTGTTTTACTAAGTGTGAAAAATCGCTTTCAAGGGATTTTATTAGTTTTTCTTTATTTTGTGGTAGCCAGTAAAATGATAAATGTTCCATAAAATGCTGTGCTGGAGAGCTTTCGTACAGTGTACCCTCGACTAAAGTCTATTATCAATTGATTGCGTAATTGGGTGGCGTATTTGGATGCTAAATCACCAACTTGACGGATGTTTGTTGTATTAAGTGTCAAAAAAACATCGTCACAAAAGATGTAGTGTGAAACCAATCACGTATCATGTATTTATACTTTTCTATCTGTGACACAGATCCTAACTTATTTTTCAACGTTAAGTATGATTAGGAAAGTTGGTGAGCACAAATCACAAAATATCGCCAACAAACTGACAATTTTTCGCTATAAGCTGCTGTTTTATCTGGTGACATCGCTAATCGGGGTAATTTATTCAGATTAAGAGGTCAAAGGAAATGACAGACCAAGCTTTTTTTACTTATATAAAAAAATTTAAATCGTTCCAAAAGCGCTCCATGTTCGGTGGTATAGGGCTTTTTAGTGACGATGCCATGTTTGCATTAGTGAGCAATGACTGCTGCTACCTTCGCGGCGGAAAAGAACTAGACCAAATATTTGTCGAATTGGAATGTGAGAAATACAAACACGTTAAAAAGCAAACAACGGCCACAGTAAATTACTACGACGTTACAGAACTGTTTGAATCCCGAGCACCTGAGCTAGATAAGCTCGTTGTTAAGTCAATAGCATATTCTGTTCAAGAGCGAGAGTTTCAAAAATCCTCTGCTAGTAAAAGGTTGCGTGATTTACCGAATATGCAACTTACGCTTGAGCGCATGGTTAAGAAAGCAGGCATTGATGATGTTGAAACATTCTTAGCTTTGGGGCCAGTAGAAGTTTTCAATAAAGTTCGAGCGGCTTACGGCAGTGATGTTGATCTGAAATTGCTTTGGAAATTTGCCGGAGCGGTAGATGGCGTTCATTGGAAGCTTATCCAAGAGCCAAGAAAGAAACAGCTATTGTCTCTTTGTCAATAGATTGATTTTATTGATTTTAAGTGGAGTTAGCGAGTCAATAAAAGGATGAGAGCTGCGTCTTGATAAGGATGTTTAAGTACGTAGTCACTCCACTGCAATAGATCAAAAAAGCCGAGGTAGGATTCACCTCGGCTTTGTTATTTATGATAGAAGCTTAGAACTTAAAGCGAGTAGTGAACATAAACTGGTCACCATAGAAATCATTGATTCTTGCTTCTGCACCTAGAGAGAATAGCTCTGTTGAGTGGAAGCGAGCATAAGCAGAGCCCATCCAATCATCGTCGTTATCGATAGAAACGTAGCCGACTTTACCACCAACCTCTAGCTGAGGGCCTAACCACTGACGAACGCCTAGGTTTAGCTCCATACCAACATCCGCACTGCTTGAAGATGAAGGTTGAACAACTCGCATCAGCATCGCGCCAGTTAAGTCTGCCCAGTTGTTTACTGGAGAGTGGAAGCCGAAGCCCGCTGCTGAATCAAAATCACCGTCAAACTCGGAGTCGATGCGAGCAATAACATGTGCATTTGGGTGGATCGACTTGCTGAAACCTGCACCAAAAGTAACAGGGCTAGCGCCGATACGCGCTTCGAAATAGTCGTAACTAAAGTTGCTCATGGTAGCTGAGCTATCACGATCTTCATAAGCCATTACTTGACTTGATGCTAGCAGAAGTGCTGCTGCTAAAAGTGTTTTACGCATAATCAACGATAAACCTTGTTAGTTGTCATTCCGTTGGTCCAATAAATAATTGAACCTTATCTAGATTGTTCGACATCATAATCAAAACATGGCGCTACGACCAATAAAATTGTGTCGAACATTTGTCATTTTAACGATACTCAAGCAAATAAAGTGCCAGCGGAATAGTGTAACCTCTATCCGAATGTGAGTTTGTTCAAAGTTAATTTACTCTCCGAAACTGGTTCTTCGTTCAGACATGGCATTTAGTATTGCTTCAGAGTCCAATATCGAAACCCAAGAGAGCAAATTATCATCGTGCTGAATCATAAAAGTGGTTAGCTGTTGAACTAATGCAGAACGGAGTTCGTCTCCCCGCCAAGGCTTTGCTACGTAATAGTCAAGGCTTGCATTATTTACTGCTTCAACGGTGTCTTCTAACCCAGCTTGACCAGTGAGCAGTACCTTGCGAGCAACGCGAGTGTCATCTGCTTGATTTAGTTCAATCAAGAAGCTAATACCAGTTTGTTCTGGCATGATATGATCACATAGAATAAGCGCAAGCTTGATACCTTCCCCCTTCATTTCTGCGATCACTTCTTTCGCTTCTGTAACCGATTCTGCTCCTTCAATCACAAAGTTATCTTCAAACACAGCAAGATCTTGAAGTACGCTATCCAAGACCTCTCTTTCATCATCAACACATAAAATTAGATACTTAGACATGTTCTTCTCCTTTTGAATTAATCGGTAACCACACAGTCATCGTGGTGTACTCTCCGAGCTTAGAATCTACTTCTATCCATCCGTGATGAGCAGACACAATTTGCTGGCATATAGACAGGCCAATCCCAAGTCCAAAGTTACCTTCTTTCTTGGTCGTAAAATTGAGCTCAAATATCGCTTGTTGTTGAGACTTAGGTATTCCTGCGCCATTGTCTTGGAAAGACACGACGATATATCGCTTGTTCGCTTTCTCTTTTATTTCTGAGGTAATATTGAGCTCGCCTTTTTCTGGGAAGGCATCGATCGCGTTGGAAATGAGGTTGGTCCAAACTTGTTGCAACGCAATAGGCTGACAAAGAATTTTCGGAACTGGGGTGTAGTCCTTAGTCAAAGTATGCATTTTGAGCTTGTTCTCAAAGATCACCAATGTGTCTTCAATGCCCTCATGAATGTCAACAGAATGCATCACTTCATCATCTGCTCGTGCATATCCTTTTAGGCTTTTAACCATATCTGCTATGCGTGCAGCACAAACGTTTATTGAGCGCAAAGCAGAACCTGTCTGATGATAACTTTCAAATAAGTTGAGCGTGTCGATGGCTTGGCTGGGTGCAGAAGCCAAAGATTCCAACATAGAGCTGTCAGCATCAAGATTTAAGTTCACCATTTTTTTTGCAATATTTCTATCGACGACATGTGGTTTCAGCTGATTCACTCGCGCCCGAAGCTCAGCAGTAGAAGAGGGTTTAGAGGCTTGAGCATCATGCAATATTGCAACCCCTTTGGCTCTTTCTGGTGGAGTTGGTGATTGAGTTAATAGCTTTTCCAGTGTCATCGTGAGATTTTCTACACCCCTTAAAATGGCGGCTATGGGGTTATTAAGCTCGTGAGCGACACCGGCGACAAGTTGCCCCAGCATCGCCATTTTTTCTCTCTCTATGAGTTGCTGGTGTGCTGACTCGAGTGACTCGAGTGTTTTTTGCAGTTCTAATTTTGTGTTGATACTACGTTGAAGTCGACGATTAAAATGCCTCAACAATAGATTTGTAAACAGAGGAAGCAAGTTGGAGTCTGTTTGCATTACTTGTCGAAACTCTTTTCTATCCAGTTTAATAACTTTGGTTGTGGTTAGCGTCAACGCAGTAGAAAAAGAGTTCTCACCCGTCACGAAAGACATGCCACCGACAATGTTACCTTTGCTATGACGGACAACTTCTCTTTGCATTCCTAGCTCATCACGCTTGTAGAGCGCGACCTCTCCACTAGTGATAAACCATAAAAACGTATTCGGCTCCCCCTCTACTGTCAGTAAGTGTTCCGGAGAGTAGGTGCGACAAGCATTTGAGTCCTCTTTCTCAGCGAAAAAGTTTTGTAGAGCGCCAATAACTTGTTCTGCAAGTTCAAAATCAGATAGCGCATGATAATCGTTTAAGAAACCTGCTTGATAACTTTTCATTTGGGTTTCTATGTGCGCGCGGAGCAACTTTTGTTGATCCAGTATTTGGCTGTAACTGAGAAGGTTGTCTCGATCGTGCTTCAATACAAATTGAGTCAGTTCTTTCTGTGCGGTGTTAAAAAGTACTTGGTCTGGCAAAGGTTTGGTCAGACAGTGGTCGAGGCGGCCTTCGTTAACCGCAGTAAGAATAGCGTCGATATCAGAGGAGCAACTGATGAGTATTTTCCTCGCTTTCTCAGTATGTGCTGCACGAGAAAGCCCAATCAAAAACTCAACACCATTTAAGTTTGCGTGGTGACTGGTTATAACCAGAGCGACGCTCTGTTGCCTTTCTTCTAGATACTCTAGAGCACTCTGTGCTTCTTCGATGGACTCTACAGAATGAATATCAAACCTACTCGCCAAAGGAGAGAGCTCTAAGCGAAACTGCTCTGCACTGACAGGGTTGTTATCTAGACAAAGTACGGCGTATCGATTCACAGGGCTAAAGGCTCCAGCTAAGACTTGGCTGTAACACCATATCAAGAAATAATGAATACGGTTGGGAGCTAAGTATGGTTATAGAGCTATCACTGGTACTAAGCCTCAATAGTCTGATTTATCTCAATGTTTCCACTGGCTAGTCTTTGCGTTAGACTGAGTTAAAACACATCAAGTAAAGACACTATGCAAAACTTAAAAAAATTCGGTGCCATTGGTGGCGCTATTTCTTTGGCATTATGTTGGCCATTAGCCGTTGGACAAATCGGCCAATCGATTATTGAAGATGGCATCGCGAACATGAATGATGACATGGTGAAGGGCGAAATCGTGGAATACGATCGTGGTTACCTTTCTTCCGTTGTGCTGACTCGCTATACGGTGGTTGACCCTGAAGTTAAAAGCCAGCTTGAGCGTGATGGCCTACCAACAGCTTTTGATGTTACAAGTGATTTGTCTCATGGCTTAACTAGCCTAACCGCAGACTCAAAGTTAGTTGATGCCGATTTTTTACCGCTAACCATGCACAGTACGACTCAGCTGAATGGGAATACAGATTTCACTCTCAATCTAGCCAGCTGGAGTTATCAAAATGAAGCTCAGGGGATGCACCTTTCTTCTAGCCCGGCGCATATAACCGGTAATGTAACAGTGCTGGGTGATCTGAATTATCAGGTATCAGTTCCTTCTGTTCAGATTGATTTTGAAAATGGTGAAGAAATTCATTTAACAGAGCTATCTGGAGAAGGAAAAGGTAAGCAAGCAAAAGGCTACTGGTTAGGTGAGCAGTCTTTTGCATTAGAGAAGTTAGACGTTGTTGATTCTACGCTTACACCGATGTTTCTCATTGAAAATGCGAACTACAGTGGGAAGACATCACTAAATGAGACTGGCGATAAGCTGAGCACCAATCTTGTTGTGGGTGCACAGAAAATGCGTCTTACTGATGGTACCGACGTGGATAGCTTTAAGCTTGATTTCGCCATTGGTGATGTTGATAGCCAATCATTCGATCAGATCATGTCAATGTATCAGAGTTCACCAATGCTGGATGAGCAAGAAATCCAAAAGCTATTGCCGCATGTAGATACACTATTTAGCAAAGGTTTTAACCTTTCAGTCAATGAGCTATCTCTAGCGTTTGGTGCTGGTAAGTTCCGTAACCAGTGGAAATTATCTATTCCTCAAGGGACAGACAACGTTACGCAAGACCCAATGAAGTTGGTGACAGCGACTACTGGTTCCCTAAACACCTATTTCTCTGATGAACTGGTCAACTTATACCCATTCATTCAAGAAGGTGTTGATGAGTTGATGGTGATGGAGCTTTTAGAGAAGACAGAAAGTGGCTATGAACTAAAAGCAGAAATCTCTGATGGGAAACTGAAGTTCGAAAATGGACAAGAATTTCCTTTAATCGCGCTGCTTATGCCTGCATTGATGCAATAGAGAAGTTTACAAAGTAAGTTTTTAGCTTTTTCAGTTTAAAAAGAGGTCGTAAGACCTCTTTTCTTGTTTTTATCCCTGCAAAAACGTGATATTAATTTCGTAATCTTTACTTAGCAGGAGCAATGAGCATCATGGAACAAAATACGGACAACGTATTTAACTTCAGTGCAGGGCCAGCAGGTCTGCCAAAAGCAGTCATGCAGCAAGCACAAAAGGAGCTAATCAACTGGCAAGGTCTTGGTACTTCAGTGATGGAAATCAGTCACCGAAGTAAAGAGTTCATTAAGGTTGCAGAAGAAGCAGAGCAAGACCTTCGTGATCTTCTGAACATTCCAGACAACTACAAAGTACTGTTTTGCCAAGGTGGTGCTCGTGCTCAATTTGCCGCTGTTCCACTAAACCTACTGGGTAACTCGGAAACTGCGACTTACATTGATGGTGGTTACTGGGCAGAAAGCGCAGTGGCAGAAGCGAAAAAGTACTGTGAACCTGACGTGTTCAACGCGAAAACCACGATTGACGGTAAAGCGGCGGTTCTACCTGCAACAGAATGGAAAATCTCACCAGACGCAGCCTATGTCCACTTTTGTCCGAACGAAACCATCGATGGTGTTGAAATCAATGATTTGCCGGTGACAGATAAGCCAATCGTTGCAGATATGTCTTCGACGATTCTTTCTCGCGAAATCGATATCTCTCAATACGGCGTTATTTATGCTGGGGCGCAAAAAAACATCGGTCCTTCAGGCATCGCAATTGCAATTGTTCGTGATGATCTTCTTGGTTTGGCGAAAGATGTATTGCCAAGCATTCTTGACTACAAAGTGTTGGCAGAAAAAGAATCGATGTTTAATACGCCGCCAACATTTGCTTGGTACTTATCTGGGCTTGTGTTCAAGTGGCTAAAAGCACAGGGCGGTGTAAAAGCGATAGAGCAAGTTAACCGAGAAAAAGCTGCGCTGTTGTACGATTACATCGACCAGTCAGACTTCTATCGTAATGGTGTGTACTCTGCGAACCGCTCTTTGATGAACGTACCATTCCAACTAGCGAAACCAGAACTTGATGGCACATTTTTAGAACTGGCTGATGCGAAGGGGTTGAAAGCGCTTAAGGGGCATCGTGCGGTTGGTGGTATGCGAGCTTCAATATATAACGCAATGCCACTAGAAGGTGTCCAAGCCCTTGTTGACTTTATGCGCGAGTTTGAACAAAAGTACGCTTAACTAAGAGCTGTGATATAATTTTTGAAAGCGTCGCAATTGCGGCGCTTTTTGCTTTTCAGAGATTAGCACCCTCATGGAAGCACTCGCACATTTTTGTGGCGGAACTTTGAACAACCATAATAGGTTCGCTATTTTTGTGGCACCATTTACTTATGAGAACTTTAGTGAAAAATCTCTATCTGACAATCCTGTTCTGTTTATCTTCTATCGCTCATGGACAAGAGATCCAAGTGTGGAGCGGTATTGAATATTCAACGGTCGCTGAAATCAAAGAACGATTTGAAGCGGAGACTGGCAACACGTTGGCAATTCGAGAGTTTGATGTGAATAATATTCGCTCAGAGCTGTTGTTAGCGAAGCAGACCAGTATCACTTTTCCAGATGTTATTTGGGTGCCTTCCGATTTCTTGGGTTTACACGATTATTTTGACCTAGCAAAAGTACCATCTAGTTGGATAGATGAAGATAGCATGGAGCCCAAAGCTTTAGAACTAGTGACTGTTGATGGGGGCGTATATGGCGTGCCTTTAGGCTTAGGTAATCACTTAGTTCTATATGTGAATACTAAGTTGACTCAAGATGTTCAGCCCACTTGGGAGGCATTATTGGAAGAGGCTAAACGAGGCGAGTTTCCATTAGCCATGCAGTACCCAAATATGTATTTCTTGATGGCATTTGTTCCTATGTTTTCCGACTATCGGACGCAGCCAGTCACGGATATCGATGTAGGCGCGTTAGCGGCAGCGTTAAAGTTTTATGGAACACTTGCAACCAATAATATTGTGAAAGACAAGTGCACCCAAGATCAAGCTCGTGAGCAATTTATTAATGGTGAGGTGGCTTATCTCATTGATGGTGATTGGGCTCTTGGTGAGTTGAAGCAGCACTTTAGCAAAGAGCTTAGGGTCAGTAGCTTACCAACTTATAACAACCATCACATGCATTCATTAAGTGGTGGCAAGGTATTGGCTTTCAACACTGAGGCAATGGCTAATCCTGAAAAACGAAAAGCGATGCGCACTCTAGCTACTATTGTTCAAAAGCCAACGTTTATTGAAGATGTAATCATTAATCAGAATCTTATCTCTACCAATCGGTCAATTAATCGCAAATGGTATGACACTGACAGCACTTACTATAGTGATTTATATAAACAATTAAGTCCCGCCTATGCTATGCCAAGTACGGTAGAGATGGCAGTGACTTGGGAAGCGCTAATAAGAGGTTACAAACGCTATACAGCGGGAATGCCAGCCAAAGACGCCGCTCAATTTGTTGTCAAGTTCATTAATGAACACTCTCAACACATACATCAGCGTAGGAAGTCACTGTAATGGTCAGTTTACGAAGTATCTTAACCCTGATTGTGGTGATTGGCTCACTGCTACCAGCCTATTGGGTTGGTACCAGCATGATCGATAAACACCAAGAAGACTTACTAGCACAGAAAGCACTTAAGCTTGAAAATAGCAACCAAGGTATTCGAAAAACCGTCGAGGATGATCTTACCTTTATTGCAAACTTAACACGCTGGTATTCAAAAGATCGGCTTTTAGTTCAAGGTATGGACAATGTCCTGTATTCGAGCATTATTTGGCAAAAAATCCAAACGTTTGAAAAGTTGGCAACCAATGTCAGCGCTACTTACATCATCGACAAAAATTGGCAGCCAATGTATGAAAGTAATGGCTCGGTCTATCACCTAGAAGAGAGTAAGTTACTTCAGAAAATAAGAACTGCCGGAGATGTTTATAAGCAAGGGAAGATGCATCACACCACATACTTCGATGAGAGCTTAGTAATGCAAGGAGGACAAGCGGGAATCGCCTTTGTCAGCCCTCTGCTGCCTTACACTTTATTACCGAATTCGGAATATGAACCCCAAGGGTATTTGGTGGTTCTTATCTCTTATCAAGATCTAATGAAAGTATCGCAACCTTTCTTGTTCTCGCAAGAGAGTGTTGATTTTCATTATGGAAGTCTGAAGAAGGTCAAAGGGGAAGCTAATCGAAATCTCAGCATCATTGAAATAAACAGTGCGGGCTTTATGTCTCCTTTGACGGTAACAATGGTTCATACTTTCTCTGATCTAGCGAGGAACCAGGAGCTAACTAAGTCAAAGCAGCAGCTATTGAATATCATTATTGCCACATTAGTTGTGACCTTATGTATTGCCATACTAGTAAGCCGCTGGTTAACTCAGCCAATTAAAGAAATGGAATTGGTGGTCAGAAGCTTTAAGAACAACCAAAGACCCAATTTAGAATCAAAGCGGTATCAATTTAAAGAGTTCAAACAGCTAATGTCATTATTGGACTCTATGTGGTGCCAGTTAACTTCGAATATGGAAGAACTTGAAGTTCGAAACAAAGCACTTCGCCAAGCGAACCAGCAAGTTCATGACTCCAACGCACAATTGGCTGAGTTCAATCAAGGGCTAGAATTAATAGTTGAAGAAAAAACAGCTGAACTCAGAGAAATGCTGGCAAGAGAAGAAGCTTATCAAACGAAGCTAATGTCGCTAATCAACTTTGCGACTAGCCATGCAGGAATAGGGTACCACGCGATTCCTGGGGTGATTAATACAGGTTTAGATAAGCTATTCCCCAATACTGAAATGCGTTTTAGTTTTTATAAGGTGTCTGGTGAAAGAGTGAAGACCATGCGTTCTTCGACGGGTGCAACGTTAGGGTACTTTAATTATGGGCAAAGTGACCTCAACGAAGATGAGGTGATTTTGATAGAGTTATTTAAGAAACAGCTCTATTCGTGGTTAGAGTTAGAAGACTTCGCTAGACGCGATAAGCTATCTAAATGTTCAAACCGAAAAGCATTTGATGAAGATTTTGAATATGCGTGCCAGTGTGTCGCTCAATCAAAGTGGAAGTCGATGTCGATTCTGGTTGTAGATATTAATGGGTTAAAGAAACTAAATGATAGCTACGGCCATGACAGAGGTGATTTGCTAATTTCAAAGAGTACTCAGCTCATGCGAACCGCGTTAGATGATGAGTCTAAACTTTATCGTATAGGCGGTGATGAGTTTGCTGTGATTGCTAAGAACTGCGGTGTAGAGCAACTTGGCTGCTTAATAAATAAACTGGAGTCGGCTCAAGAAGATAAATGGATCGAGTTATCTGATAATCATCGTCATGCTATTCAGTTTTCTGTCGGTGGGGCTTCAAGCCAAACCGCAGCATTGGATAAATTGGTTTCCATTGCTGATGAAGAGATGTATTGCAAGAAAAGAGAGTTCTACTCAAGTTAAGCTCCTTAATCAATAAGACCTCGCCATCCGCGAGGTCTTTTTATATCCAGACTGCCATTATTCAGATTCAGCAAACAAGCCGAAGCTGACTCGAAGAATCAAGCATCTTGGCATATCCACTAGGGCTTTGCTTCCACTTCATTGAACAGCCAAGAAATAAAAAGCTCGAGCTTTCGAGAATGCTTTTCGTTAGCCGTAACGACATAATATTTCTGTTTGCATTGCAGAGTTTGGTTTTTAAAAGGCGTGATCAGTTCGCCGGATTTAAGTCGTTTTTCCACCAGCGATAATCGACCGATAGCAACGCCCGCATTATGCATTGCGGCACTAACGGCTAAATCGGAACGGTCGAATGAAATGCTTGGAATATCGTCAATGTCTGTTATGCCATTTTCCTTTGCCCACAGCGTCCATTCATCGTGATGGGAGTTGTAGTCCCATGCTTGGTTGTCGTGAAGCAGGGTGGCGTTTACCAAATTCGCTGGCTTTTCAAATAGGTTAAATTGTTCTGCATACGTTTGAGTGCAGACCGGGATGATCTCTTCGCTCATCAATTCTTTCGACCACAACTTTTCCGGCATTTGCTCATCGAAATAGATCGCGGCATCGATGCCATAGCCTTGGAAATTGACGTTCTCATTGCCAGTTAGAATATTCAGCTCTATGGAAGGGTGTTTTTGCTTAAATAGATACAATCTAGGTACAAGCCAACATTGGGCAAAAGAAGGGCGAGAGTAAATCGTCAGCTCTCCGGAGACTTCGCCATTTCTGACTTCCATTACCTCTTGATTTAACTCGTTGAGTGTTCTGTTCAAGGCGAGGTAAATACGTTCCCCTTCTTCTGTGAGCGTGATTTTTCGGTGAGAGCGGGTAAACAAGGCAATGCCAAGTTCTTCTTCGAGCTTGTTGATACGGTGAGAGATGGCGCTGGGCGTCATGGAGAGTTCTTCTGCCGCAAGAGAAAATGAACTGTGTCGTGCTGCCACTTCAAAAGTATGAAGCTTGGAAAGTTGAAAACTATTGATGCGTTGGTTCTTGGCGAAAATATTGTCTCTGGTGTACATGTGCGTTATTGAGTCGAACTTGATAGAACACATAATAACGGCGTTGTTATAGTTGGGCTCACCTATGGGTCGAAAAATTCACTAAACGTCGTGTAAATCACGCTTTTGTTTAAATTCACTTCATCTAAAGGTGAGTTTTGATCGTTTGTCAGGGCTATGGATTCCTCGTTTAATTGCAGTCAATTAAAACAACAACATAGGTCTGAACATGGAATCCAACCTTTGGGTCATTACTACCCTCATAACGAGTATCTTAATGATCGTTTTTGCGATCGTTAAGTTTAAACTCCATCCTTTTTTAGCGCTGTTACTCGCCAGTTTTTACGTTGGCGGGATGATGGGCATGCAACCTTTAGAGATGGTCAGTGCTATCGAAAGTGGCATTGGCGGAACGCTTGGTTTTCTTGCTGTCGTGATTGGTTTAGGCACCATACTTGGCAAGATGATGGAAGTGTCTGGGGCAGCTGAACGAATTGGCCTTACCCTACAAAAGATTCGCTGGCTATCACCTGAAGTCATTATGGTGTTAATCGGTCTTGTTTGCGGAATTACCCTATTCGTAGAAGTTGGCGTGGTGCTGTTAATTCCACTGGCTTTTTCGATTGCGAAAAAAACCAATACCTCACTTTTAAATCTCGCCATTCCGCTTTGTACCGCCTTGATGGCAGTGCACTGTATTGTTCCTCCACACCCTGCCGCATTGTTTGTGACCAATGAGCTTGGTGCTGATATCGGTTCTGTGATTTTCTATGGTTTACTCATAGGTTTGGTTGCGTCTTTAGTTGGCGGTCCGCTGTTCTTGAAGGTGATGGGCGCACGTCTACCTTTCAAAACTGTACCTGAAGAGTTCACCTCACTAGAAGTGAAAGATGAAGCGCAATTGCCATCTTTGGGGGCGACGCTATTCACCGTGATGTTACCCATTGCACTGATGCTGTTAAAAACGGCCGCAGAACTCAATATGGAACATGGCAGTGCGCTGTACACCACTCTGGAATTTATCGGCAACCCAATTACAGCAATGTTTATCGCCGCTTTTGTTGCTTATTACATGTTAGGTATTAAGCAGAACATGGGCATGAGTGTGCTGCTTGAGAAAACGGAAGGTGCATTTTCTTCGATTGCCAACATCTTGCTGATTATTGGCGCTGGTGGTGCATTCAACGGCGTATTAAAGGGCAGTGGCTTGGCGGATGTATTGGCACAGCTACTTTCTAATCTCGATATGCATCCGATCCTTCTTGCATGGCTTGTCGCGATTATTCTGCATGCGGCAGTGGGCTCTGCCACCGTTGCCATGATGGGCGCGACGGCAATTGTGGCCCCGTTACTCCCACTTTATCCGAACGTAAGTCCAGAAATCATTACTCTGGCTATAGGCTCTGGCGCAATTGGTTGTACGATAGTGACCGATTCGCTCTTTTGGTTGGTGAAGCAATATTGTGGAGCCACGATGACAGAAATCTTCAAGTACTACACGACAGCGACATTCATTGCCTCTTTTGTTGCATTAGCAGGCACATTCCTTCTGTCGTACATGATCTAATAAAGGTAAACAATAATGACTACGCATAACGTAAACGCACTAGTAGCAGAATTCCCTTTGGTTGAGCGACTCATTGGGTTAGAAGAGGTGGTTTGGTTCAATCCAAATATCACCACACTTGAAGAAGGTCTACCGTACGTTGGCTTAGGTGCTGCCAACATCAAAGACGCGAGTGAACGACTAAAACGCTTTGCTCCATACTTAATGAAAGCCTTTCCAGAAACGGCGGCTTCTAACGGAATTATTGAATCGAACGTTGTTGAAATCGACAAGATGAAGTCCTGCTTGGAAGCGCAATACGGCACTCAAATTCTTGGACGTTTGATGCTTAAAAAAGACAGTCATCTGCCTATTTCAGGTTCAATAAAGGCGCGTGGTGGCATCTATGAAGTGCTAACACATGCAGAGAAGTTGGCGATTGAAGCTGGGCTTCTAAGTGAAAGTGATGACTACAGCAAATTGTTCAGTGAAGAGTTTCGTCAGTTCTTTCAGCAGTACAGCATTGCCGTAGGTTCGACAGGGAATCTCGGCATGTCTATCGGCATCATGAGTGCAAAACTCGGCTTCTCGGTATCGGTTCATATGTCAGCGGATGCTCGAGAGTGGAAGAAAAACAAGCTGCGTTCTCACGGCGTAAACGTGGTGGAGTACGAGCAAGATTACGGTGTAGCTGTAGAGCAGGGACGCAAAGAAGCAGAGAAAGATCCAACTTGCTTCTTTATTGATGATGAAAACTCTCAGACCTTGTTCTTAGGTTATTCCGTTGCAGGCGAACGCTTGAAGCGACAGTTTGATGATATGGGTATCATCGTTGATGCAGAACACCCTCTGTTTGTTTACCTACCTTGTGGTGTGGGTGGTGGTCCTGGCGGTGTGGCCTTTGGCTTGAAGATGGCGTTTGGTGACCACGTTCATTGTATCTTCGCGGAACCGACACACTCTCCGTGTATGCTGCTTGGGGTACACACTGGCTTGCATGATGACATCGCGGTGCAAGATCTTGGTATCGACAATATTACTGCCGCTGATGGTCTAGCGGTAGGGCGTGCGTCTGGTTTTGTAGGACGAGCAATGGAAAGACTTCTTGATGGTTACTACACCATGACGGATGAGCGCATGTATCATCATCTAGGTGAGCTAAGTGAACAAGAAGACATTCGTTTAGAGCCTTCTGCACTGGCGGGCATGATGGGGGCAGTGCACGTTTCACAAGCCCAAGCTTACCAAGCTCGAATGCAATTTAGTGAAGATAAGATGAAGAACGCCATTCACTTAGTTTGGGCGACCGGTGGCGGCATGGTACCGGAAGAGGAAATGTCGGCTTATCTGGCCAAGTCAGGTCGTTAACGAATTTTGCACTTGTTATGGGAACAGCGAGAGCAAAAGAAAAGGGCTCATCAATTGATGAGCCCTTTGTTTATTTTGAATCCCAGTATTACAGAGATTGTAATAGCTGGTGGTAACGACCTTTCTCAGTTAGTAGCGCTTGGTGGTTACCTTGTTCGATGATCTCGCCTTGCTCCATCAAACAGATGTTGTCCATACTCTCTAGCTCAATCAAACGATGGGTGATAAATACCACGGTTTTGTTCGCAAAGTGCTCTTTGAACAGTTCCATTACCGTTTGCTCGGTGCGCTTGTCTAGACCTTCAGTTGGTTCATCAAGCAGTAGGATTGGGGCATCACGCAATAGAGCGCGCGCAATACCAATTCGACGCTTCTCACCACCAGACAGTTGACGTCCACCATCACCTAACCAAGCATTTAATCCTGGCTCTTCTAAGAGATTCGCCAAGTCCACTTTGGTCAGAATTTCAGCCAGTTTTTCGTCCGTGGCTTCTGGGGCTGCAAGCAGCAGGTTGTCACGCAATGTGCCATTAAGCACATCAACACGTTGGCTCACTACGGTGATTGCAGCGCGCAGATCAGATTCGCTCCAATCTTTTAGAGGCGCGCCACCGATGCTCACTTGCCCCTGGTTTACATCCCAGTAGCGACAAAGCAATTGAATAAGAGTTGATTTACCTGAACCAGTTTGACCAACAATCGCCGTTTTTGAGCCCAGTGGCAGTGATAGCGTGAGATCTTTCAGTACTTTTTGCTGACCATCAGGGTAGGTGAAATCTACCTTGCTGAACTCAATATCTAGCGGCTTATCTTCACGTTTAGATTGTTCTGGGAAGATAACGTCTGGTTCCGCTAAGGTGATTTCGTTCAATCGACGTGCTGATGTCAGTGTTTGACCTAGATATTGGAAAGCACCGGCGATTGGCATCAGAATTTCAAAGCTTGCCATGGTGGCAAATGCGAACAGCGCAATCCAAGGATCTGGCGCACGACCACCAACGCCATCCGCAGCAAACCACAGCATCGCAACGAGCGTTAAACCGTTCGCTAGCATCAGCAGACCAGAAGCCATGCCCGTTAGGTTAGCGTTGACGAACTGGTTGGATAGCAGTTGTTTTTGCTTTTCTAGAATTACATTACGGTAACGCTCTTCTGCACCGAATAGGCTCAGTTCGCTGTAACCTTGAAGCCAGTCCAGTGTCGCCACTCGCAGCTGCGCTTTATTTTGTGTGAGATGTTCGCCGTTATGTTTGCCCAGTTTGTAGAACAATACCGGCCATACCAACAGCATTACCGTCAGGATACCGCCAAGCAGTAGCGCAAGGTGCCAGTCAAAGAAAGCAAGCACTGCGGTTAGCGACAAGATGCCGAATACGCCAACAATAACAGGACTGATAAGACGCAAGTACACGTGGTCCATTGCATCTACGTCTGCCACTAGGCGGTTCAGTAGATCCGCATCACGCATGGTAGAAACGCGGCCAGGGATCAGCGGCGCAAGCTTCTTGAAGAAGAAGATGCGTAGATCAGTCAGTAGCTTGAAGGTTGCATTGTGGCTAACAACACGTTCGCCCCAGCGGCCAGCAGTACGCGCCATCGCAGCACCACGAACACCTGCGCCAGGCAGCATGTAGTTAAAGGTCTCACGAGCAATGGTCAAACCCGCTACAGCGGCTGCAGAGATAAACCAGCCGGACAGCGTTAATAGACCGACAGAAGCGGCCAGCGTTAGAAACGCTAGAAGCATCCCAAGGGACAAACCAAACCAGTGCTTTTTATACAGTTTTAGATAAGGGAGTAAATCACGCATCTAAGTTCCCCTTGTCTGATTCACGTTGAGCTAGGTTGGCAGCCAACATTTCTTTAAATAAACCATCTTGCGATGCCAACGTTGCGTAATCACCACGTTGGACAATTTGTCCTTGCTGCATCACCAAAATCTGAGACACATTTTGCAGTGGTGCCAATTGGTGAGTGATCATCAAGTTAGTGGTGTACTCGGTGTATTTACCGATGCCTTCCATAACCAGTTTTTCGCTTCGAGCATCCAAGCTGGCAGTTGGTTCATCAAGCAACCAAAAACGACCGTTTTGTAGCATCGCACGAGCAAGTGCAAGACGTTGTGCCTGACCAACAGATAAACCACCGGAGCGGTCAGAAATTTGGTAATCCAAGCCATGCATTTCAACAAACTCTGCGGCGTGAGAGTCGTTGAGTACTGAATGGACTTGTTGGTCTTGAATATCTAGCTTACCTAAGGTGACATTGTCACGAATGCTGCCGTGCAGAAGCATTGGGTTTTGTCCAATCCAACTGATGGCTTCTCGCCATGTAGATAAGTCCAGGTCAGACAACTCACAGCCGTTAATTTTCAAGCTGCCCTTGTATGGCATAAAACCAAGGATGGTATTCACTAAGCTGGTTTTACCTGCGCCACTTGGGCCGACTAGTGCTGTGCTTTGGTTGGCATCTAGGGAGAAGGATAGGGGACCGACAAGTTGCTTACCTTCAGGGCTGAAGATAACAAGATCGTTCGCTTCGATATAAATCGCTGCGTTTTGTTCAACAGCTTTGTGACCATCTTTTACTTGGTCAACGTCTAGCTCTAGGAATTCAACGATACTTTCTGCTGCACCTACCGCTTGTTGCTTCGCATGGTAGAAAGTGCCAAGGTCGCGAAGTGGTTGGTAGAACTCAGGCGCAAGGATCAGAATAAACAAACCGGAAAAGAGGGTTACACCAGCACCGTAGTAACCAAAGTTAAGTTCACCGATGTAGCTGAAACCGAAGTAAACCGCCGTAATCGCAATTGAAATCGAAGTGAAGAACTCAAGTACGGCAGAAGATAGAAAGGCAATCTTCAATACATCCATCGTACGTGTACGGAAAACTTCAGATGCTCCTTTCAAAGTTTCGGTTTCTGACTTAGTGCGGTCGAACAGACGAATGGTTGTCATCGCCTGCAAACGGTCATAGAAGTGACCTGAAAGACGCTGTAGCGCTTTAAAGTTCTTACGGTTTGCATCCGCGGCTTTCATGCCGACCAATGCCATAAACATAGGAACAAGAGGTGCAGTGACAAGGAAAATGAGGCCTGCCGCCCAGTTGATTGGGAAAACCACCACTAGGATGATGAAAGGTACCAATACAGACAACGACATTTGTGGAAGGTAGCGAGAGAAGAAATCTTGCATGTCTTCTACTTGTTCCAAAATCAACGTTGCCCAACTACCGGCTGGCTTGCCTTTGATATAAGCAGGACCAAGTTGGTGGACTTTATCGAGAATCAGTTGGCGAATGTAAACGCGGATCTGTTCGCCGCAACGGTAACCGGCAATTTCGCGTCCCCAAGTACAGGCTGCGCGACCGACAACGGTGACACCCAATCCGACGAAGTGCCAAATAAGTTCACTCTTGTCGACATGCTCGATGATTAATTGGTGAAGAATGGAGGCGAGCAGGGCTGCTTGAGCCAATAAAAACACGCTTGATAGTACGCCTAGGCCTATCGCAACCATCAGCCAGCGCTTGGCCAACTTACTCTGTTGCTTAAGCCACTTATTCAAGCTGCTTTGCTTTTTCTTATCCATTGTGAAGGCTTAATGATAATTGTTTTAATGAGGCGGTAGTATACAAAAGAAAACCCAGCGGGAATACCGCTGGGCTTTAAGGATATGACACAAATGTGAAAAGTTATTTGTCAGTAAGCGCGTCTAGGAAGCGTTCTGCATCCAATGCTGCCATACAGCCTGTACCAGCAGAAGTAATCGCTTGGCGGTAGTTATGGTCCATTACGTCACCTGCAGCAAACACACCTTCGATGCTAGTTTGCGTTGCATTACCTTCAAGGCCGGATTGAACGATGATGTAACCATCTTTCATGTCTACTTGGCCTTCGAAGATTTGCGTGTTTGGCTGGTGGCCGATCGCGATGAATGCCCCCATTACTGCCAGATCCTCAGTCGCACCGCTGTTAACATCTTTGATGCGAACACCTGTTACGCCCATGTCGTCGCCTAGTACTTCATCTAGTGTGCGGTCAGTGTGAAGAACGATATTGCCGCTTTCAACCTTATCCATCAGACGCTTTACAAGGATCTTCTCTGCGCGGAATGAATCACGACGGTGGATCAGATGAACTTCTGACGCAATGTTTGATAGGTAAAGCGCTTCTTCGACAGCTGTGTTACCGCCACCGACAACCGCCACTTTTTGGTTGCGGTAGAAGAAACCATCACAAGTGGCACAAGCTGAAACGCCGCGACCTTTGAATGCTTCTTCAGATTCAAGGCCTAGGTATTTCGCTGATGCGCCTGTGGAGATAATTAACGCATCACACGTGTACTCACCAGAGTCACCTTTTAGGCGGAATGGACGTTGAGACAATTCCACTTCGTTGATGTGATCGAACACGATTTCTGTTTCGAATCGTTCTGCGTGCTCTTTCATGCGCTCCATCAAACCAGGACCAGTGAGGCCTTCTGCGTCACCAGGCCAGTTTTCTACTTCAGTTGTGGTCGTTAGCTGACCACCTTGCTGCATTCCCGTTATCAGCACAGGGTTTAAGTTTGCACGCGCTGCGTATACCGCTGCAGTGTAACCAGCTGGGCCAGAACCAAGAATTAATAATTTACAGTGTTTTACGTCGCTCATTATGGCTCCATAGAGGGCTGAACATTTCATCCGATTGTATGGAAAATCGTAGTGCTTTAAAAGCATAAACGGATTGAGCTGATCGAATTATTGGTTATAGGTTAGAACTTGCTGATGTTTACGGAGAACTGTTTTCCGCTAGCATAAAATGCTGTTCATAGTGCAGAGTTCTAGTTTCAAATGCTGCCTGTTATCTAATTTGAATGTTTAAACTGGCATATGGCTACATTATAGATATGTATGTCGTTTTTTTGTTTTTGTTGAAGCTATCAACGTCAAATTCTGGCAATTGCAGAATATTTGCGTATCCTAGAATGTAAATTAAATGTTAATCAAATAAACCAGATGTGCCTCATTAAAGGAGCCAATGATGTTACATTCACGTGAGAACACCCTACATTTAACTCAGCTCAGCATGGCAGCGATTGAGCAGCTTTCTCCTTCCTTCGAAGGTTTACCTCGTACTGAACACGCTGACGGCCAATATCGTCTTCGCCGTTACTCGGTGGTGGGGTTCGAAAACGGTCAGGTCGTCGATTTAAACAAAAACAGCTTTGTACAATCTTCTGATATCAACCGTTTCCAAGGTGATGTCATTCGTCAGTTTGAGCCGATTGAAAAAGGAATTCTTTCCAGTGAAGGTTTCCGAGAAATGTGTGAGCTGTTTGTTAACGCAAACCACTTACCAAACGGCCAGGAAATCGAAATCCACCAAATTCGAATCACTGCAATCTACGATGAAACTCAAGTTGCACCGGAAGGGGTACACCAAGATGGTTTTGATCACATCGCATTAGTTGGTGTCGGGCGTCACAACATCATGGGTGGTGACATCATGCTTTACAGCAGCCACAACCAAGCGCCTTTCTTCCGTAAAGTGCTGGAGAATGGGGAAGTAGCAATGCTGGCAGACAGCAAACTGTGGCACAACGCCGTACCAATTCGCTCAGTGATTAATGATCAAGAAGGTCACATGGATGTATTTGTACTGACAGCGACGGACAAACGAAATGAACTTCAATCTTAATCAAATTCGAGAGCAGTTTCCGGCATTGGTGCAATATCATAACGACCGTCCAGTAACGTTTTTTGATGGCCCTGGAGGCTCTCAAGTTCCGCAGTCGGTGTTGGATAGTATGGTTAGCTACCTTGGACGATTCAACTCCAACCTTGGTGGTCATTATTTCTCAAGTAGAGAGACAGTTGATGTCATGCAATCGGCTCGCGAATCGGCACAAGCTCTGCTAAACGCACCGTCCTCTGGCAATATCGTGTTTGGTGCGAATATGACCTCGCTGACATTCCAGCTAAGTCGCGCTATTAGTCGAGATTGGAAAGAGGGCGATGAGATTATTGTTTCAGCCCTAGACCATTACTCTAACGTGTCGAGTTGGCAACAAGCAGCAGAAGATAAAGGCGTGGTGGTTCATCAAGTCAGAATTAATGAAGAAGATTGCACGCTGGATCTTGCGCATCTTCAGAGCTTGTTGAATGAGAAAACGCGTTTAGTGGCGGTGACTTACGCATCGAACACCACCGGCTCGATCGTCGATATGCACCAAGTGGTCAAAATGGCACACAGTATCGGCGCTCAAGTTTATGTGGATGCTGTGCATTACGCGCCGCACCATCTAGTCGATGTACAAGCATTAGGGTGTGATTTCTTGGCATGTTCTGCGTACAAGTTTTTTGGACCACATGTAGGAATTGCGTACGTAGCAGACCAGTGGTTACACAGTGTTAAGCCCTACAAAGTTGAACCTGCAACCAACATTGGACCGGGACGCTTCGAAACCGGAACACAGAGTTTTGAAGGCTTGGCAGGCGTCACGGCTGCGGTTGAATACTTAGCCCAGTTTGGTGATGAAGATGCATCACTTCGTCAACGCTTAGAGCAAAGTTATGCGTTATACAGCCAACATGAGCAGCAATTGAGTGAGCATTTCTTGCAGCGTTTAGGGGCGCTGGACGGCGTGAACCTGTTTGGTATTAACAACGAAAGCAACCAACTGAGAACGCCAACTTTTGCGCTGACTTTTGATAAATACTCTCCAGAGTTCATCGCTAAGACATTAGGTGAGCACAATATCTGCGTGTGGAATGGGCACTTCTATGCACTAGGACTCGTTCGCCAGTTAGGCTTAGAAGAGTCGGGTGGTGTGGTGCGAATTGGTTGTATGCACTACAACACAACCGCAGAGATCGATATGTTGTTTGATGTGTTAGAGAGCATACTCGACGCGTAATCATCGACGATTCCACAAATCAAAAGCTCGAGCACTTGGCTCGAGCTTTTTTGTTTTTATAGAGTGAAGGTGGGCTTATTCGCTCACTTCAACCTCATAAGAGGTGAACTTACGCACGTTGATCACGCCAGTATCAAAGATCAGGTATTGGCCTTTAATGCCTTGCAGCGTACCCGTAACAACTGGGTTTTTATCGAAGTTGTGCGAAGTAATTTTGGTAGGATGCTGCTGAACAGGGTAGCTTAGAGAAGTGATGCTTTCGCTTAACACTTCAATCGCGTCATCGCCATACTGCTGTTTAATTTCAGCGATTTTGTCTTCCACTAATGGCAAAAGTTCTGCGAAGCGATCTTGCAGTTCAATTGGGTCGCCATCGCCTTTCAGCAACGTTCGCCAGTTTGTCTTATCGGCAATGTGCTTCGCTAGCTCGATTTCAATCAAGCCAGAGATATGGCGAGTTTTCACTTTGAAGATAGGCAGACCTTGTGTCGCGCCTTGATCGATCCAACGGGTTGGAATTTGCGTGTGGCGCGTGATGCCCACTTTTAAACTCGAAGTATTCGATAGGTAAACGAAGTGGTCCACCATGCAGTTCTCTTCACCCCATTGTGGCTCACGGCAGGTGCCTTGTTCGTAGTGGCAAGTTTCTGGCTTCATGATGCACATGTCGCAGCTCGCCAATTTTTTCATACAAACAAAACAGTGGCCCTGCGAATAGCTTTTCTTAGTTTTCTTACCGCAAGAACAACAGTAAATATTGCCAGTATGAGTCAGGGTTAGTGTTTGACCGAGAAATGGGCTTAGGTCCACTTCTTCATCACCCACAGGGAGACGGTAGCTCACGGCACCATCAAGGGAAGCACGCATTTTGTTTAGCGTACCTGTAGCAATTATTGACATGACATTACTCATTATTGTGTTTTTGCACAGTATACCAGAATGGCTTGCTCACTGCTTGTAGCACATGCTTGTGAAGTGTTTCGCAAACTAGTATTTAATTAAGTCCTAATGTTTTATGGAATAAACATCACAAGTTAGGATTGTTATTGTTTCATCGTTGAGAACGTTATTCTTTAGGTGTTTTAGTGGCTTGATAAATATCTTTATTTGAAGTTCAAAAAAAGATTCAGTACATTGCACTATATAATCATCAATTACCCATGGCTTAAAATATGAAGTGGATACATAAACTCATTTTTGCGTTGTCTATATGCACAATCACCCTAGTCGCGCTTTATAGCCTTTTGGGCGATACTCGCAAATTGGTTGTGACTCCAGAGAAATATAAGTTCCATGCTACGAATGATTCCGCTGAGGGTGGGGCTAGTCAGTCGAGTATTAAGTGGGATGAAGGTGACTTGCAGCTAAACTGTGATTTAAAGGAAAGTAGCTATGCTTGGCCTTACTGTGGGATCTCTATATACACAGACGTTAAAGAAGCTACCAAAGGTATTGATCTGTCAAACTACCACACGGTTCGTATCAAGCTTCGTTATGCAGAGTCAGGTCAGGGAACAAAGAAAATAAGGTTGTACCTGAGAAACTTTAATGAAGTCTACTCAAGCCCACAAGATGAATACACAATCAAATACAACGGTATGCAGTTTGACTCCACCGGTCATACTCAAAACATCGAGATTCCAATCCAAAATCTTCAAGTGATGACTTGGTGGTTAGCCGATAATAAAGTACCTATTGAGCATTCTGGGCCGGAGTTTTCAAATATCACGCGAATTGATTTAGCTACGGGGGCGGGTGCTGGACTAGGCCATCACAAAATTATCATCGAGAAAATTGAGTTTGAAGGTGCATATCTAGCCCAAGAAACGCTGTTGTTCACACTACTATTTTCATGGATGGCATTGGGATTAGCGTTCTCTTTAAACGAATTGAGAAAAAGCAAGCAGGCTTTTGATAATGCGCAAAAGCGACACCGTCATTTAGAGAAAACAAACAGCACATTACGCGCACAAAACTACGAGTTTGCGGAGTTGGCACACCGAGATGCGTTGACTGGTGCAATGAACAGACACGCTGTTCGAAACTGGATGGAGCAAAAAGCCCGTCAAGTGAGATGGGGGACTGAGTCGTTCTCTATCTTGTACTTAGATTTAGACCATTTTAAAGCCGTTAACGATAAGTATGGGCACCAAATGGGCGATGATGTTTTACGAGAGTTCGTCATGGTCATTGCCAGCTCAATCCCAGAGGAATATCGCCTCGTTCGCTGGGGAGGTGAAGAGTTTGTGGTTTTCTGCCCAGATTGTTCTGTTCATCAGGCCCAAGAAAGAGCAGAAAAACTTAGAAAGAATGTAGAAAATCACCTTTGGATACATGGCGAAAAGTTAACTTGTAGTATTGGTGTTGCTGAGATGCAAAAGGAGCGAATGACTGAAGCGATGGCGAGGGCTGATGAAGCGCTTTATCAAGCGAAGCATAAGGGCCGCAATCGCGTTGAGGTTAACTTCGGGCTAGTTTCACTGAAGGTGGTGAAGTAAACACTAGATATAAAAAAAGGTGGTCGTACGACCACCAAAAGGGAAACTGCTGAACATGACTAGGGGGTAGTAGTTAGGTACTCACATTGATTACCGAGAACAGCAGCTGTAGTGCTAAATTTTCTAAAGAGAGCCGCGTATGAATGCGGCTCTCTTTGCTTTTACCAGAACAACCAAGCGAATAAAGTAAGAGCGGCAATACAAGCGATGTTGAGCACCATACCGATTCGCATCATCTCTTGCTGCTTGATGTGACCAGTACCAAAAACAATGGCATTTGGTGGCGTCGCTACTGGAAGCATGAAGGCACAAGAAGCAGCAACAGCGATTAGGGCTGATAGAATCACTGGCGATAGACCAAGTGCTTCTGCAATGGTGGCGAAAACGGGTACTAATAGTGCGGCGCTTGCTGTATTACTTGCAAACTCAGTCAAAAATACTACGAAAGCGACGACAGACAGAATCGTAATCAGAATACCTGCTTGCTCTAGGAAACCAGCTAGACCGTTAGCTAAGAATACGCTTGTACCCGTCGCTTTAAGCACGTTACTTAGACAGATACCGCCGCCGAATAAAATCAGTACGCCCCAATCGGTGGTTTTTTCAATGTCTTTCCACTCTACCGCGCGAGAAGCTCCAAGCAAAAGAATCGCGCCAATCGCCACCAAAGTATCGAACTTCGCGAAGCCACCAAGCATTGCGTTAATTGGCTTGCTGAAAATCCAGAATGTAACTGTTAAGAGGAAAATCGCTAGGGTGATCTTCTTACCGTTTGTCCACTCAACAGGTTTGTGGTCAAGCTCGAACTCGTGACTCAAATCCGGCTTCGTCATGGTGTAAAGAATCAAAATTGCAATTGGCATCAGAATGAGTGAAATCGGCAAACCTAACTCCATCCATTCGGTAAAGCTCAGGCCAACTTCCGCAGCCGCGATGGCATTTGGTGGACTACCTACCAAAGTTGCTATACCACCAATAGAAGCACTGTATGCAATGCCTAGGAGTACAAATAGGTAGGTACTGTGGTTCTTTTTCGCATCCAATTTACTCATCACGCCTAAAACCAGCGGTAACATCATTGCGGTAGTCGCTGTGTTAGAAATCCACATTGACAGACCCGCGCTAACGCCGAAAAGCATGAATACTGCGACAGACATTTTTCCGCGCGCAATGAGCAGTACCTTATCGGCAATTGCTTGATCGAGCTTTTGCTTATGCAGAGCGGCTGCTAAAGCAAAACCACCTAAAAATAAAAAGATGATTGAGTTAGAAAAGTTGTTTAGCGCGGTTTGGGTATTAAACACGCCAAGGAACACGGCGAGTAGAGGGACAAGCAACGCTGTGATACTAACGTGGATGGCTTCGGTTAACCAAAGTATCGCGACAAATACTAAGATACTCAAACCCGTTACTACTTTGGGGTCGAAAGGAAGGGTAGTGAGTAAGACTAAAAACAACACGATATTAGCGGTTAAAATCATACTGTTTCGGGTGAAGAACCAGTTCTTCAATGTCACGGCGAGTGCGGTCATATTTGAGCTCCTTGTTCTGCGCCTTATTAATTATTATTTATGGCAAAGTAACTGACTTGTTTTTATTTATTGATTAAATGTTACTTCGCTTGAGGCGTTAAAGTTGGAGAGTTTGGGGGAACTGTTACGGAAATGTGAGGTGAGGATTTAGAAATGGGTAGTAATCTACCCATAAGACATTTTACAACTGGTCTGAAGTGTTTGGTGTTTGGGGCTCTTCTGCCAAATTGGGCGTGTTCTCTAGCTCTTGTTGCTCATCGTGAGGGACGATAGGCTCTTGTGGGCCAAGAAATTTTGGTTGAGTGTTCATCACGTAAAGATCGAGAAATGCTTTAACTCGTGCGAGTAACTCCCTCATGCGCATAGAGGACTTCTGTTTTTGAGTATCCGGCCCTGCTACCGCTAGGCACTGTGCATCAATATTGTAGGCGTTTGCGATAAAGAGGGCGCGTTCACAATGAAATCTTTGAGTTACGATGAGAAAACGCTCAGAGGCAAAGATCTTTTTAGCTCGGACAATAGAGTCTAGAGTACGAAAGCCTGCATAGTCGAGATGAATTGATTCCTCAGGTACACCTGCCTTCAGCAAATCACGCTTCATCGTCCAAGGTTCATTATAAGAGCGATGCGCGTTGTCGCCGCTTAATAAAAACTGTTGCACTTTACCTTGATTGTAAAGGTCTATGGCAGCGTTGATACGATGGATATAGTAAGTATTCAGTATTCTCCCAATATACTTACTTGTGCCAAGGACGACGGCAACTTCATGGGAAGGTACTTGTTCATAAGACGTAAAAATACGATCCTCAGATTGTGTTGCAACCCAGCGATCAATGGCAAAAATTACCGTGATGAAGCTAACTAAAATGATCGACAAAATCAAAGCTATTCGCTTCCATGAAAGCAACAACAAGCACTTTGACTTTATCTGAGATAAAAACAAACCAGAGATATCCTTGAGTAATAAGATGTTTCTCATCATATCCGATAGTCAGGAAATTAGAGAAGTCCATTTATGCCAAAATCTGGTTAGAATGGTAAAAAAAAGCATAAAAAACAAAAGCCCCCGTACTGCGGGGGCTATTTATTGTGCATACTGTCTCAAAAACTAGAAGGCTGTGCGCTTATAGCGACGGTATACAGGCTGCCAGAATGCTTGTTCAATAGCATCATTTAGCGCTTCATCTGTGATTTCTAGCGCAACACCTTGCTCAATTGCTTTCTTCGCAACAGCGAATGCTATCTTCTTCGATACCAAGTGAATTTCTTCCAATGGTGGAAGTAGTGCGCCATTACCGTTGATAGCCAATGGTGAACATGTTGCCAACGCACGGCTTGATTCCATCAGCATTTCATCAGTTACGCGCTTCGCATTTACCGCAAGTACACCTAGCCCAATACCTGGGAAGATGTAGCTGTTGTTACATTGTGCGATAGGGTAAGTGCGGCCTTCATGAACCACCGGCTCAAATGGACTACCTGTTGCAACCAATGCTTCGCCGTTTGTCCAACGAATGATGTCGTTGGGTGTAGCTTCGACACGGCTTGTTGGGTTCGATAGTGGGAATACGATAGGGCGCGCACAGTGCTTGTGCATCTCTTTGATCACTTCCTCACTGAATAGGCCTGGAGCCCCGGAAACACCGACAAGAACGGTTGGTTTGGCATTATGCATTACATCTAGAAGCGAGAAACCAGTTCCTTCATTTTCCCACTTCTTAGTGTTGTCGAATTTCTGAACAAGACGCTGTTGGAAATCGAGAAGGTTAGGCATGCCTTCTTGCAATAGACCCCAGCGGTCAACCATGTACACTTGTGAACGTGCTTTCTCATCAGAAACCCCTTCTGACACCATTTGTGCGATGATCGCTTCTGCGATACCACAACCTGCTGAGCCAGCACCTAAGAAAGTAATACGTTGATCAGACAGCTTAGTGCCTGCCGCTTTACATGCCGCTAGCAGAGAACCTACCGTTACCGCAGCAGTGCCTTGGATGTCATCGTTGAAACAACAAATGCGATCTTTGTAGCGCTCTAGAAGCGGCATCGCGTTTTTCTGTGCAAAGTCTTCGAATTGGATCAGAGCATCTGGCCAACGACGTTGCACTGCTTGGATGAACTCTTCCACAAATGCATCGTAATCAGGGCCCGTGATACGTGGATGACGCCAACCCATGTACATAGGGTCTGCAAGGCGTTGTGGGTTGTTCGTGCCCACATCCAATACGATTGGCAGTGTGTAAGCAGGGCTGATGCCACCACATGCGGTGTACAGAGCAAGCTTCCCGATAGGAATCCCCATGCCGCCGATACCTTGGTCACCCAAGCCCAAGATACGTTCGCCATCGGTTACCACGATAACTTTAACGTTGTGGTTTGCTGCATTGTTTAGCAGGTCATCGATACAGTCGCGGTTTGGGTACGAGATAAATAGGCCACGACCACGACGGTAAATATTAGAGAAGTTCTCACACGCGGCACCAACGGTCGGCGTATAGATGATAGGCATCATCTCAGAAATGTGATTTTGAACTAGGCGGTAGAACAGTGTTTCGTTGGTGTCTTGGATATTACGCAGGTAAATGTGCTTATCCATGTCACTTTCAAAGTTTTTGTATTGTTGGTATGCACGCTCTACCTGCTCTTGGATGGTTTCTGTTGTTTCTGGTAGAAGACCTTCCAAGTTGAATGAACTACGTTCTTCTGCAGAGAACGCACTGCCCTTGTTCAAAAGAGGGGTCGCTAAAAGAGCCGGACCCGCATATGGGATATAGAGTGGGCGCTTGTCGTTGTTCATTAGGTGCCTTAAATGTAGGGTTGAAGGATGCGTGTAAAATTCTAACGGGTTCGCCATTTAGTTGTAAACATTCGTTGATGTACATCAACGTAATGTCGCAAAAAAATCTGCTTCTAGACGAAAATATCGTCACTGAATCGAGCATAGTGAATCTTAGAGCAGGGATTTCTGACTCTGGTATACTCCCTCGCTATCTAATATCACGTTCTAATCTATTATGTCTCAATTACCTATCGATAGCTTACAAGCTGAATTTGACCGACTGGTGAATCAACATCACTTGGTGGTAGAAGCCGAAACAGGTTCAGGTAAATCCACACGCTTGCCGCTTTGGGCTGCCAATCACGGTCGAGTATTGGTGATTGAGCCACGTCGAATTGCTTGTACATCTTTAGCTGAGTTTCTAGCTGAGCAATCCGGTCAACCGTTAGGTAAGCAGATTGGTTACGCGATTAAGCTTCATGCTCACTACGATGAAAACACCAATGTTGTGTTCGTGACACCCGGAGTTGCACTGCGCTGGTTCGCGGAAAATAAACTGGCTAGCTTCGATATCGTGATGGTGGACGAATTTCATGAACGCCGCTGGGACATTGATCTCCTTACGGCGATTTTAAAGCAAGAAAAACAGCACCGTTTGATTGTCACATCTGCAACCTTAGAGGGCGAAAAGCTGGCGAATTATCTGGATGCAAAGCGCTTACGTTCTGAAGGACGATGTTTTCCTGTCACCGTGACTTATCGCTCGGTGGATAGTCGTTATTTGCCGAACAAAAAAGGTTGTGAGAACGATGTCGTTCGAACAGTGAAAGAAGCGCTAGAAGACGAAGAGGGTGATCTTCTTGTTTTCTTACCGGGTCGTAAAGAGATCACTCAATGTTCACAGATGCTGCAAAATCTCGATGATGTGCTGGTGGTAAAGTTACATGCTTCAGTCAGTGATGAAGAGCGCCACCGTGCACTGACAGTGCAAAAGCAACGCAAAGTCGTATTGGTTACTAACGTCGCGGAAACCTCTCTGACTATTCCAAATATTCGCGTCGTGATCGACAGTGGTTTGGAGCGCAGAACCGTACAACGAAATGGACGTACAGCACTGACGTTAACCAACATTTCTAAAGCCAGTGCAGCGCAGCGAATGGGGCGTGCAGGTCGTGTTGCTGAAGGGGCGTGCATTCGTTTGTTTGGTGAACATGCGCCGTTAGAATTAGTTACGCCGCCTGAATTGCATCGTGAAGAACTTGTAGAGCCAATGCTCGCAGCGGCTTGTTGTGGTTATAGACTTTCTGAACTTTCATTCCTTGATTCTGTGCCTGAAAAGTCACTCAACTCAGCACTCCAAATCCTGCAAGGGATGGAAGCGATCGACGAGCAAGGTGATATCACCGAGCATGGTAAAAGAGTTTACCCTCTACCAATTGATGCCTTATTTGCGGATTTAGTGACTCGTATCCAAACCAAATCAGAAAAAGAAGCGATGATCGACTTAGCAGCAGCGCTTTCTGTGCCGGCTCAATTGTATCAATTGCAAGGCGGGGAATCGGCCGAAGCATTAGCAATAGAAGAGCCATTTGGCTGTGATGCCTCGATGATGATTCGCTTGGTGCGTGGGGAGCAACTGCCCGGCGTTAACATTGATCTGAACGTGCTTGAAGAAGCGCAAGGTTTAGCAAAGCAGATGCGAGAAGTATTTGAATTGCCAGAGCTTGAAGTCGCATCTCGATACAAGCGTGATGAGTTAACCAAAGCTATCGCCAAGTTACATCCTGAGCTTGTATTCGTGCGCCGAGAACGACGTCGTGATGCATTGGGTAATGGTTTGATGGAAATGATGGTCGGCCGTAACAGCCGTTTTCCTGATAGTAGCGAAGCAGCATTAGTGCTAGATAGCCATAGCGTTCCCGGAAGAGGTGTAAAGCAGACACTGAACCTTGCCTCTGTGATGCTACCTATTTCACTTAAGTTGCTGCGTGAATTAGAACTTGGTGAGTGGCAACAAGGTGAAACCAACTATGAGGAAGAAGCTCCGCGCGCCACCATGCACTTGATCTATGCAGGACGAACCATTTGCACTGAATACCAAGTGCTTCAAGGTGGTGTCGCTGTTCAATCCATCGTGGAGATGATTGAAGACGAAACACTACTGCCGGGTTTCGCCCCGTTAAGAAAACAACAAATACAACATTGGAAGATTTATAACAAGCTTGGGTTACATCAAGAGCCTATCGATAAAGCCACGCTTGATGATTTGTCTTTTTCAACTTGGCTCGTGGAACAGTTAGAAACGCTTGGCGTGGAAAGCATGGAAGACATTGAACTGTTTGAAGCGGACGACATCCCATTTGAAGGCATACCAGATTGGGAATATCAGGACTTTGCAGAGCAGTTTCCGCTTAAATTGCTGTTGGCTGAGTTAAAACTCGACGTAGAGTACTTTGTGTCTCGTAAGTTGGTTCATGTTATTTACACAGATGGCAATCGAAAGGGCGATCCTAAACGCTGGGAGTTACCTCGTTGGTCAGGTTGGAAAGTGCAGTACAAAAAAGCCAGTCGTGTCATCGATGTGAAGTAGCCTTCAACGAGATAGCGAGATTTTTGTACTGGAACGGTATTTGCTACAGATACCGTTCTTTTTATTTATGGCTCAAGTATATGAGCTTAATAGGAATACAATTGCCGCTCTGTGGGCGGCGAGTATAGGAGAGTAATGAAATTTAAAATCCTTCCGCTTCTTTTGTTTCCAATGTTTGTGCAGAGCAAAAGCCTCACTAACATTGCAACATACGAAGACAACTATGTATTAGGTACGTACACGACAGATATTAATAGAGATGTTTTGAGAGGAAAGGCTGAGGACGTCGATCAACTTCAGCAATTTGAAGTAAAGTTCCAACTCTCCGCATCAGTGCCAGTGTATCGCTTTAACTCGGGTACTGCTGTGCTAGCTTCCTATACCCAAAAATCTTTGTGGCAGTTGGCGAACAACGATATTTCTTCACCTTTTAGAGAAACCAACTACAGGCCTCAAGTCTTTTTGGCACATCAGTCGAACATGTTGCTCTTTAACCATTTAGAGACAGGGTACATGCATGAGTCAAATGGTCAGTCGACGGCCTTATCGCGCAGTTGGGATCGTCTTTACTTATCTTTGGAACGCGTGTCCGGACTGATCGAGTATGGCGTTCAAGGTTGGTGGGTATTTAAGTCTGAACATGATGATATGGAAGACTTTTATGCACCATATAAACTTTGGAGCAAATTCTATACTGGACCTGGCGTAATCGATGCTCGGGGTTTTTATAACTTCTCATCGGATAAAGGTGGGGTTGAACTGGGTTATACGCACTCGATTAACGATATTTTAGGTATCTATCTACAGGGTTATCACGGGTATGGTGAAACCTTGATCGATTACAACCACTCTCAGACTCGGCTTGGGCTTGGTATTAAACTTATGAATTTATAAATGTTTTCCATCTGATTGACTAATGAAGTCGGCTTTTCTTTACTCATTAAAATATTAATCAATTGAATGCTTATATATGGCGAAGCTGTACATCGATTGTTACAAGTCTGGTTCTTATATTTCCTTTTGAATGTAAATTAGGGCATAAAAGACTATTGTCTTATATCCTATTGCTATATCAAAACAGTTGAACGATATTTGGTATATCTAATAAAAAGCGTGTCGAGGCCTATGATGGAACAACAAGGAAAGAGAAGCATTGAATTCGACTACACTAGCTTTCTAGGCGCATCTGGTAGTAAAAAGTGGACCTTTCTAGAAGCGTTTTCCACCATTGCTCCTATTTTTGGCATAATGTGGAAACAGAACATCGCGGAATTAACGCAGCCCGAAGATCGTCTTTGGGAAGCTGCATTGAAATCGATGTCTTCACGTCAGAGTGATGAGTCCAATTTGGTTACTTTAGTGAGGTTAGCGCAAGGTGAAGGTATACATGAGCTGCGCGTGGTTATGCCTTATGCTTTGGAGGCTCAGCAAATTGAGTACATTGAGCAAAGAAGTAAACTCAAAATAGAGAGTAGTGAACCGGATGTTTTGACTGTCAAACTTTAGCCTTTCTTTTTCTTCACTTTAAACATCTAATAACAAGCGACTGATCCGACAGTCGCTTTTTTGTCTCCAAAAGCAACATTTCCCTATTTGTTATTAATGCAGAATTGATAATAAGTGTGATGAATATAGAGTATTTACACTTAATTTAACATTTTTGTAACGTTTTGACATGCAATTGTCATAACGTGCTTCTAAGTTTGTGTTTCACAAACAATGTTTAGACGCTATTTGTGATTGATAACTTATTCGCATTAGGCCGAACAATCGCTCTTAGCGAAAGGAATAAAAAATAACAGGGGAAGTTAATATGTCTTTGTCACGTAGAGATTTTATCAAAGCCATGTCTTCGACAGCAGTTGCAACTGGTCTAGTTGGATGTAATAGCGATGATGATACGTTAGTCGCGAGTGCAGCTTTTGAGCATGGGGTTGCGAGCGGGGATCCAACACAAAGCCAAGTCATTATTTGGACGCGAGTCTCAACCGAGGCAGCAAACGTCGACGTAGAGTGGCAAGTTGCTTCTGATATGAATTTTTCAGATGTCGTTCAGCAAGGCGTGTTTTCAACTGATACCAGTCGAGACTTTACCGTAAAAGTTGATGTGATGAACCTCAACGCCAACACCAAATACTATTATCGCTTCCTGGTTGGAGACGCTTCAAGTGTTATTGGAGAGACGCACACTCTACCGGAGGGCGCTATTGATGAAATATCAATGGCCGTCGTATCGTGTGCGAATTATCCAGCGGGTTATTTCAATGTTTATCGTGAAATCATTAACCAACATAAAAGCAAATTTATCGATGTGGTTTTACATTTGGGGGACTATATCTATGAATATGGTTCAGGTGAATACGCGACTGAGAATGCTACTGCTCTTGGTAGAGAGCCAAGCAAAGGGACAGAATGTGTCACATTAGAAGACTATCGAGCTCGTTACGCACAGTATCGACAAGATTCTGATTTGCAGGAACTGCATGCGACTTTACCAATGATTGCCGTTTGGGATGATCACGAACTCGCGAACGATGCTTGGAAAGAAGGCGCCGAAAACCATCAAGATTCAGAGGGGAGTTTTTATGATCGTCGAGCGGCAGCAGCAGCTGCTTGGGTAGAGTGGCTACCAGTACGTGAAAACCCAATATCAAACATGTTGATATATAGGCAGTTCGCGTTTGGTGACCTTGTTAACCTGATGATGCTTGATACTCGCTTGGTAGGACGTGATAAGCCTTTAGACTACTTTTCCATGTCACCCCCTTCAATGGAGGGTATTGCTCAACTTGTGGCTGAGTCGAGAGCAAGCGACAGAGAGCTTCTTGGGATGGACCAGTTAGGGTGGTTAGTTGAGCAGTTTACAACTAACAACTCAAAGTGGAACGTGTTAGGCCAGCAAGTACTAATGTCGAAGATGGAAATTCCAAGCAGCGTCATGCTAGCGATGTTTCAACTCTTTACCGCCACAGATGAGCAGAAATCGGCAGCGTTATTGGCCGTTAACTCCGCGATGACAGCGTATCTTGCTGACCCAAGCTCAGACCCAGTGACATTACCGTATAACCTTGATGCGTGGGATGGTTACTATGTTGAACGAGAAAAGCTGTACCAGTTAGCACAATCCGTTTCTGGCAATTTCGTTTGTCTAGCAGGGGATACCCATAACGCATGGACAAGCGAGCTGGCAGATATGTCGGGTAATCCCATCGGTGTGGAGTTTGCAACAAGCTCTGTCAGTTCTCCCGGTTTAGAAGCTTATTTAGGGTTGGATCCGGTTGCGATTGCTCAAATGGAGTTTACGCTTCCTCACTTATCTAAAGAGCTTCAATGGACAGATATCAAACAGCGTGGTTTTATGCGAGTAACCTTCACTCCGGACAAAGCAGAATCAACGTGGTACATGGTCTCGACTATTACAGATAAAGAGTATCGAGTTACGACTAAGTCAGCTTCTACTACTGATGGTGTAACGTTAGATATTAACTAGACAGCTAACGTTGATTTTAGTTTGAACAAAAAAGTCCGCATTTTGCGGACTTTTTGTTTGGTGCATTTTAAACGTTCATTTTAGAGATGAAGTTAGTCGATCAAACCGTACTCTTTGCTTAAGATCTCAATGATCTCCGCTTTGGGATTGTCACTTAACGTGATTGGCTGACCAGTGATTTTTTCTGCGATACCGATGTAAGTTCGTGAAATGTCCATCAAAGAGTCAACAGGCAGGTCGTTATCACGAGCGAGCGCTTCGCGCTCTGGCATTCGTTCTTTGTTAAGCAGAATATCAGGGTCAGGGAAGTGGTTTAGCAAGAACTGACGGAAACCTTCTTTCGAGTTTTCTACGATATTGCCCGCTTGGTATTCTTTCGTATCCCAAATGCGTGAAGAGTCTGGCGTGCCTACTTCATCCATGTAAATCAGCTTTTCTTTACCTGCTGCATCGTGCACGTAACCAAATTCAAACTTAGTATCAACGAACGTTTGGTCGATGGTGTTAAGGGCATCACTGATTACATTAAAGCCCTCTTTTAGTAGCTTCTCGTATTGTGCAATGTCTTCTGCACTAGAGAAGTTAAAGGCTTCGAAGTTATCTACGATGTTTTGGCGAGTGATGTTCACGTCATCCGCTTCAGGTACGCCGGGAATGCCTCTCAAGATACCTTTGGTTGAAGGTGTCATTAGTAATTCAGGTAGCGCTTTATCTTTCTCAAGGCCTTCAGGAAGCTGAATACCACAGAACTCGCGCTCGCCATTTGAATAAGCGCGCCACATAGAACCAGTAATGTATTTACGACAGATCGCTTCAATCTTCACTGGCTTCGCTTTTTGCACAATCCAAACGAATGGGTGAGGGATGTCTAAGATATGGCTATCAGCAAGACCGTTGTCTTTAAACAATTTGAACCAGTGGTTAGAAATCGCGTTTAGTGCCGCCCCTTTTCCTGGAACGCCTTTTAGCCCACCTTCGCCGTGCCAGATACAATCGAATGCGGAGATACGGTCACTGATCACCATGATTGCCAGTGGGGCATCAGGAGCAACATCGTATCCTTTTTCTTTGATCAGTCGTGCGCTGTCTTCTTCAGTTAACCAGTATACAGAGCGAACTTTTCCGCTGTGTACAGGCTTGCGGGTGCGAATTGGCAGGTCGTCATTGACGGCAAGTACTTGATTAGCAAGGCTCATTGCGACATTCCTATCATCTTAATCAAACGTCATAAAGAGAAGATATCCAGCGAACAATGTGCGCTGAATAAATCGAATGAGGGCATCATACCAGAACTATTTTAACTCGCCAGAGAAAAAGCAAACGTTTGCCTTAATTTGTTGAAGTACAAAAAAAGCCTCCTTAAAAGGAGGCGAGATGCAGGATGGATAACGTCGATCTTGTTAGTGGTACTTGTTCACTCTGCCTTCGACGAAAAAGACTTCACACTGATAACGTTGGGCAATATCGTGAAGCATTGATTGATTCATTAATGCAATCTTGTTCGATGCGACAACAGCGCTAGCATTACCAGATTGAATAGCTTTAATAACGATTTCCACTTCAGAAAGCTGTTGAGATGGCTTCATTTGAATGATGTTTTGACAGCGAATGTTAGAAGCAGCAAGTTGCTCAAAATCAGGGCGAGGACACTCAGCAGTAAACAGAATCCACTGTTGCTGTTGAGACAATACAGCCAACTTAGAAAGAAGTTGGTCAGACACATCCATAGGTTGTGTTGCTTGTGCCAATACGTTGTAGCGAGAGTATGTATGAGATTGACTTTGTAACTGCATCTTACTGTTCCTTTATACATGCTGTATGTGTATACAGTAGTTTGTTTTTGGTGACAGATCAACCGATTTTTAAAAGTTTAAGTTAATATTTTCCTATGGTTATTTATGTTTGTTTTTGTAACTTATTGAAGTTTAGAGGAATTATTTTTGGTTTTGCTTGTTTTTATGAAAGGGGATAAATGTGAGATAAGTAGTGTTCTTTTTCTATCTACAGGTCATTACAACTGTATATACAGTACTTTTTTTCGTCTATACAGTGCTTTGGATAAAGGAGGGAGCGCTTTGAAGTGCGCTTATCCACTCAAAGGTACAACCTTAGAAAGTGATTTGATTTAGTATTGTCGCAAACTAGAGTGCGTCGTTGTTTGATACAGTTGCTATCATGTTTAGAGATCAAAAAAGCGCCTCTAAAAAGGCGCCTTTGAAAATCAGTTCCATTGATTTGTTCTGATTAGCTCGCTTGGTGTGCCATGCGTTCACGCATTTGCATTTCGCCTTGGTTAAACAGGCGAACGTCGATTTTCGCGATGTCGAAGCAAGATTTGCAAGAGCGATGGTACTTCCCATCAAGGTAATCATGACGAGTTACAAAGCTAGGTTTTTTACACCAGTCACAGGTGCCTTCTTCAGTGAACATTGATTTTCTCCCCACCTAAATTAGTTTTGAGTCGCTAGGTGTTATTTTTCGCCCCGTATTATGGCATACAAACGAACGTTAAGTTAAATGTCTGTTAATTTGTTTGAGAGGGAGATCGATTGCGAGCCTTTGTTTTCTAGGATGAAAAGCTCGCAAGGAAAGGGAGTATTGCTTCAGTTTACTCTTTTGTAACATTTTGTGAGATAATTTTAAACGCTTGATTTAAACGCTTCATCTCATCTTCACTTCCCCTAGAATCAGGGTGATAGAGTTTCGATAATTGTCTGTAGCGCAATTTCACTGCTTTACTGTCGGGAATACGCTGTGGTGTGTAGCCAAATGTGGCACATGCTATTGCGAGTTTTTGATTGTCAGACTGCCCCTTAATTTTCTTAAACTCTTTGAACACCTTTTCGAGTTGGCGTTTAAGTTGTTTATTAGCAAACTGCAGTTCTTTCACCTGAGTCTCTAATTGCAGAGATTGCGATGCTTCATGCGCGATATTGGCTTCAACTTTTTTGTTGTGTCTTCGGTAACCAAAAGCAAAGCCGCCAATCAATACACTCAATCCGAGCGCACCTGAGGCATACCATATATTCGTGGTCTCTGCTTTCTGTTCCTGTTCAAATGCAGCTATATCTTGTGCTTCTTCGTGTGTGGCAGTTTTATCTAGCTCTACAATCTCGGAAACCTGTTTCGCCCTTAGTTGGTTGAAGCGCTCTTCTAAAAACTGATTATAAGCTTCTTCGGCTTGAGGGTTTTTTAGTGCCGCTAATTGGTACCAAGCCTCAAGTAGATCTTCGGTGGTGATGCGATTTTGATGGTGCTGAACAAAGTCTGCAAGGAGGAAGCCTCTATCGGTTGGGTCGTTTAAGGCTACTGAAGTAAACCAATAAGTTGCTTGTGCGAAGTCAACGTTTCCTGTTAATCCTCTGGCGTAGTCTTCAGCTAATTGTTTCTGGGCTGGAATATAGCTTTGTCTTGCCGCTTGCTCTAGCCAATAACGCACGTCAGAAGGAGAGTCTGGGTTGGGTTTTAACGCCAGTTGTTGCGCTAGATCGAATTGAGCTTCAGGCTGCGTAGGACTTTGAGATGCGAATGCAGTGCTTGTAAGGCAGGCACTTAAAGTTAAGGTAAGGGCGATGGTTCTGAAAGACATTGGGTATGTCAGGTCTAGCGGAGTTCGCTAGACCTGCTCCGGTAATCGTTATTATTACCGATATGGTGCAACCAAATTACTTCAGTGGCAAGATCTGGATTTCAACACGGCGGTTGCAAGCACGACCTTCAGAAGTTTGGTTTGAGCATAATGGGCTACGTTCACCATAGCCACGAGCAATTGCACGACCTGGTGCGACGTTTTGCGATACTAGGAATTGACGAACTGATTCTGCACGACGCTCAGATAGCGTTTGGTTGTATGATTCACTACCAGTGCTGTCTGTGTAACCGTCGATTACTAGGCTTGTGTCAGGGTATTCTACAAGAATGCGCGCTACACCACGCAGTGTATTGTGGATACCTGCATCTAGTTGGTATGAGCTAGATGAGAAACCGATGCCATTTTCCATACGAAGTAGCAGCTGGTTCTCACCAACACGCTCTACTTGTACACCCGAGTTAAGTAGTGCACGACGCAGTTCTGCTTCTTGTTGATCAAAGTAGTAACCTACACCAGCACCTGTTGCACCACCTGCAGCTGCACCAATTAGAGCATGCTTACGACGTTCTTTTGCGTTGTCACCTGTTGCTAGACCGATCGCAGCTCCAGCAATAGCGCCAATTAGAGCACCTTGAGTTGTTGAGTTTGTTTCGTACTCGCCTGTAGTAGCATTTTGACGTTGAGTAGCTTGACAGCCAGTAAGAGCAAGCACTAGTGCAAGTGCAATAGACATCTTTTTCAAAGGAATATCTCCATATAAAACAGAGGCGATAAAGTGAGCCTCACATTAGGAATCGAATTATACGTAGGGTGTTATTGATATTTGTTATGTAAAAGTCAGACTGATAATGAACTCAGCCAAAAAGTTATTTGCTATCAAGCATTTTTCTAGCTTGTGCGCCACCAACCCCGCGGTTAACAGATACTTTGCGTCCTTTCTTTAGCCCGACTTCATAATCTGCGGTGAGATTTTTCATCGCTTCTTTTAGCTGTTTCTTGAACGTCTCACGGTCAATGTTTTTGAACTCTTTATCTATGTAGTTATTGATTTTGTTTGCCGACTCTTCATCAGGTGAAATGGTCGGTAGTTTTTCTAACGCACCTTCCACCCAACCAGAGACAAATGAGTTAACTCGACGAGTCACTTCCATGGATGATGTGCCTGAACCAGCAAAACTATTGCGGAACTGTCCGGTGCTTTCGTTCATTTCGCGATAGATAATGTCGAAGGCAAATGCAGCAAAGATCGCTCGATCAGCTTCACCGATAAACTCTACTCGTTTTAGACCTTTATGGTTCAACAGAACTGCTTCAACACCAAACTTGGTATTAATGCCTCGAATCACGCGCAGTATAGTCGAGCTGATGTTAGCAGGTAACAGGTGGGAAGATTGTGTCTTACCCATCTTGATAAACTCAATGTCATCTTTATCTAGACCATATTTGAGCATGAGGCGGTGCGCCATTTTGATAGCGTTTGCAGCCTCGTTTACATTGGCGGAGTTACCTAGTTCTAGACACTTAGCGATTTTCTTAAGAGCTTTTTGCTTATCCATTGACGACCAATAACAAAAACACAAAATTTGAGAAGTCGGATATATTACCTTTTTTGGCGTAAAAACGAAACCAAGGACTTTATGTCCAAAGGTTTAAGCTTGCTAAGCTATGTGCACCACAAAAGAAAAGCACCCATAGAAGGGTGCTTTGAAAAAGAGGGGGGGCTGACATTAAATTAAATGCCAAGCTCGTCAAGTAGGTCATCTGCCGCGCTATTCGCTGTTGTTTCAGGCTTTGACTTTTCTTCCATACTCTTACGGGTTGCTTCCAAGATATCATCTGGCGTTTCATCTTCAGCAACTTCAAACTCTTCTAGCTGGATAAACTCGGTTTTATCCATTGCTAGTTCCAAATAGAAGATGTTGTTATTTGCCGTAGAGAATGTCACGCGACGCGCTTGTGGGCGGTCAAGGTTAGTATCAACTTGCAGAATCACTTGCTTGTTCAGAGCCAGCATCTTAGGTTGGTTTTGCGTGATGTTTGTTTGTAGCTCTTTGCGGATTTTATTCGTGAAGTCACCCACTAGTTGGTTCATCAGCTCACCAAGGACATCACCGACTTCATCAGACGTATGCGAGATTGCAAGTTCTTCTTCCGGCATGCCCATATTACGCATGTAGTCCGTATAAATCTCTAGCGCCGCCTTTGCGGTAAAGTTAATGACAACTAAGCCAGTAAAACCACCGTCAAAAAGGACAAAGCAGCCAAAATCTGGCTTAAGGCTGGTTTTGTTGATCTTTTGCACCATTGCTGAATAGTGAACTTGAGAAGATGTTGCTGAAGTTAAGACGCCAGAAACCGACTGACAAAGTTTTAAAAGGATATCCTCAGTAGTGACTACTTTATTTTTTTTCATTCTAAATGCTCAATATAATGGTCTTAAAAGCGAGTTTTGCATCAATGTAGGTGTGAATAGCTAAAAAAGAAAGCATAAGTTCAATTGTTGCAATGAGAATCTGATTTGATCACTTTTTTAAATGTTGTAAAGTGACGAAATTCAAAGAATATTACTTAACCTATCAACTTCTTCAATTATCGCAATAATTGATTGGAGAGTCGGCCAAGTAAACAAAAACAATACCTATCACTGATCGGAATAGTGTCGTAGGGGCAGGAAGCAATGTTACCAAGATTACACTCTCAAACGGATGTCGATCCTCTTGTATTATCTTTCCTAAAAGAGTTGGAAAATGCAGGATTCACTGGCGACATCGAAAGCCAATATTCAAGCCGCCTAGCAGTAGCGACTGACAACAGTGTTTATCAACAGCTACCTCAAGCGGTAGTCCATCCAAAAAACACACATGACGTCTCTCTCATTGGTAAGCTGGGCAATAAAGAAGAATACGAGCGAATTACCTTCTCGCCGCGTGGCGGAGGGACGGGAACCAACGGTCAGTCGTTGACGAAAGGCATTGTGGTTGATTTATCTCGCCACATGAACAAAGTCTTAGAAATCAACGAAGATGAAGGTTGGGTTCGTGTCCAAACTGGTGTGGTTAAGGACCAACTTAATGACGCTGTTCGCCCTTACGGTTTCTTCTTCTCTCCTGATCTATCGACGAGTAACCGAGCGACTATCGGTGGGATGATCAATACCGATGCGTCTGGTCAGGGGTCTCTGAAATACGGTAAGACATCTGATCACGTGCTATCACTTCAAGCGGTTTTTGCTGACGGCTCGTTGTTAGAGTCGGATCTTTCAAATGGTTTGCCAAGTGAAGGTGAGTTTGCGCACACCGCAATGCGTGTGACCGAGACGGTGTGCCGTGAAAAACGTCCGCAAATCAATGACAAGTTTCCACCTTTAAACCGATTCTTAACGGGTTATGACCTCAAGAATGCGTTTGATGAGGGGGAAGATAGTTTCGATATCACACGTGTGCTGTGTGGTGCAGAAGGTTCACTGGCCTTTATTACTGAAGCCAAGCTTAACCTAACCCGTATTCCTAAGGCGCGCACCTTGGTGAACGTTAAATACAACAGTTTTGATTCTGCATTGCGTAACGCCCCATTTATGGTTGAAGCGAACGCTTTGTCGGTAGAAACCATTGATTCAAAAGTACTTAACCTAGCGA
Source organism: Vibrio rotiferianus (assembly GCF_002214395.1). NCBI lineage: Bacteria > Pseudomonadati > Pseudomonadota > Gammaproteobacteria > Vibrionales > Vibrionaceae > Vibrio > Vibrio rotiferianus. The sequence continues at coordinate 1,148,512 of NZ_CP018312.1, forward strand.
AACAAGACATCGTTTGGCACACAGTGAGCGACTTAATCACCGACGTGCCAGATAAAGAGATGCTTGGCATCAACATGGTGGAATATGCAGGCCAGGATGAAGAAGAAGTTGCTTCTCAAGTCGCCTTCCTGACTGCCAAGCTAGATAGCATGTTGGAGACAGAAGAAGCCGGTATTATCGGTTATCAAGTATGTAGCGACGTCGCGAGTATCGGCCGTATCTACAATATGCGTAAAAAAGCGGTAGGTCTGCTAGGTGCAGCCAAAGGGCGTGCGAAGCCAGTAGCCTTCGCAGAAGATACTTGTGTACCACCGGAAAACCTAGCGGATTTTATTGTTGAGTTCCGTGAGTTACTAGACGCGAAATCACTCAACTACGGTATGTTTGGGCACGTAGATGCAGGTGTACTTCACGTTCGCCCAGCGTTGGATCTGTGCGACCCTCACCAAGAAGCATTGATGCATGAAATCTCAGATGAGGTGGTTAAGCTGGTGGCGAAATACGGCGGCTTAATGTGGGGTGAGCACGGGAAAGGTTTCCGCTCTGAATATGGGCCTGAGTTTTTTGGTGAAGAACTCTTTACTGAGTTACGCCGAGTAAAAGCAGCTTTCGACCCGCACAATAAAATGAATCCGGGTAAGATCTGTACGCCACTAAATAGCGATGCAGAGCTGGTAAAAGTCTCCGACACCAAACGCGGCTACTTCGACCGCCAGATTGACGTTCAAGTCCGTGACAGCTTCAAACAGGCGATGGAGTGTAACGGTAACGGATTGTGCTTTAACTACGACACCAGTTCACCAATGTGTCCTTCAATGAAGGTGACAGCAGACCGTCGCCACTCGCCAAAAGGGCGCGCAGGATTAGTTCGTGAATGGTTACGCCAGCTAACAGAGCAGGGTATCGATATTCTCGATCTGGAGCAGCAAACGCTAGAAAACAAGACATCCATCAAAACCATGATTGATCGTGTCCGTAATTCGATAAATCGCCGTCATGAGTATGATTTCTCTCACGAAGTTTACGAGGCGATGAATGGCTGCTTGGCATGTAAAGCATGCGCGAGCCAGTGCCCTATCAAAGTTGATGTGCCTAGCTTCCGCTCTCGCTTTCTCAATATTTATCACTCACGTTACCAACGTCCAGCAAAAGACTATTTGGTGTCGAACATCGAGTCTATGCTGCCATTAATGGCAAAAGCACCAAGTGTGGTTAATGGTGTGCTTAAGCAGTCTTGGGTTCAGAGCTTAACGGCTTCGACCGTAGGGTATGTTGATGCGCCGCTGCTTTCTGTTCCGACCTTGAAGGAGCGAGTTGAGACGTTAACCACTGCTTATGATCTTCAAGCATTAAGTGGTCTATCAAGCGAAGATAAGCAAAAGCATGTGCTGATTGTTCAAGACCCATTTACCAGCTACTACGACGCTGAAGTCGTGGAAGACTTTGTGAAGCTAGTTAAAAAACTGGGTATGAATCCAGTTCTACTTCCATTCAAACCGAATGGCAAAGCGCAGCATATTAAAGGTTTCTTACGTCAGTTTAAAAATACTGCGCAAGACACTGCGAAGTTCCTTGAAATGGTCGCGGATTTAGATATCCCAATGGTAGGGGTCGATCCTGCGTTAGTGCTTTGTTACCGCGATGAATACGCTGAAGTATTAGGCAGCAAGCGAGGCGAGTTTGATGTTCTTACTGCCCATGAATGGCTTCACCCAAGGCTAGGTGAGTTCGAGGTCCTAGAATCTAATGAGCAAGCGCCTTGGTATTTGTTCGCGCATTGTACAGAGAAAACCAAAATGCCAAACGCTGAGAAAGAGTGGGGGGCTATCTTCGCTCACTTTGGCGCGGTCTTGAATACCGTACCAGTAGGTTGCTGTGGTATGGCGGGTACTTTCGGTCATGAGGTGGATAAGCTATCAATGTCTCGTGATATTTATGATCTGAGTTGGAAGCCAAACTTGGATAAACTCGATAATGAGCGTTGTTTAATTACCGGATACTCCTGCCGAAGCCAAGTCAAACGCTTTGAAGGGGTAAAACCTAAGCACCCGGTTCAAGCTTTGCTAACCTTGATATAATACTTTACGAAAGCCCAGTTTAACTGGGCTTTTTGTCAGTAGTGAAGCGTTACCAATGATGACTATGATTTATTCTCATAAGGATATGAAGATTGAAAAAGCTTGAGCTTAAAGTACCACCCGTTGCTCTTTTTTTGCTGATGGTACTACTGATGTACTGGTTAAAGGGTACGTTGCCAGAGATGAAGATTACGGTGCCTTTTGTTGAGTTTGTTAGCGGAGGGCTAATCGCGCTTGCAGTTGCGGTCGGTATTGCTGGGGTTTACGAGTTTCGTAAAGCCAAGACGACGGTAAACCCCGTTAAGCCAGAAACCGCATCGATGGTGGTTGATACCGGCATTTTTGCATATACGCGTAATCCAATGTACGTCGCTCTACTGTTAGTGATCATTGCGGTTGGCTTATGGTGGCAGCATCTAAGTGTCATTTTGTGTAGCGTATTGTTTGTTGCATATATGAATCGCTTTCAAATCAAACCAGAAGAGCGCGCATTAGAAAGACTGTTTGGTGAAGATTATTTGGATTACAAGAATCAAGTGCGTCGCTGGATCTAAGCCAACACCAAAGGTGTTCTAAATGCTCTACGTTATCGAGCCAACCATTTAATGGTTGGCTTTTTATTGTTTTCCCCACCGCAGCAATACCGCTGAACTGTCCACTTCGATGCACCACGCTAGTGCTGCCTCAACCGATATAACTTAAGACAGTAATACGAATTACCAATCTTTGCTCATTTTGTGCTTGTCCCTATTGTGATGTTTTTTGTCCGAATGTTTGTAACGAGACAGGGCGTCTCATCCTAGTATGGACAGCGAAAACACAAGGAGCAAATTATGCCAAATACACAAAAATTACACATTGATGTTAACGAAACTCACCCTGCATACCAATGGGCCAAGCGCCAATCTGACTCTGTCGAGGCATTTGGACATATCGGGACTCACATTGATTGTTACACTAAAGCGCCGCTGCGAAACTGTTACCACATCGATACGGTTGTTATTGATTGTCGCCAAGGAATGCCTAGTCTTGAGATGGTGCGAGGTTTAGACGTCGGTGGCAAAGGGGTTGTGTTGTATACGGGAAATTTAGAGCATAACGGTTATGGAACTGCGGATTATGGTCAAACACCAACACACCTAGATAGCCAAGTATTAGATCATCTGCTGCGTGAAAAAACAGCGTTTATCTTGATTGATAGCTACGGTATTGGTGCGCATGGTGATGAGCACATTTCATATGATAAGCGTTGCGAAGCGAGTGACTGCTTTGTCATTGAAAACATCATGCTTTCAGAAGTCATCGCAAAACGAATTTGTAGCGTGTCAATCGAGTTTGATCGAGATAGCCAGTCAACGGGCAAGCGCTGTGAAGTCGTCGCGGTGCTCAGCGAATGAAGACATTGACAGTAACTTCTTTACAAAATATTGGACTGACTACGGTAGAGGTCAAATTCAAACCACAATTTGATGCCAGTTATCTTGCAGGTCAATATATTGTAGTCGTCGCTCCCATCTCCAAGGATGTGTACTACTTCTCTATGGCGTCAGCGCCCTCAGACTACGGAGAGATTACAATCCACATAGGTGACGTAAGGAGCACGACTAAGGCTAAGCAGCTCGTAGCAGAGATGAAGGTCGCGGGCTTTGCGTTTTGTGAAGGGATAGGGGGTAATGCCTATTTACGCGATACTCACCGACCAATGATTCTAATCGCTGGTGGTTCGGGTTATTCCTATGCTCGTAGCCTGTTGCTACAAGAGCTCAGTACAGAACGTTCCCGTACGATTACCCTCATTTGGGGAGGTGAGGATGTGGATGCGCTTTATGAGATGGATGAGTTGCAAAGCATAGAGAAAGGTGCACAACGCTTGAATTTTATTCCGGTGCTTTCAAGAGGTGATAAGCCAGTTAATGGGTTTATCGGGAACTTGCTCAAAGTCAGCTACGATTTAGCGCTAGATTTTTCAGCGGCAGATATTTATGTTTGTGGAAGGCCTGAGATGGTGAGAAGTTGCAAACAACACATGCTTAAATATTTAGCAGTCGATGTTGAACACTTTTATTCTGATGTCGAATAGAACCAAAAAGCCCAGCGATTTGCTGGGCTTTTTTGAGAACTGGTCGGCGGCTGGTTAAGCTGCCTTAGCGAACTTTGCTAAAAAAGCGTCTTTGCGTTCGTGGAAGCGTTGAACTAAATCGTCTACCGCCTCTTGGTCGTATGGCTTAAGGCCACTAGCTACCATGCGCTTAATGCCTTTACCAACAACTTCACCATCTTCTTTGAAAGCGAAGTTTAGCGTCACTAAGCCTCGTTTGCCTTCAACGTCAAACGTTGCACCCGTAAAGTCCACTTCTGGATGAGTTAGGTCCAGACGGCTGAATTCCACTTCCATACTCTCGTAGATTACTAGAGGTCGTTGGCAGTTGATCATCATTTGTTTGTCTTCCATTAGAGGAACCATGATGTGAGGGAAGTTCATGCCAGAGAACTGAACGTAGTTTGTTACGACATGCTCAATGAACGCAGGGTTGTGGTTAGTTTCGCCTTCACGCGACATGTGCAGGTATTCTTTGCCCGCATCATCAACTACCGCACTCTCTTTTTCACACTTATTTTCAATGTGAAGTGCAACACCATCATTTACCATTCCGGAGAAATCGAAACGCATCTTTTGGCTTACGCCTTCTTTGCTCAGCAAAACGGCAAAAAGCAGATCACCAGGCACACAAAAGCGTTTGTTGTCTTCATCATGGATAGGGTTGTAATCACCAGCTACGCGCTTTGCGAAGTGACTTGCTTGTTCACGAGTGAACTGAAATTGGTGATTAGTGTTTGAAAAATAAGGTGTTAGAAACATAATTTTTACGTAGTAACCAAAACTGTCAGGGATTATATGCGAATATCTGCGTAGCAATGGTCCATCCAGTGAAAACTTCACTGTATCTTAACAATGAAACGATAACGCAGCGGAATAAAGCACCAAAAATGGCGTTTTTGTATTGCACTATTCAGTATGGCTATAAATCAGTAATTTACCATATCATTGAAGGACGCGATGCGTATAAATACAATAAAGGCTCCACGAAGGAGCCTTTAGGGTTATCAGCAATAATGATTAATGCACGCTAGGGAGCAAGCTTTCTGGCATTAATGCGTTGTGAAGAGCAAGCTTGAGTAGTGCGTTGGCTTGCTCAATATCTGGTGCGAAGTAGCGGTCTTTGTCGTAGAACGACACTTTTTCACGCAGCATTTGTTTTGCAATCTCGATACGTTCAGAAGATTTGTTTGGCGCGCGGAAATCCAACCCTTGCGCTGCTGACAAGTATTCAACCGCCAAAATACCACGCGTGTTTTCACCCATCTCTTTCAGACGACGAGCTGCGAAGGTCGCCATTGATACGTGGTCTTCTTGGTTTGCGGATGTTGGCAAGCTATCGACAGAAGCAGGGTGAGCGAGCGTTTTGTTTTCACTCGCTAGTGCTGCTGACGTTACCTGCGCAATCATAAAGCCCGAGTTGACGCCGCCATTGTCGACCAAGAATGGAGGAAGTTTAGACAGAGCACTATCAATAAGCAGTGCCATGCGACGCTCTGACAAGCTACCAATCTCTGCAATCGCAAGTGCAAGATTATCCGCCGCCATCGCAACGGGCTCAGCGTGGAAGTTACCGCCAGAGATGATGTCGTCGTCTTCCGCAAACACAAGCGGGTTATCGGACACCGAGTTCGCCTCTACTTGTAGAGTGTCTGCCGCATTGCGGATTTGCTGTAAACAAGCACCCATAACTTGAGGCTGACAGCGCAGTGAATAAGGGTCTTGAACCTTTTCACAGTTGGTATGGGATTCACCAATCTCACTGGTTGCTTCTAACATATGTCGATACGCTAACGCCGCATCCATTTGGCTGCGATGGCCACGAACACGGTGGATACGTGGGTCGAACGGACGACGGCTGCCCAGAGCTGCTTCTACTGACATCGCGCCACAAACGGTAGCAGAAGAGAAGAGGTCCTCTGCAATGAACAAGCCTTCTAACGCAAACGCCGTTGATGCTTGAGTACCGTTAAGCAATGCAAGGCCTTCTTTTGGTGCCAGTGTGATTGGTTCTAGACCTGCAATTTGCAGAGCTTCTAAGCCAGAAATGACTTTGCCATTGTGACGCGCTTGGCCTTCACCAAGAAGCACCGTACTCATGTGAGCCAGCGGCGCTAAGTCTCCCGATGCACCTACTGAGCCTTTTTGTGGCACGCATGGGTACACCTGCGCATTCACAAGGTCAATTAGCATGTTGATCACTTTCAAACGTAAGCCTGAAAAGCCACGCGCAAGGCTGTTGATTTTCAGCACCATCATCAAACGAACGGTCTCGTCTGACATGAATTTACCGATACCAGCAGCGTGCGAAAGCACAATACTGCGTTGCAGTGTCTCTAGATCCTCTGGTGCAATGCGAGTGTTTGCGAGTAAACCGAAACCCGTATTGATGCCATAAACGGTGCGATCTTCTGCAATCACTCGGTCGACAACTTGAGTGCTTTCCTCAATGGCCGGAATGGCTTCTGGATCGAGAGTAAGGTTGACAGGTGAGCGGCTCACCTGACGCAATTCGTTTAAGCTAATATGGCCTGGCTTTAGCGTTAAATTGAGCATGTCTTTCATCCTTACTTCAGCTTTTTCAGTTCTTCATTGAGCATTGGCAAATCCAGTTTTTGCTCGGCTGCACATTGTTTTGCGATGTCATATCCCGCATCAGCATGACGCATAACGCCCGTCGCTGGGTCATTGTGAAGTACGCGAGCAATACGCTCAGACGCATCATCACTGCCGTCACAACAAATCACCATACCTGAGTGCTGAGAGAAGCCCATGCCAACGCCGCCACCATGGTGAAGTGATACCCAAGTTGCGCCGCCTGCGGTGTTCAATAGAGCATTGAGTAATGGCCAATCCGATACGGCATCAGAGCCATCCATCATACCTTCGGTTTCGCGGTTCGGGCTGGCTACCGAGCCAGAGTCTAGGTGGTCACGGCCGATAACGACCGGTGCTTTCAGTTCACCGTTTTTCACCATTTCATTAAAGGCTTGGCCAAGGCGCTCACGGTCTTTCAGACCTACCCAACAGATACGTGCAGGCAGACCTTGGAACTGAATGCGTTCACGTGCCATATCTAGCCAGTTGTGTAGGTGAGGGTTATCAGGGATCAGCTCTTTTACTTTCTGATCGGTTTTGTAGATGTCCTCTGGGTCGCCAGACAATGCTGCCCAACGGAATGGCCCAATGCCTTCACAGAATAAAGGACGAATGTAAGCTGGTACGAAACCTGGGAAATCAAACGCATTTTCGACGCCTTCTTCCAACGCCATTTGACGGATGTTGTTACCGTAATCCAGTGTTGCAGCGCCGCGGTTTTGCAGTTCTAACATAGCTTGAACTTGCACAGCCATTGATTGTTTTGCCGCTTTAACTACGCCAGCTTCGTCTTGCAAGCGCATTTCTGCTGCATGAGACATGCTCCAACCTTGAGGCAGGTAGCCGTTCAATGGGTCGTGCGCGGAGGTTTGGTCTGTTACTACGTCTGGCGTGATGTTACGTTCCACTAGCTCAGGGAAGATGTCTGCTGCGTTACCTAGTAGACCGACTGAAATAGGCGTGTCGGATTCTTTGATCATCGCTAGGGCTTCATCTAGCGATGTGGCTTTCTTGTCGACGTAGCCTGTGCGTAGACGGTAATCGATGCGTGACTCGTCACACTCAACAGCAATCATTGAGAAACCTGCCATTGTGCCAGCTAGAGGTTGAGCGCCCCCCATACCGCCAAGGCCGCCAGTTAAAATCCAACGACCTTTCGCGTCGCCGTTAAAGTGCTTTTTAGCTACTGAGACAAACGTCTCGTAAGTGCCTTGAACAATGCCTTGTGAACCGATGTAAATCCAGCTACCTGCAGTCATCTGTCCGTACATCATCAAGCCTTCTTTATCGAGCTCATTGAAGTGCTCCCAGTTGGCCCAATGTGGTACTAGGTTTGAGTTCGCAATCAGAACGCGTGGCGCATTTTTATGAGTTGGGAAAACGCCAACTGGTTTGCCTGATTGGACGAGAAGCGTTTGGTCATCGTCGAGTCTTTCTAACACTTCAACAATCTTATCGAAGCATTCCCAATTTCGTGCTGCTCGACCAATACCACCGTATACAACGAGCGAGTGAGGGTGCTCGGCTACATCTGGATCAAGGTTGTTCATCAGCATACGAAGCGGGGCTTCCGTCAGCCAAGATTTGGCGCGCAGTTGTGTACCGTGTGGAGCACGAATTGTTCTGCTTGTATCAAGTCGTGGATCTTGTCCCTGGCGCTGTGTCATTTTAAGACTCCTTTAGTTTCACGTGTGTACCAAGTCTGTGCTTGGCTATTTCTACTCGAGTAAAGTGCTGTTCGAGTTGATTCTTATTGGGTTAGGTTATTTTGGTTTATGGTCTTTCTCTGCCATGGCATTGGCAATGTCCCAACATAGGCGGGCTGCCAATCGAGCGGTTTGGCTATCGACGTCATAAGTGGGGTTGTACTCGGCAATGTCTGCCAGCATGAGCTTGTTTTTGTAATGTAGGATTCGGTCGAGAAACGGCGAAATGATGTCGTAGCTGACCCCTCTTGCTGCTGGAGCGCTTACACCCGGTGCTGTTGCCGCCGGGAATACGTCCAAATCAATCGTTAGATAGAGGTAATCGCAGTCATCGATAAAGTGCTGTAGTTGCGTTAAATGGTAGCTGTGGTTCATGTAGCAAAGCTGTTTGTCTTCCACATACCAAACGTTGAGCTCGTCCGCTTTCTGGAATAGCGCTTTGGTATTGCTGCTGCGACTGACGCCAATGCAAGCGTAATGAAACTTCCAATCATTGCGTTGGCAGAAGTGATGAATCTGATTAAATGGTGTGCCTGAGCTCGGTTTTACATCTGCCAGCGAGCTTTCAAAAGCGCGCAGGTCGAAATGTGCGTCGAAGTTGATAATACCAATCTTCGGCTGCATTTCTGGGTGATGGGTTTTGAAGTACTCGGCCAACCCGGAAAATGATGCCCAAGCGATCTCATGCCCGCCGCCTAATACTACGACAGGTGAATGGGGAAGCGCTTGAGCAACTGTAGCTGCGCATTGCGATTGGCTGCTCTCTAGTAAGTCGTCTTCGCAAACGACGGTGCCGAGATCGTAAAGTGGTGCATCTTGGTGCCAAGCGAGATTTGCTAGGGCACGACGGATTAAATCCGGTGACTTTTTCGCACCAATACGGCCTTTATTTCTGGCGACACCCGCGTCAGTCGCAAAACCAAGGATTGAGACGCCTTCGCTTCTGCTCGGTAACTCTTCAACAGAAATATTTTTAATTACGTGGTGAACACGCCTACCCAGTTCTCCATCTTCTGCATCGTGGCGACCTTGCCAGTGAAATGGAGCGGTATTTGGATCTGATTGAGCCATGTTACAGTCCTCCGTGAGAGACATATTCACCATTTACTATACGACCTACTAAACGTTTTGCGCCGACTTGGTAACTAAGGTCTGCTGGGTGTTCGATATCCCAAATTGAGAAATCCGCGTCATAACCGATTTCAATCACGCCACGAGACTCCCCATAACCCAGTGCTTTTGCTGCGTTTTGAGTGACGCCACGCAGTGCTTCTTGAGGGGTTAAACGGAAAAGAGTGCAAGCCATGTTCAGCATCAAGGTTAAATCAGCAAATGGTGATGTCCCTGGGTTGATGTCTGTCGCTACCGCCATTGGCACCTTGTGCGCTCTAAGTAATTCGATAGGAGGCAGTTGGGTTTCACGTAAGAAGTAGAACGCACCAGGGAGCAAGGTTGCCACGGTCGAGGAATTGGCAACCGCACGTACACCAATTTCATCGAGATATTCAATATGATCGGCAGAAAGGCCATTGTATTTTGCCGTTAGCGTAGTGCCGCCTAAATTAGAAAGCTGTTCAGTATGCCCTTTTACATGCAAACCGTGCTTTTTTGCGGCCTCAAAGACACGCTCGGTTTGAGCTAAGTTAAAACCTATCGATTCACAAAACACATCGACGCTGGTGGCGAGCTTTTCCTCTGCCACGAGGGGAATGATGTCGTCACAAATGTGCTGAATATAATCGTCAGCGCGGTCTTTAAATTCTGGAGGAAGTGCATGAGCGGCGAGTAGGGTTGTGGTGATTTTTACTTTGCGCTCTTGTTCTAAGGCTTTAGCTGCGCGCAGCATCTTGATTTCATCTCGCAGTGTCAGTCCGTAACCAGACTTAACTTCGACTGAGGTAACACCGCTTGCAAGCAATCCATCTAAACGTGGTAGAGCGAGTTCAATAAGTTGCTCTTCGCTTGCTTCGCGGGTTGCACGAACGGTAGAAAGAATACCGCCGCCTTGTTTGGCGATTTCTTCGTAAGGCACACCGTTAAGACGCATTTCAAACTCGTTGGCACGATTCCCGGCGTACACAAGATGAGTGTGGCAATCAATCAAACCAGGTAGCAACAGCTTGCTTTGAAGATCAATGGTTTGTTCGTAGTGGTCTGGATTCAGGATGGATTCGGTTTCTGCGTTGTCTTCGCCTCTTGTCTTGGTATTGAGTGCGATAATTTTTCCTGACCGAAGGCCGACGCGAGCAAGTGGAGAGGGTAGGTAGCCTTGCTCTCCTTCTTGCATAGTGACGAGGCGTGCATTTTCAATCAGCAAATCCATTCTGATACTTCCTTTTGATTTGTACTTTTAAATGTATATACAAATAAATAGGGGAAAAAAGCATCAGTGGCAAGGCTAATGTTGCTGAAATGTGATCAAAACGAAGAAGTAACGCCTAGTTTATAGCAGGATCTTAGAGCTTAATTTGTACTTATTGCCCGGGTGGTAAAGTAGCGCAGTACTCACCAGTTTATCTTGACTCCACGTTCGGCGGTTGAGCAGTAAACAAGGCTCGTTAGCTTGCATTTTCAAGTCTTGTTTAACACGTCCTTCTGGCACTATCGCCTCAACAGTGTGCTCTATTGCACTGAGAGGACAGTTATCAGAAAGGTACTGGTTTGGTGTCATGCAAGTAAAGTCTTGTCGTAGGTAACTAGGTGCGTACTGACTGTTGACCCAACGCAGCTCAAGCTGGATTGGATTACCGTCTTCAAAGTGGATGATCTCGCTGTAAAACACTGTGGTACCTAGCATCACGCCAAGTTTTGTCGCAATACTGTCATCGGCTTTGATAGCGATTTGTTGCAGCACTTCACTGTGGTGAGCGCGGCCCCGATTCGTGATTTCATCGGCAATGTTGCGAATGTCTAATAGGGGAGATTCAGACTTCTCAGCCGGATCACAAACAAAGGTGCCGAGGCGAGGTCGGCGTTGCAGTTTGCCTTCATTAACTAAGTCTCGAATCGCTTTGTTAACGGTCATTCGGCTTACACCAAACTGTACCGTCAATTCGATTTCAGTTGCGATACGATGTCCAACCATCCACTCACCCGAATCAATTTTATCGAGGATAAACCGTTTGATTTGCATGTAGAGTGGCGCAGACATAATGACTTCCTTTTAATTGACTATACAAATAGTGCGTAATCTATGCACAAATTGCAAACAGATAGAGTCATTTTGTGCGCTGATAAAAGGAATTACTCCGCATTCTTGCAGTCTATTACTTGCAGGAGCCGTATCTGTTGTGTAAACAGATATAAAAATAATGAAAACAGACAGTCACGAAGGAATCACATGTTTAAGAAACTAAAAGCGTCACTTGGTATCGGCTCAGCAAAAGTAGATACGATTTTAGATGAAATGAGCGTATATCAAGGCGCGACTTTACGCGGTCATGTTCAAATCAAAGGTGGTGATGTGGAGCAGCAAATTGATGCCATCACCATCAAACTAAACACGGAAATGAAAGTGGAAGTAGATGACAGTGTTAGCTATCAAACTTTTACTATCGATCAGCTGAAAGCAGTAGAGCCGTTTGTTATTCAACCCAATGAAGAAAAGCAAGTACCATTTGAGCTCAAATTACACGATGAAACGCCTATCACCGCAGTGAGCGCGCTAAAAAATCAGTGTCACGTTTGGGTTGAAACCACGCTAGATATCGACTTTGCAATTGACCCTCGAGATAGAGATTACATCGAGGTTAAGCCATTACCAGTGGCTTCACGCGTAATCCAAGCAATCGAGCAAGCTGGTTTTACCATGGTGAAAGCGGATGTAGAGAAAGGCTTCTTACGTGGTAATACTTTCTCTTCTCGCTCGGGTATTTACCAAGAACTAGAGTTCCGCAACAACGGTTTCGTTTCTACTAAAGAGATTGAGCTTTCCTTTATTTTGGATGGTGGAACGATCCATTGCTTAGCAGAGATTGACCGCTCATTTAGCATGTCTGGCGACCAATACCGTTCTTTCTCGCTACCGATCGGAGCGTCTGATTCACAAGTTGCGGCAGCAGTAGCGCCAATCCTTAAGCTGTAACGATCTGGCTTTTATTCAGCACTTTATGTCTAAGTAAAGTGCTGAATGTATTGACGATTCCTTTGAAAGTGTTTAAAGGTCTCATCCAAGTCCGATATGTGCTCAAAGAACTTACGGCAAGGGTTGACAAAGGCTAGCAGCAGAACTTAGAGCACCTTGAATCTTAAATTGATAACTGTGAGATCGCTGGCTAATAGACAAACTGCCGAACTGATGGTTAATCTATTTTACTCAACACAACACCTACTTTTTCTCCGAAAGATAGTGTTAAGTAGAGAAATATCTGTTCTTGGTCTATTGCCCATCCTTCACCAGAGATAACAAGTCCTGTAGGTAACTTACGTTGTATATAAGTCTCAAGCATTTCTTGATTCGAGTAGTGTAATTGGGATAAGGATATGGTGAGCATTTTATCATCACGCTTTATGATGGTTAGCTCTGAAGTTGCATGTGCTTGGAATGTAGTCTCATTTGATTGGTAGGGCGAAAAGTTGACGATAAGTTTCCCTTTCTCTTTTTCAGATTTGTCTACAAATAGGCGAATGTCGGCTAAAAGGTCACCCGATTGATATTGGATCACGCTAGAGCCAGCCCATAGACCTGTAAATTGACTGACAGGTGTAGATTGATACTGGTAAGCACTATAGCCTGCTACAAAGCAAACGACCCAAAGTACGACAAAAGTGATGTGTTTTAATTTAATGAGCATAATGTTGATTTCAAACTGCGATCGTATTTACATTTTAAAAGACTATCACCATCTTTAATAATGATGGCTGTTAATTTCTTATTTTCAGATAGTGCAATTGGAAAGTCCGTATCATTTGTACCTGGATTATATTCACTTATATTAATTGACTCTAAATACTCTATTGAATGCTGTTGAGAGTATTCGGCATAATAATACCCCCCCATAGCTGATAAAAAGATCCCAATAACAGCCACTGCGCCACAAAAACGCTCTAAGTTGCGTTCATTTTTGTTTTTAATACCGAGCTTACTATCTGCATTTAACGCTGATTGATCCAAAGTATTATTGCCGATAATGCTTTGTGTTTGATTTGTTGTTTCTTTTTGAATACTCGCTGGTATTGGAGATGTTTCTATTTTTAAGTTAATAGGTGCAATGGCAAGTTGGTAACCTTGTTTTGGGATGGTTCGTATCAACGAGCGTTTGTCATCATCAAGTGATTGACGTAATCGTTTTACAAGCTGATTGATGGTCGCATCTGTTGCGTAAGTATTGGAATAGAGTTTTTCTACAATATCATTACGCGACAGAATGTCAGGGAATTGATCAATCAGTGTGTTAAGTAACGAACATTCCTTTGCTCGCAGTTTATAGAGCACATTATTTTTCTTGATCACACCAGAAGTTGGTGAAAACAATATGTCACCTAATTGGTACGTAGGAACTTCGAGTGTGAGTTTTGTCATATATATTATTGCGTTGTGGACTTGAGGCTTATTATATCAAACATACAATATAGTCTTGACTCAGATTCGTAATTTTATGCTCCGTTTTGTGCTCTAACCCTCATGCTAATGATTGCACCAAGAGCGCCAAATAACATAATCGCCATCATAGATGTATGAAAATTAGTGCGCCTAGCGTTTGCATTGATATCCATCAAAAAACGTATTTTCTCAGGGTTCATATTTTTCTGAACTAAGTATTGTTTTAGCGAGCTATCCGTAATGTAAGGGATATTATTAACCTGATTTATCCCGAGTTTTGTTTCGGTGATTTGCGAAACTTTGGTGGTGACTTGTTCACGAATCTCATGTTCCATTGTAAATTGACCAACACCCGCAACGATCGCGATACCCATTGCTAGGCCTACATTGCGTACAGTAGCCTGAATGCCCCCTGTTCGTTCTGCTTGAGTTTCATCCACGGAGCCTGTGATGATCGCGACTACTTGAGATGACAGCATGCCTAAACCTAAGCCAAAAAACATCATCGCAACATAAATAAGCCAATGAAAGCTGAAAGCATTGGTACTGAAAAGTGTCATACCCGCAGCAAGCGAACAACATAAAAAGCCCATGCAGGCTATGGTGGCTTTTCTCTGTTGCTTAAATAATAACGGTGTTGCGATAGAAGATATTATTAGGCTTGTCGCAAACGTTAAGACAATGATGCCTGTTTCAGTTGCCGTTAGGTTTAATCCCACTTGCAGAAATGCAACGAGGGTGAAATTAAGACCACCAAATATGACGTACATGATTAAAAGTAAAGTTAGCCCAAATAGGAAGGTGGTGTTTTTAAACCATTGGGATGGGATTAGAGCACTTTTGTATAAGTGGTCAAAGCGATGTTCATGTTTAACGAAAACAGCGAATAGAATCAAACCAGAAAACATCAAAATAAAGGCAGGACTGATGTTCGGCAGCAGAGTAGGGTAAGTTAACGCAGACGTATTGCTCCATACTCCCCACTCAGGTACTTTTAATAGTCCCAAAATAACGCAGAACATGGCGAAAAAACTGAGGGTTGTACCGAGCTTATCAAACCTTTTCGGTGGCGTATTTTTCAAAGGTGGGATCCAAAATATGGCGAGTAAGGTTCCAATAAAATAGAACGTACTATTTACGATGAAGCCGCTTTGCCAACTGATGATATCAATCAGAAAGCCACTTGCGATCGGCACGATTGCGGCTGCAACTCCAGTTGACGCAGCAATTAAGCCAAACAACTGTGCATGTTTGTTTTTGGGAAAGTGACCAATTACGAGAGCAATGCAAGCGGGTAAAATCGCAACTCCAGCCATACCAATAAGTGGTCGAGCAACGAATGTTATCCATTCAATAGATGGTGCGTAGATTTTGGCTAAGGAGCCTACTAGTCCCAAAATTAACCCTGCGCATAACATGCGTCGCCAACCTATGTACAAACCGATTACGCCGCTAGTGAGCATTAGAGATGCACCAACTAACGGATAAATTGTTCCTGTGACTTTTAATGCGTCTACATTTGATTGAAATTGTTCAATAAGAGAACTGGTTGCGATCGCGAGAGTTGCAATATCAGCAGCGATACAGAACTGGGCAAAGCAAAGTGCAATGGTTATTTTGATGAAGTGGTTACGTGAATAAGGTGTTGCTTGGCACATAGCGAACTCCCCGTTTGTGCAAACGGTGTTAGAACTGTATTAATGGGAGAATAAAAATCATGGCAATAATCTCCTGTAGCAATAATAAGGGTATGAGCGCACCCATACCCGAATGACATTATTAGAATTGATAGTTAAACTCGACGCGGTGCTGACCATCTGAGAAATCGACGTTTTCACTCCAATTGGCAAAGTAACGAACGTTAAAGCGTGGATTAAATTGATAAGAAGCGGTGAATTCGTGAGTTAAAACACTTTCATCACCTTCAAAGAAGGAGTCTTTAAACCAAGTCGCTCCAGATAATGTCGTCATGTACATTGGATTATAATTGAGCCAAATTTTGTCCGTGATCGTGATTTTGCTGTACATACCAACCACACCTAACGTCCCCGGAACAGTATAGCCAGTATCTTTAAGGTCTAAATTGTTACCAAACGCGATACCAGCGCCAGCAAGAGGGAATAAGTTAACCGGACCAAACGCAGGTAGGGCTTGAATAACGGAATACGATAGCGTGCCGACTTCACTAGCAATGTTGTTTGTTGCGGTTGTGTAATTTAAGTCGATTTGGCGGCCTCTACCATTGGTCAAGTCTACTTCAAAGTTTCTAAAACGGATGGAATCAACGGAGTCATTTCGTGAGTTAGAACCAGACCAGCCAACTTGATCGCCAGCTATGCCTTTTACTTCAAAAATGTTCATACCCATTTGAGTGTCGATACCCGTTTTGTACGTCGCGCCGTATTTCAAGTTGATACCGTGGTTGCTAAAACCGACGCCAGCCTGAGTGTAGACCGCGAGAGGATCGGACATGTCTTGTAGTTCGGTTGTTTGGTCATCTGCGATTGCCACACTAGAAAGGAGCGTAAGAGTGAAAATGTAGGGTGTCGTTTTCATTGGTCTATGCCTTTTTTTTTGCACATTTACTGGAAGTGAATGTGATGTTGTTTATCTTTCTGGCACATACTAAAAATTACGAAACCATGTTTAAACGAAACAAATCCAACAATTTGTAGGTCATTTTTATTTTATTTAAGTGGCTGTTATATAGTGTTTTTATGTTTTTTTATGTCACTTTTTTCCAAAAAAAAGACCAGCTTTCGCTGGTCCAAATGAAGCTAAATGTGCATGGTGGTGTTAGAAGTTACCGTAAAACACCTTAAATAATTCAGAAGAGTAAATTGATTGCTCAGGTAGGGAAGCAGCATTTTTTTGTAAGTCTTCTTTGCTCCAACCTTTGAGTGAATCGACAATGAAGATGTGTGCTTTTGCGTATTTTTCTAGCAGCTTAAAGCTAATGAGTCCCAAGTCATAATCTGCGGTTGAATGATACGCGTAACTAGAGATTGCCCAACCCGTTGAAATCGCATCGAGGTCGTCAAATTTAGCGAATGGAGGGTGGAAATGCGTTTCATCTGCAGCAGGATCTTGATAGTAAAAATCGGCACTTGGTAGGGAATATAAGTCGACTGCTTGTTTAAAGATATCCAACAGAATCGGGCTTCGGTTAGTGATAAGTTGCATCGCAGGGATAGCTTGATTGCTCTTAGCCTGAATTGGCCCCTCTTTCGTTTGTGCAATAAGCCCGAGTTTTTCTGGTCTCAATACCATTAGCATCTCATCGCGAACAAAGTGGTGGTTATCTTCAATAAATCGGTCAGTAGCACCGACACCTGGGTGCTCATGATCGCCAACGGACAAGACAGCAAGACCGTGGCCTCGTTGTTCTAGTGGACGTGCTGCGTAATGTTTTGCTGCGGCCATCACCATCGCTGCCGTACCGCCGTTGTCATGTAATCCGTAGAAATAACTGTCACTATGGAAGGTCATTAATATGTATTTACCGGTTGTACCTGGAATGAAACCATACACGTTGCTGGATTGACGAGTCGAGCCGTCTTCCATTTCCCCTTTGACTACCATTTTAACTAGGACGTCATCTGTGGCGCGGTCTAACAGCTTTCTCAAATACAACCCATCATCATAACCGATGGAAATCCATGGAATGGCAGTCCCGACGGCATCACCGCCACCCATTGCTCCAACTCGCGTCGCAATTTGTTTTGCTCCGGGTAAGGTCCACCAAGCAATGAGCCCTAAGGGCATACCATACTTTCCTGATGCAATTCGAGAGTAAGCCGTTCTTGCACTTGAATACATTGGTCCGCCAGCTGAGAAGTCGGCTTGAAGTAACACTATTTTTCCGTTTAGATTTCTGCCTTTTAATTCTGCAACCGTACCTTGACCAACGTAAATGATTTCGGCTTCTAAGCCTTCTTCTGGTGTTTGACCTGATGGAAATGGCGTAATTGCGTGTTCAAAAGATAATGGTGCTTCCAACTCGCTGCATACGGTTACGGTCAGTTCATTCTTCGTCGGGTTCCATTGAGGATAACGAATCGGGAAAAAGTCTTGTCTCACATCGTCAATACCAAATGATAGAAGCGTATTTGCGACAAGTGTTTGGGCTTGTGCTTCGTATTTGGTTCCTTGAACTCTTCCCCATAAGATATTGCCTTCTTCACGAGATTGTTTGGAAATATCTACCAATTTCATAGCGAACGCTTCTATCTCTTCAGAGCGAATATCCTCTTTATCATTTTCGATGTAAGGACGAGGGGTTTCTTCCATATCCAGTTGATGGAAGTGTGTTTCATGTAGGCATTGTGTTTTTTGTTGAAGTTTCTCTGGTGTAAGAAATGAAATGTCAGACAGTATCTTTAGCATTTCTTCTGGAGAGTCAGCCATATTTTGTTGTGGTTTTTTAATTGTGTCAGTCATAAGGACCTCGTTGTTTCATTGGATTGATAGCGCCATGTTAAGCAAACCGATATGGGTGCGAAACGAAACAAAACTGACATCTTGTGTGTCATTTTTCTTTAGTTTCTAAAATGGATATTTATTTTTTATTTAGGTCTGAAAAAAACTGTTGGACGTCTTGGGTGTGAATTTGTTCGTGATGGATTGATGAGCTGGCTTTTTTCGACAGCGACAACACCGCGTGTCCTGTGTTGTAGAGTAGGTAGATCAAAAAAAACGTGAGTAATATTAAGCCAAATAAACTTTTTAGCATGGTACAGAGTCCTCCATTTATGGGCGGAAGAACGTTATGGACGGAAGAACGGTAGGGGTTTAATAATTATGATTTTTTGTTGAGAGTGCCTCACAACAATGAGGCACTCGTGACCATTAAGCGGAGTAGGTCTCTTTACCGGCCATAATGGTTTTTCTTACGTTGATCTTGTCTAAGTCGGAAGTGGCGACCGTTAATGGGTTTTTATCAACAATCACGAGATCCGCAATTTTCCCGATTGCAATTGAACCGTGCGTATCTGCCATTTTGAATTGTTCTGCGGCCCAAATGGTGTAGCCTTTTATGGCTTGCTCTACAGTAATGGCTTCAGCGCCATTAAGAACATCACCAGAATAGGTTTCTCGCGTGACTGCGGCTTTGATTGATTGCCATGGCGCGGTAGGCGTTACTGGCGCATCGTTATGAAGCGTTGGCTTTAGCCCATGACCAATAGCGGTCTTTACCTTAAAGGTATGATGTAAATCTTCCTGTTTGAAATAGTCATGAATAATTTGACCTCCGGTCCAATAGAGGTGCCCCATAATAAAGCTAGGGTGAGTATTCAACGCTTTCATGCGGCTAAACTGCTGCGGGGTTGTTAATGACAAATGATGAGCAAGTGACATAAATTGGCTGACATCGATGCCTTTCTCTTCACCATTTTTGCGAGCATGCTCAACAGCATCGAGTGCGGCTTCTAAAGCCAATTCGCCATTGGCGTGGAATACAAAGTCAACCCCCAGTTGTATTGCCGCTTCAGCGGTTTGATTGAACATGTCTTGTGTGCCCCAGATCGGGCGAGGTAAGTTTCTAAACTCTTCGTTCTGATATTCAATATTTGTCGCAGCGTTCCCACCTTGGACTGAACCGTCAGTAAAAGCTTTAAGATAGCCGATACGGAACTTGTTAGTTTTATATTCATCTCGCTGCATTATGACTTGTGAAAAGTCAGGGTAGTTGTTCACGATACTGCCGACAATACGCACATTGAAATCATCGGATTTTGATGCTTCAACTAGAGTATTAAGTGTCTGAGGAGCCATGATCATATGGTCTGATGCGACAGTGATGCCTTCCTTTGCATACAAGTTGGATGCCGCGATAACATCATCAACATTTGGCGTAGGGAATGTACCTTTATACGCTTGCATAACAGCAGCTTGACCTAAGATCATGCCGGTTAGTTTGCCGTTTTCGTCTTTCACATATTCTGAGTTTTGTGGCGCTTCGCTGTGTTCATTGATACCAAGCTCCTGCATTGCTTTACTATTCAACCAGCCGCCATGGCCTTGCATGGTAATGAACATTGGATAGTCAGGGTGGGCTTCATCAATCTCTTTAAGGCTAGGGATGGTTTGTTTTTTTACGTCCCAACCGATGCCCATTAACCAGCCATCTTTATTTGGTGTCATGGTTCGAAAAGCGTCCATCATTTCATTTTGATTTTGGTATTTGAAAAAACTTAAGTCGTGCATGGTTTCCATGTTGCCACACAGTAATATGTGGGAGTGGTTCTCGATAAAACCGGGTAATAATGTTTGTCCTTGCAGATCATGCAATGCAGCAGAAGGGAACTCGACACGCAGTTTTTGGCAAGCCCCCATACCAACGATTTTGTCTCCTTCAATAGCAATCGCTTCTACCGTAGGTGTTGCATCTTCCATTGTGATGATAGGACCACCAAAGTAAATAGTTTGATTTGGTTTCATGTTCTGGCTCCCCTTATTGCTAATGACAGTTGTGCTCGACGTTTTTTTTGAAAATAGTGAAGTAAAGAATTTTTTAAGCATGATTCGATTTCTCTTTCGCAGCTTGTGCCTATATCTACATCTATTGAAGAGCAGATATAGGCTTTGAGAGAGGGATTATTTTTTGTTTTGCATAATGGATACGCGCGGTAGACCTCGGCAAATAACTAGACCAGAGGCAACAATCATGAGTAGGGCAATCATGGTATCGATAGCTGAACTGTGACGCGCTTGAGCGTTGATTTCGTGAATAATTGCTTGTTCTTTAACGTCATTAGTGAGGTCCGACACAATCAATTGGAAATCTTGCGTACTGGTAAACGGCAGTGCAGGGATAGCGAGAACCGCCTCTTTGGTTTCGGCAGTTAAATCTTCGTGCTGTTTGACATCTGATTTAATGTTACCTGTCAAAGAGAACATCAGTACTGAACCTAGAACAGCAACACCAAATGCTTGGCCGACGTTTCGTGAGGTTGCTTGAATGCCGCCAGATTGTTCAGCGTCGCGTTGTTCTAGTGCGGTCGTGACAGTAAGGGAGGCTTGGGTCATCAAAATACCAACACCAAAACCAAAGATGGCAAGTCCTAAGTAGTGTAATGCACTGATTCCAGTCTCTGTAATTCCTGCTGTTGCGATAAGTAGGCCAATAAAGGAGATTGCAAAGCCAATTAGACAAACACTTCTAACTGTCATGTTACTCATTTTAGCTGGGGCGATTACGGTGCCAGCCAGCATACCTACGGCATAGATAGACATCAGCAAGCCAGCGGCAGCAGCAGATGCGCCACCAACGACCTGAACGTAAGCAATATTGATAAATAGAGAACCAAACATTAGGAAGACAATGGCACAAAGGTAAAGGCCAATGAGAACCTGCTTGTTTTTGATAAAGGTCGATGGAATTAAGGCTGTGCCATGCTGAGCTTCGAATTTTGCTTCCCACTTCAATAAGCTAATAAGTGTGATTACACCAAATACCACCAGCGGAAGCGCAGGAGATATGCCAAAGATAGAGACGTCAGAGATCGGCTGAATTAACCCCCATTCTGAGATCTTTAACAAACCCACGATAGTTGCAAGCAGGCCTACAGAAGACAGCAGGACGCCAACAATATCGAACTTACCTTCGAATTTAGCTTTCGGCATCTCTTGGAGTTTAAAAGAAGCAAGGAAAACAAGAATAAAGTAGCCAGTTACGCCGAAGAAAGAAGCCGTGAAGCCAAACTTATCCAGTGCCGCGCCCATCGCTATAGGTACAATAGCTGTTGCGACACCAACCGCACCTGCGATTCCAGCAAATGCTATCGCTTGATCTTTGCCACGATAGATTCCGGCGACATGAGCAAGAATCGCTGGAACAAGGAATACCGCACCAAGTCCCGCTGCAACGCGCCCGCCAAATATCAATACATTCATATTCGGCGCAATAGCAGCAATGGTTGCTGAAATAGCTAGCAATATCGCGCCGAGTCTTAGCTGTCTTCCCCAACCAAGAAATAGCCCGGTTAACCCGCCAACCACCATCCCAGCGCCAGCAATGAGAGGGTACATGGCATTGGCAAATTGAATTTCCGGCATGGTTGCACCAAGTTTCGTAATTAGTGCTTCGGTAGCTACAGCAAACCCACTGTTATCTAGCATGGTGCCAAGCTGTGCAAAAACGAGAATGGCTAGGCTTAGCCATTTTGCATCTGTTTTGGAGTTGGTTACTCCGCTTTCTAGAGTTGTGCTCATTAATCACCTCAGTATCTTTATGTTTAATAGGGTACGAGGCATATTTTTTGACGAATAAAAGCAATAATCTAGCAACAAAAAAAAACGGATTGTGAACTTCTATCATGTTGTTTTTTAAAGCGTAAAAATGCTATGAGTCATTATTTGTTATATGGGGTTCATCCTCTTTGATAACTTTTTATAGCTGTCCCGTGATTTAAAGGTAATTAAAATGATATTGACCAACGATAGAGCATGCTATTAGGGAGAGATTAGTCAATAACTTGGAATACTGAGGTTAATGGAAATCGTTCTTTGCATTCTAAATGTGAGCTATGTACAATCCTCGTTCCGATGAAGGTCCGGTATTCGTGTTACTGAGCGACCGTCATCGACTCTCGAAATATCTTCTAATTTGAATAACATGTGTTGCTTGGTGTGCAACACCACTGTAAAGGACATAGCATGCCTATTATTACTCTTCCTGACGGCAGTCAGCGTCAATTTGACAACCCAGTTTCTACTATGGAAGTTGCGCAATCGATCGGTCCTGGTCTTGCAAAAGCAACTATCGCTGGTCGTGTAAACGGTAACCGCGTTGATGCGTGCGATCTAATTGAAGAAGACGCAAGCCTTGAGATCATCACAGTAAAAGATGAAGTAGACGGTCTAGAAATCGTTCGCCACTCTTGTGCTCACCTTCTTGGTCACGCTCTTAAGCAGCTTTACCCTCAAGCTAAAATGGCGATCGGTCCAACCATCGACAACGGCTTCTACTACGACATCGACTTAGATGAGTCTCTAACGCAAGACGATCTTGAAAAGATTGAAAAGCGTATGAAAGAGCTAGCGAAAACCAAGTACGAAGTTGTTAAGAAAAAAGTTAGCTGGCAGGAAGCACGTGATACGTTTGAATCACGTGGCGAACCATACAAAGTGGAAATCCTAGACGAAAACGTATCTCGTGATGATCGTCCAGGCCTCTACCACCATGAAGAATACATCGACATGTGTCGTGGTCCTCACGTTCCTAACATGAGCTTCTGCCAACACTTCACTCTATTGAATGTTGCAGGTGCTTACTGGCGTGGTAACAGCGACAACAAAATGCTTCAACGTATCTACGGTACCGCTTTCCACGATAAGAAAGCATTGAAAGCGCACCTAACTCGTTTAGAAGAAGCAGCTAAGCGTGACCACCGTAAGATTGGTAAGCAACTAGACCTATTCCACATGCAGCAAGAAGCACCAGGCATGGTGTTCTGGCATCACAACGGTTGGTCTATCTTCCGTGATCTAGAAGTATTCATCCGCGCTAAGTTAGATGAGTACGGTTACCAAGAAGTAAAAGGTCCTCTAATGATGGACCGTGTTCTTTGGGAACGTTCTGGTCACTGGGACAAATACGCAGACGCGATGTTCACAACTTCTTCTGAGAACCGTGAATACGCGATCAAGCCAATGAACTGTCCAGGTCACGTACAGATCTTTAACCAAGGTCTAAAATCGTACCGCGACCTACCACTACGTATGGCTGAGTTCGGCTCATGTCACCGTAATGAACCATCTGGTGCACTACACGGTATTATGCGTGTACGTGGCTTCACTCAGGATGACGCTCACATTTTCTGTACTGAGAGCCAAATTCAAGAAGAAGTAACAAATTGTATCAAGATGGTGTACGATACGTACCAAACATTTGGTTTCGACAACATCGTAGTGAAACTGTCTACTCGTCCAGAAAAACGTGTAGGTTCAGACGAAATCTGGGATCAATCTGAAGAAGCATTGAAACAGTCTCTAGAATCAATGGAAATTCCATACGAGATTCAAGAAGGCGAGGGTGCATTCTACGGTCCTAAGATCGAATTCACACTATACGACTGTCTAGACCGTGCATGGCAGTGTGGTACTGTTCAGCTAGACTTCAACCTACCAGGTCGCCTAGGTGCAACTTATGTAGGTGAAAACAATGAACGTCTTGTTCCGGTGATGATTCACCGTGCGATTTTAGGTTCACTAGAGCGTTTCATTGGTATTCTTATCGAAGATTATGCAGGTTTCTTCCCAACTTGGTTGGCGCCGGAACAGGCAATTCTTATGAACATTACTGATAAACAGTCAGATTATGTTCAGGAAGTAGTACAAAAACTACAAAAAAGTGGAATTAGAGCTAAAGCGGACTTGAGAAATGAGAAGATTGGCTTTAAAATCCGCGAACACACTTTGAAGCGTGTACCGTATATGCTTGTTGTCGGTGACCAAGAGATGGAAGCAGGCGAAATCGCAGTACGTACTCGTAAAGGTAAAGATCTCGGCAAATTTAAAGTGGATGATTTCATTTCATACATCCAAGACGAGATTTCAAGCCGTAAGCTCAATCTGGAGGAATAAGCTATTAAAGGCGGAAGACGCGGCCAACAGCCGGTAAAACAAAACCCACACCGTATGAACGGTGAAATTCGTGGCGTTCGTGAAGTTCGACTAACAGGCGCTGACGGTGAATCAGTTGGTGTTGTATCGATTCAAGAAGCGATCGCAGCTGCTGAAGAAGCAGGCATGGATCTTGTGGAGATCAGTCCTAACGCTGAGCCGCCAGTATGTCGTGTTATGGACTACGGCAAATTCCTCTTTGAGAAGAGCAAATCTGCTAAAGAGCAGAAGAAAAAGCAAAAGCAGGTTCAGATTAAGGAAGTAAAATTCCGTCCTGGAACTGATATTGGAGACTATCAGGTAAAACTACGCAACCTGACGCGTTTCCTTGAAGAAGGCAACAAAGTGAAGGTAACAATTCGCTTCCGTGGCCGAGAAATGGCACACCAAGACATCGGTGTTGACGTTCTAAATCGCTTGAAAGAAGACACTGTAGACTTTGCTGTAGTGGAATCTTTCCCAAGTAAGATTGAAGGTCGTCAGATGATCATGGTTCTTGCCCCTAAAAAGAAGTAATTAACGGCTCATCAAGTAATTAAGACCTAGCCGCCTTTCCTTCTAATAAAAGGTATAGCGGCTGGGTTTTGTTCGCCCTAATTACGTTGTTTATTAAACCTACTCAATGCGGAGTTATTCATCATGCCTAAGATGAAAACCAACAAAGGTGCTGCTAAGCGTTTTAAGAAAACTGCTGGTGGTATTAAGTACAAGCACGCTACTAAACGTCACATCCTGACTAAGCGTACTACTAAGAACAAGCGTCAACTACGTCCAAATGCAATTCTTCCACGTTGTGAAGTTGCTGCAGTTGTTCGTATGATGCCATACGCTTAATTCTTTTTAGTTATCAATCGTTTAGTTTAGGAGAAGCATAATGCCTCGCGTAAAACGTGGTGTACAAGCTCGTGCACGTCATAAGAAAGTTCTAAAACAAGCTAAAGGTTACTACGGTGCACGTTCACGTGTTTACCGCGTAGCTTTCCAAGCAGTTACTAAAGCTGGTCAATACGCTTACCGTGACCGTCGCGCTAAGAAACGTCAATTCCGTCAACTATGGATTGCACGTATCAACGCAGCATCTCGTCAAAATGGTCTATCTTACAGCCGTTTCATCAACGGTCTTAAGAAAGCATCTATCGAGATCGACCGTAAGATCCTAGCGGACATCGCAGTATTCGACAAAGCAGCATTTGCTGTTCTAGTTGAAAAAGCGAAAGCTGCTCTTTAATTAGCAGTTTAGGATTAAGAGAAGGAGAGCATTAGCTCTCCTTTTTTATTGCCTTCAGCTTTCGCTGGCGTAAACTTTCCCGTTTCCCGTTTCCCGTTTCCCGTTTCCCGTTTCCCGTTTCCCGTTTCCCGTTTCCCGTTTCCCGTTTCCCGTTTCCCGTTTCCCGTTTCCCTGCTTACATCCCAACTCTAACCAAATCAGTTGCTCTGATGACTGGATTTGTTATTTTGCCCCTACTCATCACATCATGGATAAGGAGTATCTGTGTTACCGAGCTATTGGGAATCAAAGAACTTAATTTTTTCTACTTTCGACACCACGCAGGCCGAACTGGCTAAGTCTCTATTTGCCTCTAATCATCCAAAAGTGGCTCAAGACCATACCTTTCGTGACTGGCCGATTTGCGAGTATGAAGCGCTAATTTCAAAGAGTGCTTTGCTGAAAAGGCCGGAAGACCTAGAAGCCTTCTACCTCAGGAAAATCTCGACAAAAGAGGGGGATGCTATAGGTTATATCCAACTCGAACTGAATTTTCCTGAGAAAGAATGTTTATGGATACCAATGTTGTGCCTGACTCCTAAGTATCAAGGTCGAGGTTTAGGAAAGGAAATCGTTGATAGCACACTGGCGGTTGCTCTTGAGTATGCGCCTTTCGATAAAGCCATGCTGAACGCGTACGTTGAGAATATCGACTCTTTTCGTTTTTGGTTTAAGCAAGGCTTCAATCAGATAGAGCAATTTGATGATACTGAGCATGAGTTAGGGCGCGACTATCACTGCATTGTTTTAAGCAAAGGAATATCACGTTAAATCATTCTGTTATCTACTTATGGTAGGGTGGAATCGGACAACAAGCAAAAGGACTAGGAATGAAAATCCGTGAACTACAAGCGCATATAAAAGAGTTTGATCACGACCCGGAACAGAAGCACCATTACTTTCTCAAACTGATTGAAGAAGTAGGTGAACTGTCTGAGTCGATTAGGAAAGGCGCTACAGGTCAGCCGACAGAAGACACAATTAAAGGAACAATCGCGGAAGAGCTCTATGACGCACTCTATTATATTTGTGCGCTGGCCAATGTTTATGAGATAGATTTAGAAAAAACGCACCAAGTGAAAGAGATACTGAACAAACGAAAATACAACCGCTAGGGAAGGGGAGACAACATGGTTCAACGAATCAGTTACGAATTTTTGCCGCAAATTTCTGGTCCTTATGTTCATGCCACGAGACATTGTGAGACTTTATATGTGTCAGGGCTGACCAAAGTGAAAGCCTAATCGAGCAAACAAAAACGATTCTGTCTTACTTGTCGCAGATACTCACAGAAGAACAAAGAGAGAAACGCGATTTGGTCAAGCTGACCATATTTGTAACCGACATGAACCAACTGCCAGAGATTCGCTCGGTGTTATTCGACTTCTATAAAGGTTATTTGCCAGCTTGTTCATTAGTCGAGGTGAGCCGTTTGATTCACCCCGACTTATCTATTGAGATTGAGGCAGTCATCTCATCTGAAGCATTGTAGAGAGGCTTTAATGAAAATAAATCGCTTGGATCACCTTGTACTGACTGTTAAAGACATTCAAACCACACTGGATTTCTATACACAGATTCTGGGTATGGAAAGTGTTACTTTCGGGGAAGGGCGTGTTGCTTTGGTATATGGGCGGCAGAAGATAAATCTTCATCAGCTTGGCAATGAATTTGAACCTAAGGCGAGTCAGGTGGCCTTTGGGAGTGTCGACTTGTGTTTTGTATGTGATACGCCAATTGCAAACGTGCTTTCCCATTTAAACTTCCATTCTATCGAGGTTATTGATGGCCCCGTCCAACGGACAGGTGCAATTGGTAACATCCTATCGGTTTACATCAGAGACCCAGATGGTAACTTAATTGAGTTATCTAACTATCTTACTGAGGTATAACATGATTTATTCAACAACCGAGACGATTCCTGGGCGAGAGATTGCCGAGATAAAAGGTGTCGTGACGGGCAATGTGGTTCAGTCAAAGCACATTGGGCGTGACTTCATGGCCGGTTTAAAAAGCATTGTTGGCGGAGAGATTCGAGGCTATACCGAAATGATGACTGAAGCCCGTAATATTGCTATTCAAAGAATGGTTGAAGATGCAGCGAACCTAGGAGCAGATGCCGTCGTCGGCATCCGTTTTACCACCAGTTCGATTGTCGATGGCTCTTCGGAAATTCTTGCATTTGGCACCGCAGTAAAGCTCGTTTAGAAATAGGTAGCACTGTACGGTGTGTTGCAAAGTCATGATTAATAAGATGGATTTGTAAACTCTCCCTCGACTAACCCTCTTAAGCAAAATGCAGATGGTCGATTGTGATTCATAATCCGCCCCCTGAAAAGGGAGGTGTATTTATGCGTGATACGGTGTTAAACAATACGATTGTGACTTTCTGCGTTTGCTTGCTCGTTGCGACGTTAGCAGCTAAAGGTAATCTACTTGCCACCATGTTGTCTTTTCCTATCGACTTCTTGGGTTTGCTTGCTTTATTACTATTGTCTTGGCTTGTTTCCATTGTCGCTATTCTTCACTTGGAGAGAGGGCAGTGGAAAGAATCTATCTTGATGTATCTAATGTTGTATTATCTTGCTTTTGGTATTTTTGCTGATGGCAATATCAAAGGAATTGAGCATTCGGTTGGAGCAATTGAAAAGCTCAAAATGACTTTGGTTCACATCGCGGTATCAGTGCCGAGCATCTACATTCCTATCATTATTTTTGGAATCTCTGTTATACACTTACTGTTTTTACGTGCTCACTTGGTTGATGTCGATCGTAGTGTTTGCAAAAAAGCAATTCACCGAAAATAAACATTACGACTTTGCATAAAAATGCAATTTTGCCAACATGCTTTTTAGGGTGAATATTCTAAATTAGGGCTATTCTTTGAGTAGGAAATACTCAAATTTCCGCTTAAAAATAGCATTAAATGCGACGAATAGCATGTTGTTTACAATGTTTATAATCTAAATGATTTGTAATTTATAATGAAACTGAATGCATTTTGTGGGCAGGTATCGGGTTGATAAATGTGATCAATGATATATTAATTCACGTTTTTCTTATAAAAATATGAACTTATGTCTTGCTACTTGGTTCTAAATTGTTACAAATATAATATAAACGTAACAGAGAACTAGGAACTTTTAATGAGAGAACTCACTCCCGAGTACTTGTTGGCAGCGTTAAGGCAGGCGATAAAAACAAAAGGGCTAACGTATCGAGAGCTATCAGAAAAAATGGGTATGCCGCTGTCAACCTTCAAGCGCCATCTTACTAGTACGAACCTAGCTTTAGATAAACTACTAGAGTACTGTCGAGCAGTAGATTGCACATTAGATGAGTTACAAAAGCTGGCTAACCAACTTCAAGCTGAGGATCAGGACTACTTTAGCCACACGCAAGACGAAGTCTTTTTCCAATTTCCCCACCTTTACGATTTCTACCGTGAACTACGTATGCTACGAGGAAAAGACGGCTATACCATTCTCATGAAAAAGTATGATCTTTCAAAACAAAGCATGTCAGATTATCTGGGAGCGCTTGAACTGCTCGATCTGGTTTATGTCGACGAGGAAAACAACATCACGTTGCATGGTCCTCTCTATTATAGTTATGCCGACAACTCAAAGCTTAATGACAAATATACAGAGATCATAAAGGAACAAACAACGAAACAGGAAAAGTGTGTTCGTGTTGCATTATCGAGAATGAAAATAACAGAGGAGCAACTACTCGTACTTGAAGAGAAAGTTGCTAAAATCGTATTAGATTTTCATTCAAAGAACGTGGTGGCAGAGAACTTTAATGTATCAGATTTTACCAACGTACTTTTGATTGCCGGACCTCATGAACCCGTTACCTTTTCAGACGGTATAATCGAGACTCAGCAGCATTTTATTGATGACATCCGCTATGCAATAGCATCGGCAGGTGATAAACCTAGCTTATCTATATAGGAGTTTTCCGGAGTGTTAGGGAGAGTTTGAATGCTAAGTTTTTAACTCAACCATACACAGTTGGCGTTGACACTTAGCTTCTCATGAAGGAAATGCTTATCGGCTTGTAGCATCTTGTTCATGGAGGTGAGTTTATTTAGCTCTATTCAATACGACTTTAGATTAAATTTGAGGGTTAAGTCAAAAGTCGTACGGTATAGAGATCTACGTCATTATTTTGACTGACTATTAAAGCAATTACTGATGTTTATCGTTACTATTCCTTATATTAATTGTGGTATTGGTTGCTGCACATAAGCAACTGAATATGCCAGCTCGTTGGTTAGGAGTTGTAACGGTGAATTCATTTCGTTGGGATAAGTATTTTGAAACTGGAATAGAGCTAGTCGATGAGCAGCACCAGTATCTCGTGGAATTCATCAATAAATATGGTGAACTCCTAGCGCACAACAATATATCACTTCAAGACATTCAATTGGCTTTATTCGAGTTGTCTCGTTATGCAGAGTTCCACTTCAAGGAAGAAGAAAATCTAATGCGTGAAGTTGGGGTGCATTACGATCATATCCAAAAGCACATACAAGTTCATCGCTCTTTCATGACAGACATTGTTAGCATGCAAAGCTTTATTAGCGAAGAGAATAAAAAAGCAGCAGAACAGCTTCTTGATTTTCTAATTCACTGGTTGGCTTACCATATTCTAGGTATTGATCAAAATATGGCTCGTCAAGTTGAAGCTATTAAAAATGGTAGCTCGCCCTTGGACGCCTATGAAACCGAAGAGCGCAAAGCAGACAACTCCACCGAGCCTTTGCTTGAGGCATTAAGCGCACTTTTTCTTCAAGTATCAGAACGGAATCGTGAGTTATTGAAGCTTAACTTGGTTCTAGAGGAAAAAGTCGCAGAGCGAACGAAACAGCTATCTCAAGCAAATAAGCAACTTGAAGAGCTGTCACTCACTGACTCTCTGACAGGATTACCCAACCGCCGTAGTGCAATTCGCACTTTAAAAAACTGTTGGCAAGAACAGGACATGCAGCTCGAGCCTTTAGTTTGTATCATGATTGATGCTGACTACTTTAAACAGGTTAACGACACTTGTGGTCATGACGCTGGAGATGTTGTACTCAGCGAGTTGGCCAAGGCGTTAAGACATTATTTCAGAAGTGATGATATTGTCTGCCGTCTAGGTGGGGATGAATTCTTGGTAATTTGTCCAGAGACTCAACTTAAAGGCGGTTTACATGTCGCTGAAGCGGTAAGAAAGCAAATTTCTCATATCCTCATACCAACAGGTCTAGAGCCTTGGCGAGGCAGTATAAGTGTCGGTGTCGCTGAACGTCGCAATGAGATGAAAACGTATACTGATCTCATCAAAGCTGCCGATGAATCTGTCTATTTAGCCAAACAAAACGGTAAAAACACAGTGTGTTCGGTCCAAGCGCCATCGCTGTGATTAAGTAAGTAAAAACACAATCATAGTGCATCCAAATCGCACTTGAGCTGATTGAGTGCGGTTGAACGTTTGTATGGTTAGTTGTTTTTTTACGTTTTTGCCTTCTTTTTATTCAATAACCTCTTCTTTTCGTAATTCAATTTGGCATTGGTGGCTGGTTTGGCTACTATGTACAGCTATCAAAAAACCAATCACTCCTTTATGGACACTACCAATAGGTAGATGAGGAAACGATGCAACATCTAGAAGAGATCATTGCTAACGCGAGTGCAGCAATTGAAGCTGCAGAATCGCTAGTCGTACTTGATGAAGTGCGTGTTCAGTATCTAGGTAAAAAAGGTGAGCTAACTGCTCAACTTCAAAGCCTAGGTAAACTACCACCGGAAGAACGCCGTGAAGCTGGTCAAGAGATCAACAAAGCGAAAGGCGTAGTTCAGCAAGCTATCGCAGCTCGTAAAGACGCACTACAACGTGCAGAACTAGAAGCGAAGCTAGCAGCAGAAACGATCGACGTAACACTACCTGGTCGTCGTATTGAGAACGGTGGTCTACACCCAGTTACTCGTACTGTTGAGCGTATTGAGAAGTTCTTCGGCGAACTTGGCTTTAACACAGAGTCTGGTCCAGAAATCGAAGATGCATTCCACAACTTTGATGCACTAAACATCGCAGCTGATCACCCAGCGCGTACTGACCACGATACTTTCTTCTTCAACCCAGATTTGATGCTTCGTACTCACACGTCAGGCGTACAGATCCGTACGATGGAAAATGGTAAACCACCATTCCGTTTCATCGCACCAGGTCGTGTATACCGTAACGACTACGACCAAACGCACACGCCAATGTTCCACCAAGTGGAAGGCATGTTGGTTGATGAGAACGTAAACTTCGCACAGCTGAAAGGCATCCTGCACGACTTCCTATGTAACTTCTTCGAAGAGGAAGTAGAAGTACGTTTCCGTCCATCATACTTCCCGTTCACTGAGCCTTCAGCAGAAGTTGACGTGAAAGGCAAAAACGGTAAATGGCTAGAAGTACTAGGCTGCGGTATGGTTCACCCGAACGTACTACGTAGTGTAGGCATCGACCCTGAAAAATACTCTGGTTTCGCATTCGGTATGGGTGTTGAGCGTCTAACAATGCTTCGTTACGGCGTAAACGACCTACGTGCGTTCTTCGAGAACGATCTTCGTTTCCTAAAACAGTTCAAGTAATCCAGGGGATAAATCACTATGAAATTCAGCGAATCATGGCTTCGTGAGTGGGTTAGTCCTTCGATTACCACTGACGAACTAACTCACCAAATTACAATGGCGGGTCTAGAAGTTGATGACGTGCTACCTGTAGCAGGTACGTTCAACGGCGTTAAAGTTGGTCACGTTGTTGAATGTGGTCAACACCCAGATGCAGACAAACTGCGCGTGACTAAAGTTGACGTGGGTGAAGAAGAGCTTCTAGACATCGTTTGTGGCGCACCTAACTGTCGTCAAGGTCTGAAAGTAGCAGTAGCAACTGTTGGTGCTGTTCTTCCAGGCGATTTCAAAATCAAAAAAGCGAAACTACGTGGTCAACCATCTCACGGCATGCTTTGTTCATTCACTGAACTAGGTATCGACGTTGAGTCAGATGGCATCATGGAACTAGCAGAAGACGCAGTAATCGGTACCGATTTCCGTGAATTCCTAGGCCTAGACGACGTAACGGTAGACGTAGACCTAACAGCAAACCGCGCTGACTGTTTCAGCATTCGTGGTCTAGCTCGTGAAGTTGGCGTACTTAACCGTGCTGACGTGACTGAGCCATCAGTAGAAGCAGTAGCAGCTTCAATCGAAGACAAAGTGTCTATCGAAGTAAAAGCACCTGCTGCGTGTCCACGTTACCTAGGTCGTGTGGTTAAGAACGTAAACGTTCAAGCTGAAACACCACTATGGATGCAAGAGAAATTGCGCCGTTGTGGTATCCGCTCTATTGACCCAGTAGTAGACATCACTAACTACGTTCTTCTAGAGCAAGGCCAACCAATGCACGCGTTCGATCTAGCGAAGATCGAAGGTGGCATCGTAGTTCGTATGGCTGAGCAAGGTGAGAAGCTAACACTTCTTGACGGCAGCGAAGCAGAACTAAACGCAGATACATTAGTTGTAGCTGACCACAACAAAGCACTTGCAATCGCAGGTATCTTTGGTGGTGAAGAGTCTGGTGTAACAACTGAGACTAAAGACGTTCTACTAGAGTGTGCATTCTTTGCACCTGACCACATCCGCGGTCGCGCACGTAACTACGGTCTGCACACTGATTCTTCAATGCGTTTCGAGCGTGGTGTGGATTACGCACTACAAGTGAGCGCAATGGAGCGTGCAACTCAGCTTCTTGTTGAAATCTGTGGCGGTGAAGTAGCACCTGTTGTTGCAGTAGAGTCTGAAGCAGACCTACCTAAGCCAAACAAAGTTGCTCTACGTCGCACTAAACTAGA
This sequence comes from Vibrio rotiferianus, assembly GCF_002214395.1. Lineage (NCBI taxonomy): Bacteria > Pseudomonadati > Pseudomonadota > Gammaproteobacteria > Vibrionales > Vibrionaceae > Vibrio > Vibrio rotiferianus. The sequence goes on from NZ_CP018312.1 coordinate 1,182,315, forward strand.
CAACCTACTAGGTCACCACATCGCTGATGCTGACGTAGTAGAAATCCTAGAGCGCCTAGGTTTGACTGTTGAAGCTTCTGAAGAAGGTTGGGTGGCAGTAGCGCCAACATGGCGTTTCGATATCGCTATCGAGCAAGACCTGATTGAAGAAGTTGGCCGTATCTACGGTTACGACAACATCCCTAACCAACACCCAGCAGCAGCACTTAAGATGCACAACCACGTTGAAGCGGATCTTCCACTGAAACGCGTTCGTGATCTTCTTGTTGACCGTGGTTACCACGAAGCAATCACATACAGCTTCGTTGAGCCTGAGCAACAAAAGCTAGTGGTACCTGGTGTTGAGCCTCTAGTGCTTCCAAACCCAATTTCTGCAGACATGTCAGCAATGCGTCTTGGTCTTATCCAAGGTCTGCTGAATACGGTTGTTCACAACCAGAAGCGTCAACAGCCACGCGTTCGTCTATTCGAATACGGCCTACGTTTCATCCCATGTGAATCTGCAGAAAACGGCATGCGCCAAGAGCCAATGCTTGCAGGTGTTATCGCTGGTACTCGCGGTGAAGAGCACTGGGATATCGAAACTAACACGGTTGATTTCTTCGACCTTAAGGGCGATCTAGAAGCAATTCTAGAGCTATCTGCGAACGAAAAAGCATACTCTTTCGCTGCAGCTAAGCACCCAGCACTTCACCCAGGTCAATCTGCGGCAATCATCGTAGATGGCAAAGAAGTGGGCGTGATCGGTACAGTTCACCCTGAGCTTGAGCGTAAGTTCGGTCTAAACGGTCGTACTATCGTATTCGAAATCGAATGGTCTGCAATCAACAGCAAAGTGATCCCAGAAGCGGTAGCACTTTCTAAGTTCCCTTCAAACCGTCGTGATATCGCGGTAGTAGTGGATGAAGCTGTTGCATCTGGTGACATCGTTAACGCTTGTCTAGAGCAAGGTGGCGAGTTCCTTAAAGATGCGAAACTGTTCGACGTTTACGTAGGTAAAGGTGTTGAAGAAGGTAAGAAGAGCCTAGCAATCGCTCTGACTCTACAGTCACTTGAGCGTACGCTTGAAGATGCAGATATCGCTGGTGCGGTTGACGCTATCGTTGCTCACGTTTCTGAGAAGTTTGGTGCGTCTCTACGTGACTAATCTCGCGTAACGTATCTTCTTAAGAAATGAAAACCCTGCCAAACTGGCAGGGTTTTTTTATATCTAGAGAATAGAGAATAGAGAATAGAGAATAGAGAATAGAGAATAGAGAATAGAGAATAGAGAATAGCTACAGCCAAATCGTTTCGACGGTAATTCCATTCTCCTCAAAGCAAAGCTTATTTACGCCAATCTTCTCACTTCGATTATATTCATTAATTTCGTGGTCAAACCCGTAGGCCGTCGCCGGTGCCATGTGTTGGGTGATGCCTTGCTGTGTGACCGTTAATGCATCATGACCATGCCCGCAAATTACATCTTGAACTTGATGCTCCGCCAAAAGCGCAAGTAAGCTTGCATCGTTTTCCAAGCAAATGGCTTTCATCCATTCTGAACCGACGGGAATAACAGGGTGGTGGACTACAACAATCGGGTTGGTTGTATGGCGAAGCTGTTTATTCAAACGTGCTAGCCCGCGGTTATCGATACGGCCAGAGCCTAAAGGATGACGCTTATCTAAAGGTTTGGTGCTGGAATCTAAGAACAAGACTTCACGGTTGTGGATTCTCGCTTTATCTGTGACTTTGATACCACTGCCGCGCAGCTCTTGCTTCATCAACTTCGCATCATCGTGGTTGCCCGCAATCGCGAAGATCGACTTATCTTGGATATGTTCTTCTACAACATTTAGTAGAGTCAGGTAGTCACCCGCTTTGGGGTTGCAACAAAGATCACCAGTAAGCAAAAGGGTATTGCAGGAAGCATCTTTCTGAGCAAGGAGCAGGGCTTTACGCAGGTTTTCAAAGCTGGGCTCATCACTTAAGTGGCAATCGCTGATCTGGATAATTGACTTCATAAGGTCTAGTCGCCCCGGGGGGGGGGGGGAGTGGGTATTTTTATGCCAGTCTAACATTCAACTCTCCGGTTTTAATAGTAAAGTTGATGGTAGAGAGTAATTAGGAGAGCGATAGGGTGAACATCAGCAATAGCGGTAATGTGAGTATACTGAAGAAGTTGCCAAACAAGACCATTGAAGCGACGGTCATTGGCTCAATGTTCAGCCGCTCAGCAAACAAGTAGTTCATTACGGCTGGTGGAAGCATAGTGAACAGTACCATCATTTGCAGTTGCATTATCGGTAGTGGGATTAGCCAATAAATGAGTGCAAATGCAATTGCGCCTGTCCCAAGTGATTGTGCTGTACACACGAGGCCTACCTTTAAGCCATCCAACCTCAGATTTAACATCTGTGCGCCCAATGAAAGAAGCATAACTGGGACGGCAGCTTGACCAAGTAATGCCGTCGCTTCATACAGTGGATTCCAAATGCTAACCCCAGAAAGGTTCATAGCCAGTGCGAGTGAAGCGGATAAAAAAATCGGCATTTTGATGATTTGTTTAAGCGGGTTACCACTACTAAGAAGCATCACGCCTAAACTGATATGTAAACACGCGGAGACAACAAACAGCAGCACCGCAGAAGGGAGAGCGAGCTCTCCGAAAGTATAAGTGAACAGCGGGATCGCTAGGTTTCCGCTATTTCTGAACATATGCGGTGGCGCCCATGCTTTGAAGGATAGACCTGTCAACTTTGTAATTGGCACCATCACAATGCCAGGTACGATTACCGCAATAATAGCGGCAAGCAAAAGAGGAGCTTGACCCATGTCGATCGGCATACTTACTAGAGACGAAAATACGAGTGCAGGCGTGAATACATCCATATTGATGCGATTTATTGGGCGAAAGTCGGGCTTGATAAAGCGACCAACTAAATAACCAACAAAAACCAAAGCAAAGACTGGGAATAGAATGCTGACGACTTGGTGAAGCATATTGGTACTCTGATGGTGAGATGGAATATAAAAACAGTATCAACCTTTCCTTTCACCGTCATGATACAACGTGCAGAATTTTGCTTTTGTTCAAGGTTTCATTTTTCTACCAGATCAGTAGAAACTGAATAAAAACTCCAATGAATACAACTGGTCAGATCTATTTTCAGAGTGACTCAAACTACTGAAAAACTGAGAAGTTTTATGTCAATTGTTTGTAAAGTGACCAGTATCTGACATTTTTATTAAATAGTGAATAATCTTGTTTTGATGTTTAAAACTAGTAATTTGGACTGGATAGCTTCCTAACTTTAGAGGGAATTAAAGTAAAATCTGGAAATACTGGTGAGTAAAGTACTTCGATGGTGAAATATTCGGTATATTAGCAAAGAAAAAAGTTGGCGAAAATCATAAGCTTGGCATACACTTCCTGATGTAACCCCGATATGTTGTTGAATTGGTAGGGTAAAACTGCTCTGGCGCTACACTAAGGTAGCATTGTTTAACATAGCTTTGAGGAAAGTTTTATGGCGCTCACAAAAGCCGAACTTGCAGAAAACCTGTTTGATAAATTGGGATTTAGTAAACGGGACGCCAAGGAAACGGTGGAAGTGTTTTTTGAAGAAATTCGTAAGGCACTCGAAAGTGGCGAACAGGTAAAACTGTCAGGTTTTGGTAATTTTGACCTTCGTGACAAAAACGAACGACCTGGTCGTAACCCGAAAACTGGTGAAGATATTCCAATTACTGCTCGACGAGTCGTTACGTTCCGCCCGGGTCAGAAGTTAAAAGCTCGCGTAGAGAACATAAAGATTGACCAGTAAGCCATGTGACATGGAATGAGACCACGCTTTGTCGTGGTCTTTTTGTTTGTGTTTTTCAGTAGTGGCTAAAGAACAAATAAAACCACCGCAATAGCGGTGGTTTTTAGTATTGGGTAGGTTAGCTTAGCTGTTTGTAAGACTTCTACTTTAAGCAGCTTCTAAGTGTGTTGTTAGGTATGGATGCCAAGCGCCCTGGTACAAGTTTTTCGATTGAGTGCGCATGCTTTTTATCGATGCTATTTCGATATCGTTTAGGTTACGGCCCTCTACTAGTGCTTGACGCTCTAGCTTCTGAATTTGTTCGTACAAATCGTGTTCAGGGCCGTTCTTTACATCAGCGATTGCTTTTAGGTGCAATTGAACTTCGGCAATAAGGTTAGTTTTAGGAAGGCGAACCAACAGGTTCAAGTCACGGTACCCAGATACAGTTGGCTTTTTGAAGCGGTTTTTGACTTTTACGATAGTTGTCTCACGTTCCAATGCTTCATACACAGATACTAGGCTCGCTACATCATCAGCAACGATGGTCGCACGTGCTAAGTCAGTAATACGCTCGACTTGGCCATCAAGTTCGAGGGCAATCTTTTCTTCGGCACGATGTTGAGATTTAACGCCTGCGAAGTATGGCTGAGCGTCAGTTAGAAGGGCTGTACTCTTACAGATGGTTTCAAGCTCGAACTGTGCTTGGTGAGCTTTACTGTAAAGGACGTCGAAATCTGAATAAGGTTGAGTTGGTCTAGAGTCGATTGACTGAATGCCATATAGACCACTAAGGCTATGCTTGAACAATTTTGAGCAAACTTCGTTTTGGCTAGCAGAACGATCTTGCTCGTTACTCGGGACATTTGGAAGTGCGGCGAATGCCGGCGCACGGCTTAGTACTAAAAGCATCAATGCTGTAGTACGTAAAAATAAGCTCATTCACTCTCCTTAACTTGTTTGCACTTAGAAAATGGGTAACGAAAAGGTCACTAAGATTAACAAATCAGGTTCTACCTAATTAATGGGGCCTCTATGAACGATCCCAAGGTCGACTTTTATCCTTATAGTAGAATCGTGTTCTAGATCACCATTTTTCCTTCCTTTATTCTGACAACCAGAAAAAGCAAGGGTTCCTTCTTGAACGATAGTCATCCTACCATCGCAGTATTAACCAAAGATGAACGCCATAGACAAATTTGGAAAAATCATTAGTCTTAGTCCACAAAGTTGCGCTAAGCGCTCATTACAATTATCAGCCGACAAGTAGAAGTAAAATGAGAGATCAAGAATTTTGGCACACTAAGTGGGCCAGTAATCAAATTGGGTTTCACCTTGAAGATGTGAATCCACTGTTACCTGCATTTTGGCAGCACACGAACCCAAAACGTGAAGATACAGTGTTGGTTCCATTATGCGGCAAGTCAGAAGACCTAATCTGGCTTGCGACGAAACACAATGAAGTGCAGGGTGTGGAACTGAGCCAAATTGCCGTGCGTGCATTTTTTGCTGAGCATTTTTACACACCTACCGTAACACCGGTTAACGGTATGCATGAGCTGTATCAGTTCGATGAGCTATCCATTTATACTGGCGACTTTTTTACCGCCCCAGTTTCAAAAGCGGATATCATTTATGATCGTGCTGCACTCGTTGCATTGCCGCTAGAGATGCGAGAAGAATACGCCGCACGCGTTAAGCAGTTACTAAACCCTGGTGGACGTATTTTATTAGTGACGCTCAACTATCCTCAGGATGAGATGTCAGGCCCTCCGTTCAGTGTGCCAGTCGAGGAGATCGAACAGTTGTTTGCGGGTTACAAAATTACTTGTTTGCACGTAGACAAGGCTGACGAGAACCATCCGAAAATCGCTAAGAAAGGGCTCAGCCGTTTCTCTGAAGAAGTGTATTTAATCGAGAGCAAGTAACGGTTTGTTCGAGTCTACACAAAGAAAAAGCGCAGCCAATTGAGCTGCGCTTTTGTTTTTCTTGTGTGGATTCGCGGAATTAGTACACGATCTGTACTTTAGAAGCGTTGTTCACTGCATCTTCAATCGAATTTTCAATGGTCTTGCGACGGGTTAAAACGACACCCAAGCGGCGGCGGCCGTCGATTTCAGGCTTACCAAACAAACGAACTTGAGTTTGTGGCTGAGCCAGTGCTTTGGCAAGATTGTCAAAGCGGATATCAGTTGATGTACCTTGGCCTAAAACAACCGCGGATGCAGATGGCCCATACTGAACGATGCTGTTAATCGGCATGCCAGTAAACGCGCGTACGTGAAGCGCGAACTCAGACATATCTTGAGAAATCATCGTCACCATGCCGGTATCGTGCGGGCGAGGGGAGACTTCGTTGAAAATAACTTTGTCTCCTTTAACAAATAGCTCCACACCAAAGATACCGTAGCCACCTAGCGCATTAACAACTTTCTCAGCCGTGTATTCTGCTGCTTTGATTGCATTCTCTGACATGGCTTGTGGCTGCCATGACTCACGGTAGTCACCGTCTTCTTGTCGGTGTCCGATCGGCGCACAGAAATGTACACCATCGACTGCACGTACTGTTAGCAACGTGATTTCGTAATCGAAATCGATAAAGCCTTCTACAATGACACGGCCAGCACCAGTACGGCCACCTTCTTGTGCGTATTCCCAAGCGGTTTGAACGTCTTCTTCCGTTTTAATCACGCTCTGACCTTTGCCCGAAGAGCTCATCACTGGTTTAACAACACATGGGATGCCTACATGTTCAACCGCCGCTTTAAAGTCTTCAACGTTGTCTGCAAACTGGTAAGGAGAGGTGGTTAAGCCCAATTCTTCAGAAGCGAGCCTACGGATACCTTCTCGGTTCATCGTTAACTTGGTCGCTTTTGCAGTAGGAACAACGTTCAAGCCTTTTTCTTCTAACTCAACCAATTTGTCCGTCGCGATAGCTTCAATCTCAGGCACTACATACGCAGGCTGCTCTTTGCTGATGATTTCTTCTAGTGCTTGGCCGTCAAGCATATCGATGACGTAGCTGCGATGCGCCACTTGCATTGCTGGAGCATCGGCGTAACGGTCACATGCGATCACTTCCAAGCCAAGACGTTGGCATTCAATTGCCACTTCTTTACCAAGCTCGCCTGAGCCCAAAAGTAATACACGGGTAGCATGAGTGCTAGTAGCAGTACCGAACATAGTGTTCCCTTACAAAATAAAGTGATGAAACAGAAATTGCAGGGGATCATACTGAATTTTTAGTCCGAAGCAAACGTTTGCGTGAGTTTTTTGATAATAAAAAAGCCCTACACAGAGTAGAGCTTATTACTTGAGGCCTGAATGAGTTAAACGTTCACAAAACTCACTGGAATATCAGGGTTTAGTGCCTCAAGCGTCGATTGAGTATCAGCTAGGTGGCTGATCTTGCCTTGCGAGTTCTCGACTAGTGCCGCTGCTTTGATGTCTTCAAACTGCTCTCCTGCCATCAGGATTTGAATCAGTGCGACCTGAAGTGGAGGTAGGCTAGGGTTGAATGCAGCGTTTTCTGCATAAGCCCCTTGGAATACGCGACCACTGTTCATCTCAAGAGCAATACCACTGAGGTTGTTCGTGTAAGGCGCGTGGCTGATGTTCATTGCGTTAACAGCTTCTTGAATCAGAGTATCGTCTTCATCGTAAACAAACTCGTGTTTCACTTCTGCCATCAAACCTGACTCAATACCTAAGTCTGCAGGGCCAAACGCTTCAGGAAGGTAGTGATGCAGTGATTTTTCTTCGCGTTCTGGTAATTGGATCTTAAGCTCTTTCGCAGTGCTTAGCTCATTCATGAACTGTCGACAGTGTCCGCATGGGCTGTAGTTGATGGTGATGTCTTTTACACCACGTTCACCTTTCATCCATGCATGGCTGATTGCACATTGCTCTGCGTGAACGGTTTGCCCTAGCTGAACGCCAAAGAATTCCATGTTTGCACCGAAGTAAAGGCGACCAGAGAGGCCACGAACGATCGCGCCAACATAAAATTCAGAAATAGGAGCGTAAGAGAACGCTGCGGCAAAAGGAAGTAGAGCAACACGAAGCTCTTTATCAGAAAGATTGGTAGCGTTTAGCAGCTCATCAAACTGTTGCTCAGAAATAGTAGCATCAAAATCGTCTGCTTGGACGATAGGAGCAAGATGTTTTGAAAGTGCTTCAGGAGCGCTTGTTAGCGCCTGTTCAATGCGACTTTTCATGTTGAATCCTTGTTAGTGCATGGACAGTTATTCTATGTGAAGGATGAAAATGTTCCGTGCTTCAGATCACGTTAATTGATGTAATTGAACTTTACGTTACATAATTAGAGTGAGGTCACACATGTATTCGATTTCATCACGATTTAACGTTATCTCTGTCCCACTAATAACTATATCAACTGATATTCATACTGCGAGTTTTCTAGGAGAGGCTATGACCTGCTCGCTTTAGAGGAGAGTAAAGCAAGGCAGATCATTGAGGTCTTTATTGGTACAACCAAACAGCTAAAGCAAAGAAGCTAGGCGCAAGGATAGAAGTGATGATGCCACAAAGCACTAATGCAAGGGACGAGAAGGCTGCATCGCCTGGTTGTTTTTCTGCACAGGTGGCAGTGCCCAAAGCATGCGATACCGTACCCATCGTTAAGCCGCGTGCAATAGGGTGTTTGATGCCAATGAGGTTAAAGATAGGGTACGCGAGAATGGCACCGAATAAGCCCACAATAAGCACTAGAATAGCGGCAACAGCAGCTTCACCACCCAGGTGGCTAGAAATCTCCATTGCGATAGGTGTCGTTACCGACTTGCCGACTAAGCTTGCAATCAAGCTGATGTCTGCTTTAAACGCTACCGCGATGAGCGTCGCTGTTAGCATTGACATTACACTACCTAACGTACAGGCCAGAGCGATAATGCGCCAGTTTGATTTGATCTGTGGCAGTTGCTCGTACAGCGGGTACGCCAGTGCAACAACGGCTGGTTGCAGCAAGAAGCTGATGTATTCGTTGTCTGCGTAGTACGTTTCAAATGGCACTTTTAAAAAGGTAAGTAACGGGATTAACACCGCGATGCTGATCAAAAGGGGGTTCGCAATAGGATTATTTACCTTAATAGCAATTTGGCGTGCGGCAAGGAAAACCACAATAGTGACGATTAACCACATATCAATGTTTCTCCTTTAATAAGTAGTCTAAGAACCACGCTAAGGTGACCAACACAATCAGTGAGCCACCAACTGCACTAGCAATAATAGGAAGCGCATTCGCTAGTAACATATCAAAGTGCTGCATCAGCCCAACACTGATAGGGACAAAGAGTAGAATCATGTAGCGAATGAAAAGTGTCGCGCCGGGCTTAACCCATTCGACTTTGACTAAGCCAAGAGTCATGGAGAAAAACAGCACAAGCATGCCTAGGACACTTCCAGGAACCGAAATGCCAGCGAACTTTTGAATGGTGTTGCCGATACCAAGTGCTCCCATGATGAGTGCGAGGGAAATGAGCAAATGGATCAGCTGTAATAATCGATCTTTTATCATTTTGACAGCATATAAAACAACAAACACACCCGAAGGTGCGCTTGAACAAGGAAAGAAATTAGGAGGCTAGGCTCTCTACATAACGATAGACAGATTTTAGTATTGCTATCTTTTTTTCGTCACTTTCATGTTCGTGAACTAAGTTCTCTAAATTAAGCATATACTCTTCAATCTGGCTTTCAAAGACTTCACGACAGTGCTGTGCCCAGCGTCTTTGCTCTTGGTCATCTAGTGTGCTTGAGTAGTGACGAGCACGGTAACGAAACAGCAACGGTTTGATGCGCTTGTCATCAAATTCAATATCCAGTGCGGCTAGGTTAGTTGGGTCCGTTTCACGAATGATGTCCATCGCCGCGCGATCAGCAGGCGAGAAAAAACCATCGTAAAGTTGCGTATCTACATCATCACTCTTTTCGTACTCACGCTCAATAGAGAATAGGTTAATGAGTTTCTCACGAATTTCTGGGTGTTGACGTAACAAAGCGAGGTTAGTTAGACATTGCTGACGGTCAATACCAATAGATTCTGCATTCTCAGCAGTGAGTGTTTTCGCTGGCGCTAGAATAGGGCACTTGTTCAGATGCACGAGCTTCACTGGTACAGGGAGTAGGTCACCCAACTCATCACGTTTGGTGTACAAACGCTCTTTTAACTCTTCTGCGGAAAGCTCAAGAATTGGCTGTGGATCTTTTGCCAAATCAATAGTGATAACGGCATTGTTGTTTGTTGGGTGCCAAGCAACAGGCACAATCCAGCTGGTGTACTGGCATTCACGTCCCAACATCCCAGATACGTGCATCAATGGCGTCATGTTAACGATATCGACCAGTTCGTTAAGCTTGCGCTTATTACGCATAGAGAAGAAGTAATCAAACAACTTAGGTTGAGCCGCTTTGATTTTTTTTGCCATCTCAATTGTTGCAATCACGTCTGCCATCGCATCGTGAGCGTTGCTGTGTTCGATGCCATTTGCCACAGATAAATGTTCAAGTTTGAAACTCGGGAAACCTTCATCATTTTCTGGCCATTCCACACCTTCAGGACGAAGGGCGTGACACGCGCGCATGACGTCAAGTAAATCCCAACGTGAGTTGCCGTTTTGCCAGCTCCACGCATAAGGATCGATAAAGTTGCGGTAACAGGTGTAACGTGTGACTTCATCATCGAATCGAATACTGTTGTAGCCAAGGCTAGTAGTATTTGGTTTAGAAAGCTCTGCGTGGATCTTAGCGATAAATTCAGGTTCAGGTAGACCTTCTTGCATCGCTTTTTGTGGTGTAATGCCAGTGATCAAAGCTGCTTCGGGTGAAGGAAGATAATCAGCGGGTGGGCGACAGTACATCACCAAAGGTTCACCAATGATATTGAAGTTTTCATCAGTGCGGAGGCCGGCGAATTGGCTTGGGCGATCTTTGGCTGGACTTGTTCCCCAAGTCTCGTAATCAAAAAAGAAAAAAGTGGGCTGATTATCTTGGTGCATTCTGCTTACCGTTTACGGAACCGATAGGAGTATTAGACCATTCAAAGCTTTGACTCGCAACGAAAGATGCAACGTGACGTTGTGAAAATGAAAAAGCCAAAGCTGAAGAATTCACTTGATTTGAGTTTGATTAGCCAAAGTGTTTAATTAAGTCCAACATTTCCCTTCTATGCAAATAGACAGTGGGCTCTTCTTGGTAGCTGAAAAGTTGATAAATCATCGCCTTAGCGACATCTCTAGCCTGAATCGGTACAAAGTCGGCGAGTTTTCCCCACATTAATGGTCGAGTGACCTTAGAAAGTGATTGAATGAGCCTCTCGTCGGTACGGGGTGTATCACGTTGGCCGACTAAGGGACCCGGTCTAGCAAAGACGACTTCTTCGAACCCCATTTTCTCAATGTTCTTTTCCATCTGCCCCTTACAGGCGAGATAATGAGAGAATGATGAAGCTTTCGCTCCCAAGCTTGAAACTATCGCGATTCGTTTCACTCCTATCATTTTCATTTGTTGGGCAACCTTACAGACCAGTTCTACGTCGACTTTTCGTAGCGCTTCCTTGCTGCCAGCTTGCTTAAGTGTCGTACCTAAGCAGATTACTCCGATACTAGGAGTTGGCTGTTGTTCATCCCAATTGTGAATGGAAAGCTCGGCATCAATAATAGGCACTATCTTGCTTTCAGTATCGGCAATGTCAGAAAGCGCTCTTCGAGAAAGAGAGTATACGGTTTCTATGCTGGGTTGTGACAGCAGGTTAGCGATGACTTCTTTGCCAACAAGCCCAGTTGCGCCTGCGATTATGACGCAGGTATTTGAATCATTGCTCATCATATCCTTCCTCTTAGAGAACAAGTGCTTAGGCTATTGTAGCTTATTTGTTCAACTAGGTTTTATGTGCAGCTCGAATGTTTGAAGCTTAACGAGCAAGCCAAAGTGAAGTCGATGACATAAATAAAAAGACCCGTAGGGCAAACGGGTCTTTTTCGTTAGGAGAATGATAGGGGTACTTTTCGTCGAGGTGGGCTTCCTGACTTCGCTTTTCCCCTCTGTTTAGGTCGGCGGCTCTGATTGGCAAACATGGCGCCTCGCTGCGTTTATTGGGACACGTTTACACTTGCATCAGTCATGCCAAAACCTGTCAGCACTATAAAAAGAAAGCTTCTGGTATTGAAATCTGAAATCAAGAAAAACGGGATTTTCATTTAAAACAGTCAGTTAATTTGTTGTGGGCCTAGGCTCTCTACAGCGGTGATTTGTTCCTCTCGCTTCTATATGAAGGGTTTATTCTGTAATTCGAGGTGGTTGATGCCATTTCTTTGATGAAATTAGGTTTCTGAAGCAATGGTATTGTCAATATGGAAGTCAGATTGGTAAAAGTTGCTGTCAAAATGAGAAAACTAGGTGAAATTGCATGTGAGAGGGGTACACTGATTCTTTCAGAAAATTGAGCTGCTGGCTCATTTGAGATTTTCAAAGACCAAGGACGTCGTATGAACATAGATCTCAGTACACTTGCACCAACGCAGGTGTACCATTTAATGACTCAAACTGTCATTCCTCGCCCAATCGCTTGGGTGCTTACTGACTCAGGTGAGCAGAATTTCAACTTAGCGCCATTTTCCTATTTTACCGCGGTTTCCAGTCGTCCACCTTTATTGATGATTTCTGTGGGGAAAAAGCCCAATGGAGATATCAAAGACACCACGCGAAATGCATTAGAAACCGGTAAGTTGGTTATCCACATCGCACCGAGCGACCTAGCAGAGCAGGTCACCAAGTCTTCAGCAACGTTAGAGTATGGAGAATCCGAACTGGAAGTTACTCAACTCGAAACAACAGATTTTAAAGGGTTCGAATTACCACGCCTAGAGGGCGCGCCAATTGCATTCGGCTGTAAGTTACATGAAGTCATTGAGATGGGTGAGACGCCACAAAGTTTAATCTTTGCTGAAATTGAACACATTTATGTTGATGAACGGGTCATATCCATGGAAGGTGATCGTTTAAAAGTCGACGCTCTAGCAGTGGATCCATTAGCTCGCCTCGGTGGAAACGATTATGCCACGCTAGACAAAACGTTTTCTGTCGCTCGCCCAAAATAATTAATAAGGAACCATCATCATGGATCGCTCTTTTGCGCCAGAAATTCAAGCACGTATTGATAATAAAACGAAACCGCTTGGATCACTTGGCCTGCTAGAAAAAGTAGCATTAGAACTGGCGTTGATTCAAAGCCAAGATAAACCTCAAGCTGCGGAAACCATTGAAATTCGCAAACCGACCATGTTGGTATTTGCTGGTGACCATGGTATCGCTGAAGAAGGGGTTAGCATTGCACCAAGTGCAGTTACACAGCAAATGGTGGCTAATTTCCTTTCAGGAGGTGCGGCTATCAACTGTTTTTGTGAGACTAACCAAATCGATTTTAAAGTTATTGACTGCGGTATGTTGTCGCCAATCGATACATTAATCCCAAACTTCAAAGATCATCCAAACTTAATCGAAAAGCGTCTTGGTAACGGTACGGCCAATCTTTCAAAGCAATCTGCGATGTCATTAGAGCAAGTCGCATTGGGCTTGGAGTATGGTGCGAAAGTTGCCGAGCAAAGTATTTACGGCGGTTCTAACTTTCTAATGTTTGGCGAAATGGGCATTGGGAACACAAGCTCGGCGTCTGCGCTATTAACAGCACTTAGCCCGTTAGAGGTCGATCACTGTGTTGGTTTGGGGACGGGAATTACTCATGAGCAGTTTGGCCGTAAGATTAAACTCGTCGCACAAGGTGTTGGGCGTTGCTATGAACTCGATGTAAAAGGTGTTCTCGCGCAAGTCGGTGGGTTTGAAATCGTGCAAATGGTCGGTGCATTCCTAGAAGCAAAACGCCATAAAACGCCAGTTTTAGTAGATGGGTTTATCGTATCTGTTGCCGCTTACGTGGCGACTCTATTGGATGAAGAGTCGCGAGATTACATGTTGTTTGCTCATAACTCAGAAGAGAATGGGCACAAGTTTGTACTGGAATGCTTGCAAGCGGAGCCTCTCTTGGATCTTGGGTTGCGTTTAGGTGAAGGGACTGGTGCAGCACTTGCCTTACCACTAGTGAAAGCGGCGGCTCATTTTTACAACAACATGGCAAGTTTTGAGAGTGCAGGAGTAACGGTGTAGTGTCTACGCTTGATAATACTATCCCTTCAGAGACTCGTTCTTTGCGCTATCAGAGCGAGCTTTTCTTGCTTGCAGTAAGCTTTTTTAGCCGTATACCTGTACCTGCTGATTTACCTTACAGTGAAACGCGCATGAACCAAGCGGGGCGGTACTTTGCTTTGGTCGGTGTGTTGCTTGGGTTGTTGTGCGTAGCTGTGTTTTCAGTGGCGAGTCTGTTGTTCCCAAACTCAGTTTCCATTGTTCTAACCATGGCTTTCAGCCTACTGCTTACCGGCGCGTTCCATGAGGACGGTTTAACGGATATGGCGGATGGCATTGGCGGTGGTATGACGTTAGAGCGCCGCTTAACCATCATGAAAGACAGTCGCATCGGGACTTACGGCGCGGCAACACTAGTGATGGCGCTGCTGGCGAAGTTTGTATTTTGGAGCGAGTTAGCCAATGAACCTCAGTTTTGGCTGATGATCGTCGTAGCGTACACCGTGAGCCGAGCACTAGCAGCCACTCTCATATATGACATGCCTTATGTTAGTGACGCGGATACCTCGAAAAGTAAACCGTTGGCGAACAAACAATCGAGCTTAGAAGTCGCGATACTGCTCTTAACTGGTGGGGTTGTAGCGTTGTTACTGGGTGTGACTCAGGCAGCTGTGATTGTATTGGTATTGGCACTGTTTCGTGTGGGCTTTAAACGCTGGCTGACCAAACGTATCGGCGGATTTACTGGCGATTGCCTTGGTGCCGCGCAGCAGCTTGCAGAGTTGCTTGTTTATCTCACTCTTATCGCATTTAGTCATTCATTATGAAGCAACTTATTCTAGGTGGTGCGCGCTCAGGAAAATCGAGCTTAGCAGAGAGCAGGGCGCAACAGTGGGCACAAAATAAAAACGGAACGCTTCACTATGTGGCGACGGCATTGCCTTTTGATGAGGAAATGAGGCAGCGCATTGCTCACCATCAACTTCAGCGCGGGGCTGGGTGGATTGAACATGAATGTCCGCTTAACTTGCCTGAGCTCATTTGTGAGTTTTCGTCTCAAGATGTCGTGTTAGTTGACTGCCTTACGCTTTGGCTCAACAACTGGATCTTTGAACTCGGTGATGATTGCTGCAATGAGCGCTTAGAGGAAAAGATACATCAGCTGGTGAACGCGGTAGCGCAATCTGAAGCGAGGCTGCTTTTTGTCTCTAACGAAGTGGGTATGGGTATCGTTCCGCTTGGCACTGTTAGTCGCCATTTTGTCGATAACGCTGGGCGCATGAATCAAAAACTGGCGACGGTGTGTGAACGTGTCACGTTTGTAGCCGCTGGCTTGCCGCTTGAATTGAAATCTTAGGATGTGAAGAGATGCAAACGCTGAATATTTATCTGCTTCGACATGGCAAAGTAAATGCAGCCCCAGGGTTGCATGGACAAACGGATTTAAAAGTGGATGAAGAGGAGCAACGTAAAATTGCGCTAGCATGGCGGCAAAATGGCAAGGAAGTCGGCGGTATTATTAGTTCTCCATTGTTACGCTGTCACGACGTTGCTCAAATGATAGCTGAACAGGATTTGCTGCCTTTGAGCGTGGAACCCTTGCTTCAAGAGTTGGATTTTGGTGATTTCGATGGTGTCCCATTTGACATGCTTTCTGAGCACTGGCATAAGCTTGAAGCGTTTTGGAAAGCGCCCGCCCAACACACATTGCCCAAAGCGGAAAGTTTGGATGTATTTGCAAATCGCGTAACTTGTGCTTGGTCTCAAATCATTAATGATATCAATGACAACTTGCTTATTGTCACGCATGGTGGCGTAATAAGAATGATTCTTGCCCATGTTTTGGGTGTAGATTGGCGCAATCCACGATGGTATTCGACATTAGCGATAGGAAATGCGTCAGTAACACATATAACGATTACCATCGATGATCAGATTTACGCCTCAGTTCGTTCGATAGGCGTACCACTATTTGAAAATTAGTCACGGAAGTAGCTTCTGCTTGGTTCTCTTATTAGTTGAAGAGAAACACGTTTTGGCTCGATTACATCAAAAGGAACCATAAATGACCGCTCCTAGCTGGGATTTATCCATCGTTTATAACGATCTCGCTGACCCTCGTATTCAAGATGACATTGCGCTTGTAGAGCAATGCATTGACCTACTCAATAAACAGTCTGCCGATTGTGACTCGGTTGAAGTGATGCAAAACGCAATCTTAACCAGTGAGGCGGCAAGCCGTTTGGCTGGCACTATTGCTAACTTCGCAAACTGTTACGCATCAGTGGATGCGACAAATGCAGAGGCTAAAGCGCTGCTGGGTCGTATGACGCGTATTTTCTCTGAGCTTTCTCAAGCTTATAGTGCCTTTGAGCTTCAATTGACTCACGCTGATGACGAGTTCATTAGCCACGTTTTAGATCATGAAAACCCAGATATCAATGGGCAGGCCTTTTCTATTCTCAATTCACGCAAGCTGGCTGATACACGCTTAAGTACCGAAGAAGAGAAGTTATTAGCGGCAATGAGCGTGGATGGAAAATCTGCGTGGGGTAAGTTATACAACAACCTCACGGGCTCTTTGAAAGTGAAGCTTGACTACGCTGATGGTGAAAGTGAAGAGCTTGGCTTCTCGCAAGCAGCAAGCATTCTTTATGGCTCTGAATTTGATCGCCAAGAAGCCGCATGGCGTGGCGTTCAAAAGGCGATGGCAACACATCAAGAGTCTTTTGCTTCTATCCTTAACGCGCTTTCAGGTTGGCGTTTAACAGAGAACAAAAAGCGTTCTACCAAACGTGATGTCCATTTCCTTGATCCAAGCTTGCATGGCAGCCGAATCAAAGCGGAAACGCTCGACGCGATGATGACTGTAGCAAAAGAAAGTCGAGACATTGGTCAAAAAGCCGGTTTGTTGATGGCGAAAGTCCACGGTCTGGATGAGATGAAACCGTGGAATCATCTTGCTGCGATGCCTGCTTTGAGTGGCGAAGCGAAAGTTTATCCATTTGATGAAGCAATTGACGTCATTTGTGAAGCGTTCGAAACCGTGAACCCAGATATGTCGGAGTTTGTCCGCATGATGGTACAAAACGGCTGGATTGATGCCGCGCCTAATGCCAACAAACGCCTTGGCGCATACTGTACTAAGCTACCGGCGACGCGTACGCCGCTCGTGTTTATGACTTGGAGTGGTAGCCGCTCAGACCTGATGACGCTTGCTCATGAGCTTGGTCACGCATTCCACAACTGGGTGATTCGTGACTTACCGCTTTGCCAAACGTACTACCCAATGACGTTGGCAGAAACCGCCTCGATTTTCGCTGAAAACATCGTTCGTGATCATCTGATTTCAAAAGCAGAAAGTGTGGATGATAAGCTCGAAATGCTGTGGGAAGAGCTCTCTTCGGCGTTAGCGCTGATGATCAATATTCCAGTTCGTTACGAGTTCGAGAAAGCGTTCTACGAGCGTCGCCAAGAGGGGGAACTGACAGCGGATGACTTCTGTAAACTGATGTCAGAAACATGGAAAGATTGGTATGGCGATGTGATGAGCGAAGCTGACCCCTATTTCTGGGCGAGCAAATTGCACTTCTCAATTGCTGGGCTGAGCTTCTACAACTACCCATATCTGTTCGGTTTCTTGTTCAGTAAAGGTATCTACGCTCAGCGTGACGCTAAAGGGGAGCGCTTCTACGATGATTACGTAGATCTATTGCGCGATACTGGCAACATGATGGCTGAAGAGGTTGTAGACAAGCATCTTTCAATGGACCTGACGCAACCAGAATTCTGGCAGCAGAGTGTGGAGCTAGTTCGTGACAAAGTAGACGAATTTGAACGTTTACTCGCACAACGTGGTGAATAAACGCTAAAAGTTGATCAAATCATAATGATCTTCTTTAGGGCTGTGGTAAAGTTCACAGCCCTAACACTTTGTAATTGTTTAAAAAATAAACGCCTCAATGCTTGATTTGAGTGCATGGCGCGAAAAGGTATGGGATTTTAAATAAATTTGGTGGCTTCTACTCATAAGTGGGATCGCAACAACAAAAATCCTTTGTACAATTTATTAACATACCCGCCGTGCTATTAAGGAGTAACGCATGACGAAGTCTCTCTTTCGCCAATCGTTTTTAACTGACACGTTAGATGTTCATATTGATGTCGCGCCGGCGGAGCAGGTGCTGTCTAATGGTGTAAAACTTAAACTCTATCAGCGTGGTGTGCTAGAAGTGATTCCTGATGAATACACTCAGGAAACGAAGAACGTCATCCTCTCTTGTGGTGTCCACGGGGATGAAACCGCACCGATGGAGCTGGTGGATTCAATTATCAAAGACATCGAATCTGGCTTTCAGAAAGTCGAGGCTCGATGCTTATTCATTATCGCTCACCCAGAAGCCACGCTGGCACATACGCGATTTTTAGAAGAAAACCTTAACCGACTGTTTGATGAGAAAGAGCACGAGCCGACCAAAGAGCTTGCGATTGCTGACACTCTCAAATTGTTAGTGAGAGATTTCTATCAAGATACGGCAGCTGAAACACGCTGGCACTTAGATTTGCACTGTGCGATCCGTGATTCAAAGCACTACACCTTTGCTGTTAGTCCGAAAACGCGTCATCCTGTTCGAAGCAAAGCCTTGATTGATTTTCTCGACAGTGCACATATTGAAGCAGTACTACTGTCTAACTCGCCAACCAGTACATTCAGCTGGTTCAGTGCAGAGAACTACGGCGCGCAAGCTTTGACGATGGAACTGGGTCGTGTGGCTCGCATTGGTGAAAATGACTTAGACAAACTGACAGCATTCGATTTGTCACTGCGTAACCTAATTGCAGAGGCGAAAGCTGAGCACTTGTCTAAGCCATGTATCAAGTACCGTGTGAGTCGTACGATTGTGCGCTTGCACGAAGATTTCGATTTCATGTTTGATGACAACGTCGAGAACTTTACCTCATTCGTTCACGGCGAAGTGTTTGGTCACGATGGTGACAAACCGTTGATGGCGAAGAACGATAACGAAGCCGTTGTTTTCCCAAATCGCCACGTTGCGATTGGTCAACGCGCAGCGTTAATGGTGTGTGAAGTGAAAACGCGCTACGAAGATGGCGAGTTAGTCTACGATTAATGTCATATCGCCTTAATTTCGGCGACTAAAGCGTAAGAACACATTTGCAATTTACCGAGGCTTAACTGTAAGGTTAAGCCTCGTTTGTATTTATCGGCTACTATGGATTTTCAACAACTTATCCTGAACAAGGAACGACGCTGGCAACGCAATCTTTTGATCATGTCAGTGATTCTCGTGCTGCTCTCTGCTATCCACTTGATGGTCGGAGAGGTATTCCTTTCTCCTTTTCAGTCTCTCTCTGCATTTGAACAAAAACTCTTGTTGGATTTACGCTTGCCACGCTTGGTTTCTGCCGCCATTATCGGGGCTGCATTGGCGGTCTCTGGTGCTACCTTACAAGTTCTACTCGGGAACGTTTTAGCCGAACCCGGCGTTCTCGGGATCTCCGGTGGCGCGAGTTTGGCAATGGTGCTAGTCATGTTTGCCTTGCCGGTTTTACCTTCACCGATGATCTTTATGTTGGCTGCCATTGCCGGTTCGATGTTGTTTACCGTCATATTGGTTGGTATAGCGCGTGCGATGCATCTCACTACCGCAAGGTTACTGCTCGTCGGTGTTGCACTGGGTATTTTGTCGAGCGCCATTGTGACGTGGGCGTTCTACTTTAGCGATGACTTGAGCCTGCGTCAGTTGATGTACTGGTTGATGGGCAGCATTGGTGGTGCAAGTTGGTATCAGCACACCGTCACTTTGGTCATGCTACCTGTGTTGATTTGGCTCTGCTGCAAGGGCAAACCGCTTGATAAGTTGATGCTAGGGGAAATCCATGCCACTCAACTGGGTATTGATGTTCATCAGATGCGCTGGAAACTCATTTTGGCAATTTCCATTCTCGTTGGTGGCTCCGTTGCATTGGGGGGGATCATTAGCTTTGTGGGCTTAGTCGTACCGCACCTGCTTCGATTAGCATTTGGTACAGAAAACCGTTACCTGTTGCCTCTTTCTGCGATATCTGGCGCAGCCTTATTGGTGTTTGCTGATATCGGCGCACGTTTATTGCTCGATTCTGCAGAGCTGCCGCTCGGAGTGATGACCACTTCTATCGGCGCACCTATCTTCATTTGGATGCTGGTGAAAAGTCATGATGCACGTTAAGCACATTGCAGTAGGAAGTCGACTGCTACCACTGTCCTTTGAATGTAAGCCGGGTGAGGTTGTCCATGTTGTGGGCCCAAACGGCTCAGGAAAAAGTACATTACTTGGCGCGATATCTGGCACCTTAACTCAGCGTGAAGGCGTGAGTGGGGAAGTACTTGTCGACAATAGCGACCTGCTCACAATGCCACTTTCAGAACAAGCGCATCTTCGCGGGTATTTGTGTCAACAGTCAAGGCCAGCATTCAATGTTGATGTCTTTCAATACTTAGCGCTATCACTGCCAACAGGCGCCCATATCGGCGATGAGAAAGTACGAGACGCAGTCAATATCATTATTGAGCTAGTGCAGCTGCAAGACAAGCTTCATCGAAGCATTCAGACACTATCCGGCGGTGAATGGCAACGTGTCCGTTTAGCCGGGGTGTGTTTGCAAGTGTGGCGTACAATTAACCCTTACTCTCAGCTATTGATTTTGGACGAACCCGCAGCGCCGTTGGATGTTGCCCAAGAAGGACTGCTATATCAGCTCATTAATGCAGTCGCTGCGCAAGGCATCGGGGTGTTGGTCGCAAACCACGACTTAAATCGAACGCTAAGGCATGCTGACAAGGTACTGCTGCTCAATAACGGCGTATTGCATTCTTTAGGTTATGCCGATGAAGTACTCACGGAAGAGGGCTTGGCAGAAGTCTTCCAAACTCAAGTTAAGAAGGTCTTAGTAGAAGAAAGGCCGTATTTGATTTTTGATTAGTATCCCAAGGAGATACAGTGCATCCAGATGCCAAGCTGTTTATTCGTTGTGAGACTAAAACAGAGGCATCTGATGTGGATGGGACTTCTTGATATCTAATGGGTTATCGACACTCTGAAAATACTCCACCCAAACTTTATTACTTCTCGGAAACTCTCGTCTGAGGGCTTTTTTAACGTGTTTACGCGTACTGACCAAATCTCCCGCCAACGTTTGGTTGTGATACCCCATTTCAACAACTTGGAACTGGCTATCTGCTAGACAGTAAATCAGAAAACCGCGATCTCTTTTGTAAGTCTTAAACTCTACCGCTTCTTTAGGCTGCAATTCTTTGAGCTGTTTTTCAACTATCGGCAACACTTGAGATATATGAATCATAGGTAATCCACGATATGGTAACTGAGATTAGGTTATCAGAGAGATAGACCTCAGAAATATCAATAAATACTGAACAGGTGCTTAGTTTTAGCATAACAATGTAGTTGGGGATGCAACATGCAGATTCAATTTGGATGAGTAGAGCTTTATCAGGGAGTGATAGCAGAAAGGATATGAAAACCAACTATCTAGTTCATGAAGAAATGTATGTTCAAGCGCGCCAAGCTGGGTGGGAAGGCTGGGGTGGGAATGAAAGAATGTCTAAGCCTATTTTGGTGGAACGTTTTCTCGCGATGGAAGGGTGTCCAATACGAGGAAGGTTGCTTGAGTTAGGTTGCGGAGAAGGACATCACTGCAGGGCATTTTATCTACATGGTTTTGAGGTGACTGGTGTCGATATCTCAGAAACAGCAATAGCATGGGCAAGGGAAAAAGCACAATTAGCTGATATAGCTGGGGAGTATGTTGTCGCTGACTTAACTGCAGCATCATTGGAACTTACTGAACGTTATGATGTTGTCATCGATGGTAACTGCCTACACTGTATTATCGGGAATGACCGAACCACATTTCTCAATCATGTGTATCGCTTGTTGTCTGAAAATGGGGTGTTTTTCGTGAGCAGTTTGTGCTCGAAAGATGGCAACAGTCATCACACGTACAAAGATGGGTACACTTATCGCTGTATTTCATCAAAAGAAAACCTCGTTTCTGAACTTGAAGAAGCAGGCTTTGAAGTTCGTAATGTAGAGGTATATGAACGAAATGCGTCAAACCATATTACGGTGTATGCTGTGAAAGCTTGAATTCTCGACAGTCATTCAATAAAGCTCGGAATAAAAAAGCGCCCACAATATCGAGTATTGTGGGCGCTGAATTTTATCTGTAGTGCCTAATGGACGACTTACTGTGTAAGTGGCTTAAGGTCTGCAGGGCGGTAGTAAACTGATTTTAGGACCTTGCCTTTACGTACCGTTTTGCCTTCAGATACAAAATCTTCTGCGCATTTAGCAATGATGTATTCGCCTTTTTGAACCGCCATCAGCTTGATGCCTTGTTCAGCGTAGAACGCTTCTGTTTCTGCGTATTCTTGTTCGTTACGACACACTTTGCTCATGTTGCTTGAGTGCACTTCGTCCCAGCAAGGGATAAAGTCGATACCACGGTTCACCGCTACGTTAAGCAGTAGATCGATCAGGTAGCTGATCGCTAGGTTATCTTCAACTTTGCTGTCACCAAGGTGTACTAGACGACCCATTAGAACGTAAACGCTGTCAATGATTGCGTCTGCTTGCTCGGTTTTGCAATCCGCTTCCGCTAGTTCAGTAAGCTCTTCGATCGCCAGAGAAGTGTGTAGCGTGTCTGCTTGTGCATCTAGGGTTGCAACATCCGCCACTGGTAGGTCGAAAGTGCTACGGAACTCGGTGATGTCACGGTATAGGTGATCAAAAATCTCTTGGGTTAGCTTTGACAGTTGCATTCTAATGTCCATTGAATCGATTGAAGTCGCAATCATATCAAACCGAACTTTAATCCCCAAGCGATCCCATTCTAACTGGTCAGAATTCTGTCTCTTGGGGAGTGAGTTTTAGCGGAATAGGTAAGGGAAGAGCTTCTTACGTTCTTCTTCTGAAAGCGCTGATACACGTGCGATATTGGTATCTGGAATGGACTCTGGATCAGGGTAGTGTTTGAGTACCTTTTCCATGCTCTCTTCACGGATCAAATGAAACACTGGGTAAGGAGAGCGATTCGTCAGGTTTTCATCATCTTCTGGTTCCGCACCGCCAAAGCAGTAATCGGGATGGAAGGTGGCAACTTGGAAAATGCCTTCCCAATCTTGCTGCTTGATCAAGCCTTCAACCCAATCAATGAAGAAGTTGTAATCCCAGAAATCTTGCAGCATGTTGGGAACCACAACCAAGGTTGTCTCCAGTTTTTCTGGCTCGGTATTACTCAGTTCGATCAGCTGCAGCAAAATGTCTTCAAGTAGTGCTTCTTCTTGCGAGGCTTCACTCACGAAGATTTTGATTTGTTTATTGCGCTGTGGCTTAGCGGCGAAAGGACAAAGATTTAACCCGATCACGACATCATTGAGCCATTGATCGACTTGCTCTGTAATCGCATTGATATCGGTGTTTGGTGATTCTTGTGTTGAGCGCGTTGGCATACGACTTTCTTGCTTTTATGAATGTGGCGCAAGCATAGCAGACCAACGCCACAACATAAAATCAATAGGGCTTAACGCCTTGCTAAGCAGTTATATCTGCGTTATCGCCAGCGTCAATTCGCTCTGTAATGTGTTTTAAGAATGCGATAGCAGCGAACATGGCAATGTACAGTGTGCTACCGCCAATTAGTACACTCGACCAACCGCCGTTTTGCCAGCAATAGAGCAATAGGAATCCACCTAAACTGCCGCCAATATAGTAATGCACGAGATACAATGCGGTCGCCGTCGCTTTTGCTTGTGTTGCGTTTTGTCCAACCCAACCGTAAGCAAGTGTGTGAGTGAAGAACGCACCGAAGCTGATCAATAACAAACCTGTCAACATTGCAGGTATGCTTTCAATTACTGCGATCCACATGCCAGCCATACTGACGATAGAGCCTAAAAACATGCCAAGTATCGGTGAAAAGCGTTTGCTCCAATGTCCGGCACAGCGGGAAGAAAACGTACCACCCAGGTAGCAAACAAAGATGAGAGAAGCTAACCCGACAGGCACATTATGTGGCGCACTGACTAAGCGGAATCCCATTACCGAATAAAGATTAACGAACAACGCAAAGTTCAAACCACCAATCAGCATGGCGAACCACACACGTTGATTTTTGAAGTGTCCGATAATAGCTCGATTGTGGTGCCTTAAACTGCTCGAAGAAGGGGTGAAGTTTTTCTGTTTTGGTAGCAAGTAATGCACGCTGACCACGCCGATAAGGGTGAATAGCATCATAACTTCGATGGCGATATCGATGCTGAAGTTGTCTGCCAACAATCCTCCGCTGATACGTCCTGCGATTCCTCCCAATGAATTGGCTGCGATATAAGTACCGATCGCCATTGAAAATGCGTGTTTATCTAGCTCTTCCGCCATATAAGCAACGGCAACAGCAGCAAACGCGGCAAGCGCAACACCGATCAAAGCGCGACAAACCACTAAGAACAAAAACGAATCGCCAAGCAGCATTAATGCGGAGATCGCAGGGATCGAAAACAGACCAAACATCATTACAGGTTTGCGCCCAATCGATTCAGAGAGCACAGCCATTGGGACCAAGCTAAAGGAGAGAGCCAGTGTGGTGGCGGCGAATAGCCAGTTGACCTGCGTTTCCGAGATCTGAAAGTGCGCCGCAAAGCTTGGCAGCATCGGCTGAAGGAGATATAGGTTCGAGAAAACCAAAAACGAGCCGAGTGCCAGAGATAGCGTAATGCGTTTGTATTCTGGAGTGCCGAAACTGACCATGAGTCCTGCCTAATGCGAGCGAGCAAATATAATGAAACTGTGATCAATCTATCAGTTAGTTGTGGATTGAAAAAATATATTAAAAATATGGTTGGTATATATTTTTGATCTAATGGAATCGAAGCAACTCAAACACTTCTTGGCGGTCGCGGAACACGGCAACATTACTCATGCAGCTAAGGCTTTGCACATTGCTCAGCCAGCGTTAAGTATTTCAATTAAGAAGTTCGAGCAGTCTCTTGGCGTGACGTTGTTTCGCCGAGAAGAGAAGAAAATCAGCTTAACCAAAGAAGGGGAAACCCTGTTGGTTCACGCTAAACGAGTGATTCAGCAACTACACGATGCGCAGCTAGCAATTGATGAGCTCAAAGGTTTAGCCAAAGGGGAAGTGCGCCTTGGTACGCCTTCAATGATGGGCAGCTATTTTTTCCCTCGAATTGTCATGGCGTTTAAGAGCCAGTATCCAGATTTAAAGCTGACGCTGGTGGAGGCGGGCACTCAGTCTATTCGTAGAATGTTACTTAATGGTCAGCTCGATATTGGCGTGATCAGCTGTGACGATGTACCAGACGACTTAGAAACTGACCATTTGTTTACTAGCCAAATGGTTGCTGTAGTGGCTCCGGAACATGATTTAGCTCAGCGCAACGCCATCACATTTGATCAGTTTTTCGAGCATGATTTGGTGATGTTCCAACATGGCTACTTCCACCGAGAATTCTTAGACCACGTCAGCGAAGAGCATGGCTTTACAATGAAGTCCTCATTTGAAACCAACTTGCTGCCGCTCATTCTGAGTATCGTTAAACAAGAATTTGCTATTACTGCGCTTCTTGAACTGGTGACACAACATGAGCAGGGCGTGGTGGGTATCCCATTTGAACCGAGCGTTAAGCTCGACCTTGCACTCGCTTGGCGAAAGCAAGGCTATTTGTCCATCGCCGACCGAACTTTTATCGACTTTATTAAGCGGTATGTTTGATGGAAAACACTGACTTGCTTTGTTGTCACCCAGTGGGGAAAGAACGTGATCCAGAATCTACTATCGGAGTTTTTTGGTAAGCTTTTTACTGTTCTGCACTTTGATAATAGAGAACACATCTGACAAAGCTCCACTGTAATAAGACTCTTTGGCTAGTGCGCTTTTAGCTTTCCACGAGATTCGAAAAAGTACGTCATGAATACCATGTAGGCAACGACGAACAGCAGCTGCAATATCCGTACGTAGAACTTATCATCTAGAGCTCCGTTACTCATGGAAGTTCCCATCAGCACCATAAAGCCTGTAAACGCAGTGGCGTATATGGGGGCTTTAGCTGGCTCAGTATAAATTTTGGTGCCAAGTAATGCGATGACCACCATAGTGACAAGCATATAAATATACAGATTTGGTACAAGTGAAATCGTTACAAAAGCGGCAAAGGCAAGAAGACCGCCGAGCATGTTGCTAGCGACGAAAAACATTGATGTTTTACCTGCTTTGTCACTTGTCGTCATTAGAGATAGCAACATGACAAAGGCAACGGTCAGCAGTATTTGTGATAATTGAAAATAGAAGTATAAACACACCAAAGGGAATGACATCATCCACGCTCGGGTGGCAGCATTCCAGCGTGCTTCTTT
Organism: Vibrio rotiferianus; assembly: GCF_002214395.1. Lineage (NCBI taxonomy): Bacteria > Pseudomonadati > Pseudomonadota > Gammaproteobacteria > Vibrionales > Vibrionaceae > Vibrio > Vibrio rotiferianus. Next base: position 1,208,707 of record NZ_CP018312.1, read on the forward strand.
ACTCAATGGAGAAGGGGGGAAGCCCTCAAATGTATGCTCCTCCTGTTCGGGGAAATAGACGTGTGAGAGGCCGTAAAGAGCCACAGCAACAATGCCAGAAAAGGCGAAGCCGACGCCCACATCTAACGCTGCTTGTTGGTCAATGATGGTTACTGAAGGGATAAGAATCAGAGCTATCATCAAGAATGTTGCGAACATTACCCATTTGGGGTCAGTGAATAGATAGTAGCCCCACAGCATGCCCAATGAGAACACGGTAAGGAAAGCGATTTTATATTCCGGTAATCCCGTTGAGACCAAAAAACCAATCACTGCGGTTGAAATCAGCGCATAGCCAAGTTGTTTTACATGCAGAACATGGAATTGCGGCTTATCGACGATGAACTTAGCCGTCAGCAGTGGAGTACAGAATGCCAATGGCCAGTTGAACCATAGGGCAATGAAAGCGGCACACCCCACAGTGACAATGTAGCGTAGGATGCGTCTTTCTTGCGTTTGAGTGATGTTAGCGCACATAAGAGAAAACACTCACTAGGTTAATCCACACCTTGCCAAGGAAGTTAAACAGTGTGTTGTTTCCGGTATACACCACGACGTCAGCTTGGCCACCGATGCGCATTAGGTCGATGGCGTGTTCATCATCAAGTTTTATTGTCACTGGCATGCGTTGTGTATCGCGTAGCCAACCATTCTGGTTCTTAACCGTTGCCAAGGTGCCTGGTTGGTTGTTCGCCTCCCATGCAACACCTAAATCCACCGAAGATACCGTACCACTGAAAGTTCGACCTGGGGCGTAATCAAGTGCGATTTCAACTTTGTCACCAGCATGGATGTTACCTAAGCTGTTTTCACGAAAGAATGCCTCAAGCCATAATCCATCGTTTTCTACAAACGTCATTAGTGGCGCACCCGCGGATGCATATGCACCCTGTGACAAATTGAAATTGGTGACAGCGCCATCAGAGGGAGCACGCATCGTGGTACGAGATAAGTTCAGTTGCGCTTGTTGAAGTTCAAGTAAGGCGGATTGAATTTGCGCATTTTCTTCACCAGTAGCACCGACTTGAAGTTTGGCTTTCTCAAGGTTTGCTCTAGCATTTTCTACATCAGCGTTGGCTCGATCAATCGTTGCTCGAGTGGTGTCGGCATCTGACTTTGATACTACCCCTTTTTCCGCCATTGCCAGTATGCGCTGCCCCTGGCGTTTAGCATTTTCTTGCGCGACGAGAGCGGTCGTAAGTTGAGCTTGCGCTGACATGACTCCGGCCATTTGTGAGCCGACATTTTGTCCTGCTATCTTGAGCTCTGCTTCAGCCTGTTTGACCGCGATTTGGTAATCGAGGGTGTTGATCTTAAGTAGCACATCACCTTTCTTCACCTCTGAATTTGGCTTGATACTGATACTCTCGACTTGCCCTGAAACTTGGGGGATAAGTGAAACTACGTTGCCTTCCACACGCACATTGTCGGTTGTTGGAATGATCCGGTCAGAGATGATAGCCGTCCCAATCGATACAAGGGTTAATGCGAGCAGCGCATTTGTGGTGCGTTTTACCTTATTTACTTTCTTCGGTTCTTGGGCGGTTGGGTTTTCTTTTGCTGTATCTGACATATTCGAGCTCACAAATAATGGGACAGGCAATGGCTGAGTTCTTTATCGGCTTGAGACTTAGGCCGTTATCAAACTCAAAGCTGTTTAGTTGAGAGACAAAATACACCCTAGTAAATACTAGAAATTGCCATTATGCGACAACGAGAAATTTTGATGGAGAGAGCGGGGTTACAGAAAGAAAGGGGAGGTGGCAAAGAGCTTCTACTAGAAAAGCTCTTAAAAATCTGAATTAGTTGCTGTTGTACATCTTTTCAAAGTTCTTAGGATTCCAACCAATCATTACACGGTCACCAATCTTCAGAACGGGAACTGATCGCGCTCCTAGCGCGTCGAGCTCTTTACGTCCGCGTTGCATTTTGGCGTTGCACAAACGGTAATTAATGTTTTTTGAATCGAGATAACGCTGAGCATCTTTGCAGTGAGGGCATTTGTCTTTGATGTAAAGAACGACACGTTTCATTCAGTTTCTCTCCATTATCGTGGGAGCCGAAGTCTACTATAACCGTTTCTATCTCGCTAGTTGTTGTCTTAGTGAAGAAAAGAATGACGATTACCCCTAATCGCTCATTAATCTTTCATACCGTAATTCTACTGGCGGTGGGGAAAAAGTACCAAAGCAGCGCTTTGCTCACTCAAACAATAGAACTCATTTCGCGCATTATTTAGTATCCGTTTGCCATTTATTTCACTGATATGGCGAATTTCTGAACCTTTTGCGAAGGGTTCAATTAGTGCATGGATGATTATTTAAGGTTTGGGAAACATGTCAGGGAAGCGGGTCGCGAAAAATACGCTTTTTCAGATAATGAAAATGCTGATCACAACGATAGTTAACCTGTATATGGTTCGCATACTTCTGCAAGAGTTAGGTGTCGAAGGTTACGGTGTATTCAATCTAATCGCTGGTGTGTTGGCGTTGATGATGTTCCTAAATGGCGCGATGACCACTTCAAGTCAGCGCTACCTTTCCTATTATTGCACTAAGGTTTTGTCAGAGAGAATAAGAGTATTTTCGACAACCAAGTATCTTCACTTATTTGTTGCCTTATTAATCGCTTCCGTTTTGTGGATAGCGCAAGACTTCGTATTCAATTCACTTATCAATGTACCAGCAGGGCTGCTTGCGTCTTCACACAGCTTGTACCAAGTGATGGTTATTGGAGTATTTGCCTCTGTTCTCACCGTACCATTTAACGCGCAAATCAACGCCTATGAAGACCTGGGGGTTGATGCGTTTCTTAGCGTGGTTGAATCAGTTTTAAAACTAGCTTCCGCTTTTATTATTGGATTCGTTGACAACCCACTGACAGCGCTCGGGGTATTGTTTGTTTCTGTTTCATTTTTAATGCTTTTGGTTAAAGCCCTGTACTGTACAGCTCGTTATCGCGAGAGTGTTTTATGGAGCTCAACGCTCGACGTTGCGTTGCTGAAAGAAATGGTTGGATTTACTAGTTGGAACTCGTTTGGAGCGGTATGCGGTGTTGCCAGAGTTCAGGGGCTTGCTATTGTCCTCAATAATTTCTTTGGGGTAACTATTAATGCGGTTTATGCCATTGCGATGCAAGTTAATGGGAAGTTGAAAGAATTTAGTATCAACATAATGAAGGCGATCAACCCTAAAATCGTCAAGGCTGAAAGTAATGGCCAACGTTCAGAGATGCTCAACCTTTCAATGCAAGCAAGTCGGCTTAGTTTGTTGCTTTATTCAGTAATCGCTCTTCCTATCTACTTCGAAGCCAAGTTTATATTGTCACTATGGTTAGGAGAGTATCCGCAAGAAGCCGTGCCTTTTGTGAAGCTGTTTTTAATCTTGTCTTTGGTCAACCTGACGACAATTGGTCTTCAAACGGCGATTCAAGCTATTGGCGATGTTAAGGCGTACCAATCAACCATTGGTTCGGTATTACTGCTGACGATTCCTTTTGCTTATGCAGTATTGACGTTAGGTTATCCCGCTTACTCGGTAATCGTTGTTTCTATCGTAATGGAAGTGGTTTCTTGCTTGATGAGATTTGGCTTTTTGCGGAAGAAAGCGGGGCTGTCCATCAAACGATATGTATTTTTTGTTTTGACTAAAGCACTACAAGTTATCACTCCCACTTGCGTAGTGCTATTCGTATTCACTAGTAGCTATGAGCCTAGCTATCTTCGCGTTATCTCATCCGGATTCATTTCATTTGGCATGATTGTAGGGCTGACATATTGGCTTGTGCTAAGCACAGAAGAAAAAAATTTAATTCGATTAAAGGTATAAGGATATGACTCCAAAGAAGTTGGTTATGGTTGGGTATACACATGATACCAACCTCGGTGACCAAGTAATTGCCGATAGTGCAGAGTATCTAATTAGGAAAAATGCCCTTGAAGAACAACTTGTTGTTGAACGATTTAACCTTAATTATTCCAATGAGTTTAATAGTGCAAAAAAAATTAAGAGAAAATCGATAAACAAAATCCTTAGCAAACTATCACCACGTTCTTCCTTTAATTACAAAATTGGCTGCTACAAACGTGATTATAAAAATAAGTTTGATGATGCAGCGGCCATTGTTTTCGCCGGTGGTGGCATGATCAAATATAAGTATCAAGATTGCTGGGCTCATATTTCAGCACTCGTTGATACTGTTCAAGCTAAGCCATGCCCGATATTTTTTAATGCGGTTGGTGTAGAAGGTTATGATCAAGCTGATTATAAGTGCCGTTTGCTAAAAGCGAGTTTAAATAACTCATCCGTCAAAATGATCACCACCCGAGATGACTTGAATGTATTGAATGACGGATACATTGAGACAGACCATATTGAAACTGCACAAGTTGCTGATTCTGCAGTGTTTAGTTCGGAAGTTTATGGTGTAAAGAAAAACTCGACTGATCGAGTTGGCGTCGGCTTGGTTCGTTCAAAAATATTCAAAGACAATGGTCTTGATTTTAATAGGGAGCAAGTGATTGCTTTCTACGCGTCTTTGCTTTCTGAGCTGGAGTCGAGAGGGCAAGAGTATCAACTATTTACCAATGGGTTAAAAAGCGATGTCGATATTCTCGTCGACTTAGAAAATTATATGGGTAAGCCCCTTCACATTATCGAACCTCAAACTCCTCAAGAACTGGTGGAGCTGATCGCCACGTTTAAATGTACGGTTGCCGCTAGGTTACATGCATGCATTATTTCATACTCACTCAAAGTACCTGTGGCTGGGTTGGTATGGAATAACAAAGTCAAGATGTTTGGTGATTGTATTGGTTACCCAGATCGATTTTTTACCTACGAGCAATTTGATGCCAAGTCGATTGTTGACCGTTTGATGCAGTCTGTTGAGGAGGGTTATGAGCCTAAACGCTATGAACAATATAGACAGACTGTGAACGCTAGCATCAACAAAATGATATCTATGATTTAGGAGCGAATTATGAATGTTGCATTGATTTTTGCTGGTGGTGTGGGAACCCGTATGCAAAACAGTACCAAACCCAAGCAGTTTTTAGAGCTATATAATAAGCCGGTCATTGTTTATACATTGGAAAAATTTGAAGAGAACCCAAACATTGATGCCATTGTTGTTGTTTGCGTCGAACCATGGATTGACTATTTAAGGAAGTTACTTTTCAAGTTTGATATTCAAAAAGTGAAATTTATTATTCCGGGCGGTGAAAGTGGCCAAGAATCCATATTTAATGGGTTGTGTAAAATAGAAGAAGAATTTGACCATAACTCTGTTGTGTTAATACATGATGGAGTGAGGCCTCTGATTAATGATGACATCATCAATCGTAACATTGAGGCGGTGAAAAGCCATGGTAGTGCCATTACGACGTGTCCACCAGTAGAAACATTTGTCTTGGTTGATAATGATGATGTTGTTCAGAATGTTCATGACCGCTCTTTATCACGCTTAGCAAAAGCGCCACAAAGTTTCTATTTAAAGGACATTCTTCAAGTACATAGGCAGGCAAGGGAAGAAGGCTTTATTGACGCAATCGATTCTTGCTCACTGATGACCACATATGGACACGATGTACGCTTGGTATCCGGCATATCTGAAAATATTAAAATAACGTCTCCAATCGATTTCTTTATATTTAAAGCGATCATTGATACTCAAGAAAACTTACAGGTGTTTGGTTAATGTTATGATTGAACAGAAGCAAAGTATCTTAACTGACGATAATAAAGATATTTATACTGCGTTACCTGATTGGGGCGTGCTTAGAGATAAAACGGTATTAATTACTGGGGCAACTGGCATGCTGGCAGCCTGTGTTGTTCGCTTTTTGGTTTACTTAAATAAAGTCGACAATTTAAATATCAATATTTTAATCTTGGCTCGAAATAAGCAGCGAGTGATGGACACCTTTGGTGAAACCGCAAATGAGTTTACTTGTTTCTATCAGGACGTTTGTGAGCCACTAGACTATCAAGGCCACATAGACTTTGTGATCCATGCGGCGAGTAGTGCAAGTCCATACCATATAAAAAACGATCCTGTGGGTATCATCAAAGCAAATGTTCAAGGCACTTCAAATCTATTGGAGCTTGTCAAAGACATGCACGTAAGCAACTTCGTGTTTCTTTCCACCCGTGAAGTCTATGGAGAGGTATTGGACGTTGAATACATAGAAGAGACGGATTTTGGTCATTTCGATCCTCTTGATGCGAGATCGTGCTACCCAGAAAGCAAGCGCCTTGCGGAGACAATGCTCCAGAGTTATGCCGTCCAGTATGGATTAACGTTTAATTCGGTTCGCATTGCTCATTCTTATGGGCCTGGCATGTTTCTCAATGATGGCAGAGTAATGTCAGATTTGCTTGGGGATGTGGTTAACGATAAGCCTATTGTATTAAAAAGTGATGGCAGTGCGCTGCGTTCATTTTGCTATGTCACCGATGCCGTTTCTGCTCTGTTACTAGTGATGCTTAAGGGAGAAAAGAACACGGCTTACAACATTGCCAATGAGAACGATGAGGTATCGATTCTTCAGCTTTCAAATTTGCTAACCAAGCTTAGTGGAGATAAACACTCTGTAGTCCATGAGATCGCCACTGACAGCGCGTATTGCCAATACAAGAGAACGAAGCTATCTACCAACAAGCTAGAAGCATTGCATTGGCGGCCACACGTTGCGTTAAACGATGGCTTGCAGAAGACGATTTCATACTATAGGTAAATCAATTTGAAACAACTAACTTTCGAGCAGCTTCGCAGTGTCCAGATGTCGATACTTGATAAGGTGCATGATTTTTGCCAACAGCATCAACTTGATTACTCGTTGGCGGGGGGCTCACTTCTTGGAGCAATTCGACATAAAGGTTACATACCTTGGGACGATGATATAGACATCATGATGCCTCGGGATGACTACGAATATTTACTCGACAATTTTACACGCGAGAATCCAGACTTTACCTTTTTTAACCTAAATTCGGAGCCAAACCCTTATCCTTTTTTGTTCAGTAAGTTATCGCTTAATGGCTCAGAGATCTCTAATGGGCGCATTAAGGGCGTAGGGATAAACATTGATATATTCCCAATAGATAGTTTAGGAAAAAACCAAGCAACGGCGAAGTTTCGCTTCTCTTTGATGAAAGTGTTGAATCTCTTTCCTAGGGTACAGCGTTCAAGAAAGAAACGATCTAACCCACTCGCTGAGAGGGTGTTTCGCTTGTCTCAGAAATTAGTTCGGGTAATTCCAACACATTGGTTTTTGCGTGCTATTGAGAGTTTGTGCTCACACCGATTGGTGAGGCAATCTGGTTTCGCAGTCAGTATCGGAAGTAGCTATTTGTCTAAGGAGTTGTGTGAAGCCTCTCTGTATCATGAATACACGACCGTTGAGTTTGAAGATCGGCATTACCAAAGCATTGTGCGCTACGAAGATTATTTATCGATGATCTATGGAGACTATATGCAAATGCCTAAAAAACAAGATCGTGAGAATCACGATAATGTCGGCTATATTCAAGAACACTTGCTACCGATGTAGTGATAAATAGCCTAGTGATGTGCAATTTGCTAGGCTATTGCTCCTCTTCTTCAGGTGCATTACCGTTTTAGAAAAGATAGAATTGCTCCCTTTCTATTGTCAAAGCAGACTTAACACGCATGCATCCTTCACTTCGATACATTCAAGGTTACCCTCAGAACATCGTTGAGCAAGTTAGCTCACTGGTAGACAGTGGCAAGCTGGTACCTTGGTTCGAAAAACGCTACCCAGATAGACACCAAATCAAAAGTGAGAAGGCGCTTTATGAGTACGCAATAGCGATCAAGAACCGCTACATGAAGAAGGCGGCGCCAATCAGTAAAGTCATTTACGATAAGAAAATTCATGTGGTGAACAACGCGCTTGGGTTGCACAGTGTGATTAGCCGCAACCACGGTGGTAAACTGAAATCGAAGAATGAAATTCGCATTGCAAACGTGTTTAAAGATGCACCAGAAGCACTATTACGTATGCTGGTGGTGCATGAGTTGGCTCATACTCGTGAGAAAAATCATGATAAAGCATTTTATCAACTGTGCTGCTACATGGAGCCGGAGTATCACCAGCTCGAATTTGATGCTCGTCTGTTTATGATGTACCTCGATTTAAAAGCGGATTCGAATGAAGAACAATAATCACAACGCGAAACAAGCTCAGCCGAAAACGACGCCCCAGAAAACGGGCAAAGATGCAACTAAGGTTAAGTCAAAGCGAGTGAAAAACAAACCCGCAGCGAAAGTAAATGCTTCGGCAAAAAAGAGTGATGTCGAGTTTATTAAAATCGCCAAGAGTGGTCTGCATGAGCGTAATGCTCATAACGGCCGCTACGATTTTAAAAAACTGGTGATAGCCGAACCTCAGCTCAAACCATTTGTAATCAAGAACCCGAAAGGGGAAGACTCAATTAACTTCTCCGATCCAAAAGCGGTCAAGATGCTAAACAAAGCATTGTTAGCGGCGTACTACGATATAGAGTTTTGGGACATTCCTGATACTTACTTGTGTCCGCCGATCCCAGGACGCGCTGACTATGTCCATCGTGTTGCAGAATTGCTCGATGGTGAAGCCAAAGGAAAATATCTGCACCAAAATGTGCGAGCGCTTGATGTCGGTGTTGGTGCAAACTGCATTTATCCAATTGTAGGTGTAACCCAATATGGTTGGCACTATACAGGTAGCGATGTTGATCCAAAATCGATTGAATCAGCTCAAGCTATCGTCACTCGTAACGCATCATTAAACGGGAAGATTGAACTGGTGCAGCAAGGTGATGAGTCGAATATTTATCGTGGTATCATCCAGCCGAACGATCGTTATGATGTTACTACCTGTAACCCTCCATTTCACCGCTCAGCAGAAGAAGCTGCGATGGGCAGCCAGCGCAAGCTTGATAACTTAAAAGCTAACCAACGTAAGAAGGGTGTGAAGGTTCAAGCCAATCAAGGAAAAGCGAATAAACCAGCGCTTAACTTTGGTGGGCAAAATGCCGAGCTTTGGTGTGAAGGTGGAGAAGCTGCCTTCATTCGTAAAATGGCGAATGAAAGCCAAGCTTTCAGTGCACAGGTTCTTTGGTTTACTACCTTAATCTCAAAGAAAGACAACGTTCGACCGATGCGAAAACAATTAGAGAAGCTGGGTGTTAAAGCGATTAGAGTGGTTGAAATGAGTCAAGGGCAAAAGATCAGCCGTTTTATGGCTTGGTCTTATATGGATAAGCAGCAAAGAAAAGAGTGGATTGCATTGAAGTAGTTCAAACAATAAGAAAAGTTAAAAGCCCGCTGAGAATATCAGCGGGCTTTTCTTTATGGCGTTGTATACGGGATACAATCAATAGATTCTAAAGGAACGAATACATCCAGCTTCGCGTAGTACAAACCGCAGCTTTCGCCTCGGATTTGCAATGTGTATTGATCAGGCAAATCCGTGTAGCTACCGTCAAGTAGCAAGTTGTCTTTGCCTTTCACTCTCCCTTTCTCTATCAGTAAGTGAGGTGACGTTTCAAAGACATTTCCTGCAACTCTAGGGGCCGGTGTGTTTTGAATTTCTGCGATCGCACTCTGCACTTCGATAATGGCTTGAGATGTTGTATTTACACTTAGCGCTTCGATAGGAGAGTCAGCAACTGCTTGGCATCCGGTTACCGCTAGTGATGAACCTAGTACTAATGCAAGTGTAAGGCCTTTGCTTGGGAAGTTATTGGATATCAACATGAATCGCCTCTGTTTTCAAAGGAGAACGCAAGTCCATGATTGCTGGTGAAGACGAATCTAATGGCATTGAGTTGAAGCTTACTGGCGAAACTTGCGGGCATACACCAGTGTCCATGTAGTTTAACGCAGCCGCAAGCATGCCTTCCGACGTGTCACCAAGTGGTTTAGATAGATCATCCCCAACCAAGCAACCTTCCACCTTGTTATCTAAACCAAGCGTACTGTTTACCATGTTTTTAGAGGTTGGGATGAATCCATCCGCGAAATCCCCAAAGCCTTTCTCATTCGCTGATTTAAACTGGATCGTGTAGTAGTTTGTGCCACAATTTTGCTCAGGTGCGAACCCATATGGTTTACCCGTCGTGGTTGAACCGATTTGAATGACGTCTACATCTATCCCCCTCAGAGCGTTTATCAGTAACTCACTCGAAGAGGCTGTTCCGCCAGAGGTTAATACATAGACTTTAGTGGCTGACAGTGTTGGCAGAGGTTCATCAGAGTAACGACCTGCTGCCCAGTCAATAGCGACGTTGGTGAACTTGTAAGTGTTTGCACCTGCTTGTGTGTTCTTCATGACTTTATCATTGTGAATAAGCTCGCTAAATACGCGGTTTTGGCCTGCGCCACTGAGCATGTAACCCACTTGAGATGACTGTAATACCAAGCCACCACCGTTGTAACGAAGGTCAACAACGACCTCATCAACTTGCGCTTCCGATAGTTTGTTAAACGCATTGATCAGTGGGGTCTGCGCACTAGGTTCAAATGAGTTGTACTGAAGGTAACCGACTTTTTTGCCATTATAGTTAATGACTTTCGCATTGCGGACTGGGGATGTTACAACATCTGTAGCAGTTAATGTGACGGTTTTAGTTTGTCCGCTGACACTCTCAAACGTAAAAGTATAGTCTTGGTTCAGGTTCGGATTGAATAAGGTCGCATTAATAAAGTCTATGTCGGACTGGCTACCAGTATTGACAACATCAATGGAATTAATCGCAATTAGTTTATCACCGCGAGCGATGCCATTTAGCGAAGCGGGTGAAGCATCCTCAGTGTAAGAGATTCTGACATCTCTTGGCTGAGTGCCTCGAATGAAGAACCAATTGAATCCAAACCCAGCAACAAGGCCAGACTGTGATGATTTCATGTCCTCTTCATAAGGTACCGTGAAATGGAAACGATCTTTCGGCTTGCCAGTTTGTGTCACTTCTGACGTTACTAAGGTGTTGAAATAATCAACCACTGTGCGGTAGTTACTTGGATTGTTATCTGGTACTTCGTCATACCAAAGATAAGTTTCATTGGTAAATGCGCGTAAGAACATTTTTTCTTGTAAAGATGACCCTGCTTGGTCTGGGTATGCTGTGTTTCCTGCATATGGGTCTAAACCTGTTCGCGGATTTTCACATTTATTCGCGAAGTCGCTAGAAGACTGACTAAAATCCCCTGCCTTCCAAGTGGAATTGTCAGTCGTATTGGTGTTAGAAGATGAATCACCACCTCCACAACCTTGAAGTAATGCAAGCGTAACTGCCGTTATTAATGAATACTTAAACTGCATGTAACTATTTCCTTATAAATGATGGCGTTATAATTATTTTTATATTGATTTGTCTTTACTAAGATTGGTGAATGTATAAATTTAATTAGTTTTTACGCAAATTTATATTTTAATTATGTGATATAGAATGAATAAAGTATCACGCAAGGTATTGATATTTAGCCATTATGGGCCACTAATTATGTTCAAGTAATAGGCGTAAGCGGCATTCTCAATGAGTTTGCTCAAAAGATATGCCCTGGAGCAAGTTCAAAGCAGAGGTTTAGGGATATGATTGAGAGGTCAATGATCATAATCAGTCTATGACGAGTGTTACCAACACTGATAAGGGAGGGCGTTATGGAATTTGAATTTTTTGTCCCATGCCAACCAGATTGGTTATGTCAGCCATTTATGACCGTGTTCACGATACTGCTTGTCATCGGGCTCATTGCTTTCATACGTATTGTTTATTTAGAGTACCTAAGCATTCAAAAAAGAACCAGAGTGAGACGCTTGCGGAAATTGACCAAGCAGCAGCGTGAGCAACTACGCCGCCGCTACCCAAGAAAAAACACCAACAAGTTAAGATAAGTTATCTAGTTTCTGCTGATACTTCTCTTTCAGAGCGTCATTGCCAGCGGCTCCCTCTAGTTCCACCATGAGTTGTAATGAGGGCTTCTTTAACCCGTAGGTCTGGTGAAAACGCATGAGTCGTATACGGGCGTCCGTGTACTCTCCATCGTCAATTTCCAATTTTGCCAGTTGTAGGATGGATTTTGGTCGATGAGGGTCATGATCGATGGCTCTTTCAAAGTAATATTTTGCTCGCTTTGGTTGTTGAGACTTAAGAGCACAGAAAGCGGCATTTTCGTAACTGGCGGGAATCAGATAGTAGTATGGCTGCTCGATCGCCCGAGTGAACATTTTATCGGCTTGTTCGTATTTCCCTTGTTTACACAGAAATGTCCCATAATTGTTCAATACGTTTCCGTTCTTAGTATGCTGGCGAAGTGATCGTTTATACATACTTTCTGCTTTATCGACTTCACCTACTGTTTCGTAATAGTGCGCCATAGATAGCTGGGTTCGGTAATATTGAGGTGCGTGAGAAAGCGCTTGTTGCAAATTATCGTGTGCACGAATCATGTTTCCATTTTCGAGGTATCCTAGACCCAGCGCAATGCGAGACTCAGCCATGGCGATGGGATCTGCTTTCTGAGTGGGCTCTCCTTCATTGACGGTTACACAGCCGTTTAACATCACCAGCGCACAAATTGAAAGTGAATTCTTTAAGCTCATCTACATCACCTAATTACCATTGAGTAAAGGCATGATATGAGTTCACGTGGAAATGACTAATAGCGCCAAATTACAATGCGACAAGGTTTGCAAATAACGATGAAATAGCCGGACTTAGCCGGCTATTTAAGTAGGGTATGTTGCTCTTTCGAGCTGATTTTTGCAGCGAATTGTTGGGTGTTTATACAAGGCAGAGACTTTGATGTGTAGTTAGCCTACATGAGAAGTCGATAACGAAGTAGAAATGGCCAACAAACGCTGCCCAGAGGGTTCGGCTAGGCGCCCCCGACTAAAATCGTTTCATGCTTTGTTAAGAAGTATTTGCTTAGAATGACTAGGCTACGCACTTCTTGCCTCGCCTAAAACGATTTTACCTCGAACAAAATTTAACCGCGAAAGAGTAACAGCCCCTAGTACTCTCAATCATCTTTAGTAAATGCAGACTCGCTGAAATGGTCTAAATCGTATGGCGTTTGTTGGTATACGCAGTAGTTTAGCCAATTTGAAAACAACAGATGGCCGTGGCTGCGCCAGCTCGCGCGTGGTGGGTTGTCCGGATTGTTATTAGGGTAATAATTTACCGGTATTGCTGGCTCCATGCCTTCTCCTAAATCGCGGATGTACTCATTGTGTAATGTATGCGAGTCATATTCGGGGTGGCCAGTTACAAACACATTGCGCTTATCTTTCGTTGCAGCAAGATAAACACCAGCCACATCTGATGTAGCGAGGATATCTAGATCGGTGTGATCATTAAGATACTCAGGAGAGAAATCGGCGTACCGAGAGTGAGGAGCAAGAAACGAGTCATCAAATCCTCGTAATATTGGATGGTATGGGTGATGAATGTCGTGATGATAAACCCCAGAAAGCTTCTCTTTACGAGTTTTCTTCGGCAAATCATAAAGCAGTTTTAATCCTGCTTGGGCAGCCCAGCATACAAATAGAGTTGATGTTACATGTTCCTTTGCCCAACTCATGATGGTCTTGAGATGATCCCAGTAAATAACATCTTCAAATTGCACTAGACCTAACGGCGCGCCTGTGATGATCAAACCATCGAAATTTCGGTTCTTAACCATTTCGAATTGACGATAAAAGGTATCTAAGTGCTCTGTCGGTGTATTTTTACTCGGCCTATCGTCAATACGTAATAGTTCGACATCTACTTGCAGCGGGCTATTTGAAAGTAATCGCAGGAACTGGGTTTCTGTTTCGATTTTTTTGGGCATCAAGTTCAGTATGAGAACTCGCAGAGGGCGGATTTCCTGACTAGCGGCACGTGTCTCATTCATCACAAAGATGTTCTCTGTTCTAAGAATATCTGACGCGGGTAATTGATCTGGAATTCGTATTGGCACAGCTTTCTCCCTAAGCTTCTAGACGTCTATACATCTAAAGCTAACTTAAATCAGGCCATATGTCGATACAGAATGTGAGATTGAAAGATTTTTATTGGCGTCGTCGAGTATGGCGCTTTCTAATATGCAATGTAGTTGTGCGATCGGTGGTTGCTTTTAGTTTAGTGAAAACCCTATAACTTAGTCGTACTCTCATAGACACGATGAAATTTGTTATGCTATTAATGGTGTATTTTGACTTTGGTCAAAAAAACAACACTTTGGTGCGTTGGTTGTTAATTCCCTGATTACTATTGATAGAGGACAACGCATTAGCTCATTATGGCTGAAAGGGGAATTAACGTGCGTTACATTGTGATTTGTTTACCTTTGCTACTGGTGGGGTGTGACTTCGGTAAAGATATTTCCGTTAAAGGTCGCACTTTGTATTTTTATGAGGAAATAACACCACAGTCGGTTCAGTTTGCTCAGACGTTAATAAAGCAATCGAAAGAGCAGATTTCAACGATAATGGTAGATAGCAAAGGAGGGGATCATCAAGCTGCGATGGAGCTAGGGCGCTGGATGCATACTAGCAATGTACACCTTATCATCAATGGTGACTGTCAAGCTGAGTGCGCAAACTATGTGCTCCCTGCGGCATCTTCAGTACTAATTACTGGTGCGGCATCAGTACTATGGGTTGATCATCTTGAGTATGCTTCTTTTAAGTTAACAAATGATAAAGAAGCAATTGAGCGTTGGAATCGCGCACTGCAGCTACTTAAAAACCGTGAGAAGACCTTTTATTCAATGATTTCGGTTAACCCAAAAATCAGTCAGTTTGGGTATCTGAATAATCAAGAAAAATGGCAAAGCCAAGGGTGCAACTCAGACATGAAGGGCTGGAGCTATGATATCGATAGCCTTAAGAAATTAGGAATAAAAGACATCACTTACGTTAACTTGAAACGAGCGCAATCGAACGACATCTGCATTCTTAATATAAACGAAAGTGAACTCTAGCCAATTTAAATCCATGAGTTCGGAAGGTGCCCCATGATTCCCTTGATTATTGCTAGTACGTAAAATTGCTTTTCTAAAACTAGGCTAGATAAGCGGTAAAGAATCTCTATAATGCCGCGCTTGAGTTAATCTTCTTGCGTGGTAATTATGTTCAAGCTTTTAGTTTCTTTACCGCCATTGGTCGCGTTAAGTATTGCTATTGTTTGTGAAGTCATAGCAACATCCTATATCCCTAAAACCGAACAGTTCACGAAATGGTTGCCGAGTTCGATTGTACTGGTTGGCTATGCTATTGCTTTTTTCCTTTTGTCAGTAACGGTAAAAACAATGCCAGTTGGTGTTGTATACGCGATATGGAGTGGGGCAGGCATAGTATTGGTCGCTGGGGTTGGTTACGTCTTATACGGCCAGAAACTCGACCTCGCTGCTCTAATAGGTATTGGCTTCATTATAACTGGTGTGTTGATCGTTAATTTGGTGTCTAAAACAGCAACACACTAGAGCGATAAAGGTAGGCAAGTGCCTACCTTGATTGCTCAACTTCTGTGTTGCATCAGTATTCAACCCCGTTTCTCAAGGCAAATTGCACGAGCTCCGCGTGTGAGTCGAGTTCTAACAGGTCTAATAGCCGATACTTGTGTGACTCGATGGTTCTTGGGCTTAAATTCAGCTCTTTGGCACATTCCTTGGCTGACTTCCCTGTCGTTAGCAGTGCTAACACATCATACTGCCTTTGGCTTAGGCGTAGCATCTTTGTATTTTCATTATGTGTAGATACATCGGTCTTATATAAGGTTCGATGTAACTTAGAGTGCTGCCAAAACGACAGCCACATATGTGAAAGGTAAGTATACTCGTTGAGTTCTTTCTCGCTTAACGCTGCTCTTTGGTTGTTGAAGAGCGTAAAAGACATGCCCCCCCAACGCTGCCCGAATTGAACCAATGGAATGGTATAGTGATGGCTACCGCCTTGCGCGGCGATCATTCTCAGCACTGTGACGTCGCTTGACTCCATCTCTTTCGCGGAAAACAGTTGTGTCTTCGATGAGTTGCCAATCAAGCGAAGGTACTTTTCTCCATCTACAGGAGATACCTGCTCTGCGGTTAATATTTGATGAGGGGGACGAGCAACACTTATTGTTTTACCATGACTAAAAAACAACATTGAGTTGGGAAACATCGTTGTTCGATCAATGTTGAACCAATCCATCGCCTCAAGAATACATTGCTTAAGGGTTTCTTCACAATTTTGGGCTTGGGTGTTGGCAAGTAGCATGGTTTGCTTTGTTGCGAGTGCCTCAAAGCTATCAACGATTATCGATGTATGTATCTCGCTTTCCATAAAAATTAATTAACCTCACTGATTTTTATAAATGCAGTATTTTTACTCTACATTCTAATCATATCATTTTGCAGAATGTGTGCGGTGTTATTTCGAAAACTATGGAATAACTAATTACACCCAAGGTTAGCATTCTGATTGCACCATAACCAAAACAATGACTTCGATTGTTTATGGTGTTTTAGCTGATAACTCTGGTGTCTGTGCGTAAACAACAAGATGTAAAATTTATGAAAATGATGAAACTTCGCTACCGAATCGGAATGAGTGACCAATGGACAGAAGTTGTAGTATCGATGTTTGTGGCTCAAAGTTTAGCGAAAGAGTATCTTGGTTACGGATGGCAGGCTGAAGTTCTTTCAGTATAAAAATGGATTAGGGCAGTTGAGTCTTTTGACACTGCCCTTTATAACATCAACTAAGCGGATGCCTCATGATGACGGCTTTCCCATCAGGTTCGTAAATCGTTTTTTGAGTGTTTTCAAAACCAGCCGATTCAAAAAGTGTAATCCCCACTTTGTTTGAACAGGAAACGGTTGCACAAATAGAATTACTCTCCGCATCGATGGCGTAACCATAAACCATCAACTTTTGAAGCGTCGCTTTCCCAACGCCTTTCTGTTGAAACTGCTTGCCAATCACCATGTAGCTCAGCTTAAGTTCATGCCGTTTTGCAAACGGTGCATACTGAGCAAATGCCTTATCTATAACTAAGTAGCCTACCGCCAAGCTGTCTTGGAATATGGTATAAAACACTTCTGACTTACTTCGGTTTTGGTAAGCTTGCTCAAACGGTTTAAAAAATCCTTTTTGATCGTCATGCACTTCCAATTGCATCAAGCTCGCAAAATCTTTCAACTTTGCCGGTTTAATCGCGATCATATCTATCTGGATCTATTCAGAGGTGGTACACAGCATACCGCTATTATAGTGAGGGATGCGATAAAAGCGCAATTACGCTCATGAAGGTTTGAAGAAAAAGCCCCTGTCAACGCAGGAGCGGGTAATAGTAGCCTTGATGGATATAGGCACCAAGAGTAGTAAGTAGATGAGCGCACTCGGCACATTCCACACCCTCAACGATAACAGTGCAATGGTAGGTACGTCCCATGGCGATTAGCTGACGAAGCATTTCTGACTTTTTATCATCCTGTTTGAGATCCATAACGAACAATCTATCGATCTTTAGGTAGTTGGGTGTGATATTGCCAATAAGCTCAACATTGTTGTTACCAGTGCCGAAGTCATCAATGCTGATTTTGCAACCCAAGCCTTTCAGCTTCTTGACGTTCGAATATATCTCTTCGGTGTAGTACATGGACGCGTTTTCTGTAATCTCTATCGTTAGGAGCGAACAGTCCAACTTACTGAGTTGGCGATAGAGCTTGAGAAAGTTGCGCCCTTCAAGCAATGAAGGGCATACATTGATACTAAGTGGCGCGATGAGCGACCTAGATGAGCCGTAAATAAGCCGAATTAGTAGCATTGTATGAGTGAGCAAAAGCCCATTGCTAATAAGACTCTCTATGAACTTTTGGGTGTTTTTCACTTGAAAGCGCGAAAGTACCTCATAGTGAATGTTCACTTTGTTGGCCGTGTTGTAAATGGGCTCAAGCTTTAATTTGAAGTGACGGATGGCCCACATATAAGTCAGAATTGAACGTAGTAGCTTGTGATTAACCAACACGATAAGAAGTAAGCTCAGCGCCAGAATACTACTCACAGGGCCAGTGACGTAATAGACTTCCCTATAGCCACTGCCATTGACGTTGTAAAGAAACGACTGACCGTTTGTATCGCCGATCTCCAAAGCAGGCCCCGTGTTTGTGCATACTTTCATTCCTGATAGGAACATCCGTGACATGTGATTTTCTATGTTATTTGTAATGTTGATGTTTTTGACTCGCACCATTGCCGTGGCACCAGCAAGATCGAATGTGTGGGTTGTATAACTGTCATTATCTAACCACTTGCTTATGTCGTTGTTGTTTACCGGGACCACGGCCTCAGGTGTGATAAGACAGCGGATATTATGTCGGTCAGTCAACAACGCTGATTCAACCAACCTTACATTGTCGAAAAAACCTTTCAAGCGGTCTTCATTTTCAAAACAGCTTTTAAGTGCAATGTCTTGAGCTAATGATGACGCGCTATCGAAATAATTCTGTCTTACGATGTTGCTTATCGCATAAAAACAGATCGCAAGATAAAGCAACCCAGTGAGTACAAGAAAGAACAAAATGTTCAAGTAGAGCAGTCGATTTCTTAAACAAATCTCTATAAAAGTCCTAATACTATGAGCAGTTCGCTTGTCGATACTCTCTTGCTGACGTAAGCCGTCCTTTTGTGCGTGTTGATTGTGGAAGGGAACAAAATACCCCTTGCGGTGAATATTTTCGATGAGTGATTGCTGCATGGAAACATGGTTCTGCGTGAGGAGTCTGAATTTCTTTCTAAGTGAGGCGATTGAGTTTTTAAATCCATTTTCAGGCAGTACCAGTTGATACTGCGCTAATAACTTCTTTTCGATATTCCTCTGACTAATCGGTGCATTTAAGTTCCCAAAAGCCGCGATGGTGCTCAAAAGTAAATATTCAATTCTACTGATAGGAATAGAAGAGTGGGTGGAATTGTTGAGCTCAAGTGAAAGTTGTTTGTCGGACAAGCAAACGCAGATTTGGTTTCCTAGTTCAAACCTAATCATGTGTTAAAGCGCTCCAAATGTAATGTTTTGAATACGGTATCAATATTGAATTGGAAGGTATGTGATGTTCTACGGGCATATCCTAAACTTCTGGATATAGCGGACATTTTAGATTTTTTTATAAAGCTCAATCTAGAGGGAATTTTTCCTAGGTGGATATAGGAATGAAAAAAAGCCCGAGCAATGCTCGGGCTTTTCAATTCAGAGAGAAGAGGGGATTAGCAGATAACTTTAACTGCTAGACCACCTTGAGACGTCTCACGATATTTCGCGTTCATGTCCTTACCAGTCTCTAGCATGGTCTCGATAACCTTATCTAGAGAAACTGTCGGAGCTGAAGAGCGACGCAGTGCCATACGAGTCGAGTTGATCGCTTTTACTGCCGCGATACCGTTACGCTCGATACATGGAACCTGTACCTGACCTGCAACTGGGTCACACGTTAGGCCTAGGTTGTGCTCCATTGCGATTTCCGCCGCCATACATACTTGCTCAGGGCTACCACCCATAAGCTCAGCAAGACCTGCCGCCGCCATAGAACACGCTACGCCAACTTCACCCTGACAGCCAACCTCTGCACCAGAGATAGACGCGTTACGTTTGTAAAGACCACCGATTGCGCCAGAAGCCGCGAAGTAACGGATGTAATCTTTTTCAGTTACGGTTTGGATGAACTTGTCGTAGTAAGCCAGTACCGCAGGGATGATGCCACACGCACCGTTAGTTGGTGCTGTCACAACACGGCCACCTGCTGCGTTCTCTTCGTTTACTGCGAAAGCGAACATGTTTACCCAATCAACAACCGACATTGGATCGTTCGTTGTTTTTTCAGAAGTAAGCAGTTGCTGACGAAGTGCTGCTGCACGACGAGGTACACGCAGTGGACCAGGCAGAATACCTTCTTCGTTCATACCACGATCCATACACTCGCGCATTGTGCGCCAGATGTTTGCGAAGTATGTACGAGTCTCTTCATCAGAGTGCAGAGAGTGTTCGTTTTTCATCACTAGTGCGCTGATAGAAAGACCGCTTTCTTTACACTGGTGAACAAGCTCTTCTGCTGTTGTGTATTCGTAAGGAACCTTGATTGGGTTCTCTACCTCTTTACCGAAGTTCTCTTCATCAACGATGAAGCCGCCGCCGATAGAGTAGTAAGTTTTTGAGTACACTTTTTCGTCTTCGATCCACGCGTGGATCTGCATGCCGTTTTCGTGAAGCTCAAGGTTAGTAGTATGGAAGTTCATACCACCATCTTTCGGGAACGATACTGTGTGACAGTGCATGCCAACAGGAAGGCGTTCAGTTTCTTCTACGCGAGCGATAAAGCCCGGAATAGAGTCGATATCTACTTTCTCAGGGGAGTTGCCAGCAAGACCCATGATGATTGCGATATCCGTGTGGTGACCTTTCCCTGTCAGTGATAGTGAACCATAAACGTCAACGGTGATTTTAGTGATGTCGCGCAGCTTTCCCATTGCACGGAGATCATCAATAAACTCTTTACCCGCTTTCATTGGACCTACAGTATGTGAGCTTGAAGGACCAACACCGATTTTATAGATATCAAAAACACTAATCATATCGATTACCTCAGAACAAAGCCTCCCAAGGGGAGTTGGGAGGCTTTTTATTATCGTTATATTCTTGAATTAATCACGTCTTGTAAAAGAGCAGTGATTAAAGAGCGCCGTAGATTACAGAACTAATTGCTGCAAGACCACAGATTGCTGTGAAAATCTGTACAGGTGCTGAAGTTTTGTACTTCGCCATTGCAGGAACTTTGTTCATAGCGAATACAGGCATCAAGAATAGGATAGCTGCAATCATCGGTGCGCCCATCGTTTCAATCATGCCTAGGATGCTTGGGTTAACGATAGCAACGATCCAAGTAGTCACAACGATGAAGATTAGTGATGCTTTTTCAATCTTGCTCTTAGGTGATTCAGAGCGAGATTTGATTAGACCAACTAGACCTTCGTGTGCGCCTAGGAAGTGACCGAAGTAGCTAGAAGTGATTGCTGCGAACGCCACTAGAGGACCCATGTAAGAGATAAGTGGAGACTCGTGAACGTTAGCTAGGTAAGACAATACTGAGATGTTTTGTTCTTGCGCAGTTGCTAGTTGCTCTGGAGATAGAGAAAGAACTACAGAGAATACGAAGAACATAACGAAGCCCATAAGCATCATCGCTGCACCGCCAGTGATCGCGTCAGTTTTCTTAACTGCGTCATCACCGTATACACGACGTTGTTCTTTAGAGAACTGAGAGATGATTGGGCTGTGGTTGAATGAGAATACGATGATTGGAATTGCTAGCCAAACGATTGAAGGCATTTCGCCCCAGTTTGGAGACACTTCCATCATTGATGTATTCCAGTCAGGAATTAGGTAGAAAGATAGCGCTAGTAGGATGAATACTAGAGGGTAAACCATTGCTGATGTTGCTTTCAGCATTAGCTCTTTACCGAATACTACACCTGCTGTCATTGCTGCAATAAGTGCACCAGACAGTAGCCAGCGAGGGATAGATTCCATACCCATTTGGTTAACTAGGAAAGAGTCAACCGTGTTTGTGATACCAACACCGTAGATAAGTACGATTGGGTAGATAGCGAAGAAGTATGCAAAAGTAATAAGGTTTGCGCCAGTTTTACCGAAGTGCTCTTCTACTGTGTCAGTGATATCAGCTTCAGGGTTTTTCGCAGAAAGTACGAAACGAGCTAGAGATTTGTGTGCGAACCAAGTCATTGGTGCCGCGATTAGAGCAAGGATAACTAATGGCCAGAAACCGCCAGCACCCGCTTTAATTGGAAGGAATAGTACACCAGCACCTACTGCTGTGCCGAATAGAGACAAACACCAGGTGAAGTCTTTGTAAGAAAACTTACTAGACGATTGTGCGGTTGAAACCGCAGAAGTAGTTGTATTCATTTTTGAGTTACTCATTTTGGGAACAGGAAATAAGTCGGGAGCAATTTTGCAAGATTTTGCACTAGGAAAATTAGATCTAAATCATGTATTGCTCGAGCTTATTGAATGATATGTCAAAAACCTGCTTTTTATCACGAAAATGGCGTGCTACACGTGATTATTGCTAATGATTGTGATTAGAAAAACTTATTCGATGCATTAGTTGTATGAATTTATCTTTGCGCAAGCGTTTGCTTTATGAAAATTAAATTAAACTAATGTGAAGTGATGTTTGATAAATAACTTTTTATTAATATTGATGCACATGATGATTGACGTCATGCTGCGAAATTAATTGATAGAGCAATCAATTTGAAGTGATGTGTTTTTGCATCGATTCGATGATCTGTGCAGTCATGCCCCAAATGAAATGTTGTTGAAAAGGAATGGCAAATACGCGATGGCTGGTGTTTTTTAGTTTGAACTGATTGCTGAATAACTTGCTAGGATTCAAAATGTGGTTAGCTGGCACTTCAAAGACTTCGTCCACTTCATTGGGATCGATTCGCGTCGTGTATTCAGGTGAAACGAAAGCCAAAAATGGTGTGACATTAAATTGGCTAATGGTTGGTAGTGTTGGGAGCTGACCAAACACTCTAATATGAGACGGTTCGATTCCGATCTCCTCTTCGACCTCCCTCAATGCTGTGTTCACTAATTGGTCATCTTCAGGTTCATACTTACCACCAGGAAAGCTGATTTGCCCAGGATGGTGGCGCAAATGCATCGCACGCTTAGTAAAAATAACCTGTAAGCCTTGCTCTCTTTCTACAAAGCCGATCAATACTGCCGCTTCACGTAACTCCGCATTTTTTAAATGCGCTAAACGAACCAGAGACTCTTTATGATATCCGGTTGGAAGCTGCAGTTGAAAGTTTTGCAAAAGCGTTGATTTGTTGATGACCAAAGTTCAATCCCTATTTTCGGCGCTCTATGAGTAAAGCGTTGTTACCAACACATTTATTTGAAACTTATAGCGTTATACACCATTCTTTATTTTAAAGCCTCACTATAAGGTTAGTAGAAGAAGATGAAAGGGATTATTTTCACTGAGTTCATGGAGTTAGTTGAAGACAAGTTTGGTCTCGAAACATTAGATCAGGTTCTCGAACTTTCTAACGATGAAGGCATCTACACCGCAGTTGGTAGCTATGATCATCGTGATCTGGTTAAACTGATTGTCAGTTTAAGCAAAATATCCAATATTCCTCCAGAGCAGTTGCAGGAAGTTTTTGGTGAATGTGTATTCCAAAACCTGCTCGCGTCCATACCTAACCATGCAAGCTTGCAGCAATGCCAAACAACTTTTCAGTTCGTGCGCCATGTTGAGGATTTTATTCATGTTGAAGTAAAAAAACTCTACCCAGAAGCCAGCCCGCCACAATTTGACTTTATTAGTGAAACGGAAACAGAGATGGTTTTTGACTATCGAAGTGCCCGTTGTATGGCTCATGTTTGTGTCGGTTTGGTTAAAGGGTGCGCGAGTCATTTCGGTCAGTCTGTGAATGTACGTCATCAGAATCAATCGGCAGATGGAAGCCAAGTTCGTTTTTGGCTAGAGGTAGTGTAACAGTTCATGACAAACCACTCTCCAATAGAACGAAAGCTAAAAAGAGAGATCGCCTCACGCAAAGCGGCTGAGCAGTTGTTAGAACAAAAGAGTCTCGAACTCTATGAGTCTAATCAGCGACTCAGTATTGCGTTGAAGAAGCTTGAAATGAAATCAGAAAAGGATCTGCGCAAGTTTGAGTTCGAAGAGCAGATCGATGCGACTCTTATTAAGTTCGGACGTTCATTCTTATCGAGTGTTTTTGATGAAACGCTTGTAGCTAGTTTTCTAGAGCAACTGACTGCGAGCTCAGTAGTTAGGGGCGCTTTTTTGCTTTTAGACGACGTGCATTTTTCATCTCTCAAACGACATCAATTTGGGCATTTGACTTTATTGGCCAATACGGTGAAACCGACAGACCCCGTGTGGAATGGAGAGTTCCTCAATTTACCGATTACTCTGCATAACCAGGTCCTTGGTGAACTTGTGTTTGATATTGCTCTAGAGCAGATGGATAAGGCATTTATCAGTAAACAGATGGCTTTGGTGTCTGACCTTGTGCATGGTGTGATCAGTCGTCACCTTAGTATGGAGCGAGAAATTGCTTCTCGTAAACGAGCAGAAGAGTCTGAACGTGCAACAAAAGAGTTTGTGGCGATGATCAACCATGAGCTAAGGACACCACTCAATGGCGTGTTAGGTAGTGCTGAGTTGCTAGGCCGAACCGAGTTAGAAACGGAACAACACCAATACCTCACGAACTTGATGCAATCAGGTGAGCTGCTGAGAGTCATCATTAATGATCTGCTTGATTTCAGCAAGATGAATGCGGGGATGATGGAAATTATCCGCAAAGATTTTGCGTGGCCAGAACTGGAAAGTTCATTAATGGGAGTCTTCGCAGCGAAAGCGGCGGAAAAGCGCATTCATTTCTCTATTGATAAGAAGCTAGGCATACCTAACTATCTCAATGGGGATGCTGAGAGGATAACGCAGATACTGGTAAATCTGGTTGGAAACGCCATTAAATTTACCAAATTGGGCGGAGTAGTCCTAAGGGTAGAGTGGCTAGATGGACACCTTTGCTTTGATGTTGAAGATACTGGTATTGGTATCCCACTAGACGCTCAGGCGACGTTATTCGATCCGTTTGTGCAAGTTGATCGTTCGAGTAAACGTAATTTTGAAGGTTCTGGGCTAGGTTTGGCAATCACCAAGAACTTAGTGGAATTGATGGACGGCGAAATTAGTTTTGTCAGTAAAGAAAAGCAAGGAACGATATTCAAAGTATCTATCCCTTTAGCGCTAGGGAAAGAGCAAACACTCATGTCCGTTGGTGGGGTCAGCGCTAAGAAGGGGATTCGTCTTGCGAACAGGCACGTTCTCGTCGTCGATGATATCCGAATGAATCAGGTCATTGTCACGCAGATGCTTAAAAAATTAGACGTTGTTCCTGACTTAAGAAACAACGGAATGGAAGCTCTTGCTGCGGTCGATGAAAAGGACTACGAGTTGATCTTTATGGATTGTAGAATGCCCGAAATGGATGGGTATGAAGCGACAATGTTCTTGAGACAGCGTGGTTATAAAAAGCCAATTATCGCACTCACTGCAGGTACGACGTTAGAAGAAAGGCAAAAGTGTATCAAGTCAGGAATGAACGACATTCTTACTAAGCCTTACACCGCCGCTGATATTGAGCAGGTGATGTGTAAATGGTTAGAAGAATGACGCGTCACGAATAATTGCTGCAAGTAAAAACGGCTCTGTCATTACTGCAGAGCCGTTTTTCTATATGCTGAAAAGCGATATAAGTTACTTCAGAGCCGGTAAGATCTTAGATAGCTTATCCAGCGTCTCTTGATATTCGGCTGAGCAATCACTGTCTGCTACAACGCCACCCCCTGCCCAAGCGTAGAGCTTGTTATCTTCCGCAACCAACGTACGAATCGTGATGCTGGTATCCATTCGGCCATGGCGTGAGATATATCCAATGCTGCCACAATAAGCGCTACGGCGGTGCGGTTCTAGCTCTTCAATAATTTGCATCGCTCGAACTTTTGGTGCACCAGTAATGGAACCCCCAGGGAAGCAAGCTCGAAGCAAGTCTGCTGCGTTGTACTGCGTACCTAAGTTCGCTCGAATAGTGCTTACCAAGTGATGCACCGCTGGGAAGCTCTCGATATCAAACAGCTTAGGCACATGAACGCTGCCCGGTGACGCAACACGGCCAATATCGTTACGCAGCAAATCGACGATCATCAGATTTTCGGCTTGATCTTTTTCAGCCGTCTGTAAGTCGTGTGCGTTGGCTTGATCTAGCTTAGTGTCTTGGCTACGAGGGCGAGTACCTTTGATGGGCTTGGTTTCAATGACGTTATCTTTCAGCTCCAAAAAGCGCTCTGGTGACACGCTCACGATAGCTGAATGAGGCATACGAATAAACGCAGAAAAAGGGGCTTGGTTAGCCGCTTCTAACTTGGTGTAAGCTTGCCACTCACTCCCTTGGTACGAAGCGTTAAAACGTTGAGCCAAGTTGATTTGATAACAGTCGCCACTTAATAGGTATTCTTGAACGCGATCAAAACGTGAAGCGTAAGACGCTTGCGTCATGTTCGATTGCCAATCACCAATCAGCTTGAAGTCTTCAATATCAGCTGGAGATTGTGAATTAAGCCATTGCCACGCTTGCTCAATGTTTTGGCCTACCATACACGCTTTCTTCAACTTGTGATCGATCACTACCGCCCATTCATACAGCCCAACAGCCATGTCTGGTGTTTGAAGGTCTTTGGTCGCCAGTTCTGGCATAGATTCAACACGGCGCCCTAAATCGTAACTGAAATAACCGAGCGCACCACCGACAAATGGCAGATCCCAGTTTGCTACCAAATCAAGGTTTGGCAAAAGCTGCTGTTGAAGTTCATCCAGTAGCGAGAACGGATCTTCTTTAGACACGTATTGTCGCGACTCTGTTTTAATGTGCGTATCGTTAGCAACGGTCTCTAGTGTTGCGATTGGATTGGCAACCAGAACATCGAATCGGCTGTCGATATGTGTATTGGAAGCCGAGCGCAAAAGCATTGCCCAAGGTTGGCTTTCAATACGAGAAAATAGGGAGGTAGCTAGGTCGTTGGCGTAATCCAATGCCTTAAAATCAAGCAATTGCGTATCCATGTTGTTCATTTGTTTAAATTGTGACAAAGAGTTCGTTCACTGCATGGCATGTCATGGGCAGCAAGAGTATCATAAACGCCTGTATAGCCAAACTACCTCTATACAAAGGCTTGGAGGTGGTTTTACTATATGAGAAGGCGACTTCAATTACTCGTGTGTCGATATCAGCCATTCGACAATTGTTTATAAAACATGGTTTAAAAATAACGTTTATAAAAACAAAGCTCATTTAAGAGCAATAAGCTCAACAAACACGATAGAAGCCAAGCCAATAATGGAAGCAAAGCATAACAATAATGAGGCATGCAATGACGGTAATACGCACGCAGGATGTCATCAGCAGTGTTGCTGATGCGCTACAGTATATTTCTTACTACCACCCGCTAGACTTTGTTCAGGCCCTTGAAAAAGCCTACCACCGCGAGGAGAGTCAAGCGGCAAAAGACGCTATCGCTCAGATCCTAATTAACTCCCGTATGTCGGCAGAAGGCCATCGACCGATTTGTCAGGACACTGGCATCGTAACTTGTTTCGTGAACATCGGTATGGGTGTTCAATGGGATTCGGCGGACATGACAGTTCAGCAGATGGTGGATGAGGGCGTTCGACAGGCTTACACAAATCCGGACAACCCATTGCGTGCCTCGGTTCTAATGGACCCTGCGGGCAAGCGAATCAATACTAAAGACAACACGCCAGCGGTCGTACACATCAATATGGTGCCAGGCGATAAAGTTGAAATTCAAATTGCAGCGAAAGGCGGCGGCTCTGAAAACAAAACCAAGATGGTGATGCTAAACCCGTCTGACGACATTGCTGAATGGGTAGAGAAAACACTACCGGCAATGGGTGCAGGTTGGTGTCCACCGGGCATGCTTGGTATTGGTATTGGTGGTACCGCTGAAAAAGCTGCGGTATTGGCAAAAGAATCTCTGATGGAGCACATCGACATTCAGGAACTGATTGATCGTGGTCCTCAAAATGCTGAAGAAGAGCTTCGTCTTGATATCTTCAACCGTGTAAACAAGCTTGGAATTGGCGCGCAAGGCCTAGGTGGTCTAACAACGGTTGTCGACGTGAAAATCAAAACTGCACCAACGCATGCAGCTTCTAAACCGGTGTGCTTAATCCCGAACTGCGCAGCGACTCGTCACGTGCATTTCACGCTAGATGGCAACGGTCCTGCTGAGCTAACTCCACCGAAGCTAGAAGATTGGCCAGATATTACTTGGGAAGCGGGCGAGAACACACGTCGCGTGAACTTAGATACCGTGACCAAAGAAGAAGTTCAAGAGTGGAAAACCGGTGAAACGGTTCTGTTGTCGGGCAAAATTCTTACTGGTCGTGATGCCGCGCATAAACGCATTCAAGGCATGCTAGAAGCGGGTGAGGGTCTACCTGAAGGTGTCGATCTAAAAGGTAAGTTCATCTATTACGTTGGCCCAGTTGATGCGGTTGGTAACGAAGTTGTGGGTCCTGCAGGCCCTACCACATCAACCCGTATGGATAAGTTCACGGACATGATGTTAGAAGAAACCGGCATCATGGGCATGATCGGTAAAGCTGAGCGTGGCCCTGCAACGGTTGAATCGATCAAAAACCACAAAGCGGTTTACCTCATGGCAGTCGGCGGTGCGGCTTACCTAGTAGCGAAAGCGATCAAGAAAGCACGCGTGGTTGCGTTTGAGGATCTTGGTATGGAAGCGATTTACGAGTTTGAAGTCGAAGACATGCCAGTGACGGTCGCAGTGGATTCAAATGGCGCGAACGCTCACCAAATTGGTCCGGATACTTGGAAAGTGAAAATCCAAGAGATGGAAGCGTAATTGCTGTGGGCACTCATCACGAGTCTCACTTAAGAGAATGTGACAAAGTGCTGATTTAACTAGCAAACATTTGACAAAAGTGCAGCGAAACCTGCACTTTTTGTCTATATAATCAGATATAAACTTATAGGCATAGCAAATTACGTTGTTGTGCGGACTATGATTAGGAGAAAGCATGCCTCGTTTTATACAAATTCTACAAATCATTCTTGCAGTAGTGGTGGGCGGCTTTGTTGGCTACGACTTGATTCTTCATGGCATCAGTATCTTTGATGAAAAATACGTCACCATCACTTGCGTATTGTGGTTAATGCTGGAAATAGCTTTGTTTGTTATCTACAAATTGATTGAAGATGATTAGAATTTCCAACCGCAGTTAGAACCTCCAAGCCTCTGAAATTCTCAGAGGCTTTTGCGTTTTTAGGGATCATATATTGCAGTGAATACTTTGTTCATCTTTGATTAAGGTTGGTAAAATTACACTGCGTAGCAAGAATTGATGAGATAAATAAAAAGTATGAAAAGAATAACGCAAGAAGTGAATGACTTTATCAACCGTGGTATGGACGCAAACGTCCGCATCGCCGTAACGGGGCTATCGCGTGCCGGTAAGACGGCTTTTATTACTTCTCTGGTTAATCAATTATTGCATACCGCCACTCACGACAATTTGCCGCTACTTAATGCCGCCCGTGACAAACGTTTAATTGGTGCGAAACGTGAGCCGCAAACTAACATGATGGTGCCACGTTTTGCTTACGACGATGCGATGAGCCAAATTCATGCTATGCCACCTCAGTGGCCAGTGCCTACGCGCGATGTCAGTGAAA
The DNA here is from genome assembly GCF_002214395.1 of Vibrio rotiferianus. NCBI lineage: Bacteria > Pseudomonadati > Pseudomonadota > Gammaproteobacteria > Vibrionales > Vibrionaceae > Vibrio > Vibrio rotiferianus. The sequence goes on from NZ_CP018312.1 coordinate 1,238,117, forward strand.
TCCGCTTAGCGCTAAAATACAAGCCAAACAAAGCCACCAAAAAGCTGTTGAGTAAAACTGCCGTACTGAACGTCGATATCATCGACTATCCGGGCGAATGGCTATTGGACTTACCTTTACTTGATATGAACTTTGCGACTTGGTCTCAGACTCAGTTTGAGGCCTTGAAAGGGCAGCGCAGTGAACTTGCCGCTAGTTGGTTGACTGAACTTGAAGCGTTAGATTTGAATGCAGATCTGAATGAAAAGCAGCTTGAGAAAGTCGCAAAAACTTACACCGACTATTTGCATGCATGCAAAGAAGGCGGTTTACATTGGGTTCAACCTGGTCGTTTCGTTCTGCCTGGTGAGCTTGAAGGTGCGCCAGTATTGCAGTTCTTCCCATGTCGATTTGACGCAGATACGAAGCCAGCCAAAGGTAGCAACCTAGCGATGCTAGAAGCGCGTTATCACGAGTATCAGCAAAAGGTCGTAAAGGCATTTTACAAGCATCATTTTGCAACGTTTGATCGACAGATTGTGCTGGTGGATTGCTTACAACCACTCAATGCGGGTGATGAAGCTTTTTACGATATGCGCCAAGCGCTTGAGCAGATCATGCACAGCTTCCGATATGGGCGCAGCAGCTTTTTGCGCCGTTTGTTTTCGCCAAAAATCGATAGAGTACTGTTTGCCGCGACGAAAGCGGACCACGTGACCCCGGATCAGCATCCTCACTTGGTTTCATTGCTGCAACAGATGGTACATCCGGCTTGGCAAACTGCTTCGTATGAGAACATTGAAATGAGCTGCATGAGCATTGCCTCGATTCAAGCGACGACCTCAGGCTTTATTGCTTCTGGTGATAAGACCGTGCCAGCTTTGCAAGGTACAACACTAGATGGCGAGCCAATGACGATGTTCCCCGGAGAAGTGCCGAAGAAGTTACCTAATGCGGCATATTGGCAAAACAGCGGCTTTGATTTTACTTCTTTCCGTCCAATGCCTTCAGAAACCGACGAGCCGATGAAACATATTCGACTCGATAAAGCGTTGGAATACCTATTGGGAGACAAATTGAAATGAGCGAGCTAAAACAAAAACAGGTCTTCTCAGAAAGAGCGATGCACAGTGATGAAGAGAGAGTTTCACCTGAGTTGACGGCTCAAAAGACGTTTTCAGAAAAAGAAACCTTCGTTCCTGTGGCGATCGAGGAGCAACAGGAAGAAACCGCACAAGAATTGCAGCTTGAACAAGTCATTCGTCCGAAATCTGGTCGAAAATGGCTAACAACGGGTCTCTTTACCACGTTCGCAGGCTTAGTTGGTTGGCAAGCGGTCGATTCAGTCGTTACCGCAGTACAAGCTGCTGATTGGCTAGCGCTTGGTTGGGCTGGCTTTATCACCACCATCGCTTCTTTTGGTTTAGGTGCGTTAGGGAAAGAGTTATGGAAGCTGCGCAAACTGCGCAATCACTTTAGTGTGCAAGAAGAGAGTGAAGCGCTTATCGATAGCCAAAGCGTCGGAAAGGGCAAAGCGTTTTGTGAAAAGGTTGCAGAACAAAGTGGGGTTCTGGCAGAAAATCCTGGTTTTGATCGTTGGCAGAACAGTGTGAATCCCGCTCACAGCGATGCTGAAATTCTAGAGATGTACGACTCCATGGTCGTTAGTCAGCAAGACAAGCTCGCAACCAAAATTGTTTCTCAGCACGCAACTGAGTCTGCGGCTTTAGTGGCGGTGAGTCCATTGGCTGCTGCTGATATGCTGCTGGTGGCGTGGCGCAATTTCAAAATGATCGACAACCTTTCGAAGGTGTACGGCGTTGAACTTGGCTACGCTTCTCGCATCAAACTGCTCCGTGCGGTGTTTGTGAATATGGCTGCGGCTGGTGCTAGTGAGCTTGCAATAGATGCCAGTATGGACCTGATGTCTATGGATCTAGCAGGGAAGATCTCAGCGCGTGCGGGGCAGGGGCTTGGTGTGGGGATTTTGACAGCCCGTCTGGGCCTGAAATCCATGGCACTGCTTCGACCGTTGCCTTGGTATCCAGAGCGTCAAGTCAAATTAGGGGCGATTCGTAAGGAAGTGGTGGCGAAAGTTGCATCAATCACGGTCAAACCGTAAGCAATGTCACCTTTAGCATAGAGGATTGCTTGACGGCATACCAAGCTTAGGAGAAACTACTGTCAACTTTTCCTGACAGTTGTGAATTGGGATTTTTTCAGTGCGTCTTGAAGTCTTATGTGAAGATAGGCTCGGTCTTACCCGAGAACTGCTCGATATTTTAGCATCTAAAAGCATCGATTTGCGTGGTATCGAAATCGATATTAGTGGCATCATCTACTTAAACTGCCCGGATATTGATTTTGATACTTTTAGTGAGCTGATGGCTGAAATTCGTCGTATTTCCGGCGTCAAAGACGTTAGAAAGATTCAATTTATGCCAATGGAGCGCCACAATACAGAGCTACTATCATTGGTAGATAACCTCCCAGACCCTGTATTTGCGATTGACCTTAAAGGCGCTGTCGATATGGCAAATATGGCAGCACTATCATTACTTGGTCAGCACAAACAAGATGTGATCGGTACGCAAATTGGCACATTGCTACCAAGCGTGCGTTTTTCTCGTTGGTCTGAAGGTGTTAACGCGCGTACTCGTGAAAGTTTGGTGATCGACGGCTTAGACTACATTCTTGAGTTGATGCCCGTTTACATTAAAGACGAAGCGCAGAATTCGACTCTCGCCAGTACACTGATGACAATTCGTTCAAGCCAGCAAGGCTCACAAATTGAAGAAATACTGCCGTTACACAATCAATTAGGGTTCGAGCACTTTGTTGGTTTGTCTAACCGTCATAGGGCGTTGATAAACCAAGCGAAAAAACTGTCAGTTCTCGATCAGCCTTTATTGATTGAAGGTGAAACCGGCACTGGTAAAGAGATGCTAGCAAAAGCGTGTCACAGCCGTTCTGGTCGTGCGAGCAAACCGTTTCTCGTCTTGAGCTGTGCATCGATGCCTGATGATGTGGCTGAAACCGAACTGTTTGGCCATGCGCCAGGCTCGTTTAATCACGAGCAAGGTCATAAAGGCATTTTTGAACAAGCAAACGGCGGTACGGTTTTCCTCGATGAAATCGGTGAAATGAGCTCGCATCTGCAAATCAAACTTCTACGTTTCTTACAGGACGGTAACTTCCGGCGTGTGGGTGCAGAAGACGAAATGCACGTTGATGTTCGTATTATTGCTTCGACTAAACACAACTTGGCTGAGCTTGCTGAAGCTGGCAAGTTCCGTGAAGATTTATACTATCGTCTGAATGTCCTAACATTGAACATTCCACCTCTACGCAAGCGCTCGAACGATGTGGCACCGCTACTCGACTTGTTTGTAACGAAACACGCTCAACAACTCGGTATCGATAAGCCAGAGCTGGATGAGGAACTGGTAGATGCGTTAGCTAATTACCAATGGCCGGGCAACATGCGACAGCTCGATAACATGGTTCTGCGTGCATTGACTGAAATGGATGGGCATGTCCTAAAAACCGAAAACTTTAATCTGCCACAACCACAAGCAATGGGTGGCACGAGTACGACACTGAACCTTGATGGCTCGCTTGATGAGATAATGCGTGACTATGAATCGCAGATCTTAGAGCGTCTGTACCAATCGTTCCCATCAAGCCGTAAGCTCGCCAAGCGATTGAACGTTTCGCACACCTCTATCGCGAACAAACTTCGAGATTATGGTATTCGTAAAAGCTAGGATATTCGTAAAAAACGGGCTATCCGCAAAACTCATCCGAAATCAAATGGAAGTTGTCATTCATAATGGAAGATAAAAGCTCCTCTATCGCCGTTCACAAGTTGGACGGCGACTTGCTTCTGCGTACTGCAGAAATTGGCGATGCCGATATGATTGCGGCGTATTTTCAGACTAACCGAGAGTATTTGGCACCATTTGAGCCGCGACGTGAAGAAGCATTCTACTCCGTGAATGGTTGGCTTCAAAAGCTCATTAAGCTGAATGAACTGCATCGGCTGGGGCTTGGTTACTATTGTCTGCTTGTTCATGCAGAATCTGGTAAAATGCTTGGTACGCTCTCTTTTAGCAATTTGACTCGCTTTCCGCTATACGCCTGTAACGTAGGCTATTCCCTTGCAGAAGACGCACAGGGCAATGGTTATATGCGCCGCGCGCTTAAAATGGCCTGTGATTACATGTTCGACGTGCAAAAGTTACACCGTATTCAAGCTGGCTACATGCCACATAACAAGCGCAGCGAAGCGGTGTTACAGCATGTCGGTTTTGAGAGAGAAGGGTACGCAAAGGACTATTTGTTGATCAATGGTCAATGGCAAGATCACGTACTGACATCGTTGACCAACCCAAACTGGACAGCAGAGGCACGATAAATGGAAAGATTGGAAAAGCAACTAGCACTTCTCATTGAACTGGATCAGCTAAAAAGTGTACTTCGTCGTACTCGTGTAAAGAGTGCCGACCGACGCTTAGAGAATAGCGGTGAGCACAGTTGGCACGTTGCATTGATGGCGGTATTAATGCAGGAACATGCGAATGCACCAGTCGATATTGCTCGAGTGATGAAAATGCTGCTTATCCATGATGTCGTAGAGATCGACGCAGGCGATACCTTTGTTTATGATGTCGCAGCCTCAAAAGAGCAAGAAGAGAAAGAACTGAAAGCTGCAGAGCGTTTGTTTGGAATGTTACCAAGTGACCAAGGTGACGAACTGTTCGCCCTGTGGAAAGAGTTTGAAGCTGCACAAAGTGATGATGCGAAATACGCTAAAGCGTTAGATCGCCTTATCCCGATGCTGCTCAACTACCACAACGATGGTCAAAGTTGGAAAGAACATGGTGTCACGCGCGAGCAAGCGTTAACCATCAATAAAAGAATTGAATTTGGCTCTGTCATCCTATGGGACAAAGCTAAAGAATTGATTGAAGAAGCCACCGAGAAAGGTTGGCTGAAGTCGTAAGAAAGGAGACTGAATGTCTTATTTGCCTTTGGATGAATACCAAAGAAAATGGATTTTTACTCACCAGTCAATGCCAGTGCCTGAAGAGGACCTCGAGTTTATCAAGCCGATGAGTCAAGCTCGCGCCGCGCAGTTCTGGAAAGAGAACATTAGTGCACAAAGTCCCGATATGGATCGTTTGAGCTCGTCCGATTGGCCAATGAAAGATTCTAATTGGTCAGAAGAAGTCGATTGGATGACCGCTTGGGAAGCCGATGAACCTGAGTTACCAGAAGAAATCGCGGCGTTTATCGATTGGCAAGATGATGTCACGGTGTACTTCTGTTATGAGAAATACAACGTAATAGAGACGAAGTGGTCAACGTTCAAAAAATATTGGAAGAACTTCCTGTTTTATGATGATGGTCCGATCTTGCTCGGCCGCCGCCGTGCTCAAGCGCTTTGGTTTGATTCCAAAGGCAACGTCAAATTGGGCGAGCGTCACTAGGACATTATATTGCTGAAGCCACCGAGTTATGTCTAATAACTCGGTGGCTTTTGTGTCTCTATAGGTTTGATAAGGGACTTAACACTCCTCCTGCGCCACGTTCGATCACGTGGGTGTAGATCTGAGTCGTTTTCACATCGGTATGTCCAAGTTGCTCTTGGACGGTTCGTATGTCGGCACCTGACTCAAGAAGGTGGGTAGCAAAGCTGTGCCTAAGGGTATGGCAAGTCACCGACTTTTCTATTCCCGCATCTTTTGCCGCTCGTTTGACAGCCCTTTGTATTGCGCTTTCATTGACATGATGCCGTCTAAACTCACCAGTATCTGTATCTATGCTTAATTTGGTTGATGGGAAGAGAAAGTGCCAATTAAAATCCAATTCTGCCCCGGGATACTTCTTTCGTAACCCATCGGAGATATAAACACCGGCATACCCACCCATATGACGGTCTTTCTGATAATAATCTCTCGCTAGATTGACCTGCGCTTTTAGTGGGTCATGTAACTCTTTGGCTAATGTGACCGTTCTATTCTTACCACCTTTTCCTTGCCAGACTCTCAGTGCACCGTAGTCGTAATCAATATCTTGAATTCTTAGCCGTAAGCACTCCATGATTCGCAGGCCAGATCCATACAAAAGTTGGATATGGAGCTTGTATTTGGGGTCAATATGCTGAACAAAGCGTCGCACTTCGTCTCTTGTTAAGACAACGGGCAGCTTCTTCTCAGTGAGTGACTTTTGAAACCTCATATTCAATGAAAGTGGCATCTGAAAGTACTCTCGATACAAAAAAGAGATGGCGTTTAACGCAAGTGCCTGCGTTTTAACCGCTACTTTTTCATCAATAGCAAGATGACTTAGAAAACATTCAACATCGTCTTCAGAAAGTTTAGAGGGGTGAGCTAGCTGGTGGAAGACAATGTAACGTTTTATCCAAAATAGGTAGGTTTCAATGGTCTTCTTTGCATAGTGACGCGAGATCATATGTTCTTTGACGCTGAGTAAAAACTGACTTTTCATTTTTTAATTTAACTGGTTATTTATACAGTTTTGTTAACTTAGCTCCTCATTAAGAATTAGGCGCCACTACGCTGTCTAATTGCGTGTGTGAGCACACAGATTCATACTGATTTTCTATTTGTTTCATAAAGATAAGTGCTAGCATGCATACTTTCTTTTGGAATGAAAGAAGGCGGTAGCGTGCCTGAAAGACGGCGACAGGCCGTATAGAAAGCGTTAGCAATCTTAGGAGAGACAGTGTGCAACATTTTAAGGGATGCAAATTAGTTGTTCATTGTAACGAGCAAATTATTACCTATAAAAGAGATAATACTTCTTCCATTTCATATCCGAATTGCTGGGATTTACCTGGTAGCGGTCGTGAAGAGAACGAAACGCCAGAGGATTGTGCGCTTAGAGAGCTGAAAGAAGAGTTCGGTATCGAACTGTGCCCTTCGCGTATTCATTACAAGCAAAAAGTAGAAAGTCATACAGGCTTTGGTTGTGCATATTTTCTTGCAGTTACGATAACCGAAAGTGAGTTACGCGAAATTCAGTTTGGCGATGAGGGGCAATATTGGAAGCTTATGGACATAGAAACGTACTTAGCCCTCCCAGACGCTGTGCCATCGAATCAGCAAAGAATAAGAGGCTATCTCAACCTATGAGTTCGTATTGCTAACAAGGCGTTTAAGACGGATTCACAACGCTTGGCGATCTCAGTATAAGTTTAATTTAGTGTTTAAGGTACAATGGTTTAGGTTTGGTGATTGGCGTTGTTCACCACTTAACGCGGCGTTATGTGTTTAAGAGGTTTTATGATTGACAGTCGATTGAAAAGGTATTGGTTAGCTGAGCTAGAGCAATCAGCTACATCTCTTGAAAAGCTTTACCGAAGTAATGATTGGGATGTCGAGCTGGAGTTTTCGGTTGAAAAATCCATTTTTCTCGGCTTTTACGCTATCCGTAAATTGAAAGAAAGCGGTTTACTTCCCAATAATGTCATAAGCCTTAACTGGAAAATTACGACTTACCCCATAGCAGAAAAGTCTAAACAAAATAAGTTCATAAATGACTACCAGCTTCTTTCTGGCGGCTCAAAGCAACTTAGTTTGGAGGCTTTATGTAATCAATTTGTACATAGCAACCACTTTTCACCGTTTGTTCCTGATAACCATGTTTGCGCAGGGTTCTTTTTTGCTTCAGACAGAGAGAGTAAAAAGGAATTGTATTATATGCAGCTTGTAAGCGTGATTAACGTTTTTCTTAGCGTGGTTCATGAGAAGAGAATGTCGTTAGAATTAGTACAAAATGAAAGTGAATTCTCTGTCAAGCTACCCAACACATAACAAGCAATTCAAGAGGGATTCTCAACGCTTGGCACTTTTGCTTCTACTTCAAATTTAGTGTTTACGGTACAATACGTTAGGTTGGGTGGTGGCGTTGCTCACCCCTTAATTGGGCGTTAGCAGCTTCCAAGTAAACGATAGATAAGAGGTTATCGGTGTTTGAAATTCCTAATTTTAAGCCTACAGAAGAAGATGTGATAAGAAACTCTAAACTAGAGACTCTCTATAATCACACCTTCGAGAAAGGTAGGTTTTTCCAAGTTATTTTCTCTGACGAGAAAGAGTTTCATATTCAGCTAGCTCCTCGGACAATGATGAAAGTTGTCTATCTGAAAGAAAAAGATGACATTGAGGGCATTAAGCTATGCAAGTTAGTCAGCGGTCAGGAGAAGCAAGTTATTGAACTTTCCAAGTTCAATATGCAGCAATTGAAAACGTTCTTGAATTTCATTCAAGAACTTGATTTGAAGGGGATAGCAGAGCGACGTATTAAGCTATCCGATGATTCAATGGATGTGCTTGATGCCGAGACAAAACAGAAAATAACCACACTACTTTCAGGTTCTGATGGTGGAGAAGTTGTTAGGGACTTACTGTCGCAAGGAATGATCACTACTCAGGATCTTGTGAATACGGGTTATCGGAAGTCACAGTTAGAAATATTCAAAAAACTACTGTCGTCAAACTATCTACCTCAGTATAAAGTCGATATCGGTAAGCCAAATACAAAAGACGAGACTGCATGGCAGCATTTCTTCGCGGTGAATCAATGGATATTCGGTTATGGTTTAGACTACCGATTCCAAGGTGTCTTACAAAAGGAGTTTCACGCGTCTGATACTAATGCGGGTGGCAGTGAAGGTGTTATTGCAGATTTCTTAATGGGTGACAATAAATTTACAACGTTTGTCGAACTTAAGTTACCTACAACCCCATTGTTTGGAACCGCTCAAAATAGAGCGCAGAGTTGGAAACTATCAAAAGAATTGATGGAAGCTTACTCACAAATTCTGGAACAAAAAGCTAGCGGAACGCTCAAGATTGAAACAACTCGAGATCTATATGCTGACGATTACAGCGAAATAAATCAGAATGCTTATGACTCGAAAACGGTTCTAATTGTTGGCAACTGGGCACAGGTTGATAATGCAGCGGAGCCCCCAGGAATCAAAAAAATGAAGCGCAAAACTCTCGAACTTTTCCGTCGAGACTCTCGAAACGTAGAAATCATTACCTACGACGAGTTATTTGAAAGAGCATCATTCATTGTTCTTAATGAGCATAAATCAAACAAATAGAACGCTGCTAACAATCTGTTTAAGAGTGATTCGCAACGCTTGGCATTTTTGCTATGCGTTGCGTTTTGTGTTTAAGGTGGTATGCGGCGGCTTTGGTATTGCGTAGCTCACACCTTAACAGGGCGTTAGGCGACGGGCAGGAAAGTTTCTTGTTCTCATCTTCTTAGGTCTCTCTGAGCATTCGTTTTTCTAAGTCGGCAATTCAACATTGTCGGCTCAAATTCTTGAATATCTCCAACCGTAAAACATGCCAAGTCTCGCGGGTTGCCTCATTGGTTTTTACAGTCGCTTGGTTGTGAGTTTCACTGGCTCAAAGTGTGGAAAGGGCAAGTTAATCGTAGCTTTCGTTTTTGCTATTAGCTCGTAGCTGTTAGTTTTTCAGGTTCAAAAACAGCTTAGTCGCTGCAAATTCGCATTTCGTGGTCGTTGGAAATTTGGCTGAAACATAGTGAGTTTTGTGGTTCTTGAATCACAAAAAGTCAGTGGGTGTTTGGTTGCTTATAGGGTTTAAGGTAATCTGCTTTAAAAATAACTTAAACACTGGTGGAAAACTTCGCCTAACAAGGCGTTTAAGGCGGATTCACAACGCTTGGCGGTTTTAGTTTCAGTCAGGTTTAGTGTCTAAGGTACAGTGGTTTAGGTTTGGTGGTAGGCGTTGTTCACCACTTAACGCGGCGTTAGTCGCCAGAAAAAGCTAGTAATCAAAATCATGTTTCTTAGCTCAAAATTTGGCAGCTGTTTGTTTGGTATACAGATTCATCGTCGATGGTCAAAACTCAGTTTCTGCTGTTTTAAGCCCAAAGCTTGGCAAGTGTCCTAGCGGTTGTTTTGTCCTTTGGTGCTGACAGAACAGGGCAATCGAGAGTCTGTTTTTGGTTGCAACTCTGCTCGGTGAGTTTGTTGGGTACAAAAGCCAATTTACTCGCTGAAATGACGTTTTCTCTGGTGTTGTAAGTTCCACGTGGTTTCAGTGACTTTGTTGAAAGTCCGTACTGTGAGATTGGCTTTCCAAAAGCGCTTTTTGGTGTTGTCAGTCCGTTTTCTACGACGTTGTTTGTTCTAAGTGGTTTAATTGAGTAGCCGCTTTGAGACTACGCCTGACTTAAATGCATCAAAGCACATAAAGTTTGTTGTTCGCAAAGTTTAGTTCGGCTTAAAATTGTCGCTCGGTGCCTCGCGACTAACAAACTGCTCAAGAGGGATTCGCAACGCGTGGCATTTTTACTATGCGTTGTGTTTGGTGTTTAAGGTGGTATGCGGCGGCTTCGGTATTGCGTTGCTCACCCCTTAGCAGGGCGTTATGTGATTGGTGGACAATTCATACCCTTTGGAGCTAAAATGCCCGCTCGCGGCTGCACATGAATTTCAGTCAACTTTAGAGAAAATACGATGATTGTAGAAAATGTGCTTCCTGAAAATTACGCAGAAATGCTTAGTGTTTGGGAAAATTCAGTCCGAGCAACTCATGACTTCATATCAGAAGAAGATATTGAGTTTTTTAAACCAATTATCATTGAGCAGGCTTTTCCTGCTGTCACGTTAAGATGTGTGAAAAATGAAAGTGGTTCAATTTTAGGTTTCGTGGGAATTCACGACTCAAAGGTTGAAATGCTGTTCATCTTAAACGAGGCAAGAGGGCAAGGTGTTGGTAAGGTGCTACTGCAATACGCAATAGAGCAGTTAGGCGCAACCAAAGTCGATGTAAACGAACAAAACCCGCAAGCGGTAGGTTTCTACGAGCATATGGGTTTTAAAGTTGTTTCTCGCTCGCCGCTTGATGATATGGGAAAACCTTTTCCAATTCTGCATATGACACTTTAATGCTCGGTTTGTCGTAACCAGTTTGTCAGAAGAAACGCCCAAAGCTAATAACTTTGGGCGTTTCCGTATGCGGCTAAAAATCACATAACAAAGCGTTTAAGACGGATTCCCAACGCTTGGCATTTTCAGTTTGAATCGGCTTTAGTGTTTACGGCACAATAGTTTAGGTCTGGTGGTAGCGTTGCTCACCACTTAACGCGGCGTTATGTGCTTTGGTGCTGATGACGTATAGATGTACATGAAAGTCATTTTAAAATAGGTAAAAGGAATTACTATGTCCAAAAAGGAATCGAATAAAAGTACTGCAATAAAGTTGGGTTTGTTCATGGCTGGCTCGGTATTTGGTGCAGCCTTGTATATCTTTTTTGCGTTTCCAACATCTTGATTGTTCGGGTTGCTAAATTTCGTTACTTGAATAGCTCATGGTTAGGCTCAGGCTACGTGTAGGGATAGAATGTTAGTTGCCATCGTATACATTATTGTCACAATTCTGATGGTTAAATTGCTTTTAAAGAAGAAAGTCTCCAAAAGTGTACTTTTTTATTTCACTCTTGAACTCTATTTTGGTGCAGTTGCGGTAGCCTCTTATATCGATTAGCTGTTCAGAGAGTAAAGGTGTTTAATTTTAGCACGCACATAACAAATTGTTTAAGAGTGATTCGGCACGCGTGGCATTTTTACTATGCGTTGGTTTTAGTGGTTAAGGTGGTATGCGGAAGCTTCGGCATTGCGTGCCTCACACCTTAACAAGGCGTTAGGTGAATTAATGGAATATCACTACACAAATACTGATAGATTGATGCAGCTAAATGACTTAAAAGGACGTTTGACGCTTTTAATTGCTCATCTTCAACTAAATCATAAAGATGCCAAGATAGTTTCAATATACGAGCGTGCTTTGTTTGACGTAGATGAGCTGATTTGCAATGGTTTTAACCAAAATCAATTGTCGAATGTTAGTGATTCAATCCCAGATCTTTTTAATCGGCACAAAGATTGGGTACCTCCCTTAGAAGTTGGCTCTGATGGTAAGTTGTCTGAGCCGCAATGGTTTTTAGTGTTAGAGAACTATCTTCAACCTGTTCTAAAAAGTGCAAGGGAACTAAAGGAGTTGGGTGCGCGATAATTCACCTAACAAACTGTTCAAGAGGGATTCGCAACGCGTGGCATTTTTACTGTGCGTTGGTTTAAGTGATTAAGGTGGTATGCGGCAGCTTCAGTATTGCGCTGCTCACCCCTTAACAGGGCGTTAGTTGTCTTAGTCAGAGAGAGGAAATCTGTGTCATATTTTGTACCAGCATTATTGATAGCAACGGTATATGTAATCACCCAGTATGTGTCCAGAGCTGAAGGAAAGGTGTTTAGAGTAGAAGCGGGAAAAATTATCGTTTCGGCAATAATTGTATTCTCTAGCTTATATGTTGCTCAATTTTTAAATGAACAGAGTCAAAAAGAGAGAGACTCTGAGTTGGTTACGCAAGTTCTATATATTGCTAGGAACGAAATTGATGATACAACAGAGATTCTACGTAGATTGCCAGATGAATTGAGTAAGGCTGTTGATTTAAATTCAGAGTATACGGTTGAGATGCTCATGAACGACAATGTCATTGAAATTCCGCCAATTGTTGACTCAGCTTTGAGTGATATTAATATATTACGAACAATACACCCCCAATCAGCATCTGCATTGTATGTTGCACTTTCAAACTCAAAAAGTGCGCTTTATACACTACATAACAGAAATATAAATCGCCAAAGCTTTTATCAGCTTGTAGAGCAAGCCAATGCTTTCTTAGGTAGCTTAAGTGAGTTCATGAAATATGAGCTAATGCTACAACAAGGTGTAGTAAACGAAGAAGAGTTCTTCGATTTACATAAAGCGCATAACAAAAAAGTTAATAAGCACACAACATCAACTGCTTACCAAACAGAAAACTAACAAACTGTTTAAGAGTGATTCGCAACGCGTGGCATTTTTACTATGCGTTGCGTTTAGTGTTTAAGGTGGTATGCGGAAGCATCGGTATTGTGTTGCTCACACCTTAACAGGGCGTTAGCCCACAAGAGAGAAATAAAAAGTAGAGTTCGATGATCAAAGGTAAAGTTATAGAGTGGAATGACTCAAAAGGTTATGGATTCATTTCGGCATTAAATGGTGAATTAAGAGTTTTTCTCCATATATCAACGGTTCAGAGTAAAGGTCGACGCCCTAAGGTCGATGATGAAGTTAAATTTGAAGTTAACGAAGACAAAAAAGGGCGTTACAACGCCACTAATGTAACAATTCTAGGTTCCGGCTCGGTACCTTCAACAATCATGTTTAGCATCGTTTACTTAGTTTTAGCGAGTACAGCTGTATTCATATTAGGTGGTGAGAAGCTGTTCATTGCAGCTTATATCCTGATGTCCATTGTTACCTACGTAATGTACGCAATAGATAAAAATGCCGCTCAAAACGGCAAATGGCGGACACCAGAAAATACGCTTCATCTTTTATCGTTACTCGGTGGTTGGATGGGGGCATTATGTGCTCAAAATCAACTTCGTCATAAGTCGAAAAAACAGCCATTTAAATCGATTTTGTGGCTGACGATATCCGTAAATATTGGAGCATTTGTTTGGACATTCACTCCATCAGGTTCGGTGTTCGTTCAGAACTTTATTAGCAATTGGTTCTAGCACTAGCGGTGAGATGTGGGCTAACAAACTGTTTAAGAGTGATTCGCAACGCGTGGCATTTTTACTATGCGTTGGTTTTAGTGTTTAAGGTGGTATGCTGCGGCATCGGTATTGCGTTGCTCACACCTTAACAGGGCGTTATACGAATAAGGAAATTCAGCAAATGGAAACAGTCTTAATCACTGGAGCTTCAAGAGGTATTGGGCTTGAATTAACTCGTCAGTTTTTAGCTTTAGGTTATAGCGTCATCTCGACTTATCGTGGCCAGCCTTCAATGCAGTTAAAAAGCATGCTTGTTAATAGTTCGCTGACACTACATGAACTAGAGGTTACTAATGAAAGCTCAATAGCTAATTTGGCCTCTAAGCTATCCAATGTTCAGTTAGACATACTTATCAATAATGCGGGTGTCATTGGTTCAGATGAGCAATCCATGGAGGCTATCGACCCAAAGGAATGGCTCAATACCTTTGCAGTGAACTCAATCGCGCCTCTTATGGTTAGTCGAGCTCTTTTAGGGCTTATCGAAACTAGTGCAAACCCTCGTATTATTACCGTCTCAAGTCAAATGGGGGCATTAAACCGAGAAAGCTATGGTATGTATGCGTATCGAAGCTCAAAAGCAGCGGTTAATAAGGTAATGCAAGTTTTGGCATTGGAACTTAAGCCTAAAGGAATTGTTGTGTGCCCAATTCATCCTGGCTGGGTGAAAACGGATATGGGTGGTAAGGACGCAGATATCACTGTTGAAGAAAGTGCATCAGGTATTGTAAAGCTTATAAGTAACTTGACCTTAGAACAAAGTGGTAAGTTCTTAACATGGCAGGGGGCGGAACACGTCTGGTAAAATTCGTATAACAAAGCATTTAAGAGTGATTCGCAACGCTTGGCGGTTTCGCTTCGCTCAAGTATAGCCAAGCGCCGCTCACACCTTAATGCGGCGTTAGTTGTCTTAGTCAGAGAGAGGAAATCTGTGTCATATTTTGTACCAGCATTATTGATAGCAACGGTATATGTAATCACCCAGTATGTGTCCAGAGCTGAAGGAAAGGTGTTTAGAGTAGAAGCGGGAAAAATTATCGTTTCGGCAATAATTGTATTCTCTAGCTTATATGTTGCTCAATTTTTAAATGAACAGAGTCAAAAAGAGAGAGACTCTGAGTTGGTTACGCAAGTTCTATATATTGCTAGGAACGAAATTGATGATACAACAGAGATTCTACGTAGATTGCCAGATGAATTGAGTAAGGCTGTTGATTTAAATTCAGAGTATACGGTTGAGATGCTCATGAACGACAATGTCATTGAAATTCCGCCAATTGTTGACTCAGCTTTGAGTGATATTAATATATTACGAACAATACACCCCCAATCAGCATCTGCATTGTATGTTGCACTTTCAAACTCAAAAAGTGCGCTTTATACACTACATAACAGAAATATAAATCGCCAAAGCTTTTATCAGCTTGTAGAGCAAGCCAATGCTTTCTTAGGTAGCTTAAGTGAGTTCATGAAATATGAGCTAATGCTACAACAAGGTGTAGTAAACGAAGAAGAGTTCTTCGATTTACATAAAGCGCATAACAAAAAAGTTAATAAGCACACAACATCAACTGCTTACCAAACAGAAAACTAACAAACTGTTTAAGAGTGATTCGCAACGCGTGGCATTTTTACTATGCGTTGCGTTTAGTGTTTAAGGTGGTATGCGGAAGCATCGGTATTGTGTTGCTCACACCTTAACAGGGCGTTATGTGAATGGAGCGTATATTGAAAATATCAGTCGTCGAAAATGGTGAAATTGAGGCGCATGAAGCTGCACTTAATACACATCTAAACTCGGTTTTTGGCCAAGATTTTACGGTCAATTTTAATCACGAGTTCGTTTGTGCAGTTCTCATTGAAGACGAAAATCAGATTGTTGCTTCTGGTTTTGCTTACAGTCGTTTAATGTCACAAGGTTCAACAAGCTTCAAAGCGGGCATAGTTGGCGGCATTGCTGTTGCACCAAATAAGCGTGGTCTTGGCTTAGCCAAAGTCATCGTAAAAGAACTGGATAAATACTTGGTATCTTTTGGTGTAACTCATTCTTTTCTCTTTGCTTATGAGCCAGATGTATATCGAAGTTCAGGGTATTCAGAGTTGCTTTTGCCTATTCATTACTTCGACATACAGCAGAAAAATTGGAATGCTTTTGTCTACCGCGGAGGCATGGTTAAGACTTACAAAGGCAGTCACGTCTTAAGTAATCAAGTCATTGAGTTTAATGGTTGTGTGTATTGAGCGCGCTGGAAAAATTCACATAACAAAGCATTTAAGAGTGATTCCCAACGCTTGGCGATTTTAGTTCAAGGTTGGGTTTCGTGTTTACGGCGCAATGGTTTAGGTTTGGTGGCAGCGTTGCTCACACCTTAATGCGGCGTTATGTGTATTTAGAAGAACAAGGAAAGTTCACATGAAAAATATTGCAATGGGCGTGGTCGTAAGAGATGGAAAAGTTCTTATCCAAAAGCGCTTCAGACGAGGGCAAGGAATGGTATTTGAATTCCCAGGCGGTTCTATTGACCCTGGTGAGTCAGGTAATCAAGCAGCAGTTAGAGAGCTGTGGGAAGAAACGGGACTGCAAGGTTTAAAGCGACTCGGTAGTCATCAAGCTAAAAATGATTTTGGTGGTGAAATTCATTATGTTGTTTTACGTGCGGGTAATGATACTGAGCCTCAGATGATTGATGAAGTGTACTAATTCAGACCTGATCTGACAGTTACCCACTTTTAGACTCGGTGCCTGTCAGATTATATTTGGGCTAAATTCTTTTCAGCCCAAATTGACTTCCCATCCTCTAATGTTTCTATTGGCGTTCTGCCGCAACACATTTTTCCTTGATGGGTACGATGATTGTTGTAGTAGTCCATCCATTCGTCCAGATCTTTCTGCAACTCCTCCATCGAACCATACAGTTTCTTTCTGAATGTTACTTGGTAGAACTCATTCAATATGGTCTTGTGGAAGCGTTCGCAGATACCATTTGTCTGCGGTGACATTGCTTTCGTTTTTGTGTGGTCGATATCATTGATGGCCAGATAGAGTTGATAGTCATGTTGATCAACACGGCCACAGTATTCAGTCCCTCGGTCTGTCAAAATTCTCAACATTGGTAGTTCATGATTCTCGAAGAACGGCAGAACCTTGTCATTCAGCATATCTGCTGCGGTGATTGGTGTTTTTGTCGTGTAGAGCTTTGCGAAAGCTATTTTGCTGTAGGTATCAACGAACGTCTGCTGATAGATACGCCCAACACCTTTAAGGTTGCCAACATAGAATGTGTCCTGGGAACCGAGATAGCCTGGGTGGGCGGTCTCTATCTCACCACAAGCTTCATCATCATGCTTCTTGCGCTCGAGAGCAGCGACTTGCTCATCCGTTAGAATGATACCGTTCTCAACAACTTGCTTTTCTAAGGCAATGAGGCGTTTTTTGAAGTTTTCTAGGTCGTTGCGAAGCCAAATTGAGCGAACACCACTCGGAGAAATAAATACTCCCAGTTTACGTAGTTCGTTGCTTGTTCTCACTTGCCCGTGGGCAGGGAAGTCTATGGCATATTTTAGGACGGCTTGCTCGGTTTCACTATCGACTCTGTTCTTTAAGTTTGGTGCTCTTCTGCTCTGATTAATCAGAGCATCAATACCGCCAGTTTCAACCAGCTCTTGATAGCGATAAAACGTGTCTCGAGAGACACCCATAACCTTGCAGGCTCTAGATACATTACCAAGCTCTTCTGCAAGATTGAGAAGCCCAGCTTTGTGTTTGATAATTGGATTGCTAGTATGAAGCATGAGAGTTACCTCTTATTGTCTTTGATTGATGACTAAGCACCTTTAATCAAAGTGGGTAACTCTCTTCTTTTCAAATTGAAGTGTCAGATCTAGTCTGAACTAATACAGATGAAGTTAGGCAGCAAACTTTCTTTTGGCTTGAGCCAAGTGCTATTCCACTTGGTGATTTTTATCGAGCTGATATCGAATTTATAGAGAATCACTTAAGCCAATACACATAACAAACGCTTCAAGACGGATTCGCAACGCGTGGCACTTTTATCATGCGTTGATTTTAGTGATTTAGGTGGAATGCGGAAACATCGTATTGCGTTGCTCACCACTTAAGCGGGCGTTAGTACGGGTTTGACATCAAAGGTCATAAGTTCAGGTGTTTATCTGTTTTGGCGCTCGTATTTACACCTTTCAGTTAGTGCCTTTCACGATCTTTCCGGTGGCACTATATGCGGAGTGCTCGCTTTGATTTCACCGTCTACGGCTTCTAACTCTTAGCCTATTTCTTTGGTGCTTCTTCATTTTCGTGGTGGCTTTTGAGAGAACCTCGATTACTTTTGTTGTGGCTGTTGAAGTACGAGGAAAGAATCCTTTTCTAATTTTAAGCCAGTGAAAGCAGGGCAGTTCAGTGCGTTTTTCTTCTAGCCAACTTTCGTCTTTCATTCGGGGTAAAGTTTTGTAGCTGCCCGTCTCACTTCAGTGTTCAAAGCCTTTCATATCATGCGACTTTTCAATATCTTGGAGCGCATAATTAGAAGTGGCACATGTACTAACAAATTGCTTAAGAGTGATTCGTAACGCGTGGCATTTTTACTATGCGGTGGCTTATGGTGATTAAGGCGCTGTGCGGTAGCTTTTGTATTGCGTTACTCACACCTTAGCAAGGCGTTAGCCCTTTTTTAGGAAATGATATGGAAATCGTACAAGAAATAGATGTTTCAGAATTGCATCACAAGGCAATCGAAGCATTAAGAAATCAAGCTTTTCCAGACCACCAAGTAAGTCGTTCTTATTTTAAGCAGTTACCTCATATGCGTGCCCTTCATTTTCAAGGTGAACAGTTGGTTGGCTATCTTGGACTGGATTATCGCGTTGTTAGCGTCGGTGGGGAAATACATAAGGTTCTTGGCGTAATCGACTTTTGTGTTGACGAACGTTATCGAGGGCAAGGTATTGGCTCTTTCATGTTGTCAGAAGTATCGGCATTTGCTGAAACTAAAGACGTTGATTTCATAATCCTCATATCTGAGTTACATGATTTCTACTCATCAAATGGCTTTAACAAAGTTCAGTGTATGCAGTCTTGGTTAAGGCTTCACGAGCACACCAACTTTGGAGTTGCTGTAGAGCATATTGATGAACTGTATGTGAAACCACTCAGAGATAAGCAGTGGGGTGTTGGACATTTTGATTGGCTAGGTTATATGTACTAGTCAACCACAGGGCTAACAAAGCATTTAAGAGTGATTCGCAACGCTTGGCGTTTTCGCTTCGCTCAAGTATAGCCAAGCGCTGCTCACACCTTAATGCGGCGTTATATGCTTTCAAGTTTCAAACAATAAAAGGACTTAAAAATGATTCTAAATCACGTCTCAGTTGGTGCTTCTGATGTGGTAAAAGCAGTTGGTTTTTATGACTCAGTTCTTTCTACGTTGTCTATCAAGCGTGCTCACTATATAGAAAATATCGCAGCGGCTTATGGTGAAAACTTTGAGTTTTGGGTCGGACGTCCCTGCGAAGGAAAAACTACATCAAGTAATGGTGCTCATATTGCTTTTAATGCGCCTTCAAAAGAAGCTGTTGACCAGTTCTATGCTACAGCCATTGAGTTAGGCGGTTCATGTGCAGGTAAGCCAGGATTAAGACCAGAATATGGTGAAACTTACTATGCAGCGTTCATTCATGACTTAGACGGAAACAAAATCGAAGCAGTTTCAATGTAGCTTCGAGTACGCATATAACAATAAATTTAAGAGTGATTCACAACGCTCGGCGCTTTCACTTCAAGCAAGTTTAGTATTTATGGCACAATGGTTTAGCTAAGGTGTTAGCGTTGTTCACACCTTAATTTGGCGTTAGCACACAGGTTCAATATTCGTGATTAAGGAAGAGGTAAATGTCTAAAGATGAAACGCTTCTACATTGTGGAAACTGCAATCAGAAGACGGCTCATAGAAGACTAAGTACATCTGAAGTGGAAGCTCAGCAGCGAGTGAAGAATAGTACTAAGTCTCGCATTCTAAATATCGTTTTTGGTGTCCTACTAGGCTCAAGCAAATCAGAATCGCAGGTTAGTTATTTCAGGTGCAAGGTCTGTAATGCGGATCATGATAGCAATGAAAGCTTGCCTCATGGTTGGGGTTAGTCTGTTCGTAACCCTATGTGCTAACAATAAATTTAAGAGTGATTCACAACGCTCGGCGCTTTCACTTCAAGCAAGTTTAGTGTTTATGGCACAATGCTTTAGGTAGGGTGGTTAGCGTTGTTCACACCTTAATTTGGCGTTATATTTCCGAGTCCCCCACGTTTAGTAGACACTTTACTAAGTTAGAACTAGGGTCTAATTGAGAGGTGATTTATGGCTAAACATCGTAATCCCGCGTACACCGAAGAGTTCCGCAAAGAAGCAGTGCGCTTGGCCAGTCTTCCTGGCCGAACGGCTGTCTCTGTTGCTAAGGAGCTGGGCATCAGTGCCCAGCAGATCCGGAACTGGAAGCGCCAGTTCACACGCCTATCTGATAAACAGTTTAACACCTTAGATGGTGTCGATTATTCGAAGAAAGAGTCCGAAGAGCTTCGAGCGCTAAGGCGCGAGAACAAGCGACTCAAAGATGAAATGGAATTCCTAAAAAAGGTCTCGGCGTACTTCGCGAAGCAGCAAGAGTGAAGTACGAGTTCATTGAAAGCTATACCGGCGAGTACTCGATTAGCTTAATGTGTCGTACGTTAGAAGTGAGTCGAGGTGGTTACTACAGGTGGTGTCATCATACGCCGAGTGAGCGTTCAAAGCGGCGAGAGCGCTTTGAACAGCTCGTCATGTGTACCTTTGCCCAATATCGGGCACGTTACGGTTCAGTGCGAATAGCCGAAGAGCTCAACGAAGCAGGCCATGCCTGCTGCGTGAATTATGTGGCTGATATTATGAAGGAAAAAGGTATCAGGGCACGTAATGGCAAAGGGTTTAAATACAGCAAGGATGTGGCTGCGATGACGAATGTTGCTGACAACTTACTGCGTAGAGACTTTGTATCTGAGACACCGAATCAGAAATGGGTCACAGACATCACGTATATCTGGGTGAAGAGCCGTTGGCTCTTCCTAGCGACAGTGATGGACCTGCATTCAAGGCGCATCGTAGGTTGGTCGCTAGGGACAACGATGACCGTCGAGCTCATCACCAATGCGCTAAAAATGGCGTTTGAGTCACGTAAGCCGCCTAAGGGCGTCATTATCCACTCGGACCGTGGTGTACAATACAGAGCATATAAATATCAAGACTTCATGCGCAAGCATGGAGGTGTACCAAGCATGAGTCGGCAGGGTAACTGCTGGGATAATGCGGTGATGGAGTCGTTCTACAGTCGACTGAAAGTCGAACTGATATACGCAGAAGACTATCAAACTGTCGAAGAAGCCCGAATGGGCATCTTCGAATACATCGAGGTATTTTACAATCGCAGAAGAAGACACTCAGCGTTGGGGCATGTCAGCCCAGTTGAGTACGAAAGTATGTAGTTATGTACTGTCTACTTTTTGTGGGGTACACCAATTTCAGGAGGTGGTGGATATTTAGTTAGAGTGGTCTACAGTTCTGATTGCTTACAATAAATCATGATTAAGGAGGGTCTAAGCATGGCATACAAATTCAGAGAGCTAAATAAGTCAACCTTTGAAATGTTAATTAACAACGAACTGTGGTGTGCAAAACCAGAAACTCTTAATGATCCTTTTGATACGCAAATAGATCGCCAAAATCTCGAAGAACTTTACCAAGGTGTATTTAGTGACCAAGACGAAATAAATCACAGGATCAACGACTTAGCTGATATATTTTCCGGCGTAGGTATATGCTCATTCAGTAAACGAATCGATAGCCCAGTAATGTGGTCTCATTATGCTGATGAACATAAAGGTATTTGCATAGAATTTGATCTCGTTCAGATTAGAGAACAAAATATTGACCTGACTATTCACGATGTAGATTATCAGAAAATACTACCTGAGCTAGACTTTGTTCAATTGGATAAAGGAGAGGGAGTCTTATCACCGAAAAGACAAAGTGCCAACCCATACGCCAAGATGCTCAACACAAAAGACGTTACTTGGGAATATGAAAAGGAAGTTAGGCTCATAAAATATGATGGGCACGGAGTTGCTAAGTTCTCTCCT
Organism: Vibrio rotiferianus; assembly: GCF_002214395.1. Lineage (NCBI taxonomy): Bacteria > Pseudomonadati > Pseudomonadota > Gammaproteobacteria > Vibrionales > Vibrionaceae > Vibrio > Vibrio rotiferianus. The sequence goes on from NZ_CP018312.1 coordinate 1,259,955, forward strand.
TCCTGCATTCGTAGTATTTATTTCGGAATGCGTACATCTGAAAGAGATGTTAAAACGTTGAAGAGAATCATGAATAGCGATGCTCATCAACATATAACATGGTTCAAGGCGATAAAATCTAAAACTGAATTTAAGGTAGAGTTTCAAGAAATATAACAATCTGTTTAAGAGTGATTCGCAACGCGTGGCATTTTTACTATGCGTTGCGTTTAGTGTTTAAGGTGGTATGCGGTGGCATCGGTATTACGTTGCTCACACCTTAACAGGGCGTTAGTCGCCAGAAAAAGCTAGCAATCAAAATCATGTTTCTAAGCTCAAAATTTGGCTGCTGATTGTTCGGCCCACAGGTTCATCGTCGTTGGTCCAAACTCATTTTCAGCTGTTTTAAGTCCAAAGTTTTGCAAGTGTCCTCGCGGTTGTTTTGTTCTTTGGTGCTGACATAGCAGGGCAATCGAAAGTTTGCTTTTGGTTGCAACTCCGCTCGGTGAGTTTGTCGGTACAAAAGCCGATTTACTCGCTGAAATGACGCTTTCTCTGGTGTGGTAAGTTCCACGTGGTTTCAGTGACTTTGTTGAAAGTCCGCATTGTGAGATTGGCTTTCCAAAAGCGCTTTTTGGTATTGTTAGTCCGTTTTCTGCGGCGTTGTTTGTTCTAGGTGGTTTCATTGAGTAGCCGCTTTTAGACTACGCCTGACTTAAATGCATCAAAGCACATAAAGTTTGTTGTTCGCAAAGTTTAGTTCGGCTTAAAATTGTCGCTCGGTGCCTCGCGACTAACAAACTGCTCAAGAGGGATTCGCAACGCGTGGCATTTTCACTATGCGTTGAATTTAGTGATTAAGGTGGTTTGCGGCGGCTTCGGTATTGCGTTGCTCACCCCTTAGCAGGGCGTTATATTTTTCTGAGGTTTCGATGGAACAAATAATTTCTAGATCATTTGATGAAATGGTCGCGACTTACACCCGAACGCTAACAAACTTTTATCCAGCGCGAGGGAGTACTGGTTTCACAGAAGCTAACCAAGTTCATATCTACGTAAATGCCCTAGTGAAATGTCTCGATGATGATCGAGCTGTATCATGGCTTGAGTTTCCTTGGGTTGAGAAAAAGCAGCACATTGATGGTTTTGTTTTTTCTCCTAAGCACAAAGCTGTTTTTTTCATTGAGGAAAAACGTTTATCTCACACAAAGAAAAAACAAGAAATTATAAACGATATTGAGCGTCTACATCATCGAGACAAACAGTTCCTTAATGACAATGGGGTTACCGGTTTCGAAAGTGAATACGTAGTTGCTTTATCTGATGTTTGGCTTGAGACAAAGTGGAAACGTTCGATGCCTGAATGGTGGTGTGGACTAAACAATGTACCAGAGCAAGTTGTGGCACATGGTTCACTTAGTACTCCAGATAGTACCATTCACAATAGCTTGGTTGATCTAAATTGGCACCGAAGTACCCCATTTGCATACTGGATGGGTGAGCATTGTGAAAGCGTAAAAAACTACTGTTTACTGATGGCGGCATCAAAAATATAACAAACAATTTAAGAGTGATTCCCCACGCTTGGCATTTTTGGTTTGGATTTGGTTTAGTGTTTACGGTGTTCAAATTGAGTGTCGTGCTAGCGTGGCTCACACCTTAATTGGGCGTTAAGTGCCCCGCCAAACAATAGTGTCAACATACAAGAATGCGAAATATTTATGGCAAGATATCGAAAAAATGGAAACTATAGATACAGAGCCCGTCACTCAAGTAAACCTAGTATAGAAACTGGCATCTATTTTGATATCAGGCAAGTTTATCCTGAGGAAACTGAAGCGTTAGAAATACTTCGTGAAAAAATCAGAAAAGGTTACTCTTTACCAGCTTTCATTGAGAACATAATTTTCAAATTTATGGTAGGCGCAGTTTTAATATCAGCGTTCGTTTCTTTTTCAAGCGACTCATGGGATTCTTTCTTTGTTCGCTACGCATTCGTCCTGTCTTTAGCTGTTTCTTTTGCAATAGTTTGGGTGTGGGAAAATTTGTTTAAATGGTTCAACCCTTCACTTTTCAAACAAAAAGAAGCCTTAGAATTATTCGTAGAAGATAAAAAGAAATTATTGCTGCTTGAACGCAATAGTAGACCTAGTGGATTTCAGTCACTTACTTTAAATGAGTTTAAAGGGTTAAAGTCTGCTCTTCATGCACCGTTATCTCCAAAGACCAAGGGCAGTTCTTGTGTTTATCATATTGCAGTAAATGGTTGGGATTTAACTAAAGGATATGTTGGTGTCAGTAACAACTTTTTCAAAAGAAAGCAGCAGCATTTCAGTTCACTAAAAGTTGGTGAACATGAAAACAAGAAATTGCAGGATGCTTTTAATCTCTATGGTTCTGAGCTCAAAATGAAAATTCTACACAATGGTATTTCTGAGAGTGAATCTTATTTTATTGAAAAAAAATACAGACCAAATGCCAACATGGCTTTGAATATTAGACGCGGTGGTAAGTAGCACTTAACAAAGCATTTAAGAGTGATTCGCAACGCTTGGCGTTTTCGCTTCGCTCAAGTATAGCCAAGCGTCGCTCACACCTTAATGCGGCGTTATGCCTCAATAGGAAAAGGAACTTTCGATGTTTAAACTCGAGACTAAGCGTCTGATTATTAGGGATATGACTCTGAACGATGAAGATGCTTTTGTTGCTATGTCTCAGGATGCTAAATATCAGCGTTTCTATGACGAAAGCGATTGTGACCCTAATAAATACCGAGAGTTAACAAGCTTGTTTATCGCTCAGGCTTCTGAGAAGCCAAGAAGATCATACCAATTAGCTGTCGAGTGTAAGGTGTCAGGTGAGCTCGTTGGGACTGTTTGTTTACGGCTAGAGGACAATCAGCAGGCTTCGATGGGGTGTGCATTTTTGAGAGCCTCTCAAGGTAATAAGTTAAGTCATGAAGCCGCCTTGGCTCTGGCAGATTTTGGGTTCTCGGAGTTGGGAGTTCACCGCATTTATGCGGAGACAATCAGTAAAAACCTGCCAGCTATTAAGCTCTGTAAGTCTCTGGGTATGCGCCAAGAAGCACATTTTGTGGAGCATCGTTTTTTCAAAGGACAGTGGTGGGATACAGTTGTTTTGGCAGTCCTTCGAGCCGAGTGGGGCAAGGCATAACAATCTGTTTAAGAGTGATTCGCAACGCTTGGCATTTTTGCTATGCGTTGCGTTTAGTGTTTAAGGTGGTATGCGGGAGCATCGGTATTGCGTTGCTCACACCTTAACAGGGCGTTAGGTTAATAGGAGAAAACGTGCAGTTTTTTGCAAGATATAAACAAGTTATCGCTGGGGCGATTTTGGGATTCTACGCTTTTGCTGTGGTTTTTTCTTATGCCTCAGAACAATCTACTAATATAATTAAAGTTCTGAATTCTCTAAGTGACTTGATATCATCAGCTGGAGCCATTGCTGCTCTATTTACATTAATTCATCTTGTGAGTGAGAAAAGAGAGGAAGAGCGTAACAGGCATATTTCTAGCGCTAATTATCTGTTAGTTCAGTTACTAAGCCAGGCTTGGGTCACTCGGGAATATATTAAAAAGGTATATCAAGGTTATGAAACTGGAAATGCTGAGAAGTGTATAAATCTAATAATGCCTAGATATTCGGTTGACCACCTTCACAAGCTAGATTTAGAGAAGTACGCGTTTCTAATCGGTGGGTATGATCCTAATTTCTTCGCAAAACTATCGAATTGTAAGTTTAACACTTCTGCCATAACGGAGTATGTTGACAATCGTATTGATTACTATACGACCGAACTTGTTGAACCATGTAAACATATAGCTTCCTCAGATGGTTTCAAGCTCAAACAGGTGGAGGAAGAAATTGAACCATTGGTTATAGGTTCTTTGATTTCTTCAACTGATAGGATTTTATCTCAGCTTCAAACTACTGAAAGAGATCTTATGATGTTACATTCGTTACTTTACTCTCATATGAAGAAAAAATTCCCAAAGGAAATGTTTATCAAGCCGTCGGTTGAACATTAACCTAACAAACTGTTTAAGAGTGATTCGCAACGCGTGGCATTTTTACTATGCGTTGGTTTAGGTGATTAAGGTGGTATGCGGCGGCATTGGTATTGCGTCGCTCACACCTTAACAGGGCGTTATGTGCTTTGGTGTTCGTGACGTTTAGATGAGCATGCAAATCATTTTAAATTAGTAAAAGGAATTACTATGTCCAAAAAGGAATCGGATAAAAGTACTGCAATAAAGTTGGGTTTGTTCATGGCTGGCTCGGTATTTGGTGCAGTCTTGTATATCTTTTTTGCATTTCCAGCATCTTGATTGTTCGGGTTACTAAGTGTCGTCGGTTGGGTAGCCACGGTTAGGCTCAAGCTACATGTAGGGATAGAATGTTAGTTGCCATCGTATACGTTATTGTCACACTTCTTATGGTTAAAGTGCTTTTAAAGAAGAAAGTCTCCAAAAGTGTATTTTTTTATTTCGCATTTGAACTCTATTTTGGTGCAGTTGCGATCGCCTCTTATATCGATTAGCTATTCTGTGAGCAAAGGTGTTCAGTTTAAGCACGCACATAACAAACTGTTCAAGAGGGATTCGCAACGCGTGGTATTTTCACTATGCGTTGATTTAAGTGATTAAGATGGTATGCGGCGGCATCGGTATTGCGTTGCTCACCCCTTAACAGGGCGTTAGGTTTCTCCGCGGGAAACATCGAATTCGAGGATTTTGGATCATGGATTATCAAACGAAGCTACAACTTGCGCACAAAGAATTAAGTGACAAAGGTGTTTGGAAGTCGAACTACAATCCTCCACTTGTAAAGTTGTTACGTAAACTAGGACTGTGTTTTCCACCACCCTATTATCAAAGCTTCTTTGCAAACGTTATGCTTTGTGTGGCTTTCTTTGCTCCTGTTTGGGGAGTCTTTCAATGGTTTCTTGTGTGGAACGAGTTAGGTAAACCAGTTTTAGAAGCAGTTTTCATTTCGTTACTTACTGGTGCTTTGTTTGGCTTGGTTATGGCAACCTTCTATTACATTAGGCGTAAGCAATTAAATCTAACAGATTGGGGTTCTCTGGGGGAATAAGCCCAAAACCTAACAAACTGTTCAAGAGGGATTCGCAACGCGTGGCATTCTTACTGTGCGTTGGTTTTAGTGATTAAGGTGTTATGCAGCGGCTTCGGTATTGCGTTGCTCACCCCTTAACAGGGCGTTATGTGCCCAGTGTGACTTGTCTTACATTATGTGCGATTAGGTGTCTATATTATGTGCGATAGTCATTCATAAGGAGTGGTTATGGCAATTACAAGTAAGTTCAAAGTTGTTGTGTCCGTCGTGGCTATGGCGATATCTTCGATTTTCCTAGCTCTAGACTTATTTGGTGTAATTCCTTTTCTAGTTTTAGTTGTTTCTTTTTTCACAGCAGTTATTCAAGGAAGTCTGTGTTTCCTAGGTTATCAAGATGGCGACATGTTTGAAGCCTATCAAGACTTGGAGCGCACAGAAGCTACAGCCTTTACAAACTTGTTCAAGGATAAAAAGGACTGTGAGAAGCATTGAAGTCGGCACATAACAAGCAATTCAAGCTGATTCGCAACGCTCGGCACTTTCGGTTTCAATTTGTTTAGTGATTAAGGTGAAGTGTTCGGCGTGGTCGTAGCGTTGCTCACAACTTAATTGGGCGTTAGTCGCCAGAAAAAGCTAGCAATCAAAATCATGTTTCTAAGCTTAAAATTTGGCTGATGATTGTTTGCTATATAGGCTCTTCATCGATGGTTAAAACCCAGTTTCAGCTGTTTCAAATCCAAAGTTTTGCAAGTGTCCAAGCAGCTTTTTTGTTCTTTGGCGCTGACAGACCAGGGCAATCGAGCGTCTGTTCTTGGTTGCAATTCTGCCCGGTGAGTTTGTCGGTACAAAAGCCGATTTACTCGCTGAAATGACGTTTTCTCTGGTGTTGTAAATTCCACGTGGTTTCAGTGACTTCGTTGAAAGTCCGTACTTTTAGATTGGTTTTCCAAAAGCGCTTTTTGGTGTTGTCAGTCCGTTTTCTGCGGCGTTGTTTGTTCCAAGTGGTTTCATTGAGTAGCCGCTTCGAGACTACGCCTGACTTAAGTGCATCAAAGCACATAAAGTTTGTTGTTCGCAAAGTTTAGTTAGGCTTAAAATTGTCGCTCAGTGCCTCGCGACTAACAAACTGTTTAAGAGTGATTCGCAACGCGTGGCATTTTTACTATGCGTTGGTTTTAGTGTTTAAGGTGGTATGCGGCGGCTTCGGTATTGCGTTGCTCACACCTTAACAGGGCGTTAGTCGCCAGAAAAAGCTAGCAATCAAAATCATGTTTCTGAGCTTAATATTTAGCAGCTGTTTGGTTGGTACACCGATTAATCTTCGATCATCAGAACTTAGTTTTAGCTGTTTTAAGTCCAAAGTTTTGTAACTGTTCTAGCGGTTGTTTTGTTCTTTGGTGCTTACAGAGCAGGGCAATCGAGAGTCTGTTTTTGGTTGCAACTCCGCTCGGTGAGTTTGTCGGTACAAAAGCCGATTTACTCGCTGAAATGACGTTTTCTCTGGTGTGGTAAGTTCCACGTGGTTTCAGTGACTTTGTTGAAAGTCCGCACTGTGAGATTGGTTTTCCAAAAGCGCTTGTTGGTGTTGTCAGTCCGTTTTCTACGACGTTTTATGTTCCAAGTGGTTTCATTGAGTAGGCGCTTTGAAACTACGCCTGACTTAAATGCATCAAAACACATAAAGTCTGTTGTTCGCAAAGTTTAGTTCGGCTTAAAATTGTCGCTCGGTGCCTCGCGACTAACAAACTGCTCAAGAGGGATTCGCAACGCGTGGCATTTTTACTATGCGTTGAATTTAGTGATTAAGGTGGTTTGCGGCGGCTTTTGTATTGCGTTGCTCACCCCTTAGCAGGGCGTTATAAGCAATTATGAGATTACGAGAGTGAGATATAAGATTCTTTTAGTTTTGTTTCTTGGTTTGACTGTTGGGTTCAATGCGCAAGCTAAGATCTGTAAAAAAGGGCAACCATGCGGGAATTCATGTATATCATGGAAGAAAACTTGCCGCATTGGGACGTACTCCTCGAAGAGTTACTCGCCATCTAAATCCGCGACTAGTGCAAAGTCACCTAAATATAAATCGCAAAATAAATTGAGTGCAGGTGATTACGAAGTTACTGCTACTAAACTAAATGTCCGTGATAACCCATTTAGTTCAAAAGAGGTCGTAGGTACTTTAAGTAAAGGTCAAAGGGTGTATGTACATTCATTTATTAGTGATTGGGCAATGATTCGCTACAAGTCGTCTTTTTATTGGGTTAGTAAAAAGTACCTCAAACGAATGAGTTAAAATTGCTTATAACAAACTGTTTAAGAGTGATTCGCAACGCGTGGCATTTTTACTATGCGTTGTGTTTAGTGTTTAAGGTGGCATGCGGAAGCATCGGTACTGCGTTGCTCACACCTTAACAGGGCGTTATGCTTTTTCTCAAACTTGTAAGTATAGGCACTTTACGTATTCAACAAAGATCACCTTGTATCTGCACTAGTATCTTTACTAGAAATGAGGGGTTTATCCTTTAATTGACTCTAACGTCTCTGAAAACCATCGCTGCCCAACAAAAATTGCGTTCTGTCTTATCTAACTTACCAGCGGTTTGATAGAGTTATGATTCGATGTGTAAGGAGGGTTTTAGATGGGAACTATAATAGGATTGGTCATTTTAGCAGCGATAGATTGGTATCTTGTTCGTAAAACAGGACTTCATATCCATCAACTCATTTCCCAAAAGTATGCCGAGCATTCGCGTAGCAAAGAGCATCATAAATAAGACCTCTTTAGGCATAGTCCAACTGTATGCAGCGTTGGAATTTCACTGTGCCTACTGATAGAACAAGCATAACAAACTGTTCAAGAGGGATTCGCAACGCGTGGCATTTTTACTATGCGTTGATTTTAGTGATTAAGGTGGTGTGCGGCGGCATTGGTATTGCGTTGCTCACCCCTTAACAGGGCGTTATGTTTCTCTTTTAATGTGTGATATCGATCCCATATTCTGGTGTTTCAATTTGTTACTTTCGCCTTTCAGTTAAACAACACATTGCGTAAACGGTTAAATGAAAAAAGTAATAGTATTTCTTCCGATAATACTTTCAGGTTGTGTTCAACCATTAAAGACAGAAGCAGATGTTTCGGAAATCAGTCCTTTCATTGAATTCAATGTTAACGAGACTATTTCGGTGACTAACGCTCAATCTAGTCACGATGAGGTAGTTGTTGCTGATTTGGATTTAATGGCAGTAACAGGCTCTAAGTTTGATTTCACCGAGACTCTCATTGAAATAACAGAGCAAGAATTGGTTAAGAGAAAAGGCATAATAACTTCGAATAACCCTAAAAAAGAACTGTCGTTGTCGGTCGATGATTTAACTTGCAAAAAGGGAATGTTCGGACCGTCGTGCACAACAAAAATTTCTTTGACTATTGGTAGCGACTACAGTGCAGTCTACACCGCATACAGTGAGAACGGATATACCGTAAACGATACCGCAAGTCACACTTTAGCAGAGGCAATGTCAGCGATGTTTCGTGATCCAAAGGTTATTGCGTATCTGACGGATTCATAAACATAACAAACTGTTTAAGAGTGATTCGCAACGCGTGGCATTTTCACTATGCGTTGCGTTTAGTGTTTAAGGTGGTATGCGGTGGCTTCGGTATAGCGTTGCTCACACCTTAACAGGGCGTTAGTTGTTGGAGACAAAATTTGAAACTTGAGAAAATTGGTATATCACTCACTGTGCTGTGGTTTACAGTTATTGTTGCGCTAATTTCTGTAACTTGGCCTGATGCAAAGGCCTTAGAATTAAATGAGTGGGGTGATTTTTTGGCTGGGATTTTTGCCCCAGTGGCGTTTCTTTGGCTAATCGTTGGCTACAACTTGCAAAGGCATGAGTTGTCTCTTAATACAAAAGCTTTAGAGGTACAAGGTCTCGAACTACAACGCCAAGCCGCAGAATTAGAAAAACAAACAAAATTCCAAGAAATACAAGCTGAATTGGCGGAACAAACAAGTAGTGATCTCCGCAGAAAACAGCACCTAAAGTCTTTAGGTTTAGGGGAGCATTGGGAAAATAGAAGCTCCTTGGAAAACAACAACTAACAAACTGTTCAAGAGTGATTCGCAACGCGTGGCATTTTTACTATGCGTTTAATTTTGTGATTAAGGTGGTTTGCGGCGGCTTCTGTATTGCGTTGCTCACACCTTAATAGGGCGTTAGTTGCTAGGTGAAAAATTAGGTTTTTGGAGATACTCAAGTTGGTTCAAACATACGGCACTGAAGAGACCAAAGCGTTCTGCTGTAATTGCAAAAAGGTGACGCTTCATAAGTATGAAAGCTTCTCTAAATCTGGTGAAGCCACTGAAACAGAAGTTAAAGGTTTCTTTTCTGGCTTATTTGCAGCAATAGCGAGTGCGTTAATGGAAGGTGAGCCTTCAGGTGATTACAAGTGCAAGGTCTGCGGTACAAACTTACATACACCAGACTACCTAGATTAAGGTTGGTAGTACTCGACAGGCACAACTAACAAACTGTTTAAGAGGGATTCGCAACGCGTGGCATTTTTACTATGCGTTGATTTTAGTGATTAAGGTGGTGTGCGGTGGCTTCGGTATTGCGTTGCTCACCCCTTAACAGGGCGTTATACGTACAAAGTAGAATATCCATAGCCAAATCAGGTATAATTCAACAAGTTTTATAATGGGTTGCGACAATGATAATAAAAACATCGCATGAGATAGGGATCAAGCTCTGGGTCGAGCTGTTGATATTTATCTCATCATATTACCCTTTGTTTCTAATCTTGTTCATTCGAGACATCGGTTCTGAATCTGCGACCATCCCGATTGGTTTTGTGCAATGGGGTACGAACGTAAGCTATTGGGCGGTAGGAGGCTTGTTAGTATCCTCTATTTGCACATTGGTTACGGCATTTTTAATGAGAGGCTTATTTTCTAAGGCGCAAGGCTCTGATGAGGTAGTGTTACTTGAAGTCTCGCCCGTTCGAGGCGATATGCTTAACTATACTTTGCCATTTCTAATCGGTTTGTTTGCTTTTGATTATCAAACTTGGCAGTCGATCGCTTCATTGTTCGTATTTCTAGTATTTATGTTCGCATTCACTCGGAAAGAAAAAATAATCGTATTAAATCCTATGTTTCTTTTGTTGGGTATTCGGCTATTCGAAATTAAGTACCGAAAAGTTGGACAACCAAATGGAGAACATATCACTACAGCACTCTGTATGGGCATCGCAAAAGCGTCAACTACGAGAGTTCGTTTTCTAGAAAACTCAGGCATAAATTTTATTTCAACGTTAGGTGATAGGTAGCAGGATGACACAAGTCCAAGCAAATGTAGTCGAAGAAGTTCAGCAAAGACTGGATCAGGCATCTCTTGACACACAGCTCGCAGAGCTGCGTGGGCTCGAACTATCTGATTCAGTAGTGAACCTATGGGTTGCTGAAGTAAAAACAAGTAACAAAACAAAACGTTTTGGAGACATAAAGAACCTTAAAGTACATGATGATTACAAAGAACACTTTAGGCAGTATGTTATCCAGTGTATTCGTGGTAACGAACACATCGAAGAGCTGAAATCCATCCCCACAATTCAAGACAATCGTTTCTTTTACGTTGAGTCTAGCTCAACTGACCTTGACCAATTAAAAACAAAGGTTGAAGGTGGTGGTTTGCCAACGATTACAGAGGAAAGTGAGCTAAATGGCTACAACGCATATGTTATTCAATTAACATTTGGTGAAGGTGATGAAGAGCAGAGTATTTATGCTTTTCGATATATCAAGGGTGCATGGTCGGTAAACAACACTGCAAGAAAAAGCATATTTACAAGTATGCAAGATAACCAGCTTGTTGTTAAAATCGATCAGAGTCCTCGCTTTCAAATAACGCCTTATATTGATTTCATTCAATATAAGTCAGGCGTCTATATTGCTGATATCAAGCAGTTTGAAGTGGCAATGAACTTCCATGACCGTTTGGTTGAAAAGAAAGCTGAGGCAATTACGGCACTGGGTCAAAGTGCAGCCATGAGTTCTCAAGAATCGATAAAACTGACTAATATCATTGGTGAAGACAAACGAATGATGCGCCAATTGGCATCAGTATTAGATAAGCAATATTACAACAATGAAGTCTGGCTAAGAAAGTTAAAACAAGCTGCTGATAGAGCTGGTAATTGGCAAGTAAAGTTTGATTCTAATGGCAAAATCCTTATTGAAGACAATAAGGAATATGTAAAAGAACTCTTAACTCTTCTGCAAAATAAACGAGTAAAAACAGTTGTCGATGACCTTATGTTTGACGTAGAAGGTGAACTTATTGCCATCGAGGGCTAAGTACGTATAACAAAGCATTTAAGAGTGATTCCCAACGCTTGGCATTTTTGGTGCTAATCGTTGGGTTTTGTGTTTACGGTGGTATGGTTGAGTTTTATGGTAGCGTTGCTCACACCTTAATGCGGCGTTAGCAAATTTATTCGACATCTAACTCACATGGAGGAAAAGTAAGTGGAAACAGATAGAGATTCGATTGTCGAATCGCATAGGCTTGCAAGTCCGGGTCTTCGGTATTTAGGACAAATCATTGATGGTGCAATAAGTGCCGCAATATTCATTTTCTTTCTTTGGCTCGGTACATTAATTGGTTTATCCCAAGACTCATCTGGCTTAATCGCCTTTTCTGCCGCTGCTTTTTATTTCCTACTTTCTGATGGTTTCGCAAAAGGTCAAAGCCTTGGTAAGAAGCTACTAGGTATCTCAGTAATAGACTCAGTTACAGGAAAAAGTTGTAGTTTTCCTCAGTCGTTTTTCCGCAATGTTTTGACACCAATAATCGGCATGATTGACGCGATCTTTATTCTAGGTAAAAGAAGGCAGAGATTAGGTGACAAACTTGCGAAAACAATCGTTGTAGTAAATTAGCTAACAAACTGTTTAAGAGTGATTCGCAACGCGTGGCATTTTCACTGTGCGTTGGTTTAAGTGTTTAAGGTAGTATGCGGCGACTTCGGTATTGCGTTGCTCACACCTTAACAGGGCGTTATACACTTATAAGGAAGTAATAGAATGAGTCAGATTTCATCGATAGAACAACTACTGGATATATACCCAAAGCCGAATGACAAAGCTAAAAATAAGGTATTAAGTAAGTTAGATCGTCATTCGATAACAATGATTGAAAATTGCCATTTTTGTATTCTTTCAAGTACAGACGTTAATGGCTTCACAGACATATCACCAAAAGGTGGTGCTCCCGGATTTGTTAAAGTTTTGGATCAGTCAACAATCTTGATACCAGATAGTAGTGGTAACAACCGAATTGATAGCCTTAAGAATATTGTAAGTAACCCTAAAGTGGGGATGATGTTCATGGTTAAAGGGATCGATGAAGTCGTACGCTTAAAGGGTCATGCAACTATTCATACAGAACCTGAACTATTGTCTCTTTGTCCCGATGGTAATAAAGAACCTAAGGTCGTTGTGAAAGTGGTAGTTGAAAGTGCATACTTCCACTGTGCTAAAGCTATTATGCGTGGGAAGTTGTGGTCTAACGATTTTCAAGTTGATCGTTCAATATTGCCATCATTAGCTGAAATAATAAAAGAACAGCAGAAGTTAGGTGGAGACTACGTTAGCCAAGAACAAATGCTGACTTACTACGAGTCTAGCCTTTAGGACGTGTATAACAAACTGTTTAAGAGTGATTCGCAACGCGTGGCATTTTTACTATGCGTTGGTTTAAGTGACTAAGGTGGCATGCGGCGGCATCGGTATTGCGTTGCTCACACCTTAACAGGGCGTTAGTGCGCAAAGATAAAAATTACAAATAGCAGGATTTAAAATGAGTGAAATTGCTCGCTTCATATCTGGTGAAGCCCCAGATAAATTTGGTCGCAATGTAGAGCAGTTGTTAGCTTACAACCACTTCTGGCTAGAGCACGATCATAAGTACATTCAAGTTCTTTTCCCGATCGATGAGGGTACTAAGTTCAATCAACATGCACCTTTGGTAACTCAAGCAGATCGAGAGGCTTTTGCTAATTCAGAAGAATTGCGTGTTGCTCACTTAAAAGCTCTCGACCTCTTACTTGAGTTTTGGGGATTACAGCGAGATGGGAATGAAATTTCTTCATTACAGGCATTAAGTCCTGCTAACCATGTCTGGCTTAAAAGTCATGACCACAACCAACTTCGTCTGACCCGAGCAATTCGTAGTTTGTATTTACTCGGTAATGAACAGACAGCAATTAACTTGTGTGACTTTCTAGTGGCAGCAGCAAGAGAAACAGGCTTGGTTTCAGATAAAACGGTCGAGTATTGGCGTAACGCGCTTAAAGGTTAGGGGATCGCTGAAAAAGCGCACTAACAAACTGTTTAAGAGTGATTCGCAACGCGTGGCATTTTTACTATGCGTTGCGTTTAATGTTTAAGGTGGTATGCGGTAGCTTCTGTATTGCGTTGCTCACACCTTAACAGGGCGTTAGCTTAAAGGAGCGCGAAAATTTCGATATTATTTTAATAATCATTTTAGTTCTATGCGCAACATTAGTGTTTCCAGTCTTATTTGGTTTGTTCGAATTGAAAACTTCAAAGCTCAAAGCAATCATCGAGATTGAAGGCAACCAAATAACGATCCGTAAGCTGGCTGTGGAACGATTCCTCCGCTTAAAAGGCAGCACGATATGTACTTCCAATATTGTACGTATTCAGTTTGTGAAAGACCCGATTGGAGGGACGTGCGTAACTCTGTTTAATAAATCCGATGGAGCTTTGGACTTTTGGGTTCCAGAGCACTTAATGAAAGGCGTTAAAAGTGAACTAGTGAGTGCTTGCCCGTATGCAAAATTCGTTGAGATTTAAGCTAACAAGGCGTTTAAGGCGGATTCGCAACGCTTGGCGATTTCAGTTCTAGTCGGGTTAAGTGTTTAAGGTACAATGGTTTAGGTAAGGTGGTTGGCGTTGCTCACCACTTAACGCGGCGTTATGTGCCACCAGAGTTTTGAGGCAATAAATTGAAGTATAAAGACTTGTCGAAAATTGCACTAGATCCATATAGCACAGATAAGAGTATTGATTTACTCAAGCTGCATGGGGTTAGTGCGCCTGATTCTGTGATTGAACAGTTTTATATTGATCATAATGCCAACAGTCGCTTTTTAGCTCTCTACGGTGATCTATCACTTCCTGATCTAAAGTGGGAGCTAGTTGATTTTGATACGACGAAGTTTTTGCAGATAGGTAGCAATGCTTCATTTCCTGATTTTCTTGAGGAGGTATCTGAAGATGCAGCGCATTTCAACGACGTCGGAGAGGCAGTGATTGATTGCCGAGAGGAGGTACTCAATCATTGGAAAAAGCATGGTACTTGGTTAACTCCACCGATATTTCTAGATGCAAATGTTCTTGGTGGTAAATCTGGCATACCTCATTTAGTTGAGGGGCATTCAAGGGTTGGGTGCCTGCTTGGTATTCAAAAATATAAAATCATTCCTTTGGCTGACAGGCACAAAGTGTATTGGGGCTCTATTCGCAAAGGCACATAACAAATTGTTCAAGGGTGATTCGGCACGCGTGGCATTTTTGCTATGCGTCAGGTTTAGCGGTTAAGGTGGTATGCAGAGGTTTCTGTATTGCGTGCCTCACACCTTAACAAGGCGTTATGTGCTTTGGGAGAAAATGGAAATGGATATTCCCGACAGATTCAAAAATGTAAGATACGTTTCATCCCGCATACCAGGTTGCAAAGATGATTCAGACTTAACGCGTGGCGCTAACTGTCAGGTCTTTGCTTATAATCTGCTCAGAGACTTCGGTCTAAATCCACCTAACTACCGTTCTAGTGAACTGTGGGATGACTCAGAGTTTAGTGAGGTAGTCACTGAGTTTAAGCCGCTAGATATCATGATATACAACGATTCTACTGACTCATACGGAGCACATGTTGGAGTGTACGTCGGTAATGGACTCGTCTACCATCTGTCTTTATCCAATGGCTTACCCAAGTTTGAGCGTCATTTAGACTTACTTCAACAAAGTAAGTATCGGTTTTTTATTGGAACCAAGCGTATAAAGCAGTTTGTTGCATAACGTAAGCACGCACATAACAAGCAATTTAAGAGGGATTCACAACGCTTGGCACTTTTGCTTCTACTTCAGTTTTAGTATCTATGGCACAATGCTTTAGGTTCGGGTGGAGGCGTTGTTCACCCCTTAATTGGGCGTTATACGAATAAGGAAATTCAGCAAATGGAAACAGTCTTAATCACTGGAGCTTCAAGAGGTATTGGGCTTGAATTAACTCGTCAGTTTTTAGCTTTAGGTTATAGCGTCATCTCGACTTATCGTGGCCAGCCTTCAATGCAGTTAAAAAGCATGCTTGTTAATAGTTCGCTGACACTACATGAACTAGAGGTCACTGATGAAAGCTCAATAGCTAATTTGGCCTCTAAGCTATCCAATGTTCAGTTAGACATACTTATCAATAATGCGGGTGTCATTGGTTCAGATGAGCAATCCATGGAGGCTATCGACCCAAAGGAATGGCTCAATACCTTTGCAGTGAACTCAATCGCGCCTCTTATGGTTAGTCGAGCTCTTTTAGGGCTTATCGAAACTAGTGCAAACCCTCGTATTATTACCGTCTCAAGTCAAATGGGGGCATTAAACCGAGAAAGCTATGGTATGTATGCGTATCGAAGCTCAAAAGCAGCGGTTAATAAGGTAATGCAAGTTTTGGCATTGGAACTTAAGCCTAAAGGAATTGTTGTGTGCCCAATTCATCCTGGCTGGGTGAAAACGGATATGGGTGGTAAGGACGCAGATATCACTGTTGAAGAAAGTGCATCAGGTATTGTAAAGCTTATAAGTAACTTGACCTTAGAACAAAGTGGTAAGTTCTTAACATGGCAGGGGGCGGAACACGTCTGGTAAAATTCGTATAACAAAGCATTTAAGAGTGATTCGCAACGCTTGGCAGTTTCGCTTCGCTCAAGTATAGCCAAGCGCCGCTCACACCTTAATGCGGCGTTAGCTTTTAAGGAGAGTTTAGCGGTTATGAGAAAAAGTAGAGTTTTCGGAGAAAGGGATCTTAGGGATTTTCTTGAGGCAAGTAAATCAAATGCTACTTTCTCAATCGAATCCGAAAAGGATGACTACATTCTAAACGTAAACGAAGATGATTACGTTGCTCACAAAGTGTCAGGAGCAACGGTGGAAGGTTTAGAAATTCACATTGATGACATTTATGCTTCTTCTAGCGAGCAAATGATACCAGCTGAGTATTTTCCTCGCGATTTTCATGTTTATTCAGGGAAGTCTTATAAGAAAGATGTTATCAAATTTCATGTGCCAATAAGTGGAAATGTTCAATTGCTCCATTGTATCCCGAGTTCTAGAATATTATGGACAATGGAGATCGAAGTTAGTCGTGATGAGTTTTGTTTTGAAATAATTAACTTCAGAGACGATGCGGATGAGATAGTTCGTAGGAAGGATGAAAACATCAGAAATATATTGCAGCAGTATGGCAACGTTAAAGCTGAAGTAGAAAGAGCTAATGCTAGTTTACAGCAACATATTCGCAATGCATTTAATGCACGAAAGCAGAGAATTCAAAAGAGCTCTGGGGTACTCGCATCATTAGGTGTTCCAATAAAGAAATCTAGTGCTGCATCTGAAACATTTTCTATTCCGAGTCCTCAAAAGAGGAAAAAAACTATTTTAAACAAGCCAAGCGTAAAGGAAGCTGGATTTACACCAGAACCAAGCCTAGACCAGAGTACATATACAGATATATTGAAATTAATCCATGATGTGGGAAAAGAGTTTGAGCGGTTGCCTAGCTTGTACGCAGGTAAGGAAGAAGAGCACCTTAGAGATCATTTTTTAATGATGTTAGAGCCAAATTTTGAAGGTTCTGCTACCGGAGAAACATTCAATAAAACTGGAAAAACCGATATATTACTAAGGCATGAAGGAACAAATGTATTTATTGGTGAGTGTAAGTTTTGGAAAGGCGAGAAAAGCTTTGTATCTACAATAACTCAGCTTTTAGGCTATCTAACGTGGCGGGACTCAAAAGCTGCTGTAATTATGTTTGTGCCAAATAAAGATTTTAGTACTGTTGTTAAAACTGCGAAAGAAGCAGCACCAAGACACTCCAACTTTCTCAAGTACGTTGGTGAAAAAGATGAAACATGGCTTAACTACGAGTTTCATCTTGACGGTGATAGGAACCGAGTGGTGAAGCTTGCGATCATGCTATATCACACACCAAGATAAAAGCTAACAAAGCATTTAAGAGTGATTCGCAACGCTTGGCAGTTTCGCTTCGCTCAAGTATAGCCAAGCGCCGCTCACACCTTAATGCGGCGTTATACAAAAGGAGGTTTCAAAACCATGGATAAGGTTGATTGGCATAAAAATCATATTGATGACAGCACCATAATTACAGATAGCTATAAAACGACTCAGAACGTTCGCAGATATTTCAAATCAAAGTTTGGCGAAAATTTTAAGTTTGATCGTGATTTCATGAATTGGATTAACAATGCCACAGGTTTGACAATGGGGGATGCCTCAGAAGAATGGGCTAAACGACAGAAATCAAAGTAATTGATATTAAAGTACATTCACTAGGATTTAGAGGGTAGCTTACGCGCTGTAGGTTTTTGTATAACAAATTGTTCAAGAGGGATTCGCAACGCGTGGCATTTTTACTATGCGTTAAGTCTAGTGTTTAAGGTGGTATACAGAAGCTTTGGTGTTGCGTTGCTCACCCCTTAACAAGGCGTTAGCCGTCATGGAGCTTGCTATACTCAAAGTGATAGAATAGTATCACTTTAGTATTCCTTTGGAGCAGCTCTCATGAAAGTAGAACTAGTTACATCACTCAAACGCCAAGCAACAAAGATCCTTGCCGATCTCCACGTCACTAAGGAACCAGTGTTAATTACCGAACATGGTAAACCATCGGCATATCTGGTTGATGTTGATGATTACGAGTTTATGCAAAATCGTTTGGCGATTCTGGAGGGGATTGCACGAGGTGAACGTGCATTAGCTGATGGTAAAGTGGTGAGTCACGATGAAGCCAAGGACAAAATGTCAAAATGGCTGAAATAATCTGGACTGAGCCAGCGCTATCCGACCTCAATGATATCGCTGAATACATCGCACTTGAAAATATCGTAGCTGCAAAACAATTGGTTCAAACGGTCTTTTCTAAAGTCGAGCGCTTAGAGGCTTTCCCTGAATCGGGTCGCATTCCGCCTGAACTAGAACATCTAAGTTATCGTGAAGTTGTAGTTAATCCGTGCCGCGTTTTCTATAAACAAGACGGCGACAAAGTATTTATTCTGTTTGTTATGCGTGCTGAGAGAGACTTGCGTAAGTTCCTACTGAGCAAGCAATAACCTTTGGGAATGAGCGGCTAACAAACTGTTTAAGAGTGATTCGCAACGCGTGGCATTTTTACTATGCGTTGCGTTTAGTGTTTAAGGTGGTATGCGGTGACTTCGGTATTGCGTTGCTCACACCTTAACAGGGCGTTAGTACGGGTTTGACATTAAAGGTTATAAGTTTTGGGTGTTTATCTGTTTTGGCGTTCGTATTTACACCTTTCAGTTTGTACCTCTCACGTTCTTTCCGGTGGCACTATATGCGGAGTGTTCGCTTTGATTTCACCGTTTACGGTTTCTAACTCTTAGCCTATTTCTTTGGCGCTTCTTCACTTTTGTGGCGGCTTTTGAGAGAACCTTGGTTGTAATTGATGCTGTCGTCGGAGTACTAGGACCGAATCCTTTTCTAATTTGAAGCCAGTGAAAGTAGGGCAGTTCAGTGCGTTTTTCTTCTAGCCAACTTTCGTTTTTCAATCGAGTTTAACTTTTGTAGCTGCCCGTCTCACTTCAGTGCTCAAAGCCTTTCATATCATGCTACTTTTCAATATCTTGGAGCGCACAAATAGAAGTAGTGCATGTACTAACAAATTGCTTAAGAGTGATTCGTAACGCGTGGCATTTTTATTATGCGGTGGCTTATGTGGTTAAGGCGCTGTGCGGTAGCTTTTGTATTGCGTTACTCACACCTTAGCAAGGCGTTAGCTTTATTTAGTGAGGGAATATGAAAGATAGAATCGAAGAGTTGTTAAACATCTCTCAAAAGTGCAAAGAAGCATCAACTCAATTCGAAAGTTCAGGTTTTGAAAAGGAAACGTTTGCACTCGAAGAGGTTATCCGAAAAGTTGAACGAGCCTCATCAAATTCTTGGTTGGGATATCAAGCTAATGTTTATTATGTTGACTTCAATATCCCGAAACCCGGAGATCACTTTAGTAAAGAATGGGGTCTACAGGATACTTTTGTGAATCGAGTATCTGATAATTGGTTGGAATATAATCCAGAGTATGTAAGAGAGTATATATTTGAAAAATCAGGGGTTAGTGAAAACACAAAATTTGCTGATGTAGCTTATCAAACGGGTAAGTTGTTCGACTCAATGAAGGATGAGCTCTCCTCATTACTTACAATTCTACTTGAAGATACAAAGTCTGAGGTAATAGAAGGGTATCGAGATGAAGCAAAAAAAATTGAATCGCATTTTAGTCAACAGAGTTTGCTAAAAGCAGTGCAACCACGCGGGCAGTTTATGTCCCGCGACTCTTTAGCCATGTCTCAGGGTTTTATTGCACCACCACATATTACAGTTAGAAGTTGGCTTTATTCATTAAAGTCCTACTTTTCACAAATAGAAGAATTATCAAAAATTGCTGATAGAGCTGCCACTTATTTACGCCAGAAGTATCGTGAAAATGTGCCCGAAAAATTAATTCAAGGTAAGGTTTTTATAGGGCATGGTCGCAGTTTACTTTGGCGCGATTTATCTCACTTTCTATCAGAACGTCTTAAACTGGATTGGGATGAATTTAATAGAGAGGCCACTGCCGGATTGTCCATTAAAGAGCGACTAGAAACTATGTTAGACCAAGCATCTTTTGCGTTTTTAATTATGACAGCTGAGGATGAGCATGCAGATAATACTCTTCATGCTAGAGAAAATGTCATACATGAAGTTGGTTTGTTTCAAGGACGGCTTACATTTAAACGCGCCATTATTTTACTCGAAGATGGTTGTCAGGAGTTCTCTAACATACACGGAGTTGGTCAAATTAGGTTTCCTAAAGGCAATATTAGGGCAGCGTTTGAAGACATTCGAATGGTTCTTGAGCGAGAAGGGTTGATCGAACAATAAAGCTAACAAAGCATTTAAGAGTGATTCCCAACGCTTGGCATTTTTCGTTCAAGGTTGGGTTTCGTGTTTATGGCGTAATGCTTTAGGTTAAGTGGTAGCGTTGCTCACACCTTAATGCGGCGTTAGTTTGCAAGAGGAAAAACGCAGCTATATCGCAACATCTAGTGGTAAAAGCTCAAAGTTAAAATTGTCGTATTGGCTTTCAATTTTAGTGTTAACTAGCGTGGTGAAAATTCAAAATTGGCATCGTTTCAACGGTTGATTTGTCTTTTGGTGCGGCGACTTTTGGGTTACCTGAGTCGAACTTTTTTGCTGAAATTCTGCTCGTTAAGTTTGTTGGTACAAAAGCCGACCTACTCGCTGAAATAGCGTTTTCTCTGGTGTGGTAAGTTCATGTGGTTTCAGTGGCTTTGTTGAAAGTCTGCATTGTGAGATTGGTTTTCCAAAAGCGCTTTTTGGTGTTGTTAGTTCGTTTTCTGCGGCGTTGTTTGTTCCACGTGGTTTCATTGAGTAGCCGCTTTGAGACTAAGCCTGACTTAGGTGCATCAAAACACATAAAGTTTATTGTTTGCAAAGTTTAAAATGACTTAAAATCAACGCTTTGGGTTTGCAAACTAACAAACTGCTCAAGAGGGATTCGCAACGCGTGGCATTTTTACTATGCGTTGATTTTAGTGATTAAGGTGGTATGCGGCGGCTTTGGTATTGCGTTGCTCACCCCTTAGCAGGGCGTTATGTGACTTTACAACTCGTTTTACTGTACGTGTGTACATTGATGGATTATCATCTTAGTGTTAAATGAACTTTTTAAGAGAGACGTTTATGTCAGTTTTTGATGTGGCAAAGTATATCCTTGAAAAACAAGGTGAAATTACTGCAATGAAGCTTCAAAAGCTAGCGTTTTATGTGAAAGCGTGGGCTTTGGTTTGGGATGAAGAAGAACTATTTAATGAAGAGTTCCAAGCTTGGGCAAATGGTGCAGTTAGTCCGGAACTATATAATATTCATCGTGGAATGTTCAAAGTGTCCGCTGATTTATTTAAAGACTATGATTCAGCTTCTTTCACTGTTGATCAAAAAGAAACCATAGACAAAGTGTTAGAGTTTTACGGCGACTACACCGCTCAACAGTTGAGTGATATCAACCACCAAGAAGAGCCATGGAAAAATGCTCGTGGTGATTTAGCTCCGACTGCCAGATGTAATGAAGTGATTACTTCTGCTGCGATTTTTGAATATTATTCAGGTGTCTGGAATGGCGAAGAAACCGAGTAAATCTGAAGCCCGGTTGGCTCGTCAAAATGCTAAATTACTAAAAAATAGCGCAAAGTCAGTTCGTTTAAGCTCTACAGTTGATATTAAAGATAAATTCATAAGAGCAACTGTAACACCTGATTTAACGAAAGCAGCTCGTAGTGCTGTTTCTGTTCACAACTATAAGGACTGCTACCTCACTTGGTGTAATTCGCACTCAGACTTAGATGGTGAATGGAGTTGGAGTGAGCCTCGAGGATGGAGCGAGGATGAGTTTAAAAGTGACATCAAACCACACTTTGACTCATTTACATCGGTCCCGTGGTCAGAAGTTGAATCTGCAACTTATAACGGTGCAGATAAGATAAGAAAGGCGTTAAATAAATATCAACCTCTCGACTCTCTGTGTGACGAAGCTCAAATTCGTTGGTGGGATCTAGAGCTTGTTTCCGAATTTGAAGATCTCTTTCGCTTTCGCCTTGGAAGTAACAAAAGAGCTTGGGGTATTCGAATTCAACATCATTTCTATTTAGTATGGTATGAACGAAACCATCAAATTTGCCCTATAGATAACTGATACACCAGTCACATAACAAAGCGTTTAAGACAGATTCCCAACGCATGGCATTTTTCATTCCATCGTTGGGTTTTGTGTTTAAGGCGGTATGGTTAGGTTTCGTGGTGGCGTTGCTCACTACTTAACGCGGCGTTATGCTCTAGGAGATGATTTTGCTCGATCTATTCAAGAAAGTGGTTCTAATTAACCTCTCAGCGGCTCTTGTTGTTATCGCTCTAGCCCAGTTTGTCCCATTCTTTGCGACTACTCAGTTGGTCGACTTTCTTTTCTTTGTTGTCATCGTCATATGGGTTTTAGCGAAGCTGATGTGGCAAGGTGGTGTCCATAGTAAGACGACTCGGTTAGATGATCCTAGAAGAGATAAAGTTTACAAAATGGTAGAAGGGCATGATTTCGAAAAAGACGAACGAGTGCACTATCGAATGAACTACCAAACAGGCTTAGTTTTCTTCATAGCTGGTCTACCAGCGTTTATTGCTTGTTTAATCCTTCAATTTCTTTAATTACGAGCATAACAAAGCGTTTAAGACAGATTCGCAACGCTCGGCATTCTTAGTTTGAATCAGCTTTGGTGATTAAGGCACAATGGTTTGGGTTTGGTAGTCAGCGTTGCTCACTACTTAACGCGGCGTTATAGCGCACGATAAAATTGAATATGGATGGTCATGGATAATATCGAAAAAGAGCTCTATCAAGCAGCAATAGAACTAGTAAATATGCGATATCCTTCTGGTTGGGGTGGAGCAGCGGCTGTTAGAACAGAATCAGGAAAAATATTAACAAGCATTGCTCCTGATACTAAAAACGATGCTCTTTCACTATGTATGGAGGTGGGAGCGTATTTAGAGGCTCACAAACTCAATGAGCGAGTGACCCACTCATTATGCCTGTGTCGTGAGAACGAGAACGATGAATTTCTAATCTTGTCACCATGCGGAGTTTGCCAAGAGCGCCTCGTCCATTGGGGTGGGGATGTCAAAGCAGCAATTACGACTCCAGAGAATGCATTGGTTTTCAAGACTATACGAGAATTAATGCCTCATCATTGGTCACTTGTAAACGGCAAAGCGCTATAACAAATTGTTCAAGAGGGATTCGCAACGCGTGGCATTTTTACTATGCGTTGGTTTTAGTGTTTAAGGCGGTATGCGGCGGCTTTGGCATTGCGTTGCTCACCCCTTAACAAGGCGTTAGTGCGCAAAGATAAAAATTACAATTAGCAGGATTTAAAATGAGTGAAATTGCTCGTTTCATATCTGGTAAAGCTCCAGATAAATTTGGTCGCAATGTTGAGCAGTTGTTAGCTTACAACCACTTCTGGCTGGAGCATGATCATAAGTATATTCAAGTTCTTTTTCCGATAGATGAGGGCACCAAGTTCAATCAACATGCTCCTTTGGTAACTCAAGCAGATCGAGAGGCTTTTGCTAACTCAGAAGAATTACGTGTTGCTCACTTAAAAGCACTCGACCTTTTACTTGAGTTTTGGGGATTACAGCGAGATGGGTCTGAAATTTCGTCAATACAGCCATTAAGTCCTGCTAACCATGTTTGGCTTAAAAGTCATGACCATAACCAGCTTCGCCTGACCCGAGCAATTCGTAGTTTGTATTTACTCGGTAATGAGCAGATAGCAGCTAAATTGTGTGACTTTCTAGTGGCTGCAGCTAGAGAAACCGGCATGGTTTCAGACAAAACGGTCGAGTATTGGCGTAACGCGCTTAAAGGTTAGGGGATCGTTGAAAAAGCGCACTAACAAACTGTTCAAGAGTGATTCGCAACGCGTGGCATTTTTACCATGCGTTGGTTTAAGTGATTAAGGTGGTGTGCAGTGGCTTCAGTATTGCGTTGCTCACACCTTAACAGGGCGTTAGTTGAATAGGGAAAATCCGTGAATATTTTTGAAGCATTTATTAATGTGCTTGCGCAAGTCTGGTATCTAGTGCCTTTATTGCTCATTGTTAGCGTTTTCAAAAGTAGGTGGCTAAAAGGTGTATTCGGTGAGTTTCTCGTGAACCGTCTTTTGTCCAAATTACCAGAGTCTGATTACACACTAATAAAAGACGTAACGTTGCCGACTAACGATGGTACAACTCAAGTCGACCATATTGTGGTTTCTAGATATGGCATCTTCGTCGTTGAAACTAAGAATATGAAAGGTTGGATATTTGGTTCAGTTCGCCAGAAACAGTGGACACAAAAGATTTACCGTCATTCCTCTAAATTTCAGAACCCACTGCATCAGAATTACAAGCACATAAAAGCTCTGGAAACCTTGCTAGGTTGCAGTGAAGAACACTTGCATTCGGTTATTGTTTTCATCGGCGACAGTACCTTTAAAACCGACATGCCTCCAAACGTTACCTACGCTCGAGGAAGTATTCGATACATTCAGCAATTTAATGATGTAGTGTTCTCTGACAATGATTATGCTCGGTTAACAGAGTCTATAAACCGGTTAAAGTTAAAGCGCGGAGTCATTACGGATTTAAAGCATCGTAAACATGTCAAAGAAGTTGTTGCATCCAAAGTTAGCTCAAATGAGTGCCCCCGTTGCGGCTCTGAAATGGTGTTGCGTGAAACCAAGCGTGGTGAAAATATAGGTAAACAGTTTTGGGGTTGTTCAACCTTTCCCAAGTGTAGGGCTGTGAAACAATTCAACTAACAAACTGTTTAAGAGTGATTCGCAACGCGTGGCATTTTTACTATGCGTTGGTTTTAGTGTTTAAGGTGGTATGCGGTGACTTCGGCATTGCGTTGCTCACACCTTAACAGGGCGTTATGTAGCCACGAGAAGACGGTAAGTTAAAAGGATTTATATATGTTAAATATTCGCCAAGCTCGCATTGAAGATATCAGTGTTATCAAGAAACTACAGTTTCAGCTTAATGAGTATCATCAAGCAAATTTACCTGATGACTTCTTATCACCGGAAGAAATTGAACAAAAAATAGACACGCACAAGATAATCGAAAGTGAAAGCTCGATTTTTCTGGTAGCCGAAAGCAAAGGGCAGTTAGTAGGTTTTGTTTTTGGTGAGCTATGGGTTCGTAAGTCTTGGACGCTCAAACAGCGAAAAATCGCGAGCATTGAACAAATAGTAGTGGATTCATGCTTTAGAAACCAAGGCGTTGGATTGGCGCTAATAGAGGCATTTGAGGAAAGGGCTATCTCTAACGGCGGAGAAGAGCTGTTTTTAGAAGTATACTCTTTCAATGAATCTGCTTTAAGTTTGTATCGCAAAGCTGGTATTGCCCCCAAAATCCAAATTGGGCAGAAAGCACTAAGCTGAAAGTCGGCTACATAACAAATTGTTCAAGAGTGATTCGGCACGCGTGGCATTTTTACTATGCGTTAGTTTTAGTGGTTAAGGTGGTATGCGGGAGCTTTGGTATTGCGTGCCTCACACCTTAACAAGGCGTTATATTTTTAATCAAAAGTAAGGAAATAAGCAGTAGTGAGCTTCATTAGTAAAGTTGTTAATTTTTATAATCAAGATCCAAAGCCGATTTTTGACCACATCAGGAATATTGGTATAGCAACGGTTATTGTGCTTGGTGGACGTCTAGCTTTAGTAAAATCATCAGATATTGGTGGAGTTGGCGTTCAGGTTGGACAGTTTATGTCATGGAGCTTAGTTGCAATTGGAAGCGTTCTGTTCATCATAAATATGAACTATGGGGTTAGGAGTATTTCTAGCTTTTTCCTTGGCCGACATGCCAACATTGGTGTGATCGAGAGAACTAGTAAAATAGTTCGTATCTTGCGATGTCGACACAGAATTAAAAGTTCAACGTACCAAAACATTCTCAAGTTTTATCTTAAAGAATGGGGTACTCAAGTTATTGTTCTCATTTACTACGTATCAATTCTACTGATAATTGCCTCAAATGCACTCAACTCTGGTTTACTGGATATGGAGAAGCCGCAGTCTTCGTCGGAGGTTTACCTGAACGTGAAAAAAGTGTCCGATACATTGGAAGAACAAAGAGAAAAGTTGCTTACCAAAGAGAAAGAAATCGAATCTTTAAAAGAACAGCTACATGCAAGTGAACAAAAATATAACAAGTTGCTTAAGAGTGATTCGTAACGCGTGGCGTTTTTACTATGCGGTGGCTTATGTGATTAAGTCGTTGTGCGGTAGCTTTTGGGTTGCGTTACTCACACCTTAGCAAGGCGTTAGTCGCCAGAAAAAGCTAGCAATCAACATCATGTTTCTGAGCTTAAAATTTAGCAGCTGTTTGCTTGGTACATCGATTAATCGTCGATCATCAGAGCTTAGTTCTAGCCGTTTTAAATCCAAAGTTTTGTACCTGTCCTAGCGGTTGTTTTGTTCTTTGGTGCTTACAGAGTAGGGCGATCGAGAGTCTGTTTTTGGTTGCAACTCCGCTCGGTGAGTTTGTCGGCACAAAAGCCGATTTACTCGCTGAAATGACGTTTTCTCTGGTGTTGTAAATTCCACGTGGTTTCAGTGATTTCGTTGAAAGTCCGCACTGTGAGATTAGCTTTCCAAAAGCGCCTTTTGGTGTTGTCAGTTCGTTTTCTGCGGCGTTGTTTGTTCCAAGTGGTTTCATTGAATAGCTGCTTTGAGACTACGCCTGGCTTAAGTGCATCAAAGCACATAAAGTTTGTTGTTCGCAAAGTTTAGTTTGGCTTAAAATTGTCGCTCGGTGCCTCGCGACTAACAAACTGTTTAAGAGTGATTCGCAACGCGTGGCATTTTTACTATGCGTAGCGTTAAGTGTTTAAGGTGGTATGCGGGAGCTTCGGTATTGCGTTGCTCACACCTTAACAGGGCGTTAGTTTGCAAGAGGAAAAACGTAGCTATATCGCAAGATCTAGCGGTAAAAGCTCATGTCGTATCGGCATTTAATTTCAGTGTTATTCAGCGTGGTAAAAAACCAAAATTGGCATCGTTTCAGCGGTTGATTTGTTCTTTGGTGCTGTGACTTTTTGGGTAACTGAGTCGAACTTTTTTGCTGAAACTCTGCTCTGTGAGTTTGTTGGTACAAAAGCCGATTTACTCGCTGCAAGGACGTTTTCTCTGGTGTGGTAAGTTCACGTGGTTTCAGTGACTTTGTTGAAAGTCCGCATTGTGAGATTGGTTTTCCAAAAGTGCTTTTTGGTGTTGTGAGTTCGTTTTCTGCGGCGTTGTTTGTTCCAAGTGGTTTCATTGGCTAGCCGCTTTGATACTACGCCTGACTTAAATGCATCAAAGTACATAAAGTTTGTTGTTCGCAAAGTTTAAAATAACGTAAAATCAACCCTTTGGGGCTGCAAACTAACAAACTGCTCAAGAGGGATTCACAACGCGTGGCATTTTTACTATGCGTTGATTTTAGTGATTAAGGTGGTATGCAGCGGCTTCGGTATTGCGTTGCTCACCCCTTAGCAGGGCGTTAGTCGCCAGAAAAAGCTAGCAATCAAAATCATGTTTCTAAGCTTAAAATTTGGCTGATGATTGTTTGCTATGCAGGCTCTTCATCGATGGTCAAAACTCAGTTTCAGCTGTTTCAAATCCAAAGTTTTGCAAGTGTCCAAGCGGTTTTTTGTTCTTTGGCGCTGACAGAACAGGGCAATCGAGCGTCTGTTCTTGGTTGCAACTCTGCCCGGTGAGTTTGTTGGTTCAAAAGCAGATCTACTCGCTGAAAAGTCGTCTTCTCTGGTGTTGTAAGTTCCATGTGGTTTCAGTGACTTTGTTGAAAGTCCGCACTGTGAGATTGGCTTTCCAAAAGCGCTTTTTGGTGTTGTCAGTCCGTTTTCTACGGCGTTGTTTGTTCCAAGTGGTTTCATTGAGTAGCCGCTTCGAGACTACGCCTGACTTAAATGCATCAAAGCACATAAAGTTTGTTGTTCGCAAAGTTTAGTTCGGCTTAAAATTGTCGCTCGGTGCCTCGCGACTAACAAACTGCTCAAGAGGGATTCGCAACGCGTGGCATTTTTACTATGCGTTGAATTTAGTGATTAAGGTGGTTTGCGACGGCTTTTGTATTGCGTTGCTCACCCCTTAGCAGGGCGTTAGTCGCCAGAAAAAGCTAGCAATCAAAATCATGTTTCTGAGCTAAAAATTTGGCAGCGGTTTGTTTGGTATACAGATTCATCGTCGATGGTCAAAACTCAGCTTCAGCAGTTTTAAGTCCAAAGTTTTGCAAGTGTCCAAGCGGTTGTTTTGTTCTTTGGTGCTGACAGAGCAGGGCAATCGAGAGTCTATTTTTGGTTGCAAATCCGCTCGATGAGTTTGTTGGGTACAAAAGCCGATTTACTCGCTGAAATGACGTTTTCTCTGGTGTTGTAAGTTCCACGTGGTTTCAGTGACTTTGTTGAAAGTCCGCACTGTGAGATTGGTTTTCCCAAAGCGCTTTTTTTGGTGTTGTCAGTCTGTTTTCTGCGGCGTTGGCTGTTCCAAGTGGTTTCATTGAATAGCCGCTTTGAGACTACGCCTGACTTAAATGCATCAAAGCACATAAAGTTTGTTGTTCGCAAAGTTCAGTTCGGCTTAAAATTGTCGCTCGGTGCCTCGCGACTAACAAACTGCTCAAGAGGGATTCGCAACGCGTGGCATTTTTACTATGCGTTGAATTTAGTGATTAAGGTGGTTTGCGGCGGCTTCGGTATTGCGTTACTCACCCCTTAGCAGGGCGTTATATGCCTTTGAAATTTTGGAGACCAAATGGATATTCTCATTGAGCAAGAGATCGAGTTGCATCAATACGAAATACGTCAAAGCAAAACGGATATTGAGCGTCTAATCCATCCTAGTTTTGTGGAAGTCGGTAAATCAGGTACGAGTTACGATTTCGACTCAATCATAGAGATGATGGAATGTGAAGAACCCTCAAGCACTCGCATACATTCACAGAGGTATGAATGTATTCAGCTAGAACCTTCCGTTCAACTTCTGAGGTACGAGTCAGCTCTGGTAAGTGAATTTGGTGAAGTTAGCGATTTTGCTAAACGTTGTTCAATTTGGACATTTACTGGTACTTGCTGGCAACTCAAGTATCACCAAGGCACACCGTGCTCGCCTTTCGAGCTAGAACATAATTAACGCTTAGGAAAACGGGCATATAACAAACAATTTAAGAGTGATTCAGCACGCTTGGCATTTTTGGTTTGGGGTGAGTTCAGTGTTTACGGTGGTCAATTGAGTGCCGTGGTCGAGTGCTTCACACCTTAATTGGGCGTTATGCATCAGGAGAAAAAATGAAGAAAGAGCAAGAGTTTTACCGCGAAAGAACGGTTGGGCTGTTAACGAATTTTCAGCTCCTAGAACTTTCATTGAAAATGTATATTGGAAAGTCATATGACTTTATTCATGCTCTTGTTGGCGACCGAATCCACTTCGGCTTTTCGATTGAAGATGTAGAAAATTATCCACTAGAAAGGCTACTCAACACATTCGTTAAGTTAAACGACAACAAAGAGCTACATAAACGTCTCAATAAACTCAGAAAGCAGCGAAACTATATAGCCCATGAAGCTCTACTTGTGACTATTGGCAATAATCCGAATATGGATACACTCCATGAGAAATCACTTGAATTCTTTGAGTTAGAGGATGAGTTAAGTGATTGCCTAAAGGATCTGGTTGCTGAGTTTGAAAAGCTTCATGTGAAATACGTGGCAAATGCATAACAAACTGTTCAAGAGGGATTCGCAACGCGTGGCATTTTTACTGTGCGTTGGTTTTAGTGATTAAGGTGGTATGCGGCGGCTTCGGTATTGCGTTGCTCACCCCTTAGCAGGGCGTTAAGTTTCTATTCGAGTTATGAGGATATAAATGATAGAAGAAGTTGAGTTTTCATCGTTAGAAGAATATCTGTCCGAGGTACAAAAGCTCCCAGAACAATGGGAAATGTTACCTTCCGGAATTTGGTATCGTGGTGTTAATTGTACTAATTACTCGCTATTGCCTGGGTGCACATGGCGTAACATTGACACAACCCTCGAACATTCATTTGTATTAGAATTTGTTGTAAATTACCGAACATACTATAAGAATGAAATAGAAAACCCGCTTGAGTTGTATGCTTTAATGCAGCATTACGGTATGCCTACGCGGCTGTTGGATTGGAGTGCATCTGCTTTAGTCGCATTATATTTTAGTCTAGAAAAAGAATCCCCTTCAAAGCATGTTGTATGGGCGATGTCACCTGTTGAATTAAACCTAATTACAGCTGGAGTAGATAGCCATCTTGTCCCTAGTCATAGTACGTCTGATTGCTTCATTTCAAAGTGGTTACCATTAGGGTTAAGAAAAGACCGAGAAGAACAAATTCCAGAATCTCCAATAGCTATCAAACATCCACATGTGAATTACCGGATTCAAGCACAAAAGGGTTGTTTCACTTTCCATGGAACTAGCAGTTTAGGTGTTGAGCAGTACTTTGAGAACGCAGATAGTAAATTAATTAAAAAACTAGTCTTGTCTGACAGTAGCCTTCGAGAAGAACTACTATCTCAGCTTTATGCTCTAGGGTTTAAGGAAGATGATATATATCAAGATCTTAACTCTTTGAGTTCTCGAATTATTCGGGAACAGTCCGTGCTAATCGAAACTTAACAAAGCATTTAAGAGTGATTCCCAACGCATGGCATTTTTCATTCTATCGTTGGGTTTAGTGTTTACGGTGGTATGGTTGGGTTTCGTGGTAGCGTTGCTCACACCTTAATGCGGCGTTATATGCTTTCAAGTGAAGGAAGTTATGAGTAAAGAATTAATTGAACTTTTGAGACCATACGCTCTACTAGTAATTGAGCAGAATGGAAAAATTAAAGCTGCTGACTTTTATCAAAAATTGCTGCTTACATGTAAAAACTGCGGTGTAGATGAATCTTGGATTGAGTCGAATTCTCATCAAATCTCAATTTTCACTCAGAAATTGATAGACGTTGCTCTTTGCGACTGGCTGGAAAAACAATATAAAAACTACCCGCACCCAACAGTTCGCGATGGCAATAAGGTGATTTCAGGAAAGGTCGAATCTGTCTCCGAAACTTCTGCTAGTTCGATGTACTCATATTCAGAACAATGTGGTTGGGATCTTTGGCGTGCTAGTGGTATGTCTGGTGGAAAAAAACTCCAAAAAATCACTCTACACGATGAGGCTAATTCCTATTACGTTGTATGGGGCAAAGATGCTATTGGTGTACGGCAGTTTAATATCATTGATTTTGAGTGGGTGGATAAGAACGGATACCAAATAATAGTCAAAAAGACCTTGGAAGGGCACGGAGAAGGGTTCGGGAATTCGAAATCTGTTACTGTTAACCAAGTTCATTATCCTTCTATACGTAGTGCATATGCTCGTATCAACCCACAAGTTACTTATTCAACGGTTTGTGCTCGTCTTAGAAAAGGGCAAACACCTGAAGACGCATTTGATAAACCGAGTATGAGATTAAATAGTGACATCAATAAGCTTGGTATCGTTGTAAGAAAAGACAATTGGGTTAAAAGTCGACGATCTATTTAATACGCATATAACAAACTGTTTAAGAGTGATTCGCAACGCGTGGCATTTTTACTATGCGTTGGTTTTAGTGTTTAAGGTGGTATGCGGCGGCATCGGTATTGCGTTGCTCACACCTTAACAGGGCGTTAGGCAACTATTTAAATCATAATCAATAGGAGTTTGAAATGAATAAGAAGTTTAAAAATGTAAGTGAAGAATCTGGCGAAATTACAGTTCAGGTTGCTCAAACTAAGTTAAGCTTTCATGTGGCCTCAGGTGCTGAATTCACGGTAGAAGTCGCTGATAATGCAGATATTGTACTTTCGAGTACTAAAATGGATAGTAATTTAGTCATCGAGTCAGTTTAACCAAAACTTAATTGTTGTGGCTAGAATTTGCCTAACAAACTGTTTAAGAGTGATTCGCAACGCGTGGCATTTTTACTATGCGTTGCGTTTAGTGTTTAAGGTGGTTTGCGGCGGCATCGGTATTGCGTCGCTCACACCTTAACAGGGCGTTAGGCGCTTGGTTTACAACGTCAGATCAAGCTCTTGGAAGTTATGTCTTAAATCATTGATAATGTGTCCAAACTATCTAGTAACTGAGTTTGTATATGGAAACCTCAAAAAAAGAACTTCTAGCCTTATTAACTAAAGAGTGCGAATTGTACTCGTCTATTCCTGCAAGTGAGCAACAGCAAAAGCAGGATAAAAAGCACTTTATAAATGGTTTGATGACTGCTTGCCGAGTTGTCGGTATCAGTTTTGAAGAACTGAACGCGATAATAGAATTGATGCCTCAAAAGCCAAAGTTCAAAGATATAGATGAGCAGTTGTCTATCCCTACATATGTACGGAACAAAGTTGATATTCAGTTATAAAACGTGGCTACGCGCCTAACAAACTGTTCAAGAGGGATTCGCAACGCGTGGCATTTTTACTATGCGTTGGTTTAAGTGATTAAGGTGGTGTGCGGTGACTTCGGTATTGCGTTGCTCACCCCTTAACAGGGCGTTATACGATATAAGGTGTGATTATATCTATTGCAAATTCATATTTAATTGTTATCATCTTGTTAATCGTTTGCGTGGCCGTTTTATCTAACTTTTTAACCCAAACGAGGAAATAGCATGTTCAAGAAGAACGATTTTTCAATTGAAAATGGTCAGCTAAAGGTCAAAAAAGATAGTTACCCGATAAGCAAGATTCGAAGAGTTCGGGTCGTCGAGAATGAGCTTGTTTCTCATGCAACGAAGTCTGTAATCATCTCTCTCATTGTCTCAAGTATCCTTTGGTTATTTGAGCCGTTTGCTACACCTTGGGGCTTTGACCTCAATGTAGGGATAATAGCGTTTATAATCACGTTTCCAGTGGTTTTACTTGTATCCTATTTCAAATCAAAGTATCAGCTTAAAGTTGAATTTGACCATTGCAATGAAGTTGGAGTTCAATGGATTTCAATTGCTAACGGTAGAACCGCCCAGGAAGCTAAGTTATTCAAAGATATTGAAGAAAACTTAGTCCGCAATATCGTATAACAAAGCATTTAAGAGTGATTCCCAACGCTTGGCATTTTTCATTCCATCGTTGGGTTTTGTGTTTACGGTGGTGTGGTTAGGTTTCGTGGTAGCGTTGCTCACACCTTAATGCGGCGTTATGTGTTCCGAACGGAGAGAGGAAATAATGACAAAGAGAACACTGGTTTTACTCTATCCGGGGGCTATTTCCTATGAAGTAATGTACGCGATAGAGTGTTTAGGAGCGTATGGGAGAGTTGATATCACCACCCCTGAGAACCACAATCATACCGATTCCTCAGGTCTAAGAATTTGCCCCACTGTTAACTTTGAGGACATATGTATTACGGACTATCAAGCTCTTCTGATCCCTGGAGGAAATCCCGACTCAATAATGGGAAGCGACCCAATTGCTAGTTTCATCCAGAAAGCCTATGAATCATCACTAGTTATTGGTGGCATATGTGCGGGAGTATTAGTCTTAGCAAGAGCTGGCATCCTAAAGGGCGTTAAAATTACCCATAATTATACGGAAAAATATGCCCCAGAATCTTCGGTTCTGCTCACTCGACCATATTGGGAGGGGGCTATCTATGAAGAGTCGTTGGTTCAAGTCGACAAGCGTATAGTGACAGCGATGCCCAATGGGTACGTTGATTTTGGGTTAGCGGTGGCTGAAGCCCTAGAGTTGCTAGATCGTAAGCAAAAACAGTTTATTCTGAGCTATCACAAGCAAGGTGCTCATTAAACACATAACAAATTGTTCAAGAGTGATTCGGCACGCGTGGCATTTTTACTATGCGTTAGTTTTAGTGGTTAAGGTGGTATGCGGAAGCTTCGGTATCGCGTGCCTCACACCTTAACAAGGCGTTAAGCTACTTATTTGACCTAAGGAGGAAGTCTTATAAATGTCTGATGAAGTAAGACGTGAATTTATTGTAAGAATTGAAGATCTTCGAGCTCAAATTTCAAACCGATATAACACTCTAAATCTTGAGGCGATTTGGCTATTTGTCGCTACTTTAGGTTGTTGGAGTGTTAGTCATCCGTACATTCAAATAGTTGCGTTGTTTTTAGTCCTAGCTTTCTTTTCTTTTAAAGTATCTAGAGATAAAAAATACAATTCAACCTTTGTTCAGGTTATGGCGGATATACGTAATGACCTTGATGACTCAATTCTTGAGGGTGATATAAAAAAAGCGAGACTGCACGAATTAGACGAAATTGATAAGAACCTTCTTGGAATGAGTTCGATTTATAAGTCTACTCCAATGTTTCTTGTTGGTTATGGTTTTTGGGTTGTCTGCTTAATGTATTTTGGTTTTAATTTGATTATCTCTTTTACTTCAGTAGCTTAACAAACTGTTTAAGAGGGATTCGCAACGCGTGGCATTTTCATTATGCGTTGATTTTAGTGATTAAGGTGGTTTGCGGCGGCTTCGGTATTACGTTGCTCACCCCTTAACAGAGCGTTATGTGTAGCCAGAGGGAAAGGCATGGAAGTACAGCTTAAAATCGGTAGTGATCCCTTATTCGCGGAGTCTTTAACCAAGACAAATATGGCAAGTTACTATCTAAGTCGTGGGATTGTCTGGGATCACAATCAGTTTCTAAACAGTTGGGAAGAACTAGAAAACTACGAGATTCACCTAGACCAAACTCGTGTAGGTGTTCTTCGTTTTAGCTATAGTGGCGAAACGACCTTTCTGAGAGACTTTCAACTTTTACCGGAGTTTCAAGGTAATGGAGTTGGGACTAAGTGCCTTGATCTAGTTGTAAGGCATGCACTCAGTCGTCAATCCACTAAGATAGTTCTACGTGTGTTTAGTGAGAACCCAGCGATCAATCTGTATGAGTCCAAAGGCTTTGTTAGAACATCTGAAGTCAAAGGGCTGGTGGAAATGGAAGTCCCTTTAAGTTCAAACACATAACAATAAATTTAAGAGTGATTCACAACGCTCGGCGCTCTCACTTCAAGTGAGTTCAGTGTTTATGGCACAATGCTTTAGCTAAGGTGTAAGCGTTGTTCACACCTTAATTTGGCGTTATGTGATATGCCTAAATCGCGATATTGCTCGAATAAGTTTCCAATCAAATTGTATCTTAGTTTCATATGGTTAGGTTAGGTAGGACTGATATCAAAGTGAAAGGAACAAGATGACAGAGTCTCAAAATAAATGGTTTAAAAACTGGGCTAATAAACGACAAAAAGGTGCTGTTTACTACATCATCACTCAAACTTTAATCATTAGCGGGGGGCTCTTTATAGGGAAGCTTGCTGGTTTTGCTCTTTTTACTAACCAAAACCGATGGGGTGAGTTTCTCACTGAGTTGCCTACGACGGTGATGTTATTATTAGCAATTGGTATTCCGTTTAATGTTATCTCTTGGTTTCTAGGAGAGTGGCGGTATAGAAAACTATCAGATAAGAAAAATATCACATAACAAGCAATTTAAGAGGGATTCACAACGCTTGGCATTTTTGCTTCTACTTCAAATTTAGTGTTTATGGCACAATGCTTTAGGTGTGAGTGGTCGCGTTGCTCACCCCTTAATTGGGCGTTAGTTTGCAAGAGGAAAAACGCAGCTATATCGCAAGATCTAGTGGTAAAAGCTCAAAGTCGAAATTGTCGTATCGGCGTTCAATTTCAGTGTTAACTAGCGTGGTGAAAATCCAAAATTGGCATCGTTTCAACGGTTGATTTGTTCTTTGGTGCAGCGACTTTTGGGTTCACTGAGTTGAACTTTTTCGCTGAAACTCTGCTCTTTGAGTTTGTCTGTACAAAGCCGATTTACTCGCTGAAATGACGTTTCCTCTGGTGTGGAAAATTCACGTGGTTTCAGTAACTTTGTTGAACCTCCGCATTGTGAGATTGTCGGCACAAAGCACTTTTTGGTGTTGTAAGTTCGTTTTCTGCGGCGTTGTTTGTTCCAAGTGGTTTCATTGAGTAGCCGCTTTGAGACTAAGCCTGACTTAAGTGCATCAAAACACTTAAAGCTTATTGTTTGCAAAGTTTAAAATAACGTAAAATCAATGCTTTGGGTTTGCAAACTAACAAACTGCTCAAGAGGGATTCGCAACGCGTGGCATTTTTACTATGCGTTGAATTTAGTGATTAAGGCGGTTTGCGGCGGCTTTTGTATTGCGTTGCTCACCCCTTAGCAGGGCGTTATACCGTTTTAGCAATTACAAATATTTATTGTGGGATTAAAAGTGAACAATAGATTGAAGATAACGTTACCAATTGTGGTCGACGTGGATATGGAAGAAAGCCAACTACAGCAAAGTATTCAGGACTCAATTTTGCATCATGAGTCTGAATTTTATGAACGAATGGCATCTGTGTGCGTTCAATATGACATGAGAGCGGAGTTGTGTGAGGGAAGCTTAGATGTAGAAAGCGTTTCATTAGGTGCTCTTGAATTTACGGAAGATGACGAGCTTGTTTTGAACTTTACTGGCAGTGTTGAAGTAACCTATGACTGGTATGCCCATTATGGATGTAAAGATATGTGTGGTGGTGACCAAGTCAATGATCGTTGGGAATTCAATGCTGTCGATAGCGAAATTAGTTTTTCTCTAGAAATTCAACAGGAAAGAGTTGACGAGCTGTAAAGCAACGGTATAACAAACTGTTTAAGAGTGATTCGCAACGCGTGGCATTTTTGCTATGCGTTGCGTTTAGTGTTTAAGGTGGTATGCGGGAGCTTTGGTATTGCGTTGCTCACACCTTAACAGGGCGTTAGCCCTTTTCGAGGAAGCGATATGGAAATCGTACAAGAAATAGATGTTTCAGAATTGCATCATAAGGCAATCGAAGCATTAAGAAATCAAGCTTTTCCAGACAACCAAGTAAGTCGTTCTTACTTTAAGCAGTTACCTCATATGCGTGCCCTTCATTTTCAAGGTGAACAGCTGGTTGGCTATCTTGGACTGGATTATCGCGTTGTTAGTGTCGGTGGGGAAATACATAAGGTTCTGGGCGTAATCGACTTTTGTGTTGACGAACGTTATCGAGGGCAAGGTATTGGCTCTTTCATGTTGTCAGAAGTATCGTCATTTGCCGAAACTAAAGACGTTGATTTCATAATCCTCATATCTGAGTTACATGATTTCTACTCTACAAACGGCTTTTACCAAGTTCAGTGCATGCAGTCTTGGTTAAGACTTCACGAGCACACCAACTTTGGAGTTGCTGTAGAGCATCTTGATGAACTGTACGTGAAACCACTCCGAGATAAGCAGTGGGGTGTTGGACATTTTGATTGGCTAGGTTATATGTACTAGTCAACCATAGGGCTAACAAAGCATTTAAGAGTGATTCGCAACGCTTGGCGTTTTCGCTTCGCTCAAGTATAGCCAAGCGCCGCTCACACCTTAATGCGGCGTTAGGCGACGGGCAGAAAAGTTCTTTGTTCTCATCTTCTTAGTTCTCTTTGAGCATTCGTTTTTCTAAGTCGGCAATTCAGCATTGTCGGCCAAAGTTCTTGAATATCTCCAACCGTAAAGCATGCCAAAGTTCGTGGGTTGCCTCATTCATTTTTGGTGTTGGTTTGTGGCGAATTTTACTGGCTCAAAGTGTGGCAAAGGAAAGTTAATCGAGGCTCTGGCTTTTGCTGTTATTTCGTAGCTTTAGGTTTATCAGGTTTAAAAGCTACTTTGTCGCTGAAAGGTCGCATTTCGTGGTTGTTAAAAGTGAGGCTGTAACATAGTGGCTTTTGTGGTTCTTGAATCACAAAAAATCAGTGGGTGTTTGGTTGCTTATTTGGTTTCGGGTAATCTGCTTTCAAAACCACTTAAACATTGGTGGGAAACTTCGCCTAACAAGGCGTTTAAGGCGGATTCACAACGCTTGGCGATTTCGGTTCAAGTTGAATTTAGTGTTTAAGGTACAATGGTTTAAGTTTGGTGGTTAGCGTTGTTCACCACTTAACGCGGCGTTATACCGCTTATTGGGCTATAGCACAGTATTTGATAAATCTAAGTGTAGACGAGTAAAAGGAAGTGTAAGATGCTCAACTTGTTGTATTTGTTACAGAAGGACTTTTAGGTGCTCGATTTAATCCAAAAGTTAGTGCATGTGTCTCTAATAGTAATCTTTGGCTTCATCCTACTAGTATTGTTTTCAGTCAATCCACTTATGGGCATAGGGGTTTCTGTGGGTGCAGGCTTAATTTTTTACAAAGTTAAGTTAGCGACGAACACATATAATTTCTTCTCCAAATCAAGATCAGAGACTAAAGCATCGAGTTCACTATCGTTCTCGCGTAGCACTGAACGCGTTCAGCATAAGAAAAGTTCTTACGAAATAGTTATCGAGAACAGCAAAGACCTTGAAGGTCGCTTGGCAAAAATAGGGGCTACAGGTAAAGGTTTACACGAGAAAACATCTTCAGTTTCTGACTTGTTACCGGCTGACCTCGTCAAAGAATTGAGAGCCGTTGCTACGATAAGGAATAAACTTGTTCATGAAGAAGACTTTTCACTAACTAATGGTGAATTAGAAGACTTTGAAGAAGTTGCGTATTCCGCATACAGAGCCCTAAGAAACTTGCCAGCTCTACCAAAGATATCAACTCACAAGTTTACTTGCGGTAACTGCAATAAGACAGATATTGCTCATATAACGACGAAACAAGCTGTTCCTTTGTTCGCTCATTGTCAGCATTGTGGTGAAAAGTTCGACCTTGAATCGGAAGGTTTTGTTACTGGGAAATCAGCGGTATAACAAAGCATTTAAGAGTGATTCTCAACGCTTGGTATTTTTCATTCCATCGTTGAGTTCAGTGTCTACGGTGGTATGGTTGGGTTCAGTGGTCGCGTTGTTCACACCTTAATGCGGCGTTATATGCCCGAGTACCCCACGTTTAGTAGACACTTTACTAAGTTAGATCTAGGGTCTAATTGAGAGGTGATTTATGGCTAAACATCGTAATCCAGCGTACACCGAAGAGTTCCGCAAAGAAGCAGTCCGTCTGGCTAGTCTTCCTGGCCGAACAGCCGTCTCCGTTGCCAAGGAGCTGGGCATCAGTGCCCAGCAGATCCGGAACTGGAAGCGCCAGTTCACACGTCTATCTGATAAACAGTTTAACACCTTAGATGGTGTCGATTATTCGAAGAAAGAGTCCGAAGAGCTCCGAGCGCTAAGGCGCGAGAACAAGCGACTCAAAGATGAAATGGAATTCCTAAAAAAGGTCTCGGCGTACTTCGCGAAGCAGCAAGAGTGAAGTACGAGTTCATTGAAAGCTATACCGGCGAGTACTCGATTAGCTTAATGTGTCGTACGTTAGAGGTGAGTCGGGGCGGTTATTATAAGTGGTGTCATCATACGCCGAGTGAGCGTTCAAAGCGGCGAGAGCGCTTTGAACAGCTCGTCATGTGTACCTTTGCCCAATATCGGGCACGTTACGGCTCAGTGCGAATAGCCGAAGAACTCAACGAAGCAGGCTATGCCTGCTGCGTGAATTATGTGGCTGATATCATGAGGGAAAAAGGTATCAGGGCACGTAATGGCAAAGGGTTTAAATACAGCAAGGATGTGGCTGCGATGACGAATGTTGCTGACAATTTACTGCGTCGAGACTTTGAGTCTGAGACACCAAATCAGAAATGGGTTACGGACATCACGTATATCTGGGTGAAGAGCCGCTGGCTCTTCTTGGCGACAGTGATGGACTTGCATTCAAGGCGTATTGTGGGTTGGTCGCTAGGGACAACGATGACCGTCGAGCTCGTCACCAATGCCCTAAAAATGGCGTTTGAGTCACGTAAGCCGCCTAAGGGCGTCATTATCCACTCGGACCGTGGTGTACAATACAGGGCATATAAATATCAAGACTTCATGCGCAAGCATGGAGGTGTACCGAGCATGAGTCGGCAGGGCAATTGTTGGGATAATGCGGTGATGGAGTCGTTCTACAGTCGACTGAAAGTCGAACTGATATACGCAGAAGACTATCAAACTGTCGAAGAAGCCCGAATGGGCATCTTCGAATACATCGAGGTATTTTACAATCGCAGAAGAAGACACTCAGCGTTGGGGCACATCAGCCCAGTTGAGTACGAAAGTATGTAGTTATGTACTGTCTACTTTTTGTGGGGTACACCAACCTCGGGCACCAATAGGTAGTGCCCGAGCTTATTCAGAGGAGAGTGCTCTTTTCTAATTCTTCAATGACCGCTTCGCCTAAACCTTCAATCATTGACGCATCATCGGTGTATAAATGTCCTCCCGCTGAGAGATTAATATTTGATTGCCAGACCTTTACGCCCTTGGTGTTTATGATCGTGGCATTGGCTACGGCGTTATTTGTAGAGGCAGTAATCGCAGAAGTGGTACCAAAGGTATTACTTCCGTTGTACGTGTCATATGTGTTGGCGGTAGTGTTGTAGCCTGTTACTGTTAACTGTCTTCCACCAATAGAATAGTTAATCACCAAGATATCAGAGTATCCCTGGCGAACAATATTGTTGAAAAAATCATTCTCATCTTTGGAAAATGCTAAAAGGTTTCTAACAGCGGTAGCATGTGTTCCTTGTTCAGTTAGCTCTTCAGTGACTAGGTCTTCGATATCTGGGCTATTAACGGCTAGAACAGCTAGTTTCTCTATGTGGTAATTAGATAGTGTTGGATTTAGAGCACTGTCGCTTTTTGTGCTTTGACAGCCTGATAGCATCAACAAGATTGAGCTAATTAATACAAGTTTTTTCATTTGTGGTTACCTCGGTTTAAGAGAGGTAAGTTAGGTAATATCTTATGACATGGCAACCTGTAACGCATGTTATGGTATGAGATCTCATAAGTGAGTATTTGATTACAGAGGTATAACAAACTGTTTAAGAGTGATTTGCAACGCGTGGCATTTTTGTTATGCGTTGCGTTTAGTGTTTAAGGTGGTATACAGGGGCTTCGGCATTGCGTTGCTCACACCTTAACAGGGCGTTAGTACGGGTTTGACATTAAAGGTTATAAGTTTTGGGTGTTTATCTGTTTTGGCGTTCGTATTTACACCTTTCAGTTTGTACCTCTCACGTTCTTTCCGGTGGCACTATATGCGGAGTGTTCGCTTTGATTTCACCGTTTACGGTTTCTAACTCTTAGCCTATTTCTTTGGCGCTTCTTCACTTTTGTGGCGGCTTTTGAGAGAACCTTGGTTGTAATTGATGCTGTCGTCGGAGTACTAGGACCGAATCCTTTTCTAATTTGAAGCCAGTGAAAGTAGGGCAGTTCAGTGCGTTTTTCTTCTAGCCAACTTTCGTTTTTCAATCGAGTTTAACTTTTGTAGCTGCCCGTCTCACTTCAGTGCTCAAAGCCTTTCATATCATGCTACTTTTCAATATCTTGGAGCGCACAAATAGAAGTAGTGCATGTACTAACAAATTGCTTAAGAGTGATTCGTAACGCGTGGCATTTTTATTATGCGGTGGCTTATGTGGTTAAGGCGCTGTGCGGTAGCTTTTGTATTGCGTTACTCACACCTTAGCAAGGCGTTATGAAAATCGCATAAAATAGGGAATAGTATGTTTGAACCAATTGAAATCGATATGGATGAGTTGTTGCTAGCAATTTCTCTTCCTGAGCTGGATTCTGTTCCAAATGGCACCTTTATTCCACTAGGAGATATCTGGGGTTCTCCATTACAGGATTCTAATTTTGATGCGCTTTTTGTTTCTGGACTGTTCCCAGAACAAAGTGAAAAGTTAGTTCAAGTGTGTGCAGGTAAGGGGCTTGAGTTGGTCCATTTTGAAAACCCTTCAAATGACTTAGCTGCAATCCATGATGTTGTTCTGAATTTAGCAGATAAGCTTTTCTCAGATGAAATGCCGAATAATATCGATATTGCTGACATTAGAAACCTCAATCAATCTTCTGATTTCCTATTTGCTTTTAACAGTAAGAGTTCAGCTCTAGACTTTATGACAGCTCAGGAGATTGGAGTGATAGTTGGTGGGGTGTATCTTGCTCATGGTGGGACAGAGCTAGACGAATATGAAGCTGTAAATAAAGAACTCACCAACCACATTTCAGAATATGGTTTTCTTTGTTCCAGCTTTTACGGTCTAGGGCGTTCAGAGTGTACAATCTTGCTAGGTGTTAAAGGTTAGGCGCACGTGGTGAGAAATTTTCATAACAAAGCGTTTAAGAGTGACTCCAAACGCGTGCCGGTTTCGCTTCGCTCAAGTATGGCACGCTTGTTTGTCGCACCTTAACGCGGCGTTATGTTTCCGAGTACCCCACGTTTAGTAGACACTTTACTAAGTTAGATCTAGGGTCTAATTGAGAGCTCAGGGAAAGAATGAAAGTACTTATAGCAGGAGCCAATGGATATATTGGTAGCCACGTGGCTAAGATGTTTGTCGAAAGTGGCTTTGAAGTTTCGACTTACAGCAGGACTAGCGGTGTCTTACCTCCTGCTCGGAAGCTTAGCAAGGTGCCAACAGATTTTTCTGGTTACTTTGATATCGTTATAAATTGTGCTCGCCCACATTGGTCAGAATTTTCGCCGGAGGAAATTGCTAATATAGAGTCCAAGCTGCTAACGCAGTTGGACAGATTAGCGGCTGAAGGTG
The DNA here is from genome assembly GCF_002214395.1 of Vibrio rotiferianus. Taxonomy (NCBI): domain Bacteria; kingdom Pseudomonadati; phylum Pseudomonadota; class Gammaproteobacteria; order Vibrionales; family Vibrionaceae; genus Vibrio; species Vibrio rotiferianus. Next base: position 1,302,673 of record NZ_CP018312.1, read on the forward strand.
CGACAAAAATCCACACATCGGGCGTTTGGTTATTTGGCAATGCTTCTCACAATGACCTTAAAGAATTTAGGCTTAAGCCTCTAGCGGCGGTGAAACCGGATACAGTTACAATAGACTACGCTATCAAAAAGAAGTGGCATGTCGTCTACTGTCCTAGTTTGGTTTATGGTGGTGAAAACTGTCAGCTAAAGCGTATTGTAGATTCCTTATCTGACCAAACTCTCCAAGTAGCGATACCATCTCAAGGTTACAACCAATATATCCATGTTTATGATATTGCTCGATTTTATTTGGCGCTGGTTCAAGGTAAACGTCCGGCTACACAACACTTTATTGCTGAGACTAAGGGGTATAGCCCCGAAGCATTCTCTCAATTGCTACTCTACTTTCAAGTCGTGAAGCAGGTTCACGAGAGCAGTTGGAGTGACTTTGAGAAATGCCATGGCTCTTTGGCAGTCGAAATTGAAAAGCTAAATCTTAATCTTCCAATTAGTCCATTGTTTGAACCGACAGAGTCCTTAAGGGAGTATATAGAAAATTACACATAGCAGTCTGTTTAAGAATGAATCGCAACGTGTGTCATTTTTACTATGTGTTGGACTTCGTTTTTATGGCGCAGTGGCGCTGTACATTAGTAGCTTTTTTACGCCTTAACTCAGCCTTAGGGTATGCCAGCTAGTTTGAGTGAGAAAATGCATAGCTGTGTACGGAGCATAAACCAAGATCTTCAAAAATAGAGCTAAACCTGAATTCATGAGCTTTAATATAAGAATTTACTGAAAAGAAAGGTGGCCAAATGTTAAGTGAACTCAATGATCGTCTTGCTACTGTTTCGGAAAATATCGCTCAACTCGAAGGGCAGTTTGGCGAGTACTTCAAACCAGACCGTTGTCAGTGCACAGTGAATAATCATGAGGTTTTCCTCGAGTATCAGCATGATTTAGTGTTTGAGGAAGCTTCGGAGCAAGCGCAAGTGTTGTTGCGTTTGTTAGACATTCCCACCATTGGTGGTGGTCGACGAAATTTACTGCGTGATGTTTCTGGGAAGGGCGACACTACTAAGCTTCACTTGGACTTATCCTGTACTAAAGAGGATCTATTACTCCAGTATGTTTGTTCTGAGCTGTTGTTATTTTTCAAGAAAATTGCCAATAACCCTTAACTCAACATATGAGTTGAGTATTTTTGGTGTATTGGTTTTCACCTAGAAATCTCTCCTATTTGTTGTACGAGCTTATAGAGGTAAGACTGGTCGTGAGCTGACAGACAATGAGTTACCTATATAGTCATCCTGAATGAATTTAACCAATTAATCTGTACTTGGTCATATAGAATTTATAAACAAGGAGAGTTCTATGAGACTGTTATTAATAGGAATGTTGTCAATAACCACGCTCCCGGGGTGCGCATCAGTTCCAATTACGAGTATTTACAAGTTGATGACACTTGATGTTCTTGGCGTGGTCCCCAGCGAAGTGAGGGTCGTAACAAAGACACCGGAATACTTTGAAGTTACAGAAGTGGATCTCAAGATTACATCATCTGACAAGGGCGGGAAAGCACAGGAAATATTTCCACTAGTTTTGGACGTCGCTGCTACCTCAAATGAAGAGGTGTTGGAAGACTTACGTATTAATGAGCGTTTGTATTCGCTGTCATTATCCGACCAAGAGTTGTCTCGCTTGACCGCTAGTCTCAATAAAATTCGCACTGAAAGGGCTGAAGGACAAAGTGATAAAGAATATAGCTTAGGGATTACCATCGTTAATGGGTGTGTCCGCTCTTAGCAACCCATAAAGTTTGCCCCGGTTTCTCTTTATCTTCAGCCTAGTGAAAACATAGGTATGTTGAAAGTATTGGATGATTTTAACTTAGCCTCGCAGGACTTAAGTCCATATAAAAATGTTCAAGATTGGAATGATTGTTGAGCTAATCAGACAACAACTGCTTCAAAAAGTATTACGGGAAGGATAGGCTGCGTAAGCATATTGATACGCAGCCTACTATACATAGGGCTGGCTAGTTTTGTTTTCTTGATCCCCTAGTTACAACTTTCGTAACCTGAAGCTAAAAGCAGTTCACGCTCATGCTTAATCAACTTGGCTCGATCTTCAATTAGTTCATTCAACGCTTGAGAGGGCTTACCCGCTAATGCTTTGAATGCGTCAAACGACTCTGCACTGTCAATCTCGTCGATCATGCTGCTGATGACGTTACGCGCTTCGCATGGGTTATCATCGGTCGTGAAGTATTCTACTTGCTTCGCTGCCGATTTCATTTCAGTCAACAGTTCTAATGGGCTAGTTTCTTTTGCCACAGCCATGTAATTATCAAGTACACGCTTCGCATACAACAATTCTTTTAGTGGGATATCACGGCCACTTTCAATCAGCGATTCATTAAGGATCATACTTGAGCTCATGGGCATTCCTTTTTTATCAATAATTCGAACTTCTTGGGCATTGGCTTGAGTCTAATTTATTGAAGTCTGAATGGGAATGCCTAAAAAGCACATTATTAAACGATTTTTCTGATTATTTACGCTTTGCTAGTGAGTAAATACGCGAATGGTGAGTCTAGTAGAATCTTCAGATGCTAGGACTGTCAGGACCTCGGAGTATCCAAAAGCTCAAACTCTGCATCAAATGCGGGCTTTATTCGTCCTCATTTTTCAATATTTATTGATGAAGAAGCGACTCGGCGTCACCCCAAAGCTTTGTTTGAATAGATGATTAAAAGCACTTAGGCTGGTAAAGCCACACTCTAATGCCACGGTAGTGACAGGGTGAGTTTGTGCCAACAAAGTCAGAGAGTGGAACAACCTTACTTGTTGACGATACTCTATGAAAGACATGCCAACTTCATTACGAAACAAGCGGCTCAAAGTGCGGCTACTAACGTTAATTTCTTCTGCCCATTGTTTTAATGAACGATTATCCGCAGGCTCATCCAACAGTGAGTTACAAACCTGTCCAAGCTTGGCATTGTTGGGAAGAGGGATTTGAATGGAAGCTTGCGGCGCGACTTTCAACTGATCCAACAAAACCTGAACAATTCGCCAATACGAATCTGTGCTGGCTTGGTCGGCAGGTTGCTCAGAAAGATTAATGATCATCTCACGCAGCATTGGTGACACATTTAGAACATCACTCTGATTTGGCAGCTCAGTATCGATGCTTGGCAACAAGTAGACATTTTTCATCGCCGCATCGCCATACATGTATACCTTGTGGTTCTCATGCGCCGGGATCCACACCGTTCTTTGAGGCGGAACGACCCATAACTTGGATTCTGTCTCGACCGCCATCACACCACTGCTGGCGTACACCAGTTGGTTGTGCCGATGGCAATGCCAATCAATGACGTGTCCATTGGGGTAGTGCTTGGGAATGACCACCGCCTCTAAGCAATTGATGTTGGCATCCAAACTGATGGTTTTGACGTTTTGGCTCATTTGAGCAATAACCGGTCTCAATAGAATCTATACGCCAAATGCTAGCCAGATAAGCTGAGCTTGTCATTAATTAGCTTTCCTTTATTTGGTATGGAGTCGAGATGAACCGTTCATTTCACGCAGGTGTCCTCAATGTGGGGCATGCGCTCAATCATTACTTCTTGCTCATTTTTCCTTCTGTTGTACTGACGCTGCATAAAGAATGGGCCATGAGTTACGCAGAGCTGCTCCAAGTGGGGAGTGGGGCAATGCTGGTTTATGGCGTGATGTCTCTGCCTGCAGGTTGGCTGGCGGATCGTTGGAGCCGAAAGGGCATGATGCTCGTTTTCTACTTTGGGATGGGCACCTCTGCGTTATTTACTGCTCTTGCGCAAACGCCATGGCAAATGGGCTTTGTGCCATAGCCTTGTTTGCAGCGATTTATCATCCCGTCGGCATCGCACTTATATTCAGTTCTGCAAACAAAACAGGCAGGGCTATCGCAGTAAATGGACTAGCAGGTAACTTAGGTTTGGCGTTTGCGGCAATTGGAACCGCTTTGTTGTGTCAATGGTTCGCTTGGCAAGCCGCATTTTATATTCCAGGTCTTGTGTGTTTATTAACTGGCGTCGTGTACTGGTTTGCATCGAAAGGTGTTACTGATATAGAGCATGCGAAAAATTTAAGTGACAACGTAACAATGCATTCGCGACAACTCAACGTGTTGTTCGCTTGTGCTGCGGTGATTGTCTTCTTCGGTGGTTTGGTCTTTCAATCTACTACGACCTCGTTGCCTAAAATCATGGACGCACAATTCAGCCAATCATTGAGCCTTTCAAGCACGTTAACCACATCGATTTTTGTTTGTGCCGCGTTTATTCAGCTTGTTGTGGGTGAATTGCTCGATTGTGTTGATATCAAGAAGCTGCTCGCCTGCATTGCTGGTGGACAATTGTTATTCCTCCTATTGGCGACGGTTACTCATGAATGGTCATTGGTTTTCGTGTTTGTTGGTTTGATGCTGTGCACATACGCGCAAATACCAGTGAACGATTGGCTTATTGGCCATTATTCAGATGCGAAATGGCGCTCTAGAATCTATGCCGTTAAGTACACGTTAAGCTTTAGCACAGGGCCTATCGCGTATGGGCTTATTGCTGCGACCTATGCTTACACACAAGAGTTTGTATTGATGTATTTCATCCTTGCAGGTGGGATGGCGCTGGCATTACTGAGCGCATTGATGATGCCTTCTTCAAGCAAAAGAAAAACGGATAGCACCACATTAGTGAAACAGTGAAACAAAAAGGAGCGCATGTTGCGCTCCTTATTTTTGTCTAGTTAGTTACTTTAGAAGAATACCAGTTATTTTGATACGCCTTTGAAGCAAATAGAGCGTTGGCCTTAGCGCGTTCTATCACGGCAGGGTCAACTTGAATTGGCTTCATAGTTTGGTTAACAAAGTCATATTCCATTGTGGAGACTTTCTTACCCGGTGAGAACACCACTAGGTTATCTCGGGTTAAGTAACCAAAGTTCTTATCGTACTGCATCATTGCTCGCTCATCTTCACGTGCCAGAGGCTTAGTCAAGTCACGACCAATCATCGGTGTTTTGGCATCAATACCAATAAGTGATAATAGTGTTGGCGGCATATCGATGTTGTTTGCAATACGGTCATCTTTACGCGGTTGGATGTCTTTACCAATGATCAACGCAGGAATGTGGAAGTGCTTCACGGGCACCAAGTCAGCGCCATGCACGCGAGCATCATGGTCGGCAATGACGATAAACACAGTATCATTCCAGTATGATGATTGCTTTGCTTTGTCAAAGAATGTCCCCAGAGCATAGTCAGAATATTTAACCGCATTATTTCGCGTCATGTACTCGTCATCGTGCTGCTCAATTTTTCCCTGTGGATACTCATATGGGCTGTGATTACTTGAGGTGAATACCAAGCTAAAGAAAGGCTTATCAGTTTTCGATAGACGCTCAAACTCTTGATCGGCTTTAGTGTAAAGGTCTTCGTCACTTACTCCCCAAGAACCAACAAACTCGGGGTTCTCGTAGTCTTTTTCTTCCACTATTTGGTCGAAACCATTGCCGAAGAAGAAGGACTTCATATTGTCGAAATTTGCTTCGCCACCGTAAATGAACTCAGTGTGATAACCGCGATCTTTGAGCAAGTCAGCGATAGTGAAGAAGCCCGTTTGGCTCTTGCTTAATTTAACCACTGCACGTGATGGTGAAGGCGGGAAGCCTGTAGTAACTGCTTCGATACCACGAACAGAGCGCGTTCCGGTTGCGTACATTTCCGTAAACTGCCAACCTTCAGCCATCAGTTTATCGAAGTTAGGAGTTAGTGGAAGGCCGCCTAGTGAGCCTACGAACTGCGCTCCCAAACTTTCTTGTAGCAAGATAACCAAGTTTTTTGGCTTCCCCTGGTAAGTCGCTTTATTCGTGTTCATTGTTGGAAGAGCTGATGGGTCAAAATCAGACTTCGCAGAAGAGATGCGAACGATGTCGAGCATCTTTTGATCGTCCATCTTGCCGTAGAACTGTTCTGCGTTCTTTTCTGATTTCATATTGTTCACAGCAAACAATAATGAGTAAGAAGAGTTAAGTGCTAAATCGTTCATCAGTGGGTCATTAGAAAACGCGACCATTGCAGGGTTTAGTGGACGGTGGCCTAGAGATGAACGAGCGCCAGCAACACCAATCAAAACCACCAAAATCGCAAGCACAGGGCGCCACTTCCAATTAACTTGTTGGGCGTTATCAGTGAGCTTTTTACTCCACTTCCAGCCAAAGAAAAGTGTAATTACAGTACCAAGAGTACCAATAAATAGTTCTAACTTGTAACCAGTCCAAAGCATGCTGAAGACCTCTTTTGGATAAATGAGGTATTCAACAAACAAGCGGTTAGGGCGTAGATCGTACTCTTGAATAAATGGTGCGGTTGCGAGCTCCATGTAAACCAAGATCCATAGCCCTGCAACCATCCAGCAACGTAATACCCACTTCCAGCAATCGCCAACTTTTCCTTTTACGGGCAATAGGGCAGATAGCAAGCCAGGAAGGATGAACAGCCAACAAATGGTTGCAAAATCAACACGGAGCCCTTGACCAAGAATGTAGATTAAGTCGTTAAAAGATTCGATTCGGTCAGAAAGCCAAACGGCAAGTAAAATCCGCGAAACGGAAAGAAAAGCAAGCGAAAATAGCGCAAATACAGCGATAGGCTGCAAAGGGCCAAATGTGGGCTTTCTCATAAATATTCCCTAATTTACTGATGTGTCTAATTTTTATGGTGCGTTTTGTACCAAACAAAACGTGAAGCAAACGTGAAATATAAGGCTTATTTATAGATTTAATTGTAATGATTGGTATGGCTTTGTAAGGGTGAGTATGTGAAGGCTACTTGCCGCGAATTATTGTCATTTAAGAGGCGAATTAGCACTTGGTTGATTTTTATCTTTTTCTTATTTAATGTGGGGACTATGAAACGCTTAACTAATTCTATCTCGACTGATTGTTGCTGCTGCACCTCCCAAGACGTGCGGCGGCTTTCGCGTAGCTATTAGTTAGCAAAAAACCATAAAGACATACCAAAGGCCGCAGATGTTTTCATCCGCGGCCTTTTTGCATTTAAAGGAATAACAATATGAGCCAGCCGAAATTACAACTCTTTAATACAATGGGGCGCACCCTTGAGCCGTTCCATACCATCGAATCAGGTAAAGTTGGTTTGTACGCATGTGGTCCGACGGTGTACGACTATGCGCATGCAGGGAACTTGAGAACCTACCTTTATGTTGATGTGCTAAGGCGCACGTTAGAGCTCAACGGCTACGACATAAACCACGTTATGAACATCACGGATGTTGGCCACTTGGTGTCTGACGCCGATACCGGTGAAGATAAAATGGAAAAGGGCGCGAGAAAACAGAACAAGTCTGCGTGGGAAATCGCAAAGTACTTTGAAGACGCGTTTTTGGATGACCTTAATCGCTTGAATATCGTCAAGCCTTCCATCATTTGTCGCGCTACTGAGCACATTCAAGAACAGATTGAATTCGTCCTAGAGCTTGAACAAAAGGGCTTCACCTATCAAACCTCTGATGGCGTTTATTTTGATTCAGCGAAGCTTCCGGATTATGGAAAACTTGCCAAATTGGACCGCGAGGGGTTAGAAGCGGGCATTCGTGTCGAAATGGCAGAGAAAAAGAGTCCAACTGATTTCGCACTCTGGAAGTTTAGCGGCGACACACAAAGACAAATGGAATGGGAAAGCCCTTGGGGAGTTGGCTTTCCGGGGTGGCACATCGAATGTTCTGCGATGGCAGAGAAGTACCTTGGGGAAGTGTTCGATATTCATGTTGGTGGGGAAGACCATATTCCAGTTCACCACACCAACGAAATTGCCCAATGCCAAGCAAAGAATGGGCAAGTACAAGCGAATTATTGGCTGCATGGCTTCTTCCTTCAACTTAATAAAGAGAAGATCTCCAAATCCGGTACGTCACTTCGTCTTGAGGCGTTAATAGAGAAAGGCTATGACCCTTTAGTTTACCGTTACCTGGTGCTAACCAGTCATTATCGCAGTCATTTGAGCTTTACTTGGGAGAGCTTGGACGCGGCACAAACGGCTTTGAAGCGCCTGAAAGCGAAAGTATCGGCATTACCAGAAGGTGGCAAAGTTGACCAAACGTTTGTTGAGCGTTTTATGTCACTCATCAACAACGATTTAGCCATGCCACAAGCGATCGCTTTGATGTGGGAGTTGCTTGGAAGTGCATTAAACGATGCAGATAAAAAGGCAACGGCGCGCTATTTTGACCGTGTGTTTGGTTTGGAGCTTGATAAAGTAGAAGAAGAGGAAATCCCTAGCGAGATCTTGGAATTGGTAGAGTTGCGTTTGCAAATGAAAAAGCAGAAGGAATACCAACACGCTGACGAAATCCGCCAGCAAGTCGCCGAGCTCGGCTATAGAATCAACGATGCCGGCAATAGCTCAACGGTGAGCAAACAAGGTTAGCAAGCCAGAAAACAGAAAGGCTCACTACGATAGTGAGCGTTTCTAATTGAAAACGATAAACGCTCTCGTCGTTATTGAATCGCTAACTCAGGCTGTGAAGCCGTATTCACTTCTGCGGTTTGATTATACTTCTTAATCACCAGCGTCAAGCGAATCAGCATTGCAATTGCTGCGGTGGTTAACCCGGTTACGATACCAATCCAGAAGCCTTCTTCGCCCATTGCAGGAACGATTTCATCCGTGATACCCAGCAACATACCCAGTGGAAGCGCCAAGCCCCAGTAGGCTAGAATCGCCAGAATCATCGGGATCTTAGTATCTTTGTAGCCACGCAGAGCGCCGTTTGCAGACGTCTGTAGTGCATCGCTGAATTGGTACATCGCAGTAAACATCAGCAGAGTCGCCGCTGTTGCTGAAACCACAGGATCTGTGGTGTACAAACGAATGATCCACTCAGGGAACAGCAAGAAGAAGCCGACTGAAACCAACGACAGTAGCGCAGCGGTAATAATGCCAACCAAACTACGGTGAGAAGCTGTCTCAAGCTTTTGTTCACCCAATGCATGACCAACGCGAATCGTGATACCAAATGAAAGGCTCATTGGGATCATGTACGTCATGCTAGAAATGTTCAGTGCAATCTGCGCCGCAGCAACGTTTTCTGCACCAATACGACCAATCAATAGGGCAATAACCGCGAAGATGCTGCCACAAACCGCAATGTTCAAACCAATCGGCATACCGAGTTTGAAGAGTTGTTTGATCTCTTGCCATATCGGCTTTAGCTCAGCGAAGTGCAGAATGTTTTTGTAGTGATGATGGCGTTTGATGTAGCTAAACAGTAGGGCAGACATCAGCCAGTAAACCAAGCTCGTTGCCCAGCCACAGCCAACCGCACCCAGAGCAGGCATGCCGAATTTGCCGTAAATCAGAATGTAGTTAACAGGGATGTTTACCAACAAACCAATCACAGAAATCAGCATCGGTGCGCGCGTGTTGTTCATCCCTTCGCAAAAGCCATTCAAAGTGTAGAAAAGCGCAATGCCTGGAACACCAAATGCCAACGCAACAACATAATCACTCGCGATAGGAATGATCTCAGGCGCAACGCCTAAGCCAACCAGAATACTTTCACCAAGCAGTAAGTAAACAATCAAAATTGCGCTAACGAACGCAGACAACCAAAGCATCTGAATAAACGCGATACGCACGTTATCCAAACTTTGTGCGCCACGGTGGTAAGCCACGACAGGTGTTAATGCCATGATGATGCCGCGAAGCAATAGCGAAACGGGTAGCCATAAACTGGTGCCAAGTGCGATCGCAGCGAGGTCGGCAGCACTCACTTGGCCTGCCATTGTGGTATCGATAAAGCCCATCGACTGAGTGGCAAGTTGCATCAGAATGATAGGGATCGATAGGTGTAACAAAGCGCCCGATTCTTTAAAAAAGCGAGAAAAAGAGGAAGGTGTGTTTTGCATGGATGTAGTTAAACACCAATATCAATGCACCAGTGGAAGCAGGATAGCGTTGTGCATTGTAGGGTGTGCCGCGTAGGCAGGCGCAATATACGGATTTTTACTCTTGCGTTCAATATGTAATTTAGATCACAAGAAAACGATTGCTTTGAGTTTTTTAAAGATTCATTTTCTCTGTGAATGCATTGCGTTTTTTACTGCTCATTTTTAGATGAAAACAAGTGGTTTTAGACTCGCTCGTTTCAATAATAATCAGTCATTATTCCGCTTTTCGATGGTTACAAATCTTTTTATCTGACGTCTCGATTTATTTATTGTGTGATTATTTTCTTGGTGATATTTATCGCCTTAGTTTAGGCAATGCATGGAATAAACAATGGAAGCCGAGCAATTAGAAGTACTCAATTTCATTAGCCAATACCCACCTTTTGATGACTTACCGGAAGAGCACCTGAGAAACATCGCAATGAATGCTGAAGTCGCGTATTACCGCGCAGGGACAGACATTCTCAAGAAAGGCGATGACATTCGTGATTTGTACATGATCCGTAGTGGTGTGGTGGAAATCTTCCGCCGCAAAGGCGAATTGTACAACCGTATCGACGCTGGTGGCTTGTTTGGACAAATGGGGTTGTTGATGAACAATCGTGTTCGCATGCCAGCTAAAGCGATCGAAGACACCTTGGTTTACTGCATTCCAGAGAAGATCTTCACTGAGCTATGTGACGAGTTTGAGAACTTTGCTGATTTCATGGAATTGGAAGACAGCGCCAGGCTGCGTACCGCGGTATCAAACCAGTCAGATGGGAATGACTTTACTACTGCGAAAGCGCGCAAGATCTTAAGCCGTGAGCCAGTGACACTTGAAGCCAGTGCAACGGTGCGTGAAGCGGCGATCTTGATGGCGGAAGAGGGCGTTACTGCGCTTTTGATTGTCCGCGCGCAAGAAGACATTACCGAAGACGACGATGACCAACTGCTTGGTATTTTGACCGAGAAAGATCTGTGCGTTCGCGTGTTAGCTGAAGGTAGAGACAGTGATATTCCTGTAAGTGAAGTGATGAGCTACGACGTTGTATCGCTCGATTACAGTGCTTACGTGTTTGAAGCCATGCTGACAATGCTACGTTACAACGTCCATCATCTGCCTATTCTTAAAGACAAAAAGCCAATCGGTGTAATTAGCATGACGGATATCGTCCGTTATGAATCGCAAAACAGCTTGTTGCTTGTGAGCTCTATTTTCCAACAAAATTCGGTAGAAGATCTCAAAGCGGTTTCTAAACAGGTGAAAGACTGCTTTGTGCGAATGGTGAGTGAAGATGCAAATGCCCACATGGTAGGGCGTGCTATGTCGGTGATTGGCAGCAGCTTCAAACAACGATTGGCAGAGTTAGCAGAACAAGAATTAGGTCCTGCGCCCATCCCGTATTGTTTGTTGGCGATGGGCTCCATGGCGCGTGATGAACAGCTTATCGTCACAGACCAAGACAACGCGCTGATTCTAGACAACAGTTACGAACCAGCACTGCATGGTGAGTACTTTGCTCAGTTTGCGAAGTTCATTTGTGATGGGTTAGCGGAGTGCGGTTACACCTACTGTACTGGCGACATCATGGCGACTAACCCAGAGTGGCGTAAAACGCGCTCCGAATGGGAAGAGTGCTTTGCGAATTGGATTGATGATCCAACGCCAGAGCGACTTCTGCACAGCAATATATTCTTCGACTTACTTGGTGTACATGGACGCGTAAAATGGGCAGAGCAGTTGAGTGGATTCATTGTCCGCCGTGCCAAGAAGAATAGCCGCTTCTTAGCTTGTATGGCTTACAACGCGATTCGTCGCACGCCGCCACTTGGGTTCTTTAAAGACTTCGTGATGGAGAAAGACGGTCGTCATCGCAATTCCATAAACTTGAAGCGTCGCGGTACCGCACCAATGGCGGATCTGATTCGTGTGCACGCTTTGGCGATTGGCTCTCGTTCGCAAAACTCGTTTGAACGTTTGGATGACATCAACAACGCGGGCATCTTACCGAAGGGGCGCGGCATGGACTTAAAAGATGCGATGGAGTTGATCTACATGGTGCGAATCCGACATCAAGCGCTGGATATCGAAAACGGGGAAGAGCCGGATAACAACATCGAGCCAGAAGAAATGTCGGAGTTTGAACGCCGTAACTTAAAAGCCGCATTCCAAATCCTCAGCAACGCGCAGAACTACATTAAGTTCCGTTATCAGAGAAGTGGCAAATGATGTGGTTTTCGAAACAAAAGCAAGACAGTCGCGATTTGCTTGATACCAGCCAGACACCCGATTGGCCGATCTACTTCAAGCAACTTGCCGAGCAAGCGAACGATACTCGATTAAAACGCTATTACTCTACGCCTATTGTGAATGGTGATACGCCATTAAAAGAGGTACCGTTTGTCTCCGTCGATTTTGAGACCACGGGTTTAAACGCCGAGGAAGACGCCATTCTCACCATAGGTTTGGTGCCATTTACGCTAGGGCGAGTGCAGTGCAGCGGATCTCGCCATTGGGTGGTAAATCCAAATCGAGAACTGAATGAAGAATCGGTGGTGATCCACGGCATTACCGATTCCGAAGTGAAGAATGCACCGCAACTTGAGCAAATTCTAGATGCCATTCTTGATGAGTTAGCCGGAAAGATTGTGGTGGTGCACTACAAGAACATCGAGCGTCAATTCTTCAATAACGCGTTGTTAAACAGCGTGGGTGAGGGGATTCAATTTCCAGTCGTTGATACGTTGGACATCGAATATGCGATTCAACGTCGAGAGTGTGGGGGTTGGTTGAACAAGCTCAAAGGTAAAAAGCCAGGCTCAGTGCGACTCGGCCATGCGCGTGAGCGTTACCATTTGCCTGCTTATCAGCCACACCATGCGCTGACCGATGCTCTTGCTACCGCTGAGTTGTTACAGGCGCAGTTGCAATACCACTTTGACGGTGACATGCCGTTGTCTGTGATTTGGCAGTGAGTTATTAGTCTCGCTAATGCATTGGTGACAAATTTTATTGGTCGTCCTGATAACAAAATGCAATGCGATATCAGGACGGTTGAAGGTAAAATTATAAAGTAGAGCAACCCTTCTAAAAGCGACACAACGATCGCACATAAGCTTTGCAGCAAGTGACACAAGAAAGTCATCACTCGGCTTCCTACATCAAGCTTAATTTGAACTTAAATATAGCCACGTTTTTAAGGAGATAAATCGTGAGCACCGACAACAATGGCGGTATACAACGCCCCGACGGTAAGGTGAACCCGATCGATACTGATTACCAGATTGGTCAGGATAACGTCGCGTTAAAAGTAGGTCCTTTTGGACTTGATATTCACAACCGCGTGTTTGCTATTTCAGGTATGTCGATCATCCTGTTCGTAGTGTTAACACTGACATTCAGACAACAAGTAGAACCTTTCTTTGCGGGTTTGCGTGGTTGGTTAGTGTCAAACCTTGATTGGTTATTCCTATCTGCAGGCAACGTGTTTGTCGTGGTGTGTTTGATCCTGATCGTAACGCCACTTGGTCGCGTTCGTATCGGCGGTACAGAAGCAACACCGGACTACACTTATGCAGGCTGGTTAGCGATGCTATTTGCTGCTGGTATGGGTATCGGTCTGGTATTCTTCGGCGTATCTGAGCCTATGTCTCACTTCAGTGCTGCACTTGGTGGCGTGAATGTTGAGAATGGTGTTCGTACTGACTGGGCTCCACTAGGCGCAGCAGAAGGGGATACATCAGCGGCATCTGCACTGGGTATGGCAGCAACGATTTACCACTGGGCACTTCACCCATGGTCAATCTACGCACTATTGGCACTTGGCTTGGCGATCTTCTCGTTCAACAAGGGCTTGCCTCTAACGATGCGTTCTATTTTCTATCCTCTTTTTGGCGAGCGAGTTTGGGGTTGGGTTGGTCACATTATTGATATCTTAGCGGTAGTCGCGACGGTATTTGGTCTTGCGACTTCTCTTGGTTACGGCGCATCACAAGCAGCTACAGGTCTAAACTTCCTGTTCGGTATTCCGATGACAGAGACAACGCAAGTTGTGCTTATCGTAATCATCACAGCACTTGCTTTGATCTCAGTAGTCGCTGGCTTGGATAGCGGTGTAAAACGTCTGTCTGAAATCAACATGGGCTTAGCGGCACTATTGCTATTGTTCGTGATCATCGTGGGCCCGACAGTCGCTATCATGACTGGTTTCTTCGAGAACATCATGTCCTACCTTGCGAATGTTCCAGCGCTTTCAATGCCATTCGGCCGTGAAGACGTGAACTACTCACAAGGTTGGACGGCGTTCTACTGGGCGTGGTGGATTTCATGGTCACCATTCGTCGGTATGTTTATTGCGCGTGTATCTCGTGGCCGCTCAGTTCGTGAGTTCATCGTGTGTGTTATCCTGATCCCATCAACCGTGTGTGTATTATGGATGACGGCATTTGGTGGTACGGCGATCAGCCAATACGTGAACGATGGTTACCAGGCGGTATTTGACGCAGAGCTTCCACTTAAGCTGTTCGCGATGCTAGATGTGATGCCACTGTCTCAAATCACCTCTATCGTAGGTATTATTCTGGTTGTGGTGTTCTTCATCACTTCTGCGGACTCTGGCTCGCTTGTGATCGATACGATTGCCGCGGGTGGTAAAGTAGATGCACCAACACCTCAACGTGTATTCTGGTGTACATTTGAAGGCTTAGTTGCAATTGCGCTAATGCTTGGTGGTGGTCTCGCGGCTGCACAAGCGATGGCGGTAACAACTGGTCTGCCATTCACTATCGTATTGTTGGTTGCAACGGTATCTCTAGTGAAAGGTTTGATGGATGAGCCTCGCCCAACATCAAAATCAATGAAGAAAGCGAAAGCGTAATTTAAGCTTTCTTCGTAACAACGAAAAAACGGCATGCTTCGGTGTGCCGTTTTCTTATCTTAATTCTTCATCTTTAGTCATCAATCGGCTGCCATTCTCTTCCTGCTCGAAACAATTCCTCAGTGCGAAACTGACGATGTTTTGCTCATTTGGCTTCGATTAATTTTTTACCCTATAAATAAATTAGAGCTCAAACTATTTTTAAAGTCATGCTCATTTGGCCTTAATGCGACATAGATCAAAAAAGAAGGTATTAAGAGCGGCTTTGTTTGATTTTTATGCACTATCAGTGTGCATAATAAAAAGGAAATTTAATTAGTGTACGAAGGATATGTATCTACACATGATTACCTCAGCCCCTTGGGTGATGTATCCAGAGATTGGAGAAGACCCAAGCAAAAAATGGATTTTTCGTGAACCTGTCGTGTCTGATGGCGACGATATTTATGGTTTGATCGCAGATTGTCCTCCGCTCGATATGAACTCTTCATATTGTAATTTCCTTCAATCTAGCCATTTCAGCAAAACCTGTGTTTTAGTTGAGCACAAAGGCGAGATTGCCGGTTTCATCTCTGGTTACCAGAAGCCTGGTGAGACTAACGTGTTATTCATTTGGCAAGTCGCCGTAGCGCCAAGATTTAGAGGTAACGGGCTGGCTTTCAAAATGCTCAGTAACTTACTCGACCGAGAAGGCCTCGAGAGTATCAACGCTATTGAAACCACGATCACCAAGTCAAACGACGCGTCTTGGGCGCTATTTAAAAAGCTCGATGCGCAAAATGGCAATGCTGGCGAAGTGAGTACCTTCTTGGACGAAGACAAACACTTTAAAGGCAAACACGATACGGAATATTTGTATCGTATCCCTCTCAAATAAACCCACCAATAGGAATCAAATAACGGTCTTATCATGGATATTTTTAAAAAGCAGGAATCCAATGTACGTTCATACTCAAACAGTTTTCCGGTCGTTTTTCGTAGCGCGAAAGGTTGCTGGTTAGAAACAGAGCAAGGTGAACGTTACCTCGACTTTCTTGCTGGAGCGGGATCTCTCAATTACGGCCATAACAACCCAGTATTTAAGCAAGCACTGCTTGAGTACATTGAAATGGATGGCATTACACACGGCTTGGACATGCATTCAGAAGCCAAAGCCGCCTTTCTTGAAGCGTTAAATCAGTACATTCTCCAACCAAGAGCGCTGGACTACAAAGTGCAATTCACAGGCCCAACGGGAACCAATGCCGTAGAAGCTGCAATCAAGTTGGCAAAAAAAGTAACGGGTCGTAGCAGCATTGTTGCTTTCACCAACGGTTTTCATGGCTGTACTGCAGGCGCACTTGCAGCAACGGGTAATCAACACCATCGCCAAGGCGCGGGATCGAGCTTAAACAATGTCACGCGAATTCCATTTGAAGGTTATGCAGGCATTGATGGTTTAAAATTGTTTGAAACCATGCTGATTGACAACTCGGCAGGCATGGATAAGCCCGCGGCGGTTCTACTTGAAACCGTGCAGGGCGAGGGCGGTTTGAATGTGGCCTCTAACGAGTGGCTGCAAAGACTCAGTAAGCTGTGCAAGGCTCACGATATCTTATTGATTGTTGACGATATTCAAGCAGGCTGCGGCCGCACAGGCACTTTCTTTAGCTTTGAACCGTCGGGCATTAAACCAGATATGGTAACGCTGTCGAAATCCATCGGCGGTTATGGTCTGCCAATGGCAATTGTTTTGCTAAAACCTGAGTTGGATAAATGGAAACCGGGCGAACATAACGGCACATTCCGTGGCAATAATCACGCGTTTGTCACAGCAGCTAAAGCACTTGAAACATACTGGTCAAACGACCGCTTTGAGCTGCACATTAAGCGCTGTTCAAACATGGTTGAAGAAGTCATTCAACGCTCCGTTCAACGATTCCCTGAGCTGTTTGTTCAGAGTAAAGGTCGCGGCATGATGATCGGTATTGAGTGTAAGAATGACGAGATTTCAGGAGCTATTGCAAAAACCTGTTTCGACAATGGCATGGTGATTGAAACAGCCGGACCAAATGATGAAGTGGTGAAGTTCTTTTGCCCATTGACCATTTCTGAAGCTGAACTCACTCAAGGGCTTAATATCTTCGAGGGCTCGGTCGAAGCCATCGCAAGTAAACATTTCAAACAAGCATCATAGCAAGGAAAGAATTATGATCGTTAGAACACTCGACGAGTGTCGCAATAGCGAAAGACGTGTTGTGTCTGATAACTGGGAAAGTGTCCGTATGTTATTGAAAGATGACAACATGGGCTTCTCATTCCATATCACGACGATATACGAAGGCACCGAAACACACATTCATTATCAGAACCATCTTGAGTCGGTATTCTGCATGAGTGGAGAAGGGGAAATTGAAGTCGTTGGCGGTGAAACTTACCCAATCAAACCGGGTACGCTGTATATCCTAGACAAGCATGACGAGCACTACCTACGCGCCTACAAAAATAAAGAAATGGTCATGGCGTGCGTGTTCAACCCGCCGATCACCGGTGCGGAAGTGCATGATGAGAATGGTGTTTATCCCTTGGTAGACTAGTCAATCTCTTCAAATATTTGAAACGGGGTGAAGGTTCACCCCTTTCTTTTTTCCTTTCTTTCAAATGACCAATCATTAAGGCCCCTTCATGACATTTACCGTAGAAAAGATCGGCGGTACTTCGATGACAGCGTTTGATGCTGTGCTCGACAACATCCTCCTTCGCCCACAAAACCCATATAACCGTATTTTTGTTGTTTCTGCTTATGGCGGAATGACAGACGCTCTATTGGAATGCAAAAAGACCAGTAAACCCGGTGTCTATCAGCTTATCGCTAAGCGAGATGAAGCGTGGCAAGACACTTTAGCCTACGTAGAAAGCCGCATGCTACTCACTAATGAACACATTTTTGCAGATCCGATGAATAGAATGAGAGCGGATAAGTTCATTCGTTCCCGAATTGCGGAAGCAAAAACATGTGTCACCAACATCCTAGAAACTTGTCAATATGGGCAGTTTTCTCTGCGTCACTATTTGCCACAGATCCGCGAGTTTCTCTCTTCAATTGGTGAAGCTCATAGCGCTTATAACACCGCCTTAAAGCTCAAAAATATGGGAATCAACGCTAAATTTGTCGACCTTTCTGGTTGGGATAATCAACAACCTCGCAGTTTAGATGAGACGATACGTGAAGCGTTTGAAGAGATCGATGTGACTCAAGAGTTGCCAATCGTGACGGGTTATGCGTACTGCAAAGAAGGACTAATGCACACTTATGATCGTGGTTACAGCGAAATGACCTTTAGCCGAATTGCCGCAACAGCCAAAGCCGATTTAGCGATAATTCATAAGGAATATCACTTAAGCTCTGCCGACCCAAGAGTCGTGGGAGTCGACAGTGTTAATCCGATCGGATTTACGAATTACGATGTTGCCGATCAATTGGCTAATCTTGGTATGGAAGCGATTC
Organism: Vibrio rotiferianus; assembly: GCF_002214395.1. Lineage (NCBI taxonomy): Bacteria > Pseudomonadati > Pseudomonadota > Gammaproteobacteria > Vibrionales > Vibrionaceae > Vibrio > Vibrio rotiferianus. The sequence goes on from NZ_CP018312.1 coordinate 1,321,016, forward strand.
ACCCCAATGCAGCGGCGGGTTTACGAGAAAGTGGTATTGAATTGCAGATCAAAAATACCTTTGAACCTGAGCACAAAGGCACTCTAATCTCTGCGGATTATCGTCCTGAGAGTAACCGGATTGAAATTATCGCAGGAAAACAGAAGGTATTTGCGCTGCACTTGTTTGATCAAACCATGGTTGGAAAAGTGGACAATGTCAGTTACGAACTGATGGAAATCATTGCCGATGCGCGCGTCAATCTTATCGGTAAAGAGATGAATGCGAATTCAATAACGTATTATCTAGGTGGCAGTGTCGATAGCCTAAACAAAGTGCGATACAAAGTAGAAAAGCGCTATCCGCAAGCCTCGAACACTGGGCTCATGGTGGCTCTTATCTCTGCAATCGGCTCCCAAATCGATACCAATAAAACGTTAGCCAAAGGTGTTTTTGCACTGATGAATCGCGACGTGACACCCATTGCTCTCCATTCATCAATGAGAAACGTTAACGTACAGTTTGTTGTGAGTGATGACGAGTATAAGGAAGCGATTTGTGCGCTACATGAAGAGTTCTTTGAACAAGACAACAATGCAAATAAGTCGGTGAATGTTGCTTAATCGGCTTGCCTAATGATAATGCAGTTTCAAATGCGGTTAATCGCTATTTGAAACTGCTTAGCTGAATACATATTTTAAACTTCGCATGATAGTGGAGAATACAAGAGTAAATAATGACTTAGAGCGGCGTTTATCAATCAGTTCTTCTATCACCACTGTGTCGTCTTTCGTTAACCTTGCTCGCCAAATTAAGCACCAAATGACCCTAACACGATAACACTGGTTGTTAACGGTAATTGGAGCGTTTCTAAACGCGATAATAAAAAGCCGTTTTGAATAGAGGATCTCTTCTCCAATTCGCAAGGTAAATCTTGTCGACAGGCGGTGGTATTCTGCTGTTACGAGTATGCCATCGATATAATGTGATTGTGTTTGAACGGTTTTGAATCCCATCTTGATCTATCCTTAGATCTCTCACTTAACTCTACTAATCAATATCTTACTGTAAGCTCGTCCAAAAAATTCAATTACATTGTATTTCTTAATAAAAGCTGGGTTAGTGCATATGGAGTGGTATGCCATTGCTCGGAATAACAGCAAGAGGCTGAGACTGAAAAAGTCATATATTCAATAGATGAAGCTGTGTTAAAGCGGCTTGATAAGCAGCAAAGGAGCCAACCATGGCTCCTTTGTTATTCATGAACGACCGAGTTAGATATTTGGACGTGCCGTCTCGTTAGTTGATGGTGGTAGATGAGGCAATGTTACCTCTGGTTGGTCACCAGTTAATGAACGTAAGAACTCAGTGATTTTTCCAGATTCCTCTTTCGTTAGCTTCTGGCCAAGTTGAAGGTCAGCCATCATTGCTACGGCTTCTTCTAAATCCCAAACCGAGCCATCGTGGAAGTACGGGTAGGTGAGTTCGACATTACGCAGTGTTGGTACTTTAAACACAAATTTATCGAAATCATTACCCGTGATCGCCTTGCGTCCCACATCTGGGTTGTCTGTTGCAAACGGCTTTACTAAGCCCATCTTTTGGTACATTTGACCACCAGCTAATGGGCCACTGTGACACGCAGTACAACCTTTGGCTTTAAATAGGTTATAACCCTCGACTTGCGCTGTGGTTAGCGCGTTGTCGTCGCCTTTCAACCAAAGATCGAACGGTGCGTTTGGCGTGCGCAGAGTCTGTTCAAATGTTGCAATCGCGTCAGTCACGTTATCAATGGTGATCGTCTCACTGCCATAGGCTTGTTGAAACCACTCGCGGTATTGAGGGATTGACTTAAGTGTGTCGATCGCAAGCTGGTGGCTAAAGGCCATTTCGAGTGGGTTCTCGATTGGACCTGCTGCCTGTTCTTGCAAATCTTTGGCCCGTCCATTCCAGAACTGAACAAAGTTCAAATCCGAGTTAAACACCGTTGGTGAGTTGATAGGACCAATCGCCCATTTATGACCTATGGAGCTTGGTAGGTTATCGACGCCACCTTTTGCGATGTTATGGCAAGAGTTACAAGAAATGGTGTTGGAGGCGGATAATCGAGGTTCAAACCACAACGTTTTACCCAGTTCTACCTTTTTCGCGTCAAGCCCAGCAACCGGTTCAATCACCTTGATGGGCTCTGCGGATTGGCGCTCTGCATAAGCACCGAAAGATAGGACTGACAAGACGCTCACTGCTATAAGAGTTTTCATAATAACTTCCTTTTTAAGTGATTTTTTCACTCTCACTAGGGCGGCGTACTTCTTATTGGTACGCTCTGGAAGTCACGGTATAGCAATCGTTTTTATCTATAAAATGCAAAAAATCGATGGTTTTTATGGCAAAAAACGATGTTAAAAGCGAACAAAGTTTGCACGATTTGATTTTGCTTGCCTCCCAAGGAGCTGATCACTTTTTGTTTACAACTATGCAAAGAATATAAACGAATGGTTCGTTGACTTAGGTCAATTATGCAATTGGATTCTTCAAACCTCTCAGTGTGACGGTGTTAACAATATTTCCCTTTGCGAGACATTGTATTACTGAAACGCATCAGTCTTTTGTCTTAAGAACTCAATCAGTGTTCGTACTCGTAACGGCATCAGGGCTTTCTCTTGGTACACCGCATAAATTGGGATCTCTAAATCGTGCACATTAGGTAGGATACGGACAAGATCTCCCCGTGCTAATTCTTCCTTCATCATAAAGCTTGGCATGATGGCAAACCCAAGATGATTCAAAACAAATTCTTTGACTGTCGCAGCGGTTCTCACTTGCACTTTTGGACTGTGAATTAAACGTGTCACCTGACCTTTGCTATTGGTCATCGTAAGCTGCTTATCACCGTGAACGATATGGTGGCTAATCCAATCCAGAGCTAAAAGATCTTCGGGTGTGGATACCGTTTTGACCTTGCTTAGATAGATTGGCGTCGCACAAAGCATATCTCGGAAATAGCCAAGCTTAACCGCGTATAAACTCGAATCTTCAAGGGCGGAGGAGGCACGTAGTGCGATATCACAACGAGATTCAATCAGGTTGCTGTAGCTGTCGCTCTCGATAATATCGAGTTTGATTTCCGGATAGAGGTGTAAGAACTCACTCAATATATCCACCATCGCGGAGCTGGGTGTGGAGATTCGAATCGTCCCGCTTGGGATTTGATTGGCATCTTGTGTTTCTGCATTCGCTTCTGAGGCGATATCACCAATCAGTTTGCATTTCTCGTAGTAACGTAACCCAGCGTCAGTCAACGAAAGCGAGCGAGTGGTGCGATGCAACAGACGAGTATTCAGCGCTTGCTCGAGCTTAGAGACGATCTGCGAGACGCGTGCCTTGCCAATATCAAGATCGTCCGCTGCTTGAGTAAAGGATTGTTTCTCTGCCACTTTAGCAAAGACCATCATGTCATCGAGTGAGATCATACCGATTACTTTCCAAAAGCTATTCATTATTGTTTAGTCAGAATGAACAATTAGTTTAATCAAAGGCTAATTATCTATCAATCATCAAACGATATAGTGTCTCCATCGACAGCGGGAAGCCAAAACAGCTTGGTCATTTCCGCCTTATTCAGAAAGAAATAATGTAAGAATTGAATGGAGAAACCATCATGTCAGATCGCAAAATTCTAGTAACAGGCGCATCAGGTAAACTAGGTTCACAAGTAGTAAAAGCATTGCTTGAAGACCTAAATGTTCAACCAAGCCAATTGATTGTGACCACTCGTAACGCAGATAAACTACAAGCGTTAGCAAGCCAAGGTGTGGATGTTCGCGAAGCAGATTTTTCTAGCCCAGAGTCACTAGAGAAAGCATTCCAAGGCGCAGACAGCATGCTATTGATCAGCATTGACGCTTCTGGCCCTCGTACTCAAGCACACTTGAATGCGGTATCGGCAGCCGAAAAAGTAGGAGTGAACCATATTGCCTACACATCCATGCCTTCAGCAGAAAGCTCGCCAGTGATGTTTGCTCATGAGCACGAAGCTACCGAAAATGCGATTAAACAAAGCAGCATCCCTAATGCCACCATCACGCGCAACAACTGGTATTTTGAAAACTTGGCCGAGTACTTTGCCAGCATTCTGCAATCCGGTTATTGGTTGACGTCGGCAGCAGAAGGTCGCTCGGCTCAACTGTCACGTAAAGATCTGGCTTTTGCTGCGGCGTCTGCTTTAGTAAAACCAGCACAAGGAAAAGTGATCTTGCCAATGAACGGCGCGCAATCTATGACACACGCAGAAATGGCGAAAGTGATAGATAAAGTACTGGGTACATCGATTACTATGGTGGACTTATCTGATGAGGATTACCAAGCGAAGCTTGAGTCGTTTGAACTGCCTGCACCAATCGTAGAGTTGTGCGTCACAATGGACAAGCACAACCGCGGAAACTATTCAGATGGCACGAGTGAAGCGTTTGAAAAACTTACTGGTAAACAACCGCAAAGCTTTGATGCGTGGCTTGAGGAGAATAAAGCAGAGCTACAGAAGCTAGCGAACGTCTAAGATAAATTGAACTAGAAGAGGGACTCATGTGAGTCCCTTTTTTTGTTTGGAGTGGGAAAGTTGTCCTCTGTAGCTTTCTCCAGACTCTACGCTTTCCGTCAGTACCATCCATTCGCTTTCGTTATAGGCCTGAGGCAAGCTCCTCCGATTTCCGTAACAAAGCTCATGTTGCTAGTCGTAGCCTACGACTAATGTCTAACTGCCTGAGACTATTTGTATTTTTTCGTTTGGTATAAGGTACTAGCAACTGAATTTTAAGAGTTCATAAAGATCAGTCATCGAGTTCTCGTAGCAGAGAATTTATAGACAACGACTCGCTTAATCTTCGTTTAGTGAGTAAACAACGTTGGTTGGAAAAACACACCTTAGAGTGTGAACGAAAGGAATCACAATGAGCAGCACTTTAGAGTCCGTACATATTGGAACAGATAAGCCTAAAGCCGGTGAGGATGAACTCACTTATGAACAACAACATAAACCTAGCTCGGAGTTTGAGTCCCGAGAACAATATTTAGAGCACGAGTTGCAAATCATGGCGCCTAAACGTTGGCGTCCCAATTTGCCGTTTAAAGATTATCGATTTGAGGTAGAAGACACCATTCCAGCGATGGCCGCTACCATTGGTAAAGTCGTTATGGTGGGTGCCATTGCAGCAACCTTTGCCGGAGCGCTAGGGTTGAATGAAGGCTTTATTTTAGAAAATGTACGTTATGAACTACTTATCGCCTCTGTTTTCATTATTCTTTTCTCAGGCTTTCTATTGCCGACCGCAAACCTCGCGGGTACACACGGTCCACTCATCCCATTAATTCCTATCGTCGTTGCAGCAGGTGGGCACCCAATGGCCTTTGGTCTGCTGATTGGCGCTTTTGGAATACTGTTAGCCATCAGTAAAGGTGGCAGCATGTTGGCAAATCTCACCAGTAAAGGCGTGTGTGGTGGTCTATTACTCTACCTTGGCTTTGTTGGAACCGTCTCTCAAGTCAAAAAGCTGTTCGCTTGGGCAGAGGGAATAGGGATGAGTCACATCGCTTTTGTCGTGATCTTTTGCACCATTATTTTATATGCATTGTTGGAACATTTTCGTAAACGTTGGTTAGCAGTCCCTCTTAGTTGCCTGCTAGGCGGTACGTTAGCTTTTGCCATGGGCGCGCCGTTTTCTTTTCAAACCGAGCCCGGTTTACCCAATATGAACCCTATGTATTGGTGGGGAGAAGACACAGGTTGGATGCTAGGCTTACCGACGATTGAGCATTTCATGGTGGTATTGCCGTTTGCTATTTTAGCAGTGGCTATGTGGTCACCAGACTTCTTAGGACATCAGGTCTTTCAAAAAATCAGCTACCCGAAACGTACCGAAAAAGTACACATGAATATCGACGATACGATGACCACTGCTTCTATTCGTCAGACGTTTGGTTCTCTTCTTGGTGGCACTAACTTTACCTCTTCATGGGGGACTTACATCGTGCCAGCAGCAATTGCTAAACGCCCGATTCCTGCGGGTGCTTTGCTGACGGCTCTGTTTTGTATCATCGCTGCTGTTTGGGGCTACCCAATGGACTTAGCGATCTGGCAACCTGTACTTTGTGTTGCACTAATCGTTGGTGTATTTGTTCCTTTGTTAGAAGCAGGAATGGAAATGACGCGTGAAGGGAAAACCACGCAATCGGCGGCGATTGTTGTATTTTCTTCTGCGCTCGTTAACCCTGCATTTGGCTGGTCTCTCACCATGCTGTTAGATAACTTAGGCTTAGTCGGCTGTAAAGAACGTAGTGGGGAGCTGAGCAAAATGAGTCGTTGGGTATTGCCTGGCATTATGTTTGTTGTGCTAACGAGTGTAATGGCGTTGGTTGGCCTACTACCGGGGATTCCAGCGATTATTCCAAGTTTTCGTTAGATAGGCCCATGCTACGATTTAGGGTTTGAAGAACCTTTTTCTAACCTGATAGAAACGGTTTAGTTCTTTGGAGCTAAACCGTTTTTGCCCCTTTTCAATTTAGAGTAAAAAGTCATTCACACTCTGTTAATGTACATTTGCCCTATAAAAAGTTATTTTACTGAAGATTGATATTCAATATGTATTACTCGTCCGTTCAGTTATTTCACTAATGCAGTGCTTGACGTGAATTCAAAGTGATCTTTTCTCTAATTTAAATGTACTTTTGATGCTTGCTATTCCCTTACCATTTGTTGCAGCGCTATTGTTACTCATGACTGGTATCGTGCTTCGGTACCGGTACCGGCATACTAGCCAAAAGCCATTCTGGTTTGTCATTCTTTGCGCGTTAATGGTTACGGTAGTGGGCCTGCGATGGACGTTTGATATTGCGTTTTTTCGCTTCCTACAACCCATTCTCAGTGCCAGTGTTCCTGTGGCGGCTTGGCTGTGCTTTTCAGGTGCTCATCGAAGTCAATCTAGTACACATTTGCATTGGCTAGGCCCGATTTCTGTTTTAGTTGGCTCACATTTTTATACGCATCTCTGGGCGGGAACCCTTGATGTATTGCTGATCTTGCTTTATCTCGGATATGGTGGTTTGCTTTTGAAGTCGTCGTGCAGCATTCCAGAACAAGTGCGGCTAACTGATGTATCGAAAGTGTTGGTTGCTGAAAGAGTTGCAGGTGCAATGCTGCTATTCTCGGCTTTGGTTGATGGTATGCTCTCTTACGATATCTTGCTGTTGAATGCGCAACACACCAGTCTGATCTTGTCGATTAGCTATCTTGTCTTTATTCCTGCCGTTGTGTCTGCCGTAATAGTGGTCAGTATTAGTACGCCTGTCCAAGAAAAACCCAAGCGGCTGCAGGCTTTATCTTCCATGTCACAACGCTCTTTAGAAGAGGTCGGCACATCGACCACACTAGCTAGCAGTTTAGATGACGACCAAACTGAAGAAACCGAACAGATCATGGCTAAGTTCGATGCATTAATGAGTGATCATCAATTATTTAAAGATCCTGATCTGTCTCTCAATCGCTTGGCACGAAAGCTAGGCATTCCTGCTCGTAAGATATCGTCTGCGGTTAATCAAACTCACCAACAGAACATTTCTAAGGTGATTAACGCCTATCGAATTGAGCACGCTAAGACTCTTTTGAAGCAAACTGATGAAGTGATAACAGAGATCTTCCTAAGTTCAGGCTTTCAGACCAAGTCTAACTTCAATAGGGAGTTTTTAAGGATAACAGGGCAAACTCCGAGTGAGTTTCGAAGTTCGCCACAAGTGTTAGATTGAGTATGTTTGCTTTTTGTTTATCAATTCAGAAAGCTAACGATGTCATTGACGAACAATTGATGTAACTGGTCGCGAGATGTAGCAACGCCATCTTTACAAATAATACCATCGCCTGGCACCTCCTTATTAAGCATGGATACCGCACCAGATTTACAGCCTTGAATGAAGCTGAAATGGGTTGCTTTCTCATAGACTTTGTAGCGTCTTGACTTCAGTGGCATGTGCTCAGCAATATAGCCAGACTCTGATGCCTGAGGAATATCTCCTATATCTATCCCGGCTGCCAGTATCAATGTTGGCACTTTAATGTCATTTAAGCTGTCGACTGAAAAGCTGCGAGCAAGCCCTAGATCAAGGCTAACCACACGTCGAATCCGAGGGTCTGAAAGGTCTTTTTGGTCAGGCTCTTCATCTTGGATTTTGTCTAGCCCTAGCTCTTCAGCAAGCCCACAAGTACGTGGGTTGGGGTATACAAGACAATTTGCCTCAAAGGTTTGCCTGTCGATTTTCGCTCCCGCCAGTTGCATCACCGTCCAACCACCTAAAGAATGTCCAATTGCGCTAACATTATCGGCGATAGCAGACTGCTTCCAAGGGGCTTCGGATAACAAGTAGTCCAGGACACGTGATACATCTTGTGGTCTTTCCCACCATTTTGCTGCTTGCTTTGGGGATTGATCGAAAGAGGTGGTTCCCGGATGATCAACGGCGGCTACGATATAGCCTTGACTCGCAAGTTTGGTCGCCAACCAGTTTTGATTACGCCAGTTTCCTCGGTAACCGTGTGATAGCAGTATTACTGGAAAAGTACCTGATTGGATTTTTGCGTCTTTGATGACTTGTGTACCGATGAACGCGGGGTTATCTCCAATTAAGGTTGTGTATGATGTATCTCTTGTGGGATACCAAATGGCAGTGTTTAGCCTGCGATTTGGATTGTCAGTTAAGGTCACTTGAGTGAATCCGACGCTAGAAGCTATGGCTGAACTGCAAAAGCAAAGTAGAGATGAGAACAATAAATGTTTCCATTTCATGGTGTTAACTCCAATTGAGGTGAATGGAGTTAATATGTGATAAGTCTCGATATTACGAGACCTAAAACACGATCTAGGACGCCCTAAATCATATTTTAGGACCCAATCTAGCTATTAGGTTTTCGTTACCTGCCTCTAGGACGCTTTACGCTGCATCCCAAAGTTTGGGTTTTACTTGATTAAAATTCTGTACTTCTAGTGCCCTATACCATCAAATCTGTACACCGAGTTAAGCTAATTTCCATAATGATAATTATTCATGATTCTTTAATATTGGAGCTTTCGAAACTCATTTCTGTCCATGGGCGCTCTTGCGCGCCCTGAACGACAGTAATCGAAACTGCTACAACAGTTGTAGTCAATAACCAGACTTTATGTTGACCAATAATACCTAAGAGGAGGTCAACATGAGAAAGTTATCATCAGGAAAATGCAGCGGGATAAAAAGACCATTCAAATTGGAAGAGATTTGGCGAATCAGAACTAGGCTAGAGCTTGAAAACGACCTAATGCAACTTGCACTATTGAACCTAGCCATTGATAGCAAGTTGAGGGCGAGTGATCTACTAAAACTGCACGTATACGATGTTTCTTCGCAAGGAGTGATCTATGAGAGGGTTCAATGCACCCAGCAAAAAACAGGTACAGATGTACACTATGAGATTACTCCGAGAACACAACAGAGCATTAGTCGGTGGGTTTACTCTGCATCCCTAGATACAAGTAGCTTTTTATTTCCAAGTTGTCGCCGCAAAGGGCGACCTATCAGCTACTCATTCTATCGCTCAATTATCAGAAACTGGGCTGAAAAACTGGGATTGAATGCTGACTATTACGGCACTCATTCCATGCGCCGTACTAAAGCCACTTTAATCTATGCCAGAACGAAAAACATCAGGGCTGTACAGATCTTACTTGGACATTCGAAGCTAGATAACACAATTCGATACCTTGGCGTTGAGCTAGAAGATGCTTTGAGGCTATCTGAGAAAACAGACTGCTGACAGGCGGGATCTGCTACAGGCTTTTCCTCTGAAAAGCCTGTGCCCCATTGTTTGCTAGAGTCGCATGACCAAGTAAGCTATGGTTAAGTAATTTGCCTTACTTTTTCTTGTACCTGCACCTTAACCATATGATCAAATATACTCATTCATTACATTCTCCTATTGTCAGAGAATAGTGTTTAGTATACGGATGTTGTAATCTCATTCATGAATTTACTTACCGCAGAGTTATTGAATGTCTAGAAGCCAGCGATTACTTGATTTACTTCAACTTCTACGTTGCCATAAATACCCAGTATCAGCCGAGCATCTATCTCAGAAGTTGTGTGTCAGTGTTCGCACCATCTATCGTGATATTTCAACCTTGCAATCCCAAGGTGCAGAAATTGAGGGAGAAGCAGGACTAGGCTATATTTTAAAGCCTAGTTTTACGTTGCCGCCGTTGATGTTTACAAAGGAAGAGCTTGAGGTGCTTTTGTTAGGTGCTAACTGGGTTGCAAAACAAGCAAATGGTGAATTTAGCGATATCAGTAACAATGCGATTGCCAAGATCTCAGCCGTATTACCTAGGGATCATAGCATCAAACATGATGAAGATGTGATTCGAGTAGCCTCTATCATTGAAGTTCCTGAGTTAACAATAAACCTATCTAGTATTCGAGAGACGATTGAACAACGATACAAAACGACAATTGAATACATAGATGGAAAGCAAAATACCAGTTCACGAGTGATATGGCCGATCCTTATTGGTTTATTCCAGCATCATTATGTTCTCGTCGCTTGGTGTGAAACACGAAAAGCATTTCGTAATTTTAGACTAGATCGAATATCAAAATGGTCTCCCTTAGCAGAGCATTACCCTTCATCTCGGCAAGCGTTATTGAACAAATGGCAACAAATAGAAGGAATTAATGAAAATGGAATTCGCTACTGACAAAAACTGTCACTAATATTGTTTATATTTATTTTCAGTAGCACAGTTACTTTCCTCTCAATGGACTGGTAACTCTTTTCAATCATTAAAACAAAGTATAGGTATCTTCATGACCAACTGGACTATCGAACGTCAAGAAAGCATCCGAATCGACGATGTGACAATTTATTTTGATATTGTGGGAGATAGCAGCAAAGCTCCATTAGTGATGCTCCATGGCGGTGTCGGTAGTATTGAAGATTTTGATGTACTTACTCCTTCACTATCACAAGATTATCAATTAATTAGAATTGATAGTCGCGGTCATGGTCGTTCTACGCTAGGCAGCAGCGAACTAACATATCAGCGCTTAGAGCAGGATGTTATTGCTGTGCTTAACTATTTGGGGATTAAAGAGACGGCAGTTCTCGGCTTCAGTGATGGTGGTGTCGTTGGCTATCGTTTGATGACATCAAACTCAGTAGTTATCAATAAGCTGATAACGATTGGCTCCGATTACAAATTGGAAGCGAATTCGACTATTTATAATATTTATTCGGGAGTGACAGGGCAGAGCTGGAGCGAGAAATTCCCAGATTCATATCGACTTTTTAACGAGCTAAACCCAGAGCCGAACTTTGATTCGCTCGTCGCTGAAATTGTTAGAATGTGGACGGATACAAGCTCATCAGGCTACCCCGAAAATACGATTGATCAAATTGATGGCAAGGTACTGGTGATACGTGGTGATGAAGATTTCTTTTTCCCTCTTCCAGCAGCATTAGAGCTAGTTAATCGACTTAAAGACTCATCGTTTGCTAATGTCCCATTCGCTGGTCATGAGACACATAAGGATCAGCCAGAATTTGTTTGTAATGTAATTAAACAGTTTTTACTCTAAGAACACACTAGGGCACGTAGTATATGTGCTCTAAATTTTTCTGTCCTCGTATTTTGAATCACTCTGTTATCTGTAGATTGGTAGATGTGTGTGGGTTCTATACATCATATCGCGATCGATTGAACACATCTGGCATAAAAGTGTCATTTGAGTTACTTCAATTAATCCGACACTTGCTAATTTAGTAAACTGTATAACTTGTTTTTGTCCGTGCGACGTGAAGTCGCATGAAGCGCTGTTCACCGCGATAAGAGTGAACCGTTTGTATCACCAGACGACCCTAAGGCTCTGAATAAAGCAGCGAGCCTGACAATGTAACGAAGTTTGGCACTGTGCCAAACGGGAGCAGAACCGTGAGGGAATGCTCCTCCTGATAACCACGAATTGGGTGAGTGCTAGGGAATCAGTATGATGAACGAAAGTGAATCCATGTAAGGTGCGTTATATGATGAAGCAGCGGAAGTGGTTAATACGCTGTGGCCAAACGGCAACGGGAGTAGGAAAGAGGTTGGACAATACTCTTTCGTGATCGACAGGCTCCCCGCACTATAGTGGGCATCTACCCTGATATTGCGCGACATGCGGAACACGGTAAGCCAGTATCGTCCCTTCGGGAAAGCTGTCTGTGAAGAGAGCCGATAGCGGTGCTGGTAAAGGAGGTTGGAAAAAGCGAAGGCTGCATTGTAATGATGCAGATATAGACGGATGTCTGACACGAAAGTGTGCCCACTTCCAACTGGTCTCCCATTGCAAGATGATTTGGAAAACTTTATTTAAGAAGGAACGCAGATGATCTCTTCTCATGAAGTGAGTGCCCCTTCTGGCAGCGCCCAATGGCAATCCATCGACTGGAAAGCGGTTGAGCGTCATGTGTTAAGGCTCCAGATGCGCATTGCAAAAGCAATCCGAGAAGGTAAACACGGTAAGGCGAAAGCACTACGGTGGATACTGACTCACTCGAAAGCAGCAAAGCTTCTTGCTGTTCGTCGAGTATCACAAAACAAAGGCAGTAAAACGCCAGGAATTGACGGTGACATCTGGAACACCGATGCACGTCGAATGGCGGCAGTCAGTTTACCGAGCAGAAAAGGCTATCGAGCCAAACCGCTCAGAAGGATCTATATCCCGAAGAAAAACGGCAAGCTCAGACCATTAGGTATCCCGTGCATGATAGACCGTGCGCAACAAGCGTTACACCTTCTAGCACTAGAACCAATATCGGAAACAATTGCCGACCCTAACAGCTATGGGTTTAGACCCAATCGAAGCGCAGCCGATGCTATACAACAGTGCTTCAAATGTCTATGCAAAAAGGGAGCAGCACAATGGGTTCTTGAGGGGGATATCAAAGCTTGTTTCGACAAGATAGGTCACCAATGGCTACTTGATAATATCCCGACAGACAAAAGGATGCTCAAGCAATGGCTGGAATGTGGCTATATAGACAAAGGTCTCTTCTACAAAACGGCGGAGGGAACACCACAAGGCGGGATAATTTCACCTACCCTGATGTTGCTCACTCTTGTCGGACTAGAAAAGCTAACTAAGTCTATCGCTCGCAAGACAGGCAGCAGAGTAAACTTTATAGGTTATGCTGACGACTTTGTTATCACTGGGTCTTCAAAGGAAGTTCTTGTGAATGACATCAAGCCGCAACTGATGGCTTTCTTACAAGAAAGAGGTTTAACGCTTTCCGAAGAGAAAACGCACGTTACTCATATCAATGATGGTTTTGACTTTCTTGGCTTCAACGCCAGAAAGTACAAAGGGAAACTGCTCATTAAACCGAGCAAATCCAACGTATTATCATTCTTACGAAACATGCGTGACCTCATTAGAAAACACGCAACAATCCCAGTAGCCGATCTCATTAAGATGATGAATCCAAAGCTACGAGGATGGGCGAATTACTATCGCCATTGTGTTGCTAAACAAACCTTCGGCTATGTTGGTCATCAGATGTTTCTAACGTTATGGCGATGGTCAGTTAGGCGTCACCCAAACAAGGGACGTAAATGGATCGCACATAAGTATTTTCTGAACTTGCAAGGTCAATGGACTTTCCATGGCTGGTTCAAAAAGGCAGGAAAGTATGGCGTGATCAGGCTGTTTGACATCGCTAAGGTGCCAATTAAGCGACATGTTAAAATCATGAGTCAAGCGAATCCGTTTGATCCTTTTTGGGAAGGTTTTCTCAATGAACGTAAGGTGAAAAATACAGGTCGCAACTCATGGTTTGATCCTGTCGCCACTGCTTTGTGAGTTGCTGGGTAACAATAACGCCTTAGTGGAGGCTTGAGCCGTATGCAGTGAAAGTTGCACGTACGGTTCTTAGGAGGGTGGCATCTGGTAACAGGTGTCGCCTATCCGACATAATTGTGCCAGGCCGAACTGTTCTGGCACGTTCATGCCCCGCTTCGTGCTAGTGACTTAAATTTAAGCATGCTCTGAGATGTTCATATGGATAATTTTTTGTAATGCTTAATGTTATTTTAAGTGTCTGGCTGAGGTTAGTTCTCATTAAAGTGCATCATGACAAATTCGATGAATAGACGTACGCGCATTGGCAGGTAGTCACGATCGCGATATAACATAAACAATGTGCGTACTTTGCTGCTCCAGTTAGGTAGCACATGATTCATTTCACCCTGAGCAATCATTGGTAATGCAAAGTAATCTGGTACGTATCCGATACCTAACCCTTTTTTGATGGCGTGAGTCAGCATCAGGATTTCATCCACTTCCAGTCTTACCCCCTTATTGGGGTGATAATCAAACTCTTGACCACTCTCTTTATGTACCAACTGCCACGGTATCATAGGGCGACAAATGATTGTTGGATGACCGCATAACTCGTCTGGTGTGGTTATGCCAGAAATATCGTAGTCAGGATGAGAGCACAAAATGAAATGAACGTGCTTTAACGGCCTCGCAATCCAGTTGTCAACTACCGGGTTTCCGACTCGAAATACCACATCTATGCCTTCTGCTTCAATATCAATTAGAGAGTTGGAAAAGCTAATATCCAGTTGAATTTCTGGATATTGCAGCAAAAAATCATAAAAAATAGTACGCAGAAATTGTGAGCCTGCGTTGATGGGAGCGGAAATGCAGATTTTCCCTTTAGGCTGATATTTATCCCGATGAAGATCTTCATCAATATCATTGAGTTCATCAAACAGATCGACCGAACGTTGAAAATACTGCTCGCCAATGTTGGTCAGGACAACCCGGTGAGCATCTCGGTTGAGTAGACGAAGCTGTAAATCAGCTTCTAGTTGGCGGATACGGCGGCTCAAGGTTGAAAGTGGCATACCCAAAGAGCGGGCTGCGAGTTTGAAACTGCCCGAACGAGCTACAGCACAAAAACAGCGCAGATCATCTAAGGAATAGTTAGGTTTCATCATTGGAATTTACTGTCTTAATTTTGCTTGTTTATCCGATTATTGAAATCAATACACTAAGCAATATGTTTTGACAAGTTATTTGGAGTAACGATGAAATTTGATTCAACGATGAAAGCAATTGTTCTTCTTATTATCTGTACCTTTTTTTGGGGCAGTTGCTTTCCAATTGGTAAACACGCGTTAGACGAAGTACACGCACTTACTTTGGTTTTTTGGCGTTTCGTAATTGCGGCCGCTTGCTTGGCTATATATCTCAAGACCGCGCATATGCCCAAGCTAAACTTGAACTCTCGCCAATGGTTATGGGTTATTGTGGTTAGTGCTGTAGGCGTAGGTGGCCTTAACCTCGGTTTATTTACTGGCTTGGCATCCACCAATGCTACTAATGGCTCATTGATCATGGCACTTAGTCCTTTGATGACGTCACTGATAGCATGTATAGCACTGCGAACTTTACCGTCTCTTGTGCAATGTTTGAGTCTGCTAGTGAGTCTAACTGGTGTACTTATGGTGATTACTAATGGTCATCTTGAAACCTTAATATCCATGCATATCAACCATGGTGACCAGTTGATTTTCTGTGGCATGTTAGCCTGGAGTTTATACACCTATTTTAGTCAGGGTATCAGCCGCTGGATGCCGGTGATCCCTTATACCTTTGTTGGTATGCTGAGTGGAGCCGCTGTAATTGGCGTCATGTGTTGGGCTTCCCCTGAAGTGTATCCGTTCGCTGAGCTATGGAATAGTACAACCCTGGGGATGTCGGAAGTGGTGTACATCGGAGTATTTGGAACAGTTGCGGGTTATCTGCTGTGGCTAAATGGTGTGCGTCACCTTGGATCTGCGAATGCTGCTCTGTTTTTCAATTTTGTTCCGATTTTCTCCGTGCTAACTTCATACATTCTTGGTCAAGAAGTTACTGCGTTACAACTATTTGGCATTATGGTTGTTATTGCAGGTTTGCTGCTGCCACGTATTCCCCTAGTTAAACGCGAACCTAAAACTTGTCATGAATCCTAAGTAGGCACACAGTTAATCATTGATAAAGGTGGATTGTTTCCGCCTTTTTTAAATTCTCTCTTGGCACTTTGTAAAGTAAAAGTGCCCCAAAATCGCTTAAAGTTACCACACTATACAACTGAGACAGTATGTGTTTGCCCTACTAAAAGTTATCCATTGCCCAAATACTGTTAGCTGAATCCCCGCGATGTATCGCGGGGGATATTCGACCAAGCACTAGTCTATCGCTAAACTTGTTCTAAGATCTTATTCAGCAACCTTAATTCTTTATTAGCTCGCTCGAGGCGGTCTCTGCAATTTTGAACAAGCTTCTGATCAGCATTATTTACAAACCCTTGATTTTCTAATTGACGGGTAGTTTGTTCCCTGACTCTCTCATGCTCTGCTTTTTCATTATTCAACTTCTCGATTGTTTGCTCTTGATTTAACTGAGCCTCCAATACCCATAACTTCTCATAGATAGTCTGTACTTCTGAGCTAGTCGTCGCATGAGAAAAATTATAGTTATACTCATCAAATGCGTGGTGTTCTTGATTCTGACCACTCCAGTTTATTAAGTCGTTTTTCAGATAGTTAAAGGTGTCGACATTACCGTTCAATGATTTTGCAAACTCGCGATAAGTTGCCTCTAAGCTGATTTCCAACCAATTGTCTTTTTTGAGTTGCCTGCTAGAAAATGTCGTCGTTATTTCAACTTCATTTTTAACACAATACTCATTGACCATAGTCTCAAACCAAATTCGTGAGTAGACCAGTGCTTGACGAATGTCGTATACCTCAAGTGCTTCTTTAACTTTTTGAGAGTAGTTAACACCAAAGTTTTGTATAACTATCCCCTTTGGTGTCGATTTCAATATTTGACTTGAAAATGTATCCGCATCAGTTGCTCTTTTATGTCTGTTGGAAATCTTTTCCCAGAACATTCTGTCATGCGTTGTAATTATCCTTTGAACATTTTTTAGATAATCATCATCACTAAACATATCAATAATGTTTGACCTATGTTCGGTATCAATTGCATTGACTACATCATCGAAAACTATCACTGGATGACAGTTTTTCTTTGCTACAGATAGGAGTAAGGCAAGTCCTAATCCTCTGAGATGCCCTTCACTTAATACACAAAACGCGTCGTCTTCACGACCATCTTGCATCTTAAGAACAATTCTATATGTTCCACCTTTTTGCTGAAATTTAACTTCGGACACTAGTTCGTTCGGGTTGTCATGCTTATTGATTTGGTTGTAATAGCTCAGTGTTGATAGTTCTATCCCACTTATATTTACCGATTCTATTTCTTGCTTGTACTCATTAAGTTTTGAAAATAATTTCTTGTAACTATCTTCAAGCTGTTTTGCAAAGTCGTTAAACTCCTCGTCTAGCCTTATTTGACTAGCATGAGCTTTGCTTTGTTTGAGAAGACGAACTATTTCTTTATGTGTTTCCTGTAATACCTTAGATTTTGCATCAATATTTGTCTCAAAAACTGTAGCAGATTTGAGCTTTTTCTCGATATCGTGGATTTTGGCGTTAAGAGATTCGAGGCGTTTTGCTTGGTTTGCTACTCTATTGTTTCTTGCTCTAATATCATCATTCACTTTCTCAATTTCAGTTGAGAACCCGCCTAATGCTGATAGATGTTTTAAATACTCTGCTGAATTAGATGTGTCTGATGATAAAATACTGTCGATAGCTGAAACCAAGTCTTTTGTTAGAGCATCTCGGTGTAGCTCTAGGCTCGCTTTTATATAAGCAAAGGAAACTGCTATTCGTTTTTTTAATTGATGCTCTATCTTTTCGCAGGTTATAGATACTTGCTCTAAGAACTCCAGCTTCGGTAACTCATCTTCAACTACTTTTTTCGGATGCTTTCGAACATCTTTAATAGGTGTTTCACAAGTTGGGCAGTTTGCAATTTCGGAGATGTCACCGAAGTTTTTAATAGCCTTATACAAATCTTTGTAGTTAACTTTAGTCGCATTAGTTGCTAAGACTTTTCTTCTGCTTGCTAACAAATCAATTAACCAAGTAATTGAATCGACATATTTATGTAAGGAGTTTAGCTTAATTTCTTCACTAGGAGCTTCAAATTTCTGAGTACTTAGCATTAGGTATTCTTTCAACCTATCGAAGTAATTTTTCCTTGTCAGTACATGAGTATGTTCATACCTTTCTAACCCAAATATTTCTGCTAAGAGCTGCTGTTCTTCTTGGATTTCGTCGTTTTTTATTTTTCTCAAGCGCCTTTTATCAGCGAGTTGCTGGGTCACCGCTTCATAACTGTCTTGACCAGCCGTTCTAACAAACTCAGCAGCTTTGAATGACGCAGGCTTAACCATTCCATTTACAATGTTGTCAATTTCTTCAAGCTCAAACAATGTAGCCAGAACATCCGCCTGTCTGACGTTCGTATCCTTTGAACCCAATAGTGAGAATTCTTGTAGTCTGTTCCTATCAATAAAGCAGCTATTCCAAAAGGGGGATTGAGGGATGGTTCCATTAACCAATTTACAGCTAATACTTGGTGACCCACCATTCTTTATGTAGCTTTTTAACGGCGTATTTCTTCGACTCGCTTCTTTTACGTTATTAGTAAGGCTATATTCTATAGCTTCACATAATGATGTTTTGCCTCCACCGTTTGGTGCAAAAAAGACATTAACCCCCTTGCTAAATGGGATTAGCGTCCCTTCGTCATTGTCGTTGAGCGAAGAAAACCCTCTAAAGTTTTTGACTTGTAATGATTTCAAAGGTGTCAGGACTAAATTGGAGCCGTCACGTGCTAAAGCCATATTTTGGTCTACAATTCGCCTGTACCTTTCTACATTCTTTTTCATTCTTCTCTTTATCTTATCTATGTCACCAAGCTCCGAAAAAATTACTTTTGTCAGTTTCTTGTCTTTTTGATTTTTAATGAGGGACAATAGATATAGATAAGAGACATCATCATCTAGAATCTGACTTTTTAGAAAATTATTTAAATGATAACTCATGAAAGGTACACCTGTGCAACTGGTTGTAAAGGAATGCTATCATTGATAGTAACTGCATGTTACCCAAAGTTTAATTCTTAAACCGTTAGATTGATCTATGTAGTTGTTAGAGTGTTTTGAAAAAGCGAACTTAATGAGTTCGGCTTCTTTCTCCTTTATATGACCGCATCGGAGAAGTTAACAGCTTTCCATATCTGTAGTTATCCATAAATGTCTAATTTAGGAAAGTCACTGACAAGCTTTTGTCCAGATGAGTGCTGGTTTGGCATTTAACACAAAAATGCCACATTTATGGTTAGATCCTTTACTCATTCATACCTTGTTAATTGGAGTTTTTATTCAAGCTTATCCGATTGAGCTAACATAAAAAGACTTCATTATTGAAGGGTGAAAGAGGACAATCTGTCATCTGATAAGCCTTGGTTATTTCATTTCATCAACCTTACTTTTCGTTGAGAAGTAAAAGTGAATCGATTTATCTCACATTATTTTTTTGAATAATGATATGTAATATCCATAGTTTTAATGTGTTATGACGTAATTATGATTAATTATAGGAAGAAAATTTATTTGGTATCTCTATGTGTACTTTTGGGCTGTAAGACAACGGAGCAAATAGTACAAGTTAGAGAGGTCGCTGTCTCCAATATGGATAGCTTAGATATATGTTATAACCTGGGAAAGCAAGCTGATTTTGACTACTGGAAGCTTATTAAGAATGAACAGTTTCGAAGAAAAAATACAAATCATTCATGGGATGTTCCGAACAGTTTGTGCAGAAAAGTTACTGAGATGGGTAGAGTGGCTCTACTGAAAAGTGAGATACGAAAGCAGAGGCACAGAGATGAGTTAGTAGAATCAATTAATAGTGCTTCTAAGTCTATAAGTGATGGATATCAGAAATCGGCAGATGTCTATGGTTCGCAAACTAGAACTACCTGTCAAAGCTATGGCTCCGAAACTAACTGTATTTCATATTAATAAATGGCTAATGAACTGTTTAAGAGTGATTAGCAACGCGTGGCATTTTTACTATGAATTGTGTTTAGTATTTAAAGCAGTATTCGGCAATATAGGTATTGCGTTGCTCACCTTAACAGGGCGTTATACGCATCATCGCTTTAGCGAGTAATTATAATGATGAATAAACTGGAAAATATAGAAAAATTACTAGAAAAGTACGGACTTTCACATATATTAGGCAGTCCCTTTGATAACGCTTTTGGTGTTTTTGATAACAAAAAAGAAGATATCAACCTCATCGTGTTAGGCACTAATGGCAACATGACAGATGCGACAAAATCCAATTTAGAATGGGTGAAAGAGAGAGCTAGAAATCCGAAATACAGTCACCTTTTATCTGGTGACTGGGGAGCGTCGCCTTTGCGAAAAGAGCTAATCAAGCTCCCCGATGTCCTTAATGAATGCTTTGGAAATTCGAAGTTTTCCGTGTCAAATATGATTCTTACTAATGGGCTTTTATTAGCATCCAATGGAGTTAGTGATATCAAAAATCAGTTTGAGATACTGAGAAGTGAAACAAATATGTTCATTAATTTTAAAGATTTGCTTAATGCATCAATGGGATTCTTTAATGACTTCGTAGTGAAAAATTCTAGCCCTAAAGTAATCTTCGCCTATGGTAATGCTGACCAGGGGCATTCTGCGTGGAAGTATTTGCGAGATTATTATCCGAAGTTGAAGGAAATAGTTATTGTCCCTATCAAATCGACTAGCTATAAGTTTTGTTCATTAGATATACACGGAGAGGAGGTGTTTGTGATTGGGTCTCCACATCCTAGCTTTCATTATAACAAACTAAACAAAGAGTTAATCAAAGAAGGGCTTGGGAAAGTTGGTGCTATACCATACCTAAAGCAAAGTGTTTAAAACAGATTCGCAACGCGTGGCATTTCACTATGCGTTCAGTTTAGTGTCTTAGGTGGTTCCGGAATTACATTGCTCAAACCTTAACAGGACGCTAGGCAACTATCTAGATCATGATCAATAGGAGTTTGAAATGAATAAGAAGTTAAAAATGTAAGTGGTTAATCTCGCAAACTTACAGTCTAGGTTGCCCAAACTAAGTTAAGTTTCCATTTGTCCTACTTTTGCTAATACCAGTATGACAACAAAAGTATTCTTGCCCCATATTTATTAATAGAGCCATAAATATGATAAACAACCAGTTTTTTAAATATGTCCAGCTTCTACATGAAAATTACACAAGAAAACCGGAATACAACCTATTCAGTGTACTACGGTCTGAATCAGATGAAGTGAGGCTACACTCAAGGTTCCTAAGTGATCTTCTTAACCCCAAAGGTAGCCATAACTACCACAACGCGTTCCTCAAACTATTCTTAAAACACTTCAAAGACAACTTTCAACTCGATCTCACACAGGAGGTAACAGTAGACAATGAATACAAAAATATCGATATCCTCATTCGCAGTGGTAAGACAGCAATCGTAATTGAAAACAAGATCTACGCTTCCGATCAAGAAAAGCAACTCTCGAACTATTACCGAAAAATGAAAGATGAGGGGTATGAAAATATCAAACTCATCTATTTAACTCGAACAGGATATGAACCTAGTGAGCAAAGCACAGATGAACTACCTGACAAAGTAAAAGAGAACGCTTTAAGTCTTGCTAGTTATGAACATGATATTTATGAATGGATTTCTAAGTGTACCGAGACTGCTGCCAGAGATGCCCCTTTACGCGAAGCTTGTATCCAGTACCTAGATATCATCAGCAAGATCACCAACAAAATTGAGAACCAAGATCATATGGAAGAACTTAAAACGTTATTACTCACAGACAGCAACTTGGCGAGATTCCCAGACCTTTTAACCGCATATAACGAAGTACTGGTTGATCTACAGTTCGATACGTGGAACAAGATTGCAGAAGGTATAAGACAAGAATTTGGTGGACTAAACTACGACTCGATTACAGAACAGGAATCACCAAAAGATTTGATTAGAAATTATGTAGAGAACAGGCGCAACTCTAAATACTACAACGTTAATGTAAAACTGGATGGCTACGAGAATACTTATATTCTAGTAGAGCAAGACCACCACATTTACTTTGGTATTTACTGTGAAAATGGCTCTAACTCGCCTGAATATAAAGAAATCGCTAAAAAAACAGAAAACTTCACAAGCTCATATCGGTGGAACTTGATGCCAATAGGTATATATGTCGAACCCCAAATCAACTTTAAGAACCTAACGCCAGAAAACCTTAACTACTTAAAGGTTGAAGCAAACCGACAAAGCTATGCAGATTCTATAGTTAATATGCTTAAAGAGATTATGACTGCTTTAGGATAGAAGTGTAGAGGTATAGGGGTTTCGCCACCGATTAGAGGTAGTGATATGGCCTAACAGCTCTTGTTCTGGTCGATACAATGCCTAAGATAATCCGTAAAAATAATGAGTTAGCAAACACACTGACTCATTTATGTCCAAAAACAAGCCAGTGACTCTTCAGCCCAACTAAGTCAATATAATCTCTACACAAACAAAAAGGGGCTACGTGAGCCCCTTTCTTTATTGGATAAACAGCTGTTAACCTAGGCTTTCTGTTACTACTGGTTTGGTATTGCGTTTAGCAATCCAGTAAGCAATGCCGCCCCAAACTACCGTCAGTATCCAAAGAGCAGTCCAGTGTTTAGCTACTTGTTGCCACGTTGCGCCCATTTGGTTGAGAGCTAAAAAGCCTTTGATTGCCCACGTGCTCGGGCTCAAATCGGCAAACCAAAGCAGCGGGGCAGGGATCGACTCAACTGGCCAGATAAAGCCTGCTAAGAAAATTAATGGCATTGAGCTAACCAGTACGACTAATGTCACCAGCTCGCGTCTTGGTAGCAAGTACCCGAGCCACAAACCTAAACCACAACAGCCAAGCAAGAACGGTAACAGCAAGGTCAGCAATTCACCGGCATTGGCAACATGATTGACGTTCAAGCGTTCAAAACTGAAGCCAAAGTAGTAGGCGCTAAGTAGGTAGTAGATAGCAACGAAGACCAAGGTTCTGGCTAGTAGTAGAGCGCCCGTTGGCACTTGTGACCAATACCCCCGACCATGACGTTGTGTACCTGTCTGCAAGCCGACTGCCATGATCAATGTTTGTTGAAGGATCAATACAAACACCGCTGGCACCACGTATTCGATGTAGCCCATGGTTGGGTTGAAGGTTGGCTTCATGTTGAGTTTGATTGCCGAGTAGTCGTGGCTCGCCATGCTCAGTGGCACACCATCAATCACCATCTTGCTTACTTTAACTTGAGCGCCAAGCGTACCACCAGCTTGTGCTAAACCTTCGACGACTGTGCCGTACACCAAGAAGTAAGAGGCATCAGCGGCATAAGCTAGAGTTGGGCTGCTGCCAAGCATCAAGTCTTTGTAGAAGTGTTCTGGAATCACCAAAAAGCCAGTAATTTCACGATTTAAGAATGCTTGTTTTGCATCGGCAATCGTGTGTAATCGTGTCACGACTTTAACCTGAGGCGTCGCATCGACCATGCGTTCTAAGGTTAAACTGGTTTGGCTTCCATCGAGATTCACAATCGCTATTGGTTGTTCCCTCGGTGTTTGTTGTGCGTATGGAAGTGGGTATAAGAAGGAGTAAAATACCACGCCACCAAAGACCGTCAGTACCACGACAGGGTTGGTCATCACTGAGCGAAGTTCTGTTTTAATCAGTTGCCACAGTGTCATACAACCTCCTGTTTGCTATCTGTTGAAGACGCGCTGTTTAGCAAAGCTGTGTTGCGATGTTTTGCCATCAGTGCTGCCGTCATCAAGAGCGGGATAATGTATCCAACCATTGGCCAGAGTGAGCCAATAGATTGCGCCGCACTTGCGCCGTAGCTTGCTTGGTCCACTTGAACTTCGATGTAATGCGTAATTGGTAATAAGCCTCGCCATGCTTGCGCTAACGCGTTCATATCGGAAACGGGGAAGGTAATACCCATAAACGCGAAGCTTGGCGCGGTAAATGCGCCAGCAAAGCTCATTGCACGTGCTGGATCCATCGATAGGAAGAAGAACAACGCTCCCATGATGATGCACGCGATGGTCGTTACGAACTGCGCTAACAGCATCACCACATAACTGCCTTCCATCGGCCAGTCCAGCACCATGTAGAACCAGACTAAGAACAGCGCGCCTTGCGCCATAAAGACAGGAATGTACTGGCTTAGAATTTTGCTTAGTCGAGTGAAAGGGCGCTCGCCTAAGAAGGCAAAGCTGTTGTTGCCGTTACCATAAAGGCGAAAATGCGCCGCAAGGATCAAAATGGTGCTGACCACGACACAGATCTGCCAGATCGCCGGAACAATCGCTGTTACCAAGAACTGAGCGTAGTTGGTGTTACGGTTAAACAGAGCTGTAATCTGGGTGGAAATCGGTACGGCCTGCCCAATGGCGGCCAACGTTGTGGTATTGCCTTTTGCTAGGTTACCCATGGCTTCAAGCTGAGCATCAAAATACCCTTGAGATTGCGCAACCGCAGAGTTAATCAGCTTCGCAACCAAAATGTATTGGCTGTTGAAGAAGACCGATAGCTGCGGTTGTCGATGCAAAAGAATGTCTTGGTCAAATTGAGGGGGAATCACAGCATAAGCGTAGATATCACCCTCGATCATTGCGTTCTTCGCTTCTGTTGAACTGGTGTAGTGGTAATCAACAGAAAGAGTGGAAGAAGCATCAAGAGACTGAATCATCTTGCGTGACAATTGCGAGTGCTGCAAATCAACCACCCCAATCGGGAGATCTCTGGCAATACCTGCAGAGAACACGCCCCAAATAGTGACGGCCAATAAAATCGGCACCCATGTCAGGCAAGATAACAACCACTTATCGCGCCGCAGGATTTGTCGTTGTGAGATTTGAATCGTCATAGTTTTAAACCAACGCGATTACAGCTCGACCACAACGCTCATGCCCATTCGAAGCTCAGGCTCTGGTTGGGTAGGGCGAGCTTCGACCTCGAAAGTGCGAAGATCAAACCCTTTCGATGCGTCTGTTGCTCGCCACGTTGCAAAGTCACCCATTACCGCAACGTGAGTCACTTTAAACTCAAGATCTTTATCCAGCGCTGGTAGGTAAGCTTTGAATGTCGTGCCTTTGGTGAAGTGCTTGAGCAAGTCTTCGCGTACGTTGAGTGTTGCCCATGAGTCTTGTGTATCGATAACGGTAACAACAGGGAAGCCTTGAGGTGCAAGCTCACCGCTTTGTAATAGGACTTGAGATACTTCACCATCAAACCAGCTGTAGATTTGTGTGTCTTTTGCGTACGCCTCTACTTCCGCTACTGCGCCAGCCGCCATGCGAGCTTTCTCTGCTGCTGCAACTTTAGTTTCGCTACGTGCGCCTTCTTTTGCCATGTTGTACATTTGGAATGCTGCGCTTTCGGTGTATTTTGAAGCTTGCCATTGCGTCATTGCTTCATCGCGTTTTTGCTCCGCGACCACACCATCTTTATAAAGGTTGTTTACACGTTGGTAGGTCTTTTCCATCAAGTCAGCCGCCGCTTTCGCTTTCAACCATTGGTCTTTTGCGGCTTGGATTTGTTGCTCACGCGCGCCTTTTTCTGCTTCTAGTGCCAAGGCGCCAGCGGCTTTTTCACCCGCCTTCGCTTGTTCTAGTTTTGCTTCGATTTCTGGGCTGTGAAGAGTGAAGATCAATTGACCTTTTTCTACATCATCGCCTTTGCGCACCATGACCTCATCAATACGACCAGGAACTTTAGAAGAGATGCTGTATTGCTGCGCTTCAATCAAACCTTGTAAACGAGCTGGTTCTGGTTGATACGCTTGGTAGAACTGGTAACCAACCCAAGAAGCGACACCCAAAGCGCAAAGTGATAGTAGAGCGGGTTTTAGAGATTTTGCTGCCATGACTTATTTTGCCTCTTTGGATGCTGGAACGTAAGCAGTGTGTTGGTATTGAGCGAAGCTGTTCATTTCGCTGCTCAGTGCTAATAGTTTGGTTAAAGAAATCAGATAACGGAAACGTGCCGCTGATTGCTGTGTTTCTACGCTGGCGATATACAGTTGCGCGTCAACGACATCCAAAGATGACGATAAGCCTTGAGTGAATGCTTTTTCGCGCAGGCGTAGGTTCTCATCTGCAAGGGCAATACTGGATTCTAGACCTTGCACTTCATCAATGGCTTGCTGTGCCTCTAGGTAGGTCTTTTGTACCAGAAGCGACAAGTCCTGCTTCGCTTGTGATTTCAGCGCATTCACTTGCGTGACCATGCTTTGTGCCGCTTTCACTTTCTCGCTGCGGCCTGTGGATTCAATTAGCGGAATGTTAACACCGACGCCAACTAACCAATCTGGTTTCATTTGGCTAGCAAGGGAGTCGTCTTCATACAGGCTGTAATCACCGTATAGATAAACTTCCGGATAGTATTTGCCTTTCTCAGCTTTGATTAAGCTCGATGCTTGTTTGTGCTTGGCATCCAACAAATCTAAGCCCGGGTAGGTCAGCAGGGTTTGATCAACAAACGCGCTCAACGGCGGTAGATTGTTGTTAATAAACAGGGTTTCTGAAGGCTCTACCGAGTCGTTCTGCGCTAAGATCTTGCCCAGAGCCGCTTGAGCGATACTCAGGTCACTGGTGGCTTTGCGCGTTTCAACTTTAGCCTTGTCTAATGACGCTTCAGCTTGAAGGCGTTCAACACGAGCGATTTGGCCTTGTTCTTCCATTTTAATCGCAAAATCACGGTGCTTGGTTAAGCCTTTTTCTACCGCTTGGCGTGTTGCCAATACTTCTTTGGCTAGAACAACAGAAAAGTAGTATTTAGAGAGATCTTCAAAGCGGGCTTGTTGCTCCATCGCGAGCTGGCTTTTCGCCTCGTCCGTTTTACCTTCTGCGGCGGTTTGAGCCGCATTGATGCGGCCGCCAGTAAAGATAGGCCAAATAGCGCGAATAGAAGAAGAGAAGATGTCACGCTCTGTGATCGTCGATGTGGTGTTTGCGAGAGCACTAAAAATAGGTTGGAAAACGGGTGGAACGCTGATGTGTTGCCCAGTGCTATCGAGAATTTGCTGACCAGATAGGGTCACGTCTGTATCTAAACGCGTGTAATTCGCGCCGATGCTGACTTGTGGCAAGTTGAGGTTGTCTGTCGCGCTTTGCTGGTATTCATAGCTTTCTACGTTAGCGCGTTGTGCTTTAAGGGAATAGTTGTTTTCTAACAACAAATTCCATGCATCATCGAATGTGATGGGAGCAGAGTGACAGGCAAGAGAAATCGAGCTGCTGAGAAGGCCCAAAATCCAGAACTTTCCGGTTTGTTTCATAGTGGCTACTTTGCTTTAGAGTATAAGCTCTAATATAAAGTATTCATGAGACAGTGTTAAGTGATTGAAGAAAAGAAATGTTGGATAAATGTTGCGTCCAGTTAAGAAGTCCTAAGCTAGACGCAGCATAGTTGTGTGACTGGTGCTAAATCACTTCATTGAAGGGCAATGATATTCTGCTCTCCATTCAAGCTGACGAGAGCCTCGCATAGTATTCAGTAAGTCTTTACCAGTCATCTGTGGGAATGACAGTAATACTTTTAAATCTGATGTGCTGGCGTCGCTCTTTTCATAAGCTCTGACGTGAGTAAACGTTGAATACATATTCTCTGACAGCATAGCCTTATTCAGGCAAATTCCAAATGTATCGCGTTCCATGTTTTGAGTTTCCTTTTAACTATAAAGCATCTCCATTTATAGTTATTGCAGTTGCAGATGGTGTCTAAGTGTTTGTCCTACGGTCAGTATTTGTATTTTATTATCAATGTGTCTTCAAATTTTCTGACGCAAGTGCTGAGCGTTAAATAGACTTCCAGTAGGCTGCTTTATCATAATGAAGCTCTAAATGGCTTCTGACTAAAAAGTATACGACGGAAAACATAAAAACGCCTCAAAAACAGCTAAATCTGTTGTGATCATGTTCAAGATTTAGATGGCAAAATTTGTATGATGCTGAATAAATTACAACATTATTTCGTTGGTAATATGATTGTTTTTTGATATTTCATGGCGTCTATAAACTAGCCCGTCGGGGCGAGTGATTTATAGAGATAGAGGCAAGATCTGGCGCTTGCCTCGAGTCGCTTAATATTAACAAAGACGGTTAGTCGTCGGCTCCGCATTTAGCGCATTCTTCGTAAGTACGTTCGCCTTCGCTAATCACTACATACTCCTTTACGCATTGGTCGCAAAGTGCAAGCTTAGGGTAAGCGAGTTTTTGCTTCTTGGCGTTTATATTGCCTTCGGTTACGTAGAACTTTCTCATTGGATTTCATTTCAAGTTGAACTGTGGCGAAAGTTTACCTCTATTCATGTGTAATGTTGAGCGATAACCCATTTCTCTTTAACCCGGCGATAAATTGAACGCAATTTGCCGAGATCATTCCGTCTGTTCACAGAATTGTCATTTGATGAAAGCCAGTCTGTTAACTCAGTGTTAATTTAGAGGGTGTCACCACAAAGACGTGGATGTTTTACAGGGATAAGGGAAAGTTCATGAGTTGGAGTACGATCAGCTTTCGCAAGCGTATGCTCATTATAATGACCCTTTCAGGGTTGATTGAGTTACTTATCCTTGTGGCTGCGGGCTTTACTTACCTTAAATTCGATCAAGAACAAGAGATGGGGGAGAAAGCACTAGGTGTTGCGCGTTTCCTCTCGACATCCCATATCGTCATCGAGATGATCGAATCTCAAAACTCTGAGCCATACCAACAGCGATTTCGTGAAATGACCGATGCGCTAGGTGCCGCGTTTATTGTGATTGGTGACAAAAATGGTGTGCGTTTGATTCACCCTGTCGACGAGCGTATTGGTAAGCCGATGAAAGGCGGTGACAACCAACGAGCGCTGGTGGAAGGTAAGTCATACATCTCGACAGCTCAAGGATCGTTGGGTTATTCCGTTCGTGGCAAAGCAGCAATTTTCGATCAACAAGGCAACATCATCGGTGTGGTTTCGGTCGGTTATTTGCTGGAACGCTTGCAAGACCGCATCGAGCCTTTCTTTGCATTCCTTATCTTAATGGCATTAATCGTTGTTGCTGCCAACGCGATTGTTTCCAACTATGCATCCCGAAAATTTCAGCGTGCCATTTTGGGCTTTGAACCTGAGGAAATTGGACGTTTGTACGGTGAACTCGACGTCACCATGAGCACCATTAAAGAGGGAGTATTAAGTATTGATGCCCAAGGTGTATTGCGTTCCATCAACCGCAGTGCATGCCAGATTTTAGGCATTGAAAGGGAAGCAGCTCTTAATAGGCCATTGACAGATACGCTCCGAGATAGCGATTTGTATACGGTGTTAGAAACAGGACAAGAAGATCACGATATCGAGATCTTCCTTAATCACAAGCGTTTAATTGCCAACCGTTCGCCAATCTACGTCGAGGGAAAAATCGTCGGTGCGGTTTCCAGTTTCCGTCTGCGTGATGAAATCAATGAACTCACTGAGCAACTTTCGCAAACTAAAGAGTACGCCGATTTGCTTCGCTCTCAGACTCACGAGCACAGAAATAAGCTTAATACGATCAGCGGATTGGTTCAGATGGGGGAACTCGAAGCGGTTCAACAATTGATTGGGCAAGAGACCGCACACTATCAAGCGATGATAGAATTTTTACGCGATACCATCAAAGACCCGCTTATTGCTGGCATGCTACTGGGTAAAACCGAGCGTGCACGTGAACTGGGATTACAGTTAGTGGTAGAAGAAGGCAGTCGATTGGAGCCATTACCTGAGTGGTTAAATGCAGAAGATTTGGTCACGGTACTTGGCAACCTAATCGACAACGCTTTCGATGCGACGCTGTCTGCCGTTCGTGTTGAATCTGCGTTCGCATTAGAGCGCCGTAGCATTGATGTGTCGATCAGTGATTATGGCAACGAAGTGATTTTAGAGGTTGTCGACCAAGGGTGTGGACTGCCGGAAAACATTGAGCCACAAGAGCTCTTGAAAAAGGGTATTTCAACCAAGTCGCGCCAGAATCGAGGTGTGGGATTGCATCTTGTTAATCAACTGGCGACGCGTTATCACGGTTATGTTGAGATGCTGCCAAATACAGAACATGGAACGAGAATTACCGTGTATTTGCCTAAGGAAGAACAAGTATGAATACGGCAACGCGAGTCATGATCATCGAGGATGATATTGCCATTGCAGAGCTACATCATAAATATCTGAGCCAACTCTCCGGCTTGGAAGTGGTGGGCATTGCAACGACACGGGTGGAAGCAGAATTACAGCTTGAGGTGCTCAAGCCTGATTTGCTGCTCATGGATGTGTATTTACCCGATGGAACAGGATTAGAGATCCTCAATACGCTTCGTGCGAACAATCAAACTTGTGATGTGATTTTAATTACCGCGGCAAGAGACGTAGATACACTGCAACAAGCGATGCGAGGCGGGGTAGTTGATTATCTGCTTAAGCCGGTGATGTTTCCGAGGTTGGAGGCCGCATTGCAAAAGTACATTTCGCAACGCCAACAACTCAATGTCGCAGAAAGCTTGGACCAGAATTTAGTTGATAAGATGCTGCAATCAAATGTGGCATCAGACACGTCGTCGCAAAGATTACCCAAAGGGATTGATGGGGTGACTCTGGATAAAATTCGAGGATTGTTCGTCGGTGAAGAGATGTATACGGCGGATGAAGCTGGAGAGCAAATTGGTGCCAGCCGAACAACGGCCAGACGTTATTTGGAATACTTGATCAGTTCTGGTGAATTAGAGGCAGACTTAAACTATGGCACGGTAGGGCGACCTGAGCGTTGTTACAGAAAAGTGACAAGGTAACTCAATTCGAACTTTAAATACTGTTCAGAAGCGCTCTGTAGTAAAAGCTAAGAGAAATGAAAAGCGGTGGCCTATTGGTAGCCACCGCTTTTGATTTGTGAAATATACGGTTTGTTTTTTATGTTCTCGAATAAGAACTTGTTTGAGCGGCTTGTTAGGCGTTAGAACTTGTACTCAAGCTTCGCTTCGATAGATCGCTCAGCACCAAACCAACAGTTGTTCTTGTCGTAACAGCTGTAGTATTCCTCATCAAAGATATTGCTCGCAGACACCGTGACGCTTGCGCCGTCGAGTGATTGTGAAGCCGCCGATAAGTCATAGCTCGCCGCTAGGTCAAACAAGGTGTAATCTGGCACTTGGTCACTGTTTTGTGCATCCATTTCTGTTTTACCTACGTAACGAACGCCAGCACTGGTGCGAAGCCCTGCTAAAGTACCTTCGTAGTAGTAGTTTGCCCATAAAGAAGCGGTTTGTTCTGGTACCCAAACTGGCGTTTTGCCTTCTTGGTGGTAGTAGCTGTCTTCTTTAATTTCCATATCGATATAGGTGTAGTTTAGCGTTAGGTCAGCTTGCGGCGTTGCTTGCCATTTCGCTTCAAGCTCTGCACCTTGAGAAACCACTTCACCAGCTTGGTATTGCGGTGCATACGGGTTGTTAGGATCGGTCAAGATCGCGTTTTTCTTGGTGATATGGAATAGGGCTAGGTTGCCCGATACGTCGCCACCCAGAGGAGCATATTTGAAGCCCAGCTCCCATTGGTGACCAGTAGAAGGGTCGAACGCTTTACCTGATGCGTCAGCCCCCGCGATTGGTTCAAAACTCTCTGAGTAAGTCAGATAAGGAGACAGACCAAAATCAAGCTCGTACAACGCACCAACTCGGAAAGAGATGTTGTTTTCATCAAGCTTTTCCTTGCTCGGTGTGACTGTGCCTAGGTAATCACTCACGGTGTTGGTGTCGGATTCGTATGTATCCCAGCGAAGTCCCGCAATCATCACAAGGTTGTTGTAGCGAAGCTGGTCTTGGAAGTAAACGCCAAGCTGTTTCGTCTTGATGTCCAATGCTTGCTGGTAAGCGAACTTTAGAGCGTCGCGGTCAATCTGGTTGTGATTAGGATTAAAGATGTCTTGCGTAAGCGAGTAACCTAAGGTGTCTTTGTATTTCACATCAGAATCTAGGTATTGGTAATCTAACCCAAGTAGCAAGTTATGCTCGAAATTGCCATGGGCAACGTAGCCTGATAATTGGTTATCAATCACAAATGAAGTTGACTCTTCATCTGTGAGGTACGCATTACGACCAATCGTGCGATTATCAGCGGCTAATGGGCTGTTGTACGTGTTTTCTTGGTACGAGTCAGCCGTCATGTAACGTGCATTTTGCAAGAACTGCCAGTTGTTGTTGAAGTCGTGCAGAATTTTGTAGCCAACCATCAACACTTCACGTTCATAGGTGTTCCAGTTTTTGTCGCCCAAGTAAGTATCAGGAGACAACGAACCGAGTGGGTTATCGAGAACGGAACCCGCTGCTGGTACTGTTGTGTAAATACCTGCCGAAGGATCGTTTTGGTAGTACACGTTAACATTAACAAGCGTGTTGTCTGTCGCTTGCCAGTCGAATGAAGGTGCAATCAGATAACGTTCGTCTTCTGATGTCTCTGCTTGCCCATCTCGCTGTTTCGCCAACCCTACGATGCGGTAGTTCACGTTTGAATCACCAATTTGCCCCGTGGTGTCGAAGCTCAGCTCTTTCAGGCTGTTGGTGCCAGTACTGACTGATACCGTGTTAGCTGGCTCAGATTGCGGAGTCTTTGCGATGATGTTGACCATGCCGCCTGGTGGAATGTTTCCATATAAAACAGACGTTGGTCCTTTGAAGACTTCGACTTGCTCTACTGCAGCTGCATCAATTTGTGGCTGTAAGTTCCAGCCGTTGAATAGGAGAGGGAGACCATCGTAGAAGTTGGTGTAGTTAATGAAACCACGGATATTGAATAGGTCTAGACGCGTAACGGCACCGCCACGTAGTTCGGTGTTTACACCAGATGAGTAACGAAGTGCTTCACTGACCGTGCTCACTCCGCGTAAATCCATCTCATCCTTGGTAATGATGGTGATTGCTTGTGGTGTCTCTTCTGGATCTAATGATGTTTTTGTCGCCGTATTTCGGTAAGTTTCACCTAATACGGTCATTGTTTCGAGTTGAGTTACGTCTTCGTCAGCAACAGCGTGTCCTGCGATCAGCGCAGAAACAACAACTGCAAGTGTTGAGCGATGAAATTTAATCGGGGTTTCCATTTTTCCTAATTCCACTACTTTTTCTAGTTTTTGATAATGATTGTCATTTATATTTTATGGATAGGAGAAATAGAAAAGTTAACAATTTGGTGCAACTTGCTTTAAAGGGCCGGACTTTTCTCTTACTTCGAGTGTTGGCGGTAACGCTCTACGGGTAACCAATATTGCATTTGTGCGTTATCACTGTCTGGCTGGTAGTCTGCCGGATAGTTTTCAAGCTCATACCCATCGACACCGCGATAATTTGAAGCAGGTAACCAACACATGATGAACCACTCAAGGGTTTGCGCAAGTTTCGCTGCCTTACCGATGTGAGTGATCACGGCATAAGTTTGCTGTGGTACGAATAAGGTCTCTAGTTGATCGGACACTGCATTTGGAATGCTTGGTAAATGGACATTGTCGTCGAGTTCATAACCTGCCCAATATTGAAGATTCGAACCATCAAAGTGAGGGTAGGTAACATCAATAACACCGAGATGGCGAACTGGTGACTCTTCGACTTGATCGGCAATAAGAGAAAGCTGAAGCCACAACTGCGGGACTTTGTAATGGAAGTTTGGAGAAGGGGAGAACAAACCACTGATTGGTTGAGAAAGCCCCTGTAGATAAAAGCTTGGTTTCGTTTCTATCTTTACTTCGATAAAGTGCCCATCATTGTGCGATGCCTCTGGAAGGTGGCGTAACGTAAATGGTTTACGTAACCCTGACAACTGTTGGTTCTTCCGATACTCACGAGGGCTGACAGAAAACATCTGTTTGAATGCGCGGCTGAATGCGTGCTCGGAGGCAAACCCCATTTCCAGCGCAATATCCAAAGAGCGCTCACTTCCAGCGACTAATCGCTCTGCAGCGTAGCTTAACTTAAGCTCTCTCACGTAGTTTGCAACCGAAAGCCCGGTTTGTTGCTGAAACACGCGCTGCAACTGCCAGCGAGACCAGCAACTTTGTTGCGAAATGTCATCAACGCTCAAAGGAGAATCAAGATTACTATGAATGTAATCCAATACGCCTTGAATACGATACGTCGATTGCTGTTTTGCTGAGCCCTGGGTCATAGCTGTCCTAACGTGTGTTGATAGAATCCTTCATTATCTTTAATTAAGTATCATTATCAACAACTATGAAGTAGAGTTGTAAATTCTGCATAGCGCACAGAGCTTATGTAATGGATTGCAAACTTGAGTGATAAGTAGTCTATTTAGAGTTTTTGCTTAAATTTTGGCTTCCAATCTTCAATGGCATTTATTTCTTAATTTTCATTGTCTTATGTTGATTTTTGTAAATTATTTAAACGTTTGCACTTCCAAGTGTTGATGTAAATCAAATACTCGTAGACAATACGCCCCCGTGTCGGAAATCTCCTCCACAGAGTGCAAGGTTGTACTCGAGAGACATAAGTGTCTTAAATGACCTCCAAACGCTAAATTTCACACACTCGTGAGAGGTTTAGTCATTGCGGTAATTTTAGACTATAGGCTTTACCTATCAACGTAATAGGTAAGACCAATTTTCTATTTTGTGGTGCCATTGATAGGGTTGGCTCAATCCTTTTAGCCGTATCCGGGCACACAATAAGTACCTCGTTTTTAAGGGAAAGATGATGGTAATACCAGAAAACAGTAGCATCGTTATTTTTGGTGCTTCAGGTGACCTTACATACCGTAAGTTAATTCCTGCTCTATACCACCTTTATGCGAACAAGCAGCTTCCAGAAAATTTTGCCATTCTAGGTGTCAGCCGCACTGAGTACAGTGATGAGTCTTACCGTGAGAAGTTGTTAAAATCGCTTCAAGAAATGGAAAAAACTGAGCCAGAAACGCTGAATGCATTTATTAACCACCTGCATTACCAAGCAATCAATACATCTGACACACAAGATTACAGCAAGTTGGCGATACGCTTAGACCAACTGGCAGACGAATACCAATTCGAACAACGTAATACGCTTTTCTATCTTGCGACGCCACCAAGCCTATACAGCGTGATCCCTGCAAGCCTTGCAGCACACGGTCTGAACAATGAGGAAGATGGCTGGAAACGTCTGATCATCGAGAAACCATTCGGTTACGACCTTGAATCAGCGCGCACGTTGGACAAAGAAATCCACGAGCACTTCCAGGAGCATCAGATCTACCGCATCGACCACTACCTAGGTAAAGAAACGGTTCAGAACCTGCTTGTCCTACGTTTTTCTAACGCGATGTTTGAGCCATTGTGGAACCGTAACTTCATTGATTACGTGGAAATCACAGGCGCAGAATTCTTAGGCGTAGAAGAGCGTGGCGGGTACTACGATGGTTCTGGGGCAGTACGCGATATGTTCCAAAATCACCTGCTACAAGTGCTAGCCATGGTGGGTATGGAGCCGCCTGCACAAATTAATGCAGACTCGATGCGTGATGAAGTGGTAAAAGTCCTTCAGTGTCTTAAACCGCTGGATGAGAACGCACTTCGTAACGACCTTGTATTAGGTCAGTACACGGCATCGGATGTTCGTGGTCAGCACCTTCCTGGTTACCGTGAAGAGAACGGCGTAGCAGACGATTCTCGTACCGAGACTTACATCGGCCTGAAAGCTTACATCAACAACTGGCGTTGGAATGGCGTGCCTTTCTACGTACGTACAGGTAAGCGTCTACCGACTCGCGTGACTGAAGTGGTTATCCACTTTAAACAGACACCACACCCAGTGTTTGGTCAAAACGCACCAGAGAATAAGCTGATTATTCGTATTCAGCCAGACGAAGGCATCCAAATGAGCTTTGGTCTGAAAGAGCCGGGCGCAGGCTTTAAAGCGAAGGAAGTGAAAATGAACTTCCACTACGCTGATCTGCAAGAAACCCAAATGCTAACTGCTTATGAGCGTCTACTTCTTGATGCCCTAAACGGTGATGCAACGCTATTTGCTCGTAGCGATGCGGTTGAAGCGTGTTGGAAATACGTGCAACCGATTCTAGATTTCAAGCAAGACCCACAAGCGCTATTCGGATACGCATGTGGTACATGGGGACCAAAAGAAGCGGACGACTTGCTACAGCGAGCTAACCGCGCATGGCGTTTCCCTTGTAAAAACCTAACAGATACGGACTACTGCGAACTATGATCAACCACAAGATCTACCAAACAGCAGAGCAGGTAGTAGAAAGCCTTGCTAACGACATGAAAGCGTTTAGCGAAATGGGCCGACCTGTTCACATCTCTCTTTCTGGCGGCAGCACACCAAAAATGCTGTTTAAGCTACTAGCAACAGAAGCTTACGCGACGTCAATTCAGTGGCAAAACCTACACTTCTGGTGGGGTGATGAGCGCTGTGTTGCGCCTGATGATGCAGAAAGTAACTATGGCGAAGCGAATACTCTACTATTTAGTCAAGTGAGCATTCCTGCTGAGAACATCCACCGCATCCGTGGTGAAGAAGAGCCAGAAGCAGAAGCACAGCGCTTTGCGAAAGAGATGGCAGAAGTGATTCCAACTGAAAATGGCACTCCTGTGTTTGATTGGATCTTGCTTGGTGTTGGCGCAGACGGTCATACCGCATCACTGTTCCCGGGTCAGACAAACTACGATGATGAGAACCTATCAGTATTGGCTTCTCATCCTGAGTCTGGTCAGATTCGCGTATCGAAGACGGCACGCGTATTAGAAGCAGCGAAGCGCATCAGTTACTTGGTACTTGGCGCTGGTAAAGCAGACATTATCGAAGAGATTAACAGCTCACCAGCACGCGTACTTCCATATCCGGCAGCGAAGATCCAAGCGAAAGCGGGTCTGACGGAATGGTATTTAGATTTAGACGCAGCGGCAAAAATCGCTTAATGCGGCCGCTAGTCGAATAAAAGACAATTGGAGAGAAACAATGAAAGGTGATATCGGTGTAATCGGCCTTGCTGTAATGGGTCAAAACCTTATCCTTAACATGAACGACCACGGTTTTAAAGTTGTGGCTCACAACCGTACTGCTGCAAAAGTAGACGAGTTTCTGGAAGGTCCAGCGAAAGGCACAAACATCATCGGTGCATACTCTCTAGAAGAACTAGTAGAGAAGCTAGAAACGCCACGTAAAGTGATGCTTATGGTTCGTGCAGGTGACGTTGTTGACACGTTCATCGACAACCTAATCCCGCTTCTAGACGAAGGCGACATCATCATTGACGGTGGTAACACTAACTACCCAGACACAAACCGTCGCGTAGCACACTGCCGTGAGAAAGGCATTCACTTCATCGGTACTGGTGTATCTGGTGGTGAAGAAGGTGCACGTTTTGGTCCTTCAATCATGCCTGGCGGCGCGGCTGAAGCTTGGGAAGCGGTTAAGCCAATCTTCCAAGGTATCTCTGCAAAAACTGACGCTGGCGAGCCATGTTGTGACTGGGTTGGTAACGACGGTGCTGGTCACTTCGTTAAGATGGTGCACAACGGCATCGAATACGGTGACATGCAGCTTATCACTGAAGCTTACCAGTTCATGAAAGACGGTCTTGGTATGTCTGCAGACGAGATGCAAGCAGTATTCGCTGATTGGAACAAGACTGAGCTAGACAGCTACCTTGTTGAAATCACTGCTGACATCCTTGGCTACAAAGATGAAGATGGTGAGCCTCTAGTTGAGAAGATCCTAGATACAGCAGGCCAAAAAGGTACTGGTAAGTGGACAGGTATCAACGCACTAGACCTAGGTATTCCTCTAACGCTTATCTCTGAGTCTGTATTCTCTCGTTGTCTATCTGCACTGAAAGACCAACGTGTTGAAGCTGAGTCTCTATTCGGCAAGACAATCACACCTGTTGAAGGCGACAAGCAAGAGTGGGTTGATGCACTACGTCAAGCGCTACTAGCATCTAAGATCATCTCTTACGCTCAAGGCTTCATGCTAATGCGCGAAGCGTCTAACGAGAACGGTTGGGACCTAAACTACGGTAACGTAGCACTAATGTGGCGTGGTGGTTGTATCATCCGTTCTGCATTCCTAGGCAACATCCGTGATGCGTACGAAGCGAACCCAGATATCGCATTCCTAGGTTCTGATGAGTACTTCAAAAACATCCTACAAGGCAGCCTAGCAGCATGGCGTAAAGTAGCAGCGAAATCTCTAGAGTCTGGTATCCCAATGCCATGTACGATTTCTGCGCTATCTTTCCTAGACGGTTACACAACAGCTCGTCTACCAGCGAACCTGCTTCAAGCTCAACGTGACTACTTCGGTGCTCACACTTACGAGCGTACTGACCGTCCACGTGGTGAATTCTTCCACACTAACTGGACTGGTACAGGCGGCGACACAGCGTCTACAACTTACGACGTTTAACCCGCAGTCAGTAAACGGATAAAAGCAAAAGGATGCCCAAGTGGCATCCTTTTTTCATTCTTACTCTATAGGAACTCAAAGAGCGCCTAAGCGCTCTTTTCTTTTACATTGCCTTTTGGGTGATGGCCGAATCTGTCATTCAAGTAGAGAAGTCCACTGACGAAAAGTGCCACAACGGAAACCGTAAAGAGGGCATACATACTTAATACCCAAGCGAATGTGGCTGTCAGAAAGGCAATGAAGGAAAACAATCTGCTGAATGACATCACATGACCTAATTTTTTACTTTTCATAACGCCTCCCAGAGCTTAGTGGGTAGTGTCAGAGTGTTCTCACTCCGCATTTGTATTGTCTCTTTTTTGCTCAGAAGATACCCAAAAAACGGGCTAAATATTTCTCAAAAAAGATTAAATATTGACCTAGTAGACAGTTTTGAATAGAGATTTGTTGTGAGTTTCATTGCATAAAAAGCGCGTCAGCAATTTTGATTGTGGCGAGCATCAGAATTGATTCCTAACTTTAAGTAGAGTGAATGTATCGCAACTGATAACGCAGGAAATTCTTATGCTAAAGACTCAACTCAAACGTATCGCTGTGCTGACTGGCTTACTGGTTTCATCTTCTGTTCTGGCAAATACCAGCAACTACAACACAGATATTCCAACAAGCATCATGACGCCGAATACGGTAGAAACAAGCATCGGTACTTTGAATTTCAAGGATGGTGTGCCAAGTCAACAAACCATGGATACGCTTTATAACAATCTCGATACTATGCGAGCGACAGAAGTATTCATGAATGCCATCCCTATGGCGTCGTTAGAAGCGTTACGTATGGGACATGAAAAGATGGGGCTGACGAAATCCAATCAGGTGATGCTATTTGATAACTTGATGGATTCAAATCCTTTATTCCTAACCGGTAACACGGATACGGTTTACGCATCGGCGTTTCTTGATTTAGAGCGTGATGGTCCAACGGTTGTGGAAATCCCGCCGGGCATGGGGCCAACTACAGTCAATGATGCCTTCTTCCGTTTCGTGACCGATATGGGCGTAGTAGGGCCAGATAAAGGTCAGGGCGGCAAATACCTTATCTTGCCACCAAACTACGATGGCCCAGTGCCTGAGGGCTACCACGTTTCTCAATCGACAAGTTACGTGAACTGGTTTATCGCGCGAGGCTTCTTGAAAGATGGTAAAACGGATGCAGCGGTCAACTCGTACCATACTGGTTTGAAGATTTACCCTTTGTCTAAGAAGGATGATCAACCGAAGATGGCCTTCACTTCAGGTAGTGGTAAAGCCTTCAATACTATTCACGCCAATGACGAACATTTCTATGACGAAATCAAAGTGGTGATCGACAAAGAGCCTATTGATTTTATCGACCCAGAAATGCGCGGTTTGATTGCGACAATTGGTATTCAAAAAGGTAAGCCGTTCGAACCTGATGCGCGTATGCAGAAGATCCTGAAAGATGGTGCAGCGATTGGTAACGCAACGGCTCGTGCACTAATGTTCAATCCACGCACAGAAAACGCGTACATTTGGGACGATCGTAACTGGAAAACTGCTTTTATCGGCAAAGATTACCAGTGGCTTATTGATGAAGGTAAAGGCGGACGTAATCTAGATGCGCGTACTTATTTCTTCTACATGGCAACGGTAAACACGCCAGCGATGGCGCTTAAGATGATTGGCAAAGGCTCTCAGTATGCCATTGTTGATAAAACGGCAGAGGGTAAGTTCTTTGATGGCGGTAAGAATTACAGACTGACGATTCCTGCGAATGTTCCAGCGAAGAACTTCTGGTCTGTGGTCGCGTACGATACGCAAACACGTTCAGAGCTACAAACGAGCCAACCGTTCCCAAGTAAGAACGATAAGCGCGACAAGATGGTTGAAAACCCAGATGGTTCGGTCGATTTGTACTTCGGTCCAACCGCTCCGAAGGGTAAAGAAGCAAACTGGATTCAAACGGTTCCAAACAAAGGCTGGTTCAGTATCTTACGTATGTACGGTCCTTTAGAACCATGGTATGACGGTTCTTGGAAGCCAAGTGATATCACTGAAGTGAAATAAGACCATCGTAAGGTGCGACAAACTGAAGATGAAAGCCGACCTGTTAATTGGTCGGCTTTTTTTATTCCTTGGCTATGCGGCAACAAAAATTAGCGGCTTAGCTAAGCGCTCGTTTAATAAAGGTTTCTACTTGTGCAATGATCGGGTGTTGGTAAAAGGCTCGGTGGTACTGAATCCCGACATCAAACAACATTGGCGTTCCCTCTAATTTCAACGGCAATCGACAAATTCCCGCGGGTAACTCTTGATCGTCGATATACATACCGACAAATACATACGGGCTGACTTTGACGCAATCGAGTGCTGCAGTCATTGAGGAGACGGTCAGCTTCTGCTCTAGATTCACACCCGTCAGTTTACGCATTCGTTCGTAATAAGCGCTCACATCGAGCGAACCCATGGAGACTCGCACCGTTTCAAGGTTTTCAATGTCACTGAGTTCAAGTTCGGTTTGTTGGTGAAGAGGGTGTTGAGCGTTCACATACGCAAAGATGGGGACGGAAGCCACCTTACGTTCTACCATTCTCTCGTTGAGCTCATTAGGAAACCCACCAATCCCAATTGAGACAGCGCCGCGCTTTGGGTTCTCTATGCTTTCTATCGACCAATCAATAAAGGAAATCTTAGGCTTTTGTTCATCTGTGGTAAGAGCGGTAACCAAAGGAATCGTTAAAATGCCAGAAAGAGGGTTGATGATGCTGAAGACGTACTCGTTGGAATGTTGGTTTGCATTAAAGGTGTTTGCCAACTGCGGTATCTGCTCAAGTTGCTCTAGAGGTTCCCCGATAGCCTCACACAATTGTTGACATAGCAGCGTAGGGGTATAAACGCCTTTCTCTGCATTGAACAGTTCGTTATCAAATCGCAGGCGGCATTCGGCGAGCTGCCTAGTAAAGGTTGCTTTGCTGATGTCTAGCGTATGACACACTTTCGCCTGCGACTTTTGCTGGCTCAGTAGATAAAGAAAGCGATACAAATTTAAATCGATGGTATTTTTCACGAAGTAAGCGCCTCAAAACGTTAAGCTTTAAGTATCAACGTCTCTCATCCTCCGTTCCAATAAAATCGAAAACAAATTTTCCTTTTGTGACATGGGGTTAGGTCGTAAGGGTATGGTGTATTAAATCTGATTAAGAAACAAGGATTGCATAAAAGGTGAAAAAGAGTGCTAGGTAAGCCTTTGAACTCATCCTATAATTAGCTTGCATATGGAGGATGTTTGATGGTCAAACATCCTCTATTTTTTGAAACCTACAACAAGGATCCGGCATAAGATGTTTTTTGCTGGTGTTGTTTACATTTACCAAGAAGGTGATTTAACATTATTAATTGAGGTTCTTAAGATGACTCTTAACAAGTACTTTGTTTTCATTCCGACTGATATGGACCAGGAAACGCACAAGGAACAGAAAGTGAATTCAGACACGGAAACTCAACGTCAGGCATTAGTAAAACAGGCGCAGCAAGAAGGCGGACTGTAAGGCTAGGTTTCAAAATAAGAAGAGCACCCAATACGGTGCTCTTTTTTTATTCCTCAGTTATTACTTGAGAATACCAAGGCTTTTAAGCTTGCGATAAATGGTATTGCGACTTAGCCCGAGCATACGCGAAGTTTTGCTGATGTTGCCTTGGTTTGCTTGGTAGGTTTTTACCAGCTTATCTTCTACAGTAGAACGCATGTCTTTAGTGTTTGGTGTATCAGCATCGACAATATTGGGTGATTGACCAAGCTTCTTAGCCAGATGGTTGGGGACGTGGCTAAGCTCAAGTTGGGGTTCACCTTGCGCCATCAAAGCAGAGACTTTGACTAAGCTATCGAGCTCACGCAGGTTCCCCGGCCAACCATAACTCAACATCAGTGACAGCAGGTGAGGGCAAATACTTTGCTTTGATTCAGAGTGGCGGCGATGAATGTTTTCAATCAGCGCTTGCTTATCACTGCGCTCCTCAAAACGAGGAAGTTCTACGATTAATCCATTTAGTCGGTAATAAAGATCCTGACGAAACTCACCTTGATCAACTAATAGCTCTAAGTCTTTGTGTGTTGCGGCGATGATTTGCGTATCAACTTGAATGGTCTGGTTAGAGCCTACGGGCAATACGGTTTTGTCTTGGAGCACATGCAACAATCGGCTTTGCGCTTCTAATGGTAAGTCTGCAATTTCATCTAAAAACAAGATGCCTTTGTGTGCTTGACGGATTTTACCTTGGTAACCTTTGCTGTTTGCGCCTGTGAATGCTCCGCTCACGTAGCCAAATAGCTCTGATTCGACCAAGTCTTTGGGTAGCGCACCACAGTTGACGGAAACCAAAGGCCCATTCTTTCTCTTGCTGTTTTTGTGCAGAGCTTTAACAAATTCATTTTTGCCTACTCCCGTCTCGCCAAGGATCAATAAGCTAATGTCTTTGTCTATAACACGATTCGCTTGTTGCCAGCAGTGCTCTACGTTTGCGTCGCCATAATGCAGGTCATTCGAGGCTGAAATGGAGCGAGATTGAGTTTTAGGTTCCGAGAGTGGCTGAGTTTTAAACACTAAATATTGATTACTGGCAGAACCGTCGAGTATCGATGCCAGTGATTGTCCAACAACGTTCGTTTGAGCCAACAATTGTGAGGCTACTTGGTTATGAGCCAGAATTTGACCTTCTTCATTGGCGATGATGATGCCTTGCCAACCGCTATTGAGCAGACCTTGTTCACAGGCTAAATCAACTCGAATATGCCCTTTGGGAATTTGATTGAGGAGTTGGTTTTCTACCTGTTGAACCATGTTTTGCACTAAGACTTGTGTTGAAAAGTCATGCTTCTTTTGCTCACTGGTAATGTCCAGTACACCAATCAAATTACCCAA
Source organism: Vibrio rotiferianus (assembly GCF_002214395.1). NCBI lineage: Bacteria > Pseudomonadati > Pseudomonadota > Gammaproteobacteria > Vibrionales > Vibrionaceae > Vibrio > Vibrio rotiferianus. The sequence continues at coordinate 1,364,456 of NZ_CP018312.1, forward strand.
ATGATCAAAGATCGGGCTCGCTGAGCAACTGATAAAGCGATGATGTTGTATAAAGTGTTGGTCACCAATCACGGAAACGGGTTTTGCTTCCACTAGCGCAGTGCCAATGGCGTTGGTGCCTTTGAGTTTTTCCTGCCAACACGCGCCAGAACTAAGCGCAATTTCTGTCAGCTTTTCACGGAACTTAGGTTGCCCCCAGCTCCCAATGATCACGCCTTCGGCATCGGTCAGTATTAATCGACTGTCGCTGTGGGAGAACAATTGATTAAACAAAGGCAAGGCAAATTGCTTAACGGCATCGATTAAGAAGTGGAGTTGGTGGCGTCGGTCCTCAAGTAACGCTGAGGTGACACGAATATCGTCTGGTCGACGTCGCTGTTTTAAACCCGCTTGTTCACTTCTGTCCCATGAAGTGGAAAGCCAATTGCTGTTGGTAATGTGTTGAAGTTCCATGACTGTACCATTTTGTCACAGTGAGGGTGTGCCATTTTGGAACACTTGAACACTGGCGTTCACACCATACATCCGCTCAAACGTCACTCACTTGGTTTGTTATCGCTTGGTAATCATAGTTTTACATTTAATTAACAACAAGGTGCTCATTGTTGGCATGTGACTTGAGTGATGTTCTTGCAACAATGCTGAGTTGAACACTCGGTTGTTTAAAACAAAAAAATGAACGAGAACAAAAGGAAGAGTTATGATCTATGCACAGCCAGGTAGTGAAAATGCCATCGTTAATTTCAAATCGCATTACGACAACTACATCGGTGGCGAATGGGTAAAACCAACGGGTGGTGAATACTTCGACAATACATCGCCAATCAATGGCCAAGCGTATTGTAAGGTCGCTCGTTCTGGGGAAGCAGACATCAACCTTGCACTGGATGCAGCGCATAGCGTAAGAGCGCAGTGGGCAAAAACCAGCGTGACTGAGCGTGCGAATATACTACTAAAAATCGCAGACCGCATTGAGCAAAACCTCGAAGAGCTTGCAGTTGCAGAAACATGGGAAAACGGCAAACCCGTTCGTGAAACGTTAGCGGCAGACTTACCTTTAGTTGTGGACCATTTCCGTTACTTTGCAGGTTGTATCCGTGCTCAAGAAGGCAGTGCGGCTGAGTTAGATGAACATACCGCAAGTTATCACTTCCCTGAGCCGATTGGTGTTGTGGGTCAGATCATTCCTTGGAATTTCCCAATGTTGATGGCGGCTTGGAAGTTGGCTCCTGCGTTGGCCGCGGGCTGTTGTGTGGTACTTAAGCCTGCTGAGCAAACGCCGACTTCAATTCTGGTTCTGATGGAAAAGATTGGTGACCTTCTGCCTGCTGGCGTGGTGAACGTAGTCAATGGCTTTGGCTCAGAAGCTGGGCAAGCACTGGCGACGAGTAATCGAATCGCTAAGTTAGCGTTTACGGGGTCAACGGAAGTGGGCAACCACATCCTAAAATGTGCGGCGGAGAGTCTAATTCCGTCGACGGTTGAGCTCGGTGGTAAGTCTCCGAACATCTATTTCCCAGATGTGTTTGATCACGAAGATGAGTATTTAGATAAGTGTATTGAAGGTACTTTGCTTGCTTTCTTTAACCAAGGCGAGGTATGTACTTGCCCATCACGTGTGCTGGTACATGAATCTGTGTTCGACAAGTTCATTGCTAAAGTTGCAGAGCGTGCAAAAACCATTAAACAAGGCAATCCACTGGATACTGATACTCAGGTTGGCGCTCAAGCCTCGCAAGAGCAGTTCGATAAGATCCTGAGTTACCTAGAGATCGGCCGCCAAGAAGGAGCGAAAGTCGTATTTGGTGGAGATGTAGCGAAACAAGAGAACGACTTGGAACAGGGTTACTATATTCAACCGACTTTATTACAGGGTCATAATAAGATGCGAGTTTTCCAAGAAGAGATCTTTGGTCCGGTAATCGCAGTGACTACTTTTAAAGATGAAGAAGAAGCGCTGGCGATTGCCAATGACACTGAATACGGTCTGGGAGCGGGTGTGTGGACACGTGATCAAAACCTTGCTTACCGCATGGGACGTAACATAGAAGCGGGACGCATTTGGATAAACTGTTACCACGCTTACCCTGCACATGCTGCGTTTGGTGGCTACAAGAAATCCGGCATTGGTCGAGAGACGCATAAGATGATGCTCGATCACTATCAGAACACGAAAAACCTATTAATCAGCTACGACGTCAATCCGCTAGGATTCTTCTAAATACATCGCCTTCAGGCAAGAGAAAAAGCAGTAAAACAAAGCCCCGAGTATTCGGGGCTTTGTTTAACAAGCAACGGCGTTTTGGGTACCTTCGTGGTCTCGATGATGCGCGCGGATTGCTAAAAACTCATCTAGGTGTTCGATCAGCATGTCGACGCAATCTGGGTCGAACATCAATAACCTATGCTCTTTAATAAAGTTTGCCGTATCAGACAGTGACCAAGCAGCTTTATACGCGCGCTTACTTAGCAAGGCATCGAATACATCGGCCAGTGTTACGATCCTAGCTTCTAAGGGAATGTCCTTACCACACAATGCATCGGGTAAACCTGTACCGTTGTAATACTCATGGTGATGGCGAATGATGTTCTTAATAAATTGCACTTCATCTGGTGCAATCATTGATGTGTCAGACAGCGCGACAACGTCTTCAATGATCCGCTCTCCAAAAATGGTGTGCTGATTCATAACTTCGCGTTCAGCTGCTGTAAAGCGCTTATCACTGAAGAGTACATCGTCAGGGATCTTGTATTTTCCTATATCATGAAAGGGGGCATATAGCCTGATACGGTGGATAAACTCAGGGGTAATAGACCTATTTTTATCTGCCAGTAACCGTGCAAGTCGCTCACTGTATTTTCCCATTCGTATTAAATGCTCTGCTGTTTCAGGGTCTCTTTCGTGTCCCATCTTCAAAGCAATCGCTAAAGCTGATTGAAAGTGCTTTTGTTTTTCATCTAGCTGAATGAACATGCCCGATATGATTTGGCTCAGGTAGGCGAAGTCTCGCTGCGTATGCTCATCCGAGAAAAACTTGGTTTTTGTTGCATTGCAGAAAAGGAAACCAATGATAGAACCACGATTATATATAGGTGATGCATAACTGCTTTTGTGGCCGAGTTTGATCAGTTTCTTGATGCGTTCGGTGTTGTCGAAGTTTTCTAGGTCATCAACGATTCTAACTTGGCAGTTATAGGCGGCCTCCGTCAATGAAGAGTTTATACGAAGCTCTTGGTCCTCAAAATCAAGACCAAATGGTTGAGCTATAGTGTCATTTACATAGTAGTTAGAAGCCTTGTTTCCTTTGATTAATACCACAGAAAAGCGGCTGAACTCAGGGTAACTTGTTTGAGCGAGCTTAAATAGCTCATCCAGTATTGCTGTGGTCTTCTTTTCTTTGGTCGCTGTTTTACTTAATAGGGGATAATCGAGCATGTTTGCCAACCTTTGTTGCACATTTTTGCTTTTTATAATGGAATCGATTTCTCATAATTTAGACTTAAAATGTAGCACCCGAATTACATTCGATTAACCCGTCTTACTTTGAAATTAGATTCCCATCATAAAAGTAAGGTTATGTATGTAACGATATAGTAAAAAAGCTTGAAGTAACCACATATAACGAGAAAGTTAGACATTACTTAACTATCTGTATTTTTAAATTATTCATGAATTTCTAGGATGTGATCTTATGCGTTAACAACTTGTTAATAGTTGCTATACTTACTTCACTACAACAACGGAGAAGGACATTCAATGTTTAAGTTAAAACAGCTCGCAGTGGCGGCATCGCTAGTTGCAATGAGCGCAAGCTTTTCAGTTTCTGCTAAAGATACGTTTGTGACCATTGGTACGGGCGGTGTAACTGGCGTGTATTACCCTACGGGTGGTGCAATCTGCCGTTTGGTGAATAAATCACGTGCTGACCATGGCATTCGTTGTTCAGTGGAAAGTACTGGTGGTTCGATCTACAACATTAATACCATTCGTGCGGGTGAACTGGATTTAGGTATCGCTCAGTCAGACTGGCAGTACCACGCTTACAACGGTTCGAGCAAGTTTGAAGACAAAGGCCCATTCAAAGAACTTCGTGCAGTGTTCTCTGTACACCCAGAACCGTTTACGGTTGTTGCTCGTAAAGATGCCAACATTCAATCGTTCGATGATCTAAAGGGCAAACGAGTTAACATAGGTAACCCTGGCTCTGGTCAACGCGGTACGATGGAAGTACTGATGAAAGAGTACGGTTGGACGAATGACGATTTCAAATTGGTGTCTGAGCTAAAAGCATCAGAACAGTCTAAAGCGCTGTGCGATAACAAGATTGACGCAATGATCTACACCGTAGGCCACCCAAGTGGTGCTATTAAAGAGGCGACCACCTCTTGTGACAGTAACATCGTAACTGTGGCTGGTCCGCAAGTCGATAAGCTAGTTTCTGATAACAGCTTCTACCGTATCGCAAACGTACCGGGTGGTATGTACCGCGGTTCAGACAGCGATGTACAAACCTTTGGTGTGGGTGCGACGTTTGTTTCTTCTACGGCAGTGCCAGATGAAGTGGTTTACAACGTAGTGAAAGCGGTATTCGAAAACTTTGACGATTTCCGCCGTCTACACCCAGCATTCGCGAACTTGAAAAAAGAAGAAATGGTGAAAGATGGTCTGTCCGCGCCGCTTCACCCAGGTGCTGAGAAGTACTACAAAGAAGTTGGTTTGATTAAGTAATCTGTCGCTACGCCAATAAAAAACGCCATCGTATTTCACGATGGCGTTTTTGTTTGTCGTTCGTCAGTGTTATTGCACTTTAAACCGCGAAACTACATCACCCAGACCAGTAGAGGTTGCTTTCAGTTCGTCGCTGACTGATGTTGTTTGCGAGGCGTTCTCGTTGAGCTTGCGAATGATCTCTTGAATCGCGCTCATGTTACGGCTGACTTCCTGAGTCACCTGACGCTGCTCTTGAGCAGATGTCGCCATCAAAGTGTTCAAGTCGTTAATCTCTACCACAGAATCTGTCACTACGTTTAAAGAGTCCATTACCTGATTGGTGCGATCTGCGGTTTGTTGACAACTTGAACGCGTTGAGTCCATTTCATTGACCACATTATCAGTCGTCGACTTCAGTTTCGCTAACATCTCATTGATTTGAGAGGTGCTTTGCTGTGTACGAGCGGCGAGGGCACGCACTTCGTCAGCGACGACCGCAAAACCACGTCCTTGCTCACCGGCGCGGGCGGCTTCAATTGCAGCGTTTAATGCTAGTAGGTTTGTCTGTTCTGCGATCTCTCCAATCACTTGTAACACAGAGCTGATCTGCTTGGTGTCTTCGCTCATTGTTCCAATGGTGTCAGACATAGAGGCTACCTGAGTGACCATGTCACTTACGCTTTGAACCGCGTTTCCAACAGTACGCTTCGATTCCTCTGCATAGCGATTGGTACGGTCAGTAAGCTTAGCTGCATCATCAGCACTGCTCGCAATAGACTCTGCCGTGGCGCTCATTTCTTCAATGGCAGTGATGGCTTGTTCTGATTCAATAGTGTGCTGATTTAGAGTGCTACTATTGTTATCTGACTGTTTGGCAAGCTCACCAACCGCGTGGTCGATATGCGCAGATGAATGAGACACTTCAACAAACATCTTCTGCAGTTGGGCAATGAACAGGTCTATTGATTGGGATATATGGCCGATCTCATCCTTGCTGTTGATATTGAGCCTTTGAGTTAGATCGCCGTTACCATCTGACAGGTCACTGACTAATTTCTTCAATTGCTCAAGCGGCTTAAAAGCAAAGTGGAGCAAAACAATACTACCCAAAATGATTGCAATGCCAGCAATTGATAGCGCTAACGTAATCATCCAATTCAGCTTGTCAGTGTTAGCTTGAATGTTACTTTGGTCAATATATCCTATCAGCTGCCACTGGCCATTGCCGAATGAGATGCTACGCTCTACAGGCGTTAAGTTATTACCTTGCTTATTACTGTAAATAACAGTTCCATCACCGATAAGCTCAGCAAAGCTTCCCTCAGCCGCAAGTCCAACAATGACCTTACTTAAGGAAGCCAGGTCGTAAGTGAAAAAATCAACGGAATCGTCAAATCTTTTGATTGAGAAAGTGATGTATGGGACGGTGTCTTTGACAGTGATAGGGCTAATACTTAGTTGCTCAGTTTGAGTCTCTGCAGCGTCGATAAAATATTGAGCATCTTCTTCACTCATGTTGCCCGTATCATCGAACGCGTAACCGTTGACGATTTTCACAACCTGAGCAAAACCAGAGGTCTCTTTTGCATCCGCAATGTCCATCATGCTGAAGTTGAGATTGGTGGCCTGAGCAACTTTACTATTAAGTTCAGCTTCGAGTTTGTTGCGAGTGATGTCAATGATATGGGTGATGTTCTTACTGTCTGATTGATGAATGTAGTTGCTTATAAAGTGGTTGACGCTGAAGTAAGAGATAAGAGTGGTTGTGGTGATGATCGCGACGATCAGCAACACCAGTTTATTCTTAAACGAAAGGTGAGCCATATTACCTATACATCCTTGTTGAGTGACCATAAAAAAGACTGCAATCCGGCAGTCAAACAAAATTACGTTTTTTGTTGAATTGGCTCAATAATAAGACACCTGTATGGTAAATGTAAATAAGTTCATATGTTTATGTTATCGCTTGAGGCTCGATTTTTAAGTGTAAACATCGATAAAAAAGTAGATAGTGATGGCGATAGAAGAAAGGGCAACGAAACCTCTTACATGGTTTGGGTTTAGTTGACGGGAGATTCGTGCTGCCAAGTAGCCGCCCACTAATGTACCAACCATAACAACGCTGCCTTTGGTCCAATCGATTGAACCGTTGGCCACAAAAATCACAATGGCAATCAAGGATACACAGGTCGAAACCAGCAGCTTAAGCCCGTTCATTAAGTTGATGTCTTGGTGTCCTGCAACCACTAAATAACTCAAGACGATTACGCCCAATCCGGCATTGAAGAACCCACCATAAGCAGAGACGCCAATCAAAAGCAGGCTCAAAGCAATTACGCCTAAAATGCCGGCGTGTTTGGTCTCCTTGGTCAGAGATTTAATCAACGCAGTCATGCGTGAGCCAGTTAAGAAGAGTACGGTTGCGAATAACAGTAGCCATGGAATCGCTTCAAGAAAAACAGATTCTGGCGTATTCAACAGAAGATAAGCACCTACTGCGCCACCAATCAAACTGAAAGAGATAGTGAAAGCCAGTTCTTGCTTGTTCTTCATGATTTCTTCGCGAAAGCCGATTGCACCACTGATGTAACCTGCGCAAGAAGCATAAGTATTCGTCGCGTTCGCCATGATGGGAGGCACGCCAACCGCCATCAATGCAGGGAAGGTAATGAAGCTACCACCACCGGCGACGGAGTTCATGATCCCACCAACGACGCCCGCAGCAAACAAGAGAGCAAATTCCAGCAGCATAAAAGGTCCTTTTTTGTTCTTATAATTTTTGTTTCATAACTGTTAACACTACGCAACTCACTCAAAGAAATAAAGTAGCGATTAGTCCAATAAAAAAGCCACCGCAGAGGGTGGCTTGGTTTCAAGGTCTATCTTGAGGGAGAGATAGAATGCTTATTGCTCAACTTTCACTGGTTGTGCTTTAAGCTTTTGAAAGAGTTTTACAAACAGTGGACTGCCAAGTACCAATACTGCAAGCACGGTGAATGTCAGTGTGATTGGGCGTTCCCATAAGAAGCTCAGTTCACCGTCGGAAATCATCAATGCACGGCGCAGGTTCTCTTCCATTAATCCACCAAGGATAAAGCCAAGCAACAGCGGTGCGAGAGGGAAGTTTGCCAGCCTTAGTGCGATGGCAGCCATTGCCACAAGTAACATCACAAACACGTCCATGGTGTTGAAAGAAACCAGATACACACCGGTGATAGAGAAGAACAGAATCATTGGCAACAACACGGTTCTTGGTACTGCAAGTAGCTTTGAGATGTATGGGATCAACGGCAGGTTAAGAATCACCAACACAATATTGCCGAAGTACATGGAGATAATCACCGACCAGAATACATCTGGATGCTCAACAAACAGACGAGGACCCGGTTGAATACCGTAGGCGATTAACGCTCCTAGCATGATTGCGGTTGTACCAGATCCCGGGATACCAAGAGTCAATAGAGGAACGAAAGAACCACTTGATGCTGCGTTGTTCGCCGACTCTGGAGCCACCAAACCTCGGATGCTGCCTTTACCAAACTGTTCTTTTTTATCTCTTGGAGCAAGGTTACGTTCCATGCCGTAACTTAAGAAGGCGGCGATGGTTGCACCTGCGCCCGGAAGTACACCAGTAAAGAAACCAAGGATTGAAGATCGAATAGAAACCGGTGCTACTTCTTTGATTTCTTCCTTGGTGACTTTCATCGAGCCAATGTTGCTCAGTTTATCTTGTTCCTCATCACGCGTATCTTCAGAAGGCTTCAAAATACCCATCAAAGTTTCACCAAGCGCAAAGGTCGCCATCGCCAACAATAGGAAGCTAAAGCCATCCATCAAATCCGTTAGACCAAAGGTGAAGCGTTCGACACCGACGCCTTTATCAATGCCGACAGTAGACAACATCAAGCCTAGAATGGTCATCATCCATGCTTTTATTACTTGTCCTTTGCCAGCGAACGCAGCCACTGCGGATAAGCCAAGAAGCATTAGCGCAAAGTAGTCAGAAGATTGGAAGCTTAACGAGACGTTAGCCAATGCAGGTGCCGCCACAAGCAGCATGATTGCTGAAAGCGTGCCACCAGTGAAAGAAGAGTAAGCCGCCAGTGCAAGTGCTTTACCTGCTTGTCCTTTCTGCGCCATTGGGTAGCCATCAAACGCGGTAACTACGGTTGAAGAACAACCCGGTGCGTTGATAAGAATAGAGGAAGTTGAACCACCAAATACCGCACCATAGTAAACACCTGCCATCAGAATCAGACCCGAAGATGGATCCAAACCATAGGTGATAGGAATCATCAGAGCGATGGCAGAAATAGGACCAAGCCCCGGTAGCATGCCGATAAACGTACCAACAAAACAGCCAACAATCACCATCATGATGTTCATTGGCATCACGGCGGTGGATAAACCTTGTAGAATTCCATCTAACATAATTCAGTCCTTTCTTTTGACTACCAGATGGTGAAAATCAGACCAGGCTCAAGGTAGATATCCAGACCTTGAGTTAGCAACAAGTAAAACGCGATAACGAACGGAAATGAGGCTCCAAACAACACCGATTTACGTCGTTCGCCAAGAAGGTAAAAGCCCGCAATTAGGAAGAATCCTGTCGCTAATACAAAGCCGATGTAAGTCAAACCCAGACCATAAAGCGCCATCAAAACTAAAAAGGCGATGAGCAGTTTCCAGTTGAATGACATTACGGCGCCGCTTTGTTTATCGGGCTGACCAGTTATTAATAGCATTAACGCTAAACCAATCCCGACGTAGGTCAGAATGGTTGGTAAGGTGCGAGCCGTGAAGGGTTCGTATTCATCCCCGGGAAAGAGAGGAATCTGCGTGGTTTGGTAGCCATAGCATAGGCAAAACAATAAAAAGATCATCGCACCGACACGATCGCGGCACAGCAAATTCTCTTTGGTAAAAATATTGGTTGAACGAGACATATCCAACTCCTAGAACAACAGGAAAAAACCGTATATGGGCGTTAATGAAGAAGGGTCAGGTCATTAACAATTAAGCATCTCGCTGCTAGTCGAAGTGCTTAGAACCAATAAACAAAGGAGTTTTTACTTGTCGATTATCGACAATGCCCATATACGGTGAAATTAGAGTGCAAATACAACTGGGGCTAGGGATAGCTAACCCCATAAACTCGGATGGGAGTTATTGCTTCTTCAGGAAACCTAATTCGCGCATTAGACCGCCCATTTGCTGCTCTTGCTCTTCTAGGAACGCGAAGAACTCTTTATCCGCTTTGTAGTTGTCAATCCAACCATTGCGGTCACGAACAACTTGCCATTCGTCCGTTTTGTACATCTTGGTCAGAGCTGCGTTCCATTCGTCGAGCTTGGCTTGGCTCGTGCCAGGAGCGGCAAAGAAACCGCGCCAGTTCGCGAACACAGTCTCATTGCCATATTCTTTTAGGGTAGGGATATTTGGTGCAGCGTCTAGACGTTTTGGTGCCGTAATCGCCAGTACTTTTACCTGACCAGATTTCGACATCTCTAATACTTCGCCAAGACCGGTTGAAAGCAATTGTGTTTCGCCAGATAGAAGTGCTGCCATTGCTTTACCGCCGGCATCGTACGCGATGTAGCGAACTTTACGTGCATCGAAGCCTTCGCCCTTAAATGCGGCTGCGACGACTAGGTGATCCATCGAGCCACGAGCAGAACCGCCAGCGATTTTTACTTTACGTGGGTTAGATTCGAAATCTTTGACCACATCTTCCCATGTGTTGTACTTAGAATCCGCGGAAGTCACGATAGCGCCGTAGTCAGCAATCGTTGCGGCTACTGGCGTCAGATCTCGGAAAGATTGCGGGAAGATACCCGTGAGTGAGCGAACAACGATTGGTGTTGAATTGACCATCAGTGTGTCAGGTTGGCGCTCTGCGGTTTCAATAAGGTGTGCAATGGCTTTGCCACCACCGCCACCAGAGAGGTTTTGGAAAGAGACACTTTCAACGATGTCGGATTTAACCAGCACATCACCTGTGCCACGAGCCGTCATATCCCAACCGCCACCAGCACCACCAGGGATTAGGAAGTGGAGTTTTTCAACATCAGCAGCAAAAGCGTGGAAAGAAAATGAAGCTGCAATGATGGATGCGGCGAGCGTTGGTTTGAGTACCTTTAACATGTTTCACGTTCCTTATGTTGGTGACTCTCTTGTTTTTAAGAGTCTTATTATTTGTTCTCCTAGCGAGGTAGGGTGACTCGCTAGTGATGAGCTAAAGGTTAATAAGGTGTTAACGTGATGTCTCTAATGCGTAGATAAAGAGAATATTGAGCATAAACGACGTTTTGTTCATAAAGTTCATGAAAAAGGGATCCAAGGCTGGATTTAATAAAAGACTAGATTGGTCACATCAATTGGGCGCCTTAAAACGCCATAATAATGGAGGTTTAATAGGGAGTGACAACGATGAAAGGAACCTGTTTATGTGGCGCTATTGAAGTGACCGCACCTCAACACAATGAAGTGAGCTTTTGTCATTGCGACATGTGTCGAAAGTGGTCAAGCGGCCCTTTGCATGCGGTTCATTGTGGACCGGGCGTAAGATTTAGCGGTGCTGAGCCTAAACGTTATCAATCATCCCAATGGGCAGTACGAGGTTTTTGTGGTGAATGCGGCACGAATATCTATTACCACTTATTGGCAACGGATGAATACATTCTTTCTGCGGGATTATTTAATGAGCCAGATTTCAAATTAAGCTTAGAGATCTTCACTGATGAGAAGCCCGCGTACTATGATCTTCAGCCACACAGCAAGAAAATGACAGCTCAAGAAGTTTTTGACCAATACGCGCCTGAAGAGTAGATAAAAATGAAGTTTCTTTGGTTAAAGGTTTTACTGACAGTAGCGGTATTTGCTGGTTTATTTTTGATTGTCTATCAGCAAGTACAAAGTGGTGTGAGCTAAAGATTGAGAAAGCCGAGTTTATCTCGGTTTTTTTTCACCTAAAAGCAATAACCTCTCACAATAGGTGTTACAGTTGTTGTTAAGTTGTGTAACGAGTTGCGCATGAGGTTTATGCAAAGACATGATAGGTGGCGCAGGGAGGCGCTCTTAGATGAAGCAACAGCGCGCAGGGGTAGTTTTGATTAACCGAAACTTCCAATTATTGCTCATTGAGAGGAACAAGGACGGAAGAAATTATCATGTATTCCCGGGCGGATCAGTAGAGAGCGATGAATCAATAGTTGAGGCAGCGAAGAGAGAAGCGCTGGAAGAGACAAGTATAGTACTCGATTTGTTGGAGCATGTGTTCGAGATTCGAAATCAAGCGCGAATCGAACATTACTTTCTATCGTATGTCGACAATCCAACAGTAAGACTTGGCTGCGGCCCTGAACAACAGCGAAGATCGGATACTAATCAATACAAGTTAAAATGGGTTGGCTATGAAGAAATAGCTCCTCTCAACCTTTATCCAATTGAAGCAAAGAAGCTTTGTTTAAGAAATAAGGAATGGTTTGGTGGTCGATAAAGTATGTCCATTGGTGTTGAGAAACCAAAATAGTGAGATTCTTCTTTTCAAGCATCCTCTTGCTGGTATCCAGTTGGTGAAAGGTACCGTCGAATCATTTGATGGTGATTTGTTGAGTGCCGCTAAAAGGGAATTAGCAGAAGAGTCGGGCATTGATCAAGTAAAGCAAACAAGCTATTTAGGCTGTTGGGAAAGTGAGTTCCAAGAGCAAGTGTGGCATTTTGTTTTATGTGAGTGCGGGGCTCTTCCAGAACAATGGGTATTTCATACAAAAGATGATGGTGGGCATCATTTCGCTTTCTTTTGGCATGATATTACGCAAGATATCACTTCACACGCGCATCCTGTTTTTCAACGTGCTTTAGAGCAGGCCCGTGAGTTTATCCGCCTCGGTAAGATTGATTTACCAGTATCTGAAGAGGGAAAACGTTGACGTTCTTATACCATCGAGTTCCACGTAATCTAACGGGAGAGGTATTACAGCCCCTTAACCGTCTAAGAGAATCACAGCCTAATCTGTATCAACAGCACGTAAAGAAATACGAGTATCGACCACATGCCCTGCAACGACGCGTGCACGGCTTAGATTGCTATTGGAACGATGTTTTGCACTTTACGCCGATTCATCCGCGCAAGATATTAGAAGGATTGAGGATGTGCGGTAGTGAAACGGTAACGTTAGGTCGTTGGTTCCAGTTTGACGTAAGAGAGCTGGGCATCAATAAACACAATACTGTGATCTTTTGGTCGCCGAACCAAATGTTTGGTGATTGGGAGGAGTCTGAAGAGGACTTTGCGCCTTATCAAGAACTCAAACTCTCAAGACTAGGTGAGTTGCCTCAAGGGACTCAACAGTTTTACAAGGAGCAATTAAGTTCAGGAAATCAACCGCTTCTCTTCTTTCGTTCGCCGCATATCTTATTTAGAGGATCAGTTTCTTTAAAGTGCGAGTACGACATAATAGAAGTGTGAACGACTTTATTAAGGACTTACAAAACAAGGAAAGTAAATGAAAAAGCCACTCGCTTTGATGGCAGCACTAACGATGCAAGGTTGTGCAACAGTTGAAACTATAAACCCACCTAATAATCACGTGAGAATATCCCATGAAGGGAAGCGAAGTTACTGTCAGGATATTCCAAGAATTTATAGTGGAGTGAATTACAACATGTGTTTATTGAATGGTGAACCAAGCTATTCAGAGAACACAGGCCCCAAAATAGACGGAGTGCCGTTCTTTGTATTCGATACCGTTTTTTCGGCTATTGCCGACACCTTGGTCTTACCGTACACAATCACCATGCAAGCTGAAAAAGGCTCAATAGACGTTAATTAAGTAGTTATGCGACCTTTCTGATGAACGACTATTCTTTGGGTATTGGTGTTCAACCGCGAGAATGTGTGACTTTGGGACGGAGATAGGCGTTTTTAAAGCATGATCGCTCTCAAAAATGAACATCAAATTATTGATATCTCACATAGTCTAGTATGATTCGCCATCAAAACGATGATAAGGAAGCCAACAATGAAGGAAAAGTTTGCAGTATTCATCCTTTGTTCGTATCTGCTTGTAGGCAGCGTTATACATATTTATGACAACGTAACTGGTGGTTTCTTGCCATATACCGAAGTGCCGCAATGGCTTAATAGCTACTGGACGAGTTTAGGGATATTAAACTTACTCTCAATCTATTTGCTTATTAAACACCGCCGCACAGGGGTATTAATGTTGATTCTGACGATGGGCAGTGATGTCGTCTTTACCTCATATGCGCACTACAACTTTGGGCTTTTTAGCGACGAAGTTCCTTTGCAACTTCAATCAATGATCTTTGGTTTTGCTTTAGCCGCATCGTTATGGCTATGGAGTGCAAACAGGGTTAGAAACTCTCGTCAGATATTCCGCTAATTTTATTTTTAAATTGTTTTCTAACAGGGATGAGTTATGAACAACGTTAAGGATCTTGCGAGCTTTGGACTTTTCGCAGCGATCTCTGGCTTTAGCTTTGGTGCAATCTTTTTTGGGATTGCGTTTGTTTACTCTGCTATCAACAAACAACAAGATGTGAGTATGTTAGCGCTTGCGTCAATTGTGTTAGGTGTTATTGGCTTGTTTGTTGGCGTAACCCAATCAAACAAGAAGCGCGATTTGATCAAAGCCTAATTCCAGCAGAGCATAAATGCTTCAACACGTTTCTAGTGGAGACCCTTCGGTCGAATCCCTTTCCAGAGATTGCTTTCATGAACTGAGAGCAATCTACTCCCCAAACAAAACCGCAAAACCAACTTCAGGCAAAGATGAATGGGTCACTTACGCCTATTATATTGAAACTAAGGCAGTTGCTTGCATCAAAGTCAAATTAACAAGCAGCGAACTACAATTATCGGGATTAGCCGTCGAAAGAGCATCTCGTAAACAGGGCATCGCTCGCCGCTTAATTGCGGCTTTGTGTGAGTTATATGATTCGGTGAATTGTTTGAGCGTCTGGTGTGTACAAGAGACGGGTAATGTTGTGTTTTTTGAAGCTCTCGGTTTTGAAGTGCTACAAAGTGAGGAGTCGACGCTATTCTCATTAACCAATGGTAACCCTGCAACGGAAGTTAAGCTGGTTTATTCAATCCGAAACACACAGGGATGAGTTGTAGTCGCATATTCGTGATACATATCGTCTAGGTAGATCAGTAACTCATCTTCATCGAGAAAGGGCGGCACGACAAAATCTCTAACAGGGCGTTTTATCGATGTTTCCGAGTCGATATAAAGCGTCCAAACTCCACCTTTGCATTCCGCGAACATGATTCTTCCAAACACATTCACTTTCATCGAACTAGTCATAGCGAAGACTTGTCCTTAAAACGAAATGGTTGTGTGAGCAGTTTATCCAATCTTTGCTCATCTTTGTCGCGGATCTCAGGAACACCAATCACAACATTATCATGACCTAATTCCGGCTGAGCGCGGTATGTGCCAAACAAACGATCCCAGATAGACAAGAAAAAACCAAAGTTAGAATGTGTCTCGCGCAGGATGACAGAGTGGTGCACGCGGTGCATGTCTGGCGTCACAACCAACTTACGTAACTTCGAGTCCCAAGGCAGTGGCAGCTTTGCATTGCTATGGTTAAACATCGCGCTAGCATTCAATACAATTTCAAACACTACGATGGCGATAGGAGAGATGCCCAAAGCGAAAACAGCGGTGATTTTTACCACCATAGAGAGAATGATTTCTAACGGGTGGAATCGTGTTCCTGTGGTGACATCGATATCCAGATCGGCGTGATGCATGCGGTGAAGCTTCCACAGCGGTTTAACGCGGTGGAAGACTAAATGTTGTAGGTAGATGATGAGATCGAGTAATACGACGGCAATCAGCACATGTAACCAAGTTGGTAAGGCGAATGCATTGAGTAGACCCCATTGGTTTTCATAAGCGATGATGGCAGCTTGGAAAGCGGCAATAGGCATGACAATAGCAATGATGACACTATTTAGAGCGACCAGCGTAAGGTTGTTAAACCAGCGAAATGAACGCTCGACGGTCAACTGCTTTCTCGGTCGCTTGTTTTCCCACAGAGTACAGAGCAACAACACACCAATGAAGATGCTAAGCCTTAGCCAGGAAGGGTCGTTAAATGCAGTTTCAGTCACTCTAATTTCCTTGATTAATTCGCTTAACTCCTAAGACCTTACGACATCAATGTATCTTTCACCGAAAGGTAGGAAGGTGAATTGCGGTCTGTTTGCGAGCATTCCTTGAGACTAACAGACGATGCAAGTAGAATCGCGCTCTACTTTAAAAAGACCCTAACAACTGGCACTTTCTATCCATGAGAATCCACGCTTTCCATCGTTTATACCAGCACCGTCAATCTATCTCAACGAAGCCATTTAATGCTCGTGGTTGTAAAGTGGTTCGTTGTCCATATTGTCAGGTTTCTGAGCAATTTTGTTTGTGCGACATTCAACCGAACATCGAATCTGATATCGCGTGTATGCTGATTGTGTCGGAAAACGAAGTGTTCAAACCAAGCAATACCGGGCGTTTAATTGCTGATACGATTCAAGAGACCTACGTGTATCAATGGAATCGTACAGAACCTTCTGAAGAGATGCTGGCGTTGCTAAAGAACGACGCTTATCAACCTGTGGTTGTCTTCCCAGCAGATTACGTCGATGAGCCAGAGCGTTTGTTAGATGGTTTGAATCCAGAGCGCTTGGCGACAGAAGAAGGTAGCATGAACAAAAAGTGGCTGCTGATTTTCATTGATGGCAGTTGGCGTGAAGCTCGCAAGATCTTCCGCCGTTCAGAGTTTCTTAAATCTTTGCCTGTGCTTTCTATTGAGCCGGAATCACTGTCTGAATACATTATGCGTCGTTCAGATAACGAGCAGCATTTATCTACGGCTGAAGTGGCGACGTTAGTATTCAAACAAGCGGGAGAAGAACAAGCGTCAGAGTGTTTGCAATTGTGGTTTGAAGCATTCCGTGAAACTTACATGCTAACAAAAACTCGCGTGAAAACTGACTGGTCTCGACCGCATCTGAAACGTTTCAAAGAGTGGGCTAAAATCGAGAGCTAACTCTAAGGAATGAACTTTTGTTGATGGCTTGTTGTTCAACTGGCTTTAATGAGGGGATAAATCTGCATTCGGTCACGGTTTGCAGGCGTACAGATATGGATAATGCCTAAAGTTTATATTTTTGACTCCAGCATTTTTTGGGAGTCGTTTGAGCATTTTAGGAGAGAATTGCATGTATTACGGCTTTGATGTCGGTGGCACTAAAATCGAGTTTGGTGCGTTTAACGATAAACTTGAGCGTGTAGCAACAGAACGTGTACCAACACCAACAGACAACTACGATTTGCTGGTAGAAACCATCGCAGGTCTAGTAAACAAATACGATGCTGAATTTGGTTGTGAAGGTACGATTGGTCTTGGTCTTCCTGGTATGGAAGATGCCGATGACGCAACGGTACTAACGGTTAACGTACCTGCAGCGAAAGGTAAACCACTTCGCGCGGATCTAGAAGCAAAAATTGGCCGCAGCGTAAAAATCGAAAACGACGCAAACTGTTTTGCGCTTTCAGAAGCGTGGGATGAGGAACTTAAAGACGAGCCATCGGTACTTGGCTTAATCCTTGGTACTGGCTTTGGTGGTGGCTTCATCTACGAAGGTAAGGTGTTCTCTGGTCGTAACCACGTAGCAGGTGAGGTGGGTCATACCCGTCTTCCCCTTGATGCTTGGTTCCACCTAGGTGAAAACGCACCGTTACTAGGTTGTGGTTGTGATAAGAAAGGCTGTCTAGATAGCTACCTATCTGGTCGTGGTTTCGAACTTCTTTACACGCATTACTACGGCGAAGAGAAGAAAGCGATCGACATCATTAAGTCACACGCAGAAGGCGAAGCAAAAGCAGTTGAACACGTTGAGCGCTTTATGGAGCTTCTCGCAATCTGTTTTGCGAACCTATTTACTGCAACTGACCCACATGTAGTTGTGTTGGGTGGTGGTCTATCTAACTTCGAACTGATTTACGAAGAGATGCCAAAACGTATTCCTAAGTACCTACTTTCTGTAGCGAAATGTCCGAAGATCATCAAAGCAAAACATGGTGATTCAGGCGGTGTACGTGGCGCTGCGTTCCTAAATATCAAGTAATCGTCAGAGTTTTCATTAAGAGAAAACATTTAAGACAAAGATTGAAAGCCTCGCTTCCCTTTAAGGTAAGCGAGGCTTTTTTATTGCTGTTATGCCGTTGCTATCTTTACCCAGTTTTACGCTTCATTTACGTCTCTTGAACTCGTGATTGATAAGCTGTTTCCATTGCTTCCATGAACAGTAGGAATGAAGATGTTCAACTCGTTAAGATTTCGGTATGGTGTTCTTAGTATCGCTTTAGTTGGTATGGTCTCGCCGACGCTTGCAAAGCCGCCAGCACCTAAGCCCCAAAAACACGTAAAGAAAGTGGTGGTAGTTAAACCTGTTTATCGTCCCGTTTATAAAGCGCCAGTTCATCGCGTATACCATTACAATAAAATTCCGAGAACCGCGACTTACCTAGTGATTGCGGGGATCACTTATGCCGTCGTTGATAATGTCTATTACAAGCGAAGTGGTGATCAGTATATTTATGTGGAGCAACCTCCGGTATCTGTGCAGAGCGAAGTGAATACAGCGAGTAGCACTGTCGTAGCAAATAAGGGAATGGCAGGTAAGATAGTCGATGTGTTGCCTAATGAAGCGACTACGGTGACCGTTAATGGGGCGACTTTCTATGTCCAAGGCAGTGATTGGTATGCGCCAATTGCAGGAACGAACCAGTTTGTGATTGTTGAGCCTCAGTTATAAAGCCTTACCCTTGGATTTCATGCATAAAAAACTCGCGACGAATCGCGAGTTTTTTGCTTTGACCTATTTGGTTAGGCTTATTTGTTCTTTTTACCTACGCCCAAGTTTTCTTTTTGAGCTAGGGTGATTTTGCTAAAGCCTAATTTTCTGAAGTAGTTGTCGCGGTAGTTGCGCACTGCTTTAGTGTCAGATACTGCTTCGATTTGTTGCTCCATCTTTAGGAACTCAGTGATGTCGATACCTTCTGCTTCTGCTACCGCTTCTTGAATGTTGCGGTGTTGCTGGTACGAGAACGTCAGTTCTTTGTCTTGGTCTTTGTAAGTGTAAAGAATGGTGCGAGCCATAGCTGTCTCTCTGAAAAATTTTTCTGTAATCAATAAAAAGGCCAGACATGCTGACCTTTGAATTCTGAATTGGCCTAGATTCTGCCTTGAAGTGGGATAATTGTCACGCTTTCTCCCTCTTTTACTGTATCAACAGCAGGTGAGATTTCGATTAAACAGTTCGCCTCACTCATAGAGCGGAGAATGCCAGAGCCTTGTTTACCTGTTGTGCGAACCGTTAGGCGACCTGTTTCGTCTAGTTCGTAGATACCGCGACTAAACTCGGTACGACCTTGGCGAGAGCGCAGATTTTCTGTCGCAATGGCACTGACTTTAAGTGGCTTCCAGCCTTGTTCGCCTTGCATCTTACGCAGCGCTGGTTCAACAAAATTGATGAATGAAACCATCACAGCCACAGGGTTACCCGGCAGACCAAAGAAAGGCTTATCGTTGATTTGACCGAACGCAAGCGGACGACCAGGACGCATGTTGATACGCCAGAAATCAATTTGCCCCAGTTTATCCAATGCCAGCTTAATGTAATCTGCATCGCCAACGGATACGCCGCCAGAAGTCATCACTACGTCGGCTTGCGCAGAAGCATTTTCGAGCGCTTCAATCATCAACTGCTCGTTGTCTTCTAGAATTCCGAAATCCAAAATTTCGCAGCCAAGTTTCTCTAATATGCCCATGATAGTGAAACGGTTTGAGTCGTAGATTGAATTCGCTTTCTGTTCTGTACCCGGCGCTTGTACTTCGTCACCGGTAGAGAACACAGCAACTTTTAACTTGCGGAACACATTCGTTTCACCAAAGCCAAGAGAAGCAATCATGCCCATCTCAGGAGAGGCTAGGCGAGTACCGGCAGTAAACACATCGCTACCAATTGCTAAGTCTTCACCTGCTTGGCGAACGTTTTGACCAGTTTTGATGCTCGCACCATTGAACGTGACAGTATCGCCATCCTGTTTTGCTTGCTCACGCATAACAACGGTATCACCATTGGTAGGCGTTGGTGCGCCCGTCATGATCTTAACCGCTTGACCAACTTCCAGAGGCTGATCGTAAGCATGACCCGCCATCACTTCAGCAACCACTTGGTAGCTGTCGCGCTCGACATCATCACCGCGAATCGCGTAACCGTCCATTGCTGAGTTGGTGTATTGCGGAACGTTCACTGGTGACACAACATGATCTGCAAGCACGCGGCCGTACGCATCTTCAATCTTGCACGATTCGGTTTCGGCAACCGTGTTCACCAAAGATAGGATCTTTTCTTGTCCTTGAACTACAGAAAGGAAAGCTGGAGAAAGGGTATCGCAGCAAGCGGCTTCTTTCTCTTTACTCTTTGGTGCTTTCGCTTCTTGAACATACTGAATAACGAACTGGGCAATCGCTTCAAGATCGTTAATGTTCATTTGTGGCAGTTCAGAGTCTAATTCGCCACTGTCTGAAGCAATCGCAATGATGTTTTCATCGTTTGGATGAAGCCAAGGCTTGCCGACTTCTTCACGGTGCAATTCGATCTTAGGAAACGCAATGTTTTTGCAGCCTTCCACTAGAACCACGTCTAGTTTGTCTTCGTCGAAACGCGTTAGTAGGTAATCAAACTCAGATTCCGACTCAGGTGTTTCTGTCATCAGCGCAAAACGGTTACGAGAAGAGATCAGCATTTGCGATGCGCCCGCTTTACGTAGGCGGTGGCTGTCTTTGCCCGGTTGGTCGACGTCAAAGTTATGGTGTGCGTGTTTTAGCATACCAATACGTAAACCCGCTTCGGTTAACTTCGGTAACAAGGCTTCAAGTAGCGTAGTTTTGCCTGTACCAGAGTAGGCAGCAAAACCAAGAATAGGGATGTTTAGCGTGTGTTTCATGATTCGAGTTGTCCAAATTGCGCCAGTTCTTCTGGAGTATTTAAGTTGACGAAACAGTTTGGTGAGTCGCTAAAGTCAACGTAACTGGTGTTGCACTCTTTATAGAGTAGGATGATCTTACGATCGCCACGTTCTAAAAACGCAGTCAGTTTTGGCAGAACGCGCTTGTGGTAAAGCGTGAAGACGGGTTGCTGGTGGTCGCCATCATGAGCAACCAAAATATCGGTGTCTTCTTTTACCGCGTGGCAAAAACGCTCAACAAGATCGGTGTTAATTTGTGGGCTGTCACAAGGGACGAAGCCAACCCAATCGGTTTCTGCATGAACCAAGCCCGCGTGGATACCACCCATCGGACCTGGGAAATCTTTGAATTGATCGCTGAAGACGAAACCAAACGCACGATAGGCGTCTTGGTTTCGGTTTGCATTGATTAGAATGCGCGGTGTTTGCGGAGATAAACGTTCGATAACGTGTTCGATGAGTGGTTTCTGATTCAGTTCGATCAGGCCTTTGTCTTTTCCACCCATACGGCTGGCTTGGCCACCAGCTAAAATGACCCAACTAGTTTGTGTTGGCTGAAGCATATGCGTTCTCTTGGGATGTTTCTTTTGGTATGACATACAAGAGTGGAGACTCTACCAAAGTCTTGTCTTTAATCCACCACTGTTTTTTACATAAATCCGTCAACGCGTTAGCTTGGTGGCTAGTCACAACAATACTAGAACCTCGATCAAGCAGATCTTTTGCCATGATGACCAGACGTTCAATTGACTCTTGGTCGAGAGAGGCACTTGGTTCGTCCATCAACAAAATCGATGGTTTTAAGATCCAAGCTCGTGCCATTGCCACGCGTTGCTTCTCGCCGCCGGACAATACAGAGATGTGTTCGTCGGCTAAGGTTTCTAACCCTACCATGCGCAGCGCACTAATAACTTGAGCTCGCTTATCTTTTGCCGAGTCTTGTTGATATTTAACTCCATAAACGACGTTTTCATATACAGTGCCGTCAAAAAGGTAAGGAGATTGATGGAGATAAATCACATCAACACGACCACTACGACGCGTCCACTTTTTAAGCCAAGTGTCTTTAGGTGCAACCACTTTGCCCGTGGAAGGCTTTAGCAAGCCAGCTAGGATTTTGAGTAGGGTAGTTTTACCAACACCGTTGTCGCCTTTAAGGTAAATCGCGTCATTTGGACCAATAGCCAATTCAGGAATGTGAAAAAGCACGCGCTCTTTAAAGCGCATGGACAATTGCTCGGCGGTAATTTTTATAGTCATAATTCACCCTTACATTGGGTCGATGGCGAGTCGATTGCTTGCTTCATGTTCTTAGATAACCTTTGCCTCTCATACTAGATAAGAGAAAGTTGAGCGCTAACGCTAGAGATAATAATACAATTCCTAATGCAACTCCTTGCGCAAAAGCACCTTTACTACTTTCCATAGCAATGGCAGTCGGAATATTGCGGGTCACGCCCATAATATTACCACCAACCATCATCGAGCAGCCTACCTCGGTGACGATTCGTGAGAATCCCGCGATGATTGCGGCCAATAAAGGAAAACGTGTCTCCCAGATCATAGTAGCAGCGATACGTGGCATTGAGGCACCCAGTGTGATTGCAGTTTCAACTGCGCGACGGTCACTAGATTGTAGTGCGCCGTGCATCATGGAAACCAAAACCGGGAAACAGACGATCATTTGCCCTAAGATCATGGCTTTTTGCGTAAACAGCATTTGCCAATCTCCCAACGGACCAGCTCTTGAAAGCATCATATACAGCAGCAAACCTATGACTACTGTTGGAACCGCCTGTAAGGTGTTCACAATGGAGAGCAAGAACCATTTACCACGAAAGTCGGTGTAGGCTAAGACAAAGGACATCAAAATAGACGGCAATACCACCAAAGATATTGCCGTAATAGAAACACTAAAGGAGACCGCAACGATCTCCCATAGGTCTGCATCAAAATTCACCAGTAAGCGCAGGGCTTCTAGTGTTGTATCAGCAAGATTCATATTGCGTTATTTGCTCTCAGCATTCGCAACGAACAATTGTTTACCATTCAGACGGAAGCCATTGATCAGCTCCTGACCGCGTGGGTTCACCAACCAGTCACTGAATGCTTTCGCACCTTGGTAGTTGATGGTTGGGTAACGCTCTGGGTTAACCAAAATCACTTGGTACGGGTTAAACAGTTTTTCGTCGCCTTGGAATAGAATCGCAAGATCCAGTTTGTTTTGGTAAGCCAGCCATGTACCGCGGTCAGTCATGGTGTAGCCTTGCATCTCTGACGCCATATTTAGAGTAGGGCCCATGCCTTGGCCTACGCTGCGGTAGCCGCCAAAGTTTGGTTCCATCTTAGTTTGCGCCCAGATGCCCAGTTCTTTTTTGTGTGTACCAGAATCATCGCCACGAGAGATGAAAGTCGCGTCTTTGTTTGCGATCTCTTTGAATACGTCTAGCACTGACGCATCGTCTTTCACCTGTGCTGGGTCAGCTTTAGGGCCAACGATAACGAAGTCGTTGTACATCAGTTTACGTGGAAGGACGCCGTAGCCGTTTTCAACGAACACACCTTCTGCTTTAGGCGCGTGCGTCATGACCAAATCAACGTCACCGTTTTCACCCATCTTCAGTGCTTTACCAGTACCTGCAGCGATGATGTCCACTTTGTAGCCAGTGTCTTTTTCAAATTGAGGAAGTAGGTAGTCCAGTAAGCCAGAGTGGTAAGTACTTGTTGTCGTAGCCAGACGGATGTGTTCGCCTTCTTGAGCTGAAAATGCAGAGTAGCTTACAAGAGTGATTGACGTTGCAGCTAGAGTCAGCGCAATTTTTTTCATTTTAGTTGTTTCCTTTCCAATGATTCTTTGGCTTCTTAAGTCTTGGGGTACTAAAGAAGTCGCCAGAGCGTCATAGTGCGCTCATATCTCAAGTCATCTTAGGGTGAGGGAGTGAGGTGCGATGGTTGCGCGTTGATGTCTCCCGCATCCTGAGACCACTTGGACAATCCATATAGCAAACAAGATGCCAACATTTTACAAGCTCAAAATGTTTGATTTATGCGCTAATTCATGGACTTATTTGCATAAAAATTTGCGTTGGTACAAAATGTCGCACTTTTTGTAGGGTATCTCTGTTTAAACTTGGTACACTCTGTCCCATTCGAATCCAACTGGGGTAAATATGTCTACTCAATCCCATATTAGTACAAACCAACAATACAACGCTTTTTCAGTACTGGTCGTTGATGACGAACTCGGTATGCAAGCCATCCTTAAAAAGGCTCTGGGCAAACTGTTTTCGCAAGTCGATACAGCGGGCAGCATTGAAGAAGCGGAAGAGCTACGTAACTCGCGCCACTACGATTTGATCCTGTTGGATATCAATTTGCCAGGGCGTTCTGGGATTGAATGGGAAGAAGCCTTTGAGGATGACGACAAACGCGCCGATGTTATTTTCATGACCGGTTACGCGGATTTAGAAATCGCGATTCGAGCACTTCAGCTTGGCGCGTCGGATTTTATCCTCAAGCCGTTTAACCTAGAGCAGATGCTGAAAGCAGTCAGTCGTTGTATGGATCGCCGCTTAAACGAGCGCATGCAATACGCGATGAAGCGTGACTATCAGCGCCATCACACCTCTGAAATCATTGGTGGCTCAGAGAAAACGCGTCAACTTAAACAGATGATTGCTCAGTTTGCACCGTCTCGCGCGTCTGTTCTAGTTGAAGGTGAATCGGGCACGGGCAAAGAACTGGTTGCGCGAGGCATTCACCAAGCAAGTGGGCGTACTGGTCCATTTGTCCCACTTAACTGTGGTGCGATAGCGCCGGAGCTTTTAGAGAGTGAACTATTTGGTCACACCTCAGGTGCCTTTACCGGAGCGAAGAAATCACGTGAAGGTCTATTTCGCGTAGCCAATGGCGGCACATTATTCCTTGATGAAATCGGTGAAATGCCTTTATCCATGCAAGCGTCACTGCTGCGTGTGTTAGAGCAACGCACCATTCGTCCTGTAGGCTCAGAGCGTGAAATCAGTATCGATGTGCGCATTGTCGCGGCGACCAACCGCAACTTACAAGAAGAAGTCAACAAAGGTAATTTCCGAAGCGACCTTTATTACCGTTTAAACGTGTTAAAAATTGAAGTCGCACCTCTGCGTGAGCGTAAAACCGACTTGTTTGAACTGGTGCCGTACTTTAGCAATATGCTGACCAGTGAACTTGGCATGCAAGCACCGAAGTGGGCGCATGAAGATATGGAAGCAATGAGCGAATACGATTGGCCGGGCAACATTCGTGAGCTTAAAAACCTAATTGAGCGCTGTATTTTGTTAGGTAAACCGCCGGCGCATCACTGGCGTGAACTCAATGGCGGTCATGCTTTACCTAATGTTTCCATTACCGTGTCACATAGCGAAGAGCTTCCGACGTTCAAAGAAGGTAAATCGTTCTCTGGGGAAGGCTATCCAAACTCTTGGACCTTAAAAGAAGTAGAAAAAGCGCATATTCAACAATTGGTTAATTTGCACGAAGGTAATAAGTCAGCAGCGTCTCGAGACTTAGGAGTGGCACGAAAAACGCTAGAGCGCAAATACAAAGAGTGGGACTCCGAGGACGAGGATTATGCCGAGTAATAGTTGGCAGCAACACAAAGGAATGTCGAAATGGACATATCGATTTAAAACTATGGTCCGTTATCGACTGTTGATTTTAACGTCTGCGCCAATCTTCCTAACGCTGATAGCCCTTATTGGTATTACGATCTATTGGTCTATTCACTATACGTGGCAAAACGCGCTATTAGATGTGTCTGAGCGTTTGGGCGTTGCGAATAACAGCATTACGCTGCTACAACAAAAGCAAGCGAATTACGTTAAAGCGTTCTCGGATTCATATGATTTCCGTACACGAGTGAACCAAAATGTCCCACAAGCGCAATTGCAAACTTGGGTGACTGAGCAGAAGAAACGCTACGGGTTGGATTTTTTATCCTTTCAGCGTGTGAACTCGATGGAAAACAAGTTCCGCTTTATGGATTTAACCAAGCGCGAATCTTTCTTCGATGTACTGGATAGAAAAGAGCTGGAGAAGCTTGACCCAGAACTCGCTAAACGCGCTGAAGTGCCTATTTTGAAAAATGGCGGCGTAGAAGCTCGTGGCTTAGTGAGTAGAACGGTTATCCCTGTTTATAGCCAGCATAATGACTTACTTGGTTTTTTAGATGGGGGACTGCTGCTTAATAACAGTACGGTGCTGGTCGATCAAATTCGTGATCTTATCTATTTGAACGATAACGACAGGCTACGTCCGGTGGGAACTCTAACGGTATTTTTGGATGATCTTCGTGTTAGTACCAATGTTCCTTTAGATAGTGACCAACGTTTAGGGCGTGCAATCGGCACACGAGTCAGTTCAGAGGTGTACAACAAGGTTCTAGATGAAGGTGAGCAGTGGGTAGATAGAGCCTTTGTTTACGATGCTTGGTACATTACGGCATATCAACCTATCAAAGACCAGTACGATAACGTTATTGGCATGCTTTACACTGGTTATCTGATGTGGCCGTTTGTTAAGGCATACATGACCAACATTGTCGAAATTAGCGTCATTACTTTGGTGCTTTTATTGGCTTCTGGTGTGATGGTGTATCGTGGTTCACGGGATTTGTTTCGTCCAATAGAACGTATTTACAAGGTCGTGAAGTTGGTCCAACTAGGTAAAGAACAACGTATTGGTCCATTAGGTTTAGATGAACATCATGAGTTGGCACAGTTGGCTCGGCAGTTCGATAATATGTTGGACGCGCTAGAAGAACAAAAGTTAGAACTGAAAAACTCAGCAGCACAATTAGAGTGTAAAGTCCAAGAGCGAACCGCCAGTTTAAAAGATAAAACTGAAGAGCTAGAGCTGCATATTCAACTGCTTAACCAAACACGAGATAAGCTAGTTGTAAATGAAAAGCTTGCTGCGCTTGGTGAACTAACAGCGGGTATTGCTCACGAGATTAATAACCCAACGGCCGTGATTCTTGGTAACGTCGAGTTGATTCAGTTTGAACTTGGTGATGAAGCGAGTCGCGTTCAAGAAGAGATTGATGCGATTCATGTTCAGATAGACCGTATTCGCAATATCACTCGCAGCCTGCTGCAATACAGTCGTCAGGGCGGTGTACAAGATGAAATCACTTGGCAGCACGTCAATCCAATCATCGACGAGAGCATTACGCTGGTTAAAACCGGAACCAAGAAACGCGATATTGAGTTTGTTACGGATCTACAAGCACATACATCTGTAGAGGTCAATCGTCACCAATTATTGCAGATTTTGGTTAACTTGCAGATGAATGGTATCCATGCGATGGAGGGGGCAGGCAAACTGACCGTTGTGAGTAAAGACTGGGTAGAGGACGGAGAATTAAAAGGCGCGGAGATTCATGTGACCGATGAAGGTTGTGGTATTAAACCAGAAAACCTGAGCCGTATTTTCTCACCGTTTTATACCACCAAACGGGACGGTACCGGTCTGGGGCTGTCGGTTTCTCAAAGTATTCTAAGCCAGACTGGCGGCGAGTTAAAAGCGGAATCAGAATGGGGCAAAGGCAGTACGTTCAGTATTTATCTACCGAAGAAAGCTGAGCTGTTGCTTGACGTGATGAATATCGCGTAGGTGATACTCGGTACTGGGTATTTGAATGCGTTTTACCAACTAAAGAAAAGGGTCAGTGTAATCACTGACCCTTTTTAGTATCTGCTTCTTTTTTAACTGCTAAAGCAGGACGTCGAATTAACCCGTATGCACCGCAATTTTGGGTGGGTTGATACTATGTTTCTTAAACTCCTTCATTACACGTAACGTAATGTCGGTCTCAAACAATTTCTCATAAGCGGTATCTACCACGTAAGCTTTACATGTAAGCTGAATCGCTAGGTAGTTATCCGTAATGGTCTGCTTCACCAAAACCGTTACTGGTTTCGGTAGGTGGATATAACGGCTTGAAGATGCTGCTTCCTGAATCAAGTCACGTGCTAAGGTAATGTCTTCATTCATGCCGACATAGAACGGAATCACCACCTGCATATCCAGCGCACCATAGTTTCCGCTGACCACCACTTCACTCAAGAACTTGTTGTTTGGAATGGTAATGATGTCATCGGTAAGAGTACGCATACGAACGGAGCGTAGACCAATTGCAATAATGTCGCCGTAGTTTCCCTCAAAGGTGACGCGGTCACCAACTTGGAATGGTCGGTCAACCATAACGGTCATACCAGCAATAAAGGATGCCGCTAAGTCTTTCATGGCGAAACCAACCGAGACCGCTAACGTACCACCAATTAGCGCAAGGATTTGATCGTTGATACGAAAGCTCATCATAAACACGACAGAGCCTGCCGTTAAGTAAATGAAGAACTGCAAGAATGACTGTAGCTTTTGGAGCATCATTCTGTACTGGACGAACTGGCTACCAATACTCTCTACCATCGAGCTCATAAACTTGAGCAGTAGCCAAGTGCAGGCGATGACAATGATTGAGAAGAACACACCACTCCAGCGAATTAAACTGGCAATTTGTGAAATGTTATCCACACTTGCGATTTCTTCACTCGCAAATACAGAGGTACTTAGTAGAGAAAGAGCCAATACGGTGAGTAGTTTTTTCATCGTTATTTCACCAATAAATGTTGACGGTCGAGAACGTTGGTAATGTGGCGGAACCAGTGATCCGACACGCGAGCTTTGTCTTCACTCCACTCGATAAAACCGCGGCTTTGGAAGTAGCGCAGAGTACCGATAACTTCTGCAATACTCAGCTGCGTACACTCAGACAGTTCTTCCGGCGACGCCACCTCAAGCTGAACAATAGAACGCAGCACTGCCAGCATAGGCTTCGGCATTTTCTCCAGCTCTTGCGACTCTGGCGCATGGAATAATCGAACCACCACTTGCTGAGTCTCTTTATCCTGACGGAGAGACAAGCGGAAGAAGCGCAGGCCAACGGTTGGGTTACCATCTGAGTAATGCCACAGAATACGGTAGAAACCTTGCTTAGCACGTTCTTCTTCGGTGATGTCTTCCTGATCCCATTGCTTTGGCACAACAAGGCCGTCAAACGTTACAGGATTTTCAACTTCCTGGTTAATACGCGTATCAAACAGTGCAGACAGCTGTTTCTCGCTCCACCGCGGCATAAATGCCACCCAGTCAAACAGCAAACGTTCGCCACGAGCACGGTCGACAAAACGCCAGCTCGCTTTCTCAATCGCCATCACAACGCGGTGATTCTTCTTAGAGCGACGAAGTAGGTTAGTCAGCTTAATTAAACCACCTAAACCGCCCACCATTGGTTTAACTAAGCGTTGGGCGTTATCGACGGCGATAAGGTAAGGCGTATCACTCTTACGTAGATGGGCAAGAACCTGAATCTCGGACGCGTCCTCTTCTAATCCCAGTTGCAGAGCCAGTTCTTTCAGTAGCTCACTGTAACCTGCGTATGGGCAGTTTAGATAAAGCGGCTCGGCATTCTTTACTTTGCTCAACATAGTGCGTAGGAAGGTCGTTGTACCGACACCACGTTCTCCGGAAATAACGCAAACCGCAGGGCTGTCTGTCAGTAGGTATTTGGACAACTGCTTAAGCTCATCAGCAGCGTATTCTACCAATTCACTGTCTTCACAGCCTGGTAGGACATAATCAAACGCTTGGTCACCTTTTACTCGCACAAGGTTGGTGTCAGCACCATTATTACCCGTTTGTTTTGCCACTTCGATACGGAATAAGTACGCTAAAGCTTGGCTAAACATGGTGTAGTTAGACAGCATTGCCACAATACGATGCTTAAAGCTGTGTAGCATTATCCATGTGGCAGCGATGGCCGTGCCGACGATGCTCAGTAGAATGGTATCTTTGCGGCGAATTGCCCAGTTTACCCACACTGGTCTTTCAGATAGTTTCTCCGCAACTTCAAACACTTTATTGCGCCATAGTCGCAATACAGACAGCGTCACCAATACAAACCAGAAGAACAACGCACTGTAGATCCAAGAGTAGATGGTGCCTTTCCCGAGCGTTCGCATAGAGATTTGCAGAATCACTCCGGCAACAATGGCGCTCCACACGTAACGACGAATGGTCGAAAGACGTAGGGCAATCACCTCTTGGTTAGTACTGCGACTGTTGCGGTAAGCAAACTCCAAGATAAAGCTAATAGCAATAGATCCGCCTAGAACCCACCAAGTGAATATTTCGAGAATAATCAGGTGCTGCAAGCTAGGGGTTTCTGATAGCACCCGCAGAGATAGCGTAATAGCAATCAACCAAGCAATTGCTCTGTGCGCACGACTGATATACCAAATCAAACGTACCCAGATCGGCGGCGTGGTAACGTTGTCCAACTGTGTTTCACGGAACAGAGTAATGATGCGCTTGCTGTTGGTTAACCACCATACCAAACCAAAATAGATGAACAGCACTTTGATGCCAGCCCATACGACTGGGATAGGCGATATCAAAATCTCTTTAATCAGTGATTGGAACGAGCGAATTTGGAAGAACAGTAAGTATTCAGCATTTAACTGGGTTTGGTGCCACTCTTGCTTGAATTGAGTCACACCGTACGGGCCAAAGCCAGTAAGCTTGTCGTGTGTGATGGGATCGGTCAGTTCCAACAAACGTTCTTTACTTTGCCCTAGGCTGTTAAGTGTTAAATGACTTGATTGCGTATCAAACCATTCTTTATCTTCACCAGACTCTCGGTAGGTATTTAAATGTTGATCAAAGATACGGGTTTGTTTGCGCTGCTCACTCATTACTGCGTTGAGCAGTTGGTTGACCTTACGTTTGTCTTGGTCCGACATAAACAAAGGTTCTGGCAGCTTGTTGATCTCCTGAGTGATCTCTTGCGCTACAGGCAAGACTTGAGGCTCAGGCTGAAATTCGTACTCCCACTCAGCTTGAGCAGGTAAAGAAAGCACGAGACCGACTAGCATTAAAATGCGCGCCATGAAATGCATAAAATTCTCTTAAAACTTAGAAGGTTAGAGTTAGTGTAGTTGCTTTATCGCGATATGCGAGTTTTACCCAATGACCGTGCACGATGTTGCGATTTCCCTTGATAAACTGATGCTTAAAAAAGGCATAGCGTACGGAATTGATAAAAGGGGACGCACTATAAACCTAATTTCATGGAGTATGTCAATGCTTGGTCATGACGAATTTATGTCTCAGATTTGAGTCGGTTAGGGTAGGAGCGCTTATTAGTAGCAAGGTTTATGTTAGCCAAATCTCAAAAAACAGCCTGCTAAAGAATGCTTTTTCTCATTAATTAATAAAAACAAAACTTGAAGTGTGTAGCCTTAAGCAGTAACGTTGCGCGGTTTTTCCTAATAAACTTGAATTGCTAAGGTAAAGGTTTTGATTTCCACAGCGAATATTACTCAACAATTTGGCGCTAAGCCGCTATTTGAAAACATCTCAGTTAAGTTCGGCGAAGGTAACCGCTACGGCTTAATCGGGGCTAACGGTTGTGGTAAATCAACCTTTATGAAAATCCTGAGCGGTGAGCTTGAACAAACAAGCGGTAACGTAAGCTACGATCCAAACGAGCGCGTTGCAAAACTGAACCAGGATCAGTTCGCGTACGAAGAATTCACTGTAATCGATACAGTAATCATGGGTCATAAAGAGCTATGGGAAGTGAAGCAAGAGCGTGACCGCATCTACTCACTTGCTGAAATGAGCGAAGAAGACGGCATGAAAGTGGCTGACCTAGAAGTTCAGTTCGCGGAAATGGACGGTTACATGGCAGAAGCGAAAGCGGGTGAGCTTCTTCTTGCTGTGGGTATTCCAATGGAGCAACACTTCGGTCTAATGAGTGAAGTTGCACCGGGTTGGAAACTTCGTGTGCTTCTAGCTCAGGTTCTATTCGCAGACCCAGACGTAATGCTTCTTGACGAACCAACCAACAACTTGGATATGGACACTATCCGCTGGTTGGAAGACACGCTAAACGCGCGTAACTGCACAATGATCATCATCTCGCACGACCGCCACTTCCTAAACTCAGTATGTACGCACATGGCAGACTTGGATTACGGTGAGCTACGTGTTTACCCAGGCAACTACGATGAGTACATGACAGCGGCTTCTCAAGCTCGTGAGCGTCTACTAAACGACAACGCGAAGAAGAAAGCACAAATCGCTGAGCTACAAACGTTCGTTGCACGTTTCTCTGCAAACGCATCGAAAGCAAAACAAGCAACATCTCGTGCGAAGCAAATCGACAAGATCAAACTGGACGAAGTGAAAGCGTCTAGCCGTCAAAACCCATTCATTCGTTTTGAACAGTCTAAAGAGCTATTCCGTAACGCTCTGATTGTTGAAAACCTAAGCCAAGGTTTTGAAGAAGACCTATTTGCTAACTTCAATGCAATTTTTGAAGTCGGTGAGCGCGTTGCAATCATCGGTGAGAACGGTGTGGGTAAAACAACCCTACTGAACACACTTGCTGGTGTACTAGAACCACGTACTGGTGAGTTCAAATGGTCTGAAAACGCGAACATCGGTTACTACGCGCAAGACCACGCACACGACTTCGAAGAAGACCTAAACCTAACTGATTGGATGGGTCAATGGCGTCAAGAAGGCGATGACGAGCAAGTGGTTCGTAGTTTCCTAGGTCGTATGCTGTTTGGTCAAGATGACATCAAGAAGTCAGTAAAAGTACTGTCTGGTGGTGAGCAAGGTCGTATGCTGCTTGGTAAGCTAATGATGCACAAGCCAAACATGCTGCTAATGGACGAACCAACCAACCACATGGACATGGAATCGATCGAATCTTTGAACACGGCACTAGAGCAGTACAAGGGCACATTGTTCTTCGTATCGCACGACCGTGTATTCGTAGACTCGCTAGCGACACGTATCATCGAAATCCGTGACGGCAAAATCACAGATTTTAAAGGTACTTACTCCGAGTTCCTAAAATCTCGCGGCATTGAAGGCTAACGCTCTTATTGCCCAAAAATAGAAAGTCTAAAGATAAAAAGCCCCAAGCATGCCTAATGCTTGGGGCTTTTTTATGTTCCCAAGAACGGAATATTGAAACAGGTACATATTGTGCAAAGGAGAACTTAGAAAGCGAATCTTCGAGCTTTCTCGTATTTTGAAATTCAAAATGAGAATAGGGACGAGAATATATGCCGGATTATAGAACAAGCTTGAAAGTAATAGCCTTTGGTTTCGTGCTGTTGACATGCTTTGTGCCAATGCTTGCATGGTTCGCTTTTTCTACATCTCAAGCACAAATGTACTGGCAAAGTTGTACAGAAGTTTGGGCGCATAGAGGTCTTACGACAAGAGCGGAAGAAAATACCATTCCAGCGTTTAATGAAGCGTTGAAAGCGGGAGCGAAAGGTATTGAAATTGATGTGTTCTACGATGTGGCACAGCAGCGCTTTTTGGTAAAACACGACCCAGAGCCTAAAGAGATAGAACTGACTTTAGAGTGGGTATTTGTCACGTTTGGAGGCTCTACACAATATTGGTTGGACTTTAAAAATCTCTCTCAACTCGATCTCGATGAACGTAACAGTGCTTTAGATCATTTGGTTAGTCTTGCTGACCCCAATATTAGCCGGAGACAAATCGTCATCGAATCGGTGAACGAACACGCGCTTTCTGCATTTACAACCCAAGGCTTCAACACGAGTTATTGGTTAAACTTGAATGATGACATCAGTGACTGGCGGTACTTTATCTATGCGGTCAAAACGCATATTAAGTATTGGTTGGGTTGGTTTACAGCAGTCTCTACCGACATCAACTATTACACGGACCGATTTCGTATTGCTTTCTCTGATATCCCTACTTTACTGTTCACCGTTAATCAGCCAATGGCGATAAGGGAAATTGAGCACCCTAACATTAAGGTTGTTTTAACCGATATCCCCATATATTCGCAGTTTTCTTATTGTCACCAACAAGGAGGTGAGTAATGAGTTCATCTCGTTCGGTTCGCTCACAGTCTCTTGTATGCGTCGTCGTCATGGTTGCGTGCATCACTTTCGCCTACGTAACGAATATCGATAAGTTTCACGTCTCGACTGTCAAGGCGCTGATACACGTACTATTTCAATCCTTATTGCTCTTTGGTTTAGTGGTGACATTAAACGTCTTTAAGCCGTTGAAATGGTTGGTTGTGCTTTTCCTAGGTATCGTGTTTTTTACACACTTGGCCTACCAAGCGCCACTTTCGATTAGTACGATCTTTAGCGTGTTCAATGCACCAACTGAAGAGTCTGCGAGCTTCGTCGCTGAGCATGGGTGGGAAATGCTAAGTACTACGCTTTGGGTTATCGTGCTCGCGTTACTTAGCTCCTCTATAACGGCAAGCAAATGGTGGCGATGCTCTCTCTATGCTGGTTCGATATACCTGTTATTACCTTTTCTTGTTCAGATACCCAAGGTATATAGCGGCAATGAATTTGCGGACTATATCAATAAAGGTACGGCGCGCGGATACTCGTATTCTTATACCGCAGCTGAATACACCATACATAAACTGTCTTTGCGTTTTCCGACCTTTCAAAGCGTGATTGCTATAAAAGACTCTGTAAGCCTGATGACACTGCAAACCGATAATGCTGCGACGTGGACGAATGTAGAAGCATCAACAGAGGCGGCAAACGTTCTTGTTATTGGTATAGGAGAGTCTCTTAGAGCTGGTAACATGAGTTTGTATGGGTATGAGAGAAAGACCACCCCAAAACTCGATGCTATTAAGAGCCAGTTGACGGTCGTTAATCAACCGTATGCGGCAGGGAGTAATACGTGGGGGGCGATACCTGCGATGCTGACGAAAACTGGCAATATGCCTAACTTCTCACAATCAATTATTCTTCTTGCGAAGGCGGCAGGTTATCAAACTTTCTGGTTGTCGAATCAAGCACAATTCGGTCAGTGGGACTTTTCAATCTCAACACTCGCTCAGCAAGCGGACACCCAATATTTTGCTTCAAAAGAAGAAGGAGGAGCTCTGTATGATGATGTCCTCATCGCACAACTGTCCGCAGCACTTGAACAACGCTCAGAACGTAAATTGATTATCCTACATTTCTATGGC
This sequence comes from Vibrio rotiferianus, assembly GCF_002214395.1. NCBI lineage: Bacteria > Pseudomonadati > Pseudomonadota > Gammaproteobacteria > Vibrionales > Vibrionaceae > Vibrio > Vibrio rotiferianus. The sequence continues at coordinate 1,399,344 of NZ_CP018312.1, forward strand.
TCTCATATGAACTTCTCCGATCGCTACCCTGCGGAATTTGATTTGTTTAGCTCAGGAGAAAAGAGACTCGACCAATACGACAACAGTGTTTTGTACACTGATTTTTTGCAGGCTGAGATCATTGAGATGGTGAAAAAAGCGGGCGGAGAATATGTCTTTTTCTCCGATCATGGGCTTGGTTCTCCTCACGGAGCTTTACCGCTTAAACACGACGTCAGAACTCCACCGGATATCGAGTCTCTATACGTACCATTTTTCTTCACGGGAAATCGAAATATACCTGATATTAATCATCGACCACTTTCTCTGTTTTACTTTGAGTGTTTCTTCTCTAGTTGGTCAGGGATCACCACGGAAGAGCTATCAGAAGAATATTGTGGGAAGAGTGTTAACAACGATTTTATCGTGTATATGGATTCAAATATGGCAGTGCGTAAGCAAAGGAAAGCTGAACTGAACAGTAGTCAACTGGCGCTAAGTAAATAGAACGGGGAAGCGCTGAACTTCCCCGTAGCTATGCTTTTTCCATTAATACTTAAATTGACCAAGTAGCGTCTGTAATCTTGAACTTACGCTCTCAACCTCGTTACTCGACGTAGAAGATTGGGCAACGAGTTGATGGGTCTCACTGGCTAGTACCGCGATTTGGGTAATATTACGGTCAATCTCACTAGACACTGTGCTTTGCTCTTCGGATGCAGCGGATATTTGGGAATTCATATCGAATAAGGTATCCACTTGCGTAGTGATTGACTCTATTGAGCCTTGAGCTTTTGAACTGATCGAATTGGTTTCTTCGGCTTGCTCGAAACTGGTTTGCATCATGTTTACGGCTTGTTGCACACCCATGCCAAGCTGACTAATCGTGGTTTCAATTTGATGGGTCGAATCATTGGTAAGTATTGCCAATTGTCTTACTTCATCGGCCACGACTGCGAATCCTCGTCCACTATCACCAGCTCGCGCTGCTTCAATAGCCGCATTAAGTGCGAGTAAGTTTGTTTGTTCTGCAATACGCTGAATAGAGGAGACGATATGGTTGATCTCTTGGCTCTGGCCTTCCAAATCTTCAACGGTAGATTTGGAGGCATGGATATGCTCCATTAGGGTTGTGGTGCTCTGTTTCGATTGCTCAGTTAAAGAAAGTGTTTCTATTGCACTACGACGAACTTCGCTTGCTGTTTGCGCCGCAGCATCGATATTGTTGTTGATCTCATTACTCGTCATCACCAACTCATTGACCGCCGTTGCGACAGACTCCGCTTCGACCTTTTGCAATTGGCTATTATTCATGCTCTTGTCTGCGCTGTGCTTACACGTTGAAGCACTTACTTTAAGAATTTCCAGCACTGCAGCGAGCTCAATCATATTTTTGTGTATTTTTTCTATGAAGAAGTCAAAGGACTGAGCCAATTGTCCCAACTCATCTTTGCCTCTCGCTTCCATTCTTACGGTTAAATCACCATCACCTGATGAAATGTTGTTCATCATATGTGTGATTGCATTCAAGCGTCTCGATATGGTCACAGATAGTAAGATAAGCAATGTCGATACGAACAGTGCGATGAACGCTCCAATTATATGAAGTTGGAACTGAACTTCTTGTTGCGCATTTTTGGCCATCACTTCAATGTTCTTTTGTAGATCAAATAGCTGTTGTTCTAAGAGGTGGACATTACTTCTTAATGCCCCACTGAAACCTAGACTAGGGGTGTAGCCAATACGCTCAAAACTTGAGACTAAAGATGTTAGGGAAGATAAATAGAGGCGTGAAGAGTGTTCAAGAGAAGGGAAAGTCACGGCTTCTATATTAACTAAATCCGAGGCTTTTGAAATGAGACGCTGGCCAAGGTTCATAGATGGCTGGGAAAGATATTGATAATCCAACTCAACTAACTCTAAGTAGGCGATTTTTGCTTGTGCGCTGTGTGTGTCTATTGTCGCTCTCTTTAGCTCTTCGCGTGCTGTTGCCAGCTGTGCATAAAAGCCGTTTGGTGTGTAGAGTTTTGTTACTTCGTTACTCAGCTCTTTGAATTGTCGTTGATACTCAAAAATACGGCTTTGAGCTTCTTGGATAGTTGAATTGTATTGCGGTGCATTTTGTGTGATAAACGTATTCAGTTCATCCAGTGACACCTCGAGCTCTTGAAAGGTTTTACTAAATCTTGAAAGGTATTTGGGATCATGACGAGCAAGAAAGTCTTTTTCATGCCTGCGTAGGGTGAGGAGTTCTATTTCGCTGAGCTGATTAACCTCGATTGCGTGCCTCAGGGAATCAAGTCTTTCAAAGCTCGCTTGCTCAATATAGGCGTATCCAGAAATGCCTATGAGAAGAATGACAATAATGGATGTAAGTTTTGCTCGGATGGATAGATTGGTAAGTCGTTCAAGTATTGGTGACCCTGGCATGGACACCTCCCTAGCTATTGACGTTTAATTTATGCACCGCAATTCATAATGAGATGTCATATATAAAACTAATAGTATATTGGAGGTGTATTGCAAGTCTGAGTGATAGAGCCGTTACGAGTTACCCTTTACGTCGAACTCAATCTTCTCTGCTCCGGTAAAGACTTGGAAGCGTAAGCCTTTCGCACGAGCGATAGTAGTAATGCCAAACTTTTTCGCCAGATCCAACCCCATTTGAGTCACACCTGAACGAGAAAGCAGGACAGGGATACCCATCTGCGCTACTTTAATCACCATCTCTGATGTAAGGCGACCTGTTGTGTAGAAAATCTTATCTTCACCGGTTTCTTGATTAAGCCACATTTCACCTGCTAGCGTATCAACCGCGTTGTGACGACCAACATCTTCCACAAAAGACAGCACTTCATTGCCTTTACATACCGCACAGCCATGCACCGCACCTGCTTTTTTGTAGGTATCGTTGTAATGCGTCAACGCTTCAAGCGCCGCGTAGATTTCAGATTGTTTCAACGGCACTTGCGGCACTTGGTAATCTTCAAGCTGCTTCATCACGTTGCCGTACATAGTGCCTTGACCACAGCCAGATGTCACAGTCTTCTTCTTCAGCGCGCCTTCTAGGTGTTCGGTATTTTCTTTGGTGATAACTGCAGCTGAGTGCGTTTCCCAGTCAATAATGACCGATTCAATCGCTTCAGGATCAGACAAGAAGCTCTGGTTCTTCAAATAACCCAACACAAGCGCTTCAGGGCGAGAGCCAAGCGTCATTAGCGTAACGACTTCCTTCCAGTTCAACATCACCGTAAGAGGACGCTCACAGGCGATCTGCTTAGTCAGCTTTTCGCCGTATTCGTCAAACACTTCTACTTCGATGGTCTGTAGGGGATTTTCACTGGTTTTAATAATATTTGGTTTTACCACAGTCATTTCCTAATGAATGAGAGAGCCAATACACGCTCTCATTAAATGGGTCTATTCGTCTTAACGCCACATACAAAGCAATTCTCATTCCAAAATAGCCGTTGTGCTGGAAATTGCGAGGCATTGGTACGATTCTGAATTAATTCTGCGATATCGCAGCGATGACACAGGTGCTAATTTGAATTTCTACTAGTTTTGAACTTATGAGCTGAGTGAAGGTTGAGCTCAGTTTGGCGCGTTTATTGCTTTGTACCGCTAAAATGGTTGAAAGCAAAGTACAAAATGTCCTTTTCTTTCTTAAAGCCAACACAGAACAAATTGGGTGAGTTATGTCGGATAAGAAACAGTTCGAGAAAAATGAAGATTCATGGCCGATTGGTGTGGATCTTGTAGAGCATGAAATCAGCACGGGTATTTGGGTTACGACCCAATGGCAACTGACGGGGTTTGAAATTAATCCAACTGAAGACACTCAGCACGTGTGCTTGCTGCAACTGCATAAAGACGAGCGCACCGATTACCGATTTAACCTGAGCTCACAACAGCCTAAGCTCTTCTTGGTAATGGATAATGTCGACTCTAGTGATACGCCTACGATTCAACTGCTTACGGCATCTCAAACTGTCGCCGCGCAATATATGGATGGCGATAACCTAGTATTATCCAATGATATGCCGTTAGCCGTTCAAGCTTGGATGGAAGCTTTTATCGGTCGCCACGGTGAATTGTTAGAAGTAAGACGTAAGAAACGCAAAGGAGCGGGTAGAGCAAATGGCAACTAGTTTTTTTAGCCGTTGGTCGAAACGTAAATTAGAAGAAACTACGACCGAGTCTACAGAGGCTAAGGTTGTGGACTCTGTTGAATCTACTGAGCCAGAAACCGCATACGCACAACAAGAATTAAGCACTGAAGCGCAAGCATCTGCTGCCGATGCTCCTGCTAAAGAGACTGAAGCTCAAGATACATCAAGCGAAACTACCAATCCTGAAGAGATGTCCGTAGCGCAGTTATTGGTTTCTGAGGCGTCAGAGAGCGTTAAGAAAGCAGCACTGCGCAAGATGTTCTTATCAGAAGAATTTAACGTTCGTGATGGTTTGGATGATTACGACGATGACTACAGTAATCTCAAGTCGCTTTCTGAAGGGGTTGCTGAAACACTTCGTGATTGGGTGAAAGAGAAAACAGAAGAAGAATTAGCAGAAGAAAACGCCCAACTCGTTGAATCTAAAGGACAAAATGATGTTGAAGAGGCAGATGCAGAACTTACTGAAGGTGCCGAAATTCCCGAAGCACAAAAAGAACTGTATATAAACACAGCATCTAATGAAAGTGATATTCCAGAGACAAAACTAGGCCCAGAAGAGGTGGGACAAAATATACCACACAAAGAATAGGTACATTTTGACTAAACACTCAATGAACCGGTTGAGACAAAATGTCTCAGTCGGTTTTTTTATCCCTACAATTTCTAAGATAAATAGCTAACCTATTGAAAATTAGCTTATATTTAATTGGCACGACATTTGCTATCTGTTGCTCATTACCATTTTCGTTGAACTTGGCCTAATTGCTTAACAGGCAAATATGGCGAGGTCGGTACTACTCAAAAGAGGAAGTTACGGACGAGTTAATCAGCAGAATCGCCTGCGCTAACTACAATGAATGATGGAAGAAACTATCCATGCGTATAAATGGAACTGAGCAATGTTGAAACAACTATTAGAACAAGCAACTTCCAATAACGGTAAAGCGCGTCTGTATGCGTTTGAAAATACCGTAGAGTTGACCAACCTTATTCCACCAACGGTGAGCTACGAGAGTGGCGGTAATACACTGATTGTTGGACCGACTGCCATCATTGAGAGTGCAGCCGCACAGCTTACTCAAATGAACAGCCTGACACTTCTTTCTACAGACGGAGAGAAAGGCACCAATCCAGAACTGTACTTTGCAAACTCAGTTCAAGTTTCTGGTTTCCTAGGTACGTTTGAAGTGCTTATCGAAAATAACGGTCTAACAAGCAACCTAGCAAAAGTCGCTATCAATAGTGATTGTTTCGATGTTGTTCTCGATCTTTGTCTAAGCAGCTGTATGTCAGAAGAGGTTCCGGTTCCGGGTTACTACCCAGTAGGACGCGGTTATCCAAAACTGGCAGAAGCGCTAGAAGAAATCCCGACACTAATGGGGACGTTTGATAAGCCAAAGTTCTTCCGTCTGGACACTGATCTATGTGCGCACAGTTCTCGTGGCGTAAAAGGTTGTGAGCGTTGTGTCGATGCTTGTCCTGCTGGCGCACTATCAAGTGAAGGCAGTGATAAAACAGGCCATCGCATCGAGATTAACCCATACCTATGTCAGGGCGTGGGTACTTGTGCAACGGCTTGTCCGACAGAAGCGATTCATTACGCGCTACCTAATCCTGAAGATACGCAAAAATTCATTGAACGCACGCTAGCGAACTACGAGCAAGCGGGCGGTCTGGATCCTATCGTTCTTATCTGTAGCTCTCGTCACGAGACTTACAACGTGATGGCACTGAAAGCGCTACCAGATAACGTGATTCCAATCGTGGTTGAAGAGCTTCCTTCTATCGGTATCGATACATGGTTTGCAGCTCTAGTTAATGGCGCGACGCAAGTGCTATTTGCGGCTTCTCGCTTTATGCCTGCAACCATCATTCGTGTTCTGAACAACGAAGTGGGTATCGCGCAAGAGCTATTGGATCAACTTGGTATCGCAAAAGAGACCATCGATATCCTTTACTTGGAATCGCTTCGTGAAGGTCCTCCAACACTATGTACAGATTCATTCGATCTTGCCCTTGGCGATCTTCAAGGTAACAAGCGTCAACGTTTGTTTACTGCGCTGGATGCGATGTCTTCTTCTCGTATTCCGGTTGAGAACATTGTAGAGCTGCCTGCGAACGCCCCTTACGGCAATGTTTCTTGCGAGAGCAAAGACTGCACATTGTGTATGAGCTGTGTGGCGGTTTGTCCAACACGTGCACTTCATACTGACGGTGAATCACCGTCTCTTAAATTCGTTGAGCAAGATTGTATTCAATGTGGTTTGTGTGAAAAGGCGTGTCCAGAGAAAGTGCTGACTCTGACGCCTCGAATGAACTGGGTAAAAGAAGAGCGCCAAAAAGCGGTTGTGATTCACGAAGAGAAAGCCGCGGAATGTATTCGCTGTCATAAGCCATTCGCACCTCAGTCTATGATCGACATGCTACAAAACAAGTTACGCGGTCACTCTCATTTCTCAGATGAAGCGGCGATCAATCGTATCGCAATGTGTGAAGACTGCCGTGTGATCGACATGTTTGAGTCGATGGCAGAAGACCCAATGAAACAACTGAAATACTAGGAGCTCGCAGTGGATACACAACGAGAACAAGAACAAACACTGAGAACAGAGATCTACTTGGTTTTGTCAGCACTTTTTCGCAGTGCTCCAAGTGAAGAGATGATCGAGTTTCTAACTTCTCTAGAAGTTGAACCATCTGAAAGCGCAATGCAAAAAGCATGGATTGCGCTTCAGCAAGCGGCAAAAGATTCCAACCGCGAAGCACTAGAAGATGAATACCAAGACCTATTCATTGGTATCGGTCGTGGTGAAGTTATGCCTTTTGGCTCATGGCATCGTACAGGTGCAATGATGGAAAAACCATTGGCAGAAATTCGTCGCGACTTAGAGCTACTTGGCTTTGAGCGTGATGAGAATGTGAAAGAGCCTGAAGATCACATCGCGGCGCTTTGCGAAGTAATGTCGATGCTAACGGATGAAGAAGAAGATCTTCAACAAGCGGTGTTTAACAAACACATCGCACCTTGGTTTAGCTCTTTCACTCAGCAACTAGAACATGCAGAGAGCTCGAACTTTTATAAGCCAGCAGCTCAGCTGTGTGAGGCGTTCTTAACACTGGAACAAGTGCGCTTTAGCGTGAACACCAAAAGCAGTAAGCACAAATTAAAAATTGATGTGAAAAACGTCACTGATTACGAGTAATCGAGCAGTACTTGGTCATATCGATAGAGGGGCAATAGCCTCCAAAGATCTACCGTAAGGTAAGGAAGCAATGATGAAAGATAATAAAGAAATAAACACAAGCCGTAGGGATCTCCTGAAAGGCTTAACGACTGCAGCCGTAGCTGGTGCGGTTGTCGCTGGTACAACAAAAGTGGCAAGCGCTTCAGAAACGGTTGAGCCTTCTGAAAAAGACGTGAAGAAGAAAGGGTATCGTGAAACTCAACACATTCGCGATTACTACGACACACTTTAGGAGATAACGGATGAAACTTGTCAAACGCTCCGACAGTGTGAGCAAAGAAACCAATCAGCTTGGCGTTTCTCGCCGTGCATTCATGAAAAACACCTCGCTTGCTGCTGGTGGTGCGGTTGTAGGTGCAAGCCTTTTTGCACCGGGCATGATGAAGAAAGCGCAAGCTAAATCGGTGGATCCAGAAGCGAAAACAGAGGTCAAACGTACCATCTGTTCTCACTGTTCTGTAGGTTGTGGTATCTACGCTGAAGTTCAAAATGGCGTATGGACAGGTCAAGAGCCTGCATTCGATCACCCATTCAACGCTGGTGGACACTGTGCAAAAGGTGCAGCACTGCGCGAGCATGGACACGGTGAGCGTCGTCTGAAATACCCAATGAAGCTTGAAAATGGTAAGTGGAAGAAGCTTTCTTGGGATCAAGCGATCGAAGAAATCGGTAACAAGGTGATGGACATCCGCAAAGAGTCGGGTCCAGATTCAGTTTACTGGTTGGGTAGTGCGAAGCACAACAACGAACAAGCGTACCTATACCGTAAAATGGCGTCACTTTGGGGTACCAACAACGTTGACCACCAAGCTCGTATCTGTCACTCAACAACCGTAGCAGGTGTGGCAAACACTTGGGGTTACGGTGCGATGACCAACTCTTTCAATGACATGCACAACTGTAAGTCGATGCTGTTCATTGGCTCTAACCCTGCAGAAGCGCACCCTGTTGCGATGCAGCATATCCTTATCGCGAAAGAGAAGAACAACTGTAAGATCGTTGTAGCGGATCCTCGTCGTACTCGTACAGCTGCGAAATCGGATCACTACGTATCTCTACGTCCGGGTTCTGACGTTGCGTTCATTTGGGGCGTGCTATGGCATGTCTTTGCGAACAACTGGGAAGACAAAGAGTTCATTCGTCAGCGTGTTTTCGGTATGGATGAAATCCGTGCGGAAGTAGCTAAGTGGACACCAGCAGAAGTTGAGCGCGTAACTGGCGTTCCTGAATCTGAAGTTTACCAAACAGCGAAACTGCTTTCTGAAAACCGTCCGGGTTGTATCGTTTGGTGTATGGGTGGTACTCAGCATACGACTGGTAACAACAACACTCGTGCTTACTGTGTACTTGAGCTTGCGCTAGGTAACATCGGTAAATCGGGAGGTGGTGCAAACATCTTCCGTGGTCACGATAACGTACAGGGTGCAACTGACCTTGGCGTACTGTCTGATACGCTTCCAGGCTACTATGGTCTGTCTGAGGGTTCATGGCGTCACTGGTCGAAAGTGTGGGACATCGATTTTGATTGGGTAAAAGGTCGCTTTGATGACAACGCTTACGGCGGTCAAAAACCAATGAACAGTGCAGGCATTCCTGTGTCTCGTTGGGTGGATGGTGTACTTGAAAACAAAGACAACATTCGTCAACGTGAAAACATCCGTGCAATGTTCTACTGGGGTCATGCAGTAAACTCTCAGACTCGTGGTCCTGAGATGAAGAAAGCGATGCAGAAGCTGGATATGATGGTTATTGTTGACCCATACCCAACAGTCGCAGCGGTAATGAACGACCGTACTGACGGCGTTTATCTGCTTCCAGCAACGACTCAGTTCGAAACACACGGCAGTGTAACTGCTTCTAACCGCTCTATTCAGTGGCGTGATCAGGTTATCGAACCATTGTTCGAATCTAAACCTGACCACGAAATCATGTACCTGCTAACTAAGAAGCTAGGTTATGAAGATCTGCTGTTCAAGAACATCCGTGTTGAGAACAACCAACCAGTGATTGAAGACATCACTCGCGAATTCAACAAAGGCATGTGGACCATCGGTTACACAGGTCAAAGCCCAGAGCGTCTAAAAGCGCACCAACAAAACTGGCACACATTCCACAAGACATCTCTGGAAGCAGAGGGTGGTACTGTGAATGGTGAGACTTACGGTCTACCTTGGCCATGTTGGGGCACGCCAGAGATGAAGCACCCAGGCACACACATTCTGTACGATACGTCTAAGACGGTTGCAGAAGGTGGCGGTAACTTCCGTACGCGTTTCGGTGTTGAATTCGAAGGTCAAAGCCTGCTTGCTGAAGACAGCTACTCTAAAGGCTGTGAAATCAAAGACGGTTACCCAGAGTTCTCTGACAAGCTAATCAAACAGCTTGGTTGGTGGGATGACTTAACGGCTGAAGAAAAAGCAGCAGCAGAAGGTAAAAACTGGAAAACTGACCTGTCTGGCGGTATCCAACGCGTAGCAATCAAGCACGGTTGTATCCCATTTGGTAACGCGAAGGCGCGTGCGATTGTTTGGACATTCCCAGACCGCGTACCGCTACACCGTGAGCCGTTATACACACCACGTCGTGACCTTGTAACGGATTACCCAACTTGGGATGACAAAGAAGCAATCTTCCGTGTACCAACGCTTTACAAGTCTATCCAGAAAGAAGACAAGTCTGGCGAATACCCAATTATCCTGACTTCTGGTCGCTTGGTTGAGTACGAAGGTGGTGGTGAAGAGACACGTTCAAACCCATGGCTTGCTGAGCTTCAACAAGAAATGTTCGTTGAAGTGAACCCGAAAGACGCAAACGATCTTGGCTTCAAAGATGGCGATGACGTTTGGGTTGAAGGTGCAGAGAAAGGTCGCATTAAGGTGAAAGCGATGGTCACTCGTCGTGTTAAACCGGGTCTGGCGTTCATTCCATTCCACTTTGGCGGTAAGTTCGAAGGTGAAGATCTACGCCATAAGTACCCAGAAGGTACGGATCCTTATGTTGTTGGTGAAGCAGCCAACACGGCAACCACTTACGGTTACGACCCTGTTACTTTGATGCAGGAAACTAAAGTAACCCTATGTAACATTCGTAAAGCGTAAGGAGTCTGACAATGGCACGAATGAAATTCCTATGTGACACCAAACGCTGTATCGAGTGTAACGGCTGTGTTACTGCATGTAAGAACGAAAACGATGATGCGCTTGAGTGGGGTATTCAACGTCGTCGCGTGGTAACACTGAACGACGGTGAACCAGGTGAAAACTCAATCTCTGTTGCTTGTATGCACTGTACAGATGCGCCTTGTATGGCAGTTTGTCCAGCTGACTGTTTCGAGCATACGGAAGACGGCATCGTTCTTCACAACAAAGATCTTTGTATCGGTTGTGGTTACTGTCTGTTCGCTTGTCCATTCGGTGCGCCTCAGTTCCCGAAACAAGCATCTTTCGGTGAGCGTGGCAAAATGGACAAATGTACTTTCTGTGCAGGCGGTCCAAACACAGAACCTGGCTCTGTAGAAGAGCGTGAGAAGTACGGTGCGAACCGTATTGCTGAAGGTAAGCTACCTATGTGTGCGTCACTATGTTCAACAAAAGCACTGCTAGCGGGTGATGCAGAGAAAGTATCTGACATCTTCCGTCAACGTGTGGTTGAGCGCGGTGCGAAAAACGCAGGTTGGACAGACGGTAACGATCTTTCTTACGACGCAACCAAAAGCTAAGTAGGAGAGACACATGTTAAATACTCTTAAACGTGCGTCTCTTGTAATGCTGTCGATGATGACAGCATTACTCCTGACCTTTGCTATGCCAGCGTCTGCGCAAGAAGACACATCTCCAGTGGTACAACAGGAGATGACACAACTTGCAGGTGCAGACTTCTGGCGTCAGGTCAAAGAGGGGCAAGAAGGCTATACCACGTCGAAATCAGCGGAACACGGTGTGCTGATCAGTACTCCGGGTGAGACTTGGTACATTCTTAAAGAGAAATGGATGTCTCCTGCGGGCGCTGTCGCGATTTTCGGCAGTATCGCAATGGTTATCATGGCTTATGTATTCGTAGGTCCTCTGATGCTAAGCAAGCCACGTACTGGCAAGAAGATGAAACGCTGGTCTCGACTAGACCGTGCACTTCACTGGAGCATGGCGTTTACCTTCTTAACGCTGGCATTCAGTGGTTTGATGCTGGTTTACGGTAAGCACTTCTTGAAGCCGTACGTACCAACTGAGTTCTGGGGCTTCATCGTCATGTTGGCGAAGCAGTACCACAACTACATGGGCCCGCTGTTCTTCATCTTGCTGATGTTTGTTCTACTGAAATGGTGGCGCAAATCTATCCCTAACATGACTGACATTCGTTGGTTCATGAAAATGGGCGGCATGGTTGGTAAACACAAAGGCACGCACCCATCAGCTGGTTTCTCGAACGGTGGAGAAAAGGCAATTTACTGGTTGTTGATCTTCTTCGGTGCTATCGCAGCTGTGAGTGGCTTAATTCTGGATTTCCCAATTTTCGGCCAAACTCGTCGCGATATGGAACTGTCTAACCTTGTTCACGCGATTTCTGCTCTCATCCTAATTTGTGGCTTTATCTTCCACATCTACATCGGTCTATTCGGTATGGAAGGTGCACTAGAAGGCATGGTTACCGGTGAAGTTGATGAGACATGGGCGAAAGAGCACCACGATCTTTGGTATGAAGAAGTGAAATCCAAAGAGGCGATGGGCGAAACAGACACAGCACAAACGGAAGTAAAAGGAGCGAAGACGAATGAACAAACCTCATAACGGGATTTGGGTTGCGTACATCCTGAGTTGTTTGACCCCGTTTACGTTCTTGATCTCAGGCGTTGTCGCAATCATTTACGCTGGGTACCGTTTGGATAAAGGCGAAGACAGCGACGTAGTGAACTCACATTACTACGGCTTGATTCGTACTTTCTTCCTATACCTAACGTTCTTTGTTGTACTTATCGTTACGGTAGCAACATCAAACGGTGTGTTGATTGGTGTGAGTGATTATTGGATGCACAGTACGTTGTTAGACTCTGTTGCGTACTTTATCCCTTGGATTGGTATGCTGTTCGCCGCGTTGGCGATTTTAGTGTGGTTCCTACGTATGTACCAAGGTATGAACCAACTGCGCAACAATATGCCGCACAGACCCTCTACAGGTCCAAACCTATAAAACAGTCTCTCAGTTCAAAGCCTCGCAATCGCGGGGCTTTTTTATGCCTTGAACATAAGATTCGTCTTACAAATATGACACCTAGTCTCAAACAAGCGAATTACTAAGGATTATTTGATCGTTTTTATATTCGTGGAGGAGCCTCAAAGATTGACTACAACTTGAGAATGCTGGTTCTACGTGACGGGATATCACTCACAACACTACTATTGTGCATTTACTCAGATTTATTTGTGTCGATAGAGTGTGTAGCGCTAAGAAAATCAGTGGTCTACAAGCGTGTCAAGGCCAGCGCAAAGTTGTTATCTACAGGCATTAGTAAAGGACTAACACGTTACAGCTATGGTTCCGCAATTCATTCTTCCCCTAATCAGTACATCTGGTGCGCTATATCATTTATCGAGTGAAAAACCTCCTAATGGTGAGTTAGTTGAATTTAACTCTCTGATTGCTGCAGAAGATTTCTTAAAAGGGTTTCAGAATGCAGAAACCTCTGATATTGAAAGACTCTTCTATCAAATTGGGGAATTTCCACCACAGCTCGTTGAAACAGAGTCGCCATTTGATAGCTACGTACCTCGTCTTTCAGAAGCGTTGCTCAACGGCAAATTAAAAGCTTCTTTCATCCCTCCTTCAAAAGAACATGTAATGGCAACAGGGGTGACAAATCCCCCAAATTCGTCTACCAAAGTCAGTAGCAAACAATCCCTAAAAGCCGATCAAAAGCAGCAGGCTAGGGTCGATGCAATGTCAGCCAAACCACAAAAAGAGAGCTGTGAAAAAGACCAAAAAGCAGGTGACCCAGTATCCTTAGTTAGTGGCGAGGAGATACTGACGTTAACGGACGTAGAACTGCAGAACGGTTTTGTATGGTCGAGAACATACCGCTCGAGTGTCTCGGATACCGATCAAGGGTTGGGCTATGGGTGGAGGCACAACTTTTCATTCGATCTAAAAGATAACCATCACGAAAAAGGAACCGTAATAAGCTGGGAGTTCATAAATGAACTTGCTGATGTCATCAGCTTTTCGCCAGTGTCAGTCGGTGCAACCAGTTATCAAATTTACGTTGGTGCAAGTTGTCATTTTTTAAACTCAGTGACAAGAGTTATTACTTTAGCAAACGGTAATCAATACCGATTTGAGCTGAAGCGCGAAAAGTGGTTATTAAGAGAAATTCGATCTGACATCTTTTCAAACTATCAGCTTGAGTATTCACAAAACCATCGCTTGATTCGAATTGCGACGAATAAACAACCGACGATAGAGTGTCAATATAATGATGAAGGTCGCTTGGTCGAATTATTCCTACCTAATACAGGAAAAGCGTTAGCGACTTATGAGTACAACTCTGACTTTGATCTTGTTAAAGCGTCAAATCAATGGAAGTTGACTGAGCATTATTATTACAACCATTCACACCTCATCACCAAACGAGTTAGACCAACAGGCTTTGCCCATCATTTTGTTTGGGAGGGGGATGATACTAAAGCTGTCTGTATTAGAAACTATGGTGATCTAGGCGTATATGACTACCAATTTTCTTTTCATCCTCCACATTCATCATACTCAAATTCTTTCAATGACATGTGGAGATTTGTCCATGATGAACAGGGGAAGTTATTAGAGAAAATCAGTCCTAGTGGAAGGAAATGGACATTTGATTATGACGACTTAGGAAGGAAAGTCACCGAAACCTATCCAGACAACACCAAAACAAGCTACCAGTATAACCTTCAAGGTCAATTAGTATCGAAGTCGCATTCCTCTGGTGCGATAAATGCCTACGAGTATGACTCGCTGGGGCAACTCACTAAGGTCATTACGCCAGATGGCGAATCAGAGCAGGTTTTTTATAACTCCCTTGGACAGCGAGTATGGGACAGCGACTCTCAAGGGTGCATGACTAAGTATGAATACGACAAACACGGTCATATCATTCGCAGCACTTGCTCTGATGGAGAGGTTAAACAATGGTGGTGGGATAAGCAGCAACGAGTCGTGGCCCACGAGCTTAATGGGACTTTGATTCGGTATAGTCATAATGAAAATGGTTGGATCAATGGTATCGCTTATCCCGATGGCTGTATTGCTTCGTTAACTTATGATGATACTGGCAAACGCACAAGCGTGCAGTTTTATAACGAGAGTGACAAAACAGGCTTTAGTGAAGAGTATTCCTACGATGAGTACAGCCGAGTAGTAAGAGTATCAACGCCCGAAGGCGTCACACAAATTGTTTGGGGACAGCTAAACCAGCAAGAAGGTATTGTGCTTGCTGATGGGAGTAGCTTTTCCTATGAATATGATGAGGAAAGAAACCTCAGCAAACTCATACGTAGTGATGGATTGGAATTTTGCTTTTCTTACGATCAAGAAGGGGAATTGATCTCAACTCAAGGCTTTGATGGGATAGAAACCAAGTTTCGCTATGATTCGATGGGAAGGATTGCCGAAAAACAAGTTCATGAACGGACAGTGCTATACAGGTATGATGATGCAGGTTATTTGTCTAATGTTCGGGCTGGAAATGGTCGCTATATCAACGAAAGTCACTTCAGTTACACCCTAGGTGGGAAAATTACTTTTGCCTCCAATAAGCATCAAACTCTTCAATATCATTACTGCCCATCAGGAAACCAAATAAAGCGGGTTCAAGGGTCGTTCGAATTCACCCAAGAATATAGTCGCCTCGGCAAGTTGCTGCAGGTATCGTTGCCGGATAAAACGAATGTCGTATACGAATATGATCGATATGGACAAGTGTCTGCTGTCATTATTGGAGATGATGCGAGACATAAGGTGGAATTCAACTACGACAAAACTGGCAGAATCTGTGCCATTAAAAGCAATGACTTTATAGAGAATAAGGTGTTCGATGGTATTGGGCGTTTGAAAGAACAATGTTGGCCCGATAGGAAAAAGAGTTACTTATTCAACGCAAGTAATCACATATCTACTATTGTCGACAGCGTGTTTGGAAAAACACATTTTCATTACGATAAACTTGGGCAACTCATACGTGTAAATTCTCCAAAAGATATTCAGTCTTTTTGTTTTGATAGCTTTGGAAACCCCAAAATTCCTGATTGCGAAGTACATTTAGACCGAGTCGATATGTATGGCAACATGAGATACAAATACGACTCTCAGGGGAATCAAGTTTCAGCAGAAGGGAACGGTTACACCCAAACTCGAGTCTTTGACGCCTTGAATCAATTGATAGAAGTGCACTTATTCAAAGGTATATGTCAATTTGAATATGATGCTCTTGGTCGACGGATAAGGAAAATCTCCGAAAATGGAATTCGTGAGTTCTTCTGGGAAGGAGAACGCTTGATTGGTGAGTATTTTTCAGGTTCATTCCGTTGGTACTTCTACCAACCTGAAACTTATATCCCCATAGCGTTGTATGAAGATGGCCATGTGTATTTTTATCAATGTGACCAAGTCGGAAAGCCAGAAGTACTCAAAGATATTGACGGAAGGACAGTATGGCAAGCGACTTACGACACGTTTGGGTATGCGCACATTGATATTGAAGAAGTCGTTAACCCGCTAAGGTTTCAAGGGCAGTACTTCGATTGCGAAACCCAGTTACATTACAATTTAGCACGTTACTATGACCCGACCCTCGGCCGCTTTATTCAACAAGATCCAATAAGCATTGCGGGCGGCGTTAACCATTATCAGTATGCCATTAACCCTATTCAATGGATTGACCCTACAGGGCTACTTTGCGATGAAGGTTTAAAACGTTTATCTAAAATGTTGGTTGAAATCCATTCTCAAGGCAAAGTACCCAAAGAATTGTGCGACCGTGTATTGCAAGCAGCTAAAGAAACATCTGTTGGGGAAGATGGTGTTCGTTCACAAGTTAAGATTCGTAAACCGAATGGCAAAAACCACATCAGATATGAATACGATATCGATCATATTGATTGCCAGAAAAACGAAATTACCTTTTATCGTCACATCAATCAATCAGATGGCAGCAAACAAAAAGTTCAGTACGTAGTCGGTATAGAGGAGTTTGTAAATGCGCATGTACTGGACTCTGAGAGTGCAGATTGCGATCAGGGCTGCACAATCTTTACTGAAGATCTTGTGCTTAATAAAGCAGAATACAAAGAAAACTCGGAACTAAACACCAACGAATATGAACTGACAGAACGCAACAAAGAAAAAATCGATAAGTGTTTGAAGATGCGCAAAGAGGCGATGAATGCAAGAGAAACAGAAGGTCATAATGCTCAAATAGCAAAGATCAATGAGCAGTCTGCAAAAATTGGTGAGTTGGCGGCCGACGACTTTGTTAGGAGTAAGTATCCAACCGCAAAACTATTGCACCCTGAAGATATCGAAACGTCAGGCTCTAAGCCCGGTGACTTCGATATGGTTTATGAGGTCGAAGACCCTCCACCAGGTGAAATCATTGTCGTAGAGGCTAAAGGTGGCAGCAGCCCGCTCGGCAGTCGTAAAATTGGCAATGAAGCGTATCAGCAAGGGACCGCTGAATATGCTGCAGCAATTATTGGTGAGATGTCTAAGCATGAACGAGGTACAACAGAGAGAAAGGTAGCCAAAGCAATAAGGAAGGCTTCGAGGCGTGGGTGCCCAATCAGATACATACATACTCAAAGCCCAATCTCTGTATCTGGGAAAGTGTCAAAGGTTAGAGTAAATGAATTTAAAGTAGATTTAGGGGGGCGATAAATGTCAGACAAACGTAAATTAGAAAGAAGTGCTAATCCGAAACTAACTCCAGAGCTAATCCAAGGCTATAACTCTGATATTAATGAAGACCTCGATACACGCAAAGAGGTAATCTGTATTCGGAGAGAAAACTTAGTTGCTCTAAGTGATGAAGCGTTTGAACTAGTAAGGTGGTACTCGTGGTTCCCACAATCAATAGAAAATGAACAAACCGGAACGCTTTGCTTGTATGAAGCATCATTAATGCGTGCTTTTTATCATCAGCTTGCCATAAAGCCAGATGAAGCTCAGAGTATTCAAATACCTGGATACCCTGAGGTAACTTGGAAAGGTGACGGCATTTTAAAAACGGGATGTTTACACCCTAACCGATGGCTTGATGCATATTTCACTTCGGTGATTGTGCGTGATAAACCCAATATGGACCTGTTGGCGAATTTTCCGATTTCTCTGATGAAACATAGTTCCACGAAGGCGGGTGAATTGTCTTATATGTTGGTGGATGTCATTCAGTCGTATCACAATCGCACATCGGATTACCCCGATAAGCTTGTGGTTGCGATGGACGCAGCGGTGGCTCAAGGAGATGACTGGGCGCTGGAAATTGCGATGGGGATTCTAGAAACTCTCGCGGCACTTACCACTGATATTGGTTATGACTTTGAAGAGGTGCTTGTTAAGAATCTACAGTTCCAAGAGCAATACCAAATGCGATTAGATACGCCTAAAAATTTGATTTCAATAGAAACCTTCATCTCTTTCCCTCTGCTTGGTATGGCATGTATGTGGTATGACAAAGGGAACCGATTGTCTGTCGAAACAGGTTGGTTACCACCATATCTTGTTGAAGGACGTTGGCTAGAAGAGGCAAAAGCAGGGCGGATTACTCGTTAGTATATCCGAGCAACCTCAAAATGGTTAAAGAGAGTACTTTCTTGTAAAAGGCTTGAAGAGCTAGGCGATCTGAGTCCCGCTCCTAAAAGTCGGTCGGGGTAGAATGGAGCGCAAGTTGATAGTCATTGCGCTCCACCCAGCGAAGAAGTCTAATTAAAGTAGTGGCATACATTGTACCGCTGTTTTAATTTAGCAGTTTCCTTTCTTTGCTTGACCCGGTGGGCAAAAATCTCCGCCATGACCCGGATGTTTGTTATTATCATTGGTACTCACTTTGACTTTTACATCGTCGAATTCACCCTCAACATTTGTAAGCTGACACCCTGCTAAAGTACTCAATAGGATAAGGACAAGAGATACACGTCTCATTGCTTTGCCTCTCAATTTATCATTCTAATTAAGACCAATACGACCATGGTCTAATCCATATTACTACTGTTGTTATTCGTTCAGTGTTAAGCTAATGAAAAAGAACAACAAGGATAGGTTATGAATTTCCCTTATAGAAATATTGTAGTACTTACTGGCGCAGGCATTTCGGCTGAGTCTGGTATTCAAACATTTCGAGCTCAGGATGGTCTTTGGGAGAATCACCGAATAGAAGATGTGGCAACACCAGAAGGTTTTGACCGCGATCCGGATCTTGTTCAATCATTCTATAATCAACGCCGTAAAAAACTGCAAGGTGACGATATCAAGCCAAACGCTGCTCATACCGCGTTAGGGCGCCTTGAAAAAGAGCTAGAAGGCAAAGTAACTATCATCACGCAAAACATCGATAATTTGCACGAAAGAGGTGGTAGTGCCAATATCATCCACATGCATGGCGAACTACTGAAAGCACGCTGCAGCGAATCAAATCAAGTCATTGAACATTCGGAAGACATTCAAACTGGTGAGTTGTGTCACTGCTGCCAAATTCCTTCACAGATGCGCCCACACATTGTTTGGTTTGGTGAGATGCCATTACGCATGGGTGAGATTTATGCGACGTTAGAAGAAGCAGATTTGTTTATTTCCATTGGTACGTCTGGTGTCGTTTACCCTGCAGCTGGTTTTGTTCACGATGCGAAAATGCATGGCGCCCATACGATTGAGATCAACCTAGAGCCAAGTGCTGTCGAGAGTGAGTTTGAAGAAAAGCGCTACGGCAAGGCAAGCATCGAAGTACCGAAACTAGTAGATGAGATTCTCGCTTTGGAAAACGAAACTAGCACCTAAACACGTTGGTTGATTATCCATATAAGAAAGGCATCGAGTGATTCGATGCCTTTTTGTATTTTGAAACTTTGTCTTCTGACGCTTTGTAATCTGAGCAGTATAGTTTGAGATGCAAAGAGCGAGTTTCAGATACAAGAAAAGCGACCGAAGCCGCTTTTCTGAACTATTTCGACAGACTGATTAGTTGTCTACTTTTAGTTTTTGGAAGTACTCATCGTAAAGCACGCTTGCTTCACCAACTTCATCTTGCCATGTACCGCTGTCCATCACTTCTTGTGGAGGGAAGATGCTTGGATCGTTAGCAAATTCTTTCGGTAGTAGATCATGAGCTGTTTTCACAGGAGTAGGGTAACCAATCTCTAGCGCAATCTTAGCCGCATTCTCAGGACGTAGTAGGAAGTCGATCATTTTATGAGCCGCATCAACGTTCTTCGCGCCAGCTGGAATCGCTAGGCTGTCCATCCAGAAGATAGTGCCTTTTTCTGGCCAGATGATGTCGATGTTAGCGCCTTCTTGACGAGCCATGTATGCAGAACCGTTCCAAAGCATACCAAGTGATACTTCGCCTGCTAAGTAAGGGTTCGCTGGGAAGTCTGAGTTGAACACCAATACGTTCGGCATTAACTTTTTCAGCTCTTCGTAAGCCGCTTTGATTTCGTCAGGGTTAGTCGTGTTTGGAGAATAACCAAGTTTTGTTAATGCAATGTGGAATACTTCGCGAGAATCATCCATTAGCATTAGTTGACCTTCCCACTTGCTATCCCAGAAGTCATCCCATTTAGTCACAGAAGACTTGTCTAGCATATCAGCATTGATACCAATACCGGTCGCACCCCAAATGTATGGGATAGAGTAGTTGTTGTTCGGATCGAACGGCTTGTTTAGGAAGTTAGTGTCTAGATCAGCAAAGTGAGACAATTTCTCTTTGTCGATCTTTTGCAGCATGCCTTCTTTACGCATTTTAGATACGAAATAGGTAGACGGTACTACCAAGTCGTAACCAGAACCTTGAGTTTTCAACTTCGCGTACATGCTTTCGTTAGACTCGTACGTAGAGTAGATAACTTTGATACCAGTTTCTTTTGTAAAGTCTTCAAGAACTTCGTTTGGAATGTATTCCGACCAGTTGTAGAAATACAGCTCTTGATCAGCAGCCATTGCAGGGGTAGCGATTAGCGTCGCTGCACACAGTGCGCTTGCGTAGAATTTACTTTTCATTTGTTTTCCGTTTTGTTCAGCAACAGGACAAATCAATACTAGTAACAAATAACGATTTGAGCCAAATTGCGATAAGCACAATTCTGTTTATCTGAGCCATGACAACAGGCATTACGAACAAAATAGAGCGTAATGCTTGAACTCGAGTCAAATAAACCTAGCAACATACAATTATATCAGTCAATTACAAAAATAGGCAGCGTATTGCTGCCTATTTTCATTTAGTAGATGGCTTAGTAAGCGATTATTGACCCGCTTTCAGCTTCAAGAAGTAATCTTCGTACTTCACTGTCATGTCGCCAACAGAATCTTGCCATTCAACGCGGTCAAGATCTTCTTGAGAAGGGAACAGTGGCGCAACGTCTTTGAACTTAGCGTTCGATTCTGCAACCGCTGTTAGGTAACCCGTGTCCGCTGAAATTTGCTCTGCGATTTCTGGACGTAGTAGGAAGTCGATCATCTTATGAGCCGCTTCTACGTTTTTTGCACCAGAAGAGATAGCGAAGTTATCAACCCAGCCGATACCACCTTCTTTAGGGAATACTAGCTTAAGGTTCATGCCTTCATTTTGAGCTGCTGCTGCGCTGCCGTTCCAAAGCATACCAACGCCAACTTCGCCAGACATGTATGGTGCACCTGGGTTGTCAGAGTTAAATACTAGAACGTTTGGCATAAGCTTTTGTAGCTCTGCGTACGCTTCGTCAATTTGTTTTGGATCCGTAGAGTTACCTGAGTAACCCAGTTTGCGTAGCGCAATGTGGAACACTTCACGAGTGTCGTCCATTAGCATTACTTGACCTTCAAGCTCAGGTTTCCATAGGTCAGCCCAGCTTTGGAAGTCGTTTGGATCGTACATGTCAGCGTTCACCGCTAGACCTGTAATCGCAACAACGTGTGGAATAGAGTAGTTGTTATTTGGATCGTAAGGCTTGTCTAGGTAGTTTGTATCTAGGTTGCCAAAGTTCTTCAGCTTAGTCTTATCGATCTTTTGTAGCATACCTTCGTCACGCATCTTCGCTACGAAGTAAGTGGAAGGAACCACTAGGTCATAACCTTGGTTATGAGTTTTTAGCTTTGCATACAAAGTCTCGTTCGACTCATAAGTCGAGTAGATCACTTTTATGCCAGTTTCTTTAGTAAATTGCTCTAGGATATTACTGTTGATGTAAGGACCCCAGTTCATAAATACTAATTCTTTATCATCCGCTGCCGCTGTACCAGAGAACAGAGAAAGCGCACATGCACTACCAGCTAATAGAGTAGCCCATTTTTTCATTGACGTTAGCTCCAAACCAAACGTTGTCCAATTAATTTTGGACGATAGATAGAAAAACAGAATGGCATGTAACCATTCTGTTTCGCGATGTTAACGGGTGCGGATTTTACTTCACTTTTTCTCTTGCTAGCAACTGAGAAATTACTACAAGAACCAAAGAAACAATCAGCATGACCGTTGCAAGGGCGTTCACTTCCGGTGAAATGCCCACCTTAACCATTGAGTAAATCTTCAATGGTAGGATTTCGTATGTTGGACCTGTCACAAACGAGCTAATAATTACGTCGTCCAGAGACAGGGTAAAGCTTAGTAGCCAACCCGCAGCAACCGCTGGTTTAGCGAGAGGAAGGATGATCTGCTTCAAGATTACCCATTCGCTTGCACCAAGGTCTTTTGCTGCTTCCAACATCTTCACATCAAAGCCATTTAAGCGGCTGTACACTGTTACCACAACGAACGGTAGACAGAAGGTGATGTGAGCAATCAATAGCGTAAAGAAGCCAAGCTGTGCGCCTAATACGAGGAACAGAGCAAGCAATGAAATCGCCATTACAATATCTGGAGACATCATTACGACAAACAGCATGCCGTTTACGGCGCCTTTACCTTTGAACGAGTAACGGAATAGAGCAACGGCTGTCAAACTACCAATAATTGTAGCAGCAGTTGCAGAAAATACCGCGACGTTCAATGAATGCCATGCAGCCTGCATTAGGCTGTCGTTATTAACTAAGGTTTCGTACCACTTAGTAGTAAAACCACCCCATTTCATACCAAACTTGTTGGCATTAAATGAGTTAACAATTAAGACGATGATTGGTAGATACAAAAATGCATATACCAGCGCCATAAAGCTAAATCTAACTGTGCGTCCCATTAGTCTAGCTCCACTTTCTTATTCAATAGTTTGCCTGCTCTGTAGTAAGCGTAAAGCATCACAGCCATTGCGAAGGTGAGGGCGATACTGGTCGCGGCACCAAATGGCCAGTCACGAGCGTTCAGTACTTGGCTCTTAATCACGTTACCAATCAGTAGGTTCTTCGCACCGCCTAGAAGGTCAGAGATGTAGAACATACCTAGTGCAGGTAGTAGAACCAACAAACAGCCACCGATAATGCCAGGCATTGTCAGAGGGAGAATCACTTTAGTAATGGTTTGGAACTTGTTCGCACCAAGGTCTTTTGCTGCCTCGATGTAAGTGTTGTCCAACTTCTCAATCGCCGAGTAGAGTGGCAAAATCATAAATGGAAGTAGGATGTACACAAGACCGATCATTACTGCTGTTTCGGTGTACATTAAACGCATCGGCTTATCGATGATTTCCATCGCCATCAACGATTTGTTCAAAATGCCCTGAGTACCGAGAACAATCTTCAGACCGTAAGTGCGGATCAGAGAGTTAGTCCAGAACGGTACAATC
This sequence comes from Vibrio rotiferianus, assembly GCF_002214395.1. NCBI lineage: Bacteria > Pseudomonadati > Pseudomonadota > Gammaproteobacteria > Vibrionales > Vibrionaceae > Vibrio > Vibrio rotiferianus. Next base: position 1,422,672 of record NZ_CP018312.1, read on the forward strand.
ACCAAGAACAACATGAACGGACGCCATTTCTCAGGCATTTTCGCTACGATGTAAGCAAATGGGTAACCAATCACCAAACACAACAAGGTTGCGATGATCGCCATGTAGAAAGAGTGCATCAACACTTTTGCATACAGAGGATCGAGTAGGCGAAGGTAGTTGTCGAAAGTAAACGTTAATTCAATTAGGTTCGCTTCATCACGCGTCAAGAAACTCGTACCGATAATCATTAGGTTTGGTACTAACACAAACAGTGTTAGCCAGCCAACGATTAGGGTAATGATCGCGTTCTGAAGATTAAGCTTCTTGCTTATCATTTAGTACTACCTCCCAGCTCTCAACCCAAGTAATAGCGACTTTCTGGCCGAGGGAGTGGTCCACATCTGGATCATCTTCGTTAAAGAATTCGCTTACCATCACGCGCATGCCTGAATCCAACTGGATAACTGAATCAAGCGTCATACCTTTATAGGTACGCTCTGTTACGTGACCTACGATGCCTTTTTCTTCAGACTCTTTGATCTCTTCAATGCGTAAGTCTTCTGGGCGAAGTAGTACTTGTAGCTTGTCACCTGGTTGAGCTTCTTGATCGTAGTAAACAACTGACTCAACACCTTCGATTTCTGCACGGATACGTTTCTCGTCGATACGCTCTAGCATGGTTGCGTTGAATACGTTGATCTCACCGATAAAGCGAGCAACAAATAGGTTCTTAGGTTCTTCATAAATCTCACGTGGAGAACCGTCTTGCTCGATAACACCGTCGCGCATAACAATAATGCGGTCAGACATCGATAGGGCTTCTTCCTGATCGTGCGTAACGAAGATAAAGGTAATACCAAGTTGACGCTGAAGTTGTTTCAGCTCGATTTGCATTTGTTTACGCAATTTGTAATCAAGTGCAGATAGAGATTCATCTAGCAGCAGTACTTTTGGCTTATTAACAACCGCACGCGCAATCGCGATACGTTGTTGCTGACCACCAGAAAGTTGGTGAGGCTTACGTTGTGCCATTTTTTCGAGGCGAACCATACGTAAAGCATCCATCACTCGTGGCTCGATCTCTGCTGCAGGGGTTTTCTGCATACGAAGACCAAATGCAACGTTTTCGAATACGGTCATATGAGGGAAGAGTGCGTAACTCTGAAATACCGTGTTGACGTGCCTTTGCTCTGCAGGAACCTGTGTTACATCTTGGTCATCTAATACGATTTGACCGTTGTCTGCCGTCTCAAAGCCCGCAATCATGCGTAAAACCGTTGTTTTACCGCAACCTGATGGACCAAGAATCGTCAGAAACTCACCATGATTAACATCCAGATTTAAATTACCGATGATCTCCTTGCCATCGAAACTTTTGCTAATACCAGATAGACGAACTACTGGCTTTCCTGCTTGCTGTTTAGCGTTCAACGTCTGTATTTCTCCCACGTTCAAGTTGGGGTGGATCCAATTGATGTGACATTAGTCATTCACTTTTGAGGCGCGCATCATAATCACCAAAATTGTGAAATCAAAGCATTTTCTTATCTTGAAACAGAAAAAATTTTGCAGGCAAAAGTAAACATTCCTTACCATACTGTTTTTATGACAGTATTTGTGCTTCCACTATCACTTCGTTAGGTATTAGTTTCGCTGGCAAATGTTTGCTATTTCATAGATTTGCAAGTGGTTAATTATCGACCAAATGGTAGAATTTGCAAGTATTTAGGCGTTGTTATGATTTTAGACATGCAAAGATTTCTTTATAATGACGCCCTTATTAATTAGCTGGTTTTTCAGCGTATATTTTAAAAGTTAGCCTTGGATAACATATGAACAACGATTTTGAGAAAGATTTTAATCTTGGAGGGAGTATTGAGCGCGCTCTTTCTGGCCAATACGAACTAAAAGCCGGAGCAGTTTTTAGTGAAGCTTGGCGTATCACTATCCAACAATTCTTATCCTTTTCTCCGGCTATCATTTTATTGCTCTTTGTTCAGCTAGGTATCTTTTATATTGCATTACAACTTCAATTAGGAAACCCAAGCGTCATTCTTGATGCACTTCAAGACCCAGAATCATTTACAACCGATATTGTGTCCGCCATTTATGTAGCAAACTTTAGCTATGAAGTAATCAGTGCGCCAATTTATGCTGGTATTAGTTTGATGGCGATGAGCCATGTAGCGGGCTTAAAGACAAAAGTACGTCACGTAGGTAAGGGACTTCAATTCACCGTTCCAGTGATCTTGGCGACGCTGTTTAGCCTTATGATGCAGGGTGTAGCAGGAATGATTTTCCCGTTGCTGTCTCTTTACCTTTCTTTGGCATTTAGTCACTCTATCTTGTTGATTTGTGAGAAAAGAGTTCCTCCTATGCAGTCGCTTCTGTTGTCACTTCGTGCAATCAATAAGAAGCTTTTTGTCGTCGCAGGGCTTTACTTAGGCGTGATGTTGATGTTTATTATTGCAGCAATGTTCTACGGAATCGGCTTAATTTTCGTGTTACCATTCTTTTTCCATCTGAAGGGTATCCTTTACCGCGAAATGTTCGGTATTAAGTTGAAGATCGTAGCAACACAGAAAAATGATAACGATCACGATGGTAAATCTCAGGTGTTTGATGCCTAAATCTTTAAAATCTATGAGTTTACGAGTGGCGGCTATCACAATAGCCGCCACTTTTGTTTCTATTGGCCCTTATTTGCATTATGACCGTGAGTATCGCAAGGCGATTGACCCACAAGTCGTGCATAGACCTGTTTCGCACCCAGACCTGTCACATCTTCCGTATATTGGTGATATTCCAGATTTCAATTCGATCACAGACACGAAAGATAAGAAGACGGCATTTTTCGACTTCCTTCGTCCGAAAATCGCTTTAGAAAATCAGCGTATCGAGAAAGAACGTGCTTTCTTAACTTCTTTGAAAGTCGAAGAGGTAAGTTCGGAGCAAACGTCATACGCAGAGCGTTTGGCTTCACTTTATTCCTATCCATTGAAGGATGGCACAGTCACACAAGCTTGGTTGGGTGAAATGCTCAAGCGCGTCAATGTGTTGCCTGAAGCACTAGTGTTAACCCAAGCTGCCAATGAATCTGCGTGGGGAACCTCTCGTTTTGCAACTCAAGCGAATAACTTGTTTGGTCAATGGTGTTATAAGAAGGGCTGCGGTATTGTTCCTGCAAAACGCGGCGTAGGTAAAACACATGAAGTAGAGAAGTTTGACACTGTTCAGGAATCTGTACACGGATACTTTATGAATGTGAATCGCAACCGTGCTTATGCTGATTTACGCGATATTCGCGCTAACTTAGCTGAGAAACATAAGGATTTGTTATCTGTGGCGACTGCATCTGAATTGACTCATGGTTTGCTTGCGTATTCCGAACGCGGCATCGCCTATGTTAATGACTTACGTGCAATGATTCGTCACAATAACGCTTACTGGACACAATAAAAGAAATAACGGATCGGATGAAGAAGTTAAGCCTAAGTTTACTAGGCAGTGCGGTACTGGTCTTAGCATCGCCTGCAACTCACGCGCAGGAATACATGTTCACGTATTCCAAGCTCTATACACAATTGAAGAATAATGCGAAAGAAGGCCACGATGATGTAAAAGTTGGTGTGTTCTTTGTAGATGCAGACACCAAGCAGTTGTGTGAGATTGAAAAAGCATGGATGGAAAAAGAAGAGCATTACGAAGAGTTTGTGATTCCGGCTTCTAAGGAGCTTCCAATTCCAATCGACAAAAACCTGAAGTCAGCGAATCCGCTTGTCTTTGTGCAAACTCCGAAAGATACGCGATGTGATTATTCTTTAGTTGTAATGACTAAACATCCGTTACAGGGTAGCGTTTCATACGAGCAACTAACGCCATTAATGCCGCAAATGCAGGCTTTACTTGAAGATCTTGGTGGTATGTTTGCAGGCTGGTTCACTCCAGAAGTTCAAGGCGTGACCATGGAGTTTGCTGATGAGTTGAATGACAACATCAGATTCTCCGATGGTACGGAAAAAGCCATTGTGAATGGTAAAGTACAAGTAGCACTAAGTGAGATTGGCGAGGGTGGTCATATGATATTGCCTCAGCCAACAACTCGCGTGCTACCTTATCTACCAAACGCGAAAAAGTAATCGTGATTTGATTTTGAAAGAGCTGCAATTGCGGCTCTTTTTTATTTTTATTGCTCGTCGCGCTGTTTTCGAGTGCATTTATTGGTGACTCGGTCACACAAACATTTAATCCTGCGTAAAAAGCTCGTATAATCCACGCCCCATAGAAACCCATGTTAGGAAGCCCTAGTCGATTTATCGGCGATGTGAGAGCCCGCAATGAACCAAGTAGATACAAGAAAAGAAACCCTAGAATTCAACAAGCTTCAGAAACGCATCAGAAGAAATGTTGGAAATGCCATTACTGATTACAACATGATCGAAGAAGGCGATGTTGTGATGGCATGTATTAGTGGTGGTAAAGATTCATTCGCGATGCTGGATATCCTGTTGAATCTGCAAAAGGCTGCACCAATCAAGTTTGAAGTGGTAGCGGTTAACCTTGACCAGAAACAACCTGGATTCCCTGAGCACATTCTTCCAGATTACTTTGAAACGCTGAACATTCCTTACTACATCGTAGACAAGGACACTTACTCAGTAGTTAAAGAGAAAGTGCCAGAAGGCAAAACAACTTGTGGTCTGTGTTCACGTCTTCGTCGTGGTACGCTTTACTCTTTCGCAGAGAAGATTGGCGCAACTAAACTGGCGCTTGGTCACCACATGGATGACATCGTAGAGACAATGTTCTTGAACATGTTCCATGGCTCACGCCTTAAAGCAATGCCACCAAAGCTTCGTTCAGATGATGGTCGTAACGTTGTGATTCGTCCACTGACATACTGTCGTGAAAAAGACCTGATCAAATATGCAGAACATAAGGGTTTCCCAATCATCCCTTGTAACCTATGTGGTTCACAAGAGAACCTTCAACGTCAATCGATTAAAGCAATGCTTATTGATTGGGACAAGAAGACACCTGGTCGTGTAGAAGCTATCTTCAAGTCAATCCAAAATGTAAGCCCAAGTCAGCTTGCTGACCGTGATTTGTTCGACTTTGAAAACCTTCCATTAGATCGTGAAGGTAATCGTGAAGAATACGAATTCAGCGAAGCCGTGGTTTCTTCAACCAACATTGATGAGTCTATGTTTATCGATGTAACCAATATCTAGTTTGAAAGAGGAGGCTGAATTAGCCTCCTTTTTGTTCGACGTGCTCTAAGGGCTGTCAGCAACATAAAAAATCCCCCAATAGTTGGGGGATTTTCATTTCTTTATAGCTTTAAAACTCAGAAGTCACTATGTGGCCGTGTTTGGATCAAGCGGACTGATGTAACCGTTTGGTTTCAATGCCAGTACGTCGCAATTAATTTTATCAATCACATGCTCAGCCGTGTTACCAATAAATACTGCAGAAAGACCCGTACGCCCAGTTGTACCAAGAATAACCATTGCTGCATTTAGTTTTTCAGCGGTGGTTGGAATGATGTCCTCTGGTAGGCCTTGCTCAACAATAGTTTGTTCTTCATCCAAGCCGTGTTTCTGACGAAGCGCTTTCATTGCTGTTAAGTGATGCCCACGTACGGCATCGGTGTACGTCATTGGGTCGAACTCTGGCAACTCGATAGTAATGTTAGCCGGGGTCACCGGGTATGCATTAACAAGATACGGATCCGCATCGAGGCGACTAGAGATTTCTTTAAGACGTTCAACCATTGAATCATTCAAGTCAATGTGGGTTGGATTTTCAGACCCAACATGTACAGAGGCAAGAATCTTAGCATGTTCTGGCCATTCAGCATTCTTAATCAACAGAACAGGGATAGGGCACTTACGTAGCAAATGCCAATCTGTAGGAGTGAAAATGACGGATTCTAGAACATCGTGTTTACGCGTTCCTTTAATAACGATGTCGTGACCGCCGGCAAAGACTTCAGCAATGATCGCTTCATAAGGGCGATTATGCCAAACAACACAAACATCAAAGTCGAAGCTATCGTCTAAATACGGTTGGGCTATCTTACGCATCCATTGTTCACGTTGGTGGATAACACCGCGACGCATAGCATCTCTTTCATCGACCGACAGCATTGAGGTCATGTCATACGAAAAATCGTAGATTGACAGAAAGAAAGTGATTCGGCTTCTGGATACACTTTTTTGAGCGAGTTGAACCGCTCTTGCAAGTGCTGGCTGCTCATCGGTATTGATGTCAGCAACAACAAGGATCTTACTGTATATACTCATAACTAAGCCCACTTATTATTGTAAAACCAAACACTGAATATAAGGTAAATCAGTATATTGGAGTACTCAAGGTACATTTTTACTGTAGCTCAGTTTGAGGAAGAATATGAGGACTTTCGAAGGGATTTTAGAAGAAATATGATGTAGCTCATTTTCGAGCTACATCAATTGATAGGACAAATTAGTCTTTGCTAACGCCAGCAAGTTCCATCAATGCATCGTGATCCAGGATGGTGATGTACTTACCTTTTACGCTCAGAATCTCAGATTTCTGGAAGCGGCCGAGAAGTCGGCTGATGGTTTCCACCGTTAGACCTAGGTAGTTACCAATGTCACCTCGAGTCATGGTTAAACGGAACTCACGAGGGCTAAAACCACGTTGCGAGAAACGCGTTGATAGGTTGTAAAGGAAAGCAGCTAAACGTTCTTCCGCGTTCTTTTTAGAAAGCAGAAGGATCATTTCTTGGTCGCCTTTAATTTCGTTACTCATCAGACGCATGATCTGTTGACGAAGTTTAGGCATTTTTCCTGACAGGTCATCAAGGATTTCGTAAGGGATCTCACAAACCATTGATGTTTCAAGAGCCTGAGCGAAACTTGGGTGTAGGTCACCCGTAATCGCGTCGAAACCTACAAGGTCACCTGCTAAATGAAACGCAGTGATTTGCTCATCGCCTTGTTCTGTAATTGTGTAGCTCTTGATCGTACCAGAGCGGATAGCGTACAGAGATTTTAGCTCATCACCTGCTTTAAAAAGCTCTTGGCCTTTTTGGATTGGCTTTTTACGCTCGATGATTTGATCCAACTGATCCAGTTCAGACTCATTTAGAGTGAACGGAATACACAGCTGGCTAATGCTACAATCTTGGCAATGAATCGCGCAACCGCCTGATTGGATACGCTTTGTTGCAGGTTTTTCAGAAATCATAACAACCTTTCACTATTTGATATACATCAATATTTTATCACTGCTTACTCCTAAAGGGTAGCAAAAATATGATGGAAAACGACTTTGATGCTATATGAAACCAAGCATTCTCATCGCACCAGCGGCAGTATACATGCCATAGCTTATTAGAATTAATGCTGAGATGTTTCTAAATATTAACGATTTTTGCAATTTCTGAAAGTGACTCGCGCCGTACCCGACCGCTAACATGGATGGAAGAGTGCCGAGTCCAAATGCTAGCATGATTAATCCACCATTTAGTGCGCTCCCTGAAACTGCAGACCATGTGAGCGCTGAATAAACCAAGCCACAAGGTAGCCACCCCCAGATAAAGCCAAATGGGAATGCGTGAGAGGGATGCTTCAAAGGGAGTAACCTCTTTCCGGCTGGAGAGATAAACTTCCAGAGATACTGGCCAGCTTTTTCTATCACCAATAAACCCTGCCACCATTTGGCGATATAGAGTGCGACTAGGACCATGAAAAGTGCGGCGACAAAACGAAGCCAAGCAAGAGATTGGGTTAGACCGCTCAGTTCAGAAAGGCCAGAGATTGCGCCACCGACAATAGCGCCAATCAAGGCGTAGCTTGCAAGCCTTCCAAAGTTATAGAAAAGAGGAATGGTTGGGGATGGATTATTGTTCGGTGCGCCAATAGAAAGCAGTGATGCGATACCACCACACATTCCCATGCAATGACCAGCCCCAACGAGGCCGATCATAAATGCACCAATAAAGTCTGGACTCATAGGGTAACGTTATGGTTTTTTGTTATTCGGTTTTTCGTCTTCATCAAGAAGAATGTTGTGACCTTGTCGCTCTAAATCCTCAAACTGATCGCTACGAACAGCCCATAGGAAAATAGCAACAGCGACACAGACCAATACAATGGCGATAGGGATTAATATGTATAGACTTTCCATGTTTGATCTCTCATTTACTTCTCTTTAAGCAGTCGCAACGAGTTGGATACAACAATAATAGAACTTGCCGACATACCAACAACGGCCACGTACGGTGCGACTAAACCTGCAACTGCCAGCGGCAAAATTAACAGGTTGTAGCCCAAAGACCAAGCCAAGTTTTCTCTGATTATCTTTCTAGTACGTATCGCAAGCAATCTCGCTTCTAAAAGCTTCTCTAAATTATCGCCAAGAAGCGTCATATCAGCAGAAGCTTTAGCTACATCCGTACCTCCACCCATGGCAACGGAGAGGTGAGCACCGGCAAGTGTTGGAGCATCGTTTATACCGTCGCCAACCATCAGAGTAATATCGTCTTTGTCTAGCCCCTTAAGATACGCGAGTTTGTCTTCTGGTTTTGCCGATGCGATCACATGGTCGATGCCCATTTCATCGGCAACCGGCTGAGCATTTTGTAATGAATCTCCAGTCAACAACGTGGTTTTAATACCAGCGTCAGCAAAACGTTGAATAAATTCTTTACTCTGTTTACGAATAGGATCGCGGTAGTAGAAAGTCGCAACATGGACATCATCCGCAGAAAGGTATACTGCATTGCTTTCATCTCGGACTTCACCAACAACAAAATTTGCGCTGCCGATTTTTACTGTTTTATTACCCCAAATACCTTGAATACCCGAACCAATGACGTTTTGAACGTCATTAACAGTAAGATCTTCTCGACCAAAGTCAGCAAAAGCACGAGCAATAGGGTGGTTAGCATGAGCCTCAAGTGCTGCTGCAATCGCGAGTGCTTCGGCTTCCGTTATGGTAGCAAAGGTTTTAGTTTCACTTATTTCGATGTCGCCTTTGGTTAAGGTGCCTGTTTTATCAACGACAAGGTGATTAATCTTACACAGTGTCTCGAAAACATGACCTTTCCGCAGCAAGATACCAAAATTGCCCATACGAGATGTTGCACAAGTTAGTGCTGTTGGCGTTGCTAAAGATAGAGCACACGGACAAGTAGCGACCAAGACAGACAACATAATCCAGAACGCATCATCAGGTTTGGTTTGATTCCAGTAGAACCATGTGCCTGCCGAAATGATTAGAATAGCACCAACGAAATAGCGTGCTACCACATCCGCGATCTCGGCGATCTTAGGTTTGGAATGCTGCGCTTCATCTTGAAGACGCACAATATTCGAAATCATCGAATCTGCTTTCGAATTGGTGACTTTTAATTCGAAAGATTCATCTCCATTCAATGTTCCTGCGTATACCGCATCGCCCGCTTTTTTTACTACGTGAACAGATTCGCCAGTCAGCATTGATTCATCGATATGTATGCGACCTGACATCACTTTGCCATCTGCAGGGATGTGTTCGCCAGGGAGAACGCGAATACGGTCACCAACCTTTAAGGTCTTTACTGGGATTTGTTCACCGTCTAGCGTTGTAGCAATCGCAGGGATTAATTTGAGGAGGTTGCCGCTAGCTGCGGCTGCCTTACGGCGAGCTCGCATTTCCAAGAATCGACCTACTAGCAAGAAGAAGGTAAACATCGAAATGGATTCGAAGAAGACTTCACCTTGCTCAGTAACTGTCGCAACTAAACTTGCGACATAAGCAAAGATCAATGCAATGGAAACAGGAACATCCATACCCAGTGTACGGCCGCGAATACTCCGCCATGCATTGAGGTAGAAAGGAAGCGCTGAATAGAGCAGAACAGGGGTTGCGAAGATTAAACTCACCCAACGGAAGTAGTTTTTAAACTCCGGCTCTAAATCGCCAAAGACTTCCAAATACAGAGCTACTGCGAGCATCATGACCTGCATTGTTGCAAGGCCTGCGATACCTAGGCGGTATAGGTACTGCTTCATCGTATGATGGTAGGCAGCTTCTTGCTTATCTGCTTCGAAAGGCGCTGCTTTATAGCCAAGTTTGTGAATGATAGAGAGTAATTCACTAAGGCGAACTTGTGTCTTATCCCACGCAAGCAATGCACGGTTAGTGGTGGTGTTCACACGAATAGAAACCAAACCTTTGACACCGGACACTTGTTTTTCAATCAACCAAGCACAAGCGGCGCATGAGACGCCTTCCAGTGATAGTGTAACTTCAGACGTATTTTCATGATTGCGAACAAACTCAGATTGAACATCTTCGTTGTCATAATGAATGAGAGCTTGTAGCTGTTCTGGAACTAAGTCTGCTTTTTCAGCTGGCGCAGTTCGATATTGGTAGTAGGAAACTAAACCGCTGTCGACAATAGTTTGCGCCACAGTTTCACAACCAGGGCAACACATGTCGCGAATTTCACCTAATATTTCTACTTTGAAATCCGTGTTGGCTGGTACATCTTCACCGCAGTGATAACAGGATTTACACATAGACTTACTTCATTAATGTTGTTGGTTGCGCAGGGAACTCGACTCGACCTTGAATCATCCATTCTTTGTTGTGTGGTTCAAGCTCGACGAACCAAGGGCCCTGAATAGAATCTTCAGGAGTTAAACGATAATTACCTTTTGCATCTGCTGTAAGCAGCTTCGTGAAGTCACGGTCTGGCAACGTACGGTGTGTGAACGTTGCAGTTAGAGCAGGGAAGTGAGGCAACTCGCCTTTATTGAAAGCGATAACAACCGTGTTCTTATCAGAAGAGACTGTAGCGTTAAGACCAAGGTCACGAGCGACATTCATTTTACTGATGTCGATATTGATGCCTTTACCTTTTTTATAGTAATCCTCAGCGACCAAAGATACCGAGTTGTTGGCGAATACGACTACTGTAACGACCGTCCATACTACAACCGTCAGAGGTAGGATGATCAGGAACCACGGCCAAAATTGTTTATACCAAGGCTTTACCATAAAAAAGTTCTCAACAGCTAAATGAAAAAATGTAGGGCTTTAAATTTAAAGGAAAGACAGCCCCTATGAAAGGGGCTGTTATTGAAATGTTACTTATTGTCTGAGTTGCTTAAACTCCAGACGTATGCCGCGACAAGTTGAACTTTGTCTTCGCCTAGAATGTCCTTCCAAGCGGGCATTACACCAGAGCGACCATTCATAACTGTTTCGGTTACCGCGGCGCGCGAATCACCGAACAACCAAGTTTGATCAGTTAGGTCGGGAGCACCTACAGCAGGGTTACCCTTACCATCTGTACCGTGACAAGCTGCACACACAACGAAACGCGCTTTACCAGCTTCCGCTTCACGTGCATTAACTTTACGACCAGATAAGCTTAGCGTGTAGCTTACGACTTCTTGAACACCTTGTTCGCCAAGTGCATCTTTCCACGCTGGCATCTGACCGATACGGCCTTGCATGATAGTTGTAACGATTGCTGCTGGCTCGCCGCCGTATAACCATGCGTTGTCAGTTAGGTTAGGGAAGCCAGTTTGACCTCGAGCATCAGAACCGTGACATTGTGAACAGTTCTGCAGGAACAAACGCTGACCAACCTTAATTGCTTCAGGATCTTGCGCAATCTCTGGGATAGGGCGTAGACCATCTGCGTTATGAGCAAGCGCACGGAATGCTTCACCGAAGTATGCATCTGCGTCATCTAGCTCTTTAGCGTATTGGTTAAGCTGTTTGTTCTCTTGTGCTCGTGCGATGGCTTCTTTTGATTCTTCCAACGTACGAACGGTTTGATCTGAACTCTGCCAGTTTAGGAAACCTTTAAAGTTACCTAGGCCTGGAAAAAGAGCCAGATATACAGCTGCAAACACAAATGTGCTCACAAACAAGTATGTCCACCATTTTGGTAGAGGGTTGTTAAGCTCGCGAATACCATCGTACTCGTGGCCCATGTCTTCCCCTTCCTCGACGCCCATTTTATCTTTAGCGCACCAAGTCAGGAGGATCGCACAGCCAACTAGCGTACCGACAGTAATCACGATAATCCAGAGACTCCAGAATGTAGTCATTACTTCTTCACTCCTTGGTTATTTGGGGTCGTTTGTTCTTCGTCAGCAAACACCAAGTTAGCATCTTCTTCAAAACGTGCTTTACGTTTCTTGCTAAATGCCCACCATACGATGCCGATAAAACTAGCGAAGAGTACAACGGTATAAATACTATGAATTGTACCGAAATCCATATGACCCCCTTACTTCATTGCATGACCAAGAGACTGAAGGTAAGCGATGATTGCATCCATCTCTGTTTTACCTTCTACTTCTTTAGCCGCATTCGCGATTTGTTCATCCGTGTACGGAACACCGAACTGGTTGCGGAATACTTCTAATTTCTTCTGCGTCAGCTTGCCGTCTAGTACGTTTTCTTCTAGCCAAGGGAAACCTGGCATATTTGATTCAGGTACTAGCTCACGTGGGTCAATTAGGTGAACGCGATGCCACTCATCAGAGTAACGTCCGCCTACACGTGCTAAATCTGGACCAGTACGCTTAGAACCCCATAGGAATGGGTGCTCCCAAACACTTTCGCCAGCAACAGAGTAGTGACCGTAGCGCTCTGTTTCAGAGCGGAAAGGACGAATCATCTGACTGTGACAAACGTTACAACCTTCACGGATGTATATGTCACGACCTTCCATTTCCAGAGGAGTGTAAGCTCGCAGGTTTTCTACAGGTTCGGTAGTTTGCTTCTGGAAAATCAGGGGAGTGATTTCTACAAGCGCACCCCAACTGATTGCAAACACAATGAAAATAGCCAACAAACCGACATTACGTTCTAGGATTTCGTGGCGATTATTCGAATTATTACTCATTCTTTAATCTCCTTATGCCGGTTGAGGGATAGCTTTTAAGCTTTCTTTAGGCGCAGTTACCGTCTTGTACGTGTTGTATGCCATTAGGAACATACCGAATAGGAAGATGAAGCCTCCTAGGAAACGTACGAAGTAGAACGGGTAAGATGCTTCTACAGATTCAACAAAGCTGTAAGTTAGCGTACCGTCAGAGTTAACTGCGCGCCACATTAGGCCTTGCATTACACCAGAGATCCACATTGCTACGATGTAAAGAACAGTACCGATAGTTGCTAACCAGAAATGAACGTTGATTAGGCTAACAGAGTACATACGCTCTTGACCAAATAGACGAGGAACAAGGTGATATACAGAACCAATTGAAACCATTGCAACCCAACCTAATGCACCAGAGTGAACGTGACCAATGGTCCAGTCTGTGTAGTGCGATAGCGCGTTAACTGTCTTGATAGACATCATTGGACCTTCGAAAGTAGACATACCGTAGAAAGACAATGAAACGATTAGGAAACGTAGGATAGGGTCGTAGCGAAGCTTATGCCATGCACCAGATAGCGTCATGATACCGTTGATCATACCACCCCAAGATGGAGCGAATAGAACCAGAGACATCACCATACCGAGAGACTGAGTCCAATCCGGTAGGGCTGTGTAATGTAGGTGGTGAGGGCCAGCCCAAATGTACAGCGAAACTAGTGCCCAGAAGTGAACGATAGATAGACGGTAAGAATAAACAGGACGTTCAGCTTGCTTAGGAACGAAGTAGTACATCATACCAAGGAAACCAGCGGTCAATAGGAAACCTACCGCGTTGTGTCCATACCACCATTGAACCATTGCATCCACGGCGCCTGAGTAAATCGAGTAAGATTTACCTAGAGCAACAGGAATTGCCATGCTGTTCACGATGTGAAGTACTGCTACTGTGATGATAAAGGCACCGAAGAACCAGTTAGCCACGTAGATATGAGAGGTATTACGCTTAACCAGTGTTCCAAAGAACACGACTGCGTAAGACACCCAGACAATCGCAATTGCGATATCAATAGGCCATTCTAACTCAGCGTACTCCTTACCCGAGGTAAAACCTAAAGGTAGGGTGATTGCTGCCGCTAGAATAATTGCTTGCCAACCCCAAAAGGTGAAGGCAACGAGTGGACCACCAAAAAGACGTGTTTGACAAGTACGCTGAACAACATAATAAGATGTTGCGAACAGGGCACTGGTACCAAACGCAAAAATTACCGCATTAGTATGCAATGGACGTAAACGACTGTACGTCAACCACGGCGTATCAAAGTTTAGCTGTGGCCAAACTAACTGAGCGGCAATCAAAACACCAACAGCCATACCAACTATGCCCCATAAAATGGTCACAAGGGTAAATTGGCGAACGACTGTATAGTTGTAGTTTTGTTCAAGCTGCTTTACTTGGCTCATTTGCATGCTTCCAATTTCTAATTAACTACACTTTACTTCCAACACGACTTGCGTCGTAACACCACCCAAGTAAACTCAAGAATTCAAGTGTTATCATCACTTTATTTCCATTGCTGACTTTAATAAAAAGTGGCATTTTCAGCGAAACACTATACTTGAATTAACAATTCAATGACAGAGTAGTAACCTTACAACGCCTCTGGAAATCATTTTTTATTTAAAAAGTTTGAAGTTTGTAACAAGGATATTAGGAATTATGGCCGCACAAAAGTTAACAAAGGCAAGACTTGCACAAATCTTAATCATGCTCAGTGTTTTAATTGGAGCATTTTTCTGGCGCACCTTTACTTATGAGACGAGCAGAGATGTGGATTGTTCACAAAAACAACGATGTGATGTAACAATTGGTCAGTCAAAAATCACCATAAACAAGAGTTCGAACGGTTTTTCGATCGAAAGCACAGAAATTGACAGTATAAAAATTGATCTAAATCAATCTGGTCAATTTATTAACGTAGGTGATAAATATCGCGATATTGAGTGGAATAGTATTTCTGAGACAAAAGCAATTAATCTCAAAATAAACGAAAACATTGTCCAAGTTCATTTATAAATCAGATCTGACGCGAGATAATTGTATCTTCTTTGTGCAGTTAATACCTTCTTACCTAGCGCTTAATTTTCGCAATGGTATAACAGTAAAGTGATAAACAATAATAAAACCGTATGCAGTGCCAATCATTATTTACTCATATTACCGACGAATATTCAGCGATAGACAAATTTCGCTCAGAATTGAGCCAGGATAATCTGTCCCATTTGATCTGTTATTACACAGAGGAGTATGACTTCAGAAAAATTCAACGTGCATTCGTTAAACTATTTCCTGAAGCCACCGTGCATGGAGCCAGCTCGTGTCAAGCAATCATGACCAACCATGGGTATCATCAAGGACCTGTTATTGCATTACTTGCGATTTATGACTCCGGTCAGCACGCATACGGGACAGGGATTTCAACCTATGGGGCAAATTTAGAAACAAGCGTTGATGAGGCGCTTAACATGGCGCTTTTTCATGCAAATAGAGTAGGTGAAGTACCCAACCTGATCCTTCTTCATGCAACTCCGGGACATGAAGAATCGATTATCGAATGTATCGATGAGCGCTTTGGTACTTTGGTTCCCATTATTGGCGGATCGTCAGCCGATAACAATGTAAAAGGGAATTGGTCTGTAATCACTTCCCAAGGATATGAGCAGAACGGGGTAAGTCTTACTCTCTTCTATTCGTCTCAGGCAGTTGATACCGCTTTTAGTGCAGGGCACTCTCCAACAAGCATCACTGGTATTGCAACAAAGACTATGGGTCGCTGCCTTTTAGAAATAGACGACCAACCCGCACTAGATGTCTACCGCAAGTGGACGAACCATCAAGAAACGCAATCGGACGAACAAAGCTTTCTATTTACAAACTCTAGTGCGTATCCTCTGGGACGTATTGCAGGGCATCTGTACGAGCGACCTTATTACAAACTGTCTCACCCAATCAGGGAAACAGAGCAGGGTGGCATCGAGCTTTTCACGAATATTGAAGAAGGTGAAGTTCTAA
Organism: Vibrio rotiferianus; assembly: GCF_002214395.1. Classification (NCBI taxonomy): domain Bacteria; kingdom Pseudomonadati; phylum Pseudomonadota; class Gammaproteobacteria; order Vibrionales; family Vibrionaceae; genus Vibrio; species Vibrio rotiferianus. Next base: position 1,438,604 of record NZ_CP018312.1, read on the forward strand.
CTCTAATGCAGGGAAGTCGTCAGCATCTAGTGGCTCGAGCGGCCAGAGTTGTAAACGCTGCCTTCAATCAAAAATTAGAAGAGTCTCGAAAAATAGGAGTGATAAACATTTTTTGCGCGGGCCCTATGCTGCACTTAAAGCAAGATATTAATAGTGTTTGTGAACAAATTAACCAGGAATTAGATAACCTGCCTTTTATTTGTCCGTTTACCTTTGGTGAGCAAGGAAGATTTATAGGTGGCGAAAATGGACATGGAAACCTGATGATCTCTTCAGCAATTTTCCATAAACCTTATGAAAAATAAATATTTAGAGATATACCAACAAGAAGCGTTACAAGAGGCACTTGTCGAACTAAAAGAGGCAAGACAGCGAGAGAAGCTCTTAGCTGACGAAAACAAAGCAATCTTATCAGCCATTTCTGCTATGAGTGAGGCTCGTAATCGCCACGAAATATTTTCCGGCCTCAACAGCGTTCTAAAGAAATACATCGACTTTGATGACTTTATCGTCATCACCCGTGACTGCAATCAACAAAATTTCAAAACACTTCTATCGACAAATAGCGTCTTTGATAGAACTAGTTGGTTACCGGGTAACGCGTCGGAGAGGGCGCTCAATGGTGAGTGTATTTTGCTGTTTGAACCAATGCGGTTAAAGGAGTTTGAGGGGCTTAACTCCTTTATTAAAAGCCAGGTAAGTTCCATGCTTGTAACTGGTATTCGGTCTGAAGTAACACAAACTATAATCATACTTGTAGGTGCTCAAAAAGGTCACTTCAGTATCGAAAACAAAGAGACGCTTCGGCGTTTCAGACCTTTGATTGAAAGGGCTGTTATAGATATCGAAACTAAAGAGAAGTTACAACGTATCGTAGAGGTTCGCACCTCGCAGCTTGCTAAAGCAAGAGAAGAGGCAGAAAGAGCAAATCAGTCTAAGTCAGAGTTCTTAGCCATGATGAGCCATGAGATTCGTACTCCGTTAAACTCGGTTTTGGGCATGCTCGACATATTGAGGCAATCGACTTTAACCGAAGAACAATCAGAAGTCCTTAATCAGATGGAATGCTCAGCAGATCTGCTTCTCGCAATCATTAGCGACATTCTTGACTTGTCAAAAATAGAGTCTGGTAGCTTTCATTTGAACGAACAGTGGACCAACCTTGGTGACGCTGTAACTCTTATCATTTCTCAACAAAAACAGGTAGCTAAAGCTAAAAGTTTGAGTTTTGAGTTCGAGTGTAACCTCGATAAAAACAAGCAATATTGGATAGACTCAACACGCTTATCTCAGATTCTTTTTAACTTGATTGGCAACGCGAGCAAATTTACAGACTTTGGTGGTATTGATATCTCTGTGATTGAGCAAGATAGCGAACTTGTAATTTCTGTTGCTGATACTGGCATTGGAATTCCAAAAGCTAAGATTGGAAATCTCTTCACGGCTTTTCATCAAGGAGACAGCTCGATTACACGAAGATTTGGAGGTACAGGCCTTGGACTTGCTATCACCAAACATTTGGTTGAAATGATGCGCGGCACAATAAGCGTAAAAAGTGAATTGAACGTTGGTTCACACTTCAAAATCAATATTCCTGTCTTAACAAGGAGCAATCAAGAGAGGCCCGTTAAGATAGAACAAAATCATCCTTCAAAAGCAATGAATCTTCTTGTCGTTGAAGATACAGAATCAAATCAGTTAGTAATCAAGCTTATCTTGAACAAGCTCGGCCATAACGTTTTTATGGCGAGTAATGGTGAAGAAGCATTAGCGTTTTTGGAAGAGCAAGAACAAAGTGTAGACGTCATTTTAATGGACGTTTCAATGCCAGTGATGGATGGGATAACAGCAACAAGATTGATTAGACAAAAAGGAATAGACATACCAATCATTGCTTTGACTGCACATGCACTTGAAAGTGATAAGACTACATGCATGAAAGCCGGCATGAATGGCTTTGTTACGAAGCCAGTTCGGAGGCAAGAAATCTACGAAGCAATCAAATCATTAGTAGAAACCGTGTAGCGAGTTAATATAGATCTTAACAATCGTAGATTATTAAGATCTATATTAAGTATTTTATGGTAAATCGCGGTTATGTTTAATGACATTGACAAAAAGCGTGGAATTTTAAAATCTGAGCGGGATAGGAGGCCAAACTAGAGAGGATTAGGCGTACATGGATAGTTAATTTAACATAACACATATAATGCGCACTGTAATAATGGTTCTGATGGACTCGAAATCACCATACCCAAGCCACCACAAGCCATTGAAATTCCAGTCAATCCAAGCCCGTTATACTTTTTTGCTATGTTCGTCCACAGTGTTTGAGCTTCGTATGTTTTCGCTTTATCTAACGCCAACCCAACTAAAGCCTTTTCTTTATCTTCACCAATTGCTTCCGCAAGCAGAAGTATCTGATTTTCTTTTAAGTACGTTCTGCCTTTTCGTACGTCAGTGAGCATTTGAGGACTTATACCTAAATCTGGAGCGATTTGTTTGTTCTGATTTCTCACCAACGCTCGCTCTAGAAAAACTCTCGGAACAACACAACCTCGCGGTATCCAAAGAGACTCTAAGTCAATGGATGAGCGACGACGGGCTTTGGGTCCCACACTCTAAACGCAAGCCCCGAGTTTACCAACCTCGTTACCGACGTGATTGCGTGAGCTCATTCAAATTGATGGATCGCACCACGTGTACCTAAACTTGGTTACGCTTCTTTTCTATAGTGACGTTGTCACTAGGTTAAGCAAGAACATGCCGGCAAATAACCATGCAGTTTTCAAACTTGGCCGCGTTCTTTCTTATGTCGTAACTCTTTGACACTTCATAGTATGGATGTCTTGACATGAACCTCGCTCAAACCATCTAATACGATTTTCTGTCTGACTACAAAAGCGGTTGTTTCCTTTGGAGCTAAGGAGTTAGGTAGGTTTCACTGAGCCGCTCATCTGCTTTCAAGTATGAGCTAATCGAAGAATTTTGTTACCGCGTAACCATGAAGGGCGGCTAGCTCCCTGCTCCACCTGCCAAGTATCTTAGAGGTTGATGCGTATTAAACTTTCTGGATAGCACTTCAGATGCTCTCGCACCTCACGACATCACACTGTAACTATTAATTGATTTAGTCGTACCTTACGGGTCTTAACAACAAAAAAGCTCGCGACGCGAGCTTTTCTTTTCATACTTATTTCTACATTGTTAATGTTAACTTCCCGGGGATTCTTGAGCGCACTTCTTTTAGTGCTTCTCCAGACATCTGAACATTTGCGAACCAGAATGGCTTGTGCTTATCAATGAAGGCGCTACTTTTTGTTAAGCCTTCATAAATTGAGTACGCTTTGGCTTGTGCCAATGCTGCGCCATAGTCGCTTCTCTCCAATATTGGTATGTTATCAAGATCTTCGATGACAGCATTTTTGATATGTAATGAAGCTTTTGGCCAATCATATGATTCGAGAATACGGCGTGTAATCGATGCTTCCATCTCGTGTATGACTTTTGGTAAAAAGGCGGTATTGGCTTTTATGTCAGCACAAGCATAGTATTCTTCTTTTTTTTCTGCTTTCCTGTAGTTAAGCATGACCTCAACCAATGCGTCTTCAAAGGTATAAGTAAAATGATTGACGATGACGAAGTTACCTAGCGTACGCAAAACACCAATTAGGATACCTGCGTCTGGCTCTCGAACACCTGCACTTTGTAAACGCATTCGTGTGACATTTGCAGTTACCACAAGGTGTTGCCACATTTTAGGAGCAATAAGTTTGGTATTCTGATCTGCCCATTTGAGCATCGGCCTTGCCATTAAGACAGGAAATAACAGGCGACAATTCTCAATTCCGATTTGACCAATAGCAACTTTTGCATCCGGTACGCCCTTAGGTTTACGCCCTAGCCTTTCACAAAATTTGGGGTTAGAAATGAGATCTACAATGGTAGAGTTCAATTGGTGACTAAGGGTCGTGAGTGTCCCTAACTTCGAAAAAGACAGTGATGGAGAGTATGCAAAAGAAGCAAAATGATCAAAAAGAGGGATTCCTCCGCATAGTTTATCAATAGGATAAGACTCTAACTTACTAATCAACATGCGTTCAGCTACTCGTGAAACATCCCGCACAACTTTTCTTAGTGTTTTTTGTTTGTCTTCAACAACCTGACGTCTTTCCTGTACCCGCTCTTGTTCGCACATAAGTAAAATACGTTGATTTCGGGTTATACGCTCATCCTCGTTGAAGATGACGTCGTCACAATAGCGGCCTTGTAAACTTAGTAAATCATCGACCTCTGTTTGATCAACTAGGTACTTCATGCTAACAAGCCATTTTGCGTGTCGAATTTCTACCTCTTTCGATACTTTACTTGCTATATCAATTGCTTCTTGCGTGTAGGTTTTCTTGGTTAGCAACAAGCTTCTATCCCTATACTTCTTATAATGAATCTAATTGGTATAGTGTATACGATATGGCAATCAATCTTAAGTTTTGTGTGATATTAATTCAGATAAAGACCAATTCGAATCTACTGAACCATCAACAAACTACAATTTTGACAGAGTAGACAGGTGAAGGCGGATAAACTTTTCGGGATACCGATATTTAAACTTTTTGCCTTTCTTCAGCTTCGATTTGGCAAATTTGCAGATCTTCGTGTCACCTATGCCAGTGACACGCCTTATCTTGGCAGTGCTGTTGGAGTGCTCTAGCTCAATCATGACATCACAATACCCTTGGTAATCATCAAACCTCTTATCTACCTGCTTTTGGAGTTTAGATTTGATTTTCTTTGCCACTGGGTTGAATTCCGAATCATCTGCAACAATGAGGTTCGAGAACAATAATAAAGGAAACAGGAGTATTGAACGCATTTTCAGTCAGATAGTATGAAGCCATGAATACTGACTATATTAAGTTCTCTTTCGTAAATAAAACCGGGACGCATGTTGTGCGTCCCGGTGAGTGTTTTTTCGTAAGTGATATGTTTGTTAGGCCTGCTTTTTCCCTTTGCTACTTTTAAAACCTTGGTGAGGAAAAACGTTTCTAATACGCTGCTGTACTTTCTTGGGTACCTGTTTAGAAAACACCAATCGCATACCAGTGCGCTGACTATATACTTTCAGTTGACCATCAAAAGGAAAATGTTCGGCAATATCTTGCAAGTTGTGCTTAAAAGAAGGTGGAATGTGGCCTTTCACTTTAGTCAAATTACCCTTGTCAAAGTTCACCTTTAAAACTGGGCGATCTACAGCTATCAACCAAAAAATAACAACAGCAGCAATCAAGATTACATAAAGCATTCGGTACTCCTTAGCTAGACAACAGTTTGCTCAAGTCTTCTTTAATTGATGATACCTTAAGACTTGCCTTTTCGCTTCTTGATGCTTCGGACAATAAATATTCGATGGCATCGGATAACGTACAACCTAGCTCATTCGCTCTACTGGAGAGCTTTTCCCATACACGATAGTCAAGATCGATGGATTTCTTCTTGGTGTGAACTTGCTCAGCATTAAAGTGACGTTTGCGCTTAGCGCGAATCGCTTGCTTGAGCTTATTATCGAGTTCGTCTGACATATGGTTTTCAATCCAAGTCAGAACTTGTGTTGGCTCATGCTCTATTTTACGCAACTCAGCAACTGCTGCGTCAGCTTCACTGGTGTCAATGTAGCGTGTTATCGCCTCTCCATCTTTCCATTTTTTGATGAGATACTTCCACTTCCAACCACATTCTAAATTTTCAAGTTGCTGATATTTCATCCTTTCGACCCTTAATGCGCACCTGGGTGACAGCGTAACCCAGAGATGTCAATTCAGCAATTAAAACTCGTGAAAGTATCGATGTCGATCACTTATTTGTCTAAAGTTTAACCGGCGTACTGTTTCAACTTTTGGGATTGGTTAAATTGTCGCTAGGGAGTTGATCATCGTTTCGTTATAATGCTTCGCAAGATTAGATTAAGATGAATTTTAATGAACCAAGTTAACTGGCAAGATGTCACCCCTTCTTTCGAGCAATATGAAGAGCTTTTAAGCAATGCAACTACTCTTCCGATAAAATCCTTTATTGACCTTCAGCCAAGACTTGAAGCAACCATTAATAGATTTACTAACGTCCGAGGACTCACTCGCATACTCTTGGTCAACTGTACTGATAACGCCATTTATAGAGGGTTTATCTTTGATGTAGTAAAGGGGAAAACGTCTGGTCCTGTTATCACAACAGAATCGCTTGACGCGAAAGAGTTGTTTGACCGTTACAGTGTGAGTCGAGATGGTAACACGACATGTGAATCGGGTTTACTCTCTAAAGCAGATGGTGGCTATCTAATTGTTCCAGCAAATTTGGTTCTTGCTAATGCCGCTCGTTGGCCGAGTATCAAAGCAGCTATTCAGGGGACTGGATTTTCGCCAATAAACCTAACGCCTGAGCGTATCGCCTCTTCACCAATTACGGCAAAAACTTACGATGTAAAACTGATAATCACAGGCGATCGTAATCAGTTGGCCGAAATAGAATATGTTGATGATGACTTTTCGGCAGGCTTAACGATGTATACAGAAGTGGAAGAAGACATTCATCTTTCTCAAGAGAACCTCGGTAACTATATTGGATTGGTTAACTGGATTTGTAAGAAATATCAGCATCCAAATTTAGATTGTAGTGCATTTAAAAGGTTAATTCTTGCTGGTATGCGATACACGGAGGATCAGCATTACTTACCTCTTGGTGTGATGTGGCACAACCAGTTACTTGGTCTTTCACGACAATATGCTTCGAGCGATATCATTAACTTTAACGCTGTTGATCAGGCTATTGATGACAAGTACTACCGTGAGTCATACCTTCCTCAACGAGCGGTTGATGATATTCTTGACGGGCAAGTGATCATTGAGACTACGGGAGAACAGGTTGGCCAAATTAACGGATTGACCGTTATCGATATGGCTGGACACCCTGTTTCTTATGGAGAGCCCGCACGTATCTCATGTGTTATACACTTCGGTGATGGTGATATTTCCGATGTTGAACGCAAGGCAGAGCTTGGCGGTAACTTGCACGCCAAAGGCATGATGATCATGCAAGCATTTGTGAGCTCAGCACTGGATCTTGATGAACCCCTACCATACTCCGCGTCGATTGTATTTGAGCAGTCTTACAGTGAAGTTGATGGTGATAGCGCCTCATTAGCCGAGCTCTGTTGTTTGGTAAGTGCCCTGTCTGAATCTCCAGTCAATCAACAGATCGCCGTCACTGGTGCTGTAGACCAATTTGGTCGTGTGCAAGCCGTTGGTGGCCTGAACGAAAAAATCGAAGGTTTCTACCAAGTATGTAAACACCAAGGGTTCACTGGACAGCAAGGTGTGATTATGCCCAAATCTAACCTCAAGCACCTCGCGTTACATAAAGATGTCATAGAGAGCATTAAGAATGATGAGTTCCATATTTGGTCGGTTTCTACTGTAGACGAAGCGATTCCTATCCTGATGTCAAAACCATTTCGTGGAGAAGAAGATAGCGTCATTGGTAAGATTGCCGAACGTATTGAAAGCTTTGAAAGACACGAACATCCTGAAGGAATTGTGGAGCGCATCAAAAACTGGTTTGTCTAGTACTGATCGGAGTTGTTTAGCGTACACGTGTTCACTAAGATGCAGCTATCAAAAATCGGAGTAATTGATAATGCAAAACAAACGTGATTCTTATAACCGTGACGATCTTCTAGCTTCTAGCCAAGGTGAGCTGTTCGGACCTGGTTACCCTCAGCTTCCGGCGCCAAACATGCTAATGATGGATCGTATTACTAAAATGTCTGAGACTGAAGGCGATTTTGGTAAAGGTTTAATTCTTGCAGAATTGGATATTACTCCAGACCTTTGGTTTTTTGATTGCCACTTCCCTGGTGACCCGGTAATGCCAGGCTGTCTTGGTCTTGATGCAATGTGGCAGCTTGTTGGTTTCTTTCTAGGCTGGGTTGGCGGTAAAGGAAAAGGTCGCGCTCTTGGTGTTGGCGAAGTGAAATTTACTGGTCAGATCCTACCAACAGCGAAAAAAGTAACTTACGAAATCCACATGAAGCGTGTTGTTAACCGTAAGTTGGTGATGGGCTTAGCTGATGGCCGTGTATGTGTAGACGGTAAAGAAATCTACGTAGCAAAAGATCTGAAAGTGGGTTTGTTCCAAGACACATCTAGCTTCTAATCACCTACTCTGAAGCGTTTTATAAGGCTCCTTTTTTAAGGGGCCTTTTTGTTATCCGTGTACCGTCCTAAATAAGGTTGACACATTTCCGACATGAAATTGGAGAGTGTTATGAAATCAACAAGTAAACGAACCCAACGAGATTATTCTCTTGCTTTTAAATTGACGGTCGTTGACCAAGTAGAAAAAGGCGAAATGACCTATAAACAAGCTCAAGAGCGATATGGGATACAAGGTCGGTCTACTGTCTTAGTTTGGCTTCGTAAGCATGGTCAGCTAAATTGGTCTAAAGGAATAGAGAAACCAAACACAGTAGGTAATGGTATGCCTGACTCTCCTTCTACTCAAACTCCAGAACAACGGATAAAAGAACTCGAGCAACAACTTGAAGAAACTCAACTGAAAGCGGACTTCTTTGAGGCTGTCGTAAAAGTAATGGATAGAGATTTCGGTGTCCGAATCTCAAAGAAGCGCAAAGCCGAGTTATTAAGGAAAAAACGGTCAAAAGGCTCACAGTAACTAAAGCTTGTCACTTCATCGGGATTACTCGGCAGGCGTTTTACAAACGCTGCGCGCTCGAGCTTCAGCGAACTCAGAAAGAGCAATCTGTCATTGGGTTCGTCAAAGAGCAAAGGGTTCGACATCCTCGATTAGGAACTCGAAAGCTCAAGTACTTACTCAATCAGAATAACATTTATATAGGGCGAGACTGTCTGTTTTTGTTGCTAAAACAGCATCGCCTGTTGATCTTAAACCGTAGGGCTTATCATCGAACAACAAACAGCCATCACCGGTTCCACTGCCATCCAAACCGAATCAAAGAGGGCATGGTTCCAAATAAACCGGAGCAGTTGTGGGTCGCTGATGTTACTTACTTGGCAACACGAGCGGGAAATACTTATCTTAGCTTAATCACTGACGCTTACTCGAGGAAGATAGTTGGGTATCATCTCGATGATAATATGAAGACGCAAGCCGTTAAGAGTGCGTTCCTGAAAGCTTTGAAAAAGCGTCGATATGATGGAGAGCTTATCCATCACTCTGATCGAGGTATTCAATACTGCTCTGAGGAATATCAGTCATTACACAGAAAATATCATGTGACATGCTCTATGACTGATGGATACGACTGTTATCAAAACGCTCTAGCGGAAAGAGTAAATGGTATCTTAAAGATGGAGTACTTGCTGACTAAGCCAAACGACTTGAATGAAGCTAAGAAAATGGTTGCCGAATCAGTGAAACTCTATAATGAACAGAGACCACATACAGCTCTAAAATACAAAACGCCCGATGAAGTTCATCGAGCGTTTTAACTAAAAGTGTCAACCCATATCAGGACGGGTCACCGCAGTATTGTTTTAAAGCAAAATCTAGGCTTATGAACGCAGAAAAGGCTCTAAATGAGCCTTTTCAAATCCTTCTAGTTGTATGTGGAGAGTTATTTGTAGAGACCAGACTGTTTTTCATCTCTGGCATCACGCCAACCACCTAACCAATACGACCGAGCATCAATTTGTTGATATGGGCAAGCCTCTTGGGACCTTCCATTCAACCCAGCTTTGTAGCCTTGAGATTGAGCTCGTTCTAGGCGATCACGCTTTTGTCTCTTCATAGGTAATTCCTCATACAGGTCGTACAACTGTTATTGTGAAACTTTGATGGAGTTTTTATGACTCCACTTATAAGAATCGATCAAAGTTTGCTTTTTCTCAAGGCATAAAAAAAGCAGAGACTCATTTCTGTGAGCCTCTGCTTGATTTAAAAAATACTGACTATTTTCTACGGAACCCGAAAAGCCCAAGTAGTGTCAAAGCAAAAATGCCAAGCCCAGCCCCTTGTCGTTCAGCAGCTTCTTGTTCTATCGGTCTAGTAACAATGCTATTTGAATCAGGTGACGCTATTGGAATTAACTTAACAGCCACCACTTTTTCAGCATTTGCCTCACCACCTTTACACAATGAGTTATGTGCAAAGGTATCATAGCCACCCGGACACATAGTTGCAGTTGCGGATATCACACCTGCATCATTAATGTCGGTAGCATCAATAACGCGGAATTGGTTGTTATCTTTTGAATAATCACCACCATTAGTGAGATCATCGATATACCATGCGCGATCTTGGAAAATATCGCGTCGAGCTTCAACGCTACCTTGTGCTTCATAAGGAAGGATAAATGCGCGTTTTCGACGTGCTTTACCGTCGACTTCACGCGTATCTTCCGCATCTAGCTGACCAACAATTTCATTGTAATTATTAAGCCCGCCAACTTTGCCACCGATACCATCAAAGAAGATACCGCCGGAAAGGTAAGCTGCTGTTGGAGAGGCAATATCATTTATAACAAACAATCGGTTTGCTGCGGCACCACCTTCTGGCGCTCCGCCATAACGCTTGGCCTCACCTACAGCAACTTTGTTTTTGTTAATTGCTTGAACTACTGAGTTGGTATAAACAAAGTCCGAACTGATTTCAGATGTTGCACCAGTTACGACAGTTGACTTCCAAGTTATATCTTCAAGAGTATTGGTCGCGCCAAATGTTCCTTTAAAAATTGTCGCTTGTATGTAGTTTTCGCTGCTGTCATAAGCGTTAAAGCCAGCACCATAAATGACCGAATCGCCGTTTTCAGTAACCTCAATAAAATCTCGCATACTTCCTTGAGCTAAGCGATCTCTTTCGTCACTTGATCCTGACGGCCACGCAACAACCGAGGTGTTTCCATCGTTGTCCCAAATTGCCGCTTTAGAAGTATAGTAGCTACCGTTATCGTTAGTTCGACCGTATGAGACACTCCCTGACGTATAATGACCATCACTAAACCAAGCTCTGGATTGATGGTATGAAGACCTTTCATCCTCTTCACTAGACTTTACATAGTTTGGCTTCGACGGTGCAACAACCTGATTACGAGTGATAAGCTTATCTCCAACTGAGCCATCACCTTCAGGGTTTAAAATACTTTGGTTACCAATTGCATCTGAGTTAGCAGTAAGCATATTGATTACATTGTTGTATTTGTTATCAAAGCTCTTGCCTTCAACGAATGCAAGAGCGTTGGATTGTTCACTTAACGTATCACGTTCTTGATACCATGGTTCCCAGACGCGGTAAGCCCAACTCTCACAAGTTGAGTAACGGAGCTCACGATTACAATACAGTTCAATATCATCAAAATCTTCGATATAGCGGAACGCTGCGTCCATCGCAAATGGCGCTTCTTCACGGAAGCTAACTCCATCTACCGCTTCACCCGATAGTATCTTCGTTATTCTGGTTTCACCGGCTAGTTTGAATGTTGTTTCATCACAAGCGGCACCATTATCAAAACAACCTAGCTGATATGGCGTTGCCTTATCAGTGTCTTCGTAAACGTTACCAGCTTGGATTGCAACGCCAAATGCAGTGGCATAATCGGTATTGATACCTTCTGGGGCAACCTCCACCACACGGTAAAGCGCAGCGTTAGCATTCATTGCCGTACCCACCATCATCGCGACGGCGGTCAATTTGAATTTGTTACTACAATTCATGGAATTCTTAACTGTCCTGTTGCATTGCTTCGAGTTCTTCCCATCTCTCGAACGCGATTTCCAACTCCTGCTCTACAGCAGCGAGCTGTTCCAATACCGGTTGAGTCTGTTCTACAGATTTAGTGAAGAACTCTGGGTCATTCACTTGTTCTTGCAGAGTCTCAATATCCGACTCTAATTGTTCTAGTTTAGCTGGAAGAGCCTCTAATTCTCTTTGCAGCTTATACGATAACTTCTTCGAATTGTTCTTAGGTTGCGTAGTTTTGGGAGTTTCCTCAACCACTTTCTCTTTCTTCGCTGCTTTTTCAACCTGACCACGCGAAGCAAGAACTTGATCACGCTGCTGTTTTGCATCGTGATAGCCACCAACAAACTCTTCGATTACGCCGTTACCTTCAAAAATCCAACTGGTCGTTACTGTGTTATCTACAAACTCACGGTCGTGGCTCACTAACAGTAACGTACCCTGATAATTGGCAAGCATTTCTTCTAAAAGTTCCAACGTTTCGATGTCCAAATCGTTGGTTGGTTCGTCCAGAATAAGCAAGTTGTTAGGTTTCAATAAGATACGAGCCAACAACAAACGGTTTTTTTCACCGCCTGATAACGCTTTTACTGGCGTACGAGCACGTTTTGGTGCGAACAAGAAATCTTGCAGGTAGCTCAATGCATGACGTTGACGACCGCCCACCATCACTTCTTGCTTACCATCCGCTAGGTTATCGATAACGGTTTTTTCAGGATCGAGGATTTCACGGTACTGATCGAAATAAGCCACTTCAAGTTTTGTACCGCAATGTAGACGACCACCTTGTGTCTCTAACTGGCCTAGTAGCAACTTGAGAACCGTACTTTTACCGCAGCCATTAGGGCCAATAAGTGCGATTCGATCACCGCGCATGATGTTGAAGCTGAAGTCATCCACGATCTTTTTGCCTTCAAAAGCAAAAGAGACGTTCTCTGCTTCAAAGACGATCTTGCCTGAACGCGATGCATCATCGATATTAAGGTTAACTTTACCTTGAACTTCACGGCGGTCACGACGTTCTTCACGTAGCTTTTTAAGGGCACGAACGCGACCTTCGTTACGTGTACGACGCGCTTTAATACCCTGACGAATCCATACTTCTTCCTGAGCTAGCTTTTTGTCGAACTCTGCATTTTGCATCTCTTCAACACGAAGCATCTCTTCTTTGTCATTCAAGTATTGGTCATAGTTGCCAGGGAAAGAAGCCAATTGACCGCGATCTAAGTCAACGATACGTGTTGCCATAGACTTGATGAACGCACGGTCGTGAGAAATAAAGATGATCGAGCCTTTGAAATCTTTTAGGAAGTTCTCTAGCCATTCGATGGTGGTCACATCAAGGTGGTTAGTAGGCTCATCAAGAAGCAATACATCGGGGTCACAAACAAGTGCACGAGCCAGAGCTGCTTTACGTTGCCAACCACCAGATAAGTCCGTCAGTTTGGTTTCAGGACTTAGCTTTAGCGCCCCAAGTACGTTCTTAACGCGGTCATCAAAGCGCCAAGCATTAAGGTGATCCAGCTGTTCTTGAATCTTAGCAAGTCGGTTGATGTTCTTTTCACTTGGGTCTTGAGCTACAAGATCGAGAAGATCGTGGTAGATCTTTAGCTGTTCACCGATTTCAGCCAAACCGCCAGATACGTATTCGTAAACCGTACCCTCTTGATTGCGCGGTGGATCTTGTTCAAGTCGAGAAACAACTACGTCTTGAGTGATTTGAATCTTGCCATCGTCCAACAAAATGTCGCCGGCAAGCACTTTCATTAACGTGGACTTACCTGCACCGTTACGACCAACTAAACAAACGCGTTCGTTTTCATGAAGAGCGAACTCCGCTTTGTCTAGCAATGGGTGATCACCAAATGCAAGTTGCGCGTTATGAATGGTAAGTAATGCCATTATTATCCAACCAATGTGTGAGTTGTTCTAAGTCAAACGGCCAGTTCAACTCAGAGTCTTGATATTTTAATACGGGAATTGTGACGCCGTAACGAGAAAAGAGAACATCGTCGAACGCAATGTCGACGATGTGTGTTTGTTCGGCGAGACCAATCTGACCAACGAGGTCAAACGCCATCTCACAGAGATGGCATCCTTCTGTGCTGTAAAGTGTTAGCACGTTCAACATCCTTTTGCTGTTCCGTCCCTATTCTGCGTGCGTAACCAGCCAGCAGTTGTGAATCTGTTTGTTACGAGAGAAATCCAATGGCAGAGTTTGAGAAGAAATGTTCTGCGCTTTTAAGCCCAGTTCTGCAAGCCCTGCTTCGTCCATCTTGAAGTGACGTTTATTGTTAGAGAACACAATCGTACCGCCAGCACGTAATAGACGCTTCAGGTTTGTCATTAGCTTAATATGATCGCGTTGTACATCGAACGACGTTTCCATTCGCTTAGAGTTAGAGAACGTCGGTGGATCAATAAAGATAAGATCGTATTCACCTTTCGCGTTCTCAAGCCACTGGAGACAGTCAGCTTGCTCAAAACGATGCTGGCGACCCACACAACCATTTAGCTGCATGTTGTCTTTCGCCCAGTTAAGGTAAGTGTTTGACATGTCTACCGTGGTTGTAGAACGCGCACCACCAACTGCAGCGTGCACTGTCGCACTACCAGTGTAAGCAAACAAGTTAAGGAAATCTTTACCCTTCGACATTTCACCAAGACGACGACGAGTGATCTTATGATCCAAGAACAAGCCAGTGTCTAGGTAATCGTGAAGGTTTACGATCAGCTTCACGCCATACTCGTTCACTTCAAGCGTCTCTGAAACTTGACCTAGTTTTTGGTACTGACTACGGCCTTTCTGCTTCTCACGAACTTTTAGTACAACTTTGTTCGCTTCAACGCCTGTTACCTGAATCGTTGCACGGATGATGTCCGTTAGACGACGCTTAGCTTTTTCTTCAGGAATGTTTTTAGGTGCCGCGTATTCCTGAATCACAATTTGCTCGCCATAAACGTCGATAGCCACGTTGTATTCTGGAAGGTCCGCATCGTAGATACGGTAACAGTCTAGCTTCTCTTTACGCGCCCACTTGCCAATCTTGCCGATATTTTTCTTCAAACGGTTTGAAAAGTCAGGTGCGATCTGAACATTAGTGTCCGCGCCTTTCACTTCATCAGCGCTGCGCTCTGCAATGCTGTAGTTCTTTTGGTGACACGGTAACGCACCGTTATTCAATTTGAACTGTTTGTCTGCACGCATACGAAGACAGCTTAGTAGCTCATCTGAACTAGAGAAGATAGACGCTTTACAACCGCCAAACTCTGCTTTTAGCTGACCACCAAATGCTGTGTATAGCGCAATCAAACCAGGCTCAGTACCAAGACGCTCACCATAAGGCGGGTTAGAAACGATAACGCCAGCTTCGAAACCGGTTGGACGAGTAATAGTTGCCGCATCACCTTGTGCAAACGTAATTAGCTCTTCAACGCCAGCTCTGCGAGCGTTGTCCTGTGCTACTTTCAGAACTTTCGGGTCGTTATCGAAGCCGAAAAACTTAGCGTCAACTTTTTTGACACCGCGTCGGGCTTGTACATTTGCTTCTGATTTAATCTCTGCCCAAAGCTCAGGTTCAAAGTCTTCTAGCGCTTCAAAGCCCCACTGTTTACGTTTAACGCCAGGTGCCATGTTCGCAGCCATCATTGCCGCTTCAATCAGCAACGTACCAGAACCACACATTGGGTCTAGAAGTGGTTGAGAGCCATCCCAGCCACAGCGCATTACGATTGCTGCTGCAAGCGTTTCACGAAGTGGAGCTCGGCCAGATTCTGGGCGATAGCCACGTTGATGAAGACCACTGCCCACCATATCGACACCAAGAATCGCTTTGTCTTTATGTAGACGAACGTGAACACGGATATCTGGACGCTCTTTGCTAATGTTCGGACGAGGAAGCCCTTTCTTCTCAAAGCAGTCTACGATGCCATCTTTGACTTTCATCGCACCATATTGGCTGTTGCGGATTTCGCGGTTAGTACCGTTGAAGTCAACCACAAAACGCTTTGAGCTATGGAATTGGTTTACCCAGTTGATTGCAGACGTTGACAGGTAAAGGTCCATGTCGTCGTTACAGGTAAACTCCGATAAAACACGTACAAATCGAGACGCTAAGCGGCTCCACAAACAGCAACGGTAAATCTGTTCATTCGTTGCCTTAAATTTTACGCCTGCCTGTACTGGTTTGGCGTTTTCAATGCCTAGTTTAGTCAGCTCTTCTACAAGCAAGTTTTCCATGCCGTTTGAAGTTACCGCGAGATATTGATTCATAGTGTTCTTTCGTCGATAAAAAATGGCTTTGATTATACCTGACTTTACGATCAATGCCTCGTTTTTAAAGGCTTTTTCGCTTTATTAGCGCAAACAGTCGCCAATCTCACCAACTGAAAGTCAAATCACGCCACCTCCATAAACAGAATACGTCTCCTTATCACCTTCTTGTAAAAATGCGGCCTGTGGTGAAAGTAAATACTTATTCACTAACAAATTGGTATATACCAGGATGGGTTTTGACATGTAATTTACTTACAAAATGGGCGTATAGAGGAACAAAAGGTGAAATATTAAGCGTCTTGTTGCCTAATTTAAGGAAAAGCTAAAGTGAAAAAATTGGAATAAAAGTGAGTTGCTTCATATATGAGATATGAAATCCCCCTCATCTAGGGATGAGTTTTGGGTGCGTACGAGGAGAGATTTGGAAAATTCTAGGCAAAAAAAATCGACCTAATGCGGTCGATTAATGCAAACAAAGGAACGAAAATAAAGAAAAAATCAAAAGGAAACTAACCCACCATCGCCATTGGTGCCATCATGAATAAGTGATTGGCACATACCATGCGATCATGCATTACTTTAATCGGTTGTCCAAATGGCAGTGCTTTATTGCCATCGAGTAAGAACTCGTCCTGCCCTACATAAGCACACAGACTAGATGTTTCGCCTGGCTCGAGAACGATGAATACGCCTTCTGAAAAGCGGTTTGTCAGGCATACCATGTCCCCTTCTTCTGGCTCATGTCCATCGCATTGGGCATCGAAGAACCAGCTCTTGGGCTGGACTGGCTTGTGAAAGCGTTTTGCGGCTACGCAATAAAGCGTAAGTTCGGCTTGACGGTATTCGTTGATGTCGAGACAACGGATTCGTTCGTTGTACGTTTGGAACGCGCTTGCGTCATCAACGGTGAATTCATTGTCTGAGAAGGCACAATTGACCAACAGCTTACGGCATAGATTGGTTTGGAAAATCATCTCCTCCCCCAAATCCAGCATTAGGCAAGCTTTCTGCTCGTCAAAATACCAATTCCATTTGTCGCTGGGTTTAAGCATTATTCCGTTCTCTTGTGACTAGTTAAACAGTAATAAGAGGTAAAACGCTTAATTACCTACTCATGATTTTTAAATTTTACAAACGAACGGACAAAAAAAAAGAGGAAACGAGTTCCTCTTTTTTTTAGTAACAAGCGTCGATTTCTCAACGAGTTAGCAGCTAATTTTATAGACTTTTAACAATATCGCGTACGAGGCCCGGACCGTGGTAGATGAACCCAGTGTAAACTTGAACAAGTTGTGCACCCGCCATCATTTTCTCTTTGGCAGCAACGTATGAGTCCACACCACCTACGCCGATGATCGGTAATTTGTCACCCAGCTCTTCATGAAGTTTACGAACGACCTCTGTTGAACGAGATTGAACTGGGCGTCCACTTAAACCACCCGCTTCGTTCGCATGTTTCATTCCTTCAACAATTGTGCGATCCAACGTCGTGTTTGTTGCAATAACGCCGTCAATGTTGTTCTTAATTAGAGAATCACAGATCTGGCTGATTTCGTCATCACTCAAATCCGGTGCAATTTTTAGCGCAAGTGGTACGTACTTACCGTGTTTTTCAGCAAGTTCTGCTTGTTTCTCTTTGAGTTCAGATAACAACTCGTCTAGCGCTTCACCGTACTGAAGCGAACGAAGTCCTGGTGTATTTGGTGACGAGATGTTCACGGCAATGTAACCGGCATATTCGTACACTTTTTCCATACAAATCAGGTAGTCCTCTGCCCCATTCTCAATTGGTGTGTCTTTATTCTTACCAATGTTGATACCAAGAACGCAGTTGTATTTTGCCTTTTTCACATTCTCAACCAGATGATCCACACCTAGGTTGTTAAAGCCCATACGGTTGATGATACCTTCCGCTTCAACTAGGCGGAACAAGCGTGGCTTGTCATTACCTGGTTGCGGACGAGGCGTAACAGTACCAACTTCGACAAAACCAAAGCCCATTGCGTCAAAGGCTTCGATACATTCACCGTTTTTGTCCAAGCCAGCAGCAAGACCCACTGGGTTACGGAATGTAAGCCCCATGCATTCTACTGGACGGTTTGGTAGTTGTTGACGATAGAAAAGATCGAGAGGAGTGCCATTAAAGCGTTGGAAATTTTTGATTGCAAGATCATGTGCCTTTTCGGCATCAAGTTGGAAAAAGCCAGTTCTGGCTAGACGGTAAAGCATTGTGCCTCCGAAAGAAAAAAGCCCCGTGTAAACGGGTCAATATTATTTACTGTTTTTCAATGCAATTCAATGAAAATGAGTGAATTCGGCAAAATAGTACGTCTCATTTTAGTTTTGCTCGTAAAAACAGTCGATTAGCTCACTATTCTCTATACAAAATTGCTAGCTTTTTCTTTAGAAGCAAACGATTTCATGCCATAAAAACTTAAATTAGGGGTTACAGCGTCACTATTTATGGGTAGTTATAAGTGATTTGAACATAAAAAAGCCCCGCGATTGCGAGGCTTTTGCTAAAGTCACTTACCCTATTCGTTCGAAGAACAGTTCAGGTTAAGTAGAACTAATTCTCGAAGTGCAACAGAGAACTTAGCGAACTCATGAACGGAACCAACTTTGAACTCGTTCAAGATGCTTTCCCAACGATGGAGTGACAGCTCATTCGTTGTCATCCAATCTTCTAGCGCTTGCATCACATCTAGATCTTCTGTTGAGCAACTACAAGTTAGAACTTGAGCCGTCAATTGGCGTTGTTGCCAATCAAGATCTTCACGGAACGCCGCACGCGCCAGAGCTTGCCAGTTGTTATCCACCGCTTGGCCATTGATTTGCTTCAAGAACCAGTGAAGTGATAAACGGTCACCCAAGTTAAAGTAAAGCTTCGATGCTTGCTCAACTGTTTTACCCGTTTCGCTTGCCACTGCGGAAATGTCCAATGCTGATTGTAAGCTAGAGAGACGTGCAACGTGGTGTGCAAGCTTGTCTTCTACTCCACGCTCAATCCATTTCAGAGCAAGTTCGTTGTGCTCTTCCACTTCTGATGCAACTAACATGGTATCTAGTGTTTCAGTAATGGTGTGAACATCATCTTTATATAGTGCAACGAGCTCAGTTACCGTGCTCTTACCGCTTCGGTTGCGTAGTAACCAGCGAGAAATACGGCGTAATGCACGACGTACGTAGAACATGATTTCATATTGAGCTTCTGCAGTTGCAATGTTATCTAATGCACGGGTTTGCTTAAGAATATCTTCCAGTTCGAAGATTTCACGGGTCGCACTGTAAGCATTTGCGATATCAACTACACTCGCCCCCGTTTCTTCTTGAAGACGAGTCACGAAATTACAGCCCATTTCATTAACCATTTGGTTTGCCAATGCCGTCGCGATAATTTCAGCACGCAGCGGGTGGTTTACCATCTGATCTTTGTAGTTACGGCGTAACTCACTTGGGAAGTAAGCAACTAGCTGTTTTCCATGGAATTCGTCATTTGCAATGTCATCAGCAACCAACTGCTCTTTCAGAACCATCTTGCCGTAAGCCACTAGCACTGAAAGCTCAGGACGCGTAAGACCAAGACCTTGTTTTTCGCGCTCAATGAGCGTTTCATCGTCTGGAATGTACTCAAGAGCACGATCCAAGTACCCTGCCCTCTCCATTGTATGGATAAAGCGGATTTGTTCTTTGACGATACCGACACCCTGTTGCTCAGTCACTGAAATCGACTCAGACTGACGGTATGCATCATCCAAGACGATTTCGCCCACTTCGTCTTCCATCGATTCAAGAATCTGGTTGCGTTGTTTAACAGTCAGATCGCCATTTGATACAAGACCGTTCAAGAAGATCTTAATATTTACTTCGTTATCCGAACAATCTACACCACCAACGTTGTCAACAAAGTCCGTATTTACTCGACCACCAGTCGTTGCATATTCGATACGACCAAGCTGAGTCATACCTAAGTTACCGCCTTCACCAACGACTTTCGCTTTCAAATCACGTCCGTCGATACGGAGTACATCGTTTGCACGGTCGCCAACATCGGTATGTGTCTCGCTAGATGCTTTAACATACGTGCCGATACCACCATTCCAAAGTAGATCCACTTTCATTTGCAGGATCATCTTAATCAGATCGTTTGGTGCTAGAGACGCTTTCTTCGTACCCAGCATTTTTTGGATTTCTGGTGTCAGGTGGATCGATTTAGAGCGACGAGAGAAAATACCACCGCCCTGCGAGATCAACTCTGCGTTGTAATCTTCCCAACTTGATCGTGGCAGATTGAATAAGCGGTTACGCTCTTCCCAGCTGGTGGCTGAATCTGGATTTGGATCAATGAAGATGTGCATGTGGTTAAACGCAGCTTGTAGACGAATATGCTTAGATAGCAGCATACCGTTACCAAATACGTCACCCGCCATATCACCAACACCAATTGCTGTGAAGTCAGTGGTTTGACAGTTGATACCCATTTCACGGAAATGGCGTTTCACCGACTCCCAACCACCTTTCGCAGTGATACCCATTGCTTTGTGGTCATAACCGTTAGAGCCGCCTGATGCAAACGCATCGCCTAGCCAGAAGTTGTACTCTGCAGATACAGAGTTTGCAAGATCAGAGAACGTTGCCGTACCTTTATCGGCTGCAACAACCAAGTATGGGTCGTCTTCATCGTGACGTACTACGCTCTTCGGTGGAATAACTTCGCCTTCGATGATGTTATCGGAAACATCAAGAAGCGCGCGAATAAAGCGTTTGTAACAACGCTGACCTTCAGCAAAGATTTCATCACGGTTAGTTAGAGTGTGCTGACGTTTACATACGAAGCCACCTTTTGCTCCCACCGGAACAATAACCGTGTTCTTAACTTGCTGCGCTTTAACCAGGCCAAGAATCTCAGTACGGAAGTCCTCTTGTCGGTCCGACCAACGCAAACCGCCACGTGCGACTTTACCGCCACGTAGGTGTACACCTTCGATATCCGGTGCGTACACAAAGATTTCAAATGCAGGTACAGGTTGAGGAATATCTGGGATTTCGCTTGGCTTCATCTTCAATGATAACCAAGGTTTTGGCTGCTTATCTTCGTCCAACTGGTAGTAGTTAGTACGCAGCGTTGCTGTGATCATTTCCATGTAGCGACGGATAATACGATCATCATCCAAGCTTTCCACACGATCCAATTCTTCCGTAATCTTCTTAATGAGATCGTTTTGACCTTTCTCACTGCCCTTATGTTTTGGATCGAATCGCTTAGCAAACAGATTCACTAGACCCGTGGCTAAATCTGGGTAATGGCTAAGGGTATCTTCAATATATTGTTGACTAAATGGGAAGCCAACTTGGCGCATGTAGCGAGCGTATGCACGAAGAATAGAGATTTCACGACCAGACAGTGAAGCGCCTAGTACCAAGCGGTTGAAGCCATCACTTTCTAAGTTACCAGCCCAAATCGCTGCGAATGCGTGTTGGAAACGATCGCGAGCTTCACGAAGATCAACCGTCTTATCGCTCTTATGCAACATCGAGAAGTCTAAGATCCAAAATGTTTGGCCGTTGTTAGTTTCGATCTCATATGGTGATTCGCCGATCACGCGTAAGCCTAGGTTTTCCAACATTGGCATCACGTCAGATAGGTGAATCGGCTCGTCGCGGTGGTATAGCTTTAAGCGCACCGCTTTCGATTCTGCCGCCTCTTCTTGCGGGCGGTAAAACAACATGCCGAGTTTGTTATCATCGCTTAACGCTTCAAGACGTTCGATATCTGCAACTGCAGAACCTGGCATCATGTCTTCTTTGTATGAACGTGGAAATGCGCTCATGTACTCTTTCGAAAGTGGAAGACCTTTACTCTCACCGAAGTTAGCAATGATGGATTCTTTTAGGCGGTCATCCCATGAAGTCGATACTTCCATTAAGTTCTGCTCAATCTTTTTCACGTCTACATCAATGTTATTATTGTCTACACGAACAATGTAATGGGTTCTCGCTAGCGGGCTCTCAGAGAAGAACGTTGTAAATTCAACCTCTTGCTCACAGCCGAAGTACTGCTTAAGAATGCGTTGCGTTTGGCGACGTAGCTCCGTGTTATAACGGTCTTTTGTCACGTAAACCATGCAGCTGAAGAAGCGACCAAACGGGTCTTTACGAACAAACAGACGCAATAAGTCACGATCTTGCATCTGTACTACACCCATTCCCACTTCTAGTAGCTCTTCTTCACGAGCTTGAAGGAGTTCATCACGTGGGTAGTTTTCTAGAATATTGTGCAGTGCTTTGTAAGAGTACGATCCGTTACGGTAGCCGCTTGCTTCTAGGATACGACCCACTTTCTCGCGGATCAGAGGAATGCTTTGTACCGCTTGGTTATATACAGCAGAAGTGTAAAGACCTGTGAAACGGTGTTCACCAATGACTTTGCCGTTCTTATCGAATTTCTTAACGCCAATGTAGTCGGTGTAAGCTGGGCGGTGAATACGAGATGCTTGATTGCCCTTAGTAATGATCAGTGCGTAAGGTTTTTTCGCTTCAAGACGAGCTGAATCAGATAACTCTGAAAGCTTAATGCTGCGTATGCGATTGTCATCGGCAAATAGACCGAGGCCTTTTTCTTTTACTGGTTGGAGTTCAGTGTCGCCATCGACGTTAACAAGATCATATTCCTTGTAGCCCATGAAGGTAAAGTTATGATCCCCTAACCAACGTAGGTATTCGATCGTTTCATCCAAACGATCGGTTTTCATTGAGACTCGATCTTTATTCTTTGCGAGGTCATCAGTAACGATCTTGAGTTTATCAACCATTTGCTTCCAGTCATCAACGACTAAACGTGTGTCAGACAAAATAGTAAGTAGCTCATTTTTCAGCGCTTGCATTTCATCTTTACTGGTTAAGCGGTCAACTTCAATGTGGAACAGAGATTGAAGAACACCACCCTCACCATTAACGTCCGTCACTTGACCTTTCTTATCGCGCTCTAGTTGCGTTGGATTGTTAAGCATCAAGTGAGAAACAAGGTCGAGTCTCGTTAGCGCCATCTTGATGGAATCCACCAAAAAAGGGCTATCTGGGACAACAATTTCAACAATGGTGTGGGTTGATTGCCAACCTTGGCGACTGACAGTTGGGTTAAATACCCTTACAGAGATGTCTTCTGGTTTCTTTTCATTGACATGATGCCACAGGCTAACAACGGCACCATATAGGTCGGATTCGTTTCGCTGAATTAAGTCATCATCAGCAATGTTACTAAATAAGTGTTGAGCAAGTTTAGTTACAAGCGGTTGGTGAGAAAGCTCGAGTTTGTCTTGAATTAGTTGGTATACCTTTTCAAGCAGAACCGGCACTACATTTTCACGCGCGGTCATATTCACACTCCACATTAGAATTGTTGTTTTGTAGGGGGACTTAACTTCGGGTTTTAGCCTCGAAACTAAGCATAGGTAATGCATGCACTTATTGTAAAAGCATAATTACAAATGTTTAACAAAAATTCGCAGTGGTAGGAGGTGAAATGTTTGATTCTGTGACTAAGATTCCTGTTTAACTCACTAGGAATATCAGGCATCACAGAGTTTCTAACTTTAGAAACTTATTATTTTGGTCAGTTGTGAGCCTAAAACGACCTCGAATGCCTAATTGACTAAGAAATGGTCGAAATTTTGATGCATCTAGTTGCAGCCTCAAACCGTTGTCGGTAATGACTTGAACCGAACTCGCTACGCCAGAATAGTGTGAAAGAAATGTTTGGTAAGAGATGTTGAGAGAGAAGTAATACTGGTTCATGGGAATGGATTATTGTCAGAACAAATAGCTAGGGTGATCGTGACGACCACCCTATTCTTTTGTCGATTATTCGTCTAGTGCTTTAGTCACTTTTTCGAACAAGTCTTTCGCCAGATTGTCCATCGCTTTAAGCTTTTCAAGCTCTGCACGGATCAATGCTTGACGACCTTCATCGTATTTACGGAACTTCAGCAGAGGATCGATCATACGAGACGCTACTTGTGGGTTACTATCGTTCAACTGACGAAGGATCTCGCCCGCAAACTTGTAGCCAGAACCAGACTTATCATGAAAGCGAACTGGGTTTGCGTTCAAGAACGAGCCAATCAAACTACGCGTACGGTTCGGGTTTTTCAAGCTAAACGCTTCGTGGCTCATGGTTTCTTTCACTTTATCAAGTGCGTTTTCTACTGGGTTGCTGCCCTGAAGAACAAACCACTTGTCC
Organism: Vibrio rotiferianus; assembly: GCF_002214395.1. Classification (NCBI taxonomy): domain Bacteria; kingdom Pseudomonadati; phylum Pseudomonadota; class Gammaproteobacteria; order Vibrionales; family Vibrionaceae; genus Vibrio; species Vibrio rotiferianus. The sequence continues at coordinate 1,462,885 of NZ_CP018312.1, forward strand.
ATAACCAGACCATCGTGCTTCCACTTGTCGCTGTAATCCGCCATGAGTGTTTCGCGGCATTCAAGTTGAGCACTGTTCGCAGCACTCATAGCTGCGATAGTGTCTGTCATGTTGTTTGATGACTCGTACTGTGCTTTCGCTAGCTCGTTACCCTTTTCAGTGTAAGCTAAGAACTGCAGACATTGGTTACGCAAAGCTCGTTTACCAATAGCGTCGTGATCAATGCTGTACTCTGCTTGGTTCAATGCGTGGTAAGTCGCACTCAGTTCATCTTCTAATTCTTTAGAAAGTGACACTGTAATGCCATTCAGTACCGTATCTACCGCATCAATATCGATCTGCTTGTACCAACCTGTGATTTCGTTGATTGAAGGCAAAGACAGAACTTGTGCGATAAACGCAGGTTCAAGATTCGAATCAAGTAACACGCCTCGGAATGCATCGATTAAGTCTTCAGATAATTTAACCTCACCACCCGCTTGAACATTGGCTACGTTTTGACGAATGTATTTCGCTAGTAGCATTTGGCTAGCATCCCAACGAGCAAAATCGTTTGTCGCATGCTTCATCAAGAAAATCAGTTCATCATCACTGTAGTCGTATTCCAATTTAACTGGTGCAGAAAACTCACGAAGCAATGATGGCACTGGCTGTTCTGCTACGTTTTCGAATACGAAAGTCTGCTTGTCTTGTTTCACATCCAGAACGTTGTGTACTGATTCGCCGTTGATAACCAGTGGAATCACATCACCATTTTGTGCGTAAAGTTCGATATCAAACGGAATATGTAGTGCTTGTTTTTCTGCTTGTTCGTGTGTTGCTTCAGTGAACTGTTCAACCGTTAGGGCGTAAGTTTTTGCTTCTGCATTGTATTCACTGTTTACACGAAGTGTTGGTGTACCCGATTGGCTGTACCATAGGCGGAATTGCTTGAGGTCAACGCCGGTTGCATCTTCCATTGCAGAAACGAAATCTTCACACGTTGCAGCCGTACCGTCATGACGCTCAAAGTAAAGCTTCATGCCTTTTTGGAAACCTTCTTCGCCAAGTAGCGTGTGGTACATACGGATAACTTCGCTGCCCTTTTCGTACACGGTTAGCGTGTAGAAGTTATTCATTTCAATAACTTTATCAGGACGAATTGGGTGTGACATTGGGCTTGAGTCTTCCGCAAACTGAGGGCCACGGATAATACGAACATTATCGATACGGTTAACTGCACGTGAGCCAAGATCTGATGAGAACTCTTGATCACGGAACACCGTTAGACCTTCTTTCAAGCTCAGTTGGAACCAGTCGCGACAAGTCACTCGGTTACCTGTCCAGTTATGGAAGTATTCATGACCGATGACCGCTTCAATACCTAGGTATTCGCGGTCAGTAGCCGTTTTTTCATTCGCCAGAACAAACTTCGAGTTGAAGATGTTCAAACCTTTGTTTTCCATCGCGCCCATGTTAAAGAAATCAACCGCAACGATCATGTAGATATCAAGATCGTACTCAAGACCAAAACGATCTTCGTCCCACTTCATTGAGTTGATAAGCGAAGTCATTGCATGACCTGCTCGGTCAAGGTTGCCTTTATCTACAAAGATTTCTAGGTCAACTTCACGGCCAGATGTTGTCGTGTATTTGTCACGTAGAACATCAAAGTCACCAGCAACTAACGCAAACAAATAAGCAGGCTTTGGATGTGGGTCTTGCCACTGAACCCAATGACGACCATTTTCTGCTTCACCTTCTGCAATACGGTTACCATTGCTCAGTAGGAATGGATACACGCCTTTGTCCGCAATCACTTTCGTTGTGTATTTTGCAAGAACGTCTGGGCGATCTAGATAGTAAGTAATACGACGGAAACCTTCTGCTTCACATTGCGTGCAAAATGCACCACCTGATTTGTATAGGCCTTCAAGCGCTGTGTTGGCTTCTGGGTCAACCTTAGTAACAATTTCTAATTCAAATTCTTTTGGCAGATCAGTAAGAACTAATGAAGCTTCTTTGACTTCATGATGAGACCAATCTTCACCATTCACTTTTACGGAGCGTAGCTCTAGCCCTTCACCGTCCAGTTCTAACGTGGTTGATTCACCCTTTTGAACGACTTTTGATACTGCTGTGACGATTGTGTCGTTGTCATAAAGATCAAACGTCAAATCGATATCAGTAATGGTATGAGTTGGCGCCTTATAATCTTTGCGATATTTCGCTTGGGGAGCTTGAGACATGTCCATAAATCCTTGTATATAGAACCACAAAAATACCAGGACTAGAGGCTCAAACACCTCACACTGGTATCACGATATAAGCTATTTGTAGGGGTTATGGTATCAGAATACAAGTCTTTCTATAAAAAAACGGAGCTTTTAGTGGCTTAGCTCCGCTTTCCGTTTAACATTTAATCAACATCAGAATATTTCACTATTAATAAACAAACGTGAAATCATCTGAATGAATCATTTAAGGTGTCACTCGATTAAGTACTGCGTACATATCTCCATTAGAGTCCTCAATCGTCAGCATATTTTGATTCAATTTGTAACGTGTACCGTGCTCACCATTCTCGTACAGAAGAACTAAATGTTCTCCCTCGGTGTAAAACACGCCCTGCTTAACCGACTCCTCTCCTGCTTCATTTGAAACTCGGAACATAAACACAAAATCTGGCTGCAATATCAAATCCATTTGGCTGATGTTATTGGCAAGCATACCGTCCCCACCAACTTGCGAGCTGGACCAAATACCAGCAAGTGCATTCGACAACCCTTTGGTAAAGGTTACACCGTTCAGGTCTAGTGTGTTGTGATTATTTCGATATGCATAAATTTGCGGTTGGTCTGTGTTCAAGCCCAGGACAATGGTATCTTCGTTAGCGTTGTACATCCCTTCCCAATGGTCAATCGAGTAGTCTTTTTTCTGAATATCGATCGAAAAAGTGTAGTCCGAGCCTAGAGTCAGCTTAATGGCTCTGAAGTTTTCAGCAGAATCATCAGGATTAGGATTCATTAAATACCAGTCACCGATGAGAAAAGGTGTATCAAAATGACTAAGTTCGTCTTCTTTGTTTATTTCCGCACTAAAAACACTGAAGCAACAAAAGCTAAGTAAAACAACAAACCATTTCATAACGGTATCCTTATCGTTTTCTTTTAGCTTAGGCACTAGAACTCATTTTTGCGATATATTTGATCTAGATCACGTAAATTATTGGTGAGAATTAAGAGTATGAATCATCGTATTTAGCGTAAACATTACGGTAAAAGTACACAAAAAAAGAGCGAATCAAAATGACTCGCTCTTTTTATATTGAATTGCTAGTCGTTATGACTGAATACTTAGCTCTTAAGCATATCAACCATCACCGCGACAGATTCATCTAAATAAACATCTGGGGCTTCGTAGTCTTTTGGCACATCGTCTAACGTCTTGAATGGTTCTTTACCCATTGCAGTCTGACGTTCATTAATGCGCTCTAAACGTAATGCTTCCGCTTTATCCGATTCGTCTTCACGTACTTTCTCGTTAAGAGACAATAAGTTATCGTCTTTCTCTTTACGGTACTTCTCGATATCTTCTTTAATGAATCGGAATTCCATTTCGTCGGCAATTCGTTTGTTATGAAGCTCAGTTAGCTCAGTCACAAGTGCTTCATTGCTAGGGAAAGTCTGATATTTTGCTTTATCAATGCTATCCCAAGGTAGTGCATTGTCTTCAACACTTTCACCTGTTTCACTTGGCTCAACCGGAGTTGGATAAGCGATGTCTGGCGCTACACCACGGTTCTGAGTGCTGCCACCATCAATGCGGTAAAACTTTTGAATCGTGTATTGAACGTAGCCCAGTTCCTTATCAAACAAATCATAGATATGATTTAATGAACGGTGCTGCTGTACAGTACCCTTACCAAACGAGTTTTCGCCAAGAATGACTGCACGGTTGTAATCCTGCATTGCTGCAGCAAAGATCTCAGACGCCGAAGCACTGTAGCGGTTGATCAACACTGTGAGAGGACCATCGTAGCTAACTTCACCATCGGTATCCGCATTCACTTTGATACGACCGTAACTATCACGAACTTGCACAACTGGACCTTCTTTAATAAAGAGACCTGTTAATGCCGTTGCTTCAGTCAGTGCACCACCACCGTTGTTACGCAGATCTACGATCACGCCATCAACGTTTTTCGATTTCAGCTCAGATAGCAGTTTATCGGTATCTTTAGAAAGACCAACGTAGAAGCTAGGAACTTCAAGTACCCCTATCTTCTTGCCATCTTTCTCGATAATTTCAGATTTAACTGCACGATCTTCTAGACGTACTTTATCACGGACAATAGTGACAACGTAACTCTTCGCATCTTTACCTTCTGGCAAGACTTGCAGATTAACTTTAGTGCCTTTTGGCCCCTTAATTAACTGTACGACATCATCAAGACGCCAACCAATCACGTCTACAACTTCTTCGCCATCCTGACCAACACCAATAATTCGGTCGCCCTCACCTAGCTGTTTGCTCTTAGATGCTGGTCCACCAGCCACTAAGGATCGAATAACGGTATAATCATCCGTCATTTGAAGCACAGCACCAATTCCTTCTAGGGAAAGGTTCATTTCTGACTGGAACTGCTCTGCATTTCGTGGGGACAAATAGCTGGTATGAGGATCAACTTCACGAGCGAAAGCGTTCATGTAAAGTTGGAAAGCGTCTTCGTTGCGAGTTTGAGTGATACGTTTCATTGCGTTGTTATAACGCTTCTCTAATACCTCTTTAATTTCTGGCCATTCTTTACCAGTCATCTTGAGGTTAAGAGCGTCATATTTAACACGCTTACGCCACAGTTCATTCAATTCCGCTTCATCTTTTGGCCAAGCAGCTTCAGAGCGATCTAATTCAATAAATTCATCAGTATCAAACTTGATTTCGTTATCGAGTAGAGTCAGTGCATAGGCGAAACGATCAAAGCGCTTCTGCATCGAAAGGTTATAAACATCAAAAGCAATCTTGTTGTTGCCAGCTTTAAGTTGATCATCAAGGCTGATTGACCAATCTTTGAAAGAGTCGATATCGGCTTGAGTAAAAATATTTCTATTGTAATCAAGCATTTCTACGTAGCGCTCAAAGATCGCTTTGGAGAAATCATCGTTAAGATTGAAGTGCTTATAGTGAGATCGTGTGAATCGAGATGTTACACGTTTGCTGGCTGTTTCGTGCTGAACTTCAGGAGCGAGAACCGGCAAATCATCTTTGTTTAGTTTGGCTTCTAGAGCCTGAGCTGAAGCTGCTAGCATTAAGCTAGCAGCAATCAGTGTCACTTTTGAACGGCAATTCATGCGTAGGAGTATCTCCCTTATGCGCGCAAGTGCTCCGCTTTTACAACCATTTGTAGGCCGTTAGCAAGTTGAACACGTACATCATCCTTATTGACTTCAACAATGGTCGCTGCCATGTTTCCTTTACCCATGTTCACGTTTACTGCATTGCCTACTGTGATTTCATCAGCGTTTAATGCGCGTGTTTCTACAGGCTTATTCTCTTTTTGTACTTTTGGTTTGTTAGTACGACGAGGCTGTTGAGGTTTTTTAGCCGATGGTTTTGCCTTAGCTTTACCTTCTTCACGAGCCTTTTGAGCTTGCTCTTTACGACGAGCCTGCACTTTAGCTTTGCTCTCAGCTAGTGTTGCTTTAGCGTGATCTACGTGCTCTTCTTCTAGTTCACCACAAGGGTTGCCATCTAGATCAACACGTACCGCACCAGGTTTTACGCCGTGTAGGTAACGCCATGATGAAGTGTACTGTCTTAACGCTGCACGAAGCTGAGTTTTGCTTACTTTTTCGTCTTCATTTAGACGTTCCGCAAGATCTTGAAAAATACCAATTTTCAGAGGCTTTGCTTCACCTTCTAAAGTAAAGCACTTAGGGAAACATTCAGCAATATATGCGATAACTTCTTTGCTGTTTTTTAACTTTTCAGTCATGAGGGTTCCTGATTTGAGCGGATTTCCGCGAAGCATTAAGAAAAATATTCTCGTATTATAGTGACATGCCAAGGAAAAACCACACTCGAGGGCGAATTTATGCGTCGTTAGCGTGCGAATTAAGCAGCTTTTCTACTTCTAACATGAAATGTGTGAGGCCTTGCTCATCAATTTCATTAAAACGACCAATACTTGGGCTATCAATATCAAGTACACCAGCCACTTCCCCATTAATCGTAAATGGCAGAACTATTTCTGAGTTACTTGCTGCATCACACGCTATATGACCTTCAAACTCGTGTACGTCGTACACTCTTTGTACGCGATTAGTTTGCGCCGCAGTTCCGCATACTCCTCGCCCCATAGGGATACGCACACAAGCGGGTTTACCTTGAAACGGACCAAGAACGAGCTCGTTTCCTTTTTTCAAATAAAATCCCGCCCAGTTTAGGTTTTCTAGTTCCATAAATAAAAGTGAACTTATGTTCGCAAGATTTGCAATTAAATCCGGTTCCGACTCGATAAGTGCAACCGCCTGTTTGGTAAGTGTTTGGTATTGTTCTATGGTCATATTAACTTCCAAATTATTCTGTTGAGGCTTCCATTATTAGTGAATACAATGCTCGCCTAAAATTTAATAGGACTTATTCTCATTACAATGACTTCACGAAATGACACTATTAGCCGTTCTTGGTTGATAACTCAAGCAAAAAAGCACAAGTCTAAATTGGCTTTGGCTAACTTTATTGCGGTTTTAGCAACTCTGATTAGTGTTCCTATCCCACTTCTGATGCCACTTATGGTCGATGAAGTACTACTCGATAAGCCAGCTTCTGGTTTGGCAGCCATGAATCTTGTTTTACCAGAGGCATGGCATACTCCTACGGGTTATATCTTCTTTACTCTCTTCCTTGTTGTTCTCATGCGCGCTGCCAGCCAAGCGCTTAACATAGTTCAAAGCCGCCAGTTTACTCTTGTTTCAAAGACGATTACTTATGGAATGAGAAGCAAGATGATCGACAAACTTGGTCGGATAAGTATTCGCCAATATGAAACAAAAGGTAGCGGCGGCATCAACGCTCACCTTATCACTGACATAGAGACCATAGATAAGTTTATCGGTTCTACGTTAGCTAAATTTGTTATTAGCTTACTCACCGTCATAGGTACGGCCATCATTCTCTTGTGGTTAGACTGGCGTCTTGGATTATTCATTCTTCTAGTGAACCCTATCATTATCTACTTTTCACGCAAGCTGGGAAGTACGGTCAAACATCTTAAGCGCAAAGAGAACCACTCATTCGAAGTTTTCCAAAACCGATTGGTTGAAACTTTAGATGGCATCTACCAATTGCGAGCAGCCAACAAAGAACGTGAGTTTCTTCAACAGTTAAAATTCGATGCTGATCAGATCCGTATCGACGCAGACAAATACGCCTGGCAGTCAGAGGCAGCTGGTCGTGTGTCCTTCCTTCTTTTCTTAATCGGTTTTGAACTTTTCCGTGCCGTCGCAATGCTCATGGTGATGTTCAGTGACCTCACCATCGGTCAGATTTTTGCGGTCTTTGGCTATCTTTGGTTTATGTTGTCCCCAGTACAAGAGCTATTAGGCATTCAGTTTTCTTGGTACAGCGCTAAAGCTGCCCTAAAACGCATCAATGACCTTCTTGAACTCGAGGAAGAACATAGACCTGTTTCTAAGGTAAATCCTTTCAACAAAGGCCAAGAAGTTGATGTTAAAATCGAGAATGTAGATTTTTCATACAATAGTGAGGTAAAGGTCTTGGATAACCTCTCACTGCACATTCCACCGGGTAAAAAAGTGGCACTGGTTGGTGCTTCTGGTGGAGGTAAATCCACACTGATCCAACTATTAATTGGTGTTTATCGACAAAACTCTGGAAACATACGTTTTAATGATGAACTCAGTGAAGATATAAGCTTCGATGTAATTCGTAATAAAATTGCCGTTGTATTACAGCAACCTATATTATTTAACGACACGCTAAGGCATAATCTTACGCTTGGTGGTGACTTTGATGAGTTGTCTTTGTGGCGCGCATTAGAAGTTGCTCAGTTACAAGACGTAATGAAGCAATTAGACAATGGTTTAAACACCCAAATCGGTAGGAACGGTATCCGATTGTCTGGTGGACAAAGACAGAGATTGGCCATTGCTCGTATGGTGTTAAGCGATCCTCAGTTTGTAATACTTGATGAGGCGACATCAGCATTAGATACCGCTACGGAAGCAGCGCTCCATAAGGCGTTAACAGAGTTTCTGAACGGCAGAACCACTTTAATCGTTGCGCACAGGCTGTCTGCAGTAAAACAAGCTGATTTAATTTACGTACTTGAAGATGGAAAAGTCACCCAGTCGGGCACGCATGGTGAGTTAGTTGAACAAGAAGGTTTGTACCAAACGTTATACGGGGGAGTTCAGTCCCACGTTTAGTATTATCGCAGGGAGGTCATATTGGCCTCTCTAGATAAGCATGCAAATAACCCTGACAATGTCAGACTATGTCAGGGTTGCGAATTACCTGTCGATACCCTCCTTCTACCTAGAGGGAAACACGCCTATTGTCCTCGATGTGGCACGCAACTTTATCGTGGAGGCTCTCCTAGCCTTTCTGGGAATCTGGCAATTGCCGTCACTTGCTTATTACTGTTCATCCCTTCCCACTTCTTTGACTTCATCAGTATTCGTTTAGTTGGGGTCATGATCCCGGCAACCCTCCCTGCTGGAATGATTACGTTAATGGACGAAGGTTTCGTTGCGCTGTCACTTTTGATTCTATTTTGTAGTTCTCTAGCTCCATTTATCGTTTGTAGCTCTGTTGTCGTCGCTCATGCATCGATGAAGATCCGCTGGTTTAACGGTATGCGTATCTCACTCTGGCTTGTTCAACACCTAAAGCATTGGGTGATGATTGACGTATTTCTTGTTAGCATCGCCATTTCATGTTTTAAGCTCCAAGATTACTCAGATATTTTCGTTGGTCCTGGGCTTATTGGCTTAGTTCTCCTTCAATTGTTTACTGTATTATTAATCACCCGTATCAGCGTTCGTCGATATTGGGAAGCCTGGCAACCAGAACGAGCTTTTCACTTCGAGCACAAAGATATTCATTGTCATGAGTGTCACCTTTCACAGCCCGAAGGTGATAAATGTCAACGATGCCATCATGAGCTATATCATCGAAAACCAAACTCCATTCAAAAAACGTGGGCGTACTTAATTGCAGCGACGATTGCAATCTTCCCCGCTAACTTAATTCCTATATCTATCTTGATCACAAATGGACGACGTTTAGAAGATACAATCTTTTCAGGTGTTGCTGGATTAGTTAAAAATGGCATGTACGGCATTGCAATTATTATATTTGTCGCCAGTATCATCGTCCCCGTCATCAAGATTTTAGGTTTGGCCTATATCCTACTTTGCATCAAGTTCAAGCGTTCTGTATTTCATAAACAGCGTATGATGGTTTACTTCGCTGTAAAATGGATTGGCAAATGGTCAGTAATGGATTTATTCGTTATTTCAATAATGATGACGCTAGTCGACCGTGGACAGATTTTAGATTTCACACCAGGTTATGGTGCAGTCGCATTTGGAATAGTAGTTGTTTTAACTATGCTCGCAGCAGATAGCATAGACCCAAGGCTTATTTGGGATAATGCTCCAGACTATAAAAAAAGAGTTCATAAATGAGTGTTCAGAATAGTTCTCAAAATTCTTACTCCCCTGACGTAAAGAAAAGTATTGGCCTGTCTCCTCTTTGGCTATTACCTATTCTTACCATGGTACTTGCCGGCTGGTTAGTGGTTAAATCCATTCACGATGCAGGTCAACGAGTACAAATTTACTTTTCTGACGCCGCGGGATTAGTAGCGGGCAGAACGACGATCCGATATCAAGGGTTAGAGGTAGGTATCGTCAGAGACATCAACTTATCTAAAGACCTCAGTAACATTTACGTTGATGCGGATATTTATCCAGAAGCCACAAAGCTATTGAATGAAAGTACCCGATTTTGGCTAGTTAAACCGACGGCGAGTTTGTCTGGTGTCTCGGGCTTAGACGCCTTAGTTTCTGGTAACTATATTTCTATTCAGCCAGGCAATAGCAAAGAATACGAAACAACATTTCATGCGTTAGATTCAGCACCTACTGATCTTCGCGTCACTCAAGGTCTTAATATCATACTCAAGAGTAAGGATTTGGGTGGCGTGTCGGTTGGGTCTCAGATTGTCTATAAAAAGATCCCTATCGGCGAAGTGTACAGCTACCAGTTAAATGAAGACGCAAAATCCATTTCGATCCATGCCAACATTCAAGAGCAGTACCGACACATTATTAATAACCGAAGTCGCTTTTGGAATGTGAGTGGTATTGGTGCGAGCATCGGTTTTGATGGCGTAGATGTTCGTTTAGAGAGCATGAGTGCCCTTCTTGGTGGGGCAATAGCCGTTGATTCCCCGGATGATGGTGAACCAGTAGAAGAAAACAAGCAGTTCAGACTGTATCGCGATCTAAAAACGGCTGGTCGAGGTATTCCGATTAAGATCGCACTACCCGACGACAACAATATTAGCGGTGAAGGCGCACCAATCATGTACCGCGGCATTGAGATTGGCCAAATCACAGACTTGGGGCTATCTGAGGGTAGAGAGTTAATTCTAGCCTCTGCTGCGATTCAGCCAGCGTTTAGCGACATGTTGACAACAAATACAAAGTTCATCTTAGAAGAAGCGAAAGTGTCACTCTCTGGGGTGGAAAATATCACTAACCTAGTTCGCGGTAATTTCCTTACCATCGTCCCAGAGCAAGGCGATCGCGCTCGTCGTTTCAGTGCTATTCGTAAAACAGATTTCAATCAACAGCAAGAAAAGTCTATCGCCATTCGCTTAGTGTCAGACAACTCATTTGGCTTAGATACTGGGGCAAATGTCTTATACAAAGGAATCGTTGTAGGTTCGATTATCAACGTTGGCTTGCTAGATAAAGAGAGCGCTACGCAAGTGAAACATGAAGTGTTTATGGATGTCCTCATTGACCATGAGTTCAAGCACTTAATTAAATCTAATAACCGCTTCTATGTGACCGGCAGTGCTTCTGCTGAGTTAACTGAATCAGGATTAAGCGTCACCGTGCCACCAGCAAAGCAGCTTCTAACCGGTTCAATCAGTTTCGTTAGTGAAGGAAAAGAGTCCATCACTAGTGAGTATCAATTGTTCCAAAGTGCTTCTCTTGCGGAATTAGCAAAATATAATCAAAGCGGGTCACAAACTTTGACGCTCTTCGCCAACGAGCTTCCTCCTATTTCAAAAGGCAGTCCTCTACTCTACCGCAACCTTCCTGTCGGAAGTGTCTCTGACTTCAACCTCGTTGATGGCGGTGTAATTGTAAAAGCGACAATTGAAAATCGATATGCACACCTACTTACTAACCAAACGGTATTTTGGAACCGTTCAGGAGTAGAAGTTGAAGCGTCATTGGCTGGTATTAGCGTCAAAGCTCATCCATTAAAAACGCTGATAAAAGGTGGTATCGCCTTCGATTCTATTCCAGGGATTGAGAATAAAATTGGACAGAACTGGAAGCTTTATAATGACCAGAACAAAGCGCGTAAGTTTGGCCGAATCATTGAACTGGTCACCGATGGGACTCAAGAAGTAACAAAAGGCATGCCGATTAATTACCAAGGAGTGAAAGTCGGTGAAGTTACCTTAGTTGTACCGAACTTTAAACAAGAGCATATCGACGTCACTGCTCGAATTCTGCCAGAGTTTGTCAGTGATGTTGCTGTTACAGGCTCACACTTCTGGCTAACTGAACCCGAGATAGGGCTAGGTGGCGTGAAAAACTTAGGTGCGTTGGTCTCAAAATCAATCAGTGTTGAACCTGGTCATGGTGCAGAAAAATTTAAATTTGATTTAGCCAAAAGTCAGCAAGCAGAAAAAGGCATCTCATTCACACTTCAAAGTGAGCAGCGAGGTTCAGTTCAGGTTGGCACCCCAATTCTATATCGTCAAATGGAGGTTGGCAGCGTGACTGATGTTCGTCTTGGCGAGTTTGCGGATCGTATTGTCACTAAGATTGAGATACAACCTGAATACGCTTACCTTGTTCGTCAAAATAGTGTGTTCTGGAATGTCTCAGGTGTAGATGTATCAATTGGCATTACTGGCGCGAACATCAAAGCAGGCACATTTGATAGCTTAGTTCGTGGAGGTATTGCTTTCTCTACCCCGGAACAATCACAAATCCCGCCTGCGGCAAAAGATGGTCAATCATTCTATCTGTACCCACAAGCAGACGAGAACTGGTCAAAATGGCGCACCGCCATTCCAAAACCATAATCGCGAGAAGCGATAATAATCTCGATCTAAAGAGCAGCAATCGCTGCTCTTTTTTTATGACTCATCGCCGCATGACTATTCGTTTCTGAGTCGCTTTCGTATATTATTTGCAGCAAATTCTGCAATCGAGATTTCACTTTGCATCCTAATGTTTACATCCCAGAAGCTTTTCTGGAAAAAATCCAAACTATTCTCCCTGCTCACCTTAACATGGAAGACTTTATCGCATCGTGCCAAAAGCCACTTCGCAAAAGTATTCGTGTAAACACACTGAAGATAAGTGTAGAAGCGTTTCTAGAGCGCGCAGAAGCAAAAGGCTGGACACTTTTCCCTGTACCCTGGTGTGAAACAGGTTTTTGGATCGAAGCTGATGAGTCGATTGTACCTCTTGGAAATACTGCTGAGCACATGTCTGGGCTTTTCTACATTCAAGAAGCCAGCTCTATGATGCCTGTATCTGCCCTATTCATGAACGATGAGTCATACGATGCCGTTCTAGATACTGCCGCAGCGCCAGGTTCTAAAACGACTCAAATCGCCGCGTTGATGAATAACGAAGGCGTATTGGTTGCAAATGAATACGCAGCGAGTCGTGTCAAAGTGTTACACGCCAACATCGAACGTTGTGGCGTTCGTAACGCCGCGCTTAGCAACTTCGATGGCCGTGTCTTTGGTGGTTGGCTACCTGAACAGTTTGATGCCGTTTTACTCGACGCACCTTGTTCCGGTGAAGGTACGGTTCGTAAAGATGAAGATGCAATGAAAAACTGGACGCAAGCGTCAGTAGTAGAAATTGCAGATACTCAGAAAGACCTGATTGAAAGTGCGTTCCACGCTCTAAAGCCAGGCGGCGTAATGGTTTATTCAACCTGTACGCTAAGCACGGAAGAAAACCAACAAGTTTGTCATCACCTGAAAGAGACATTTGGTGACGCAGTTGAATTCGAAAGCTTAAAAGATCTGTTCGAAAATGCCGAAGCGGCGCTTACAGAAGAAGGCTTCTTGCATATTTTCCCGCAAGTCTATGACTGTGAGGGCTTTTTCGTGGCACGCATTCGTAAGCTTGCTGCAGTAGAAGCACCAAAGGTGAAAAAGCGCATGGGTAAATTCCCATTTGTGAAAGCATCGAACAAAGAGTCAGCAGAGATTGCTAAACAGCTACAAAATACGATGGATATCAAAGTGCCTGAAGACAGCACAGTTTGGATTCGCGAGAAAGATGTTTGGCTTTTCCCTGACGCGCTAGAGCCAATGATTGGTGAACTGCGTTTCTCTCGTATGGGGATAAAGATTGCCGAGTCACACAAAAACGGTTACCGCTGGCAACACCAAGTCGCAACGGCTCTAGCTACCGGCGATGAGAAAAATGCTATTGAGTTAACGATTGAAGAAGCACGCGAGTGGTACATGGGTCGCGACGTTCGCCCACAAAACATTCCAGCAGATATGAAGACAGGTAAAGGCGAAGTGTTCGTTAAGTACGAAGGTGCGATCATTGGTCTTGGAAAATGGGTCAGCAATCGCATTAAAAACGGTCTGCCACGCGAACTTGTGCGTGATAAGAACTTATTTTAGTAACAAATTAACATGCTATAAATAAATGAAAAGCCATCGTATTTACGATGGCTTTTTAGTTATAAAGCATGATTGGAGCTGAGCTCACTAGCGATTCGAGTGCCCTGTACTAAACTGAATGTATCAAAGCTTCGCTTTGAATAGGCATTTCTCTCTACTATTACCAACAACCTACGTTGGTGACGAGTTTAGCGCAGGCTCTAAAGGAGCCGTTTCCCCTAGGCCCAAAAAAAGGACGAGTTTGGGCCATTTTTTTGGCTGCAGCATTGGTCAACGTGAGCTCAAAGCTCATCAGCTATAACGAACTCAACCAGCAACCTTTTTTGAGGGGTTAGCGAGCTTATTAAGCCAGACGGATACCGTCTTTCTCAATAACGATCTTACCGTCCTTGTATAGCCCGCCAATGGTCTTTTTATAAGTACCTTTGCTAGTGCGGAACGCTTCAAAAATTGCTTCTGGAGAAGACTTATCGTTAAGAGGTAAGAATCCCCCTTTCTTCTCAAGTTGTTCCATGATCTTGCTCGATAGGTCATCCATCTTCGCAACACCAACTTTTTGAAGCGCTAAGTCAATCTTTCCGTCTTCACGAATTTGCTTAACGTAACCTTTCAGTTTCTTACCGATAAATAGCTTACCAAAGACATCTGATGGGAAGATCATACCCCAGTGCTCACCGTTAACGATCGCTTTGTAACCAAGTTGGCTGCGCTCTGCGATGATAAGGTTAACTTCTTCGTTTACTTCATAGTTAGCGGGAGTTTTATCTAGCCATTTGTTGAATTTAGTCGTACCTACGATACGACCAGATGCTTTGTCTGTGTATACGTATACCAGGATATTTTGGCCAGCAGTAAAACGAGCACGTTGCTCGCTGAATGGGATAAGAAGGTCTTTCTCTTTAATACCCCAGTTAACGAATGCACCCGTTTTGTTGATGCCTTCGATTTTCATAAGTCCCCATTCGCCCACTTGAGCAATTGGCTTATCAATGGTCGCAGCTAGCTGACTTTCTGAATCAAAGTAAAGAAATACGTCTAGGTGATCCCCCAGTTCTGTGCCCTCTGGTACATACTTGTTAGGCAGCAATACAGAACCGTAATCTTCACCATCCAGAAATACGCCAAAATCAGCCGTTTTAATGACTTCTAAGCTGTTAATTTGACCAATTTTAATCATCGAATTTGTCTCTTTTTAAATTTACTGGGAATTATACCCAAACTAACAAGAAAATCAGAGAGAAAAGCAAACCTCTCTGTTATGCTGTTGCTGTTCAACCACCTCCCTAGTAATTCAACTATCGTGATATGGGTACACATTGCTTTAGCAACATCAGGAGCCTTCCTTGGTCACTGTCGATAAACAAGACTCAATAACTTTAAAAATTAGCCACGCATTGGCAAAGAGTAAAACACTTGACCTTGATATCTACTTTTTTGTCCCAGGGGAATTGGGGCTAAATTCCGACATCATCAGTGAGTCTGAGTTCTACTATACCTCGATCACCCAAAAACGTTCTTATTACAGTACTGAGGTACTTCTCCCTCTAGTGCACAGTCGTTTAGCAAAACGAGGCCGTTTATCTAACCAGCAATACCGCGTGAGTCTGAGTTTATTCGCCTATCAGTACGTCATTGCACTCGATAAAGCAGTAGCAGCGCTGAATAAACATGAGAGTGACAGCGTCACCGCTGAAGAGGTAGATGAAGTTATAGAGTTAACGCTGGATATTTTAAAACGCCTTCGTCGCTCGATTCCATATGAAGAAAGCCTCAAGCGCTACTACGTAAATATTGATAACTACCTATCTTGGTATACTGAGCAGAAGTTTTTGTCGTTAGTTGCTCATCTTCCACGAGAAGGTGATTACAGCACAATTAAAGAGCGTTTGATCACCCTGTGTGAGAAAGAGCAAGCGCACCGTAAATTGAACAATTATAACTCTGCAAGTGTGGTTGATGATGTAACGCGTCTATCGAATAAGATGCGTTTACTAAGGCGCTTGATTGAGCACCCTATCGTTTTACGCGAAAAGACAATGTCGATGGGCAATAACATCAAGCGTGCAATCAAAGGTATTGCGACAGGCTTAGTCATGGTTGTTGTCACAAGTACGGTGATTCTTGCTCGTGATTACCTTGGTGAGATTTCTGCGTCGTTTATTATCGCGATGTCTTTCATCTATGCTCTACGCGAAATCTTTAAAGATGACCTCCGTGATGCGATGTGGCGTTGGATCCGAAAAGGTAAGCCAAAGTGGCGTAAGAAGTACATGGATCCAACCACCAAAAAAGTCGTTGGCCGTAAGTTGGAATGGTTAGATTACCGCTCACTTTCGAGTTTGCCTGACCGCATTCAAAATATCCGTAAGAAGCGCGTTGTTCAGCGCGAAGAGCAAATTCTTCATTACCATGCTAAGACAGAAATGGCCACTTCTCTCTTCTTAAGTGGTTACGAACAGACTCGTGAGACTTTAAACATCAGCTTGCGTCCAATTATTCGTCTAATGGATAAAAGCTCAAACCGTGTTTATCGCTTGGCGGATGGACAAGTAAGTAAAGAGTCTGTTGAGAAAAGACACTTACTCAATGTGATTGTCAAAGAAGACAACCACACGGATGATCCGGTTTATTACCGTTGGAAAGTCGTATTAAACCGCTCCAAAATCGTCTCTATCGAAAAAATAGAACTGACCTAACCACGACTTCTACAATGAATGATGTTAAGCAGCTTGTTTTTGGGCTGCTTTTTTTATCGACAGAGTAAGAGAGAACTCTGCCATTGGCTCATCACCATGCAAACTTGGACACAAAGCCGTAATTTTCACATCTTGGTTAACTCGCTCCCCCGTTTCTAATGTTCTTCGCAACATGTCATCAATTAAGGGGCCATCATGACAAACAAAATGAACGTCACCCTCTGGACGCTTCAAAAAATCCGCTTTAACACCTTTGAATGCTAAAGAAATCCTCTCACCTTGCTCTTCCGCTTTACTCATAGCCAGAAAGCCACCAGCTACATCTGCGCCCACAGCTAAAGCACCAAAATACATACTATTTAGGTGGTTTTTGGTTCGTCGTTTCAGAGGAATTCTTACTTCAACGTGCTTCTCGTCAATAGCTAATATCTTTGGTCTACATAGCCAAATTAGCGGCACTTTTGTAAAACCAAACATATTTAAATAGAAGTTTGCACGACGCACTGCTGACAACATTTTTTGGTCTCCCTACCAAACTAGTCTGACCAGTTAATCAGCCAACGCCTTAAATGTCAAAGAAATGTTAACAAGACGAAGTTAAAACCAGAGGTCAATGTCATTTCATTTTACTCTCGGGTATGTCGATATATACCAAAACTCCGCTAACTTCTTTTATAGGGAGCATGGTCGAGCCTAACAACCAGTTCATTATCAAACTGAATAAAGCCCCTCACAACTACTGTTGCCGCCGCTCAATTCGTTATGTTTGAAAATAGGAATATTGCTCTAAAAATCAAATCGCTATGCATTGATAGCATTGCGTAAAACGCGCCCTCACAGATAAATGCCGTGAATAAATGAGCGCTTCCACATAGGTAAAGCACTATTTACTGGGTAAGAATACCGTTAAACGGTTTATTCCTAACTATAATTCCGTTATCTTTACCGCTTCGCAATAGAGAAAAAAGCTATAACATGCCTATTAAAACAGATGAATTGAGAACCCAACCATTGGGTCCAATGCCTACACCCGCAGAGCTTGGAAGCGTGTATCCAATTACTGACGATGTCGCGGATCGTATAGCTCAATCTCGCCGTCAAATTGAAAAAATCCTAACAGGCGAAGACGATCGTATTCTTGCTATCGTTGGCCCTTGTTCAGTGCATGACACAGAAGCAGCGATCGACTACGCGACGCGCCTTGCTAGCATTCAAGATAAGTACAAAGACGAACTATTTATCGTCATGCGCACTTATTTCGAGAAGCCTCGTACAGTAGTTGGTTGGAAAGGTCTTATCACTGACCCTAACCTAGATGGTTCATACGCGCTAGAAGCTGGTCTTCACAAAGCACGTAAACTGCTACTGGATATCAACAAGCTTGGTCTTGCTACTGCTACTGAGTTTCTTGATATGATCACTGGTCAATACATTGCAGATCTGATTACTTGGGGAGCGATTGGCGCTCGCACCACAGAGTCTCAGATCCACCGTGAAATGGCGTCTGCTCTTTCATGTCCAGTTGGCTTTAAGAATGGTACAAACGGTAACGTAAAAATTGCCATTGATGCTATCCGTGCATCAAAAGCATCGCATTACTTCTACTCTCCAGACAAGCATGGCCGTATGACGGTTTACCGTACTAGCGGTAATCCTTATGGCCACATCATTCTTCGTGGTGGTGAAAAAGGTCCAAACTTTGATGAGACATCAGTGAAGCAAGCGTGTGATGCACTTGCCGAGTTCGACTTGCCACAACGTTTGATTGTAGACTTCAGCCATGCTAACTGCCAAAAGCAACATCGCAAACAAATAGAAGTAGCACAAGACATTTGTGACCAAATTAAGTCAGGCAGCACTCGTATTGCTGGTATCATGGCAGAGAGCTTCATTATTGAAGGCAATCAGCCAATGACTGATATTAACAACCTTACTTATGGTCAATCTATCACTGACCCATGTCTGAGTTGGGATGATACTGTGACTATGCTAGATATGCTGGCAGAAGCAGTAAAATCCAGTAAGTAATTTCCCTATAACAAGATAATCAAGGAATCTTCATGCCATCGTTTGATATTGTTTCAGAAATCGATACCGTTGAACTACGTAACGCGGTTGATAATGCTAACCGAGAACTGTCTACTCGTTTCGATTTCCGCAATGTGAATGCGAGCTTTGAGCTAGTAGAAGAAAACGTAAAAGTGTCAGCAGAAGGTGAGTTCCAGCTTAAGCAAATGCGTGACATCCTGCGTAGCCACCTGGCTAAGCGTAATATTGATGCAAATGCTATGGACGCGAAAAATCCAGAAGCAACAGGTAAAAACTGGCACCAAAATATCGCTTTCCGCCAAGGCATCGACACTCCAACCGCGAAAAAGCTAGTTAAACTGATCAAAGACGCAAAGCTTAAAGTGCAAGCTTCGATCCAAGGTGACAAAGTTCGTGTTACAGGTAAGAAGCGTGACGACTTGCAGGCGACGATTGCAGCGATCCGTGAAGCAGATATGGGTATCCCATTCCAGTACAACAACTTCCGTGATTAATTGCGCTCTCCTATTCTCCCTATAATTGGATAGGAATAGTGGAATAAAAAACGCCGACGAGAGAGAATCGTCGGCGTTTTTGTATGTATCGCTTAGAAGGAAGGAGATATCGCTTTTAGATAACTAAGTCTTGCCCTTGCAAAAGTGAAAACTCACTCGTGCCCTGCGGAACAAAGACACAGATTCGTAAATTGTCCTCTTTTGCTTTTTGCAGCATATCAGATAGCTCAGTGGCACTCGAGAATGACTCACGCTCGGCATCTCTTCTTACGAGTTCCATAACATCTGCTTCGCACTTTGTTGAATACAATGCGAGTTCAGCTTGCTGCATGTAACGCACAGCTTTAATTGGTAGCATTTCGACATCATTACCTACTTGAATCCAAGTACAGCTTCCTTGGTCATCTAGAGGCTTTGCCATTGTTTGTTGGTAAATGGTTTCAAGCTCACGGTTATCACGTGCATTCTCAACATCTGGGTGTGAGAAGTAGTTCTCCCAAAATTTACGACGTAAGTCGACACTAGGCAGTGCTTCCTTAATCGAATTGCGTTTTGAATTAGCAAACTCTGCCATCAATCCCATATTTTGTGGCAGGATCGCTTCTAGCTTTTCACGAATGTTTCGAATCAAAACAGGTGAAGCACCACCACTAGAGATAGCGATTTGAATACGACCTCGATTAATCATCGAAGGCGTAATAAAATCACAATAAGGCTTGTCGTCGACAACGTTCACTAAGATGCCCAACACCTTAGCATCTTTATAAACTTGGTGGTTCAGTGCCGGATTATCCGTTGTCGCCCAGACTTGAACAAACGAACCAGTGACAATGTCACTAGAGTAAAAGCGCTGAACCCAACGCACTTGGTGATCGTTTGCCAACTTCGCAAGAAAATCGACCAAGCTCGGGGATACAATGGTGACGTCAGCCCCTGCTTTAAGTAAAGCTTCTACTTTGCGGCTGGCGACTTCACCACCGCCAACAACCAGCACGGGTTTATCGACTAAATCTAAGAACAGAGGAAAATATCGCATTTCAATCCATGATTACTTTAAATAACTACCGAAATTCATGCTACCAAAAACAGGGCAACCTGTTCACCTTGTTTTGATGTCACAAATAATTTTTGTTCAAAATTTTCGCTATCATAGCCAACCTACACTAATGACAGTTTTAATAACAAACTTTTATCCTTCCGTTTTAAACCCTCTTTGCGTGATTGTTCTGATGCACCAATTCGACAATTAGTTGCACTATTTACAAACAATTAACATTTCGTCATTCTAAATCTCAAGGCGCTTTGTGAGTTCTCTCCAAAAACCTTTTTAAATTATATATTTGAGAATTAGCAGATCCTTTCCTACGCTTATAACGGATTGATTTTGCGATTGCCGTTTCTTCGAAAATCAATCACGTAGGACAATAACACAAACAAAACAGGACACGTTGTATCAGGTCGCTCCTGATTAAACATGGATCATACAGGAAGGATACAAATGGCAAATAAACTAACAATTCTTGCTTCCGTCGTAGCGGCTTCTACTGCAATGATGGCGACATCAGCACAAGCTGCAGACACTACTCTGGACAAAGTGACAAAACAAGGCTTTCTTACTTGTGGCGTAAGTACTGGTCTACCTGGTTTCTCTAACCCAAACTCAAAAGGTGAATGGGAAGGTATCGACGTAGAATATTGCCAAGCATTGGCTGCTGCCGTTCTTGGGGATAAAACGAAAGTTAAATATGTACCCCTAACTGCAAAAGAACGTTTTACTGCACTTCAGTCGGGTGAGATCGATGTACTTTCACGAAACACTACCTGGACACTGCACCGTGACACCGCTCTTGGTCTAAATTTTGTTGGTGTAAACTACTATGACGGTCAGGGTTTCATGGTAATGAAAGACCTTGGCGTTTCTAGCGCTAAAGATCTTGATGGCGCGTCTGTATGTGTGCAATCGGGTACCACTACTGAGCTAAACCTCGCAGACTACTTCCGCAACCAAGGAATGGCCTACAAGCCTGTAGTCTTTGATACTGCTGCTCAAACTTCTAAAGGCTTCGATGCTGGCCGCTGTGACGTATTAACGACTGACCAATCCGGCCTTTATGCTCTTCGCTTAAATCTAAAAGATCCCGCTGCTGCAACGGTTCTACCAGAAATCATTTCGAAGGAGCCGCTGGGCCCAGTAGTTCGTCAAGGTGATGATCAGTGGTTCAATATCGCTAAATGGACTCTATCTGCAATGGTGAACGCGGAAGAATATGGCATTACCTCGAAAAATGCTGATGAGATGTTGAAATCAAAAGATCCAAACATCAAGCGTATTCTTGGCGTGGATGGTCCAAAGGGTAAAGGACTGGGTATTCGTGACGATTGGGGCTACCAAGTTATCAAACAAGTTGGTAACTACGGTGAAAGCTTTGAGCGCACAGTTGGTACTGGTTCACCTCTGAAAATTTCTCGTGGTGTCAATGCACTATGGAATGCAGGCGGCTTCATGTACGCGCCGCCAATCCGCTAATACAACGATTATCACAGGGCGGTTTATGCCGCCCTTTTTCGTGAATAAATAAGGGTTTGAGGTTATCGCTGTATGAAACCGACTAATGATACATCGCCAAGTACGATGTCCAAACCAAGCGGAAGTAAGAGCCTGATATACAATCCAGCCTTTCGTTCTGCTCTTTTCCAGATCATTGCTATCGCTGCACTGGTATTTTTCTTCTATACAATCATCAACAATGCACTCAACAACCTTGATGCTCGGGGTATCGCGACAGGGTTTGGGTTCCTTAACCAAGAAGCAGGCTTTGGGATAGGTCTGACTCTCGTTGAATACGACGAAACGTTTTCTTATGGGCGTACGTTTGTCGTTGGCCTCCTTAATACCGCATTGGTTTCTGTGCTGGGTATTATTCTCGCCACCATAATTGGTTTTGTCATGGGTATCGCGCGTCTCTCTTCCAACTGGTTGGTAAGTCGATTAGCCGCGGTATACATTGAAACGTTCCGAAATATCCCTCTACTTCTACAAATTTTCTTTTGGTATTTCGCCGTTCTTCAAGCCCTCCCGTCACCAAGACAAAGTATGAGTCTTGGCGAAGCAATTTTCCTGAACGTACGCGGTTTATACTTCCCTGCCCCTGTTATGGAAGCTGGAAGCAGTTTTGTTATCGCAGCGTTTGTCTTTGGTGTCATCGCGAGTATTTTGATCAATGTATGGGCAAACAATAAACAACGCTTAACAGGTCAGCAAACACCGATGGGCAGAATTGTGCTGGGTTTGGTAGTTGTACTGCCTTTAGTCGTGTACTTCTTAGCGGGCATGCCTATTTCACTTCAATACCCAGAATTAAAAGGCTTTAACTTCCGCGGTGGTATCAGCATCATTCCGGAACTTGCCGCCCTGCTTCTTGCACTAAGTGTCTATACTGCGTCATTTATCGCCGAGATCGTACGTTCTGGTATTAATGCGGTGAGCCATGGTCAAACAGAAGCAGCGATGTCGCTCGGCTTGCCTCGCACTAAGACGCTAAAGTTAGTCGTCATTCCGCAAGCTCTGCGTATTATCATCCCTCCTCTCACTAGCCAATATTTAAATCTTACCAAGAACTCTTCTTTGGCGATGGCAATTGGTTACCCTGACTTGGTTTCAGTATTTGCAGGCACCACACTGAACCAAACAGGACAAGCGATAGAGATTATCGCGATGACCATGGGCGTTTACTTGACGTTGAGTTTGGTGACTTCTGCGTTGATGAACTTATATAACCGCAAAGTTGCGCTGGTGGAGAGATAATATGAGCACACATCAATTTCAGCCTGATCTCCCGCCGCCAGCAAATACTGTTGGTATAGTAGGTTGGCTGCGCAAAAACCTATTCAATGGCCCAGTCAACTCAATAGTAACGCTGATTTTGGCTTACATTGTGTTTTCTGCTCTTTGGAACATCCTTGATTGGGCGTTTATTAATGCGGATTGGATTGGCACAACAAGAGATGACTGTACTCGTGAAGGGGCGTGCTGGGTATTTATCAGCGTCCGTTGGGAGCAGTTCATGTATGGGTTCTACCCTGAAGCTGAGCTATGGCGCCCTCGCCTGTTCTACATCACGTTAGCGATCTTTACTGTGTTGCTAGCGTACGAGAAAACACCAAAACGTATTTGGATATGGCTGTTCTTTGTTAACATCTATCCGTTCATCATCGCAGCTCTACTATACGGTGGTGTGTTTGGTCTTGAAGTAGTTGAGACACACAAATGGGGCGGTCTATTAGTTACCTTAATCATCGCACTCGTTGGTATCGTAGTATCGCTACCTATTGGTGTTGCTTTGGCACTAGGTCGACGTTCTGACATGCCGATCATTCGCAGTATTTGTACTGTTTACATCGAAGTATGGCGTGGTGTTCCATTGATCACCGTGCTGTTCATGGCATCTGTAATGTTGCCTCTGTTTTTGGCAGAAGGCTCCGAAACCGACAAGCTGATCCGTGCGCTAATAGGTGTGGTTATGTTCAGTGCCGCCTACATGGCGGAGGTAGTGCGTGGTGGCTTGCAAGCGATTCCGAAAGGACAATATGAAGCGGCAGATGCTCTTGGATTAAGCTATTGGAAGAAAATGGGGCTCATCATTTTGCCTCAGGCACTGAAGATCACTATCCCTTCTATTGTGAATACCTTCATCGGCCTGTTCAAAGATACCAGTCTGGTACTTATTATTGGTATGTTTGATGTGCTGGGTATTGGGCAAGCCGCAAATACCGACCCTGAGTGGTTAGGCTTCGCAACAGAAAGTTATGTATTTGTCGCGTTAGTGTTTTGGGTATTTTGTTTTGGCATGTCGCGTTACTCGATATGGCTTGAAAACAAACTGCATACCGGTCACAAACGATAACTCATCAAGATCAAGGACGTATTATGACGCAACAACAAGATTATATGATCCAGTTGAAGGACATGAATAAGTGGTATGGTGAGTTTCACGTACTAAAGAACATCAACCTAGACGTAAAGAAAGGCGAGAAAATCGTTATCTGTGGCCCTTCTGGCTCAGGTAAGTCGACCATGATTCGCTGCATAAACCGTTTGGAAGAACATCAAGCTGGCAGCATCTATGTCTCGGGCACTGAACTCACAGAAGATCTGAAGAACATCGAAGCGGTTCGCCGTGAAGTGGGTATGTGTTTTCAGCACTTCAACCTATTCCCTCACCTTACAGTATTAGAGAACTGCACTCTCGCACCAATCTGGGTGAAGAAGATGCCCAAAGAAGAGGCTGAATCAATCGCAATGCAGTACCTAGAGCGCGTTAAGATCCCAGATCAAGCCGACAAGTATCCTGGTCAGCTTTCTGGTGGTCAGCAGCAACGTGTAGCTATCGCACGCTCTCTGTGCATGAACCCTAAAGTAATGCTGTTTGACGAGCCGACTTCTGCACTCGACCCAGAAATGGTTCGTGAAGTTCTAGATGTAATGGTTGAGTTAGCGGAAGAAGGTATGACGATGCTGTGTGTAACGCACGAGATGGGCTTTGCGAAGGAAGTTGCCGACCGAGTCATCTTTATGGATGCTGGTGAAATCATTGAAGAAAACAACCCTGTCGACTTCTTTGAAAATCCTCAATCGGATAGAACGCAGAATTTCTTAGCTCAAATTCTGCATCATTAATCATGGGTTTGCATCGCCCCTCGAACCAAGTGGGGTGAAAGACGCTGAAAAATCTAAGCGCTGGAGTAAAAATCAGCGCTTTTCTTTATTCAACAACGTGCTTAAAACCAAAGTTACGAAAATCCAGTTGATTCAATATGTTGTAAATTTGCACAATCTTACAAACACTTCGTGAGCTGGTCTTCAGAGCTTTGAGTATTAAACCGTTGTTTGCTATGCAATAAACCGTTGTTTGCTATGCAAGGTGGTAATATTGTGTTACAAGTTGCCACATACATAACACACTATTTCTATTATTATTTTGTTCTAGAGATAGACGTGTCGGGCTTGATTTATTGAACTTTCGGGCCCATATATGTCTATATATCAAAGATAAGACGGTCCCTTATAGAGGAAGATTATGAACAGTCCTATGTTTTCACGCACTACTACTCAAGAGAGTGCTCTACAAACCAACAAAGTATTGCGTAACACATATGCACTACTTTCAATGACTTTACTATGGTCAGCACTGGTTGCTGGCGTTTCTATGGCGTTTAACTTGCCGCGTCCAGGTATTATCCTGATGCTGGTTGGTTTCTACGGTTTGCTATTCTTGACTGAGAAAAACCGCAACAACAGCCTTGGCCTTGTATTTACGTTCCTATTCACGGGCTTCTTGGGTTACACCATTGGTCCAATTCTGAATATGTACATCGGCGCTGGTATGGGCGATGTTGTTCTTACTGCTCTTGGTGGTACAGCCCTGTCATTTATGGCAGCTTCAGCTTACGCACTAACAACTAAGCGCGACCTATCAATGATGGGCGGTCTAATGCTGTCACTGTTCGTTGTTCTAGTAGTAGGTATGATTGCAAGTATCTTCATCCAATCAACTATCCTTCACTTGGCAATGAGCAGCTTGTTCATCGTATTCTCAACGATGGCGATTTTGATGACCACTCAAGGCGTCATTCGTGGCGGTGAAACAAACTACATCTCAGCAACGATTACGCTGTATGTTTCAATCTACAACATCTTCATCAGCCTACTTAGCATCCTAGGCATCATGAACGACGATTAATCTGTTAGGTTGAGTTCAAAACTTAAAAGCCCGAGGTTCTACTTCGGGCTTTTTCTTTTCTGCTTTATTCCAACGATTACTCTGGTTCGTAAATTGGTGCGTCGTAGTCATATCCCTCATCACATTTATGAATACTCATGCAAAAACAAAAATACTCGCCCCGAGAATTTTCTAACTAAACGCATAAAAAGACAATTTAGTGAATAAATTTTGATTTATCCAAACCGTTTGCCCCTTTCCAAGCTCTACTCTTGGCTGCACATATTTACATCGCTCAAAAAGCTTAGAAGATTCTTTTGTTGAGAATACGTTAGCCTCTACGCTACCCTATACGTATCAAAGGTTACTTAGCGGAAGCAAAGCTATGTTCGTTTACAACGGCAAAGAAATTGAAACCGATGCTCAAGGCTACCTACTTGACCACACCCAGTGGGAAGAAGGCATGATTGAGCTTCTAGCAAAAGATGAAGACATCGAGCTTACCGATGCGCATTTAGAAGTCGTTCACTTCGTGCGTGATTTTTATGAAGAGTTCAACACATCACCAGCAGTAAGAATGCTGGTAAAAGCGATGGAAAAAGCGCACGGCCCTGAAAAAGGTAACAGTAAGTACCTATTCAAACTGTTTAAGAAAGGCCCTGCAAAACAAGCAACCAAACTGGCTGGTCTGCCAAAACCAGCGAAATGTTTGTAAGACCATTGTTGACAAGACGACCGTTTATAAAACTATAAGATCTTAAATCCGCGGAAAGGCTTATAAGACACACTTTCCTGAGTGACACTGTCTACTGTCGCCGTCCGCGGCCCTTCCTCTAACCACGCCGAAAAGGCGGCAATTTGCTCTTCAGTGCCACAGGCAATCACTTCAACATCTCCGTTATTTAAGTTTTTAGCGTATCCAGTTAAACCGAGCTTCAATCCTTGATGTGATGTGTGGTATCGAAATCCTACCCCTTGTACATGACCGACTATCAGAAACTTCTCACACTTTAGTACCATCCGTATACCGCTCCCTATATTTGAGTGATATATTATTTACGTCTATTTACCCCACTAAGGATAGTGGGTTTTTATTTGGTTTTTATTATTATGAAAGAAATTCCATTCCGTTGGATTGATAAATATCTCATCCATTTAAAAATTCAAGAGAAGTTCTATCTACTCTTCTTGCTCCCCGTCATTGCCTTAATTGTTCTTACGCTTGTTCTTAATAGTGCTGCAAACACTATGTTGGGACATTTGTATCAAGAAGAATTGATACTAATGAAAAACCTTATTGAGGCTGGAAATCTCAACCAATCACAAGTCTCTGCGTTACTTGCAACTTCGGAGACGATCAGCTTCGGTACTGGCCCAGGTGCCATTTCTGTTCTAAATGGATCATTCAGCCTTGTTGCGAACCACGATCAATCACTATGGACTGCACTTTCCACTACTCAAGTTAGTATCATTCTTGTCACTTTGTTCATCATTGCGCTTGGTGTTTACTACATCATGACGTTCATCGGCGGTGCAATGTTCACAATGAATAAAGCACTAAACACGCTAGCGGATGGTGATCTAACCGCACGTATGAACTTCTTCCGTGTCCGTGATGAGTTCAGTGAAATTGCAATCACTATCGATAAAGTGGCAGATCGTGAACAAAAGATGGTTCAGTCGATTCAAGAATCTGTCGCACTGATGCAGCAAATCAGTTCTGATCTTAACCTGTCGATTCAAAACAGCTCTGAAATCTCGAATACGCAGCAAGAGCACCTCAACTCTCTAGCTAGTGCAACAGAACAAATGGCATCGACTATTCGTGAAGTGGCAACACTGGCACACAGTTCAAGCACACAAACTGAAGATGCTCGCAGCGTTGCGCAGTCTGGTCAGGTGAAAGTAGAAAATACTCTTCACTCTATCTCAAATCTATCGACTGAGATCCAATCTGCGTCTCAAGCGGTTGAAGAATTAGATGCGAACGCAGCGCAAATCGATGAAGTGGTTACAACCATTAATGGTATTTCTGAGCAAACTAACCTACTTGCACTGAATGCGGCTATCGAAGCGGCACGTGCAGGCGAACAAGGTCGTGGCTTTGCCGTCGTTGCTGATGAAGTTCGTGCTCTTGCGGGACGTACTCAACAAGCAACGGTTGAAATTCAAGCGATGATTGAGGCGCTACAACGTAACAGCCAATCGCTCACTAAGCTGATGGAAGTAACGGTGCATAACGCCAACGAAGGCCAAACTCTGATGGCAGAAGTAAATCACGAGATCGGCTCACTAGCAGATAAGAACCAAACTATCTCTGACAGCAGCATTCAGATTGCAACTGCTGCGGAAGAGCAAGGCGTGGTTGCAGATAACATTGCCTCAAGCGTAGAAGAAGTTCGTGTTCAAGCAAATAACGTGTGTAATATGATCAGCACAACGTCTCAAAATGTTGAACAACTCCGTGCTCAGAGTGACACAATGGAGTCTCTACTGACAGGACTTAAAGCTTAGTTATAAGTTGAAAAATATAGGGTCACTTCGGTGGCCCTTTTTTGTTTCCATTGCACATGAGTATTCCCCGTCAGCTTTGCGCATCGAGCTGAAAATGAAACCTCAGCAAATGACTGGATTGTCGATGGATATTGCTTTTGCAGGCAACATCCCGGACAATACGCCCCTTTCAAAATTCAACAAGAGCTAAAGAAATGACAGCTGCTATCTATTTGGTTAAAGGTCGTGAGAAATCGGTAAAGCGTAAGCACCCTTGGATCTTCTCTCGAGGCATCAGTAAAGTTGAGGGCGAACCAGCTCTTGGCGAAACCGTTGATGTATTCACTCACGACGGAAAATGGCTAGCTAAAGCTGCATACTCGCCTGCTTCTCAAATTCGAGCGCGTATCTGGAGTTTTGAAAAAGAAGAGATCAACAAAGCGTTCTTCGTTAAGCGTTTCAACAACGCTCAACTTCTTCGCGAAGACATTATCGAGCGCGATGGTCTGACTGGTTATCGTCTGATAGCTGCGGAATCTGACGGCCTACCTGGCGTTACAATCGACCGCTACCAAAACTTCTTCGTGTGTCAGCTGTTAAGTGCAGGTGCAGAATACAACAAGCAAGCGATCGTTGATGCGCTAGTGAAATGTTTCCCTAATTGCAACGTTTACGAGCGTTCAGATGTAGCAGTACGTAAGAAAGAAGGCCTGAAAGAAACAACTGGTGTGTTACACGGTGAAGAACCACCAAAATCTGTGGTTATTGAAGAAAACGGCGTGAAGATCAGCGTAGATATCGTTGGCGGTCATAAAACAGGTTTCTACCTAGACCAACGCGATAGCCGCCAGCAAGCTGTGAAATACATGAAGAACAAAGAAGTTCTCAACTGTTTCTCTTACACCGGTGGTTTTGGTCTATACGCACTAAAAGGCGGTGCAAAACGTGTTATCAACGCAGACGTGTCACAACCTGCGCTGGATACCGCGAAATTTAACGCCGAACTTAATGAGTTTGATATCTCGAAAAAGCGCGCGGTGTTCCTAAACGCAGACGTATTCAAACTACTGCGCGAGTACCGCGATCAAGGCACAAAGTTCGATGTAGTTATCATGGACCCACCAAAATTCGCTGAAAGTAAAGCGCAATTGAATGGTGCATGTCGTGGCTATAAAGACATCAATATGCTGGCAATGCAAATCCTTAAGCCTGGTGGCACGCTGCTGACCTATTCTTGCTCAGGCTTAATGGATCAAGTTCTGTTTCAAAAAATCATCGCTGATGCTGCCGTAGATGCTAATCGCCAAGTTAAATTCGTAGAACGTTTCGAGCAAGCCGCTGATCACCCAACAGATACAGCATACCCAGAAGGCTTCTACCTTAAAGGTTTTGCATGTAAGGTGCTTTAATCGCTGATTAAAATCGATTAAAAAGAAAACGGAGCTGCGCTCCGTTTTTTTATTCTCTTAGTTGTTCAAGGTTGCTAATGAGACTGTTCGCAATATCAGCGGCAGATGCTCCATCAAAGTTAACTTCGAGTTGTTGGCCGTCTTTGTTGATGGTCAAGGTAGAGTTAATCCCACTTTCGGTTACTGATACCGAAATATCATCAACTTGCCCAGCATAATCACCAGAGCTCAGATCATCTAACAAGATAGATAGATCGTCTTCAGTGACGCCATCAAACAAGTCCACAAAGTCTAGAGAATCTCCGTCACCAAAATCAGTCACTGTATCTGTGGCATCATCCATTTCTGTCCATTTAAAGACATCGTTACCACCTCCACCGGTAAGCAGATCGTCGCCAAGTCCACCAATCAAGATATCATTACCATCCGTACCAACCAACGTATCATCTTGGTCAGTACCTTGAACTATGTTGTTAGCTTGCATTGACGCTACTTGGACAGCAGAAGCTTCTACTGCATCTACAGAGACATTAGAGAACTCGATATCAACTGTTGCAGTATCAGTGCTTGTGAGCCCTCCAGAATCGACTGCTTGATAGTCAAATGAATCATTTACATTGTTGAAGCTGGTAATCTGTGTACCTACTAATGTAAAACTCGCTTTATCACTCGCGCTATCGGTCTCTGGGAATAAACGAATTTCGTCAAAGCTACCGCTACTAATAGCGACCGTAGCAAAGCCCTGTTGGTTTCCGGTAAATACAATGTCATCAGTTTGAATAACCTGGGTCTCAGCTAGAACTCCGTCCATGTAAAAATAAACGTTTATCCATGCAGCGCCACTATTGAAGCGGTCATTCAAGCTTGCCAAATTTAACCTTGCTTCTTTCGCTTCAAGACCGTCATCGAGATCAATGGCAATGAATTCACTGGTACTGATTTCATCACCCTGTCCAGTCTCTCCAGGTGACACGACAACTAAGCCTACTTGTTGAGCAGCAAAATCAACTTTGATCTGAGCATTATTTACAAAATCACCATTGCTATCGATTGTCCCTCCGTAAAAGCTCAATCCATTCACATCAACTGAATCAGCTAGGAAGTCTTTGTCAAATTCATCCAATAGATCTTGGGAGTCAAAACTCTGTTCATCAAAAAAGTCTTCCGTAAGTCGATACTTAACCTCTGTATCTTCGTATAATTTGTTAGAGGAATCACTTAGAAAATCTTGATCTATAATGACTTCTTGGTTGTTTTCATCTACAAAGAAAAGCTCACCAAATGAAGGAAGTTCAACGATTTCAATTTCTATATCCCCATCGTTCGCAGTTACAGCGTCATCCTCCAAATCTTCTACTCTTTGCAGTCCAGCGCCAGTTACGCTGTCAAAATCAACATCTTGAACAGGAAAGATTCCGTCTTCGATATCCAACAAAATACCAAAATCACGTACCGTTGGCGGTGTGTTGGGAAGATCATCATCAACAATAGTTGCCGTGCCTTTGACACCTCCCACGTTTAAGAAGAAGGTCTCGTCCGGCTCGTCGATGGTGTCTTGCTTGGTATCCACTGTTGCAGTAAACATGGTGACGCCCGCTGGCACTGTGATTTGTCCGGTATTAGCGTCATAGGTCACGCCATCACTGAACACGATGTTGGACACGTTTGTATCGTAATCATTATCGCCTGCCGTGCCGTTGACTAAGCCAATCGTGTAGGTTTGGTCGCTACTGCTGGCATTATTCAGCGTCACTTTAAACTCAGCAGCTTGACCTTCTGGCACGGTATCACCAACCAAAGCGACCTCCGTGATCACGGGTGCATCGTCATCATCTTGGATTGTCGCAGTGCCAGTCACTCCACCGACTTGCAGGTCGAAGGTTTCATCTGGCTCGTCGATGGTATCTTGCGTGGTATCCACTGTTGCGGTGAACATGGTGACGCCTGCTGGGACGGTGATTTGTCCCGTATTAGCGTCATAGGTCACGCCATCACTGAAAACGATGTTGGACACGTTGGTATCGTAATCATTATCACCTGCCGTGCCGTTGACTAAGCCAATCGTGTAGGTTTGGTCGCTACTGCTGGCGTTACTTAGCGTCACTTTAAACTCAGCGGCTTGACCTTCTTGGACGGTTTCGCCAACCAAAGCGACATCCGTGATCACGGGTGCGTCATCATCATCTTGGATTGTCGCTGTGCCGGTCACCCCACCGACTTGGAGATCGAAGGTTTCGTCCGGCTCATCGATGGTGTCTTGCGTGGTATCGACTGTTGCAGTGAACATGGTGACGCCCGCTGGCACTGTGATCTGTCCGGTATTGGCGTCGTAGGTCACGCCATCACTGAACACGATGTTGGACACGTTTGTATCGTAATCATTATCACCTGCCGTGCCATTGAATAAGCCAATCGTGTAAGTTTGATCGCTGCTACTGGCATTACTCAGCGTCACTTTAAACTCAGCAGCTTGGCCTTCTGGTACGGTTTCGCCAACCAAAGCGACATCCGTGATCACAGGTGCGTCATCATCATCTCGGATTGTTGCTGTGCCAGTCACCCCACCCACTTGCAGGTCGAAAGTTTCATCTGGCTCATCGATGGTATCTTGCGTGGTATCCACTGTGGCAGTGAACATGGTGACGCCTGCTGGGACGGTGATTTTTCCAGTATTGACGTCGTAGGTCACGCCATCACTGAACACAATGTTTGACACGTTGGTGTCGTAATCATCATCACCTGCTGTGCCGTTGACTAAGCCAATCGTGTAGGTTTGGTCGCTGCTGCTGGCGTTACTTAGCGTTACTTTAAACTCAGCAGCTTGACCTTCGGGGACTGTATCACCAACCAAAGCGACATCGGTAATAGTTGGCACACCATCATCATCAATAATGGTCGCTGTGCCAGTCACCCCACCCACTTGCAAGTCGAAGGTTTCATCTGGCTCATCGATGGTATCTTGGGTGGTATCCACTGTTGCAGTGAACATGGTGACGCCCGCTGGGACGGTGATTTGTCCCGTATTAGCGTCGTAGGTCACGCCATCACTGAACACAATGTTAGACACGTTGGTGTCGTAATCATTATTGCCGGCCGTACCGTTGACTAAGCCAATCGTGTAAGTTTGATCGCTACTGCTGGCGTTACTTAACGTCACTTTAAACTCAGCGGGTTGACCTTCGGGTACGGTCTCACCAACCAAAGCAACATCGGTAATAGTTGGCACACCATCATCATCAATAATGGTCGCTGTGCCAGTCACCCCACCGACTTGCAGGTCGAAGGTTTCATCTGGCTCATCGATGGTGTCTTGCGTGGTATCCACGGTTGCAGTGAACATGGTGACGCCCGCTGGAACGGTGATTTGTCCGGTATTAGCGTCGTAGGTCACGCCTTCACTGAACACGATGTTGGACACGTTGGTGTCGTAATCATTATCACCTGCCGTGCCGTTGAACAAGCCAATCGTGTAAGTTTGATCGCTGCTGCTGGCATTACTTAACGTTACTTTAAACTCAGCGGGTTGGCCTTCGGGGACTGTATCACCGACCAAAGAGACATCGGTAATAGTTGGCACACCATCATCATCAATAATGGTCGCTGTGCCAGTCACCCCACCCACTTGCAGGTCGAAGGTTTCGTCCGGCTCATCGATGGTGTCTTGCGTGGTATCGACTGTTGCAGTGAACATGGTGACGCCCGCTGGGACGGTGATTTGTCCGGTATTAGCGTCATAGGTCACGCCATCACTGAACACGACGTTGGACACGTTGGTGTCGTAATCATTATCGCCTGCCGTGCCGTTGACTAAGCCAATCGTGTAAGTTTGATCGCTACTGCTGGCATTACTCAGCGTCACTTTAAACTCAGCAGATTGGCCTTCTGGTACGGTTTCGCCAACCAAAGCCACATCGGTGATCACAGGTGCATCGTCATCATCTTGGATTGTTGCCGTGCCTGTCACCCCACCGACTTGCAGGTCGAAGGTTTCATCTGGCTCATCGATGGTATCTTGCGTGGTATCCACTGTGGCAGTGAACATGGTCACGCCTGCTGGGACAGTAATTTGTCCCGTATTAGCGTCGTAGGTCACGCCATCACTGAACACGATGTTGGATACGTTGGTGTCGTAGTCATCATCACCTGCCGTGCCGTTGAACAAGCCAATCGTGTAAATTTGATCGCTACTGCTGGCGTTACTTAACGTCACTTTAAACTCAGCAGCTTGGCCTTCAGGTACAGTTTCGCCAACCAAAGCCACATCCGTGATCACGGGTGCGTCATCATCATCTTGGATTGTTGCCGTGCCAGTCACCCCACCCACTTGTAGGTCGAAGGTTTCATCTGGCTCATCGATGGTGTCTTGCGTGGTATCCACTGTTGCAGTGAACATGGTGACGCCTGCTGGGACGGTGATCTGTCCGGTATTGGCGTCATAGGTCACGCCATCACTGAACACAATGTTTGACACGTTGGTGTCGTAATCATCATCACCTGCCGTGCCGTTGACTAAGCCAATCGTGTAGGTTTGGTCGCTGCTGCTGGCATTACTCAGCGTCACTTTAAACTCAGCAGGTTGGCCTTCTGGTACGGTTTCGCCAACCAAAGCCACATCAGTGATCACGGGCGCATCGTCATCATCTTGGATTGTTGCCGTGCCTGTCACCCCACCGACTTGGAGGTCGAAGGTTTCATCTGGCTCATCGATGGTATCTTGCGTGGTATCCACTGTTGCAGTGAACATGGTTACGCCCGCTGGGACAGTGATTTGTCCAGTATTGGCGTCGTAGGTCACGCCATCACTGAACATGATGTTGGACAAGTTGGTGTCGTAATCATTATCACCTGCCGTACCGTTGACTAAGCCAATCGTGTAAGTTTGATCGCTACTGCTGGCGTTACTTAGCGTCACTTTAAACTCAGCTGCTTGGCCTTCGGGTACGGTCTCGCCAACCAAAGCCACATCGGTAACCATAGGCGTGTCATCGTTATCAACAATAGTTGCCGTTCCTTGAACAGGAGTCTGCTGTGCTGTGGTAGTCCCGGATAACGTAAACGACTCATCGCCTTCAGTGATGTCGTCCTCTATAGTAGGGATAGTAAGTTGTAGTCCGCTTTCACCGCTAGGTAGAGTAACAATCAGCTCCCCTTGTGGACCTAGTTGAGGGTTTACAACCGTACCATCTGGAAGAGAAATTTCGACTAACAGACTATCAAAGTCCTGTCCATCAAAAGCAGTTCCATCATTGAGAATAAGTGTTAACTCAGTATCCTGGCTACCTGGTTGATCTAAGGTAACATCAAATACAACATTTTCACCCTCGTTAATAGTTGGACTACTAATATCTTGAATCACCGGGAGGGTAAGTAATTCCCCTGATTGGAAATTTTGGAAAAGTTCTAGTAGAGATAAGATTTGTGTATTTGAAAGTACTCCGAAACCACTAGCGTTAGTCTCAAACAAAGTTGCGGCCAGACTTTCAGCCCCAGTTCTGTCAATTGCTCCCGTCACTTGAGGACTTGAACCCAACCCTTCACCTGCAGCCGGATTAAATTCTTCTCCAAGTTCTGCAGGATCAAGACCTTGTGCAATCGCTTCAAATACTTGTTGAACATCTGATGTGATATCTTGGGTTGTGCCGTCTCTTCCCACTCTTTGTATTGTCACATCATTCGGTTGAGAAAGCTCTTGAATAACCAGTTCTCCAGATAATGGAGACTCGCCATTTTCTAGTTGCTTAATGTTGCCATCAAGGCCAATAACTACAGTCATACCTAACAAGGTACGTAAATCGATTTGTCCCATATTTACCTCGCCTGCCCTTGGCTTAGTCAAATATTTGTCACCCCAATATTTACGACTATAGTTTAGTCAAATCATCGTTTTTTCGCTGTTTTAACCTTGCTTAATCCACCTTTGACTTTAAGGGGCGAAGTCAAATTAGTGGCTCAAGCAAAAAAGCTCTTGAAACGACTATCTTATTAATAGTTAGAACCTTTTTGATTAACTTTAAACAGGAAAGATCCGTTGCATATGCTATGGTTTACTTAAGGAATAAGCAGCATTTGGTGATAAATGCCTAGGCATAACAGTAAGTTGAGAATTATGTTCTTACTCGTTGTTATTTGTATCTGTCGGTCTTAGTTTTGAGACAGGCCCGACAATACTTATCCATATTTTAGGAGAACTACTGTGAAATGGACTCAACTAACC
Organism: Vibrio rotiferianus; assembly: GCF_002214395.1. Lineage (NCBI taxonomy): Bacteria > Pseudomonadati > Pseudomonadota > Gammaproteobacteria > Vibrionales > Vibrionaceae > Vibrio > Vibrio rotiferianus. The sequence goes on from NZ_CP018312.1 coordinate 1,498,877, forward strand.
ATCGCTTGTTGCAGTGGCCTAATTGCATCGTTTTCTGCGTTTGGGCAAACACTAGAACAGGCTGTGGCTCTTACATTGAAAAACAACCCCGACATTAAAAGTGCATTTAACGAATTCACCAGTAGGAAATACGTCAATGATGCATCTTCAGGAGCGTATCTTCCGAAGGTTGATCTTGATGCTGGCATCGGGTACGAGGGGATTGATCCTGCTGATCTTGATCGTAGTGAAACCGACTTAACAAGAAAAGAAGCATCAATCACGCTAACGCAACTTATTTGGGATGGTTCTGCCACACTCAATGACATTGATCGTACTGCGGCCGATGCCGAATCTTTGAGGTACCAACTACTTGCCGATGCTTCAGACAAAGCACTCGAAGTAACAAAAGTCTATCTTGATGCCGTGAAAGCATACGAAATATTAACGCTTTCAGAAAACAACCTAGCCGTTCATAAAAAGATATATGTAGACATTAAAAAGCGTGTTACCTCCGGGATTGGATCTACTGCAGACCTCACTCAGGTTGAAGCTCGCTTGGCAAAAGCCCATGGTAACTTGGCTGCCGCTCAGAACAATTTGTATGACTCACATACTATGTTCACCCGATTAGTTGGACAGACTCCGCAAGGACTCATTTTCCCAAGAGCAGACGAGAACTACCTACCAAACACAGTTGATGATGCTGTTGGAGAAGCGTTTGACCAACATCCTGTTATTCAAGTTGCGATTGCCGATGTCGATTCAGCCAAGTTTCAGTACAAGCAATCAAAAGGCGTCAACTACCCTACACTTTCGTTGGAAGCATCCCAAACCTGGCGAGATGATGCAGGAGGCATTGAAGGCAGCAGTGATGAGACCACTGCAATGTTGAGAATGCGCTACAACCTATACAACGGTGGTAGTGACGCTGCAAACAGTGAAAACTTCGCCTACCAATTGAATAAAGCAAAAGACTTGCGTGAAAGTGCTTATCAAAACGTGGAAGAAGGATTGCGACTTTCTTGGAGTGCGCTTGACTTAACTCTGCAACAAAAAGAGTTTCTCGCCGACCATGTAGATTCCGCAGCAGAAACCGTTATTGCCTATGAGAAGCAGTATCGGATCGGTAAGCGAACGTTATTGGATTTACTGAATACAGAAAACGAACTGTTTCAGGCACGAAAAGACTACTTAGATGCAAAATATTCAGAACAATACGCTAAATATCGAGTGATGAATGCCACGGGAGAGCTATTAAATGCTCTGCGAGTTGATGTTCCTCAAGAATGGTTAGAGAAAGTGGAGTATTAATATGAGAGTGTTATTACTAAGCCTTTCAGCACTTATGTTCTTCGGCTGTAGTTCTAGTGATGGAACTGGAGATGAGTATGATTACATGCCGACGCCTATTGCGGAGCAATCAGCTGATCACATGGATGATGATAGGGACGGTGTTATTAACCACAGAGATCTGTGTCCAGGAACGCCTGAGGGCTCTGAATTGGATAATGATGGGTGTGGGGAATACGCAAAATCATCTCAAAAAATGCAAATTCGTGTGCTGTTTGCCAACGACTCTGACGTCATAAACCCTATCTTTTCAAAACAAATTCGTGATCTGTCAGCCTTCCTGAAAGAGTACCCTAGCACATCAATAGAGCTTCAAGGCTATACAAGCATCACAGGTACTGACGAATACAATTTAGATTTGTCGAAAAGAAGAGCTGAAAATGTGCGCCAGGAACTTATTAAAAATGGTATTTCACCTAACCGCTTAAGGATTGTGGGTTTCGGAGAAACAAAATTGGCTTCTTTCGGTACCGATGAGGTGAGTCATGCTCTAAACAGACGGGTTACAGCCACCGTCGTTGGTTACAAAGGAGAAGTGAAAAAAGAATGGACTATTTTTACCGCACTTCCTAAAAACTAAAAATACCACCAGATCAACAAAGGGGCTTGCCATTAGCCCCTTTGATTGGTTCTGTTACCAGCAAGTATTAGTAATCGCTATCTTTAAGACCACCTTGCTCAAATAAGTAACTGGTTAAATCTGCAGCATTCATGCCATCGAACTCGATAGACATGGACTTACCTTCTTGATTAATCGTTAACGCCGCGCCTGTTTGTGAATCCTCAATCGAAATTACACCTTCCAGATTGTCATCAGGAATCGTATCCAACAACTCGGAGATATCGTTGAAGTTGACACCTTCCAGGACTTCGGACAAATCAAGAATATCCTCATCGACAGTGAAATCTTTAATACGGTCAACAGCGCCATTTTCAACATCTACCCACGCAAAAATATCTGCACCATCATCACCAATTAGAATATCGTTTCCTAGACCACCAACTAAGATATCATTACCGCTACCACCCGAAATGGTATCTTCACCGGCCTCGCCTAATAAGTAATCATCACCACCTCTGCCATACAGAGTATCATCATCATTACCGCCACGAATACCATCAGAGCCATTGTCTGAACCCCAGATAGTATCGTTACCATCTCCACCATAAGCGGCTAAGTTACCACCTTGGCTAGTGACAACATCATCACCAGATCCCAGATTTACCGTATCAGTCACAGGTTGAACTTCACTTTCTACACTCTGTAGCAGGGCTCCATAAGAATCATGAATCGTCTGCGTTGTACTCATAAAGTCTGCGTTTTCGAAAAAGCTTCGATCTGGAGTAGTACCATTTTCATTTGGAAGAGAACTACCCGTATCGATAACGTAGTCTCCTTTACCTATACCAAAGTCTATTCGGTCATTACTGTCACCGCTGCTAACCCTGATGTTGTCGGTCAATTCAACTTTTTGCTGGAACGGGCCTTGAGCTCCTATCGCACCATGACCACCTAGTGAGTAAGTAAAGTTCGCCGAGTTATTAATTGGCTGAGTAAGTTCAAAGGTATCATTGCCGCCGCCACCGAGGTGAACGACCTGCTGCGTTACCGAAACTGGTATCTGAATGCTAGTTTCTGCTGAATGATTGTTGCTCACTTCCGTCGCTATGGCGGATACATTCAAATTAAACTGTCCAGACTGACTAAACTTAGCTTCAAGTGAAGTTAAGTCCCAGCCAGTAATATCGACAGGAACTGATTCTACGGTTATCTCATTGTCTGCACCATCACGTAATACCGTTCCAATCGGCACCTCATCAAGTTGGATAGTTAATCGTTCAGAGTTGTCAGCATCTACTAAGGAAGCGCTAATTTCACTTAATGCGATGAAGGCTCCTTCCTCACCTGAATTTAGAGTCTCTTTAATTACAATATCATCAATGATGACGCCTAGACTATCAGAGGCCTTGGCTTCAAACATCACTCGATAATTGCCAGAACCCTCAATTGGAAGTTCGATATTTTCGAGAGTTTGGTAGCTAGAATCATGTTGATTGAAATCAAAGACTGTAACTTCAGAACTTAAAATAGGGCTACCAGAAGCGTCAAGCTTGTATAACTTAACAACCATATCTGATGCATGGTAGTCACCACTGCGAATGGCCGCTTCAAAGTCCAATGTATATTGGGCACCACCTCGACAGGTAATGTCAGTAAACAGATCTTTATCACCATTCCGGCCTTCAAGCTCCAATACCTTATTAGTGGAATCACCATCTCGATAAGTTCCTTCAGTACCTACTTCGACTTTACCGCCACTATTGCTCGTCTCCCAGACGCCAACGGTTCCACTTCCAGAAACTTTATCAATATCGACGTTGGCCACAGTACCGCGGACACTAACATCTTCAAAATCAATGGCCGCAATAGTTTTGCTAGAAATTACTTCTAAATTAGGCGTATCCGCTACAGCTACGATCTCAACATCTAAGGTATTTGACGCGCCAGTGTTGGTCGTGTAAGTGATTGTTGGAACATCCCCACTCCAATGCTCAGTAGGCGTAAATGAATAGCTACCGTTTTCATTGAGAACGAAAGCCCCTTGATTGCCGAATGTGTACTGTGTGCCAGCGTCAAACGAGCCGTCTACCCCTTCAATCGAGTAGGTATCGACTAACAACGTAGAATCTATATCCTCGTCGTTCGATAACACGTTGCCAGTCACAGTATGATGCTCATTAGCTTTTGAAGAATCTTTATCAGTAACTGTCGGAGAGTCGACCGCTTCGACTTCAATATTCAGTCTTGCTGATGCACCAGTATCTGTCACGTACGTAATGGCAGGTACATTACCATTCCAATTATCCGCAGCCTCAAACAAAAATTGACCATTGGCTTGGACTGTAATGAATCCCCCTTCAATAGCGACTCGGCTTCCAATCGAGTGCACTGTATTAGAGCCAGCAATTGAGAACTCAGATACAGACTGAATAGTATCCCCATCATTATCTAAAAGGTTACCCGATATGTCCTGTCCCTCAGTCGTCTTGACAGCATCGTCTAACGCCCTAATTTCTGAAGCATTAATCAGATTAAAGTCAATACTAATTGTTGCTTCAGATTGTGAGCCATCAGTATCTTCTAGTGTATAAGTGAACGACTCGACCGCATCTTCTGGAATCGCATTATGTGAAGTGTTGATTACATACTCATAAGTACCGTTTTCGTTCAACGTTAATTGACCATATTGGCCTTGTAGAGCTAGGCCAATTGCACCTACAGTGCCAGTACTGCTTCTAACAGACACAACGGAAACATCATCTTGCGCGATCTCATCTGGGCCAAAACCGTTATCTTCATAAACATTACCGGATAAAGAAGGCTCAGAGTAATTGTTATCTGGGACAAGTTTAATGGCAAGATCGTACGATGTGTCCTGGTTCTCAGAAGTATTTATTGAGGTAACAACATTACCGTTGACGTCCTTGAAGCCAACAACTTCTACAGAATATTCCTTACCATCAAAGTTAAATGTCGCAGTTGTACTTGTAATTGTCACTATATCGTCACCGGTGCCGTCGTCATTTGGTGTCTCGTTATGGCCAAACTCGATGTCCAGTTCTACTAGTTGACGGTTTCCATAAGTATCAACCAACTCAAAACTTACAGATAACGTTGCTCCTGTAATCGCCGTTCCAGAGCTGATCGGGTTATTAAAGTGAGTAAAAGTCCCCAGAATAACGTCTTCATTTAACGGAAGTTCACCATTCAGCCCCAAGTCATTGTCAATAAATCCGTAACCTGATTGAGGGTCATTGTCATCGGTAATACCCCAACGAAGCTGGTCATTGGCGCTATCATTGTCATTACTATCGAAAACGGAGGTGTTTGTACCACCTACTACCGAACTCCACGCAGCTTCGATGCCGCCGACACTAAACGAGTCGAGCACGACATCAAGTGTATGTGAGTCGTCTCTTGCAACAGGAGCAGAATCTGCAATGTCGACTTGGATGGTATGCCTAGTACCATTCACGTCTACATGGAAACTATCTTGGTCACTGATTTCGTCAGAATGATCACGTTGAGGTGGCTGATATATAATCTTGCCATCTTGTAATTCTACAACTCCACCAAGTTCGGTGTTAATAGATGTCACACCATCTGGGAAAGTAAAACCACTCGGTAAACCAACAAGCTCTAACTCTTGGCCTTCCACAGACTTGAAATGAGTCAGTGTTTCGTTGTCCGTTATGTCTATTCCCGCACTGTGATCACCAATTTGGATCTCGTAGTGCTCAGGCGACTCGGTTTGGAGATCATCTATAGTAGGAATAGTGATACTAAACGAATCAACACCTTTAGGTACAATCAATGAATTAGTTATAGCGTCATAGGTTACGCCGTCACTAAAGATGGCACTTGCAAAATCTATATCTTGGTTGTCCGTTGTAGTCGACCCAAAACCAAATTTTACAGGATATTTGTACTGCGTAGCTGTAGTAGAATCTAATGAAATGTCGAAGACTAAATTCGCCCCTTCCTCGATACTACTTGATTGTGCGTCAATAGTAGCTATTAATGGTTTTGGTGGTAAATTCCCCTCTAGACCATCTTTATCTAAAGTTACTTGTGACTCGTTACTGTAGTTTCCTGAAGAATCAACAACCTTATAGTCAAATGTGTCTTCTTGAGGCTCTGCCTCGATATATTTCAACTCCCAGTTACCATCACCTTCTGTGGTGATATCAACTGAGGCAATCAGTTTTCCTTCTGGTGAATCAAATACAAGTTCTTGGAACAAACCTGTATTCCCATCTTCGCCCTCAGGTTTAGTATATGTAATCCTTTTGGATGAACCATCATCATACTTGACAACGAATACTGCGTAGCTGTCATTAGAACCATGGTCGAACTTGCCACCCAATCCATCTAGTCCGATATTTAAGGCATCTACTGGTGTGTTACCAAAATCAATCTTTATGACCTCTCCAGAGTTGATTCCGCTGTTACCACCAACACCAATACCGTAACCAACATGGTTTGCATCTGGGTCACCGCGATACTGTGTAAGCAAGCCATCGTCTGTACTGATCGTAATAATGCTACCATTACTCAATGTCATCGTTCTTACGCTGCTAGCGTTACCATCCGATGACTCGCCCCAGTTGTAAAATTCAGTCTGACTAGAGTTAAACTCTTGGTAAAAAGAATCTTTTGTTCCAAGCAAGAACCCTATGTTGTCAGAATCTGGCTCATAATAAATGCTGTCTGGGTTGTAAGGCGTACCTTGTTGAAGAATTTCACCCGTCACGTCATCCACAATATGCAGATCCGTTGATTTGATTTCTACAAACTCAGTATCACTGACTTTTAGGAATAGCTTTCCGTCATCAGGAAGCTCTGTAACGACAATATTTAGAGGCGTTTCAGATAGGTCATCTTCTTTATCTGAAATATGATCATCATCATTTTCTACATTATCGAAGTTTGTGTTGAACACAACCTTCGTTTTGCCTGTTGTGCTGATAGTTTCAGTAAATGACTCGGATTGTGGTGGATGACCACCATCATCGATTGTCGCGTTCGCTTTATCACCACCATCTGGAATGGTCGCGCCTTCGCCAGCCACAATCTGACCCACGAGGCTCTCTAAACCTTCAATCTCCGTGTCGTCTTTTGGTGTGACCACCACGGAGATGCTCTCTGCACCAGTGAGGGTCAACTCGATGCCCTCATTGAACAACGCGTTAAGTCTATCGCCTGCGTAGATTTCCTCACCAATCTTAACCGAATCGATATCGTCGATATCAACCGAACCCGCCACGCTGGTATCGAATTTGAAGGTGACCTTTGCTGGATCGCCATTTACTTCTGTGCGTGAAATCGCAAACGACGCCGTGCTTTCACCTTCCACTGCAGCAGCGTCCACCGCCTTGATTGACACCTCCGCCACTTCGTTGCGGTTGGTGGTTTCATCATTAATGGTGGCGTTGGCTTTGTCATTACCCGGTAGGACCGACGCACCGTCGCCCGCCACAATCTGACCGACTAAGCTCTCTAAACCTTCAATCTCCGTGTCGTCTTTTGGTGTGACGACAACACTGATGCTCTCAGCACCAGTTAGGGTCAACTCGATGCCCTCATTGAACAACGCGTTAAGTCTATCGCCTGCGTAGATTTCCTCACCAATCTTAACCGAATCGATATCGTCGATATCAACCGAACCCGCCACGCTGGTATCGAATTTGAAGGTGACCTTTGCTGGATCGCCATTTACTTCTGTGCGTGAAATCGCAAACGACGCCGTGCTTTCACCTTCCACTGCAGCAGCGTCCACCGCCTTGATTGACACCTCCGCCACTTCGTTGCGGTTGGTGGTTTCATCATTAATGGTGGCGTTGGCTTTGTCATTACCCGGTAGGACCGACGCACCGTCGCCCGCCACAATCTGACCGACTAAGCTCTCTAAACCTTCAATCTCCGTGTCGTCTTTTGGTGTGACGACAACACTGATGCTCTCAGCACCAGTGAGGGTCAACTCGATGCCCTCATTGAACAACGCGTTAAGTCTATCGCCTGCGTAGATTTCCTCACCAATCTTAACCGAATCGATATCGTCGATATCAACCGAACCCGCCACGCTGGTATCGAATTTGAAGGTGACCTTTGCTGGATCGCCATTTACTTCTGTGCGTGAAATCGCAAACGACGCCGTGCTTTCACCTTCCACTGCAGCAGCGTCCACCGCCTTGATTGACACCTCCGCCACTTCGTTGCGGTTGGTGGTTTCATCATTAATGGTGGCGTTGGCTTTGTCATTACCCGGTAGGACCGACGCACCGTCGCCCGCCACAATCTGACCGACTAAGCTCTCTAAACCTTCAATCTCCGTGTCGTCTTTTGGTGTGACGACAACACTGATGCTCTCAGCACCAGTTAGGGTCAACTCGATGCCCTCATTGAACAACGCGTTAAGTCTATCGCCTGCGTAGATTTCCTCACCAATCTTAACCGAATCGATATCGTCGATATCAACCGAACCCGCCACGCTGGTATCGAATTTGAAGGTGACCTTTGCTGGATCGCCATTTACTTCTGTGCGTGAAATCGCAAACGACGCCGTGCTTTCACCTTCCACTGCAGCAGCGTCCATCGCCTTGATTGACACTTCTGCCACTTCGTTGCGGTTGGTAGTTTCATCATTAATGGTGGCGTTGGCTTTGTCACCACCATCTGGAATGGTCGCACCGTCGCCCGCTACGATTTGACCGACTAAGTTCTCTAAACCTTCAATCTCGGTATCGTCTTTTGGTGTGACGACAACACTGATGCTCTCAGCACCAGTTAGGGTCAACTCGATGCCCTCATTGAACAACGCGTTAAGTCTATCGCCTGCGTAGATTTCCTCACCAATCTTAACCGAATCGATATCGTCGATATCAACCGAACCCGCCACGCTGGTATCGAATTTGAAGGTGACCTTTGCTGGATCGCCATTTACTTCTGTGCGTGAAATCGCAAACGACGCCGTGCTTTCACCTTCCACTGCAGCAGCGTCCATCGCCTTGATTGACACTTCTGCCACTTCGTTGCGGTTGGTAGTTTCATCATTAATGGTGGCGTTGGCTTTGTCACCACCATCTGGAATGGTCGCACCGTCGCCCGCTACGATCTGACCGACTAAGCTCTCTAAACCTTCAATCTCCGTGTCGTCTTTTGGTGTGACGACAACACTGATGCTCTCAGCACCAGTTAGGGTCAACTCGATGCCCTCATTGAACAACGCGTTAAGTCTATCGCCTGCGTAGATTTCCTCACCAATCTTAACCGAATCGATATCGTCGATATCAACCGAACCCGCCACGCTGGTATCGAATTTGAAGGTGACCTTTGCTGGATCGCCATTTACTTCTGTGCGTGAAATCGCAAACGACGCCGTGCTTTCACCTTCCACTGCAGCAGCGTCCACCGCCTTGATTGACACCTCCGCCACTTCGTTGCGGTTGGTGGTTTCATCATTAATGGTGGCGTTGGCTTTGTCATTACCCGGTAGGACCGACGCACCGTCGCCCGCTACAATCTGACCGACTAAGCTCTCTAAACCTTCAATCTCCGTGTCGTCTTTTGGTGTGACGACAACACTGATGCTCTCAGCACCAGTGAGGGTCAACTCGATGCCCTCATTGAACAACGCGTTAAGTCTATCGCCTGCGTAGATTTCCTCACCAATCTTAACCGAATCGATATCGTCGATATCAACCGAACCCGCCACGCTGGTATCGAATTTGAAGGTGACCTTTGCTGGATCGCCATTTACTTCTGTGCGTGAAATCGCAAACGACGCCGTGCTTTCACCTTCCACTGCAGCAGCGTCCACCGCCTTGATTGACACCTCCGCCACTTCGTTGCGGTTGGTGGTTTCATCATTAATGGTGGCGTTGGCTTTGTCACCACCATCTGGAATGGTCGCACCGTCGCCCGCTACGATTTGACCGACTAAGTTCTCTAAACCTTCGATCTCGGTATCGTCTTTTGGTGTGACGACAACACTGATGCTCTCAGCACCAGTGAGGGTCAACTCGATGCCCTCATTGAACAACGCGTTAAGTCTATCGCCTGCGTAGATTTCCTCACCAATCTTAACCGAATCGATATCGTCGATATCAACCGAACCCGCCACGCTGGTATCGAATTTGAAGGTGACCTTTGCTGGATCGCCATTTACTTCTGTGCGTGAAATCGCAAACGACGCCGTGCTTTCACCTTCCACTGCAGCAGCGTCCATCGCCTTGATTGACACTTCTGCCACTTCGTTGCGGTTGGTAGTTTCATCATTAATGGTGGCGTTGGCTTTGTCACCACCATCTGGAATGGTCGCACCGTCGCCCGCTACGATTTGACCGACTAAGTTCTCTAAACCTTCGATCTCGGTATCGTCTTTTGGTGTGACGACAACACTGATGCTCTCAGCACCAGTGAGGGTCAACTCGATGCCCTCATTGAACAACGCGTTAAGTCTATCGCCTGCGTAGATTTCCTCACCAATCTTAACCGAATCGATATCGTCGATATCAACCGAACCCGCCACGCTGGTATCGAATTTGAAGGTGACCTTTGCTGGATCGCCATTTACTTCTGTGCGTGAAATCGCAAACGACGCCGTGCTTTCACCTTCCACTGCAGCAGCGTCCATCGCCTTGATTGACACTTCTGCCACTTCGTTGCGGTTGGTAGTTTCATCATTAATGGTGGCGTTGGCTTTGTCACCACCATCTGGAATGGTCGCACCGTCGCCCGCTACGATCTGACCGACTAAGCTCTCTAAACCTTCAATCTCCGTGTCGTCTTTTGGTGTGACGACAACACTGATGCTCTCAGCACCAGTTAGGGTCAACTCGATGCCCTCATTGAACAACGCGTTAAGTCTATCGCCTGCGTAGATTTCCTCACCAATCTTAACCGAATCGATATCGTCGATATCAACCGAACCCGCCACGCTGGTATCGAATTTGAAGGTGACCTTTGCTGGATCGCCATTTACTTCTGTGCGTGAAATCGCAAACGACGCCGTGCTTTCACCTTCCACTGCAGCAGCGTCCACCGCCTTGATTGACACCTCCGCCACTTCGTTGCGGTTGGTGGTTTCATCATTAATGGTGGCGTTGGCTTTGTCATTACCCGGTAGGACCGACGCACCGTCGCCCGCTACAATCTGACCCACGAGGCTCTCTAAACCTTCAATCTCCGTGTCGTCTTTTGGTGTGACCACCACGGAAATGCTCTCAGCACCAGTGAGGGTCAACTCGATGCCCTCATTGAACAACGCGTTAAGTCTATCGCCTGCGTAGATTTCCTCACCAATCTTAACCGAATCGATATCGTCGATATCAACCGAACCCGCCACGCTGGTATCGAATTTGAAGGTGACCTTTGCTGGATCGCCATTTACTTCTGTGCGTGAAATCGCAAACGACGCCGTGCTTTCACCTTCCACTGCAGCAGCGTCCACCGCCTTGATTGACACTTCTGCCACTTCGTTGCGGTTGGTGGTTTCATCATTAATGGTGGCGTTGGCTTTGTCATTACCCGGTAGGACCGACGCACCGTCGCCCGCTACAATCTGACCCACGAGGCTCTCTAAACCTTCAATGTCCGCATCGTCTTTTGGAGTCACTACGACTGAGATGCTCTCTGCATCGGTGAGGGTCAGCTCAACGCCTTCGTTGAACAACGTCTTAAGTGCATCGCCTGTGTAGGTAGTCTCACCAATCGTAACCGATTCGATATCGTTGATATCAACAGAGTCTGCCACGCTGGTATCGAACTTGAACGTCACCTTGCTTTCTAAGCCTGTTGGTTCACCTTGGCTTGGAGTACGCGAGATCTGGAATGAAGCGCTGCTTTCACCTTCAATAGCTAATGCACTAACAGTCGTAATAACAACATCACCGATATATTCTGGTATCGTTACACTGTCTTGTGCTTCTGGGGAGGTATTACCGGCCTGATCCGTAACCGTAGCGACAACGGTCAGCGTTTCACCTTCTGCCGGAACCGGGTATTGCAGCGTGACACCATTATCTAAGTCATTTTGTGTGATAACTCGGTCTGGCTGACCAGTCACACTGAGCGTATCGCCCACTTCTGCATCAGCGGGTAAAGTAACCAGTACATCAACCAAACCTTCCACTTCATTGTTTTCAAGCGAGCCATCGTTGTTACTGTCTTCAGTTATCACCACCGTTGGCGCGTCTGGTGCATCCGTATCAGGTACTTCAACGGTAGGAACTGTTACCGCATCTTGGCCTGACTCTGAAGTATTACCTGCCTGATCCGTAATCGTAGCGACAATGGTCAGCGTTTCACCCTCTGCCGGAACCGGGTATTGCAGCGTAACACCAGTATCCAAGTCGTTTTGTGTAATGACTCGGTCTGGCTGACCAGTCACACTGAGCGTATCACCCACTTCTGCATTAGCCGGCAAGGTAACCAGTACATCGACCAAGCCATCCACTTCATTGTTTTCAAGCGAGCCATCGTTGTTACTGTCTTCAGTTATTACCACCGTTGGCGCGTCTGGTGCGTCCGTATCTGGTACTTCAACGGTTGGAACTGTTACCGCATCTTCGCCTGGCTCTGAAGTATTACCAGCCTGATCCGTAATCGTAGCGACAACGGTCAGCGTTTCACCTTCTGCCGGAACCGGGTATTGCAGCGCGACACCATTATCTAAATCATTTTGTGTGATAACTCGATCTGGCTGACCAGTCACACTGAGCGTATCACCCACTTCTGCATTAGCCGGCAAGGTAACCAGCACATCGACCAAACCATCCACTTCATTGTTTTCAAGCGAGCCATCGTTGTTACTGTCTTCAGTGATTACCACCGTTGGCGCGTCTGGTGCGTCCGTATCTGGTACTTCAACGGTTGGAACTGTTACCGCATCTTCGCCTGGCTCTGAAGTATTACCGGCCTGATCCGTAACCGTAGCGACAACGGTCAGCGTTTCACCTTCTACCGGAACCGGGTATTGCAGCGCGACACCATTATCTAAATCATTTTGTGTGATAACTCGATCTGGCTGACCAGTCACACTGAGCGTATCACCCACTTCTGCATTAGCCGGCAAGGTAACCAGTACATCGACCAAACCATCCACTTCATTGTTTTCAAGCGAGCCATCGTTGTTACTGTCTTCAGTGATTACCACCGTTGGCGCGTCTGGTGCGTCCGTATCTGGTGTTTCAACGGTTGGAACTGTTACCGCATCTTGGCCTGGCTCTGAAGTATTACCAGCCTGATCCGTAATCGTAGCGACAACGGTCAGCGTCTCACCTTCTGCCGGAACCGGGTATTGTAGCGTGACACCATTATCTAAATCGTTTTGTGTGATGACTCGATCTGGCTGACCAGTCACACTGAGCGTATCGCCCACTTCTGCATCAGCGGGTAAAGTAACCAGTACATCAACCAAACCATCCACTTCATTGTTTTCAAGCGAGCCATCGTTGTTACTGTCTTCAGTTATTACCACCGTTGGAACACTCGGTGCCAGTGTATCTGGGTTACCGCTTGCGGAACTTATAACTTGGTTGAAGTTAAGATATGCTTCGAGCAATGACAGTGTTTGAGTTTGTGACACACCAAGATCTTGAAGGCCAGAGGTTTGAAAATCTGTCGCGGCTAAAATTTCAGATGCACTTCTTTCAAGTGTCGCCGTTAGTTGATAGCTAGAACCATTGGCAGTACCTGCTGCCGTAGCAAACTCTTCGCTGAGTTGGGTTGGATCCTGCCCCGATTCTAGAGTTTCAATAATTTGAGCAATATCGTCGCTGATATCAGTACTTTGTTCATCTTTCACGAGCTCCACTTTCAAGTCACTTTGACTAACTCGCTCTACGATAATCTCACCGTTACGTGGCTGTGAGCCTTCGGAGAGTATGCGTATGTGGCCATCTAAACCTATTACAACCACTTGCTCTTGATATGAAACTAAAGACGTACGATCCATGATACTATATGACCTTTTGTTTGCGTCAAACTTTTGACCAGTAATGCTTAATAGTTATATATTGCCTTAATGGCAGTATTATTAACAGCAAGTTAATAACTATTTTAATTCAATAGGTCACATATTTACCAATGAGCCTTCTCTTTCAATATCGTGATGTTAGTTCAAAACTTAGAGCGCTTTAAATGCTGAAACCTATAGAAACATATAGAAACAATACACAAATCCTATCACTAACTTGTTTACCGAAAAGCTCTCGGTAACATTTTATTAATATTCAAACAATTGTATTGTTGCTTATGTAACTCAATGTGCGTTAAATTATTGACACAACGAACGACGCTCAATAAAAAGCACTCAGATCTGAGCATTTACCTATATAAATCACTTAGGAGCAACGAAGTGAAGTGGACTCCAGCCAAGCTGATTAGTCTCAGCGTGATAGCATCTTTTTCTACAGGTGCGCAAACTTTAGAGCAGGCTGTTGCCAATAGCCTTCAAACCAACCCAGATATCAAAGGTGCGTTTAACGAATTCGTTAGCAAAAAATATATAAACGAAGCAGCCACAGGAGCCTACCTGCCGAGTGTTGATCTAGACGCTGGCATAGGTTACGAGCGTGTAGACTCCGCCGACTCTGACCGTGATGTAACTGACTTAACACGTAAAGAAGCAAGCATTACTTTCACTCAGCTAATTTGGGATGGTTCAGCCACCCTAAATAATATGGATAGAACGGCAGCAGATGCAGAATCTTTACGCTATCAACTGTTGGCGGATGCTCAAGACATGGCATTGCAAGTTGCCAAAGTTTATCTTGATTCTGTAAAAGCCTATGAGATCTTAACGCTTTCTGAAAACAATCTTGCTGTACACAAAAAAATCTATCGTGATATCAAGAAGCGTGTCGACTCAGGGGTCGGCTCTACCGCAGACCTAACACAAGTAGAGGCTCGTTTAGCCAAAGCACATGGCAACCTTGCTGCAGCACAAAACAACTTGTTCGATGCTCATACCATGTTTATGCGAATTGTCGGTCAATCTCCTCAGGGGCTTGTGTTTCCAAGAGCAGATCAGAACTTTATCCCATACACAATAGATGAAGCGGTAGGTAAAGCGTTCGAAGAGCACCCAGTCATCAAGATAGCAAAAGTAGATGTAGACTCTGCCAAATTCCAGTACAAGCAATCTAAAGGTAACTATTACCCGACAGTGTCTGTAGAGGCTTCACAGACATGGCGAGATGATGCTGGAGGCATTGAAGGTGACAGTAATGAGACCAGTGCTATGCTACGCATGCGCTATAACCTGTTTAATGGTGGCAGTGATAGTGCAAATGCAGAGAGCTTTGCATACCAGCTAAACAAAGCAAAAGACTTAAGAGAGAGAGCTTATAAGAATGTAGAGGAAGGCTTAAGACTTTCATGGAGCGCTCTAGATCTAACACTTCAACAAAAAGAGTTTCTGTCAGACCATGTGGATTCTGCAGCTAAAACTGTTATTGCCTATGAAAAACAATATCGCATAGGAAAACGTACCCTCCTTGACGTCCTCAATACCGAGAATGAACTGTTTGAGGCACGAAAAGGTTATCTTGATGCTAAATATGCTGAGCAATACGCAAAATACCGAGTAATGAATGCTACTGGTCAGTTACTCAATGCATTGAGAATTGACACTCCCCAAGAGTGGAAGCAGAAGGTGGAATATTAATTATGCGAAAATTGACTTTTTTACTTAGTCTGATGCCGTTAGCTATTACTCTGCCTACCCATGCCCAGGATGAATACGATTACCAAGCGGTACCAGTCGCGCTCCAGTCGGCTGATTTACAAGATGATGATTCTGACGGTGTAATCAACGCAAGAGACTTGTGCCCAGGAACACCCTTAGAATCTGAATTAGACAACGATGGATGTGGTCAGTACGTTAAGTCATCGGAAAAAATGCAAATACGCGTTCTTTTTGCTAATGATTCAGATGAAATTAACCCTGTCTTTAGAAAACAGATCAGTGACATGGCTAGTTTCCTAAAAGAATACCCATCAACGTCAATTGAACTTCAAGGTTATGCAAGTAAAACAGGAACCAGTCAGCACAACTTTGAATTGTCGCAAAGGAGAGCAGAAAACGTCAGAAATCTTCTTATAAACTTTGGCATTACTCCAGAACGCTTGCGAATTGTCGGCTTTGGCGATACTCAATTAGCCTACCAAGGAAGCGATGAAGTTAGTCATGCCATGAATCGAAGAGTGACAGCGACAGTAGTCGGTTACAAAGGTAACGTAAAAAAAGAATGGACAATCTTCACAGCTTTACCGAAAAGCTAGCACTGAAGTGTTGAATAAGTAGGCATCTTTGATTCAAAGACTATTTATCATTGGGGGAAAGTTGAGTTTAGTGTTACCCTTAACATGTTCTAACAATGAGAGTTTTGAAATGAGCAAACTTACATCAGATATCCAAGCAAACTTGGATCTTTTTGTTGCCGAAACAAAAGAAAACCAATTGGTTTGGGGTTTACGTAACGAAGAAGGTTGGCTATCTTGCGATTCAACTGAATTCGAAAACAGCGAAGTTATGCCGTTTTGGTCGTCGAAAGAAGACGCACAAGCGCATAATGTTGAAGAGTGGGCAGATTTTGAAGTCTTAGAAATCCCTCTTGATATCTTTGTTGAAGATTGGCTTCTAACTCTTGCTGAAGATGGTGTTTTAGTTGGTACAAACTGGAATGCCCAACTTGAGGGTAAAGAAATGGAACCTCAAGATCTTGCGAAACTATACATCGCATAAAATCCCCTTTGATTGTTAAGCCTCGCGTATATGCGGGGCTTTTTATTATCTCTTTTTCAGTGACATATTTTCCGCAAGAAAATAATCCCAATCATCAGCTCTACGTCACAAAGCCCCTTATGCAAATGGTATATCATTCCGCCAATAATAATTTAGAAAAATTAAGGTTATATGCACTATGCGCAAGCTTTTTCTTTTTTTTACTCTGCTCGCCATAAGCGCTCCTCTATCCGCTGAAAACGCCCAAAGTATGACAAATTGGCACTCAGTCTATCAGCGCACGGTAAAGACAAACAAAGAGCTGGCTCTCAACATGCTTCAAGACAGATATCATGCTGTCAGCTCAACCACGGAAAAGCTCTACATTAGCGGTTTAATTCTTGACTACATGTTTATGCTTAATCAGCCCTACTTTGGCAACAACCAAGCCGAAGATGGGAAAGCTGCGCGTATGGAATCCAATTATTTGAATGCGATTGCAAACCGAAAAAAAGGTAAATATGACTTATCGGTAAAAAAATTTACTGAGCTTCTTAATATGGCGAAGTCTGATTCTGACGCACCGATGAAAGCCCTCTTCAATTACCAGTTGTGTTACACGCTCGACGAACAAGGCAGGTATCATCAGGCAAATTTTTACTGTTCGTCGCTAGAAGCAGCATTAGCAACGGGAAGTTTATCCTTCCTTCCTTTAGATCTTGCTTACAGGGTAATTGCAAACAACTACGATCATAGGGGCAACTATCAAGAGGCACTATCAAAGTACGCAATATTACTTAACCTACTACCTGAGAGCAGCGACCCTACAGGCATCTACAATGATGCTGCTTTACTAATGATAGAAGTAGGCCAATATGACCAAGCAAAAGATTATTTACTCCAAGCGCTATCTATAAGGAAAGCCAAGGGGTCTCCGTTAGAAATTGCTCAAGTAGAGCATAGTTTAGCAACCCTATTTAGAAAGACTCATGAATATCAGTTAGCTACTCAACATTACCAAAATGCGTTGCTTATATTGAAAGAAGAGCGTTTTTACTATGGGTTGGGTCTAACATACTTAGGTTTAGGCTCCACGATATTGGAATCCGGCGATCTTGAGCGTGCTTTACCATATCTAGAGGAGGCACTCCACCTAGGAAAGCAAACTCAAAACCATCGTCTACAACTCGAAAGCCACATTGCACTCGCTGATGCGTATTTATCAGCAAACGCCCTGTCACAGGCAGAAACCAACGCTAGAAGTGCACTCTCACTCGAAAGTAATAGTTCGGCGCCTTCACTGCAAGCACAGGCTTTGCTTATCAGTTCAAAAATCGAACAACAGCGAAAGAACTTTAAGTCTGCTCTTTCTTACTACGAGGAATACGCAAATCTTGAGCTTGCAACAAGGGATGCGAGCAACATCAAAGCTATAAAAGCTCTAGACTTAACCAAAAAAGAACTTGAGCACGAGTTAAAGTTAACTGAGATTAGAAACCTTAAAGATTTAAAACAGCACGAGTTCCAAGAGCTTAAGTATCAACAACGTGCATATAACTTTGTAATTGCTTGTCTTATCATGGCTATGGGTGCCCTTTGGTTCATACATAAGAAGGCAAAAACACGAGCGCAATTCGACGACCTAACTGGTGTCTTAAATCGAGCTTCAGTAATAAAGAAAATCAAAACTAAAGCATCAATCAGTGGAAGTGAGAATAAACACGTACTCGCGTTATTAGATCTCGACAAGTTCAAAGATATTAATGATATATACGGCCACCCTACTGGTGACAAGGTATTACGCTATATCTGCGATAGCTTGACTGCGAAGTTACACAAAGGTGAGTTGATTGGCCGATTAGGAGGAGAAGAATTTATACTTTTAATGACGAACGTCGATGAGGTTGACGTGCCTTTCAGAATTAATAGTTTGCATAAAACGATTTCTGAAAAGCACATCTATTCTGAAAGTAACCAAGCGCTCAAAGTTACCGCAAGCATGTCCTATTTATCGACCTCAAAATCGTTGAAAGACTTTGATGAGCTTTATTCAATACTTGATCAAGCCCTGTATCAAGTAAAGAAAACGGGACGAAACTCAGTCATTGATGCCTACAATGAGCCTATTGACCTTCCACCTTCTGCTTTTCAACCAAAGAATGCATAACAGCTTCTTTGTTGTTTAGGTAGTCGTCTAAGCCCGCTTTGCGTAGATCGCAGGACGGGCAATCACCACAACCATCACCGATGATGCCGTTGTAACAAGTTAGTGTGTTTTCACGCACTAGTTGCAACGCGTCATATTGATCGGCCAATGCCCACGTTTCTGCTTTGTTCAACCACATCAATGGCGTCTTGATTTCAAATTGACGATCCATGCCTTTAACCAGCGCACTGTTCATCGCTTTTACAAAGTCATCACGGCAATCTGGGTAACCACTAAAGTCTGTTTCACAAACACCCGTAATTACCGTTTCTGCGCCAATTTGGTAAGCGTAGATGCCAGCTAGCGTTAGGAACAAGATGTTGCGGCCAGGAACGAACGAGTTCGGTAAACCGTTTTCTTGTAGATCATGTGAAACTGGTATGTCGTCACGTGTCAGAGAGCTGATAGCAAGTTCATTCAGCAGGCCAACATCCATCACTTTATGTGCAGCGACACCAAGATCTTTTGCGACTTTCTCTGCCACTTCAATCTCCAGCTTATGTCGCTGACCGTAGTCAAATGTAATGGCATGTACTTCGTCAAACTCTTTTAACGCTTGAACCAGACATGTTGTAGAATCCTGTCCACCACTGAAAACAACCACTGCTTTTTTCATCTTTCTCTCCGAGCTTAAGCAATACTTAGGTATTTATGAGTTTGAACCGACAGACGCCAGTTGCGAGCAACACAGGTATCAATACACAGTTGGGTAGCACGAGGCTTTTGACTGATAGGCTGAAGTGCGATCACTGTCTTCTCACCGATCTCTGCAGAGGCCAATAACACATCCAGTTGATCGATGTCTTTTTGGGTGCCAACTGGGTGCTTGATTTCATTTGCGCGTTCTAATGCACTTTTAAGCACTGGTAGCTTCCCTTTCATTGCGACCTTAGGTGACACTGTCACCCATGTTCCTTCTGAAGTCACTACCTCTGAAGTACCACTGGTTTCGATTTGGCATTGGCAACCCATTTCTTCAAATGCAGCCGTCAAAGCACGTAAATCATAAATACATGGTTCACCACCAGTGATCACAATATGCTTCGCATTGAAGTCCTGCTTTTTATATTCAGCTACGATGTCTTCTGCCGATGCGAAACACCACGTTGGAGAATCTTCTGTTTTCACCAAGATATCACCGATCTGGCGCTGGTCTTCTTCTTCCGCGTACCAAGTCTGTTTCGTATCGCACCAAGAACACCCAACCGGACATTCTTGCAAACGCACAAAAACCGCTGGCACACCAGTGAAAACCCCTTCCCCTTGGATGGTTTCAAACATCTCATTTAGCTTATACAACGTAGAACTCACTCAACTCATTATACTTCGAGGCGAAGACCTTAATGGAGAGGCGCACTCAGGTCAATTTAAACCAAAAATAAATTGTTAAAATAGGTTGTTTTGTAGTTTCATACGCAGGTTCCCAATTTTTTAAGGTAAGTAAAGATGTACAAGCTGATCGCCCTAGACATGGACGGTACGTTGCTAAACAGCGACAAAGTAATTTCTGAAGAGAACAAACAAGCAATTGCAAAAGCACGTGAAGCGGGTGTTACCGTTGTCCTTGCTTCTGGCCGCCCTCTTGAAGGAATGCAAGACAAATTAGATGAGTTGAACATCGACTCAGACAAAGACTTTGTTTTGTACTACAACGGCTCAATGGTGAAAAACATTGGTACGAACGAAATCATCCACCAGCAAATCATTGATGGCAAAGCTGCGAAGAAAATTGCACGTAAAGCGCGCGAGCTTGGCGCTTATGTTCACGCATTCAGCCAAGAGCACGGCCTAATCACAGAAGAGAATAACCCTTACACAGACATCGAAGCGAAGATCAACGGTCTTGAAATTACCGAAATGAACTTCGACTCTCTAGAAGATGATCACGCGATCATTAAAGCGATGATGGTTGCAGAGCCAAGCAAACTAACTGAAGTTATTGCGACTTTACCTGCGGAATTAAAACAAGAGTTTACGGTAGTGCAAAGCGCGCCTTTCTTCTTAGAGTTTTTGAATCCATCAAGTAACAAAGGCATCGGTGTTTCGGCGATCGCTGAATACTTGGGCATCAAAGCTGAAGAAGTGATTTGTATGGGCGATGCAGAAAACGATCACCATATGCTTGAATACGCGGGCCTCGGTATTGCCATGGCAAATGCGATGGAAGAGACCAAACACATTGCAAACTATATTGCCGAAAGCAATGATGACCACGGTGTGGCTAAATCAATCGAGAAGTTTGTTCTCAACGCTTAATGATCCACGCCCTCTTCTACCAAAAGGATAGAAGTAAAAAGCCTCGCGTTAATGCGAGGCTTTCTTTTAGGACAAGACCGTTTTTTGCAGAGTCAGCTTTCGTGCGATAGCGACAAAAATTAGCATTAATAATGGGTACTTTAACGTTGCTGTAATTAGAGACCATAACCCACTATAAGCGACTAACTGACTTAGATAGTCCCAAACCTGATTCGCAAACAGCAAAATTAAAATCAGGTACAACATTTGCTGAAATGTGAGTCGAACTTCATTATCTCTAAATGTGATAACAACAGCGGAAGCCGTTACAAGTATGGCTAACCAAGCAGCAAAAACCGGTAGCGGCCAAATTACGGAGATAACAGCTGTAATACAAGTGACCGTCAACCAAACACTCTTCGCGCAAAGTAGCTTATCAACATCAACTTCTGGGTTACTTTCCAACCTTAAAATATGCCAAGCAACCAGTGAACCAAATAAAGCACCGATCAACATGTCCAATATAAATGCCGTACCTAGATAGAACTTACAGAACATCACCAAAACGGTTAATGTAACTGCACCCATCGTTATACGATTCATCCCGAAGGACTCTGTTCGTTGGAATATAAACATGCCAACACAAAACCAAACAGCAATTGGAAGGCTTGGGAAACTAAATCCATAGCTCTTAGTTAATTCTGCCATCGGTAAATATACATGCGGCCTAGGTAGAGAAAAGCCCTGCTGAGCGACTAAGGACATTATCGAAGTAATTGATACTGCAAAGAAAAGTCGGTATACAAACCGACCGTCGAAACGCATCATTACATAGGGAAACAGCAGTAACAGCATGACGGGTGAGGTTAGAAAAGTTACTGCTTTCGCAAAGTTACATGCAGAACTTTCACTCGTATCTGAAAAAGAACCAACAAAACTTTGTAAGTTGGTCATCCAATACAGTTCAAGTTGACGAAAGCTAGGTGCAGACTCAACCAACTGGCTGACATACACGACTTCTTGATTAGTAGCTTCTTGGATAAAGGATTTTACCTGTTGCCACTGGCTAGGATACCGATAAAGGCTCGAAGGTAATGATTCAGCCTGCATTAACATCGTAGACGCAACTTCAACTCCATAATGAGGAGCGAACCAACTCGGCATTTCGTTAGCATCAAGCATGTTGTTTTGAGAAAAAGCAATAATTTCAGAGTCCGATATACAGTCAAAAATGACTGCCGTCTCTGTTCTTCCAAGCTCTTCTCCAACTGTCACTGACAAACCAGCTTCTTCCCATGTTTCTCGCTGGGCAGCGACCTTCGCAGGCTCCCCTGCAATGATGGTTCCGCCAGGTAGGGAAATTCTGTCAGTCAGAATCTCATGAACCAATACGACCTTTTCATCGGCCTTCACGACACAAAGTGCACCTTTTATGGCAGTTGAATCAGAGGCAGCAAATACGCTCCCTGAAACAATAGATGACACCGACAAAAATATGAGAATAAACAAAGATCTCAGCACAAAAAAACCTTAAATAATACAAGCCACGCAGACATATAATGTCTACGCCACAAATATTTTACGACAAAAATTAAGTAACAAGTTGTAGAATTGCTACCTAACGCATATTCACTATAGCAAACATCAGAAACTGATTTTCAATTGACTTAGCTCAGACACTAGACCAACTGAGCGCGAGATTCTGCCAGTATTATCAGAATTATGTCAGAAATTTTGACATGGAAAATATCATTTCTCAACAATGACACACCATCAGATTGCATTGAATTCACGATACGAATGGTAGAAAACTCAAAGCACAGGGTTACCTATTAGAAGTGCGCTCATATGCCCTTTTTATAGCGATTTTCTTAACCAATGAATATGATGCCCAAAACCTTGGTTCTCATAGAGAGAAATCGCTGTCTGGTTAAAGTCCCACACCTCAACAAACATCTGTTTCACTCCATAATCAACGAATGTCGCCTCTATCTTCTCAATCAGAGCTTTTGCAGTGCCCTGTTTACGATACTCTGGTAAGACGTAGAGCTCATCAACACTTCCCATCATAACTGGTTTACTAACCGTAGAAATAAGCTCGCAGAAATGCCCAGACACAAAGCCGATGATCTCATCCTCTACTCTAGCGACATAAACCAAACATTCAGGGTTATCGAGATAACGGGCAATGCTCTTTTCTTGTTCGATTTCTTCTGCGGTTTTAAACAGCTCTGGGGATTGAATGTGGTGTTCATCATGCAACTCAAACATTAGGTCGTTAAGTTGCTCAAGATCGTCAAAAAGCGCTGGTTTGATTACAAAAGTAGACATAAGAACTAAGCCAAAAATAGGAATCCATATAGTGTGTGTTTAAACATGCATTTAGGCAAGCAGGAATGCAAAAGCCTCTTGCCGACAAAGCAAAAGGCTTCGATGTTTGAGCTTGCTCCTAGGTAACCTAAGAGCGTACTCAATTAAGATCGTACTTAGCTAGCCGCGTTTAAGCACTCGTTCGATTTCGCCTAGACTGGATGGGTCATCAATGGTTGATGGCACCACGTATTGCTCGCCATCGGCTATTTGACGAATGGTTCTTCGCAAGATCTTACCTGAACGGGTCTTTGGCAAACGGTCAACAACCAGTGCATGTTTAAAGCAAGCCACAGCACCAATCTCGTTGCGTACTTTGCCCACCAACTCGCCTTCTAGCGTTAGATCATCTATCTTCACACCATCTTTAAGAACCACGAAGCCAAGCGGTAGCTGACCCTTTAACTCATCGTGGATACCAACCACCGCGCATTCCGCAATCGCTGGGTGACCACCAACGATTTCTTCCATTTCGCCGGTAGACAGACGGTGACCTGCGACGTTAATTACGTCATCAATACGACCCATGATAAACAGGTAACCCTCTTCATCTAGGTAACCGCCATCTCCCGATACGTAGTAACCCGGAAATTGACTTAGATAACCAGTCTCAAATCGGTCATGGTTGCGCCAGACAGTCGGTAGACAGCTTGGTGGTAATGGGCGCTTCAAAGCGACAAAACCTTGTTGATTTGCGCCCACTGGCACGCCCATTTCGTTCAGAATCTCGACCTGATAGCCAGGAATTGGCTTGGTAGCAGACCCCGCTTTAACTGGCATCATCTCAATACCGGTCGGATTGCCCGCGATCGCCCATCCTGTCTCCGTTTGCCACCAGTGGTCAATCACCGGCTTATCCGCTTTGCTTTCCACCCATTCTAGCGTTGGTGGGTCAAGGCGTTCGCCTGCCATAAAGATTGAGTCGAGGTCGGACAAGTCGTATTGCTTAATGAACTCGCCTTCTGGGTCTTCTTTCTTAATTGCACGGAAAGCGGTTGGTGCGGAGAAGAGTACATCCACTTTGTATTCATCACAAACACGCCAGAATGCACCCGGGTCCGGTGTTCTCACCGGTTTGCCTTCGAATAGAATAGTTGTACAGCCATGAATAAGCGGCGCGTACACAATGTAAGAGTGACCAACAACCCACCCTACATCCGATGCAGCCCAGAACACGCCATCTTGGGGGATGTTATAAATCGACGTCATCGAATATTTCATCGCTACGGCATGACCGCCATTGTCGCGCACCACGCCTTTTGGTTTCCCTGTTGTGCCAGAAGTATAGAGAATATAAAGAGGATCTGTTGCTAACACAGGGACACACGCATGAGGCAAAGCTTGTGCGTATTCTTGCTGCCAATCTAAATCACGTTCTAGATTAAGTTCGGCTTCGCACTGTGGGCGCTGAAGAACAAAGACTTTCTCTGGCTTCCAACGACTGTCCATAATGGCTTTATCAACCATTGGTTTGTATGGAAGTACCTTATTGATTTCGATGCCACAAGACGCCGTCATGATGACTTTGGGTTCCGCATCTTCAATTCGAACGGCGAGCTCATTCGGAGCAAAACCGCCAAACACCACCGAATGAATCGCGCCCAATCGAGCACAAGCTAGCATCGCCATTGCCGCTTCTGGGATCATCGGCATATAGATGACTACGCGATCGCCTTTGGTGATACCTTGGTTCGAAAGCATACCCGCAATTTTTGCCACTTGGTCGCGCAGAGCTTGATAGCTGTAAGTTTGTTTTTGCCCCGTCACTGGCGAGTCATAAATCAGTGCGGTTTTCTCGCCTCTCCCTTGCTCACAATGATAATCCAACGCGAGCCATGACGTGTTCAACACGCCGTCAGGAAACCAACGTTCAATCCCATGTTCGTCAGCTTGTAAGATGGTGTTTGGCGCTTCAAACCAATCGATGTTTTCAGCTTGAGCACGCCAAAAGTTTTCCGGTTCGTTCTGTGCCCAAAGGTATTCTTTTTGATATGCAGACATATTGCTTCCTCCAGTATGTCCTGACATTGCTTTTCTTAAGTATCACTACCATGCAATTGTGCTATTCAAAGACATTGGAGGGAACACGCACAAAGCCCTCCATCAGTATTCTCGCGCTGCGGCTCATGATGGCTTTCTCAACCACCCAACCTTGTTCTGTTTGTTTGGCTTTTGCCCCCACCTTAAGCGTTCCTGATGGATGCCCAAACGTCACTGATTCTTTCTCTCCGCCACCAGCCGCTAAATTGACCAAAGTACCCGAAACGCATGCTGCCGAGGCAATGGCGACCGCTGCGGTACCCATCATGGCGTGGTGAAGTTTGCCCATAGATAACGCTCGGACGAGAATATCGACCTCACCTGCTTCTACGGTTTTACCACTCGACGATAAGTAGGATTTAGGCTGGGAAACAAACGCAATCTTAGGCGTGTGTTGACGTGTTTGAGCCTCTTCGAGCGAATTAATAAGACCCATTTTTAGCGCGCCATGAGCACGAATGGACTCAAACCTCGCAAGAGCAGATTCATCGTTATTGATGTCATCTTGAAGCTCAGTGCCTTGGCAACCCAGCGCTTCTGCGTCTACGAAGATTGTCGGTATGCCTGCATTAATGAAGGTGGCGTTGAAAGTCCCAACATCCGGTACGACCAAATCGTCTACCAGATTGCCAGTTGGAAACATGCTGCCTTCGCCATCAGCAGGGTCGACAAAATCAACTTGGATTTCTGCCGCTGGGAACGTCACACCATCAAGCTCAAACTCCCCTGTTTCTTGAACGAGACCATTTACGATTGGCACATGAATCAATATAGTTTTGCCAATATTTACCTGCCATACACGAACGGTAACGATGCCGTTTTGAGGAATTCGATCTTCGTCGATCAACCCTGCATGAATTGCGAAAGGCCCGACCGCGGCAGAAAGGTTGCCACAGTTACCACTCCAATCGACAAACGGCTTATCTATCGATACTTGTCCGAACAGGTAATCAACGTCGTGGTCGGCTCGCTCACTGCGCGACACAATCACAGTTTTACTGGTGCTGGAAGTTGCGCCGCCCATGCCATCAATTTGTTTGGCATACGGGTCTGGGCTACCAATCACACGAAGTAGCAGTTTGTCTCTTGCCTCGCCTGCAACTTGCGCTGGCTGTGGCAAATCTTCAAGGTTGAAGAACACACCTTTGCTCGTACCGCCGCGCATGTAAGTCGCCGGGACTTTGATTTGGCTTTGCATCTTGCTATCCATATCTTACTCCGTTATTGCGCTATCTATTGCGAGAGGAAATCTTGAGCAAAGCGCTGTAACACACCGCCCGCTTTGTACACGTGAACTTCATCTTCGGTATCGAGTCGACAAGTCACTGGTACATCAACCTTGTCGCCATTAGCACGAGTAATCACCAACGCCAAATCAGCACCAGGAGTGATATCGCCGATAACGTCATAAAGTTCAGTGCCATCTAATTCGAGCGTCTTTCGGTTCACGCCATCTTTAAATTGCAGAGGAAGCACGCCCATCCCAACTAAATTGGTACGATGAATACGCTCAAACCCTTCAGCGACAATGGCTTCTACACCCGCTAAGCGAACGCCTTTCGCAGCCCAATCTCGCGACGATCCTTGACCATAATCCGCACCCGCGACCACGATAAGCGGCTGCTTGCGATTCATGTAAATCTCAATCGCTTCCCACATGCGTGTCACTTTGCCTTCAGGTTCGACTCTCGCCAGCGATCCTTGCACCACTTCGCCATTTTCCTTGACCATTTCGTTGAACAATTTCGGGTTAGCGAAAGTGGCGCGCTGCGCGGTTAAGTGATCACCTCGGTGAGTCGCGTATGAGTTAAAATCTTCTTCTGGCACGCCCATCTTCGCGAGGTATTCACCTGCTGCGCTGCTTGCCAAAATTGCGTTCGATGGTGACAAATGGTCGGTTGTAATGTTGTCGCCTAAAACGGCAAGAGGACGCATTGAAGACAGAGTTCGCTCACCAGCCAGTGCTCCCTCCCCCTCTTTTTGCCAGTAGGGAGGTCTTCGGATATACGTACTCATCGGACGCCAATCGTAGAGCGGATTTGGGTTACGAGCCTCACCATTCAATTTGAACATTTGAATGTAGACTTGATTAAATTGCTCTGGCTTAACGTACTCACCCACCACAGCATCAATTTCTTCATCCGTTGGCCACAAGTCGTTGAGATAAACGGGCTTGCCATCTTTGTCTGTGCCTAAAGAGTCACGTTCGATATCAAAACGAATCGTACCGGCTAACGCGTAAGCAACGACCAAAGGTGGTGATGCTAAGAATGCTTGTTTTGCGTAAGGATGAATTCGACCATCAAAGTTGCGGTTCCCAGAAAGTACTGCAGTTGAATACAGATCTCGGTCGATGATTTCTTGTTGGATTTTCGGCTCAAGTGCACCACTCATACCGTTACAGGTTGTACACGCATAAGCCACGATACCAAAACCAAGTTTCTCTAGTTCAGGGAGTAAGCCAGATTCTTCAAGGTAGAGTCGAGCAACTTTAGAACCCGGAGCAAATGAAGACTTCACCCAAGGTTTGCGCACCAATCCAAGCTCATTCGCTTTCTTAGCAACCAAACCCGCTGCGACAACGTTTCTTGGGTTACTGGTGTTGGTACAGGAGGTAATCGCCGCGATGATCACCGCGCCATCTGGAAGCTCGCCTTCCTTCTCTTGCCACTCGCCAGAAACACCACGTTCAGCAAGCTCTGCGGTAGGTAAACGACGATGAGGATTAGATGGACCTGCCAAATTGCGCCCGACTTGGGACAAATCAAACTCAAGCACGCGTTCGTAAACCGCCGTGTCTAAATCATCCGCCCACAGACCGGTTTGCTTAGCGTACTTCTCGACCAAGTCGACCTGTTGATCATCGCGCCCTGTCAGTTTGAGGTAATTAATGGTCTGCTCATCAATGTAGAACATCCCTGCGGTTGCGCCGTATTCTGGCGTCATGTTTGAAATGGTCGCGCGGTCGCCAATGGTTAGGTCTCGCGCCCCTTCACCAAAGAACTCGAGATAGGATGAAACCACGCGTTCATTTCGCAGAAACTCGGTAATCGCCAACACGATATCGGTGGCGGTAATACCCGGTTGACGTTTGCCAGTAAGCTTCACGCCAACAATGTCCGGAAGACGCATCATCGACGGGCGACCAAGCATAACCGTCTCCGCCTCTAAACCGCCGACACCAATAGCAATCACGCCAAGTGAATCAACGTGAGGTGTGTGACTGTCCGTGCCGACACAGGTATCGGGATAAGCAATGCCTTGCTTGGCTTGCACCACCGGAGACATCTTCTCCAAATTAATTTGGTGCATGATGCCGTTACCCGCAGGAATAACACTGACGTTCTCAAACGCCGTCTTACACCACTCGATAAAATGGAATCGGTCTTCGTTTCTGCGCTCTTCTATCGCGCGGTTTTTCTCAAACGCCTCAGGGTCAAAGCCTGCGTGTTCAACTGCCAGTGAATGGTCAACGATCAATTGCGTTTCAACCACAGGGTTTACTTTCGCCGGGTCACCGCCTTGTTCAGCAATCGCATCACGCAGACCAGCAAGGTCGACTAATGCGGTTTGTCCAAGGATGTCATGACAAACCACGCGCGCTGGATACCAAGGAAAATCAAGGTCACGCTTGCGTTCTATTAACTGTTTTAGGCTATCAGTGAGTGTATTCGGGTCGCAGCGGCGAACCAACTGCTCGGCTAAAACGCGTGAGGTGTATGGGAGCTTTTCATACGCTCCAGGAGAAATATCGTTAACTGCTTCTCGGGTATCAAAATAATCGAGTTGGGTTCCCGGGAGCGGCTTACGATATTGAGTATTTATATTTGTGGTGATGCTCATGGGCTTGCTTCCGCTTTAGTGTACATCTTGTGCCTGAACGCACCGCGATACTGTTTTTGAAATGGATTCGCGGTGAAAGAGACGCCCCCTTGTGAATGCCATGAAAGACGAAGCTCACAAAGAGGCGTCACGCGCTAGCGTTGTTCGATTGGCACCCAGTCTTGATGATCCGGTCCGGTATAATCCGCACTTGGGCGAATAATTCGGTTGTTCGCACGTTGTTCATAGACGTGCGCCGCCCAGCCTGTCAGTCGACTCATCACGAAGATTGGCGTAAACAATTTGGTTGGAATGTCCATGAAGTGGTAAGCCGAAGCATGGAAGAAGTCAGCATTACAGAACAGACCTTTCTCACGCTTCATGACGGATTCCACGCGCTCAGAAACCGCGTAAAGATGTGTGTCACCCACCTCTTTCGATAACGCTTCAGACCAACGCTTGATCAGTGCATTACGAGGGTCACTTTCACGATAAATCGCATGACCAAAGCCCATGATTTTGTCTTTGTTCTGTAGCATTTGCAGAATATTGGCTTCTGCCTCATCTGGCGTTTGCCAATCTTGAATCATCTCCATCGCCGCTTCATTTGCACCGCCATGAAGTGGACCACGCAACGTACCGATAGCAGCCGTAATACAAGAATGAAGATCAGAAAGCGTCGAGGCACACACACGCGCCGCAAATGTCGAGGCATTAAACTCATGCTCTGCATAAAGAATCAAAGAACAGTGCATCACCTTTTTGTGCGTTTCGCTTGGTGCTTTATCTGTAAGCAGTTTCAGGAAGTAGCCGCCAATGCAGTCTTCACTGTTATCGTGCGTTTTGATTCGCACGCCATCATGGCTGAAGCGATACCAGTAACAGATGATGGCAGGGAAAAGCGCTAGCATTCGCTCAGTAGCATGGAGCTGTTGCTCAAAGTCCATTTCTTGCTCTAAGTTACCCAGCATAGAGCAACCTGTGCGCATAACATCCATCGGGTGGGCATCAGCAGGAATCAGTTCTAACGCCTGCTTAAGCTCCGCTGGTAAGCCACGCAAGCTCAATAGGTGTGTCTTGTAGGCGTCTAGCTCTTGTTGATTAGGCAAGTGACCGCGTAACAGCAAATGCGCCACTTCTTCAAATTGAGCATGATTTGCCAAGTCCGTAATATCGTAACCACGATACGTTAGACCCGTTCCCGTTTTACCGACAGTGCATAAAGCTGTGCTTCCCGCGCTTTGACCGCGTAGACCTGCGCCACCTATCTCAGTTTTCTTTTCTACAGAATGAGGCATTGTTGAACTCCTTTTCTGTCTGATTTGGCTCTCTTAATGGGCTCTTTTGAATCAGACAATTTTCACGTTATTGGATTAGAGATTCTTTTCTTGGGCTTCCGTTTGTTTCTTTGTTGACCTTATTTACCCTCCGAGAACAGCTTGTCTAACTTATTCTCGTAGTCGTGGTAATTAAGGTGCTCATACAGCTCTTTTCGTGTCTGCATTGAATCAAGCAACGCTTCTTGGTTGCCAACTTCAAGCAAGTGTTTGTAAACCATCTCAGCCGCTTTGTTCATCGCACGGAATGCACTCAGTGGGTACAAAACCATGTCCACTTTGGATTGAGCTAACTCTTCACAGCCGTACAGAGGTGTTTGTCCAAATTCAGTAATGTTGGCAAGAATCGGCACATGCTTCCCTGTTGCGTCTTGAAGCGCTGTTGAGAACTGCTGGTATTGGTCTAGCTGGTTCATGGCTTCTGGGAAGATCATGTCTGCGCCCGCTTCAACACATGCAATCGCACGTTCAATCGCACTGTCCATGCCTTCAACCGCTAACGCATCAGTACGAGCCATAATGACAAAGCTCTCGTCATTACGTGCATCCACCGCCGCTTTCACTCGGTCGACCATTTCTTGTTGGCTAACAATCGCTTTGTTTGGGCGATGACCACAACGCTTCTGCGCCACTTGGTCTTCCATGTGCACTGCCGCCGCACCCGCTTTTTCCATCGCTTTGATAGTGCGTGCAATGTTAAAAGCACCACCAAAACCGGTATCGATATCAACCAGTAACGGCAAATCACACGCGTTGGTGATGCGGTCTACGTCCACCAAAACGTCGTTCAATGTCGTAATGCCAAGATCTGGCAAACCGTAAGATGCGTTAGCGATGCCGCCACCCGACAAATAGATAGCTTGGTGACCCAAATTTTTAGCCATCATGGCGCAGTATGGGTTAATGGTGCCGACGATCTGCAGCGGATTGTTTTGCTCAATGGCGAGTCTGAACTTCGCCCCCGGAGATAAGCTCATGACAATTTCCTTCTAGTCTTGTTTTACCCTTCATACTTGAAGCTGCAGCTTTGTTAACTGCGCCAATTCACCGGATCGCCGGCCGCCAAAATTACATAGCGCACCTATGCTCATAGGGCTGAATTGTCTTGTTGCCGCGCCGCAACTCCAATTATTTTGGGTAAAGTTTTGGAATCTGAAATCTGTAATTCGATAAGTTTTCGGCTGCCTGAGATGTGCCTTCTCATCAGCATTTCTGCCAGCTCTTCATCACGGTTGCGAATCGCTTGCAGAATGAATTTGTGTTCATTGAGTGCTTCGTTAGGACGAGATTGCGCACGTGGCGATTGGTAACGATACATGCGCAGTAAGTGATACAACTCGTCACAAAGCAAAGAGATTAGCTTGCTGTTTCGGCTCGCTTGAATGATTCGATAGTGGAAATCAAAGTCACCATGCTGGTGGAAGTAAGACGATCCTTCGACTTCATCGATATGTTTGGAATGTGTCGACAATAGCATTTCCAAACTCAGTAATTCTTCTTGAGTGATATAGCGAGCCGCGAGCCTTGCCGCCATGCCCTCTAACGCTTCGCGGACGGAATACAATTCGATGAGTTTTTCTGGAGAGAAAGTAATAACACGAGCACCAACATGCGGAATGCGCTCAATCAACCCAAGTCCTTCTAGGCGCATCATGGCTTCACGCAAAGGACCTCTACTCACCTGATATTTCTTGGCTAATTCAGGCTCTGAGATTTTACTGCCCGGTTCAATTTCACCACTCACAATCGCTTCCACTAACGATTCGGTCAGCGATTCAGATTTAGTGTGCTCCTTCTCAGAGACAATCACTTTATGACGAGTTTTCAATTCTGTATTCATATTCAAGGCACTCGTATTTAGAAATCAAAGCGTCAACAATTTGTTAACTTGAATATAAAATAGACGATCAGATTGTCGACAATCAAGTAAATTGTCGACAATTTAGACTAAGGTATAGTACCAAGAAGGGTAATTAAGGTTGAAATCGACCATTAAACAAAAAGATTACTGCAGATTGTCGACAATTAAAGCCAAGTACATTCAAGAGTTAAAACAAAATAGTAAATCAATTGAACAGTATTGGATGCGCACGTGTGTACACTAGTTGATGAGCTCTTGTATTTTCTGATGCCCCCTCAATGAAATCCTTCTAAACTCTGATCCTTGGAATCTATACCCAAGTAACCTCGAGATGCCAGGTTCAGCGAGAATGACTTGGTTTGTAGACGCGGCGGCGATTTAAAGGTCTAGTGGGTCTAAATCAAGAATCGACAACAATGTATACAAGCCAAGGCCCTTACTATTTGTAAAGAGTGCCCTTTGGGAGCGTGTCATTGACCCGTTTTTTTATTAAACCAATGGCTACGTCAAACAACTTGGAAAGAGCAGGCTATTACACTGCGTTGTTTTCCTTGCCCTCGAATCAATGACAACGCTCTGAATCCTGCACCTTGAAGTCACTTGGGTATATATATGTACTCACATCAACATGATCAACCTGTGCAGAAGGTAAAAACGTATTGGCATACTCAAGATAAACACCACTTTCCAGAAACAGTTGGAATAGCTCCATATCCAAGTGTTCATCCAACGCCATTTTGTACATAATGTCGACTGCCACACTGACAGGTTTAGCCTTTTTATATGGCCTATCCGCCGCAGTTAACGCTTCAAATATATCTGCGATAACCAGAATTCTCTCAGGAACTGAAAGATCTTCAGCACTCAGCTTTCTAGGATAGCCAGAACCTTTTAGCGTCTCATGGTGCGTTGATGCATATCGTGGCACATTGCGTAGCTCAGGAGGAAACGGCAGCGCCTCAAGCATCTTTATACCACTTATCATATGTTCATTAATTTTATAGCGATCTTCAGCTGTCAATGTACCGCGAGAAATAGATAAGTTATAAACCTCACCCATGTTGTATTGGTGTTCTGGAACCTGCATTTTGATCCCATGCTTAGGATCAAACTCCACTGGGCGTATACGATGAATAATATGTTCCGGCTTGTCAGCTAATAGCTTCTCAACAACAGGCAAGTTTGCGCTGTTTTCTTTTTTATTCAGCTCTTCAAACGGAGACAAACCCAGACGGTCATCGAAGTGCCTTAACCAAGTTTGTTGAGCGATCTGTTTGATTCGCTCTACCTTCTCATCACTCATAAACTCACCACCAATGTTTGCCTGGGCGATAAATTCAAAGTCATCGGTTAACTTACGTTTCTTTTCATAGAAGATGTCTCTCGCTTCTTCTTTTGTTAACTCACCAGATAGTATCGTTTTCAAATATTGGATTTCTGCATCACGCCACAATACTTCAAAGCGTGTGCGTATTTCATTAATTCGGTTATAGTTTGCTTCTAACTTGGTGCCTTTATCTACAATATGCTCTGGGGTTGTAATCTTACCGCAGTCATGAAGCCATGCAGCAATTCGAAACTCCCGTCGCTCATCTGCGTTATTGAACTTAAAGTCTTTAAATTTGCCACTAGTACTGGCTTCAGCCGCTTCAGCCAGCATCAAACCAATTTCTGGAACGCGATTACAATGCCCAGCTGTATAAGGCGATTTGTCATCGATAGCCTGAGCAATAAGACGGATAAAGGCTTCAACAAACTCATCCTGTTGTTTCTCATGACGTTGAATTTCCTCAGCCATCTCAACGACCGAGTCTGATAACTCAGATACTTCTTTAATTCGAGTATTTACTGCCATCGAGTTGCCGAAGTTCCTTGCTTTTATCTGTTCTGTGACCTCTCTAAGCTCTGTAATTGGCCGAACAATTGGAGAGCCAAACTTCCATGCTAGCGGTATTAACCCCATCATTACCAAGCCGGTGGCTAACGTTGAGGTAACCAGCTTGGAAAATACTTGTTCGGTAACTACAGACTGAGGGATAACCACGGCAAAGTATTCAACACTTCTGCCATTGGTGACCAAAGGTGTCACATACACGTACTTCATTTCACCATTTATCCTAACTGGTATCATGCTGTCATGTTTTTCACTGTCTCTGGTAATTTCGTATATTTCTGGGTAAGGCACAAAGCTGCCGCGCCATTGGCTCGAATCCAACCATTTTTCATTGAGTGCAACTTTTTGCTCAACAGTAATCGCTGATAGCGCTTGGTTGACTATCGCTAATACTGAGCCATCTGACTCTTTCATGAAAAGATGGTAACTCGGCTTTTCGCTGGTTTTTAGCGTGGTTAATTCAATTGAATTACGAGAATCTAAACTCTTGAGTTCTTCTAAGGTGTGATAGTTATCAATCAGATAATCGATTTGGCCTTTTTGAAGAGCTTCTTTTGCTATGTCTAAGCTAGGGAGCTCTAAGATGTTTAGCGTTGAATAACGGTCTAACAGCCATCCTTTTAGACCAAAACTGCTTACAACACCAACCTTCTGTTGCTGGAAGCCATCAAGCCCCTTTGGCACATTTTTAATTCCTCGGCTTGCAATGGCTAACTCGCCCTCAAACATTGACACACTTTGATATCCCAACCCTTTTGCGCCTTTAGCCACCGAGTGCAAAATGTCGATATCATTTTGAATATACTTGTCTACCAATGTTTTTGAGTCAAAACCATTTATAAACTCTATCTGGAGCCCTGTTTGCTCAGCGACAAGGCGAAGCATATCGACAGAATAACCATTTGGTTGACCCGCCTGAGCGTAATCATAAGGTCCCCAATCATTTTGGTTTGAAACCATTAGCGAACGGGTATTCATTATAATTTGATGCTGTTCGGGACTCAGTTTCAATGGCTTAGAGTTGGGAATCTCCACAGGAGCAAACAAGGAAATGTTTGATGCGATAACCTCCCCTTTATTATTGAAAACAAACGACTCTGCACCGCTATCTTCACTCATCCCTAGTTCTGAAGGCTTTATTTTTTCGTTTATCGCTGACAGAACAATATCGACACCAATGACGGCTTGTTTACTTCTGACTGAATACGTTTGTCCGGTGATTTTTAAGTGTTGGAACAAGTATGGTTCAGTTTTGTAGATACCATCCTGAGTTGCGGCATCAAACCATGGTCGTTGAGTTGGAAAGTAGTTACTTGTTTCAGTACTGCTCTTTGTTAATTCAAACTTTTCGGTGAAATACTGTGTTTGTCTCAGCCTTAAATCACCTTCACCATTTATCTTAATGATGACCCAACGATCTTCTGGATCAGCATCAATCTTTTCCCTGACAATTGGAGACGACGCTAAATTAATGATTTGATAGAAATCATCTGTTTCAGTTCCAAAATACAGACTGTAAAAAAGAGGGTTATCTTTCAATACTTGTGTGAATATTTGCCTAGTTTCATTTTCGCTAAACTGATGCTGTGTAGCGATCGACACACTTCTAAGTATGCTTGCACTGCTTGCCGCATTAGCATCAACTTGCTGTATATACTCACTCACCTCAGTCGTTGCCATAACGAGTTTGGATAGCACATGCTCTTGAGACATCTGCTTGCCAAAATAGTACTGTAAAGAGATCGCAATAAACGCAGTGACTGCCGTTGCAAACAAAAACAGGCTACCAACGGTAAAACGAATTGAAAACTTACGCGAATGTAATGGTTCAGACTTCATTCTATAGTGCCCTCCGTTGGCATCGATGGAATGTGAGGTCTATGTCGAAACTAGGACATCTTGTGTATGTATTTTGTGATTTCCTAATACAAAACCATTATTCAACGAGTTGCTTTATATATCAACTCAGGCATTTATAAATGCATGTAATTACATTTTGTATATCAAGGAGTTTGCGCAAGGTTGTATTTTTACCGCAACACGAGTCAGTGGCTATTAGCTTTAGCCCACCTTAATACATGGAAAGCAAAAAGGCAGAGCATTTGCCCTACCTTTAATCTTTGGAAGTTGAATAAGTATTAAATCGTTTGATGCAGCTGATACTTGTGTAACATTGCTTGCTGATGCCCTGCTATTTCTGCAACTTGCTCTGAGTTTTCAACCATAGAATCCAAACGGAGTTTTGTTAACTCACCTTGTTCTGAAATACGGGTTATTGAACGAGAAACATCAGCCGTAGCACGGTCTTGTTCTTCTGTTGCTACGGATATCTGCTCAATTCTCTGCTGAATATGTTTCACGGCTACATTAATATCTGAGAAAACAATTTTAACGTCGTCACTCGATTGCAGTGCTCGTGTCATCTCTTCTCGAGAGTCTATGACTGCTCTACGCGAGCCTTCTGCTGCGGCCACTAGCTCTTTCATCATTTCACGAATGTTGGTGGTTTGTTGAGATGTCCCACTGGCCAATTTACGAACTTCATCCGCAACAACAGCAAACCCACGGCCTTGTTCACCTGCACGAGCCGCCTCAATTGCCGCATTGAGAGCCAGCAAATTAGTGTTCTCAGCAATACTACTGATAACCTCGACCATCTCATAAATTTTCTTAACTCTCTGATCCAACTCAAGCATAGAGTCTTCATTAGCAGTGAGTGCTTGGGCCAAAGAAGCAAGGCGTTCTCGGTTTTGGTCGACCACCTCAACACCCTTCATCGTACTGTTTGTTGCGGCTTGCGAGTCCTCAAATGAGGCAGCAGTGATTACAGCGATCTCCTTTATTGATTCCTCTAACTGCTTAACGGTAGTAACCATGCATATTAAGGCTTCATTTTGCGAGCTTAAACTCTGATTAGATTGCTCTGCCGCTTCGTAGCTAATTTCTGCTGTTTGATAGAGCGTTTCACAATTGCGCGTAACCAATGCTATAGATTCATGAGTTGAATCAATAACCTGGTTGAGCTTTCTTGCAATATCCTTCATTTCTCTTGGCCCTATTGCGACAGCATTTGAACGTAGGTCGTGCTCAGTTAATAAAGACAACTCATGTGTAATGTTGTTCAGCCCTCTATTAACCCACGCTCTTATACCAACCCAAGAAATAACAATGAGACAAGCCAATAAGCTGCAACTCATTACAACTATGAAGCTCGCTTCCTTAATGGTTAGCTGTACGATCCTCTCTCTGTCGTCAATTAAGTTACGTGCGGCTTCAGAGACTTGACTTAATAACGCAATGGTTTGATTAGAAAGCTGTGAGGCTCTCTCAAGGTCAACTTTTTGTTGTTCTGTTTGCTGTAACTTACCAAGAATCCTATGGAGGAGCCCACCCTCTTCAAAACCAGCTTGTACCATCTCATAGGGTGCGCTTAAGCTCGTAAACTCAGAGATTTCAGGGTGCCAAGCCTTAAAGTCATCATACGCGAGGTGAATACCCGCAATTCGATTCCTCAGTTCTCGATACTCTTGCTCAGCTTCTTCCAACTCTGTTTGCATCATCATTAACAGGAATGTACTTTCCATCGAACTTGCGGAAGCAATAAAACGATTTGCTGCATCGGCTGATTCTGAATTATCAATACTAAGAAATGAACTAATTCGATTCATTTCTGGGCCAATTGAGCTTAAACCATATCGAAACTCACTCAGTTCACTGTTAATCTCAGCTTGAATCTGGATTACAGACGCTTGTGTGGAAAGAATGACTGTCGTTATGCTGTGTAAGTCATCTAAATTCTCTGCAAGCATCTGAGAGAGATGGGAATCAACTCCTGAAGTTTGATTGACCAATTCGTTGGTCTGAGAGGCAAGTTCAATTAATTGAGCTCTTATCAAGCTAAGTTGATTGGGCTCCGTTACCTGCATACCGACGTTGAGTAACTTGATTTGTTCCAAGACATTTTTTGTTAGCGCAGCATTAGCCATCGCCATGGGCAGCGCTTTTGTGGAAAGATCATCAAACTCGACCCCAACTCGCTCCATACCTTTGAAACTTGACGCAGATAAAGCTATAACAAGAGCAAGTATAGTGACGAATGTAATAGTGATGGTTTGTACCAGTGACAATGAAATACTTGAACGTTTGCGGCTTGTCATAATGTCCACGCTTTACTCTAGTTAGGGCTCAGTCATCACTCTTGGATTGTCACGAAAATGAGACTTAAGTGTGATTTTTAGCCCATCTTATTGAGCGCTTATGACGGTAAGATTTCATTAATAAGACAATAGGATTAAATGCAGACAGGATGCGATATATAAAATTTTCGTTATTATTCAGCCTATTACTAGTAGGCTGCTCATCTAGCCCAGGCAATAGCCCTACAACTAACCAGCACTTAAGTTCGGCACAGTTGCTCTCCGATACTCCGGCATTAAATGACTTCTATGTCGAATGGCAAGGCACACCATATCGCTATGGCGGAAATCAGAAAAATGGTATTGATTGCTCCGCCTTTGTGCAAAAAGCTTTTGTTGAGGCATACCAATTAACACTACCTCGCACAACTAAGGAACAATCAAAACAAGGTATAAAACTGGATTGGCAAGATGCGAGAAAAGGCGATCTCGTCTTCTTTAAGACGAAGAGGACAACGTACCACGTAGGCATCTACCTCGGAGATATGCAGTTTATGCACGCATCCACATCCAAAGGTGTGATTATATCAAGGTTAGATAACCCCTACTGGTCATCTAAATTTTGGCAAGTAAGAAGAGTCACCCTGTAACTCTTCTTCTATTAAAAGGGCTCAGAGCGACCCAAACTAATCGTATGTCGCGACAGCGGTATCAAATAGGTTCTTAACTAAGGCAATGTATTCGTCAAGGAAGGTAATCTGTTCGTTTGTCGCTTTTCTATGCCAAACGCCCGCAAGCACTTCGCTTAGGTCTTCGACTACAGCGTCAGCCTCTTTTAGAAGCTTAAAGCGAACACTTGAGTGAAGCTCAGGGTTCTGTT
Organism: Vibrio rotiferianus; assembly: GCF_002214395.1. Lineage (NCBI taxonomy): Bacteria > Pseudomonadati > Pseudomonadota > Gammaproteobacteria > Vibrionales > Vibrionaceae > Vibrio > Vibrio rotiferianus. Next base: position 1,538,280 of record NZ_CP018312.1, read on the forward strand.
CAAAGATCGCCATGATGTTGGAGGCAACCATGTCGGTTACTACATCTTCAATGCTTTCTGAACCTGTATCGCCGGTTCCTGAAGTAAAAATATCGAGGTTTAGCGACAAGTGCTCAATTAGAGCCAGATATCCATCGGTTTCTACAACCACTTCTATTCTCCGTTTGGTGCTGGCTTTCACTGTGGAAAGCGAATAGTTTCAATACTAAGACATGCCAAAAAAATTTCATTAACTAATTTCATATATATCAAAATTAGTCAATTAACTGGACGAATATCAACCAATTTTATGCATTTCTTGTTGACTGCATGTTTGGTTTCGCCCGCCTTCTTTTGCACGATATAGTGCTGAATCGGCAGACTTCAGCCATTGAGTATGACTATCAAACTGAGATTTATACTCGCAAACGCCAAGACTTATCGTGTAGTTAATCAAAAACTCTTCAACTTTTACGATTTCTTGCTCGATTCGCTTTCTCAAACGCTCTGCAAAGTACTTTGCTTGCTCCTCACTTGTGTTGGGTAATAGTACTGTAAACTCCTCACCACCAAAGCGACCACAAATGTCACTCCCTCTCGCTGTGCGTTTCAGCAAGTTAGCGGTTCGACGGATCACCTCGTCCCCCGTATGGTGTCCGTATGTGTCATTCACTTTCTTAAAATGGTCGATATCAAAAATAACCAAAGAACATGGGGTTTCCATGCATTTAAGTCTAGCGAACTCTTCTTTAAAAGCTTGTTCCCAAAACGCTCGATTAAATAGCCCTGTAAGCCCATCTTTTCTACTGATTTCAGAAAGATGCAAGTTCGTCTCTTTTAAATGGATTCGGTTACGTGCCGTTTCAGAAACATCATTAACTTGTATAGCGATATGATTTATCTCGCCGGAAAGCGAATGCAACGGTGTTATTACGATATCTTGATACATGTAATTACTGCCGTTAGAAACAGGGGAGAAATTCTGAAACTTGAAAAGATAAGGTCGATTCTCCCAACTAGAAAAAGAACGTGTTTCTAGATCCGCTGCGGTTTTGATTTTCGTTTCTAACCAGGTTCTCGGTAGGTCTTCAAAATGGTCAAAGAGACAACGTCCCAAAATGTTCTGTGACAATACCCCACTGTATGACTGCATAAAGCCATTCCAGACACACACCTTATACTCTCGGTCAATCACCACCAATCCTGAATCCATCGTATCAAGAATTTGAGTAACCCAGTGAAAGTCAGCAATATCTAACGTAATCTCAGACATCAAATTAGCTCCATGATTTCATATATGATTTCCACAGACGACTTGTCGATTAAGAAAAGGACCTCACACTCAAAATCAAGGGACTCAGCCATGTAAGTGTATTCAATGGTAAAGAGCTCGCCAGCCTCTTCGCTCTCTTCTTTGAAAGGGGAAACAGTGTCAATAATGGCTGGTTGGCGTAAGGAGAATTGTTTGTCGAGTTGGCTCCCCAAAGAGGTGAGGAAAGAAGATACCAAAAGGTTTGCGATGTTTAAGATAATTTCATTCGACGGCGTAAACTCCAGTAAATATCCTAACTTTTCGCCAATGAGATTGATGTCCTTACCGCGCAAACAAACCAGCGCTTCACCATGAACACCACCACCAACGAAACGCTGAGAGACAGCCACAGATCGTTCTCTACCCAAAACATCCACCAATGTCATGTGAAGCTCACCGTATGACAATGGACCGACGTGAGGAACTGGCAATTGTATAAACTCACTCAGGTGGTCAGCCATAATTGCTGCACCTTTACCTAAGGCGATATTGGCAACTTCACGGAACTTTGCAATTGGAGACAGTGTTGCTGACTTTGTTTGCTCACTTGTACTTGCTGGGCTCATTAACGCATAGTGAAGCCCTAAACGAGTAAACAAAGGCACAATTTCTTGCTCAGAAAACGGTTTTTCCACGAAATCAAGCGCGCCTAACTCAAGACACCTATGCTTTGCTTCTTGCTGTACGTCACCAGAAATGACGACCACTTTTGTTTCATAGGTACTCACTGGCAATGATTCGAGTAGTTCAAAGCCATCCATTACTGGCATAGTCAAATCTAAGAACAAAACGTCTATGTTTTGTTCCATCATAATTTGAAGCGCCTCGTAACCATCCTGAGCTTCGAGCAATTGCAGCGATGGCTCTTGCAAAATAGAACGAATAACCAACTTTCGTGCTACTGCCGAGTCGTCACATATGAGTATTTTCATATCACCTATGGAACTAAAGTCAAAAAAAGAATAATACTCGTTGTATAGAGACACCGCCATATGGTAGTGACGTAAATCAGTCACTTATAAGAGACTTGATTCACAGTTATGCAATTTATTAACATTTCCAACATATTTTGTTGCCGAAGTTTGCTCTATTACCCGTCAATCCTTCGCCAGTTCATCTAAACTATTGGAGGTTAAGTGGATTAGCGGAGTTTTCTATGTGGCAAGCAATAGCTCAACAGCTTTCTGACACCTTACTATTCGAATATCAAATCGCAGAAAAAACCAGGCTTTCCGGTGGCGACATTAGTGAAAGCTATATGATTAACGATGGTGAGCAACGTTACTTCGTAAAAATAAACGAGCGTAATTTCTTCACTAAGTTCGAGCTCGAAGCAGAGAGTCTTCACTTACTCAGAGAAACCTCCACCGTTTTTGTGCCTGAAGTAGTTTTGGTGGGAACAACCAAAACGCACTCATTCATCATCCTAAATTACCTCCCTACAAAACCGCTTGAGGATTCATCAAACAGTTTTAAGTTCGGCCAGCAATTAGCGCAGTTACACTTGTGGGGAGAACAAAAAGAATTTGGTTTTGACAACGACAATTACATTGGTTCAACCCTTCAACCAAACCAATGGCACAAGAAATGGTGCACTTTCTTTGCTGAACAACGAATCGGCTGGCAACTCCAATTACTCAAAGAAAAAGGCATTGAGCTAGTCGATATAGATGATTTTATTGACGTGGTAAAACGCCTCTTAGCCAACCATTCACCTGAGCCTTCACTTCTCCATGGCGATTTGTGGAATGGCAATGCTGCCCTCACCCCTTTTGGTCCAATCTGCTACGATCCGGCAAGTTATTGGGGTGATAGAGAGTGTGACATCGCGATGACTGAATTATTTGGTGGCTTTACACCCGAATTTTATCAAGGTTATGAGTCTGTCTCCCCTCTACCACTCGGCTATAGCGAACGAAAAGACATTTATAATCTTTATCATATACTTAATCATTGCAACTTATTTGGCGGACATTATTTAGAACAAGCTCAAGTGCTAATAAATAAGATCGTCTCATATTGAACATTCGTTGCATATTTAGCATGTAAATCATTTCATATTGTAAATTTTCGACGCATATCACCACCATATAATCCCCCCAAGCTCAACCGTGAGTTTGGGGTCAACTTTTCCACTTATTTCGACTCAATTAGCAACAAGAACACCTAATATTCTTAGTAACTCGGCTTACGTTGTATCTCTGACTCAAAGAGAAAAGCGAGTAAACAAGGGCTGTATTTTCTCTAACACAAAGTATTAAAAGCCCTGCAATACTAGGAGTTTTTGTATGCAAAATTACACAGAAAGACATGTAAAATGCCCCCACTGCGGGCACTCAATTGGCATCACTCTCGATGCAAGTAACGGTAACCAAGAGTTTTATGATGACTGTCCGGCTTGCTGCCATGCCATCCACCTCAACATGAAGGTTGATGAGCTCGAGCAGAAAGTCGAATTATTCATCGATGACAACTACGAGTAGAAACTCATCCCCCCCCAATAGAAATAAGAAAAGGAGCCTTAAGTGCTCCTTTATTATTTTCGTTGTTGAAGTGAGTTGGCTATTGCAAGCAGACTAAAGCTGCTTCGCTGCTAGTACGCGCTCTACTGTGTCAACAATCGCTTGCGTTTGCGGGTCGAACTCTACGTTGATGTTTTCACCGACTTGGCGACGACCGAACAATGTTCTTTCTAATGTCTCTGGAATTAAGTGAACAGAGAAACGGTTGTCTTCGACTTCACCAATCGTCAGCGAACACCCATCCAAGCCAATGTAGCCTTTCGCTAGCACATATTTCATAGAATCTTGTGGCAGCGTAAACCAAATCGTACGGTTATTTGGCGTATCAATCACTTCCGAAATTTCAGCCATCAAGCTGATGTGCCCCGACATACTGTGGCCACCAATCTCATCACCAAACTTGGCGGCGCGTTCAATATTCACGCTATCGCCCTCTGCCAACTCACCAAGATTGGTCAACGCTAGCGTCGCCTGCATTAAGTCAAAGCTGATCTGGGTCCCTTCTATTTTGGTTACGGTGAGGCAGCAACCGTTGTGCGCGACAGACGCGCCAATCTCTAGACCTTCATTTAAATCTCCTTCAAGCTCCACAACATGAGTTTGAAAACGATCTTTCTTGTCGATTTGAACGACTTTAGCCGTACCTTGAACGATTCCTGTAAACATTCTTTTTACCTATTTGTTAGAAGCGACTGATAGCCAAGACAAACGTTCCAAGACGATTTTTACAATCGTCTATCAATTAACCAAAATTCCACATCTTGTGGGTATGGTATCTGAGCATACAATTGTTTATCATCTGCGCGGAGTTCCTCCGAGGCATTTTTTCACCTTATAGTGACTAAAATCAACCATCAGATCAGTTCATCACATCTTTTGTCCTCGAGCGCTCTATATCTTTTCAAACAATTTCTTTTACAACTTATTGTTCCGCTCTGGAGTATTTCGTGCATCGCTATAAAGAAGAAGCATCGAGCCTTATTAAATTAGCAACCCCTGTGTTGATCGCTTCTGTCGCGCAAACGGGGATGGGCTTTGTGGATACCGTGATGGCAGGTGGCGTCAGCGCTACCGATATGGCTGCCGTATCTGTGGCTGCAAGTATTTGGCTTCCATCAATTCTATTTGGTGTAGGCCTATTGATGGCACTTGTGCCAGTAGTCGCTCAACTAAATGGTTCTGGTCGACGCGTTAACATCCCATTTGAGATCCAGCAAGGTATCGTACTGGCCCTGCTTATCAGTATTCCTATCATCGGCGTATTGTTCCAAACTCAGTTCATTCTTGGGCTTATGGATGTCGAAACCGCGATGACTGAGAAGACAGTAGGTTACATCCATGCCGTGATCTTCGCTGTGCCAGCCTTTTTGCTATTCCAAACCTTGCGCAGCTTTACTGATGGGATGTCCCTTACAAAACCAGCAATGGTGATTGGCTTTATTGGCTTGATGCTGAATATCCCTCTTAACTGGATTTTCGTTTACGGTAAATTCGGAGCTCCTGCTTTAGGCGGGGTTGGTTGTGGCGTTGCAACAGCAATCGTGTACTGGGTAATGTTTGGCTTATTGCTGCTTTACGTGACAACCTCAGCGCGCCTAAAGAGCATTAATCTATTTGGTGAGTTCCACAAACCTCAACTCAAGGCGCAAGTTCGTTTGTTCAAACTGGGCTTCCCTGTCGCAGCGGCGTTGTTCTTTGAAGTGACGTTGTTTGCAGTGGTGGCGCTTTTGGTTTCTCCGTTGGGCTCAATCATTGTCGCGGCTCACCAAGTTGCGATTAACTTCTCTTCACTGGTGTTCATGCTACCAATGAGTGTAGGTGCAGCGGTGAGTATTCGTGTTGGCCATCGCTTAGGCGAAGAGAACGTAGACGGTGCACGTGTCGCTTCTCGTGTCGGTGTGATGGTTGGTCTTGCACTCGCAGTAATGACGGCAATCTTAACCGTGCTGTTCCGAGAGCAAATTGCGTTGCTTTATACCAACAACCCAGAAGTAATTGAGCTTGCGATGGTGTTGTTGCTGTTTGCTGCAATCTACCAATGTACAGACGCGGTTCAAGTTATTGCGGCAGGTGCACTACGCGGCTACAAAGATATGCGTGCTATCTTCAACCGTACCTTCATTGCGTACTGGTTACTTGGTTTGCCAATCGGTTATGTACTTGGTCGCACAGATTGGATTGTAGAGCCAATGGGCGCACAAGGTTTTTGGCTAGGCTTTATTATTGGCCTTTCATCTGCTGCGTTTCTATTGGGTATTCGCCTCCGTTGGATGCATCACCAAGAACCAGATGTGCAGTTGAACTTCTCTCAGCAATAGTTCGACTCTAAATAAATTAAAGCCAGCACTCGCTGGCTTTTTTGATCTCTCTCATTTGTTGAGCGGTATACTTATCTAAGTGATAAAAAAGGAAATGCTGTGAGAACTTCGCTTATCGCTTCGGCACTTTTACTCTCGACTACTCTGCTCAGTGGGTGCACCGAATGGTTTAACCCGGAGAAGGCTGTATTCGAAAAATACAATCAGCGCCTAGCAAATGTTTTGGAGGTATCGGAATCCGAACTCGAAACTTCACATGCCGTCACCATTCCCGACAAACGAGAGTTGTTTCAAGAGCTCCCTCGCCTGTCACTTGGCTTACTAGAAAGCTACCAACTGCGTCAATGTGGTCTTTTTAACTTGTTGGCAGAAAAGAACTCACAACTGGGAAAAGTTCAAGACGCTTTTTACGATTTCGACTATCAAACCAGTCTGCTTAGAACATTAAATGGGTGCTTGAGTGATTACCCATTAAGCGATGAGGAAATAACAAAGCTCAGTGGCTTGTACGATCAGAAGTGGCACCACCTAACAGTACATCTCGACAATATGCTGCTTACTAGCGACGCCATGCGCAAACAGCTAACAGGTTCTGAATGGTTACCATTAGAAAGCAAAGACCAAATTGCCCATGTGCGAGATGCTTTCCTTGCTCTAGATGAAATGTACCAGACACCCTATCGCACCCTTTCTCGCTTACCCGACATTACCATAGTGAACTATCAAGAAGAGCTCGAAAAAACACGTATTGTTGGACGACTCTATTACACCTTGGTTGATGCGACCCATTGGCTAGAACAAACCACACAAATGCTTGAAGAAAACCAAGACAAGATCATTTGTGGCGCTAACCGTGATACAACTCAGTTTCGCTATTTGAGAAACGTATTCCAATCCATCTATGTAGCCGAAGTTCAACCTTATATGGCGTTCGTTGATAGTACTTATCAGCAGTTAAGTGTTGGAGTCCGATTAGTCGAACAAAGAATGGCTGCGCACGGGAAGAGTTACGGCATCGAATCGGCACACAACCAGTTCCGAAAAAAAGCATTAGAACATGTGCATTTTTGGAAAGAGCTGTTTGGGCGTTGTGGTGTCAAAGTAGCGCGCTGATATTATTCCTTTAGTCGCTCACGTAAATAACGAGCAAATTTAGGGACGCCATTGTGCGTATAGCCATTAAAACGATAAGTAATGGTTGCACCTAATTTAGGTGGTGATTTTCTATCCTCATCGGTAAATCCGCTGCCAATGTAAAACTGCTTTCCTTCTGATGTCTGTATTAAAATCGCCCCCATCATTCCAAGCAGTCTTCCCGTTCCTGGTTTATAACCAATAACTACACCTTCTGCATCTTCGTAACGTTTAAGCTTAAGTAGGTCACTACCACGCCCAGCTTGATATCGGCTAGATACCTTTCGCAACATCACACCCTCACCCTTAGAGTGCGCAATGTTATCGAGCTGCTTAAAAAGTTGTTTCTCACTTTTTATCGGCCTGTGCTCAATGTACTTCACGTGGTCAGCATCTAGCTGTAAGACAATACTTTGAAGGTTATAGTATCGCTTTTGGTAATCACCAGCCGCTTCAGGAATATCAAACACCATAAAATCGATGCCCCTCCACGACGCATCATTGGGTGTTTTATCTAAAACCGTTTGCTGAACAATATTAAAGTTACCTCGTCCAGCCCACAGTTCCCCATCAAGAGGAAACGGAGGTAAGTCTTTCTTAAACCATTCCGGTGCGTGAATAGTATTCCCGTTTCGAGTAACAAACTGTCTACCTGTCCAATACGCCCTGATGCCATCAAGTTTCTCACTGTACCAATATTCCGCGATATCGATATCTTGGTGGTACGTTTCAGCAAGGGGGACAAAAGGTGTCTCAGAAGACTCTGCAGTAGCACTAATCGTAGCAATTACTGCCAAAGCAATTAAATTCATTCTCATAATAAGCAACGACCGTTTTACCCTCTCATAAGCATCATTAAAACCCATCAATAAACCGATCTACATGGGCAACCAAAATATATCCGAGAGAGTGCAACAATACTGATGCTCATCGTCACCTTAGTTACATGATTCTTCAAAGCACTTCATATTGCGCAACTCCCCAACTCTAAAAGTGCCGTCAATTTAATTCTCATTTTGGTGACTCAGTTTCTCAATGTGGCTATTTCATTGCTAACTCCGTTTTGATTCTCAATTTGAGAGTCAACACCAGCCACTACCAACCGAGCACATCAAAAATACATAACCAATTGTATTTATTGAATAAATTATTTGGCACATTAAGTGCAACACAAGAATTACAACGAAGGAGATATCACAATGGAACTAAAAAAAATCGAAACGAGCCACACCCAACTTACATTGGAAATTTATGGTGACCTAGATGCCAAAGGTTGTCGCGAGGCGCAAAGTCAAATTGACGATGTAATTCACTCGGACAATCATCCGGAAGTTGAAGTGAACTTAGAAAACGTCCAATTTCTTGATTCTTCTGGTATTGGTGCCATTGTTTACTTGTATAAGCGCTTAGTTGAACGCAACAGAAGTATGCGTATCGAGAACGTAGCAGGACAACCACTAGAGATCATGTGTTTGCTGCGTATTGACCACGCAATACCTGTTAATTCAAAACTTTAAAACAAAAAATAACCGTGATAAACGGAGGTTGGCATGCTAAATACTGTGCAACAAGGATTCGTTTGCAGTTTGTTGGTGGGCATCGTTGGGTGTTCCTCTCTTGGCTACCCCGAACATGGTAACGGCGGTCTTGCTGAAAGCTATCAAGATATATCCATTGAAAACTACCAGTTCTCACCGGTAATGCCAGACGAGCCACTTGGCCCAGAACATGGATTACGTTTTGATTGGCAGCTTAGCAAGCTACACCTTGATGCATTAATCCAAGAAGGCGCACGGTGGTGTTTCCCTGCTGCCGTCGTTCAGGCCCTCGAGAAGCAAAACCGCATTGCTCGCGAGTTAGAAGGTGGACTGTTGCTGGATGCTGCAAATGATCTTGTTATACAAAGACGGCGACTCAACCAACTCGAACAACAACTCGATTACGTACTAACCCAGACAAAATGCACTCCCCCTCAGGATATTGACGCACTTCGACAAGATCTCGATGTCGTGGCGAGTATTTATCAATTACTAAATATTGATAACCAATTTGCCATCGACTCAGCAGAAATTAATCCTAAATACATGGGGCACTTGGCAGAAGCCGCTTATTTGCTACGTGACCATAATGACCTAACTCTCGTCGTTACAGGTCATGCAGATGCTTCCGGCGACTCAGATTACAACCAAAAACTGGCTAAGGACAGAGCAGAGCAAGTAAAGCGATATCTAACTGTCTTTGGCATATCTCCCGATCGAGTTGAAACCAAATCTTTGGGAGAAGAGTTACCGCTCTATGAAGGTCAAACCCCAGGCGTTAAATTGACCAACCGACGAGTGAGCATTGAAGTTATTGCAGAGACAACTCACGGAGGCACATTATGAATATCATGCGCATACTCCTGATCATGTTCTCCATCGTCTTTAGTGCTATCCCTTCAAGTTCGCTAGCAAGTAACGACTCGAGCACAGTTAAAGTCGGCGATTTGGTGCAAATTAACCTCCCCGGCGAAGCAACGTTGAATAGAGGGTTTCAGGTTGATAAGCGTGGCCGAATAGAGCTCCCTGAAATTGGTCCAGTCTTTGTGGCTGGTTACACAGAGCAACAACTGCAGGCCGTCATCATTGAAAATCTGAACACCGTATACCGAGAAGTGAGCAGCGCACGAGTGTTTATTAAGCAGCAACAATTACTCATCTCTGTGCAAGGCTATGTAAACAAACCCGGAGAGTACACGCTCCCAACGGGTTCAAATATACAGATGTTCTTGTATGAGGCTGGCGACCTGCGTTCAGGCGCGCAACTCGATAAAATGATTGTCAAACGTGGTAACAACAACATCGAGTTTGACTACAAACGATTTTTAGATACCGGTGATGAAAGTCAGTTACCTACGTTGGAGTCTCTTGATGTTCTTTTCGTGCCGGCTTCACCTTTGGTTGGGAACATTGAGCAAGAGTTTGATGCTGCAAAATTAGCAAACTCCGGGGATAGTGCGGACTCAGCGAAAGCAATTAAAGTGTTTGGAGAAGTCAACGCACCTGGGTCTTTTACTTATAAACCTGGCTCTTCATTGGTGGACATCATTATGCGCGCTGGCGGGGTCACCCGTTATGCCAGTGTCGAGCAAATACGAGTCATCACAAATAACACCCCTATCCTCTTTAATCTGAAGAATTATTTAGATTCTGGTGATACCAAGTTACTACCAGCTATTGAACCGGGCGCCACTATTTTTGTTCCTAAGCAAGAAGAGGAAATTAAAGCAGGTGCCAATGTGGTGTACATAATGGGAGAAGTCGATAAACCCGGAGCCTATGAAGGTAAAAAAGGCGCAAGCTTTATGGACATCTTAGCCAATGCAGGTGGTCCAACACGCTACGCGGAATCTCGTCAAATTCGGGTCATAAAAGCAAGTGGTCAAGTATTGAAGTTTGACTTAACGGCTCATACCGAAGGCCTAAGTAACCAGCCACCTCCTAAGATTCAAGCTGGAGATGCCATCTTCGTTCCTGAGAAAACAGATATGAACGAAAAGTCTTGGCTCAAGGTGTCACCTGACCGCGCCGTGGCAGTCATGGGCGAAGTGGTTCGTCCCGGACGAATAGAATGGTCAGATGAAATGGACCTCATCGATTTGCTTGCGCATGTGGGGGGACCTACGCGCCGTGCAGACACCACTGAAATTGAAGTGGCAAATAATGGGAAAATGACCAAGTTCAATTTAGATAAATACATCCTTGATGGTTCTCCAAGATCAAGGCTTCCCGCGATTTTCGCTGGCTCGATCGTCCGCGTTCACGAACTCCCTGATGACCCTTCAGATAACAAATCGCAATGGGTGCGCCAAAGTTCAGACGCCTCGATATATGTTTTTGGACAAATAAACTCACCAGGCCGCTATCGATTCACGCATGAAATGCACTTTCTTGATATTTTGTCCGCTGCCGATGGCCCTACACAAAACGCAGACATTCACAACATTCGCGTCACTCACCGCGGGCTAGGCTATGCCAAAGTGAGTAAGCTGAATCTGTCTCTGTATTTTGAAACTGGCGATGAATCTATTTTGCCGAACGTTCGCCCTGGCGACACTATCTACATTCCAGAGAAAGATAAAAACTGGTTAGATCGTTCTAAAGAATCTACCGTTCGAGTCCTTGGCGAAGTCCGCGACCCTGGTCGATATGTATTTAATGACAATATGACCATTCTGGATTTACTTGCTGAGGCGGGAGGCCCGACAGACAGCGCCTATTTAGAGAAAATAAGCGTGGTCAATATGTCTTGCTGCCAAGGTCAGGCGAGAACATTTAACTTGGTCGATTTTAGTAAAACTGCCAACATCTATGACTTACCAGTTATCCGAGCCGGTGACACCATTTATATCCCACACAAAGATGAGAGTTTTGCAGAAAAAGCGCGCGCAGGTTTACGCGATATCCTCCAAATCACAACCACCATTGTCTTGATAGGAGCCCTCTAATGACGATACCAGCAACGCATGCTGAAATAGAGCAGCTTTATTTACAATGTGAACTTAATGGATACCGTTCAGTTTGTATCAGTGCTTGTCAAAGTGAAGACGGGGTAACCTCTGTTGCAGCCTCACTTGCTGAGCGATTTATCTTATCTGGCCAACGCACTTTATATGTGGATTTCAACCTTCACAAACCTGCATTTGAAGCTTTGTATAAGCTGGACGACGAGGTTGGACAGCTGATCGGCCATACGTCTAGCCACCAAGCATTTGTTGGAGTGACTGCCCCCGAACAGGCAACGAAGCAACTCAACTTCCGAGACCCTAAATATCTATCTAGTGACATCAAAGATTGGTTATCACGTTATGACAAAATTGTGTTCGATACTTCACCACTGCTAAGTCTAAATAAAAGCAACGTCCCAGCCCACATGGTCGCATCAACTTGTGACGCAACGATACTAGTCACTTGTTTTGGCCAAACGACAACAAGACAGCTAGAGCAAGCTAAATCACTTCTTGATTCAAGCGGTGCACACCTGATTGGTTCTGTTTTAAACATGAAACACTCACCTAGCCTCAAGGAAGAGATACAAAGACAAATTGAAAAATTGCGATTCATTCCCATCCGTTGGCGACAAAACTGGATAGAATCAGTACATAAAAGTGAATTATTAGAACTGTGAAAGGGGTAAGGCGATGAAGGAAGCGACCGAACGACTATCGAAAGATGAACTCGTTGACGAAACGATACTGCAACAAATGATAAAGGATACGAGTGCAGACATTATTCCAATGCTCATCGAGCACTATATTGATGAATCACAACAACGACTTGCAAACATTGAACAAGCGGTTCTGACACACAACTTAGAGCAGCTTGAATTTGAGGTACATACACTAGGAAGCTCTGCCCTGGCATTAGGTAATCGAGCTCTCTCACGCTTAGCTCGAGACATAGAAAAGCTATGCTTAGACGGTGACAACCAACAAGCTATAGCCAAATGTGACGAACTGCCAACACTCGCCCAGCGCTCTTTTTCTGCGTTAGTTGATAGAAAAAACATGGGTTTTTAGTTGTCATCAATCACTGCGTTTGATCACTTAATTCATTAAAAAATAAAGTAATATCTTCCATCCGATACAACATATGCTAATACTTATGTTAAGAAAGATTAAAACAAAAATGATAACGATGATGGAATAACGTTGGGGAAGGATTATGAGACCAAAGGTTTTATTGGTAGAGGATTCAACCTCTCTTGCTATCTTGTATAAACAATATGTTAAAGATGAGCCTTATGATATTTTCCATGTTGAAACAGGCAGAGAGGCTAAACAGTTTATTGAACGAACTAAACCTCAACTTGTCATTCTGGACATTAAGTTGCCCGATATGTCTGGTGAAGACGTCTTGGATTGGATTAACGAGAACAATATTCAAACCTCGGTAATTATTGCAACGGCTCATGGCAGCGTAAATTTAGCGGTCAATCTGATTCAAAAGGGAGCGGAAGACTTTTTAGAGAAGCCCATCAACGCCGATCGCCTCAAAACATCCGTCTCATTGCACCTCAAGCGGGCGAAGCTCGAACATTTAGTTGAAAACATCCAAGCAACTTTCGATCGACATAACTATCACGGCTTTATCGGTTCTAGCCTACCAATGCAGGCTGTTTACAAAACAATCGATGCGGTAGCCCCTACTACAGCCAGTGTGTTCATTGTCGGAGAGAGCGGCACGGGTAAAGAAGTTTGTGCAGAAGCTATCCACCGTCAAAGTGATCGTCGTGATAAGCCTTTCATTGCTATCAACTGTGGTGCTATTCCGCGAGACCTCATGGAGAGTGAGATATTTGGTCATGTCAAAGGAGCATTCACCGGAGCAACCACAGACCGAAAAGGAGCGGCCACACTGGCACATGGTGGTACATTGTTTCTGGATGAACTATGCGAAATGGAGCTAGAAATGCAAAAAAAGCTCCTGCGCTTCTTACAAACAGGAACCTACACACCACTAGGTGCTAGCAGAGAAATGAAGGTAGACGTGCGCATTATCTGTGCAACAAACCGAGATCCTCTAGAAGAAGTGGAACAAGGACGATTTCGTGAAGATTTGTATTATCGTGTACATGTTGTGCCTATCGATATGCCACCATTATCCGAGAGAGGAAGTGACATAGTCACACTTGCCACTCACTTCTTGAACACTTACGCAAAACAAGACAAGAAGAAATTCAAATCGTTAAGTAAAGAGGTTCAAACTCTTTTCAAAGCGTACGCGTGGCCGGGCAATGTGCGACAACTACAAAACATCATTCGCAACATTGTTGTTTTGAATAATGAAGAGCAAGTTTCCCTATCCCACTTACCTTCACAGTTAACCGCTAAAAAGAGAGCTCAAACAGACACAACAAGCGCTAATTTTGGTCGCGATTCAGTAAACCATGTACAGCAGGTCACACCGAGTTCCGACCTAGAAAACATCGAAACACGCCCATCTTATATCGATGAACCTATCGCGCGTACTCACTCAAACAATACCCCATATTTTAATGACGATGGCAGCATTCGCCCAATGTGGGAAGTCGAGCGAGAAGCAATTCAAAACGCCATTAACTTCTGTGATGGCAATGTTCTCAATGCCGCTGTAATGCTGGAGCTAAGTCCATCAACGGTATACCGCAAGAAACAAGCGTGGGAAGCAGATGAGGCCAAAATTGAGTAAGAAACCCGCAAGTAAAAAGATCTGGCTGCTAATTGATAGCCGGATCTTTGGTGGAATAGAAAGCCACATACTTGAATTGGCTAAAGGGTTGAAACTGTTTGGCTATAGACCTTTGGTGATTTTTACTAACCGCTACGATACACATTCGATTCTTCATCAAAAGCTGTCTAATGAGCATATTGAGTGTGCCTACTTAGACCAATTATCTTCCAACGGGCAGAAAAAGCGCCTCTTTCAGCAGTTATCGTCCGCTGTAATGCAGCACAAGCCAGACGTTATCCATACCCACGGCTACAAAGCTGCGCTTGTCGCAAGAGTCGCTAAAATTCTGTCTCGTACCTTTCCCAAACTGATATCAACTTTTCATGCAGGAGAATCACCAACAGGTAAGGTATGGCTGTATGATTTTGTTGATCGCTATACTGGCTTTGTTTCAAACTCTCGCTTTGCAGTGAGCAAAGAAATTCAGCGTAAACTACCCTGCTCATCGATATTGCTAAATAACTTTGTGTCCCTACCGCGAAATATACCTAACTATCAGCAAATCGCCTTTGTTGGGCGTTTAAGCCATGAAAAAGGGGCTGATAATTTCATACAACTAGCAAAGCTCAACCCAAATACAAACTTCTCTATTTATGGTGATGGGCCGGACCGAGCTCAGCTGGAACTTGATGCACCAAACAACATTACCTTTTATGGCCACCAGAAAAACATGGACAAGGTTTGGTCAAATATCGACTTGCTCGTCATATCTTCACGCTACGAAGGCTTGCCAATGGCAGCTCTTGAAGCCATGGCCCGAGGGATTGTGGTGTTGAGTTTTTCTGTAGGTCGGCTGCCAGAGCTTATAGTCGATGGCAGTAATGGTTTTCTAGCAAAGGATGTTCGAGCTCTCTCAGACAAACTGTCTCTTTGGGCTACGTTACCTGAAGCACAAAAAACGCAAGTCCGACAGAAAGCAATAGAGACCATATCCAATAACTTTTCCACCGAGAGTGTGATTCCTAAACTCGTCCCATACTATTAGGGTCTGTTGAACTTTCGCGGTTAAATTTTGTTCGAGATAGAATCCTCATTTCGAATCTCATTTTGAGAATGCATCCCCTCCCTTGCTCACCACAAACCAATAAACCAAACAAAATCATACATATAAACTAATGGCATATTTTGGCATCTCGGTTGCAACTGTTGACACATAACAGATTGGCTATTCGAGGTGATTATGAACAACATCAAACGAATTCTATATGTACATTACGGCGACAACTGGCTTCGAGGTAGCGAGGTCGTGTTGCTTGATCTACTCAAAGGACTAGATCGTTCGAAATTTGAGCCAATCGTTTGGACTAATTGCTTGCCGTTAGCGAAAAAATGCAGCCAGTTAGGTATTCAGAATACGGTTTCTGAGTTTCATATGGTTGGTGGATGGAATATGCCCCGCTGGGACGTAAGTGGATGGAACACGCTCATTAAACAAGGAATAAATTTGATAGAAGAGCACTCCATTGACCTTGTACACGTAAATAGCGGCGGACCTTGTCAATGGATGTGCTGGGCTGCACGCATGGCAGAGATCCCACTCGTAACACAACTACACTGCCACTACACGCTTAGAGATCGCTTTTCTTTAGGGTTGCACCTCTCCCCTAAATTAATCTGCGTTAGTGAAAATGTGAGTTTGCAACTGCTAGAAGATGGCTACCCAAAACAACAAATGCGTGTCGTACATAACGGCGTTTCTTTAACACAGAAATCTCTATCGAAAGATGTGAAGCGCGATTTAGGCATACCCACCAGCGCGTTTACCTTTTTGTCTGTCGGCTCTCTAATTCAACGTAAAGGGTTTGATCGACTCATTCATGCCATGCGTTTACACAACTATCACCAACAAAACCCACACTTGGTCATTGTCGGTGACGGAGAAGAAAAAGAGCACTTAGAACGACTGTCAAAAAGCCTAGGTGTTGATGAGCGCATTCATTTTGTTGGTGAACAGGACAACGTTGCCGAATGGCTTACTGGTAATGTAGATGCATTTATTAGTGGTGCATATGAAGAAGCTTTTGGCCTAGCGCTTGGTGAGGCTGCTCTTGCTGAACTGCCTATTATTGCCCCTATGGTTGGTGGTATCCCGGAGCTGTTTAAACACAATCACAATGCGCTCTTATATCAGAGTTCCGGTATGGCCAGCCTACTAAATGCCATTCAGCAGATGATGACTGACGCTTCATTACGCGAAAGGTTATCGCTCAACGCTCGTAATCATGCAGAAAACAATCTATCCGTAGCCACTTCGGTACAAGCGATTGAATCTATCTACCTAGAAGAACTTAGTGGTCGGGAACCGACACGAATCCCTCTTTCACAAGGGGTAAAACCCATCACACGATGGTTAAACCTGAACTAGCGGGGGTGAGTAATGCAGCGCGTATTAATGTTTGACTCGATACCTATGAATGGTGGTTCAAAAGTCGCCAACTCAGAAATTTTGGCTCTTTGCGAAAATAAAAACATCACTGGTTATATTGCCTCTACTCATGTTCAACATTGGGAAGCCCACTTAAAGGTGAATTCCAATATCAGGTTATTGCCACTAAAAATCTCTCCAATACAAAAATCTTATGGCCTTGGTTATTGGTTGATGTGCTGCTTTTACACTCTACAGCTTTTGCTTATCGCTATTCGACAACCCAAGTTTCATAGTTATATGGGACTGTCTTGCCCTAGCAATGATATGCCATTGTATTTGCTGCGCTTAATCATCAGTAAACCGATCGTTCAAATGATTCATGGCCCAGTGGCTGCCGCCCGTTCTACAGGGTATTGCCTTACAAAAGCCGCAAAGATTTATTATCTCGCGAGTACAAAGTCTTCCATTCTTCTCGCTTTGGAAAAATATCTAAAAACCTCCGCTATGGAGACAAGAAAAGTCTGGATGAGCTTTAATGCCGAAATCTTTATTAATGGTCTGTCTGAACAGCGTTGGTCAAGCCCGGCGAATCCTCTGTCTCAACGCGTCTTCTGGGCGGCAAGTTTGCTCAAATGGAAAAACGTCGATCTTCTGGTTGAAGCGAGTCGTCTAGACAAAGATAACTACATAGACACCCTAATATGCTACATAGAGCCGCAAAGTGAATTAGATACATCCACACCTGATTTTGAAGCGAGTAACATCCAGTGGGTGAACTCTCCTAGCAACCTCGATGAGCTTAGAGCTTCTTGTGGAATATTTGTTTCCACCAGCATTAACGAACCATTTGGCCTCTCAATCCTTGAAGCATTAGCCGCTGGAATGTGCGTGGTTATTCCTAGTGACGACAGTTATTGGGATCGAGTACTTATTCATGGAAAAAACTGCATTAAATACACTCCCAATTGCCCGAAATCACTTCACAACGCAATACGTTTGCTCAATGAATCACCTTGGCAAAAGGTGACCATGAGTATGGAGGCATTGAATCTAGCCCAACTCTATAAAGCCAATCGATGTTATGAATCAATTCTTCGTACATTAAGCAATGGAAGTGATGACCTTACCTCAAAGCCAAAGCATAAGCGTCCTGCTAAGGGGGCCCATCATGTCTAAGGCTATGATCAACATGTCTTACTTCGCTTTGGCGCTGATTATTAATAAAAGCATTAGCTTATTAATGCTGCCTGTGATCCCTCATTTCTTAGCACCTGCACAGATGGGGAAATTGGAGTTACTTACTTCTTTTAACGTTGTCGTTGCTTTGGTTGTTTGCTTTGCGCTAAACGAAGCTCTCTTTCGATTTGTCGGAACAGAAAAACGAACAAACGTACAATTAAAACTAAGAAACAACATCTACACGTTAACCGTTAGCATATCGTTTATTACTGCACTGGCTCTGTTTGCAATGCTCTCCCTTGCTCCCCTGCCAACCGAGTTTATGTTGCTTGAGCTTATCGTTATCATTTTGTGTATCAGCCTTGAGGGCAGTATTGGTATCGGTACTGCGTGGTTGAGGATGAAGGACGATAAAGCGAAAACCTTGTTTACCATGATGGTATCAACCACCCTGCTTCAAGTTATTTTCATCATTACAGCATTGAACGCCTCACCTTCTGTATTATCGGTGCTATTGGGCGGCCTAGTGGCTTCCTCAATTCAGTTTGTTTGGCTCCACCTCATTAATCGTTATCACTTCGCTTTTCCGAGCAAAGAACAAATATACACGTTTCTCCGTTACAGCACGCCAATCATGCTCGCGGGTCTAATGGCCTTTTGCTTAAATGGCGCTGAGCGTTGGTTTATCGGTGCCAATGCTTCTTTAGAAACCTTGGGCGTATACGCTATCGCTGCCAAATTTGCTTTAGGGATGTGCATATTGGTCCAGCCTTTTGGTATGTGGTGGATGCCTCGACGCTTTGCGTTCCTTGAGGAAGGTAATGCAAATACAGCCATACGAATAACCCACCTAGGCGTCGTCTACATTGCAGCATTAACAACTTTGGTTGCGACTTTAGCCTATATCATCATACATACGTTGCTGCCAGAAACTTATCACGATGCCTTTTTATACACTCTGTTCCTACTACCAATCGCAATGCTTAAAGAATGGTACGAACTCCTGAACCTCCCAATCCTCTATAAAAAGCACACCAATAAGCTACTTCTAATTAATGCTTGTTCCGCTAGTCTTGCTGTACTACTACTTTTCAGCCTAAACAACATTGGGATCTGGGGGGTATTCATCGCGCTCTACATTGCTCAAATGGCAAAACTCGTAATGACGCTCTTTGTTGGTAAGAGCTGTATAAAAATGAGGTTTAATATCAACTTGTTGGTTGTGATGCACTTACTCTCCGGTATCGGACTGGTACTCGTGCACTCCAGCCCTTCAACCTTTATCGCAATGCTATGCTGCATCGTAATGTGCTGTGTTTACTTCTTAATCGCCAAAAAATATATGACGAAAAAGCAACGTAAAGCCGTTAATGATCAAGTACAGAAGTGGCATATCCAACTATCTAGGTCTTTACAATGAATACCCATAGCAGCAATGGTAGGCACATTACCATCGCAGCGTTTTTTTGCTTCGCTGCGGCAGGTGCTTGGTGGCTGCTCCCTCACCCAGTGATGATTGTAGCGCTTTGTGTATTCCCTTTAGTGGCCTTGTTTGCTTTAAGCCAAACCTTTTGGCTCGTTACGCTTTTCGTTATTTTCTCTTTCTTCAGAATCCATGAAGCATTCCCTACAATCTATAACTTCAAAATACCTTTGCTACTTTCTTTAGGCGCATTGGGGGCTTTGTGCTTTCACATTATATTGAGTCGCTCCATACAGCCATATTGGCACCCATCGCTAAAGTGGTTAGCCATTTTTTGGCTTCTTACCACCATAGGAATTGTTTTCGCATCTAACCGCGGTATCGCTATTACTGAGTTTAAAACGGTTTATTGGAAAATAATCCTAATGACGCTTGCCATCACTTGGCTCATTAACACGCCCAAGCAACTTGCAAAAATATCATTTTCTATCATCACCGCTGGCTTGCTCATCGGGTATGTTGCCCTGTCTAATGCATCCAATGGTATCGACCTTGTTGAAGGAACTCGAGTCTCCATAGGGCGCAGCTTTGGTTCAGTGCTTGGCGACCCAAACGACCTCGCGCTCGTTCTTATGTTCCCTCTAGCTTTTGCTGTTGCTCAAGTGGTAGACGTTCGTTCACATTGGCTCTTGAGAGGATTCGCTCTCTTCGTCTGTATTGTCTTATTTGCTTCAATTATTGAAACTCAAAGCCGAGGGGGACTCTTAGGTTCACTATCAGTATTTGGTTATTTCGCATTCAAACATATAAAAAGCAAAACTCTGGTTATCACCCTTGGTTTGGTTGGTGCGCTCGTTCTGTACGCGGTAGCTGGCATTTCTGGAAGAGCATCGGGCGGAGCGGCGGAAGCAGGAATAGACGCCTCAGCCATGGGCCGACTCTACGCATGGGAAGCGGCATTTAAGATGGCGATGCACAACCCTATTACTGGTGTAGGTCTCGACAACTTCTATTACAACTACTTCTTCTACAGCCCTCATTGGGATGGCATCAACCACGCAGTCCACTCTACTTGGTTCGGAGTATTGGCCGAAACGGGCTTTGTTGGCCTATTTGTATTTATCGCACTTATCGTCTCTTTATGCCGCACGTCTCGACAGTCGATTAGGTTGCTAGGCGAACACTCGCCTTCAGCACTTGTCATTGGGGCTAACGCCGTGTTTGGCGGCCTGATTGGCACTATCGTATCAGGTACTTTTTTAACCCAAGGCTTTACGTGGCCAATCTATATACTGGCAGCACTTACGGTTGCGATAAACAGAATCGCGCAAAGTGACTTTCAAAATGAGAATAACCACAACAAATCAAGCAGCGCTAGCTTAAGTTATTGATTTTAAACATCTAACACTCTGGCACGAACTATGAAACAGATTCCTTAGATTGCAGTTTAAGTTTATTGGGAGTCGGTTATGAAAGAGATTGTGGTTTTTGGGGAAGATTTTGGCGGCCTACCTTCATCGACTCAGCATATCATCAAGAAACTTAGCCGTAGTTATCGCATTCTGTGGGTTAACTCTATCGGCCTTCGACAACCAACCTTATCAACCAAGGATTTAAAACGGGTACTCTCAAAAGTCAAAAGCCGATTTCATTCCAAGAAAGAAGCAAGCTACTCAAACAGTAAGTTTCACAATATCGATGTCGTAGATTGCCTCACCATACCGGCACCTAAAACTCGTTTTGCACGAGGTATTGCCTGTGAAATGATCAAATTCCAACTTACAAACACCCTGAAAAAACTCAAGTTCGATAAACCCATTTTTTGGACTTCGTTACCTACTGCTGCAGATGTTTGCCAGTCAATGAGCAACAGTGGTGTTGTCTATTACTGTGGTGACGATTTTTCTGCATTAGCAGGGGTTGATCACAAGACCGTCATACGCCACGAGTCGGATTTGGTGCAATACGCCGACCTTATACTCGTGGCAAGTGAATCACTTGCTGACAGGTTTCCATCGCAAAAAACCTTTGTTGTGCCCCATGGTGTTGACTATGACTTATTCTCTACCCCGACTCCGAGTGCGAATGACTTACCATCCCCAAAGGAGAAAGTTATTGGCTTTTACGGAAGCCTTTCCAATTGGTTAGATTACGACTTAATCAAGCAGGTTGCCTTGCAATGCCCAGACTGGACATTGGTATTTATTGGTCCATGTGAGTTAACCACAAACTTGCTACCCAACTTGCCGAATGTTCGCTACCTAGGGCCGAAACCACATACCGATTTGCCTAAATACTCTCAGCATTGGGCGGTAAGTTGGTTACCTTTTGTCGATAACAAACAGATCAGAGCATGTAACCCACTAAAATTACTCGAGTATCTTGCTGCAGGAAAGCCTGTAATCAGCACACACTTTCCCGCTATCGTTCCTTATAAAGGGATGATCAACGTTGTAAATAACGCCACAGATGTAAAAAAATGCATGGATAACCTCGTCCCCGTTGATAAAGAGAAAATGAGTATCGTTAAACAGCAAAGCTGGGATAGCAAAGCGCTATACATTGATAAACTAGTGAGGCAGCTATGAACGACCTAACGAGTAACCTAACCGCAATGTTAGTTGGCGCTTGGCGGAGAAGGTATTTGATCGTCCTACCAATGTTAATACTGCCCATTCTCGGTTTGGGTGTGAGTAGGTTATTGCCAACAACCTATATCTCTCATACCAGCATGTTGATACAAGAAACAGCGAAATTGAATCCGTTTCTTGAAGACATCGCTGTCTCGACCATGCTCAAAGATCGACTCAGTGCACTAAGCACTTTGCTTAAAAGTCGCCACGTACTCTACTCTGTGGCCACAGAGCAAGGGCTGATCGATCAACACACTACAGATGCACAACGCGACTATATCATCGGACAATTAGCCTCCCGGTTGTCTGTTCATCAGTTAGGTAAAGATTTCATTCAGATTCAGCTAAAAAGCCCTCACTCAGAAGGAATGGACACGCTGCTTACTTCTGTAAGCGAACACTTTATTGAGCAGTTGCTCGCGCCAGAACGCTCATCGATTAAGGATTCAAGCCACTTCCTCAACATGCATATTACTAAGCGAAGAGAACAACTCGACAAAGCTGAGTTGGCTTATGCCGAATATAAAAATGCCTATTCACACGCTACGCCAGAAATGCAATCTCAAAGTCTTGCTCGCTTAGCTAGCTTAAAGCAAACCTTGGCTGAAAAAGAAGCCGAACTGGCAGGTGTAGAAAGAAGCCTTGGCAGCTTAGACCAACAGTTGTCAAAAACAAACCCAGTGATTGGTAAGATAGAAGAACAGATTATCGAGATCCGCAGTGAACTTACTCTCCTTCGCGCAAGGTATACAGAAGCTCACAGCCTTGTTCAAGGCAAGTTACGTGAGCTCCAGCGGTTGGAGCAGGAACGCTCAATACTGATCAAATCGAAACAGCCGGAACTCAATAGCGCACAACTTTGGGACATCGCCAGCAACACCAAGCTCAGCCAATTAGGAGAAGCACAACCACTATTGGTCAGTCAGTTACATCAGTTACAAATCATGCGAGGTAAGTTTGAGTCACTCACAGAGGAAACCATTAGTCTGAAAAAAATGGTGACTGAACTTGAGTATGATGCCAACCGTTTTGGTAGCACAACGACAGACATTAACCGCCTTGCTCGAGATGTCTCGGTCAAACGAGAGCTCTATGAGGATCTTGTCGAGCGCTATGAGATGGCACAACTCACTGGTTCATTGGGTAGCTTTGAAGAAGGAAAAAGAGTGAAAGTCATTGATGAACCTTTTGTACCCAGCTCTCCTTCAAACTTGCCAGCAATTGTATTTGTATTGTTAGGCTTTGTTGGCGGCGCTGGGTTAGGCATCAGCTTAGCCACCATTTTAGAACTAATAGATAACTCCGTTCGTTCCAAGCAAAGCTTAGTAAAGAGCTTGGGCGTCCCGGTCATTACCGTAATTCCTCAAGTTAAACCTTAACCCGAAGCTCATTTGGGTTTATTAAGCGCCATTCGTGGCGCTTTAGTTTTTTCTCACCTCACCATTCTGATTCTCAAAATAAGACAACAGCCAGAATAAAATATAGGTAATTGTTTTTAAAAGAAAATAATTTGGCACACCTCATGCAGTTATCTACTAGAAACGTCATAATAGGTGAGTAAAATGAAAAAGAGAGTCGCTCCAAAGCAAGAAAAAAGAAACGTACTCCATGTCGTACAGCACCTAGCTCCTGGTGGCTTGGAAATGTTGGTATTGGAAATGCTACGTTTTGCTCCAGCTTCAGACCACGTCATGATCGTTAGCCTCGAAGGAACATCAGCCGACGCAATAAACAAGTGGGCGAATCTGAAGCCATACCAAAGTCGCTTAATATTTTTAGACAAAAGGCCCGGCTTCTCCCCTTCCTGCTTGTATGACTTACTCAAGTTCATAGCCGGCTTCAAGCCTGATGTGGTTCATACCCATCATATCGGCCCTTTGCTCTATGGAGGGCTCGCTGCACGCATCACCACAACTCCTGGCCTAATTCATACTGAGCATGACGCTTGGCATCTGAATAATAGAAAAGCAGCTCGACTACAATCACGTTTGCTCAAGCTTCTGCGCCCTCAGGTTGTCGCCGACGCCGATCTGGTTGCCAAGCAAATCATCTCAAAATTGGATTATCACGACGTGAACACCATTCATAATGGTATTGATTGCCACAGATTTGTTGCAGGGCACCCACTGCAATCTCGCAAAGCTCTAGGGCTCCCAACCAATAAAAAAATCATTGGTACCGCTGGGCGACTAGAACTCGTAAAGGGACACTCTATTCTCATCCGAGCGCTTCACTCACTACCCGAAAATGTACATTTGGCAATCGCTGGCATGGGAAGCTGCCTACCAACTCTAAGAGCTCAAGTCGAGACTTTGGGATTGAGTGATAGAGTCTCCTTTTTGGGCCTTGTCCAGGATATGCCTACCTTTTACCAAAGCCTCGATCTTTTCTGTCTTCCATCTCTACAAGAAGGCTTTCCACTCTCCACTTTAGAGGCTCAGGCATGTAACGTACCTTGTGTTGCATCAGACGTTGGCGCAGTCAGTGAAACACTATGCCCACATAGCAGTGTACTAGTGCCACCAAATGCAGCAGAACTGCTCGCCAAAGCACTTCAACAGCAGCTGAGTTCAGTTAACTCCTCACCTCGACATCATATTAAGCGCCACTTTGATATTCGAGAAATGATTAAACGCTACTCAAACCTAACCGAAGGAGCACAGCTATGATTGAAATTACATTGTTCATTACCTTCGGCATTTCCGTTACTTTAATTGTTTACCACCATATCGGTTACCCTTTACTGTTGAAGTTCTTGTCTAAAAAACATGCCGTTTCTTCAGCTTCAAACACTCTTGCACGTAGTTACGTGGACGGCAAAGCAGACCGATTTTTACCGAGCATCACAATCATTGTTCCAGCCTATAATGAAGAAAAGTGGATCGCGGAAAAAATCAGAAACCTCGCTAGTTTAGATTACCCTCGCAGCAAATTGTCGATCATCATCGCTTGTGACGGCTGTGTAGATCGCACGGTAGAGATTGCAGAGCAAACCATACAAGAAGCAACCTGCGCAGATACTCTGTTTATCATTCAAAACTTCTCAACGAATAGAGGGAAAGTCGCGGTTATTAATGATCTCGTTCCGACGGTAACCTCCGATATTACCGTTCTTAGTGATGTCTCCGCGTTGATTTCATGCGACTCCTTACTAATCGCTGCTCATCACTTTCGAAACCGACAAGTGGGGGTGGTCAATGCTGCCTATCAATTACTTAACTCTCAAAATCCAGGCGAAGTAAAGTATTGGCATTATCAAAGCAACCTAAAGTACTTTGAATCTCTTGTTGGCTCTTCTATTGGTTCTCACGGTGCATTCTACGCTTTCCGTACCGAACTCTTTTCTCCGCTGGCAGGCAACATTATTAATGATGACTTTGTATTACCGATGAACATTGTCGCAAAAGGGAAACACGCGATTTACGAACCTAAAATGCGAGCACTTGAACTTGAACAAAGTGACAGCAAAATGGACTTTAAACGTCGACTTCGTATTTCGGCAGGTAACATGCAGCAACTGATCAAGCTTCACCAGTTACTAAAGCCGAGGTATCGAGGAACAGCCTTTACCTTTTTCTCTGGAAAAGCGCTGAGAGTCGCCATTCCGTATTTAATGCTGATGAGCTTCGCTTGTTCAATAGCATTGATGGAATACTGGCTGTTCCAGTACATCCTTATTGCTCAAATAGTGGTTTACTCCGTTTTCGCAATTGCACATTTCATTCCTCAGCACCTCATCAGCAAACCCTTGAAACTAGGCAGTTACTTGTTGGTAGGACACTACGCTAATTTTATTGGCGGTTTAAGATATTTGTTAGGTTTAGAGCGTCACCGTTGGACTCGCGTGCACCACTAAGGAGAACATTATGAAGTCAGTACAATCAAGAATTCGCAACTCAAAACGTATCTTCGATGTGGTTATTTCATTGGTTATTTTGTTAATCACACTACCCTTATTTCCATTAATAGCACTCGCGATAATAAGTAGCTCTAAAGGGCCTGTGATATATCGCCAGCTTCGCGTTGGGCGCTCAACGCCAGATCAAATGGATTTATTCAATATCATGAAGTTTCGTACCATGTATGTGGATGCAGAGCAACGTTCCGGCGCAGTGTGGGCAAGCAAGAACGATCCGAGAATTACACCTGTGGGGCGTGTTCTTCGCAAAACCCGACTTGATGAGATTCCACAGCTTTTCAATGTACTAAAGGGGGAGATGTCATTAATCGGCCCTAGACCCGAGCGCCCTGACTTTTACCAAAAACTAGAAGATGAAATTCCATTTTTTGTCGAACGCACCTATGGCGTATTGCCTGGTATTACAGGGTTAGCGCAGGTCAATCAAGGATATGACTCATGCATTGAAGATGTCAGAAGAAAAGTCGCATTCGACCATAGCTATGCGCTGAGTTTGGATTCGTACAAAAGCTGGATTACTACGGACATCTCTATAATGACAAGAACTTTAGTTGTGATGATTGATGGTAGAGGTCAATAGAAACTCGTGCTCACTTGTACATTAGTCTTGCCATTGGCGGCGCATTTTATCGATGGTCGCCACTGGGACACCATGAACACTTTGGTATTCACCAGTGCAAATATGAATCTCTACAGGAATGCCTTCGCTTTTACACAAATCTAAGTAGCGTTGCATTTCCCAACGTTGCACAAAAGTATTGCTGACAATGACAACACGGTCTCGCTTTAACCACTTCTTTGTTTGCGAAAAGCACCATTGGTGAGCATCCCCAAGGAGTTGAGCGTCAAACTGGTACTCCCCTTTATCTGTTTCAAAGAACATATCCGCTTCAAAGTGCTTAGCATCTTGCTGAACCGCAAGTTTTCGAGCCAACGTCGATTTGCCCGAACCAGGAAGGCCTCGAATTAAAATTAGTTTTGCAGTCATACTCTTGAGTTCACTTTATAAAGACTTGGCCGGAGCGTATTTAACACCAACTTGATTTCATGGTGAAGCAACTTTTTATTCCGATCACTTTATACATGCACTCTATATAGACCTGTAAAACGAGCATAGGCATCAATAAAGCGACCGTTAGATCTAAGGTGTGATTTGGGTTCTACTATCTTATTGTAATCATGCACATCATTAAGAATAAACTACACTTTTCATATCAACTAGTTTTATATGGATGTAAACAGTGGCGCGAGCGATTTCTTGGAACAACTTTTCTGTTAAGCATAAACTTATTAGCCTGGTATTACTGCCTATATGTATGTTGCTTATACTGGCCACTCAACAAGTACTAAGCCTCTCTGAGCAAGCCAATACACTACAACGAGCAGAGCTGTTCTCAAAGTATGTCGATAAGATGTCAGAGATTTACCAAATCACTCAGGACAGTAATGCCGTGTCTCCTATAACCGACATTAAGTACCGAATATCAGATTTATCTACAATAACTCCGACATTGTTCAATAGCACACACGTTGATGCGAAAGATGCGCTAGCCGATTTAAAAGAAAGCACAATATCTCTGGTTGAAACGACCGTCTCGGAAGACAGACTTGATTTAGGTGAGTGGGTATCTGACGCCTACAAACAACTCTTAATTGAGTTAGAAAAAGTCCCATTCACTAATGCAACACCGGAAATCAAAGACCATTTAACAGCCCTAACCCAGCTCGAATGGCTACTGTTTTGGTCTAATGAAGAGAACAGACTTAGCCAAGTCCTCGTACAAAGTGCACAACAAGGTGAGTACGACGACGAAATTCGTAGCACTATTCTTTCGCTCATACAGAGCCAACAACTATTTTTAGAGCGATTCCTTAATCTGAATGCTAACCAAGAACAGGTCTCTCTTCTTCTCGATACCTTTACCAGTGATGCCTTTGTGCAAAGCCAGGATTTTCGCATTTACCTATTAAATCGTAGTGATCTTGATGAGCTCTCTTCCCTTGAAATTGAAACAGGACTACAAGCACTAAAAACAAGGTTAGAGCTCCTCATCAACGTTGATACTACAATTAAAGCGCAGTTAACTCATGATGTAGAAAGTGCAATTAGAAAAGCAGAACGAGAGCAGTTGATTTTCATACTTATCATTGGGTTAATGACATTATTAGTCATTTATTCGGTATTAAAGCTTAGTCAGAAAGTGACTCAAGATCTCAAGCTTGTCCTCAAGTTTCTAAAAAGAGATGACTCAAAGCAAGATGACAGTCTCAAACAGATAGTAAAAGGAAAAGACGAGCTCAGCCAATTTGCGAAAGAAGTTCAACGCCTAAGCTACGAGCGGCAGGAAGCAAGTATCAAACTCAAGCAAGCGAAGGAAGACGCAGAGCAAGCAAAAGATGACGCGATACAAGCAAGTAAGGCCAAAAGTAGCTTCCTTGCCAATATGTCACACGAAATCCGAACACCATTAAACGGCGTGATTGGTATTTCCGAAGTACTCTCTGAAACGCCTCTCACCGCAACACAGCTCGATTACGTTGACACCATTGAAACCTCTTCACATCTGCTTCTCAGCTTAATCAATGACATATTGGACTTCTCCAAGATTGAGTCAGGCATGTTACTCATCAGCCCACACTCTACCTGTATCCGTGAATCCATATACGACATTGCCTCAATCGTATCCCCGAAAGCGAAAGAGAAAGGCATTGTGCTAGATGTCTCTATCAGTCCAAATACCCCGTACCGAGTGATGATAGACGATCATCGCTTACGCCAGATTATGATGAACTTTATCTCAAACGCAGTGAAGTTTACCGATAAAGGCTTTGTACAGTTAGCCATCGAAACAAAGCAGCTTGCCGGAACAAAAGCAAACGTTGAGTTCTCAGTGTCGGATTCCGGTATCGGGATTGATGAAGGACAGCAAAGGAATATCTTTGAACCCTTTGCTCAAGAAGATGATTCAACCACACGACAGTTCGGCGGAACTGGGCTGGGTTTAGCTATCAGTACGCAGCTGGTGGAGTTGATGGGAGGGAAAATAAAACTAGATTCGAAAAAAGGGATTGGTAGCCGATTCTACTTCGAACTTGAACTCGATATTCAACAAGCTCGTTATGAGAACATCAGTAATACGGAAGCAAGCAAGCCCGTTACCCTACTCTATGATGATTCTAGCTTTGGTGAACGATTGATTAACGAATTGAGCTTTTACAATATCGCTTGCTCTTCGACACACTACCGTTGCATCGATAAACCTGTTGCTACGCAACTACCAGCAAGTAGCGTTTTAGTTTATGTAGAAAGTGAACCTAACTGTGCCAACAAGCAGACATCTTATTTCCGACAGCTAGAAGCCTGTGATATTCATGTATGCCTCATTCGCCACCTTCACAGTGAGCAATTTGATTTTGAGAAAAATATCAGTGCAGTGATTACGCAGCCACTTCTTGGCCAACGACTTGCCAAAGCAATCAAGACATGCATGGCGAGATCACCCCATCTTGATGCTGATTTTCACACTAAAAACCTGCCAACATCCGGGAAAGTTCTCATTGTGGATGATAACAATGTGAACCAAAAAATAGCGGGGCTGCACGTACGCAAAGCTGGATTCGACTTTGATTTCGCAAATGACGGTCAGGAAGCGCTTGAGCTGTACCAAGCCAATCAGTATTGCTTAATCTTAATGGACTGCATGATGCCCGTTATGGATGGCTTCGAAGCGACAAAACGTATCCGTCAAATTGAAGCCGAACAGAACAAACCTAAGATCCCTATTATCGCGCTCACTGCTAGCGTAGTGGATGACGACATCCAGAAGTGCTTTAACGTAGGTATGACTGATTACATGGCAAAACCATTTAAAGCCAATCTTCTTCAAGACAAAATGTTACAAGCCATCGCTGATAAGCCAGAGGCCGCAGCCACTTCGACCATAGAAGAGTCGCCCAAAAACACAGTAAACAAAAACGGAAGAATTTTGCTGGTTGAAGACAATAACGTGAACCAAAAAGTCGCTTCACTCCTACTCAGTAAAGCTGGTTATCAGTTTGAAATCGCGGAAAATGGGCAAGTTGCCGTAGATATGTTCCAACAAGATAGAGGATTCGACATTATCTTGATGGATTGCATGATGCCAATAAAAGATGGATTTGAAGCAACCCGAGAAATTCGACAGTTTGAACAAGACTCTGGCCTATCTAAAACACCAATCATTGCACTGACAGCAAGTGTGGTGGACGACGATATTCAACGCTGTTTTGATTCTGGTATGGACGCATACGTACCGAAGCCAATACGTAAAGAAAAGCTGATTCACCAAATTGAAAGCGTCATTTAACGAATAAGGTAATGGTTATGGATATCCATATCTTAGAGAAGAATAGAAGAATACTTAAAGTGCTGTTGAGTGTACTTGTCTCACTCGCTGTGTTTCTTTCTTTTGATAGTAAAGCGCTCGCGGCGGACAGCTATGCGATTTTTTCCCTAAACTCGGAGTTTATTGAACTGAGCATTACGAAAGCCCGCAAGTTATATCGAGGAAAAACAAAACGCCTACAAGGCCATCGCGTTGAACTTGCAGATTGGCCAGATACGTCATCTGAGCGTTCTGAGTTTTATCGTTACTTGCTCAACAAGAACATTGCACAAATGAACGCGCATTGGGCCAGCTTATCGTTTTCAGGCAAAGCACGCCCACCGAAAGTCATTGATAACTCAAACATAGACACGCTTTTAGAATGGATGAAAGAAAAGCCAAATCGCATTGGTTACGCCCCCGTCAGTAGCCTCCCATCAAATGCGCAAATCCTCTACGTAGTAAGTTCGGAGAAATAATATGAAGAAAACACTGATTGCATTATTTGTTTCTTGTATCACGGCTCCAAGTTACTCAGCGATCGAGATTACTGACAACCTAACGCTTAGCGGGTTTGGCTCGACTTCGTGGGCGTCATCTGACAATGAAATGCCACTTCTCGTGAATCGATTTATTAACGACAATAACTGCTACGATTGTGACACCACGTTCGGCCTGCAACTCGACTTCTATTACGATGCCTTTAAAGCCTCTGCTCAAGTGGTCAAACGACCTCAGGATCACTGGAGTAATCCTCAGTTAGAATGGGCTTATATTGCTTACACGTATGAGAACGTCGAGTTTCGTGGGGGGCGACTAAGAATGCCCCTATTCTTAGCATCTGAGTATTACTTTGTCGGCCATGCATTTACACCAGCTCGCCCGCCTAATGAAGTCTATGACAGTATTCTTGGTATTACCGCATACAATGGACTCTCCGTTCTTTGGAATCACGATATAAATGAAAGCCTCACTTTAACAACAACACCATTTATCGGATTTAAAGACGACAGCAGTGTTGATTACAACGACACCACTGAACTGAAGTTCACGACCGATGGCATGTACGGCATTAACCTCGTCCTTAGTGGCGACAATTATCGCTGGAATTTTGGCTATCTTGATGCGAATTACGATCTGGAAACTATACTCACGAATGTTAACGTGGCCATGAAAGAGACAGACCAAAGAATTCAGCTATTTTCGCTCGGGGCCGTGTATGAGCTAGATGCCCTCACCTTAACAGTCGAAGGTCAAACCAACGATATTGCCTCTGCATGGTATATACAAGGTTCTTACAACCTCAACGAGTTCACGCCCTACGCGACGTATGGCCAACAATTTGATGACCAAGAGCACAAAGATGGTGACAGCTATTTATTAGGTGTGAGATACGATCTCCACTACAACGTGTCACTTAATGCAGAATGGCAACACTTCAAAGCCTATCGCAATGCCTCTGGTGCGTTTGTTGATACTCCAGAAGACGATGACGCAAACATGTACACCATTATGGTGAACTTCGTCTTTTAGGCACTTGGCAGGTCGAACTTTTTCGACCTGCCCGTTCTACACGACTTGCCTGTTTCTTTTCGCTACTTGCCACGATTAATCACCACCACAGACGCAATCGTCAGCACCATGCCAATCGCGTGATACCAAGTGAATGCTTCTCCTAGTATGACAATCGCGCACAGCGCCGTCATAGCAGGACCGACATTACTGACTAAGCTTAAGTGCGCAGGATGCAAACGAGCCATTGCTGCTGCGATCATATAGGAAGGAATGACGGTACAGAACAAACCTAATAGTACGCCAACAATGATCAGTTCTTTCCCCATGGTGTGCAATTCCAACTCACTGAATGACAAGTGAATGAGAATAGCGACACCCGCACTCCCCATCCCAATACTGGTAAAGATGGTGCTGCCTAACTTGGCGATGCAGCCTTTGCTCAGCACCAGGTACACCGCAAAAACAAACGCCGACAAAATCGCTAACCCACCGCCAAACCAAATTTGTTCGCCGTATTGGGAAAGATCATGCGCGACAATCAAGCCCACACCAACATACCCCAGCATCACTGCAATCAAAACATTGCGCTTCGGGGCTTGTCTTTCCTTAAGCCACATAATCAGAACAACAAAAGTAGGGAAAAGAAAAATCAATAACCGCTCTAACTGGGCTGAAATATAGTTAAGCGCTGTGATATCTAAATAGCTTGCGAGATAATACCCCAACACACCAATGGCGGCTGCTTTCACTCCATGCTGCTTTACATGTGCTCGCTGCTCACACCGGCGCAACATCCAAAAGAGAATACAAAGATAGATAGGCAGCGAACTGATGGCTCGGAGCGTCATGATGCTGACTGCATCACCGCCATATTGATACGCCATTTTGACGAAAATAGGTTTAATCGAGAACAACAGAGTGCCTGCAAGTGCGAACATTACGCCTAATGTGATTGCACTCACCGCTCGCTTTTGAGGCTGACTTTCAGCATGGGGGCTGGGTTCAGATGCCGTATTCATTTTCTCTCCTTGATGATGTTTTCATGTTCAAACAAGGCTACGAGATAGAATACGACTCAGGCTGCATCTACTCGCAGCCAGGCACAACTCAACCTACCGACTGCTTGGCAAAGGGAGGAGGAGCCACCAGAGGTTAGTTGTGCGTAGGATCATTCTAGTTTCCTAGTAAAGTAGAGAGTTTAGGCTAACCGTTGAATATATTTTGTTCAAGCTTACGGTCTTTAAAATAGTACTCTTTATCGTGTTGTCCGACCTCTCGTAGTACTCGACACGGATTACCAACCGCAACAACGTTGGCTGGAATATCCTTTGTCACCACACTACCAGCACCAATCACCGAGTTTTCACCAATCGTCACGCCCGGCAACACCACAGAGTTGGCCCCGATCCAGACGTTGTTTCCAATATGAACAGGGATATTAAACTGCGCCACGTCGCGCCTTAGATCCGGGTCAATTGGGTGCCCTGCGGTCGCGATAGTGACATTCGGCCCAATCATTACGTGGTCACCGATATAGATATGGGTGTCATCCACTAACGTTAGATTGAAATTGGCATAAACATTATCACCAAGGTGAGTATGACAGCCCCAATTCGCTCTCAATGGTGGCTCGATATAGCAATTCTTCCCAACTGACGCGAACAGGCGATGCATAATCTCAACGCGTTTTTCACCTTCTGACGGGCGTGTCTGGTTATAGTCATATAAAGTCTCTAGACATTCGGTTTGCATTGCCGCCAACTCTTCGTCATCACAAAAGTACACTTGCTGGCTGTGTAGCATGGCTTTCTTATCCATTATATTTCCTATAGAGGGATGTTCTTTGGGGAAATCTAGCAAAGAGCCAATAACAAAATCTTGGCAAAAATCATGAAAGTAGCACCGTATCGCAATCAGAAATGAATAATGCCATCAGGTACACAATTTGACGCGATGCAAACGCACCTTGATTAGATGCACAATGGCAAGAAAGTACAGGAATGAGATACAAGATACGAAACATACGATTAAAAAAGCCGCAATCCTCGAATATTGCAGCACCTTATCAACCGGACTTATTTTTTTGATTTCGGTTTTCTAATCGTGCTTTGAATTTCTTATTTCGGCGCTTTAATGCACGGAAAAATTTAGATTCTTCGTGATACCAGCCAATCACGCTGATCGGAAAGCCCACCAACATCATGATAAACAGGTCGGCTGGAAGCTGCTCCGTGATATCTCTGAGGGTTTGCAGCTCGCCAAAGACGAACAACCCAATGACTTTGCCAACCAGCAATGCACAGCAGATCATCAAGAAAGACTTCACAATGTAGTGCCATTTGCCTTTCTTTCGCTCTTCTCGCCAATACACGTATTTGTGTTCGCGGTTGTACATTGCCCCTCCGAATCCGTGACATTGTCACTAGCTACTTGCATCTATTAAGAACGTAGACACAGCGCTTTCACACTACTCTAATCATAGTGCCCTTGGAGGAAGTTACTTGTCAGACCAATAAGAAATGACGTGGATTTTACTCAGTTTGCCACATCTGCTTATATGAACGGCGCTCCTTGTGCGACTCGTCCAAACCAAATCGTGCAGCAAGTGCTTCCAACTCTTGCTTATAACGAGCAAGCGCACTTTCGTCATCCGTCATAATGGCGAACTCGGCAAAATGTCCAATGCCTTCTAGATGGTCGAGAGTAATATGGAACGAACCAATAAAGTAAATGCTGCGCACTTTTTTGGTCTGAAGAATCACTTCGTACCCCATGTTTTCCAGCATACTTTTCGCGGCATGAGACTTGGTGATATCGGTGGCTTCGCAGCGATCTTTTTCTGGGCCTTTTACAATCCAAAGTTTGATGCCTGAAGGTTCGATCTCTCGAATCACAAGGCTTTTCCCTTCATCACTGAGTTTTCGCTCTGGCGTGTCGTAGAACCAATCAGACTCTTGATTGTCTTCAAACATGACTTCATGCTCTAAACCACCCAGCACCGCTAAAAAAGCTTGTTTATCTTCTACGCGGTATTTCAATTCGACTTCAAACTGACCTTGAAAATGCTGCTCTGCACTCATGTGACGACCTCGCTACTGCTTTACACCTCATACCTCTGGGCGTTTCAAAGCAGCAGGATGGTAACACAGCCTAGATGGCGAATCTGATAAACAGACCTTTCTTTTAATGTTTGCGAAACACCCAAATAGGACCAATTAATAGAAACTGTAGATCTTCAAAAAAGGAGGGTTTCTTCCCTTCTATCTTGTGTCCGATAAACTGGAATATCCAAAGGACACCAAATAACAGCATTGAGATGTGAAGTACTGGCCAACCAAGGATGTCCATCGACCATATCAAGCCAATACATGCGACGGTGTAGCCAATCATCATCATAAACACGCTTAGGGAAAGTCGGAAATAAAAGATCCACGCGGGTACCGCCGCCAGCCATACCCAATTGAGATTGAATCCAAACAAAGGAATCTGCGGAATCGACCAAATCAGCCCCACAACAGACAGAAAGATACCAGGGACAGCAACTTTATGAATTTTCTGGTTGATAGGGTTTTGATGGCTTTCACCGTAGGCTTCTAACCATTCAGAGAGTGCACGCATAACTTCACCTTTAACATCGCCTTAACATTTATATAGTCGGTGCGAGTTAAAGGTGCGAGTTTTTGTTTGTTGATATTGGCGATAAGCGAAGTATCTGTGACCAAGAACAAACTATCTTACTGATATCAAAATGAAATACGCTGAGCTTTGATTAATTTGGCGACCACTAGATCATATGAGCATTCACATAAACGTACTGACAAACTGCTCTAGCTCTTCAATGTCCATGATTCATCCCAATCCGAAACCTATGGAGCTTAGTTACTCATATTGAGGCAGTAACAGCTTTAATGCCTGATTAACCTGCCCTCTTTCATCGCTGGTCAGCGACCCCATCAATTCATGTTGTGCTTGTAAATGCTGCTCAATAAGCACATCGATCAACTCAAACCCTTTTGAAGTAAGTTGAACAGTGACACTGCGGCGATCTTCTTTACTGTGCTCTCGATCGATCAAGCCTTTCTTTTCTAGCTTATCGAGTCGGTTGGTCATCGCACCAGAAGTCAGCATCATCGATGAGATCAACTCCGATGGAGTTAAGCGATAAGGTTCACCGCTACGACGCAACGTGGCTAATACATCGAACTCACCCATTTTGAGATCATAACGCTTATGAACTTCGGCAACGTGGTTTTCCATATGCTTGGCAATCCGCATTAGACGTCCCATGATCGCCATCGGCTCGGTATCGAGCTCAGGCTTTTCCTTGGCCCACTGACTTACCACTCTATCAATTGCGTCCATTTATCCTTTCATCTCCAAAGACATTTTGATTGACGAATTTATTTTAACATAAAGATACTTTACAAGAAGCAATAACGAGCGTACCTTTACAATAAATTATCTCAACGTAAAGATATTTAACATGAACATTTTACTCGCGATGATTCCGGCGTTTTTCTGGGGCACCACTTACGCCGTGACACAGTTTACTTTGCCAGACTGGCCGCCAGTGTTACTTGGTGCACTACGAGCATTGCCAGCTGGTCTATTACTACTTGCTATCAAACCTTCATTACCAAAGAAACAAGATTGGAAGATCTTGCTTGTACTTGGCACGATTAACATCGCCCTCTTTTTCGGTCTCATTTTCGTGATGGCGTTAACCTTACCTTCTGCAATCTCTGGTGTGGGTATGATTTCTGTGCCTGTCTTTGCCATGCTGTTTGGTTGGGTGGTTTACAAGCGCCAACCGAGTCTTATTCAAGGGATCAGTGGTGCCACCCTTATCGCACTGGCTTGGTTCTTGTTCGACCCAAGCTCGATTAGGCTAAACCCGGTCGGTTTAGTGGCAATGTTGTCTGCCATTATGTGTATTGTCATTGGCAGCAGCGTAACTAAGTCTTTAGGTTCAAGAATGCATTGGTGGACGGTGCTCACTTGGCAACTTATTTTAGGCGGCGTGATTTTATCTATCGCAGCAGGTGTACTAGCAAGCATTAACCCTGAGCCATACGTTCAAGCTGTCCAAAACATCTCATTAAGAAACGTAAGTGGGTTGCTGTGGGTAATCGTACTCAACACGGCACTTGGCTACGGCATGTATGTATGGTTGTTGCAACGTATGTCAGTTGTTGACTTCACGTTTGGTGGCATTGCCAACCCTGTTGCAGGCATTGTATCAGGTCTGATTTTGATGGGTGAAAGCTTCACGCCTATTCAATACAGCCTAATGATCGGCATGATTACCATGTCACTTGTGCCTCAATTGGTTCTGTCATTTAAAGAAAAGCGCAATACCAACCACGCTAAAGCTTGTGAATCCAAATAACGCAGAACGTTAGCAGAACTTCCCATTCACATAGAAAGCCCGTGTAGATACTCGGGCTTTTTGTTGTTTCGCAACTCACTTCACCGTTATCGGCTCATTTTTCACCCCAGCGTAAAACACTATGATCTCGGTGGGGTCATCACCTGTGTTCGCCCCAAAGTGCCACTGTTCAACGACTTCAGCAATCGCATCGCCAGCTTTAAGTATGATCTTTTCTCCACTTTTCTTGGTGACCGTGATTTCCCCTTTCAGCACAATACCTGCATTAATGACTGGGTGCTGATGCATTGGCAACTGCACGCCTTTTGGTACGGTGATTTTTACGATAGTGACTTCAGGCTGCCCTTGCGGATAACTGGGTAATTCTGCGCCATCCCAGCTGGTTGTTGTTTTTAACATCACTTCCGCTTCAACTGAATCTGGCAAATGATTGTCTGCCCACGCAGAGCCAAGCGTCAAAGCAAGTGCTATCGTTGCTGTTTGAATTGGTTTCAAAGTCCTCTCCCTGCTTATTGATAACCTTTGATTAAACAGTAAGAGAGATTTGAATATGAGCCTGATTTGAAGGACAAATGTGTGAGGGAAACCGTGGTTTTGCTTGTACCCAATTTTACTTAGCCATAAAAAATGCCCACCGAACCGGCAGGCACTTTGTAATATTTAACCTAGAGATGCTAGATAACGCTCATTAAGAGAGCTTCTTCATTTGCATCCCCATAAAGATAAAGCTAATGCCTTCAATCAATAATGAGATGCCAACAAAAGAGCCCAACAATGTAGTCGAGAACGCAGGATCATCGAGCAGCATAAAGAAGTAGCCACCAATCAGAACCGAAATCACGCCACTGAACACGATTACATTGCTGCTTGGTAAACTTCGATTGCTTAAGCCGAAGAACACACGGGTTAAGCCATTAAGAATCATCACGATCACCATCAACATCGTAATGGTTACCAAACCTGCCAGCGGTTTAAACAGAATGAACAAGCCACCGACAATATACAGCACAGCACTTAAAACGTACCAAAGCTTCTCTTTCCACACGTTAATAGAAAATGTGTGGTATGCCTGAACCAAACCACTGAACAACAGTACCGCACCCACGATGGTCGAGATCGTTACGCCCGCAAGCACCGGCAAGCTCATAGCACCAATGCCCATTAAAGAGATAATGACACCAACGATAACAAAGTATTTCCAGCCTTTAGACAAAAAAGTAGGCTGTTGTGATTGATTAGAATTTTCCATTGAATGCCTCTTGAATTAAACGCGAGCCGCCTTTTCAGTCTAGTCTAATAAAACATTTAGAGTTCACAGACTTAGCAGAAAAACGTGTCCCGTTTTCATAATTTGATGTTAAACCTGTATCACATCTTCGCCTATACGCTATTTTTGAATAATAAGTTTCAAGATTGCTGGATTAAACCAGTGCAAAACATAGAGATGGAGAGTAGGATTAGCGGCTTTCTAAGGCCTGTTGCCTGACTTCTCCGCAGAAGTTCTCACTTCTTCATTCAGGCTACATTTTGAGGATGACATTTTGCTCGATCATCACATTCGCACCTTTATTGCAGACAAACTCAGTTCCGTGGGCATCAATAGCGACCCTTATGGCGTCGAGCTCACAACCGTTTTTATTCTTGCGAGCTTAACCGCTGCAGCGATCAGTTACCTGATAGTTCATCATCTGATCGTTCGGTCGGTGAACAATGTTCTGCAAAAAGCCAATAAACCGCTCGCTGAAAGTTTGGCGAAATATGATGTCTTAGAAAAACTCTCACTGCTGATCCCAATCATGGTGTTGGATGTCTTTATCCCTCTCGCCGTTGGTCATTACGACTGGTTAGCCAACATCTTTGACCGGATTCTTAGTATCTCTATTTTGGTCATTTTTATTTGGATGATCTTTGCCCTGCTTGACGCATTAAATGACATTGCAACATTTAAAGGCATCACAAGAAGAATGCCGATCAAAAGCTTCGTCCAACTGATTAAGCTGTTCACCTTCTTCGTTGGTGTCGTGGTTTCCATGTCGATTCTCGCCAACGAATCACCAGTAATTTTCCTCTCCGGTTTGGGTGTTGCGACGGGCTTCGTCATGTTGGTGTTTAAGGACACGATATTGGGGTTTGTTGCAGGTATTCAGCTATCTGCAAACCGCATGATCAGCCTGAACGATTGGATTCAAATGGACTCTTACGGCGCGAACGGCACAGTAGAAGAAATCTCACTCACTACAGTAAAAGTTCGAAACTTCGACAACACAGTGAGTATGCTTCCAGCTTATGCCCTAGTGCAAAATGCCTTTATTAACTGGCAAGGCATGTCAGATTCTGGTGGTCGCCGTATCAAACGTTCTGTGAATGTCGATGTCACATCGATTCGCTTCTTATCTGATGAAGAAATTGAAAAGCTAAAAAGCATCCGAATCCTTCGCCAGTACATTTATGAGAAATCGCGTGAAATCAACGATTACAATGAAGAAATGAGTGAAGAGCCAGCCTTTGGCAACCTACGCCAAATGACCAACTTGGGTATGTTCCGCGCTTACATTAATGCTTACCTGAAAGCGAACAAAGACATTCATCAGTACATGCTGATCATGGTGAGACAGTTAGAGCCGACACCAGGAGGTATTCCGTTACAGGTTTACGCATTTACCAACAATACTGACTGGGCTTACTATGAAGGCGTACAAGCGGATCTGTTCGATCATATCTATTCCATCATGCCACTGTTTGGTCTGCGTCCATACCAAATGTTAACGAGCAACGATGCTACCCACCTAACTCGAGCCAACAGCACTTCATCATTCAACTGAGCAATTAAAATATGGGGGCCGCTAAGCCCCCCATTCGGGAATGTTTAGAGTTCCACATTCTCTATCGTGAATGAGCCATTATCGAGTTTGCGTTTTAACTCTTGCTTTTGGTTAAAGTCGATTTTAGTCAAATCAACTTTCTTAATCCTGCTGTCGTGCATCGTTTTGTAGTAAAGCGCTCCATTACCTTGGTCAATGACCGAAGTCCATTGCGTAGCACTTGGTAAATCAGGGATATGCTCTCGATATTCAGAACTAAACTCAGTACCAATCGGAATATCAAAGTTGTTCAGTATATGGAATGCTTGCGATACCCCCTCTTGCGAGGTTTTCGATTCTGGCGCTGTATTAACAAAGAATGCCGCACGAACAAAACGCGATGGTGGTGTGATATCTCCCGGCAAACCTAAAAAGCCAGAACCAATACCAAAAGATCTCGCTTCTACACCACCAAACTTAGTCGGTGCACTGGTGCCCGGCTGAAGGTGAATATAGTTGTTCAAGTTCGTTACTTGCCATGGGAAAGTTGGCGAGTTGGTCAGTACCCCCACTTCGTTATCGTAGATGTGTACCTGACCACCATCCATAATCTCAATCACGATGTTGTTACCCGCTTTGTCGGTAACACGCCAATGTCCAGTTGGTGATGGTTGCCCTTTTTCATCAATGTAAACAGGAACAATATCGATGTTTTTCATTGCGGTTTTGACTTCATCAACCGTCTTGAATTGCGATAACATCCAACGAACAAAATCCATGTCAGCAATACTGTTTGTACGCTCTTTTGGATTGTACGCCTTTAGCGATCCGTATCCTTTAAAGTAGAACAAACCTGCCGTTAACCCTTCTTCGTTCACGCCTTCACCAATAAAACGGTCATCACTCACCGAAATACCAACAAACCCGTATTTGCTCTTCCAGCTTAACCCTTGTTTTTGGTCTGGCATGGTTGAAGTAAACGAATAATCTCGAGGAGCAACGATCAGTTTGCTGTTTAGATCGCTCTCACCCCACTCAATCGTTCGAGCGTGAATATGGTCGTTTGTAGTAGTAGAAAGAGAGATGCCAGTACAAGCACTTGCTGGCGCGATAATGCTGGCTGAAAGTGCCATAGCTAGGAGGGTTTTCTTTATCATTTTTAGATCCACCAAGGAGGGGTAATAATTCGCGATTGTATTCCTTTTTAAACAACTTACAATCAAAAACATATTAAATTAGTGGAATAAAAAACAACTATAATTCCTTTATGAAATAACAACCTTCTGAACCCTGCCTCCTGAAGTCACTTGGGTATATAAGCAAGTTTTGATTTACCCCAAAATAAAACACATTTTTCGTGTGGAATTATGTGTAATGACGCACCACACTTATGAAAAAGGAGGTCGTTATGAGTAAATTTCAGAATATTTTGTTCGTTAGCCACGGATTGGCCAGCCAAAACAACTCGCTGGATCAAGCCCTCAAACTCTCCCAGCTTCACAACGCCAAAATCAGTGGCCTAATTACTTGCCCTGCGCTCCCGTCTAGCATGAGTGAATATAAGGAGACTTACCAAACATCTTTAGTAAACACCGTTAACGCTGAACTTTCATCAATCGGTCAAGACCTTAACTCATTTCCAATCGATATCGAAAGCAATACAAAACCCGCGGTGAGTGTTATTCAACATGTATTAAGTGGTAACCACGATTTGGTTTTTAAAGAAGCTGAACCAGCATCTGACGACCAAAAAGGCTTTAAAGCACTTGATATGAAGTTGCTACGCAAATGTCCTTGCCCCGTTTGGATAAGCCGAAGACACAGCAAACAGATGGCAGACCAAAAAGTCGCAGTCGCTATAGAGCCAGATGTCGAGAATAATGAAGAAATGGAACTCGCCATTGAGCTTCTTAGAACGGCACGATCCATCGCTGATACATGCAGCGGGACATTAGAAATTATCTCCTGCTGGGATTTCCTAATGGAGAGTTATTTACGACATCATATTTGGATACACGTTGATGACCAAATACTTGATAAACAAGTTCAAGCGATGAAAGGAGAACATCAGAAGAAGCTTAATGAGTTGATTGAAAAGTCTGGAATTTCTGGAGATATCAAAGTGCACCACTTACATGGCTCAGCTGAAGAACTTATACCCCGTTGGGTAGACAACGAAGACGTTGATACATTGGTGATGGGAACCATTGCACGCTCAGGTATTCAAGGGCTCGTTATTGGTAACACTGCAGAAAATATCCTTCAAGCGATCAGGTGCTCTTTAGTTGCGCTCAAGCCAGAAGGGTTTGTATCTCCAATTAAATAACGTTACAACTTTTATCAGGCCACCTTCAATCCATGATGAAAGTGGCCTGATTTATTAGCATAAAATTCAGGTCTTAATTAGCCGGACGCCAAACACCCCATTGGTCTTTTTGGTAAGTCGTTTGTGGATCATCACCACCTTGAATCCACCACTGGGCTTTCCATTTTCCATCAGCGTAAGACACCACTTCACCACCTAAGTAAGTTTTTGCCTTATCCCATTCGTCGCCACTTGGATCTGGCGTTGGATCTGGGTCTGGTGTTGGTTCTGGATCTACACTGCCTTCGTCTGCAATCACTTCAAATGTGAATGTCTCTTTACGTTCACTGTTGACCGCATTGGCAACAAACGAAAGTGTTTCATTTTGTGTGACTGCCGTTGTATCAACGACGATAGAAGCCGTGCCATTGTTCTGAATGCTAACTGCAGAACCTTGAGTTTGCGTTAGGTTCGCTGCTTCGCTAGTTGCAATAACCACTTTGTCACCTGCGTTTACGACCTTATCACTCTTAACCAGCTCGTAGAGTTCACCAGTTAGAGGCTCAACCGTACCATCGTCCCCATCAATTACTGAGATCACACCCGATGCACGGCTATCTTTTGAGTTGAAGAAGTTACGTGAAGGATCGTTTTGGAAGTACATGTAGTGAGACATCTCTTCATGCCAATCACCAATGAATACCGCTCCATCTTTGAACTCAGCATGCCATCCGTTGATCTCTGATGCCAACAGACGCTGCCAGTCATTGATGTTGGATGAATTCACTTCAATATCAAAGCTACGGGCAACATCGCCGTACTTATTGATGATGTCATACTTAACCGTGTCACCCAGATCAGGACCGATGAAATCAACGGGAATGTACAAGTCACCTTTTACAAGATCAGGTTGCGGTGTTGGTTCAGGTGGAGGCGTTTCACCACCCACAATAGTAATGTCTGAACAGTTGTAGAAACCTTCACCCGCAGCATCATCACGCTGCCAACGTACAAATAGAATTGCGTCACCTGAACGGTCAGAAGGAATGGTAACGTTCATGCGGTACTTACCACCTTCAACAGGAACATTGCCCTCTTTCTGAATAAGCTCTAGGTCACCCCACGCGAGCGCTTTGCTCAGATCCGCGTCTGGTTTGGTTAGGTAAAATTCCCAGAATGATGGGTTGTGTGGTGCAGTGGCGTTGAATACAAACTCAAATGAACCCGTGTTGAGTTCTGTTCGAGTCCAAGCTGTATGTGGTGCACCCATGCCCTTTTTCTGAGGGTCATTTGCAAAACACAATGTGCCGTCAGGGATCGCCGCTTTTACTGCTGCGATATTGTTGTAGTCAGTAATGTTCTTGGCGTATTCATTACGCTGAACAAACGGGTAAGTACCCGAGATTTCTTTTGCTTGAGCACAAGCTGCATTTGGTGGATTACCCGACCAAATTCCGCCTTGTTCATAACATGTATTTTGACGAGCACTCGGAAACTCGGTCCAACCGTGAGCATGTGCCGCTGTAGGCAGACCGGATAGCATTGCCATACCCACTGCTGCTTTAAGAATGTTATTATTTGCCTTCACTTTTTCACTCTCTTCCATTTATGGTACAAATAAGATCTAACAGACGTTTTATATCCGCTATCACCTATTGCGCGCTTATAGTTTTAATCAGAAAACAGTAAAAAATAATATACGTAACTAATTTCAATAAAAGCCCCACATTTATCTAAAGGAATTAATATCACAATTTTAAATATTTGGATTTTGTATAACACACTCCTAACCTAAACATGACAACCTTTAAAAACATAAACTTACAGTCAAGAAATACACATAAAGTGGCGTATATGCAGATAAAACACACTACAAGCGAACACATCTAAGCCAACCAATAACATCATTATTTAGTGTGAGTTACATTCCAATAAAATTAGCAAGTCTTTATAATTTAAAACCCTAATTGAAATAAGCCTAATATAATTAAGATCAATGAATTGCAATTTTAACCAAGATAGTAGTTATGCTTTCACCCAATAATATCAGTGATAATGTAAAATAGGATATTCAGGTAAGTCAGAGTCAACGAATAGCATCTAACTTCTTCTCTTCGAGCTGTTGTTCGAAACTCAACAACGATCGAGAGTAATCTCTTATTCTTACCACGTCATATATCGCATTCATATTGAGACTATCTATCTCCGAATGAATTTTGACTTCCTCCAACCAAAACACGTCAAACAACAAGTGAAGATCATTAGCTAATGCTCTTTCTATAGTCTCACTATCATGTTGCTTACCGTTCAAGACATCCGCTATATCAACAATAATCACTCTTTGGTTTTGTGGGAAGCGAGAGACTGTTATTAGGTAATCCTCGATTC
This sequence comes from Vibrio rotiferianus, assembly GCF_002214395.1. Lineage (NCBI taxonomy): Bacteria > Pseudomonadati > Pseudomonadota > Gammaproteobacteria > Vibrionales > Vibrionaceae > Vibrio > Vibrio rotiferianus. Next base: position 1,583,079 of record NZ_CP018312.1, read on the forward strand.
CACTGACAATGTTAATAATGCACTCTCCCTCTCCGGTATCAAGCACCTTATATGGTCTATCATTGAGGTAAATCGTTGTTTGGTAAAGTTCTTCTTCTAAAGTTAGATTTGAATTCATGGTCATCCTCACATGTAAATATATGATCTAACCCTATACTCCAGTGAACTCAATGAATATGAATAAGAGATATTCATGTTTGGTCTTTTTTTCGTTCAAATCTGAATAACTGTTATCCGTATAAATACTCCGAAATAAATTTATTATCTCTCTCGTCAAACGGATGAAATGAAAAACAAAGGAGTGAATATATTGAAAGAGAGATACAAACATGAACAAAAAAAGCATTCTATCAGTCGCAATTCTATCTTCATTTGCAAGCAGTGCATTCGCGCTAGATTCTTCACGATTTAGTGGTGAAATCATTTTAGCAAGTGGGTATATGTCGACAAACTCAAATCTCAGTACAGAAAGCGATGCATTGCTGACAGATCGCACAAAAAAAGGCTCACACAATGATGATTTTGTGGCAATCCCGTTAGGCACCCTAGCTTATGATCTTGGTTTAGATCGCAACCAACGCGTTTATTTAGGTACATCTCGTGATGACTTGGCTGTTGGTGATCTTGCTTTTGAACTTGGCTATCAGTATGACATGAAAAACGGAACTCAAATTGATGTTGCCTACCTCCCAACTGTATTGTCTGGTGAAGTTTGGAAAGACCCATACCTAGAAGGACGTCGTAGTGAAACCGACATCGACGGCCATGCATACCGCCTAAAAGTGAGTAATATTGCGGGTTCAGGCTTCTCTGTTGATATGGCTTACGCCACAACAGAAGTAGACCAAGAACGCATTCAGCAATCTGAACTATTACGTGATAGTGATATGTACTATGTGAAAGGCAGTTACTTAAATCACATTGCCCCAAACATGGGCTTAAGCACGAGCTTTGGATACCTACATAATGATGCGGATGGTAAAGCAGAAACCTACGATCAGTATGAAGTTGAAATGACTTACTTCTTAACTCACAATGCACATACTTTGGCTTTGACTGGTAGCTATGGATATCGCGATTATGATGGCCATAACTCACTCTACGGTAAAACACGTTCAGATAATCGACACAAACTATTTGTTGCATACGAATATGCAAATATCGCTGGACTCAATAATTGGAATTTAATTTCTTTCGCTGGAATGAATTACAATGACTCAAATATTGATTTTTATAAAAATGAAGAATATCTAGCGACCGTAGGTCTTAGTTACAAGTTTTAAACCTAATTATAATAATTAAAAAGCCTCTATTGGTAATACCGTAGAGGCTTTTTATCATCTAGAAAAATAAACGGGTTACTAGTTAGCAGGCTGAACAATAGAATTAAAAAAGTTTTGCACTGCTTGGTGTATGTGTTGATTAAGAGGATAACCCCTTTTCGACTGTAAATACCCTCCAGAGACGCTCACCGTTTTTATCCGCTCCGGCATTTGGGGCAATGGATAACAAGCAAGTCTATCATCGTGCATAAGGAGGTAGCTGCTACTAAAAGCCATTGCGTCTGAATGAATTAGTTTGTCTACCATCACAGGTACGCTGTGACTGATCAACGTAATATTCGGCTCTACCCCCTGAGCAAGAAACAACTCATCGTACATATCATGTTTTGCAATGTTTGAATCTGAGGCGTATTTGACTCGAGGAATGGTTTTTACTTCATCCCAGTCTGACGTTCTGCTGAGTATTGGATGATCTTTTCTGGCAACCAGATTAACAACAATGTCTGACAGATGATGAACATAGATATCTTGTGGAAGTTGGAACAGGGTGTAATGCAGCATGTAGTCGACCTCTCGGTCCAAGAGCTCTTGCAGCGAGTTCTGCTGCCAATAGGTGATTTTAAACTTAGCTTTAGGCAGTGCTTTGGAGAGAGATTGAAACAGCCCTCTGCCGAAGACATCAAGCAACGTTAATTCCACAGCAATAACAACGCTTCCTTCGTACTCTTCAGGGTTGAACTCTTGATAAGCTTCAAGTACTTGAGTAAACGGTATCAGCATATGCTCTGCTGCTTCTGCCAGCTTCTCTGCCAGCTCGGAAGGCTCTACACCATGTGCCTTCCTAATAAAAAGTTGATCGCCAAATGTTTCTCTGAGCTTTGCCATTCCGCGGCTTACGCTGGTTTGAGATATACCTAACTTTTCTGCAGCAACAGAGGTATTCCGAGTTTCTACCACCACTTTTAACAGCCGCAGTAAGTTCAAATCTAGACCTTCAAGGTTCTTATCCATGACGCTTTTCTATCCATTGTCTATGTCACTCTTGTTTACAACATATCATAAAGTACTGTTAGCTTAGTTGTTTATCGAACTTTTATCTCGAACAAAATTTAACCACGAAAGATCAACAGCACCTAGAAACAGGTAGAAAAAAACCGCCTAATTGGCGGTTTTAAACAATAAACAGACTTAGAAATGCCACTGTAAATAGAGCGAGTTGTAGTCACTTCCCCCTTTGATTCTTCCAAAAGCAGACGTGCTGGTAAAGATGCCAGAACGATGATGCAAGCTATAACCCAACCACAAATTGCTTAGAGAGTTGTTGTTTAACAAATCTCCCATATTCACATCCGCACTGAAGTCTAAATAGTTCATCAACTTACTTGGCTTATAGCCTTTATCATTTAAGTTTTTGTTCTCAATTTGGCTAATTTTGGTGCTGTAAGAAATGCCTTCAGCAAAACCTAATCGAGTTCTAACCGCCCAATCAAATGTGTAGTAAGCCTTTATAGCCAATACATATTCATCAAAGGAGCTCTGAGTATCAGAGCTATGATGGTAAACGTAGCCTGGTGTTAAATAAAAATCGAGTGGGAGGCCAAACACTGAACCTGCCAAAGGGTGCCCATAGAAGACCGACATCATGGTGTTTCTATCAGGGTCTGTCTCGTTGTCAAACATGAATATCTCAGTTGGACCTGATTGTGTCGCTAGTCCACTGGCTAAACGAAGATATGCCCCATCGGGCAGTTTTGCTTGTGGAGAACCTATTGAGCTACCAAACATCGCCAACCCCAAGTAGCCTTCCCATTGGGTATGTGAATCTATGGTCTGGCTAGAGTAAGTATCGTGGTCAAAAAAGGTGGCACCAAAATGACCAACCGCATAAAGGTTTTGGTAGATCTGGGTACGACCTTTGACGCCAACCTTGCTATCGACACCGGAGCCAATATCATCGATTTGAAGACCATAGTAAGTGTTATTAAACCGAGATGATTTCGCTCTCAATGAAGCGTAAAGAGAAGCTTCCCACCCTTTCCCCTCTAGTTGGTAATCGCCTGTCAGGTTCGAGTACATACGACCATCATTGTCGCTGAGTACCTCCAGACTAACGTCGACTTTCGGAGAATAATGCCATATGGCTTTCGCCCCAAAATCAATCTGCGATCCTTGAATCTCGTTCTGCGCGTACCGTGGAATATCAAAAAAGCGCATTTGAGCAGCCAGTCCAACACTAAAATCACGACTTTGATACAAGTGGTAACCACCAGACGCGCCATCGAGATAGAAGTTGTCACCTTTGTAGAATAGCAATGGCATCACGTCGTTAACGGTGTTTCCGTCCGTTTTAAAAGGCATAGAGGCGCTTCTGACACCAATCCCAACTCCCCAGCTTTCTTCTTTCTCAATGGCAGAATACTCAAGTTCACTCGCTATCGATAACGGAACCGTAAAAAGTAGAGGTAGTACAAATTTATGCTTCATCTTTCACTCTTTTCATTTTGCTAGAGTGCAAGAGGCACTCTTTAATTACTCACCCTCCTTAGATGATTACCAATGCCTTGAAACATTGACCTCAAATATCCTTTACACAAAGATTCTATTGAAGTGACGCATCAATCGACACGTTTTACAGTTATTCATATTTGATGAAATAGCAGGCTTTCGTTAGCCATACGAGCAAACACAAATAAGCCCATCGATGATGGGCTTAAGGTGAAATTTAGATGAGTTATTGAGCTAAAGTAGCTTTCGGTTTTACTCGGAAGAACAACGCGTAGTTCAGAGGTATCACCACCAACGTCAGAACCGTTGCGAATAGAAGACCGAACATAATGGTCACTGCCATACTCTTGAAAAACGGGTCTACCAGCAATGGAGCTACACCAAGAATGGTCGTTGTTGCACCAAGAATAACAGGTCGCGCTCTGCTCATTGCGGCATCGATAATAGCGTCGTACGCTGCTTTGCCGTTGTTGACTTCATTCTCGGCTTGATCAACTAAGACGATTGCATTTTTCACCATCATTCCGACCAAGCTCAAGAAGCCTAGCGTCGCCATAAATTCAAATGGCGTTTGGAAGACGACCAAACCAATAGCGACACCAAGTACTGCTAGCGGAACCGTACACCAGATAACCAATGCCTGACGAACACCATTGAACATGAATACAACTGCCAACACCATTGCTGCAAAGCCATATGGAGCAGATATCATTAAGCCTTCATCCGCCTCTTTTGCGTCCTTATATTCACCAAACCACTCGAGTTGGTAACCGACAGGTAGAGGCATGTTTTCAATCTTCTCTTTGACCGCATCTAGCGCTTCTGAAGTTAATACTCCTGAGCGAGGGTCAGCTTGAGCCATAATTGTTGGTACGCGATCGATACGGCGTAACATTGAGTCCTGCCACTCCAAATCAACACGGTCGACAAACTGTGCGAGCTGTAAGTACTGACCTGCAGTCGGACTAAATACTTGTGTATTCTCGATGCTTCGCTCATGCGTACGCTCGCTTTCTGGTGCTCTGACAACAATCGGAACCAAATCATTCCCTTCACGGTAAACACCCACTCGGGAACCAATTAACGACTGCTCCAATGCTTGATTCAATTCTTGCGTTGTCAGACCAAACTGCTGAGCACGATCCGAAGCGTAGACAGGCTTCACAACCGGCACTTGCTGGCGCCAATCATCTTGAATAGCAACCAGTTCTGGTGTCTCTGCCATCAATTGCTTTGCTTGCTCTGCGAGTTGTCTTAACACATTGCTATCTGGGCCGCTAAACGCAGCTTCAATCTTCTTGCCACCGCCAGGTCCCAACATAAACTTCCACACATTAACCGACGCCTGCTCATATCGCTCATTAAGCTCAACTTGAAGCTCTTCGATAAGCGGCTCAATCACTTTAAAATCATTCACATCCACCAGCATTTGTGCGTAGCTTGTGTTTTGGGCTTCTGGTGAGTAAGTCAGCATAAAGCGTAAACCACCTGAGCCAATAAACGTCGTCGTATTCGTTACACCCTCTTTTGCTTTGACATCACGCTCAATTTCTAACATGACACTTTCTGTCGTTAGAATATCTGCACCTTGAGGAAGAAAGACATCAATCACAAACTGCTCTCGTTGGGATTCTGGCATAAAGCCTGGCGGAACGTAGCTGAACATCTTCACACCTGCTAGAAAGACCAAAATAACAATCGCTAACCCTTTCTTTTGGTTGTTTAGCACCCACTCTAATGTTGATTTGTACCAAAGGCTGACTTTGCTCGGCGCTTTGTCTTGCTTATCTTTATTTACCTTCAAAAAATCATGACAAAGTAACGGCGTCACAGTGATTGCTAACACCCAACTTAGGAACATCGAATACAAGATGACCCAAAATAGAGAGCCTGCGTATTCACCCATGTTCGATGGAGACAAACCAATGGCGCTAAATGCACAGATACCAACGATAGTTCCGCCGAGCAAAGGCATTTTTGTCTCATTAACGATGTCGTTGATGACTGATTTTTTATCAGCGTTTGGATTCTTCTGTAATCGAGTTATTACACCGTCAGTTACTACAATGGCATTATCAACCAACATACCGAGCGCAATGATAAGCGCGCCAAGTGAGATGCGCTGCATTGCAATGTCGTCGATCAGCATAATGATCAACGTACCCGCTACCGTTAGCGTCAGAACAAAACCAATGACGATGCCCGTTCTCACTCCCATGAAAAGCAGTAGAACGATGAATACAATAACCACTGCCGCGATTAAGTTGTTAATGAAGTCAGCTACAGAGTCGCGAACAGAGTCAGATTGAATAGAGATTTCATGAAGTTCAATACCATGTGGTCGCTGTGCCTCTAATTCCGCAATGCGTGCTTTAACAGCATCACCCATCTCAACGACATTTCCACCTGCAACGTTTGAGATACCCAAGCCAATTGCTCGCTCTCCGTTATAGCGCATTAAAACGGATGAAGGCTCTTCGTAACCACGTGTCACATTTGCAATATCCTGCAAACGCATCACCGTATTACTGTCCCCCAAACCAATTTGTAATGACTTCAACTGTTCAAATGAGCTGATGCTTGCGCTTGGAATGACTGAAATACGCATACCATCTGTATTTAACGCACCAGCAACGGTCACGACATTTTGCTTTTCTAATACTTGGTAGACTTGTTGAGCTGACACGCCAAACTGAGCCAAGCGGTCACTTGAGATTTCGACAAAAATCGTTTCTTGCTTCTCTGCAAGCGTTGCTGTCTTAGAAACGCCAGGCACCAACACCAACTCTCTGCGCAGCGTGTCCACATAATCTTGCAACTGCTTATCGGTAAAGCCATCACCAGTCACGGCATAAAACTGAGCATATACATCGGCAAAGTCGTCATTCACAATGGATGGCGCAGCACCAGGAGGCAAAGAACGTTGAGCATCACTTACCTTTCTTCTCAACTTATCCCACACCTGTTGTAGCTCAGCTTCCGTATTGGAGAATTCACGTTTAATTTCAACCGTGACTTCCGACATTCCCTGCTTCGACACTGAGGTGATTTCTTTTACCTCTTGCAAAGATTGCGCAGCACCTTCAATCACATCCGTCACTTCATCAGCAACCTCTTGAGCCGTAGCACCCGGATATGGCGTCACAATAACCGATTGGCGAATAACAAACTCAGGATCTTCAAAGCGACCCAACTTCAAGTAGCTGATGTATCCTCCAATAAGCATTAGAGCAACCATCACCCACACACTTGTGCGTTTTGCTATGGTGTATTTCGCGATATTCATCTTAGTAAGCCTCCGCTACTTGAGGACGTACAGCGATGCCCTCTTGAAGTTTTTGAGTGCCGGAAACCACGACTTTCTCTCCTAACTGCAAGTTAGAAACTTGAACACGCTCGCCATTCAAGGAGCCGGTGAAAACCGTTCTCTTACTCAAGGTATTTTGTCCGTCTACCACCCAGACATATTGATTGCCCATATTGTTTGGAACCACTGCCGAAAGTGGCACTTGGATCGCTGTTGTCTCGCCCTTCTGCCCACTGGAGTAAACTTGAACGTTCATTCCCGGTAGCAAGCGACTGCCTTCTGTCGAATCTACAGCAAACGTAACGGCATAAGTGCCTGTTACAGGGTCAGGCTCTGTCTCATACTTTTTTAGTGTCAGTGACAACTTTTCATACGGTGCAATAGGCGACTGAGCAAAGATTTGCGTCGCCTTAGTATTACGTGTCATGACACTCTCAGGTACTTGAATAGTGACATCAAGTTGAGACAAGTCATGCAATGACGCGACCACTTCATTGCTCTGTACCAACACATGGTTATCAATAAGAGTACGACTCACAACGCCAGAAAAAGGGGCTCTAAGATTAGTATCATCAAGGCGGCGCAGTGCTTCTGCATGCTGATTTTGCGCTAAGTTAAAACGCAGCGTAAGCTCTTCAAACTGGCTTTTAGAAATTGACTGGCGTTGTTCAAACAGCGTCTTCGCTCGCTGGTACTCAGAGCGGGCATTGTTTAGTTCGACTCGTGCAGAGGTAAGTGCAATCTCTGCATCAGCCGAGTCTAGTTTCGCAATCAGTTGGCCTTCTTCCACTTGATCGCCTTCCTTAACCAGCATATCTACCACACGTCCGCTAGTTCGAAACGACAAATCAGCGCGGCTTGCAGAAGAAATCGTGCCGCTAAATGATAAGTCAGCGACTTGAACATTCGACACCACCTCAACAAACACGGGACGAACAACAGGCTTTGACACCTCAACTTCAGCTTCCGATTTACAACCAGTGAGCAGCACAGAAAATGCCATGGTCATCGCCATTGCTACTGGGCGTAATTTCTGAGCTTTTAAAGTATTCGAGTTTTTCACAACCATCTCCAAATGAATTAATTGATTAGTCACGTGTGTCATCCACGCTATTCATCCCTATTTGTTTTCCTTTTGCTGAGCAGTGTAACGAGTCGAGAAATTAACTCGACGGATAAGAGTTATTCATTTTTGCATTAGCCACTTCTACCTTTTGCACTTCTCCACTCAGACAAGCAGGAATCTGGCATTCACAAGGCACATTGTTCTGTCGATGACTCGTTAAAGATTCCTCTGAAACAAACTGGAGATAAGTGGAAGTCGAGTGGTCATCTAAGAGATCGTTACCGCCACTGTAGTAGTTCATTGATGCCAATGTAGAAATGAGTTTCTTGATGTATCGCATGTACCACTCCTTATTCACGAAAGAAATTGGGAATAGGTAAACATTAAAAGAAAGGCTTTAGACATGACTATGGGTTAGAGATATTCAGATTTGGAACGGTGATGACTAGAGCTCACCAAAATTGAATATCTCCTATTCGTGTCGATCCAACACCCGTTCAAGCAAACTAGGTTCAACACTTTGAACAGGAGAGAAAGATGAAAGGCTACATTCCTGCTCTGATTATATTTTCGAGTTATCTAGTGTTCTTTTTCACCCTGACTCGACACATGGCATAGCAACCAACACATAACACTTTACGAATTAGGTTATTGAATTATGCAAGTTATAGAAATTGATGGGTTTCTTTCTTTTACCCTCGCTATCGTTTTGCTGTTTATCGGCAAGTTTGCCACGATGCGTTTTAAAGTTTTGCAAAAATACAGTATTCCAGAACCCGTCATTGGTGGGTTTATTTGTGCACTTATTGTCGCCATTGTTTATTCAATATTTGATCTAACAATCGAGTTTGATTTGGCGATAAGAGACACCTTGCTGCTCTACTTTTTTGCAGGAATTGGTCTCAGCGCCAGTTTTAAAACGCTAATATCTGGCGGTAAGCCATTATTTGTTCTCACTTTACTTGCCGTTATCTATATTGTTTTACAAAACATCATCGGGGTCAGTATCGCTTCATTGCTGGGGTTAGAACCTTTACTTGGTTTGATGGCAGGTTCAATTTCACTGATCGGTGGGGTGGGTACGACAATGGCATGGTCTCCAGCCTTCGCAGATATGGGGCTAGAGGGGGCGGCTGAGGTTGGCCTTGCAGCCAATACTCTCGGCCTAATTTCCGCGTGTTTAGTTGGCGGACCTATCGCTAACTACCTGATCAAAAGACACAAACTGACTCCAAATACAGATCACAACTTAGATATTGGGGTTTGTCACAACGAAAAAACTAAACTTGACCACTTTGGTTACTTGTACGCTTGGCTCATGCTCAACTTGAGCCTAATCGTTGGGTACTTCATCAACCTAGGGTTTGAAGCAATTGGCTTGCAACTTCCTATGTTTGTCGCCTGTCTCGTCGCTGGTATTTTGATTGGAAATGGCAAGTCTCTGCTGCTACGCAAAGAAAAAAACAAAAACGCCCAACTTGGTCATGCACTTATCTCGGATATTTGTTTGGGTATGTTCTTAACGATGGCGTTGATGGGACTTCAACTTTGGCAGCTACAAAGTACGATAATGTTCCTTGCAACCGTAATGTTCTTCCAAGTGGCACTCTCCATCGCCTTTACCATTTGGGTAGTATTCCGTTTTATGGGGAAAGACTACGAAGCGGCGGTGATAGGCTCAGGCTTTGGCGGTATTACGCTAGGCTCGACAGCGACAGCCATCGTCAATATGACAGCCGTGACACAGCAATATGGCGCTGCACATAAAGCATTTATCATCGTACCTTTAGTGTGTGGGTTCTTTATAGATATCGCTAACGCCCTAATTATCAATTCGTTTATTACTGTTGGGCTGTAAGGAAGGTTTAAAGGCAGGAATATAAATAACTGATAAAGCAAAGGATAATCGAAGAACTAAGAAAAGAAAGCTATGTCCAGATACAACAAAGCCCGCTAGACTAGCGGGCTTTGCGTTTGTTCACGAGGAACTAAATTTGGTGGGTCCGGGCGAACTCGAATCGCCGACCCCTACCATGTCAAGGTAGTACTCTAACCAACTGAGCTACGGACCCAAATTTAATGTTCAGCATACTTTGGTTTTAGTATGGCTTTAAGGAGTGGTGGGTCCGGGCGAACTCGAATCGCCGACCCCTACCATGTCAAGGTAGTACTCTAACCAACTGAGCTACGGACCCATTCCTTAAGAACGAGAAGGATATTAGCTATATCCTATGAGGGGTGCAAGTATAAATTAACTAACTTTGAATCGTTTGGCGAAAATCTAAACTCAACGCCCGTTTTCAGACGATTTTATCGTCAAAGCCACTCCTGACTGGGCGTAAAAGTGTGATCTACTTAACTTTTGTGTTTTAGATTAATTATCATAAGGCACTTCATTCAGCATCCAAATCTGCAGAACTTGCGACACATTTGGACAGTAGCCAAACAGAATCTGATATTTCGGTTCAAACGGTTCACCAATGTACGTCGTGCGGATCAGTTCGCCAGTTTTAAGATCTACTTGTGTACTCACCCTCCCCTTAAAGTTCTGGAAAATCGCAAACTGCTCGCTGTGGTAAACCATCTGCTCACGATAAAACAAGAAGTGGTCTTGCGGTGTGTCTATCAGTTGGCATTCAAGTGGTTTGAGTGACTGCTGAGCGTTGCTACTGAATGCGAGTAGCAGTGCAGAAAGAATCCATCCATATCGCATAACACGTCCCTATTCTTCTTTCTTTATCAAAGTATAGGAGCTATCGGAGCCACTGTTGCAAAGTGCGGTTCTTATGGCCTTACATAAACAAAAAGGCTTCGACTAGTGAGTCGAGGCCTCTCTTAAAAGCGACATGCTAGCAGCATCTATTCACTTTCTGTATCAAACACCACATTATAGTTTTCGGTGTAAGTACAGTTTGGTTGACGGCTACAAGTAAAGAATCGTCTCCCTTTAAAATCTCCTTGGCTTGCCGTTCTAATGATCATCGGGCTGCCACACTTCTTGCAAAAACGTATTTCTTTATCAGGCTCAATCAAATCAATATGCGCGGCCAATAAGCGGCGTAAACGGCCGACTTGGTAGCTGTGTTTTACCGATGCGCCAATCAAAGGTAAATTCGCCGATTTGCATACATGCATCAGCAACTTTTGGCGCTCGACTTTACCTTTATGAAGTTGCTGACCATTGTCCAGTTCAATGATCACTCTTGGCTCTAACGTTCTCGGATCGCAGATAACGTAATCAAAGTAACTACGTGAGATTCTGTTACTCGCAACGAAAAACTGTTTCTTGTTTTTAATGTCCTTTGGAACAACGACGTTGGACATATTAACCTTGGCAAGTACGACTCCGTGCTCACCTACCGCAGCTCGCAATGCATTGAAAAACGCGCTTTCTGGCCCTTTCAATACTGGTCCTTTAGAACGATACGGATAATCTTTCGTATCATCCTGCTTCACAACATACTTTTGAATAATAAAGAAGAAAACAACCAGAAGAACAACAATGATAAAGATGTTGGTCATAGATAAAGTGCGCCCAAAACAAACAGTTACTCAAAGCCTAATGGGAAAACTACAGCAGAGCAACAAAACTGATAAAAATTGCGGGGTGATAATAACAGTAGCGGGCGATTTGCGTTAATCAAACAAGAATATAAACGGGCTCAACTGGAGCCCGTTTGTTAATCGTTAAGGTACAAAGAAAGTGTTAGCTATTTGCGTCGGCTTGATTCTCAGGCATGGCATCAATAAACGCTGGCAGTTGATTACACGCCTCTACAATCGAATTGATCACTGGATAAGGTATCAAGTCCACGCCAAATCGCAACGCGTTGTACACTTGCGGCACTAAGCAAATATCAATAACAGAGGGAGCGTCAGTCACACTGTAGGTACAGTTTCCATGCTGTTGTCGATGCTGAGTTAGCTTCTCTTCCAGTGCCGTAAAGCCTTGATTTACCCAATGATGAATCCATTCGATTTTTGTCTCTTGGTCACAAGACAGCGCCCCTTCTAGATACTGCAACACGCGCAAGTTGTTAAGAGGGTGAATTTCCATCGCGATATCTTGAGCCATTGCTAATACTTGGTATCTCAGCGGCGATTGCTCTGGAATCACTGGTACTTGAGGATACTGCTCATCGAGATACTGAATGATGGCAAGAGACTGATTTAACTGAACATCACCATCCACCAGCACTGGCACGAGTTCAGAAGCGTTTAACTCATGATATTCCGCGCTGTGCTGCTCGCCGCCATTACGTACCAAATGAACCGATTTTGAATCGTAACCCAAGGCTTTCAAGTTTAAACAAATGCGAACTCGATAAGCCGCCGAAGAACGCCAATAGCCATAGAGGGTGATGTTATCGCTCATCGCTTCCTTACCTCTCACTGTTAGTGTTTTAGGTATTGGCTGACTTGCTGATCAATCGCGCCAAAAATCGAGTTACCATCTGCGTCAAACATCTCTAGCTTGATTGCGTCACCAAACGACATAAACCGTGTCGATGGCTTACCATCACGAATGGTTTCAATCATTCGCACCTCTGCAATACACGAGTAGCCCACACCACCTTCTTCGATAGAGGTACCATGCTCGGTGCCCTGCTTGTTCGATACCGTACCAGAACCAATAATCGCCCCAGCAGAAAGTGGACGGGTTTTGCTAGCATGGACAATCAAATCAGCGAAATCAAACGTCATATCAACCCCAGCATTCGGGCAGCCAAACGGCTTGTGATTGTAGGTTGAGACAAGCGGCAGATGCACTTTATTCTCATACCATGCTTCGCCAAGTTCATCTGGTGTTACCGCAACGGGAGAGAACGCCGATGACGGTTTTGATTGGAAGAAGCCAAAACCTTTGGCGAGCTCTGCTGGGATCAAACCGCGTAACGAAACATCATTGACCAACATGATGAGACGAATCGATTCTTGCGCTTCGGCAATGCTTGCTCCCATCGGAACATCACCTGTGATCACCGCAACTTCACCTTCGAAATCGATGCCCCACTCGTCGCTGGCAAATTCAATGTTGTCACAAGGGCCAATAAACGTATCTGAACCACCTTGATACATAAGCGGATCAGCCCAAAAGCTTTCCGGCATTTCTGCACCGCGCGCTTTACGCACTAGCTCGACGTGATTGACGTACGCACTTCCGTCTGCCCATTGATATGCGCGAGGTAGTGGTGACTCTAGATAGTGGGATTCAAACTCTTCGCATCCCGATACGTCACCGCTATTTAATGCGCTATAAAGCTCTTCCAGTTGTGGAGCGACTCTGTCCCAATTATCCAATGCCACTTGCATGGTTGGCGCGAGATGCATCGCGTGGAAAATTTCAGTTGCCGGAACACATTGTGTCAGGTCTTTGCTCACGACCATCAACAGACCATCACGAGTGCCATTTTTCTTGGTTGCTAATTTCATCCTTGCCCCTTACTTCTCTTGCCAGCTATAGACGTATTCTTTGTTTTCAACCTTATCGAGCTCGTCAGAAAACTCGAGTGCGTGACGCGTATCAATCATCACTGCCACTTCATCAGTAAACTTCTTCTTATATTCCTGACCTGCTTTGAACGCTTTCGGGTGTGGCCCGTGTGTAAAGCCCGCCGGATGGAAAGTCACCATGCCTGCTTCTATGTTGTCACGGCTGAAGAAATCCCCTGCATGGTAGAACAAGACTTCGTCATAATCGTCATTATTATGATAGAACGGCACCTTCAGAGCACCAGGGTCGCTCTCGATTGGACGAGGTACAAACGTACACACCACGAATCCTGCACCAACAAATGTGGTATGTGCGGAAGGCGGTAAGTGATAACGATGCGACATCAACGGTCGAATATCACGCCAGTTCACTTTCACCACCGCTAAGTCACCATGCCAACCAATGGCATCAAGTGGATTGAATGGATAAGTAATGACGCTGACTTGATCGTGACGCTTCACCTGTACCTGTGTTTGCTCTTCTGAGTATTGCGCGCGAAATTCGTCGTTAATCGAAGGCGTTTCCAGTACTGCTGGGTCGAACACCGCATGATTGCCCACCATGCCTTTTTCTGGCAAAGAATAAGCGGCATCGGTGTTTTCAATCATCAGTACGAACATCGGTTCACTTGGATCTAAACGCCAACTGGTCGAGCGCGGGATCATCACGTAATCCCCTTCACTCACTTTGAGATGACCATAGTCGCAATAAAGGTCGGCCGTTCCGTGGTGGATGAATAGCAGCTCATCACCATCAGCGTTGCGGACCAAGAAGTCCATCTTCTCGTCCATACGCCACACGCGAACCTTACAGTTGGCGTTGTGTAGAAGATGTGGCACTGCCCAAGGCGAAATCTGGCTCGCCGTTTCAACTAGGTTGAAATCGAAAGCGCGCGGACGTAAGTCCCCCTCCCACTCAGACCAACCTGTCGGTGCATGTTGATGATGAAAGTGTGCTGCTGGGCCAAAGAATCCACTTCGACCTGCTTCACGTTCGTAAATTGCCTCTTCCGGGAAATCAGCATGTGCTTGCTTGGAGCACACTCCCTCCCGATGAGGGAATGTGATCCATTTATGCATCGCTTAGTACTCCTCGGCGGATTTGGTCTTCTTCAATCGATTCAAACAGCGCCTTGAAATTACCTTCACCAAAGCCCTCATTGCCTTTACGTTGAATGATTTCAAAGAACACCGGGCCGATTACCGTCTGAGTGAAAATTTGCAGCAAAATGCCGTCTTTGGTCGGTGCGCCGTCTATTAAAACTCGTAAATCACGTAGTTTGCTAACATCTTCGCCGTGCCCTTTCACACGCTCGTCCACTTTCTCATAGTAGGTGTCTGGCGTCGGCATAAACTCCATGCCGCGATCACGGAGCGTTTGAACGGTTTGATAAATATCATCGGTCGTCAGCGCAATGTGCTGAATACCTTCGCCGTTGTATTCACGAATGAACTCTTCAATCTGTGACTTGTCATCAGAAGATTCATTGATTGGAATGCGGATCTTGCCACAAGGCGCGGTCATTGCGCGGCTAACAAGACCGGTCAGTTTACCTTCGATATCGAAATAGCGGATCTCGCGGAAGTTACCAATGCGCTCGTAGAATCCTGACCACACATCCATATTGCCTTGCTTCACGTTGTGGGTCAGATGGTCAATTTCATACATACCAACGTCGGCTTTCGCTAAACGCTCGTCGGCATCGTCATAGAAACGGAAGTCGACATCGTAAATACTCTGCTTGCCGTAACGATCCACGAAGTACAGGAGGCTTTCACCAATACCGTATATCGCTGGAATGCTCAGCTCCATTGGACCAATTTCAGTTTTGTACTCAACGCCACCGTTATCCAGCGCTTGCTTTAATGCAACGTTCGCGTCTTTCACACGAAACGCCATGCCACAAACCGATGGGCCGTGAACTTTAGCAAAGCCTTCTGCTTGACTGTGTGGCTGGGCGTTAACGATAAAGCTGATGTCACCTTGTCGGTACAGCCAAGCCTCTTTAGAACGGTGTTTTGCGATCTCTGCAAAACCCAACGATACAAACAGCGCTTTTAACTGTTCAATGCCTTCGCTATTCGCCGCTGTGTATTCCACAAATTCGAATCCATCCGTTCCTAATGGGTTGTAGGTGTCCACCATGACTTTCTCCTTATGTCATTGCTGTATTTGAACATGCGTTCTCGTTCGATATTTCTAACTTGGCGCAGGAGGAGAAAAATTGGAATACATGAGTGGAAATCTGGCTTTACGCAGTTTTAAACGGCAGTTGTAAAATTTGTGTTACACACAATTTTGCAATAGCAAACGTTTACGACAATTATACGGAAAGCGAGCTATATCAATGCATTATCATATCCATCAGCAATTTACACACTACAAGCAAATGTAAACAAGTTGTTACCTTGGCTATTTTTATGGCCAGTTATGCGCATTTCTCATGCGAACAACGTCAATATTAGGTTTCCGATATGGAATGGCGGACGATAAGTGGTAGTATCTTTTTTTAATCACAACACTGGCAATAGTTATGGCGCGCCGAACACAAGAAGATACCCAAATCACCATCAACACCATTCTCGATGTTGCAACAGAGCAATTGATAACGCTTGGTTACGAGAAAATGTCTTACACAACGTTGAGTGAGCAGACAGGGATATCGAGGACGGGGATCAGCCACCACTTTGCAAAGAAAGTAGATATTCCATGTGCGCTGCAAGGTCGCCTACTCAAGCTGATGGTTGAAAAGTTAGATCTCTCAAAGAATGAGACTGTGTTTATAGCGAGTTGGCAGAAAGCTCTCGAAGACGGTCAGTTCTTGGCGATATGGCGCCTCGCTTTCCAAATGACGATAGGCAGACATCATCAACCTTACGTTTATGAGCTAACCTCTCAGGTAGAGAGCTTAGTCGCTTATAAGCTCAGCCAACCATGTTATAAGACTATTGAATGGCTGATAGGGTTAACGCTTATGAAAATAGGGAAAGCGTAAAATTATACCAATCACAGTAAGTAACTGACTGGAATTAGCGCAGGAAAAACGTCTGAAACAAGGCTAACATTTTTGATTAGTGATTATTTACTAAGACGGTATTAGATACAGCAAAGGAGCTCAGTGAGCTCCTTTTTAATAGGTGGTTCACTACCGAAGCGATGGTGCTATAAACCCATATCTTCAGTAATATCTTTAATCTGCTTTAAGTCCATTTTATTGACTTCAATAAGCTGGTCAACTTGGCTTAGACGAGAGTTTGCTTCATCGTGCTTATCACAGGCGTCAGATTTCACATCCCAAGATTTGCCTTCTAAGAAAACATCACACTCTTTCTTTAGCTTCTCAATTTTAGGCAATAGTGCTTCGCGCTCTTTCTCAAGAGACTCAAGCTCTTGCGATATTTGTAATTCTTTGCGGAACACCTCTCGAGAACGCTCGAACATCGTCGCTTGCATATCGGCTTGGCGATTCAACTTGTCGTTTTCATTCTTGGTGCTGCTTAATTTGTTTTTCTGCTCTTTCACTTGTGATTCAAGTGCAAGATTCACTTTTTCGACTTCGGTTAACTGTTCTTGAAGTGCTTTTAATTCGGCTTTATGAGCTTCTTCTTTCTCTGCCAACAGTGTCGCTACTTTTGCATCAACTTCTTGATCTAGGCTCGCTTCACGTGTTTTTACTTGAGAGACCAAGTCAGTTTTGTCTTGTGTCAGTGCTTGGTACTTTTCTTCCAACACTTGATACGTGGACTCCCACTTGCTCGCTGTCATTGCCGAGCCAGCTAAACCACCAAATGCCAGACCCAACACTGCCGCAATCGCAATATAAATATGAGTACGCTTATCGCGCTCCTCAATGACAACTACTTCGTCTTGATCTTCAATATTGTTCTGAGAAGTCACCGTATCTTACTCCAAGGGATCTACTGATTTGCTAGCGAGTGAGTTCCGCAATCATGATTGATGCGGTATAAATTAAGAATGCGCCAATCAAGGTAATGACGGTCGCTTTTTGGACTTTTTCATTGGTACGATAACGAAATAACACAAACGCTAACGCCACCAATACTGCAATGGCTAACAATCTGGTCATACTGCCTCCTTGTCCAACTCTGAGAACCTATCTGACTCCATAGACAGTCTCGCAAAAACTCATTGTAACCTATTTCTACGGAGCATACGGTCAACATAGCGTAGAATTTAAAGCGATTGCTCCCGTTTTGATCAAATTAATGTTCTAATTTGAACAACATATCATCAGCCAATCGAAACCCCATCGCGCCCTAGAATCCTTCCCCGACCTTCCATACACACCAAGAATAAACGCAATTGCACGTAATTTGTTTAATTAATCGACAAACCTATGAAATCAAAGCCACAACATCCGCATAATGTATTGAAAATAAATCTTCATTTGGTGTTGAAATGGTAACAAAACATGATAGAGTTCACACGTTAATGGTGACCAGCATCATTAACTAACCTTTACTCATTTGATTGAGTAAATGTTCCGATGAAGACTGCAGGAGAGTGGTTATTAACTAAATCTTAACATTTAGTTAGGGTAACTCGCCGAAGAATTAACTATTTCAGGTGCTACTTAGGTAGCGGGGACTGTAGTTGGAGGAACCTCTGGAGAGAACCGTTAAATCGGTCGCCGAAGGAGCAAGTCCTACACATTTGTGTAGGGTGAAACTCTCAGGCAAAAGGACAGAGGAGTGGAAAGTAACAACCTAACTATTTGGCGTTCCCGCCTACTTTAAATAGCTTGGCTCTATTAGAGATCTTTGATCTCGTCCTTTCCCTCTTCTCCTTATTAGTTGTTTTATTAAGGGGAAATCATGAACGACCTACAATCTTTACTTCAAACCATTGATAACTTTGTCTGGGGTCCACCACTGCTACTTTTGCTTGTGGGAACCGGTGTTTACTTCACTTTTAGCCTAGGCTTGATCCAGTTTAAGCACCTACCGACTGCATTAGCGATGGTATTTCGTAAAGATAAGTCATCTGATAAACAGGGTGACGTTTCTAGCTTTGCTGCGCTGTGTACTGCGCTGTCTGCAACAATTGGTACAGGTAACATCGTTGGTGTTGCTACCGCAATCAAACTTGGTGGCCCTGGTGCCCTATTCTGGATGTGGCTTGCCGCTCTATTCGGAATGGCAACCAAATACGCGGAGTGTCTTCTTGCGGTGAAATACCGCCGCGTTGACGACAAAGGCCAAATGATTGGTGGCCCTATGTACTACCTACAATATGGTGTTGGCTCGAAAGCGCTTGCGATCATGTTTGCGGTATTTGCACTGGGTGTAGCGTGTTTTGGTATCGGTACCTTCCCTCAAGTGAACGCGATTCTTGATGCCAGCGAAATTTCTCTCGGTGTAAACCGTGAACTTGCTGCTTTCATCCTGACTCTATTGGTTGCGTTTGTCACTTTGGGTGGCATTAAATCCATCGCGAGTGTTGCAGGTAAAGTGGTTCCGGCAATGGCAGTATTTTACGTACTGGCTTGTTTGAGCGTGATCATCATGAACGCTGACCAATTGCTAAACGCCGTTGAGTTGGTATTGGTGTCTGCCTTCACTTCAACCGCAGCGACAGGTGGTTTCTTGGGTGCAAGCATTATGCTAGCCATCCAGTCAGGTATCGCTCGCGGTGTATTCTCAAACGAATCTGGTTTGGGTAGTGCACCGATGGCAGCTGCGGCAGCGAAAACAGACTCTTGTGTTAAACAAGGTCTGATTTCAATGACGGGTACCTTCTTCGATACCATCATCATTTGTACTATGACTGGTCTAGCCTTGATCCTTACTGGCGCTTGGCAAAGTGACTTCTCTGGTGCAGCGATGACAACGCACGCATTTGCTGTAGGCTTGAATGCTGAGACATTCGGTCCAATGCTGGTGTCTATCGGCCTGATGTTCTTCGCGTTTACCACCATTCTTGGTTGGAACTACTACGGTGAGCGTTGTGTGGTATTCCTGTTCGGTACTAAAGCTGTGCTACCATACAAACTGATTTTCGTTGGTTTGGTAGCTTCAGGAGCTTTCCTTCACTTAGACATGATTTGGCTTCTGGCTGATATTGTGAATGGTTTGATGGCAATCCCTAACCTGATTGGTTTGATTGCTCTACGCCATGTTGTGTTGGAAGAGACGAAGCTATTCTTCAAATCCTCGTCTCAATCTGATGATTTTGATGCAGTAAAAGCATAAACTGAGTTAGAAACTTTAAGCCCGCTGATTTCAGCGGGCTTTTTTATTTTGCTAATCTCTCAGCCATTGGTGTTCGACTTCTTCCCCTTGCTTTTCAAAAAACGACGAGTGTTGTTGTTTAAACTGATCGACTTTAATGTCATCAATAGGCCACTGTTTAAAGTCTTCATTGATAACTGCTTTTTCTACGCCAAACTCAAGCGACACAAGCTTAGGTCTGACATGACGATGAAAGTAGGTTTCACCGCTACTGTCGCACACCATAGGAACATGGGATGCGGGTTCGTTGTTAATCGATACCATGGCCCAAATGCTAGAGTCAGGCTTACAACTCTTCTCTTTGACCACATCAATTTCAAACTTATTGTCCAGTGTCGTCATAACATAAATAACCAATGACTCTTCTAGATAGACGCGCCTTAGTAAAAGCTGCTTTGTGTCTTGTGTTCTAGCTTGTTGGATACCATTTGAAAACGGATGGAAGTATGACCAATGCCACTGCCAGTCCATGTCTCTCTGTTCAAATTGAAGCTGCGGTACGGCTTTCCAAGCGACAGCGCCAACCATCGCAGCCAGAAAAAGGAGGAGAATTAATATCAATTGAATAAGTAAACGCATTAGACTGGCTTTTCTACTAGTAACTTAACACCAAGAACAACTAATACCGCACCCGTTGCCCCTTCCATCCACTTCATAAAGCGCGCATTTTTCAGCAAGCTCTTCGCCGAATTAAGTGCTCCGGCCAAACCACACTGCCAAACCATCGCAATCATAAAATGAATCATCGCCATCGTCATCGACTGTAACAACGGTGAACCTTCTGGGTTCACAAACTGCGGCAAGAACGCAAGATAAAATACGGCAGTTTTCGGATTCAATACGTTAGAAAGAAAACCTTCTCGAAAAGATCGTTTCCCACTGTAGGCCTGATGAACTTGCTCTGAGACTGCAATACCACCATTGGCCTTCATCAATGCTCTTAAACTACTAAGACCCAGCCATATCAAGTACGCCGCGCCAATCATTTTCACGGTTTGGAAAAGCTCCGCAGATTGCGCAAGAATGGCAGAGATACCAACCGCTGAGAAAAAAGCGTGCACAAACAGCCCAAAACAAATCCCTAAACTGGTCGTGCAACCATCTTTCAGTCCAGAGCGACTGGTATTACGGATCACCAAAGCAGTATCCAAACCAGGCGTTAAGGTCAAAATGGTAATGGCAACCAAAAAGGCCTCAAAATTTAAAATATCCATATCATTGATTGAGTTATTGAGAATTACCCATCAATACCGCCAATCAGTGTGTTCTGCAAGTCCATTTTTATAAATCAGCATGTAAAGCCTCTACCCCACCAATGAAAATGGCCATTTTCCATGGCAACGGCCTCTGCATCAGTTGCTTACCCCTGCTCTCAACCTTGAGTTAATTCACCAGAAAAATGCAAAACTACAACTATATCTACAACTTTTATGTATCGCTTCCAACTTGTTTACTACTTCATTATTCATAGGGAGACTTATAGTTTTGTTAGTTCAAACGTATTAATTCACAAAGGACGTCAGATGTGCCGACTCAAAGCTAATTTGATTTATTTCACGATTTCCCAGTTTTGGATGTTGGGATATGTCCAAGCTGACAGCTTATCGATGAATATATCTGGTTATATCGGTGATCAATGTGAAGTAAATTTTGGTTCTAATGACACTATGGACTTTTCTGATGAAATATCAAGAACACTACCTTTTGACATATATTGCAACCAACCAATAGTGCTTACTATTAGTTCAAAATACGGCGGTCTTAAACACGAAGATAATGAACTTGTAAACCTCACTCATTATTCCATCAATTTGGATGTTAGCTCAATAAATATCGCTACAGAGTTAAACAGTGAGGACATTACCACACCAGTACAAATTGACAGTTTTGGCGCTATTCCTTTTTCCACTATTGGGGAACTAGGAGTAACGCTTGAGCATGGCTTGCTATACGCAGGCTATTATAAAGACGTCATTGAAATTGATATCTACCCATCAATAAATAACGTCACGAAGTAGGAAATCTGCAATTTCGCAGAAAAGCTAGCTCGGCAGGATTTGAGCTAAACATGAATGTTATCTCTTGAGTTAAAGGAATCTTCTTATGAAAAAACTAACGATTTGCGCAGCAGCAATTACTGCTTTATTTGGTACTCAGGTCAATGCTGCACCGGGCGATGTTCAATTAGTTGGTTATGTTTCACCTGTTTGTGAAGTTACAGGGCTTGCTACTCAACTTCTTGATTTCGGCGATGTAACGAATATTCAAACTGTATCCCTCAACCTGGGTATGCAATGTAATGATGTTGATGGTGCAACCGTTTCTCTAACCAGCTCAGAAGGTGGTTTGGAATCTGATGATAATGAGGACTTTGCGCTGGAATACACAGCTACGTTTACTCCTACCGGTTTGTCTCCTCTGGTTTTGAATGCACCTGGTGGTCCTGGTCTTAATGATGTATCGGTAGATGTTGCCTACCCTGGTTCATCAACGTTGGCAGGTGGTGTTGGCGCGACCTTAACGGTAGCAACGACTGAAACAGCGGCTTGGGCTGGCGGCTACTCTGATACGTTAACTGTGAATATCACATCAAACTAATCGATATTCTTCCCCCCCAATGGGAGGCTTAGGCACGGGCCTCCCTATAACAACAGCAACACCGATGAACTTGATGGAGCTCAACATGTCTCGTTGGATAAATTTAGTAGTACTATCTTTAGTTTGTTCTTATGCACACGCTTATAAAGTCGAGCCTATGGTTGCAGAAATGGAACCTCTCGGCAAACGAGCACAGATGTCCATGCGTATAGACAACACCTCCCGAGCGCCCCTCACCGTTGAGCTCTATCCTTTTTCTATGACAATGGATGAGCACGGAAAAGAAACCATCCGAGCAGCGGATGACGAGTTACTTGTCATACCCGTAACCGCCATTATTGAACCAGGTCGTTCCCAGTCTGTGATGATCCGATACTTAGGCGACCCATCGATCACTCAATCAAAATCGTATCGTATTGCCGTTAAGCAAGTAGAGGTTAAGCGAGGTGATGGCAACAACGGTCAACTTGGGTTACTGCTCCAGTTCAATACACTTGTCAATGTGAGACCAAAGAATACAGCACCAGATCTTGATATTAAGAGTGTGCAAGAAGGGGAAAATAAGTGGATCGTTGAAGTCGAAAATACTGGAAACAGTTATGGCAGATTAACGAAAACTAACTGGCGAGTAACTGATGGAAACCATTCTAAATACCTCAAGGGCATCGACATTAGTAAGCTGATAGCGGGGACATTAGTGTTACCACATTCGACACGCTATTTTGACATGCAGCCGCTGGATGGATTTGATGCATCTAAGGTATCAATCGAGATCGATCAGGATGAATAACAATGAGAATAATGAGTCTACTTGGCGTTCTCCTATTACTCGTGAGCTACCCATCGTTAGCCATTATTATTTCACCTACAGTTTTAGAGCTGAATACAAGCAAGAGTAATAATGCTCAGTTGATTGTCACCAATAACTCCAATATCAAATTACCTATTGAAGTGACCGTTAAAAAGATTGTATTCAATGAAGATGGGAAATACTCGACTCATAATATCAATCACGAAGAAATTTTAGTTTTCCCACCAGCAGCAATGTTAATGCCGGGGAAAAAACAAACATTTCGAGTGCAATGGTTAAAGAGTAAGCCTATTAATCATTCAGAGAGTTATTTCATTCGATTTAGTGAAGCTAAGGTAAAAGACAATGAAGAAACTCAACGTAGCAATAACGTAACAACCAACGTTGACTTAAATATACATTATAACGCGCTAGTTCATGTGTTCGACCAAACATTAAGGCCCAATGTATACGCCCATATTGATGAACTCGGTGCCATTACACTTGAAAATAGAGGCTCTCGATACACATTTTCATCACTCGTTCGTTTTGGTGAGTTAAATTCTGAGGCAAATGATCTGCTGCAAAACGAAATTGGGCAGCAATTCTTACCTCCTCATTCATTAATAAAGTTACCGTCATCTTCAACCTTACCTGCCGGTCTATATCATGGAAAAGAACAATGAATTGAGTTTATTATTGAAGTTCTTCTTACTGACCCTACTCTCACTGTTTCTAACAAATAGTGTCTCCCATAGTCGAGAAGTCGTTCTGAACCCGACTGGCAGGGATATCGAATTGGTCTCTTTAGTTAAGATCAGTGATACTGTACTCGGTGAAGCTTCTATCACCATCACCGCAGACGATTCCATTGTATTACCCAAAGAAAGCACACTAGATCTATTATCTTCTTCAGTTTCACAGCAAGCCATCCAGAGGCTTCGTGAAGTAAACAACCTTGAAACGCTCACACAAGTTGACTTTGAAAAAGTCGGACTGGGCTTACAGTTCGATCTTTCAACCCTAGAGTGCATCATCGCCGTCCCAAATGAGCTAAGCCTCACACAGCAAATCTCGTTGTCCGATAATAACGATCATTACAATTACAACGAGCCAAGCTTTTACAGTGGTTATTTGAACATTTTCCTAAACGCAAATGAAACCCAATCATTTGATGAGCAAAGCTCAAGAACCAGCCTTTATAGTTCTCGACTAGATTCTGGCCTAAACATTGGTTTACTTAACATTGAGTATGAGTCCATCTTTGAAAATGGCTCTGAAAAAGAATCGACATACAATAGAGAAGGCACGCGGCTCAATGTCGACTTCCCTACCCAAGGAACAAGGCTAGTCGTCGGTGACATGTACAATCCCGGCACTAGTTTTCAAGATGGCACTGACGTTCTTGGGCTCGGCATTACGCGAGACTTTACGCTTATCCCCACCCGAAATGTTCGACCAAAAGCAAATCAGTCTTTTACGCTGCAAAGAACCTCAAGTGTTGACGTTGTGATTGACGGTATTGTTGTGCAACGATTAACGCTTGGTGCAGGCAGTTATAACTTGAGTGACATCCCCTTGGCTCAAGGAACGAACGATGTAGAACTCGTGATTACTGACTCATCCGGTCAACAAGAACGCATCCAGTTTTCGATTGCCACAGGTAACGACTTATTGGACAGCGGAGAGTTTGAATATAGCCTGATGTATGGTGCGCCTTCATTTTTCGACAATGGCGCCATAGATTATTTGTCAGATCAAAGACTCGCTCATGGTTACCTAGATTTTGGTGTGACACCCTGGTTAACACTCGGTGTTAACGCTCAGACAAGAGAAAAGCTGTATCAATATGGCTTTTCTGCTCTATTTGCGAATTCTCTTGGCATTACCGAACTTTCTGGCTCCCAAAGCCACCATCCCGAGTTTGGCAATGGACACGCCTATAAAGTGGCGTTTGATGCTGAGTTTTCTGACGCCAATTCATGGCAGCCTCAACTTAGCCTAGTTTACGAATATCAATCCGAGAATTTTTCTGGCGTCAGTGACCTAGACTCAACCCAATCACCATTAAATTTAACCACACATTATGCGTCAGCTTTTGCTGCTGTTTACATTTACGATAGTTTGAGAGCCGCAGTGACATTCAACTATCGCTCTGGCCTCGATAAAAACAATGATTATTGGTCAGTCAGCCCGAGCTTATCTGGTCCTTTTTTTGGCACACCTGCTACTTGGAGTGCTCGCGTAAACTATCAGAATAATGAGGTAGACTCAGATGAAGTCAACACAACACTAACTCTGAGTTGGCCGCTTAGTAAACAGTCTCGCGTCGTCGGCCGATACTCTACTGAAGTCGATCAAGCTTCGCTCGACTACACCTATCAAAACAACGTTGGCAATACTGGTGGGGTATCTGGTTTTGCATCTGTCGTTACCGACAGAGAGACGGATTCTAGCGTCGACCTCGGCATTAACTATGCCGCAAATCGATACCAATTCATTGCGGACCACTCTTCACGCCTTGAAGATCTAGACGAGGACAGACGAAATCACTCCACAAGAATCGAAATTGGTAGTGCCCTCGCCTTTGCAGGAACCTCTGTTACGATTGGCCGCCCTGTACGTGAAGCATTTGCGGTTGTAAGCAAGCATTCAAGCTTGGAAGATAACGCTATCGCGATAGACCCAACGAAAGATGGTGACTACGCCCGCGTCTACAGTACTAACCAACATAACGTATTAATCCCGGATCTGGTCGCCTACAACACACAGCTGATTAGTTACGACGTAGAGGATCTTCCTCCCGGCTATGATCTTGGAGAAGGTGCCTTTTGGCTCAATCCCGGAAACAAGCAAGGGTACACCCTTCAGATTGGTTCCGATGCCGTCTTAACCGTTATAGGCACTCTTTTAGATAGACAAAGTGGCAGCCCCATCCCTCTTGTGGCAGGAACAGCAAGCTACTTAGGAACGGGAAATCAGCTGCCAATTGAGTTTTTTACGAATAGAAATGGCTTATTTGCGATATCTGGCTTGAAACCTGGGCGCTATAAACTCGAACTTGATACCAAACAAAAGCAAACCGTCACCATTGATTTAAGTGAACAACAAGAAGTCCTGATAAGACTGGGAGAGCTCTATGTTGATTAGATCATCCTTTTACCTGATTTCCCTTATTACAGCCTTTCAATCCAATTCG
Organism: Vibrio rotiferianus; assembly: GCF_002214395.1. Taxonomy (NCBI): domain Bacteria; kingdom Pseudomonadati; phylum Pseudomonadota; class Gammaproteobacteria; order Vibrionales; family Vibrionaceae; genus Vibrio; species Vibrio rotiferianus. Next base: position 1,609,572 of record NZ_CP018312.1, read on the forward strand.
GTGGTAGGTTGTCAAATAAACTCACTGAGCATTGAGCCTATTGCAACGCCTTATAGCTATGATGTCTTTGCCAATGGACCTTATGCGATGACCAACTCTTATAAAGCTGCCGCAGATATTGTAGGCGAAAATTGTCATGTTGAGATGTCACTGCAAATGGAAGACGTGACGACGACATTAACGGGCAGTAACCAGCAAACTCTCGCATTTACATGGGCTGGCGGCAACGGTACGTCCGTTGCAAACCAATGGCAATTTGTACTAACAGAGCAATCGCCCTCGGCCATCATACAAATGCGTTACCCAGCAAAGCAGTGGCTCCAGGCAGGCTCCTACAGCGGAACACTACAGCTTGCTTTAGCTTATTCTTCAATGTTGAACCAAACACCATTATCACCTGCAATTACGACGGTGAATGTCACGGTTAACCCGATTGCAAAAATACAATTTTATGGATTAACTCAGAGGCAATACGACTTAGATTTGGGCAACTTGTACTCAAACAAAGTGATCAGTAATGCGCCAAACTTATGGGTTCAAAGTAACAGCCCTTATCAAATTACCGTTACTTCTAGCCACCAAGGGAAGTTAAGGCATCAATCGAATGATGGACAGTGGGACATCGATTACCAACTTTCGTTTGATAGCCAAGTGATTGACTTAGACCTTTTGGAGGCTCAAGTGAACAAAAGTGAAATGACTTCTGGGCTACCGATTGCTCTTAACTTTGTCATTGGTGACACGTTCAACAGACCGGGAGGAAAGTATAGCGACACTCTAGATATATCTATTGAGCCACTTCTTTCACAACAACCATAGGCATTCCCAATGATGAGACAGTAAAGAGTGGCAAGGGCAATATCAGTGAACTAAGGTGATATTGTTAACATTAAGTGCTAAGACAAAATTACTATTTTGGGGCTAGTCATGCACGGTAGGGCAAACAACAGCGGCAGACCCAGTGTTCTTTTGGTTGGAGATCATTGTATACAGAATCAGTTTTTACGCCGCGAAATAGAGAAAAGTAATAAGTATAAGTTCACAAGGAAAAGCATTCATGATTTCAGCAACTTAACTATCCAAGGCAAATTCGATATTGTGTTGGTATCCTACGCGCAATTAGAAAAGTATGATTATCATGGCTTTATTTCTGCCTGCACAGCGGAGGCAGACCTGATCGTTTACGACGTACCTAATGGTATCGTTGAGCTTAAACTCGCTGCGAGTTTAAATCTCAAGGGGATGCTTTATGAAGATGCCCCTATTGAGCACTTAACGCGCTGCATACAAGCGGTCGAAAACCAAGAGCTCTGGCTACCGAGAAAAGTCATGGAAAAAATGCTCAGCGACATTCGCCCTTATGCAATGAACTCCCAGGATATCAGCTCAACACTAACCAAACGTGAGAAGCAGATACTTGATCGGCTCGTTCAAGGGCATTCTAACCTGCAAATCGCGGAAGAGTTGTTTGTTGCGGAAAGCACAGTAAAGACCCACGTTTATAAACTGTACAAAAAACTCAATGTCAGTAACCGAAAAGAAGCCGTTCAGAAAGCAAGCCAACCGTTTCATTACGAATTTAAGCCACACTAACGTATTAGGTGTACTTAACCGCACATACTGCCCCCCCCCCCCCTCTAAAGGCATCCTACCTCTATACAAGTTACTGAAATTGTGCACAATAGACCTGAATTATTTGTTAAAAAATAGTAAATTCAAATAATCTCGCTATCGGTGATTTGTTGATGCTTTATCTTGTTCTGCATCCAGCACCAAGAGAAGGAACCTTAGGTTCAAGGACCCCTTTGGGGCGTTTAAGGAAAGAAAATACAAAAGAGTAGTCACATGAGCGCATTTCAAAAACTCGTCGAACATTCAAATAAAGTCTTCAACTTCGGTCATTTAGCATCCATTGTTGGTTGGGATCAGGCAGCCGTTATGCCCGCAGGCGGTGCAGAAGCTCGATCTAATGCAGTGGCAGAATTAGAAGTCCACATCCACTCTTTAATGACTCAGCCACACCTTGGTGACCTATTTGCTCAAGCAGAAGAAGAGTCACTATCTGCTAAAGAGCAAGCCGTACTTCGCGAAATGAAACGTGATTGGCAGCAGGCTAACCTATTACCAGAGTCATTAGTTCAAGCCCAGTCCCTAGCGGGCTCAAAGTGTGAACACGCTTGGCGTACTCAGCGTGGTGACAATGACTGGGCGGGGTTCGAAAAGAACTGGGCAGAAGTGGTCAAACTTTCTCAAGAAGAAGCGCAAATCCGAGCGGAAGCCAATGGCACGACGCCTTACGATGCAATGCTAGATATTTATGAACCTGGCACAACTTCCGCTTCACTCGATGCTCTATTTGCAGACGTTAAAACGTGGCTACCGAATCTAATCGATGACGCTATCGAGAAACAAAAGTCGAACAATATTCTACTGCCTAACGGCCACTACCCTGCTGAAAAGCAAAAGGCATTGGGTCTAGAAGTCATGAAGCTTTTGCAGTTCGATTTTGAGCATGGCCGTCTCGATGAAAGTGTTCACCCTTTCTGTGGTGGTGTACCAACCGATGTACGAATTACTACTCGTTATGACGAGAGCGAATTTGTTCAGTCTCTAATGGGTATCGTGCACGAAACTGGTCACGCGCGTTACGAGCAAGGTTTACCTAAATCGCTAGCGGGCACTATGGCAGGTCAAGCACGCTCAATGGGAATCCATGAGTCTCAATCTCTGTTCTTTGAGATGCAAGTCGGTCGTAGCCAAGGATTTGTAGAACACCTAGCACGCCTGGCTTCGAACCACTTTGAAGGCCCTGAGTTTGCACAAGATAACCTATCAAAAATCTACACTCACGTAGAGAAAGGCTTTATCCGAGTTGACGCTGACGAGTTAACCTACCCAGCTCACGTCATCCTACGTTACGAGATTGAGCGCGACCTGATGAATGGCGTGATCAAACATACCGACGTGCCAGAGTTGTGGAATGAAAAGATGAAGTCTTATCTTGGTCTATCAACAGAAGGGAACTTCAAAAACGGTTGTATGCAAGACATCCACTGGACCGACGGTTCATTTGGCTATTTCCCAAGCTATACACTCGGCGCGATGTATGCGGCACAGTTTATGGCTGCTATGAAGAAAACTGTGGACGTGGATGGCGCGATTCGCTCCGGTGATCTGTCACCAATCTTCACATGGTTATCTGACAATATTTGGAGCCAAGGAAGCCTACTATCTACTGATGACTTGGTCACACAAGCGACTGGTGAAGTCTTAAACGCTAAGCACTTTAAAGATCATTTGATTGGTCGTTACTTGTAATTGTGACCAAAGAGCTGTCCGTTAGGCTGCAATGAATTAGATATAGCAGAAGAAGAGCGCGCGCAGTTAAGTCTCGCGTTGAAGATATTGGAGAAAACCATCAGATAAACAATGAAGAGTTCTTTGGCTCACACAAAAACTATACAAAATAAGCTGGTCCACTACACTTCCGCGTAGTGGGCCACTGTCTTATGCCAGGCTTCAAGCTGTAGTGCTTGCACTTTGCGAAACGTGGTCGAGGGAACAAAAGCTATAGAACTCCTGATAGAGGCTAACTCTACTAAAGAAGTCTTCCATACAGCAAAACTCTCTCTCCAAAGACACTCTCAAATAGCCTGGTATCTTTATTAGGTCCATCTCTTTACTTATGTTAATACGGTCACCTAACGAAGTGGGCACTCCATGACAACTCTCTAGCTCACCTTCAAGAAAACACTGCAATAACGAATCAGCTGAAGCAGGCTCATAGGCACTGTCTCCTCGACAAAAAAGGTCTGTTAAGGCGTAGGGACCATGTGCTTTTGACTCTTCCTTACCAGTCATGTGCATACTTTCCACAAGTATTTCCGAGAGTAACTCTGGCTGTCTAGTAATAATGAGATGGTAAATTGAATAGTGAATATGGTACTCGTTCAAGAAGCTAATTTCTTTCAGCCCAAACTCTTTAAATGGAGGATAGTCTCGGTAATCTTTATCTACACTCTTCCATTGCCAGTATTTGTCGATTTCCTCATTGAGAGCCTGCAAAACTCTAGACGATTTATTAGCGTATAGGATGCATAATTCGATTCCGTCCTTAGCCTCTTCAAAGTAATTCCGACCATCTTCACCCTTGCGAGTAAAAGTAACGTTTGTATAGCCAGCGAAAGAAGCAACGGAAGATTTATTAAGCCTCTGATATAGAGACACATCTTTAAAATCAGATTTGAGAAAGATTGTGCTTGTATCTAGATAAACACCGCCATACTTTTCCAAAAGCCTAAGCCGAATAATATCGCTATGGTTTCCATGCTTAATACTAGGATCACCAGTCTTCTCTATCAGTTGGTGAAAGTACGGTGGTAAGGGTATGTAGTTTTCAATGTAATCAGGTGAACGCTTGTCTAACGTAGTGACAATAACAACCCAATCACTACCACTTAATCTAGACTCTAAGTTTCTTATGTTCATCGCATGACCGATAGGCATAACGTCTTTGGGAGAATGCCAGTACAAGAACACGACTTTTTTGTTTGCCAACCTATTAATGTTATTAATTCGGTTTAATGCATAGTCGACATCTGTGTTTTCAAATTGATTCATATCTTTCGTTTGGCCAAAGTCGACTATGCCCTTACTATAAACAACTTCAAAATTTCTACTTATTGGCGGTTGCCAAATATTAAAATACTTTGTCTCTGGGTAGATCGCGACAACATTTTTATTTAACACTTTAGAAACATGGACAAGAGATGTGTCTACTGAGATCAATACCCCTGAATTACGAATGATCGGAATAACGCTCTCAAAACTGGTTATTCCTTTTACTAACTCAACATTAGATAAACTCAAGTCCTCAACCAACTGTGACGCTGACTGCATAGAACTAGGAGAGTGCATAACACCAAAGTGACTATCGCAGTGATGCAAAGCTAAATGCATTATAAGAGACTTAGTTTTATCAACAGAAAGGGACTTATCTTTCCGACTACCGTAAGCATTGATCAGATAATCATAGCTTTTGGCACAGCTACTATTCTCTTCACACAAAGAAGCTTCATCCAAGGTATTGCCCCCACCGGTAACCATACGAATAACCAACTGGTACATTCCGTAGATATCATTGTGTTTCGATTGTTCAATAAACTCCTTACTTGAAATTTTTAACGTACTATCCGTACTGAAAATAACTTTAGGGTTCAAGAGCAAAACAAACAGGATATCCTTAACGCCGAGCTTACCAAATAGGGGAACAACTGCATCACACCTCTTCACGTTGAATGCAATCTTAAATAGGTCAAGCCAGCCGAAATTCTTTTCAATCGCGTGAAAAGAATCTACTTGTATCACCGAGCAGTAAAGAGTTCGCAATGGTTCGTTGGCAATAACACTTACTCTTATGCCGCAGCGGGATGTTAGGAACTTGATGATCGGAGTGGACGCGATAGCATCGCCGTATTTACCATTCCAGTTAACGAAAACCACATGCCTGACATCGCTGCTTTTCTTCGAAAACCGCTTGATGAATACAAATAACCAGTCGAGAAGTCGTATCAGACACTCATTCAACATGTACAATTGAGTTACCTTTTTGACTTAAATACTCTTCTACGTACAGAACGGAGTCTCTGTATTTTGAATGACTATTATATCCATTATTCATCGCGTAAACATATAGCGTTTCTAGAACTTTACTTGGAATGTATGCGATTTTCTGAGTCAACGCATCATAATTACTAGGATCTAAAAGTATGTTGTAGGTTTTCATCACAGGAACTAGCTGCTCGTTACAAACACTCTCGATAAAGGTCTGACAAACCCCTCCCTTAAGACAACTCGTATTCAACATGTTCTCGATTTCTGGCATACGTTCAACAAGAACAGGATCGACGACAGCTGCATATATCGAATGGAATGACTTAGCACCTTGTTGCAGTGCAGAACTCACCACTTTGTCTGCTGTTGCGCCCGTAATCAGAACATCGTCCCCAAAGAACAAGTGAACATTCCTGTTCTTATAGAATTCTTTTCCGGGCAATATATGATCTCTTACCTTTGAGATCTCTTCCCTTTCCGCCTGAGATAATGCCGCATAGTTTTCAACAGGCGGATCTAGCCGAGGCAGTTTTACATTTACGATTGTCGGGTAATTGTTTCGCGCCAAAAACACGTTTATCTTTCTAAGGGCAATATCAAACATTACATTCGATGAAGATTCTATATTCCTAGATCCGGGAACCATCAACACCAACGTGTCAGAGTCTACATCGAGTCCTTGAAACAACTGAAATATTGAGCTTTGCGTATCATCAAACTGAGCTATAAAAGTCGAAACAACCATTTCAGACAAAGTAACAATGTCTTTCATGCTCCCGTGCTTTGCTCTGCTATAAGTCTTAGCAAAATCATTCGCATCCTCCTTGTGAAGCATGTGATGAAAGCCAGAGTTATCATGAGAAATGACGACCGAAGCAATAGTGTTGAACTGTTGGTTATAGTCTCTAACAGACATCTCATTGGAGCGCATTTCGACACATAATTTTTTTCTCAATTCTTTAAAGAACTCAAACGAAAACTCTGATCGGTCCTTTTTCATATTTAGTCTCATGAGCACTCCACTCTCAACAATTGATTTATTGGCAAAACAACAGGTTTCCTAGCTTCGTAATAGGTTATAGAATCCATTCCAGCTTTTACGCATAGTTCTAGATTTTCACGAACTCCAAAGCCAACATTTGATGGAGAGTGGGCATCTGAGCCGATAGTAAAACTCAGACCTTGCTCTACCATTGTGGTAACAAGGTCATAATTTGGATAAACAGCTTCACCCTTAGTCTTGCTCTTTGATTCAGGGTTGTAGTTCGATTTTGTAAGTGAAGAACAGTTAATTTCATAAGCAACATCATGAACTTTCATGTCTTGCAAAAGAAAAACAAAACGCTCATAGAACTCTCGGGCCTCTATGCCTCCGCGCATGATCGTATCGGGGTGAGCAATAGAATCAAAAAAACCACTTAGAATCATTTTGTGCAGATAACAAAAATAGTTGTCGAGAAATTCCTTGGTCGATAAGTTCTCAATGTCCCATACATTAATTTTCACGCCATCAACATACACATAGTGTATTGCTCCGATAACATAATCCACTTCTACAGATTGTATGAGATTGGCGATGTAATCTTCATGTGCAGGATGATAATCAACCTCCAAGCCGACAAGAACTTTAATATTTTTAGAGTACTTGGCTGCTATGAACCTAACTTCCTCGACATAACTCACTAATTCAGAGGCTAAAATTCGATTTTTGCTATCTACGAGGTACGGAGCGTGATCTGTTAAGCATAAAATTTTGATGTCTTTAGCGATAGCTGACTTTACAACATCCTCAATTTCACCTTTAGCATGCTTTGAATATTGGCTATGAGTGTGGAGATCTAGCATACCAAGTCCAACCTAATTTCTTCGTAGATTTCCTTCATCAACCAATAGGGGTTATTTACGGTTTCAATGGCTTTACTAATAACTTCTCTATCACCAAAAGAAAAGATAACGTCCCTAAACGGCTCCTCATACAGCTTTCGCATAACTTCATTTGAGAGCAACACTTCCGTTATGAATTCATAGGATATTTGGTCTTCATGGATGTTTCCCAGACATCTCATTTCAAGACCGTACAAGTACACATCACCGTTAGGCTTAATCGTCACATCTAAGCCATTCTCTTGTTTGTTGATACTACCCAGTGTGAACGGCTTACCCATTTTCTGTTCTATGCTGTCTATGTACTGCCACATACTCATGTATTGTGCATACATACCATGTGGCTTAACGAGATTCTTATAATCAATTCGGAATTCAGTGCCGTCTACCATGACTACATCCTCAAGAGCACCAGTTGCTCTAACTTGAGCGTTGAAGCCAATAGCTTTGGCTTGGTCAATTAGATATCGTCTTGTGAATTTTCTGTCAGGGTCAATCGAACGAAAGGACAGCGTCAGATTGTTGTATGTGCCTTCTTTGAAGTCATGGATACATTTACCGTGTGGAAGGTGCTTAAGCTTGGGTATGTGATGAGAATCAGAGCTAAGCCTAATGTTGCAGTCATCACCATTGGATTCAACTATTCGATCTATCTCTCTTAAAGCATTTTTTAGTTTTTCATATTCTAGGTAGCCGCTAGTGATGAACTCAAACTTTCTATTTCCTTTCGAGAGCGCAAGAATCTGATAAAAAACGTGGATATTGTTAAGCGGCTCCCCTTCTCCACTGACGGATATTCTTTTTACTTCCGGATCATTTATTAACCTAGACAGGTTAGTTACAGCTTTAGAAGATAGCTTTAAGTGACTCTTTGCGTGCTTTTCTGTGTACATGCAAAAGTCGCAGCCGATACCACAAAATTGTGTAATATCGATGTATAGCAGATGGTTTTTTAACTTCATATTAACTCAAATGTACTTATTTATAGTTTTTGTTCGCCCAAATTGCTTTCGCAATACTCACTAATCCGTTTTAGTCTCTCTACCGCTCTCGCAAAGCTCACCTGTTGAGCATGAGAACTATCTGTTAGGAAATCGATCTCTAGAATCCAAATAATTTTCAAACACTTAAATTATTGTAGTCAAGTGCATATTTTCGAGAATTCCGATCATCTACTTTCGAGACAAGCTATCGCAATCACCGAAATACTTATATTCTGAATGAGCTTTGTCACATCACAGAGAATAACCATGGAGTGGAAAGTATGCTCATATTAAAGTTGACACCAATATTGATCCATATTTTGCTATAGTTTAATAATATTTCCTGTGACATTATATATTTTGATGAACATCATATTGAGCGATGAAGCGAGCCAGACCTTAGTAAGAGGATTATTGTTTCTGAAGGCTTCCTTTATTAGTTGATAACTATCAACTAACCCTGAATCTCAGTCCCCCATTTAGCGAAAGGAAGCTCAGGAGATAATCGAGTCCAAAACAGTTTTTTTTCTCCTACATCAATAATACTTCCACCAGAAGGCATCCCAAAATCGTAATCGACGATACAGTGAACCACAAAAAACGGTCCTGTCTCATCACGGAAAAAAGTTACCATTGTAAACCACGGGTACTCTGGCAGATAAGCTAGTACCCTCTCGCCACTTTCAGGAAGTTTCATGGGGCGAGTATCCAGGGAAGCCTCATTCCATTCTAAACAATGACTTAGTGTTTCAATCATATACCTTAACTTCTCTCTCAGCAGAATATATCAATAAGTTAAATACGGCTCTTTATTCGAAAGCATCTAGTGCTCGAATCGTAATATGCCAGTCTTCCTCTAAATCGGGAGACTACGGATTGCAAGCCTTCTAGAACATCTCTGCGCTGACTGGCATATTCATACGAACGGTCTCTATAGGGGGCTAACTCACTCAATTTAAACTTTCTCCACTTTTCACCATCGAAAATGATTGCGTGACAGTAACCCGAATACCCTAGATTACTGTTTCCTCTTTCCCTAACTCTTCTTCCTCTTTTGTCATCGACAAAAAGCAGGCAGAGCGTACCTTTTGGGTGGTATAAATGTTTCTCGGAGGAAATAATTCCCGCAAGTTCAATATATTCCTCAGAGGCGGTTATCCCGATTGGTGGTAGATTTGAGTTACTAGAGCCAGAGTCCTGCTTTTCACCATATAGTTTCGTAAAGTGAGCTTTTACGAACTCAAGCCCTGGGTTAATTTTGTAACTCTTTACTCTTCCTCTTTCCATTTTCTTGGTCATAGACTCCTCAACTATCATTGTTCGTTTTTAAGCACAAAAGCTATTAATTCTCGCTCTTTTGTACTCCATCATTTTTCGTATGTAAGTTTATGTTGAATAGAAAATTCCGTCTAAGGTACAATTAAGATGTACTAAAAAGGGAACAAATATGCCACGAGTTAAAAAAGAAACGAAAATGCTCTATAAGGTCTTTGACTTACTGCTTTGGGGCCAAATCCGAGCCTTGGGTTGGGTGAAAAATGAAGAAGAAAGAGGACGTAGCTCTTGGTACCTTACATTGGAAAACAAGATTAATCAGAAACTAGACTGGTACGATGTTTCATGCGACGACAGAATATATGTTAAGCACTATGTCCTTTGCTTACTGCAAGTGAGGTCATTATGTTCCCATCCAAATTATGCCGGAGCGATAACACCTTTCGTGCCCGATGAGCATGAATCAACGAAAGAACTAACACAATCCCTAAAAAAAATAGGTAATGTTAACTTAACCTTAGGGCTTGCTCTTATTTCAGCATACCTAACCGATAAAAAAATTAACAAAGACACTGTTTTATCAATAGAGGCAGAATTACAGGCCGATGAAGAGCTGTCCATCAGTACCAAACCACCAGCATTTTTTATTGATCTGGCTTTTTCTGTTTGTGTGCAAGCGAACCCATTTTGCGCGCTTGATTTGTATTGCTACGCTCAGCTAGCTGGGCTTGTGGACTCGACAAAATTAAAAGAAAAAGAGACAGGTAAGGAGACATACAAGACTAAAGATATTGTTCAAAAAAGAGCCTGTAGAGAGGCTTTAATATGGCTTGGACTGCATCGCGAATTTTGCGCGATAGCGGAGCATGTCTGGTGCCAAACTCTAAACTACTGTGTAGAGAGAGAACCATCTGAATACGAAAATGGCCTAAAAGTCAAAATTGAGAACAATGGCGTTGAAGTTTACTCTGGCTCCCTTGCGTATATAACATCTTCTGAAGTTCTCACCATTGACCTAAAACTCTTGAAATCAAAGTCAGGAACTAGGGTTATGAAATCTTTACTTTCCGAGGACTTTAAAATACATGGATTCCCTTTACCAGAACGCGCTATAACAGATGAAAATATTTCTGTGCTACTTGAGTACATTACAGAAGCGTATGACCTTAGAGTATTGACCTATACGGGTGAAAAAGCGGGCACCCATTTCTCTTTGGGCAAAGTGCTTTCATCTCTGTGCTCAGTCCAGTTGGGGTTTCTAAAAAAGTTCAATGAGAGTGACGATGATAAAAAACCATTTTATTGTTTAAATAATTACGAGGATAAAGAATCGCCCTCTATAGTTCTTGACTGGTCAACATATCTGCTAGATCACTATGGTATTAAAGTTGCCTCAAAAACACTTTATAACTCCTATCTCGAACGAATGTCAGGTAAAGGTATTACTAGTTTCGAAGAGCTTTGGCAACAATGGGAAAAATTTGAAGGAGGGCTAACATATTACATCGCACCTTGTCTTTGGTACATGTATCAGTGCTTTGCAGCTCATCTAGACCTTGCACTTGATAGAGCCCCCACTATAACTACCAAGGTTAAAGTGTAGGTAAAGCCCGGAACAAACTCTTTCAGTTTGACAGTGGCATCAACCATTGCACGGAATGCCACTATGCGCCTGAGTATTGAGGAGAATTAACTATGCTGCTTTTAGAAATTCCCCACTGGCTGGTCGATAGGTTTCCGCTCTGATAAGGATATCATCTCGATGCAGGTTCCACTCTCTCCAGAAAGCAACCCTAGCACGCACACACAAACGTATTGCGCGGTGATTTCCCGTTAATCCTTTAGCCAGAAAAGGTAACTTGAAGTTTGGTCTTTCAAACTTTTTCCCGACCTTCAATAATGCTTCCAATTCGTCAATCCACTGCTCCATTTGGGAGTGGGGTGTATGATATAGGGAACGTAATTCACTGACACTATAATGCAGTTCCAATACATACGACATAATGCATCCGTCAATCTGATTGAGCTGTTCCTCCCAAAATTGGATCTGTTTTCGCATTTGCTCTTTGTTGTTTAAAGAAACTCTTCCGTTGCTATAAGTAAACTGTGCGCCTTGAAACATAGCACTTAAGGTTTGGTAGTTTACCCACATATTGACAGGTAGTGGGTATTTAGTCTTCGGTTGACCGTCGACGCTAGTAAGCGTTGGAAAATACGTACCACACTGGCAAGGAATACTCGGTACAGCTATAAAACTAAAGTCATTCGGATGACCATCAAATACTATCCAGCCTTCGAAGAATTCATTATCTGTTCTGAACGACTGGAATTTTTTGTTTGGTCGACGACCAGATACTCTTTTAAGCGTGAATATGGGAACGTCACTACATAGTGCTCTTACAATGTCGATAGCGTTACAGATACTACTTTTACCGTACGTTGACGATTGAGCTATTTCCATTATGTGGTTAATAAGGTCTTTATGAAAAATTGTGGTTTCGTGAATACCGTTCATCTAAATTTTCTCCTTTTATTCCATTAAATGGCTTTAGGAGTAAGTATATGGAGAAAAAAATAATCTTAAAAAGGGATAATTTATATGTACCAAAAAGGGAATTTCAAAAAAATCAAGTTGCTCTGAAGTCTTAAACGCTAAGCACTTTAAAGATCATTTGATTGGTCGTTACTTGTAACAGTCAAATCGAAAGAAAGCCGAGCATATTGCTCGGCTTTTTGTTTTTAATGGTTACTTAACCAGTATCGCATCATTTGTCTTCTCATCCATTTCATTAGGCGATTGCACGCCGTTATTACGATGAGTCCAAAGGTAGATGGATGGAATAACCGTAAGGGTCACTATCATCGAGATAACACAGCCCCATCCTACTACTAACGCCATTGGAGACATGTAATTGTCATAACCACCAAACCCATACGCCAAAGGAATTAGACCAGCAACCGTCGTGATGGTCGTTAATGTTATTGGTCGAACGCGACTTTGAGTCCCTTGAATGACAAACTCTAATAAGTTGCTTTTATTACAATCCGATTCGTGTTCTTTAAAGTGCCAGATCAACACTAAGCTGTTATTCACCATGATACCAATCAAGGCGATCATCCCGATAATCGAGAAGAAACTTAAAACTTGATTGTGTAAGAACAGAATGAACAACGCGCCTGCAATACCAAAAGGAATCACCATTAAGACAATTAACGTCTCTCTCATCCTATCGAACAACAAGATGAGAAGCAGAGCGATGCCAATAAACGCCACGCTGATTGCAATGATAAAGCCTTGTTGTGCTTCCTGGGTTTCAAGGATTTGACCAGTAGCGATGATCGATGCACCGCCGTACTCTTTATTGGCAAACTCTTGTTGCACCAAAGCAAACACCGCCACAGGGTCTGTTACCGTAGCATCTACCCCAGAAGAAACGCGGATAACTCGTTCACCATTAAAGTGCTTGATCTGCGCTTCTGAGTCTGCATTTTTCCATCGAACCAACTCGCTCAAAGGCACGAGCTTGTTATCACTTGCACGAACTAACAGGTTATTGAGCTCCTCAAGTGACTTGTCATCCTCTTCTAACGCAACTCGGAAGTACACTTCTTCCTCACCGTTAAAGATGCGAGTCACTCGCTGACCATCAATCGCGAACTTGATAATGTCACCTACTTGGTTCGCGCTAATACCATAATATTTTAACCAATGGTGCTGTAGTTCTGCTTGGATCTGCGGTGCAGGTGCGTTCAAATCGCGACGCACACGACTGGTTCCGTCGAGAGCATCAATATATGCCGTTAAGTCATTGGCTAAGTTCTCACGACCTTCGTCCGTTCCGCCAACAACACGTAAATCAACTGGGCGTCCAACTGGTGGCCCACCACCATCAATGTCAAATTCGATCTGTGCGAGCCCGGTAATTTGTGTGGCTTTCTCTTCCCACTCCTCAACGATTTGTTCTGCCGTTCGGGTTCGACTATTAGGTGGTGTTAGTGAGATAACCCAATAGCTATTTGGTGAACTCACCTCTCCGTACCAGTAATTTACCTCTTCCGTGTTTTTAATCAGTGACTCTAATTTCTGAGTTTCTTGCCAAACGTCATCCAAATCCAGTTCTGGATTGGACTCAGCACTTATCTCGATCAGATACGCGCCATCCGTAGGGAAGAACAAAAAACTCAAGCTCTTATAAGAAATTGCACCTAAACTCAGGATCACAACAGTGATACATGGTAACGCCAACTTACTATTGCGAATAACAAACTCAATCAATCTATTAAGGATCGTTAGATCTAAGAAGGCTTTCTTTTTGAGTTGGTTGCGCTTGGTTAAAATACCTTTTAGGTGAGCAGGAATAAAGAACAGTGCGTCAACGAACGAGAAACACAGCGCCACAATCACGGTAAGCGGAATAACATAAACGAGCTTACCACTGTTACCAGGTAAAAAGAGCAACGGCACAAACGCGATCATGGTTGAAAGAATACTTGCTAATACAGCAGGAAATACGCTCTTCACCCCCTGAGTTACAGCGGTTTCAACAGGGTGTCCCTCTTCGACTAACGCGACGATTTTATCACTGACAACGACAGCATCATCCACAATGATGCCGACGATTAAAATCAATGCAGACATGGTAAACACATCGAGGATTTGGCCAAAAGGTGGAAGTAAAGCCAAGGTGCCAAAAATACAAACTGGAATGGAAACCGCAACCCAAAACGCGATTCTTCGGTCTAGGAACAGCGCCAGAGTAATCAGCACTAAACCAAGTCCTACCAAACCGTTGTCTTTCACAATCCGCGCTTTTTCTTGAATATCTCCAGATAAATCAGAACCGATTGCGATTGTGTACCTATCCCCTAGCAAGCTTTGCTGGCTATCAATCAACGCTTTAACCGCATTGGAAGTACTAATGACATCGGCTGCTTCATTGGTCCTGAGATCAAATAGGATACTCTTATTACCATTTATCGACCCGTAAACATCACCTTTTTCAAAACCATCCTCAATGACACCTGAGACATCTTTTAGCTGGATATTGGGACTGAATGAAATGAACATGTTTCTCAGCTCATCAAGACTGTCCAACTCTGCCGATGTCATTAATTCTGGGTTGTTCTTGAGCGTCTCTAGACGTCCTCCACTGATCAAAGTGTTACGCTCGGCAATCAGTGCTGCAACTTGGTCGAGTGTCAGACCGTACCGGCGCAATGAAATTGGTTCGAGCTGAATTAAGAACTCAGGAGCGCGTAAATCAACGGTATAAACCTCACCAATCCCCTCAACGCGGCGCAACGCGAGCTCAAGATCTTTGGCTTTCTGTCGCAGTGCTTTGTAGCCAACGTCACCTGAGATACCCACTACCATGAAATCTAGACTGTACGATTTTTTGATCGAAAGTGTTGGCGCTTCAGTCACTCCTGCGGGCAAGTCAGATACTCTTGCCAAAGCATCTCGAATGTCTTGGTACACCGCATTTGGGTCTGAAACGTTACTGTCTAGCACCACACTGATGTTGGAAATGCCAGTTTCAGAAGTAGACGTAAACTCTTTTAAGCCAGAAATGGAAAGCAACTCTTTTTCAATCTTACTGGTAATATTGCTTTCGATGTCTTTCGCACTTGCTCCGGGATAAACGGTAACAATATTCCCTTTACCTAGATCGAATCGCGGCTTTTCCGCCAGCGGTAGGTTGTACGCAGTTAACGCCCCTACACTGATGATCAAAATCGTCAGTATTTTAGAGGCAAACTTACGATGAGAGAGTAGTTCTAAGAAGAAGTTCACATCGCCTCCTCATCATTGAAATAGACATAAGACTCCATGCCAGGGTTCAGCAAACCTTCAGTGTTTTGGACGGTGACTTCAACAAGGAAGCCTGGTTCACTGTTTTTAAATGCAGGCGAAAGTAAGGTAATCGTTCCATCTAGCGTCTTATTCACCGAAGGGACTTCAACTTTCACCGCTTCACCTTTGGTGAACTTGTTAAAATCAATTTCCAAAAGGTGGAAACTGACCTTTAACTTATCCATATCTGCGATAGTAAATAGAGGATCGCCTACCGAGATAAACTGCCCCATCTCTACAGAACGATCAATAATGACGCCATCAAATGGAGCATCTGGCGTTGCTTTATCTAGCGTCCTTGCGGCAATTTTGTATTGGGTGTTGCTGACATTAAATTGAGCTCGGCCAATGTTGGTCACACGAATTTGATTATCGACATCACTCGCGGACACGCCTTTGCTCTTTAATAGAGACTGATAGCGCTTCAATTGCTTTTCTTGAATATCGAGCTCAGCGCGACTTACTTCAAGCTCGTTTCTCGCAAGCTCTAAGCTCAACGAATAGTCTTGCGACGACAAAGACAGTAACTCTTGGCCTTGAGTCACCAAATCGCCATTGTCATAAACATAAGAGTCGACGACTCCTGCAACCTCACTTTTAACAACGACACTTTTTTCAGGGATTAACTGACCGACAACGTAATCACTCGAGGCATGAGCAATACTTGATAGGAAAAACAACGGTATTAGTGCAGATCTTTTATTCATTTAGTTATCTCAAATCCAATTAGCCAAGATCAACCCGTGACAGTTAAGTTCTTGACAAACTCGTGCGATTACATAACAACACTTAACTGTTTTTGTATGCAGAATAGATTGGGTCGACTACTTCGAAGATCTAAGTTAACACCCACTATGTGGAAAAAAAGTGGCAAGCCCAATACCCTATCGCCATCGCTAAAAGCCTAATTTCCAACCGCTGCGCTATTGATGGTTTTATAGAATTTGGCTCGTCTAGATATGTCTCGGACAAAATTTCGCCATAAATTTGTGGAGAATGTTCTTGTCGTCAGTGGTTAGAACTTAATGAAGAAAACACTCGTTAATGAGGTCATTTGCTATAAAAATGTAAAAAGGATAAAACAAATATGAAATGAAAAAACCACCGAATGAAGCCGTTGTTTAGGTTTGGGATAAAACATACATACCCCAACATAATCGAGGGTATCCTATAGATGAGAAATCTCCCAGATTACTGGTTGATCATTTACTCGATAACCTCCAAAAGGGATCACAGTTGGAAGCGAATAAGGGTTTCTTCCTGCATTAAAAACACCATCTTTCACAGTGGCTTCTTGACCATATAAAACAGAAACAGAACCATCTGAATTTAGCTCTCTTCGGCAAAGATAATCTCCGGAGAAAGAGCTTAAATATGAACAACGCCACTCATACCCTGCGTAATTAGAGACTTGAATACCAATTAGACTAGTGATACTCCAATAAGTATATTCACTAACTTGGCAAGCATAATCACATGTTGGATCTATATAAACAAACCAAGCCTCGAAGTATGACAGAGGCCATAAGCAATTGACTTCATCACCTAAATAAGTACAGTGATTTTCATCAGTGTAGTTTCCTAGTTCATCACCTCGTGCAATATTCATCGAATTTGCAATTTGACTTTTGGTATTTTCACCGAAAACATCTGGATATACTTGAGAATAGCCTACAGATGTAATAAGGTGCAGCACTTCTTCATAAGTTGCATCAAAATTGCAATCCTCATATACCGGTTGCTTACATAGAACAACATCACTAACTCTTAGGTCAACAAAGTTGGTGCTTAATAGTTCATTCTGCAAGTCTGTTGGTAAACTTAACAACCAAGTTTCAATATCAATCTCATCATCTAATAATATAACAGCAGCATTACTATTACTTAGCTCAGTCACAACTCGGAGGTTATCCCAATCACCATTGCCATCATTGTCTAAATAGCCAGCTAATACATCGGCAGTATGCTGTATCAATTCATCATCTACGTTACCATTACTATAAATAGTTGCTGGTACGGCACCATTAGTATCAATTTCAATTTTTTTAAATTAGGAACTGCACCTTCTGTAGAAAATTTACAGCCACTAACCAAAACGCCGACCAATAGAAATATACCGATTTTTGATAACATACTCCCAACACCTTTACACATCTTATTTGCCATGTATATTATTTGAAAGATAAACTTAACTAAACAAGCATGAAAAATATGTAAACACACTTAAAAACGAACGACTACACTATCCTTCACTTTGCCTAAACGACTATAAAGTATGGGGTAAAGGCAACTCAGCCAAACCTCTTATTAAAGTGATGTCACAGTAGATACCTAGGGAGATGCCCGTAAAACTAAATGCAACAACGTTAAAACGCTGACCAAGATTACAATCAGCTTGCGCTTTAATTTTGTAGTTAGCATTCATCTACGGGTAAACCCGTAGTTTTCTGTATTCACAGAATAAAATAGAAGCCCCCAAGATATCTTAGAGGCAGTGATTGGGATAACTATCGTAATTTAAACTGTTGGACGAGCTGCACCAATTTTTCATTATTAGCTGACAAGTTTTCTGCTGCGGTCATTGTTTTACCGCTATTGCTCGTCAGTTCACTCACCATATCTTGAATAGTTGTCATATTTTTACTCACCTCTTCTGTAACAGAGTTCTGCTGTTCCGCAGCAGTAGCAATTTCCAACCCT
Organism: Vibrio rotiferianus; assembly: GCF_002214395.1. NCBI lineage: Bacteria > Pseudomonadati > Pseudomonadota > Gammaproteobacteria > Vibrionales > Vibrionaceae > Vibrio > Vibrio rotiferianus. The sequence goes on from NZ_CP018312.1 coordinate 1,627,881, forward strand.
AAATCATTGACATGAGCAATAGAATTAACCATTACATCCAGACCACGGTTGACATTATCTGTGGTCTCAGATGTTTTTTGGCAACGAACTTTAGTTTCTTCCATCGCAGATACAACAGTTTTGGTCCCATCATTCAAACTTGAAAGCATATGGCTTATCTCTAAGGTGCTTTCTTGAGTCCTAGCCGCGAGGGCACGGACTTCATCAGCCACGACAGCAAACCCCCTTCCCTGCTCACCAGCACGAGCCGCTTCAATAGCAGCATTAAGAGCTAACAGATTCGTTTGGTCGGCAATGTCACCTATAACCTCTAAAACAGCACCTATTCTTTGTGAATCTTCGCTCATCACTTGAATGCTATCTTCCATGGCGTCAACTTCACTAATCAAGTCTATTACACTCTGTGATGATGCACTCACAGCGGCTTTGGAATGTTCTGCCTGATTGTTTGTTTGGTTAGTATACTCTGCCGTTTTTGCCGCTCCCCTAGCAACACTACAAGCACTTGAGCTCATTTCTTGCATAGCAGCGGCAATCTGTTCTGTTTCTGATGCATGTGAAGATAAAATGCCATCACTATTCTTTGCTTGATAAATCAATCGTTCAATATCATCTGTAATCAGCTTGTTAGAGTCTGAAATACTTATCATCATACTTTGTAAGCGGCTAATAAACTGGTTCACAGATTGTGCTATTAAGCCTAAATCATCCTCAGTTTTCACTTCCAGTCGTTGAGTTAAATCTCCATTCCCACTGGACAAATCAAAGACCATACTTTTAAGAGCGATAATAGGTCTATAAGCATAGTTAAAAGCAACAAAAAACAGAGTCAAAGATAGAGTTAATAACAATAAAGATGTAATAACCACGTCATTTAACACACCCTCTAATTCAGCATATGCAATCGACTTATCTACGGCTACTAATAAATGCCACGACGTTTCAGAATCTAGCTTAACCTCCTGAAAAAATGCGATTTCACTAATACCATTAAGTTCGTATTCAAACGAACCACTCCCATTGTTCATCATAGTATTCGCTAGAGGGGTAAGTTCACTGAAGTCATATAGTTTTGTTACACCAGGAACATCAACTTTACCATTAGATGCGATCGTAAGCGTATCATCATCATAGAGCCCCATTATCGCACCAGGAAACGGACTTTCTTTTACATGTTCATCCAATAAATCCAATTCAATATCTGCCAGCAATACTCCATTTAGTTTTCCTTCTGCATAAAATGGTTCTGCAACACTTACAAGTAAAGCATCGGTTACTGCATCTTTATATATTGATGTTATTATTGTTTTACCCGTATTTTTTGCCTGTCTGTACCAATCTCTCTTTCTCGGATCATATTCTGACAGCGAGCGTTTTCCACTCGCATGCCCATAAGATCTTCCATCTTCAAACCCCACCACAATATCTGACGCCTTGGACGTATGCTCTATTTGTTTGAGCATAAGTAATATTTTTTCATCTTTAGTTTCTAAGGAAAAATCAGGAGCATTTTCAATCAACCCAGACTTTATAGTATCAAGCCACGTAGTTATTGCCCTGCTTACAGACTGAAGTTTCAAGGTAGAATAATCATGTACTCTTTCTCGGACTAATGACGTCGCTGTTTGATACGATAAATAGCTAGAGACACCCAAAGATACAATCAGTAAAAACATTACTGAAATAACCAACCGAGCTTTAAAGCTTCTTAATATTTTCATTTTTCCACCTGTCTTATTTTTGGGACGAATACTACATAAATGAAAAACACATACAAACAATCAAACCACACACATAGAGACAGCTCACACAATGCGTAAATAGCCAGGAGTGAACCTTTACGCATAAATTAGATTTCCTCTCAACCTCATATCTGCGCATTTCATGACACCAATACGTAAAATTCACTTTTTTTCGACAAGCGCAATGCTCCTATTAATAACAAGCTCAATAGTAAAGTATTTATATTAAATATGATGCACAACATCCCTAAATCAAAAATAAATAAAACTCATAAAAAAATTGTCACCATCAATCCAGATTTCATAGCCAGAATCGAAAGTAAGTCTGCCAGACGAATCCTACTACTTTGCTTCACTGTAGGCGTTTTAATCTCAATTTTTATTTAGTTGCACACGCCCTAAATAAAGCACCTAGATGCATTGACATCTCATTTTTAAGTTCAATACAAAACACAAGGAAGCCTCTTGATTTCATTCTTAATTAATCAAGAACTCAGACAAGAAAGTGACCTGTCACCAAACATGACAGTCCTACAATACCTGAGAAAAAAAGTACAAAAGACAGGCACCAAAGAAGGGTGTGGTTCAGGTGACTGCGGTGCCTGTACCGTCGTAATAGGTGAAGTAGTCGACGGTCAGCTTCAGTACCGTTCAATCAACTCTTGTTTGACGTTCGTCTCAAGCCTACACGGTAAGCAATTGATTACTGTGGAAGATCTTCAGCACAACAACAAACTGCACCCTACCCAGCAAGCCATGGTCGACTTCCACGGCTCACAGTGTGGTTTCTGTACGCCGGGCTTTATTATGTCGATGTTTGCCCTAAGCAAGAACAAACCAGCAGCCAATAAAAACGACGTAATGGAATCTCTGGCTGGTAACTTATGTCGCTGTACTGGTTACCGCCCGATTGTGGATGCTGCTTTATCTCTTGCGTCTGATGTACCTTTAATGGATCAGTTCGTTGAGTTAGAAAAGTCCACGATCGCACGGCTGCAAACCCTACAAGAACAGCCAGCAAGCCTAAGCCATGGCAAGTTAACAGCCTACCTTCCTCGCAGCGTGAGTGAGCTAGCAGAAATTTATTCTGCTAACCCGAACGCTAAATTGGTCGCTGGCGGTACAGACTTGGCCCTTGAGGTGACTCAGTTCCACCGTGAAATCGAAACACTGATCAACTTAACTTATATTGAAGACATGAAAGTGTGTGAGGAGAGTGAAGGTGCACTTCATATCGGTGCCAACGTTGCCATTAGTGATGCTTACAAGCTACTAACGAATCACTATACCGACTTTGGAGAGCTACTACATCGCTTTGCCTCTTTGCAAATACGTAACCAAGGCACGCTTGGCGGCAACATTGGTAATGCATCGCCAATCGGTGATGCGCCCCCACTTCTAATTGCACTCAATGCCCAAGTGAAACTGCGTCGTGGCAAGCAATCTCGTGTCATGCCAATCGAAGATTACTTTATTAGCTACAAGGTAACCGCTCAACAAGAGAGTGAGTTTATCGAGCAAGTGATCATCCCAAAACCGAAAACAAATGAGACGTTCCGCGCTTACAAACTTTCTAAGCGTCTGGACGATGACATCTCTGCGGTTTGTGGCGCATTCAATATCCAAATTGAAGACAATAAAGTGGTTAGCGCTCGTATTGCCTTTGGTGGTATGGCGGCAACGCCTAAACGAGCGACTCGCTGTGAAAATGCACTACTCGGTAAAGAGTGGACGGAAGCTAAAGTCCAGGAAGCAATGCAAGAAATCCACAACGACTTTGAGCCTCTGTCCGATTTCCGTGCCAGCAAAGAGTACCGTTCAATAACGGCAGCCAACATGCTACGCCGCTTCTACATCGAACAAAACCACCAGAGCAACCAGATTGAAACAAGGGTAACGTCTTATGTCTAACGCACATCACCAAGCCCTATCTCATGAAGAGATGATTGACATCGTAAAACAGGATCTTAAAACTGGCGTTGGCAAAAGCGTAAAACACGACAGCGCGCCAAAACAGGTTACCGGAGAAGCGATTTACATTGATGATCGCTTAGAGTTCCCAAATCAGCTTCATGTCTACGCACGTTTAAGTACCCAAGCGCACGCAAAAATTACCAAGCTTGATGTATCGCCATGTTACGAGTTTGAAGGGGTTGCGCTTGCTATTACCCATAAAGACGTCCCTGGTAAACTGGACATCGGTGCCATCTTGCCTGGTGACCCATTGCTGGCTGATGGTCTGGTTCAATACTATGGCCAGCCCATCATTGCCGTTGCCGCTAATGACATGGAAACCGCTCGTAAAGCTGCGCAAGCCGCTATTGTGGAATACGAGCCGCTGCCACCAGTATTGGATGTGAAAGAAGCACTGAAAAAAGAGCTATTCGTCACAGAAAGCCACCAGCAAAAACGCGGTGACTCTGCTACGGCGATTACCAATGCCAAGCACGTGATTGAAGGTGACCTTGATATTGGTGGTCAAGAGCACTTCTACCTTGAAACCCAAGTGAGCAGTGTAATGCCAACCGAAGATGGCGGCATGATCGTTTACACCTCAACTCAAAACCCAACCGAAATACAGAAGCTAGTTGCGGAAGTGCTCGGTGTTCCAATGCACAAAGTTGTGATTGACATACGTCGTATGGGGGGAGGCTTTGGTGGAAAAGAGACCCAGTCTGCTTCCCCTGCATGTATGGCCGCTGTAATAGCTCAATTGACTAAACTCCCAACCAAAATGCGCCTACCACGCGCAGAAGATCTGACTATGACGGGCAAACGCCACCCCTTCTACAACCAGTACAAAATTGGTTTTGATGATGATGGTGTGATTCAAGGCTCTGAGATTATTGTTGCGGGTAACTGTGGTTATTCGCCTGATCTTTCAAGCTCGATTGTTGACCGTGCTATGTTCCACTCGGACAACGCCTACTATTTAGGTCATGCGACGATCACAGGCCACCGCTGTAAGACCAACACGGCCTCGAATACGGCTTATCGTGGCTTTGGTGGCCCGCAAGGCATGATGACCATAGAGCACATCATGGATGAAATTGCACGCTACCTTGGGAAAGATCCACTCGAAGTACGCAAAGCAAATTACTACGGCGGTGAGGAACGTAATGTAACTCACTACTATCAAACGGTTGAAGATAACGTCTTACCCGAGATCACCGAGCAGTTAGAGAAAAACAGTGACTACCATGCTCGTCGTAAAGCCATTGTCGAATTCAACAAGCAAAGTCCAATTTTGAAAAAAGGCTTAGCAATTACTCCTGTGAAATTTGGTATTTCATTCACAGCGACGTTCCTAAATCAGGCCGGCGCGCTCATTCACATCTACACCGATGGCAGTATTCACCTTAACCATGGTGGTACTGAAATGGGCCAGGGCTTGAATATCAAAGTCGCACAAATTGTAGCGCAAGAGTTCCAAGTAGATGTTGAACGCATCCAGATCACCGCAACAAACACGGACAAGGTGCCAAATACCTCACCAACTGCAGCTTCATCAGGCACTGATCTTAATGGCAAGGCAGCTCAAAATGCAGCTTTAACTATTAAGCAACGCCTAATCGAATTCGCTTCAAGCCATTTTAAAGTAGCACCTGAAGAAGTGGTGTTTAAAAATGGTATGATCATGATTCGTGATGAAATCATGACCTTTGAATCCTTTGTTCAATTGGCTTACTTCAATCAAATTTCGCTATCGAGCACAGGCTTTTACCGCACACCAAAGATTTTCTACGATCATGAGAAAGCGCGTGGCCGACCATTCTACTACTACGCGTACGGTGCATCATGCTCAGAAGTTATTGTTGATACTTTAACTGGTGAATACAAAATCCTGCGAACTGACATTCTTCACGATGTCGGTACATCCCTCAACCCAGCAATTGATATTGGCCAGATTGAAGGGGGCTTCCTTCAAGGTGTGGGCTGGCTAACAACTGAAGAGCTCGTTTGGAATGAGCAAGGACGCCTGATGACCAATGGTCCGGCGAGTTACAAGATTCCCGCGATTGCTGACATGCCAATTGAGTTCAACACTCATCTGTTGGAAAACCGAGCCAATCCAGAAGATACCGTGTTTAACTCGAAAGCCGTTGGTGAACCACCATTTATGCTTGGTATGTCAGTTTGGAGTGCTCTGAAAGACGCAATTGCTTCAGTCGCTGTTGATGGATCAATTCCGAAACTCAATACACCTGCAACGCCTGAGCGAGTGTTGATGGCGATTAACCAAGTAACTCAGCCTAAATAAACCACCAACAAACATTAAGAAATAGTTGTGAGTCATTACCATTTAAAGAGAGAGATATGTTTAAGGACAATTGGATTCATGAGCTGGCGCAACTAGAAAAAACTGGCGAACCCTGTGTGATGGTGACTGTATTGAAAAAACGCGGCTCAGTGCCTAGGGATTCTGGTACTAAAATGCTGGTAACTCGCAACCGAGTTGTTGCCACTATTGGCGGGGGACATCTAGAACATGTAGCCACAAAAATGGCACGTGAAATGCTCATCGCGGGAGAACAAGCACTCAAGTTAGAAGACTTTAATCTTGGCGCTCGTTTGGGACAGTGTTGCGGTGGAATGGCGACTCTTAGCTTCGAGCCCATTGGCACCGAGCAAAAGCATCTAGTGTTATTTGGTGCTGGCCATGTGGCCAAAGCCCTTTTGCATATCGTTTCCACTCTTCCCTTCAGAGTCACTTGGATCGATGAGCGAGATGACGTTTTTCCAGATGAATTGCCTAATAATATCACCAAATTAGTAACGGATGACCCGGTAACTGAAGTGCTCGAAATGCCACCAAATAGTTACTACTTGGTGATGACCCATAACCATAAGCTCGATTTTGAACTGGCTCGATCCATCATCGATCGTAACGACAGTGTTTACTTTGGCATGATTGGATCTCTAACGAAACGTAAAAAATTCGATATGCGCTTAGCACAGCGTGGTTACACCGACTCACAAATCAACACCATGGTTTGTCCAATCGGAATAAACACCATTATCGGTAAACATCCAGCAGAGATAGCTGTGTCCGTTGCTGGTGAACTAATCGCCCACTACCAAGGCGTCGCCGTTGAAGACAAACGCTCAACATAACTAGAATAAAGATCAGATTTCAAAGGAAATATTAATGCATGTTCAACCAATCGCCCTTCGTGCAGCAATTTTACACAGTATCGCAGATCCAAATGAAGTGGGATTAGAAAACTCCTACCAATTTTTTGAAGATGGCATAATTGTTGTTGAAAATGGCCACATCATAGATATTGGTGAAGCTGAAGATGTTATCGCCCGTCAACCAAATAGTCTAAATGTCACCACATATGAAGACAAACTAATCACACCTGGCTTTATTGACACCCATATTCACTACCCACAAACAGGCATGATCGCCTCTTACGGTGAACAGTTACTCGATTGGCTAGAAAACTACACATTTCCAGAAGAGCGCCGCTTCCAAAACCCAGAGTACGCCCGTGAAGTTGCTATTCGATTTCTAGATGAGCTAGCAAGCAACGGCACGACAACAGCACTAGTCTTCGGAACCGTACATAAAGGGTCTGTCGATGTATTTTTCGAAGAGGCAGAGCGACGCGATCTACGTATGATTGCTGGTAAGGTTCTGATGGATCGCAATGCACCTGACTATCTGACAGATACTCCTGAGTCCGGCTACCTGGATTCAAAGGAGCTAATTGAAAAGTGGCACAACCGTGGACGCCTGCTTTATGCTGTGACCCCTCGATTTGCACCAACCAGTACCCCAGAGCAACTCGCTACCGTCGGTAAGCTGCTAGAGGAATACCCTGATGTTTACATGCACACGCACCTTTCTGAAAACCAAAAAGAAATTGAATGGGTGCAGGCTCTTTTCCCTGAGCGAGACTCCTATTTAGATGTGTATGACTATTACGGTCTGCTGCATAAACGTTCGGTATTTGCTCACGGTATTCACTTATCAGATTGTGAATGTCAACGACTGGCTGATACAGAATCTGCAATTTCATTCTGTCCGACATCAAACCTCTTTTTAGGTTCAGGTCTATTTAATCTGCCTAAGCTTGAAGAACATGGAGTCAAGGTAGGAATGGGCACTGATGTAGGTGCAGGAACCAGTTTTTCAATGCTGCAAACGATGGGGGAAGCATATAAAATCATGCAGCTTCAACAAAAAAAGCTTCATCCACTTAAGTCTTTATTCTTAGCCACCTTGGGAGGTGCGCGCTCACTTCATTTAGAAGACAAAATAGGAAACTTGGAAGTAGGCAAAGAAGCTGATTTTGTAGTTCTTGATTTGCACGCAACCCAACTGATGCGTTTCAGAATGAGTCAGGCAACAACCCTCGAAGAAAAACTGTTTGCTTTAATGACACTTGGCGACGACCGAACCGTTCTCGAAACGTATATCTCAGGAAAAAAATCCTATAGCAAAAACGATTAAAAGACTTGTAAAGGTCAACGTTAAAAATAGCGGAGAGATATAGTTTTATTTTTTGATTGTTGGCCTTATAGGAACAAATCAATACAATCGACTACCTAATTGAACTTATTTGAGCTTTCTGTTGTTTCGTGACCACCGCATCAGATCCGGTATTTCAAAGGTCAGAACAATGTCAGGCAGCTGTGTTTTTTGATTCAAGACAGTTTTCACTGGGTTAAGGTGTGTAATAAGAGGTGTTCTGTTCCCTTTCGGGCCCGCACGATACGGATGCGGTCTCGACCCAGAAAGAAAGAGACACCCAAATGACACAAATCAATCAAGAACGTCTAGTTGAACACTTCTGCCAACTGGTTCGCATCGATAGCGAATCAATGAATGAAAAACAAATCGCAGAAACTCTAGCTGAGCAACTGGGCGAGTTAGGCTTTACAGTTCAAAAACTACCTGTACCAGAACACATTTCTAACGGTTTTAACGTATACGCGCGTCTAGAAGGTAAGAAAGAAGGCTCTATCCTAATGAGCTGCCACATGGATACAGTAACGCCTGGTATCGGCATTGAGCCGATCATCGAAGATGGCATCATTCGCTCTAAAGGCAATACGATCCTTGGCGGTGATGACAAGTCTGGTATTGCGGCAATCATGGAAGCGGTTCGCTGCATCCAAGCAGAAAACCTTGATCACAAAACATTAGAGCTTGCATTCACTGTGCATGAAGAAGGCGGTCTGTTCGGCTCTGAGTACTTCGACATGACGCACGTAACGTCTAAAGAAGCGATCGTACTAGACACAGGCGGTCCTATCGGCACTATCGTGACAGCAGCACCTGGTCAGCAAAAAATCGTTGCGACAATCAAAGGCCGCCCAGCACACGCGGGTCTAGCTCCTGAAGAAGGCATCAGTGCAATCATGGTAGCGGCAGATGCCATCAATCAGATGAACCTGCTTCGCATCGACGAAGAAACAACAGCAAACATCGGTATGGTAAATGGTGGTCAAGCGACTAACATCGTAATGCCAGAGCTAAAAATCATTGCCGAAGCTCGCTCTCTAAATGGCGAGAAGCTAGAAGCGCAAGTAAACCACATGATCTCTACATTCGAGTCTGTGTGCGAAAAACATGGTGCAGAAGTTGAAATCGAATCAAGCCGTGCATACGACGCGTTTGTTATCGAAGAAGACAATGCACACGTATCAGCAATCAAAGCGGCATTCGCTGACATGGGCATCGATGCGTTCACAAAAGGCACAGGTGGCGGTAGCGACGCGAACAACTTCAATAAGAAAGGGCTAACAACCGTAAACCTTTCTACAGGTATGGCAAAAGTACACACCACGGAAGAATTCATTGCGGTGGACGACATGGTGAAAATCACAGAGTTCGTAAAACACTTCCTAGTAAAATAAGCTCACTGCAAACCTAAATTCAGATAATCACTTTGATCCCCTTCCGGCCCTACGCTTGAAGGGGATTTTTTATTAGATACCTTTGCGTACTTAACTTACTAGATTGTGCTCACTGTAAATAAATCTAGTGCCATAAACCCGCCCACAACCTTGTGACGCCGTCACTAAAAGCCCCAAAATAGATAGCCACAATATCAGTTTTTGTCCTGAACATTGGCTATTTACTCTCCTTATACCAACGTATTTTAATAAAAAGCCTAAACACTTATAAATTTCGCTCAATTAAGACGCCAACTACATAAAAATCAACACCTTGAATAGATAGATAACGACAAATTTGGACATAAGGTTCCAATCTGATTCCACCATCAAGCTGGGGCTGGAAGCAAGTTCACAAGCCGAGCCCAACCCACCTATTTCAAACTAAATTCCCATCAGATAATCCCATTCATAACTCATTCACATTGAAGCGAGTTATGTAAATCCCCCCAAGAGTCCAAGTTTATTGTGACTCATTGATGTCCATTAAATTGTCAAAAGTAGAGTCTAATATGAAGAAAAATACGCTCGCTTGGCTGATCTCTTCACTCCTAGGAAGTACAGCCGCTTTCGCAAACGCGAACCACGACTTAACTATGGTCGAAATCGGAAATCAAACCTTTGAACGCATTGAAATGCTCAAGCAATTGGCAGAAAAAGGTCAAGACACGTATCTACGTGATGGCAAAACTTACCTTGATTTTCAAGGACATGAATACTGGGTCAACTTCGATAACTACCCTAAGTTCCCTTTTATGTTTGGAGACCAAGATCAACCTTATCGTAACGTAGTGGACTTCGTCGGTCCGGAATGGGAGTTTATTTGGTATAACGGTGGCTTCTACCTGCTCCATAAAGAGTTTGGCGTGATGAACCCGGATGACACGGGTTGCTACGTCGAATATATTCCTGCAGCTCGTGGCTCTAAAGGGCCAAATGGCGAATACATTTGGCAGTCAGATATGATTCAAAATATCGAGACTTCTGACTGTGGTGACCTATCTGCGCCAGGCATCAACGCACTGACCGCCGCCAGTATTTCCGATCAAGGTGTTCAATTAAAGTGGAGTGCGCAAAACGCGAATGACAATGTGGTTCTGACATTGACCGAATCAGGTGCAGAGCCCGTTCGTTATGACAAAGTTCAATCTGGCTTGTTCATTGGCAACCTAAAACCAGATACTCGCTACACCGCAGAGCTTTCTTCATGCAATGCGATTGATTGTATCGAGCCACAGAAGGTTGAGTTCACGACAAGTGCCGCACGCCTTGGTTACGCAGACGAATTGCCACTAGTAAATCACTTGAATGGCGATTTGGCTGGTTCTATCCATTTTGCTCAAACCCATACTACCACCGCCCCGAATCAAAACGATGTGAACCTGTTCCCTGACTTGGTGATCGACCGTGAAGCCTTGCTCCTATTCACGCCAGAGGACAAAACCGTTCAACAAGTTTGGGTAGAAGTGAGCTTTGAAGGCACTGTAATCACTCGCCTCCCAATGCTGCCACCAAGCGCGCTTGCGGCTTCTGATCAGCCAGATAATGGACGCTCTAAAGTGGTGTTCTCCCATCACGCGTGGTCACTGCCGCTGCAATGGAATTGGATGAAACCAGGCTTATCGCTGCGCTTAACCGATAACACTGATCGCCAAGGCGACTTAGCTGCCAATGAACTTGTCTTTGGCGGTGCGCCGGAGCTTATCATTCAAAACATCGACATGGGTATGCTCACCGCACCGCGTGATGGCAACACCATGATCAAAAACATGGCAAAACTGAGCGCCGATTACTTCCAGAAGATCCCAGCATCTAAACTGGTGATGTCGGATTACACTGCCGCTTATTTCCCGAAAGTTACATTACCAAATGGCAAGGTTTATACGACAAGCTCCGACGGTGAAGGTGGCTGGCACGGCGGTGACATGCGTGAAGCGATTGGTAAAGCACTGGTCTCTACAGGCGTGAATAATGCGAACGTCGGTATTACCGATAGTGCTGGCTATTCGCAAGCTTACAACAAACGCTTCAACCACATTACTGCGCACACCAACCGCGGCGTGTACACCAACGGTATTATTGACCATGGCGGCAGTGGCGGCGGTGGCATCGTGACATTAACGGCGACAACTGGTAACGAATGGTCGCACGAGCTGGGGCATAACTACGGTCTTGGTCACTACCCTTGGTATGCTTCTACGCACGATTTGGAATCTGGCTGGGGTTGGGATGCTCTGCATCGCCGCTTTATCGGTAACTTACACTGGACAGGAGAAGCCACGACTAATGATGTGGGTGGTGAAGTGGTACCACCATTTGCGGGTGAATTCCGCTTCATGCGTGATGCGCAAGCCGGTGGCGAAGCCGCACTATTGGGCACCATTAGTCATTACACGTTAGAGCACCCTTCTCAGTCTCGCCGTGTACAAACTTGGCTCAACAACGGCTTTAACGTCGATTTAAACAGCTCGACTGGCTATGTTCGTTGGAATCAAGAAAGCCAAAGTTACGAAGAGGCACAAACCGACACGCCAGCGCCTAGTGCGGCAGGCGTGCCTGTTGTCACCATGTTGGGCATTTACGATCCGCGTAACGAACTTGCAAGCCAAGTTTACCCGCTGATTTACTCCAACTATGGCAACGTGTTTGATCTGCCTTCTGCACCAGACGTAACTTATCATCCGGAGGGTTGGCAAGCGCTGTCTTCTTTGTCTGATGAGCAAATTCAACAAGATTTGTGGCAGACGATGAAGGTCAACAATCAACAGGCTCGCATTTGTCAGTTCAACTACACGGCAAGCAACGGCGAGAGTGCAAACTTCGTCGGTACAGTCAGTGCGGATATGGCTCGTTGTGAAAGCAGCGAAGACATGTACTGGAACATCAATGGTCAACGTGAGCGCATGGTATCTCAAGATCATAGCTACTCATTGCTGTCTAAATACGGTGAAGGTGCTGTGACTTATACGCCGAACACTGAAATTGGCGAAGTACCACTTTGCGTGCTTGATAAATCTGGCACGAGCCATGATGGTGCAGGCTACTTTACCTCTTCCCATTGCCAGCAGTTTAATGGCGTAAAACACAACAACGGTGCAGATTGGCGTTACGCGCGACATCAAGGTGGAATGTATCAGCCGAGTATGGTCTCTCAACGTAGCTGCGCAGTTACGGTGGAACGCCAGGATGGCTCAGTACAAAACATTGCGGTTGCAAGTAGCCGATTAAACGACTCACAAAGCAATAAGTTCCACTTTAACCTAGAGCAACTGCCACTACCGACTCGTGTCACCTTAAGTTGTACTGACGTGAATGGTGAACAAGTACTAGATAGCTTGATCCCTGATCAAAACCCAACGCTCGATAAACTTGTTGGTCCTATCTTTGTTGGTCAGGAGCACGGTTACAAACAATACGTTGATGAACAAGTCATGTTTGCCGACAACGCAGCGTTAAACCGCATCGACTTTGGCTTTGTGGCTGACTTCGACAAGTTCGTAGCAGACAACTACGGAGCGGGTGTGCTGAACAATGGTGAGACAAGCGCAGAACGCCGCGCTGGTGCACTTTACGTGTACCCTAACCCAGTCACCGGCACTCGCGATTACTTCCTAATGCGTGATATCTCTGCGGCGGATTTCCCAACCAATCAAGCAGACAATGAAGGCTGGAAGTACCTAGGCTCAGCGGAAAACCATGTCCAGTTTGGTTTTAACCCACTGATGATTGATCGTAGTAGTATCGACAATGCACAGCGTGTTGCCAGCTACTTCAATCAACCTCAATTGCTAACTTGGGAACAAGCGAGTTCAACAACATGGGGTCAATCTGAGAACGCTATTTTCATTGATACCGATGAAAGCGGTGAGCGCCGTTACTTTATGCAAAAACGCCCGGGAGTGAACAGCGCGCTGCCAGCTCAAAACACCTCTGACGCTGATTGGCGCTTTATTGGTAGCGATACTGATATTGAGCAATACGTTACGGAACTTAACAGTGACCTAGCCAAGTTTGAAGCAGAGATCCTGACTTGGCATAAGCAAGAGCGTATGGGTATTTGGGGTGAGAACAACAACACGGGAACGATAAACGATATTTACGTGTATCACTTCCGTGGAGGTTACCATTACTACCGTCTCATTGACGGAAAATACTGGTACTTCCCTTGGCCAACAGAGGAAAATCCAAATAACGCTGATTGGCAGTATCTCGGCCAGTTCTAACTCGTAAAAATGTTCGTAGCATGATCATTTAACGTTAACGCCCTACCTAAGCTCAGACTTGTGTAGGGCGTCTTTCTATTTTATTCCTGCGGTCTTTTTGGTGTTGCCCTCAAACCGAGTTACACTACGCCCTCTTTTCCTTTTCTGATTCATTCCCATGACCGACGCCGATATCGAGCTGCAACACCTTTGGTTAGAAGTCCAAGCTGAGCGCTGGCAGAACCTGTCACGTTTTTTGTTTAGCTATTACTGCTACAAACACAACCTCGTGAGTAAAACCAATAAAGTATGTTGGGAAACTGCCCGTGCTTCATTGCCTTGTTCTAAGACGATTAGCGAGCGCAAACATGCGGTTATCGAGCCGCTGATACCGGAAGATACCGTCGTTGGACTATTAAAAACCATCAGTAAAGATGGCGACATGAGCTTTGAAATGATGACGAGCACACTCGACACGTTTTTGCGCTATGTTGTGATCAGTAAACAAGAAAAAAACCAGCTTAAACCCAACATGCCGGCAAGCTGGTATCAGCAAGAGAGCAAGCCATTAATGGCACGTTTTGAGCTCGCAGGTATTGTCATTTAAGGTACGTCGATGCAATTACAAACCCTAGGTAAAGGACGCTTTGAGGCGCAATGGAGTGAAGATAAACATCTCATCGAAAAAACGATTCGAGATTGCATCTGTACGCGCCGAATTTTTGATGAAAACGAAAAGCTCCTCGCCCAAGGTGAGCATGTCGAGAACTTATATCTGGTCGATTCCGGTCGTATCTCCATGGGAGTCACGGCAAGAAACGGCAAAACCTTTCTGCTTGGCACGCTTGAGTGCGAACAACAAGTCTTTGGTGAAATGGAGTTCTTCACCGGCTATCGCTGCCAGATGGACATTATCCCAGTTGAGCCAGTTGAAGTTGCCATTATTGATGCGCAGAAACTGCAACGATGCTTGTTAGAACAGCCTCGCCTATCACTTTACTTTGCCAGTGCCATTGCAATTGACTACCAAGATACGGTTGAAATTCTCTCGCGCCGATTACTCTACCCGATCACCTATAACGTGGCGTACGATATTTACCATCAGTACTTAAATGATCTGCCGGTTGATGGTTTCCAAAAGAACTATCTGGAAGCGGAGCGATTTGCCACCTCAGACCGCGTTTACCGTCGCGCGGTGAAAGAGCTTGAGAACAAAGGCTTTATCGCCAAAGAAAAGAAAGGATTACGTATTCTCGACTTGGACGGACTGCGTAATTTTGTTGAAGAGTAGCTGAATTCTTCCCCCCCTAAATAAGAAAAGGTCTGCACAATGCAGACCTTTTTAGTTCGCTCGCTTTCATTACGCTGTTTGAACTTGCTTAGCGGTTTTCAGCTTCATAGACGCTAGCAGCATTGCGACAACCACAGCGTAGATAACTGGGATTGCGTACATCACGGTTTGCAGACCAACCACGCTTTCCATTACCGAACTGATGGCTGGGCTAAACATCGCGCCCGCACTGCCGCTGATTAAGATGTAAGACACGTTCTTACTGGTTGCATTGCGCACAAATGATACACCGTAAGCGATGAAAGCATTGTAAAGCGCTGCACATGCAAAGCCGTAACCGTAAGTCAGGTATGACAACCATTCTAGTTTATCCGTAGTAACGATAACGCTGGTGATCACCATAGCAACAGAGATGATAGTCAGTAAGAAAGTCTGAATCTTCATACGTGACACAATCACGGTAGAAACCAACGCACCAACCAGAGCGGCAGACCAGTATTGTGTGATGATGTTACCCGCTTGCTCAAATGGGATATCAAACTTCTCTTTCACAAACATTGGTGCCCAAGTTAGGAAAGTGTATAGCGCAAGCATGCCTAGGAACAAACCCACACCGCCACTGATGATACCGAAGTTCCACTCTGATTTTGCCTCTTGCTCCGAGCCACTTTCGCCGCCACATTGGTTAAAGTTGGTCAGCAGCGCAACAAACATAGTTGCCAGCGCTACCACGCCCACACTCAGATAACTGATGCTCCAGTTCATTGCGTTCGTCAGCGCGTAAGTGGTAATCAATGGGAAGACGACGCCCGCAACATTAAAGGTCGCATCTTGCACTACCAGCATGGTGCTTTGAATTTTGTCTTTCCATACCGATACGACGATAGTACCCGCGATACAAAGACCGACACCACCACAGAAACCTATCACAGTCATGCCGAGCATCACGATAAACAGAGATGGTGCAACGTATAGGCTCAATGCAGAAGCAGCAATCGCGCCGTAACACAACACGGTCATGCGTTTGATGCCGACTTTCTCAATCAAAAAGAAAGCAGCGATAGTGCCGGCAAGTGCGCCGCCGTTTAATAGCGAGAAAATCGACGCGACTTCGTTAACGTTCGCATCAAAGGTGTTGGCAAGCGGTTCGACCAACATACCAAATTGGGTTGCAAAACCCGCCATGATGAAGTTGGCGAGAAAGCTAATTGCGGTGAGTGTTATTTTATTTTTCATAGTTCACTCCAAGGGCTCATTGGATAGATGTTCTTATCATGATTGAGAGCCAGCGAGCTAGCTCTCAAAAACAAGCTTAATCGTAGGGTTAAGCTTTAATGGCAGTTTCTAGTGCAATTTCAATCATGTTGTTGAAAGAAAGCTGACGCTCTTCTGCTGTAGTTTCTTCGCCAGTAATGCAGTGATCAGACACGGTCAAAATCGCCAGCGATTCAATGCCGAATTGGTGTGCCAAGCCGTACAAGCCCGCCACTTCCATATCCACACCAAGCACGCCAAAGCGTTCTAGTGCAGGGATCATGTCTTCATCCGGATCGTAGTAAAGATCGCCTGTGAAGATGTTACCCACTTTGACATCAATACCTTTCTCTTTCGCAGACATATAGGCATTGTGCAGCAGTTCAAATGTCGCAGACGTTGCCATGTGGTAGCCGCTGCTGCGCTTAGCATTAGTCGGAGAATCCGTACCTGCCGCTTGCGCTAAGATCACATCACGCATGTGGACGTCTTTTTGCGTCGCACCAATACTACCGATTCGGATGATGCGCTTAACACCAAAGTCATTAATCAGCTCATGACCGTAAAGCACCATTGATGGAATGCCCATGCCATGTCCCATCACTGAAATGCGCTGACCTTTGTAGTAAC
Organism: Vibrio rotiferianus; assembly: GCF_002214395.1. Lineage (NCBI taxonomy): Bacteria > Pseudomonadati > Pseudomonadota > Gammaproteobacteria > Vibrionales > Vibrionaceae > Vibrio > Vibrio rotiferianus. Next base: position 1,644,908 of record NZ_CP018312.1, read on the forward strand.
CGGTGTAACCTAGCATGTTACGGATATCGGTAACCAGCTTGGCATCATCTAGGTAAGTTTCAGCAATGTATTTTGCGCGTAGCGGATCGCCCGGCATGATTACGGTTGAAGCAAAATCTTCTGCAGAACCTGCGATATGAGCAGTCATAATGTTTTCCTCGTTCGTTCTGATGGCGCAATCATAATGAGGAAACGTGATAAAGTTTCAGGACAAAAGTCCGGTTTAAAAGTACAAGGTCTCAGAACGAAAGAAAGGCAACAAAAAACAAAAAAGCACCTGTAAAAGGTGCCTTTGGGGATGATGCGAAACCAGTATTACAAGAAGTGGAATGTTACATTGCCAGTTATGCTACTTAAGCTATCACTATCTCCTTCAATATCCACGCCGAAAGCTTGATAACTCGCCCCAATTGAAATGTTATCCAGAACGAAGTATTCAGCACCAAATCCAACCATATATGACACACCATCATCCTTGTCCAAAGAACTTAATGATCCGTTGTATTCTACATTAAATGCGTTAATTCCCGCTTTGCCGTATACGTGGAGAGGGCCAAAATCAATGCTAGGTTTTGCTGCTAAGTAGAACGAAGAAAAATCCACACTGCCGGAGTTTCCACCTAAAGATAGGTCAACTTGTCCATGGTTAAAGTAGCCAACTTCAATACCAATCAATGGCAAGATCCCCGTGCCTACATGAATGCCGTAAGTGGTGTCATTTTCGCTGTCGATATCAGACTGACCAATTTGACCACCAGCGTAGATCCAAGAGTCAGCAAACGCTGAACTTGAACAAAGCACCAAAGCCAATAACGAGAGTTTTGTTTTCATAGTGATACCTTTCCTGATTGGATTCCAGACTGGCCTATAAGACGAGTATTTTCGCGTCTACTATGTTTTTCTGGCCAGACTATATGAGAAAGCTAGCTCGTTTTTCGGAAAGTGGGCGGATAATCTATAAGCAATATTTATTTGTGTGATTTACAAACAAAAAAACACCGGAAAATTACCGGTGTTTATCAAATTAATCGTCGAAAGCTCGATGATTATAGGAAGTGCAGCGTCGCGTTTAGAGAGAAAGTACCGATGTCGTCTTTACCCGCTGTGTAGTTCATGTAGCTAGCACCAACAGACATAGGACCGAAAATGAAGTATTCCGCACCCACACCATACATTAGATCGAAATCATCGTCGTTTGTGCCGCCAGAAACTTTCTTATCCCACTGGTGAATACCACCTTTCGCGTACACGTGTAGCGGACCAAAATCGATACTTGGCTTAAGTGCTGCGTAGTAAGAAGTCAGCTTAGTATCTTTGCCATCTACTTTGAATTCGCCGTGCTGAGTTACACCTGCTTCGATACCGATGATAGGTAGGATACCTGTACCAACGTGTACTGAGTAAGAAGTGTCACTTTCGCCTTTAAAATCAGACTGGCCTACAGACGCTCCGCCGTAAATCCACGAGTCTGCCATTGCTGCAGAAGAAGCACCAAGAAGTGCTACTGCCAATAGAGTTTTCTTCATCATCAACCTTTACTCTTTATTATTACCCACTTCTGCTTTGGGCAGAGGTTGGTACTGCAAACATAAAAGAGGCGAAGCTTTGCCTCTTTTATGACTAAAAATCACTTGTGGGTAAAAATCTGCAATTACTGTACCAATAGAGCCTGTCACTGGACAAACCATTGATTACTCAGCAATCCCCACAAGAAAAAACTGCCGCTATTTTACTGAACGATTAGCAAGCATCAATCGCATTTTTGACACGTTTATCAGAAACCGGATACGGAGTGCCTAATTGTTGAGCAAAGAAGCTCACTCGAAGCTCTTCGAGCATCCAACGGATCTCTTTTACGTTCTCCGGAATCACCATGCCTTTCGGGATCTTGTTAAGCAACTCTTTGTAGTCGCTAGTAACAGACTCAACTTTCAGCATATGTAAACGGTCTTTGTTTGGATCGATCGGCAGCTTCTCCATACGACGCTCAATTGCGCGCATGTAACGCAGAATGTCTGGTAGACGTTTCCAGCCACACTCTGTCGCGAAGCCTTTGAAGATCAACCCTTCAACTTGGGCTTTGATGTCCGATAGAGCAAACGCCATGGTGAAGTCGATCTTACCTTTCAACTTCTTATTGATGTTGAAGGCGGTCGTTAGAATGGTTTCTACTTGCTGCGCAATTTCCACCACCGTATCACCAAGCTCAGCACGAACGTGTTCTTTCAAGGCATCAAATTTCTCAGGCTCCCAAACCAAACCACCCTGCTCTTCGATAAGCTTATCGACACCACACGCGATACAGTCATCAATCAGATCCAGCACCTTGCCGTAAGGGTTAAAGTACAGACCCAACTTCGACTTGTTTGGTAAGTTGGAGTGCAGGTATTTGATTGGTGACGGCACATTCAACAAGATCAAACGACGCTGACCTGCTTGCATGGCTGTAACCTGTTCATACTCAGTTTCGTACAGCTTGATTTCAACACTGTCTTTGGAATCCACAATCGCCGGGTACGCTTTAACGTCGTAACCGCCACGTTTTTGTTGGTACACCTTCGGCAGCTCACCAAAGCTCCACGTGTGCAAACCTTGTTGCTCGATGTCGTCATCCGCTACTTTTGAAAGCGTTTCTTGAACTTTATCTTTCAAGCTCTCTTTCAATTCATGAAGGTCTTTATTTTCCTTCAACTTGCGATTTCTATGGTCAACCGCGCGGAAAGTCACCTTTAAGTGTTCCGGAATTTGATCCATATTCCAATCTTCGCGCAGAACTTCCACACCGGTCATGCGTCGTAACTCTTTCTCTAACGAGTCAAGTAATGGCGCTTCCATTGGTGTAGAACGTGCTAAAAATGCATCAGCGTAGTTTGGCGCAGGAACAAAGTTCTTACGAATTGTCTTCGGTAGCGATTTAATCAAACTCACAATAAGTTCATGACGCAACCCAGGGATCTGCCAATCAAAACCAGCTGTTTCCACTTGGTTTAAAATCGGCAACGGCAAATGAACCGTGACACCGTCACTGTCATCGCCCGGCTCAAACTGATAGCTCAGCTTTAGTTTCAAGTTATTTTGATACCAGAAATTCGGATAATCCAAATCGGTAACATGGCTAGCATCGCCCTTGAACAACATCTCTTTCTCGAAGTTCAGCAGTTCTTTGTTGTCTTTCGATGCTTTCTTCCACCACGTATCGAAGTGTTTGCCAGAAACGACTTCAGTACCAACACGTTGGTCGTAGAAATCGAACAACTCATCGTCATCCACCAAGATGTCACGGCGACGAGATTTGTGTTCAAGCTCTTCCACTTCTTGAAGAAGCTTACGATTTTGCTTGAAGAACGCGTGTTTGGTTTCCCACTCGCCTTCCACCAGCGCGCTACGAATGAATAGCTCACGACTGACGGTTGGATCAATACTGCCGTAGTTCACCAAACGCTTCGGTACAATTGGCACACCGTAAAGCATCACTTTCTCGTGCGCCAAGACTGCTGCACGTTTCTTCGACCAATGCGGCTCGCTGTAGCTGCGCTTAATTAGGTGCTTCGCTAACGGTTCAATCCACTCTGGTTGAATCTTGGCGATGATACGACCCCAAAGTTTTGAGGTTTCCACCAGTTCAGCAGACATGATCCACTTAGGTTGTTTCTTGAATAGACCCGATGCAGGGAAGATATGGAAACGAGCGTTACGCGCGCCTTGGTATTCATTCTTCTCTTGGTCTTTCATACCAATGTGTGACAACAAACCGACTAGGATTGAACTATGTACGCCATGGTAAGACGCAGGCTCATCGTTCAGTTTGAATTCCATTTCACGCATCGACTGATGAATTTGGAAGTACACATCTTGCCACTCACGCACGCGCAAGTAGTTCAAGTAATCTTGTTTACATTGCTTGCGGAACTGATTACCCGTCAGCGCTTTTTGCTGCTTCTGGATGTAATCCCACAGGTTCACAAACGTCAGAAAATCTGAGTCTTCATGGAAGAAACGTTTGTGCTTGTCATCTGATGATTGCTGCTTGTCACTTGGACGCTCTCGCGGGTCTTGAATCGACAATGCCGCCGCGATGATCATCACTTCTTTCAGTGCGCCTTGCTTTGGTGATTCCAATACCATACGTGCTAAACGTGGGTCGATTGGAAGACGTGCAAGTTGACGACCAATGCTGGTTAGGCGTTTCTTCGATTCTTTCGCATCAGAATTGATTGCACCCAACTCTTCTAGAAGGCGAACACCGTCTTGAATGTTACGTTTGTCAGGCGCTTCCACAAATGGGAAGGCTTGAATGTCGCCCAGACCAAGTGCCGTCATCTGTAAGATAACCGACGCTAGGTTGGTACGCAGGATCTCAGGATCGGTAAACTCCGGACGTGACTCAAAATCTTCCTCTGAGTACAGACGGATACAGATACCCTCTTCCACACGACCACAACGACCTTTACGCTGGTTCGCACTCGCCTGAGAAACTGGCTCGATTGGAAGACGCTGAACCTTAGTACGGTAACTGTATCGGCTGATACGCGCCGTACCCGGATCGATAACGTATTTGATGCCCGGAACCGTCAACGAGGTTTCCGCTACGTTGGTTGCCAGTACAATTCGACGACCTGCATGAGGTTGGAAAATCTTGTTCTGTTCACCCGCCGACAAACGCGCGTAAAGCGGCACAATTTCCGTGCTCTTCAGATTACGTTTAGACAGTGCATCAGCGGTATCACGGATTTCACGCTCACCGTTCATGAAGATCAGGATGTCACCTAAACCTTCATCGCACAGTTCGTCTACCGCTTCGAAGATACCTTCAAGTTGGTCACGATCATTATCGTCATCACCACTTAGTGGGCGGTAACGGGTTTCTACTGGGTAAGTACGACCTGACACTTCAATGATTGGAGCGTTGTTGAAGTGCTTTGAAAAACGCTCAGGGTCGATGGTTGCCGACGTGATGATCACTTTCAGATCAGGACGACGTGGTAGCAACTCTTTCAAGTAACCCAAGATGAAATCGATGTTCAGGCTGCGCTCGTGCGCTTCATCGATAATGATGGTGTCGTATTGATTCAAGAAACGGTCATGCTGAATTTCAGCCAGCAAGATACCGTCCGTCATCAATTTGATTTGGGTATTTTCAGAGATCTGATCGTTGAATCGAACCTTGTAACCAACAAACTCACCAAGCTTGGTTTCCATCTCTTCGGCAATACGGTTCGCAACCGAACGCGCCGCAAGGCGACGAGGCTGCGTATGACCTATCAGACCGAATTTACCGCGACCAAGCTCAGCACAGATTTTTGGTAGCTGAGTGGTTTTACCTGAACCGGTTTCACCTGCAACGATAACCACTTGGTTTTCTTCGATCGCTTTCGCAATGTCGTCGCGTTTTTGGCTGACTGGCAGAATTTCAGGGTATTCAATCGTTGGTTTGTAGCTACTGCGTTGCTCCACAACCATCATGGATTTGGCGATGTCTAATGCGATTTCATCAAACACAGCGTTACGTGCTGCGTCTTTTTTGATTTTGCTTGCACCAGAGATTCGTTTACTCAAGCGGAAGCGGTCACACATCATGCACTGGTTAAGTGCCTTGCGTAGTGACGCCGCGTTATTTACTTGAGCCTGAGGCGCAGCATTCTGAGAAGCTTGTGCTTGAGATGCATTAGCCTGCTTCGCTTTGGCATTTTGCGCACCATTTGACGGTGTCGCTTGCTCTTCAGCGGGATTCTTTTTTGGGGGCTGTGACGAAGTCAAAGCGTTTCCTATTCTTTTCATTACAAAAACTGCGCGGATTGTAGCACATAAGGGCTAGAACAAGATAACGGAAAGCAGCATCCCGAAGTCATTCAATTTTTTCGAACAACTTAAGCAAATCCATCGGGTTTTGAGTCGATGAGCATTGCCTATAATGCATCACATAGCCGAAAGCACTTATTAAAGGAAATCCATATGTCTCGTGTACTAGCTCTTAAATCAAGCATCCTTGGCGATTACTCTCAATCAAACAAACTGGTTGAAGACTTCATCAAAAATGTAGACCAAGATAAGCTAACGGTTCGTGACTTAGCTGCAAATCCACTGCCAGTTTTAGACTTTTCAGTCGCAACAGCACTTCGCGCAACAGAAGATCTTTCGCAAGAGCAACAAGCGGTGGTTGACCTATCTGATGCCTTAATTGAAGAAATCAAAGCAGCAGATACTTTGGTTATCGCAGCACCAATGTACAACTTTACGATTCCAACTCAGCTGAAAAACTGGATTGATTTGATTGCTCGTGCTGGCGTGACATTCAAATACACAGAAAATGGCGTTCAAGGTCTGATTGAAGGTAAGAAAGCAATCGTAGTTACCACTCGTGGCGGTCTTCATAAAGACTCACCAACCGACAGCATGACACCATACCTACGCACAGTATTAGGTTTCGTTGGCATCACAGATGTGGAATTTGTTTATGCAGAAGCTCTAAACATGGGCGAAGACGCAGCAGCAAAAGGCATTTCAGACGCACAAAGCCAATTGGCAACCTTGGCGTAAGCATCGTCAGAAGGGGGTAAGTAAAAGTAAACCACCACTTACAGAAGTTGGTCGATTTCAGCCTTAAAGTCGCGTTTGTTTTTGAAGTAGAAGTTATTTCTCGATTTGTCGTTCGTTACCTTCCATAGCCGCTCTATAGGTTTGAAATTAGGGCTATAACGTGGGATGTATTGTGGCTAAATATTAAGAACAAACGCCGCATCTTTGACCAAATCACTGCAGTTATGTCCGGCTCCATGAAAGATGATGTCGAGCTTGTGCTCTAATTAGTAACTTTCTCTAAACTTACAGAAAAAGCGAACAATATTTTCGCTGTCAGTGCTATCGTAACCAGTACGCATACTAGCATGGGACAAATTGGTCGATATTTTTGGGTGAATGGCATGACAAAAGCTACCGACTCCTCTTTACCACAAGTTGCCTTTATAGCTTCGTATACTTCAATGAAAGTTTGCTGCTTTCGGGGAAATCAAGCATCTTCAATGGTCACGGGGATATAGATCACGAACTGCTTTATGATTATGTCGAAAAAAGTGCAACCTCGTCGGTTACACTTAATTACTACAGGGTTACATCCTTCGCTCTTTACTAATATTTGATAGAAATAACTTCCCCTCCAGAGCAAAGATAATGACTCCCCCAGAGCTTAACTTTTTCCAACCATAATTTCATTTCTTGATTTGTCGTTGTAGCACATAATTTCTTCGTAAACCTTCACAAACTCATAGCTACCCGCAATATTCTTAGCGTCAAAACCATTTGCTTGAAGCATTAGCGTCATATTGTAGCTTCTCTCTCCTGTACGACAGTGTACGTATACAGGCTTATTTCTATCTAATCCATCCAAGTTGTGTCGCAATGATGTCATTGGCATATTGACAGTGCCCTTAATGTGACCAGCTTCGTACTCAGCAACTTCTCTAACATCAATGACTTGTTCTCCAGCAGCAATTAGGTCATATAACTCAGAGAAACGAACTTGCTTAAAGGAGCCTTCATTCAAGTTTGACGCTATATATCCAACCTTGTTAACTACATCTTTACCAGTGCCAAATGGAGGTGCATAACACAGCTCGAGATCGGCAAGCTCTTCTACTGTCATTCCAGCTTTAATAGCCGTTGCCACAACATCAGCGCGCTTGTCAGAAGAGCCCTTTGTTACAAATTGTCCACCTAGTACTCTTCCTGTAACTTTCTCAAAAATCAACTTTGAAAAAACGAGCGACATACCTGGCATAATCCCTACGGTTCCTGGAGGGGCAGCAAACACTACATCATAATCAATATCGGTATTGGCAAGCATCTTTTCAGACAAACCCGTGGTAGCAATATTTAAATCGAACAACTTAACTACACCACTGCCGATATAGCCTTTATTGAGAATTTTTCGACCGTAAATGCGATCGGCAATTAATCGACCTTGCTTATTCGCTGGACCAGCCATAGCTAAAGGATAAGACTGACTGGTTAGCTGATTTCTAACTAGAATTGCATCACCTGCCGCGTAAATATTTTTTACCGAAGTCTGATAGTTTTCATCAACTTTTATGTAACCTCTTTCGTTTAACTCAATACCTGAATCTTCTAGAAAGCCAGTTGCCGGTTTAACGCCAATAGCAAGAATAACACCATCAGTCTCGATTTCTCGACCTGATTTTAAAATAACCGTTCTTGTATCAAAACCGTCAACAAGGTCTTCAATAACAACTTCAATACCTTGTTTTATCATTTCTGCTTGGCCAAAATAAGACATATCACGATCTACAAAAGGAATGATCTGGTCAGTACCTTCAATAAGCGTGACTTCGATACCTATCTTTTTCAAGTTTTCTGCCGCTTCTAAACCAATAAACCCTCCCCCGACAACAGTCATATGCTTAGGTTTTTTATTTTTGATAAATTTCACGATATTTGAGACATCAGGGACAGTTTTGAGAACGTAATTATCTATTTTTTCAATACCAGGGAAAGGGGGAACAATTGCATCGGCACCAGGAGACACAATTAGAGCATCATAACTTTCAGTGATAATTTCGCCTGTTAGCGTATTTTCGACCTGAACCGTTTTTTCATTTGAATTAACAGCAATAACATTGCTATTAACTCGAGCATCTATGTTAAACATCAATTTTAACTTTTGTGGGTTCATCAAAATGAGTGTTTCTTCTTTTTCTACGATGCCAGAAATATGATATGGTAGACAACAATTTGAAAAGGATACAACAGGGCCTCTTTCATATATGATTATCTCTGCATTTTCATCAAGTCTTCTGCAGCGAGCAGCTGCAGATGCCCCACCAGCGACACCACCAATAATAATAATTTTCATATTTCACTCCTCAAGAGTAGTCAATTAATTAAATTTCATGAACTTGTTTCGAAAACAATAATGCGAATAAAAAAGCAACTATTGCCGCGATTGGAACGACCAGAACCACCATTACGAACATACCTTCCGGTGGGTTGGCGATACCAAAGAAAGCAGCAAACACAGCGGCAATATTACGTGTACACATTCCAAGTGCTATACAACTTCTTTCTTGTTGCTTAAGCCCGAAGTGGACTTTATAGGAAAGCAAAGAAATGATGATAAAAAATAAGAATTGAGCCCCAGGAGCAAAGCTACCAATCGTACCGAGCATCTCTTTCCCATAAAGTGTCAGGGTTAATGCTAAGGTTACGAGCAATGATAGCCCCCCTACCTTTTTAATTGCTGGATAAATTGTTTTCGCTAAATTCGGAAACAACATTTTGATAAATGCGCCAATTGTCATAGGCAACAATACCATTAAAATTAAGGGTTGTGCCAAAGACCAACTATTAATGGTTAAGCCTTGAATCAAGAGAGGGGCTAAAAGTGGCAATAAGATTACTGTTCCGATTATAGTCAACAGTGTAAACGCTCCCGCAAAGGACATATCACCTTTAGCTTTAGCCACAACAATAGGATAAAAAGGTGCTGTGGGAGCTAAGCTGATCAATAATAACCCAGCAGCATGACCTTCTTGCAGTGGCAGTAACCATATTAAGAACAGAGCCAATATTGGACTTACGACCCACCCCAAAAAAAATATTAAGCTTATTGCATGAATACTTGTTAATGTTGTAAGTGAATTTCGAATATTCAGCTCAAGCCCCATAGCTGCTAGGTTCGAGACTGTAAATATAACTACGACTATGCTAAAAAAAAGAGAAAGATCCATTAAAATACCTTTAAATTTCTGACAAAAATTTTGCACTACCAAATTTATCAGAACAAACAATTAATAAATATATAACTTTAAAATCTCCAATAACTTAATCCAATTAATAAGTTCAGCATATTAACATCAATTAATCACTCATTATCTAATATTATTTTGATATTGCATTATTGGGTATTGATAAAAAATTATGAGTTTTGAATCGCCATGTATTTATGGCTGAATCATGTATTCACAGAACCTAGCTGTATCCCTTCACGTTGCTATAACAAGTCACCTCTAGAATCTCAAGGATATCTGCCTTAAAAATTACAACAAATTTAAACTTACATCCCGAACAAAGAGTCAACACATCAAAGTTTAATGTCCTTTGATATAATCGCTCCAAAAGTTGCTCCTAAGTTGCATGAGGAGCAAAGGTATCAAATATCGCTCGATTAAGGCTTTAATGCGTAATTCAATAACTAAGTCAGCAATCCATGCCGCGTCATTCTCTCCCCTCATAGTCTCGTTTCATAACAACCAACCATATACTAATCGTTGTTCTTTAACTTTCCGGATTTATGGAGAAGTGGTGAGTTGCAAAGCAAACTGAACAGAGAGATGGGTTCTGTTAACTAGTTATGAAACGGTGCATCAAGATTTATGGCGAAGGGAAAACAAAAAATCATAGTACATACGGCTACCCTAAACGTCTGGAGAAAACTATCTATCACTCTCGATACACACTCATAAACTTACCGAAGGTGCGGTGAGTTTATCGTGTGTTTCCTAGGCCATACTCAAACAAACAAGCGAATACCATAGAGGCGATTTAAGACAGTACCTATAACAATAGTGCTTGCCACTACACCACATGAACAATAGCAAGCAATTGCATATTTAACTTTGAATGCCCTTCCGAGCTTAATATGCATGAAAGTACACTAAAGGGGTAGACTTGTATCTTAGCGGTATTACGCAGAAACACCTATCAAAGGACTAAAACGTCAGCGGGTTGATAAAGCATATACTATTATTTAGGGGAGCTATCGATCGGGGCCTACATTAAAATGTTCGCTAGTTATGCCAGCCTCTGTCGCATTGCAATTAATGACAACTATCGGTAAATTAACCCATTTGGTCTTGTCGCGAGTGATAATTTGAAAGGAAGTTCAGGTACATTTTTTGGTCGCACTGGTATGTTTTGGCTTTTGCTCAAAGCTTTGGATCGTTGCTATGGGGGCTGTATAGAAAAGGTCAACTTTCCTCAGAGTTTAATAGATGACCCAATGCGTCTTATGCCAAAGAGCGAGATAAATCGTTATATCGATTTACTGGCGAAACATGTTAACGACCCGCTATTTGTAGCCAAAGGGGGAGCAAAGCTTGACTTTAAGGACTTACCTATTTTAGATGAGTTAGTGTTGAACTCCCCTGTTTTGTTTACGGCAATAGTGCGCTTTAATTACTTAGCAAATACATTAGAATCGGGGTCTAAATGTTATACAGAACGCACCAGTCAATTTACCAAATGGTGTTATGAGGTATCAACACCTGTGCTTTATGAACGTCTATTTAGTAGTGTCTTTGCTGTTTGGAAATACATACATGTGTTGCGTCACTTCATAGGCGAAAATTTTACTCCTGTTACAATTTATCTTCCAGGTACAAGGTTAGGAAAAAAAGGAGGTGCCGAAAAAATATTTGGTTGTCCAGTAATTTGGAATTCCAAAAGAGCAGAAGTTTGGTTTGATCGCGATTTGCTACCTACGTTTAGCAACCAAATCAAAAGGTCTCAAAATAACGTTCCAACGTTGAAGCTTCTTAAATATGCAAATATGCCGGATAGTAGTGACTTATCACGTTGTGTATTTGAAGTGGTTAATTACGCTAGAGCCTATGGATACCCAAAACTAGACACTATCGCTAAAATAATGGAAGTATCACCACTTACGCTACAACGAAAAATACAGAAACAAAGTTTTAGCTTTTCAGAATTAGTTAAATATCAACTGATTTATATATTAGCCCCAAATATGTTGCTAGATGGTTACAATATTGATTACATTGCAAAAGAGTTAGGTTTCAATAACCCACAGAGTTTTGTTAAAGCTTTTAAAAAATCCCACCAAATAACGCCAAATCAATATATTGAAATTCTAAATGATAGGGGCGCTATAATTGGATAATATATTTATAAAAGACAGGTAAGGCTGCCCTAAAATTAAGCAGCATCACTTACTAATTTAGGCTGCCATGCTCATTTATTATAATATGCATGACAGCTTAAAGTCTCAGTAAACATATAATTCATTACGACTTTGTTTTATTATTTTTATAAGATAATAAAACAACCTACAAGCTAAACTTATTCCTTGAAGTATATTATTACACCTCGTGAAAAAGCCAAAATTGGAACTCTCATTAGGAGTAATTAAAAAACTATGTTTCTCCGAATTTTTGTGTTGGTTAAAAGACTATATACGGCCAGACTTAGAACTGGCGACAGCTCTAATTGGGTTCTGTTAGCTATATATTATCACTACGCTTACACCAAGATATTGTAAATGTTCACCGGTACATATTGGCTATATGTATAGTTAGAACCGTTCTTGATTATAACGAGAACATTTGAATTTATTCAAGGAATGTCTCAGTTGGTAGAAAAATCACATAGAGACCTCTATAACGCGACTGTTATCTCACTACTCCAATATCGGTCTTGGCGATGCTTTAAGTGATTTAAACGCGAACAATATTAAAAAAGCAACTAATACATAGAGGTTAGCAAAAGCAATAAACAATATTCTTTCATAAAAAAAAGTGTCAATAGAATGACCCGTCGTTGTAGTTACATCAGTAAGTAATATCAAAAAGCAACTAAATGCACTTGAGTAAAGAGCCCCTTTAGTGAAGGTTTTATAGGCAAAGACTAAAGAAAAGAAGAACACTAACGAAATATAGAAAGTAGAAATGGGTGCAATTACAACTAGTTCAAATAAAACAATAGCAGCCACACCACCCAAACAATTAGCCATCATTAACCCAATAAGGCTTTTCATACCTTTATTCAAACACCCTTGCGATATGAGCATGGATGCATACAAAAGAGTTAGCATGGCATACTGAAAATCGAACAATATATAAACAACAAACAATGGCAATAATGCCAATGTATTTTGCATTGCGAATATTGAAACTTCACTTTCGTTATACTTATAATCTTTGGAGATATCATTACTTAATTTAACATCAGAAATTACGCATCGGAAAAACAAAGAAGTAAATATTGCAATTATATAAGAAAATATCAACCCAACCATATTGTCGATAGCAAATGGCACATCCATTGACGCTAAGGTCGGATAGCTTATTACAGATAAGATCCACAATAAAACAATAAGTACATCCCCTCCTTTCGCTTGGAATCGAAAAATCAAAAACAACATCCAAGCGGTTAACATAATACTTAGTACTGGCTGTGAAATTATTGTGCCTATTAAAATAACTCCTACAAAAGATGATCCAACAATACCTAGCAGAAACAAGAAAAACTGGTATTTAGATAGTGGCCGAGACTTTGGAGCCAAAAGTATCGTTACTAATGTTGGACAAATATAACCAAGTTCCCACTGAAAAATCATAGTAATAATGATAGGAACCATTACAGCTAATGCATAACGAATTATTACTCTAAAATAGTTTTCACTTTCAATATTTCTCTTTACACTAGTAGACATAGCTCAACCAACTCATGACTTTTATGTAGATGCGACCTAATAGAGCCATTAAGCCATGCTCTTTTGTGAATACAACAATATCTGCTTGACCTCCTTCACGCTTTACACCAGTTGGAATATCGCTTGTCAACTTAATAATCACTGGGAACCTTTGCGCATCTCTCAGCCAACCAGTTTTAGGAATGGCAGATTGAAGTTGGCCGATTGTAGAATTCGAGTCGAATTGAACACCATAACTAATAGAACTAACTTCACCTCTAAATATCTTTCCAGGTGCCGAATCAAATACAATAGAAACGTTGTCACCATGCTCTATATTTTGTAAATTATTTTCCCTTAGATAAGCTTCTATCCACACTTCGTTTGTAGAAATATGGGTCATTATAGGGGAGCCCGCATTTATATAGACACCTACATCATATCGTAGATTGGATATAACCCCTTTTCTAGGAGCAAAGATCGTCGTGTTCTTCAGGTCAAACTCAGCCTGAGAAAGCTTCGCTAATGCTTTTGTTAACGTTGGATTATTTTCAAAGTTACTACCTGCATCAAGTTTAGCCTGTTCAAGCTCCGCAAGCGAAACCTTTAAATGTGCTTTTTGAACTTCCAGGGACGTACGCACATCGTCAACTTCTGACTTTGAAACGTACCCTTTCTGACCCACTGAATATACTCTCTGGTAATTAAGTTTGGCTAACCTTAATTGCATTTGTGCTTCTACATAGTTAGCATTAGCAGTGGCAACATGGGCAGTTTTAATTCCAACATCTTTACCTGCTAATTCTAATTCAGCTCTAGCTTGTTCAACGGCTATTTTATATGGCTCTGGATCTATCTTTGCTATTAGATCCCCTTTCTCCACGATTTGGTTATTTTTAACTGGTAAATTAATAACATAGCCGGACACTGAAGTGGATACCGGACTAACAAACGCTCTAACTCGTGAGTTGTCTGTAAAAGGTGTTATTTGATCAGCAAAAATATACCAAGTCAATATAGTTAATGATAATAACGCCACTCCTAATGTAAGTAGCTGAAACCTTCTATGCGCAAGTTTTTCTTTATTACTATCATCTGCTAAATTTGAAACTTCTTGCTTCATAAAAAACCTATACTTTTTATCACTTTAAATCATTTAAATTAAATAGTACCGAGAATGTATATATATTTCCATCTCTATATATGTTAATCAGGTTTAGATCCAAAACTTGCGGTAATAGCGCTCTATTTACAAGTAGCTATATACAGTAATCAAGTCGGCAGAAAGAGGCTCCAAATTAAACTATATTATCGAGAATTTTGATATATTGTTCGTAACTAAAATCCGAACACTTTTTGAACGAAGCAATTTCAATGATACTACCCTAAAAACTTTAGAACGATTATATTTCTCCCTTCACCATTGATAAAGGTGATGGAACATTTACATCATTTAGGTTGCTTATTTAGATAGAATTGGTTTAGAAGATAGCTAATCAATGGGTAGATACTGGCTTGAACACCTGAGATTTGTCGTTGATTCGATACGTCAAATAAGCTGTAAGTTCTGGAAGAGTTGCAGTAAAAAGTTAGTGCATGACCGCTTTGAAACATGAAGCAAGCATTGTTTCTTGCCTTCTCATTCATCCTCGTTACAAAGCCGTTCAATCGGATTCAGATTTAGACTGTAGTGTGAAAATTAGTGAAGCTGAATGTTGGCGCAGTATTTATTCTGTAAATACAGAAAACCAGGATTTACCCGTAGATGAATGCAAATTCCAAAATTACAGCGTAAGATGTTTGTAATTTTGGTCAATACTTTTGCGTTGTCACGGTAAGTACCCCGGGCATGACCCGAGGTAATCTTCTAATACCCTACGCGAGCTCCTTTTGGGAGGATAACAATGCCATTCTCCGACACATAGTGATGTTTCTTGTCTTCTTGTAGATTTACCCCAATTTGTGTCCCTGGTGCAATCTCTACATCTTTATCTGCAATCACACGACGAAGCACACAACCTTCGCCGATTTTCACATCACCCAATAAAATACACTGACTGATGTCACACGCTGAAGCAATATTACTACGAAAACCCAGTACAGACTTTTCTATGCGAGAACCTCGCACATAGCTGCCGTTGCAAACTAAGCTATCAATGATTTGAACTCTACCATTGTCTGAGTCGGTAAAGGTCGCTGGTGGTAATGGTGGATAATAAGTATGCAGTGGCCATTGGCGATTGTATAGCGAGAACGGAGCGTCTTTTTCTAACAGATCCATATGGGCTTGCCAGTATGCATCAATAGTACCTACGTCACGCCAGTATACCTCTTCTTTCTCCCCCGCAATGCGGTGACTGCTGAAGTCATAAGCAAACACATCACCTCTCGGGAACATCTTTGGAATGATATCTTTACCGAAGTCATGAGTAGAACCTTCATTAGCTGCATCTTCAGTCAGCACGGAAAACAGCGCCTGCGCTTCAAATACGTAGTTGCCCATAGAGACAAGCGCGTGTTCTGGATCACCAGGGATGGATTTCGGACTTTCCGGCTTTTCTGCAAAACCGATCATACGTCCTTCATTATCCACTTCTATGACACCAAATTGAGATGCTTCCGAAAGTGGCATGCGCAATGCGGAAACCGTTAACGACGCTTCTTTTTCTTGGTGGAAAGCCAGCATCTTTTTAATGTCCATTTTATAGATATGGTCTGAACCAAAGATACACACTTGTTCCGGATTCGCCCGTTCAATAAAATGTATGTTTTGGTAAATGGCATCCGCTGTTCCCTCATACCAACGCTTGGCAACGCGCATTTGTGCCGGGATTGGGTCAATAAAACGCTCACTAATACCATTGATATTCCAACCTTTCTTCATATGATGAAATAAAGATTGAGATTTAAATTGAGTAAGGACGTAAATTTGCATCAAGTCCGAATTTATGAAATTGTTCAATGCGAAGTCAATAAGCCTATAACTCCCTCCAAAGGGGACCGATGGCTTACTGCGGTATTTGGTTAAAGGTTTTAAACGAGAACCTTCTCCACCCGCAAGAATCATTCCTAAAACACCCTTCATTTTTATCTCCGAATCTAGAGTTCACCATTTTACGTTATTCTAAACCAACGACTTATCATTCTATAAGAATTTTTCATATTTAGGTAAATACCTTTTATAACAAGTCTCAACTTTTGGTTTTAAAATAATTTAATAAAATTACAGAATATTTGGTCACAGTATAAAAACATCATTGGCACGAAGTTTCATCATAAAAATAAAAAACTTAAATAATATGATAAGACGATCACATAATAAAAGCCACATTCATTTACATGTGAAATAAGAAAAATAAAGTCATTCACAATAAGAATAATAAATATAAATATGACACTTTACTTACGAATTTAAATTTCACCCACTCTCAATAACCCTATGATAAAAGCAATGGAACAAACATATCAAATTAAGTAAGTATTAGTACTAATTAATCCATTTCGTTTAATCATTTATATATTAATTGTATCTTAATGTTTTGATAGTTAGATCAAAGACCAGCCGACACCATAAGGCACTCGTGTATTTTACGAGTCATAATGCGAGATAAAGAGGTTCATCGCCACTTTAGATACAACATAAAGCAGGCTCTTCTCACAGGACTACGGGGGTATCAATGTCACATGAACGTTGGAGAGTTATTAGGGTTTTAAAAGCAATGTTTAATGTCCAGTGACATCCTTCAGGATTACCCTTTAACTTTAATCATTACTGTAAATAAAAAATTCTAGATAAATATTGATATGAATATAATTATTAACTTAAAAAAATTACCAATTAAAACTCTAATGATTGCTGTTACTGCAATCACGTTAACGTCTCTTGCAACGATCGTTTCATCGATTTACATATCACAAAAAAAAATAGATTCATCAAACAAATCAGTTGAACATACTTATGATGTACTTCTATTAATAGAGGATGTTTATCAACAAGCCCTGAGGATGGAAGTTGAATACCAGAGATTTATTTTAACCTATAATGGACGTTTCTTAAAAAGTTATGATGATGAAAAAGCAAAGACAATCGGAAAGCTAGAAAAAATCATAAAATTAACATCGGACAACAAAAAACAAACCAACACATTTAACATTGTCCGTGAACAAATAAATTCATGGGGTCATATGGTTGATAGTTATAAAATAAAAGAAATAAAAGAAGTAGAATTGAACCAAAGCCTAAAGAACGTGTATTTATCTAAAATTCGCGCACTATTATCGGAGGCCTCATCTCTAGAAAGAACTATTTTAAAAGAGAGAAATAGAATCCAATCCTTATCAATGTCCAACCTATTAATCAACAGTATTTATGTATCTATAATAGGGTGTTTGATCATTATTACAATATTAATCACTGCTAGTTATATTATTCTCAGTAATATAAAGGAAGTTTCTCAGGCGATCGAAGAACTCTCAAATGGATATCTACGACATCTTCCCATACCATCATCCAAAAATGAATTTTTGCCATTAAAGCTGTCTTTCAATAACTCAATTGATAAGCTGTCTTCACTAGTAAATAGATTAACACTATCTTCGAATGATACGAGCTCCTCAGCAGAAGAGCTCACTATTGTAATGAACCACTCATCTCAAAATACACAGAACGAACTTACTCAGATCGAACAGATTTCAACAGCAATCAGCGAACTTGCGAGCACATCACGAGAAGTTTCGAACAATGCAGTAAAAGCAGAAGATGAGGCAAGGAAGGCAATAGAGAACGTTCATACAGGCAATAAGGCCTTAAGTCAGTCGTTAAATTTGACCAAAGAACTTAGCAATTCGGTACAAAACACCGCCCAAGTCATTGATGATTTAAAAATCAGTGCTCAAAGCATTGGAGAAGTGACAGTGGTAATTAGCTCGATTTCGGATCAAACAAATCTACTTGCTTTAAACGCAGCTATTGAAGCCGCAAGAGCTGGTGAGCAAGGACGTGGATTTGCCGTTGTTGCCGACGAGGTTCGAGTCCTTGCGACTAAAACACAAGAATCTACGATAAAAATCCAAGATATCATCTCGAAACTGCAGGCAAGATCTGATGAAGCCAGTAAAGATATGCTATCAAATGTAAGTTTGATACAAAAAGCTGTCTCGTTGTCAGAATTGGTTAAGTCTTCTTTTGATGATATATCACATTCGGTACACTCTATCTCCGACATTAATGCCCTTGTTGCAACTGCTTCACAAGAACAGTACAACGTAACCGAAGATATTTCAGAAAATACAACAAGAACATTCGATTTAGTGAATGAAAATGTGTCAGCTGTAAATCAAACTCTTCAGTCTTCACAAGGACTTTCAGAACTAGCTGAGAAACAAAATGAATACTTATCATTTTTTAAGCAAGAGCACGTATGAATCACATACTTCAAAACTAGTCGCCTAGTTTATGCAACTCTAACTAAGTAGATACCCACGGGCATGCCCGTGGAACTTACTGTTACAACGCTAAAGCGTTGACCAAAGTTACACAGCTTGCGCTTTAATACCTTTCAGATCGTTGTCATTAATTCGAGTTCCTGGGAAACAACACTGTGTAAAAGCTAGCTCTTTCCAGGTTGCTCAAAACAAAAATCGCTTCAATGACAAGCGCTCGAAAAGCGACTTGCCCTGGCTTGTATACTTTCCGGTCGATCCTTGATTTAGACCTTTAAATCGCCGCAGCATCGACAAACCAAGTCACTCTCGCTGAACCAAGTATCTTGAGGTTACTTTTACTTGGGTACATGAGGCAATGATGAAAAAATTGAATCAGCTAGTCTGTATGCTCGTTGCTCTTGCTGCTGCTTCGTTTGATTTGACTTAATTCCTGCTTGAACAAAAGCATACCATATCGGTTGTTTTGAGTTAGGATGGTAAAGGGCTATATATACCGTACCTTTTTGTTGGCCCTTCTTCCCTAAACTATCAATCCCTAGTGATAATCTAGTCTTCTCAAATATTGCCTGGTCGCTCAAGCTAGCTTGGTCTGCTAACCCTAAGACAAAAACAGCATCTGCTGTCTGATTATCTGACTGAAGTATGTAGCCTTTTTGGCTCATGTGAGTTTCAAAAGCTCGTTTTACAATCAATTCAACATTATGATCAGACGCTTCATCACCTTCCAAATGCACTAAATTACTTGAAGATAACCAAGAGTAAGTTTTTACTCCTTGAACAGCCTGTGTAATATCACCAGATGTGATTACTCCATATTTGTAATCCTGGGCGAGTTGTTCATTATGAGAACAAGACTGCAAAGTAATCAGAATGAAGATAGCATACATATTTTTTATCATATTTGTTCCTAAAAATAACCTGACCAAACCTTAGCTGAATCGTTGCATCGCTCGTTAACCCAGATTCAAGCCCACCAATTAGTAATATCGGCCTCTCTTCTAACCTATTGCCTAAAAACGACGGTTAATGCCACCAAACATTTGCTGCCGCCCATCTTCAGAACCAGTCCATTCAAAAAATACTGACCATTTCCCATTGAAACTATAGTTACCACCGATTATTGGCTCCCAAGGTTCACCAGTCTGCTGAGAAATTTGATAATCAATTCCTTTGCTTGTATTTGGGATACTTTGATAGCCAGTAATTCTTACGTCGTTATGTATATAGCTAGCCCCGACATACAACGCTAAACTTTGACCATTCTGGAATGGTATAACTGCTCCAAGCCTAGGGGATACTGTTATTACTGTTCCATCGATCGTTCGTTTATCCATCGTCATTTTCGTAAAAGAAACTGGAGCTGAAATAAAGTAATTATCCCAGCCTACGGCCAGTAACGTACCTAACGTGTAACTCATCCCCTCTATACTAGGTGTAGGGCTGTAAAGTTGACTATTATTACCCTCCCAACGCTCGCACAAGATGCGTTCTGCTCCACGAGCACTGCGACAGTCAATGCCTAATTGATTAAGTAATGGATCACCTTCCAAACGAAAGTTGACATCAGCTTCGCCTGTAACTTTACCAACCGTCGCAAATACATTCAAAAATGGAAAAATCCAAGCATCAATCTTAATCTGTGGAACTTCACTTTCATTAGTACTATCTTCAAAAGATACAAAGTCGATAGGAGTATTCACTCCGTCTTTATTACGTACAGAAAGATCGTACAGCTTCATAGGTTGATATGTCGAGGCATAGATTAAGCTCACTCCGATAGGCAAAGGAAGGTCATGACCAAGATCAATAACCCTCTGACCATAAAACGGTAAAGCGCGATCCCAATGCTTGGGGAGAGATACCTGATCTCTAGACCGACGTTTTAGTGGAATAGACGCATTGCTTTCTTCAACATCAATATCTACATCATCCATTAGTTCGTTCTTCGAAATTTCAATCGCAGACAACGACAAAGAGGCTTGGACACCACTACTATGCAACGTGTAAGTTGAAATGGTTCGATCTTTGATTTTTGACTGATCATAATACAATTGGTCATTTGCTTGTTTAAAACTGCTAACCATACTCGAAGTATTCACTCCTTGTTTAGCTACCTCCATGCTCTCTTCGTCATTAAATACAGAAATAATAAAATCTTCGCTATACCCCAACCCAAAACCAAGCTCATCTCGTTCGATGTTTACGTAGGTTACGCTAGTGTCTTGGTTGTCGTAAATTGCACCAACACCGGCAGTGTATCCATAGATAGGGGCTTTGATGCCGAAAGCACTCGCAATCATATAGCCATTCGCTGTACGTAACTGCTTCTCTAACGTAGGCTCTTGAATGGTAAGTTGATCAACAACATGAGCGTGTGAACGGTTTAGCTCGTCAATCATATCTTTTTGTGGGACGACATATTCACCTGATATTTGTGAACAGCCTAAAGTAAAAAAAATAATGACCAGAGGTAGAAAAAATAACCAAAACCTATTCAACTTCCCTCCAAAAATAAAGCTCTTACTACTAAAAAGGTGTGTCAATGAAATCATATTAAGTTTTTATTTATTCTATACTTAAAGCTAGACTTACAATAATTAGGAATAATATCCTCTCGGGATTCCCGTGTATTTACTCCTTAAACGCTTTATCCGTGAGAAAAATCACTAACAGCTTGCAATGTAATTTTGGAGTTATCATTCATCTAACGGAGGACCCGTGTTTTCTATATCCTAAGAAAAAGAAACCAATAGACAACAACCCAACCAACATAATTAGTTTCTTACCACTAGCCTTATAATTCTTTATTAACTTTAACGTAAATAGCTCTCAGAGATACCGTTACCGATGCCCCATTTTCTGATAAAATGTACCGATTAAGCTCCTGATTAATATCATCTGATGCTGCTTGAACCGCTAAACTGCCAGCTGATACCTCGCTCCCTAACTCAAGTTCCCATTCGCCATTTTCCCATTTATTGACCTCTTGTAGGGTGTTAAAGAAAATAATGACCTTATAAGATCTTGCTCCCCAGCCAGCACCTAAGTCAAAACGTTTAACCGTTAAATAACTCTGTTCACCAGATTCCCTTAAGAACAAAATGCCTTCCCCTCCTCCAACTCCAATTCCGGGAACCTTTGTCACTTTCATGCTAACAACAGCATACGCTGCAGATTCATCCATTTTTTCCTGAATTGAAGGCTGTTGAACTAAAAGATCCATTTTTGCCTTATTGGCCATGGAATTTAGCTCATCAATTTTAGACAACCTTTGTTGTTCATTTACAGAGGAGCAACCAGCTAACAGGAGGATGGCCATAAACAGCCCATAATTCCAAATATTCATAGAGTTACTCCTTCCCTAACCATACCTTTCAGGCCATAAATAAAATAGCACTCAGCATTGATAATAAAGATCTGAGTCCCCCTCATATCTTCGTAAGTATGTCAGCTAGTACATTCATAAAATAGTAACTGGAACAAACCTGCATGTTTTAGCTTGTTTTTTGATGTGTTTGGTATCCCACCTTGAAATAAGCGATTTTTCTGACATCCTTAAACCCAATCCAGTCAAATGAAACTACAAAGATTATTGATGACAGCTATTAATCCCACGCTGTTAATTTCCAATTAATCTTTTTCCGATATCTAAAACACAATCGAGAGCTATAGAAATTAGCGTAGGCGTTAAAAACAGACCCAAAATATAAATCAGGAGATAACAATGAAAGAACTTAGCTTAATAAGCATTTTATTATTTACGGCATTTTCTGTACATGCAGCAGGGGGGGCGATAATTGAGCCAGTGAGTCAATTAGTATTTGATTATGACAATGTTAGCGATGACGTTGCTCAGAAAGAACTCAATGATTGTGTATCGCTCGCTGAACAAGCGAGCCAAACAGCCACGATAAATAAGAAAGGTTCAGGGGCTAAGGGAGCAGCAAAAGGAGCAGCTGCTGGTGCACTTATTGGTTCAATTAGTGGAAATAGTGGTTCTGATGCAGCGAAAACTGGCGCTGCTATAGGCGTGGTTGGTGGAAGACTAGAATCAAGAAAAAGTTCTAAACAATCAGAAAATCAACAGATGGAATCGTTCAAAACTGTATTAAGAAATTGCATGACGGAAAAACAATACGTCGCGCTCAATTAAATAAACTCACATCGCATTTAACTTACGGGTATGCCTGTGGAACTTGCGGTTACAACACTAAAGCGTTGACCAAAATTACAAATAACTATACTGTAATTTTGAACTGAGCATTCCGTTTGGGTAAACCCGTGCTTTATGTATGCATAACGTTATTTCTCGATTTTCCGTTCGTTACCTTCCAGAGTAGCTCAATTGGATTGAGATTAAGATCTGGTCTGTAAGGTGGAAGGGAATGCAGTGCAATATTGAGGATGAATGTAGCATCTTTGACTAAATCTCGGCGGTGATCCCCCTTAATTTAAGATGCTATGCAGGTTGTGAGTTAATGGATAGCTCTCTCGTAGTTTCCGGAAAAAGCGAACAATGTTTTCACTGTTATTTCTTTCGTGATGGCTAACAATAATCGCTCTTATATCCGACGGGTTCAGCACACCAATAGTATTTCGTCAGCTACGATTACCTATCATTCTCTCACTTTATCTTGACCTTTGCGTACCCAACCATGAGAAGTTTTGTTCTACAGCATTGGGGGAACGACATCAATAAAAGCTATCGATTCATCCTCGCCACAACTTGCCGTTAGCGCTTCGTAAGCATCAATGGACGCTTACTGTTTTGACTCATCAAACTTGCGTGGAGAACAACTTTCTACAATCACAAACTCGACCATCACGAGTCATGCTGTGTTGGATTTTGAGTTCCGGTTTCTGTTCATTTGTCACTGTAGTTTCATGGCTGCTAGCATGCTCTTCAACTCGGAGAAAATCCATCACCGTCAATGATCAAGGGGGTAACAATAAGTAACCCAGCATTTCATAGAAAATCTACTCTTCTTCACGAGTCGCATGGCTTATCTCAAATTGGGTGAAGATCAGTGTTGTCCGATAAACTATGCTGACCTTCACCAAGGTGCGTCTTCAAACCTTGCTTGTCACTCTTCGTCATCATTAGTTTTACCCACGGTACTAGGGCGGCATCTTGCCAAGCTACTAAATTATGGAGTTACGAATCGCGCCTTTAAATACAAAATAAAAACATCCACTTAATTAGATATTAAAAATCATACTGGAAGTAGATCGTGTTGTAGTTACTGCCACCTTTGATGCGGCCAAACTGGGAAGCACTCTCGAAGATAGCACTACGGTGATGCAGCGAGTAACCGACCCACATGTTTTCCCAGTCTTTCTGGTTAAACAGATCGCCTACATTCACATCAAATGAGAAATCCAGATAGTTCAGCAAATTACTTGCTGTGTAACCCTTCTCTTCCATCTCAGTATCTTCGATGTAAGTAATGTTATCGATGTACGACATCCCTTCAGCTACGCCAAAGCGCCACTTAGTTGGCCAATTAAACGTATAGTACGCCTTAATCGCCATCACATACTCAGTACTGGACGATTGAACCTCCGATGACCAATGGTGCACAAGACCTGGCGTCAGATAAATATCAAGCGGGAAACCAAATATTTCATCCGTCAATGGGTGCCCATAGAAGAGCGACGTCAACTGGTTGTTGTACTGATCCTTTTCGGCATTGAATTTAAAAATATCACCGATATTGGATGGCGTTGCCCAACCGTGTGCAACACGCAGATACGGGCGGTTACTCAATTCAGATTTAAGCTCCTTACCCTTATCGTTAAAGAAGCCAAAGCCAATAAAAACTTCACCTTGGTAACGGTCTTCAACAATCTTGCTGTTATATGCGGAGCTATCTAGTC
The DNA here is from genome assembly GCF_002214395.1 of Vibrio rotiferianus. Classification (NCBI taxonomy): domain Bacteria; kingdom Pseudomonadati; phylum Pseudomonadota; class Gammaproteobacteria; order Vibrionales; family Vibrionaceae; genus Vibrio; species Vibrio rotiferianus. The sequence continues at coordinate 1,669,671 of NZ_CP018312.1, forward strand.
TTGTAACGCTGGTTTGCCCGAGTAAATAAAGGTTTGAAATAACATGGTATCGGGCTTTGACACCTAGGTTTGCATCTATACCAGCACCGATCCGCTCTCCTGTCACATCGGAGAATGAGTAGTAGGCGCTATTAAAATCAGCATCTTTGTAGCGGAAGGTTAAAGAGGGTTCGAGCTCCCAATCACCGAACTCATAGTTAGCAGCAAGACGGAAGTTAGAGTGAAACTGAAACTCATCATCAGTCATTAATTCCACTTCTGTTCGCCAATTGTCATCAAAACGGTATTGAAGCTGAGCACCGAAATCAACACGATCCCCTTCAAATGCATTTTGTACCGACTTAGGTATATCGAGAAAACGTAAACGAGTAATACCACTCACTTGCCAAGGAGAGTCTTCCTCGTCATATAGATAAACCCCACCTTCAAGCCCGCGGATATAAACATGCTCATTTTTGAAGAACATCATAGGCACAAAGGTGCTAACGGTTGAGTCATCATTCGCAGTATAAAAAGGTATCGCGGCTGTACGATACATTGCTGCAATCCCCCACTCTTGTTCTGATGAGGATAAAGTGGGCAAGGAAACAGCAGATGTTGCCAAGAGAGCCACTGCTTGTGTTGTTTTCTTCATAAGGTTCCAAAGGGAAAATTGGTTGATAAAAAGCCAAACGTTCTCAGAATGCTATTTTAAGCTTATGTTATTTAAGTATTAGCCGTTACAATAATCGTAACTAATATTGCGCTAACTTCACAGACTTTATGTCAGGTGCATTAGTAAACATATGTGCTAAAAAGTTTTGTGGTAAAGAGTTAAGTGTTCTGTTCATTGTCGAGTGACTAGAGCGCTGTACTTATAGAAATGCGTATAGATTAAACCCAACCTAATGAAATTAATGTGAAAGCTTCCGAACTCATCACCGTTCTTAACGATTTATCTCAACAAAACGATCCAGATATCGTAATGGGAGAATCCTGGCTACCCGAACGGTTAGTTAGTACACAATTAGATGGTGATCTTCTTTTTCTTCAGTTTGATAACGCTCCAGAAGAAATACAAGGAGAGGAGGAAGGTCGCGGATTTGTTGAGCATGAAATCGATCTGATTCGCACTCGCCTGCAACAAATTCTCGATGAAGATAGCGACAATGCTTCAAAAGCAGACGCGATGTTAGGTTTATTTCTGATGGGACATGAACTTAGCAGCTCACAAGTTATCGAAATACTCGAAGAAGATTCAGAACAATAAGGAACCGCTTTGCCAACATTGCTCAATACCAACGAACTTTCCTCCCTTCCTCTGATTGTTGCCGGTCCGATTTTAAGAAAAGTCACCGCGACGGAAGTGAACATTTGGTTGGTGACTACCCAACCTCTTGAAGGCTTGGTTGAAATCAGCGATGCAAACACGAGTGAACAATACTATTCCCAGCCCGTATCGGCAGAGCATCTATTGCAAGTTGGCGAACGCGCTTGGGTTTGTATGCTGACACTTCAAGGCAAATTTCCTACCCACAAAGCACTGCGTTATCAGCTCCATACTCAATCCGGCTTGCTAACCGAGTTGATGCCCCATCTTATCTATGGAGAAGACAAGCAAGCAGCGCAAGGTGTCGAATTTTTAATTAGCGAGAAAGCTGATTATGTACTGCACGGCTCTTGCCGTAACCCACATCATTTTAGTAAAGACACACTAGTCCAAGCAGACGCCAAGGTTGCCAGCCAGCAAATCACTGAGCGTCCTGACATGCTGCTCATGAGCGGCGACCAAATCTATGCCGATCATGTGGCTGGGCCGATGCTGGATGCCATCGAACAATTGGTAGAGCTACTAGGCTTGCCTGATGAAGAATTCGAACAAGCGCCAATTAAAAACACGCAAGAACTGTATCAAAGTCCAGATTGCTTTTATGGCCGAGATAACATCCTGCCCCACTACGTAGATGATGGCAGTTTACTCACCAAGCTTTTCCCTCATCGGGGAACACCAATTTTCAGCTCACGTGAATGTGAAAACCACTTAATCAGCTTTGCTGAACTGTTTGCAATGTACCTACTCGTTTGGTCTCCAGTACCTTGGACGTTAGTCAATCGCGAACGTTTATTGGATAAACAATTCACGAACGGTGGAAAAGCGCTCGAGCCAAAATGGCAGCAACATTGGCGTGATGAGAAAGTCCATATCGATGCATTTATCGAAGGCTTAGATAAAGTTCAACGTTTGTTGGCACACGTCCCAACTTACATGATCTTTGATGACCATGACGTTACTGACGACTGGAACCTGACCGTTGGCTGGGAAAAGTCCGCCTATGAGAATCGCTTCTCCAATCGAATTATCGGTAATAGCTTAATCGCGTATTGGTTATGCCAAGGTTGGGGGAACGCACCAGAAAAATTCGATGCACCTTTTATTGAACATGCACGCCGTTACTTTGATGAACTAACGCCTGAGTCTCAAGACGACTTCATCCAATACTTATATCGATTCGAAGACTGGCACTATACCATCCACACTTCACCCAAAGTGGTGGTGCTAGATACCCGAACTCGTCGTTGGCGCTCGGAATCACGCATGAACAAACCATCTGGCTTGATGGATTGGGAAGCCTTGATCGAGTTCCAGCAAGAACTGATGCATCAAGACAAAGTGATCGTCGTCTCGGCTGCGCCAATGTTCGGTGTAAAATTTATTGAAACACTGCAACGCATCATGACCAGCTGTGGCCAACCGCTGCTGATTGACGCAGAAAACTGGATGGCTCATCCGGGCAGTGCGAATACCTTAATCAGTATTTTCACTCACACTAAAACGCCGACCAACTTTGTGATTCTTTCCGGAGATGTACACTACTCTTTCGCGTACGACATCAAACTGCGTTTTCGCCGCAATAGTCCGAACATCTACCAAATCACCTGTAGCGGGATTAAGAACCAATTTCCTGCTCAGTTGTTGTCAGCTTGTGATGCGATGGACAGACTTTTGTACAGCCCCCGCTCACCGCTGAACTGGTTTACTAAACGTAAGCGTCTGAAAATTTTTAAACGAGCCCCAAGTAATCACAACTTCTACCGATTAGTAAATCAAAGCGCAATTGGTGAACTGAGATTAGATGAAAATGGTAAGCCAAGTAATATCAGTATTTTAACTGGCGAAGGTAACTCAATACATTTCCCACCAACGAAGGTTGAGGAATAAATCCACTTTTTAGTGGTCAAATTCTGTATTGAGCAATAATGTCCTCTCATTCGTATGAGATCTTGATCAAATTTCATCAAGACCTTGAGATTTGTTCAAACCAATACCATCTTAAACAAATAGATAACAGCTTGGTGCTTAACATGTTTAATTCGCTTACTTCATTATTTAAACAACTTATTGAAGGCTCAGACCTTAGCCAGTCCAACACGCTGTCACCCAATATGGCAATAGCATGTCTCCTTTGCGAGGTAGCTGGGGCAGACAGCCAAATCGATGAAAAAGAGCAAGCCAGCAAACACTCTTTAATTATGAAGTTACTTTCGCTGACGGAAGAAGACGCCAGTACACTGCTTACTCAAGCTCAAAGTAAGTCAGCGGAATCGACTTCTCTTTATGACTTTACTTCACAACTGCGTGAGCTTTCACAAGAAACTCGCTATGAACTTATCAAGAGTATGTGGGAAGTGGCGTACGCTGACGGTGAAATTGATCCATTGGAAGATGCCGTGATTCGCAAAACAGCAGAGCTGCTCTATGTCGACCATAGTGAGTTCATTCGTGCAAAACTTTCCGCGAGTTAGCATACGGCTAAACATCTTTAAAACTATTCAAAACAAGAGAAAACGCCCTTACTAGGCAGCTGAAAGTGACCAATTTTTCATTGAGCCTACGTCGGCAACGTTGTTTTTAGCTGCCACTATTCTGTAAGCACATTAAATAGGGAAAAATCTAGAACTCGATTACGTAAATCACTGGTTGCATTTATAAATTATTGATCATTCACCGCATCTATAATACTTTCATTGGACATTTAACTCATACAATACATACATCAGAGAATGGTAATGAAGTACAACAAGTTAGTCGGCGCAATATCCCTGTCATTGATGTTCAGTACGGATGCCTTATCCAACGACCTTTGGCAGTCTGTCTTTTCCGAAAGATCAACAAGTAGCAAATCATCAACGACCTTTGCCGTTGATGCGGGCAAGTTAAAAAGTCACTTTGCAAATGGTCAAGCTAGGGGTGATTTAACGCTTCAGGTGCCTTTACCTAATGGAGAGCTAATTGACTTTGTTTTAGCCTACGACTCCATCCTCTCACCTGACATGCAGGCAAAATATCCAGAGTTAAGAACGTACACTGGCCATGCCGTTGGTGATACCAGTATCCAAGGCCGATTCGATTACACGCCGAAAGGGTTCCACGGCATGTTTCTACACAATGGCGAGTATGTTTACGTGGAACCAAAGCCTGATGGTTCAGGTCACTATGTGTCTTACAACCACAAACTCTCTAGCCCATTCCAGGATCAGGTTTTAAAGAATAACCAAGTAAAAATGGCGCAAAATCGGCTTGCATCACGCGCAAATATTGAGTCACGCACTTACAGGCTGATCGTCTCTGCAACTGGTGAATACTCACAATATCATGGTGGTACTGAATCCTTGACTCGCTCTGCGATCACGACAGCCATCAACCGAGTAAATCAGGTATATAAATCAGACTTAGCCGTGCAGCTTGAGCTAGTGAATTTCAATATATATACCAATGCAGCGACGGACCCGTTTACCGATTCTGATGCAGAGACCGACATTGATCGCAACCATGATGATCTGACTAGGCAGTTTGGTAGTGACGCATTCGATATTGGTCATATCTTTACCACTGGTGGCGGTGGTTTGGCCGCGCTAGGTTCAGTATGTGATGATTTTAGGAAAGGGGCTGGTGTCACAGGCAGTGACGTCCCAGAAACCGATGCATTTTATATTGACTATGTTGCCCATGAACTCGGTCACCAATTTGGTGCAAACCACACATTCAACGGCAATATGTGGAATTGCGAAGGCTCAAACCGCAACAATCCAACCGCTTTCGAGCCCGGAAGTGGTAGCACGATCATGGGATATGCTGGTATCTGTGGCGATGATAATTTACAACTTAACTCAGACGCCTACTTCCATGCCGCCAGCATCAAAGAGATCAACGACTATCTTGCAACTCAAAGCTGTGGAACCGTAAATACTTCCGCAACCGAAGTACCCGTAGTCAATGCAGGTAGCAACTATACCGTTCCAGCCAGTACACCTCTGGTACTAACTGGCTCAGCAACAGGCACTGGCAGTCTGACTTATGTATGGGAGCAGATGGACTCTGGTACGGGCACCTCAAATTTAACGAACGATTATGGCAGCGGCCCTCTATTCCGTTCTTGGATGCCAACATCCGAGCCTACGCGTTATCTACCAAGGTTGGAAGATGTGGTGGATGGTACACTGACAAAAGGTGAAACATACGCGACAACCAGCCGAGATTTAAACTTCAGGCTCACAGTAAGAGATGGTAATGGTGGTGTATCGAGTGATGATACGTTGGTAACAGTCGATCGTAACAGCGGACCTTTTGTTGTGATCACACCTACAGCAGGCTCAACAATATTGGGGAGTTCAAATATCGAATGGGACGTAGCTGGTACAGCTCAATCCCCGATAAACTGTTCTGCCGTTGATATTCGATTATCAACCGATGGCGGTATGACATTCGATAAAACCTTACTCTCTGCGACCAATAATGATGGTTTGGAATCGGTAAGCTTCCCTGCTCAAGCATCTAACAATGCGCGTTTGATGATCCAATGTAGTGATAATATCTTCTTTGCTGTTTCGAAAGGTTTCTCAGTTGCGGTACCAGAAGAAGTAAGAGCGGTTGATGATGCCTACGCGATTACTCAAGGCAGCGCTGAAACATCATTCAATGTACTTAATAACGATAAAGGTGAAGGCACACTTAAGATCACAGCAGCTAGCTACAGTGGTGCAGGTATGGTTTCTCACACAGATACAGTGATCAACTACCAACCTCAAGCGGGCTTTGTTGGGAGTGAAACCATCACTTATTCAATCGTTGATGGTGCAAACCAAACGGCGACAGGAACACTGACCGTTACTGTCAATTCCAACACTGCCGAGATTTCAGCACTAAATGATAGCTATGATCTTGACCACAATAACTCAGCAACAGTACTCGATGTATTAGCGAATGATGCGGGTCATGGTGCATTAACGATCAGTGCAATACATTACACTGGTAGTGGCTCAGTCATTAACTCAGGAACAGAAGTCAGCTATCAACCTGCACAAGGCTTCTCGGGTGTTGATTCATTTACCTACACGATCACCGACGAGGCATCTCAAACGGTTACCGCAATGGTAACAATCAATGTTGCGGCAAAGCCGAGCACTGGTGGTGGTTCATCATCTTCAGGCGGTAGCTTAAACTGGTTCGGTTTGCTCATGCTTGCAGCATTTTGGGTAAGGAGAAATAAATGATTAAAGTAATTCTTCCCTTTGCTCTGGTTGCCATGACTGGTTGTGCTGCCGAAAAGCAAGTAGAAGCAGATACACAGAAAGCGCTCAACGCGGAAGATTACCGTCTTTTTCAGGTGCCTGGACGTGGTAATGTTCTTCCGGGTATAGAGACTGAAGAAAGAGCGTTCGCTGCTAAGTTATGCGGGGTAAAAATCATCCAAGGAATAAGTGATACCGTAAGAGATGATGAAGAGTTAGAAAAACGTAAGCTTTTAACCCAATATGCCGCGGAATATAACCTGAAAATGTATCCAAAGTGCAAAAAAGCTAAGCAGTAAAATGCAATTTAATCACTTCAAATAGAAAAGGGAGCTCATCGCTCCCTTTTTAAATCTCTATAGCATGGTCAGTGCAAGTTTCGCTAAGTTATAAGCGTCCACATAACCGGAGTGCTGGCGACCTTCCCACTCAATCCCTTTCGCTTCTTGTGCCGCTTTATGGCCAATTCGCTTGTCTTTCAGGCGATTTTGAATTCGGTACAAGGTAGCTAGGTTAATGAACTCAGTAAATGGTGCATCAATGCCCTTCTGTTGGCACTCTTCAAGCAGGATAAGATCATCACGCCCCCAAGAAGCGTAGATCTTGTTACGACCACCAAAGTTCTTCAACATCGACTTAAGCACCTCTTCTAGAGGTCGGCCCTGCTTTTCAATCTTACGTGGGGTAATGCCCGTTAACTCTACACAAAATAGCGAGACCTCATCATGTTCCGGTTTCACGTAGTATTGTGCGCGCTTGACGATTTCGCCTTTAGACAAATCTATTTCCGCTAGACCTACTTCGATGATCTCTCCAGTGCGGCCTACGCCGTTCTCACTCCAACAGCACATTTCTAAATCAAAGCACACGACACGGTTATGATTCATAGTTTGTCTTGATTCCTAGCGTAAATTTGAAAGCGTTGGATTCTACCGTAACCAATATCAAAACTCGAACTTGCTCGCTGAATTAATCAGCAATCGACACTAAGTTTCGTCCATTTTTCTTACTAAGGTAGAGTTGTACATCCATTTTTTGAAAAAGAGCTTCCGGATCTTCACCATCATGAAGTGCAGCACCGATACTGAGAGAACACAACACGATACTCTCTGAATACTCCATTGGTGAACTTGCAACGATACCACGAAGTTTTTCAAGATAAGCTTCCAAACTCGGTTTATCCGTCACGCGACTAAGAATACAAAACTCATCACCGCCGGAACGGTAAAATCTATCACCTTTGTTCAAATTAGCAGAGACAAGCTTAGTCACATGAATTAACGCTTCATCACCAACCAAATGGCCGTGCTTGTCGTTAATCTGCTTGAAACAATCGATATCAAAACCAATTAAGGTAAAGCCAACGCCGTCATTAATGAAATGCAGCAAGTGATCATTAAAAGCTCGTCGGTTATATAAGTGTGTAAGAGGATCACGCTCTGCCATCGATGTTAACTCACGAGTTTTGGCTTCTAACATCTTCGCAAGACGCTCCTTCTCGCGGGATTGTAAGTTAACAATGTAAGCGACAAGGACAGAAATAATAAGACCACCAAAGGCGATACCATAAAGTACTGAGCGATCCCAAGGAGAGACCATATCCGATAATTTGAATTCAATTAACCAATCTCGATTAGGAAGCTGGATGGTCTTCTTGATGATAGCGCCATCGTGCGAATCCCAATCTTCGCTTTGAAACAGCACCGGGTCATCGTATGCGTCAAAACCAAGATCGCTTACTTTCACTAGCATCTCTAGTTCGGTAGCCGTTTTAGTGATCAAATCATCGAAATAAACAGTACTACGCACTACCCCGACAACAACCCCTAGCAGATCCTTGCTTTCCTGCTCGAAAACTGGGTGGTAGACCAAGAGCCCTGTTTTATCTAACGAACGATCATAGCCATCTTGTAAAAGGCGAACTTTATCTGAAATGTTAGCCCCACCACTGGCAATAATGTCTTCCAGAATCAAATCAAACCTTAGCCTCGAGGAATAGAAGCCAAGTAAATCGATATTTGATTGTGTTCTAGGGTAAATATCAGAAGCGATATAAACAGGTTTGTCATCAGGAAGAATGTAACCGAAGGTCTTGGGCTGATCTTTTGGAACCGTAAACACCTCAAAATTCGGGAACGTTTTTCGCACTTGCTTTACATGTTCAGGTAGCTGTTGAGGCGTGACTTTTTGCATCCACTGCAGACCGATTAAGCTCGGAGAGCTATCGATAACTTGGCGAGCAAAAATAGGAAATCTGTCCCAGTGCTTTTTGTCTATCGAATGAAAGAAATTAGCGCCAGAACCGATGAAGGCCAAATCAGTTTTTACGTAAGTTTTTAAAGACTCAGCTTGTCTCTGAGCTAAGCTATCAAAAATGGTAACGGTGTACTTTTGCTGAATCACATAGGCGACGAAAACAAATACCCACGTAATGATCACGGACGCACCAAAGGCAGACAATGTTGCTTTGTAGCGAGAGAAAAAAGGTTCTTGAAGTGTATTTCTAGTCATGCCCCATCCACGTCAAAAGCGTGTTTAACGTCGTTTGCTGTACGATACTGCGCCAGAGGTGTGTAAACATCAAGCAACATTGCACTTATCTATATCTAATCGTTGATTTTTCATGCTAATCATGAGGTATATTCATGAATTATTACAGTCTTAAGCCTTGAATATGCTAACATCCGCCATCATTTTAGTGTCTAAACTTGGTGCAGATCGCAAAGCCGATCCTTTTAGTTAATAAATATGAGCCAATACTAAGCGCCAATAAATCAATAGAAAGAGAAAAATGTCATGAACATTGATTTGAACCTAATTCCTCAAACGTTCGATATGCTTCACGCAGGCCTTGCGGCTTCGAGCGTTTTACTTCTTCTTATCGCGGTATCTCGTAAATCTAAAGTGATCGAGAAAGTGGTAGAAAAACCAGTCGAGAAAATCGTCGAGGTTGAGAAGCCAGTCGAGAAGATCGTTGAAGTAGAAAAAGTAGTGGAAGTTGAGAAAGTCGTAGAACGTGTTGTAGAAGTTGAATCGAAACTTGCAACGGCATCTACAGACTCTGCAATGCAGCTACTTTCTATCATGCAGCAAGAAGCTCGTCTGATTGACTTCCTAAAAGAAGACCTAACGTCATTCTCTGATGAAGAGGTGGGCGCAGCTGCTCGCGTAATTCACACTGGCGGTCAGAAAGTACTGAACGACTACGTGACGCTAGCACACGTTCGCAACGAAGACGAAGAAACTCGCATTACGGTTGAAGAAGGCTTCAACCCACAAGAAATCCGCCTAACAGGTAACGTAACAGGTAGCGCGCCATTCAACGGCACACTAGTTCACAAAGGTTGGAAAGCAACATCAATGACGTTGCCTAAACTGGCAGAGAACTACGACGCATCTGTGATCGCTCCAGCTGAGGTTGAGCTTTAATGGAACACATGAACCAAGAAAACCATTCTCAAGAAGCGTCTGTTGAAACTCAACAGACGCCTAAATTCAGTGTCGGTATCGACTTGGGTACAACACACTGTGTGATGTCTTTTGTTGATACACACGATGAAGACGCTCGCGTTGAAGTAATGCCTATCCCGCAACTTACTGCGCCAGGCACAGTAGAGACTCGCAGCCAGTTAGGCTCTTTCCTATATCAGCCGCACGAGCACGAAATGAACCCGCAATCACGCGTTCTTCCGTGGTCGAGTGAGCCAAAAGCTCTGGTTGGTGCGATTGCACGTAACCTAGGTTCAAAAACACCAATTCGTCTTGTTGCAAGTGCGAAATCTTGGCTTTGCCACGCTGGTGTGAACCGTCGTGATGCATTCCTACCAGCGGGTAGCCCAGAAGAAGTGGAAAAAGTATCCCCTCTTCGCGCGACAGAGCTTTACCTAGAGCACCTAAAAGACGCTTGGAATCATACCAATCCAAACCACAACCTTGCCGATCAAGACGTAACCATTACAGTTCCAGCTTCTTTCGATCCTGCCGCTCGCGATCTAACAGCAGAAGCAGCACGCAACGTTGGTTTTGTGCACCTAACGCTTCTAGAAGAGCCACAAGCTGCGCTTTACAACTGGATTGATAACAGCGACGACAAATGGCGCGACGAAGTTGAAGTTGGCGACATCGTGCTTGTGGTCGATATCGGTGGTGGTACAACCGACCTTTCTTTGGTTGAAGTAACTGAAGATGACGGCAACCTAACTCTGAACCGCATCGCGGTAGGTGAACACATCCTACTTGGCGGTGACAACATGGACCTTGCACTTGCGTACCGCTTGAAGATGAAGCTAGCGCAAGAAGGCAAAGAGCTACAGCCATGGCAGGTTCAGGCGATGACGCACGCATGTCGTGATGCGAAAGAAGCGCTATTGAACGACAGCGAACTTCAATCAGTGCCAATCGTGGTACCAAGCCGTGGTTCTAAACTGCTTGGCGCAACGCTGAAAACAGAACTGACTCAAGAAGAAGTACAACAAACACTGGTTGACGGCTTCTTCCCTCAAGTTGCGATTACGGACCACCCTGTTCAACGTAACCGTGGTGCACTAACGCAAATGGGTCTGCCTTACGCACAAGATGCGGGCATTACTCGTCACATTGCAGCGTTCTTGTCTAAGCAAGCTAATGCCCTTTCCGCTTCAGGAAATGTCGGCGAAGCAGCAGCTCAAGATTTCAACCCATTCGCTAACATGCCTGGTATGCCAGGTGCGGATGCAGCGCAGTCAGCTGACTTCATCAAACCAACCGCAATCCTATTCAACGGCGGTGTTCTGAAATCGAAACTTCTAGCGACTCGTCTAGAAGACACGATCAACGAATGGCTACTTGAAGCAGATGCTGAAATGGCGAAACGCCTAACAGGTGTGGATCTCGATCTTGCGGTTGCTAGCGGTGCGGCTTACTACGGCTCTGTACGTCGTGGTCAAGGTGTTCGTATCCGTGGTGGTATTGCTTCGGCGTACTACGTGGGTATCGAAAGTGCGATGCCAGCGATTCCGGGCATGGCGCCTCCAATGGAAGCACTGTGTGTAGCACCATTTGGTATGGAAGAAGGCTCAAGCGTTGACGTACCAAGCCAAGAGTTTGGTTTGATCATCGGTCAGCCGGTTAACTTCCAATTCTTCGGCTCAACCGTTCGTCGTGATGACCTAGCAGGTACTCACCTAGACTACTGGGCACCAGAAGAGCTTGAAGAGCTACCAGAAATCCAAGTAACGCTGCCAGTATCTGAAGGTCGTCGTGAAGGTGAAGTGGTTCCAGTAACCCTAGCCTCTCGCGTCACAGAGCTTGGTACGCTTTACTTAGAAGCCATTGCCGCTGATAACGGTCAAAAATGGCATGTTGAGTTCGATGTGCGCGAAGACGCGAAAAGCGACTCAAACGAAGAAGAATAAATAGAAATCAAACGGCATCCAATCGGGTGCCGTTTTTAAATACACGAAGGTTTGTATGGCATCTCCTCGTTTTCTTGTTGGTATTGACCTTGGCACCACAAACACTGTGGTGGCGTATTGTGAAATCACCGACAACCTTGAACAATCCGAAGTATCCCTATTCGACATCGACCAATTGATTGGCCCGGGTGAAGTGGTTCGTAAACCATTGCTGCCCTCTTTCCGCTATCACCCTGCGGTTGGTCAAATCTCCCCTTCCGACCTAACACTCCCTTGGGAAAACGAACCTGTATCTGGCGACATTAGTAATGTGATCGTGGGTGAATGGGCTCGTGAATTAGGCGCTAAGGTGGAAGGACGTCAGGTATCCAGTGCTAAAAGCTGGCTATCACACCAGGCGGTGGATCGTAGCTCAGACATTCTTCCTTGGGCTGGTGCGCAAGATGTAGATAAAGTCTCTCCCGTCATTGCCAGCGCAAGCTACCTCAACCACATTCGTCAAGCATGGAACTACCGTCATCCTAGCAATAAGCTAGAAGACCAAGATGTGGTTGTGACCGTTCCAGCATCGTTCGATGAAACAGCTCGTAAGCTCACACTTGAAGCTGCTGAGTTGGCAGGTTTGAAAAAAATCGTCCTACTCGAAGAACCACAAGCCGTATGTTACGACTGGTATGCACGCCACCAACAAACCGCAGCCGATGAACTCAAAGAGTTACCGCTGATTCTGGTGTGCGATGTGGGCGGTGGTACCACCGACTTAAGCTTGATTGAAGCAAGTTTCTCTTCACATAATGAGCTAGCCCTTGATCGTATTGGTGTGGGTGAACACTTGATGCTTGGTGGTGATAACCTCGACTTAGCATTAGCGCACCTTGCGGAAAGCCGCTTCAACCAGAGTAAGAAACTCACTGCAGCAAGCCTGACTAAGCTGATTCAGCAAACTCGCAAGGCGAAAGAGAACCTGCTTTCAGCGAATGCACCTGAAGAAGTAAAAATCACCATGCTGGGCAGCGGCTCAAAACTTCTTGGCGGAACAAAAAGTATTGGGCTGAGTAAACAAGAAGTGCACCAAATCGCTTTAGATGGCTTCTTCCCGCTTTCTGATTTCAGTCAAGTACCAGACAAACGCCGCAGCGCGGTTGTTGAGTTTGGTCTTCCATACGTCGCTGACCCAGCAGTGAGCAAACATGTTGCCGAGTTCTTAACGACGCATCAGCCAGTGTCTCGTGCCGCTCTTGGTATTGAAGACGACAAACAAAACGCCATTCCCGTTGGTTTGCTACTTAATGGTGGTGTGTTCAACAGTGAGCTTGTGACAGAACGTGTCACTACCCTCCTTTCCAATTGGCGCGGTGCTCCGGTTACGGTATTAGACAACCCACATCCAGATTGGTCTGTTGCGCTAGGTGCCGTTGCCTTTGGTAAAGCACGTCGTGGCGCACAACTTAAAATTGGTGGTGGTGCAGCGCGTTCTTACTTCTTGCACCTTCAAGAAAAGAACAAGATGGGCAAAGCGCTCTGTTTGCTCGCAAAAGGCACAGAAGAAGGTCACGAGATCCGCTTAAGTGGCCGTCGTTTCTCGCTTACCCTAGGAGAACCCGTCCGCTTTAACCTGCTGACTTCTACCCACGACACCTTAACCAATAACACCGCAATTCAAAACGGTGTGATGGTTGACGTTGACCCTGACTTGTTTGCTCCTCTGCCGCCTTATATCACCACCCTTGAAGGTGAAGGCGCAGAACTGCAAGCCAACCAGAAAGAGCGTGTAGAAGTACAACTTGCGTGTCAGTTGACCGAAGTCGGCACGCTTAAGATGGAATGTGTCAGCGCAGAAGAAGACAGCAAACGTTGGGAACTTGAATTCGAAGTTCGTAATAAGCAAACCGAGGAAAGCGATCAGGTTGAACTGCACCCTCGCCTCAATGAGTGTAAAGAACTGATCGGTCGAATCTACAGTGGCAATAAAAAAAGCGCTGATGGTAAAGAGATCAAAACCTTAGCCAAAGATCTTGAGAAGAAACTTGGCAAGCGCGACGAATGGGATTTCACGACCCTACGTCAACTGTTCGATACCTTTGCACAAGGTCGTAAGCGTCGCCGTCGTTCTGAACAACACGAGAAAAACTGGCTTCGTTTGGCAGGCTTTGCACTGCGTCCGGGCTTTGGCGATCCAACCGACTCATGGCGCATTGAGCAAGTTTGGGGTCTCTACCAACAAAACATTCAGTTCAAGAACCATCAAGGCTGGACTGACTGGTGGGTGTTCTGGCGTCGCATCGCAGGTGGCTTGAGCCAAGAGCAGCAAGAGACCATCTTGGCGGACATCGCGAAATACCTACACCCTGGCGCGATGAAAAACCCACAATCAGCCAAAGCGGCACAAGACATGGGTTATGAATCCATGGTTCGATTAGCGGCATCGCTTGAACACCTAGAAGTCGAAGACAAAGTTCTATTGGCAACGTGGTTCTTGAGCAAAGCCATCAACCACAATCAGTTCGAACAAGCGCACTGGTGGGCAATGGGTCGCTTGGCATCACGTACCCCTTTGTATGGCAGTCAGCATAACGTCGTTCCTCGTGAACAAGCGGAACAGTGGTTGCCTAAGCTGTTAGAGCAGGACTGGCAGAAAGAACCAATGATCGCTTTCGCAGCCGTAATGATTTGTCGTAAGACGGGCGACCGCCTATTTGATATCTCTGACGACTACCGTGAACAAGTTCTCACTAAGCTGAAGCAAAGCAAGGTACCTGAATCTTGGGTATCGCTGGTTGAAGAAGTCAAAGAGTTATCTGAGAGCGAATCGAAGCGTATCTTTGGTGATGCACTACCAAGCGGTCTGACGCTGGTAAATAACTAGGCTCTCACGCTTATAAACGCAACAAAGCCCTTCTCGTGAAGGGCTTTGTTTTATCTGATTCTACTTGCTGACCAAAGACGACTCGTTAGTTCATTTCCGTATTGATTACCACATCACGCGTTTCATTATCCATATCAGTGATGCCGACAACTGAGAATTCACGGTCAGATAAATTCTCAATCATGCTGTCTTCTAACCCACCATCGGTCATCCACGCATAGAATTTTTCTGCGATACGATCCGAACCTTCCCCGACAAACGTTAATGTGACCTTCTTCATTTGTGACACTCCATCAATTTACGATTCAGCCACTTAAGCGTAGTATGTTTCGCAAATATCGACATAAATCAGGACTAACTTCTTTTATGAGTATCGAAAAATTTGACGCGATTTATCAGCGCGCAGCCGAGCGTAAAGGTGGTGAAGATCAACTTGAAGCGCTTTTATCTCACCCACTAAGCAAAGAAGAACTGGCCGCAATTCCTGATGACCGTTGGCTAGCGGCGTTTTCGATGAAGGTGTTCCAAAGTGGCATTTCTTGGAGTGTGGTTCGCACCAAGTGGCCGAACTTCGAAGAGGTATTTTTCGGCTTTAAAATCGAGCCGCTATTGATGCTGTCTGATGAACAATGGGAAACCAAAGCAACCGACAAACGCATCATTCGCCACCTCACCAAAGTCATGTCGATCCCTGCCAACGCTCGTATGATCCACGAAGCAAAAATCGAATACGGCTCGTTTGGCAAAATGGTTGCAGATTGGCCACAAGGAAAAGTCACCGACTTGTGGGCATATTTGAAGAAACGCGGTAATCGCTTAGGCGGAAATACTGGACCTTACACACTGCGCCAGATGGGCGTTGATACCTTCATCCTGTCTAGCGACGTCGAGGCTTACCTGCGTAATTGCAAGATCATTGAAGGCGGAAAAGATACTAAGAAATCGCTCGATGCAACCAACAAAGCCTTTGTTCAATGGCAGCAAGAAAGCGGAAGAAGTCTGACTGAAATCAGTCAAGTCATTGCATTCAGCACCGGCGACAACCGTATTTAATCCAGACTGAGCACAAAATAAAAACGGCGCACTGATCATTGTTAGTGCGCCGTTTTTATGTTCATTGGTCTACTTCACCTAAACACAGGCTTACTTTGAAGCCAGTGATTCCCACTCCGTCAGTAGCTGCATGATACGGTGAGAATCTTCCCATGTTGCACAAGGGTTCTCTAACGATGTACACCCTGCTTCAACCGCTTGGCGAATATTGCGCACTTGATAGTAAAAAGCATCCCCTGCCGCTGGAACAGACACTTCACGCTTCGACGTCTCGTAAATTTCCACACTAAACTGGTTATCTAGGGTTGGTAGCCATGGGTTCGAGTCTAACGTAATACAGCCTTTGCTACCCAGGATGGTGAACTGGTGTTTCAATCCATGATCTTCTGCAGTATGTACGCTCGCCGTCTGTTGCTCACCTAATTGCATCATCAAGCTCGACTCGCAGATGTTCCCATCGTTACCTCGTCGGCCAATCGCTGTCATAGAACGGTTCTCAAAAGCTTGCTCACCTAACATGGTTTTCACCACCAAGTGCACCAAAGACATTGGGTAGCAGCCTAAGTTATACAAAGCACCTTTGCTGTCTGGATTAACAAACTGTGCAATCGACGCGATATAAGACGTATGGATCGAGCGAAGTTCACCAATCTCTCCCGATTTCAGCACCGAAACCAACTCGCTGATCAACGGGTGATGTAAATACATTAAGCCTTCAGCAAAGAACACCTTGTGCGCTTCTACTGCTTGAAGTGCCAGCTCGGTTTTTTCCATATCTACCGAAAGTGACTTCTCACACAGGATCGCTTTGCCCTGCTCAGCCGCTTTGACGATAAAGTCATGATGAAGGTGATTTGGCAGTGCGATGTAAATAATGTCGACTTGCTCATCGGCAATCAATACATCGTAATCGTTGAACGTGTTCTCGATACCATATTGCTCAGCGAATGCCTTCAAGTTCTGTTCCGAACGCCCAGCCACCGCGTACAACTCACTCTTGTCATCGCCTTGGATTGCCTCAGCCATGACACCTGAGATAAAGCTTGTGCCTAAAATGCCCCATTTCATGTTCACGTCTCCTATTGAGCCTGGGTTTCGAATGCTTGGACTAACTCCGCCATTTCAGCCGCAATAAACGCTTGTGTATGCGGCATAGCAAAATGCGCTTCAATCGCGGCACGGTTTTCATATCGCTCCCAAAGAATCACACGTTGTGGTTCTTTCGAATCGTAGGTCGCATTCGCTTGTAAACACCCTGATTCGCTCTGCATATCAAGGCAAAATTGTTCAATGGCTTCAACCACTTGTTGTCTTGGCTTATCGGCATTCATTTTTAGTTCGGCGGTAACAAAAATCGTCTCGCTCATGATGGCTCTCTTTCTCCATTCTTAATCATTCCGCCACTGTAATTAACCTCATATGATTGATAAACTCTGCTTTAGTTATTTCTTTATCAACTCTGGGTGTGCAATGGACAAATTAACAAGCATGAAAGTTTTTGCTTACGTGGTCGAACATGGCAGCTTTCGTAACGCCGCACACCACTTTGATATTTCACCGACCATGGTTGGCAAGCACGTGAGCTTTCTTGAGCAAAGCTTAGGTACACAACTGATTCATCGCACCACGCGCAAACAGTCCCTGACCGAAGCTGGCAGGCTTTACTATCAAGAGTGCCACCGCATTATTGAAGACATCACCAACGCAGAGAACCTGATCCAGACGCTGATCAACCGTCCAACCGGAACGGTAAAAGTTAACTGCCCTGTCACTTATGGCAAAAGAGTGATTGCACCCATCGTGGCTGACTTCTTAGCAGAATTTCCCGATTTGAACGTTGAGCTGATGTTGGATAACAATTTGATCGACCCATATCGAAGCGAAGCAGACGTGATTATTCGAATCGGAGAGTTAGTCGATTCGTCGTTAGTCGCAAGAAAGCTGGGTGAATACCACATGACTTATTGCGCCTCACCCTCTTATCTTGAGCAGCATAAGCCTATCCAGTCACTTGAAGATTTAGAGCATCATCATTGTTTGGGCTTTAACTATCATCAAGGGGAAAGCCAACAAGTGGTCAACATGCCTTCTAATACCTTTGGAAACCGCAACACCCGATTAACGTCTAATAATGGTGATGTGCTGAAGTTTGCCGCGTTAAAAGGCTCTGGCGTTCTGCTGCAACCAAAGATCTTAGTTGAACAAGAAATCCAATCTGGCACATTGGTGGAAATTCTCCAGCAACATGCTCCCAAGCCAAAGCCGATCCACCTGCTTTACCGTTCAAAACAGCTTTCCCTTAAAAATCGGACCTTGGTCGATTTCGTTCTTTCTCATGTGAATCCGTAACGCCCCCTGACAAAGCGGCGATAACTTAACCACTCAATCAACTTTTATTGTCGATATAACAAATATTATTTCTCGTTAATTGTCTTTATTTTTCATGTTGTTAGGAAGAAACGTACATTTAATAGACATAATTTGTTGATTCCCATCAATTGCATTGCTCTAACAAAGTGACTAGGATTGCCGCCTTTCCTGAGTGAACTATCAAAATAACATTGAGAAATTTAATCTAATTTCTCTTCAAGTTCGTGCGCAATCACGACATTTACACTCATTTCAAACTGCATAAGCACATTCCTTTGCTTATGAGAACGACATTGATTTCTCAACTCTTTTGGTCACGTATGTGACTTTTTTCGTTGGGAGTTACTTTTCAATCAAGGTTGGTCACAAGGACGCTACCCCTTGAGTGCATTTTCTGGAGAATAAGATGCCTAAAGGTCTAATGCTGACTGACTTAGCCATCGCTGGCTTACTATTGATTTTGGCAAAAGTCATTCGCGTTCACACGCCATTACTGCAACGTATGTACATTCCATCGGCGGTTCTCGCAGGATTGTTCGGTCTAATTTTCGGACCAGCCCTGCTAAACGTACTGCCTTGGACCGACACCTTTACCGCTAACGCAAGCCTGTTAACTGCTGCACTTTTTTCTGCGTTAGGTCTGGCAACGGATGTTCCATCACCTAAAACCGTCGCACAACGCGCTGGCTCATTGTGGGCATTCAACCAAATCGCTTCTGTTTCTCAGTGGTTGTTTGCTGCAATGTTTGGTCTCGCGATCACGACCTTCTTCTGGCCAGAGATTAATCCGGGTTTTGGCGTGACAATGTCTGCGGGCTTTATGGGCGGACATGGCTCAGCTTCTGTTGTTGGTGAAATCTTCACAGGACTTGGCTGGGAAGATGGCTTTACGCTTGGTTTAACCTTCGCAACCGTGGGTATCTTCATCTCGATTTCTGTGGGCATGCTCATGCTGCAGTTCGCATTGAAGATGGGTTGGATTCGTAGCTTTACCACATTCGACAGCATGGACGAACACGAACGCAAAGGCCTTGTTAAACCGGATGATCAAGAACCGGTAATGAAAGACACCATGTCTTCACTGTCGGTTGATTCTTTCGCGATTCACGCTGCGTTAGTGGTTGTAGTAACCGCTTTCTCTTATGTCGCAGCCAACTACTTGTCTTCTTTCCACGATAAGGTGCAAATCCCGACGTTTGTAACTGGCTTTCTTGGCGGCATGCTAGTGCGAATCATCGCGAAACAAACCAAGGCTTCACGCTACCTGTGTGACGGAGCATTCAAACACGCAGCAGGCATCAGTACCGATTATTTGATTATCTTTGGTATCTCAGCAATCAAGATTACCGTCTTAGCTCAGTACTTAATGCCTATGGTGGTACTAGCAATTGGCGGCGTCTGCTTCACGCTTTGGTTAATCTTTTGGGTGGCTCCACGCATCATGGGAGACGATTGGTTTGAGAAAGGCATTTTCTCTTGGGGTTGGTTAACCGGTACGGTTGCCATGGGTATTGCCCTACTCCGCATTGTTGATCCAAAAATGCGCAGCAAGGTACTTGATGATTACGCCATCGCTTACGTTCCGGGCTCAATCACTGACATATTCATCATCTCTTTGATGCCTATCGCGATGTATAACGGCATGCACTGGCAAGCACTTGGCGTTGGTCTAGCTTACATAGCCATGGTTCTCTTCATTTGGCGTTTTGTTTTCAAACAAGGCTCACAGGCCGTAACAGATAACATATAAACTCCCAAGCCCAAGCCACACCGTTGCTTGGGCTTTGCTATTTTAGGAATTAGTTTCTCTATACCTACCAACGAAGTTTCACCGTTTTTGAGCCCTAAAAAGCTCTCAAGCTCTTAGACCCATGTTAACTACTCCTCAAGCCACTACCCACTCTCCCTTTAGCTCGCAAACCTATATGAATACACATCCAAAGGCTCTCATAAGGCTCAGAGCAGCTCGCACATCAATGAGATATTTAACGGAATAGGTGGGCTTGAATTAAATTGAGGAAGGTGCAGCCGCGAAGAAAGCATTTAATCGCAGCTCAATATCTTTTAGATTGAAGCAAAGCACTAACTTATATCTGGACATTTTAATTTGACACCGACGGACTAATTTCACCCTATTAATAACTTTTATTTTCCAAAAGCATCATCAGGCACTGCCTATCACAGTTCCTGAGATTCAAGATTATGGACAAAACTTCAATCTTCAACCTGTTGTGTTAGATTCATGTTATGCACTTTTTCAGCATAGCATGCAGATCATCCTTAAAAATACTAGTACCCTGAAATAAATTTCAACTCAAATCGAAGCTTATAACTAAATCTACCATTAAAAAACCTCTAAGATTTTCTTATAAGTCTCGTGTCTGACAATACTACGGCCATTAGACAAGAGATAGTTCTTGAGAACGTCGTAAGCTAGCGGATTATTGGCAATTTCTGTGGCCAATTGCTCAGGTATGAGTCCTTTTGAATCTTCAATCTTTAGTAGCTCAGGTCTCATTTCAATTAATAGTTCAATTATAGGCAGATCGCCTATGCGAGTAGCCGTATGTAGTGCTGTTGCACCTTCTTCGTTAATTAACGTTGCATTACAACCATACTCTAGTATGAGATAAGCTGATTTTAAGCATCGACTAGCTGCTGCTGCATGAAGGGCTGTTCTACCCTTGAAGTCTTGAAGATTTGGATCTGCGTTTGCTTTTAGTAATGCTTCTACCGTTTGATAGTCTCTGTTGTTTGCAGCGAACATCAAAGGTGTCTGGAATTTAAAGTCAGTTATATTAACGATTTCTGGCCATAATTCGATGATTTTCCTGACGCCTGTAACCATCGCACTAAAGACACTACTAATTTCATTGGCAATCTCGATTTGTACCATTTGGTTAGAATAATTTAATTTATCACGCATTTCATAGCTCATCTTCATCATTAGCAAAATGATGCTATCTGACTGTGGATATTTCAGTTGTTTCTTTTTTAAAGCTATGTGTTTTTTAAGTACTCGCTCAATAGAACGTCCATTTTTTATACACTCTGCGAAATCACGACTAAATTTTTCCACATCGCTAGAACAAGAAGAAAATAGTGGTTTATAGCTAGGATAGCATTTATACAACTTTTCCCAAAAATACTCATGTAACTCACGAGAAACGTCATGAATATTAGATTCTCTTTTCAGACCTCCCCAGTAGTACATGTCTCTAAAGTACTTTTCGTGATTATTAGGAATGAGTTTTTGGTTTGCTATAGCCAATGCAAATGCATCTCTAGCTAAGAATGCTCGAAACTTTCCAAAGCTGTATTTTTTACATTCATCGATAGCCAAATTAAGATTCTTTTCTGCATCTTTAAGCTTATTTTGTGCAATATAATGAAGTGCTTCATAACGTAGTATATTCGCTTTTGAAAATTCATAATCATCACAGTTTTTCGCCTCATCGAGTAAAGCAGATACTTTTTCTTGGGTTTTTGAACCAAACTTCTTAAGGAGAAGGTGATTTTCTAGTTCAAATAATATTCGTTTCATAGACTCAGTAGGTGTGGACTCTAGAAATTTTAACCTTTCAACAATCATGTCACCTATATTAGGATTTGAATATTGATTCACCTGAGTAATTCTAGCCCCGTATACTACCTCAAAATCATCAATATCCTGTAATTGTTTAAATGGTGCTTTATTTTGTTTTAGCTTATCTATCAAAATATCTCTACGCATAAGGTGATTATTTGAACAATAACCTTCTTCTTTTATAAGTTTACACATTATTCTATATTCATTCTCAGAGGTAGGAAAGACATTATCTAATATATCTTCTTCTCCTGAACGGCTAAAAATACAATTAATCCTATCTAAAGTACTCCATGGGATATCGTGCTCATTGTGTGAGGTAAAAATTCGTAATAAATCGTACCTAAAAAAAGAAGGAAGTTGTTCTTCAAAATACTTGTTTTCCTCATGCTCACCTAAACCTCTATTTTTAATATGAGCCATAAAGGTCAGGTTGTATACATAGTTGTAAAGTTCAACTAACTGAAGTGTTTTGTTTTCATTTAAGTCAAAAGTTAGTTTATCGACCTTAGGTGTTAAAAACTTAACTAATTGCTCATATCCCTCTTGAGTAGCTCTGGCTATCAATAACCTCATACGTATCACTTTAGGGCTTGGAGCCTGATATCGTATTTTTAGTTTCTGTACAAAATCTTGCTGATCAGTTGCTGAGCATTCAATCCTTAATATTCGCTTTAAGTCTTCACAAGAAATATCTATTTCATGCTGTAAGTCATCATAAGACAAACCTTTTTTTTCAATAAATTCTAGAGCCTGTTCAAATTGCGAAGATTTTTCATCAGGCTCAAAACAGCCACCAAACTGTATATTCACTTCGTCCGAAAACGTTTTCTCGATACTTGATATTTCAGGGGTACTCTTGGCTTTTTGCCAATTGTAAAGATTTCTCAATACTGTGCCGTGTTCATCATAAATATCTAGGTCGTTTTCTATATTATTAGCGATAGATGTATTGGTGTTTTGAATCAAATCGATGAGCCAATTCAAAACTTGCGGTACAGGGAGAAGAAGCTGTGTAGGTTCAGTCGGAGAATCTACGGCTGGAAGATACCAAAACCGCCCGCCAGGCATACCTTCATCCATTTTTGATTCAATTTGCCAAAATACCGAATGTCTCGCTAGAGCTGGTATGATAAACCTGGCTAAATAATGCCAAACGATTTTTCTTTGTGATGCCTTTGAAGAATAGACATCAAGCTCGACTCTCTTATGCATCAAGTAATCGTTCGCAACGTTAGAGATGAGATCTATTTTTGCTCTTTCATCAAGCCCTAAAGCATCCGCTATATCACCCAAAATACTTTCCCAAGTATTAGATAAATTATCCATCGTCATCTCGACATACTTAAACTTGGTTTTAGATTTTGAAGTCATATGACCATTAGCGCCAAGCGCTTTAGCAATCTGAAGAAGTACCGATTCGAAGGTTGGAAAAGTAGCCACTGAATGTCCTTTTATTGTTTCGTTTTCCGTTAGAAAAAGAAATTTGATGGGGGGGGATGTTGGTTTTCATTTTTCTACAAAGCCGATTTTATCATACTGAAGCCATCTTAATACCTGAGAATAAAAGCATGACAACAGTACAAACTAGAAAAACAAAAGAACTGGTAATCAATTGGCACATGACAGAAGTCTGCAATTACAGTTGTAAATACTGCTTTGCAAAATGGGAGCACCCCAAAGAACTCCATCGTTCAAAACAGGCAATCGCTAACTTATTGGATAAGCTAGCAGACTACTTTATCAAAGGCACTCCAGTCTTAAAAGAAAAACTGGGATACGAAAGTGTTCGTCTTAACTTTGCAGGAGGGGAACCAATGATGTTAGGAAACACGTTCATTACTGCTTTGGTTCTTGCAAAACAAAAAGGATTTAAAACCTCAACCATAACTAATGGACATTACCTAATTCATGGAAAATCACCTTTGCCGAAAGATACTTTAGACATGATTGGAATCAGCTTTGACAGCCAGTACTTAAGTACACGCATGAAAATAGGAAGAAACGATCGAAAAGGGAACTCTTTTGGTGTTAATGATTTAAAACATGCTTTAACGAGTCTCACACAGTCACAAACAGGAATCAAAACAAAGATAAATACTGTAATTAACAGTCTTAATTGGGAAGAGGATTTCTCTAATTTAATTTCTAGTCTAAAGCCATACAAATGGAAGGTATTACAGGCTATGCCTTATGGCAATAATGAACTACTAATTTCCAAAGAACAGTTCGATAATTTTATTCAAAGACATATTGGATTAGGATTACCTATGTACCCTGAGTCCAACTCTACTATGACAGAATCATACTTAATGATTAGTCCAGAGGGTTGCTTTTACCAAAACAACACCAATAATTCTCGGTATAAATACAGCGACTGCATTAACTCATGTGGTGTAGAAAAAGCCCTTTCTCAAATAGAGTTTAATCCAATTACATTTGCTTCAAGATATAAAGAGACTAATATAGACATTGTAAAAATCTCATGACACCTACTGAAAGAAAATAAAACCAGATGCCTTATTATAGGAACTATAAATTATGACAAAATATCAGATGAGGAACAAATGAATAAATTTATCGTTTTTGAAGGGTTAGATGCGTGTGGAAAAACAACGTTAAGCTCTCTATATGCGAAAGAAATGAATACTATCGTTCATAATGCGGTAGTCCCTGAAGCTCATGACCTAAGAAAGGTCATTGACTCCTATGAGTCAAAAGAGAGTGCATTTCTATTTTTTTTGTTAAATAACTTATTGAATAGTAGCGAGGTTTCTAAAGTATTAAACGATGAAAATTTCATATTAGACAGATATGTATTTTCAACTTTGGCTTACCAAACAATTATGCTTGGAGAAGATATTGTAAAAAATATTTTTGACACACTTAAAATTAATAACAAAATACTTCTCCCAGAAGTGATAATTTTTGTTAAGGCCGATATTGAAACAATAAACAACAGAATAGAAGCCAGAGGTGGCACAGTTCAGTGGTACGGCGATGCAGTTACGAAAAATAATAGTGTTGAATCAGCATATCACAAAGTTTTTAAATGGTTTGACATTCCAATTGTAGAGGTCGATACATCAGAAAAATATGGTCGTTCGGTAGAAGAAAATTACCAACTAATGAAAGATCAGGTAGAGCACGTTCTTTCGAGAGGGAATAATTTGTACAGTTTCTAGTTCAATACCTCTCGGTGATATTGCATGAATATGCAGACGCAAATTACTTGTAAAGAAAGCCGTTTCTACTTATGTTCGGAAGAAAGTGAGGACTACTGCTCCGTGAGCCGACAGAAGCAAATGTAAGGTGAGATCCTGGCTAGATTAAAATGCAATTTATTGCGTAAACTCATAAAGGGGCAAAATTCGTGTTACTGATGGCGTCAGTCGCGATCCCTGCTCGCATGACCAAAAGTATGGAAAAACTCTATATACATGGTCAGTTTTAGTGAATCACTACAAGGTGTCTAGAATAGCTTGACCAGAATAGATGCCCCTAACTGGCTTAAGGTTTTAGCTTGGGTTTGTCTTGGTAGGATCATAGGGGGCGGTGTGTTTCTTGATTCTAAAAGCCGACCAGATTTCAGCGTGGTTTGATAGGTATCTACTGAAGAGAGACAAGGAGTAGACGTGATTGTGAAGCTCTAATATCGGTCTTTAACATGATAAAAGCGAGTAACCAAATGAAATGGTCCTCGCTTTTTTAATCAATTACCACGTTCGATTCGAGATAAAAATTACCCAGTAAACTCTTCAGAATCGGGACGATTGGTAAACTGCACACCATTTAAGAAGTCGCACAGCAGTTGGTCTTCACACTGTTTGTAGTTTTTGTTGTTTGGCTTGCGGAAATACGCACCAATTTCATATTTACTTAAACTAATACCAACCACTTCTAATACGTCCAACACATCTTCTGCTTTCATGTCTAGCGCAATGCGCAGCTTCATGAGAATCATGTTGTTTGTCAACGCGACTTCTGGCTTAGGTTGCTCGCCGTCTTTTTTGCCTCGCTTGAGGTTAATAAAGCCATTTAAGAATACCGCTAACTCTTGATCCTTCATCTTAACGCTAGATTTGTCGCTTTCATCTTTTAACCAGTTTGCCACTTTATCGTGAGCCACAGTGGCTTCGGCCTGCCCGAAAGCTTTCATTATCTGTGCGTTTTTAAGGTTTAACGCGTGTTGGATACGACGTAAAATTTCGTTGTTAGTCACTAGGGATTCCTAAAATGAGTTCTAAGGGTGAATAAAAATCCATCAATTACATGCGATCTGTGGGTGTCTTTATTCAATAGCGTAGTTGACGGTGACTCTAACAGAGAACACGTTTCTTCGGTAGGTTAAAAAATGGAGATAAGACGGTCTATTCGAACTAGTTGGCGAAATTGGTAAGACCCCACTTTCATAGACACTATGCTGATTAGAAAAAGTAGTTCAAACCATCTCTCTGTGATTTGTGAGGTTGAACGTTACTGCCAAGGAATCGGGCAAAAATAAGTTAGAAAAGCCCGCCTGTTCTTTGTGGATCACATCAAGTTGACTCATCTAACTACAACTCGGATAAATCGGATCCGCTTTCTCTCGGCCATGCCCTAGCTCAAGATAACGACCTCACATCAGACTTTCAAAAACCCTAAGCCCGTCATGTTTTCTAATGCTTTTTTCATACCACCACTCCCCTGCATTGAAATGAAAATAGTTGCACAAAAATCCACTTAAATGGTGCAGTATATGGTTGCAGCTAGAGGTTTCTCTCTTATCGGTTTAGTCGTGACAATAACCATCTTGGCGATTGTTGGAACGGTTGCCGTTCCTCGCTTTCTCAGTATCCAAAAAGATGCTCGTATTGCGGTTCTTGTCGGTGCGCGTGATGCGTTGCGAACCGCCAATGACCAAGTCTATGCTAAAGCCGTTTTACAATCCCAAGAACATGTTGATGGCGGTGCAACTGAAAATATTGATCTTGATAACGACGGTCGCAACGATGTGGTTGGATATTTCGGATTGATCAAGTTTGTACTTGCAGCAAAAGACCTAGCTGGCTTTGACCCGCAACTCACCATCAACCGATGGTACGGTAAAGACTCGCCAAACGAGCCCTACTTTTTGATCGGCTTCGCCAACAAGCCCGTAAGCCGGCACAACCTTTGTTATGTCGAAGTGTACTACCCCACACAAGCGGGCGGTGCTCTTTCATACGATATAAAAACCGAGGACTGTTAATCTCAATCGCAGTAAATAGCTGGACTAATCATATAAAGGCAACCGGAAGCCTCCCACACTTTTATACCCAAGTAACCACGAGATGCTTGGGTATACTGTTTCTTTTTATTTCACGCATTAAACAAATATTTCACATTTATCCAAAACCCCCTCCATATTTAGCTATTGATCACATTTTTCTCCGTAACGTTTATGGCGATCCGATAGATTGTATTGTTTTATGATTTAGCGAAAGAATGTGCTTGTATTCATATTATTATCTCGAATAATGAATGATTAGATTTATAAAAAATTCAATAATTTAAAGCAGGAGGCGCGATGAAGATTTTTTGGCAGCTGCGTTGGTATTTCCAACTCAAATGGAAGCACTATGTAGGTTCAATCTTACTGTTTGCCGTCATTTCCGCGCTTCAGCTCATTCCACCCAAAGCGGTCGGTCTTATTGTCGATGGTGTTGTCCAACAAACGATGACAACGCAAACCCTTCTATTGTGGTTAGGTGGATTAATTGCGCTTTTCTTTGCGATTTATGCTTGCCGCATTTTATGGCGCATTTGGTTATTTGGTGCCAGTTGGGAGCTCGGTACCATTTTGCGAAATCGCTTATACCGTCACCTTTCAACTCAGCCTCCTCGGTTCTTTGAGCGCTTCAAAACGGGCGACCTTATGGCACGCGGAACTAACGACGTCCGTAACATCGTTATGACCGCTGGAGAAGGTGTGTTAACCGCAGCCGATTCGTTAATTACTGGGGTTGCGGTACTGATCATCATGGTGACGCAAATCAGTTGGAAACTCACCGTTATGGCTTTACTACCTATGCCATTTCTTGCAGTAATGATCTTCTTTATTGTTCGCATTCTGCATAAGCGTTTTCGTATCGCTCAGGAAGCATTTTCCACTATGTCTGACATGACTCAAGAGTCTCTTAATGGCGTAAGGATGTTGCGAGCTTTTGGCTTGGAAGACCAAGAGCAGAAACGTTTTGAAGATGTTGTTGATGATACGGGAAGTAAAAACATTGCCGTCGCACGCGCGGACGCTCGGTTCGACCCTGCTATCCAAATCACCATCGGCATGTCCTTTTTCCTCAGTGTGGCAGTTGGTGCATATTTGGTGGATAAAGGAGACATCACATTAGGTGATTTAACCGCGTTTACCATGTATCTCGGCCTCATGATTTGGCCAATGCTGGCATTTGCTTTCTTATTCAATATCTTGGAGCGTGGCTCTGCGGCTTGGAATCGCCTAGAAGAAATTTTCAATGAGAAGCCAGAGATCACCAGTGGTCATAAGCCGCTTGGCGATAAACCTCTGCCGCTTAACATTGATATTGAATCTTTCCACTGGTCTGCAGAATTGCCACCAGCACTCACCAATGTGCATTGTGTTATTGAACCAGGAACAATGCTTGGTATTGCGGGAGCCGTTGGTAGTGGCAAGTCAACGCTACTCACTTTGCTACTCAGACAACATGAGCTGAACGACGGAGCAATTAAGTTTGGCGACGTTTCAATCAAAGATGCTGTTCTTTCGGATTGGCGTAGTCGATTTGCTATCGTCAACCAAAGCCCGTTTCTCTTTTCGCAAACCATTTATGACAACATCGCATTAGGCAACCCAAAGGCGTCGAAAGAAGAAGTTTATCAAGCGGCAAAATACGCATGTATCCATGACGATATCGAGAAGTTTCCTGATGGCTACCAAACTGAAGTCGGTGAAAAAGGCATCACCTTGTCTGGTGGTCAAAAGCAACGTATTGCGATAGCTAGAGCAATGCTACTTAACGCGGATATTCTTGTTCTCGATGACGCTCTATCTGCGGTAGACGGTCGCACAGAGCATGAGATCCTGAAGAACCTTGAGCAACATTATCGAGATCAATCACTGATCGTAATTGCACATCGCTTAACAGCGTTGGAAGCCGCCAATGATATTTTGGTGCTGAACCATGGGCACATCGCGGAAAGAGGTCAACATCAGGCTCTACTGGAACAACAAGGGTGGTATGCGGAAATGTACCAATACCAAAAACTCGAACAGGCAATGGAGGAGTAACCATGAAACAGAGTACATTCAAACGATTGTTGTCTTACCCTCTTCAGCAACCGAAACCTATGATTAAAGGCTTGTTGCTGCTGTTTATCGCTGCGTTAGCAAACGCAGGTGGCCCTTGGCTGATTCAATACTTTATCGATGAGCATATTACGAAAGGGGATTACACCAAAGAAATTTTGATTACCTTAGCGGCTGGATATATTGGTCTGCAGGTTATTGCTGCAACCTTTGCTTACTTTCAATCTTTGCAGTTTAGTATTGTTGCAACCAATATCATCAAAACCATCCGTAAACAGACGTTTTCTGGCGTAATCAAACAGCCTTTATCTGCGTTCGACTACACACCTGCGGGAAAGTTGGTCTCTCGTATTACCAACGATACTGAATCTCTGCAGCAGTTTTACGAGTTACTTATCGCAACGGTGGTCAAAAACGTTGTGATGATTTTAGTCATGCTTGGTGTGATGTTTTACATGAGTTGGAAGCTGACATTAGTCGTCCTGATTCTTCTTCCAATTGTGGTTGGCTTTATGTACCTGTTTAAAAAGCTGAGTACAGAGAATTACCGCAATATGCGTGATTTGCTAACCGACATTAACGCGAACTTAAGCGAGTCTATACAGGGCATGAGTGTCATCCAACTTATGCAGCAGGAAGAACGGTTCAATAAGCAGTTCAACGAGTTGACGGCTAACCATCTCGTCGCATCAAAGAAAGTGATTCGACTCAATGGTTTCTTGCTACGCCCTCTCATGGATCTTCTGGCTGGTCTCGCATTGCTGTCACTGGTAGCCATTTTTGGCTTTAACGGGATCGAGATGATTGGTGTCGGTGTTCTTTACGCCTTCATAAGCTACTTAGGTAGAGTAACTGAACCTCTCATTGAAATGACTCAGCAACTTGCGCTACTTCAACAAGCATTAGTTTCGAGTGAGCGTGTTTTTGAGTTGATGGACGCACAAGAACAGAGCTACGGTGACGACCATAAACCACTACAAACGGGCGCGATTGAGTTAAGTAATCTCACTTTCAGCTACGATGGCAAGCAACACGTCTTAAAGGACATCTCCCTACAAGCTGCGCATCAGGACTTTATTGCGCTGGTAGGTCATACGGGGAGCGGAAAAAGCACACTCGCTTCGCTACTGATGGGCTTCTATCCAACAAACAGTGGGGAACTGCTGATTGATGGTCGCCCATTGAAATCCCTAGGAAAAGATGTACTTCGCAAAGACGTTGCTATGGTTCAGCAAGACCCACACATTCTGCCAGCGAGCGTACGAGAGAACATCTCATTGGGTAGAGCGGTAGAAGATGAATTGATTTGGGATGCGTTAGAAAAAGTCGGGCTTTCGGAGCAAATTCGTCGTTACCCAAATGGTTTAGATACAACTCTTGGGCAAGGTGAAACAAACCTATCAGCTGGCCAAAAGCAGCTTCTTGCATTAGCGCGTGTGTTAGTTGCGAAGCCTAAGGTACTCATCTTGGATGAAGCCACGGCGAACATTGACTCCGGTACTGAAGCACTGATTCAAAAGAGCCTAGAAGTGTTGCGTAAAGATATGACGCTGGTCGTTATTGCTCACCGTTTATCAACCATCTTAGATGCTGATCAAATCGTGGTATTGCATCATGGTGATTTAGTTGAGAAAGGTACCCACTCCGAACTGCTAAAACTTAAGGGACGTTACGCTCAAATGTACCAACTACAACAGGCAAATCGCCATATCCAGCAACTCGAAGGCGAGGAACAGTGGTTGGAGGAAGCGGTTTAAGCTCGTTCTTTTTAATTATCCTGAGCCTTGTGAACCTAACGTAAATTAGGCAAGCGAGGCTCAGTCATTTTCTTCATATTTTCAACAATTTTGATATTTCTTACCTATTATTGACATAACCCCTCGCTATTTTGAGCCCGCTCGTTGTAAAATCGCGCTAAATAACAAGTCAACCATTCATATACGGCCCGGAACTTCCACCCTAGCCGACGCTTTGGTTTGGCGATCTTAAATATTACTAAATAGAGTCATGACTACAGTCCATGGACCAAGATAAGTTTACTAATATCTATCGTTTGCCCGGATCATTACAAATTCGTATTGCGAAGTGGCAAAAAACGTTTCGTGGCACCTCTGATCTTGTATTGCATCAGGTGTTGATGGAACGAAATAAGCAGTTTAAAAAACCAGACTTTTTACCCAAAGGCTGGTGTATAACGCCTATCGATGAAAATGACATCACCATCACCCATCACGGTAAATATATTCAGACTGTGATGCGTACGATGCTAGATAGAAAAGTTTCTTATAAAAGACTCTTTTTATCGCGAATGGATGTAGAGAAAGGCGAGAAAGTTCTGCGCGAATACAAAGCGGAATGGGTAAGAAAACACAATCAGATTGCGAAGCGATACAACCAGATAAAGAAAAAGCAATATATGAACTTTGCTCGGGAAGAAGAAGAAACACTCTACCCTTCCATCCCTAAAGGCGAATTTGACAAAACTCTCTGGAACAAGCTGGTTGTTAGTAACTTTGGCCCAGAAAAGAAATACAAAAACCCTCATTACGTACGCAAAGCTAATTTCTAAAAAATCCCCCGACAGTTCGGGGGATTTTTATTTTGTGCTAGCACTTACCAATCGTAAGTTAAACTTGCAATAACATTACGGCGGTCGCCGTACCAGCAGAAACCATCGCACGTTGCGACGTATTCTTTGTCCGCTAGGTTCTTGGCTGCAACTTGCAGTTTGTAATCACCAATACGGTAGCTCACAGTGGCATCCATCAAGAAGTAACCCGGCACTTTAAGTGTTTCCGTGTTATCACCGTATGATTCACCCGTGTAACGCGCACCTAGCCCCATAGCTAAGCCATCAAGCGTCCCTTCTAGGAAGCGGTAATGTGCCCAAGCAGATGATACCGTGTTCGCAACTTGAGATGGTGAGTTCCCTACCCACGCTGCATTCACGTCTTCTTTGATTTCCGAGTCGACATACGCGATGTTGCCAAGTAGAGTTAGTGACGGCGTCACATTAGCAACCGCTTCAAGTTCGATACCTTTATTCTCCACTTTACCAATTTGAGTTAATTGATTTAGGTGGATTCGAGCTAGGTTCTCTTTTGTTGCTTGATAAGCGGCAACATTGAAGTAGCCATCAAAGGTACGTGGTTGGTATTTCACACCCACTTCAAATTGGTCTCCACTTTCTGGCTTCGCAGGCTTACCTGCACTGTCTTGCTGAATAATAGGATCAAAGTACTGCGAGTAGCTAAAGTATGGTGTGAAGCCAGTATCCGTGATGTAGGCAGTGCCTACGCTAAACGTCCACTCTTCGTTATCCACTTTGGTTCGAGAGCCTGTCGTTACATTGTGAACTTCATTACTCGTATCATCATAACGCGCACCAAGAAGAACGGCCCACTTGTCATTGACCAAAATGTGGTCTTGTAGATAGATGCCAAGCTGCTCGTTATCAACCTTTGTTCGCTGCTTGTCCGCGTCAGTCAATGGTTGAAGCGTTGTTGGATCTAGCAACCAAACATTATTTGAGTAATTTGGGTTGAACACATCAAAACGTGGGTCTGGTAACATGCCAATTGGTGTATTCAAGATGGAGTTACCATCCGCCACTAATGGGTCACTTGCAAAGTCTTTACCATCAATACTGACCATCTGGTAGTCAATACCAACCATGAGGTTGTGTTCAACACTGCCCCATTGCATGTTGTGCATCAGGCGGTTATCAATATTGAATGCATCAGAAGAGCCCTCTTCTGTACTGGCAGCACGTAGGATACTTTTACGTTCATTCAACGGGTCGAGCAATGGGCCTAACCCCGGAACGTCAGCCGCATAAACGTACGAATACATTTGTTGTAGCTTGACATCCATTTGGCTGTAGCGAGTCGACTGCACAAAAGAAGTCGAGTCGTTGAACATGTGCGAAAACTCGTAACCAACCGATACCTGCTCACGCTCAAACGTTTCCCAATCCGTGTTCCCGACCGCGAGACTATCGCTTATCTTGCCGTTTTTGTTTGGCTTCAATGTTCCTTCAACAGGTAGGAACTGCAGATATGGGTCAGAGTCATCTTTTTGGTAACTGGTTAGCAAAGTAATTTCTGACGCGTCGGTGAACTTGTACGTCAGTGACGGCGCGACGAGGAAACGCTCAGCTTCGACGCCATCAACACGTGTACCGTTCTTTCGTGCCAAACCTTGCACACGAACAGCAAGCTTCTCGTTCACTTCTGAGTTCACATCCAGAGAAATCTGTTTGCGATCTTCAGAACCATACTCCAAAGACACCTGACCAGAGCCAGCATCAAACTGAGGACGTTTACTCACCAAGTTAATAACACCACCTGGTGGGTTTTGACCGTAAAGCACAGAGGCAGCACCACGTAGCACTTCCACTCGCTCTAGTGCAAACGGGTCAATCTGCCAACTGTAAAATCCAGATGAATACAGACGGGTTCCATCTTGATATAAGCCGCTATTAGCCTGCTTAAAGCCACGGATAATAAACCAGTCTTGTTTGTTGTCTTCACCAAAGTAATTGGTTTGAATGCTTGGCGTATATTGCAGCGCATCTGAAACACTGATTGATGCACGATCATCCATCTGTTCACGAGTCACAACTGAAACAGCGCGTGGCGTTTCGTTGATCGCTAAATCCATTTTTGTCGCAGTGCGACTTTTTGCGCCAAGATAACTAAAGTCAGGGCCAACGGCACTGTCTTCTTGTTGGCCAATTACGACGATGTTTTCATCTTCTTGAGCAAGCACTTGAGGGGTTGCTAGCACCATCGCAATAGCCACTGCTGCGGGTGTTAGCATAAACTGCCGATTCATCATTTTTCTCCTTTTTTGTCGGCAACCTTTCCAACCTCTATGCATTGAGCCAATAGACAAACTCAACGGGTTGGTTCCGGCATAACCACTGATTTTCCTTAAATGCAAAAACACAGAACGTGTTTTGCGAGCATCACAAACTGGGTGATGAGAGCGCTCACCCAGTCATAGATTTTTTATTGTTTTGGTATGTGATTGAGGGAACACACATCGTCGTTACAGTCGACGTAGTCCCCACATCAGATATAAACCGCCGATTAGAGACGCCATCAATCCTGCTGGGATCTCTTGCGGATAAAGCACCTGTCTGCCCAACCAATCAGCCAATAACATCACACCAGCGCCAAGCAAGGCCGCACACAACATGTGTTGCGATGCCTTATTAAAGCCAAACAAACGTGCCAAATGTGGCGCAAGTAAACCGACGAAACTAATAGGACCGACAACCAAGGTCGCGCTGACAGTAAGACAAGCCACAAGCAATAGTAAAATGGCACGAGAACGGTCAACTTTGATGCCGAGCGCTTTGGAAGAAGAAGCTCCAATCGGCAAAATATCTAACCAGCGAACACAGACAAAACTCAAACCAATAAACACAAAGGCAGACAGTGCCAGCGGCAGCAGCAAGTCCATCGACACGTAATACGTCGAGCCAGATAACCAAGCCAATGCTTGATAACTGCGTGGATCACCCGTTGCCAAAATAAAACTCTGGATGGCATTCATGAGTGCAGTAATGGCAATACCTGTCAGCAAGATTCGCTCGGGTTGGAAGCCAGATTTTCTGTTCAACAAGACAATGATTAGTACCGTCAGCAAGGCACCAACCAAGCCACCAATAGACAAAGTCACAACCGATGCACCGACGCCCGTAAACATAGCAATGATCAACCCCATTGCAGTTCCTGAGCTGATACCAATCACCTCAGGACTCGCCATCGGGTTGCCACTTAGTCGCTGAATCATGGTTCCTGCAATCGCCAACATCGCCCCGGCCATCGCCGCAGCTAAAAGCCTAGGTGTGCGCCACTCCAAAAATAGCCATTCATGGGTAGAGAATAGCGATGTCCATCCTTGGTTCTGAACTGAAACGGTGCTGAAGAGCACGACTGCCGCCAAGATGATCAACAAAGTAAATGCGATCGCGTGTTTGTTGAGTTTGTTGACGCGCTCTGAGTGACGAGTAAGCACGGTTTGCGTATGCCCTTGCGTCTTCTGTGATAATCGAGGTAGTAACCAAAGTAACAATGGTGCGCCCAACGCCGCCGTCGCCGCGCCAGTCGGAATGAAACTCGCCATCAAACCCGGTAATTGTTGAATCACTAAATCGGTGAGGGTCAAAAGCATTGCACCAATCAACATTGAAACCCAAAGCTTGTGTTGAATCTTATGCACACCAATCAAGCGTGTGATTGCTGGTGCAGCAAGACCGATAAAACCGATGATGCCCACCGTCGCCACAACCCAAGAAGTCATAAGCACCGCTAAGCCAAGGCAAACAAAACGTAGCTTCGCGAGCGACACACCTAAGCTTTTTGCACCTTGCTCTGATAGCTCCAAAAGGCTCAAAGGTTTAGCAAACAAAAATGCCACTAGCGCAACAATGGCAACTCTTGGTGCAAGATAACTGAAATCATCCCAGCCACTCTGAACTAAGGAGCCAGCGCCCCAGATCATGAGCCCATTGAGCTTCTCCGTATTCATCATCAAAATGACCGTACTCAGAGAGGCAAAATATAAGTTGATCACCAAGCCAGAAACGACAACAACGGTCGGAGAGAGTGCACGTCGCCAAGACAGCAGCATCACTAACCCCATCGAGGTAACACCGCCGACCAAAGCAACTAAGTTGGCGGAAAAGTCTAGCATCCAAGGTGTGAATAGCGTGGCAAGCATGAGCGTAAAGTTCGCCCCACTCGCGACACCTAAAGTCGTAGGTGATGCCAACGGATTACGTAGAACCTGTTGCATCAATACGCCAGCCACTGCCAAGCCTGCTCCAGAGATCACCGTCGTAAACACGCGTGGCCACCAGCTAAAGTGAAGAAGCACAGAATTTATCGACTGGAAGTCAGGTTGCCAAAGGCTTGCGAAACCAATAGAAAAGGCGGTGGTTTGACTCAGATGTAGTGCACCAACCGACATCGTAAACAGGGAAAGTAAGATCACTAAGGATAAAGGAAAAGCTCTCATTAGAAGTGCCCCTTCTCTTTTGCCGCAGCGATTAAATGAGCAAAGCGAACCGCAGAGGGCATTGCACCAAAGCTCCAGACAGGATCAACGCGCATAACCGGATGACCTGATTGTTCTACGATATATTGCCAAAATTGGTCCTGAGCCAACTGTTGTTCTCCACCATGAGGAAGCGGATCCACAATGACGATCTGCGCTTTTATTCCCGCGAGTTTGTCGATACCGACCATACTAAAGCCCCAGCTATTGGTTTCTTCCGTCCACGCATTAGTGAGGCCGAGCTTGTTTATCGCTTGGGAATACAAGCTGTTCTCGCCAAAGACACGCACGTGTTTAGTGTCCATAAATTGGACCATTAATAATGGGGCTGAATCTTGATCGACTTTTTGCTTGAGCGAGGCAAGCTGCGCTTCTGACTGTTCAATAAACGTTTCAGCTTCAATCTCTCGTCCCAGCTCTTTGCCGAAAGTACGTGTAAATTGAGTCAACACCGACCAATCAGTGATTCCCTGCCCGTAAAGGTCTATCGTAGTAACAGGTGCAATTTCTGCTAATCGGTTTTCCATGGCAGAAAAGTAAGGGGCGATAAAAATACGATCAGGGTTGAGCTCGTAGATACGTTCGATGTTTGGTTGCGTTCTTAAACCGACATCTTTCGTTTGTTTTGGCAACATTGGCGCTTTCACCCACGCATCATAATCTTGCCCTTGTGCAACCCCGACCGGAACAACACCGAGAGCAAGCATGGTTTCGGTCTGTGTCCAATCTACCGACATCACTCGTTGTGATGACGGTTGATCCACCGCATGAGCAAATAAAGGGAAAGCAAGGCTCGTCACCAAAACGGCTCGCTTCAGCCAAGTAATTAGTGGTTTACAATCCATTGTTGACCCCACTTAGCTTGGCATCGCTACTGGATACCCAGCAGGATGGTCAGAAATACGCATTTCAATGCCATAGATTTGTTGTAACTTCGGCTCGGTAAATACGTGTTGAACGTCGCCTTGTGCTATCAAGTCACCCTGATGCAGTGCGACAATCTCATCACAAAAGCGCGCAGCTAAGTTGATATCATGCAAAACGATGATGACTCCTAAGCCGAGGTCTTTACTGAGTTTAGAGATCAAAGAAAGCATATCGACCTGATGACTAATATCGAGCGCAGACAACGGCTCATCAAGCAACAGATATTCGGTTTTCTGTGCGAGTAGCATCGCTAGCCACACGCGTTGACGCTCACCACCAGAAAGTGTGTCAACAAGGCGATCGGCATATTTGGTTGTTCCTGTCATTTCCATCGCCTCTTCCACGATGGTTTTGTCTTTCGCACTCAACCTGCCGAGCAAACCATGCCAGGGGTAACGACCAAAGCTCACTAAATCTCGACCTAAGATGCTGTCGGTCATCGGTAAATGTTGAGGGAGATAAGCGATGTGCTGGGCAAATTTCTTTGCAGATAAACGGTTGATGTTGTCACCATGCAGCAAAATATCGCCATCACTGTATGGTTGCTGCTGAGCGAGCAGCTTAAGAAGTGTGGATTTGCCAGAACCATTGTGTCCGACAAGCGCGTACGTTTTTCCAGTTTCAAACGTCAAATCAAATGCTTTCAACAGAGACTTACCGTCAATGTCGAATTGGAGTGCCTTGGCTTCTAACATCCCTACTTCACCTAATCCTATTTACGTCTCGGGGCTGGTGAAACTTCGCTTTGCCGTCTACCTTCCCGTTACGTTTTATAATTTTATTCAACAAAACGATTAATAAGCTTGGCTTTATATAACAGCGAAGATACAAATGCAAACCATTGTCATTATCATTAATAAATAATTTTATAAATCTTGCTGGAGACACATTCTCGTTAAAGCAAGCACGTCAGAAGCAAGGGGATAAAGTGATTTAAAGCGAAACGAGATAGGGATTGGAAACGAGGACTATTGTTGGCGAGCATCGCCATTCACAATGCTCGCTCAAGGAATAAATTAAGCTGCGACGATAGGAAGAGTTGGATGAGAGCCGCAGCGTTGTTGAACCAGTTAATGACGAGCGTCAGCGCCAAACTCTACTTCTTTATAGATATCGGCCAGCGACTTCTTACCTTGTTTGTCTTTGGCTGAACGCTTTCTTGGTTGATAGTGATACTCTTGGTCATGCAAGGCTTCTTCATGCTCCTTTGCCGACTCTACGAATTCAGCATTCGCAAGTGCTTGTTGGCGTAAGCGGTTTACTCTTTCTAGGGTTTCCCACAACATACTTCACCTCCAAACGAGTCACTGTACATATATACAGTATTATTTATTCTGACCTCCTAGTCAATATTTTGATTCCCTTCACCGTTCGCTCCTCTACTCTCACATTAACCCCATACCAGCATAATGCTCTGGGTACTTATGAATGATTTGCTTTAGATAGCCTTGATGATCACGCAAGGCATTCACGCACTCTCGGGATAACAAACCTTGATAAACGCGTTTTTCAAGCTCTAACAAGGCATACGGAATTGACCACGCTTGACGATATGGATGATGGGTGGTCATGACATCAAACACATTGGCGACTGCCGCGATTTGAGCGGCGATAGGAATACCTGAACGATCCAGACCATACGGATAACCGGATCCATCAAGGTTTTCATATTGATAAGACGTAATTTGCTGGAATAAAGTGACACTCGGGTGAACCGGATTACCAATTCTCGCCACAATGTTATCTGCTGATTCAACGCATTGTTCAATGTGCTCAGTTAGCAACGCTTCTTGCTCTGCATTCACACATCGGCGGTTGCACACCACATCAGCGGGGAGCTTAATATCACTCAAAGCATGATAACGAGTGAACATTCCGATTTGCTCGACAACTTCATCGCTAAACTGATATGAGTCGGCAAGCTCTGTCGCAATCAATTGGGCGTACATACCAATACGCTTGGTGTGCGAGTAAACTTCAGGCGAGTAGCCCGGCATCAAGCACTGCATTCTTTCTGCCAATATTTCAATCGCATTGACAACATGATCTTCAGACTCAACCGCGAATTGCACCATTTCAAAGTAAGGTTTCAATCCATTCAACGCTTCTACACTGAACGCATTAGGCTGAATAGAATTAAGAAACACGAACCCAGTAAAGGTTTGCTGGTCGTAACAAGGGATCGCAACAGACGAGTGGTAACCTTCTTTTAATAAGGTTTGAATACGTGGACAGTGGTTGATGTCATAGAGATCGTTAACAAGACGAGGGATGGCATTGTCAGCGGCAATGCTCAGATTGTGCAGTTTTCGAAGTGGCGCTTCGTGATGAGCCAAACACCAAGTGTCAAACTCACTTTCAGCAAAAGACTTAAGCATGCCTTGTTTAGGGTGGTACTTCGCAAAAGACACCCTATCGACACATGGTAAATGTGCCTGCATCCTATTCTTCAAAGTTTGCATTTGCTCATTGAGCGGCTTTGCAAACGGGTAAAAACTCCGGTGCGCCATACTTCACCTCCACACCAAGTAGAGAAACCAGAAGAAAAGGCTCATGAAAGTCAGCGTATTTGATGTGATTAGAGCGGCTTTTCTCCACCTAAATTATCGACATACCACAACTTAAGTGTACGAAATAAAAACAGTTTTTCGCCAATATTTTCACCGAATATTCTACGGTAATTTAATCCAGATCAAAAAAACCAGCGCACTTTCGCACACTGGTTTTTCAATACATGATGAGTTGTTCGTTATCTATCAGCTTGGTGATTAACCCAATGCAGGAAGTACACCCAAAGTAATAAGTAGCTGCGCCATCACGATGCCCGTGCCGGCAATGCCCGTTACTAATAGAGCCCCTTGTCCACCCGCAACGCGGT
Source organism: Vibrio rotiferianus (assembly GCF_002214395.1). Lineage (NCBI taxonomy): Bacteria > Pseudomonadati > Pseudomonadota > Gammaproteobacteria > Vibrionales > Vibrionaceae > Vibrio > Vibrio rotiferianus. The sequence continues at coordinate 1,709,667 of NZ_CP018312.1, forward strand.
ATTCACCAGTAAACTCATCAGAGCGACGCACCTTCACCACCATCACTAGCGGTAGGAAGATAGCAAGAATAGCCAAAGCAATCGCTGCGTAACCTAGTGCCATGATGAAACCTTGTGGGTAGAACAATGCAAAACCTAGTGGTGGTGTAAAAGTCACCACTGCGGCGATTAAACGATTTGGCTTTTCACTGTCACCTTTGATTGTGTCGCCCAAGAACTCAAACAGACCCAAACTCACACCTAGGAAAGACGTCAGAAGCGCAAGGTCAGCAAATACGCCTACCACACTACCAAGATTTGACTGGTGAACAGTTTGAGACAATTGACCAATCAGCGCGCTCAAACCGCCGTTTTCAATCAGTGTATCCTGGCTTACAACACCAAGCGTCACGATTTGCCAGAAGATGTAAATAACCAAAGGAATCGTAGAACCAACGATGATGGCTTTACGTAGAGACGAGGTGTCGCCATCTAGGTAGTTCACAATCGCAGGAATACTGCCGTGAAAACCAAAAGAGGTGAAGATGACTGGAATTGCTGCAACGATAAGGCCTTGTTCAATTGGCATGCTCAGTAAGTAAGATTCCGTCACGTTTGGCGCTAAGAATGACAATACTGCAATCATGGTCACCATCTTTAGGCCAAAAAGCACGCGGTTAACCTTGTCTACCGTACCCGTACCAACCGTCACAACCATTGTTACGATAAGCGTGAAGATGATGGTAGAGGTGGAGCCAGAAATATCCAGACCAAACCATTCTGTTAGACGGTCACCGAACTGAGCACCGCCACCAGCGATGTAAGCAGCACACAATGAGTAGAACAAGAACAGCATAGCAAAGCTCGCGACCCACTTGCCTTTCTGACCAAGGATTTGTTTCGCCAGAGTATGGAGGGTTGCACTGCTGTCCGCATACTGGTGAAGCTCCAGCATCAACAGCGCCGTAAACGCCATTAATGCCCACAACCCCAGCATGATAATTAAAGAGGTAGAAAAACCAATGCCTGCAGAGGCAAGAGGAAGTGCCAGCATACCAGCACCAATCGTAGTCCCTGCGATAATCAGGGTGCTACCAAACACTTTAGATTGACTCATTGTATATTTATCTTTACAGCTTAATAAGATTAGTCAGCATCAGATCGGGCAACGGCACGCCAAAACTAACACCATATTTGGAATGATGACGATTCTGTAGGATCTTTCTAATAAGATCAAGCGAAGTGTAAGGATAAAAATCCACACTCGTAAATTATTTTATACACTCATATCTAAACTCTGATTTCCGCAAGCAATTGGCCGCACTCTTCTTCATTCATAAATTTAGGCACTGGGTAGTTCCAATGCGCCTCTTTGAGAATCAAAGTCACTAACTCATCGGTGTCAGACGCTTGCAACAGTGACGACGTTTGCTCAATGCCAATCTCGTTGTACAACCCCTCCAGTCGATCGAAGAAATCTTGTGCACTAGGCGCATGCCCACCTTGCGTTCCTATCAGGGCTTCACTTAGGGCGGTCAGTTGCGGCTCAATCTCAGAGAAAGAAAATCGAAGGACAGGCAATAAAGCAAGACCATTTGCCATGCCATGAGGCAAGCCATACTTAGCCCCCAAGTTATGCGCGAATGCGTGTACGTAGCCAAGACTCGCCTTGGTAAAGGCTAAACCCGCATAGTAAGACGCCATTGCCATTTTTTGTCGAGCTTGACGGTCACTGCCCTCTTCGACAGCACAAGGTAAGTATTTGAATATCAATTTGATGGCAGCAACAGAATACGCTTTGGTTTCCATCGTCGCGTTACGAGAAATGTAAGCTTCTACCGCGTGTGTTAACGCATCAATACCTGTATCAGCCGTTATCTTCGCAGGCAAACCAACCAGCAAATTCGAATCTAATGCCGCCATCAAAGGCACTAACTTCGGATCCATTAATGGGGTTTTGTGGTGGGTATCTGGTTCAGAGACGACCGCAGCAATCGTGACTTCCGACCCAGTACCCGATGTCGTAGGAATCACGAATAAAGGAGCAGGCGTTCTCCACACTCGAAAGAGACCAGCGAGTTTCTTAATGGGTTTCTTGTTTGTCACTCTGGCTGCGATGACTTTGGCACAATCCATGGCCGATCCACCGCCAAGCGCTAAAATGGCATCGCACTCTGACTCGAAATACATCGCTAAGCCACTCTCAACTTGATCGTAGGTGGGGTCGGGTTTCACCTCAGAAAACAACGCGACATCTAAGCCCTTAGCTTTTGCACTTTCCACCACCTGTTCCGCCATACCGACCTTTACCAGCCCGTCATCGGTCACAAGGAGCAACTTTTTAAGTCCAAGGTCAGCAATCGCTTCTGTCAATTCATGGAGACTGCCAGCACCAGAGAATAATGTCGGTTTTGGGAGTGGGAGTACATAGGCGGCGGCTTTCAAACCATTGGTGTAACCGCGATAAAGAAGGTGTTTCAGCATATCAATTCCATTTCCTTATTCAGGGCAATCCAAGCCCAACGCCGTAAACTTGAGTAATTATTCTAGTTTGCTCTAGAACTATAGCTCACAATTAAAAACTTGTGCTCATGCCACCTTTCACCGCAAACCCTCAAACAATCAACTACCATTTATATATCAAGATGTACTGGGGGGCTCATCATGAGGCACGTCTTGTATTCAATATTACTCGTTTCTTCATCTGTTTACGCTTCTTCAATGGCGAGTTTTCCTAATAACTGGGAAGACTATGTTCTTGTGAAGCGAAGTATTATTCCTGCAAGTGACGTGGTTTTACCTCCGGAAACCCCAACTTTTATTCAGCAAACAGTAAAAACGTACAATTGGACCAATGGCGGGAAAGGAACCAACCTTTCTATCTATGTCCCTCAAAAAAAACTAGAAGCATATAAAGCTCATGGCCCCTATACCGATGGCATTACAGCTGTCGCTGTGTATGAGGAGTCCAATATTATCTTTGTAACGGAACATTTGGCTGGCGAAACCTTGTATGGCTCTTTTGATAGGGAGGGGAATGACATATCAGCACAGCATCCCTCCTTGAATATCGAAGCCTGTTATCGATGCCACAATGGCTATGAAGATATCTGCATCAACGGTACCTGTTCTGTACCGATTATTGATGTTTTTAATAAGTGAAGAGGCCAGTGAGAAATTCAATAAGAAGTACTATATTCATCTCACATTTTCTGTTGGTTTTAGTCATGATCGGTGGTTTGAGTATCTATAACTATCAAAGCTCTATGGATACCATCATAAAAACGACTATTACATCCAGAGAACATAGTGTAGCCGCGCTGGTTAGCCATGTAAGTGATGCTGTACATGGCAACAACTACGCGAACTTATTACTTCCAGCATTAAAAGCTCAACTTAATATGCAAGGTGAGCTTAACTATCTGTACGTGTCTGGGAATTCCTCCATAAGCCAGCGTCGTATGGAGATCGTCTACAGCAGAGAAATAGGCGAAGTCTGGCGTAGCCACTACCCTCCTAATTATGAATCAACACTCCAACAACGACTCAGCCGCCTTAATTCCGTTAGAGACTCAAACCTTAGTACTCCAGACAAAGTTGATTACCTGATTAATCGGTTAGTCGACGCTAAATCAAAGTATCGCCAGAGTTTGGAGTTCAACCAAAAATACATCAAAGACCTTACGCCTTGTCGTGCAGAGGACAAGAGCCATATTGATTTTGAGAAAGGACTTATGTACGTCAAAGTACCTCTGGTAAATGGCGTATCCGGCTCTATCGAAATCTTATATGACATTGAACAAATTAATGAAATCAAACAGGCATTCATCCTAGATTTATTCAAAGAAATCGTTATCAGCTTAGCGATCTCGTATCCACTACTATTGACTTTGTCCTATCGCCTGTCGTCACCTATTAAGCGCCTATCAAATTTCATGAAACAAAACTTTGAATCCATTTCAGTGTTGCAAGTGCCAGAAAGCCATAGAACAGATGAAATTGGCGAATTAGCAAAATCTTTTAGTCAACTGGTCGATAAGGTCACTGATAAAAACAAGCGATTAAATGAACTCACAAAACATGACCCTCTAACTGGATTGTTAAATCGCCGCTCTCTCGATTCTTCTTTCCGACTACTGAGCTATCAATCTCAAGAAGGTTACATTACATGCTTCTATATCGACATTGACCTTTTCAAAGCTTACAACGATCACTATGGTCACCTTTGTGGCGACGAAGCCTTAATGCATGTGAGCAAAGTGGTCAGTAAATTAGCCGATATCCACCATGGCTATGCTTTTAGAATGGGCGGAGAAGAGTTTGTATTGATGGTTAATCTTACCAGCCTAGAAGAGGGTGAGATTCTGGGCGAAACCCTAAGAAAAGAAGTTAAAGATCTGAACATTGAACACGCATCGCAGGCAAAAGATCGAGTGTTATCAATTTCTATTGGTGTTGCATTCTGTTCGAGCCAAGAGGGCGAATATATTGATACCTGCGTACTGCTCGATAAAGCAGATGCCGCGTTATATCAAGCCAAAGAACTTGGCAGGGATCGGGTTGTTCTTCATTCAGAAACCCAAAGGGGAACACACCATATGCCCCCTCAGTCGTTATAAATCAGCTCGACTAACCAAGTTGTGAGTCAACACAATGATAAATCTGGTGACTGCCTTCCCCTCTTTCTAGCATTTCATAAGCCAATCTCGCCACTTCTTGGCGATAAATCAACCCATGAACCTCTGTGGGCTCGTTCAATACGCCAGTACCAGTAGCTTCACCATCTTTTAACCCTCCTGGGCGGATTATCGTGTAATCCAAATCGCTGGTTTGTAACCAAGCTTCCGCCAGTGATTTCTCACGAACGACACCACCAAAACCGGCTTTAGAACGGTCAGAAAGGTATTTCCAGCTATCACCGCAACCAAGTGACGTGACCAGAACAAAACGCTTGAGCGATGCTTTACACGCAGCATCGATAAGGTAACGATGGCCAAGGTAATCTACCGGAATGTCTGCACGGAAACTGCCCATCGTGCTGATGATGATGTCTTCTTGATTAAGCTGTTCAACAACGCGATCAACCTCTTCAGCAACCGTAGCATCACATGCAAGTGTAGACTGACAAATCGCCTTCAATTCTGGGCTTTTTTCTGGATTTCTCGCTACTCCAACCACTTCAGCACCTTTCTCTGCAAAATACTTTGCAATTGCCAATCCAAGGCCACTGCTTGCGCCCCAAACTACAACTCTATTCATCGCCACCTCTTTAATGGTAATAGTAATCAATTACATGTTAAGAGGAGATTACCTCACTTTGATATTTCATGTTCCCATTTTTATCAACCAAACTATTACCCAGTTCAAATTAATGACTTAATTCTTTATATGAGGATAATATTTTTTATTAACACCAAGTATCATTACTGAGATAACACATATATAAATAATAATTAAAACGTCGGACAAAGTAATGAAGCAATCCCCTGCTAACTATTCACCAACAGGCTTTGAAGTAGATCTTAAACATGCGTTAATTTGGGTAGCGAGAGCACTCGATTACGTCGGTGTGGATGACACACACCACAGTCACAGAGTGGCGTATATCGCTTATAAATGTGCAGTCGCGATGAAATGGGATATTAAAAAAGCGGAGTTTTGTTACTTCGCTGGAATGATTCACGATTGTGGTGTTTCTGAGACTAGAGAGCATATGATGCTACTCGAGGAGTTGGTTCCTCAGGATGCTCAAGCGCATTGCATTAGAGGGTATCAGTCGCTAAAACAATGTAGCTTGCTCGCTCAATTTGCGACGCCTATCCTTCATCACCACACTCGTTGGCAAGACCTAGAACAATCGGATATTTCACCATTTGAAAAAGATATCGCTGCCCTTCTCTACTTGTCTGACCGATTGGATTTTTTAAGAGCTCATTACGCTACAGACTGTCACTCTGATTTGGTGACACTGCATGAAAATATTATCGCCGAAGCCGTACTCGCGAACTCAGGAACACTATTTAACCCCGACATGTGCGAAGCGATGGTGAAACTCATCATGACAGACGGTTTCTGGTTTGCAATGGAGTCAGAAAACATCGAAACCATCGGCTTAAGTTTCGAAAATATAGATTGGTTACAAAAACAACTCACGATTGAAGACCTCAATAGCCTTGGGTTGTTTCTAGCGAAGATCGTTGATGCTAAAAGCCCTTTCACTTATCAGCATTCTCAAAAGGTTGCAGAGCTTTCAAGGTACCTAGCAAAAGAAATGGGGCTCGATGAACACCATCAAGAGATGATATTTATCGCTGGTCTAGTGCACGATATCGGAAAGCTAAAAACACCTGATGAGATCCTGCATAAGGAAGGTGCGCTAGATGAAGAGGAATACACTCGAATCAAACGTCATACGATAGACACAGAGCTAGCACTTCATAAAGTGTTTCCAAATGCCAAGATAGCAGAATGGGCGTCGAATCATCATGAAAGACTGGATGGCTCTGGATATCCTTACCACAAAACGGCAGAAGAACTCGATATGCCATCAAGAATTATCGCGGTTGCTGATGTCTTCCAAGCTCTGTCCCAAGATCGCCCTTATCGAGGAAGAATGACACAAGATCAAATCGCCCAACTCATGGATGAAATGATTGATAGTCAACAACTCTGCCACGATGTTTATGGCGTCCTGACTCAACACCTAGAATACTGCTACCAAATTTCCACAGACGTGGAATAACCTCTAGCAAGAAGCAGAAGGACACGTCTAACGTGTCCTTTTCGTTTAGTGTGCGATATCTAGCTGATTGTCTTTTACACCGTTGATACGGAACCAACCCGCAATACTGAATCGCTCAGCGTTTGTCGGTAATACTTCGTGTGGGAATTGCTCAGATAAGAACACGAACAGACGACCCGAACGCGGTGGAATCGTTGCAATCTCGTTGTCGTTCAAATCGTATACCACCAACTCACCAGCATCTTCTTCGCTCCACGATTCATTCATGTAGAACACGGTCGTTAAACGGCGGTTTTCATTGCCTTTGAAGCAATCGAGGTGTTTTTGGTAGAAGTCACCTTTCTCGTATTTCGCGAAGTGCGCTTCATACTCAAACAAACCAAGGAAGAAATGACGGTTTGCTTCCAAACGGATCTCTTCCATCTTGTCTAAGAAAGACGCCACTGGCGCGCCCATATCGCGCTTCAACCATTGGATCTTGTCACTACGAATGGTTTCAATACGAGTCACGTCGTCGTTACGACCAATACGTGCTTTCTTCCAATCATCAGGAATACAGTCACGCAGCTCAGCCACTTCCTCTTGAGAAATAAAATCATCCCAGATGTAGTATCCGTGCGTCGATAACGCGTCGATCAATTTGTTCATTCTATTTTGTACACTCGTGTAGGTTTGGGCGGTCTATATAAGAAATCCGTGCTACAACAACAAATTCCATTTTCTATCGACACGACAAATCCACACAAATAACAAAGTACAGACGCAAAAAAGCCGCTCTCAAGAGCGGCTTAAATAGGTTCAATTGCTGCGTCTAAATTATCGAGTTTGAAGCGCAATAGAACGAGGTCGGATTGGACGAATTCGTTGAATCACTGGGCGTTGTTTTTTCTTAAGCTGGATATGACACATTTCCAGCACTAGACCAAACGCCATCGCGAAGTACACGTAACCTTTGTTGATGTGAATAGCAAAACCTTCTGCCATCAACAGACCACCTAGCAATACTAGGAACAGCAGTGCAAGGGTCTTAAAGCCCGGGTAACGCGTCACTAGATTGTTGATTTTCTCCGCCGTTAATACCATTACAATTGCTGACGAGATGATTGCCGCCACCATAATAGGTACCTCGCTCGTTAAACCAACTGCGGTGATCACCGAGTCCATTGAGAACACAGCGTCAACTGCAACGATCTGCAATAAAACCACGGCAAGACCAGTACGAACATGAGTCGAGTGACCGTGTTCTGTATGCGTTAACCAACTCCACAACTCTTTCAAGCTTTTCGCCAATAGGAACGCACCACCCGCAATCATAATCAAATCACGACCGGTAAACGCGTAGTCGCTGAAGCTGATTAATGGCTGGGTAAGCTGCATGATCCAAGAGATCGAGAACACCAAAACAATACGCGCCATAACTGCTAGGCCAATACCTAGATTTCGAGCAAGTTTACGCTGGTGTTGTGGTAATCGTTCACACAGAACGGAGATAAATACGACGTTATCAACGCCTAAGACAACTTCAAGAGCAAACAAGGTAGCGAAGATAGCCCACGCTTCTGGTTGCATGAAAAGTTCTAACATGAGTACGCCTCCGGTGATTGGAAGCCATACAGTGAATTGTTCTGTCGACTAAAGGGGTCGTCCATTAAGTTTATTTAAACCTCTGTTACTTAGGAAAGTTGAGTTAATCACCTCTCCTATTCGTTCGCAATCCCCTATTTTGTCAGGGTTGTGTCAGCCATCTTTCGTACTCTAAAGGTTATTGCCTTCGTTCAACCCGTCAGGTGCCGAGTTGAGCCAAATGTTTATATAGAACACGAAAAGAAACGCCTGATTTTCCGTGTTTCTACAATAGTAAAAAATTGTTTCATACTGATATACTGGACAAAATCACACGAATTAGCCTTGCGAATGGATTACATAACACTCTCACGCATTAGCCTTAAACACCTTACCGTATTGCACATGCTGCTCACGACCCACAGCGTGACTCAAGCAGCGGAACAACTTTGCGTGACCCCTTCTAGCGTGAGTAAAACGCTCAGCCAATTGCGCGACATTCTAAAAGACGACCTTTTTTACCGCGATGGCACTCATTTAGTCCCAACGCCATTTGCCTTGAACATCGGCCCTTCCGTACACGGCATTCTTTCCAGCATGAACGGTTTGCTCTATCAAGGTTCGTTTAATCCTGCGTATTACGAAGGTCGATTCTCTTTGGCGATGCGCGAAAGCACCTTTGAGATCTTCGCGCCTATGTTACAAAACCTATCTCAACAGATGGGCAGCCGAGCGCAATTGAACGTCTACGCAAAAGAGCAGATGAGTTTTGATTCTCTGATCCGTGGGCAAGTGGATTTTATGATTCTGCCCCACGACATTAGCCAACCACCAACGCACAATAAGGACTTGGTATGGCAGACGATTCTAGAAGATGAAATGATCTGTTTAATGGGCAGTAATAACCCGTTAGCGACGGAAGAACTCTCAGTAGAGAATTACCTGTGTGCGAGACACATTGGCATTCATGATAAAGACTTATCCCAACCTTACTTTGAACAGAACTTAACTCAGCGTTATGCCAAGCGCAGCATCGCGATGCACGTAGCAGACTTTGGATCCGCAGCGGTAATGTGCCACCACTCCGATTATCTGTTTACCTGCTCTAAGCTCTGGGCGCGAGTGGCATTACAAGCGAAGGGGTTAGTGGAGAGATCTCTTCCATTCGAATATGGACAAGTAGCGTACAGTTTGGTGTGGAATAAAGCGAGCCTGAACGATCCCGCTTTAAGATGGCTACAACAACAAGTGCTTAAGGCATGTGAAACCTTGGGGGTATGCAGCAAGCCCAGAGTGAATAAGCTCTAAGCTCATTTACCTTGCTTTACTACACGTAGACCGATGGCATGGTCATTGGTCTGCTAACAAATTGACTTAACTGAGCGTGGAAGCGTTCCATTTCATCCTGAGAACATTTCTCCCACTCCAGAGCTTCACCCGTTACACCATGATGTTGAAAGGCATTCAAACGGATGTTGACCGATTCTGGCAACGATTGCAGATAATGCCCCACCGTTGCAACTTCCGTATCTAAGTCGCTTTTACCCGGAATATGAAGCAAACGCACTTCATACAACTTGCCTGCTTGCGCTAAATACTGAATGGTTTGGAATACACGGTGGTTATCTCGCCCGACCAACCAGTGGTGCGTTTCACTTTGCCACGATTTAAGGTCAATCATCGCGCCATCCATGTACGGCAACACTCTTTCCCAACCTGCGGTAGATAAAGAGCCATTGCTATCGATGAAACAAGTGAGATGCTGTAATTCAAGATCGTGTTTGATCCCTTTAAACAGCGCAACAATGAAAGGAAGCTGTAAGGTAGATTCCCCACCGGATACAGTAACACCGCTAATGAAAAAGCGCTGTTGGCGTATCAAATCGAGCATTGCCTCCACAGAGTAGTCAGTAATTTTTGGATTAGATTGGTGCTGACATATCTCTATACAATGGTCGCAGTGGGTGCACTCCTCTTTAAGCCAAACAACGTTGTTGCTTTCGTCGAACTTCAGTGCGCCAGCCGGACACTCACTCACACAATCACCACAATGATTACAGTGATTGATGGTGTGCGGGTTGTGGCAGTTGATGCACTGATAGTTACAACCCTGTAGAAAGATGACTAGACGGTTTCCCGGTCCATCAACACAAGAGAACGGAAGGATACGAGTTACCTTAGCCAAGAGGTGTTTCGATCGTCTAGCCATCTTATTCTTATCCGTCACCAATTACTTAGCGTAAGTCGGTGACATTTCGTGGCTCACCACACGTGGTGAACGCTCTAAAATACCGGTGTTCTTCGCCGCTTCTGCACCTAGGAATGTGGTATTGGTACGTGAACCTTCTGCATCGTATTTTGCGATATCAGACAGTTTCACCATGTAACCCGTTACGCGAACCAAGTCGTTTGATGCAACGTTTGCCGTGAACTCACGGTAACCTGCATTCAATGCGCCTTTACATAGGTTGAACATCGCTTCAGGGTTTGATTTCACCGTTTCGTCGATGGTTAAAATATCGCTGATACCAGAACGGTAGTACTGGTGATGCCCTGCCGTTGCCTGCACGTAAGACACTGGATCTGGTTCGTTGCCGTAAGGAATACGAACGCCTGGTGTTACATCCAAATCAAGACTGATGCCACCTTGTGCGTGCAGTAGCGCTTTGCCTTCTAGGCCAAACTTCACTGGTGTGCTTTCTACCAAGTCAGACAACTTTGCAGAGATCGCATGACCTAGCTCGTTTGCGGTTGCATCTTGGCCATAACGGCTTGCATTGCCCTCTTTCTCTTGCAATACGTTTACCGCTTCTGCCATGCCGTAGATGCCATACATTGGCGCAAAGCGAGACTCTTCGATCAAGCCTTCTTGTGTTAGGAAGCCTTTGAAGAACTCAGATTTTTCATGCAAGTGTGAAGCGCGTGCGTCCATCAGCTCAACCATCAAGGCATGGTATTCTGGCAGCACGTTGTTGAAGAAATCTTCACGGTTATCTGCACGGTTTGCTGCTTCTTTCAGGTTCATGCGCACTAGCGTGTTTGAACCACCAGCCAATGGCAAAGAGTTGTAGCAGCTCACAATACCAAAGCGGCCACCTTCATACGCGTTCGCGTGCATCGGATAGTTCGCGATGTGTGGCTTGCTGCACTCACAGATGTTTTGTGTCGCTTGTTTTAATAGGTCATCTGGCGTTACCGCCTCGTCGTACATGAAGGTTAGGTTTGGCGCGATCTGTTTTAGCTCGGCGTCTACTTTCAAAATCGTACGACAAATAATGTTGTCCGTCGGACCAATATTCACGTGCATGAACGCATCTGGCAATGTGCGATCCAGCATGATCCAAAAGTGCTTTAACTTTTTGTAGATTTGCTCGTCAGTGAGGTCACCAACGTAAGGCATTAGCACATCATCAAGTTGACCAAGGTAAACCGGAATGTTGGTTACCGAAGGCACGTGATGGTAAATGATGGTCAACATGTTGATCGCATCATCAAAATCTTCTGCTGGAGCTAACTCCAAGTATTCAGAACCTTGAGAAAGAAATTTTGCGTAGTCTGGCAAAACATAGCGCGGCTTAAACGGCGCGTGACCTTCAAACATGTCACATATGACGCCTTGCTGCATTGCTTGGCTTACCTCGTCAGAGACGGTCATATATGGAATAGTGGCTTCGGCTTCCAAAGCAAGAAAGTTCGATTTCTGTTTTGGAGACAAGTTGCTATCTGTCGCGATAGCAAGGAAACGCTGCTGAAGATCGGAAAGGCTTTGAGTCATCTAAGATGTTCCTGGAGAAAATACAACGAATACGCCCTTTCAAATGATTTACTCATTTCAGAGTATTGTTTGAAAGGACATGTTGAATTCTACGCCTCAGAGATCTTTTCCACTAATGAAAAAAACCAAAATGCTAATTTCCATTTTGGAAATAATGTTTTGCTAATTTAGTCTAAGTTTTAATAAGTTAGCGAAATAATTATCAATTCAGCTACGATGCGCAGTCGACAGCATCACGCCCGCGCTGATGAAGACGCCCCCAGTCAGACGATTGAACAACTTCGCTCGTCCTTTCGCAAACAGCCAATCCGATGTTCTCACACCTAGCAAGCCATAGAAGGTCAGCCAACTCAGTTCGAACACCACAAAGGTACTGGCAAAGACAATATATTGAGTGAATAACGATGCAGATGGGTCAATAAATTGAGGAAACAGTGCGGTAAAGAAAACAATGGCTTTTGGGTTGCTCGAACCAACAATAAAACCGCTAGTAAATGCGCTTAAGTAATTTGAAGAAGATTGCTCTGGTTGCGCTTGTGAAAAATCGGTCTGCTTCGAGCGCAATGCTTGGATACCAAGCCAAACAAGATACGCAGCACCACACCATTTAATGATGTTAAATACTAGCTCTGAAGAGGCGATGACAACGCCAAGTCCGGTAAAAGATAGGGTAAGAATAATGGTAATTGCCGTCAGGCTGCCAAGGGCGGTCGCAAAGGCATGGCGAAATCCATTACTGACGCCTTTACTCAAACAAAGCAGCGAACTAGGGCCAGGAGAGGCAGTCAGGACAAGTATAGCGAGGGTGTAGTAGATCCAAGTATCGAGTTGCATTGGCGCTCCTTTCCAATGTGTAGATGGGTGTGCAAATCGCGTAGCCTATTTGCCTTTCTCAACGTTTCTATCCATGAAACGCAATGATAAAAAGACACCACACTATTGTGATCATAACTGAACAAACTCGAAGTCAATCGAGCTCCTAAATAAAAGTTCTGAGTAAGAAGTCTAAGCAAGAAGCCAGCGTAAAAGCGCCTCTGTTTATCTCACCCCTAACCCACTTTAATCTGTTTAGTTATGCAACCAACATACTGGTAATATGCAACTATGTAAAGTGATTACTTATTCGACAACATCATTCGCACATCGCATCAAATAAGCAGTCACTGTACGTTAGTCATAGAAAGGTTTTGGATCCACTTCTAACGATGATGGTGCAACAGCCTTCTCAACCGAATGTGGACTGTTCTTTAAATCCACCATTGCAACGTCTATATAACGTTTGTATTTGCGCGAGTAGAAACACTTCACGATTGGTTTAAGCGGCTGAGATTCGTTGGATGTCCACACAATACCAACTCGACCATCACTCAATTGCACGATCGAACCCACAGGGTATACGCCAATGCAATTGATAAACTTATACACCAGATCAGGATCAAGGTGGGATGGCGTCAAACTCAATAGGATTTTGAACGCTTCAGCCGAGCTCATGCCCTTTTTGTAGACGCGATCTGCCGTCAATGCATCGTAAATATCCACAATACAGCTCATGCGACCATGCATCGGGATTTGGTCGCCAGATAAACCACGCGGGTAACCATTACCGTCAAGCTTCTCGTGGTGCATTAAACACACATCACGGCTGACGTCACTCAACCCTTTCACACCAAGAATAATTTCTCCCGCAAAGACCTGGTGCAGCTTCATGTGCTCAAACTCTTCTGGGGTTAGGCGGGCTGGTTTATGTAAAACCGCATCATCAACTTTGATTTTGCCGACATCATGAATGATGCCACCAATCGCTAGTTGTTTGAGCGTCTCTTTGTTCAAACCTAAATGCTTACCGAATGTCACTAGTAAACAAGCAACATTGACAGAGTGTTCGAGTAAGTAAGTGTCTTTCTGGCGGAGGGCTGATACACATTGAAGCGCATCAGAGTCGATAAAGACACTCTCGATCATATCATCGGCCCACGATTCAATCTCGTCGACTTCAATGACCTTACCCTCAAACGTTTGGTTTAGGAGCTTCTGAGCTAAACCTTTAGCTTCTGCGATAAGCTTTTTCGCGCGTTTGTGCTGCGCTTCTCTAGTGCGAAAAGCACGAGGAACTTTAGTTTGCTCTTCTACTGGTGATAATTCTTCAGACTCAGCGGCAACGGGTTTAAACACACAAGCACTCGAAGATAACTTTTGATCAACCCAAACAAACTTGACGCCACTTGCTTTTAGTTTCTCGATACCCTGTTGCGTCGACACTCGTCCAGCGTTGGCGAGGTTTACACGTTTATTTTGCTCTATAGCAGTCACAAACATACCAACACCCATGTCTGCAATTGCTATTTTTATCGAATCTTCTGGGTTGTACTGCATAAATCAAAGAATCTGTTTTCTAGATAATTTACTTATTATATGACATCGGACCATTCCTCGTCATAATAAATTAACGCGCACTAAGCTTATTGAGACTTGAGTCAATAATGAGGTTAATTCCCATACGTAAACCAAGGACAATGATTGGTCATTTTGCCGCCATTCGATTTAGTAACGTTATAATTTGCTAGCCAAATCAATAACCACTTCAAATTATTAGTATTTACGGTTGACTATCATATTTAAATCAACATGATTGATACTAAGAGTTTCGAAATTTCAGTCTGTTGCATTATTTTTAGATTTGTTTGCGTAAACGCAATGACACATTAGATTGATAATTATATAACTACTATTTAAAGCACGTAGAGTTAAAGGATAAACTCACTAATCATGTTGATTCGATTGTTCTCCCTAGATCATCACGCCGAGATAGCATTTTCTACAAGAGCGATAGCTAATGACAAGTAACGTTGAGCCTACGGTAACAGAGCAAGACCGGGATTTTCTTAAGATTGTAGAAGAAAAGTTCATCCATATTTTTGATGTCTTTAATGAAGGCTTATTTTATATGGACGAAAATGGAGCAATGGTTTTTTACAATCAAAAATTCTATGAGCAGTTCGGTATTAACGCCGGACGGATTAACCTCGACAGCTGGTTAGAGTTAGTGCATCCACTAGATCGAGAGCGCTTATCTACTCGCGTCGATGCGCACATCATTACCAACAATACTCGCGTCGCTACCACTTATCGCCTCCGCAAACCGAACGGGCAATATGTCTGGATCGAGGGCGTCGCCATGACCAAAGAAAGCGAGTATGGCTTATACATGGTCGGAAGCCATAGAGATATCTCTGAAAGAAAACTGATGGAGAGCTACATCCATCAAGTAGCGTTTCATGATAGTGCATCAGGAATCGCAAATCGCAGTAAGCTACTCCTAGACATAAAAGAACATAAACAAGCGAACTATGACCAAGCATCTCTGGTTTATATTCGTATCGAAGACATCAAATCCTTTATCAATCACTATGGTAATGACCTAGTGGAAGACTTGGTTGATAAACTGTTGGAGACGCTAAATCAACTCCCTCAATCAATCAGTGACGTGTATCGGATCCATGACGACGATTTTGCTATCCTCATCCACGAAGCATACGCACTCGAAGAGCTAATGGAGTTCGTAAAAACCATCAAGCAGCATTACCACCAAGCGATGCGTGAAGATGGAAAATTACTTGGTAGTAATATCAGTATTGGCTTATACCCTACCTTTGATCTTGATCTCTCGGCGGAAGAAATCATTCACAAAGCAGCGCGCACCTGCCAATACGCTTGTGAAAAAAAAGAGGATCATATCGCGGTATACAGCCAGAAAACCCAGCAGGCTGTTGATAGATACTTCTTCATCGAGCAAGGCTTAAAAACCGCACTCGACAACCATACTCTCAGCGTTAAGTTTCAACCTATTATTTGTGCTAAAAAAACAAAGATAGTCAGCTTTGAAGCCTTGGTCCGCTGGCGAAGCGAAGAATTTGGCGAAATTTACCCTGACGAATTTATTCCAGTTGCCGAAAACAAAGGCCTTATCGTTGAACTTGGTTACCAAGTTTTCGCTAAAGCTTGTGCCTTTATTAAAGAGTATAGAGAGCGCTATCAAACCCAGACTCGCGTTAATGTGAACGTTTCTGTTCTGCAGTTACTGAATAGTGATTTCCCCGCGACTATAAAAGCAATGGCCGATGAGGCTGGAGTTCAACCAAGCTCTATCGTATTGGAACTGACAGAAACCTTTATCTTAGACAGTAACCAAGCCGCAATTGAACCATTAAACGCGTTAAGTGAGATTGGTTTTGCGCTTTCTCTCGATGACTTTGGTGCTGGCTATAGCTCTCTCAATTGCTTCTTTGATTTACCAATGACGCAAATAAAAATCGATAAGAGCATGGCTTGGAAAACTCTGACGAATCACTCTTCTCGGGAGTACTTGAAGTTCTTAATCGCCATGTGCCAAGAAAATGAAATAGAAGTCGTTATTGAAGGTATTGAAGATGCCAAAATGAATGTGTTTTTCTCAGAACTTGGGGTTGATTACCTTCAGGGTTACTGGTTCTCTAAACCGCTATCTGTCGCGAGCGCTAGCCGATACACCCTAGTTCAGTCGTAGTTCCACTCATTTTCAGTGCTTGTAACAAAAAGTTCACCCAACCGCGCCTCATCTTATGGAATCCTGTGACTCGATTGGTTTGCTTTTTGGATAAAGGACTTCTAAGGAAGAATGCTACTTCATTACAACAGACTCACGAATGCTTCGATCAATATTGAAATTCGCAGTCTGCTCTTAGTACTAGCCATCATTTTTATTATTAACACGCCGATTAGCTATATTAAGCGAGAGAAAATTGAGGATCATGCACAACAAGTAGATGCGGCATATGAATCATATAAACTTCGTAAGAACTTGATTAGCAGCTACTTAAACTTATCGCATACCATTATTGCTAGCCACTATTTCAGTAATCCCATTCCTTTCGAGAATACTGTTCAACAGTTGCTCGCTGAACAATCACTGTTCAAGAGTATTCGGATAATATCAAATGAGCCTAGTCATCAATTTGCTAACAGTGAAATACCACCTTCTTATAATCACTTCTATAAAAGCCCTTTAAACGCTCAGCATACACAAACCGTTTTCTTCCCTAAAAAAGGCCTTGTCACCAAAATCGCTCCGATTTACCTGGAAAGGAAGCATACGGGCTACCTGCTTATTGATGTAAACGTGAGTGAGATGGTTGCAAACTTCCGTCACAACACAATTTTAATGAGTGAAGATGGTTTTGTGTACGGCAGTAGTCATCCCAACATCGCTGCCTTCGATAACTTAAAAGCGGAATATCAAAGTATTGTCGAGCAACTTTCAAGAACAAGGAGAGAAGCAGGAACGATGAACCTTGGCGAGTTCACCATGGTTTATAAAAAGGCAGAGCCACTGGGCGAGAAAAAAACGTTCGTCATTCTACTCGTTAATTCAGACACCTTAACCCCAAATTATTTTTACGCATTCTTGTTCCTTGGAGCATTCGCGATAGGTATCTCGTACTACTTATATCTTGTTCGACACGACAAACGTGAGCTAAGCAAGATCACTTATCAAGACGAGCTGTCAGGCTTATATAACCGTCATTACCTCAAGAAAGTTCAGAAACAAACCCTAAAAGAGAATGCTTACTTCGTTGGGATGATTGACATAGACCATTTCAAATTAGTCAATGATACCTATGGACATGATATTGGTGACCAAGTAATTAAACGTGTCTCTGCAATGATAAAGAGTAGGATTCGAATCAGTGATTACGCTTTTAGAGTGGGAGGTGAAGAGTTTGTGGTTATGATAAAAACTGACTCGAAAGAAGTTGCTCACTCCATATTTGAACGAATCAGAAAAGACATTGCGAATACAAATACAGTACCAAAAGTAACGGTTTCTTGTGGCGTTAGCCCAGTAGAGCATTGCCTCCAGCAATCCATTAAATCTGCAGACGCCCTACTATACTTAGCCAAAAACAACGGTAGAAACCAAGTGAAAGATGCCGCTTAGCATCCATCACTCGAACCAACGAATCTACCTGAGAGTGATGACTATCTTAGTTTTTCAAACACAACACTTTGATCTAAATATTCGTGATATTGACTGTAGTCTAGGCCCATATCGAATACATAACGCGTCACCAAATTACGCACACATTCAATGAGCTGTTCAGCCTGCCATGGTTTTTCAAAATAGCGATCTATGCCTGCCGAGTTAATCGCGTTTATGGTATCCGTATGAGTTGCCTGACCAGTGAGTAATACTTTGCGAGTATGAACAAATCGAGAATCCTTAGATACCTCAGTGAGTAGCTCGACGCCAGTCTTACCCGGCATAACATGATCAGAAATCAGCAATGCAACCATTTCTCCTTCTGCATCAAGTTCGTCCATAAGCTCTAAAACTTCATCTGCTGATTCACAATCTTCAATGTTTAGCCATGTAGTCAGTGGCTGCAAATCTTGTAGGACAGCACTTAAAACCTCACGTTGGTCATCCACGCAAATCAAATTAAGCTTTTCCATGTTCTTCCTCTACAGGTAGTTTGATTCTAAATATGGTGATTTCTTTGTCGCTCTTAACCGCTACCGAACCGTTATAGCCAGCGATGATCCGTTTCACTATTGACAGGCCTAGGCCAAGTCCAAACGATAAGCCCCCCTTTTTGGTGGTAAAGTTTGGCTGGAAGATCTTTCGTCTTGTGGCCTCACTGATTTCAGGGCCATTATTTGCAATCGTGACGAGGATACGGTTTTTATTGACTCTGGTTTGTATATCAATTTCCGGAGATTCAGTATCTCTAAGTGCGTCACAAGCATTCTTTAAAATATTGACCCAAATCTGCACTAACTCCGTCTGCGAGCCAACAAATACTGGTAGCTCTGCAGGACTAAACTTCACTTTCACTCGCCTCAAATCACTTTGCAACAAAGCAAGCGCACGGTTTATTGAATCATTAATACTAAGAGCCTCATCAAGGTCAATATCAGTTCGACCTAGTTGCTTAACAGACTTAACAATCCCAACGGTGTGCTTGGAAGCCAATCTTAGATCATGAAGATCCCTCCCCATTTGCCAGAAACGAATCGCTTCTTCAGGTCGCTTAAGCCAGTGTTCGTTCAAATAGTCGGTTGGAACCGCACGAGCCAAGTCTCTTGCCAGATCTTTTGGTAAAGCGTACTGCTTTTCAAAATGTCTGCCTCGAGTTCGGGCTTCACTTGACGTCACTCTTTGCCCTTGCATCAAGCCATAATCAAAAAACTGACTCGCTTCAGGATGGATCTCTTCCAGTAGTTCCATAATCACCGTTTCTAAGCGTTCAGACTTACTACTCACTACACCAATTGCGTTATTGAGCTCATGAGCAATGCCTGCTGCCAATTGACCTAACGTAGTCATTTGTTCCGCAGTATGAAGTTTCTGTAACGCTTTCTCTTTTTCAAGAGCTTCTTGTGTCGCTCGTCGTTGGCGACGTGAAAGTTCATTAACGATCACCGGCATAAATTGCGCTGTTAATGGCCCGAACTCCTCTTCAGCGACAACCGGGGTGTGCCGTTCAATCCAAGCGAGCTCAACGTCCGATTGCGCAATCACTGTCGACGAAGCAGTCCAAGTACCAGAGAAGAAGCTATGAACACCAATAAATGCCCCAACTGACGCTGAAAACACCTGAGTCTGACTCTTACCATCTTCGGAATAATAACCAGCGAGTTCTCCAGAAAGTACGTAGTAAAGCCTCTCGTTGTAGCCCTCTTGCTCAATCAATATAGAGCCGGATGCCACCGTTATTCGTCGCTCTATATCACTAAAGTAACGCTCTACTAGAGCATCTAGTTTACTCTCGTACATGAATTACCCGATATGACCCACAGTATGGAGGACCCACACCATTAAGAAACTCAGTAGCACACCAACAACACCCAAAACCACACCAACTCTTGCCATTTGGTTACTCTGAACATGACCAGTTGCGTGCGCTAATGCGTTCGGAGGTGTACTGATTGGCAAAGACATACCTAACGATGCCGCAAAAGTGACGACAAGAATCAACGTAACTTCGCCACCTAATGGTGTCAGTGACGCCATTGAAGTGCCAAGCGCAGCCATAATCGGCATTAACAAGTTTGCCGTGGCAGTGTGAGACATAAAGTTCGCCATCAACAAACATAGGAATGCTGCCCCAAAGAGCACAACGTAAGGAGAGAACTCATCGAATGGAATACTATGAACAACCAGTCTTGCTAAGCCAGTTTTATCAAGCGCTAACCCTAATGCGATACCACCTGACACAAGCCAAAGCACATCCCAAGATATTTTTTTCAAATCTTCTTTATTGATGATTCCCGTCAGAGAGAAAACGGCTACTGGAATCAATGCAACAGTATATGAGTTCATGCCATGAGCCGACCCCATCAACCAAAGCAAAATCGTACCCGCGAAAGTGATGTATACAATCATCGCCTTTGGCGTCTTTAGGAACTTACTCTTGATATTCAAGTCGATTGTTGTTTGCTCCGCTTTGTACATAAAGCCAATCAGGAACCAAGCTAGCGCCATCATAATCACAACAAACGGCACACCAAAAACCATCCACTCCCCGAACGTAATCAAGTTGTCTCCAACGAGATATTTCAAAGCAATCGCATTTGGAGGGGTACCAATCGGAGTGCCGATACCACCAATGTTAGCAGCGACAGGAATGCAGAGTGCGAATGCAATGCGCCCAGGATCCTTGGGGCCAAACACTGCAATGACAGGAGTTAAGATTGAGAGCATCATCGCTGTCGTGGCTGTGTTCGACATAAACATTGAGAACACTGCGGTAATGAGCATTAACCCTAGCATGACGTACTTGGGGTTCTGACCAAATGGCTTTAGTAACACGCGCGCTAAGTTGACATCCAGTCGATATTTAGTCGCTGCCATCGCAAGGAAGAAACCACCTAAAAATAGCATGATGATTGGGCTAGCAAACGTCGCCATGATTTCATTGTATTGCAACAATTGACCAAAGTGATCCTGCCCTTCATTAAGCCGAAAGAACACCAGTCCTTTGTTGGACACCAACAGTAGCTCCAACACGATAATGACGACGGAAGTGGCGTAAATAGGAATCGGCTCAAATACCCAACATAGCGCAGCCAACAAGAAAATGGCGATAACTCGTTGCTGGACGATAGTAATACCTTCAAACGGAAATGCCGAGAGAGGCAAAAGTAAAATGATTAACGGAATGACCGTTGGGACGATGTATTTTAGATAAGAGCGCATATACTACTTCTCTTCCTGAGATGATTAGCCTTTCGAATACAGGCGGAGTTCGAACAGTAGAGTGACAGCTCTAAACAATCCGAACAGAAATTATGCGCATTACTTGAGGTGCAAAAATTAGTTTTAGATCAATGAAAAATGATTCATAACCAAAAAGTTATCTTATCTGTGTTCAAGCTCACTAAAAGTACGCAAAGCGATAAGCAAACCATTTTGGTAAAGGAAGATACCCAAGTAGCCTCAAAATACTGGTTCTAACCTCGGATGCATCAGGCAATAAAAAGCCCAGAACAACGTCTGGGCAGTTGAATCAGATAGCGGTTGCTAACCGTGGTTTGTACAAACAGTGTTCACCATCAGGACGCGTTTTAAAACGACGGTGAAGCCACATGTATTGGCTCGGACTCGCCATGATCGACTTCTCGACTATCTTATTGACGAACATTGCCGCTTGATCTGGTTCATTCTTTGGAAAACCTTCAACAGGAGCACTGATCGTTAGCGTATAGTTACCATCACTTTCTCTAACCATAGTGAAGGGAACGATCGCGCAATCGGTAGCATCCACCAGCAAACTCGTACCGGTTGTAGTACATGCTCGTTTTACTGCAAATAACGGAGCAAAAGTAGAGCGACGAGTTCCGTAATCATGATCCGGGGCATACCATACACGCTCCCCAGAATTTAGAGCCTCTAGCATCCCTTTCACATTCTTTCGGTCGATTAACGTTCGGTTAGAGCGAGAACGCCCCTTGTATTGAAAATAATCAAAGCACGGGTTGTTATTTGGTCGGTAAACACCTGTCCCCGACTTTTTGATCCCAAATGCACGCGCACCGAGTTCCAAGTTCATAGAATGTACGGCCAACATCAGCGCACCTCTTCCCTGCTTTTCAAGCGCCTCTATGTGCTCCATTCCTTTAATAGAGACATGACTGTTGACTCTAGAGTCTGACCAAAACCAGGCCATCGCGGTTTCAAAAAGTGCAATACCAGTATTGTCTATGTTGTCTTTTAGTATTGCCGCACGCTCTGCTTCGCTCATAGAAGGAAAGCACAGCTCAAGATTACGTTTAATGGTCAGCTGGCGTTTTTTCATTAACCGCATAGCTAGACGACCAACACCTCTACCTAACGCTAACTGAACTTTAAATGGAAGTAAGCTCAATAAGTACATGATGCCAATGATAAGCAACGTTCCCCAATAACTTGGAGCAAGAAAAGCAGCCTTAAACTCAGGCTTTTTGTATTTATTCATGAAAGTGTCGCAAGACATAAATGTCTAATAAGTAAACGTTAACAATGATAATCAGTTTGCTTTTTATCATTGGCTGAGCTTATATCAAAAATCAAAGCGCGCGGATTCTATGGTTCTTCGACTCACTACACAATAAAAATCTTTCTAATTTGAGTGGCTGACCGATTTACGCGACAAACCACACATAACTCGCGCACATTATGAGCCTCTACCCATCTAACCCAAGACCTATTATACCCAAGTGACTTCAAGGTGCAGGATTCAGAGCATTGTCATTGAGTCCTGTTTACCGAAAGTAAGCAAGGAAAACAACGCAGTGTAATAGCCAGCTCTTTCCAAGTTGTTTGACGTAGCCATTGGTTTAATAAAAATTCGAGTCAATGACACGCTCCCAAAGGGCACTCTTTGCAAATAGTAAGGCTCTTGGCTTGTATACTTTGTTGTCGATTCTTGATTTAGACCCACTAGACCTTTAAATCGCCGCCGCGTCTACAAACCAAGTCATTCTCGCTGAACCTAGCATCTCGAGGTTGCTTGGGTATAGACATAGCTCTGTACATCGACTGGAGATGTGCTTTGTTTTCTATTCTTATCCGTGTAAAGTCTCGTTTTATTTGCCTTTAACGTTACTCATCTGTCGTAATTGGAATCATAATGAACATCGACACCCTCTTAGCCTTCGGTGGCATTGTCTTTTTCCTAGCTATTATCCCTGGCCCAAATGCACTATTAATCCTGTTCACAGCACTTACACAAAGCCGTCGTTTTGCTGTTGCTAACATTCTCGGAGTCGCTCTGGGTTTTATGATTCACGCGTTTGTATCCGCAAAAGGTTTGAGCTTACTGCTTTCTCAATCCGCACTGGCATTCAACGTTCTAAAATGGATGGGCGTCGCTTACTTGGTATGGTTGGGGATTAATAACTTAAAAAGCGGTCTCAAGCTGGCAGACCAGAAGTTAAAGCTCGAACGTAAGATTGAAGAGCAGACTCTTAAACAAGCCTTTGTGAAGGGGTTGCTAACCAATCTCCTGAATCCGAAAATCGTTTTGTTCTATCTATCAATCTTCCCTCAGTTTGTGCAACCAGCACATATTCTTGAGCAAAGCATGATATTAGGTGCACTTCAGGCAAGCATTGTCGCAAGCTGGTTTTTGTTTGTGATCTTCTTTGCCGCAAAAGTGAAAACGCTGCTGACGTCGTCAAAAACCAGTAAGTGGCTGAACTACGTCAGTGGTGGGTTGTTTATCTTCTTTGGCATTGGTTTAGCCAACACTCGTTTTTAGAGCCTAATGGCAGACATAAAAAGCACGCCCGAGAGCGTGTTTTTTATTGCTTTTAAGTTAGCCAAAAACGGCAGCCAACACTAAGATTCCAACAAACAAGACCGCAACTAACCCTAGTAAATAAGAGAGCTTTCCGGTTCCCCCTTTTGGCGCTTGATTACAGCATCCCATCATATCCTCCACTTTCTAACATACTCTGATAGCTTTAAACCTAGCCCCTTACCCAAGGGGAGAGTCAAACGTTCATTCTCGCTGAACCTAGCATCTCGAGGTTACTTGGGTATAAACACTATTGTTAATATACAAATTTTGAATCAAAATTTCGTTTTCCAACCAGAGCAAACGTTTAAATTGATTACAAATAAGCCTCTGACACATCTATTCATTTTTGGGTAAATACATACCATTTTTAGCTATATACCCGCAGATTCTGGCAGCCCTACAATACGCACGTCTTACTTGTAGCACGCGTGTTCTCCTATTGAGGCACGAGGCTCAATCACTAAAGGTATCGAATGAGCAGTATCGCCAAATCCGCCGTCAAACTCAGTGTCTTTTCTGTCATCATGATTACGGTCACATCCGTCGACAGTATCAGGAACATTCCGGGTGCCGCCTTATTTGGTAGTCACGCCATCTCTTTTTTCCTATTGGCTGGTTTTTGCTTCTTTGTTCCTACGGCGTTGGTATGTGCAGAGCTCAGCACCACCTACCCTCAGCAAGGTGGCGTCTATTTGTGGGGTAAAGAGACCATAGGTCCTAATTTCGGTTTTACGACGGTATGGTATCAATACGCTGAGAATATCGTTTACTACCCTCCGCTCATCTCCTTTATTGTTGCGACGGGTGCGTATCCTTTCTTCCCTGAACTGGCGCAGAACAACATCTTCATGTTGATCATGATTAACGTGATTTTCTGGGCGCTTACCTTGGTGAATATCTTCGGTCTACGTTTGTCTTCACTTATCACTAACGTGTTCGGCACTTTGGGACTTATCTTCCCTATCCTGCTGATCATTGGTTTAGGCGGATACTGGGCGTATACCAATCCAAGTGAATCACATATCTCACTGCGCCATGCGTCAGATTGGTTACCAGACTTTTCTCAAGATGGCATTGGGGCGGGATTTACTGCTGTCGTACTATCATTGACTGGCCTTGAAATTACAACCTCTTACGCGAGCGAAGTCGATAATCCACAAAAGACCTATCCGAAAGCACTTATCGTATCAACAGTGCTGATTTTAGTTTCTCTAACAGCATGTTCACTATCAATTTCTTCCGTAGTATCGAGCGATCATTCAAGCTTGAGTGAAGGGGTCATTCTGGCGTTCAAAGCGTTCTTCGATGATTTAAACATGTCATTCATGCTGCCAGTTATCGCGCTTGCGATAGTCTTTGGTAGCTTAGCGAGTTTGAATAACTGGATCATTGCGCCAACTAAGAGCTTACACGTGGCAGCGAAAGACCACTTTATGCCAATGACATTAGCAAAAGAAAACAAGAACCAAGCGCCGGTGCCACTCCTGCTCTTACAAGGGGCTATTGTAAGCGTCCTTTCTTTGGTGTTTATCTTAGTGCCAAATGTTAATCAAGGCATGTGGCTACTAAACATCCTGATGACCCAACTCTACATGGTGATGTACATCTGCATCTTCGTCTGCTTCTTAGTGTCACGTCGCAAGCATGCAGATATTCAACGCCCATTTCGTGTTCCGGGAGGAAAAGTGGGAATGATGCTGGTGGCTGCTCTCGGCTTAGTAAGCTGTTCTGTAACGATTTTTGTGTCGTTTGATGTCCCTGCTGGCATAAGTGCAGAAACTGGAGCATACGCATTGATTCTTGGCTTTATTGCGTTCAGCTTACCTGCCATTGCTGCCGTAATGTACCGTAACCGTCAGCGCCGCCGAGACACACAATTGATTGAAGCCGTAGCAAACTAGCCTAAATACGCAACGATCAAAAAAAGCCAGACTGTGTCTGGCTTTTTTTTATTGGTAGTACGCTTACTCACCGGTATAGATACAACCTGCAGTACACGTCTCTTTAATTTCTACTTTGCTTAGTAGCGGTAAATTTGGCTTAAGCTGTTGCCAAATCCACTTAGAAAGGACTTCACTTGTTGGGTTTTCAAGACCTTCAATATCATTTAGGTAGTAATGGTCTAGGCGATCATAAATCGGTTTGAACGCAGCTTTAATTTCTGCAAAATCCACAACCCAACCAGTGTGCGGATCAACTTCACCTTCAACGTAAAGGCGAACAAGGAAAGAGTGTCCGTGTAAGCGACCACATTTGTGTCCTTCTGGTACATGAGGAAGGTGATGTGCAGCTTCAAACATGAACTCTTTGTATAGTTCGGTTCTCATTTTGGTTCTCGGGCTTTAAAAAAGACACGCAATACTAAGTAATTCACCCACAAGTAACAAGTGTCGCTTCTGTTAATAAAAACAATGGTAGCCAAGCAATCGGTTAGCTGTGTCATTTTTATAAAGCAGGATGAAGTGTCGCAAATTTGGCACAGCGTCAATCATTTGGTTACATGTTACTCACATCACATTTACATAACCACATTATGTTTATGGTCACAATCATTCGTCAGCCTCATCGCTATACCTTACATAAGCCTCTAAAATTGTGGCGTTTATTCCAATAACTTTATAAAAATTATGCGCTCAACAATAACATTTAAGCTCCTAGTCGCGTTAATCGCAGTCTTTAGCTGCGTATTAGCTGTGTCTACCGGATACCAGTACTATCAACAAAAATCACTTATTAATGATGTACTGAGCGAACAACTGCATGACAAAGCAAGTAACTATTTTGACAGCCTAAATATGATGATGCTGACGGGCACAATGGTTCAAAAAGAAACATTGCGCCAAAAAGCCCTCGCTCAAGACGGAATCGAACAAGTTCGGGTCTTACGAGCGGACAGCGTGTCAAAATTTTATGGCCCAGGCAAAGAGAATCAACTGCCACAAGATGATATCGACCGCCGAGCTTTAGCTGGTGAACTCGTTATTGAGCCATTTACTGCGGAATGGGGTCAGGGAATGGTGGTGGCTTTACCAATGAAGTCCAGTGAAAATTATCGCGGAACCAACTGTGTAGCCTGCCATATTACTCCTGAGGGTGAAGTGCTTGGTGCGATTCGTCTTGAGTACAACATGAATCATGTGAACTCAATGATCAACAAACAGGCCATGTTTGCGATTGGCATCATGTCCTCTATCGCCTTTATTGGCTTCCTCATTACCATGGGCCTAATCCGAAAAATTATCGTTCGCCCTATCCAAAAGATTTCACGCTTTATGTCTAACGTGAGCGCAAGTAAAGACCTATCGCAACGCTTGGAGCAGAAACAGAAGGATGAAATGGGGTTACTCTCACAATCTATCGATTCATTTATGGACACCGTTTCCGATAGTTTGGAAAGAGTACAAGATACCTCTCACTCACTTGCAGATTCCGCAAGCAAGCTCACAAACGTCGCCCAATCAACCGATGAAGCCGCAGACAACCAGCAAGTAGAAACCAACGAAGTACAAAGCAACATCAATGACATGCTGGATCAACAAGCAAATGTAGAACAAGCGACGGTTGACGCCACAGGGTTAATCAACCATACGGTAGACGTGGCCACACAAAGCGCGACTCAGGCTCATGGCGTGAGTGAAGATATTAAAAATCTAGTCGGCAATATCGATCATGTAAGAGAGAAAATTTCGACGCTCAACCAACAAACCGAAGAAGTTTCCTCAATCCTTGACGTTATCAAAGGCGTAGCGGAACAAACTAACCTCCTTGCACTCAATGCGGCGATTGAAGCAGCACGTGCGGGAGAGCAAGGACGTGGCTTTGCCGTTGTCGCGGATGAAGTGCGTAACTTGGCTTCAAGGACAACGGAAGCAACGACTAACATCGAAAATATTATAACTCAGTTCCAACAAGGTAGCTCAGAGTCACTTTCTTCTGTGGATGCGGTTTGTCATCACGCACACCAACGTTCCGTAGATGTTGAAGAGCTATCCAATGCGATGAGAAATGTTGTCAGCGAAATGCATCAAGTTCTTCAACATGCGCAGAATATTCAGCACCAGACACAAGCCACTTCTGAAGTAAGTAAACATATTCAAACTAAAGTCGATACCATAACCAAACACGCTAATGACACATCCGAGTCAGCGACTCTAACGCGAGACATCAGTGTGGATTTAGAACAATTGTCAGACCGACTAGAGCAATTACTTAACCAATTTTGCTTATCTGAAGAGAAAAGTGGACTCAAATGATAAAAATCTAGCCTTCAAACCAATATAAAGGTTGAAGCTGACGATTTGACAGGTAATATGTTCCGTTGAATCTAAAAAATTCTATCCAGCTCAATGCTTCGCTTGTTTTTTAAACAAATCCGTTTTAAGACAACTACTTTTGCGAGCGTTGAGTTGAATTTTTACCTCAATGGAGAATATTGAAAACATGACTTACGCGCCTGTATCAGACGTTTTGAAAGGTCAGCTAGCAGTAGACAGTGAAGTTACTGTTCGTGGCTGGATCCGTTCACGTCGTGATTCCAAAGCTGGAATCTCTTTCCTTGCCATTTACGACGGCTCTTGTTTCGACCCGATTCAGGCCGTGGTCCCAAATAATCTTAATAATTACGAAAACGAAGTGCTTAAGCTAACTACAGGCTGCTCTGTTGAAGTAACTGGTAAGATTGTTGAGTCTCCAGCGGCTGGTCAAGCGTTCGAACTTGCTGCAACTAACGTTAAAGTTGTAGGTTGGGTTGAAGACGCTGACACTTACCCAATGGCAAAAACTCGTCACTCTATCGAGTACCTACGTGAAGTTGCGCACCTACGTCCGCGCACAAACGTAATCGGTGCGGTAGCACGTGTACGTAACTGTCTATCTCAAGCGATTCACCGCTTTTACCACGAGCAAGGTTACTTCTGGGTATCTGCACCACTAATTACAGCTTCTGACGCTGAAGGTGCTGGTGAAATGTTCCGCGTTTCTACGCTAGACATGGAAAACCTACCTCGCACAGACAAAGGTGATGTGGACTACAACGAAGACTTCTTCGGTAAAGAAACGTTCCTAACCGTATCTGGTCAGCTAAACGCTGAAGCTTATGCTTGTGCACTAAGCAAGGTATACACGTTTGGTCCTACTTTCCGTGCTGAAAACTCAAACACAAGCCGCCACCTAGCAGAATTCTGGATGGTTGAGCCTGAAGTGGCGTTTGCAGAACTGGATGACGTAGCGAAACTCGCTGAAGACATGCTGAAATTCGTATTTAAAGCAGTTCTTGCAGAGTGTCGCGATGACCTTGAGTTCTTTGCTCAACGCATCGACAAAGAAGCAATCACTCGTCTAGAGCAATTCGTATCTTCTGACTTTGCACAAGTAGACTACACTGACGCAATCCAGATCCTTCTTGATTCAGGTCGTGAATTCGAATTCCCAGTTGAATGGGGTATCGATATGTCTTCTGAGCACGAGCGTTTCCTTGCGGAAGAGCACTTCAAAGCGCCAGTAATCGTGAAGAACTACCCGAAAGACATCAAAGCATTCTACATGCGTGCTAACGATGACGGTAAGACAGTAGCTGCAATGGACGTACTAGCACCGGGCATCGGTGAGATCATCGGTGGTTCTCAGCGTGAAGAGCGTCTAGAAATCCTGGACGAGCGTATGCGTGAAGTGGGTATCGACCCAGAACACATGAGCTGGTACCGTGACCTACGTAAATACGGCACAGTGCCACACGCTGGCTTTGGTCTAGGCTTTGAGCGTCTAGTATCTTACGTGACGGGTATGGGCAACGTACGTGACGTGATCCCATTCCCACGTACACCTCGCTCTGCGAACTTCTAATCACTGCTGAGTGATAAAGAATTAAAAAAGACCTCCCTTGTGGAGGTCTTTTATTTTGTAGTAATTACGGTAAATATTGCACGTAATGCTTTGATTGTGCGCTTTTAACTATTGGCTCAACTTCACGCTCATGATACTTGCAGATTCTGTTACCTCCACATTGTCATTCTCATCGCTCATAACCGTGTGATGGTAGACACCACCAATCAAAACCGGCGTTTCGAGGTCTTTCTGCTTAATAACCAACGACGTGTTAATCTGATTTGTTGCATGTTTAATCTTGCTTGCTTTAATCACCGAGACATCTAATAGGTAGTCGGGATGAAGCTTCTTCACCGTTCCCGATAAATCGATACGTTCTTTATCATTGTCTACATGAGCCTCAAAATGATCATCAGCTTGGATCTCAGCCGTCAGTTTAGATTGATCATAAATCAAAGTGACGGATTTAGGCTCAACGTTCTGATTAGCAGCGCAACCAAACGTGAACACAGATAACACAAGCAAGATCGAACTCTTCATTCACTTTATTCCTAATTTTAAATGTGACTATTAAGGGTTGTTATCCTCGTCTTTATCTGCATGGGCGGCATACTTAACACCCAATACGCACAAACCAAACATAATAAAAGGGATAACTGCGGCGGTGTACTCAGTCCACGCCATATGAGAGAAAGACTTCGCCAAAATAAGATGTGCAAACACAAGTAAGAATGCACTAAAAATGGCAACGGCGATGAGCCTCAACTCGTGTTTTACCAACTGCTTTTTCATTGTCACTCCTCCTTATCGATGACTCTATGGAAGAGTGAAACACAACCTTTCTAAACCGTTCTGATACAGTTAGTCGGAAAAAAGATCAAACAGTTCCATTAGTGAAGCAAATCACCCAATTTACGAATGGCTTGCTCTACATTTTCATCTGCCGCTAACGAGGTATTAAGCCGCAGATAGTTTTCAAACTGTGCATCCAAAGAGAACAACTTGCCATGAGCAATGGTCACCTGTTCGGCAAGCAATGCTTGATAGAGCGTTTTACTACTGACACCTTTTGGCAGCGCTAACCAAAGAAAATACCCACCTTGCGGTAAATAAAAATTAACTTGCGCAGGAAGGTACTGTTCAAGAAGCTCAATAAATCGTTGTTGACGCCGTTGGAGCGTCTTACGCAGCTTTCTTAGGTGATTATCGTAGCTATCGTTTTGAAGGTAATGTGCGACCCCCTGCTGAATAGGAGCACTGCCTGACAAGGTCGACATCAGTTGCAGCTTTTGGATTGCTTCATTAAAGCGCTTATTCACGACCCAACCTAAGCGATAACCTGGGCACAGGCTTTTCGATAGTGATCCGCAATGCAGCACACGATCTTGTGTATCAAAGCTTTTCAATGCCACTGGCTTGCTATCAGAAAAATACAGCTCAGCATAAACATCATCTTCTATCACATAGACATCGTGTTGATTCGCAAGCTCAATGACACGCTGCTTTTTCTGGGCAGAGAGAGAGATTCCTGTTGGGTTATGAAAATTTGTCATCAGCCAGCAAGCTTTGATGTCGTGATTTTTAAATACTTCCGCTAGCTGCTCTAATGAATGGCCATCCTCCGCATCAACAGACACTTCTATCGCGTTTAAGCCCAATCGCTCGATGGCTTGCAGTGCACCATAGAAGGTCGGGGATTCTACGACTACGGTATCACCGGGTTGGGTGACAGCTTGTAGGCTAAGGTTAAGAGCCTCTAACGCACCAGAGGTGATCACAATATCATCATGAGTTAAGCTCATGCCTTGCTGTATATAACGCTGTGCAATCAGGCGACGAAGTGCTTCACTACCGGGTGGAAGGTTATCTAATAGAGAGTCCGGGGCCATTTTACGCCCAGAACTGGCAAGATTACGGTTTAACGCGTCCAATGGAAACAATGTCGGATCAGGAAATGCTGAGCCAAGCTTTATCGCCTCTGGTAACGCTTGATGCTTAAGAAAACCATACAACTCATCATTCACTGACACTCGCAGAACGCTGCTTTCTGAATTTGAAGCTTCTAATCGTTCGAGCTCGGCGGTAACAAAGTACCCTGATTGCGGCTTTGCCGTCACCCACCCTTGAGCTTCTAACAATTGATAAGCTTGCAATACAGTTCCGGCACTCACCGAATGGCTCTGGCTTGTTATGCGAACTGAGGGCAATTTCTCCCCTGCTCTCCATGTGTTCTGTTGGATCTGAGTTTTAAACAACTCTGCCAATTGTCGATAGCGATTCATAATTCCCTCTTAAGCACCCGAAATGGCAAGATAGCATAAATCATCCCAAAAATTCCTAACGCTTTGTGCCAATGTTGTAAGATAACTTCTCAAACTTTGCCTTAGCATTTTACAGCGCAAAGTGTCATTTTATGTTCCATACTTTCAATGACATGAACACTCTCTCTGGAGGCAACGATGAAACTGTTTACCATGGACGATCTATCTTATAGGGGTACACATAAAGGCGTTCATAGTTGGGATCACCCTGATAGTGATACTCCGTACTACTGGCACCCCGACTGGCTCCATATTGCAGAGGATGCGTTAGGCTTACAGCCTAAATGTGAACTAGAAGTTCCGGATGGCGAAACGGCTACAGAAGAACACGCGAAAGAAGCCATTGTTAAGCATCTAAACAATGAATGATTCAGTTCACTCCGTTGGCTGCTACTCTTGTAGCGGCCACCTTAAATCTTGAGTTAAACCGTTAATTTGCGTGCTAAAATTATTAATTGAGACGTTTACACTTTATTGGCGTTAATATCGACGACATAAATAGATTACTGTCACATTATTTTTGCAGGCATCTGTTACATTTATAACGTAATGGTGACATACCTCAACTCATGAACATGAGAGAAGATAATAATGACTAAGTACAACGAAAACGATATTAAATACAAAGGTGAGACTAACGGTGTTCATACGTGGAGCACAGCATCCGGTCAGCCTTATTACTGGCATCCAGATTGGCTGCATGTTGCTGAAGATGCGACAGGATCGCACCCAAAACAAAAACTAGAAGTTGAAGCAACTGAAGCGCCAACTGAAAAGCATGCCTTAAAAGCAATTCTGAAACACATGAATGACTGGGCGACAGGAAAACTGTCAAGCAAGCCAGACATTGAAACCAATGCTGTAGAATCAGAAATTAACCTAAAGAAATAGGTTTAATGATCCATTTCAAAGCCCCGCTTAGTCGGGGCTTTTTTAATTATTGAGCTAATTAATAACAAAAATCTATCAATGCGTGCAATCTATCGATAAAATTCCTGGTCTTTGATTTTACAAATTTAATATCAACTACGTATCTATCACATCCAAAGCCGCTTCTGTCTATTCAGTAAGCCAAAAAATAGAGTGAACGGTACGCTTTGATAAGGTAAAACTAACTATGGTGAATACTAACTACAATGCACCACTGACATTTAAACTCTATTTAGCGGCTGCATTTTTCTTTGGAACCTACGGTGGGCGTGTGTGCCCAATGCTTAGTACATTAAATGCATTTGAAGTCATTCTGCATTGTACGGTTGTCTTCTCAATACTTTTTATAGTTCGACACTATATTCTCTCTCGACATCCTCTCATTGCAGATAACAGACAAGCTCTACTTGACGCCTCTTTATTTACTATTGCGAGTATCCCTTTCGCTGCGTTTTATAATCTGCAATATGACTTTACTTTGGACAGCAACGTAAAGGTTTTATTGGGTATGGCCTTGTTTGGTTTTCTTACTGGCCTGATCCTTCAACTACAAAGTAAGCTCGTTCACTTTGATGCTTTAAGCCACAAAAAGCGCTTCGATTTTGCACTCTCTGGCCAACGTCAATCCATTATTAAACAAATGATTGGAATGATGATCGTACTGCTCATCACCTTGACGACTATATTAACCATGGTTGCTGTGAAAGATATCTATTGGCTAGAGCAAAACCCAGAGCAAATCACCAACGGGCTCGGAAAGATCAGCTTCATTAAAGAGCTTGTCTACATTGCATTAGTCATTGGTGGTTATGTTATAGCTATCATGGTGCTGTGGACAAAACTGATGCAGAAGATTCTCCTTAGCCAGGAGGATGCATTAAAAGAAGTGACCCAAGGTAGATTAGAACATCGACTACCGATATTTGAGCATGATGAACTCGGCGCGATGGCCTGTCTAACTAACCAAATGTTAGACAGTCTGCAAGTCTCTCAAAATGAGGTAAAAACAACGCGTGACGTTGCTATCGTCAGCCTTTCTGCACTTGCTGAATCTCGTGATAATGAAACAGGCGCCCATATTCTAAGAACCCAAGAATACGTCAAAGTATTAGCAGAATATCTATCCAAGAATACCGCACACCAATCTTTGCTGACTCCAAACTACATCGAGCTGCTTTATAAGTCCGCACCGCTACATGATGTCGGTAAAGTCGGAGTGCCTGACAGCGTCCTATTGAAGCCAGGTAAACTTACCGACGAAGAATTTGAGATCATGAAGGGTCATGCTGAAATTGGTGCAGAAGCGTTATCAATAGCAGAAAAGCAACTAGGAAGTAGTTCATTTTTACGAGTTGCTAAAGAGATTGCCCTCACCCACCATGAAAAATGGGATGGCAGTGGATATCCAAACCGACTTTCTGGGGAAGAGATTCCTCTTTCAGGCCGTCTAATGGCGCTGGCTGATGTTTATGACGCACTAATTTCAAAACGTGTATATAAACCTGCATTCAGTCATGACAAGGCGAAAGCAATCATCCTAGAAGGAAAAGGCAAACATTTTGATCCTCAGATTGTCGATGCTTTCCTTGCGATCGAAGCTGAGTTTCAGCGTATTGCACAGCAATATCAAGATGAACAAAATATAGCCGCCTAGCCAATTATCCCCCTCTTAATCGCCAACTTAAGAGGGGTTTACATAGCAAAAAACCTTGTTATGTTAGAATTCTGTTTCAAATCAAAACTTTTTTAAGTTTTCTTATCACTAACTGTTGTAACGAATATTGCTGAAAGGTATAAATGTCAGCAGACCCCTTCGATTAACATGGATGAAGATTATGTTTGAAAAAGTAGTTGCCGCTCCGGCTGACCCTATTCTTGGCCTTACTGAAGAGTTTAAAAAAGATACCCGCGCTGAAAAAATTAACCTAGGCGTTGGTATTTACAAGAACGAGCAAGGTGAAACCCCTGTTCTTGCGACTGTTAAAAAAGCCGAAGCCGCACTGATTGAAACGGAAAAAACCAAATCTTACCTAACGATCGAAGGTACAGCGGAATATGGTCTAGCTGTACAAAAACTGCTTTTCGGTGCAGATGCTGAAATCGTTGCTGGCAAGCGTGCGAAAACAGCTCAGGCGCCTGGTGGTACTGGTGCTCTGCGCGTTGCTGGTGAGTTCATTAAGCGTCAACTTGGCGAAGTAAAGATCTGGATCAGTAACCCAACTTGGGCTAACCATAACGGCGTATTCACAGCTGCAGGTATCGAGACAGCACAATACAGCTACTACAACGCAGAAACAAAAGACAAAGACTTCGATGCAATGCTAAATGATTTGCAAGCTGCTTCAGAAGGCGATGTTGTTTTGCTTCATGGATGCTGCCACAACCCTACTGGTATTGATCCAACAGCGGAAGAGTGGGAAACGCTAGCGAAGCTGGTCGCTGAGAAGAAACTACTGCCTCTATTCGACTTTGCGTACCAAGGTTTTGCTAAAGGCGTAGAAGAAGACGCTTCAGGTCTACGTACATTCGCTAAGTACAACAAAGAGATCCTAGTCGCGAGCTCTTTCTCTAAGAACTTTGGTCTATACAACGAGCGTGTTGGTGCATTTACGCTAGTGGCTGAGTCAGAAGAAGTGGCAGCAACGGCATTCTCGCAAGTGAAAGCGATCATCCGCTCAATCTACTCTAACCCACCAGCACACGGTAGCGCCGTGGTTACTCACATTCTTGGCAATTCTGAATTGCGTGCAGAATGGGAAGCAGAAGTCGCAGAAATGCGTGATCGTATCCAAGAGATGCGTGAGCTATTTGTAGCAACACTGAAGGCTGAAGGTGTAGACGCAGACTTTAGCTTCATCGAGCGTCAAAACGGCATGTTCTCATTCTCTGGTCTGTCTAAAGAGCAAGTAAACCGTCTGAAAGAAGAGTTCGGTATTTACATCGTAGGCTCAGGTCGAATCAGTGTAGCGGGTATGACGAAATCAAACATGGGACCACTGTGCAAAGGCATTGCTGCGGTTCTATAATTAAATGCTCGTAGAGCAAACTGGATTATTAAAAAAGGTCAGCGAATGCTGACCTTTTTGTTTTAGTAGATAAACTTGAATCCGATACCAACTTCGTTGATGTGTTCAGAGCTTGAACCACGATAGTCTGTGTCTCTTAACTGATAATACACGCCCGTTCCGATGACCTTATGCCACTGGTAATTAAACGCTAGCTTATAGTTGTTTTCATCTACAATATCACTGCGGTTAATGCTTATTTCAGCAGTGCCGATTAACTTTTCACTGAATAAGTAATTCGCACCAAAGGTCGCAGCCTGAATAAACTCGCTCTCTGATGAAATAGTGCGATCTGTGGTGTCATTTTTTGCTTTTGCTTTGATTGCACCTAAGCCATAAATGCCATACACATCAAAAACATCATTGATCCCATAACGATAGCCACCCCCAAACAATAAACGGTCTATACGTAAAGTGAAGTCGTCTGGGTGGAAAAACTGAGCGGAGTAATCAACATTGAACAACCAATTGTCTGCAATTAAATAGTTGCCGCCAAGCGCAATGGTTGTTGCGTTGGAGTTATCTAGCCATTCTTCATTTGTTGTTCCTGCTCCAAGCTCTAATTGGATATGCTCATACCCAAACTTCTCCGCTTGTTCAGATTCTGAGGCAATGCTCATTAAAGGTAATGCTACAAGAGGCGCAGCTAACAATATTCTTACCATTTTAATTCCTTGCATGAGTGCCATTTATAGGTGTTTTTATTGTTAAAACGGATAAAAAACGCACTCAATGATCCTAGTCACAAATCAAACCTACTCAATCTTAGCGTAAGTTTATTACTAATTTTATCACGAACTGGGGTTTTGTGTGATCCGATAAGATTCTGTTTTAAAACTAAGTTATGATTAACCTATCATTTGCGAAGAAAAAGGCACCTTCATGGATGCAGAGCTGTTAGAGATTTATAATTTTCTCGTCAAGTACCCTCCTTTCAATGAATTACCAGAAGAAACGCTGAACAAAATTACCGAGAATATCGAGATTTCTTACTATCGGCAGGACACTCCTGTCATTCACTTCGGCGATCAAATTAATGACCTATATATGGTCAGAAGCGGAGTGGTAGAAGTTTATCGACGCAAAGGGGAACTGTATAACCGACTAGACGAAGGTGATCTCTTTGGCCAAATGGGCCTGCTCACCAACAATAAAGTACGCTTCCCAGTCAAAGCGATTGAAGACACCCTCCTTTACTGCATCCCTGGCGATATATTCCAAGAGCTATACGACAGCTTTGATTCTTTTGCAGACTTTGTTGAAGTTGAAAATAGCGCTCGCTTAAGACAAGCCGTATCTGAAAATAGCGATGCAAATGACCTAACGACCTCAAAAGTAAAGACATTGCTAACGCGCGATGCACCGACTATTGAACGAGGACAAACCATTCAAGAAGCGGCTCAATTGATGGCGCAAGACAATGTCTCATCGCTACTGATCGTTGACCCTGACTTTGTACTAGACGAAGAAGATCCGCAATCACCTGTCGTCGGCATCATTACCGATCGAGATTTGTGTACTAGAGTGTTAGCTGAGGGGTTGTCTCCTCTCGATGAAGTGTCAACCGTAATGACAACTGAGGTTATCTCACTCGACCACAACGCTTATGTTTATGAAGCCATGCTAACGATGCTTCGATACAACGTACACCATTTACCGGTAGTGAAAGATCAAATGCCAATCGGCATTATTGAAGCAACAGATATCGTCCGTTATGAATCTCAAAACTCACTACTTCTTGTGAGCAGCATATTCCAGCAGCAAACCATTGAAGACCTCGCTATCGTCGCTGATGAAGTGAAGAGCAGCTTTGTGCGCCTTGTTAATGAAGATGCCAACTCCCATATGGTTGGTAGCGCTATGTCTGTGATAGGCAGAAGCTTCAAACAGCGCCTAATAGAGTTAGCCGAGCAAGAGCTTGGGCCACCACCGGTCCCTTATTGCTTCTTAGCCCTTGGCTCAATGGGACGAGACGAGCAATTACTTGTTACTGACCAAGATAATGCCATCATTCTCGATGACACGTATAAAGCAGAGAAGCACGGTAAGTACTTTGAAGCTTTGGCCAAATTCGTAAGTGACGGCTTGGACGCGTGCGGCTATAAGTACTGCACGGGAGACATCATGGCAACTAACCCTATGTGGAGAATGACGCGCTCTGAATGGGAAGCGTGCTTCGCAGATTGGATTGATGACCCGAACCCGAAAGCACTACTCAATGCGTCTATCTTTTTCGACTTAGATGGTGTTTATGGGCGTTTAAAATGGGCAGAACAACTAACCAGCTTCATTGTCCGTCGTGCGCGTAAGAACAATCGCTTCCTCGCATGCCTTGCCAGAAATGCCCTTAATCGAACGCCTCCACTTGGGTTCTTTAAAGATTTCGTGATGGAGAAAGATGGCCAGCATAAAAACTCGATCAACTTAAAACGAAGAGGCACCGCTCCCCTCGTCGACTTAATTCGAGTTCACTCACTAGCAGTAGGCTCTCGTGCTCGAAACTCCTTTGAACGCTTAGATGACATAATTGATGCAGGCATTTTACCCAAAGGACGCGCGCAGGACTTGAAGGACGCGATGGAGTTTA
Organism: Vibrio rotiferianus; assembly: GCF_002214395.1. Classification (NCBI taxonomy): domain Bacteria; kingdom Pseudomonadati; phylum Pseudomonadota; class Gammaproteobacteria; order Vibrionales; family Vibrionaceae; genus Vibrio; species Vibrio rotiferianus. Next base: position 1,748,271 of record NZ_CP018312.1, read on the forward strand.
TCTCTATGGTTCGTATTCGCCACCAAGCGATTGACGTAGAGTTAGGTACCGAACCGGATAACAACATCGAGCCAGAAAACTTATCGGACTTTGAAAGACGCAACCTTAAAGATGCGTTTCAGATATTAAGTAATGGCCAGAACTTCCTGAAGTTCCGCTATCAGGCTAGCAACAAGTTTAAGTGAGGAATGGAATGATAAAGAAGTTATTTCAAAAACCTTCCATTCAATGGCCAATGAAGTTTCAGCAAAAACTGGAAAGGGCAACAGATGAGCGTCTAATCGCCTTTTATGGGACAGAACTACCTGCGCCAGACACGCCACTATCTCGAGTAGAGTTTGTCGCGCTCGATTTCGAGACCACGGGGCTCAACCCACAGAAAAATGGCATCATCACAATTGGTCTAGTGCCCTTCAATCTCAATCGAATTTTTTTGCGCCAAGCCAAGCACTGGAAAGTTCGACCACAAGAGAAGTTGGATGAAGACTCTGTCATTATCCATGGTATCACCCACAGCGAACTTATTGATGCACCTGATCTTGGCGATATTCTTGACGAGCTTCTGCCAAGCCTAGCTGGCAAGGTGGTGGTCGTTCACTATCGTCGCATAGAGCGAGAGTTTCTCAACCAAGCGCTTCAAGTACGTATTGGTGAAGGGATAGAGTTTCCAGTCTTAGATACGCTTCAAATCGAAGAAGACATCCAGCAGAGACTCTCTGGGGGGCTTTGGAACAAGTTGAAAGGTAATAAACCCGGCTCACTGCGGCTAGCACAATCTCGTCGTCGTTATGGGCTGCCAGACTACACACCACACCATGCTTTGACAGATGCCATCGCCACTGCAGAGCTACTGCAAGCACAGATCGCCCATCACTATAGTGCTGACCAGCCTATAAGCAGCTTATGGTTGTAGTTCCAATGAGCGTTCTAGCTTAAAGAAAAAAGGAGCCAAGTAGCTCCTTTTTAGTCGGTATTCGCTGAACTATAACTTAAAGCGTTTGATTTCTTGCTCTAGTTCATGAGACAGCTCTGACAACTGTGCAGCTTGCTCTGCAGCATGTTGTGCTTCAGAAGACAGCTCGTTTGAAACGTCACGAATACCTTCAGTATTGCGTGTAATTTCAGACGTTACTGATGCTTGCTCCTCAGCCGCTGATGCAATTTGAGTAGCCATATCGTTGATGCGTTCTACTGCAGAATGAATTTGCGTTAGGCTTGCCGCTGCAGAGTTCGCATCATCCACGCTAGTATCAGCCAAGCGACGACTATCATCCATAATGCCGACAGCTTTCGCTGTTGTACCTTGCAGCATTTCAATCGTCTCTTGAATTTCTTGCGTTGAAGCGTGAGTTCGTTGGCTTAGTACGCGCACTTCATCCGCAACTACCGCAAAACCTCGGCCTTGCTCACCTGCACGCGCTGCTTCAATTGCTGCGTTCAGTGCAAGAAGGTTAGTTTGCTCAGCGATACCTTGAATGGTCGATAAAATGGTATTGATGCTGTTACCATGCGCTTCTAACTCTTGGATAACATTGGTTGCTACTTGAACTTCTTGAGCTAAGTTCTGGATAGAACCTTGTGTTTGCGTTACTTGGCTCGAACCATGTGCACATGCTTCTACGGCTTCTTCAGAATTTTGAGCCGTATTCTCTGCATTGCCCGCAATCTCTTGCGTTGCCGCAGCCATTTCATTTACCGCAGTCGCTACCATGTTGATTTCATCTTGTTGGTACGCGATACGTTGACTACGCTCTTCCGCCTGCTGAGCGGTTTGGCGTGATTGTTGAGAAAGTGCAGCTGATACATGGCTAAGCTTAGTTACCATGGTATGCATGTTACCAACAAAGCGGTTGAAGTTTTCTGCAAGCTTGCCAACTTCATCATCACTGCGAGGTTCAAGTCGCTGTGTAAGATCACCTTCACCAGAAGCGATTTCTTCTAGCGCTTGTGAAACACGGCCCAAATCACGGAACAAGAAACCGACTAACCAAGATACCGCAGCAATAACCGCTATGGTAATCAGTACAGCTGTAATCATCATTTCTCTTAGTAATTGTGAATGACCAGCTTCTTCAGTCGCGCGATCCATTTCAATTGCAAACATCCAATGTGTGCCTGGAACTTTGCTGAAATAATACAGCTTCTCTTGACCATTAATTGTCGCAGTTTCGATGGTTCCGCTATTTGCTGCACGCTCAATAGAATCTTTAGAAAAATCACTTGAAAGGTTGGCGATAGGTTTAAGCGTTAAGCTTTTGTTTGGGTGAGCAAGGAAAGTGCCATCACTCATGTCGATCAGCATCGCATGCGCATTTTCACCAGCATCTAAGCTAATTACGTCATCAATAAGCTGATCAATCAGAACATCAGCGCCAACCACACCAACAAAACGACCACTCTGGTATACAGGCTCAGCGATAGTTACTAACAGAGCATTGGTGATCGCATCTTGATAAGCCGTTGTAATGATTTGTTTGCCAGCGGCGTTAGCATCTTTGTACCAAGGACGAGTGCGTGGATCATAACCTGCGCGGTTGCGCTCTGGATGAGAGCGATACATTCCGCCTTCCGGAGTACCTAGGAAGATGTCGTCAAAACCACCCGCCTTGCGTGCTTGTTGTAAAAAAGGAACAACGTCTTTCTCAGTAGAGTAATCGTTGAAAGCCGTCGCGATGTCTTTACGAATGGCAACCCAGTCAGCAATACCTTCAGATGCTGCATTGCTTAGACTCTGTGCTCGTGAAGAGACACCTGCACGTGTTTGATCAAATAATTGACCAGCCGACAACCACGTCAATGCTGCCGCCATGACAACAACAGCAGACAGACTAGCGCCAATGAGCTTTTGCTTTAGTGATAGTTTCATAGTTTATTTTTTGTTGGGAGAACAGTAAGTGAGCAGCGAGTTTACACAGAATTGACGTTAAGCGCACCAAATTTCACACTTATCAATAGGCAAATAAGTCATTGTAAAAAAAGAAAATTTTTTCGCCATTTTTTTGTCGAGCGTCAGAATTTTCGCACAAAAAAAGCCAGCAATAATGCTGGCTTTAAGTTTATAAATTAAGCTTTATTTAACAGTAGCTTAGTCTTTCTCTGTTCTCATACCCATCAATAGGCTGACACACATCGCCAGTAAAACTAAGGTAAATGGTAGAGCCGTAGAAATCGCGCCCGCTTGCAGTGCTTGAACCGCTTCCGAGCCACCAATCCACAGTAGTGCAACTGCAATTGCGCCTTCCATGAAGGCCCAGAATACACGCTGCAGAACCGGTGCATCAACTTTACCACCAGCGGTAATGCTGTCGATTACTAGTGAACCTGAGTCTGACGAGGTAATGAAGAATACCAATACCAGCACAACTGCAATGATTGATAGCATGTTACCGAATGGTAATACATCAAACATTTGGAACATTGCTAGCGAAACATCGGTAAGACCGTTTGCGCCAAGCTCGCCAACATTATTGATCACTTGGTCGATAGCTAGACCGCCAAACACCGACATCCAAACAAGTGTTACCGCCGTAGGAACAATCAATACCGCAGTGATGAACTCACGCACAGTACGGCCACGAGATACACGAGCAATGAACATACCCACGAATGGAGACCATGAAATCCACCAAGCCCAATAGAATACAGTCCAACCTTGGAACCAAGCTTCATCAGTACGACCAAATGGGTTACTAAGTGGAATGAGGTTCTCTACATAAGCCATCAACGTGGTAGGAATCGAACCTAAGCTCACCGCCCATCCGATCAAACCAACAAGGATTAACAGTAAAAATGCAATCACCATGTTGATATTACTAATGACTTTAACACCGCCATCAATACCACGAACGACTGAGACAACCGCTAATAAGGTAACAACAGTAATAACAACAATCTGCAGACCTAGGCCAGGCTCAACACCAAACACATGGTGAATACCACTTGCTGCTTGTTGTGCACCAAGGCCCAGTGACGTCGCAAGACCAAATAGTGTCGCGAGTACCGCAAGGATATCTACAATATGACCAGCCCAGCCCCATGCACGATCACCCAACAGTGGGTAAAAAATCGAACGCATAGACAGCGGTAGGCCTTTGTTATAAGTAAAGAAAGCTAATGAAAGCGCAACGACGCCATAAATCGCCCATGGGTGTAGACCCCAGTGGAACATAGTTGCACCTAATGCGAGTTTGGCAGCTTCTGGGGTATTCGCTTCAACACCCAATGGCGTTTCATACCAACCAGTGAAATAAGCCACTGGCTCAGCCACACTCCAGAACATCAGACCGATACCCATACCTGCAGCAAATAGCATTGCAAGCCACGAAACAAACGAGTAATCAGCGACTGCATCTTTACCACCTAGGCGAATCTTACCCATTGGCGACACAATAAGTCCTAAACAGAAGATAACGAAGATGTTGCCTGAGATAATGAAGAGCCAATCAAATGAACCGATAATTTTCCATTTGATTCCGTCTAACGCGGTTTTGGCTGTATGCGCATCAAGAACTAACGCCGCAATAAGAAATAGTGCAATGAAACCTGCACTGATACCAAAAACAGGATTATGTACATCAAAACCCCATTTTTGTACGTTATCTTGACCAACCGTATAGTCGGTACTGTCGATACTGTACTTATCTATACCTTTTGTCATTGTTCCTCTCTTTTGCATTCTAATTTTTTCGGCATAACGCAAAAAACCTTCGAACACGATACATTTTATTTTCCATGAAAGTGGAAGATCCTACCATTTTAGGCATTTTTGTCTATATTTTGCTGATAAAAAATCCAATAACTTACTTTTCAATCAGAAAAATCCACCAAAAAAAGCGAAAACAACCACAGCAATAATTAGACCACAAACATTTCTTACTATAATTATTCTAGGTCATGCTTTTTGAGCCGTAAAAAGCCATAAATTTAATAAGGAGAGCCAAGGCAAATAATTGAAAAATGGTGTCGCTAATACTAACTAAGCCCTTTTAATAGCAACGCTTTTGAGTTAGTGTCGCGTCGTTACATGATCCCTTAATGACTGGATTACTAAATTGGAAAAGTACGAAGAAGTCTTGGTCTCGATTCGTCAGATCATCCGCGCTATTGATTTACATTCTAAAAAGTTGAGCAAAGAGTCTGGTTTAACGGCTCCACAACTGATTCTGATGCGTGCCATTAGTGAATTAGACAATGTCACTATCAAACAGCTGTCTAGCCATACCAATATGAGTCAGGCAACCGCTACCACTATTTTAGACCGTTTAGAGCGCAATCAGCTTGTTGAACGCCGTCGTAGTGTCCAAGACAAACGTAAAGTGCATGCGGTACTAACAGAAAAAGGGCAAGAAGCGTTAAAGCAAGCGCCAACTCCCCTACAGGAACACTTCATCAGCCGCTTCCAAAAGTTGGAAGAGTGGGAACAAAGCTTACTGCTGTCTTCCGTTCAACGTATTTCAACTATGATGAATGCTGAAGATATCGATGTTGCCCCAATGCTAGAGCTTGGAAGCATCACTAAGCCTGAATAGTCACTTTCGAGGGCGCTCATTCATCCAGTAATGAGCGCTTTCATCACCTGCCGCTTAACACTCACTCAACCAAACCTGTCTCAAATGCGTATTTGGCCAATTCTGCGGTCGAGTGTAAATCCAACTTGTGTTTTATGTTGTGGCGGTGTGTCTCTACCGTTCGATAGCTGATATCCAAAAGTGTCGCAATCTTTTTGCTACTGTGCCCCTGCGCAACCATTTTTAAAACGGCTTCCTCACGGCGGCTAAGTGGATTGGGTTTTTGTGCAATCGGTACAACATCTTGGGTAAATAACGTTTGAGTGACAGACTCACAAAAGTACGTTGAGCCTTGATTCACGGTTTTTATCGCTTGCACCATCTTCTCTGCAGAGATTTCTTTCAGCATGTACCCCACTGCCCCAGCCTGCATCACCTTCATGATGTATTCACGATTATCATGCATCGTCAGCATTAGTACTTTGCTCTCTGGCCTCTCCTCTTTAATCACACCCGTCGCTTCAATGCCATTCATAATCGGCATACTAATATCCATTAGAATCACATCCGGGTTGAGCATCTTTGAAACTTCGATCGCTTCTAGGCCATTGCTTGCGGTGCCAATCACATCAATGTCAGGCTCTAGCTCTAGGCGCGCCATAAAACCATCCAAAACCACTTGATGATCATCCACTATCACCACACTAATGGGTTTATCCATAAACTAATCCATCCAAATCTAACAATACGGTGATTTCTGTGCCTAATCCTGGCTCGCTCATCAATTCAAACTCACCGCCAATAAACTCAACACGCTCACGCATATTGCGTAAACCAATCCCCTGACGATGAACCGATTGGTTAACAAGGAACCCGATGCCGTCATCTCGTATCAGTAATTGCAGCATATTGCCCATCTTTTGCAAAATAACCGTGACCTTTTTCGCCTTAGCGTGCTTCTCGATATTGTTCAGCGACTCTTGAGCAACACGGTACAAGGTCGTCGCAACCTCAGATTTCAACTTCACCTGATTGGTATCAAAGTGGCTATCAATGTCGATACCAGAATGTGAATGAAAGTCTTGTAATAAGGTGGTGAGTGCCGCTTCAAGACCAATATCATCCAGCGCACTAGGTCGAAGTTGATGAGAAATATGACGAACTTCGTTGATCGCAGTAATTAGCGAGCGTTGAGATTTATCTAGGTGGGATTTGAGCTTTTCATCTTCGATACGATGAGCCATCAAATCTAAGTGGCATTTACTTGAGACCAATAGCTGATTGATACCGTCATGTAGCTCTCTGGCTAAGTGTTTTTTTTCGTCTTCTTGGAACATTACCGTTTTATGGGCAAGCTCTTTGAGGTGCTTGTCTGCCAAGCGATGTTCATGCAAGTTAATCGCCAGCGTTAGGACAATAATAACCGAGACGGTCACCACCAGAATGATCACTACAGAGAAAAATGTCGTTTCAATATTCTGATTTACTGCTGCACGCATATTCGCGACTTCGCGACTGACATCTTCAATATACAAGCCCGTGCCGATCATCCAATCCCATTTATCCAACCAAGCGGCATAGCTCAACTTGGGAACCACCTCACCAGTTGATGGCTTCTGCCATAGATACTGATGAAACCCGCCACCTCGTTGGGCTTGATGGAGTAACGTTTCAATTAAGTGGTCGCCATTTTCATCTTGTATATGCAACAGATTTTGCCCAATAAGATCAGGAAGAATTGGATGAACTAAGTTTGTACCGTGCTTATCATAGGCGAAGAAGTAGCCGTCTGAACCATAGCGAAGACGATTGAGGATTGCTTTAACACGCGCCTTAGCATCACTCTCTTTAAGAGTGGGATCATTATAGATATGAGAAATTGCATCAAAAGCCAGATCGACCGTATCTTTCAATGCCGCTTCTTTAGATTGAATAAGGTTCTGATGAAAGATTTCCACCTCTCGTTGTCCAAGAGTCTTGGCTTGATAGATGGAAATCCAACTGATGCTGGCTGACACTAACACCACCGGTATCAGTGCCAGCAATATTAACTTGGCTTTGAGAGGCATCCCTTTCCTCCAATGAAACGCTGTTTGCCATTTCGACAAACAGCTTAACAACTTGTCTCAAAAGGTAAAAACTCTCAGGTCACAAATTCTCTTTTCTTACTTGCATTACGCCATGCCGTAGAAGCCAGGGAAGAATAGCAACGAAGCGAGCACAACAATTTGAATCGCGATGAATGGCATCACACCTCGGTAGATATCGCGCGTTGTCACACCTGCTGGAGCCACGCCTTTCAAATAGAACAAGCTAAAGCCAAATGGTGGCGTGAGGAACGATGTCTGAAGGTTCATCGCAATGAGAATTGCAAACCATGTCATGTTGATACCCATCAGTTCTGCAACAGGCGCGATAATAGGCACAATGATGAAACAGATTTCAACGAAGTCGATGAAGAAGCCAAGGATAAGAATCACCACCATTGTAATAATCAAGAAACCCCACTTCTCACCCGGTAGTTGTAGCATCCACTCTTCAACCAAGTAATCGCCGCCTGTGTATGTGAACGCCATCGAGAATGCCGTCGCACCAAGCAGTATCGCAAATACCATCGCAGTCACTTTCACTGTCTCTTTGGAAGCTTCATACACCATCGACCAACTGAACTGTTTATAGAGCAGTGAAAGCACAATCGCACCGGCACCTCCCAACGCCGCGGATTCCGTTGGTGTTGCAATACCAGCAAAGATAGAGCCTAACACCACGATGATCAGCGCAAGCGGCGGTAATACCGCTTTAAGCGCGGTGAGAACTTCTTCTTTGCGGCTGATCGACTCATCACGCTCGATAGGTTGAGCGGCTTCTGGATTGAGCTTGGCGTAGATCAGAATGTAGACAACGTATGCACCCACCAGCATTAAGCCCGGCCATACTGCCGCTTGAAATAAGTCACCTACGGGTACGCCTAATACATCACCGAGCAAAATTAAGACAATAGAAGGAGGGATGATTTGGCCTAACGTGCCAGAGGCACAAATGGTGCCACAGGCCAATCCTTTGTCGTAGTTGTACTTAAGCATCACTGGCAAAGAGATTAGCCCCATTGCGACAACCGATGCGCCAACCACACCCGTCGATGCAGCAAGCAGTGCACCTACCAATACCGTAGAAATTGCGATACCACCACGTACGCCACCAAATAGGCGCCCCATAGACTCAAGCAACTGCTCTGCAAGTCTTGTCTTTTGTAACACCAAACCCATGAAGACAAACAGTGGCACCGCCATTAGTACCGTGTTCTCCATGATGGATTGAATGCGATATGGCATGAAAGCAAACATATCCATGCCCTCTGCCCAAACGCCAAATATTAATGCGATGCCACCAAAGGTGAAGGCAACAGGGAAACCAAGCAGTAGCGCAAATAGAGCTACAAAAAACATCACTATACCGATCATACTGACTTCCTTTTACGACTTACCGTTGTTACCGGCATAGATAAGATGAGGGTTAACAATTTTATTGATGGAGTGAAGCAGCAAACCAACACCGCTGACCGCCATAAACAAGAATGACAATGGGATCATGCCTTTAATGATCCATCGATATGGCAAACCGCCTGGGTCACCGGACGTCTCACCAAGGGCATAGCTCTCTTTGGCAAAGTCGATACCGAACCAAGCAACCAATAGGCAAAACGGGAACAAGAAAAGTAAAGTGCCTAGGATGTCGATGATGGATTGAGCTTTGTAGGACAAGCGCTCGTAGAAAATATCCACTCGTACATGGCCGCCAGATTTGATTGCGTAAGGGACACCGAGTAGAAATACAGCGGAGAATAGGTGCCATTCCATCTCTTGAAAGGCAATAGACACGTCATTAAACACGTAACGCATGACAACGTCGTACACCACGTTCGCTAACAACAAAACGAATAGGATGCTGGACAACCACCCCAAAAAATCACCAAAGCGGTTAAAGATTCGCTCAATATAAATCAGGCTTCTCATTCCGAACTCCATGGAACTCGTGGATTGGCTCCGCTGGTTCGCGGAGCACTTTTATAGTCTTCTCTTCGAGAAGTTTTTCTTGGGCTTCATTAGCAGACTCTATTCCTAAATACTTGGAGATAGCCCTGCTTGATGAAGTTACTGTTGAGCTTGGCTGTTTAGGTAAGCTCGATGTGAAATGTCAGACCAAGGACGCACTTGCTCGATATAATTTTCTTGCGACTCTTGAATCTCTTTCGCTAGGGCATCTTTTTCTGCGTGCTGTTTAAGTAGACGCTCATTCGCTTCACGCAGTGCAGAGATAACCTCTGGTGGGAAGTCTTTTACTTGAACATCCGGGTATTCAGACTGAATCGACGCCCAGTTTTTGCCACTTTCGTGCTTAGACTGCGTGTACATGTCGTACGCCGCAGCTTTCATCGCCACTTGAAGAATCGCTTTCAGATCATCAGGTAGACGTTCCCAAGTGCGCTTATTAACTAGGAATTGCAGCTCAGTACCTGGCTCATGCCAACCTGTGTAGTAGTAAGGTGCAATTTTGTGGAAGCCCATACGTAAATCAAGAGACGGACCTACCCACTCCAGAGCATCGATCGTGCGGCGCTCAAGTGAGGTGTAAAGTTCGCCCGGTGCAATATTGGTTGGCTTCGCACCCAGCTCAGCAAGGATTTCACCCGCAAAACCAGGGATACGCATTTTCAGACCTTGCAGATCGTCGACTGATTTGATCTCTTTCTGGAACCAGCCGCCCATCTGGGTATCGGTATTACCGCCAGGGAAAGACAGTAAGTTGTGTGGTGAGTAAACCTTCTCCATCAACTCCATACCGCCACCATAGTAGAACCATGCGTACTGCTCTGTAGGCAGCATACCGAAAGGCATAGAGGTAAAGTAAAGAGTGTTTGGTACTTTGCCTTTCCAGTAATAAGAAGCCGAGTGGCCCATATCGTATTGACCTGATTTCACCATATCAAACACACCAAGTGGTGCTTTGTGTTTGTTTGCAGAGTCAATACGGATTTGTAGACGGCCGTTTGACATTTCCTCTGCCATTTTTGCCATGTTTTTTGTCGCATCACCGAAGATTGGGAAGTTAGGGCCCCACGTCTCCGCTAATTTCAAGCGATATACTTTATCGTCAGCAGCGTTAGCAGAAGTTGCTACGAATGCCATGGTTGCTACCATCGCCGTCGCTTTGAGTACTCGTTTCAAAGATTTTTGGATAAGACTCATCGTTCACGTCCTTTGTCACCAAGGTTATTGTTGTCATCCATTACATAAGGATTCGTATATACAATGGAATACTACAGCGGAGACCGAAATGGGCATGAACACGCAACAAATTTGTATTGCCAGGCAAGCCCTAGCCATTGGTAGTACGTAGTAATACGTAGTCTTTTTGATACCCAAAAAAGATAAAGCATAATAATCATGCAGCTAAGATCAGAGTGGAACAGACGAAGGATTGGTAAGTACTTAAGTATTTGACTGCGGAAGAATTTACACAGTATTTAAGAAAATGTGACAAATGACGACTTTGTATCGTTAGAATGCTCAATTAGAAATCGAGAAAGACAAATTGCAGGTAAAAAAATACCCCGACCGAAATCGAGGTATTCAATTAAGAAACAGAATTACAGGGGTAATTAAACTGCTTTGTAGATAACTTTGTTACCTGCTAACTGCTCTTTTTGAACTAGGTTTTCTTCAAGAAGCTTTTTCAGTGCGCCTGTAGCCCATGATGCCGCTTTTGTATCTTCTTGACCTGCCGCTAGACCAATACCTTTAGGGTTAATACCTTCAGCATTAGCGACAACAATGTCTAATACTTGTTGTTGCTTAGGAGTTAGAGCAACGTCTGTTTTTACTGCAGCTACCTTCTTCTCAGCTACTGCTTTCTCAACAACAGGTTTTTCTGCAACGACTTTTTCCGCAACAGGCTTAGCTGTCTTTGGTGCTTTTGCTACGTTTGCAACTGTCGCTTTAATGCGCTTTTGCAGTTTCATCTGCACTTTACGCTTATGAGCAAGTCTCATTGAATATTTCTCCAGTTCACTGCATCTCAGCAGGGATGAAAATTTGAAGCGCGTTTTATACCAAAATTCCCAATCAATTTGTAGGTTTTGGCAGCGAAACGCTGTGAAAAATGCGCTCAATGCATAGAACGTCTATTATTTAATCAAGAAATTTGTGAACGCATTTTGTCAATACTGGGTATAAAAACAGAGGTTCGCCTTAAATCAATATGCAACCCAACAGGCATTGGGCGATTTGGTTAATTTGTCTTTTATCCCGAGGTTGAAACATGGAAACGTTACACCTTACTAACTCGCAGTTTAAAGCCGACTCCCCCATCAACAAACTGATTATGCTTTTGGTGGTCATCATTACACTGTTTCTCGTGTTGATCGCCCCAGGGTGGAAGCAAGCAATGCTATCTGTGGTTTTAATGGCAGTCATTGTTGGCTTTGCAATCATGATGATCAAAAAAAGCCAGGTAGGTTTTACTCTTACACAATCCCATTTTCAACAGCACCTATTCAAAGGCGGCTGGGTCGTCCGTTGGCAAGACATTGACTCCATAGGAATATGTACATATGAGCAAGAAGGATGGCACCAGCCTCTACCTTGGGTGGGCATTCGTTTAAAGCATTACTCCCCATATCTAGATGCTATCTGCCCTCGTATCGCGACAGAAGTTCTTTTAAGTCAACGCGCACTGCTATATCTAGGTGCTCGGCAAAATCATTGTGAAACAAAATTCGAGGATATGGTGCTGGATCCTGCCCCTTACATTAATCAAAAGGGCATACTCTACGAAGGTTTACTTGCGATGCTCGCGAATAGAATGAAGTACCAAAGGCAGTTTTATGGCTACGATGTATTTATTTCAACAAGTGACTTGGATAGAGAAGCTGATGCGTTTGTGGGATTGGCTCGACGTTACTTGGCAGCCGCCGAGCCTGATACCTAATACAAAGATGCTTTAGTAGAGTGGCATTTCGTCAGCAACGAAAGGGTTTGTTTTACGTTCGTGTCCAAACGTCGATTGCGGACCATGACCTGGTACAAATGTAACATCATTGCCCAATGGCCATAGTTTCTCTTTGATAGAGCTAATAAGCGTGTTGAAATCGCCTTGTGGGAAGTCAGTACGACCAACGCTACCGTTAAACAAAACATCACCAACAAATGCCAAACGAGCTTCTTCACTGTAAAGCACAACGTGACCAGGGGTATGACCCGGGGTGTGGATCACGTTCAGTGTTTGATTGCCAAAAGTGACCTTGTCACCTTCATTCAACCATTGGTGTGGTTCAAACGCTTCAGTTAATGGAAAACCGAACATTTGGCTCTGACCTTCTAGCCCCTGTAACCAGAAGTTATCTGCTTTATGTGGACCAACGATCTCAGTACCGCCTAAAAGAGCAGATAAAGGCTCAGTTCCACCAACATGATCTAAGTGACCGTGCGTTAGAACTAGATTTACGACTTCAACACCGAGCTCTTTGATTAGCATTGCAAGTTGCTTTTCATCACCACCTGGATCAACCACAATGCCTTTCATGGTTTCATCACACCAGACGATAGAACAGTTTTGAGAGAAAGATGTTACGGGAACAACTTGGTACTTCAGAGCCATAAATAACCTATACCGAATAAAATTGCATGAAAACTGCCGCAACTATGACACTAAGCCAAAGTGACTTCAAGCTTTGTTCAGAGGGCAAAGCGCAGCATTCTTACTCGTTAAAGTGACCCTTAGCTCGGGTCTACCAAGAACGAACGGTCCCCGTATCGATGTGGACAAAATTACTACTTGGATAATAACCAACTCCACCAGCCTTTAAGCTTAATGCCGCGTCACGAACGGTAGACAATTTCACACCATCCAAACGGAAATCGATCGCCTTCCCTTCCATATGCATGCTTTTTTTCGCAACACCAGAAGAGCCATTTCGTAAAGACGCATTGGTTACCGGTGAACGGTAGCCTGAAATCACAATCACTTCAGCTTCCGTGCCGATCAACTTTTGAATTTGGCTGATTTGGTCGAACAAGCGTCTATCCATTGGATGAACTTCATTACGGCGATGATCACGACAGAATTTATCAAGACGTTGAAGTTCTTCATCGACGTAGCTCGAGCCGTTGAAATAACACGACTCAAGTAATTCACCAGTATTTAGGTTATTCATCGTAAGTACACGAGGCTCGTCGGGTAATGACGCCCAAGACACAGACGGCATAGCTGAAGCAACTACCACACCACCAGCGGTCATTTTAAGAAAATCACGACGAGAAAAATTACGACTTACCATTAGAAAATACTGCTCAATTACTCTACAAGCAGCGGACATTACCGAAACCAATTTAACGCGTCAAACGCATAAATCGGTCCAACTTGTCACTTTTAGGCTGGATTTTCTGTTTACTTATTGAACAGCAAACGAATTTTATGAATTGTAACTTTTTTTAATTGAGAACGAATTTCAACCTTGATGATCGTAACGATAAATGTCATCTCGATAGTACAGCATGCCTTCTTCTAACCAAGCTGTCTGATAAATAATATGTACCTGGATACGTTCACTCAGGGGCACCGAGGTATTCGCCTCTCTACCACTTTCACGTTTTTTCTCTAGACGTTCTTCAAGGCCTTGGGTCTTAAACAACAGCTCGGCCAGCTGTTCTGCGTTTTCTACTCTTACACAACCCGAACTGAAAGCACGTCTATCTTCTTGAAACAAGTTTTTGCTCGGCGTGTCATGTAAATAAATAGCCTGAGGGTTTGGCATATTAAACTTATACAAGCCTAACGCGTTATGAGATCCAGAAGATTGTCTCATCCGATAAGGAAAGCTACGCGGGTTAACCGAAGCCCAATGTATCGTCGTAGGATCAATGATCTCGCTTGAATCCCAAGAGCGAATTATCTGAATATTTTGCTCAAGTAGGTACATTGGGTTTTTCTTAACCTTTGGAATGATGTCCTTCACCATAATCTTCCAAGGTACATTCCATGTAGGGTTAAGGATGACAGAATCAAGAGTCCCCGTCATGATAGGTGTTTTTCGAGTTGTTCGGCCTACAACGACTTTAGACTCAAATAATGCTTCACCATTATGCCAGTATGTCACTTCATACCCTGGCACGTTAACAAACACGACATTGTCTCGTTCTTTTGCCCACAAACGAGAACGTTCTGAGTTAAGTGCAAGTAGATGCAATCGCTGCTCAGGCGAAAAATTAACCCAACGAATGGTGTTTGGACCGATAATTCCGTCCTGCTTTAGACCATGAATTTTCTGGAATGCTTTTATCGCCATCTCCAACTCTTCATCAAATTGTGGACCACTATAAAGTAAATCGTCGACATCGATGCCAACGACCTGCATTCGCTCAAGGAGTATGGGCTTATTTTCTAGCACATCACCTACCCTCGCTAAACCTTGTTGCTGGTAGGTCGGGTAATCAAGCTTGGCATAGTCTTGGAGCGAATAAAAAGATTGATTGAAAGCGGGATCGGATTGCAGCGGTGAAGATAAATTGATGAGAAATTGCTCTAACTTACCAATGGTAATTTCGGTGCTTAAAGCGGTAAGTACTTCTATGCTAGGTTCAGGCAATGACACTTCTTCAGTTTGGCCAAACAACCATTGTAAGCCATGTTCTTGGACTTGCTCTAAATAGCTTAGGTACATGAGTAGCGTATCTGTCATGACTAAATCATAATCAAGAGCATCTCCCTCTTCTTTTACATAAGCAACTCGTCTGATTTGGTCTTGAAATACTGGAGAAACCTCAGCAAGAGACAATACTTGCAATTGAAACAAGAATTGTTGTGCAATATCCTCGTTTTCCCAATTTAAGCGATAGCTGGTGCTCTGGTAGAGCCGATCAATCACTTCTGGGTAATGGATCATTTTCTCAATGGATAGTTGTGCAACCGCTCCCACCTGCTCTGTATCAGCAGTGGCGTTTTGAGAAACAACAGTAGAAAAGCTGAAAAACGGCACCATGAGCGCCGTTGTTAATAGAATTCTAGCAAACACGATCACGATCCCTCGGAAAACTTGCCTTAAAAAAAGTATGGCAAATATCTCACGGCTTGCAGGTTTAAAATTAAGAATCTAGGCAGAAAACCTCCGATAGAAGTGTCATTAGACTCTTAATGCCCCCACAATTACGTAATCCTCGACCAATGGTTATCCCACTGGATGCCAGTAGCAGTAGAGGTGTTTGACTTCATTGGCTTTTGCTCAACAACTTTACCTGCCCCAGAGCTGACACGGAACTCATCACCGTAGACAACCACACCCGATGCATCAGGCAGCGCATTTAATTCAACGAGTCGACCAGTAGACTTAGACCATATCCCGTAGCAGCTACCTGGAGGCGACGTCGCTAAAATCCATTCATCTGTCGCCGCAATGCTTGCGACATAATGGTTAAAGCGTGCCCATTGTTCTGGCTCTGCATGAAGCTCCTGCATCTCCCCACCACGAGTATGCATGGCAATGAGTGCAGGGTATTCGTCCGGCTCTCCGCGGTATTGCTGTCCACAAAGCACTGTTTCTGCTCCATCATGGGCTAAGTGACGAATACTTAGCTGATGATCCGGCAAAGAAACCTGATCCAGCAACGCACCATCTTGTGAAAGATAACTTAAGCTCGGTTTCATCGTTTCAAGGTTCAGTGGTTCACGACCATTCGTGTGTACACCACCCACGCCAATCGCTAACGCGCCATCAGGCATCATGATCACTTCATGAGGGCCGAGGCCAAAGCCTGTTAACTCATCGACCTTCTGATATTGCTTTTGCACATCATAAACGCCAATTATTCCGCGGCTTGTATCCCTTTCGCCTTCGGTAGCGAACAATAAAGTGCCATCATGTGAGTAAACACCATGACCATAGAAATGGCGATTCGACTTTGCTAGTTGCAGTTTGATCATTTGCTCTGAGCGATAATCAAACACCATAAAGAACGTACCAGGTCTGCGGCCAAAGACCACTGCGTGCCCCTGCTGGTTTGTTGCTACGCCATGACCACGCTCAGGAATAGGTAACGTAGTGATCGGCATACCATGCTCATCAGCCACCACCGCAGCGTATTTATCTCGACCAATGATTGAACAGCCTATCAGCGCTGGCTCACGTGAGTTTGTTGAAGCACAACCAAACGGCATAACAGGTGTAGCCGCCCCAAAAAGAGCGGCTTTAAGTAAGGTACGGCGGGTTTGATCAGTCACCATCGGTTGCATTAAATCCTATAACCACGCCAAGCTCGATCGCCACTTCTTCGTGGATCAAGTACTTCAATTGTTCTAGCTTGTTGTATTGAGCTAGCACCATACGATAACCTTCTTTGCTTTGCAGCGCGGCAAACAAGCTCTTATCTTCTGGCCATGTATCTAAAGCCATTTCAAACTGATGGGCAACACGATCAGCCAAATCTGCATGGCCTTGATCTCTCAACAGAGCATCCAAACCGTTACCGTTGGCAAAATAGAGTGCCTCCATTCCTTCAAGGTTCGCTTTTAAGTTTGATAACGAAGTCTCTGAACGCCACGATTCTGAGAAATAAGGACGAGGTTTGCCAATCTTCGCTAATGGACGACTCAGCTTCTTCATGCTGTATTCAAGCTGGTTAGATAACAGCGAGATATACTCAGACTCCCACTCTGTCACATCTAACGATTTCCACGGGTTTTCTGCCCAAGAATCAGCAATGATCTGTGCTTTATTATCTAAATTTTCGGCAATCGCAACACCTGTTGCACACGTCTTGCTGTCGCTAGATAAGGTCGAAGCTTTATCATAAAGCAACCACTCCAACGCGCCTAAACCTTGTACGGTTACGCTTTGCGTCGAAATCTCCTCTGCACTCCAAGCTTGGTCCGATTTCGTCAGCACAGACATCTTACGGCCTGTGGTGTTCTTTTTATCTGGCCAGAACTGAACGTTCCAACTTTGCTCTAATGCCGTCGCTGGACCACGCTCTTGACCTTGCAACGCCATCCACGCCAGCATAGTTTGATGCCATTGCTGTTTTACTTTCGCGTAATTTTTGCTCTCTGACGCACAGTAATCAGTAAAGCTCTGCTCAAGATTTGTCGTTTGAACTAAAAATGCCTGCGCTGCTTGAAACTCCACTTCATACACATTTTGTGAAAGGTGGTTTGTCTTTTCTGGCTTTGCAGAGGCCAATTCGTTTGTTGCCTGACAGCCAACCAAACTTAGAGTTGCTGCAATAGCACTCGCTAACAGTCTTTTTTTCATGGTATGTGCCTTATAGAGAATTCAAAAATGCAATCAATGCATCACGTTCTTTCTTATTCAGTGCCAAAACATTCTGCTTAGCTGTTTCGGCTTCGCCACCATGCCACAATACTGCTTCCATAAGGTTGCGCGCCCGTCCATCATGTAGGAAGTAAGTATGGCCGTTAACCTCCTCGGTGTAGCCAATCCCCCATAATGGTGCAGTTCGCCATTCACGCCCGTTTGCTAAGTATTCCGGACGGTGATCGGCTAAGCCTTCACCCATATCGTGTAAAAGCATGTCTGTGTATGGGTGGATAAGCTGCTCAGAAAGCGCTGGCAATTCTGGTCGTTTAGCGGTCTTCACACTTGTCTTATGGCAGCTTTCACAGCCAGATGATGCAAAGATCTGTTGACCAAGCTTCACTTCTGGATCATTTACATTACGACGAATTGGCACCGCTAGGTGTTGGCTATAAAACTCAACGAAATCAAGGATATTTTGGCTTACTTCTGGTTTACCGCCATTTGGCATGTCGTCACAAATGCTTTGTTTCGAGGTGCAGTTTTCGTTCGGGAATAAATGGCTCGTCAGACCAACATCACCATTGAATGCCGCCGCATTTTGCTGCATTAGTGTCGGTTGTCCGGCTTTCCATCCAAAGCGACCAATCGAGAAGTCGTCCTTCTCAATATCCCACACCTTGTTTACTTTGCCTGAGATACCATCTTTGTTGGCATCGTGTTCATCAGCCCAAGCGAGTAGCGTTTCGTCGGGAATACTCTCCAACAAACCAAGACCGATCATTGGCGGTGCCACACGTGCTGAAAACTCGGTATCTGGGTGCATATCACCGTAACCCAGCTCGGTTATCTTCAAATGAGGTTTTCTTAGTGTCACCGTCGTACCGTCTTTAAATTTCACTGGCACATCGGTGTAAGTAATTTCGATTTTGCCTTCTGGGGTCTGATCTTGAAGTGCAAAGTCTTGCAGCTGGCCGCCATAAGTGGGCTCGGGAATGCCACCGTCTTTGATGTACGCTTTTTTTTGCTCAGGCGTCATCGCAGGAATGCTCAAGCGCACTAACATAGACACGGCATGTAAATCATCTTTCTCTGGCGGATGACCACGACCATCTTTAATGTGACAGTTCTGACAACCATTGGTGTTAAACAGCGGACCTAGACCATCACGGGCGTCCGTCGATGCGGGAGCTTGAACCCAGGGGTTGCGGAAAAAACTGTTGCCGACACTGAAGTCAAGGCGCTTACTCATTGGTAGATTGGCAGCAGGAAGAGAATAGGCATTCGCGCCATCTTTTTTAACACTGGTTTTACCACCAGACTTAACATCGTAAGCCATGGCAGAAGAAGAAAGGATCGCGGCTAGCGCTGAAATTAGGTATGGCTTCATATCATTGCTCTACATATACAACAAGGGTGATAACAACGAGCTCAAACGTTAAAAGGGCTCACAAAGAGCCCTTATTTATTATGGTTTTCTTATTAAAACTCGTGGTCAGCAGTATCAGGGCTTAGGCTATCGATGCCGACAATGTTTGCCGCTCGCTCAATCGCACCGGTTTGGGCTACCAACGACATGATGGTATCGTTTACTAACGCTTTGCCTTGTGCGTTACCCGCCGCAATTAGCTGATCGAAGTGCTGGTTGTTCCTCTCAGCAGAAGTAACTAGCTCACCTACTTGGCTGCGAGTAACATCAAACTGCTTCTGGATTTCTTTTGCTGCTTTTTTGTCTTTTTGAGCAACAAGATCCGCAATGCTTGGACCAGATAGCAATGTTCCATCTTCACGCTTGTATAGGCCGGTGTAAACGTTATAAATGCCCTGCTCGTTGTAGTAATGAGAATTATGAGTGTTGTCTGAGAAACAATCGTGTTCGTCTTCTGTCGAGTTTGCTTCTAGTGCAACTTTCATGCGCTCACCAGCTAGCTCACCCAGAGAAAGAGAGCCCATACCGAATAGCATCTTACGAAGACCGTTGTCTGCCGAGCCATTAAGAAGCTCTTCACGGTAGTTACCTTTCACGTCTGCAGACCACTGCTTTTCCATCCACTCGAGGTCTTGAACCAGTAGATCAGCTGCTGCTTTTAAGTACTCACCACGACGCTCACAGTTGCCATTAGTACACTCAGAACCTACAACGAAGTCAGTGTAAGCTCGTTGACCTGCACCTGCATTAGTACCGTTAAGATCTTGACCCCAAAGTAAGAACTCAATCGCATGGTAACCCGAAGCAACGTTTGCTTCAGAACCACCTACTTCGTTTAGATCTGCTAGCAATTCTGGTGTGATTTTAGCGACATCTAGCTTCGACGCGCCAATCTGGAGACTTGTATTCGCAATGATGTTAGCGGAAGCACCTTCATTACCTAGTTCATATTGGTAATCAGTTGCAACGTAATCAATTAGGCCCTCATCAAGTGGCCACGCATTTAGCTGACCTTCCCAATCGTCAACGACCGCGTTACCAAAGCGGAAAACTTCAGACTGTTGGTATGGTACGCGAGAATCTAGCCAAGCTTGTTTTACTTCTTCAAGCTTTGCTGCGGATGGAGATTTAAGGAATTCGTCGATTTTTACATCGAGGGCTTTTGCTGTTGTCACAGAATCAGAAAATACCGCGTGAGCAACATCTGCATAATGTTCGACAACTTGTTGTTTAGTTACTGTAGCAGCAACCGTAGAACCACTGGCAATGAGAAGTGATGCAGCAATAGACTGGACTAAAACTGTTTTTGCATTCATCTGAAGCATCCTTGTTGAGCATTTTAATTATCGTATTGGTAGTGCTAATTATTCTTATTTGCACTTTTAGTCCCGAGATAATACAAATTTACAATTTATTTGCAACTCCAGATACAAAAAAAGCCTCACAAACATGAGGCTTTTAACATTCTTTGTTGTTAGATTTATCTTTAAGATTAAACC
This sequence comes from Vibrio rotiferianus, assembly GCF_002214395.1. NCBI lineage: Bacteria > Pseudomonadati > Pseudomonadota > Gammaproteobacteria > Vibrionales > Vibrionaceae > Vibrio > Vibrio rotiferianus. The sequence continues at coordinate 1,769,010 of NZ_CP018312.1, forward strand.
TTTAGATGGTGCTTACCATGGGACACCTTGGCTTTCAAATAATTTTCGTTGCCATCTTTGATATGTGCAGAAGTATTGACAACTTCAGCGATTTCTATCCCATACTCAGATAATTCACGGATTTTCTTAGGGTTATTTGTCACAAGGCGGATCTTATTCACACCTAATGCTTCTAACATTTGTGCAGCTTCCGTAAAGTCACGCAAGTCATCATCAAAGCCTAAGTGATTGTTGGCTTCATAAGTATTCATGCCTTGGCTTTGTAGACGATACGCATCGATCTTATTGTATAGGCCAATGCCACGACCTTCTTGGCGAAGATATAGAATGATCCCACCTGATTCACCCATACGGTTGATGGTCTCTTCCAGTTGCTCACCACAGTCACAGCGTGAAGAATGGAATACGTCACCAGTCAAACACTCAGAGTGCATTCTGACTAACGGTGTGTCTTGCGTTTGGTCTGCATGCTTGAAAATTACTGCAACGTGCTCTTTGTCTGTTTTCAATCCGTGGAAGGACAGAATCTCAGCTTCAATGTTACTTTTTGCCCCGACTTTAAAATCTACTCTGGCACGAACTTCCGCCATATCTATACTCACTTGATGTATTGCTTGATGCACTTTTGTAATTGCATTCATAAGAAATCTCTCTCAATCACAGACTATGGGGATTGATACCTGATTTTTCAATCTTAAGATCACTTTGAATGCAACTGCTTCACTTAAAGGGTAATCAAACTAACCAGTTATGGTTGATTCTTTTTAGAACACTTTTAGTACCTAGTTAATCATACAGCATTACCCGGCTGACAAATGTTATAATATAACATTTTAAAATAAGTACAATAAAAAACCCCAGTCCGCAAAGACTGGGGTTTTTTATATAAAACTGGCTGTATAGTAACTTAGTGAGTTTGCTTGTTCTTCCACACAACAAGCTCAATCCAGACATTTTCGAGCTCTTGAAGCTCTTCATCACTTAAAACGGCTAGCGTTGATGTGACTTGCGGCAGCTTCGGTGATTGCAATGCTCGAATCTGCGAGTAAAAGTCCTTTTTTAATTGCGATATTACTGAATCCACTGCAAACACCTACATATAATACGTTATCGAAATACGCGTTAGCTCATCTTTTTATTTAGTTCGCTATTCACTGAATTAATCTGAAATTCTTGAAAATGATAACATCTTGCCTGTTATATGCACAATTAATTTTAAATAGTGGAACAATTATCACACTATTAACGCTTGAGTTTTTTGATCGAAATAATTAGAAAAAGGATCATAAACAGCCCTGGAAAGATCCATAATAATGCCGTTGAGAGGTTAAATGGCGGATCATACAGGACAATATTTCCAAATCGATCAACTAAGTATTGCTTGATCTCTTTATCTGTATGTCCCTCATTCACCATCTCGTAGACCTTCAGCCGTAGCGCTTTCGCAGTATAGGCATTCGACTCGACTAGGTTTTGATTTTGACATTGAGGGCAACGAAGAGACTTAGCCAAAGTAATTGCACGCTGTTGCATTTCAACTGATTTAAATTCAAAAAGATCAACATTTTGATCATCCTGAATAGCGTACGCATTTAATGGGAGTAAGGCGAATAATAAAGATAATACAAAAGATAAATTATATCGAGATATCAAAGAACTTAGAGAAAATAGCATTCCATTTATCCTTATTAATTTCACCACGATATTTGATCAAAATCCGCCCCTCTTGATCAATTAGGTACGTTTCCGGCGTTCCGATTATACCTAAATCGATCCCTAGCTCACCTTTGGGATCAAATATCACCTTGGCATATGGGTTACCCTCCCGAGCCAAGTATTCTTGAGCTGCATGGCTTTGATCTCTATAGTTCAAACCTATTATTGGTACACCTGCTCGCGATAAACTCAACAATTCATCATGCTCACGTTTACACACACCGCACCAAGACGCCCAGACGTTTAAAATTTGCAAATCATGCTCTGCAAACAGCTTTTCCGTAAGTACGTCCGTTGTCGCTAAGCTGTCAGCCTGAAAATTTGGAACATAGACCACCCGATTTTTCGTTGTCTCGACGTTTGGACGATCAGCTAAAGACAGGTAACTGGTTACCGAAAATACCGCAATAGCTCCCGCTAGAATAGCTAGTTTATGCGAAGGATTCATCACTGACTCGACTCCAAGATCTTTTAGGCAGTAAGGCTGATAACATACTTATTAGTGCAACGATACCGCCACACCATATCCACCAAATTGCGGCTCTGTACTGCACTTTCACCGCATAAGATTGCTCTGACAGCTTTTCCCCAAGTGTAATATAGTAGTCACCATGCCAAAAAGACTTAATGGCAGGCTCCGTCATATTCATAACTCGTACTGAATAATGCCTTCTCTCTGGGAGCAGAGTGAAGCTGTGTTGTTCCGTTGTGCTAAGGCGTATCTCTGCTATTTCCGAAGTATAGTTCGGCCCAACCTTCCAGTGAGTATCCACATATTCGAGAGATACGTTTTGGAACTGATGCTGAGAGTTTGGAGACATTCGGTAGCTAAATTCATAAGAGTAGGAGGCATTTACTATCGCCCCTACTCCAGCAATGACAAAACCAATGTGGGCAAAAAGTTTAGGTGCAGTGCTAATCTTCGCACCACTTCTTACCCACTGAAATGCATGACTAGAAACGACGTAAATTGCCAACGCAAAAATTACACCTAGCATCAAGCCCGTGTTAACCATAATTGCTACAATGCTGGCTGTAATGACACTCAAAGAAGCAATCAAACATAGTACTTTCAGATCCTTACCTGCCCGAGAATGTTGCCATGAACAAAACGTGGAACAAGCCAGTACAACCAGACTAAAAACAAATAATGGATAGATAAGTGAGTTAAAATATGGTGGTCCGACTGAAATACTACCTGACCCCAATACTTGGTAAACCATCGGATAAAACGTACCAAGAAACACGATAGCAGTAGCAATGACTAATAAGCCTATCGCCATGTAACATAAATAAGCTCGACTAAAAATGGTATCAATGTTCGATTGGGGAATCTGCTGACCTCGATATATCAAAGACCCAAAAGTGACAAAGACAATAATCACCAATACACACAGCAATGCCAATCCCTTAGTTGGATCAACAGCGAATGCGTGGACAGATGTTAAAACTCCGCTTCTGACAACAAAAGTACCCAATACACTGAGGCTAAACGTACTAAACGCTAATGCGTAAGTGCTCCAAATCGCCCCTTTATTTCTTGCTGACAAATGTATGCTATGGAGTAAGGCTGTGCCAACTAGCCAAGGCATCAAAGACGCATTTTCTACCGGGTCCCAAAACCACCAGCCCCCCCAACCTAATTCGTTATAAGCCCACCACGAGCCAACTAAAATGCCCGCCGTTAACGTACCCCAAGCGAAATAGGCAATGCCTCGAACAAATGCATACCACTCATGGTGTGGTTGCCTTCCAAACAAAGCAGCAAGCGCGAGAGCCAATACTGCAGAGTAACCAACGTAACCTAGGTAAAGTAAAGGCGGGTGAATAATAAGCCCAACATCCTGCAACATCGGATTGAGGTCACGTCCCTCCAGAGCGAAACTTTGGGCATATTCAAATGGATTTGATGTGGCAAGCGTAAACCACGCAAAGATCGCAATAAGAACGTTCATGATTCCTAGGCAATCACCAGTATATTGAGCATTAACAGGTGATTTAAAAGCGATCAATGACGCCCACATGCTGAGTGTCACCACCCAAAATAACATCGAACCTTGGTGCCCTCCCCAAGTAGCCGCCACCTTGAATGCGACAGGCAGTTGGCTATTGGAATGAGTAACCACATACTCAAGCGCGAAATTATCTTGAACAAAACAGACAATCAAAAGCGATAAGCAAATGAAAGAGGCCAAACTGATGATGTATGACGTTGCAGTTTGGTGCGGTAGCGCCACCGTTTTGCCAATTGCGCGACGAATCCAATACAACAACGCCGCACACGTAGAGCCAATCGACACCAGTATGAGTAAAAATAACCCCAGTTCAGCCTCCATTACACCTCCCTATACTATAGTCATCTGACCGGCATAGAGAATGAACGTGCGTAGCATCAATACACCAACCAGGCTTAACGTCGTCACCACAAACACGTAGCTTCCCTTGTGGCGAACTTCAGAAGGCGTTAACCAGTTCAGCGTTAACGGTGTGAGCATACCGATGAGCACGACCCCAACCCAGAACCATTGCGCCCAGAAACCGTTAGATATCGCATTCCAAGCGGCAACCTCATTCTGACCGCCACTAAAGATCAGACCGGTGAAGAAGGTCACCAAGACAAACAGCTCAAACAATACAACTGGGCGTTCAAATCCGTGAACCCAAGACACACTTGGGCTACTGGTTGACTCTTTGAAAACCAAGATGCCAAACATCAAACACGCTGCCGCTCCTGAAGATAAGCTAGAGAACAAGAACAAAATAGGCAGTACTGGGTTATTCAACATTGGGTAAGTCTTCAATGCCGATAACAGGAAGCCGGTATACGCGGCTAAAACTATCGCTAAGAATCCCAGAAAGAGCTCTATCGCGTTGTTACCTTTACCGAACTTGATCAGGAGATCATCAACAAAATCGAGCAACTTGCCTGGCAACTTGCCTTCGCAGAAACTGATGATTTGGTGACGGAAAATCACACCAATCCAAACAAATAGTACGATCATGTACACTTGGAACAAGATAACGCCCATAGACATCACGGAAGTCGGATTGTAGTAAATCATGATCTTCCAAAACTCTAGCGGTTTAGTTAAGTGGAAAATCAAAATAACTAGACCAGCAATGATGCCAAACGGTGCTAACCAAGCCATAGCTTTCATGATGCCATTGTTTGCTGGGTCACCCTCGATAACCTTGCGTTTCAAATAGATGGATATCATTACCGCCCCCGCGGACATACCCGCTAAGAACAGATATATTGCGATGATCCAATCCCAAACTAACGAGTCAAAGTGGAAAGCACTCTCGAAGCCGTTCATGATGACACCTCCCCTTTGCTATGTGGAATTTTGTACAGCTTAGGCTGTGTACCTAAATGCGATTTATCACGGTACACAACGTGGCTTTCTATCGCTTTGCTCACTTCACTTGTAGGATCGTTTAAATCGCCAAATATCAGTGCTTTCGTCGGGCAAGATTCCACGCATGCCGGCTGTTTACCTTGCGCTAAATTGGTATCACGACAGAAATTACATTTATCCGCAGAGTGATCGACCGGGTTAAAGAAGCGGACTTGATAAGGGCACGCAGCTAAGCAGTAACCACAACCAACACATTTTTCTTTGTGCACATCGACGATACCAGTTGCTTCGTCTTTATACGCAGCGCCAGTTGGACAAACGTATACACAAGGCGGATTATCACAGTGCTGGCAAGAGTCTCGAGTGAACTGGTATTCCACATCAGGGAACTCCCCAATCGGCTCACTACGATGAATTTTAAGACGGGTAACGCTTTCAGGAACGTTATTCACTTCACGGCAAGCATCAGTACAAGCGGTACAACCGATGCAGGCATTCTCATCGTGAACCATCCCCATGCGCTTTGCTTGCTCACTATCGCTGGCATAAAGAGAGGAGCTAACAACGGAAGTGCCTGCAACGCCAGTGGTCAATATCAAAGCGCCGCTGCCGGCTAGGAAGTTTCTTCTAGAACATTTCATGCTATCTCTCCTCTTCTTTTGCAAGTTCAGGTTCGACGGCAAATTCAGAGTGACAATCGACACATTGCTTGATCAGCTGTTTTCTGTCGTAAGACAGTGCTTTGGTTTTTGCAGCGTGAACATCATGACAATTTGAACAAGTAAGATTCTTTGCATGAACATCGTGCGTCCAGTGGCTTTCTCTTAGCTCAGTAGGCGCATGGCAATCCACGCACTGACTATTAGCTTTGAGGATCAAACTCGGATCGAGGAACACCTTATCGTGCACTGCTTTTGATTGCGCAGCAGAAAACTTAATAACATCCGGCGCCCCTTCACGGTGGTCAGGACCAATATTGCTGTGGCAGTTGGTGCAATTAAGTTGCTTTCCTTGGCTCAATAACGCTTGTGGATCATGCGATAGATTCAGAGTGCCTTTGGCGTCCTTATGACATTGAAGACATTTATAGTCTCGGTCTCGGATCAGTTCGACTTGATGACGCTCGGCCTGAGCACCTTCAACTGACTCTGAAGAAGTCGCATGGGCGGCGATGGAAAAACCATAGAAGGCAAAGATGAAGAGAAATTTCAGCATTGTCTCTATGGTCAATTTTATATTGCCCATATTTTTCTTTCCTTAGCTCGATAATAATTGATAACCATTCTCAATTATTTATTTGAGCGACAATTAATTTCCTCTGAAGATATTTTTACAAACCTTCAAATGACATCAATTCTTATTTCGGAAAGCCACAACGCTAAACCTATATTTATAATACCCCTATTCTCCATAAGGGGTAGAAACAACCGCTCAAAAAGCGAGCTTAATCACCCTATTTTTTAAACAGACAGAAAGCTAAAACCTTAGCACACAACAAGTTACAAGATACCACTTTAGGGGTATATAAATATAAACATGACTGAGGTCACTGGCGTAAATTGATCTAAAACAAGACAAGTATCGCTCACTATTTCATCTATTTGATTAAGACATATTATTAATCTTAGATCTCCGGTTCTTATTTGGAATAGCTCCTCACAACGCTGCTTATAAAAACAAATATGGAGATAACACCGTGAGCATAAAACACTGGATGAGCGCACCCATCGCGGTTGCGACCTTATTCGCCAGCCAATTATTTTTGGTAGGCGCTCCTATGGCAGCGGAAGATAAAGGACTCGTCGATCCACGCAACGATGCCTTTGAACAAAACCACCCTGACCAATATCATTCTTGGAAAGCAACATCAGAAAGTGAACATATTGAAGATGCCTTAAGTGAAGACCCAAACATGGTGATTCTATGGGCAGGCTATGGCTTTGCGAAAGATTACAATAAAGCCCGCGGTCACTTCTACGCATTGGATGATGTTCGCCAAACCTTACGTACCGGCGCACCGACAGACGAAAAATCTGGACCTATGCCGATGGCGTGTTGGAGCTGTAAAAGCCCAGATGTGGCTCGCGTAATTGATGAACGCGGTGAAGATGGCTACTTCGAAGGCAAATGGGCACGCTTAGGATCGGAGATCGTTAACCCTATTGGTTGTTCAGACTGTCATGACACTCGCTCTGATGAATTTAAGAACGGTGAACCAGCGCTGGCAATAACTCGCCCTTATGTAGAACGCGCTTTCGATGCCATCGGCAAAAAGTTTGATGAGCAATCTCGCCTAGATCAACAAGCGTCTGTTTGCGCGCAGTGTCACGTTGAATACTACTTTACCGGTCCAACCAAAGCCGTGAAATTCCCATGGGACATGGGGACCACTGTGAACGATATGGAGCAGTACTACGATGCATTGAACTTCAAAGATTGGACACACGCAGTATCGAAGGCACCAATGTTGAAAGCACAGCACCCAGGTTACGAAACATGGCGTGATGGCATCCACGGCAAGAATAAAGTCGTATGTGTGGACTGCCACATGCCAAAAGTAACTAAAGAAGACGGCACCGTTTACACCGACCACAAAGTGGGCAATCCGTTTGATCGCTTCGAAGACACTTGTGCACAATGTCATACCCAAACCAAAGAGCAGCTACAAGGCATCGTTTCAACGCGTAAAGCTCAAGTACTGAACATGAAGCTAACAGCCGAGAAGCAAATCGTAGCAGCGCACTTTGAAGCGGGTGCAGCATGGAAAGCCGGCGCAACCGAAGATGAAATGCAGCCGATCCTGCAAGATATCCGCCATGCACAATGGCGTTGGGACTACGCGATTGCGTCTCATGGTGTCCACATGCACGCGCCTGAAGTTGCGCTAGAGGTGTTAGGTACTGCGGTTGACCGTGCGGCGGACGCACGCACTAAGCTGGTTCGTTTACTTGCAACCAAAGGCATCACTGAACCAGTACAAATCCCTGATATCTCGACCAAAGCTAAGGCACAACAAGCACTAGGTATGGATATGGAGAAAATGAACTCAGATAAGAAACACTTCCTAGAAACGGTGGCACCAGAGTGGGATAAGGCAGCTGCTGAACGCGAAGCCACGTACTAGTTTAACTGGTGAAGATTAATTAATAGATACAACAAGGGGCGTACTGAACGCCCCTTTCTTTATTTCTTCGTTCTCGATTCTATCGAGAGACAAAAATCGAATGTGCTAACGACGAGGAAGTCTCGGCCTAGACTGAATATTTGGGCGCGTTTTAGGCATTTGCACATTAGGTCTTTCCACAGGACGCTGAATCTTCGTCTCTGGCAGTGTTTTTCTTTGTTGCGCCTTTTCTTTCAATGCTTTGTCTTGTAAAGCCGTGGGCTCGGTTCGCTCTGGACGATTCTCCCACTTGGTTTGAATCTCCTGCTTCTGCTCTTCAGGTAGAGATTGCCAATGGTCGTCAAGCTGGCGTTTCATGTTGTCAATGTTGGTGGACATATCATCATCCTTCCAATCTTCAACTTTGTCTTTGATGGATTGCTGTTGGTCTTCATCCAAGCCATTCCACCACTCTTCCAATTTCTCTTTGTATTCATCATCATTGTCACAACAACCCGGATAATAGTAGATCCAGTAATCGTCATGATCATACCACCATGGATCGTAGTAACCGGAAGAGTAATAAACCGTAGATGAGGAGCCAGAATGTTCGGAAGAAGTACAGCCTGCCAGTACGGGGCCGCACAGCACCACCAAAATGCCTAACGCTTTATTCTTCATTCATCGCCCACCTTTCTTCTACTGCTTATTAAATTCTACGTCTACAACAGCTCTTTCGCTTTGTTGATAGAGTTAATAATTTGCACTCTATCTAAGTTGGGATCGTTAGAATCTAGTAAAAGTACCCAAGCATCAATCGCCTCCTGAAAACGGAATGACAAAAAATGATCATTTGCGATCAAAGACAAGGCCGCTTCATTATGAGGCTCTAACTGCAACGCTTGTTCAAGCAATAAACTGACTTCACTCGTCATCGCTTGTTTATGGATGTAATACAGGGTGGTTGCTTTAGCGGCAAGTTGAGTTGCATTGACTGGGTCTGTCAACTGAATGGCATAATCGAAGCAAATCAGTGCTCCATCAAGCTCTCCTTCGACCAGATATCCCTGCCCCAACTGAAACCATAGCTCAGCATTATTTGGGTCTTCACGCAATTGGTCTTGGATTTCCTCAATGATGTCATGAGCAGTCATCATCCGCGATGCTTCGGCTTGTATTGGCTGAGGAGCAGATTGACGAAAAAGTAAAAAGCTAGCACTCGTCAGCACGAGCACCAACGCGCAGAAGCTAAACCATTGCGCTGGCTTTACTTTGGCGGCGCTCAGCGACAAAGCCACAATGAATAAACCCATCAAAGTGATGGCGACAAAAAACCAAACCGACATAGTGCATTCCATAAAACAAGAGAGTTTCAGTCTACTGGTTTAGAGCCTTCATTGCGTTGATACAAGTACAAAAAAGCCGAGCGTAATGCTCGGCTTTTAAATTTAGCAGTGACTGAGAAGGTTATTCTTCTTCAGAACCTTCAGCTGTATCGTCCGCTGCTGGTGCTTCAGGCGCTTGACCTTCAACATTTGCTTCTGTTGCTTCCGCTTCTTCACCTTCAGGTAATTCTACTTCTTCAACTTCGTCAATGCGCTGTAGACCAACTACTGACTCATCTTCTGCTGTACGGATCAGCGTTACACCTTGAGTATTACGACCTACTTGGCTTACTTCAGCTACACGAGTACGAACTAGAGTACCAGCGTCAGTGATCATCATCATCTCGTCGCCTTCTTCTACTTGTACTGCGCCAACAACTGGACCGTTACGCTCAGAAACCTTGATAGACACAACGCCCTGAGTTGCACGACCTTTCGTTGGGTATTCCGCTAGTTCAGTACGCTTACCGTAGCCGTTTTGTGTAACCGTTAGGATATCGCCTTCGTTAGACGGAACGATTAGAGAAACAACTTGGTCTTCGTCTGCTAGTTTCATACCGCGAACACCCGCCGCTGTACGACCCATTGCACGTACTTTGTCTTCGCTGAAGCGAACCACTTTACCTGCTTTAGAGAACAGCATGATGTCGCTATCGCCGTTTGTGATATCAACGCCAATTAGTGAGTCATCATCACGTAGGTTCACAGCGATTAGGCCGTTTGAACGTACGTTTGCAAACTGGTTCAGTGGGGTCTTCTTAACCGTACCATCGCCTGTCGCCATGAAGATAAATTTCTCTGGTGAGAACTCATCAACTGGAAGAATTGCGGTGATACGTTCGCCTTCCTCTAGCGGAAGGATGTTTACGATTGGCTTACCACGTGCAGTACGAGTTGCATGAGGCAATTGGTAAACTTTCAGACGGTAAGTCTTACCACGAGTTGAGAAACATAGAATGTTATCGTGAGTATTTGCAACAAGTAGACGTTCGATGAAGTCTTCATCTTTCATCTTCGTTGCACTCTTACCTTTACCACCACGACGCTGAGCTTCGTAGTCGCTTAGAATTTGGTACTTAACGTAACCTTCGTGAGACAGAGTTACTACTACGTCTTCACGAGCGATCAGCTCTTCCATGTCAATGTCATGGCTAGCTGCTGTGATTTCTGTACGACGTGCATCGCCGAAACCATCGCGAACCGCTTCAAGCTCTTCACGGATCACTTCCATCAAACGCTCAGTGCTTGCAAGAATGTGCATTAGCTCTGCGATTTCATCTAGAAGTGCTTTGTATTCGTCAAGAATCTTCTCGTGCTCAAGACCAGTTAGCTTGTGTAGACGTAGGTCTAGGATAGCTTGTGCTTGAGTTTCAGTCAGGAAGTACTGGCCGTCACGGATGCCGTATTGCTCTTCTAGCCATTCTGGACGAGCAGCATCGGTGCCTGCACGCTCTAGCATTGCCGCTACGTTGCCAAGGTCCCAACCACGCGCTACAAGGCCAGCTTTCGCTTCTGCAGGTGTTGGAGCTTTACGAATAAGTTCGATGATTTCATCGATGTTCGCTAGTGCAAGCGCCAAACCTTCAAGGATATGTGCACGTTCACGAGCTTTACGTAGTTCGAAGATAGTACGACGAGTAACAACTTCACGACGGTGGTCAACGAAACACTTCAACATCTCTTTTAGGTTGAATAGTTTTGGCTGGCCATTGTCTAGCGCAACCATGTTGATACCGAAAGTCGTTTGAAGCTGGGTTTGTGCATAAAGGTTGTTTAGAACCACTTCGCCCACAGCATCGCGCTTACATTCAATTACGATACGCATACCGTCTTTATCAGACTCGTCACGTAGCGCACTGATGCCTTCTACTTTTTTATCTTTAACCAGCTCAGCGATCTTTTCGATCAAGCGAGCTTTGTTTACCTGGTAAGGAATTTCAGTGACGATGATGGTTTCTTTACCATTCTTCTCCACTTCGATTTCCGCTTTTGAACGCATGTAGATTTTGCCGCGACCTGTTTTGTACGCGTCTACGATGCCTTTACGACCGCTGATCAGCGCCGCTGTAGGGAAATCAGGACCAGGAATGTAATCCATTAGCTCATCAATAGTGATTTCTTCATTATTGATGTACGCAAGACAGCCATCGATCACTTCGCCAAGGTTATGTGGCGGGATGTTAGTTGCCATACCTACCGCGATACCAGAAGAACCGTTTACCAGTAGGTTAGGAATTTTCGTCGGAAGAACCGCAGGGATCTGCTCAGTACCATCATAGTTAGGTACATAGTCTACGGTTTCTTTGTCTAGGTCAGCCAGAAGTTCGTGGGCAATCTTCGCCATACGTACTTCGGTATAACGCATTGCCGCAGCAGAGTCGCCATCGATCGAGCCAAAGTTACCTTGACCATCGACCAGCATGTAACGAAGTGAGAACGGCTGAGCCATACGTACGATTGTGTCGTACACAGCACTATCACCGTGTGGGTGATATTTACCGATTACGTCGCCGACAACACGGGCTGATTTTTTATATGGTTTGTTCCAATCGTTGCCTAGTACGTTCATCGCGAATAAAACGCGGCGGTGTACTGGTTTTAGGCCATCACGCACATCTGGAAGAGCACGACCCACGATTACTGACATCGCGTAGTCTAGGTATGAACCTCTAAGCTCATCTTCAATGTTTACGGGCGTGATCTCTTTAGCTAAATCGCTCATAGAGCCATTATCCCTCTATTATCTGATCGTAATTACGATACGTGTAAGGTGCAAAAATATAACACACAATTCATCAACGGGGCATCACTTTCCCGCTCCTTTTATCAGGTTGTGAGCTTGGTTATGGGTTAAATGAAGAGAATTTGCACATTCATCCCATATCTTTCTGAAAACTGACTATATTTCCACCAATATCGTTCAAAAATGTCCCCTATTGCGATTGTGAGAAAAGAAGCAGTTTTAACGTATCGTACCATTGGAGTATAATCGCGCCTTCCAAAGGACTATTAGCGAAGCGATATTACTATCATGACAAAAGCACAAAACGTCGATCCAAGTGAAATTAAGAAATTCGAGGAGATGGCTTCTCGTTGGTGGGATTTAGAAGGCGAGTTCAAACCACTTCACCAAATTAACCCGCTTCGCTTGAACTATGTCCTGGAGAAAGCCGACGGTTTATTTGGCAAAAAAGTGCTCGATGTGGGCTGTGGTGGCGGTATTCTTGCCGAAAGCATGGCAAAAGAAGGTGCAGTGGTAACTGGCCTAGATATGGGTAAGGAACCTTTAGAAGTCGCTCGCCTGCACGCACTAGAGACAGGAACTAAGCTGACTTACATCCAAAGCACCATCGAAGACCACGCAGCGGAAAATGCCGGGACTTACGATGTCGTGACTTGTATGGAGATGCTTGAACACGTCCCTGACCCACTCTCTGTGATTCGTTCTTGTGCAGCGTTGGTCAAACCTGGCGGCCATGTCTTCTTCTCTACACTAAACCGCAATATCAAGTCATACCTATTTGCCATTGTTGGCGCAGAGAAGCTATTGAAAATCGTTCCGGAAGGCACTCACGACCACGAGAAATTCATCAAACCAGCAGAAATGATGAAGATGATTGACCAAACAGACCTAACCGAAATGGGTATCACTGGCTTGCACTACAATCCTCTTAACGACAGCTACAAACTAGGCCGTAATGTCGATGTAAACTACATCGTCCATACTCAAAAATACTAGTCTGATTACATAGCAATCACATCAACCAAATGAGCCTATAAAAGAAGGGTTCGTTAGAGAGGCAGTAGCATAGGTTTACTGCCTTTTTTAGTTTCTGTTGGTACATTTTTCGTGCACTAGATTCCATTTTAACCAATCTATTTTTAACAAACAAAAACTGTCAAAGATCAAGGAAAATATTTTTACATGCGGTTATTTGTAAACCGATCTGAAAACTGCAATTTTCTCCAATCAATCTCCCCCTTTTCTCATCGGTTAGTGTTCACTTACTGATTTTTTTCGTTCTCATAGTTATCCACAAGTCATCCCCTGCCTGTGCCTTGAAAAATTGGGGCAATAGCACTATCTTGTAACCCGCAAACAAATTAACCCCTATATGTTGTGTTTAAGCTACAATATATAGATAGACTTTGATCACAAAGCCGCCGCAAATTTTACAAGTTTTGCACATAAACAAACAAAAATACGGCTTTTATCAGTTTTCTTAGGGAAATAAAGCAGAATGAACCAACAACTTACCGTCACTAAGCGTGATGGCCGCAAAGAAAATATCGATCTGGAGAAAATCCACCGCGTTATCACTTGGGCTGCCGAAGGTCTTAACAACGTTTCAGTATCACAAGTAGAACTACGTGCTCACATCCAGTTTTACGACGGCATCACCACGTCAGATATCCATGAGACGATGATAAAGTCTGCTGCAGACTTGATTTCTGAAGAGACTCCGGACTACCAATACCTAGCTGCTCGCCTAGCGGTATTCCACTTACGTAAAAAAGCATACGGTCAATATGAGCCGCCTACGCTTTACAACCACGTGTCTCGTCTTGTTGATATGGGTAAGTACGATCAACATATCCTAGAAGACTACACAAAAGCAGAATTAGATGAGCTTGATGCGTACATCGACCACAAGCGCGATCTCGATTTCTCTTACGCTGCAGTAAAACAGCTAGAAGGTAAGTACTTCGTACAAAACCGTGTTTCGGGTGAGATCTACGAAAGTGCTCAGTTCCTTTACATCCTTGTGTCTGCTTGCCTGTTCGCTAACTACCCGAAAGAAACGCGTCTTGATTACATCAAGCGTTTCTACGATGCGACGTCGAAGTTCAAGATCTCACTACCTACACCGATTATGTCTGGTGTACGTACCCCTACTCGCCAGTTCAGCTCATGTGTACTTATCGAGTGTGGTGATAGCCTTGATTCTATCAACGCGACAGCAAGCTCAATTGTGCGTTACGTTTCTCAACGTGCAGGTATCGGTATCAACGCAGGTCGTATCCGTGCGCTAGGTTCGGAGATCCGCGGTGGTGAAGCATTCCACACAGGTTGTATCCCGTTCTACAAATACTTCCAAACAGCAGTGAAATGTTGTTCTCAAGGTGGTGTTCGTGGCGGCGCTGCGACTGTGTTCTACCCACTATGGCACGGCGAAGCTCGCTCGCTAATGGTACTTAAGAACAACCGTGGTGTTGAAGAAAACCGTGTTCGTCACATGGACTACGGTGTTCAGTTGAACAAACTGATGTACCAACGCCTAGTAGAAGGTGGCAACATCACGCTGTTCTCACCATCTGACGTACCAGGTCTATATGACGCATTCTTCGAAAACCAAGAAGAATTCGAACGTCTATACGTGAAATACGAAAACGATCCTTCAATCAAGAAAGAAACGGTTAAAGCGATCGAAATGTTCACTCTGCTAATGCAAGAGCGCGCATCAACAGGCCGTATCTACATTCAGAACGTGGACCACTGTAACACTCACAGCCCATTCGATTCAGAAGTAGCGCCAGTTCGTCAATCAAACCTATGTTTGGAAATCGCGCTGCCAACTAAGCCTCTGAAGAACGTTGAAGATGATTCAGGTGAGATCGCACTGTGTACGCTGTCTGCGTTCAACCTAGGTGCTATCAAATCTCTAGATGATTTCGAAGAACTATCAGAGCTTGTAGTGCGTGCACTAGATGCCCTACTTGATTACCAAGATTACCCACTACCAGCAGCATACAAGTCGACAATGAACCGTCGTACGCTGGGTGTTGGTGTTATCAACTTCGCATACTACCTAGCGAAGAACGGTGTTAAATACTCTGATGGCAGCGCAAACGGTCTAACTCACCGTACATTTGAAGCGATTCAATACTACCTATTGAAAGCGTCTGTAGCGCTAGCAAAAGAACAAGGTAAGTGTCCTTCGTTCCACGAAACGAACTACGCGAAAGGCCTATTGCCAATCGACACTTACAAGAAAGACGTTGACCTAATCTGTGAAGAAGAACTGCACTACGATTGGGATAGCCTACGTCAAGAGATCATGGAACACGGTCTACGTAACTCAACACTGACTGCGCTAATGCCATCTGAGACCTCTTCTCAGATCTCTAACGCGACAAACGGTATTGAGCCACCACGCGGTTTCGTATCTGTTAAAGCGTCGAAAGACGGTATCCTGAAGCAAGTTGTGCCAGATTTCACTGAACTGAAAGACAACTACGAACTGCTTTGGAACATCGGTTCTAACGACGGTTACCTACACCTTGTGGGCATCATGCAAAAGTTCGTTGACCAGGCGATTTCTGCAAACACAAACTACGACCCTTCTGGTTACGAGAGCGGTAAGGTTCCAATGAAGAAACTTCTTCAAGACCTTCTAACTGCATACAAGTTTGGTGTGAAGACGCTTTACTACCATAACACTCGTGACGGTGCGAAAGACGACCAGAAAGACGCAGTTCAACCACAAGATGACGATTGTGCAGGCGGCGGTTGTAAGATTTAATCTCCCGCACCCTAACAATCTGTAGAAACAAACAATCGAACACCTCCCCTTTTGGGGAGGTCTAAAAGGAATTGAGGCATTATGGCTTACAGTACTTTTAACCAAAACAAAAACGACCAACTAAAGGAGCCAATGTTCCTTGGCCAATCAGTGAACGTTGCTCGTTACGACCAACAAAAATTCGAGATCTTCGAAAAGCTAATCGAAAAACAATTGTCTTTCTTCTGGCGTCCAGAAGAAGTTGACGTATCAAGCGACCGTATCGATTACAACAAGCTACCAGATCATGAAAAGCACATCTTCATCTCAAACCTGAAGTACCAAACGCTGCTTGACTCAATTCAAGGCCGTAGCCCGAACGTAGCACTACTTCCACTGGTTTCTCTGCCTGAGCTAGAAACATGGATTGAGACATGGTCTTTCTCGGAGACAATTCACTCTCGTTCGTACACGCACATCATCCGTAACATCGTGAATGATCCAAGTGTGGTATTCGATGACATCGTTGAAAACGAGCACATCCTTAAGCGTGCGAAAGACATCGCACACTACTACGATGACCTAATCCAAGCGACAAACGACTACCACCGTTACGGTGAAGGTGAGCACGTTCTGAACGGCGAAACGGTTAAGGTCAGCCTGTACGATCTGAAGAAGAAACTGTACGTGTGTTTGATGTCAGTTAACGCACTAGAGGCAATCCGTTTCTACGTAAGTTTTGCATGTTCATTTGCTTTCGCAGAGCGTGAGCTTATGGAAGGTAACGCGAAAATCATCAAGCTTATCGCTCGTGATGAAGCACTTCACTTGAACGGTACGCAACACATGATCAACCTGCTACGTAACGGTCAAGATGACTTCTCATTCATGCAAATCGCTGAAGAAGCAAAACAAGAGTGTTTTGACCTATTCAAAGAAGCGGCTGAGCAAGAAAAAGAGTGGGCTGAGTACCTATTTAAAGATGGTTCAATGATCGGTCTGAACAAAGACATCCTGAGCCAATACGTTGAGTACATCACTAACATCCGTATGCAAGCGGTAGGTCTGCCAGCAGCGTACCCTGAAGCGACGTCAAACCCTATCCCATGGATCAACGCTTGGTTGTCATCGGATAACGTTCAGGTGGCACCGCAAGAAGCAGAAATCTCTTCATACCTTGTTGGTCAGATTGACAATGAAGTAAGTGCAGACGACTTCGAAGGGTTTGAGCTGTAATGCCAAATATCAAAATCAACAAACTCGTGAGCATTGAATCCAACCCATCCAATACGATTTTGGAGACGATGGAACAAGCAGGCTTATTACCTGAATACAACTGTCGTGATGGGCACTGTGGTGCTTGTCGTTGTAAGTTGGAGTCGGGTGAAGTGGAGTATGTTGGTTTTGCAATGGCTTACATCCAGCCAGACGAAATCTTACCCTGTATTTGTAAGGCAAAATCTGACCTTTCGCTTAGCGGTGTGAACTACGCGATGAGAGAAAAACGCGCGTAGATTACCGCCCTACCGAACATAAAAAAGCCAAGGCAATCGCCTTGGCTTTTTGTCATCTAGAAATATTTATCTTCTTTGCATCAAGAATTTAAAGCACACTGTTTGGAATGTGCATCTCTTTGACTTTTTCTAAAAATGCATATTGAGCTGCCATTGGCTTGCGCTCTAAGTAACGGCGTAATAAATCTAACGCTGCGGCACTGATAACTTTTACTTGGTCATCGCGCTGGTACTTTCTCGATAACTTATAGAGCGCCCCCCACTCTCCCACAGAGGTAGAAAGAGCGACGGAAAATACACCATCATCAAGTTTACCCGTTACTAACGCTAAATCTGTGCCACATTTCTCTCGTGTCGCTCCGGCAAGGGCAAAAGTCGCAGCCAACGTATCGCCTTCATCCATTATTGTCTTATTTTGCCCAGGCAGCACCCAGCCATGACCAAATTGCTTCCCTACATTTTCATCGCCATTAAGCCAATAAGTCAGGTGCCCAGCGCTGCTTTGCTCAGAAACGGACAAGGTAAGCCCTTTCTCTACCAGTAAGCGACCAATATGCTCAACCATTGGTACATCAACACTCACAGTATTGGTCTCCAAATGTTTATGAATAAGCTGCATTAGCTTCATACGCTGTTCCAATTGATTGGATGGGCCAAACAATTTTACTTCGATGAAAGGTAAGTAAGAGCGATATCCAAGTTCATAGCCTTGAGGTAGCTTCATTTGGTCAAGTTTGTCAGATATCCCGGATTCAGAAAGACCAAAGGTATAAATTCGACTACACGATGAGCTTTCTACGTCTGGAAAGCATTTTTTTAAGTCTGGCAGAATTTGAGCTTCCGCCATCAACTTAAATTCACTTGGAACTCCCGGCGTAAAATAGAACACGGCATCATTGATCAGCATTTTAAAACCGCAAGCCGTACCAATTGGGTTATCAACAATCTCTGCAGTTTCCGGCAACATCGCTTGCTTCAAATTACTGTCTGGCATTGGTATACCACGACGGGCATACATTGCCTCTAGATAATCTAACCAGTCCTTAAATAGCACTAACTTACACTCTGCCGCTTTTGCTGCCGCTGCGGCACTCATGTCGTCCGTTGTTGGTCCTAAACCGCCGTTTACAATAACCACATCGTTATTGAAGCTAAGCATCAAAAACTCTTCGAGTAAGCTTGAAAGGCTATCTCCAACTGTCGATCGTTTGGTTAAGCCAAATCCATGTTGATAAAATAAGCTCGACAACCAAGCTGCGTTTGTATCAACAATATCACCGTGAAGTACCTCTTCACCGGTACTAAGCATTGCAATTTTCACAACTGACTCCTGAAATTAGGCAAAATTCACTTTTTTTCGACATTGTGCCTATATCGTTTTCATTTTATTGGACTAATCTCTTAGTCAATTTGTTGAGATTAAATGTAGGTCAAGTATTTAAATGGCTGTTCTTTTGAGGGATAATTGTGAACTCGATCATCCAACCAACAACTCGGAGACCTTTGTGTCAAAATCATCCATGTTCAAGAAAACTTTAAGTGGTCTTGTTCTGACAGCATCTGCTGCGGCAAATGCAAGTCAGTACGATATGAGCAACCATATTGAGTTCTCTTACAAGCCTGATTGCTTGTCAGGTTACTGCGAAACGACCACTCTGTATAGCTTCGAACCGCAAAATCGTCGTTTTGCTATGGGACTGGATAATGATGATTCTTTAAACCTCGACGCAGGTCTTCAACCAAAACACGTTATTGTTCCAACTGACAAAGATTGGGATTACCTTATGGGTCAAACTTACACCATCCTTGGTTTAAGTGTGGCAACGGTAGGTTTGATGACTTTTCTACCAGAAAGTATTACTAAGTGGGACGAAGAAGATCGTGACATGAGTAAGCTAGGTAGCAAATGGAAAGACAACGTTTCAAGTGGTCCAGTTTGGGATCGTGATGAACACTTTCTAAACTACATCATGCACCCATACTTCGGTGGCGTATACTACACGGCAGCACGACACGCAGGTTACAACGAGTTCGAATCCTTCTTGTACTCTGCAACTATGTCGACTTTCTTTTGGGAATACGGTGTAGAAGCCTTTGCAGAAGTTCCATCGTGGCAAGACATTTTTATCACACCTTTCTTCGGTGCGGTTGTCGGTGAAATGATGCTGACAGCTGAGCAAGACATTGTTGCCAATGGTGGTGAAGTGATGGGCTCAGAAACAATGGGCGACGTGTCACTTTTCTTCCTTAACCCGGTTGGTCATATTCATTATTGGGTATCGGATGCTTGGGGCGGCAGCGCAGAGTTCCAGTTTGCTTCATCTCCCTGGTTCGGAAACCAAGACGCCGCTAAGTTTGCGATGGATGCCGGCGCTAGCTATGACAACGTCTTCTATGGTTTTGAAATGAAGGTTACCTTCTAAAATAAAATCTCCAATGAGCAGCCGAACGGCTGCTTTTTTTGTGCCCTGAGCATAATTTTCATTATTTGCATCACGAATTAGCGTTAAAAATTGACTTTAGTCAAACATAACCTCCCAGCGACACCTACACTGAAATAAAAGGCATTATTCCAAGGACTTAAGTATCCATCACTGAAGGTCCAATAACTGCAGCATTACGTATACAGTGCCGCACCCAAACCTTATTCCGGGAGGGGACATTATGAACACAGTATTTATCGTTAATTTTGTCGGTCAGGCTTCGCCAGCTACCATCAAACAACTCGCCGCAGCTACCCATGAAAATGGTGGGAAATGGTTAATCAGTAAAGTGAACTTTATCGAAGACCAAGTCGCTGGCGTAATTAAAGTTGAGCTCCCTGAAGAGAACGTAGATACCGTTAAAGATGCGTTCACAGCTTGTCAAACCTTAGTGGTTAAGTTTGTTGACTCCGAACCACACTCACATCGTGAAGAAACAATATTCCAGTTACGTTTAGACGCCAATGACCGCGCAGGTATTGTCAATGAGATCACTCATGTGCTTGATAACCAAGGTATCTCTATCCTAGATATGGACTGTCAACGGGTGTTCATTGCAGGCGGCGGCGGTATAAGCTCAAGTCTGTTCAGCGCGAAACTGGCGATCAAACTACCAAGTGAAGTTGAAGTGGATGATGTGGTGAATGAGCTTGAATCGCTCAGTGAAGATACTCGTGTAATTATCGAAAGCTAACACGCCCTAGCTTATATATTAAAAAAGAGCAGCGTTTTGCTGCTCTTTTTACGTTCAACCAAATGAAATAGGATTACTTCACTGTCCATTGAGACAAAGAACGCTTGAAATCTGAATAATCAAATTCATTCAGTTTTTGTACATCACCGTTTGAGCGTTCGCAGTACACAGATGGCATGCGCAGACCATTGAACCAGTTTAGCTTCACCATGGTATAACCCGCACTGTCCAGAATGTGTAGACGCTGACCAATTTCTAATGGCTGTTCGAAGTTCGCCACACAGAACTGATCACCCGCTAGGCAAGAGCAAGAACCAATCACGTACTCGTGCTCACCGTTTTCTGACGCTTCTAGGATAGACGCAGGTTCATTGTAGATTAGTGTGTCTAAGCGGTGCGCTTCCGTTGCCGAATCCACAATTGCAGTCTTCTTCACGTTCTCAACAATATCTACCACAGTCACGACAAGATCCGTCGTTTTAGTGATGATTGCCTCACCCGGCTCTAGGTACATTTGTACACCGTGCTTTTCAGAGAACGCTTTCAGCGCTAGGCCTAACTTCTCGATATCATAGCCTGGCCATGTGAAGAATACACCGCCGCCCATGCTGACCCAATCGAGTTTATTTAGGTATTCGCCAAACTGTTCGGAGATCGAGTCCAGCAGGCCGATGAACGCGTCCACGTCTTTGTTCTCACAATTCATGTGGAACATCACACCATCAATGCCATTGAAAATTTCCGGCTTAATGTGGTCAGCTTGTACGCCTAGACGAGAAAACTGACGTGCAGGGTTAGCCAAGTCTTGACCTGCGTAGCTTACGCCTGGGTTAAGGCGAAGACCAATAGACGCTTTGCCCTCAACGATATGGCGGTAAGCCGCTAGCTGTGACTGCGAGTTGAAAATCATCTTGTCACAGATATCTGCTACTTCACGTACGTCATCTTCACTGTAGCCAACGCTGTATGCGTGCGTTTCACCACCGAAAGTCTCGTAGCCAAGCTTCACTTCAAACGGACCTGAACTGGTAGTGCCATCTAAGTAAGGCTTGATGATGTCGAATACGCCCCATGTTGAGAAGCACTTAAGTGCCAACACAAGCTTCACACCAGAAATATCTTTCAGCTGCTTCGCTTTTTCTAAGTTCTCAACCAGTTTGTCTTCATTGATCATGAAGTACGGGGTTTTAAGCTGTTCTTTGTTCATAACTAACCATTTATCAACCATTAACCCCCTCTAACTCCCCCCTTAAAAAGGGAGAGGACTAAACCAAGCCACCTCTGTTCTTGCCAAAAAAAGTGGAAAAATTGAAGCTACACCCGGTGAGTCCCTGCTCTTCTCCTTAAAAGGGAGAGTGGAAACTGTACTCGGTTTGCCTCAGCTTCCCCCTTTAAAAGTGGAAGATTTAAAACTAAGCTCGGTCTATTTCTGCTCCTCCCCTTTTTAAGGGGAGGCTGGGAGGGGTTAACCTCAAATACAACAAAAGCAGCCACGGCTTTTCGCCATGACTGCTCGAATTATCTAAACAAGTTTAATGATAAAACTTATTTGTTCAGTTCGTGAATCAGCGGTAAGCCCTGACCTGCTTCCAACTCCTGAACATGCCAATCTAGACCGATCGTTGGCATTGTTTCTAGGAACGGATCTGGGTCTAGCTGTTCCATGTTGAACACGCCTTTGTCAGCCCATTTACCACGGAAGAATTGCAGTGCAGCAGTGATTGCAGGAACACCTGTAGTGTAAGAGATCGCTTGGTGTTCTACGTCTTCGTACGCGACTTCATGGTCTGCGTTGTTGTAGATAAACACGCTACGCTCTTTACCGTCTTTCTTACCTTGAACCCAAGTACCGATACACGTTAGGCCAGTGTAGCCAGGTGCTAGAGACGTTGGATCAGGCAACATCGCTTTTAGTACGTGTAGAGGTTGAACTACTGTACCGTCGTGTAGCGTTAGTGGCTCTGGACTTAGTAGGCCAATATCACGCATTACGTTGAAGTAGTTTAGGTAACGGTCACCGAAACCCATCCAGAACTCAATGCGTTTTGCAGGGATGAATTCTTTCATTGAGCGAACTTCATCGTGCGCCATTGAGTAAACTTTGTGTGAACCACAGTTCGGGAAATCGAACTCTAGCATACGAGAGTGGCAAGGTACTTGTTTCCACTCGCCGTTTTCCCAGTAGAACGAGTCGCCTTGGATTTCAAGCATGTTCGTTTCTGGGTCAAAGTTGGTTGCAAACTTCTTACCGTGGTCGCCTGCGTTTACATCCATTACATCGATCGTATCGATTTCATCAAACAGATGCTTCACTGCGTACGCCGCGAATACTGATACCACGCCTGGATCGAAACCAGCGCCTAGGATACCCGTGATGCCCGCTTCTTCGAACTTCTCACGGTAACCCCATTGCCAGTCGTAAGCTTCAGGCACTTGCTGACCTTCAGAACATAGGTCAACGGCCACTGATGTATCTAGGTATGAAACTTTTGCTCGGTAACACGCTTCCATGATTGGCATGTTAACCCACGGAGGACCCGCATTGATTACTAGATCCGGTTTAACTTCTTCAATAAGAGCAACCAGAGAATCTACGTCGTCAGCATTTACTGAGCGCGCTTCTAGTTTCTTAGCTGAATCTTTCAGGTTGTTTTTCTTCTGAATCGATTCGATGATCTTCTCACACTTACCAATAGTACGTGATGCGATAGTGATATCACCCAGAACGTCGTTGTTTTGTGCTGCTTTGTGTGCAACAACCCAGCCAACGCCGCCTGCACCAATCTGTAGAACTGCCATAGTTTTCCGTTACCTTTATTAAACTAGCTCAACTGCTAGCGTGTTGATTTTCAAGAGCAAAGATTCAAAGTCCGCTGTCGTCAGACAAGGATTCAAAATCGTAAATTTAAGCGCGGTCTTACCATCAACGATGGTTTCACCGAGTACTGCGATACCACGAGTTAACGCCTCAAGACGCAATGTTTTGTTCAGTTCATCTAAATCTGCACAAGCGTTTGTTGCACGGAATAGAACCGTAGAAAGCGCTGGCTCAGCCAGAAGTTCAAACTGCTCGTGGTCACGAACCATGTCCGCTACTTGTTGCGTTTGTACTAGCAAGTGATCGTACATATCGCCAAGCGCCTTAGGACCGACGTTTTGCATCGTCATAAAGACTTTCAATGCATCAAAGCGCTTCGTCGTTGCAATAGATTTGTCCACCAAGTTTGGTAGCTCATCGTGTTCACGGTTCAGGTAGTCAGCATGATGAAGTAGGAACTTAAAGTTCGACTTATCATTAACCAGTAGAGCACCACAGCTGATTGTTTGGTAGAACAGTTTGTGGAAGTCGACACTGATCGAGTGCGCACGCTCTACACCTTTCAGGCGCGATTTGTGGCTGCTAAGAATCAGTGCACCACCATAAGCGCCATCCACGTGCATCCACATTTCGTGTTTCACTGCCATATCAGCAATGAAATCAAGATCGTCAATTGCGCCGTGATCAGTCGTACCTGCGGTGCCAACAATAGCGAATGGAATCAAACCTTCTTCTTTTGCTTGCGTTAGAACGTGATCTAACTGAGTAATGTCCATTGTGCCGTCAGCGTTCGCATCGACGGTCATCACAGCTTTCTCACCTAGTCCCATCCAAGATGCTGACTTTTGAACCGTGAAGTGTGATTTCTTAGAGCACACAATGCGCAGTTTGTCTGCGTAATCAGGAAGACCCAGCTTTTGGATTGAGTGGCTGCTAAGCTTGTCAGCAATCCAGTCACGCGCCAGCATTAAGCCCATTTGGTTGCTTTGTGTGCCGCCGCTAGTAAAGATGCCATCCGCCTTCTCACCAAGCTCGTATTTATCGCACAGCCAGTTAATCACTTTTTGCTCTACGTAAGTCGCAGAAGATGCTTGATCCCATGAATCCATTGATTGGTTCAACGCTGCAATCATCGCTTCTGCCGCGACTGCAGGCATCAGAGGAGGCGTATGCAAGTGAGCAATACAATCAGGGTGTTGAGTGAAGATCGCGTTTTTAGCGACAAGTTCTGCCGCTTCATCAATCACCGATTTCAGCGATGCATTTTTGTTATCCAGATCGACAGCATTAATTGCAGCTTCTAGAAACTGAGGATTCATACCTGAGTATGGTGCGTTCACTTGTTCGAATACCGACTTCATCGCCGCTGTCGTGTGATTCATTACAGACGCAAATTCAGCACTGCCAAGTTCACCGGTATGAATGAAGTGCTTTTTCCATTCTTCTTGTTGCGATGTTTCAACATGGCTACCGCCTGCTGCGATGATCGCATCTTCAAGAACTCGTAGAGCAAAGTCGATTTGCTCGAAAGAGATGATAAGCGGAGGAAGGAAGCGAATTACAGAACCATCACGACCACCCTTTTCTACCATCAAGCCACGCTCAAGTGCCGCTCGTTGGATAGCAAGAGTAAGCTGACCATCAGCGAGAGGCTCACCGAACTTGTTCAATTCGCCGTTTGGATTCTTAATTTCAACACCCAGCATTAAGCCTTTACCGCGAACGTCTGCGATACAGTTAACGCGTTTTTGAATGCTCTCAAGACCAAAGCGTAGATACTGGCCTGCAACGTTTGCGTGCTCAACAAGATTGTCGCGTTGGATGATTTCGAGTGCTTTCGCACCTGAGACCATAGCAAGTTGGTTACCACGGAACGTACCGGTGTGTTCACCTGGCTTCCACGTATCGTGTTGCTTATTGATCACAAGCAGCGACATTGGTAAGCCGCCACCAATCGCTTTAGACAAACACAAAATATCAGGAACGATCCCTGCTTCTTCGAATGCGAAGTTGTAACCAGATTTACCCACACCACATTGAATTTCATCAAAGATCAGAAGGATACCGTGCTCATCACAGATGCGGCGCAACTCACGTAGCCAGAATGCAGGCGCAGGAATAACACCACCCTCACCTTGCACAGGCTCCACGATAATCGCAGCAGGCTTCATGATGCCCGCTTCATCATCGTTGAGCAGACGCTCGATGTAACGAATACTCGCTTTCGCCCCTTCGTCACCGCCTAGACCAAATGGACAACGTAAGCTGTAAGGGAAAGGCATGAAGTGTACGTCTGACATCAAACCAGTACGGCGAGCTTTAGTGCCTAAGTTGCCCATCATCCCCATGGTACCGTTTGTCATACCATGGTACGCACCGCGGAAAGCAAACATGGTGTTACGACCAGTAGTTTGCTTCGCAAGCTTGATGGCTGCTTCAACGGCATCAGCGCCCGAAGGACCACAGAACTGAATCACACAGTTATCGCTCAGCTCTTGAGGCAGGAAGCCTTTCACAGACTTGATGAAATGGGTTTTCGCAGATGTAGCGATATCTAGAGTCTGGTACGGAAGGCCAGAATCCAATTGTTCTTTTAGCGCTTGGTTGATTTCTGGGTGATTGTAACCCAAAGCCAAAGTGCCAGCCCCTGCAAGACAATCTAGGAAGATTTGACCACGCGTATCTTCAACCAAACAGCCATAGGCTTGCTTGATCGCTATTGGTAAACGACGTGGGTAAGAACGAACCTCAGATTCATGTTCCGCCTGTTCAATAAGGATTTGATCTGGCGTTAAATCATACGTTCCATCAACAACTGGAACCTGAGTAGAAAAAGTGTTTGCGATAGTATTATCGACTTCAAAGGCAGTGCTCATACTACATGACCCCTTGAATTAGAATGATTCTCTATCCTGTATTTATTATCGTTAGCATTAAATTACAGGAGATACAGATACACCTCCGCATTCGTCATCGATTAAACGACAAATACAGATAACCCGTCACAAAAAGCGTGACTTTTCTTAAGCTTGGGAAGTAATCAAGGCTCCGTAATGCACCCGTTTTGTAAAACAGGACATTTCGGTAGTATGAAGCTGATTAGTGTGTGTTTATTTAAAGGTTTCAATGTTGGGTTTCCCATTAACATGCCGCTTCTACAGCACTAGTATCCCGTCTATCAACAAAAGGCTTTGTCGATACCTACCCTACGCAGTGTCACAATCAGCTTGAATGGTCGCTGCGCGTATCCCCCAGAGAATCAAATGACGTAAAATTACGCTCCGAGATTGCGCGCGAATTTATCACAGAATAAAATCGTCTGGCAATACGTTTTCATCAGTTTCATATTGATTAAGATCACAATAACAATAAACCGAGTGCTAAGGGATTTGCCACAATATGGATCTGTCTCGCAGAAAAGTGCATTAGAGCTGTGTAAGCAGAAAGAAATAAGCAGAACTAGAAGCAGACTAACATCGTCGAAGCTGCAGTTTAGGGATAGTAATTGGGATAGTGTCAAACGAGAAAAGAAAAAGCCCAGCATAAATGCTGGGCTTATAATCTGGAGCGACACACGAGGTTCGAACTCGTGACCTCAACCTTGGCAAGGTTGCGCTCTACCAACTGAGCTAGTGTCGCAGATTTTGAGATGGTGCCCCGGGCCGGACTTGAACCGGCACAACGCGAACGTCGAGGGATTTTAAATCCCTTGTGTCTACCAATTCCACCACCAGGGCACACAAATATTCTTTGTGATGCCTTTACAGAAAAGTAAAACACCATCTGATACCGCTAATCGCCATATCATTTAAATTTGGAGCGACACACGAGGTTCGAACTCGTGACCTCAACCTTGGCAAGGTTGCGCTCTACCAACTGAGCTAGTGTCGCATTTATTCTCGAAAGTCATTCACTCTCAAAAGAATAATGGAGGCGCCTCCCGGAGTCGAACCGAGGTCCACGGATTTGCAATCCGCTGCATAGCCACTCTGCCAAGGCGCCTCATTTGTGAAGGAAGCTTAACTTCTCTCACTACCCTTTCAAGCTGTGCTCTCTTGGGTACGGAATGCATTCTACGGATTCGGACGATCGAGTCAACACTATTTTTATTTTTTTAAATCGTTTGACCAGAATTTGTGCGAAAGACGGTAAATTGATTAGTTTTAATACTGAGATTAGCCCAAATACTCTTGTTTATCATGAATATTGCGCTACGCCGTTCACCTACCCTATGGCATTCCTTCTTGTATTAACTATCGATAATTAAAGGAACAAACCGCATTACGCGTTTAGTAGGATTAAAAACAAGACTCATGTCACATTTTTTCTTTATCATGAATCCGAGACACAAAAAAGCAGGCTATCAAGCCTGCTTCTTAAAATGCTATTTGTGTTGGATTCTTTTAATGGTGCTCTTCATTGAGCAAATCATCCTTTGCAGCAGCCAGGTACTGAACCATTGACCAATACGTTAGGAAGGTTGCCACATACAAGGCACCAAAACCTAACCACACCATCCAATCGTCATAACGCCAAATCAGAACCCACAGAGCAAACATTTGTGAGACAGTCTTGACTTTGCCCACCCAAGAAACCGCCACACTGGCTCGTTTCCCGATCTCGGCCATCCACTCGCGCAATGCAGAGATAATGATTTCACGCGCTATCATAGTAACCGCAGGGATCGTGACCCAAATCGTGTGGTAATGCTCAGTGATCAAAATCAACGCCGTCGCAACCAGCACTTTATCAGCCACTGGGTCGATGAAAGCACCAAAACGAGACGTTTGGCCTAGCTTACGAGCAAGCATGCCATCTAGCCAGTCAGTAAAACCTGCAACCCAGAAAACCATTGCTGCTGCAAAAGGAGCCCAAGAGTAAGGTAGATAGAAGACAACCACAAAAACTGGGATTAGGAACAGTCTTAGTAGAGATAGAATGTTCGGGATATTCAAACGCATTTTATTATTCTCTTACACATTGCGGCTTAATGTTGCGGGATTTTCCTTATTGTTTCAATGCTTGGAAAATAATTTCTGCCAAAGAGTGACTAATTCCCGGTACTTTGGCGATTTCTTCAACACTTGCGCGCTTTAATTCCTGTAAACCGCCCATGTATTTGAGCAAGGCTTGACGACGCTTTGGACCCACGCCCTCAATTCCTTCTAACGCACTGGTTCGTCGGGTTTTTCCCCGTTTAGCCCGATGCCCCGCAATTGCGTGGTTATGGCTTTCGTCGCGAATGTGCTGAATGAGGTGAAGTGCTGGCGCGTCACTTGGCAAATTAAACTCATCACCATCTACGGTAATTAAGGTTTCAAGGCCAGGTTTGCGGGTCACACCTTTGGCAATACCAATCATAGTTGGACGCTTCGGCCAATCTCCCCAATAGTGGGATATGATCTCATGCGCTCGGTTGAGCTGCCCTTTACCACCATCGATGAAGATGATGTCAGGAATCTTCTCTACATCAAGCTGCTTCGAATAACGACGCTCTAGAGCTTGTCCCATTGCTGCGTAATCATCACCACCAGTAATGCCTGTAATGTTGTAACGACGATACTCCTGTTTAACGGGGCCTTCACTATTGAACACCACGCATGAGGCAATGGTACTCTCGCCCATCGTGTGCGAGATATCGAAACATTCCATACGAGCGATACTTTCCATCCCCAAGACTTCTCGCAGAGCTTTAAAACGCTGATTGATGGTCATCTTGTGATTGATCTTGGTGGTAATTGCCGTCAAAGCGTTAGTATTCGACAGTTTGAGGTAACGTCCACGTGACCCTGTTGGAGAGGTATGGAACTGTACCTTACGACCAGCAACCTCGCTCAGCGCCTGCTGAATCGGCTCGATATCGCCACTCAGCTCTTGATTCAAAATAATGCGAGACGGGATGGTGCGTGCCTCGTTATGGCTCAAATAGTACTGAGTAAGGAAGCTATCAAAGACTTCTTGCTGACTGGTGTTCTGTGGAATCTTAGGAAAATGACTGCGACTGCCTAGCACCTTGCCCTGACGAATCATCAAGATATGGATACAAGCGATACCGTTTTCTTGTGCAAAACCAAGTACGTCCATATCATCCATACTGTCTTCTGAAACGTACTGCTGTTCTTGTACGCGTCGAATCGCTTGAATCTGATCACGAAATTTCGCTGCATCTTCAAAGCGGAGCTGCTGGCTTGCCACTTCCATCTTCTCGATTAGTTGCTCAAGCACTTGTTTATCTTTGCCCTGCAAAAACAAGCGAACAAAGCCCACCAGCTCGGCATATTCTTCATCAGAAATTATGGTGCTAACACACGGCCCCGCACAGCGACCAATTTGGTACATCAAACAAGGGCGAGTACGGTTGGAATAAACCGTATCTTCACACTGACGAACAGGGAGTGTTTTCTGCAAAAGGTGCAAAGTTTCTCGTACCGCGCCCGAATCCGGGTACGGTCCAAAGTACTCACCTTTGCGCTTTTTCGCACCACGATGCATAGACAATCGCGGATGTTTATGGCCGCTAATGAAAATGTAAGGGTACGATTTGTCATCACGCAGAAGTACGTTGTATTTCGGTAAATATTGCTTGATGTAGTTGTGCTCAAGGATGAGCGCTTCCGTCTCGGTGTGGGTTACCGTGACGTCAATTTTAGCGATATTACTTACGAGAGCGCGGGTCTTTTCACTGTCGACTTTCTTACGAAAATAACTTGAGAGGCGCTTTTTTAGATCTTTGGCTTTGCCGACATAAATCACAACAGCCTCGGCGTTGTACATTCTGTAAACGCCGGGCTGATGAGTTACTGTCTTGAGAAAGGAAGCCGAATCGAAGGGTTGATTCACACTAAAGGGTCTCGGTGTCCAGCATTCCGTGGCGGATCGCTAAGTGTGTTAACTCAACGTCACCATTGATGTCCAATTTACTAAACAGACGGTAGCGGTAGCTGTTGACTGTTTTTGGACTTAAATTAAGTTGTTCAGAAATATCCGTTACTTTCTGCCCTTTGGTGATCATCATCATGATCTGCAATTCACGTTCTGAAAGGTCTTTAAATGGATTCTCTGAGGCTGGTGAGAATTGACTCAACGCCATCTGCTGCGCGATCTCTGGTGAGATGTAACGCTGTCCACTATTAACCACTCGAATGGCATTCACCATTTCGTCAGGTCCTGCACCTTTCGTTAAATAACCAGAAGCTCCCGCTTGCATGACTTTTGTCGGAAACGGGTTTTCAGTATGAACAGTTAAAACGATGATTTTGACATCAGGATTTACTCGAAGAATCTTCTTAGTAGCTTCCAAGCCACCGATTCCCGGCATATTCATGTCCATCAAAACGACGTCAGCATGATTACTGCGACACCATTTTACTGCATCTTCACCGCTGTCAGCTTCTCCTGCTACGTTCATTCCACGGACGTCTTCAATAATACGTCGTATCCCTGTGCGAACCAGCTCGTGATCATCTACAAGGAAAACATTTATCAAACTTGTATCTCCACACTTTTAATTGGCTCTGCACCCACATTCAGTTTATTCAATGCGGATATCAGTATGAGTGCCTATATAATACCGTATATGGCAAAAATTGCTTTATATGAATATGTGCTGAAACGCAAAGTTTAGCAAGAACTTATTTCTATATCTGGTCAGTAAGGCTGAATTTGCATATTTATCACAACCTTAGACGAACAAAAAACCATCAACAAGTCGCTTCCCACATCATTGGGACAGCCATGCAACAAATTGTCCTCACAATGAAAATGTAAACAAGTAATGCCCGAAAGAAGCGTGCCACAATGTGATACTGGTCAATTTAACAACATTATCAATACGTTAACTCCGAACCGAAATTAGGTAGGAACGAGTGTCTCATATTTAATTCTAATTCAATCACGCCATTAAATTAGATTTGCAAATGCATGTTGTTTCATTATTATGGCCGCCGCAATTTTATATTGCAGTTCTAAATTGGATATAACTTAAATATCAGGAAAATATAATGAAAAAGCTTTTAGCAGTGGCAGCGCTAGCGACTCTTCCTCTTTCAAACGTTGCAATGGCTGACTCTGACATCGGTTGTGGCTTAGGTACTATGATTTTCGACGGTAAGTCTGGCAAAGTATTTAAAGTACTAGGTGCAACAACTAACGGCACTTCTGGTAACCAAACGTTCGGCATCACTTTCGGTACGCTTGGTTGTGATGGTAACGGCACTATCACTTCAGCACAAAAGCTAGCACTATTTATCGATGGCAACATGGATAACCTAGCTCGCGATATCGCAAAAGGCGAAGGTGAGACTCTTGCTACGCTTTCTGAAGTTTGGGGCATTCAAGAAGCCGATAAAGCGACTTTTAACCAAATGGCTCAAGAAAACTTTGCAAAAGTATTCAAATCTGAGAATGTGACTTCAAAAGAAGTCTTCACTAACCTAAATGACTTGGTTGCTGAAAACAACGCTCTAGCTGCTTACACTATCTAAGCACTGGAACCCATAATAGAAAGTGTCCTTTTGGGCACTTTTTTAATGCTATATTTTCGCGGTATTCGATGAAGTTCCCTTTTTGCGCACATGCGTTAATCCTCTCGGCAAGTGTCTTTGCCTCCCCACTCTCAGCTCATGTTCACCAGATAGACTTGCAACAATTGTCCGAGGAGCCTTACTGGTTAAAGTTGGGGCATTACCTTCCTGCGACTTTGAGTGATTATAAAAGCACCGTTGACTCGAAAGCCTTTTTTTTATCAGTGGACGGCAAAACAAATCCAGAGGCTGAGTTGATCGCTACTTTTAATGCCTTTTACAACGCCGATGACACAACAAAGGCTGAAATGCGTTGCCGTTACCCAGCCCGCTTTACTTGGCTTGAACAACAACAGGATCGTGTGGCGATACTAAACTGCCCAGAAATGAATGACTGGAAAGAAGTACTAGACCCTGCAGGCATGACGTTAGTTTTCCCTACCGCCTTTATGAACAACCCTTCCTCCATGTTTGGCCATACATTGCTAAGAATCGATGCAAAGGATCAAACAAGACACAAGGAACTCGTGGCGTTTGCTGTTAATTTTGCCGCTGAGCCTCAGACCAATGATAATGCTGCTTTATACGCTCTCAAGGGCTTAGCAGGTAGCTATCCAGGTCGATTTACCGTCATGCCCTACTATCGCAAAGTTCGTGAGTACAACGATATTGAATCTCGTGATATCTGGGAGTACAAACTCAAGCTATCAGAAGATGAAGTAAATCGTGTGCTATTGCACCTATGGGAAATGCAAACTGCTGAATTCGATTACTACTTCATTGATGAAAACTGCTCTTATCAATTACTCGCTCTACTTGAACTGGCAAGAGATGATCTATCTTTAGTTGCCGACTTTCCAGTTCACGCAATTCCATCAGATACGGTAGCATCACTCGCAGACAGTCACCTTTTAGATGAGCCTGAATATCGTGCTGCATTTGGCACTCGACTGCTTCATCAATCTAACGAAATAGACGAAGACCTTTTTCAAGCTGCAATTAAGGCTAAGCAAGGAGAATACCCTAGCGCTGCAAAATTTACGGATGAAGAGCGAGCAGCGATACTTGAGTTCGCTTACGAATGGCTAAACTATGAACTTTACGACGACGGTTTAGAAAGAGATCCAACAGCAAAACAGCTGACTCAACTTCTCTATCAGCGCAGTCGAATCAAAGCTGACTCTCCCTTCTCTCCTGTGGAAGCGCCTAAAGTATCCCCTGAAAAAGGCCATGCTTCTGCTCGAGTTGGATTGAGCTACCAATATAATGATGGGGCAACAAATCGAACACTCTTCCATTGGCGTGCTGCCTACCATGATTTGCTCGACTCTCAAGCGGGTTTTATTCCGGGAGCGAAAATTAGCTTTCTAGATACCACATTGAGTATCGACCAAGCGTCAAACGCCAGACTCGAGAACTTTCAACTTTTAGATGCGATGGCTTTAGCACCGGGAAATCGTGTTTTTGACAGCTTAGCGTGGAACATCCGTGGTGGCTTCGACCGAATGCCGGCAGAGAGCAAACTTGCCGGTCGATGGTTTGCTCAAGGTGGTGCAGGTAAAGCTTGGGGCGAGTCAGACAAGCTTCATCTATACACTCTCTTCTCCTTAGATGTTAGCGCAGGAGAACTCACTGAATACGATCTTACCGTGGGCTCTGGCGTTGAAGCTGGTGTTTTATGGCAAGCCACTCACAATCATCGTTTAGCCTTACAAGGTCAGTATCTATATCTGTTTGACTCACTCGTAGATCAAAATGCTAAAGCAACAGCGAGTTGGAACTGGGCGTTGAGTCGAAACTGGGCAATTCGAAGCGAAGTCGAGTACCAGCATTGGTCTAGAGAAAACACCACAGCGAAGCTCACGGGATATTTTTACTACTGAGTTTTTGCTAATATCCTCTGATTAAGTAAAAAGGCTACCATATGTGGCCTTTTTGGTTTTTAAAGGAAATATTCGTTGGCGATTCAGCAAGGCTTTTTACTCACCAGACAAGCTCGGGACCTTTCAGGGCAAACTCAAATCGATCTTTGGGTCGCGACTAATAACGGGCCCGTAAACCTGACCATTCAAGGCGAAAAGCCTGTCTTTTTTATTGAGCAGAGTCATCAAGATCATGCTAGTACGCTAGCTAAGCAACATCATATCCCTTTAGAAATCAAACCACTCAACCTAAAAAGCTTTGAACTCATACCCCTAAGTGCTTGCTACTGTCAAACGATCAGAGATTCATACACCTTGTCTGATCTGCTCGCTAAAGATGACATCATGACACTGGAAGCCGATATAAAACTCGCCGATCGCTTTCTCATGGAACGCTTCATTAAGGGAAGCATTGAGTTTACTGGTCAGTTTCAGGCTCAAAAGAATCATACTAAAGTATCTAAAGCCCAGTGCCGTCAAGGCGACTATATTCCTAGTTTGCATGTCGTTTCGCTCGATTTAGAGTGCTCAGAGAAAGGCATCCTCTATTCGATTGGTTTAGATAGCCCTGCTGATTCACGCGTGATCATGATTGGCGAACCTGAACCGGCAGACACACCAATCCAATGGGTGAAAGATGAGAAAGCGCTGCTTCAGGCGCTAATCGCTTGGTTTAAGCAATTTGATCCAGATGTGATTGTCGGCTGGAACGTTATCGACTTTGATTTCCGTCTACTGCACAAGCGTGCCGAGTGGCACAACATGAAGCTGGTGCTAGGCCGCGCTGACCAACCGAGCTTCTTTCGCAGCTCCGCGCAAAGCCAACAGGGCTTTATCTCTATTCCTGGTCGTGTGGTACTCGATGGTATCGATACGCTCAAAACCGCGACATACCATTTCCGCTCTTGGTCACTTGAGTCTGTTTCACAAGAACTCCTTGGCGAAGGTAAAGAGATTCATAACGTTCATGATCGAATGGACGAAATCAATCGCATGTACCGTTCAGACAAACCGTCTCTCGCTAAATACAACCTGCAAGACTGTGTGTTGGTCAACAAGATTTTTGACCATACTCACCTACTCGACTTCGCTATCGAACGCTCTCGCTTAACGGGAGTGGAACTGGATCGCGTTGGAGGCTCAGTGGCAGCGTTTACTAATTTGTATCTGCCGCAGATCCACCGAGCAGGGTATGTGGCGCCAAACCTGCATTCAGAAAACTGGATTGCCAGCCCGGGCGGCTATGTGATGGACTCCATCCCAAACCTTTACGACTCGGTATTAGTGCTAGATTTTAAGAGCCTGTACCCCTCGATTATTCGTTCATTCTTGATCGACCCTATGGGTTTAGTCGAAGGTTTGCAGCTTCAAATCGGCACAGCAGACGACGAAGCGGTACCCGGATTCCGTGGCGGTCAGTTCCATCGCTCGAAACACTTCTTGCCAGAAATGATCGAAAAACTTTGGGCAGCGCGCGATGTTGCAAAGAAGAACAATGAAAAAGCGTTCTCACAAGCGATCAAAATCATCAT
This sequence comes from Vibrio rotiferianus, assembly GCF_002214395.1. Classification (NCBI taxonomy): domain Bacteria; kingdom Pseudomonadati; phylum Pseudomonadota; class Gammaproteobacteria; order Vibrionales; family Vibrionaceae; genus Vibrio; species Vibrio rotiferianus. The sequence goes on from NZ_CP018312.1 coordinate 1,804,561, forward strand.
GAACTCATTTTATGGCGTGCTTGGTTCTTCTGGCTGTCGTTTCTTTGATACCCGCCTAGCTTCCAGCATCACTATGCGTGGGCATGAAATCATGAAGCAGACCAAGGTCCTGATTGAAGACAAAGGCTATCAAGTTATTTATGGCGATACTGACTCAACTTTTGTCTCTTTAAACGGCGCCTTTAGCCAAGCAGACGCAGATAAAATTGGTAATGAACTGGTCGACTACATTAACCAATGGTGGAGTGACCATTTACGTAGTGAGTACAATCTCAATTCGATTCTTGAACTCGAATACGAAACCCATTATCGCAAATTCTTGATGCCAACCATTCGAGGCGCGGAAACCGGCTCCAAGAAACGTTACGCCGGTTTAATTGGTGAAGGCGAACAGGAGCGCATCATCTTCAAAGGATTAGAAAGTGCACGTACTGACTGGACACCATTGGCACAGCGATTCCAGAACACCTTGTATCAAATGGTCTTCCACGGTGAAGACCCAAGTGACTATGTGCGAGAGATGGTCGAAAAAACCAATAATGGTGAGTTTGACGATCAGTTAGTGTATCAAAAGCGATTACGCCGTAAGCTGCACGAATATCAAAAGAACATTCCGCCACAAGTACGTGCTGCGCGCTTGGCCGATGACATCAATGCGAAACTAGGCAGACCATTGCAGTATCAAAATCGTGGTCGAATCGAGTACTTGATTACCGTAAACGGGCCAGAGCCACACGAATACCGTAATAGTCCTATCGACTATCAACACTATATTGATAAGCAGTTAAAACCTGTTGCGGATGCTATATTACCGTTTATTGGTACTAAATTTGAGCAACTCTCTGCACCACAAATGGGATTGTTCTAAAAGTACGATCAATGTGCTTTATTAAGGTTATCCGATTCGAAATTCCGTCTTCTGATATTCCTTCACTAGCCATTGTCCATATCCATCCAGCAAGCCAAGTACCGAGCGTTTGGGAATCGAACGTCCAGAAAGCAAAATTCCCAATCGAGCAATTTCCGTCTCTTTCTCTGGGTGGTACTGAAGAAATGCATTGCCACACTCCACAGGGTCATCAAACCAGCGTCGGTCTTTGTGCATAATAACAGAATAGGAAGCCCGTAATAGCTTCTTCGCGATAGTAACCTGAGCGCTAATCAGCTCGTCGGAGTCCTTGGCTTGCACTATTTTGGTTCGATATATCGACACCCACTCTTCTACATCCATGTTCCAATGCTTGGCAATCTCCCAACTTGGAATGTAGTCGCCAAAACAATCCGCAAGATCATCGCCGTAAACACAAACACAACAATGCTTGAGCATGAAACCCCAGGTAAAAATACTATTTAGGTTTGCGACTTCTTTAGTCAGAGCTGTTCGTATAGAAATACCTGTCACTTGGGGGTAACCTTTTTGCACACGCCAGCGGATGGTATTGAGCAAAGTCACTCTATTGTCTTCAAACCCAGTCTTAGTCACCACAACAATATCAAGGTTTGATTTGCCTACAACTGCGGTTTTACGCGCCACACTGCCATAGACATAAACACTATGGAGATTTGGCCCTAAGCCCCCTTTTAAGCACATTAAAACTTCTCGAATCAGGGCTTCAAATTGGGGTTGGCAAGGTTCGCTTGGATCAATAACAGGTAGAGACATGTATCAGGAAATAAAAAGAGTTAATTGGAATATAGCCTATGATCGATCAGCTTCTGTAACGAATCAAGTTTATCGGTACTATACATCTAGGTTTCAGCTAACCACATGACTTCGAAGCTAAGGTTTAGCTTATATGGAGGTAAATATTTTGATGTCAGCTAGACAACTTAGCGCTATAATCTCCAAGTTTTGCTTAATAAGTGTAAATAGGAAAATACAATGCCAAAGGCAAGTGAAATCAAAAAAGGCTTCGCAATCGAGTCTAATGGTAAAACTCTTCTAGTAAAAGACATCGAAGTAACGACTCCTGGTGGTCGTGGCGGCGCTAAAATCTACAAAATGCGTTGTACAGATCTAAACACTGGTGCTCGTGTAGATGAGCGTTACAAGTCTGATGACGTTGTTGAAACAGTAGAAATGAACAAACGTGCAGTTGTGTACTCATACGCTGACGGTGATGAGCACATCTTCATGGATAACGAAGACTACTCACAATACACATTCAAGCACGCTGAAGTTGAAGATGACATGCTGTTCATCAACGAAGATACACAAGGTATCCATATTATCCTTGTAAACGGCGCTGCTGTTGGTATTGAACTACCATCGTCTGTTGAACTAGTGATTGAAGAAACTGATCCATCAATCAAAGGTGCATCTGCATCTGCGCGTACTAAACCAGCTCGCTTTGCTTCTGGCCTTGTTGTTCAAGTTCCAGAATACATCGCAACTGGCGAACGTGTAATTGTGAACACGACTGAACGTAAGTTCATGAGCCGAGCATAAGCATGTCTGATTTGATTTCTTACGACGACGTTATCGACGCTGCGTACGACATCTTCCTTGAGATGGCTCCAGACAACCTAGAGCCAGCTGATGTCATTCTGTTTACTGCGCAATTTGAAGATCGTGGTGCCGCTGAGCTTGTTGAAACTGGTGATGACTGGGTTGAACATGTTGGCTTTGACATCGACAAAGAAGTGTATGCAGAAGTTCGAATCGGCTTAGTAAACGAGGAAAATGACGTACTTGATGACGTTTTTGCTCGTATGCTAATCAGTCGAGACCCAGAACATAAGTTCTGTCATATGCTTTGGAAACGTGATTAACGGTTCCCTCAACATGATCAAAAACACCAGCTTCGTGCTGGTGTTTTTTTATGTATGAAACCGACTTACGTAACTGTCCTCTTTTAATAAGACAGACAAGAAAAAGGCTTGCCGAGTAGGCAAGCCTTTCTAATTTTCGCTATCGATTAACGATGCTTGTTACGTGCACCCTGATCACCGGCGCTCTTCTTTGGCTTGCGGCGAGAAGGGTTGTTGCTGCGGCCTTTAGGCGTATTTACGCGCTCTTCGTGACGCTTAACAGCGCGACGGATTTTTTGGCTACGAGCACGTTCACGTTTGCGTGAAGTGTTATCTTTGTTCAGATCAAGCATGGTTTCTTTTTCTGGACGAAGCTCTACCAATTCTCGTAGGTAGTTTACTTCTTTAAGATCAAGTTCCATCCAACCGCCACGAGGCAGTTTCTTGTCCAGATAGATATCACCGTAACGAACACGTTTTAGGCGGCTAACCGTCGTATCTTGCGATTCCCACAGACGGCGAACTTCACGATTACGACCTTCGTTGATTGCAACATAAAACGTGTGGTTCATACCTTCACCACCCGCATATACCACATCTTCAAAGCGCGCCATACCGTCTTCAAGTTCAACACCACGAACCAAGTTTTTCACTTTTTGTTCAGTTACTTCGCCGAAAACACGAACAAGGTATTCACGCTCTACCTGACGACTTGGGTGCATAAGGCGGTTTGCCAACTCACCATCGGTTGTAAACAGCAGTAGACCTGATGTGTTCGCATCAAGACGACCTACTGAAATCCAACGAGAACCACGGATCTTTGGCAGACGATCGAAAACAGTGCGACGACCTTCTGGGTCGTGACGAGTACATAGTTCACCTTCAGGCTTGTAGTAAGCCAAAACACGACAGATCACTTCTTCTTGCGCCTTCGCAGACACAACGTGACCATCGATACGAACTACGCTGTTCTCATCTTCCAGTCTTTCACCAAGTTTAGCTACGATTCCGTTCACGCTAACGCGACCAGATTTAATTAACGATTCAATCTCACGACGAGAACCGTGACCTGCACGTGCTAATACTTTTTGTAACTTTTCGCTCATTTATCTACCTATGTGTCGTCTTCACAGACGTCGAGACCAGAATTGGTCATCATTTTGCAAGTTACCCACATGAATGGGATTTTTTCGGTCGGACATTATACGAGATTCTTAAATCTATTGTAAGAGCATTTCGTGCTTTGGTTGATGAAATTGCAGATTAGGATTCCACTCCAATTCCTCCAGCAAATAACCCAATAGTACTAAAACGAATCAGAAAAATTCGCTCTAAACTCAAACGCTAATAACCCACCACTTCAGCCTTACCTTGATAAAATTATCAGGATTTCTCACAGCTAGGGCGTGTTTCAGTGTCACTAGTCTCTTTGACGCATACAATCAAAAGGAAAAGATATGTCTCGATCAGAAAGCAGCTCAACGGCTCCCGACTATAATTGGATTTTTGGAACGGCTGAGGAAGATGATGTTAAAGGAACGGTCGATTCTTTTACGCCAGATGTATTCGTAGGCGATAGCGGAGATGAAAAGTTCGTCGGCTTTGGCGGAAATGATTATATCGATGGCAACGGTGGTAATGATTATCTACTGGGTGGCAAGGGCGAAGATCATGTTTCTGGCGGAAGTGGCAACGACTATCTTTCTGGAGGATTAGGGGATGACTTCCTTTACGGTGGAGAAGGTGATGACATTCTATTCGATTACTCTGGCAACAACTTTCTCAATGCGGGCCTAGGAAACGACAAGCTTATCGTGGGTGATGGTAACTCCACGCTCGCTGGAGGCTCAGGCAACGACGAGTTTGTATTCTCTAATCGCCTCTCCGTCAAAACGCCTGAGGGCATCATCACCAGCAATGAGATTGAAATCAAGGCGGAAGTGCTCGACTTCAATATCTTTGAAGACAAGCTGACCTTTGATCTTGGAAGAGATACTGATGGCGATGGCAAGAGAGACTCCTTTCTTGAGTCTGAGGAACAGCTTGAGCTTTCCTTCAATGAATATGGATGGGCGGTTTACTCAAGTGACGAGTTCAATATTGAAGTAACGTTGAAAGGTGTTGATCAAGCGTACGTTGACTACATGAGTAACAACGACATTAATATTTTTGACTTCACCTAAATAGTCCCACAATCAAAAAAGGGAAGCGATAACGCCTCCCTTTCTTATTTCTTTAACAGCAAACCAATTATTCAAATGGTGCAGGGTCGCCAGAGCCAACACGTGCAACAACGGCTTCACCTTCACTAAAGTCAATTACCGTCGTTGGCTGTTCACCTAAATAGCCGCCGTTGAGGATAACGTCTACCGCGTGCTCTAGTTTGTCACGGATATCCTCTGGATCCGATTCTGTCACGTCATTACCCGGAAGGATAAGCGACGTTGACATCATTGGTTCACCAAGCGCTTCCAAAAGGTCTAGCGCAATACGGTTATCTGGTACACGAATACCAATGGTCTTGCGTTTTGCGTTCATCAAACGGCGAGGCACTTCTTTCGTGCCTTTAAAGATGAATGTGTAAGGCCCTGGTGTATTATTTTTCAATAGTCGAAACGCGGTGTTATCAACTCGCGCGTACAGAGAAAGCTCCGATAAATCACGGCATAACAAAGTAAAGTTATGCTTGTCATCCAGACGACGGATCTGACAGATACGTTCCAACGCCTGTTTGTTCTCCAGTTGACAGCCTAGTGCGTAACCGGAATCGGTTGGGTACACCACAACACCGCCACTACGAATGATTGCTACTGCTTGATTAATCAAGCGAGCCTGTGGGTTTTCTGGATGAACGTAAAAAAACTGGCTCATTGTAATTCCTCATTATCGAACCTCTCGGCTCTATATTTTTTAGGGAGTTTCGACTTCGTCTTGTTGCTTATTGTCCAACGAAGGATCAATACCCCAATCTTTCCAAACTGGTTCTACGCCCGCAGGTAACCAGAGGTTTCTTCCCAACTCCATCCACGGTGATGGATAGTGAAAATCGCTGCCTTGAGAAGCTAATAGTTTGTATTGTATAGCATAATCGGCCAAGTTGCGTCTTTCTTGTTGCGCTTGTTGAGGTTGCGCAACTTCCATGGCATCTCCGCCTGCTTCGACAAATGCCGCTAACAAGCGTTTTACCCACTTTGCGGTAAGCTGATAACGACCCGGATGAGCCAATACAGCAGAACCACCCGCGGCATGAATCGCGTCAACCGCATCTTTCATGGAACACCAATTCGGTGGTACATAGCCAGGGTTAGAGCGCGTCAGGAATTTCTTAAACACCATCTGCATGTTTTTGGCGTAACCATTGTCCACCAGCCATTTGGCGAAGTGAGCTCGTGTAATGGGCGCATCACCTGCAATTTGCTGGACTTCTTCTAGTACGCCCTCACGGGTGGCTTTTTGTAGACGCTCAGCGATCAATTCAGCTCGAGCCACGCGGTGCGTTTTCTGCTGCTCAATCAGCTCCGTCAATGCTGGGCTATCTGGATCGATATTCAACCCCACAATGTGGATGTCTTTGTTCTGCCAAACGGTAGAGATCTCGATACCGTTGATGATTTTTATCGGGAGATTGTTCTCTTCAACGTATTGCTTGGCCGGAGCTAAGCCGTCAACCGTATCATGATCCGTGATCGCCAAAACCTCGATATCAAAACTCAATGCCCTATCCACTAAATCATGTGGTGCAAATCGACCATCTGATGCCGTAGTGTGGCTGTGTAAATCAATTCTCATCTTTTTTGTCGTTTTAATGCTGTTTTGGGGTTGACTTTTTACCTCTGCACTAGTTAACTAGTACACAAATACAAAGTACCTAGTTAAGGCTCACCATGTTACAAGAATTTAACCAAAACCAGGAAGCGAAAGTTGCAGTTCATGCGAATAAGATGAATTCTGCTGATCTTGCTTGGTGGCGCACTTGGACAAGTTCTTGGTGGGCGAACGTGTACTTCTAGTTTATAGAATTAAACAACACAAAGCCCGCTACTTCAGCGGGCTTTTTATTTTGTCGTTCATCTCACATTCAACTGCTTAAACATTCATCGAATATGACCAAAACTTGATTGGGTGAACGTTTGCTTTATGCCACTATGTACGGCAGGAAGATATAAAACAGCTATAAGGAGGTCTTGTGAATAAGGCCATTGATATTCAGAAACTTGGACAGCTTGAAGTGCTAACGGCCTCCGTCCCTTATACTCAAGACCCGACTCGCTTGTTCCACACATTATGTGAGAACAAGACTGACAGCCTATTACTAGAATCCGCTGAGATCGATTCAAAGCAAGATTTAAAATCACTACTGATTGTCGATTCTGCCGTGCGTCTCGTCTGCTTTGGTCATAGCGTCAGCATGCAGGCATTGACCAACAACGGTAAAAACCTACTTTCCCATTTAAACCAGAACATTCGTGGTGACGTTGAGAGTGATTTCGATGGCGAAACGCTGACTTTGGAATTCACTCAACCGTGCGACACACTAGATGAAGACTCTCGCCTACGTGAAGCCTCTTCTTTCGATGCGCTGCGTTTAGTGCAACACAGCTTCGATATTTCAGAGCAAGACAAACACGCGATTTTCCTTGGTGGTTTGTTTGCTTACGACTTGGTCGCGAACTTCGAACCACTGGGCAATGCGGAAGCAACCAATCAATGCCCAGATTACGTTTTCTACGTAGCGGAAACGCTGTTGGTTGTGGATCATCAAACCGAATCTTGCCAGCTGCAAGCGACTTTGTTTGTCGATGATTCAGAAAAAACAACACTAGAAACTCGCATCGCGGAAATCAGCGCTCAATGTGCGGCGCCAAAACTGCTGCCAAGTGCAGAGCAAATCGCCGATGTCACGGTTGAACCTAGCGTATCTGATTCAGACTTCTGTCAAATCGTTCGTGACTTAAAAGAGTTCGTAGTGAAAGGCGATGTGTTCCAAGTCGTACCGTCTCGCCGATTTACACTCCCTTGCCCTTCCCCATTGGCAGCCTACAAAGAACTCAAACAAAGTAACCCAAGCCCTTACATGTTCTACATGCAAGACGAGCTGTTTACTTTGTTTGGCGCATCACCAGAAAGCGCGCTTAAGTACGAAACCGATACCAACCAAATTGAAATCTACCCAATCGCAGGCACTCGTCGCCGTGGTAAACGCCCTAACGGCGAGATCGATTTCGACCTAGATAGCCGCATCGAACTTGAACTGCGTACTGACATGAAAGAAAACGCAGAACACATGATGTTGGTTGACTTAGCACGTAACGACGTCGCTCGTATTGCACAAGCGGGCACTCGCCACGTAGCAGACTTACTCAAAGTCGACCGCTACAGCCACGTGATGCACCTAGTATCGCGCGTGGTTGGCCAACTGCGTGAAGACCTAGATGCACTGCACGCATACCAAGCTTGTATGAACATGGGCACGCTCACTGGCGCACCAAAGATTCGTGCGATGCAGTTGATTCGCGATGTAGAAGGCGCACGACGCGGCAGCTACGGCGGTGCGGTTGGTTACCTTACCGGCGAAGGCACACTCGACACATGTATCGTCATTCGCTCTGCTTACGTAGAAAATGGCATTGCTCAAGTTCAAGCCGGTGCTGGCGTGGTGTTCGACTCTGATCCGCAAGCGGAAGCAGACGAAACGCGCGGTAAAGCACAAGCGGTAATCTCTGCTATCCAAGCAGCGCATAAGTCACAATAAGGAATAGGGTTCAGAGATGGCTAATATCATTTTTATCGATAACTTTGACTCGTTCACCTACAACCTTGTGGATCAGTTCCGCTCGCTAGGTCACTCAGTCAAGATTTACCGAAACAACATCCCAGCAGAAACCATCGAACAAGCGGTAAACGAGCTTGAAAACCCAGTGGTTCTGCTATCACCGGGTCCTGGTGCACCGTCAGAGGCAGGCTCAATGCCAGAGCTTATCCAACGCATGAAAGGCAAAGTACCGATGATCGGCATTTGTCTTGGTCACCAAGCGATTGTCGAAGCGTACGGCGGCACCGTTGCTGGCGCGGGCGAAATTATTCACGGTAAGGTCTCTATGATGGAGCACCAAAACCATGCGATTTACCAAAACCTACCATCACCACTTGCAATTGCACGTTACCACTCGCTGGTTGCTACTCAGGTTCCTGAGAGCCTAACCATCACAGCAGAAGTGGATGACTTAGTGATGTCTGTGGTTCATGAGGAAGATAAAGTTTGCGGGTTCCAGTTCCACCCGGAATCTATTATGACGACCTACGGAGCAACACTGTTGGCCAATGCCATTGAATGGGCGCTTGAAGAATAAACTTCAGTAAACCCACTCACTGCTTAAAAAGCACTTGGCACATAAGAAATTTAGGAGAGGAAATATGGAAGCAATCATCAACCCTATTATTACCAAACTGTACGAGCAAGAATCGCTTACTCAGGAAGAGAGCCAACAGCTGTTCGACATCATCATCCGTGGTGAGCTAGACCCAATTTTGATGGCATCAGCACTGACTGCACTAAAAATCAAAGGCGAAACGCCAGATGAAATTGCAGGCGCGGCAAAAGCACTACTGGCAAATGCAAACCCATTTCCTCGCCCAGACTACGATTTCGCAGATATCGTAGGTACGGGCGGCGACGGTCACAACACCATCAACATTTCAACCACTGCGGCGTTTGTTGCTGCAGCATGTGGCCTAAAAGTGGCGAAACACGGTAACCGCAGCGTTTCAAGCAAATCGGGTTCTTCTGACCTTCTTGATTCATTTGGTATCAACCTAGCCATGAGCGCAGAAGATACGCGCAAAGCGGTAGACGATATTGGTGTTGCTTTCCTATTTGCACCTCAATACCACGGTGGTGTGCGCCACGCGATGCCAGTGCGTCAAACCATGAAAACACGCACCATCTTTAACATTCTTGGTCCACTGATTAACCCTGCTCGTCCTAACATCGAATTGATGGGTGTTTACAGTGAAGAACTGGTTCGTCCTATTGCAGAAACCATGCTACAAATGGGTATGAAGCGCGCAGCAGTAGTACACGGTAGTGGTTTGGATGAAGTGGCGATTCACGGTGAAACAACAGTTGCAGAAATCAAAGATGGCAAGATCACTGAGTACACGCTAACACCAGCAGACTTCGGTCTAGAAGCGCACCCGTTAAAAGCGATCAAAGGTGGCGATCCTGAAGAAAACAAAGCCATCATTACCAATATTCTGACGGGTAAAGGTACAGACGCACAATTGGGCGCAGTGGCAGTGAATGTAGCTCTGCTAATGCGCCTATTCGGCCACGAAGATTTAAAAGCCAACACGCAACAAGCGATTGAGGCAATGAATTCAGGCAAGGCGTACCAATTGGTACAACAACTTGCCGCACACGCTTAAGGAATTGAAGAAGATGACTGACTTCAACACTCAGCAAGCTGACAACCTGTCTGAACACGTTTCTAAGAAAGAAGCAGAAATGGCAGAAGTACTGGCGAAAATTGTCCGCGACAAATATCAGTGGGTAGCAGACCGTAAGGTGTCTCAACCGCTAAGCACATTTCAGTCTGATTTGCTGCCATCGGATCGCAGCTTCTACGATGCACTGAGTGGCGAAAAAACGGCATTCATCACCGAATGTAAGAAGGCGTCTCCTTCTAAAGGTTTGATTCGTGATCACTTCGACTTGGATTACATTGCATCGGTTTACAACAACCATGCTGATGCAATTTCGGTACTAACAGACGAGAAATACTTTCAAGGTAACTTTGACTTTCTTCCTCAGGTAAGAGGTCAAGTCAAACAGCCCGTTCTGTGTAAAGACTTCATGGTGGACACCTACCAAGTTTACCTGGCGCGTCATTACAGTGCTGATGCTGTCTTGCTAATGCTATCTGTCCTCAATGATGAAGAGTACAAAGCCCTAGAAGAAGCAGCACACAGCCTGAACATGGGCATCCTGACCGAAGTGAGCAACGAAGAAGAGCTTCACCGTGCCGTTAAGCTGGGCGCTCGCGTTATCGGCATCAATAACCGTAACCTTCGCGACCTAAGTACCGATTTGAATCGTACTAAAGAACTGGCGCCGACAATTCGCGAATTAGCACCAAACGCGACGGTAATTTCAGAATCTGGCATTTATACGCATCAACAAGTTCGTGATTTAGCGGAATACGCAGACGGATTCTTGATTGGTAGTTCGCTGATGGCGGAAGACAACCTTGAACTGGCAGTACGCAAAGTGACGTTGGGTGAAAACAAAGTCTGTGGTCTCACTCATCCTGATGACGCAGCAAAAGCATACCAAGCTGGCGCAGTGTTTGGTGGCCTGATTTTTGTCGAAAAGTCGAAACGCGCCGTTGATCTTGAAGGTGCTCGCTTAACCATGAGCGGTGCTCCACTGAGTTATGTAGGCGTGTTCCAAAATCACGATATCGATTTTGTTGCTTCCGTTGTGACCTCTCTGGGTTTGAAAGCGGTACAACTGCACGGTCAAGAAGACCAAGCTTACGTAAACCAACTCAAAGCCGAACTGCCAGCAGCGGCAGAAATTTGGAAAGCTTACGGTGTGACAGACGCGAAGCCAGAACTGCTTTCGGACAACATTGACCGCCACCTGTTAGATGCGCAAGTTGGCACTCAAACAGGTGGAACCGGTCAAGTGTTCGACTGGTCACTGATCGGCGACCCAAGTCAAATTATGCTAGCGGGTGGACTGTCGCCAGAAAATGCTCAACAAGCTGCGGCACTAGGTTGCTTGGGATTAGATTTAAACTCTGGTGTAGAAAGCGCACCAGGCAAAAAAGATTCACAGAAGTTGCTTGCGGCATTCAGCGCCATTCGCAACTACTAAAGCTGTATTTCAGCTAAAAAATTTAAAGCTATTCGTAGCGAAAAATACGAGAAGGAATATCACCATGGCAAAACTGAATGCCTACTTTGGCGAATACGGCGGTCAGTACGTTCCGCAAATTCTAGTTCCGGCATTGGAGCAACTAGAGCAAGCGTTTATCGACGCACAAGAAGATCCAGAATTCCGCAGTGAGTTCATGACCCTTCTTCAAGAGTATGCGGGCCGCCCAACGGCTTTGACTCTAACTCGTAACCTAACGAAAGGTACGAAAACCAAATTGTACCTAAAACGTGAAGACCTGCTTCACGGTGGTGCGCACAAGACCAACCAAGTGTTAGGTCAAGCGCTACTTGCGAAACGCATGGGCAAAAACGAAATCATCGCTGAAACTGGCGCAGGCCAACACGGTGTTGCAACCGCACTAGCATGTGCACTGCTTGGCCTTAAGTGCCGCGTTTACATGGGTGCAAAAGACGTTGAGCGTCAAAGTCCGAACGTGTTCCGTATGAAGCTCATGGGTGCAGAAGTTATTCCTGTCCACTCTGGTTCCGCAACACTTAAAGACGCATGTAACGAAGCACTACGCGACTGGTCTGCAACTTATGAAGACGCGCACTACCTATTAGGTACAGCGGCAGGTCCTCACCCATTCCCAACCATCGTGCGCGATTTCCAACGCATGATTGGTGAAGAAACGAAGAATCAGATTTTGGCACGTGAAGGTCGTCTTCCTGACGCAGTTATCGCATGTGTGGGCGGTGGTTCAAACGCTATCGGTATGTTTGCTGACTTCATCGAAGAAGAAAGCGTTCGCCTAATTGGTGTTGAGCCAGCAGGTAAAGGTATCGATACCGACCAACACGGCGCGCCACTTAAACATGGTAAAACGGGTATCTTCTTTGGTATGAAAGCGCCATTGATGCAAGATCCAAATGGTCAGGTTGAAGAGTCATACTCTGTTTCTGCTGGTCTTGATTTCCCTTCAGTTGGTCCACAGCACGCACACCTAAACGCAATCGGCCGTGCTGAATACGACAACGTAACGGACGATGAAGCACTAGAAGCATTCCAAGAAATTGCGCGTCACGAAGGTATCATCCCAGCTCTAGAGTCCTCTCACGCTGTAGCACATGCACTGCGTATGGCTCGTGAGAATCCAGAAAAAGAACAATTGTTAGTTGTGAACCTATCAGGTCGTGGTGATAAAGATATCTTCACTGTACATGCCATCCTAGAAGAAAAAGGAGCGATCTAATGAGCCGTTATGCAAAGATGTTTGAGCGCCTAAACGAGAAAAACCAAGGCGCGTTTGTACCGTTCGTAACGGTTTGCGATCCAAACGCAGAGCAATCTTACAAGATCATGGAAACATTAGTTGAGTCAGGCGCTGATGCTCTAGAACTCGGTATTCCATTCTCAGATCCTCTTGCGGATGGCCCAACTATCCAAGGTGCGAACATTCGTGCTCTAGATTCAGGCGCAACACCGGATATCTGTTTCGAGCAGATTGGTAAGATCCGAGCGAAGTACCCAGAGCTACCTATTGGTCTTCTGATGTACGCGAACCTTGTTTACTCTCGTGGTATCGAAAACTTCTATGAGCGCTGCGCAAAAGCGGGCATCGATTCGGTTTTGATTGCAGACGTCCCAACCAATGAAAGTGCAGAGTTTGTTGCTGCTGCAGAGAAGTTTGGTATTCACCCAATCTTCATTGCCCCACCAACGGCAAGTGACGAGACACTGAAGCAAGTATCAGAGCTAGGTGGTGGCTACACTTACCTACTATCTCGTGCAGGTGTGACTGGCGCGGAAACCAAAGCAAACATGCCTGTTGGTCACATGCTCGATAGACTGAATCAATTTGACGCGCCACCAGCGCTACTTGGCTTTGGCATATCAGAACCAGCACAGGTGAAACAAGCTCTAGAATCTGGTGCCGCTGGTGCAATTTCTGGTTCTGCCGTTGTAAAAATTATCGAAGCGAACGTTGAGCAACCACAAACCATGCTCGACAAGCTAAGCGAATTCGTTTCTGCAATGAAAGCTGCAACACAAAAATAACGTATCACTAATTTAATTAATATGAGATCGATTCCTTATCAAGCGATAAAAATCGATCTTTTTTTTAACATTCACTTTCTAAAATCCCCCTTCCCTTACCATTAATTTTATAAACACATCCAAGCTCGAACATGATCAACACCAATAGCAAACGTTTGCTGCTGGTTAAAAAATTATCACCAGTCAATAAATTACTTATTAGCTAGTCATTTTGTACTGAAATTGTATTGCTAATTGTGAATGATAAGTGTAAAAAGCAAGGCGATATAATTATCCAAATAACAACTTTAGATTGGTGGGTAATTTTAGGATTTTACATATTATTAGCACAGAGGTTATGGAAGTGTTAAAACAAAAGAGTTTGCTAAACAACATTGGCGTGCAAGTCGTCATTGCAATGATCGTCGGTACTGCCGTTGGTGCCTTCATGGGTCACAGTGCAACTGTATTTGCGCCACTAGGTGCTATCTTTATCAACCTAATCAAAATGTTAGTGATCCCATTGGTCGCTGTTGCATTGATTTCAGGTGCGGCAGGTCTGGGCAATAGTCAATCTGCTGGTAAAGTGGGCTTAGTAACCCTAGGTTACTTCGGTCTAACATCAGCTCTGGCAGTAGCACTGGCACTGTTTATGGGTGAAGTATTCCAACCAGGCATGGGTATCGACGTTTCTGGCGTTGAAGGCATGTTCTCGGCAGAATACGCTTCAAAAGGTGAACTACCTACTTTCTGGGCAACCATCACTGGTATGATCCCAACTAACGTTTTTCAATCACTAAACGAAGCAAATATCCTTCAAATCCTAGTGTTCTGTATGTTCTTCGGCATCGCGATTTCAAAGCAAGAGAAAGCTCGCCGCGAACCAATCATCAATGGTGTTAACTGCATCGTTGACGCGATGGTTTGGATGATCAACAAAGTGATGATCATCGCACCTATCGGCGTATTTGGTCTGATGGCAGAAGCGGTAGGTACGTTTGGTTTTGGTGCCCTAATGGTGGTGTTCAAACTGTTCGTCGTTTACGTCGCTGCAATCCTAGTATTTGGTTTCGTGGTTTACCCAGCAATGGTACACATCTTCACTAAAACATCAGCGAAGAAGTTCGTATCTGCAATGAAGAAACCACAAGCGGTTGCACTGTCTACAGCATCTTCAATGGCAACATTGCCAGTGACGATGGATACGTGTGAAAAAGAGCTAGGCGTTAAGAACTCGACGGCATCGTTTGTTCTGCCTCTTGGCGCGACCATCAACATGTCAGGTAACGCGATTTACTACGGTCTAGTGGCAATATTCTTTGCTCAGCTGTTCAACATTGACCTAGGCATGGGCGCTTACATCGCGATCATCGTAACTTCTACACTAGGTGCGGTAGGCCAAGCTGGTGTCCCTGGCCCTTCATTCCTAGTTGTAGCTGTACTGCTTGCTGCTGGTATTCCAATCGAAGGCTTACCGCTATTGTTCGCTCTTGACCGTATCTTCGATATGATTCGTACGGCACTAAACATCACCGGTGACGCAGCATGTGCTGTTATCGTTGATGCGCTAGTGGAAGAAGAAGCAGAACAAGTAGAGCTTCAAAAACAAGAAGCGTAATTACCTACTTTATTTTGTATTTAATTGAAACCGGGATTCGTCCCGGTTTTTTATCGCCTTAATTCTTCGCCTCCTCTCACAATATGGCAAAAGAGTCCTAGCCCTATGCCCCTTCTCACTATGAAACCTGTTTTAATACGATTAGTATATTCAGCATAAGAGTCGATATAGAACAAGACCTTAAGCAACTGCTTTTTAGAATGTGCGTTAGACACAACCAGTAGTATGCTCAATCAATTCGACACAAACATAATGATAAGGGTGGTTTGGCAAACACCCGATTGAAACGTCAAACGAGGCTAGGATGGCGCAATACTCGACTGAA
Source organism: Vibrio rotiferianus (assembly GCF_002214395.1). Taxonomy (NCBI): domain Bacteria; kingdom Pseudomonadati; phylum Pseudomonadota; class Gammaproteobacteria; order Vibrionales; family Vibrionaceae; genus Vibrio; species Vibrio rotiferianus. The sequence continues at coordinate 1,820,173 of NZ_CP018312.1, forward strand.
GTAGAGTCGAGCCTAGAATTTCATCTTGATTCAAGAGTCAAAAAAGAAAGAGCTTTTGAAGCATTTATTAGGCTTGAAACTATTCAAGGCAAACACCTAATTGAAGAGGTTTGTCGAAAACGTATTTCTGATGCAAGAAAAATAGACCCATCGCTAGAAAGCGGTAATTTGCTCAAAATAATCACCTCCAATGCATATGAGAAAGCATGCCTTTCGAGTTCACTTGGAAGTATAGCCATTGAGCTCGAAGCGCTAGAAAGCACAATTCACCAACACTACCCATCGTGGCTCGATTTTTGGTGTGATTATCTTATCTATAAGCTTCGCAAGAGTTACCAAGGGTATTGCTGTCCAGAGCAAGCTCCAACTTACGCTTACATGCCACGAGTCGATGGGTATTACAAATCCGAACTCGTAAACGTCTCCAGCAATACCGAGTTAGTTTTCACACCATATTGCAGCCAACCGATGAGACTTGCTGATGCCATACTAATGAGCAATTTACAAACCCTTGTCCGCAAAGAGCAATGGTATGAGATTTTGTTGGACTTGGAGTTATCCCAAAATGAAACACATTTTGTATTAACCGCCCCGAGTATCGATTCAGAACATAGGCATCTTATATCAAGCGCTCGAATTCAGTGCGGGAAATCACTTTCTGAATGGTTGTTCTTTTCTCATTACTTCAATAACCCTTTGTGGCATTCTGAAAACTCTAATGAATTGGGGCAGCTTCTTGTTCAACAAAAAGTGACCTCTGAAGCAACGACTTCTGATGCTTCCTTACAACATCAATTACATCACCACACACTGAACAAAAATGCCATTTGCGAAATAATAAGACTGGCAATTTCTGCCCCACGTTCACTTGGGCTGTATTTCTTGTACCTTAGCCAAAAACGTTTAGCTGAAGTGCTAGACGAGAATCAGTTCTGCACGGCTTTCATCATTACGCAAAATCCGGCCATGCTCTATTTTTATCAATCGATGTCGCAGAAAAGCTACACAAATTTGGCATTTTTCAGTTCCGGTACAGAGCAAATCAATAAAGGTATGTGGTATTTGCCCAATGTACGGAGAGACTTCGAGACAACGGACTTTCGAAGCTATAAAACAAAAGTCCTAGCAGAAAAACGGAGTCAAAATTGATATGGATATTTTGAATCTCTTTGACGTAATGACGTATCCAAAAGCAATAACACTGGTCGTGACTGCCGGCTTTGTATTGGCATGGATCGGATACTTCATCAACTCATTAGTTCGTAAACACTATGATTTTAAATCCGGGTATTATCTCTATTACATCGGCTACTCTTTCAGTCTATGCCTGTGGATATTAACCAATGTGTACTTTCACACCGAACTGCCATTATTGCTCGGAAAAACACTATCTATTGGTTTAGCCGTATTATCGAATTTGTTTGCTTACTCGGCATTTGCATTTGCTTATACGTTTTCGTGTTTACTTAGTGCCGGAATATCAAAACCAGAACTAAAGTCCAGCCAAAAGTTGGTGCTCTTGGCCTTTAGTACAGTCGCTATAGCAATAAATCTAGTACCAGGACTTACTGTCATTGATGTGGCTTTTGCCGCACCTAGTGAGTTTTCAATTCAGTTTGGCCCATTAACTAGCTTATTTTTCACCTTGGTTTTTGTGTTGATCATCCTTACGCTAAAAAACCTGTTTTATATTAAAGGAAGTAAATTTAGGCTTATCAAAGTCCGCTCTAACTACATGATTGCCGGGATTGTTATCTTTATGCTTTCTACGCTAACAATTCAGGTTGGAATGACTTTTTTCCTTAATGACTTTTCGCTAACTTGGCTTCCACCTGCCCTATCCATCAGCGAAATGCTCTTTGTCGGATATGCATTGCTGACATCACGTTTTTACAGCGCTAGGTATTTGACATACATGGTAATCACCGCGGTGTTTACTGCAGCAATGTACTCTATTCCCCTCGTTGCCTTATACATCCCGTTATCAGAAAGTCACCAATTGGTCACTGCTGCTTTCATCTGTTCATTCATCGGCATAACTTGGCAATCTGTATTCAAACAGGTAAGTCGCTATACCTCCTTCCTCATCTATGGGGAAGTTCTAACCCCCGTTCAGCAAATTCTTTCTCTAGAAAGTGAGTTTAAAGATTCAATCGATGATGCAATGCATCAACTAGCTTTTTTACTGAATATATCAAGTGAGAAGCTTCGTCTAGTGACCAGCAGTTATACCGAAACCGTTTATGAAAACTACTTGCCGAATAAGAAATCTGCACTGGTTTTTGACGAGTTGGTGGAACGGCTAGAGCAGTCCTATTCAACTGAACGCGAACTACAACAGCTTCATGAGAAAATGAGCTCGAATAAGACTGCACTCGTATTACCGCTTTTTGGAAAAGGAAAGTCAGTGACTCACTTGCTTATCTCTCCTCACAAAATCGATAATGCACTCTTCTCCAACGAAGAAATTTCGGCACTGCAAACGCTATTAAACCGCGTCCAGACAACCATTGAAGCCGACAGGAAGATTAGACAGAGTCGCGCTCTGGCGAATTCGATTGCCCATGAAATGCGAAATCCATTAGCGCAAGTTCAACTCCAGTTTGAAAAGTTAAAACAACATATCGAAAAGAAATCAGAAACAGCAGATACCTTAGCGGATATAGAAAAAGGACAAGGCGCAATTCAAAGAGGTCGCCAGCTTATTGATATTATTCTGCGAGAGGTGAGCGACAACGCTCAAGAGCATGAGCCAAGCTCACAAGTCTCCATTCAGGCGGCTGTTCAGCAAGCGGTACAGCGCTATGGGTTTGAAAGTGCAGAAACAAGTCAACGTATTCACTTATCTGCGAATAATGATTTTATTGCCAACTTAAACGAAACACTGTTTAGCTTTGTCATCTTCAATCTTTTGCGAAATGCGATTTACTACTTCGATTCTTACCCTCAGAGTCAAATTGAGATTCAATATGAGATTGGCCAGTATGAAAACACTCTCGTCTTTCGTGATACCGGGCCTGGCATTGACGAAAATATTCTGCACAGAGTATTTGAGGACTTTTTCAGCCACCAAAAAAGCGGTGGTAGCGGACTTGGTCTTGGCTACTGTCAACGTGTTATGCGCTCGTTTGGAGGCCGAATCGAGTGTCAATCGGTCTTAGGGCAATACACTGAGTTTTATCTATATTTCCCAGTGGTACCAAATGCTATCCAACCTATCGACAAGAAGATAACCAACCTACAGTCACTGTCAGCTCAACCAAGTAAAGCGATAACGAATCGTGACGGGCTTCAGTTTAACAACGTCAAAGTTAATGCCCCAACAATTCTTATCGTCGATGATAAAGAAGTCCAACGTGCGTTGGTTCAGATGTATCTTGATAAACTTAAGGTCAATACTATTCAAGCAAACAACGGTGAAACTGCCGTCAATATATTCAAATCAAATCATATTGACTTGGTATTGATGGATGTACAGATGCCAATCATGAATGGATTTGAAGCAAGCAAAAAAATCAAAGAGTTATCTCCAAACACCCCTATTATTGCTTTATCAGGAGAGTCAGGAGCTCGTGAACTAGAGCTGATTCACGAGTTGATGGATGATCGCCTTTCAAAACCTACGACCATAACTGCCCTCAACAATATTCTTGATCGATGGCTCAATAATCAGCATACAAGAGAACAAGAAGTAGAAAAGATATAAAACATGGCACTTGTTATGCAACATCGTCAGCAATAGGAACATTACAGTACCAATTAATACACTAAATTATTGGTACTGTGAGGAGGCTATATGCTAATGCAGAGACATACTTACTACGGATTGATACACCACGGTATAAAAGCACTGTTGTTAGACAGAGTTGGGCACTTTACTGAAGATGAATACCATCAGTATTTGTCTATCATGACAGGCAAATCAACCTGCTTCACAATGTCTGAAGAAGAGCTTGAAATGACGGTCCACAATTTATTGCACGAAGGCTACTTAGAAGACGTAAAATCATTGGTCTCCCAGTACCAAAACGTAGCTTAGTCAAGGTAGAAAATTGCCGCGTAAACGTGGCAATTTTTGTATCCAAACACCTTCAAGTGTTCACATTGCCCGAGATTCCGCTAGACTGTCCTCAACTCAACAACTCGGTTTTTCTGCAATATGAAGCAAATCATTGATTTTATTCCCCTCATAGTCTTCTTTGCCCTGTACAAGATGTACGATATATATGTTGCGACTGGGGCACTTATTGTCGCAACCGCGATTCAGATTGTGTTGACGTTCGCTTTATACAAAAAAGTAGAAAAGATGCAGCTCATTACCTTTGCTATGGTCGCAATCTTCGGTGGCATGACTATCTTCCTACACGATGAAAACTTCATTAAGTGGAAAGTCACCATCGTTTATATGATCTTCGCCATTGGTCTAGCAGTTAGCCATGCGATGGGCAAATCGGCAATCAAAGGCATGTTGGGTAAAGAGATCTCCTTACCAGAAGCTGTTTGGACGAAGATCAACTGGGCATGGGTTGGCTTCTTCTCTCTCTGTGCGGGCTTAAACATTTATGTTGCTTTTAAGCTTCCATTAGATGTGTGGGTAAACTTCAAAGTATTTGGCTTGTTGATTGCAACGTTTGCGTACATGATCGCAACAGGTTTCTACATCTACAAACACATGCCCAAAGAGCAGAAAGAAGACTCATCCGATGTATCGGTTGATGATTAAAAACTCAGTTTTGCTATAATCCGCGCACATTTATTATTTACAGCGACCCTTGGGTCGCTGTTTTGTTGTTTGCTCCATTTTTTTGCATATTAGAAATATTAGGATGTCATCATGAGTGAAGAAGGTCATTCACCTAAAGGGCAATTACTGCTTCGTACTTTGGCTATGCCAGCCGACACAAATGCCAACGGCGATATCTTTGGCGGTTGGATCATGTCTCAATTGGATTTAGCTGGTGCAATCTTGGCCAAAGAAATATCTTCCGGCCGCGTTGTTACTGTTTCAGTTTCCAGCATTACCTTTAAAAAGCCGGTTAGCGTTGGAGACGTTGTATGTTGCTACGGCGTATGCAGTAAAATTGGTCGTACTTCAATGAGCGTTGATCTAGAGGTTTGGGTAAAACCAGTCAAAGTACACGGTGTTGAAGACCGCTTCATGGTTTGTGATGCCACATTCAACTACGTAGCCATCGATAGTGACGGTAAACCACGCCCGATTCAAAAGTAATCTATTGTACTTAAATGCTAGGAATTGCTTCACAATTTCGCATGTAAACTTGTTCGTGGTATAAAAAAGGCGTTAAATTAACACTTTACCCTCCCAATTAAGGAACTATGCTATGTGGTATGTCATCTTTTCTCAGGATATTGAGAATTCGTTGGAAAAACGTCTAAGTGTTCGCCCTCAACACCTTGAGCGCTTACAACAATTACAAGATGAAGGTCGCCTACTTACAGCAGGGCCAATGCCAGCGGTCGATTCCGATAATCCCGGTGAAGCAGGCTTTACTGGCTCAACCGTGATAGCAGAGTTTGCTAGTTTGGAAGATGCCCAAGCATGGGCAGACGCTGACCCTTACATTGCGGCGGGTGTTTACGAAAACGTGATCGTAAAGCCGTTTAAGAAAGTATTTTAAGTTATGAAAAAATTACTGTGTCTCTTCCTTGTATTTGGTGCGTTAGCCGGTTGTACATCTAACGATGACCAACAACGTCAGCTTGAACTGATGGCATCAAACCGCGCAGGCGTTCTATCTGCAGGCCTGCCTGTTGAGTATGGCCCACTTAAGATCTTGCGCGTTTCATCCAATAAAAATGTTGTTGAGATGATGATGATCTATAACGACGATGCGCTAGGTGCTAAGCCGTTAAATCAAGTACTCAATACCAGTATCTACACATACTGCAATACACCTGCAGTACGTAAACAAATCGATATGGGATTGATGTACCGAATTAAGATCCGCAACTCTCGTGGCCAATTAATAGCAGATGAGTTGGTATCTGAACAAACTTGTACTGCAACTCAGCAGCCACAGTAATGCGCTTATTCGTTCACTAGAATGAGTAAGAAATCAGGTAAGAAGAAAGCGAGGCTCAATGTCCTCGCTTTTTTATTTCCATTCGCTAGTAATCATTACGCGAGCTCAGTTCGTAACTTTTTCGCAGCCGAAACCAGATTGGCTAACGCCGCTTCGGTTTCTGTCCAGTTACGAGTTTTCAAGCCACAGTCTGGGTTCACCCACAAGCGCTGCGCTGGTATTTTCTCTGCCGCTTTTTTGATCAAGCCTTCAATCCAATCTTCTGTAGGGATGTTAGGTGAATGAATGTCGTACACACCAGGTCCAATTTCATTTGGATAATTGAAATCCTCAAACGCTTTGAGTAGTTCCATGTTAGAACGAGACGTCTCAATAGTAATGACATCCGCATCCATTGCCGCAACAGAGTCAATAATTTCATTGAACTCGCTATAGCACATATGTGTATGAATTTGAGTTTCTGGCTTTGCGCTAGCTGCCGAGATCTTAAATGCATCAACGGCCCAGTTGAGGTACTCATTATGATCGCGTTTTTTCAGAGGTAAGCCTTCACGAATCGCAGGCTCATCAATTTGAATAATATTGATACCAGCCTCTTGTAAATCTGATACTTCATCTCGCAACGCAAGGGCGAGCTGGTTTGCAATTTCTTTGCGAGTGATATCTTCACGAGGAAATGTCCAACACAAAATCGTCACAGGGCCAGTAAGCATACCTTTCATCTGCTTACTCGTTAGTGATTGCGCGTATGTCGACCACTCTACCGTAATTGGCTTTTCGCGTTCTACGTCAGCGACTACAATCGCAGGTTTCACGCAGCGGGATCCATAGCTTTGTACCCAGCCAAATTTGGTGGTTTGGAAGCCAGCTAAGTTCTCTGCAAAATACTCCACCATATCGTTACGTTCAGCTTCACCGTGTACCAATACATCAAGGTCGAGCGCTTCTTGACGCTTTACCGCGTCGGCAATGTGACCTTTCAGCGCTTGATGATACTCAGCCTCTGAAAGTTGACCGCTTCTGAACGCACTGCGCTGAACACGTATTTCACCGGTTTGGGGAAAAGAACCGATAGTCGTAGTAGGCAACAATGGCAAACCTAGTACTTCGGCTTGATGCGCCGCACGCTCGACATAAGGAGCACTGCGCTCCGTCAAAGAAGCCGAAATCCCTTCCAAACGATTTTGCACATGTGGCTTGTTTACGTGAGTCGCGGTTTTACGAGCTTTTATTGGCTGGCTATATGTATCACAAGCGAGGATCGCATTGTGGTCACCATCGAGTGCGCGTCCAAGTAGCGCTACTTCAGTCACTTTTTGTTTTGCAAACGCAAACCAACTTTTCACCTCATCACTTAGCGCTGGTTCCAATTCCAAATCCACAGGGCTATGCAGAAGTGAACAAGAACTCGCGATCCAAAGCCTATCACCAAGTTTGTCTTTGATTGGTTGCAAGCGCTCTAACTGGGAGCTTAAATCTGAGCGCCAAACATTACGGCCGTTTATCACACCAGCAGAAAGTACCCAACCTTGTGGTAGTTTAGCGACAACTTCCTCTAGCTGCTCTGGAGCGGCTGACAAATCAATATGCAAGCCATCGACTTTCAGAGCTATCACCTTATCAATCGTGTCAGTAACAGAATCAAAATAGGTCGTGAGAAGCACCTTCACATCACTTCGGATCACTTGATAAGCCAAGTTAAACGCGTCAGCCCACTTATCTTCAAGTTCAAGTGAAAGAATTGGCTCATCAATTTGTACCCATTCCACACCTTGGCTTGCCAACTTAGACAAAATCGCTTGGTACGCTGTTAGTAATCTCGGCAGTAAGGTAAGGCGGTCAAAGCCTTCTTCTACTTCTTTGCCCAAGTACAGATAGCTAAGAGGACCAAGCAACACAGGCTTTACTTTATGCCCCGCTTTGATTGCGTCGTTCACTTCTTCAAACAACTGTGGCCAGCTGACTTCAAATGTATCGTCCTTACTGAACTCAGGTACAATGTAGTGATAGTTGGTATTGAACCACTTGGTCATGTCAGAGGCCGCTGCACCTGCACAGCCACACCCCGATTGAGACTGACCACGACCCACTTTGAATAAGGTATCCAGATCTGGGAAGCCAGTTGCATGACGCTTAGGAACATGCCCCAAAAGCAGCGTCGTGGTTAATACGTGATCGTACCAAGCAAAATCTCCGGCAGTTGCGAAACTCAATCCCGCTTCTGATTGGGTGTTCCAGTTTTTCTCGCGTAGTCCCGCGCCGACTCGTTTAAGCTCAGCTTGATCGATTTCACCTCGCCAGTATTTCTCCTGTGCAAACTTCAGTTCGCGCTTTTCGCCAATGCGTGGGTAACCAAGAATATGCGTTGTCGTAGCCATGTCCGTATTCCTTATTCATTTTCTGATATTGAGGTCAGCACATCGGGAATGAAATTCATCAAGATGTCTGAATGGCTAAAACTATCTCTCTCATGCATGAATTGAACAACATCCAATTATTCAACTTGTTTATTAAAAAAATTCATAGTGAGCGATCTCACTCGCACTAGATTGACACAAATAGACGTCTAGACGTTTACATATCCATTTTTTATCGGTAAGTTAATATGGCTCATGGAAGACACATAAGGATGAAAGGGATTCATGATAGAGTTGAAACACTTACGTACCCTCACCTCGTTAAGAGATACTGGGTCACTCACTGCGACCGCGACGGCATTACACTTAACGCAATCCGCCCTTTCACACCAAATCAAAGACCTAGAATCTCGCATTGGTGGTCAGCTGTTTTTGCGAAAAACTCGCCCAGTAAAATTCACTTCTGAAGGAGAGATCCTGCTGCGTCTTGCTGACGAAATATTGCCAAAGATCGCCAGATCCGAGAACGAGCTGGCCAGCCTAAAAGAGGACGTTAACGGCCGCTTGCACATGGCGATTGAGTGCCATTCTTGCTTCCAGTGGTTGATGCCTGCACTGAAGGAATATCAGTTGACGTGGCCAAGTGTCACGCTCGATTTCTCCTCCGGATTTGGCTTTGAGCCTCTACCTGCATTACTCGCCGGAGAACTTGATTTAGTGATCACTTCCGATATTCAGCCACGCTCTGAAGTGCATTATGAGCCACTGTTTGATTTCGAAATGCGCTTGATCACGTCCACCAGCCATCCGCTTGCCAATAAAGAGATCATTGAACCAGAAGATCTTGCCGATCAAACCATGCTCTCCTACCCGGTTCAGAAACAGAGGTTGGATGTGGTAAAACACTTTTTGCAACCAGCAGGTGTGGAACCAGCCAAATGGAAACAGGCAGATAATACCTTGATGCTAGTGCAAATGGTGTCAGCAGGATTGGGCGTCGCGGCGTTGCCTAATTGGGCTATTTCGGAGTTTTCGCGACAAGGGCTCATCACCAGCAAGCCATTTGGGGATGGGTTGTGGCGTCGCCTGTTTGCAGCAACACGCAACTCAGAAAAGGATAAGCGTTACCTGCAAGCCTTCTTTGCCACCGCGCGCCAACAATGCAAAAGCCACCTTGACGGCATCAAGATGGCTTAAAATATGGGATATAGAAACGAAATTAACGTTCGTAGGATTTGAATTGATTGGTAAGTGGGTCGTATTGGTAACCAAGCATATCAAGCTTACCCACCACCGATTCCACGTCCATCTCATACATAGAAACCAGTTCTTCAAAGCTGTCGCACTCTAAGCGCAACTTTTCATTCACGATACCCAGCAAGATAATGCTGTCCCAGTTACTCACATTGCTTAAGTCCATAGCGACACTCCTCTAAAACAAGGTATTCTGCCTCAATTCTGTTGAGCACATGCGTCTTGGCGCGCTCTAAACCAATAGAGGCTATATCTAAAGCGTAGACTTAATCTAATGATTTGAAAGTGAGCTCGGTCTAAATCCCGAGCTCATCAATAAGAATTCTGATAGGAGTGTTAAACAGATAGGCTTATGCGCTAAGCAGGAATAGACCTTGAAGGCTGGTCATTGAAGCAAGAGCAAGTAACAATGCCGCTGCAACTTGGACTTTGTTTGGTGTCTTATGGGTAAAGATATGCCAGCACCAAACCACGATCGCCATAATCAGCATCGCCAATGACGCCAAGATATGTTGAGTAACAGAGTTAAGCGTCACTTCATCTAATTGATAGGCAGAGAACAGGCTCATCACCACCAACAGCATACCTGATACCACGCCTGTCACTGGAAGAATGCGATGGAAAGCTTGCAAACGACTACGCGCTATTACAAGTAGAAGCTGAGCAAATACTGCCCCTAAGAAGAAAACCATCAGAGCCATAGAAGCGGAAGCAGCCCAGTGCGGTTGTTCTATCACTTGAATGCTCACATAAGCAAACGCCAAACCGTTCGCAAGATGCAGCGCCCATAAAGGACCTTTTTCACGTGTCTTTTTGGTTTGAACTTGTGAGTAAAAATAGAAGATAGCGAACACAATCATGAATGCTTCAATACGAAGCGATGCTACTGCTAACCAAAGAATGCCAATTGATGGCAACATCTTGTGCAGACGACCACGTTGACCCGGACAGATATCGCCCTTAATCAAAAGCAAGGTCAACAGCGCTTGGGCGCCAAATAGCATAGGAGGAAAAGTTAACAGCAGTTGTTGAATCATGTTGAATGCAAACTCAAAAGTCATTTTGGGGTGGCGATAATAGCAAATAGCCTTTGTTCAGACTACTGCTTCGCCACCCTTCGAGTAATGGTTTGCTAACTATTTGCTAAGTAATGTAAGACGTCAGCTTGTGTAATAACACCTCGATAGTGATGCTTCTCGTCACATACCACCCACGGAAAGGCAATGTCTGCTTGCAGCAACTCTGGAATATTTTTGAGTTGTGTACTTGCTTCTACACTCTGGAATTTGGTACTCATCACTTGATTGACAGGTTTCTTCCAAACTCTAGCTTCTCTCTCTGTTTCTAAATCGGTTCCCATAGAGGGCGTCAAGTGCAAACTTATGTGCTCTCTTAATACCACTCCTACACATTGCTTCTCGTCCACAACCACGAGTGGAGAGTCAGGGTTCAAGTTCATAAACTCTACCGCAAGAGACAACGGATCACCCGGGTCAAGGTGGTGAACGTTTGAATGACACAGCGAAAGCAATGTTGCATTTGGGTTTGGCTTTGATTGCACATCCTCAAACAGATGCTCATAACTGATAGCTTTATCGTACGCCAACAAAGGTAATGCCTCTGAGAACACAAAACCTTGCATATAGTCCACGCCAATTCTGGATAATGCCCTCAGCTCACTCACGGTTTCAACACCTTCAGCTATCACTTTTACATTCAGGTTATGAGCGAGTTGAGTGATCATTTTGACAATATTGTATTTGGTACTACCTTCCGTTAGGTTCTGAACAAATTTTCTATCAATTTTAAGGACATCAAATTGACCATCCTCTAAGTATGAAAAAGAAGAATACCCCGTCCCGAAATCGTCAATAGCAATACTGATACCGTGCTGACGTATTTGCTCCAAAGCCAGCTTATGCTCAACATCTTGTTCAAAGTATGCGGTTTCGGTCAACTCCACTGTTACCACTCTAGGATCAACCTTACTAGATTGGATAATTTCAAAGGAATTTTGTATTACCTGGAGAGAATCCAACCGCGTATTCAACGAACGATTAATCGTTAAGCCTACGTCCTCGCCGTAAACATGCTGCAAGTGTGGAAACTTCTCAATGGCTATTTGACACACAAGATCATCAAGTGCAGAGACCAGCTCTAAATCCTCAATGATGGCGATCACTTCTTGAGTACTGCATTGCTGAGTCTGTAAATGAAAGCGAGCAAGCGCCTCAAACTTAGCCACTCGACCAGTTCTTGCCTCTATGATTGGTTGGAAATAAACATCAACTTCCCTACTGGCAATTTTCTCTCTCAAGACACTTTCTAATTGCAGTCGTTTTACTAACTCTGTGTGCAAATCACTATTGTAAAAATTGAAGTAATTCTCAATCCCAGATTTAGCAGAAACCATTGCTTGTGCAGCTTGCACAATCGCTTTGGTTGGGCTGTCTGTATCATATCCGATGACCGAAACACCTGTACGACCTGCGACAACGGAATCGTGCATTTCAGAGCCAACTTCCGCCCTTAGTTCAGCGAAAAATCCTCGAATTGCAATTTGTATCAATCGTAAAGGGCTAAGCCATCGACATTTAGGTGTTTGTATACAAATAGAAAAGACATTTTTAGTAAGCTGACTCGCTAGACTGACATGTTTACTACGCATTAAGAAATCAGATAGACCCAGTTGCTCTTCAACCATAAATTGAGAGCTAAAGTTAGGTGCGATAGTCATAACAATCTTAATATCGTTCTTTATATCGTCAGTGCACAAAGCGGTGAGTTTCTTCTCAAACTCATTTTTGTTTGGTAAATAACTGATCCAATGGGAGTTGGTTTCTTTAGCATTTGTAAGCCTGAATAAAGCAGCGGATATATCTGTTGAAAAGCCAATATAGAGAACGCGTTCATTCGATAAAGCAAGTTTATAGAGACAAAGATGGTGAGCCTGATCGCCACCGGAAGCATTCAGGCTGAGCAAATTACCACTCCAGCCCCCCTCAGTTTCCACCTCTCGCCAAATATTCTCGTAAAACTCTTTGCTGTGTAACTCTGAACTGAAGATTTGAGTTTTTAAGCCAACAATATCAAGGTTTTGGTAACCCATCTGATTTTCAAATGCGGAATTACACCCCAGTATTCTGGTCTCGGAGTCAGCAACCAAAACACCCACGTTTGGTAAATTGAAAAGCGTCTCTAAAATTTTGGCTTGCTCTTGTTGCCCTTTGACTTTGATTTGAGGAATCAATGACCCCTGAATATAAGCGCTATTTATCTTTTCGAACCGACATTCAATATGAACAAAAACATCAGGCTGGGGGGTAATACAGCACGAAAAAAACTCTTCCCCACCTAATGCTTTCACTCTACTAAACCGAATTGACGCCTCTTCTTTTTGTTCTGGCGACATGTAATCGAACAACTGTTCAAAACAGGTCAACGGTACCATTATTTCGCAACTTTTCATTAAGGCTTGCTGATCACACTCAAATACTTGCGTATCGATATTCAACGACCAGTTTATGACCTTTGTTTCACTTTTTAGTGTGGGCTCAGATTGCGACACCGCGTTAAGTAGTTCTGTCATCACTTAACCTCACTTATTCCCTAGCACAGACTATGCGTCAATTTGAGTATAGACATACTCCATAACATGAACACCATAGCTTTTGGCTAAAGTTTGAGTTCGATCAACACCTTTAACCCTATATGAAATAAGGACAAAATTGCTGAACCGCTCACTTAAGAACCAACTTGCTCAATTCTCTATTGGCAATACGATTAGAACTAAGAGAGATATGTCACTTGCCTGTAGATACCTGATCACCAAATCGCTATAATTCGCGCTCCCTGGAACAGAGAGCAAAATATGACCAACGACATTACTCCTATTCATGAGTACAAAAAATACTGGGCTGAGTGTTTTGGTACGGCACCTTTCTTGCCGACCAGCCGCAAAGAAATGGACGCCCTAGGATGGGATAGTTGTGACATTATCATTGTCACGGGTGACGCGTACGTGGACCACCCGAGCTTTGGTATGGCGATCATTGGTCGTCTTCTGGAAGCACAAGGCTTCCGTGTCGGTATCATTGCTCAACCAGAATGGAACAACAAAGATGCTTTCATGCAGCTTGGTAAGCCAAATCTGTTCTTCGGGATCACCGCGGGTAACATGGACTCGATGATCAACCGTTACACGGCGGATAAAAAGCTTCGTCACGATGATGCGTACACGCCAAACAACGAAGGCGGTAAACGTCCTGATCGTGCAACCTTGGTGTATTCACAGCGTTGTCGTGAAGCCTATAAAGGCACACCTATCGTTCTTGGTGGTATCGAAGCAAGTTTGCGTCGTGTGGCTCACTACGATTACTGGTCTGATAAAGTTCGCCGCTCTGTTCTGTTCGATGCAAAAGCGGACATCCTTCTTTTTGGTAACGCAGAACGTGCCCTAGTGGAAGTCGCGCACCGTCTTGCCGATGGCGAAGACATTTCGACCATGACCAACATTCGCGGTACTGCGGTAAACCTTGCGGCAGAGCCAGAAGGCTACACCATTATCGATTCTTCTCGCATTGAGAAACCTCGTAAAGAAGCGTTCGTACCTAAGAACCCTTACGAAGTGGAAACTCAGTGCGATACCAAAAAAGATGAGCCCGTCGCACAGCCGATCACGATTCGTCCATCGCGTCACGATGCAGCAACGACCGCTGTCCGCCTGCCTCATTTTGAAAAACTCAACAACGACCGTATTCTTTATGCGCACGCGAGCCGTGTGATGCACTTGGAAACCAACCCATACTCTGGCCGCGCACTGATTCAGCGTCATGGTGACCGTGAGCTTTGGGTAAACCAAGCTCCGATCCCGCTAAGCACAGAAGAGATGGACTACGTGTTCGGCCTATCGTACGCACGTGTTCCTCACCCTATGTACGGCAAAGCAAAAATTCCTGCTTACGACATGATTAAGACCTCGGTTAACATCATGCGTGGCTGTTTTGGTGGCTGTTCTTTCTGTTCGATTACCGAGCACGAAGGCCGCATCATTCAAAACCGCTCACAAGACTCAATCATCAATGAGCTGGAAGAGATCCGCGACAAAGTACCTGGCTTTACCGGTACAATCTCTGACTTGGGTGGCCCTACAGCAAACATGTACCGTCTTGGCTGTAGCGATCCAAAAGCAGAAGCAAACTGTCGTCGCCCTTCTTGTGTGTTCCCAGGTATCTGTAACAAACTAAACACGGACCACAAACACACCATCGATCTTTACCGTGCCGCGCGTAAAGTGGAAGGCGTGAAGAAAGTTATGATCGCATCCGGCGTACGTTACGACCTAGCGATTGAATCACCAGAGTACGTGAAAGAGCTTGTAACTCACCACGTAGGCGGTTACCTAAAGATTGCTCCAGAGCATACCGAGAAAGGGCCACTGGACCTGATGATGAAACCGGGCATGGGCACTTACGACCGCTTTAAAGAGATGTTTGAGAAGTACAGCGCGGAAGCGGGTAAGAAGCAATACCTGATCCCTTACTTCATCTCAGCGCACCCAGGTACCGAAGACGAAGACATGCTGAACTTGGCGCTGTGGTTGAAGAAAAACAACTTCGAGTGTGACCAAGTACAGAACTTCTACCCATCGCCGATGTGTAACGCAACGTCAATGTACTACTCAGAGACAAACCCTCTGAAACGCGTGAAGTACAAACAACGTGAAGATGTGCCAGTAGCAAAAGGTGAACGTCAACGTCGTCTACATAAAGCGCTACTTCGCTACCACGATCCAGATAACTGGCCAATGATCCGTGAAGCGCTGATCAACATGGGCAAGAAGCACCTGATTGGTGATAAGCCGAACTGTTTGGTTCCAGCAGAAGACATTGATGCGCAAACACCAGCACAACGTCGTAAGTCTGGTCGTCACGGTGCAAACCGTTTTGCAACTAAACACACCAAGAACCAACCAGGCTTTGGTGGTCACTTGAACAAACGTTCTGAAGGTGGCTCGCGTGATGGCAAACCATCTGGCAACCGCAACGGTTCAGGTAAAACGCAAGGCGGTCAAAACGGCCAAGGTCGTGGAAACCAAAACCGCGGTAATGGTGGCGCAAATGGTCAACGTCCTAACTCGGGCTCTCGACCAGGCGGTAACAACCAAAACCGTTCAAACGGCGCAGGTTCACAAGGTCAAGGTCGTCCTCAAGGACAAGGCAAACCGGCTGGTCAACGCAAACCGAAACGCCGTTAATTCAATATGACTTGAATACTAAAAAGGGCTCCAGAGATAACTCTGGAGCCCTTTTGTTTTGTCTGAATGAACCTAGATAGCTAAATTATTTCGCTACGTTACCTGCAACGTTCAGTGCATCCCAAGTACGTGCGAATGGTGGTGCGTAGCAGAAGTCCATGTAGCCTAGTTGCTGTGTTGTCATCTTCGCGGTGATGGCAACAGCAAGTGCGTTGATTCTGCCTACTGCGCCCTTCTTGCCAACGATTTCGCCACCAAGCAGTACATTGGTTTCTGGGTGATAAACCAACTTCACTTTAATGTCTTCTTGACCTGGGTAGTAGTCGGTTTGGTTCTTATCTGAAATGGTTGAAACCTTCACTTCCAAACCGTGTTCTTTGGCTAGAAGTTCTGATACGCCTGTGCATGCCAGTTCGTAGTCCAGCACTTTCAAACAAGATGAACCTAAGAAGCCACTCATGTAAGTGTCTTTGCCAGCAAGTTTGTCAGCCATCATGCGCGCTTGTTTGTTCGCTGTGGTTGCCAGCGGAACATATACTGATTTTCCTAGCGCCATGTGGTGAACCACTGCACAGTCGCCAACAGCGTAAATGTGTGCATCTTCTGTTGCGCCAAACTCATCTACTAGTAGTGCACCGTTCGCGGCTTTTGGTAACTCGAACGCTTCTGTGTTTGGTTTGAAACCAAGTGACATGATCACAACGTCTGCTTCAACATTGCCGTTGTCGGTTTCTACGATGTAACCGCCCTGCTCTGCGTCGCGAATGGCTGATACGCTACAACCGGTTTTAAGCTCAGCGCCAGATTCACGAATCGCGCCTTCTACCACTTCAATCATTTCAGGGCTGAGCTGACGACTCATCACGTGCTGTTCACGCTCGATGATGGTAACGTGCTTGCCTAGTAGGTGTGCGGCATCGAACACTTCAAGGCCAATAAAGCCGCCGCCGATAACGCAAACGCGTTGTTTGTTGCTGTCCTTAAGCGCTTCTTTTACCGCCAAGCCATCTTCCATGCTGGTTAGCGTGTATACGTGTTCTGGGTTGAACTCGCCAAACGATGGCACGATTGGGCGTGCGCCCGTGGCAATCACCAACATATCGTAATCGATGGTGCTTTCTTCACCTTGGTGACGGACTTTAATCTGCTTTTCAGTGCGGTCTAGTGCCACCATTTCAGTTTCAATGCGCACGTCTAAACCAGATTTAATCGCTTGCTCTGGCGTACGAGAAATCATGCGCTCAGTGTCATCAAACATGCCACCAGCAAAATAAGGTAAACCACACGCACCGAACGAGATGTAATCGCGCTTATCTAGCACAATCACTTCATCTGATGGCTGATTACGTTTGTATTTCGCTGCGAAACTCATACCTGCAGCGCTACCGCCTACGACAACAACTTTCATATTTATTACCTAAATAACCTGAACTCAGGAAAAACGGAGAGCACCCGCGTTGGGTGCTCTTTATTAAGTTTGGAAATTACACTGCTGCTTCTTTTGTTACTGTTGCAGCCACATCAGCATTGTATTGCTCAGTGTTTAGTGAGCCATTCTTCTTCGCGGTTAGTACACCTGACAACATTGAGCCAGAGATGTTAAGCGCGGTACGAGCCATGTCGATAAGTGCTTCGATAGAAACCAGAATCGCCACAACCGTAATGTCTAGACCCATGATAGTCAGTACTGCTACTGCTGCGAACGTTGCACCGCCACCAACACCTGCGATACCGAATGAAGCAATCGCGATGACAGCAATCAGTTGTACGATGAAGCCTAGGTCTACTGGCATACCCATTACTTGAGCCGCCATGATAGCTAACATTGCTGGGTAGATACCCGCACAACCGTTCTGACCGATACTGGTACCGAATGTTGCTGACATGTTTGCTGTTTCTTCGTCCACACCTAGACGTTGAGTTTGAGTTTCAACGTTTAGTGGGATTGCTGCCATGCTTGAGCGAGAACCGAAGCCAAATACTAGCACTGGCCAGATTTTCTTCATGAACTTCGCAGGAGACAGACCGAACATAGACACCATCACGAAGTGGATAGCGAACATTACACCGATTGCCACGTAGCTTGCTAGTAGGAAGCGACCCATTTCTGCTAGTGCGAACAAATCGTTTGTCATCATGAACGTTGTCATCAGAGCGAATACACCGTAAGGCGTCAGCTTCAGAATCTCACGTACCATTGAAAGCACCACTTCTTTTGCAGAGTTGATGAAATCAACGAAGTTTTGCACTTTCTCAGGCTTACGGTTTTTCACTTGAAGGATACAGTAGCCAAGGAACATACCGAACAATACTGTCGATAGTGTCGATGTACGCTCAGAGCCCGTTAGCATGTCGAAGATGTTGGTTGGGATGATAGACAGTGCCATACCTGACAGACCGCTGCTCGCCATTGCATCTTGCGTCGCTACTAGTGCATCACCACGAGCTTCAATCGCACCGTTGGTACCAATTGTGCTCACTAGTGCGTTTGCATCGATACCGAATAGGTAAATACTTGCGATGCCCACTGCCGCAGAGATAGCACAAGTGAAAAGTAGAATACCGATGATTTTTGGTGCGATACGCGATAGTGCACCGCCGCCTTCTACGTTCATGATCGAAGAGATCATCGCCACAAATACTAGTGGGATTACGATCATTTGTAGAAGCTTGATGTAGCCTTTACCGAACACAGAAATCAGTTCAGCAAAACCTGCTGTTGCAACGTTGCCAACACCGAATACGAGTTGAATCGCACCGCCGAATAACAGACCAGCAGCAAGCGCACTCAGTACGCGGAAGTTAAAGCTTTTCTTTTGTTTTTTGAAGTTCGCAAGTAATGCGTAGAACCCAAAGAACAGGATGCTCAATCCAATAAATGAAACGCTCATGAGAATCTCCTATTGATACCCATTTATGTCCGAAAATCGGTTATTTTTTGTATGCAATGGCTTCAACTTCAACCAATGCGTCTTTTGGTAGTCTTGCTGCTTCAACACAAGAGCGAGCTGGTGCGTTTTCTGTACCAAATACTTCTGTGTACACTTCGTTAAATGCGGCGAAGTTTTCCATATCTGATAGGAAGCATGTTGTCTTCAATACTGTGTCTAGGCCCGCACCGCTTGCTTCTAGAACCGCTTTTAAGTTCTCTAGAGACTGACGAGCTTGCTCTTTGATGCCGCCTTCAACAAACTGCATGGTTTCTGGAACCAGTGGTAGTTGGCCTGATGTGTAAACCATTTCGCCATAAGCTGTACCTTGTGAGTAAGGGCCGATAGCTGCTGGTGCTTGTTCAGTGGCAATGATCTGTTTCACAATGTAACTCCTAAGTTATTAATTTTATTCTGATTTAAATTCACGGATAAACTTGTAAACCGCCTGACGGCTGATCCCAAGTTGCTCTGATACTTGTGTTGTCGTCTCTTTAAGCTCGAATACGCCGTTATCAAACAGGCAGCGAATAATGGCTTTGTTGCGACCTTTTGCTGAAATCGTCTCGTCTTGATCCACTTCTTGCGTCGCTGCACTCAACGCTTGCTTGATGACATCATTCGCGTTGTTGCTGAACGTTTCGCTGACTAGGGTTTGCGATACATTGCATTGCGGCATCAGTGTTTTAACGATTTCAGGGAATGGGAAAGATAAGTTCATGTTGATGCACAGCATGCCTATCGGCTTTTGCTCTGGACCAGCCAAAATGCAAGTGGTCGATTTCAGTAGCGAGCCATCGGCTGCATTGGTGAAATAACTCTTCGGAGAGACCTCGCCCGTTTTCTCGAATGTGCTCCACATACGTAGACCCAAATCGGTGATTGGCGAGCCAATTTCGCGGCCGGTATGATGACCATTCACGATCTTCACGACTGAATTTTCTAAGCTTTCAAATGAATGAATAACCACTTCACAGTACGGTCCGATCAAATCGGCAATCGTGTCTGCCAAACGAAAGTAGTTGCTTAAACATTTTCTATCTTCATCGGTGAATCGTACTTGCTTTACACTCTTCATCTTGGTTTACATTTTTGAACTCAATGACTGTAAATTACTTCTTTCGGGTTAGTTGAGCAATACAGAGTAAACTTCTGTAAACCATCAATTCACGTCTAAAACACCAACAAAAATCGAAGAATTGATCGAAATCACGCGCAATAGTTGAACAAGATCACCAAAAACATATGAGTCAGGTTTAATTTCTTAAACCACATCAAAGTTTAAATATTTAAAATCAAAGATTGCAATTTTGAACACTTTAATGATCTAGAGCAAGTTCTAAAACACAGTAAACACTTCATACGGTAATGACTCCTTTGAAGCACGAATTGATTTCTAAAATCCACTCAACCAAAGCATTCATCAGATCATTAAAGATGCATAAAGCATCACCAGACATCATTGAATTAATCCCAATTTATACTTGTAGGACGTAGCAAATTTCAAAAAGACGCAAATTAAAGAAAAAAACGGAAGAGAATAGACAAAAAAACCGAGTGCACTACGCACTCGGTTTATCGATAACTCAGTAAAAGAGAGAATAAGAAAGCTTGAACTGTGATGAGAATAAGTCGCTTGGTTAATTCCAGACAGAACTGAGAATGTGCTGAAACCTCACTCCTGGCGAAATACCCACTTTGAACTCAACAAATAGTTGCTCACCATGCCTGTCAGTATTCCCAAAACTAATGCAACGTACACCATGAAACCTTGAGTTCCTAAGAATAAAGTGACGCCTTTGAAAACAATGAAATTTGGTAACGCACTGATACAAGCACTCATCATAAACTTTTGCCATTGTCGTAAAGGATTGGCTTTGTTGGATTGGAAAAATGTAAGCCAGCGATTACCAAGCCAGGTTGTGGTGGCCGCAAACAAAAAGGCAATACTACGGGCAATCATTAGATCCAAGCCAATAAAATGGAATAGCAACGCAAAGATAATGGTGTCGACCACAAAGCCAACACCACCGACAAAAGCAAACCGAGCAAATTTAGCCATTCGCTTCACTAGTAATACAGCTATATAGGGAGCGCTTAGAATTGGCAGTAAACTCGTTCATGCAACTTAATGATTTGTTCTTGATGAGAACATCAACTTCATGATCTTTACCAACTAAATGGTAACGAGGTAATGATTCTAGAACGGCAAGATCTTCGAGTTGTTTCGCTTGGCCTTGGCTATAAAACTGTCCAGAGAATGGACGCTTGCCAACGTAGAAGACAGGAACGTCATCTTTTACCTGCTCTAAGATCACACGATCGCTGCGGCTATCCGCCTTACCAAGATTCAGAACTAGCATCGCGATCATCAGAAGAACCGGCAGAACAGCTGCGGTCCCAGAAAGCCACTTGAGGTCTTGCTTGTCGACTAGCATCGCGATGATTAACCCAAGCGCGGGAACTCCTGGAAGCACATATGCAGGTAAGATGTTGCCTGCCATCGTAAACAAAATCATTGGGGAAATTAGCCAACAAAGTAAAAAGGTAAATAAACCCTGATGATCGGTTTCGATCTCCTTCAGTGCTTTTCTACGCTTCAAAGCTAAAACGGGTAAAACGATAGACCATGGCGCAGCTGATTGTAGCCAGAATAACCAAATCATACCGCGAGGTTGGTCGTGGGCAGAGCCATATAAGTCCCCTTCCCAACCACTTACCACAAAGCGCTTAAAGTGTTCACCAACGATAAAGTAATCAATAAAGCCAGGGGTCGCCATCTCTGCCATGATGTACCATGGCAATGCAATTGCTAGCATCAGTGCCAATCCGGAAACAATTGGGAAACGCTGCCACAACGTTTTGAAAGCCCCCAAAAAACCATGCTGGATGATAAGCCAAGGGAATACAGCGATACCCATGATCACAATCGCCACTGGTCCCTTAGCTAGCAGACCACACGCTAAACCAAAGAAGCCTAAATAGCCCCAAAGTCGGCTGTACTTATCTTTTCCAAGCCAGCAGTAATAGAAACCTATCATAGCTATTGTCATCGCAAGGGTAAGAGCCATGTCCGTCATGACCGCTCCCGCTGCGATAGAAAAAATGCCACAAGTCGCCAAGACGAGAGAAGCGATCAGCGCACTGAAACCTGCTCGATGAGCCATAAACGCGATAAGGCCGATTGTCAGTACACCCGCTAACCAATGGGGCGCACGAACTGCAAATTCATTCAAGCCAAATAGCTCAATACCGTATGCACTCATCCAAGTAAATAAAGGTGGCTTACCCCAGAAAGGCACACCGTAGTCAAATTGCGGGGTTAACCAATTCCCAGTTTCCACCATTAAGCGCGCCATTTCTCCATAACGGGCTTCCGTGGTGTCCATTAGAGGATAAGTAGCTAGTGAAATAAGACGGAGTAAAAGAGCAAACGCCAATAACAACCACAGGTGGGTTTTATTAATACTCATGATTACGCGGTTTCTCCCAATTTAAATTTCAGAGATTGGATGGATTGATGTTTTGCTGGCTGCTCGTAAACAGACTGAACAAGATAGAGAGGACGTTGCTTGGTCTCGACGAAAATACGCCCGATGTATTCGCCCAAAAGGCCAATAGACAGAAGTTGAACGCCACCCAATGCGAGTTGAACCACCATCATGGATGGATAACCGGTGACGGGCTCACCGAATACGACGGTTTTCATCACTATGAAAGCACCGTAAAGAAATGCACTAAACGCAACTAAAGCACCCGCCAACGTCGCCAAACGAAGAGGACGGATTGAAAAGGACGTGATGCCATCCATAGCAAGCCCGATTAGCTTGAGATAGTTCCACTTAGTTTCTCCGCAATGTCGAGCATCGCGTTCAAACTGAACCGTGACTTGCTTGAAACCAGGCCAAGAGAAAATACCTTTCATGTAACGGTTACGCTCTGGTAAGGCATTGATGTGTTTTACCACTTTTGCACTCAACAGACGGAAATCACCTACGTTCTCCGGTACATCAAGCTTCGCCATACTGTTTAGGAGTTTGTAGAAGCAAGCCGCAGAGAAACGTTTAAACCACGTTTCACCATGACGCTCACTGCGTTGCATGTTCACCACGTCATAGCCTTCACGCCATTTAGACACCATCTTAGGAATCAACTCTGGCGGATCCTGCAGGTCGGCGTCGATCACGATGACAGCCTCACCTTTACAGTTCTCTAGGCCTGCACTCATGGCAGATTCCTTTCCAAAATTACGGCTAAGAGCAATACAACGAACCGCGCTAGAGGATTGAGAAAAGTTTTGCGCGATCATTAAACTGCTATCTTGGCTACCATCATCAACGTAGATAATTTCGCAATGCTCTGGCATAGCATCTAATACATCAGTTAGGCGGCGATGAAACTCAGGAAGGACTTCCTGTTCATTGTAAAAAGGCACAATGACAGACAAAACCGGTTTAAGCTCAGAGTCTTGATTGACCTTTGAAAAGGTTGCGGCGTGAATGTTTAAAGTCGACATGCTACTCTTCCACTGGAATCTTTTAGTTGCACTAATCTACTTGTTGCTATGTGAAAGAGTTGTTGTCGACATCTTTTTCACGCCCTTAGTGCATAATGTTCGGTTAAAACAGAAAGCGATTTTCTAAAATCTGCAAAAAATGGAGAGCAATACATGAAACGCGTACTTTTAGTCGAAGATAATCGAGAAATTGCCGGCATGCTTTTCGATTATTTCGAGTGTGCAGGAATGGATCTCGATTATGCAGATAATGGTGAGTTGGGATTGAAACTTGCTATGGAAAACAGCTTCGACATTATTTTGCTCGATTTGATGCTTCCACGAATGGACGGCTTAACGGTATGCAACAAACTTAGAGATGCTGGCAACAATACTCCAGTATTGATGCTGACCGCACTTGATAGCCGTGACGATATGCTTAAAGGCTTTCAACATGGCGCAGACGACTACCTAACCAAACCATTTGACTTGGATATCTTAGAAGCTCGAATGGAAGCACTCATCCGTCGTTATCGTGGGACTGTGGCTTCAGCCAAACTCGAGTACGGTGAAGTGTCGATTGACCAGAAAACACGAAAAGCTTACAGACAAGACAAGTTACTGGCGCTCAATCCAACCACATACACCATCTTAGAAATGCTGGTAAAGAGTGCCCCGGATATCGTTACGCGTGAGGATATTGCATTTAGCTTGTGGCAAGAAAATGAGCCCAATAATGATGTATTACGCAGCCATATTTACCAGCTGAGGAATCAACTCGATAAACCGTTCGAGTCACATCTGTTAAAGACAATACCGAAAGTCGGCTTTAGATTGGAGAGTGGTGAATGATACGCCGACTGCTTGACAACACACAGAGCATGACTGGGCGGTTAGCTCTGTTTTTCTCTTTGGTTTCAATCGTCATCGGTATATTTTGCTTCCTATTAGTTACAGCGTCACTACTATGGTCTGAAGATCGTGTCGGTGAGCGTCGCATCATGATAGACAAAAAAGAGGCCATAGAGCATTTTCAACTCTATCCTGATGAAGGGATCATTAAACTCGACCTGCTAACCACCGCGTACAACGATATAGAGTTAGTTCCAGCCGAATATCAAGAATACTTAGTTGGAAAAAAACAGTTTCTCGATGAAGTGGGTGACGAAATATCCTCACGTATGGTCTACATGAGTACTTATACACATAATGGTGTTGAGTACCCAGTCATCCTCATTTCGCTCATTGATGAAATTGAAATCACCTACGATGAATTTATCTTCGTCGTCGCTTTAGTACTCAGTGTCGTTGCGGTCCTCATTTTTTTGTTTGGCAGTCTCTTATTGCGACTATCTCAAAGCCTAATCGAGCCTGTAAATTCATTGAAAAGCCAGTTGGATCAACATCATGGTGACCCAACGCAGATTTTTTCAGTTCCAGCCGGATCAGCACAAGAATTCCAGAAACTGGCTTCGCACCTAAACGAATACCGAAGTGAAATTAATAAAACCATCAACCGTGAACAAGCATTTGCTCGATATGCGAGTCACGAGCTTCGTACTCCTCTAACGGTAATGAAAGGTTCAAGCAGCTTATTGGCAAGAAGTGCAAATACAGATTTCCAAACACGCCAAGTGAATCGAATTCAGGATGCCACGCAGCAGATGTCAACTATGGTGGACGCCCTACTCGGTTTAGTGCGATACGAGCGCAATGCAGATGACTCTCCTATGCGAAGCATTACCGAAGAGGAACTCAGCCAAATCATCTCCCAAAGCCAAGCTCAAGCGGATGAAAAAGCGCTCAAATTTGATGTTCAGGTAAAGGGTAATCCAACAACGCGAGCCACCAAAGCGGTGCTCACTATTATTCTTGGCAACCTAATTCGCAACGGTATTGCGGCAACACCATCAGGGTCGATTCACATAGGCATGGATAAAAACACCATCTCGGTCCGTGACGAAGGGGAAGGCTTCTCAAGTATTCCTCATTCTGATGGTCATGGCTTGGGCTTGATGATTGTGGATGACTTATGCCAACGCTATGGCTGGCAATTTAAGATTGGCACACATCCAGAGGGTGGATGTGAAGCACTGATTGATCTCGCTTCAGAACATCAGGAATAACCGAAGCGGTGGTTCACCCAAGTAACCTCCGAGCTGCGCGGCTCATACAATTCGCAAAGAGTGCCGTTCGGGAGCATAGCATTGACCCAATGTCTGCATCTTGAAGTCTCTTAGGTATATTGAAACACGGACTTTTTATCTGAGTTTAATAGCGTTACACTACGCGCCCTTTTTTACGGCAAGGTCACGTGGTTGGACACGTCAGCAGTAGCATGAAACTCTCTGAAAGCCCGATAACTCAACACAACTTTAACGGTCATACCTTTTTCCTAAAGCGTGATGACATGCTGCACTCTCACTTTTCTGGGAATAAAGCACGTAAGTTTATGGCGTTGATGGAAACGCAGAATAGCGATATCAAAACGCTTATCAGTTATGGTTCAGCCCAATCCAATGCGATGTATTCCCTTGCTGCACTGGCACAAATCAAAGGCTGGAACTTCGAGTTCTACGTTCACCACATTCCTTCTTGGCTCCAAGACGCGCCGATTGGTAACTATCGTGGCGCACTTGATCTGGGAATGACCATCACCGCAATGCAAAACATTGGCTCTGAGCTTCACCCTCTGGAGTATATTGAACAAGTGCGTGGCATGGACGAAACCACCCTTGTGGTGCCTGAAGGCGGACGAGCTTCCATTGCCGAACCGGGTGTGAAACAGCTAGCAATGGAAATCCTTGAGTGGACGCGTTTTGAAGGCAGTAAACAGTTTGTCATCGCCTTACCATCCGGAACGGGCACAACCGCACTCTATTTGAGTAAGCATTTAAAACCACACGGAATTGACGTAGTAACCTGTGCTTGCGTAGGTGACGCACAATACCTGACTGAACAATTCAATACTCTAGAAACGGATAACCATCCGACCATTTTATCCGTGCGTGATAAACACCACTTCGGCCGTTTATACCAAAGCGATTACGAAACATGGAACGCGTTGCACGACCAAACTAACCTTGAGTTTGACCTGCTTTATGACCCGTACATGTGGCAGTGTTTACAGCCGTGGTTGGCAGAAAATAAAGACAAGACTCTCATCTATATCCATCAAGGTGGATTACTTGGCAACGAGTCCATGTTGCCAAGATATCAACGAGAATTCGAATAAATACAGTAGCGTAATCTGGTTACTTAATGAGTGCTAGGATTGATTTAAATTCTGGCGCGCGGCAATCTTCAACCATTTCATACAAGCACATTTCAACACCAGTTAAACCAACACCATTGGCGGCCAGTTTGGCTAGCGCCAGCGCCTTGTTAGCTGGTGTTCGGGAAGAAACACAATCAGTCACAAGTTCCACTCGGTAACCCATCTGCCGCAGCGAGACCGCAGTTTGATACACACAAATATGTGACTCGATGCCACAAACCAACCACGTATCGACTTTGGCGTTTTCTACTGCGAGCTTGAATGTTTGCTCTTTGCAACCATCAAACGTGTACTTGGCGATCGGCAGATGATCTTTCGCCAACACTTCACGAATTGGTTCTACGGTTGGTCCCAAGCGATCTGGGTTTTGCTCTAGCCAAACAATAGGTAAGTTGAGTGCTTTCGCTCCTTTGACTAGTTTGGTGGTGCTTTCAATCAGCGCTTCGCTTTCATGCATGAGCGTTGCCAATTTACCTTGTACATCGACAACAATCAGACCCGTGGCATTTTTCGATAACATTCTCATCTCCTATGAGTCGCTTGAGAATCGACATATTCAAGCGTTTGATTAAGATAAATCTACCAGATCCACCAGACAATCAGATGAACAAATTCGCAAAGTTATTGCCCGCTCACGCTATTGCTATTGCTATTGCTATTGAAATTTTTCTCTAAACAGCTCAATCAAGGCTTTAACCTTGTTTGGCAAAAACAGGTTAGATGGATAAATCAACGTCAGATGCTGTTTAGGATGAGTAAA
Organism: Vibrio rotiferianus; assembly: GCF_002214395.1. Lineage (NCBI taxonomy): Bacteria > Pseudomonadati > Pseudomonadota > Gammaproteobacteria > Vibrionales > Vibrionaceae > Vibrio > Vibrio rotiferianus. Next base: position 1,847,546 of record NZ_CP018312.1, read on the forward strand.
CTCTGGCAACACTTCGACCAACTGCCCGTCCTCCAAGGCAGGCTTTGAATGCACTTGAGGTATGAATGCGATGCCGTTTCCTGCAATCGCCATTAGACGCAGCAAGTTCAAATCATCTGACCTAACCGCCACGTGTAATTCTGGGTCCAATAAATCTGCATTGTATCTATTGGTCAACAACCGATGATGTTTTAAGTCATCCATGTTTTTCAGCGGTGGATGTGCATCAAGATAGGCTTGGGATGCCACGAAATGACTACGATACGGCAATAAACTGAACTGAACATAACTGTCATCCGAGACTTTCGCAACGCTCGGAAGAAGCTGAAGGTCGAATGCTTGGCGTTTGAGATCGACACTCTCTTGATGGTTTTCAATCTCCACCGACATCTCCGGGTAGCGCGTGGTGTATTCGTTGATGATCCAATTGAACGCCGCTGAGCTCATCAACGCAGAAGGAATAGCAACCCGTACTTTACCCGTCAGCTCTTGCTGATACTCGTGCATCACCTTCAACCCTTGCTGAATATGTTCAATTGGCTGCCCCACCAGCTCAAACAGACGCTTGCCGTGCTCGGTAAGCTCAATAGTTCGCGTGGTTCGAATCAGCAGTTGGCAACCCAGGGCTTTCTCTAATTCTTGCAATCGACGGCTCACTTTAGAGCGTTGCAGCTGGTTAGCTTCTGCCGCAGCACTGATGCCGCCGTGCACGACAGTTTGGCTAAACAGATGAAGATCATCAAAACTTACGTTCATTGTCCTACTTTTAGGTCATTTGTGCGCTTATTGTCATTCTACTGAATTGTGACCGACTTCTCTATAATTCGTTATCTTATTTGCTTTATAGCCCCATAAATTCAGGATTTCCTTATGACAGCGGATCATAAATTCAAACACTGGATGCGAACACTTATTGTCCTGTTCATTGTACTATTTTTCTACATCATCATTGCTGACCGACACGCGCCAATCACCACCGAAGGGCGAGTTCAAGGCTACGTAGTACAGGTTGCTCCGGAAGTATCGGGCAAAGTTACCAATGTTATGATCGACAACAACCAGGCAGTACACAAAGGCGATGTACTGTTCAAGATTGACGATCGAAAATACAAAATAGCGCTAGAGCAAGCCGAGTTGTCACTGCAATCGGCCTATGAGAAAGAAGCCACCCTATATTCACAACGTGAAGCGGCATTGGCAAACATTGCGCGCGCTCAAGCAACTTACAACAACGCGCACAACGAATACTCCCGTCTGCAAAAGCTGTCTCAACAGAAAGTCATTTCACAATCGAACTTAGACAACGCCTACGCACAAAACCAAGTATCGCGTGCAGCCCTAAAGGCTGAGCAGCAAAACCTGAAAGTGATTGAAGCCCAACTTGGCGATAAAAAAGGCCAAAGCACCGCTGTGCGCATTGCTAAAAATGGTATCGAGAAAGCACAGCTCGATCTTGCAAATACCTCAGTACTTGCACCAAGTGACGGTGTTGTGACTAACCTGCAGTTGGAAGTGGGAACCATGGCAAACACTAACATGCCACTACTGACATTCGTACCAACAGGTTCAATGTGGGTGGCGGCTGATTTCCGCGAGAAATCGGTTGCCAACGTCAATAACAGCTATCACGCAATGGTCGCGTTTGATGCTAATCCAGGCTCAGTCTACGACTTCGATCTGTCCAGCCGAGATTACGGTGTCGCTGCAGCACAACAAACACCCAATGGCGCGCTAACCAAAGTCGAAGTAAACAACCGTTGGGTACGAGATGCACAGCGCACTCGCGTGAATCTAACCAGTGAAGAAGCACTGCCTTCATCGCTATTTGTCGGCTCGCGAGCAACCATCGTGCTTTATCCAGACAACAGCCCGTTCTGGGCGCTGATGGCACAAGTACAAATCTATCTTGCTAGCTGGTTCCACTTTATCTACTAGGCGGCTACAATGAAAACCTTACGTATTTGGTTCGGCTGCTCAATGGGGTTGGCATTGAGCATGATCTTTGGTTGGTCATACGGTTTCTTTGCCGTCATGCTGCCACTGTTCGTGCTCGGCCGCATGGATCACTTCAGTCTGCCCTTAGTATTGATGGTGCTGTTCTCTGCGGTTTGGACCACGGTTCAAGCCACCTTTATTCTTGAATACCTGCAATTTCATCCCACCCTGATGTTTGCTGCTGTTGGCATCATGATGATGTTCAAATGCATTGCAATGATGAACCAGAAAACCTACTTGTTTGGTTATATGGGATTGCTGGTCGGCTCTATCGTACTTAACTTTGCAAGCTACGATTTCATGGATATTGAAGAGTTCAACGTCAACCTTTGGGTGATCTCATTCAGCAATATCTTTGTTTGCGCCCTTGCCTACTGGCTGTTCCCAGAGCCTGAATCAAAGATCCTGCAAACAGAAATGACCACGCCAGTGAAAAGCGATATCGACTACATTAGCCAAGTTGCAATGGGTTGGGTCGTCGCTATGGCAGCGTTTGTGGTGTTCCAAGTGGGTGATTTGTACGACTCACTCTCTGCACAAGCTTCGATACTCATTATCCTAACGCCAATGACACTGGCTGGCTCACTGGCAATGGCAAAGATACGCATCATCGGCACCGCACTAGGCTGTATTGCGGGTATGACAGTACAGTTAATTTTGGGCAGTTGGTTTGGGCACGGTTTGTTGTTCTGGCTAGCATTTACCATCGCGATGGGACCATTTTGTCTGTGGCTCACCAAGGGGCAAGCCAAAGCCGCCATTGCATTCTCGGCCATGTCTGCTCTATCCGTGCCACTAACAACATCGTTAGTACCCGAGCAAAAAGACGCGTTCTTTTCCATCTTGTACCGCTTTAGCTCTATCTTCATTGCGGTGTTACTCACTGCCATGGTGATGTGGGTCGTACACCACTGGATTCGAGTGATGTTATTGAAGCACCCAGAGATTCAACATGTAGAAATGTAGTTGTGCATGGTGAACCGAACCTGGTTCTGGTTCTGGTTCTGGTTCTGGACAGTTTACGTCAGTAGCCGCTTGTGAAAACTGCGCACTATTATTCGTTATATAATTACAAACTGCCTGCGTTCTCTCTTTTTCTTATCATGAACGCAGGTGATGACCATCACCTGCAAGCCATGTAACAAACTGTTTGATTGCTATTTATTGTGATTGAACGTCACTATTTATCAATTAATCTCTCATTAAGAGCCAGTTCTACTCGTCACCATCTGCCTGCATTTTCAAAATTCAATAAATATGTAAACAATACGATCTAATTGTTATGTTTTTGATAACCACAATGGCGAAAACTGATCCTTAAATTACGTCACACTTTCACGATCACAATTTATTAACACAAATCGCTATAGAATTTTTCATTAACGTGTGTAAATCACACTTCAATCTCTGGTGCTCAATCTTCTATTGAAATACACCTTAAGATCACCTCATCGATTCAACTTACCCTACACATAACGAATAAAGGATTGATGAAGATGAAAAAGGTCTTACTAAAAGCGGCAGCTTTAACGCTAGCCCTTGCTGCTGCAGGCGTTCAAGCTAAAGATTATGAAATCGTAAACGTAGTTAAAGTGTCTGGCATTCCTTGGTTTAACCAAATGAATAAAGGGATCGAGCAAGCAGCTACGGATTTCGGCGTGACAGCTCGCCAGCTTGGTCCTTCCACTCCAGATCCAGCGCAACAAGTTAAAATTATTGAAGACTTAATTGCCAAAGGTGTTGATGCAATTACTGTGGTGCCGAATGATGTAACTGTATTGGAGCCAGTATTTAAAAAAGCTCGTGAGAAAGGGATTATCGTATTAACCCATGAGTCACCAGATGGACATGGCGCGGATTGGGATATCGAAACGATTGATAACCAAGCCTACGCGAAAGCAACCATGGATGAGCTTGCAAAAAATATGGACAAGCAAGGTGGTTACGCGGTTTATGTTGGCTCATTAACGGTGCCACTGCATAACAACTGGGCAAATCTAGCGATCGATTACCAAAAGAAAACCTACCCAGACATGTATGAAGTCACTAGCCGTATGCCAGTTGCTGAAAGCATCGATCAATCTTATGCCGCAACGAATGACCTGATGAAAGCACACCCAGATATGGCAGGCATCGTTTCTTACGGCTCATTAGGTGGCATCGGCGCAGGTGAAGCCATTAAGAAAAAACGCGCAAAAGACAAAATCAGCGTCGTGGGTATTATGATGCCAAGCCAAGCTGCTCCGTACTTAGCTCGTGGCGAGATTGATAAAGGCTTCTTGTGGAACCCAGCAGATGCGGGCTACGCCATGGTTGCCGTTGCTAAGCAAATGCTCGAAGGCAAAGACGTATCTCAAGGGGTCAATGTCCAAGGGCTGGGCGATGCAGAAATCGATACGCAAAACCGCGTGATCAAGTTTAACAAGATTCTAGAAGTGGATAAAACCAACGCACGTCAGCTTGGTTTTTAAGCTAAACAAACTCTGTTCTAAATTGGGCGGTGCAACGCCGCCCTACCATATTGGAAATGATCATGTCTGGAACTCCTTTTATTACCCTCAAGCAAGTATCCAAGCACTTTGGTTCCGTAAAGGCATTGGATGGGATAAACCTAACATTCAATCAGGGTGAGGTGCACTGCTTAGCCGGGAAAAATGGCTGTGGGAAAAGCACATTATTTAAAGTGATATCTGGCGTTCACGCACCAGAGAAAGGCGCTGAAATCACATTAGCGGGCAAACGCTACTCTCGACTCACTCCACAGCAATCAATAGAACACGGCATTCAAGTTATCTATCAAGACTTATCCCTATTCCCAAACTTGACTGTCGCAGAGAATATTGCCATTCAGGATCATGTTGAATGGACAAAAGGGCTGGTGCAACAAAAGCGTATCCAGAGCATTGCAACTCAAGCAATGGCAAAAGTAGGTGTCAAATTACCACTGGATAAACGCGTTGAGCAGCTTTCAATTGCCGAATGTCAGCTCGTCGCCATTTGCCGAGCCATGGCATCTGATGCCAAATTAATGATCATGGATGAGCCAACCGCCTCACTCACTCGCACCGAAGTGAATCACCTCATCGAAGTGGTCGCAGACCTTAAATCCAAAGGCGTCACTGTGGTATTTGTGAGCCACAAGCTTGATGAAGTAATGGAGATCTCCGACCGAATCACGGTCATTCGTGATGGCCGTACCATCGGTACCTATCAAGCTGATGAAGTCGACAGTGACGAATTGGCTTTTCTAATGACCGGACAACGATTCGAATTCACTCCTCTTGCCGATTACTACCAGCAAGGTGCCGTCAAACTTGAAGTCGAAAAGCTGTCAAAACGTGGCCAGTTTGACGATATTTCATTTCAAGTTCGTGCGGGAGAGATCGTCTCTATCACCGGCTTACTTGGCGCAGGCCGAACCGAATTGTGCATGGCACTGTTCGGCATGACTCAACCAGACAGCGGCGTTATCCGCATAAATGGCCAACCAACTACATTCAAATCTAACCGTGACGCGATTTCTCAAGGCATCGGTTATGTCTCTGAAGACCGCATGTCGACTGGGTTGGTGATGGAACAAGCGATTCAAGACAACATCACTGCATCAGTGATGCACAGACTGAAGAAGCCCTCAGGTTTTCTTGACCATCTAAAGGCAAACAAGCTCGTCGATAGATTGATTTCTTCATTGTCCATCAAAGTCGCGGACCCAAAACTCCCGGTAACCAGTTTATCCGGTGGTAATGCGCAGCGTATCTCTATCGCAAAATGGATAGCCGCAGAGCCAGAAGTGCTCATCCTTGACTCTCCGACCGTGGGTGTTGACGTTGCCAACAAAGAAGCAATCTACACCATCGCAAAAGACCTTGCCGCAAAAGGAATGGCAATCATCATGGTCAGCGATGAAATCCCAGAAGTGTTCTACAACAGTCACCGCGTGATTGTGATGAAAGAAGGACGTTTTACTCATGACTTCCAACCCGCTCACTCTACCGAGCAACAAATCATGGAGGCAGTCAATGCTTAACCAGTTTCGTTGTTCCTTATCTTCATTCACCAAGCGTCATGAGTTCTACCTCTCATTGATGATTGTGTTGATTGTCGCAGTGCTGACTTTTACCTCTGAAGATTTCCTCACTCTTGGCAACATCTTTGATATGTCAGTCAGCTCTGCATTGCTAGGCATCATGGCTTGTGGTTTGTTTGTCGTGCTTATCGCTGGCGGCATCGACATCTCCTTCCCAGCGACCGCTGCGATTGCGCAGTACATCACCGCGACGTACATTTTGACGATTGGTGGTAACTTCATGATTGCGTTTGCTATTGCAACCGTTGTGGGTGTGTTACTGGGCATGATCAACGCCACACTGGTATACAAACTCAAGGTGCCAGCGATCATCATTACCATTTCAACATTGAACGTGTTCTTTGGCTTACTGATTTACTTTAGTAACGGCGAATGGTTGTACGGTTTTCCTGACTGGTTTATGGATGGTGTTGAGCTGTTCACGTTTACCGGTAGCGATGGCTATGACTACGGTTTATCACTGCCAATCTTAACCTTAGTTGCAATGATTGCCCTCACCTCATTCCTGATGTCTAAGACCCGCTTAGGTCGTCAGATTTACGCGGTAGGCGGCAATGCAGACGCGGCGAGTCGTATTGGTATTAACCTCTTTGGTATTAATCTGTTCGTTTATGGCTACATGGGAGCACTAGCAGGCATTGCTTCAGTGGTTCAAACCCAAATTACCCAATCAGTCGCTCCAAACTCTCTTATGGGGTTTGAGCTTACGGTACTGGCTGCAGTTGTACTTGGTGGCACGAGTATGACAGGAGGCAAAGGTACGCTGTTTGGCGTGGTCCTTGGGGTGATCTTGCTCGCCGTTGCTAAGAACGGCCTAACGTTGCTCGGTGTACCTTCATATTGGCACACGGTCGTAACTGGCTTAATCATTGTTTGCAGCATCAGCATGACGGCAATCAATGAGAAAAAACAAGCGCTACAAGAGGCATAAACCATGGAACAAGTGCTAAATAGTTTAAAGCTACCGACAGACAAGAACATTCGTTACTTACTGGTGATTTTAGTTGGCATTCTCGCCGTTATGGCGTTCTCAAGTGGGCAAGCATTCTTCTCCATTGATAACTTACAATCGATGTCATCGCAAATGCCACTGCTCGGTCTACTCGCACTAGCAATGGCCGTGTGCATGCTGACTGGTGGTATCAACCTGTCAATCATTGCAACAACCAACGCGTGTGGTTTGGTAATGGCGAGCATCATTACTCAAGCTCCTGATAGCTCAACAATGCTTATCTTGGCGCTTTTCGGAGGCCTCATTACCGCTACGGTTATCGGCTTGCTCAATGGTGCATTGATCGCGTATGTTGGCGTTTCACCAATACTCGCCACCTTAGGGACAATGACCCTGATTAACGGTCTGAACGTGTTGATCTCTGGCGGTAGTGTTATCTCTGGTTTCCCAGAAACCCTTTTGGTACTCGGCAACGGATCTATCTTTGGCGTACCTATGCCGCTGATCTTGTTCGTTGGTTTTGCAATTGGCTTGTGGGCACTATTGGAGCACACCAGTTTAGGCCGAACTATCTACCTGATGGGATCCAATGAAAAAGCCACTCGTTTCTCTGGTATCAACACACAAAAAGCGACCTTGTACGTTTATGTCATCTCTTCTGTGCTTTGCTGGGTCGCAGCCATTGTGATGATGGCAAAATTCAACTCCGCGAAGGCTGGCTACGGAGAATCCTATCTTTTGACGGCCATTCTCGCTTCAGTACTGGGGGGAATTAACCCAGACGGTGGTTTTGGACGCATTATCGGAATTGGTCTTGCACTTATCGTATTACAAACATTAGAAAGTGGCTTTAATTTGCTGGGAGTGAGCAGCTATCTCACTATGGCGCTATGGGGCGGCATCTTGATCTTATTTATCTTCTTACAAAAAAATAAGGCTTAACGGAGCAGTATATGAGTATTTATTTTATCGGTGTTGATGTAGGCAGTGGCAGCGCGCGTGCGGGTGTCTTTAACGCAGAAGGTCGTAAAGTGGGCGAAGCCAAACGCGACACCATGATGTTCAAACCTCAAGCTAACTTCGTTGAGCAATCTTCCGATGACATCTGGCAATGTGTATGTCTTGCGGTTAAAGATGCGGTTTCTCAAGCCAACATCGACCCTATCCAAGTCAAAGGCATCGGTTTCGATGCAACTTGTTCATTAGTCGTGTTGGATAAAAGTGGCCAACCGCTAACGGTGAGCCCTACTGGGCGCAGCGAACAAAACGTCGTAATGTGGATGGACCATCGCGCTATTGCGCAAGCCGATCGGATCAACAAAACTCAGCATCCTGTATTGGCTTATGTGGGCAACCGTATCTCACCAGAAATGCAAACACCTAAGCTGCTTTGGCTCAAGCAAAACATGCCAAATACATGGGCAAAAGCGGGTTACTTCTTCGACCTACCCGACTTTTTAACTTGGAAAGCAACATTCGATGCCAGTCGCTCCCTTTGCTCAACCGTATGTAAATGGACATACCTTGGCCATGAAAACAAATGGGATCGAGGCTTTTTCGAACTGATTGGTTTGGAAGACCTACTGGAAGACAATGCAAAAACCATTGGTGACAGAATTCTACCTATGGGCCAGCCTGTCGGTGACGGTCTAACGGTGCACGCAGCCGATGACTTAGGTTTAACCCCAGGAACCGCCGTGGGCACATCCATCATCGACGCCCATGCCGGTGGTATTGGTGTTCTTGGTGCCTCAGGGATGACGGGTGAGAAAGCCGACTTTAACAAACGCCTCGCTTTGATCGGCGGGACCTCGTCTTGTCATATGGCAGCGTCAAAAACTGCTCGATTCATTGATGGTGTTTGGGGAGCATACTACAGTGCAATGATCCCAGGTTACTGGCTCAATGAAGGTGGGCAATCAGCCACTGGTGCTTTGATTGACCACATCATCACCTCTCACCCACTGTATGAAAACGCGAAGGAGCTAGCCGATAAACAAGGCAAAACCGTTTATCAACTATTAAACGATCGCTTGTTGGAACTTGCTGGCAATAAAGAAGACATCGCATTTTTGACAAAAGACATTCATGTTCTGCCTTACTTCCATGGTAACCGCTCACCGAGAGCGAATGCTCATTTAACTGGCACAATCACCGGACTAAAAATGTCAAAAACGTTGGATGATATGGCATTGCAGTACCTTGCGACCATTCAAGGCATCGCACTCGGCACACGCCATATTATCGAAGTGATGAACGACTCAGGCTATGACATCGATACCATTATGGCCTGTGGCGGTGGTACGAAAAACAGTGTCTTTCTACAAGAGCATGCCAACGCGACTGGCTGTATGATCCTACTGCCAGAAGAGAGTGAAGCCGTACTTCTTGGCTCTGCAATGTTGGGCTCCGTGGCTGCAGGGTTCTACAGTGATATTCCAGATGCGATGAATGCGATGAGTCGGATAAGCAAAAGCGTGATGCCTCAGACAGAGAAAATAAAACACTTCTATGATGCGAAGTACAAAATTTTCCACAAAATGTATGAGGACGATGCTCAATACAAACGTCTAATGGAAGCGTTTTAAAACACCAAACCCAAGGCTCATCACCTTGGGTTTTCTAATTCTGGATACAGATAAGCCATACCATCACATTGGCTCGCTCATCCCTTAGATAAATGATTTAAAGGAGCCCATCCCCATTCACCTAACGCCCCAACCTTCTCGCACCATATCCAGCCATTTAGCTCATATTCTTCGACAAGTTCATCGCCCACTGACAGCGTGTGTTCTTTTGCAAAGTAATCTTTGCGCACCAGAACATCGCAGCCTTCAATTGTAAGTATTTGCTTTGGCACCCAGCCTTCTTTCCCGACGCCTTTACAGAATACCCAATTGGCCCAATCCCCATTTGGGTCGGACTCTTCAATAAATTGTAATTGTTCACCTTCAGACACCTGTATCGGATCCTTTGGTGCATCTGTGTACTCTTTGATTACCTTATATTTCATGGTTTTATTCCTGATCGGTTCTTAACGTCTGTTGATTGGGTGAGCAATGCAACCTAAACGTTGCTTAGCTCAGAGGAATTGAAGGAAAACATACGGACTTCATCACGTGGGAACCAACCCAACTTCTCATAAAATGCTTGCGCATTAAGGTTTTCATTAGCAACAAAAAGGTGAGTTTTCGCAATCCCTACTTGAGACAACGCATCCACTGCACTTGAGATAAGTCGAGCACCAGTACCCAAGCCTCGGCACTCAGGCTTAACCGCTAAATGTTGAACATAACCTCTACGCCCATCTGTCCCGACTAAAATGGCGCCGACAACCACATCACCATCCAACGCGACAAAACTCAAACCAGGATTGCGTTCTAGATATTTGGCGATATTTTCTTTGGAATCGGCATCCCTTAGCAGCATGGCTTCTGTTTCAGACCACAACGCAATAACCTGATCATAGTCTGAGATTTCCATTTCTCTTATCACAGTAAACTTCCCTAAAAACAAAATGATGCAATTGCACTTTACTCTATAGACACATCAAGAAGCTTACCAGTCAGTTTTGCTTAAAAATGCCGATAGTTACGCATCAAAGTAGAGGAATCCAAAAGTGCAGGTTTAGCTTGAGGGAGCTTGAATTCGGTCGAATAAAGGATGAGATATTTGAGCCTATTAAGCTATTGTTTTTGCGCAATCAGAAAGTCTTTTTGCAAGCGCAATAGGCTCAAGTGCAAGTAAGAACATTGCGTGATGCACTTACCTGTTAACGCGATTACCAATTACAAGTATCGTTTCGTTTTGGATCTAGCTTTAGGCTGGTTTCAGTGAACCACTGTGAGGTAAATCCATCAGCAGGAAATAACTCTGTTTTGTCGTCTGAGATCTTGAAAGTGAACTTACCGTTCGAGTTCAACACGACGTAGTTACCGTCGTCTTTCTCCTCAATTTGGTACAGTCTTGGAGCCATGCCAGCGTATGCTTTACCGCTATCACAGAAGATAGCTTCATCCATCGAAGATGACTCATCTTGGTTAACATAAACCCCTTCCAACCATTCAGCAGCAAAACAGCCATTAGCAACCAAACCTAGCGAACAAAGCGATAACAACAGTGATAATTTTTTCATTTTTTCCTCTATATAATCACTTATCTATCCAAGTGGCTTCATCACAAATAATTCAGCCACCATATATGAATCGCGATTAATATACTTATTTTATATATTCAGCTCTAGTTGATTAAATAGGCATTTTTTGTTTCCGAATTAAAATCACAAAGGGACTGAATTTTATTAGATGCTTTATCTAATACTAACTTTTATAAACAGAAATCAATCTATACTGTTGATTTAATAGACAAAAATAACCAAGAGCTTAACTCTTGGATTTGTTGTGAACGACATAATTCCTAGCATCTGTCATCCTGAACAGCGAGGGACGAGCGTGATTCAGGATCTACCCACCGAGTGCTGTTAAGTTCGGAGGTTATCGCCATTTCCCAGCGAGTGGTTAGCAGGTTCCTAGTCTCGTCTAGACTCGCTGAAATGACCCGACTTTAGTTAGTTGTGGCGAACCTAAGTTTTGATATTAGCCAGCCAACTCTTTACGAATGATCTCTGCGCCTGCGCTGAGTGCATTGAGCTTCGCAGTTGAAACTTCACGCGATAGAGGCGCCATGCCGCAGTTGGTGCATGGGTAAAGTTTGTCGGCATCGACGTACTTAAGCGCTTCGCGCAGAGTATCTGCAACCTCTTCTGGTGTTTCAATCTCGTTGGTTGCCACATCAATTGCGCCAACCATCACCTTCTTGCCGCGGATAAGCTCTAGTAGTTCGATAGGCACACGCGAGTTATGGCACTCAAGTGAGATGATATCAATATTGGACTTTTGTAGCTTCGGGAATACCTCTTCGTATTGTCGCCACTCAGTGCCTAATGTTTTCTTCCAATCCGTATTGGCTTTGATGCCGTAGCCATAGCAGATGTGCACTGCGGTTTCGCACTTTAGCCCTTCAATGGCGCGCTCTAAACAGGCAATGCCCCACTCGTTCACATCATCAAAGAACACATTAAATGCGGGTTCATCAAATTGGATAATGTCGACGCCTGCCGCTTCAAGCTCTTTGGCTTCTTGGTTAAGAATCTTTGCGAATTCCCAAGCCAGCTTTTCTCGGCTCCCGTAGTGCTCATCATACAGTGTGTCGATCATCGTCATTGGCCCCGGAAGCGCCCACTTGATCGGTTGTTTGGTTTGCTGACGCAAGAACTTCGCATCTTCCACAAACACAGGTTTGGTTCGGCTTACTGGGCCAAAGACCGTCGGTACACTCGCGTCATAGCGATTACGAATGGTCACGGTTTTGCGGTTTTCAAAGTCTACTCCGCTAAGGTGTTCAATAAAGGTTGTCACAAAGTGTTGGCGTGTTTGTTCACCGTCACTGACAATATCGACCCCTGCCAGTTCTTGCTCTTGTAAAGAGACACGGAGCGCATCGCGTTTGCCATCAATCAGTTCGTCGCCTTGCAGTTTCCATGGTGACCAAAGCGTCTCTGGTTGAGCCAGCCAAGAAGGCTTAGGTAAGCTGCCCGCCGTTGAAGTCGGTAATAGTGTTTTCATCGTCATTCCCTTTTAGATTATCGTTTTCGATTACGCGTAATTTGCAGACCATTGCTCAAGGATCGCTTGATAAGGTTTGATGAAGTGCTCCTCAGCAAACTTCCCTTGCTCTTTTGCAAGCTGGCTGCGCTCTTCGCGGTCATAAACGATTTGGGTTAACGAGTGATCAAGATTCTTCAAGTTCGGTTGGTAGCACTGGCCGGCTACCGCGTTCGCGTTGTAAATCTCTGGGCGATAAATCTTTTGGAACGTCTCCATGGTACTGATGGTGCTGATCAGCTCTAGGTTCGAGTAGTCATTCAACAAGTCACCGAAGAAGTAAAACGCCAACGGAGCGACACTGTTTGGCGGCATAAAGTAGCGCACCTGTAACCCCATCTTTTTGAAGTACTGCTCGGTCAATGACGATTCGTTTGGCTGATATTCAAAACCCAACACTGGATGCTGGTTGTCAGTACGGCGATAAACCTTGTTGTCCGACACACTCAAGCAAATCACTGGCGGCTTTTGGAAGTGCTGTTGGTACGATTCCGACTTCACGAACGCTTTAAACAGCTTACCGTGCAACTCACCAAAATCAGCAGGAATGCTAAATTGAGGCTGGCCTTTGTTGTGGTCTAACAGCAGAACGCTAAAGTCGTAATCACGCACGTAAGACGAGAAGTTGTTACCCACAATGCCTTCGATACGTTCGTTGGTTTTGCGGTCAATAATGTTGGTTTTAAGCACTTCAATGGAAGGGAACGCTTCACCACTGCCTTGGATATCCATATCCACAGAGATGATTTCCAACTCGACGCTGTAACGATCGCCATTTGGGTTATCCCAATGCGCCAAGGCATTAAAACGATTGTCGATCATGCGCAGTGCATTGCGAAGGTTATTTTGGCGGCTGTCACCACGAGCTAGGTTGGCAAAGTTGGTCGTGATGCGCGTGCTGTCTGATGGTTGGTAGTTCTCGTCAAAACGGATGCTCTTAATAGCAAAATTGAAATCGTTATTCATGGTGAGTTGGTATCCTATTTCCTTAGATAAACGCTGACTGATTCCGAACTCTGTTCTTGGGGATGATTGTGTTTTTTGATTTTCCCAATCGTCAGTGTGTGCAGCTTTCACTTCGAAAATTTAGTTCAAAAACAGCTGTCACATTGCCTAACACCAGAGCAGTCTGTTTTTTATACTTTCTTCGTTACTTGAATAACATTGGTATTGCTTCACATTGAACATGAAGGAATTTCATGGTTTGAATTTTTGGGGTTGTTTGAGACCGAGATAATGAAACGCAGCGATTGCTACGCCTCAAACTTGTAGATGAAGAGATGGTTGGTTTTGAGTGCGGTAACTAAAAAGAACTATCACGAAGTGATTGAAAGTGAGGTAAGGAAAAAATCATTCCGAATGATTGTTCAGAAAATAGTGAAGTAAAGAGGCTCCGCTCGGAGCCCTTACTTATTCTAATCCTTAGACTGCCTTTTTATAGGATAACCCTCCCAGTACTTACTGAAGTCGCTATGCTCATGTAATGTAAATATCATTGTGGAGTTTGGTCCACCTAATAAATTACATGGTGCGATAATTACAGGTTTAGGAATATTTCTTTTTAATAATCCTGTTACTAAACTCGGCCCATATATTACATGTTTACGCTCTTTGTAATCGCAATATGTAAATTCTAGAATATCGAACTCATTCTTTAACGTTGATTTCAATACATAGTGCTTGGGGAAGAAACGATGAATATCCGACTTAACTATGGCCTTCTTTAACCTAACTGCACATGCCGTCATCGTATCTAGAGAAGGAAAAGAACTTTCATCTCTAAAATGGTCAATGCCGTTTCTTACTTCTGCTAACTTAGACCTATTTATTAGATTAACGATGCTCTCTAAATCATCTTTGTATAGCTCTAATTGAGTTACGTCGTAATCAGCCCAAGCTTGAGTATGACGAAATGGAAAAGGAATCAAATCTTGATAAATAAACCTAGGTATGCCACTTTCTGGTCGTTTTAGCTCATCTCTAGACTTAGATGCAAGCTCCTCTACCCAAGAAACAAGAAGTGACAGATAATGAAGTAGAACCCCCAGAGCATTATCACCATTTTGAGACCAACTGATGTCATTATCGCTAATCAACGTCCTACTCACGCACTTTCTTGCCTCCAGAATATCGAACTTAAACCTAGCAGGTGAATAATGGTCATATGCTAACAACCACGTATTATATGCAATGAACTTATCCAAAAATTCTTCAAGTGAAACAAATAGATTAACCCCGCTAGAACGAATTCTTTCCCTATCGTCTTCTGTACTGATTCTGTCTAACTCTGTAAGTTGATTTTCAAAGTTAGTAAGCCTTTTCAGTAACCTCTCTAACAAATCATCATATTGAGATGGCGTATAACCAATTTTCCACATGAGCCGGTCAATAGAGCTTTTAGAAGACTCCTGAACTAAGTTCGTAGACAACTTAACCGCCGTACATACGTGCTTTGTAAGAATACTACTAGTTAAAACTAAATGAGATAAAGCTTTTTCAGGTCCGTAGGTTTGGATATAACTAACTAAAGCATCTTTTTTACTCAGCCCCGAAAACTCCCTCAGCTTCCATTCGAGTTCGCTTTCCAAACCATTTTTTTCATAGCCGGATAGAATCAACGAAACCAAATGCATCATTGGAGCCGGCATTTTTGACCTGATACCCAATGATGAAATCTGACATGGGGAGTTGATCGCCTCATTAGAAGACACGTATTTCGGATCTCTTATTTCGGAGGTTGGAACATTAATCTCTTTTGTTGATATTAGATAGTCTATATACTCAATTATATCATTATCTTCTAAACTAAGTATTAGTTGCAATTTTTGTTCACTAGATAGTTTTTCAACGATAACTTCGGTGCGATTTTTTTCAAGTTCCGACGTACTTTCACATTGTTTTAGCAACTTCCTCAAATGACTTTTATGGATTCCATTCAAAGCGTGACATGTTAAAGCACTAAGCTCTTTTCCCGTAATTGTATCACATACTGTTTCAAGCAAAAATGCATACTCTCTACGTATAATAGTTTCGCTTTCTTCAAGATTCTTTAACGACAGATGCCAATTAGTACGTCCCCCTAATGCGTTTCCTAATTTTTCGGAGATTTTCGAGTAATAAGAGACCACTGGTGTATTAGGGTCGGGAATCAATGCTGTGGGGTGAGCTTGATCACAGCTAACACTAGCACAATGCCACATTGGAATTGTAAGAGAAGGATAAACAGAACGACGCTCTTTGGATCTTATAATACCAAGTGGTCCAATCAAATAATATCCACATTGATATATTCCGTCTGGAGTATTCTCTAAAAGATTCAAAACATCTTCTTTATATAAGTACTTTGACGGCTCCGGATAAAGGCTGTTATATTTATTATACAACTCATTACCAAACCGATGTGGATATTTTATCTTCCCACTTATCACTTCAGACTCTAACAAATTTGCGATACCATCAATATCACAACTCAAATAGTCATAGAAGATCTTATGATGGTAAAAATAGCCAAACGCTGCAAGGTAGAAGTTGGGATTTTTAGATTCCATCTCCTCTCTAAAATGTATATTTAGCAATCTATCAGAAGAATCATTAAATACAACCAAATCTCCCCAAAGGCTTGATGCTTGATAGTCTTTAGTATAATAAGCATTTTTCCATGCTCGACTTAAAGAATAAAGTCTACAAAGTTGGTCTGTTGAATCTAGGCTCTTCAAATACTTTAATGTTTCGGATGGTTGTTTCCACATAGAGTTCTCTTATTATAATTAATTTTCATTTAGTTTATAAAAAATCATTTTTTACCGATATTTAAATGAAACAAAACGTCGGTAGTAGAAATAATTGTACTTAATATAGTTCAAAGACAACACAGTCTTTGCCTACTGTAGCAATTCCATTCAAGGCTATTCGGATCTATGTTTTTAGCAGAAGCGGTAATGCTCTTTAGCTTTAAAGTAGAAAAATGTAGATACCTAAAGCCATACCACTTCCTGCTGTGGCCTTACTTTTTAAATCAAGAAATGACAAAAAATCATCCATCTCTCGATGAATAGTAAATATTTAAATAAATCTATACGGCTGTATAAACCTAGATTTATCCTACATTGTGCATATTAAGAACCAACCCTCAATGCAAATAATCAATCGTATCAACAATATAATTTAGTTGCATAATGCTTGGTAATTAATGAGATAAACTTCTAAGTTTTTCCAAATTCTTTTCGTATAGACGAGCTTTCCCTTGCGTTACACCATCACTATTAACAACTAGCAGCACTATAAAGTAGATAGCTATTGGTAAAACGAAGATGTAAACGATTAACAGCTTTATCAAACAATTGGTTATCTGTTTATCTTGGCTTCCCTAGATTTCTCACGCAGCTAACACCTCCCACTCCTTCCCTTTTCCACCACTTTCAACGATACTCTTGCGCCTTATTGTTCAGTTGGAAAACTTCATGCCTCAAGCTAACTCCGTTGTCGTACTCGACTTTGAAACCACAGGTCTGTCTCCGAATATGGGTGATCGCGCAATTGAAATCGGTGCGGTTAAGATCGTTGATGGTGAGGTGGTCGATAGTTTTCAGCAACTTATGAATCCTGGCTTTCGTGTTAGCTCATTTATTGAGGGCTACACCGGCATTACCAATAACATGCTACGCACCGCGCCGAGCTGTGATGAAGTGATGGCTTCGTTTAGTGAATTTATTGCGGGAGAGAATCTTATTGCGCACAACGCGTCGTTCGATAAGCGATTTCTGGATGCAGAGCTAGAGCGAATCGGCTGTGGTTATTCTGGCGAGTTCGCTTGTTCTTTGTTGGTAGCAAGACGCCTTATCCAAGATGCGCCGTCACACAAGCTGGGTGAATTGGTTCGTTACAAGAACATTGAAAACGATGGTGTATTCCACCGCGCGTTAGCCGATGCTCAGGTAACGGCAAAGCTGTGGTTGCTGATGGTAGAAGAGCTTGAGCAATCGGGCATTGCAGCGCCAAGCTTCAAGTTTATGCAGACGGTAAGTAAAACAGCGAAAGGAAAAGTGGACCAGCTACTGGCTAAAAGCCGCGCTTAATCCACTCGAATACTCACGCTTCACTGTTCGAGAGTTTATCTCCAACACTGGGGCGTTATTGCGGAACCCTATCCGAAATCACCTTGCCATCTTTGATGGTGATGATACGTTTGGTGCGCTCTGCAAGGGCGTTATCGTGCGTCACGATGATCAAGGTTCTGCCTTCAGCGTGGAGCTGATTGAACAAGGCTTCAATCTCTGCGCCGGATTTCGAATCCAATGCCCCTGTAGGTTCATCCGCTAAGATGAGTTGCGGATCGTTGACCAAGGCTCTTGCAATCGCGACCCTCTGTTTTTGACCGCCAGAAAGCTGGTTTGGTTTGTGGTCGAGACGATCCCCTAGCCCCACTTGTTCTAACAACTTCGCGGCACGTTGACGGCGCTCTTTGGCTTTGATGCCAGAGTAAACCAACGGCAGCGCCACGTTATCCAATGCTGTTGCGTATTCCAACAAGTTAAAGCTTTGGAAGACAAACCCAATCTTTTGGTTGCGAATACCCGCTAGCTCGTTCGCGCTTAAACTTGCCACGTTTTGACCACCTAGTTGGTACTCGCCATCGGTTGGTTTATCTAAGCAGCCGAGCATGTTCATTAGCGTTGATTTTCCCGAGCCAGACGGGCCAAGAATCGAAAGAAACTCACCTTGATTGATGGTTAAGTCAACGCCGTCTAGTGCGCGTACTTCCGCCTCTCCGCTTGAGTAGTATTTGCAGATGTTGGTTAGCTCAACAAGTGGTTTGTTCGACATCTTCTCTCCAGAATTCTTATTATTATTCACTTTGCAGTGCCTCCAACGGGCTCACTTTGGCAGCTCGGTTTGCAGGCAACCAAGCGGATGCAACGCCGATGATCACCAAGGTGGTAATCACAATCGCAACAACAATCCATGACAGCTCTGGGACTGGCTTGCCAAGGTGCTCATAGAACACGTTACCTTCTAGGTTGATGGCGCTGATTGCCGATACCAACGCGTAAGTCACGCCTAATCCCAATACGCCACCTAACATCATGGTCATCAGTGATTGCACCAAGTAGTGCAAGCGAATCGCCGTTGGTGTAGCACCGACCGCCATTCGCACGCCGATATCTCGGGTTGAACGCTTCACAGTCGCGTACATAACGTTGGCGATCCCCACACCCGCTACGGCAAGGGTCACAAAACCGATAATGCCCAGAAAGCTTTGCAGGCCAATCAAGAACTGCTGCATGCTTTTCTGTTTGAGGAACATGTCTTCCACTTGCACCACTTGCTCATCACTCACACTGGCGCCGTGTTTACGAGCAATCACCTGACGAATGGTCTTTGCCAATTTTTCACGATCAGCATGAGCTTGCGGCTCGACGTTGATGCCACCAATATCGCCATTAGTATGAAAACGCTGCCACGTTGCTAACGGCACAAAGCTGGAATAGTTGATTTGGTCGCCCTGCTCTATCTCGGCACTGCTCTTCTTCAATACACCAATCACGGTGAATTCTTCGCTGCCAATCTTGACCTTTTCCCCTACGGGATCGGTTTGTAGTGTCACTGGCGCGAACCAGCTAAAGTCATCGACAGGGTTGAACAAGTCAGCCGCGAGCGAATAACCCAATACGACTACTTTGCGCATCTGCTTTTGGTCGAGTGGATTTAGCCAACGTCCGCCATCCATTGGTGTTAGGTTGGTCATTGATGCAAAGTCTGTAGTGACGGCTAATGGTTCTTGCCATGAACCTCGGTCGCCCACGGTAATGCGCTCATTCCAAATTGCGGTGGGAGCAACACTCTTCACTTCTGGAAGGGCTTTGACCACATCAGTATCGTCGACTTTTAAGGTTAAGAATTTGCCTTGGTGAAAAGCGCCATAATCGACTGTCGCCATACCACCCGTTAGGTAAATCAGGTTCCCGTTACCATTTTGCGCGGTTCTTAATACGCCCTGACGAATGCCCTCGCCCACGGCCAGCATTGCGGCGATACACAAGGTCGCCCATGCCACAGCAAGAATGGTTAAGCCCAAGCGAAGCTTCTCTGCCGCCATTTCCTGAAAGATTTGTCTCATTGGTAGCAACATGATTATGCCCTCGCACTCAAAGCAATTACTGGAGTAAGTCGCGATGCTCGTCTCGCCGGGAAGTAAGACGCCAACAACGCCAGAACCAGCGTGACTAACAGTGACCAAGCAATGGAATCCGGTGTGATTACAGGAAAACCTAACCATTCAGGCAAGGTGATGGAGCCTAACAACGCGACCACCATATACGCGAATAACAGGCCAAGTGCGGTGCCGACAGCTACCAAGAACAAGCCCTCAAGAATGAACTGGCTAAGGATGGATTTTTGTGTTGCGCCTATTGCCAAGCGCACGCCGATTTCTCGCGTTCGCTCTGTCACTGAGAGAAACATAATGTTCGCGACACCAAGTGCTCCAACAGCCATGGTCATTGCGCCACTTGCCCCAAGGAAGATTTGAATGCCTCGGAAGATACCCGTGATTAGCGCAGCACCTTCACTAAAGTCCGGTAGGTTGATCGCTTCTTTATCGGTTGGGTCAAAGTGCAATTGCTTGGCGTAGAAATTCACTATGGCTTGTCGGAAAGCGGGACCATTCATGCCTTTTGTTGGCTTAAGCAATAGCATCCACGGTTTAGCATCCCACAAATCGAGATACGTGGTTTGTGGAATAAACACTTTGCGGCTGTCGCCGAATGAAATGCCTGCGTCTTCATCTTTGATGATACCAATCACCAAGAAGGGAATACCGTTCACTTTAACCATTTGCCCGATGCCGATTTCACCCATCTTGGCAATTTGATCGCCGAGTACAGCAACACGCGTGTGGTTAGCGATATCAGTTGGTGACAGGTTGCGCGAGCCAGACTCCAACTTACGTTGAATGAGGGAGAAGTAAGACGGGTCAATACCGCTGACGTTGCTGGTCAGGTTCTGCCCTTTGTCATTGGTGACGCTCGCATCCCATTTGGCATAAACGCTCGACGCAGCCTCGACAAAGCCGGACTGCTTAATCATATCGACTTTGTCTTGCGGGATCTGAATTTGACGCCTTGAAGGTAAGCCGTGCCATGGTTTGCTGGTGCTCGACGGAAACGCGATTTGAACGTTGTTGACCATAAACGACAGCTGCTGGGTTTGATGGCGATAAAAGCCCTCACCCAATGCAATCAGCACCACCACGGATATCACGCCCCAAGCAATGGCAATGATGGCAAGCATGCTTTTCATGCGATGCGCCATCAGCGTTTGCCATGTTTGTTGCAATAAACTGGTCATGAATTAAAAGCTCGGGAGATCAGTGCCATGGTGTCGTCGTCTAACTTGCCTGCAGTTTGCAGCAAACCGATACGCTGACGCCAGTAGTTGTATAAGTTGCTTTGCAGGCTATTTTTGGCCTCGAACAAGTTGTTATGCGCGCTAATGACTTCCGATACTTCTAACATACCCGCATCGTAAAGTTTCTCTTTGCTGCGCAGCACTTTTTCACGTGAGGTAACCAGTTCGTTTGCCATCAAGACTTGGTTCCAGTTGATGTCAACTTGAGTAAATTGCTGAATCACGCGCTTTTGAATGTCGATTTCGACTCTGCGTAGATCTTGTTTGGCACTGAGGATATTCAAGGATGCTTCGTCAACTCTTGCACGAGTTGCGCCATTCAGATCGATCGGCACGCTTAGGGTAATGCCCGCGTTGAATTCACCATCTTTGCGTCGGTCATCATCGTTATACCCAACGTTCCCTTTTACGGTTGGGTAGTAACCACCTTGAGCCGAGTCTTTGGCAAACTCACTGGCTTTGACATTTTGCGTAGCCACTAACAGCTCTGGACTGCTGTCTTTGGCAAGCTTTAACCATTGCTCTTGAGAATCCACCATCATTGGCGGTTGAATAAGAGAATCTGTGCGAATTTGGTCAACGCTTTGTGGGATCTGGTTGATCAGTGCAGCTAGTGCGGCGCGTTTGACTTCCAGATCAGAGCGCGCACTCAAAATGCCTGCTTTGTCTGCGACTTGAGTTGCACGAATTTCTTCCACGTCCACCGATTTAACCTTACCCGCGAGGTAACGCTTCTCGATGATCTTCAGCAGTTTGTTGCCTTCTTCCAGTTTGGATTGCGCCAATTGCAAATCACCTTGTGCGCTCGCGACATCCAAATACGATGAAAGCAGTCTTTGTGCTAGTTCATTGTGTGATTGAGTCAGTTCTAATTGAGCCTTGATGTAGTTGGCATTGGCTTGATCCAAATCTGACCATAAGCTGCTGTCCCAAATAGTTTGAGAAAGCGATGCACCGTAGCTGTTGGTGTTATCGGCAGATTCACTCCAACTCGCCGATGCTGTTGCACTCAAACCTGGCAGTAATGAACTGCGGCTCGCATCTACACTGACTTCACCGAGTTGCACTCCAATCTTGGCTTTCTCGTAATTTGGGTCACTCTGTTTCGCTTGTTGCCACGCTTGCTCAATGGAAATCGCATTGCTTGGTAAGCTGAGTGTTGCGGCTAATATCGCGCAGCCAATTTTAGACAGATTCAGCTTAGCCATGCGTCGCTCCCATCATCATGCTGTTATCAATGATCTCTTCGTCTAGTTCCACACCATCCAATACTTCAACGTTAATGCCATCTGATAAGCCAAGTTTCACTTGTTGTTTATGGAATCCTTGCTCAGAGCTGTCTGGAACCAACACGCTCGGCGCATCACCATCAAACTGAAGTGCTCGCTCTGGCAGCGTTAAAACGTTCTCTGATTTCTTCAGCGTGATTTGCGCTGTCGATGAGAAACCCGAACGCAGCATCACTTCTTTAGGGATTTTCAACTCACCCACTTCTACCCCAAATCCGTTATCGAAGCTTTTTGCCGATGCATTGCCTTCTGGCGAGTTTAAGTTCTCTGATTGAATCGCAACTTTGGTCAGCACGCCGGAGATTTCTACATCTGGATACGGCGCAACGGTCAGCAATACCGGCATACCCGGAGAAAGCTGCGCGGCATCATGCTCGCTTACGCTGCCTTTGAAGATCAGGCTGTTCATGTCGGCCAGAGACATCATTTCTGTCGCGGCTTGGCTGGATTCGGTTGAGATAATTGGTTCACCAACTTCCACCTTGCGGTTCAATACTGTGCCGTCAATCGGTGCGTAGATGGTAGAGGTCAGACGCGCATTGCCGATCGATGCTTCACCACTGCGGATCAATTCGAGGTTCTGGCGTTTTTGAAGCACGTTCGCTTGAGCCGATTTTACCGTCGAGCGCGCACTAACGTATTCATCGTAGTTGCTTGGAATGATGTCTTGCTTCACCAAGCTTTCTAAGTTGGCGAGCTTTTGCTTAGCCGATTCGAGGTCTGCTTCGCTGCGCATCAAATCCGTAGATGCATCCGTAAGTGCCTGTGGGGTCGGGTTCGGACGAACCTTAATCAATGGCTGACCTTGTTTCACTTTCTCGCCAACTTTCACGTAGATTTCGCCGACGATGCCGTCGATTTGCGACTTAATAGAAACCGAGTGCGCCGGGACAATGTTGCCCACTGCGACTGCTTGTTTTTCAATGGTTCCCTTTTCCACGACCAGAGTCGGAAACGCCTCTGGTTGAGCCGAAGATTGCAGATAGAAATACGCACCGCCGCCAAGCAGCGCAACGCTCACAGCAGAGACAAGCCAAGTTTTTGCCATTATTGATTCCAATTATTGTTTTATAGTCTTGTGACCATCTCATGATCACAAAGTTCTGGGATAATATCGGCTTTAACGTCCTGAATTTGTCGCATTTGGTAAGACTATGTAAGGCAGGATTGACAATAAACAAAATGAATAACTGGATTTAGTAAATCACCATGAAAATTTATAGGTTTACGCTGCGACCTGTCGGTAAATGTTCTAGACGATCCTCTAACACTTCTTTTAACAGCCCGTACGCCTTCATACCGGTGCAATGCCCCGTATAAAACTTATCAATCGAATACTCTGATAATGCTCTACCCAGTGCTCTAATATCGTCTTTGGTGCCACCAATACCATTCAACACGGGCAGGCCTACGAGATGAAAGCCACCAACTACCGCTTTGATTGTGCTGTTTGGAAACAACTCAATGGCGGTTTCAACCATGTTCAGTACTCCGCTGTGGGCACATCCCGTGAACACAACCAAGCCATCTTCTTCCTTGATCACCAAAAGTAACTCGTGTTCAAAAGCGTCTTGCTCATAGCTGCCAACTTTCGATTGGGTATAAAGGTACTGATTGCCTTTAGGTTGTGGGTACTTGTCGCTGATCTTGGTAATAACATGAACATTCGGGGCAACTTGCGTCGTTTCGCGTACTTGCACTATGCGGTCATTTGTTGTGTCTAGCAAAGCTTTGTCGATACCAACATCGCTTTTAAAACCAAAGGCGCGAAAGTAGTAATCCTGTTCTTTACATGCCTTCAAGTAAATGCGAGCGGTGTCATTCTGCTTCAAGAAGTGGGACGCTCCGTTGCAATGGTCATGATGTCGATGAGAAATAACGGCGAGATCCACTTCTTGAATATCAATATTTAGTAAAGGCGCGTTATCGCAAAACGTTCTACCACTGCCCATATCGAAGAGCAGCTTTGTGCCTAAAGTTTCGATATGCAGTGATAAACCGCGTTCGACACAGAGATCGGTTCTGCCCTCAACACGAGAATTATCAACGAGAGTGGTAACGATCATGGTGCCTCCTAGTGGCGTTGAACAGCTTTAGCGGGAGGGACAATAACGAGATTTGATGCTTCTAGAAAAAAGTAATGCTAATTGTGTGATTAGACAGAGGTTTACGACATCAGTTTTCAATCACCTTCGATTCTTACTCTATTTTTAATCCACTTAGCCCATCAAGGGACCTTTCTCTGATCCATTGATGTGGAGTCATCCAGACGAGCAGGTGCAATAACGCCTAAACAACAAAAGCCCAAAACACATATTTTGGGCTTAGTTAATCTTCTAACCACATATCTAAGCAGTCTTGTGGATTGGCGCTGAGCGCTGGAAACACAGCATGTTCCTTCAACAACCCTTGTTTCTTAAATCCACATTTTTCGAGCACGCGAATACTGGCTTGATGGTCGATATGTGGAGCTGTATGAATCTGCTCGACTCCGATACTTTTCAGATATTCAGTGCCGAGCTGACACGCCTGAGTCGCATATCCTTTACCTTGATAATTTCTAGAGATCCCAAAGTGAATTTCGCTACTGCTTTTTTCAGGGATTAACACCAAGCAACCAATGGGGACTTGAGAGGCAATTTCTTCGATTGCTAGTACCAAGATATTAGGGTGAGCCAACTCGTACTGGCTTCGCCATCTATTGATAGCTTGCAATGTTCGAGTTGAGCTTAGATGGGCTTGTCGATTGAGATACAAACACGTTTGCTCATCGCCAAGGTAGTTTTCAAACAAAGGCACCGCGTCCGATTCTTCAATATGACGAATTGCCACGTGTTGCGCTTCTAATCTCACTGACTCTCACCTTTATACACGTCTGGGTTCCATATCTGCATAAAATTCTCGACAGGCTCGATAGGCTTAAAGCCGCACTGCTCATACAGACCATGAGCATCACGCGTTGCAAGAATCATCCTTCGCAAACCTTGAAGGTCTGGGTGGGAGACAATTTCAGAAACCAACCATTTACTAATGCCTTGCCCACGGAACTCTGGGAGCACGAAAACATCGGCAAGATAAGCGAAGGTGGCTTTGTCAGTAATAAGGCGAGCAAATGCGACTTGTTGATTCGACGCAGTGAACACTCCGAAGCAAAAGGAGTTTCGTACCGCTTTATCTAGCGTGTCTCTCGGCACTCCTTTCGCCCAATAGCTCTGTGAAATGAAGTGATGGATGCAATCCAGATCCATCTCTTCAAAGGCAGTGCTAATGCGATATCCTTGCATGGTGTTCTCCCAATAAATCAAAGCTTCTCTGCGACGCAAATTAGGTTGTTTGAATTTTCAGAAAACTTCTCTTCTGCCCAAGAACTGTATTTCTCGGTAATACTTAACCCCGCCAGAGCAAGAAACGCTTCAATTTCAGATAACTTTCGATACTTCAAATCAATGCTTGAGTGTGTTGTTGACCCATCTTGGTAGTGACGTTTTTTCTTCAAATAAAGGATTGCACTTTCAGCGTCATAACGTTCGCTCATTCCCATGTACTTCACTTCGCCTCTGTCGGGCAATTCATAGGTTTGCCACAGGGACATTTCAGCATCAATTTCCAAGTTATCCGGCGTTGGTAAACGGGTATCAAAGATAAAACGCCCACCTCTATTGAGGTGATTAGAAATCGAATTAAGGACGCCAACTAGCATCTCATCGGAGAGGAAAGCTTGGAAAGCGTTGCCCGTCATAATCGCCATGTCGAAGCGTTTATCGAGAGAGAATTGAGTGGCATCCTGTTGCAAGAAAGAAAGGTTATCTAATCCCTGCGCTTTTCGTTTAGCATGTTTTAACATCCCCTCGGCAATATCAATACCGACAGCATTATCGAGCTTCTTCGCGACAGGTATGGTGACAATACCCGTACCACAGCAAACTTCGAGCTCCCATCGCGGTAATGTGCTTTTGTATCAGAGCGATATCATCTTCGTAATGTTTATCATACTGAGCATCGTATTCCATGCCTGATGCAAACTCACTGAGATCTTGTGTCTTCAAAAACAGCCCCTGTTTATCTAATTTATTAACTTGGCTTTCTTAGCTCTAAGAGCAGGTAACGACATACATAACCTGCACCTGATGTGTAGCCGACGAGGTTTTCCAAAGACACCACTTCTAGCCCTGCATTTTCGCTGAATTCGCGGACTTCTCTCTCGGTGTAAGCCGTATGTACCACCGTGCCACTATAGGTGTTTCTTGGGAGGTCTTTTCCTTCTGGGTCGTGACATTGGAAACTGATAAAACAGCGTCCGTCAGCATTGAGCTTGTTGGCAACGCATTGAAGTAGCGATTGCGGATTGGTAAGGAATTCCGTGAATCCGAGAGCGGTAATGATGTCGAAGGTTTGATTGAAAACCGGAGAGAAAGGCTGGTCGAGATTATGAACGTTGACGCTTTGATAGAGGTTTGTTTCGCGTGCTTTATCGACCATTTTGGATGAAATATCCAAACCGTGTAGAATAACGTCCGGGTAATGCGTTTTGATGACCTCCCCAATACTGCCAGTGGCGCAAGCCAAATCAAGAGCAGAAGCTTGTTGGAGATTGAGTGCTTTTAGCTTTCCATCTATCCAGCGCGGACCAACATATTGGCTGTCTTCGATTAATTTCTGATAGCGCTCAGATACTTCATCATACATTTTAGCAACGTCCATGATTCCTCCTTGATCTTTGAACGTTTGCCAATGTAGCACGCCATGCTCACCTGCACACTTATGTCATTGTAAAAGCGTGAAAAAAGTCGACGTGCTACACATTGATTTAGGCCATCCAGATCCTTGCTAAAATGCCTATTGGTGTCGTAACACCTGTGGTGATTGAGCTTACCTTTCCATCTTTTAATACATAGATAGTCGGCGTCACGCTGATGCTCCATTCTTGCATAATGCTGCTTTTCGGATCGTTGATGTTGTCGAACTGGTAGTCTTTCGCCTGCATGAACTTTTGTACGCGCTCTTCCGGTCCGGATGCGCCGGATACTGCAACCACTTCATAGTAATCGCTTAACCAACTCACGCTTGGGCTAACAAACTTACACGCCGGACACCAAGTTGCCCAAAAGTACACAACCACTGGTTCTTCATGACTTTTGGCAATCACATCGACAAACTCGCCATCGGCCATGATCGCACTCAGAGGCGGTGCTTGCTCTTTAGGGATGTCTTTGGTGCGGTACCAATCCATGGCGACCGAAATCACGGTCACCATGAGCACCATTTGCAACGCTTGACTAAGCCAGTATTTGAGCGACTTGCGCTTTTTTACTGTGTTCACTTAATCGTGCCTCCGCTCGCTTGTTCGATGGCTTTCACCACTACATCGTCAGTCAAAATCACTGGTAGAGGAATCCCCTCTGGCGCAGCTGGACCATAAACGATATTAAATGGCACACCAAAGCGACCATGTGCACGCAAGAAGTCGGTCACTGAGCCATTCGGATGTGTCCAATCGCCTTTCAGTGTCGCCACGTTCGGGCTTTGCAACAGTGAGTAAACCGGATCTTGCCAGATCACGCCGATCTTGTTGGCTTTACAAGTCACACACCAATCTGCGGTAACATCGACGAACACCACACGTCCATTCTTCACGTGGTCTGCAATCGCTTCGTTTGACAGTTTTTCCCAAGCCAAATCTTGTGGCAATGGCGTTGCCCAGTGATTGGCAGTCACACTGCCTAGTACAAGACCACCAGCAATCAGTACCAGTGATACCGTGCCGGAAATTGCCAACGCTTTATTGCCATAAATACGTTTAACACGCGTCATGATAACGATGAACGCAACCAAGCCGATCAGGATGACCCAAAATACTGGCAAGTGATTCGCCATCAATGACAACAACCATGCACTGGTTGCCAACATCATTATGCCGAATACGATTTTCACGACATTCATCCATTGACCTGGTTTTGGCAGTTTCAACGCAATGCCCGGGAAGATAGCCACTAAGATCCAAGGCAGTGCCATGCCCAAAGCTAAAGCAGTGAAGATAGCAAACAGAGTCACCACGTCTGCACCCAGCGCAAACGCAACAGCAGTGCCTAAGAAAGGTGCTGAACAAGGCGTTGCTAACAGAGTCGCGAACATACCTTGCACGTAATGCCCAAATAGCGAGTTATCGCCCTTCGACGCTAACCAAGTGTTGGTACCTGATGACAGGCGAATCTCAAACAAGCCAAGCATGTTGGCACCAAACAGTCCAGTCACCAACAGCATTAGACCTAAGAACCAAGGGCTTTGGAATTGAACGCCCCAGCCGATGGCGTTACCAGTGAGCTTCAGCACTAAGATAAAGCCAGCCAGTAGCCAGAACGAAGTCAGAATACCCAGCGAAGAAGCCACGAATTGAGTGCGAATTTGGCGACGTGCAACCCCTTGTGCCGCTACGATGCTGCTTAGCTTCATGCCCAATACTGGTAGCACGCAAGGCATGATGTTGAGAATCAAACCACCGAGTAACGCGAACAAGAAAATGTTCACCAAAGACGTACTTGGCAAAGTTTGCGTGATAACGCCTGCTTTTGCTTGCGCGGTTTCTTGCGCAAGTAAGTTGTTGTCTTTGATTGAGACGTAAACCGATTGGTTATCCAGCTCTACATCACCCAACCAAGTATTCACTAGGTAGTTTACGGTAAGTGTATTGCCCTCTTGATGCTGTCCTTCTAATTTGAAGCTGTAATCGCTGGTTGCTTCATCGACACCATCAACCAACACTTCAGGTTTTTGCCAACCTTGTGAGTTAGTCAGTTTGATTTGTAGCTTAGATTGGTTTGCATCCCAATTTGCTTCTGTCACTTCAACAAATGGCGACGCTTGAGGCACACTGCTGACCGCTTGCGCGTAAGTGAACATCACTCCTTCATCAACTTGTAGGTCGGAAGGTAGGAAAGACAGTTGAATGTGGTAATCGGTTAGTACACAAATGGTGGTACATGAAGACAGGGTCAGCGTCGCATCAATCGTCACTGGTTTGTTCATGTCTTCGACGTGCAACGTCATTGGGAAGACGGTGTCACCTTTGTAGCCTAGCGTCTCGATACCAAGCAGCTCGTATTTCTGCGGGTACGGCCATTGCCAATCCACTTTGGTTAGGTTTTGCGACTTTTCCCAATCAATGGAAGGAGCAACACCGCCCTCACCCGGCGAACGCCAGTAAGTTTTCCAATCACCGATCAGTTTGACATCAAGGTAACCAGTGAGTGTGTTGGTATTTGGATCTTGCTGGCCCGTTAAGACAAAGCGCGTTTGCACAGGTGGATGCTGCGGGTTGGTCAGCCATCCCGTGTCTGTCGTTTGTGCTTGTGCAATTAGCGAGAATAAGCTCAGTGCCAGCGTCATGATAAGCATCAACGCGGCTTGAGTCGTTTTTTTCATGTGGTTCATAGTTATTCCTAGTTAAAAACAAGTGTAGAAAAAGACTGACGATTCGAAACTCGTCAGAAATCACTTGTCATTCGCGGAATACACACAGGGTGAGATGGACTCGATACTTTTGGGCTATCGGTTCGGTCCATTGTCTTTTGCTGGCGAACGCACAACAGCGCCACACGACAAGCGCAAAAATGCCAACAAATAATACAACGACCAAGGTTTCCAGTTGTTGTTGAGCAAATTGAATCAGCTTTTCAGACAGCTCACATTTACTCGTGTCATGCCCTTTTTCTGCTTTTACGATTTTAACTTCATCGCCGACAACCGCAGAAGTCGAACTTGCGTCATATTGCATGGCACAGCTGAACATCAAGCCAGAATTTTTCATCAGACACACCACAATCACCCAGCCTATTAGCGCTAGGAGCCATTTGCCCTGTTGTCGTGACGCAGCAGATTGTAAGGTGGATGAATGCATTCTAACTTCGATAAATGTGGAAACGCCGGAAATCATACGCAAGTTAGCATAAACCTCAAGTGGTATGATTTTTTGCGTCGCTCTCATTGGTAACTAATTATGATAGTCTTATGACTACCGTTTCCGTAAATAATTCAACATGCTCAATAAAGTTAATCTTGCTGATATTCGCTCGTTCGTTTTGATCGCTCAACTGGGTAACTTCACCAAAGCGGCAGAAGCACTTTCTGTCTCTCGTTCTCATGTGTCTCGCCAAATCAGTGGGCTTGAAGCACAGATGGGCGTGACCTTGCTGACCCGCACCACACGAACACTGCGTCTAACTCATGCTGGTGAACGTTTCTATCAAGAATGTGAGAAAGCACTGCACGATATCGACCAAGCGTTAATCGCCGCGGTCGACGACACTCAAGAAGTGCGTGGTTTGATTCGCGTAAACTGTGTGGGTGGCTACATCGGTGAAGACATCATTGCCAAATACGTCAATGAGTTCATGTTGGAATACCCGAACATTACGGTCGATCTCGACTTCTCTTCGCCACGCATTGATTTGATTGAAGATCAGTTTGACGTGGCGATTCGCATGGGCGAGTTGGAAGACGCAGGCTTTGTCGCACGTAAGCTGATGATGATTGATATGGTGACGCTTGCAAGCCCGAGATACCTGAAGACTTACGGCGAGCCGGTCACCCCAAAAGAGTTAGCCAAACATCGCACGCTAACGGGCTCAGTCACTCGCTGGAGTTACCGCAACGTTGCTAACCCGAAAGAGCACAGCGATGTGATAGTGAAAGGTAATCTGCGTTGCAAGAACGGACGAGCACTTGTGATGGGCGCATTACACGGTAATGGAATTATTCGTGTGCCACTGAGTTACTGTGACGAGGAAGTCGAGCGAGGCCAACTGGTTAAAGTGATGCCGGAATGGGAGATCCCGTCTGTGCCGCTGTCTGCCATCTTCCATCGTGATCGCTACCAACCTAAACGTCTTCGTACCTTCATCGACTTCGTTAAAGCCAAATTTGAGCAGGATTTTTAGTAACGAATGTAAGAAGAGAGCAAAACAACCCAGCTAAAACAAGCGCATATCGATAAAAAGGGTTATTCTTAGTTATTAAAAGTACGAAATAATAATTGAATGAGCATTCAACCTAATTCTCGCCAATTGATCGCCTGTGAAGAATGCGGCCTAGTTGTCCGTATTCCAGATATACAGCAAGGTCAAAAAGCACAGTGTCCACGCTGCGAGCACTCACTAACAAAAGTTAACGCTAAACCCTATCAAAGTGTAGTGGCGGTATCGATCGCTAGTTTGATCATGTTGGTTTTGAGCATTTCATTTCCATTCATGTCATTTAGCGTTCAAGGGCTCACACAAGAAATAACGTTAATGCATGCAGCCAAAATGCTGGCTGAGTTTCACAACGTTTTACTTGGTGTCCTTTTACTGGCTACCGTAGTCGTGTTACCTGCCATATATGTCGGTCTGATATTGTTCCTTCACTTGGAAGCATTGAAATCAACGAAGCACCCATTAAGCAAAAAGAAAACGCGTATGGCAAAAGTGCTGTGCCGGATTTTATTCCGGGTGGAACCTTGGCTAATGGTCGATGTATTTCTGATTGGTGTATTGGTTAGCCTGATTAAAATCGCCTCTCTCGCAGATGTCGGTATGGGCAGCTCATTCTGGGCATTCTGCGTGTATACGGTGTTAGTTGTTAAATGTATTTCTATGGTCGATAGAAGCTGGCTCTGGGGGCACTTCATTGCGGCGGTAGAGCTACCAAGTGTAAAAGAAGGCGACACTCACCACAGCGAGAATCACATCGGCTGCCACACTTGTCATCAACTGAACCCTATTGAAGATAAAAAACACCAGAAGTGTATTCGCTGCCAAAGCCCAGTGCATAAGTACGATCCCATAAACAACCTGCAAAAAGCCTGGGCACTATTGTTTGCGTCGATCATTTTCTATATCCCAGCCAACTTATACCCAATGATGTATACCGTCAGCCTTGGTCATTCCGAAGGTTCAACAATCATGGAAGGTGTCGTGCTGCTGTGGCAACTGGGCTCTTACCCGATTGCTGCAGTTATCTTCTTCGCTAGTGTATTTATCCCGATGGCCAAAATGCTCGCGCTGGCCTGGTTGTACTACAACGCCCAAAAAGCACAATACTTACCTCCGGAAGAGAGTATCTCGCGTTTAAAAGTGTACCGTATGACCGAGTTCATTGGCCGTTGGTCAATGATCGATATCTTTGTCGTCGCCATCTTAGTGGCTTTAGTGCAACTACAGAACTTAATGGCAATATACCCTGGCCCTGCAGCACTCTCTTTCGCTGCAGTGGTCATTTTTACCATGCTCTCTGCAATGATTTTTGACTCGCGTTTATTGTGGCAACTTCCACAAAAACAAGCGCAGGAGCCAATAACAGATAACTTAACTGAGAAAGCTAAATATGAGTGATGAGAACAAAATAACCGCTCAAATAACCCCACAAAAGCAGATATCTGCGATTTGGATTATCCCAATTCTTGCATTGGCAATGGGCGCATGGATGCTGTTTCAGTACGTCAACAGTACCGGGCCAGAAATCACCCTAAAACTTCCAACCGCAGAGGGTATTGAAGTCGGAAAAACCGAGATCAAAGCTCTAAACGTTAAGGTTGGGGTGATTACCGATGTAAAACTGAGCAAGGACTATGACCACATCATTGCCACCGCACAGATGAATAAAGATGCTAAGCGCATGCTTCGCGAAGACTCGATGTTTTGGGTGGTAAAACCTCGTATCGGTCGTGAAGGCGTATCGGGCTTAGAAACACTGCTTTCCGGTGCTTATATTCAGCTTCAACCTGGTAAATCAAACATAGAGCAAGAGCACTTTGATGTGTTAGATGTTCCACCTGTCGCCGCTCCTGATGCGGAAGGTTTACGAGTAGTACTGACCAACCGAGAGGCAGGTAAACTGGGCATTGGCGATCCGGTTATCTACAAAGGCTTTACTGTCGGTCGTGTTGAAACTACAAGTTTTGATGTTGATACTCGCCGTGCACTATACCAACTGTTTATCTTCAAGCCATACGACAGTCTCATTCGAACTAAAACACACTTTTGGTTGAGCTCTGGCGTCGATCTTCAGTTAAACGCTGAAGGCTTCGAAGTCAAATTCGGCTCCTTAGAAACGTTGATCACCGGCGGTGTGACATTTGATACGATTCCAGGAATTGGAGATGGTGCAGAAGTCACTGAAGACATGACAAAATTCCGTTTATTCGATGACGTGAAACAGGTTCGTGAAGGCATGTATGACGAGTACATTCAATTCGTTATGATGTTTGAAGAATCGGTTCGAGGGTTGAAACGCAAAGCACCTGTTGAGTACAGAGGCCTAAGAATTGGTACTGTGATGAAAGTGCCTATGCGCATGCCAACCCCTGAGGAAGATTTTTCCGCAAAGAAAATTCCAGTATTAGTACGTATCGAATTGGGTCGAGTTTATGACAATCTTCCAGTAGATAAACTTCCGCTGTTTAAAGGCAAGTTAAAAGAAGAGTTTAAGAAAGGCCTTCGCGGCACGCTAAAAACTGGTAACTTGCTGACTGGTGCATTGTATATTGATACAGACTTCTACCCCGAGGAAGCCCCATACGTAGCAAGTACTTTCGAGGGCTTAGATGTGTTCCCTACAAAACAAGGGGGCTTTGCTCAAGTACAACGACAGGTTAATGACTTCCTAACTAAGATCAACAATCTACCAATGGAAGATACATTGCTTTCCCTAAACAAGACGCTAAAGACCTCCGAGAAGACATTAGCATCTGCAGAGCGTGTCGCGAGCAGTATCGATAAGTTGCTAAATCAACAAGACACTAAAGCAATACCAGCGGATATTCGTCAAAGCCTGCAGCAGTTGCAAAAGACACTTGATGGCTATGGCCCGAACTCAACGATGTACAGCGAAATGGAATCAACGTTGAAAGAGCTAGAGAAAGTGATGACCGAGTTCAGGCCCGTCCTGCAGCAATTGAACGATAAGCCAAACTCACTTGTATTTGGTAAAGATGAGATGAACGACCCAATGCCAGTTAGAGGACAAAAATAATGAAACGTAGAATTTTATTGATCTCTGCCCTACTCGCTGGCTGCAGTAGCGCTCCGCAAAAAACCGATGCCTTTTATGTGTTGCCAGAGTTAAGCGCAGCAAACATTAATAGCACCCTAGTAGTCCAACGCACTCCGCTCATTGTTCGTCCTGTCGAGTTAGCCAGTTATCTCGCTGATAGCGGAATTGTGTATCGCACATCAGAAACTCAGATTGTTCAAGCAAAGCACAATCAATGGGCACACAGCATTTCTGAGCAGATCACTTCTCGCGTGATTAACGAACTACGAACCAAACAAACGCAATACTGGCCTGTTGAAGTCAACAACTTGCTCGATCAGAGTCACGAAAGCAAACTTCAGCTTTCTCTAAGCAAGTTCAACGGTAACTTTGAAGGCAATGCGGAGCTCGAAGGCGAATGGTTAATTATTGATGCGAATGGCAAAGTGACAAACAGCGCGCCAGTAAACATCAATGTTCCCTTGCAAAACGACGGCTACGACGCACTTGTTGATGCACTTTCTGAAGGCTTAAGTAATCTAACAGACCAGATAGCCGCTAAGCTGTAATCGGCCATGCCAAAAAAACAAAGCCCTAGCAATAATGCTAGGGCTTCTTATTCTACCTTCTCTTAGAGCTTGAAGGTTTCCATTCTTGATTTCAGATTATGGGCAAGACTACTAATCTGCTGACAAGCCACCGCCGTTTGCGATGCCCCTTCAGCCATTTCTGTTGATGCACTATTGATGTGCTCGACACTACGATTCAGTTCCTCAGAGACTGAGTTCTGCTCGCTACACGCCGTCGCGATTTGAGTACTCATTTGAGCAATGTTATCCACCGAGTGCTCAATTTCATTGATCTGATTGCCCGCCTCATTTACCTGCTCGACACACTGAGCGATGCCTGCTTGGCAATCTCGACTTGAGTGCCCCATCTTGCTGGTGTTTTCTTGCAGTTGATTCACGATTTCGATGATTTGTGAAGTTGAATCCTGAGTACGTTGAGCTAAGGAACGAACCTCATCTGCAACCACCGCAAATCCTCGCCCTTGTTCACCCGCACGCGCCGCTTCAATTGCTGCGTTAAGCGCTAGCAAGTTTGTCTGCTCCGCGATGCCACGAATCACATCTACAACTAGGTTGATGTTGTTCGAACTAGATTCAAGCTCCTGTGCTAAATCATCTGACTCTTGAATTGTCTGCGATACACGCTCGATAACAGCAATAGTTTGTTGAAGCGTTTCCGTACCCTGCTTCGCTACCTCGGTAGCTGAGTAAGCAGAAGTCGCACCTACTTCGGTATTTTGTGCCACTTCCCCTACAGCGGCTTGCATCTCTGTCATTGCAGAAGCGACGGAGCTCAATTCAAGCTGCTGATTCTGCATACCAGAAGCGGTTTGAGAAGAGATTGCGCTGACCTCTTCTACTGCAGCGGTCAATTGAATGGTCGAATCACTAATTTCAGATACTAATGAATGCAAATTGCTTTGCATCGTCACAAGCTCTTTTAGCAAAGTACCGAGCTCATCTTTAGTTAGATCTTCCTCATCAATCGTGTTGTTCAACTGACCCTGCGCGATCTTAGAAGCAAATGCCAATGCACGATCTACTGGACGACAAATCGCACGTGAAAGTAAAACTGAAGACAACGCGATGACCACGATAATAACGAGCGCACCAATACCAGCGCTGTATTGAGTGGAAAGCGCCTCTGCATGCACTTCTTCACCGATATGGTTCACAAGCTCATCATTTAGCGCGAGCGTATCATCTAAACTATTCAGTGCTTTTGAGTAAGTTGAGAAACTGAATAAGACGACTGTGTTCGCTTCATCCGACTTACCTTGGCTAAGTAAATCATTATAAGGTTTGGTCTCTTTTATGTACTGGTTCCAAGTTTCCTTAAATACGGCAAACGATTGCTTTTCTTCCGTATTTAAATTCAATGCTTCAAAAGCGGCAATCCCTGACTGCACATCTGCACGCCATTGATCAAGATCTTTCAGCCATTCACCAATCTTTGGGTGATCCCCATTTGGAAGCAACGAAAACTCATCTTTTCGCACTTTAGTGATGTCGACTTGAATCCCCTTCAGAATAGCAACCGACGGTAGGCTCTTCTCTGTAAGTACCGCAATATTCTTATTCAGAGTCGATAAGCTCAGCACCAACATAATAGATACCACTGCAAATACGACAAACACAGTCAAATAACTCAACCATATTTTCTTTACGACACTTAAGTCTTTAATACTCATAAACTTCCTCGCGACAGCGTTAATGAGACGTCTCAAAAATGAAACGACATCAAACGCAAAAAACAATACTTACTAACAATGTGACTACTTCACGCCTCTTTATAACCGGGGCGTTACACGCTCACTTTAACCACCCATTGATAAAGTTGTTATCACTATTTTCTGATTTTGATACGTAGCTCGACTTATATATACCGCTTCAATAATCAGCTATTTTTTTCAGTAATACTTCACGACGAATTTCCAAAATCTCATCAATCAATTGCGCTTTTATGGTGACACAAAAAAACCGAACCATTACAGTTCGGTTTTTCGATATAAAGCGGTGGTAATAACTAGTCAGCAATAGCTGATTTAACTGTACTCTTTAAATTCTGCATAAACACTTTGAACGCTGGCATGAAGTCAATGAACAGTGGGTGCTTTCTGTCTTTCATCATCACAGGGCCTAGCAAACGTATTGCTACACCAACTTTTGTCGCCTCAGCTTCATCAAGTCCACTTCCCTTTCTCAGGCTATCAACGACTTTAAGCATATCTTCCCTATCAGTATGCTCAAACTGTAAAGTGTTCTCTACTTGACCTTGACTGTTTACTTCTTCAACAGTAATTCGGTAGTGCTTATCTTTTCGGTTGTTAGACATCATTTTTTCACTCTCGGGTAATTGATTATGAGCAAAGGCTTTCGCTCTTTAAATGCGGTTCAACATAAGTTTGATGACGAGTACCACAACGATTACATCCATACCACCAACTCACTCCCTAGCTTCGACATCCTATTTTGAGAACTGATGGAGCTCTCCCGTATTGAATTAGCAGCCAACAAAGTTGATAATGTCAACTATATATTTTTAATTGACTTTGTCAACTATATTTAAGGAAAGGTATTCTTGTGTCCGAAAAAAACACTCTAGACGGCTTGTTTAGATTGGTTCATACGCTCAAGCGCAACCTGCATGAACAAATTGAACATTTAGATTTAGACATCACACCAATGCATGTGCGGGTGCTAAAAATCATTTCTCGTAAAGCTCAATGTACCGCCATCGACATTTCCAACTACTTGGATCGCGATAAAGCACAGGTCACGCGACTGATCAAAGTCTTGCTTGAACAACGTCTAATCGTTAAAGAAGCGAATCCAGAAGACAAACGTAGCCAATGGCTCCGAGTCACAGATGAAGGCAATGTAGTCATGGAAAAGATCGCACACGTTGATGAGTTGATACTCAAAAAAATGACACAAGATATGTCTTCGGAAGAGCTCGAAGCTTTTCAAAAAACAACGAGCAAAATAGTTAGAAACTTGAGTGAATAGATGAAAATCGCACGCTATTTAATTTAGCGTGCGTTTTTTGATGATAAATAGAACACTAGGTCAATACACCTAGACTTTAAAAAACGCGACTTCTTCTTTTAGTCTGTTCGAAAGCGCATTCAGATTTTGGCTTGCAACGTCGTTATTTTTCATCGAATCAATCGAGTCTTTAGACATACTGGAAATTTGATCCATCGCCACTACAAGCTCGCTCACTACTTGAACTTGTGCTTCTGTCGCACCCACAATGTCACGAACTCGTTCCAGTGAATCCTGCGCTTGTTTCTCAATACTCACCAATAAATGCGTCGCTTCTTCAGTGTTCCTTTGACAACTTTCCACTTGTGGTTGAGTGCTTTCCATCGCATTTACGCTGGCAACCGTTTGTGCTTGAACCTCTTTCAACATGCTTTCAATTTGAGTCGTTGCTTCACCAGTACGTTTAGCTAGATTTCTCACCTCATCTGCAACAACAGCAAAACCACGTCCAGACTCACCTGCTCGCGCCGCTTCAATTGCAGCATTGAGCGCCAATAAGTTGGTCTGCTCAGAGATGTCACTGATCATATTCACAATGCCACCAATATCGCGCGTTTTTGCCTCTAGCGCTTTCACTTGCCCGACAGTGCCATTCACCGCAGCGGTAACTGACAACATTTGCTCTGCAACAGCAGCAATACGCTCACGGCCATCACGAGCATTCTCTGATGTGTTAGCAGAGTTTTGCTCCGATAAATGAACGATCTTGGCAATCTCATCAATGCGAGCATGCATCGTTTCCAATCTAATCGCCATTTGGTCCGTCAGTGAGGCTTGCTGTTGAGCCGTATCAAATACCGAGCGAGAACCGTGAGACACCTCTTCGACTTGTTCTGCCAATTGTTCTGATGCTCCGCGAATATTGCTGACGATCGAGCTTAGTTTTTCTGACATCAAAGACAACGAATGCAAAATACTGCCCGGCGCACTATCGCTATGATCTTGTGTTAACTCACCTTCAGCCATCTTCTGAATCGCACTTTGAGCGACAAACGGTTCACCACCCAGTGAACGTCGGAAACTGCGTTCGATAACAAAGCCAACTAAGATTGAAATCAGTAAAGCAATTCCACTCAAAGCAAGCATCAAGCTTTGAAATCCACTTGCCTGTTCACGAGCAATCGGTGTGAGTTGTTGATTCAATTCCTCTTGATAATCGATGAACTCATTGATCGCCTTCAACCACATTGCAAAGCTAGGGCGAACTTGGTCTAACAGTATTGTGGTGACTGGTTCGCCGTTTTCTTTCTTGCTAATGACCTCTTGCACCAAAGGCAATGTCTGCGCCTGAATATCATCAATACTGCGCAAGATTTTTAGCTCCTTTTCCGTAAAAGGAACACCATCAGCCTTCATCTTCTGCATAAGCAGCTCCGACTGACGGTAGAATTCTTCAAGCCTTTTGATCTCATTTTCAAAAACACGCATTTCTTGTGCATCACGGGCCATAACCACATCGCGAATGGCAATCGCGCGATCATGAACGCTGCCGCGATAGTTAATCGCATATCGTTGTTTTACTGAGTTAATGTCTGTCACCTCAGACAAGGTCATATCGATAAAGTTAACCTTTTGAATTCCAACTATTGTAAGCACTGCCATTAGCGCTACTAACGTACCAAAACCTAGCGCCAAACGAGTTCTCACTTTCAACTGAGCAAGGTATTGCATTTCATACTCCTGATAGCAAACGAGAAAGTTGAGGGCTACTTGATCAGTAGCCTCTATTTTTATTTTTCCACGAAAGAAACCAGACCTTCCAAGCCTTGCAAAAATTACAAATAAGATGTGATTTTGGCTAAGTCAGTTCCAATTCGGTAACCTAATCACAAAAGAAACTCGATTTAACGATGGATGAAGATAATTGGGGCGAGATTTCAGGGTTGCGAAAGGTTTCAATGGCAGGATTGTTGCAGAGGGGAAATAAACTAGTCCAATCGCTTACATCAATTAAATCAATAGGTTTTGCCGAATATAATAGGGCCCATTAGATAAAGAGCCCCTATTGAGTGTCCGCACTGCTGTACGTTGAATACGCACGCGATGTAGCTGTATCCGCGAATCTCAGAACAGGTTCAAACCAAACACACCTTTTACATCAAACAGTACTTGTTCGGTTTTCTCACGTGAACGTTGGCTGCCTTGTTTGAGGATATCGACAAGCTGCGCTTTATCATCTAGGAACATGGCGCGTTTTTCTCGGATTGGTCGTAGCATTTCTTGTAAGCATTCTTCCAATACTTTCTTGGTAGTGCCGTCACCTAGCCCGCCACGACGATAATGTGCTTTTAGCTCTTCAACATAATCTTTATCGGTATGAAAAGCATCTAGGTAAGTGAACACAATGTTGCCTTCCACTTGGCCCGGGTCTTCGATACGCAAGTGGTTTGGGTCTGTGTACATAGACTTCACAGCCGCTGAAATCTCTTTCTCTGTAGCCCCTAGATTAATCGCGTTACCCATGCTTTTCGACATCTTGTTTTTACCATCGGTACTAGGCAAACGCGGCGCGTCGCTGAGCAGCGGACGGCACTCCTTCAGAATCTCTTTTCCACCGAGATGGTTTATTTTTCTTACGATTTCGTTAGTTTGCTCAAGCATTGGCAATTGATCATCGCCGACAGGAACTAAGGTAGCGTGAAAGCCTGTTATATCTGCCGCTTGAGAGATTGGGTAAGTCAGAAACCCTGTCGGAATCGAACGTTCAAAGCCTTTATTTTGGATCTCGTTTTTTACCGTCGGGTTACGCTCTAACCGCGCAATTGAAACCAGATTGCTGTAGTACATGGTGAGTTCAGCAAGCGCTGGCACCTGAGACTGCAAACAGATGGTCGTTTGAGTCGGGTCGATGCCTACCGCAAGATAATCCGCCACCACGTTCAGAATATTAGAAGAGACCTTAGAAGGGTTGTGCGCGTTATCGGTTAACCCCTGCATGTCGGCAACTAAAATGGTTTGATCGTGCTGACTTTGTAGCGCAACACGCTGCTGTAATGAACCAACGTAATGGCCTAAATGCAAAGGGCCTGTAGCTCGATCGCCAGTAAGAATGATTTCACGTTGTTGAGTATTTAGTGTGGTGTTCATGACTTATCTCCGACTAAAAATAGATCGCTACTGGAGATAAAAAAGACAAGACACTCTTAGCTACCGTCCAGCAGCGTAAGAATGTAAGGATTCCGCGCCGCTCTAATTAGAGCGCCACCAGAAGAAGTTTGATGAAGGGGTAAATGTCGTTTTCATATTTTTTAAACTAACAAGGAGCAGAGCTAAAAACAACCCTACACCTTGCATAACTTGATTTTCCAGTTTTGATAGGTTCAACCAACACTGAATCAAATTTGGATATACATTGCGATGACCAGTGCAGCGCCAAACACGCTACCTGATACAAACGCAAACAATACCGCTCGGTTCTGTTTACTTTTCATCCGTGAATACCTTAGTTAGAACCAATTAATGGCTCCTAAAATAAAAATCGCGCCTAATCCAATTAGGCTAATTACAAATGCAATACTTCTTAGTATTTTTAAGTTGATGTAGTAAAACAGCATATGCAACACACGACCAGTCAAGTATACCCAAACTGCGATATTGAGCAGATCAGCAGATGCACTAGATAGTAATGCGAACATCACAAACAAGATGTAGATGCCAACACTCTCATTACTGTTATGTAGTGACCGTGACGCCCTAAATAGAAAACTTTCATGATCTGCTTCTATGGGATGTCCCGGGGTATGTCTTTGGGCTAAACCCAATACGTCCAGAACAAGAAGCTGAACCAGAAAAACGAAACCAGTTAATCCGATTGCAACTATCGTCGGTGAGTAAGCAATATCAAGCTCCATCTACATTCTCCATAAATCTACGCTAAGTTTTGCTCTGTAGGCTCAAGGCAAGCGGACCGAAGTTAAATGCTGAATCGCTATATCTGCGATCCATTTCAGAAAAACTGACGCTTATGGCTCCCTCCATCTCGAGATTTTTCGCTTTTGGTCACCGTAGTAAAACATCAAAGCAAAATACCCAACCAATAACTAAACTTTTGGGACACTAAGCCTTGTTAGGGAGCAAGAGATGAGCGACAAAAACCATCACTCCAAATGTCCTGTTATGCACGGAGCGAACACTAACCAACAAGCCAGCGAGTTCAATTGGTGGCCGAAAAGCCTCAACCTCGACATTCTTCATCAGCACGATCATAAGACCGATCCAATGGGCGCGGACTTTAACTATGCCGACGCGTTTAACTCTCTCGATTTCGAGGAAGTGAAAAAAGACCTGAAAGATCTGATGACCGACAGCCAAGATTGGTGGCCAGCAGACTGGGGTAATTACGGTGGCTTAATGATTCGTATGGCGTGGCACTCTGCAGGTACATATCGAATTGCAGATGGTCGTGGTGGCGCAAGTCGAGGGAACCAGCGTTTTGCGCCACTCAACAGTTGGCCTGATAACGGCAACCTCGACAAAGCACGACGTCTACTGTGGCCAATCAAAAGAAAATACGGCAACAAGCTCTCTTGGGCAGACTTAATGATCCTTGCTGGCAACATGGCTTATGAATCGATGGGCTTTAAAACGTTCGGTTTTGCAGGCGGTCGTGAAGACATTTGGCACCCAGAAAGAGACATCTACTGGGGTGCAGAGAAAGAGTGGCTACAACCGAGCGGCGGCGAAAATAACCGTTACTCTGGCGAACGCGATCTTGAGAACCCACTCGCCGCGGTGATGATGGGCTTGATTTACGTGAACCCAGAAGGCGTCGATGGCAAACCAGACCCACTCAAAACCGCACACGACATGCGAGTCACCTTTGCGCGAATGGCAATGAACGATGAAGAAACTGTTGCGCTAACAGCTGGCGGCCATACCGTGGGTAAAGCTCATGGTAATGGCGATGCTTCGGTACTTGGGCCAGAGCCTGAAGGCGCAGAAATTGAAGACCAAGGTTTTGGCTGGCTCAATAAGACCTCTCGTGGCATAGGGCGTGATACTGTCACCAGTGGCGTTGAAGGTGCATGGACTACTAACCCAACGAAGTGGGATAACGGATACTTCCACTTACTGTTCACCTACGATTGGGAAATCACCAAGAGCCCTGCAGGTGCCGCCCAATGGGAACCAGTAGACATCAAAGAAGAAGACATGCCTGTGGATGTGGAAGACGCTAGCATCCGTCACAATCCGATGATGACCGATGCGGATATGGCGCTCAAATATGACCCTGAATATCGCAAGATTGCGGAGCGCTTTCGTGACAACCCAAAAGAGTTCGAAGATTGCTTTGCTCGCGCTTGGTTCAAGCTAACGCACCGCGATTTAGGCCCTAAGTCTCGTTACCTTGGCCCCGATGTGCCAGCGGAAGATTTGATTTGGCAAGATCCGGTCCCACCAGTCTCTTACTATCTGT
This sequence comes from Vibrio rotiferianus, assembly GCF_002214395.1. NCBI lineage: Bacteria > Pseudomonadati > Pseudomonadota > Gammaproteobacteria > Vibrionales > Vibrionaceae > Vibrio > Vibrio rotiferianus. The sequence goes on from NZ_CP018312.1 coordinate 1,890,974, forward strand.
CTGAAGACAATATCGATGCGCTCAAAATGGCGATTCTCAATAGCGAATTGAGCATTGCCGAGTTGGTTTCCACGGCATGGGATAGCGCACGTACTTACCGTGGCTCTGACCGTCGCGGCGGGGCAAATGGCGCTCGTATTCGCCTTGCTCCACAAAAAGACTGGGTAGGTAACGAACCTGAAAGATTGCAGAAAGTACTCAATGTGCTGGATTCGATTCGCACTACGCACCACTCACCTATCAGCATGGCCGATATGATTGTACTCGGTGGTAGCGTAGGTATTGAGAAGGCCGCCTCCAATGCTGGAATGGATATCTCAGTACCATTTAGCCAAGGCCGTGGAGATGCTACCGATGCAATAACCGACGCCGATTCGTTCGATGTACTCGAGCCAATCCATGATGGATTCCGTAACTGGCTAAAATCCGATTACGTGGTCACCGCGGAGGAACTTTTGCTTGAAAGAAGTCAATTGATGCAGCTAACTGCGGTTGAGATGACAGTGCTTATCGGCGGTATGCGCGTACTGGGCACCAACTATGGCGGCACGAGCCAAGGCGTACTCACCGATAACGTCGGCGCGCTAACTAACGACTTCTTCGTCAACCTCACTGATATGAGTTACACCTGGCATCCAGTCGGTGATAACGAATACGAAATCCGCGAGCGCGCTTCTGGCCAAACAAGATGGACAGCGTCACGTGTGGATTTGGTGTTTGGTTCGAACTCGGTGCTCCGCTCTTATGCCGAGGTTTACGCTCAAGACGACAACAAAGAGAAGTTCGTACAAGATTTTGTTGCCGCGTGGGTGAAAGTGATGAACAACGACCGCTTCGATCTTTAATCGCAAACTCTAATCCAGAGCCCTCTTTTTGAGGGCTTTAACATTCTCCACACCATTCTTCCTCACTCTTTATGAGAGCCAATCAGCGCACTTTCATCAATAGTGCAAAAGTACATTTAACAAAAACAAAGCTCTATTTCTTTCGTCGATCTCGATGCTCAAAAGGCGACGATGTGACAATGCCCAAAACAAATTAGATTTGCCTGCTATCTACCTATTCCCAGTTATGGCTTAATGTACTTATATCGAAAAACTTCAAGGTGCCGGATTTAGAGCGTTGCCATTAACTAGAACTCAAGAAAAGCAATGCAACGTAATAGCCAGCGAGTTCCAAATTGTTGGGGGCAACAAAAGGTAAATGACTCGCGCCCAAAGGACGAGGTTACTTGAAGATATAAAACAAAACTCTTTTCATTGCTGCGGATACACTCATGGATGCTGTTTTACATCAGTTGCAATTCTCGTTGTCGATCACTGGCCCCATCTGCTTAATGTTGGTGCTAGGCGTTATCTTCAAACGCATTGGGCTTATCAACGACAACTTTATCGAAGTCGGGTCTAAACTGGTGTTTCAGGTCACGCTGCCCGCGATGTTGTTCTTGAGTATCGTCGTCTCCGAGCATGATTTCTCCGCAGCCAGTGGCTTTGTCAATTACGGCATTGTTGCCAGCATTTCGTTTTTCATCTTCACCTATATTTCCGTCAAACTGATCTTCAAATCTTCGCTAGATCAAGGTGTTTTGATTCAAGGTGGCTTTCGCGCCAATACGGGCATCATTGGTATTGCGTATGTGGCGAATGCTTACGGTTCTCAAGGAGTGGCTCTGGCTGCGCTTTATGTCGCGGTAACGACCTTTATCTATAACGTACAAGCGGTGATTTGTTTGTCTCCCAAAGGAGCTACGTCTGGCTCTCAAGCCGCCAAACTGATGATGAGGACCTTAACCCGCAATCCGCTGATCATCTCGATTGTTTCTGGCATGGTGTTCTACCTGCTGTCGATTCCTGTTCCGGATGTGGCGATTGATGCCGGTAACTATCTATCAAAGATGACACTTCCCCTCGCCCTTCTGTGTACCGGAGGCTCTCTCGATTTAAGTTTGATGAAGAAAGAGAAAGGGCCGTCTTGGTTCGCCAGTAGCTACAAGTTACTGGTTGCTCCTATCGTGATTACCACAGGGGCCTATTGGGTCGGTTTTAGAGGTATCGAGCTTGGTATTCTGTTCTTTATGAACGCTTCTCCCGTTGCGGCAGCAAGCTACGTTATGGCGCGCTCGATGGGAGGTAATTCTGTCTTGGCGGCGAACATCATCGCTCTAACCACTGTGCTTTCAACAATGACTTGTACCGTAGGGATTGTGATTTTAAATGCGTATGGCTTGATTTAACAACAAAGCCTCACGAACACAAAAGCTCGGTAGATGCTTAGGAATGGTTGGCTAAGGTCATTTTACGCACCAAACGGAAGAATTCATCGGATTCCTCCTCCGTCAGACAAGAGAAGAAATCTTGCTTGAGGTTAGTCATGATGCGGTGCACTTTGCGTACCGCTTCTACCCCTTCTTTGGTGAGCGTCAGAATCTTCAGTCTTTGATTGGTCTCGCACTTAGATACTTGAACAAAGCCGCGCTTCTCTAAGTTATCCACCATGCGTTTTGCGACGCTTCGCTCCGTTAGAACCGCATCCGCTAACTCTTGCTGGCTCATTGGCTGAAACTCTTCTAACGCTGCTAAGGCACTCGCCATTTCCAACGTCATTAAGTCCTGACGCGATAGCTCTGCTTGGGCACGATTGCGGAAGGTTCGGTTCATCACGCTGCACACAAACATCGGGCTTTGATCCAACACGGATATCGGAGAAATCTTCTGATCTTTCATACTTGCCTATTCTACTTTCGGCTTTGTTTTCATTTGGATAGTACTGCGTTTACGAGAGATTCCCGACTGCACTCCTTCGTCGCTTTCGGGAATGACGAGAAACATAACCGAGAGAACAACACCCCGTCATTCCGACGAGCCTAGGCGAGATCAGGAATCTAACTGCCACACGCTCCCACTCAATGTTTCACGTAAAGCCACAGCACTCGGTGAGCAGATTCTGAATCATGCTCGCTCCTCGCTGTTCAGAATGACGAGAAACATAACCGAGAGAGCAATACCCCGTCATTCCGACGAGCCTAGGCGAGTTCAGGAATCTAATTGCCACACGCTCTTGGCTCAATATTTCACTTCAAACGCAAACTATCCAATTGAATCCAAAAATAAAGGACGCCGAAGCGCCCTTTTCTTGTACTTATTAGCAATAGTATAACTTAGTCTTTAGTGCTAAGTCCTACTCTTGGCTTACCGTTGGTTGTGAAGTAGATTCCACTTGCTCTTTTTGTGCTTCTTTTCTTGCGCGGCGGTCGAACAAACGCTCAACCACAACGAAGAACACAGGCACGAAGAAGATACCAAGCAAGGTCGCACTTACCATACCGCCAAGTACACCCGTACCTACCGCGTTCTGACCCGCAGAACCTACACCCGCACTGATTGCCAGTGGCACTACACCAAGACCAAACGCAAGTGAGGTCATGATAATCGGACGAAGACGAACACGTACCGCATGCAGCGTTGCTTCAATCAAGCCCGCGCCTTTTTCATAGTATTCTTTCGCAAATTCCACAATAAGGATCGCGTTCTTCGTTGCCAGACCAACAGTGGTCAACAAGCTAACTTGGAAGAATACGTCGTTATCCATACCACGAGTCATGACCGCAAGTACCGCACCTAGCACGCCGAGAGGCACTACAAGCACAACCGCGAATGGTACTGACCAGCTCTCATAAAGTGCTGCTAGTACAAGGAAGACAACCAAAATCGATAGCGCGTAAAGCATTGGCGCTTGGTTACCAGACAGACGTTCCTCGTAAGAAATACCGTTCCAGTTCACCGTAAAGCCAGGAGGCAGTTTTTCTACCATGGCTTCGATTTCTGCCATTGCTTCACCGGTACTTACGCCCGGAGCCGCGCCACCTTGGATGTTCATCGCTGGTAGACCGTTAAAACGTTGCAATAGCGGAGAACCGTAAGTCCACTCACCCGTTGCGAATGCCGAAAATGGCACCATTTCACCTTGTGAGTTACGCACGTACCATGAGTCGAAGTCTTTCGGCTGCATACGGTATTCAGAATCACTCTGCACCAGCACTTTCTTCACGCGTCCGCGGTCGATGTAGTCGTTGATGTACGCGCCACCCCATGCTGAGGATAGGATTTGGTTTACATCATTGATGCTCACATCCAGCGCACGCAGTTTCACGTGGTCGATGTTTACTTGGTACATCGGCGCATCAGCTTGGCCGTTTGGACGCACGCCCACTAGTTTCGGGTTCTGTGCTGCCATACCTAGGATTTGGTATTGAGCCGCTACAAGCGCCTCATGACCGTTACCGGTTGAGTCTTGTAGGTAGAAATCGAAACCAGTCGCGTTACCCAACTCTTGAATCGCTGGTGGCGCAAATGCAAACACCATTGCTTCTTTAATCGTTGAGAAATAACCCATCGCACGACCTGTTAGCGAAGCCGCATCCGAACCCGGGGCTTCACGTTCTGACCAATCTTTCAGACCGATAAACGCCATACCCATGTTCTGACCTTGACCCGCGAAGCTGAAGCCCGCTACAGAGAAGACAGATTTAACGTTGTCCTTTTCTTCTTCTAAGAAGTAATCACGAACTTTTTCTAGCGTCTTTTCCGTCTGCTCTTGAGTCGAGTTCGGTGGCAAGATTGCCATTGAGAATACGGTACCTTGGTCTTCATCCGGTAGGAACGACGTCGGTAGGTTCATGAACAACCAACCTGCACCCGCACTCATCGCCACGAACACCAATAGCATGCGACCCGTGCGTTTTAGCATTTTCGCTACGCCCGCTTCGTAACCCGCCGTTGCTGCATCAAACTTGCGGTTGAACCAGCCGAAGAAGCCTTTCTTATCCGAAAATTCCGCATCGCCTTTTTTCAGTAAGCTCGCACAAAGTGCCGGAGTAAGAATGATCGCCACCAATACCGATAGCGTCATCGCCGCTACGATGGTGATAGAGAACTGACGGTAGATAACGCCAGTTGAGCCCGACATAAACGCCATCGGTACGAATACCGCAGATAGCGTCAAACCAACACCCACTAGCGCGCCAGTGATCTGCCCCATCGACTTCTTGGTCGCTTCTTTTGGATCGAGACCATCTTCGTGCATCACACGTTCCACGTTCTCAACCACAACGATCGCATCATCCACTAGCAAGCCGATAGCCAGAACCATCGCAAACATGGTTAAGGTGTTAACACTAAAGCCTGTCGCGTAAAGGATCGCGAACGTACCCAGCAATACCACCGGAACCGCAATCGTTGGAATGATCGTTGCACGGAAGTTCTGCAAGAACAGGTACATGATCAAAAATACCAACACGATCGCTTCAAGCAGTGTCTTGATTACTTCTTTGATCGACGCGTCAACGAATGGCGTTGTTTCGAACGGGTAAGCGATCTTCAAGCCATCTGGGAAAGTCGCACTTAGCTGACCAAGGCGTTCTTTTACAGCTTCTGCCGTTTCTAGCGCGTTCGCACCAGTACCGAGAGAGATACCAAGACCTGCCGCCGGGAAGCCGTTGTACTGACCTTTGATGTCGTAGCTTTCCGCGCCGCGCTCAACACGCGCCACGTCTTTCAGGTAAACATTCGAGCCGTTCGCTTCTGATTTCAAAATGATGTTTCTAAATTCAGCCACGCTGGTTAAACGGCTTGCCGAAGAAATCGTCGCGTTAAGCAACTGACCTTTCTGCGCAGGGGCTGCACCCAACTGACCAGAAGAAACCTGCGCGTTCTGCTCACGAATAGCGTTCGCAACGTCGATTGCAGTAAGGTTGAACTGAGTCAATTTGAATGGGTCTAGCCAAACACGCATTGCGTATTGAGAACCAAACGCTTGCACTTGACCTACACCCGTAACACGGCTGATCGGATCTTGAATATTGGTAACAACAAAGTCACCGATGTCATTTTCCGTAAAGTCCGGGTCTTCTGAATAAACCGCCACAACCATCAAGAATGAGGTGTTAGATTTGTTTACAACGATACCTTGGCTTTGTACTTCCATCGGAAGTGATGTCATCGCCAATTGCAGTTTGTTCTGTACCTGAACTTGCGCGATATCTGGATCCGCTTCGCTATCAAACGTCAGCGTGATGGTTGCGTTACCAAACGCATCACTGCTTGAGTTTAGGTAGCGCAGGTAGTCCAGACCGGTCATGTTTTGCTCGATAACCTGAGTCACAGAGTCTTCTACGGTTTTCGCAGAAGCGCCAGGGTAACGAGCACTGATAGAGATCGTGGTCGGTGAAATCGTTGGGTATTGAGAAACTGGCAAGTTGAACAAGGACATCACGCCCGCCAACATGGTCAGAATCGCAAGTACCCAAGCAAATACCGGACGATCGATAAAGAATCGTGCCATGATTATGCCTGCTCACCTGATTGAATGGTCACTGGGCTACCAGGTCGAACCATTTGAAGCCCCGTCGTAATAACTTTGTCACCCGCTTTTAAGCCTTCAGTGATACGCCACTGGTTATCGATAGATTCCGCTGTCGTTACCGGAGTAATCGTCACTTTGTTGTCCGACCCCACTGTCATAACCGATGCTTTGCCCGTTGCGTCACGCGTTACCGTGTTTTGCGGGATAAGAATCGCCACAGGATCCACACCAACAGTGACCGTTGCACGCACGAACATACCCGGTAGCAACAAACCTTCTGGATTCGCGAATTCTGCACGTAGCGTTACGCTGCCAGTACTTTCGTCTACGTTTACCTCAGTAAACTTCATCGTGCCTTTGTGCGCGTAAGTCGAACCGTCTTCAAGCGTTAGTGTCACCTGAGCGGACTCGTCTTTTTGCAAGTGGCCTTGTGACATCGCTGCTTTCAAACGAAGTAGCTGAGCAGAAGATTGCACGATATCAACATTGATTGGGTCTAGTTGTTGGATGGTCGTCAGCGTCGCCGATTGGTTTGCCGTTACCAGCGCACCCGCCGTCACGTTTGACTTGCTGATCACACCACTGATTGGCGCTTTCACTTGTGCGTAAGACAGATTGATCTTCGCTGTGTTGATCTTCGCTTTTGCTACCAACACTTGCGCTTTCGCTTCTTTGTAAGCCGCTTCTGCCTCGTCAAGATCTTGCTGACTGATAGACTTCTTAGTGATCAACGCGCGGTAACGACGAACGGTTGAGTACGTCGATTCTTCAGATGCTTGCGCGCGAATAAGCTCCGCTTCAGCACTTAGCAGATCAGCTTGGAATGTAGAGTCATCGATCTGGTAAAGCGACTGACCTTTTTCGACCACACCGCCCTCAACGAAATTGCGCTCTGAAATAATGCCTGTTACCTGCGGACGAACTTCTGCTTCTTTAAACGCTCGGCTACGACCTGGTAATTCTACCGTTAATGCCTGATAAGTCGGTGCTACCGTCATCACGGTGACTTCAGGAGTTGGCGCTGGACCACCTTGTGCTTGTCCCTCTTGGCTTTGCTCACATCCCGCCAATAAAAGGCTCGACGCAATCAAAAGCGATAGCGTGGTTCTACGTGTCATGAAAATTCTCTCTTCCTAACTAAAAAATCTGGCTTTATTTGAAGCCAGCAAATATTAGTCGGGATGATAATTACTCAATGTTGTACATACAACAAAATTTACCGCTCTTTACGATAGACAAAAATGTTTGTTTGAAAGCTGTTATTGAACTCTCAATTTAGGTGGTTTTTTATTGGAAAAACAAATTTTCTGTGAGCAATCAAAGTGAGTTTATTCTCAATAAAAACAAGAAAAAAGAGTGGACAAAATAAGAGAATTCGTAACAAAGAAATGGGGATGACCAAAAATAAAGCCCGCACAAGGCGGGCTCAAAAATTAGAATACTGACAGCAGTAAATTAAACTCGGAACTGACTCACTTGTTTATCTAGTTGTAGCGTTTGTTCAGATAGCATAGACAGTGATTGCTGCGCTTGATTCACAACATCTACAATCGAAGTACTGCTGTCTGCTATACCTTGCACGTTTCTATTTACATCATCGCTCACGGTACTTTGTTGGCTAGCTGCAGTCGCAATGTGGGTATTCATCTCGTTCATTCGTGCAATCGCGTTTAGGATTTCAGCTAATGAATCACTTGCATGTCCTGCAGAACTAATGGTTTCTTCGCTGCTTAGTTGACTGCCTTGCATTACTTCTACTGCCTGCTTGGCGCCAGACTGAAGCTTTTCAATCATAGATTGAATTTCTCCAGTACTTTGTTGAGTGCGGCTAGCCAGTGATCGAACCTCATCCGCTACTACCGCAAAACCACGACCTTGCTCACCTGCACGAGCTGCCTCAATCGCCGCATTCAATGCTAGTAAGTTCGTCTGCTCTGCAATACCGCGAATCACATCCAATACTGAAGCAATGTTGCTTACGTCGTTATCCAGTGTATTGATAACCTCACTTGCACTTTCAATATCTGTTGCAAGTAAGCGAATCGATTGAACGGTCTTATCCAAAGTAATATTGGTGTTGGTGAGTTCTTCATTAGCAGTTTGGCTAGCCATCGCTGCTTCTGTCGCACTATCACTTACATTGCGGCTTGTAACCTGCATCTCATGGACAGCAGCCGCTACGGCTTCACTGTCTTTTTGCTGATGAGAGGTAGAATTAGCAATGGTCGCAGTTAGCTCGTTCAGGTGCGACATTTCGTTACGTAGCGTGTTCGTACTCTCGATAACTTGAGACACCGTTGTTTGGATCTTGGAAACGAACTCATTGAAAGCACCAGCCAACTGCCCAATCTCATCTTTCGCATTCATATTAATGCGCTGACTCAAATCACCATTACCAGATGCAATTTCTGTCATTGCGTCTTTAATATCGTTGATTGGTTTCATTACAGTACGAAGCAACACAATGACCATTCCCAGAGCTGCAAGAATAACGATTGCAATGCCAGCACCCAAAATTAATTCCGCGCGAGTCGATGCCGCACGAATCTGAGCATTAAGTGACTTCTGCTCAGCTTCTATCGCATCTTTCACTACGTTAAGCTGTTTACGAACCGCAACGAACTGCTTGTCGAATTGGCCTTTGTGCTCCATGTAAAAACTCGACCATTGAGATTGTGGTGAGTTAATCATCTCTTCATAGCTATTGAGCCATTTTTCGCCCAAACTCACTAGCTGATGGGTTTCGTTAGCTTGATTTGCTGGTAACAAACCCGCTTGGGTTAACTCCAGCGACTTTTTCATGCGCGGAAGGGCTTTATACGCGTTGTCTTTATATTCGAACAGGTGGTGGTCAATCTCAGCTTGAGTTTCTGCGAGAGCTAAACCTTGAATTGCCGAAGTCGCTTGATAAAGATCGCGGTAGGCATCCTCAATAGTAAATAAGTTTGGAATGATTTGTTCATTGAGCGTATCGGTAAGTTCTGCCTGCTTCCACATCGTCAGAACATTTAAAACAGAGCTGATAGTTAATAATGCAATCATTAAAGTAAGAGGAAGCACTATCTTCTGCTTAATAGACATGTTGTTGAACATAAAAAGATGCCCTTTGTTATTGTTTAAATTGCATCCGATTATATCAGAGGTATAACACAAGTAATTCCAGATACCGTGCAACATATTATAATTATTTTTATCTTTACGATGAATAATTCAAATTCAACAAATAATTGAATTTAATATGTTAATTTTTAGGAAGTAAGGTCACAGATTGTATGTTTGCGTACACACTGCAATCTGTTGAGGTGAGTGCAAGGCCATCATTATATCTATTTGGAAATGCCCCCAAACTGTTAAGCCAAAAGCAGACGCTGGTAGAACAATATGAACGGCAGAGAAAAACACTCCCAACGCACCTCGTCGAATAACGGTTGGCTTATATACTTTGACACCTCTCGGTGGGAACTGTCCCTCGATAAAACCACGAATCCCCAAAGGCAGCATCAAAACAACAGTTAATACGAACATTAGAAATGGGTACCCAAAGAATATTAGGTTCCATACAAACTCTACCCCTGACATTCCCATTATCTCGTAACATTCTGGATCTGAGGCAATACCCTCTAGGTAGGGTTTAGCTATGAATTTATATAATCCAAACACTCCGGCGCCGAGAACACCGACGCTCATAACCCTTACCAGTTTTTCTTTACTTGTATACTCAAGTGACTTCAAGATGCAGGGTTCAGAGCGTTGTCACTGATTCAAGTTCAAGGAAAACAACGAAGCGGAATAGCTAGCTCTTTCCAAGTTGTTTGACGAAGAAATTGCTTCAGTGACACGCTCCCGAAGGGCGAGTTGCCTTGGTTCGCATGCTTCGTTAACAATTTTCGATTTAAAACCACTAGATCTTCAAATTGTTGCCTCGCCTTCAAACCAAGTCATTCTCGCTGAACCAAGCATTTCGAGGTTACTTGAGTATATACTCCGGCGCATACTCTTTCGTATCCATTTTTACTCATGCATCTTTATGTAGGTAAGAGAAATAGAATAGATATGAAAATATCTGATACAAATCAGCTGAGTGATTTTCCGACGGAGAATTAAAAAGAATGAAACTAAAAAGAAAAACCTCGGTATATAAGCCGAGGTTTTAATAGAAAACGTTTAGGGTCTGTTGACCTAGTATTACCTAAATTACGCTTTTTTCACAAACTGCGCAGTTACCATCATTTCACCAGCGCCATCGACTTTACAATCTAGTTGATGATCTTTGCCGTCTTTAATACGACGAATCACTGCTTTGGTGCCGATCTTCAGCACCAGCGAACTGCCTTTTACTTTTAAGTCTTTCGCTAACGTGACCTTATCACCTTCCTGCAGCAAAGTGCCGTTGGCATCTTTCACGTTTACGGCGTCTTCTTCTGCTGCCTGAGTCGGGTTCCATTCGTGAGCGCACTCTGGGCAAACAAGGTAGTCTTGGTCTGGATAAACGTATTCTGAGTTACAGTTTGGGCAAGGGGGTAAAGACATAAATAATCACGAGCTAATGAATTTAGCACTATGGTAATGGGTATTGCTTGTCTAATCGAGTAAATTTGTACGCTCAATCTTTTCTTCAAGAACTTCTTTAAAAGCGAACATGCCATTTAATACTGCAGGAAATCCGGCATAAACAAACATTTGTACGCTACCTCTTTTAATTCATCCTCATTGCAGGCCACATTAAGAGCTGCATGAAGATGAACCTTTAATCTCAGTGGTAGGTGCGAAGCTGGATGTGGTCTATCTAAATAGACAATATCAGCCAAAACGAATTCGACTGTTTAAAAACACTCTTGAATCGACAAATAGCTTTCTCTGATGTGCTCAATCAATGCTTGGATTCGTTTCGCCGGATTGCGAGTGTATGGATAAACCGCGTAAATCCCGACCACTTTACTCGTGTGCTCTGAAAGCACCTCTACCAGTTTTCCTTGTTGAAGATCTTGATAGACCAAACATGTCGGTAAGTAAGCGAGACCATTGCCAGCTATCGCACTTTTACGCAGTGCAGCGGCATTGTCAGAAGAGAAATTTCCCGACACTTTCAAAGTATAATTGTCACTGTTGCATTTGAACTGCCAGTTAAAGGTACCACCTGTTTCATGGGTGTAACCCAAGCAATTATGCCTTTGAAGGGCTTTTGGCGTTTTCGGTTCACCGTGTTTTTCAAGGTACTGCGGAGAGGCGCAAATCATCCAGCGAGAGTTAAATATGAAACGCGCGATGAGACTTGAATCCTCTAAATAGCCAGTGCGGATCACTAAATCATAGTTATCTTCAATCAAGTCAACGAAGTGGTTATCCATCGACATATCAACGGTTAGGCCAGGATTATTATTGCAAAAATCGGAAATGGACTCAGCCAGTAGCAACTCGCCAGAAATAGTTGGCACCGACATTCGAATATGACCCGCCAACGATTCGTTGTAACCCGTTATCGACTTAAACGCGGCATTGGCTGTGGAGTAGATATCTTTAGAGCGATGATAAAGCACCTCTCCTGCCTCTGTTAACGTCAGTTTACGAGTGGTGCGATAAAGCAGTTGCGTACCAAGGTCACTTTCAAGCTTGCTCACTCTTTTGCTGATCATCGATTTAGTGGAGTGGTTATGCTCCGCAGCTTTACTGAAAGAGCCGTGTTCAACGACTTGCGTAAACAGAATAAGATCATCAACTTGCGGCATAGGAGATCCTCTAAAGAGCAAGAGTATGAAAGGATTATAACGGTTCACCTGATAAGAGACGAGCCATTAATAGAAGAAAGGCACACCCACATGAGATGTGCCTTGATGCCCTGTTCCCATAGAGCAAATTGAATTCTAATTACATATCGTCAACGATGATGTAAGTCGCCGACACAGGGCCATGCACCCCCACCACTTTGATCAGCTCAATATCAGCAGTAGAGCTTGGCCCTGAGATAAAGTTAACGCATGAAGGAATGCGTTCACCCTTTTGAGCTTTGTTGTGCAGTGCCATCGTCGCCTGAGTTAAGCGAGGTAACAACGTACTTTTGGCAATTACAAAGACAGAACTTTCAGGCAATAGGCTGATTGAGCGCCCTTGTTTTGGATCGCTATAAAGCACCACAGTTCCTGACTCAGCGAGTGCTTGTTCCGCCATTACGACACCAATCTTAGCGCGCTCCGCAATAGTGATATTCGCTTCATAACCTAAGGCGTTATCCCAAATGTGTACGTGGTGCTGTTCGTTCGCGAGCTCCGATAGCGCGACAAGTTCCAATAAAGCAGGAGACGCTGAAAAAATCGTATCGACTCTCTTTGTATCTTGTTCGGCGGCGCAAGCACGCTGACAGACTTCACCCAACACTGCTTGAAGCTGGCTCTTTGTCGTCTCAATCACTTCAGCCCCTAACGAGGTGTGCGCATACTCTTGCAATACTTGCTTTAATTGATCGGTACTCAACCCTTTCATCACCTCTTGGTGGCAAGAGTGACGAAGCAAAGGCCTTGTAACCTGTGTTAACGGCGCGCTTCTACCAAGTTTATTGGCGATATTAAGCAGAAACTGATCGCGATTATGAACCGCTGCCTGGCTGTTATCTTTTAACGTAGACATCATGAGATCCTTATTTCTGTTTTCGATTGGCAAACCAGCTACGGAATGACTGGCCATCTGGAGTTGGAAGATCTCTTGATTCATTCCACTGCTTAATTGCGCCGACACTGAGTGGCATTTTTCCATCTCGGATCAAACCGCTAGCGACTGTTGCACCCACTTTGATGCTCATATCCCATAGAAGCGGTTTAGCGTTAATTAGGTTGAAACCAGAAACGATAGCCCGTTCACTAAAAGGCGTGATCTTGTCACTGGCCATTTTTTCACGATGCTTCATAAGTAGATCAGAAAGCGGGATCTTAACTGGGCAAACGTCATGACAAGATTTACATAGGCTGCATGCGTATGGCAGATCTTTGAAATCGTCGTACCCGCCAAGAAGTGGGGAAAGGACCGCACCAATTGGGCCCGAATAGATAGAGCCGTACGATTGGCCACCAATGTGACGGTAAGCCGGGCACGTATTCACACAAGCCGCGCAGCGAACACAGCGCAAGATGTCTTTAAACTCAGAGCCCAAAATATCTGATCGGCCATTGTCGACAACCACTAGATGGAACTCTTCAGGGCCGTCACAATGCTCTGCTTCACGTGGGCCAGTTAAGGCAGTGACGTACCCGGTTAATGGTAAACCGACCGCACTGCGACAAAGCAAACTGATCACAATATCCAGTTCTTCAAAAGTTGGAACAATACGCTCCATCCCCATCACGGCAATATGCGTTTTTGGCAAACTCGTCGCCAAACGGGCATTACCTTCATTGGTGACTAGAGTAACCGTGCCCGACTCCGCGACAGCAAAGTTACAACCGGTAATGCCAATATCCGCCTCTAAAAAATCATGGCGAATATAATCACGTACAAAGCGCGTCATCTCTTCTGGATCTTCCGAGCCTTGGTAGTTGAGCTTGTCTTTAAAAATCGCTTTAATTTGCGTACGATTTTTGTGTAGAGCCGGCACAACGATATGCGAAGGCGCATCGCAGTCATCCACTTGCAAAATGTATTCACCCAAATCGGTTTCAACCACTTCGCAGCCATTACGCTCAATCACTTTGTTTAGACCAATCTCTTCCGTCACCATAGATTTGGATTTGACGACTTTTTTGGCCTCTTTCTGCTGAATGATGGTTTCGATGTAATCTGTTGCCTCTTCTGCAGTCGAAGCAAAAAACACACTGCCTCCGTTTTTAACCACGTTTTCACTCAGTTGGTGCAGGTAGTAATCTAGGTTCTCTAATACATGGTTACGAATGTCCATGCCCATATCACGCCACTCTTCCCAGTGGCCGAGCTTATTCGCCGCAAGTTGGCGATTGTTGAACATGCGCTCCTGAGCGTTCGCCACCGAGTGACGCATAAACTCATCTTGCATTTTGACTTTGATGCGCTGCTTGAAGTTCACATCGCTGGTTTTCATCGACATACTCTTCTCCTTAACGACTCAACAGCACATCAACGATATGCATCACTTTCACAGGCTTGCCTTCACGGCTAATACGACCACCAATGTTGATCAGACAGCTAATATCAGCGCCAATTAAATAGTCCGGGCTGACATCACTGATATGGCGGACTTTTTCCTTCACCATTTCGCCGGAAATTTCTGACATTTTGACTGAGAAAGTCCCACCAAAACCGCAGCACGTTTCTTGGTTTTTGATTGGCAGCATCTCCAACCCTTCAACATTTTCTAGAAGCTTGAGCGGCTCTTCACGCACACCCAATTTACGAATCAAGCTGCAGGATGGGTGGTAAACCGCACGGCCGTTAAGACGAGCGCCAACATCCACTTTATCTAACTTGTTAACGATGAACTGAGTCAGCTCGAATAAGCGATCCGCAACCTTTTGCGCTCTTTCAGCCCACTCAGATTCAGAGGCTAAGTATTCTGGGTATTTTTTGATAGAAGCTGCGCAAGAACCTGCAGGCGTCACGATCGGGAAGTCATTGCCTTCAAAGCTCTCAATCAACTTTTTCATGGCTGGTTTGCTTTGCTCAATATAGCCGCTGTTTAATGACGGCTGACCGCAACAACCTTGCTGAGTTGGGAATAATACCTCGCAGCCCAACTGCTCTAGAAGTAGCACCGTCTTTTTGGCGACTTCCGATTTCACAGAGTCACATAAACAAGTGACAAAAAAGTTAACCTTCATTTTTATGCTCCAGTGTTCACTGACTTTGATTACTCGGCATACGCCCTAAATCCAGTGATTTTTTATAGTTTGCCCACCTGCATGACTCTGTTCCCAAAGCCCTTACTACAGCGCAGGTAGGCATAATTGGTTTAAATAACGCAGCTCACTAAGGCGACAATCACGCCATACAGAACCATAGGGATCACCGTTCGCTTGATGATGTAACCCTCTTTATTGGCGATTCCCAAAATGGTTGAAACGGCGATGATGTTATTAATACAGACCATGTTACCCATCGAACCGCCGACAGATTGCAGCGCTAAAATAAGGTTTTGTGGCAAGCCGACTGTCTGCGCAATGGTTTGTTGAATGCCACCAAAGGTGAGATTAGAAACGGTCGCCGAGCCAGAGAAGAACGCGCCCAACGCGCCAAGGTATGAAGCAAAGAACTGCCAACTGGTGCCCAACAGATCAGACAGCGCTCGGCCAGTTGTCATGATTGGAGAGTTTGCATCTCCCATCATCATAAACTTCACCATGATCAGAGCACCCACAAGTGCAATGAAAGGTGTTTTGATTCGCTGCCCCGTTTCAGTAAACACTTTGCCTAGCTGCTGTCTACTCATTTTGAAGACGAGCGCACTGACGAGCACCACCAATAAGAAAGGGATTAATGCAGGCACATACAAGGTTTTGTATGCCCATGACGTATCAGTTCCCAGTATCTGGCTCAGCTTTAAGATTAAGGCATTCGAGACACTAAACTCCGCAAAGTGACCAAGTTGAACGGTGAATAGCTGAGTCGAATCGGTTAAGAGCTGCTTTATCCCTAGCTGCTGGATACGAGTAATAATGAGAATCGCGATAAGCAGTAATGTTGGACTCATTGCCTTGATAATTTCGGCCCTTGGAATCTGCGCTTGTTGCTCATTTTCCTCTGGCTGTTTTGGCTCCATCCCGATATTTAACCGCGCCAATACAATAGAAATGGTGAGACCAATCGCCCCGCCAATCAGTGCTGGAAACTCATAGTTCCACTGCGCGAAAGCAAGGTATGGCAAAGTGCAGGAAAAAATGCTGAGCTGAATAAAGATGATATTACGTAGGATGGACTTCCAGCTTACGACAAAGCTCAGCGCAATTACCGGAATAAAAACAGCAGCGACCGTATGCAGCAATGCAGAAGTGCGACCAATTTCGAGTAGATCGTGTTCACTTAGCCCAAGACCACTAAAGCCGAACCAAGTTGGCGTACCCACCGCACCAAAAGAGACAGGCACAGAGTTCATAATAAGCGCCAACATAGCCACACGAAGCGCCGGAAAACCAAGTCCAACCAAGATTGGCGCTGCAATTGCCGCCGGTGTACCAAACCCTGATGCACCTTCAATCATAAAGGCAAACGCCCAACCAATGATCATAAGCTGCGCAATTTGATTGCGGCTGACGCCTTCTAGCCAACGCTTGATGACCGCTTCCGCACCGGATAAAGAGATGGTTCTATTTAAAAGTATGGCTCCGGCGATAATCGAAATTGGTGTGATGGCAGATAGTGCACCTGCAATAGCACTGGCCAAAAGTGGCGTGATGTGCGCGTTAAAGTAAAACAGTTGAATGACACCGACTAAAAGTGCAGTTAGCGGCAACGCAATATTTGAAGGGATGGCCTTTTTCTTGGTCATCATCCATATGAGTAAAATAATAGGGGCAATAGATATCAATAAGTTGGCCATTGAGCCTCCATGTTTTCGTTATTGGAATCGTTATTTTTATTTTGATTTTTGTCGCTTAGGGTAAAGCTTATAATTGTTGTGGTTATTTTAGAGAGAGGATTCGAGTTGGCTATTGATATTTAAATAAGCCAATTTTTGTGTAGAGGGAAATCTGTGACATGCTACTAGTTAACTTAAATTAAATTTATCCATATTCATTTAATATCAATAACTTAAAAATAAACCGATAATAATTGATAGTTTAATTAGACCTGTTTTGGAAACAATTAAGTGCAAACTAGCAACTAATAAACAAGACTAGAAAAACAGGCATAAGAATTATTCTCATCAATACTATTAATATAGTAACCCACTATATTAAATTATAAATTGACTATAAAAGTAGATATTAAAAAGAGAGAGAAAAAGAAAAGATATTAATAGAATGGATATTTCCTTTTTATTGAAGTTTTGCTCACTTCAGTATGGCCTCATTAGGATCAGATTAAATCAACGAATCACACTAGTAACTTACAGTCACGATAAATCAGAATGGTGCCCTTTTTCGGAGAGAGGCGATGTGCTGAATAATTGCCAAGTAATAACATTTGACTACTGTTGATGGTTATCGGTTAGTTTGCTCTTCTTTGCTAGCGAATAGATCTATCGACATCTGCGACAACAATCCCCTAAAGCATAGATACTGTTTTGATTCACGACTCAACAGGGTTCAAAACTGACCTAAAACGAAAAAGCCCCAGCATTTCTGCTGGGGCTTTAGAATGTGGCGGGAGTGAGGAAATCGAACTCTAAGAATACCTATTTGAAATTGAATAACTTATAGCAAGTCGATTTTCGGGAATATACACCCTGTCATACATGTTCTTTTTGCTACAAAAATCACAAAAAATATTAAAAAATTTCATTATAAGGAACCCTACAGTTTTTTATCGCTTACTGTTCAACCTTAATGAATGTAACTTCAAATGCCTTGCATGCTCTGTGCTTCTGTAATCGATTCGTCAGGCTAAAAGCATCATTTACATCATACTGTTGGTAAATATCTAGGCCTCGATCTAGTGAAATTTTCCACCCAGTATCAGTGGTGATGTGCCGTGCATGTTGACTACCTGTTGTATCAAATGAATAAGCAAACTTAACGCCAACGGCAAATAGTGAAGCCTGAATTTTCTCAAAATATTCGCGTTGTTGCTCGCCTTTGAACTCATCTTCAACAGTTATTAAGCTAACAACAATTTCGTCTTCTTCTTGTTTTTGTTTAACAACAGTTTCTAACAACTCCATCAAGTTCTTTGCCTGGTAGAACAAACGAATATATGGGTCAGTGATGGTAATATGCTTAGCACCTTTCAAGTAAGGGCCAATCAAACTGTCATAACTCACACCTCGTTGGTTCTCTGCAAACGTTAGGTGCTGTTCTTTAAGCTCTTTATCTCCAGCATCCTCTGAGCTTGGATTAGAACTTTCAGTATTCGGCTGCACCGAAGAAACTTCTGGTTCGGGCATGCCAATATCATCAACATCACCAACAGTTTTGTTGAAATAGTTAGGGTATTGCAACTCTTCTAAAGTTTGAACGGGAACTTCTTTACCAGCTTTGCCACTATAGGCAAAGTTAACATCAGCATATGTATTGTCGATCCTAAACAGTTGGTCTTTAACTCGTTTACGACCTTCCATTGCAAATGTAAGGACTTCTTCTATTTCTGCTTCACTAGCCCCACCATGAGGAAACAAGATCTTCATTAACCCGCTAAACGTCTTGTGGATTGCATCCCTATCGCGAGTCGATATTTGTGACGACAACCGGAAGTGTTCTTGGTATTGATCTGAATAATCTTGATTTCTTAAATGACGAAGTACTTCTGCAAGGTAATCTACTACAAAGCCATAACCATCCGAGAACATTTCCCCACGAATGATGTCTACCTCCCAGCCTGGGATGTAGAAGTGCAAGCGATCTAAGAACGCTGAGTCATAAAACTTCTCTGGCAGCGCATCAAACAGATCAGAGTGCTTTAGCATATAAGGCAAACTGTGTTCTGTGTTTCCAACAAAAGCCATTGATGCATCTGCACCCAACGTTTCAACACCTCGCGAAAACGATTTGTTCGCCATGTAGTTTTTCATGATATCTACAAGAGCTTTATCAACTCGCTTCTGTTTACCTGCAAATTCATCAAACGCAACTGTATCCCAATAGCCGACTAAGCCCAACTTGCCGCTGGAATTGTTTACGAATAGCTTCGGTACAGTGACTTCACCGCCAGAGATCAAAATACCGTGAGGTGAAAACTCTGAGTAGATATGAGATTTACCAGTCCCCTTTGGGCCCAGCTCAATCAGGTTATAGTTTCGCTCACAGAACGGGATCAAACGAACTAACTGCATCAACTTGCTTCTTCGACCAAAGAAATCAGGATTGAAACCGATGCTTTGCACTAGTACATCAATCCACTCATCAAGATTAAACTTATTACGAGCAGCAATGTACCCGTCATAATCGAAGTGCGACATCTGGATCGGCTTTAAAGTACTCAACAGCCACGGACTAGCGTCTTTGTCATCAGTATGATCGTACTCAATATCAGCAATTACCCATACGCCGCCAACTAGTAATTTTGGGTGTTTTTTTACCGTTCCTGAATCAATCAAAACCTTCTTAATACCAAGGTTTGAAAACTCTGTTTCGTATACATCTTTCTTATCGTTTAAGGATACGCTGACCTTATCAATAATTTTATGCCGGCCTTTTTCTCGAATAGTAGAGCGCACTAACCCGGCTTCATTTCGGTGAACATAGTGCTTAGCGAGGATTTCTTTAACTGTTTGAATGCCTGACTCGATGCTCGCTTCATCATTCGTTGCGCAGTACTGCCCTAGCAAATACTCCAAAACATATGATGGGACAATCGCATTGCCTTTGACCGTTTTTACTAGGTCCTTCCTAACAACGAGGCCTGCAAATTCATCACAAATTTTCTGGTTAAGCTCACTCATATACTTGCCTTAGTGCTTTAGTAACCAACATCCCTGTCAGCTAGAAACAATGTATTAATCTTTCTAGAAATCAAAATCAGACGTAAAGGAACGACGAATGGTATATCGCAGTTCTTTGTAAGTCTTGAATTGATTGGTACCAACAACCACCTCTTCTAGTCGAAGAATAACTTCTTGATTGTTAGCAGAATCAGCCTCTTGATTAAGCAAGAAACGCAATTTCATTTCGCGCTCTCGCGGATTTTCTGAAGTCAAATCCAAGTCGACGGTGTGATAATCAGAAATAAGCGTGCCCGATTCCGTATAGATACCCAATCGCAGTGTTCTAGGTTGTGTTTTTTCAGTAACTGCTTCTTCTTGATACAAGGTCACAGAGATCTGACCACTAGTGATAACACTTGAGCCACTTCTAAGCACATCAACCTCAACCATCTTTGTATCACTAGAACGCTTTTTATTGATGCTAATGATTGGAATGATCGCCTCTTGGAGAGATGCTCCACCATGTACGAAACGACTACCAGAGCCACTTAATCGTAAGCGCTGAATGCCTTTCGGCACGACAGCATGCACATCACCAACAACACCAAGATCATCGTTACTAAAGGCTTTTAATGATTTACTGCAAGTTAAACTTTTGCCCAAAACAAAGCGTCTATCGTTGTATAGAATCTCACCTTCAACATCTTTTGTGAGGTAATCACTATCATCTAGTGCGCTGTTTTGATAGAGAAATCCATGATCAGCGGTAATGATAATATTACTCGCATTGGCATTAGTGAGCTTCTTAACCAGCTTGAGGAGATCGTCGAAAGTTTTCTCGGTCGCTTCAAACGCTTCCCCCTCAGACTGCATTTTGTCACCCGCATGATCAATACGGTTATGATAAACATACAGGACATCATTGGCTTTAAGCAGCTCTCGATTGCACGCTTGAGTATTTTCAATGAGATCTTTAGCTTTAACTGCACTCGCTCTCTCACCAACGATAGCTTTTAGTATTTTGTCTCGATTATCAGTACCTTGTGTAGACAAAGCCCCCATCAGCACCGTGCCCGTTTTGTTGTCAGCCAACTGTAACGGATACTCTTTAGATTGCGGCAATAGAGAAGCCATTCCCAGTTGGGTATAGCTTGGCATCGAAGATAACGCATGATCCAACGTTGCTTCAAAACGATCTTCTTGTCTTATACGACTTACTATTTCATCGCCAGCTTCGAAACGGAAAGCATCAGAGATAATGACACAGACCTTCTTCTTCTTAGCTAAATACTTACCCTCTACATGCTTCTTAAAAAAGCAATTTTGAGGTTCAACATCGGTAACCTTCCATGCAGTCATAGCGTCAACATGAGCTTGCCACGCATTGGTAAGAGGTTGCACGTAACTGTTGATGTATAGGTTTTCAATCTGCTTTGTTAACGTGTCTAACAACGAATGCTGTGAAGATACTTTAAGCGCATAAATATACTGTCGATAAAGCTGATCAAGCTTGAACCATTGGCTCGTATATCGCTTCACTGCTTGTGAAGCGTCAGGCATATCAAACTGAGCTGTATCTAGCAGTGCAAAGAACTGACTGGCGACATCAACAGCTTCATAGAGAAGCTCATACTTTTTATACCAATGTCCTTGCCTTCTTTGTCGGCACCAAAGTGTCACCTCACCTTGAGAATATATACGCTGAGCAACGCCATATACGAGATCATGAATAACTTTGACGTCTATCAGCTCGAAATAATCTAGCTCTAACACCTCTTTCAACGAACGTTGATTTAAATCACTTTCGATATCTAAATCTGAGGCGCATTTCTTCGATAGACTTTCAAACGTGCTTTGATGCGTACGACTGTCTTTCCAGCGTTTGAAAAACACCAGAGAGTTGTTGGTCATATTTTGCTTTTGTGAAGCTTCAGCATCTAAGCTGACACCTTGTAAGCCTGTTGATAGTTCTGCAAGGTAGCTAAACTTAAACAGTTCAAAAATAAAATCCATGACTGACGGTGTGTCACTTTGGTAGCCGTATTGAATGGCTACCTGCTGCCATAAGAACTCTTGGAGATTGCAGTTCACTACAAAAGAATACACTTCACCGACAGCTTGCTCAGCCATCAGCAACTCCAAAATCACATCTAAACGAGTATCACCTTTTTGCTTCGCGCCTACCGCTACTGCCAACATTTTTAACCTTACCTGGCTAATAGTGTCATCAGTATCAAGCAAACTTTTCAATATACTCTTGCGTGATTCAGCTAGTGAGCGAGCAGTCTCATCATCTCCTTGCGGCTCAAAAAACTTGGCGTGCTTTTCTACCAACTCGGAAAACTCACCAGGCAAATCCAGCTCACTGAGCCAGATAGCCGATTGATCAGTTTTGAACACCGTACTCGTGAGCTCTATATCGTATAACCAGTTCTTGAGCGGCTCTGGCTGCTTATCTTCTTTATACAGCAAAAAGTTCGTTTTAGGCTGTTCACGCAACAGCCTATGTTTGATAGAAAACTCGTTATTGTTGATTTCAATTTTTTCAACATTTTCAATCTTTAAGCTCTCAAAATCCGCACGTAGCTCACGTTTATCATCGTACCAAAATACGACACGATTTTTTTCGAACAAACGTTTAAGTGCGACTGTAATTCTTGTTGTCATGAGATGCCTTACGATAAACCCGGTACTTTTTTAAGTGCTTTGCCAAATAGCGGGTAATTGTGCTTCACACCATCATCTAAGTCTATCTCTACTTTTTCACCCGCAAGTGGGTAGAGCACATCATGCTCATAATCGTTGATTTCGTCCAATACCTTGTTGATCTTCGCTATTGTCTTAATCGCTTGTGTTTTGTCTCTCTGGCTCGCAGACGCACTGATCTCAATTTGCTCTAAGCTTTCTTTACGCGCTAGCAATTTGGTTCGGAACTCACGCAAGTAGTTGTTCAGTACAACGTCCACAGTATCTTTGTTATAACGATGCATATAGATAAGCGCATTAAACGAACCTTTAGGGCTAGAGAACATCCAGTAGATTGGGCGTTTTTTGTAGCGCTTAAGATGTTCGGTATAGAAGTCTTTAACAAAATATTTCTTAATATCCTTACCGATAGCAGCTTCAATAAACGCTAAGTTTTCACTGAAGTGATCTTCTCCAAACGTAACTTTTAAGAACTGCTTAAAACATTCAGTAATATCGTCTTCAAACCAATCACCTTCAAAATCGATGAGTGGAACGACATTATCTTTATCAAGCATAAAAAATGGTTGTGGTACTTTATCTATATAAGTTTCTAAAGAATCGCCTTTATTAGCTAAAACCAGACCTTCTTTGTCAATTGAATACCTTCCAAAAATACAGCCAACCCCATATGACACAAAGTCTTTTACCGTATCTGTTTTTAAGGTGTTCTCAGCACAAGATTTATCCTGAATGGTTCCACTATAACGGTAAAATGGATTGCAGCTTAAAGTGATAGCTTCTGTTGGAATGCTGTTAGTGATCTCTTCAGTAAGATTATAGTTTTCAATAAAGATTCTATTGATTTCCTCTTCAATATTCTTCAAATCACATATTGATGTGTTCCACCGCTTGGAAAGCTGAATGTACGCATCACTAATTAATCCGCTTTCTTTTTCAATTAGACCATGTTTTGTAAAGTCGCGTGATAACTCATTTTGGTCCCAATCATTTTGTGCAATAGTGATTGCTTTATTGGCAAGGTCCAAAACTCTCTCACGAGATTCAATGTTACACATAACCCTAACTTCACTGATTTGATTTGGGCCGAAATTAACAGATGGTGCTAATATTTTTAGAAATTCACTTCCTACTTTTGAGTTGAGTAAAGCCATAGACACTAATTGCTCAGACTCACTACCAAATGCACACATCCCAGCATTGGTAAACAAAGTCCCCTTACCAAACTTTCGAACACTGATTGAGCCAGTCGAGATAGCACTCCACGTTATCCCCGGCTTAAAATAATGTCCCATACCTGTTACGGTACGAGTAATCGAGTTGTACTTCTTTTTGGCAAATGATTTGATATCATATCCGTCATCTTGCCAATTAAGCACACAATCATTAAATCCAAACCACTTCCGGTATCCCCCTCCATGATTGATTGGATACCACTTGTTATCTGACGAATCCTTACTTATAGAGTCTTTAGATACCTCATACCAAAACCGAATGAATCTATCATTGTCGAGTGTTTTCATACCCTGTGCAGTATCTAAATTATCCCCTAAACGAACGCCCGATTTAAATGCATTAAGTAAGCTTTTTGAAGCCCAATACGCCAACGGAGTTCCTGGTATAGCCAAGTAGTCTCCGGATTTTTTTTCAATACGCAATTTGCTATCTGGGTTAGCTATAACTTCAAGTAATGTACTGTCTTTTGCAGCCTCTGACTTACCACTAACCAAATTAATATAGGTGGCCAGTTTATCTCTATTGGATATATTTTCGATAACGTACGCAGTAGTCGAAACCACTTCCCCTCCAATACTATCGAAAGCACGTGTTCCTAGGTGGATCATAGATGAGATTGTTGTTTGGCGAAGCAAATAGTTCCTAAGTTTTTCATACGAAGCTAAAAACATCCAACTTTGCATATTTATCATAGCTGAGTAACCACGAGAAACTGTTAGTTTCAGGTTGCGTTCGATAAACATTGAAAAAAGGTCTGACTTGGTCTTTGGGTAATTGTCTGTTGCCCATTTTGACAAACGAGGATTCATTCCTCGATTCCCCATGTATGGAGGATTAGCAATAACTATCTGATATTTTTGACTCAAGTACTCAGCCTGCTTAAGCGCTTGCAACACGGATTTATGCGTATCCGCTAAAAAGAGTTGCCCTGAGACATCTTTAGAGTCCAGCATCGCTAAAATATCCGCTGGATTATTCAACGTTGGCTGAATTAAGGAGCCAAAATTATTTGCTTCTTCAAACTCTTTAAGCGTCGCTCTCAAATCACTAGTAAATAGATCGGCTCCGACAAATTCAAAATACTCATCAAGTTCAATGCCAGAAAAAGCAACATTTTGAACATGACAAATGTTAGGCTCAATTGGGTTTCGAAAAAAACGACGACGGTTGCTACTTTCATCTAGAGGGTTGCCTTTAAGCGCTTTCATGCTTAACGCGAAAGCCGCAAGCTCAGCGGCTCGCTCATCAATCTCAATACCATATAAGTTATTGGTCAAGATCTTCTCAGGGATCTCCGAAGAGTCATAGCCCGCATCTAAATAGATCGCATAGAGCAAATCATAAGCATAAGTCAGCATATGACCGGAACCACATGCTGGGTCGCAGATCTTTAGCTCTTCCGGGCCAGAGATTTTTAAATAGTCTTTCTCTTCTTCAGTAGGTTTGATGTAGTAATCCATCTGCTCAATCACTTTAGAGCTAGGGTTATTTAACATCCATAAACGACCGAGAGAGTTTTCAACCAAATACCTTACTATCCAGTGTGGTGTAAACAACTGTGTTGCTGCTGGTATGTTCTTAGGTGTGATCTTTTTACTCTTCTTTAAATCTTCAAAAACTTGATCTTTCTTCTCAGAAATATAGAACTGGTATAACCAACCAATCGATTCAACCGATTCACAGTTTTCAGGTGTCATTGCCTCACGGGTATACGCCAAAATCGAGTTACCCGATAACAAATCATCAGGCATCAACAATTCTGTATAGTCTTCAATGCGTTCAAATAGGTAAGGCATCAAACGGTGATAATCATTACATACTGCAACGATCATTAATCGGTAGGCTTCTGACTGACCATCACGGCTCGGAGTCGAACCACCTAATAGGCCATTGATTTCATCGCGTGCTTTTTCATTGAAAATACTGTCATCTAAGTGACCGGCTTTTGCTTCCGCTAAGATTTCAGGCTGGAACTGTCCAGCTACAGGTGAAACCACCATAATACGATTGTACTGATTTGCATCCATAAACCGAAGCGCACAGAAACGGTTGAACCACGTGTAGGCTACCTGCTCAAGAAGCTGTTCTTCACCTAGCTCTTGCTTTTTGCTCTCTAGTTCTTTGACTGCTTTCGGTGACTCACGACGAGCTAAGCTATCCTCTGCAAGAACAAGTTTTAGTTTAGTTTGCACTTGCTCAATCAAGCTTCTACGCGCAAATTGAGCGAATTTTTTTAATCTAGATGTATCCACTATGAGTTTAACTCCGTCACTTAGTCGTTGCTGATAATCGAACTAATGGCCACTCAAGAGCTTTGTTCCACTGTTCAACGGTAAGAACAACACAATCTTGAATATATTTTCGTTTCCAACCTTGTCCTTCGTTTTGAATATCAGACATAAGGCGATCTTTGAAGCCTGTCAAAATCAATTTCTGTTGAGACTCATCAAATGCATCCAATCCTAGTAAAACAACATACTTAAAAGGTTTAATATCTCTTTCCATCAAATGCATATATGAGTATGAGTCTCTCGCTTTCGGTGTAAGCTCCTGTTTTAAAACAGAGTTATCCACAAGACGTTTATAATATTTCTTCTGCTCTTTTTCTTTAGAGCGAACATTAGACGGATCTTTGATCTCAACAAGTAGAATGTCATTTTCGCGTTCAATTACGATATCGACAAACTTCATATTATTTGGCAATGTAGCCCCTTGAATATCAAGTTCCTCCCATACAAGCGACTTGGGAAACTCAAACTCTAAGTCTGCATTAGCTTCTGCTTTAAATTTTACAGTCATATAGCGAGTGCTCTTTCAACGTCAGCATCATAAATTTCAGCGTACGTATCACTAATGCTAGATTTACTAATCACGCTATAGTCGTCAGAGTGCTCATAAAGTATCTTCTGGGATTCAGGGTCTTTTTTAAGTAAATGATACCGAATACTATCTCCGTGCTTTACATCTTTATTCGCTAACAAATCAAACCACTTCAACAATGCATAGTCGTGGGTAGCAACAAAAACCTGCTTACCATTCCTAGAAATTTCCAATAATGACTTTACGATCATCTTCATTAATTTGGGGTTCAAATTTGATTCTGGCTCATCCCAATATAAAGGACTTTTAGAGGAGCTGTTAATCGCACCATTTAAGATAAGCTGTTGAATCATACCTATTTTTCGATAACCTTCAGCAGTCATCGTGGTCGACAATTCACTATCTGGAATCGGTTTAAACCAAAATTCATTTGAATTATCACGATATTGTTGGTAATCACCAGCAATAAAATAATGATCATTACCTCGATATCGGTACTGACCTTTTATATTTTTACAAAGCAGTTTCAATACACCTCCCAATCTCTGATCTTGATTAAGGAGCTCTTTCTCATCCAATAGTTCTTTGTTCAATAATGCTAAACAAAGATCAACCACTGTCTCATCAAACAAAGCTCTAAGTTGCTTTTCATCCACAATTTCAGACTCCAGTGCTGGCAGCAATGTAAGAACTTCTTTTGTTGGGATAAAAACTCCGGCTTCTGCATCAAAACTATCATTTAGAATATTTAATGTTTCCGTAGATTTGTTGTGTTCAATTTTAATCTCATTAGTCAAACCATAGGCGTCATCAATTGCTATACGAGAGTTTTGCGGAGCGTTACGATTTACAATACCACCTAACCTTCGACTTCGAGGTTTGAATAAGCCAAGTAATGATGACTTAATTTGTGCTGAAATTTGCGAATCTGACTTACCCTGACTTTTCAATTCACTCGCTTTACCTAGTAAATAGGCAGCCTTTAATACTTGTGTTTTACCACTACTATTCTCACCAACTATAACGTTAATCTGTGAAGAACAATCTAGCGATATGTTTTCAAATGCAGAAAAGTTTTCTAATGTAATTTTACTAATCATAACTGTATGTTCTTTCCATCATTAATGGCTTGTAGTAGTGCTTTTTTGTACTCTTCAACGTACCCTTCGACATCACTCACGGTTGAAAGCCAAGGTTTAGCGTACTCAACTTTAATCTGTTTAGCAGAAACACTTTTTATTTGTGATTTACTCGTTGCTTGATCACCTGAAGATGTTTTTGTTTTTCCATCTACCGATTGATTTTTAGAATCAGGTTTTTCTTCATGTTTAGGTTCTGGAGCCGGTTGCGACCAATCCATAAGCTTTTGAACCAGCTGACTATATGTCTGCTCTTCAAAGCGCCTAGCTTCATCACGCAACATCGCGATCAATGACTGTTGTTCAAGCTTCGCAACAACGCGCGTAAATTCTGCCTTGAGTTGCTCTTGTCTTTGCAGCTCCAACGCTTTGAACTCTTCAAAACTAGTTAGCTTTGTTTCTAAAGAACAAATACTCTCAATAGAACTCTTTTGTTCCGCCTTTACCTGCTTCTGAATTTTATTTAGCAGTGCTTCAGTATCTACCTTGAGACGCTGAATCGAACTGCCCTTGTAAATATCTGCATTTACTAGTGCATTTTGAATACTTTGATATTCATCACCCTCAATATACTCGAGATTGGCTTTTTGGTCCGTAAGCGCTTGTTTGGCAGCATCATAGATAGACTTTTGAGAGCCTTTCATGAACTTAACTACTGGATCTATGGTTCTTTCTTTGTAATCAAACCAAGTGTCTTCTTGTTTAACCAATTCCGTCATAAACCATGTATAAGGTTTGGTTTTGAAGTCATTTAGCTTTTCTACAATATCTGACAATACTCGCAAGAACGGGTATTGCGATGCTTGAGATAGTAGCTTATCAAGACCACTTGCCTGCTCTAGAAAAGCTTCTTGAAGCTCTTTCGCTATCGCTTTCGGTTCAGATGCATGGGCAACTTTTTCAAAATAGTCGTTGTAGAAATCTTTTACTGCTCTAAGTTGAGACGGCGTAAACTCCACTTGAGGATCAAGAATAAGGTTTCCATGAACGCTAATGTTACGGAGTGCACGTGATAGCTCCGCGTCATCGAGCAAGTTCGTTGCTTCGCGAACCTCTACCTTACTGTTGGCACAAAGGTAAGCTAAATTGCACAGTACTGCTGCATAAGACCAGCCATAAGGCTTGCTTTCAAACTTCTCCAATAGAGACTTAACTGTCGTTCTTACACCACCACGGCTATTACTTTGAATATGGGAGAACATTTCCTGCTGAGGCTCTGGCAATTGGGTGTCATCTCCCAAAATCCCTTGGCCTGCTTTCTTAATAATGTCGGGAATATCAGATTCACGATACGTAATGTCACGCAACATTTTGAGGTTAGGATAGGTATACTTAATTAGCTCACCAAACGCTCGAATAATCTTGCCTTGGCCATCTTCACCAGATAGCTCTACCTCTTTACCCGCAACAAAATAAGTCGCTGAGCCCACAAGTTTTGAAGTTAGTGCTTTAAGTTGATTGTAGCGCTCGACATTCTGCAGCCCTTTCTCTGTGAGAATACGCTTGATGTTGTCTTGCTGAGTTGCTTTAGTTTCATGCGCGACATATTTCTCAGTCTGCTTGTAGAGCACTAAGTCGCTAACCAGTCTCGCGCTTTCAGGCAGCACGACTCTCAATTCATGATTAAATAGCGTATCAGATTTATGCTTCTCAAATGCTTCACGGTAATCATGGAACGATGTGATCACGTTGATGGCTAATTCGCTTTCTCGACCTGACAATTTATCGTCTAGCTTTCTGCTAAAAGGATAGTCTTGGTTGTTCTCTTCCCAGCGAATTTTGCGATTTTTCAAAACACCATCGTAGATGAGCTTATCTAGTTGTGAAGCAATCACATCAGAATCAATTTCTGTGTCTTTAATCGCCTTCTCTATATCTTGCTCTTCATCCGTTAGGTACTCAAAAAGATCCCCATTACGCTGAATGTAGGTTTCCTTTTCTAGAAGATTTAAGGCACCTTCCACTTCTAGCTTGAGTGCAGGGATGTTTCGCGAGAAGCTATCATGCATTAACACACATAGATTTCTTAGTGTCGGCTTAAACTCTTTGACATACTTAACTAGGAACAGGGCTTTCAATAGACGGATAGCAAATTGATTGTCTAAGTTCAGCTCAGCTCTCAATATAGCTTGCTGGTTTGCTGTCTTCAGTGCAGTTCGAATACCTTCAAACATAAGATCAAAGGTTGCTAGTTCACCTAGCTTGTGATCTTTTATCGCAACGGCAACCTGCTGGAACACGCCCAGCATCGAACGCTCACCTACCGAGCTATGCTTTCCTTCAAAAGCACCATACGTCGATAGATTTTGAATTGCAGACTGGAACAAGCCAAATTGGTACGGAATAAACGGGTAGCTTTGAATAAAATGATCTTTGTCTTTGAAATTCTTATAAGATTGGGACCCATCTGCAAAATCAAATAGGGTCTTAAAGCTATTTTCTTGTTCATGGTATAGATCTGACAGAGCAGGGATAAACTCGTCTTTCTTTTCCAATAAACGTCGTTGAATGACTTCTGCTACGTCTTGACTGGTCAGCTTCATTCTGTTTTTGAAGCGAGCCTGGATCTTTGTAAAGTCATTTTCACTTTGTTGGTCAACTTCACCGATAACGGATGACATATCCTCTTGAGCTGTCACTATGACCCAAGCTTGACCATTACATTTTGTCGCCAAGCTCTCAGCAACAGTTTGCAAGTTTGTCATCAATTTAACGTTGCCAGCCACATACTGACCTACTTCATCAACAAAGAAGTTGAGTCTGAATCCATCTTCTTGCTCTGATATATAACTCTTAACTTGGTCAGCAAAATCTTCAATCGAAAGACGATAATCTGAACGGTATTTATCTAAAATACCTGATACTTCTTGGCCTGAGATTGCGTTGTAGGTTTCATCAACAGCACCTGCCATTCTTTTTGCTCGTGCACGGCCATGCTCCCAGCTTTTACCGCTGATAGATTCAAATTTGATCTTGAATTGTTCTAAAAGACCATCTTCTTTTAGCTCTCGCTCAAACTGTGCAAT
Organism: Vibrio rotiferianus; assembly: GCF_002214395.1. Taxonomy (NCBI): domain Bacteria; kingdom Pseudomonadati; phylum Pseudomonadota; class Gammaproteobacteria; order Vibrionales; family Vibrionaceae; genus Vibrio; species Vibrio rotiferianus. Next base: position 1,921,735 of record NZ_CP018312.1, read on the forward strand.
GTAAGCTTGCTTACCATAAAAACCGCAGTGCTCATCGAACACTTTTACGAATACAGCGATTAGTGCATCCAGCTCTGTTTTGCTGATAACATCGGCTTTTTGGTCAATATTAAAGAGGATACTCTCAGACGGAATATTGACCGCACGCTTGAGATCATTTGCAAAGATACCACCCTCATTCAAAGGTCGCTTCTCTAAAAATAGCTCTAATGGGGTTACATCCTCAATTGGGTTGTTCTGAAGCAATAGCGCAAGCATTTTCAAAAGGTGGGATTTACCTGAACCAAAAAATCCCGATACCCATACACCATTCGCACCTTGATAGTTAAGGTAAGCATCTAAAAAAATATCTAGTCGCTTCGCTACTTCATCAGTGATAACGTATTCATCGAGTTCTACATACAAAGCAACGTCATCATCTGCCTTGATGACACCTTCAATAGGGCGATCTACTTTCTTATTAAAGAGTTCTTTTAACTTCATATTCATTTCTTACAACTTCCTTTAACTTGCCCTATCTAAGATATTGAATGCACGATAATATTTATCATCTTCCAGGGTACCAAACAGGATTAGAGATGAGCCTTTTTCAAGAGAATGCTTATATTTACCAGGGAAAAACAACAACGTTGGTTTGTCTTTTGCCTTAATTTGCAGGTTTTCCAATAGGCTACTAGAACGGATGTATGGAAACACCTCACCAACACCAGTAATCATTAGAATATCAAAGTCACTTTCAGCCATCTTCTCTACAATTGCGGGAATCAACACCGTCTTAGTGTCAATAATGCCTTGAAGCTCTTCTTTCAGCTCATCTTTTGACATTGTTGTTTCATTCTCTAGCAACCACTCCCAGTCACCCTCTTGTCTCGAGATATCAATAACAAGATCGTAGAGATTTACTTCAAGAACTTTTACTTGCGCATCCCTTAGGTAGTTCTTAACTTGCTTGACCAGTACATTGATTTCACTCTGAAGTGAGGGCTCAAAAGGACAAATATGAAAAGGAATATCCCCGTTTAGTCCTTCCATTTTGATAAATGGGTCGCTTGATAAAACATCTGTTAAGTGCGTATATGCATCTGAGAGATTTACCTTCGTCAACACACTGTTAAACTTACCTGACATTTAACTATATTCTCCAGGGTAGATTCGCAGATAATCAGCATTACTTTGCTTTATCAACTCCTCGAGTTCCTTGGAGATTTGTTGGTGTATCATCACTTTGTTTTCATCCACTAAGCCACACTCAACTAGCATTTTGAACATGATCTGCTGAGCTTTATACCGAGACTGTTGGGTAATCTTATCTAAGTTGCTATGCCACTCTGCTTTTGCGTTCAAAAATGCGGCATAGTCTTCAGGATAAAGTTGGAACTGACTTTTACTATACTGTTCTGCGAGTACTTCAATAGCAAACTGATACGTAAACGGATATTGACGACAAATCGCCAACCAGACGAGGTGTTTTACATCGGCGTCTGACTCTGTCATCAACACTAGCTCATCATTAGTTAGCCTTTTCAATCGCTTAGAAACTTCACCATATACTGTTTTAGAGGTACTTTCTGTACGCGCTTGCAATAGGTTTTTTGCCAAAACTTCTTCACGAACTAAATCCCAATCATGAAATAGAACGTACTGCTCAGCTATGATTCTACTTTCATGGATCAACGCAGGCCTTAAGGTAAGTGACAACTTTTCATTAGTATTATTCATTATTGCTCCCCCTCTGAAGACTCCGCAGCACTGCCACTTCTTACCCATGCATCAACTTCGTCAGTTTTAAACTTCCAAAATCGACCAACTCTATGCGCAGGCAGTCCTTTCTTCTCCCGCCATGCATAGACAGTATCTTTGCTTACACCTAGGTAAGCGGCAATTTCTTCCACAGAAAGCCAGCGATCAGTCATGATAAATCCATTCTTGAAAATTAACGTGTTATTGTAACATATGGTGAACTTTCAGATACAGATTCTTAGTTGGATTAAGTCTGATTTGGTAGGGTTTGATTGGAATTTGAGCACAAAAATGAAGGTGTCAAATTAGCTTTGGAAGAGTTGACCTAAAGCCAAATCACCTCTTGCTCTAAAGCTAATCCTTGTTTCTTCATTTCCGTAACCAGCTCTCCTAGCAATGGTGATTGCTCCAGAATTCTTTGGCTATTTCGCTCGAAAGAATCAAATTCACGAGCAGTATCAACCCAAAGCTGATTTTGTCCATAACGGTTCAAAAGTTCCTTCCAGTTAGGCATCATCCAAAATTCTGCTCTTTCTTTAAGCCTCTCATTCAGGCGTCGGAAGTTATTCAGCCCGACTCCATCATAGTCAGCAAAAAAGTAGACCATCGGCGCCCTTTCAGGAACCGATAGCCAATCAATCAGTTTGTTGTGTAGCTGCCCTCGGTACCAAATAACGGTAGTGGGTTCGTTATTGGGTAGCCAATCTAGACGGTCAAACAATGCTTGGTTTTCCACCAGCCAAATAGAATGATGAGTGTTAAGATCCCTATTTCTTTCTCCACCCACTTCAAGAGAAAAAACGCCAAACTCTTCTGTCGCTACATTTAAGTGATCAGTTGGCCCTCCGGAAGACTCCCATAGCGGATTCGCAACCGCTTTAGCCAGCACGTAAGTCACATCGTGACCTACTCTTCCTTGTTTGCTGCTGCGTGTGGAGGCTATGTTTACGGCTCTTTGCGGGGCTGATGGAGACACATTTTGATTTGGTGCCAACTGCTCCAGTGTGACTTTAACCACATCCATATCTAGAATACCGTAGACAACGCCACGGCCTTTAGGAGTAACTTGTACACTCTGAGTTTTGCGGCTGAACTCTTCAAGCTGCTTCTTCTGAGATGATGTCAATGTGCTACCAGCGATGGAGTCAGGGTACACCTCGATTAGTCGCGTTAGTGCTTTAACCAATGCCTGACTCATAATGACGGCTCCACTTGTGACTGCGGCACTTCTTGGCTTTCTATTGGTTCGAAAATCTGCCAGCTATTACGGCTAATTTGGTTCTTTCCATTCGCTTGATGGATAGGCACACAATAACGAGCGGTAGTTAATGGTGCTGGTGAAGCAAAAATCAGTGCAAAACCGAACTGATTAGCAATCTCTATCAAGTTAGCTTGGTTCTTGGTATCCAAGGCCAAAGCCTCATCCAAATAACATACCGCTTTCATTTGGTGTCGCTTGTCTTGCATTAGATGGAGCATCGCAAGGCCAGTTACAAGCTTAGCCATCAATACTGTTCCGTTAGACGCCGCACTATCGATATCTTCAAATGACTCTGGTTGCTGCCCTTGCTTGGCAACGACGAACTCAAGTCTAAACAAGTCTACCACTCTTAAGCCTTGGCGTGCATTGCCTTCTTCAATCAACAGGCTCTTCGCTCGATCTAACTCCACATCATCGAGAATACTACCTTGATCAAACAGCTCGAAACTCTGACCACTTTCAGTTTGCTCTGCTTGCTGGATTAGTACATTCATCGCATCAACAAGTTGGCTCTCCTCAACTGGTTCAATTTTGAAAGTTTTGAGATCCGATAACTGCCTGTGACTGATTAGTCGGTTGAATTCCTTCATCTTACTTTGTAGTGCATAGAGTCCACTGCGCAGCTCTCTTAGACTCGCAGTGACGTTGACCACTGCCGAGCGAGCACGTCTTTCCAGTGCTTTCTTCTCATCATCCAAACAATGACTGAATTTAATAATGCCTTTTAACTCTTCATCTTGAGTTTGCGCCACCTGGAACTTAGTGAGGCCTTTTTGACTCAACTCGTTTTTCATTTGACGCAATTCTTTGGACAACTTATCGAGGTCTTTGCAATCCTCGATGTATTGTTCAAGGCGAACGGGTAGATATTCCAGAGACCATTCATCCACAATAATCCAAGGCGCATGTGGTTGCTCCGAAAGAGTGTTAAACAGCACTTGATCATCAATTCTTTGATTTTTAAGCTTTTCAACAAGTCCATCATCTGAAGTAAGCTTATTTAGCTTATCGGTAACCTCACCGATTTGATTTGTATACGCTTTGTGTTTTTCGTCCGCACTCTCAAGAGCTAAAGTAATCGCTCCTAGCTGCTTCTCCAGTGCCAGTTTTTGTTCTATTCGCTGTGCCTGGTCTTTTTTGAATTGCTGCAGCTGCTCGTAGTCCCTCAAGTCCTGTTCACACTGTTTGACTGCGGTATTTAATTCGCGCTTTGTCCTCTCAGCAGCTTCGCTTTCTCTACTTACTTCAAGCAGTTGTTTTAGTTCTGTTATTTGCTTATTAACATCGTCTATTTCCTCCACCAGCTCCTGCTCTGTTTTTTGAACATGCTGAGGAATAAGCTCCTCAAGGGAAAGTTTTAAACCTGAAAACGAGAGTTGCTCAGAAGATTCGCCATTGAGCATGTGTCGAAGCTGATTGATGTCAAACGAATACTGCGAAGGTGGCAGTTGCATTACTTGTTGGCTAAGTACTTTGTTCAGCTTTTCTAATTCATCTACATTAAGCACTTTAGAAAGATGAAGGTATAAATTGTCACCCAAAGTTTGATGTTGAGAGTGCAACCTTTGCAGCTGATCTTCTTTCTCTTTCAACTGTTTACCAATCGCAGCAGAAGAGGACCGCTGTGATTGAACACACAAGGCAGCTTGAGCATCATATTTTTGCTCCGCAGCTTTCAATTGACTCTCTAAAAACGATTGATCCGGAATCAAGGTAAACCGCTCTTCCAACTCTTGTCGCTGCTTCTCTATACGGTTTAACTCTTCCAGTTTATTGGTTAAGTCTGTACGCTCTCCTGCACGGGCAATATCTTGGCTTCGGAGATCACGTTGTGTTTGCTCAAGCTTAGTTTTTTGCGTTGATAGATTCTCAGTGAGCGTTTGAACATGACCATGCCAATCCTGCAGCAGTTCATTAACCTTTGGCTGGCATGCGGCGATCTTTCCTCGTAACGACAAGGTACGCTCAAACTTTTGTTCGAGCTCTTGAATCGTTTCCAGATTGTTAACGGCTGCTAGGTACTGCTCGCGTTCTAAATTGATATCCTGAAATGCTTTCTCCCACTCCTGCTTAAAATCGATACTGGCATTGGGCAGCTCTCGGCTAAATATCTTCAACAAATAGTTTTTCACATCACCGGAGTTTAGCTTATCGAGCCTGAGCGTTTTGGTGAGGACTTGCTGGAAAGAACGAGCGTCACTTACATGTTCAAGTTTAAACACCGTAAAATCAATGTCGCTGTTTTTCTTACTTTTTGCACCACCATAAATCGAGTGTCTGAACTCTTTATCATTGAATTTATAGACTCGATGTTTTTTTGTCGCTAAGTGGTTGACTAACTTCGGTTGGGCAACGATATTGCCATCATCCATTCGGAAATCATCTAGGTTTAATTGACCTTTGTAAGCGAAGTATTCGTAGTCATAACCTACCCCTTTACCAACACAGCCAAACACCACGGTGCCGGTTTGTGGCAGGATGACTTCTAGCAAAATGTAAGCACTGTTATTTGGGAAGTAAAAACGGCGAGCCTTCTCTAATGTATGAGAGCCAAAATCCATCCTTCTTTGGTCGATGATGAGCAGAAACTGGAGTGCGTTGATTAAGCTTGTTTTGCCATGGTTATTTGGCGCAATTAGTGACACAGAGTCATCAAGAGGAAGTTCAGCTCGCTGGTAGCCAGCACTGCCAATTAACGCTAAACGTTGAAAACCGTAACTTAGCATGATTCATCTTCCTCATAAGCGGCCACATCATTGCCGGATTTTTGTTCAGTAATAGCTTCAAAATGGTCTAGGTAGCGATATACCGAAGGCAGCAAACGCCAATGATTATTCTCTTGAGCGGCAAAGCCTTTTCGCACTGCGTTGTCGAATATCTTTGCTAGTCCATCTTGGTCGAGCTCTTCTGCATCTAAAAGCTCTTGATGCTTTTCGTAGACCTCATCTAGCAAGGCATGATCAATCGTCCATTGGTAAAACTCACCAAGGGAGCGGCCGCTATCAGCTTGATGGTCAAATATCACCATCAGCAATAGTGCTAACTGGCGTGATTGTTTATTGATGTTCTGGTTACCATCTTCATCATAGAACCAAGCAAAACCCCGTCCATCAATGCGCAAGTCAAAACCTAAGTTAGCAAATAGTTGCTGGTATTGCTCTGCTTGCTGTTCTAGCTCATGCCATAGAGCAGCATCAACCGAGCGATTTAGGTGCCGGCCAGAATTAAATAGGTTAAATAGCTCAGTCAGATGAGCCAGCTCATTTAAATCGATTTTGCTAGTTTGCATTATCAACATCCTTTGCATTTGTTGAGCCAGTCAACATCTTTATTTCGTGAGGGTGGTAGGTTACGGCTACTGTGTTCAGCGCTGTAGTACTTGAGCTCGCCCCTAATGTGCTTTGCCACTGAGGGTCGCGAACAAGCTCGTGATAGAGCCGCAACAGCTCGGCATCTGGTAGGTGCTGATAGTTTCCTCTGAGCCACGTCATTAGATTCGCGAGCGGTAGCGAGTCAGCAAGTTGTTCCCTCAAAAGCTCTTCATCAACCCAGTTGATCATTGGACTTTCAGTCGCTTCCTCTTCATCCGGGAACGGTATAGAGCTAGGTTCAAAGTCCAAGAATTCTGCCATCAACTCGCGAACCTCATTACCCAATTGAATTTTAGTCACGCGGCTACTTTTCCACATAGGCAAACCTTCGGCATTCAGTCCTCGCGCTAAACCCTTTTTACGAACTTGGCTTAGCTGCTTGCTGATCACCGCTGAAAGTTGATTGTGTTGTCTGGCTTCCTCTCTTAATGGCAACAAAGTATCGGCACATTGCTGAGCAATGACTCGTCCTTGGTATCGAAGATCTTTGACTTGATAAGCTATCTGGCGCATTGCCAACCTTTGTTGATACAAAGATCCACGCATGGAAAGTATGTCAACGGCAGTATCGAGTGCTTCTTCCGCCTTTTCTAATAAGGGGTAGAAACTACCTCCAAGACCGCTATCCATCATTTCGTTCATGGGTTCTACGTATTGGTCATACACTTCCAACACTTCACGGTAACGCCGCTCAATTGGGACACTGGTGTCCACCGACTTCGCCAATTCTGCTATTTCAAAGATTGCTTGCTTGTCTTGTGTTAGCTGTTGGGTGATTTTTCTAACCAGCTCTGACAGCCTACTCGCACCAGTACGAAGTATTTCATTGTCTGCCCCATCAAGCCCTTCTAAAACTTGGCTGGTGGCGTCTTTAATCGCATCAACTCGCGCTTTAAGTACCGCTGATAGACCTAACTCATGCTCTTGAGTTAAACCTCTGACAAAGTCCACAACTAGCGTGTTTAGCTGATAGTCGCTACTGCGATTGATAGGCTGAAGTATGTCAGCATTAACAAGACTGGTGAGTACAGTATTATTATCCGTGTTCTTGTTTTTATACTGATTAATCACCTGCTCAAGTGCTTTCAGCTCAAACGCTGGAAACTCTCTCGAAAGCCGAGTTAACTGCTCAACCACCTCCCAATGTTGGTGTAGCTGAAAGGTGAGACTTTTAGGTGCCGCCATTTGTCATTACCTAGTTTGTAAAATTAAACCCCAACAAGACGTACTCTACGTTGACTCTTGGATACCCTTAAAATAATATGACGCCAATAACTACAGGTAAATACTGATTACATATACACGTCGCATAAATAGACAGGAGTTAGATGATGAGCAAATGGCCAATACGCTGGGATCTACTGTTCCGCTACAGAATGATAGAAGTCATCGCGCTGTGGGAAGGACGTTTAACAACCAACCACCTGATTAAGAGCTTTGGTATTGGCAGACAGCAAGCTTCGAAAGACATCAACACCTATCTAACCGATATCGCTCCAGGAAATCTTGTTTATGATAAACAGCTGAAAGGCTACAAGCCCAGTGATACCTTTAGCCCACAAGTAACAAAGGGGCATGCTGATGAATATTTGCACATTCTTTCAAGAAGTGAAGATATGACCATCACATTTAAAGAACTGGATATGGGTTTTGAAAATGTTGCCATGATTCGCCCTATTACTCGCAATATATCACCACAAGTCTTGCGTCCTTTAGTTCAAGCTATTAGAGAAAAGAAACGTGTCGACATAAGCTACACATCACTCAAAGACGGCGTTGAAGTTGAGCGGATCATTTCACCACATACATTAGTTTGCACCCCTCTCAGATGGCATGTTCGGGCCTATTGTGAACATGCTAAAGATTATCGCGATTTTGTGCTCAGCCGTATAAGAGGCATTCCATGCCTTGAGGCTAAAAATGTAATGGGGAAGTCCAACGATGACCGTTGGAATACTCCCCTCGCTATTGAGTTGATGCCGGACCCGAGATTGACAGAAGCTCAGGCAGCTGTCGTTGCCCACGACTACGGTATGGAAAATGGCACACTCACAATTCCAACCAATGCTGCGTTGGTTCGCTACATTCTCGATACCTACAACATCGATATTAATGTGCTAGATTCGAACCCTAAAGGTCAGCAGATTATTGTGAGGAACTTTGAAGAGCTGAAGCCGTATTTGTTTTTTTAGGTGCGTATGCATACTTTAAAAAGCACACAGCGCACATTTGTAGTTCAGCATAAAACTATATGGACTTAGCAGCACTCTTGAATTGCTGCTGAGAAATTTGCCGATAATCACTGTACCATTCTACAAAAGCGGCAACGCCTTCGTGGAATGGCACTTGTGGCCTAAACCCAATTGCATCAACAAGTTCTTTTACGTTAGAGTATGTTGTGTTCACGTCCCCCACCTGCATTGACTTCAATTGCCTTATCGCCGTGACCCCCAGTTTACATTCCAACAAATCAATCATGTCTGTGAGTTTAACTGGAGCCCCGCTACCAACATTAAAAATCTGATATGGCGCTGAACTTTGGGCAATAGTTTCGTTAGCTTTTAACCACTCTTGGTCTTTCTTGGGAATTTTCTTTGTTACTCGAACTACCACTTCTACAACGTCATCGATGTAAGTAAAGTCCCTGTATAGCTCCCCGTCATTGAAAACATCGATCGGCCTTTTTCCAATCATTGCCTCTGCAAACTTATAGAACGCCATATCGGGACGACTCCAGGGGCCGTAAACGCTGAAAAAACGTAGCCCTGTCGTTGGTAACCCATACATATGAGAGTAGCTATGAGCCATTAACTCATTTGCCTTTTTAGTTGCAGCATAAAGAGAAACTGGGTGATCCACATTGTCATTTACTGAAAACGGTATTTTTTCGTTTAATCCATACACAGAGCTCGATGACGCGTAGACCAGATGTTTAATTTTGAAACCACGACACGCCTCTAGGACTGAAAGAAAACCCATTAAGTTGCTCTCGCCATAGACCTTAGGTTCTTCAGAAGAGTAACGTACGCCAGCCTGCCCTGCTAAGTGAATAACGCAATCAAATTGCTCCTCATCAAATAGATGTGTCAATTCGTCTGAGTTTTCGACACTCATACAGTGAAATCTGAACCTTACACCTCCAACCCATTCCAGCCTCGCTTTTTTAAGGCCAACGTCGTAATAGTCATTGAGATTGTCAACGCCGACCACATCGTATCCATCAGCACAAAGCCTGCGACAAATATGGCTACCGATAAAACCGGCAGCACCCGTTACAAGTGTTTTCATAGCCTTCCCGTGCTTGATAAAAAACAAATCAGAGTACAAATGTTGATCAAATACTCATAAATGTCAGTTAGTTACATCATACATTCAACAAATTGATTATTATAATCAATTTAATAACCAATCAAAGTCCTATTAATGAACAGTGTCATTGTGCTTATCGCTACAACGCCCAGGCTTTCACTACTTTCAGAACATGCGCTTCCTTCTGTCATCAATCAAACATGCCAACCTAAAGCCGTTGTGCTCGTATCAGATACGCGCTCACTAGATGAGAAGGAAGTAGAAAACCTTCGCTCTGAACTCAAAAGTATTACGCTGCATGTGTTAGTCAATTCACGTGCGTCCGGCGCCGCTGGCAGCTGGAATACCGGTATCAACTATATCTCTGATAACTTTCCAAATAGCTATATCGCTATCATCGATGATGATGATGTTTGGCAGCCTGAGCATCTATCTTCTTGCCTGCTTAGGAGCGAAGAAGGAAAAGTTGATATCGTTCTGTCTGGTATCAATGTGAATATTGATAACAAAACGGTTGCTACCAATATTCCCAAAGACCTCAAGGTCAGTGACTTTCTAGTTGGTAACCCAGGATGGCAAGGTTCAAATACCTTTATTAAAACCGGACTTGCTACCAAAGTTGGTGGTTTCACTGATGGTTTAACCAGTGGAAATGATAAAGATTTTGCGATTCGAATTTTAGAGTCCAATTTGGCTACTATTCGTTATACCAATACAGCGACCGTTGATTGGATGTGTAATCAATCACCCGATGCACTTTCTGCCCCAGGTTCAAAGCAGAAACTGCGTGGGTGTGCGCAGTTTCTAAAACTTCATGGCGAAAAAATGTCACGAAGTGAGATGGAGATCTACTTCGAACGCACCGCTGCACTGTTTGCACTTTCTAAGAACGATATATTAGACGAAATGGAACTGTTGGAGAGTGTCAATGGCTAACTTTTACTCGCGCGCTCCCATTAAATACACTAAGATCTTGTGCGATCGTAATTTGCAAGTTTTACACACTTCTTCACCAGAATTTGACTCTGCTGAAGTAGTAATCGCCATTGCCCACAAAAACCAACCACAATATCTCATTCGAGCACTTAACAGCGCTATAAATCAGTGTCTCACTCAAAAGCAGGTTGCGCGCATCGTTGTACTGGATGATAGCTCAAATATAAGTTGGCCATCAGAAGCAAGTGCTTTACTCCACCATCCAGCTGTTACCCTCTTGCAGGCAGAATGCGGGTCACCAGCTAGGGCACGTAACCTTCTCTTAGACTGGGCAGATACACAGCCATGTATACAATGGGTTGCAAGATTAGACGCTGACGATGAACTGTTTGCTAAAGATAGTCTACATGGGCTTTGGAATGCTGTTCGCGATACAGATAAAGTAGCGGCTCTGGGAAGCAATAAGCTGAGAAAAGGAGGGGTAATTCTCCAAAATGATAATATCACAAATCCAAACGAGCTCTGTAATCACCTAAATTTAGCGAGATTTATCGATAATTTTGCTTCTGCCAAGCAACAACGAGAGCTCCCTTCATGCAACCTATTACTGAAGACCAATCTGGGTATCAGGTACCCAAATATCAGAAGCGCAGAAGACCACTGGTTGGTCACTAAACTATTAATGCTAAATGCTTCCAAGGTAGCCGTTTGCTCTTATCCTATTTATGCCATCTACTCTCTTGATGGAGAAGATACGAAGACAAATAAGTCTAACGAAATTTGGCGAGAGCAGAGAAATAGGCTTGCCTATGTTGCGAGAACATGGAGCACTCTATTGTCTACCAATCGCCATCTGTTAGGTGTTGGTATGGAGGGGGCGGTTTGGCTGCAGCATAATCAAGTGGTTAAGGAGTTCTACCCTTGGGCTATTTCAGATACCGAAGTCCGAAGCCTGAGAACCTTACTCGCCGAAAAAGACCTTCCTATTCCAACGGTGACTTGGAGAAAGTGTAATGGTCTTTGGCAGTATCGAACCCCCTTCCAAAGTAATGCAATAACTAATGAGAAGCTTTCCGAAAAATCCATTGTAGATTACCTCAAAAAACTCTATCACGCTGGAGTTTGCACTCTTAATATCAAGCGAGATAACTTAATTGTCACTCCACAAGGAGATCTGGAATACATTGATGTCGGAAAGGACATACAGCCTCTCACGTCCTCACGCTTTCGGGATATGTGTGTCCGTATCTACTCTATTGGAATACTGGCCAATGCTGACGAAGAACTAGTGCGTCGGCTGAGTTGGCGAAGACAAGATGATGCTTTAATGAGCCTTCCCGGATTCGAGCAGTTTTACCGCAAGTTGGTCACAGAGCTTCATCCACAATGCGTCGAACCTTGCCGTAACCTAACACCGACGGCCTCTTGTAAGAGTGACTCTGTAACTCTAATGATCAAAGCCTGCGCACAAGATGCTGAAGTACTTACTGACCAAGTACTTCATATCGTGACGCAGCTGCGCTACCCAGTTAATTTCGCAAAAACAATTCTTCTGATTGATCCTCACGAGGGGAGGTTTTTACGCCAGTATTCGAACCCAAATCTAGCCTCCGTTATTGAACAAGCCGAGACGCTTAGAGACGATGGGCTAATTGACTCTGTACTAATTTCCCCTACAAGCGCAACAACCATAAATACAACGTATGAAAAATGGTTTGCACATTCTGATTGTGGAACAACACATACCATTCAAAATGCTCCCTTATTCCCTCAGATCTGGGGGTTTGACCAAGTTAAGACTCGATATGTGCTGCAGTGTGATTTAGACGTGCTTATTGGTCGCCGCAATTGGAATCATGATTATATCGCCGACATGATCTACGCCTGTGAGCCTGAGGATGTGCTTGCCGTTGGCTTCAATATTCCAAAAATCAGCTCTAGTTTTAATCCTTATAAAGGAGAGCCAGGTGAATTTGCTCCCGAAGTCCGTTTCGGACTCTTAGATCTTGCTAAGATTCGCAATCAACTACCAGTTGATAATCCTATAGACGAGGGCAAGTTCACTCTCACCTGGCATCGTGCACTACAGCAAGCAATGAAACGTAGAGGACTTCGCTCTGTACGTGGTGGAGATCCACAAAGTTACTACGTTCATCCTAGAAACGAACACAAACACTTTTCTGAACTTTCATTGGCGAGGGATCTAATTTCCCAGGGAAAAGAGCCTACAAGGCAACATGAGGAGTTTGATTGGGTACCCGGCAATCATTGGCAATATGAGCAAAGGCACGAAGAAATCGTTTTTTTATTGAAAGGTAGGTACACGGACCATGCCCTGCTAAGACGCTGCCTGGAGTCATTGCGGAATCAGACCAATCAAAGCTTCGGTATTATACTCATTGACGATGCCAGTGGCGCCGCTCATAACTGGTGTTATCCAATGTTGTTGGATGAGCTGCAAGCTAAAACCACATTGGTAAGGCGTAGTTCTAATACTGGGAGAATGCCAAACTTCATATTGGCAATAAAAGAAATCTGCCAAGATCCTAGCACCCTGGTTGCAGTGTTAGACCAAGATGACTGCTTAATGCAACCCAATGTTGTTGATGCTTTGTATGCGGCCAAGAAACAGGGGGCGGACTTAGTTCAGATGCCTATGTTCCGCCCTAATAAACCACTGCACTTATACCAGCCAGATTATACTCGTCCTAGACTTTCTGCCGGTGCAAATGTATGGAGCCACTTAAGAGTCTTCACCAAAGCGTTGTTTGAACAAGTTCCTGAGGAATATTACAAACATAAAGATAGCTCTGAGTGGTTCGATTCGGCTACAGATTATTTAACCATGTTACCTATGGCGGAAATCGCAAAAGCTCCTATTTACTTAGACACAGGCTACACCTATTGGCACATGCGCAAAAAGCTGGGCCAAGGTGAAAAAGAGCGCAATAACAAAATGGTTCAAGAAATTATTTCTATGCCTACACTTTCTCAGAAAAAAGTAGAGCTTGTTGAGCCAAAGCCAGATTTTTTTGAAGACGGTTTACCTCACTAGACAGCTCATTGTCGTAAAGCCACCAGTTTGGGGAGGTGTACCTCCCCCTTAAAACAAAAAATAGTGGCTCGATAGTTTTTAAGCTCGAATAATCAATATGCTCCAACCACGTTACTGGCTTAACCTCGGATAGCTGTTTCAATAATTGCGTCGCTTCTTCTTTTGGTAAGCTTGGCAACGACTGAAGCTTTGACAAAATACGATTGCTTGTTGCATCATTGGCTGGCTCATGATGTGCTAACTTCATTACGTAGCCTGGCCAATTTAATTTGTCCATCCAACAAGAAGCGAGACGTCGTTCTCCCAGCCAGTTATGGTATGCCGCAGGCAGGGCTTTCCGTCGATCATAATCTACAGGCCTCTCTAGTGAAGGCAGCAAAGTCATCCGACTAACATTTATCGTGACACCAAATTCAAGCATTGTCTTGAGAGTGAGCAGACCGATTGACGGTTTACACCCCAATAGGCTTTCAAATTCCTTGCCATGTGCCTCTAGCTTGTCACAAAACAGTTTGCTTGGCACCTCGCCTTGAACAAGAACGCCGGACTTGATACCTGCCAACTTACTATTAGTAATCACTAAATCAGCGCTTAAATCGATGGTCAAGGGTTGATTAAATCGGATAACTTTCTCATGTTTTTTGATGACTAAGTCCCCCGGACCATTGCCAACAATATGCCATTCATCCACTTTCTATACCTTTTGAAATCAAGCAAGCTCTAACGCTTTTGGTTGCTTTCCCACTCTTGATAAATCTTATTCCATGTTGCTGAAGTATGCTGCTCAAATATCCTAGGGCGTAGTTTTGGTGGAACATAATGGCCATCTCGAAATCGTCCACATAAGCCACAATTACGCCTCATTAGATCATGCATTTCATCATCACTGGATGGTAAACGCTGCCGTCCACCTTTTAGGTTTAATACTCGGTCAATACCACCAGCAACCGCACAAGGGTAATAACCCTGAGGCGTTAGACCTAAACCGCAAGTCTTTGCGATATCACAGCCGTTCGAGAAATCACTAAACTTGTGGTACCAGCTATCAACAGGAGCTAAGTTGAATGGGCCAAAATCTGGTTGGACGGAATCCGTTTTCGCTGAGTTTTCAATACACAACCACTCTGGCAGCATCGATATTACTTTGTTGACGCGACGTCCATGGCCGTTAGTGACAAGCTGAATAGTCAGAGCAGGATGAGCAAGCTTCAGGCGATATAACTCCGAAAGGATCTCGCTGAGCTCGGGATGGAGCGTTGGTTCTCCACCTAATACACGTATTTTTCGCCAGTGTTTATTCTGGCTTAGACTATCGTCAACAAAATGGGTTATTTCATCAAGTCCAATATGTGTTTTCGATGGGGCTTGGGCTGAAGAGCGATTACAGTTATTGCACTTCAAGTTACACTGGTAGGTGATATCTATTTCAATCAAGTCATCAGCAACCTGATATTGGTAACCCATCAACTTAGTCATTGGCTTCTGAACGCGAATCCATCGCCAAAAAGCTTTTAGCTTGAACATAAACTTAACAACATAAAACCACTTCTGAGGGTAGCCACGCGAGTACTTAAATGGTTCTTCACCACGACGCAAAGCCACAATGACCTCTCTTTTAATTTTGTTGTAAATGCCTTCGCCAAACGATATATCAACCTAACACAATGATATGTCGCTTGTTATCATCGTAAGATAAGGCACTTGTTACATACAAGCAATTGTTACACGGCCTAGTAAAAATACTCAGATATTTACCCGCATCGTGCGGCTTAAACTATTTAAATCACGAACCTCAAGCACACCCTCCATCCACTCATCGACTTCACTTTCAACCCAAGCTACGGCCCTATCCCCTAAGCTAATGGACTGAGGGAGTTGACCTTCATTCATTTTTCCGTAAAGTGCGCACAATCAAAAATTCTTCAGGTATATGTCATCTCTGTGAATCCATTCCATGACTGATACAGGAACCTGCATATGTCTCAATTTCTCCATTACGGTAGTTTGTTACCTCAAAAAGAATATGAGTACCGTATGCCTGAAGAAACCGCTGAAATACTCAAAGATCGTTATATTCGCGGTGATGCTTTTTCAAATCACTATAGATTGACTTAATGTCTTCTAAGGTTGGGAGGGTAATTTTTTTGTATACGGATTGCTAGTTCAGATGTGAGTCTAACCGCTTGAAGGTAGTCTCATGTTTTGAGGCTTAATGTGGGCTGGTGGTACTTACCATCAACTCTTAGATTCCAGCGGAACGAACAAACGCCTGTCCTACTGGTAATAAGATAAAGTGATTTTTTAGAAGATAGCCTTTGATTCGATAACATGTGTTAGCTCCAGTGTGGGCTAGCGTTATCTCAATAAGCCTTAAAAACGAAAAAAGGCCTGATAAATCAGACCTCTTAGAATGTGGCGGTGAGTGAGAGATTCGAACTCTCGATACGTTGCCGTATACACACTTTCCAGGCGTGCTCCTTCAGCCACTCGGACAACTCACCGAATCAAATTGTGGTTAGCATCATTGGCTAACGAGGCGCTAATTTAATGATTATGTGCCTGATGGTCAAGGCTAAACATGAAAAAAAGCGCCCTTTTGCGTTTGTTTGCTCACTATCTAGCTAAATTGTGCAAAACAGGGACAATTAGGCCTCTTGATAGTAACCAGGAACGCGGAACCAACGGCGGCATTGGTCAAGGAAGTAACCGTAAAGTACGCCCATACCACAAGACACAACCGCATTACTCGCTACTGCTGTAATGATTTGATCAGTAGAAGCGCCTACCGCGAATAAGATGCCAGCATAGACTGGTGATTGGAATAATACGTAGGCTACCAAGTCAGAGACATTCTTCATAAATGATGAAGGTGAAAGCTTGTTGCCTTGGCGCAATACCCAATCACGGAACATGCCATAAGGCCAAGCAATCGCGATATTGACTGGAATAGACAATGTACGTGATGCCAGAGACTGCTCGAACGTCATACCCGAGATCAAAATCTCGATGATCATCCCGGTGATAAAACAAAAAACCACCATAGCGAAAGTATCTGCTGCTGCATTACGAATACAGAATGGTCCACGAGCCTTCATTACAACCTCTAAAATCAAACACCAATTTAAGTGACATCTATAAAATCTTTCACTACACCAAAAGCGACATAGCAGTTCATATCGCCATTAGAGCACAACAATTGCAGTTTATGATCTCGTTTTTAAAATACAGAGGTAAATTAATGACTACTTTCAAAACCCAAAGTGGTCAAAATCACTAAAAACAGGAACTCTGGCCAAAAAACCGCACCAAAATGGAGTTAAATAACGTAATTTAATTACTTAATAAGAACTTAGATGAGGAAAAACACAAGAAAAGTAGTTGTAAATATGGCAGGTGAGCGGAAAAAAGATCGCCTCATGCTGCTTAGCATGAGGAAATCAGGATAATCACTATAAAGCGGGCATCCTTGTGTCTTACAGGTCTGCTAACAATACGGTTAAGCTGTCTATATCTTCTTGCTTGGGTGGCTGCGCTTGCGACAAGTAGGACTCGATACTTTCCGCTAATTCTGCGAGCTGTTGCTGCAAGCTGTGAGGAACAGAGGCATGAATCCTTGCCAGTGTTTGGCTAGCTCCTTCTAAATCACTGTCTTCTAGCGCGACGTAGAACTCAAGCAACAAAGACTCCGTGTTTAGTGGTTTTTCTGAAGATTGAATGCCTTCAGGGTGATATTGATAAAGCCGTTGAGAGTGACGATATAGCGCGTCATCCAGTTCTGATTCAACAATAGGTTTCGCGATAATATGATCAGCGCCTACCCCCATCATTCTTTCTTGAGTCTCTTTGAACACGTCTGCGGTACATCCAAAAATCAGCACCGACTTAGAAGCAGATTGAGAGTTCCTAATGACCGATATTGCGCCAATACCATCAAGAACTGGCATATGGTTGTCCATTAAAATCAAGTCGAACTGTTGCTTCAGCGTAATGTCGACTGCCTGCTGACCATTTTCTACAGCGGTACATTCGAAGCCTTTATCTTTTAAGAAGCTTTCCATGATAATGGTGTTCGTTCGATTATCTTCAACAATAAGGGCTCTGAGCCCCTCACAGTTGATCTTGTGCCGATTTGTCGTTTCAAGTTTACCGGGCTCACAGGAATCAAGCTTCAACTCAACCGTGAATTTGGTACCGACGCCCTCCCTACTCTGTACATAAACCCCACCTCCCATATGTTCAGCAATCTGTTTCACTATCGCTAAACCGAGACCAGTACCACCATAGCGACGAGTTGTGGAAGATTCTGCTTGCTCGAATGGACGGAAGATCCTCGCTTGTGCATCGGATGAAATACCAATACCTGTATCTTTTACGCTAATGATCAACTTGTTGGCGCCATCATCCTGCTTTTCGTCAAGTTCAACTTCCACATATCCGGAGTCAGTGAATTTCACTGCATTATTCAACAAGTTAAATAAAACTTGCCTTAATCGCGCTTTGTCATTGTTGTACCAACGACCATGAGGCAGGTTTGAGGTAATTTTGAACTGTAAGCCTTTTTCGGCACAAAGTGTATGGTAAACACTATTGATACTGCCCAGAATGGATTCTATCGGGAATGGAGTGTGGTCAAGCTCAATATGACCTTGCTCTATTTTCGAGTAATCCAAAATCTCGTTGAGCAGTGTCATCATATGATCACCAGAATCGTAAAGCGTATTGAGGTGCTTACGCTGCTCATCATTTAACGGCGTTTTAAGCAGGATTTGAGCGGTACCCAAAACACCGTTCATTGGTGTACGAATCTCGTGGGATAAGGTGGCCAAAAAAGCGGTTTTAGCGTTGGTTGACGCTTGTGCTTTCACACGCTCTCGCTCTAGGTAAACCGTTTTTTCATTAAACTTACTGATCAGGTGACCAATCTCGTCATCACTTTCATAATTGATATCGATAATGCCGCCTGTTTTAGAATCATCGACCTTTTGGGCAATTCGCACAATTGGTTCCACGATATACCGATTAAGCAAGTAATAGCCAACTAATACGCAAAGAAGTAGAAATGGAATAATCCCGCGTTCCACACTCATTACTTGTTCAAACACCTGATCCGCCACTTTAACTTTGGCGTTAACAACATCAAGCTGCCAGTTGAACTCACCAAAATCGAGCTCACTGATATAGATATTTTTGGATAGATTGAAGTTGTGCTCAACGATCACCTGCTCATCCGCATCACGGATCACGACTCCCAAAGAGTACTGATTGGTGTGTTCACGGATAAATTGGAATAACGCTTCCAAAGAGAGGTCGACAGTCGCTACGCCTGCAAACTCACCATTGCGATAATAAGGCGAAGAAGCCGTAATCATCTGTACTTGTGTAAACGTATCGATATATACGCTTGACCAGCTCACAGCCCCTGCTGGTGCTCCTGCCACAGATTGATACCACGGCTCATTGTCATACCCTCCTGTTTGAGGGTTATTATAAGATTGGATCTGGTCGAGACCACCAGCATCATTTTTATTGAAAAATAGACTGGTGTAACGCCACTCTTCATTGTCTAAGAATGGTTTAGGCCACAGCCCTCCGCTGACAATAATGTCATCGCTAACGGCAAGTAATTGAGGAATGGTATCTACCAGACTGACTTGGTGTGAGCCTGTCTGACCGAGGCCGACTAAGCTTTGCACCAACCCAATAGAGCTAGTGAGGGGCTGCTCAATTTGTGAAGCGAGTAATTGAGTTCTTAAATCTAGATTTTGTTCGAGTTTGGAACGGACAGGAGGCTCCACCACTAAATAGGCCACACTACCAATAGTTGCGATGAAGAACCCCAAATACACTGTTAATGCGAGGATACTTTTCTTTCTTAACGAGGAGCGTATTTCCATAGCAGCTAACGAATCCATCCCTAATATCGATTTATCTAAAATTGATTGGTAAGATGTTCGCAATCAACCAGTCCATTAACAAATGGTATTCTATTTTGAAACTACAAGACATCCTTTCTCTTCCAGAACTTGATGGGAAACTACTAAACCTAGCGAAAACTCAAGGCTTCGTAACAGCAATGGCATCTGCGCCGAATGTTCTGAACCCTCAAGAATGGCTACCATTCCTGTGGGGTGGTGAAGAGACCGCACCTTTCTCTGATGGAGAGCAGCTAGAACAGTACATCGATGAGATTGTTCAAATGTGGAACCAAACTCGTCCTGCTTTATTGGAAGGCAGTTGGCAATGGCCTGAAGGCTGCGCTCTGGACGAAGGTGAAATCGTGACGGAAGCAACTCGTGATTTCTGTGAAGGTGTTCTTCAGGGATGGCAATTGGCTCGTGATGATTGGGAAACCTTAATGCCAGAAGATAGTGAAGACAGCGCATTACTTGGCGGTGTGCTGCTATCTCTAACCATGCTTTACGATCCTGAAACAACTATCACAACTCTTGCAGAACAAGGCATGGAAGGCTTAGAGCAATTTGAAGAGATCTTCAATGCGATGCCAGTAATGCTTTCTGGCCTAACTCAACGTGGCGTCACATTGGCAGAACAAGAGTAATCATAATTTATTTAAGCCACTGACTCTCAGTGGCTTATTCTATCAATTCATCTCTCCTCATTTCCTTTCTCAAACCCGCAGCAAAAACATTCGAACAATCCATTGGTGTCACCATTTTATAAAAACAACATTACAATTCCTTAATTTCTTTGTTAGTATCCGCGCCGAATTTGGTTAATTGAATGTTGCAATGCACACAGTAAGAAATCAGCATATAAAAGAAAAAGTAATGGCAGTTTATGTCATTGCTGCTTTGCTGTTTCAGATTTACCTGTTGGCAACCGTAGCACTTAACCCATCACAAGTTCATAACAACAACTGGTTATCTGAAGCTCAGGATGAAAAAGTCCTACTCTGTACTGCAGAAGGCTTCAAGTGGGTCGACATTAAAGAACTTATCGCCGACAACGCCATGCCTATTTCACCGGATAGTGAGATTCACGATCCATTAAAGTTCAGTTGCCCTTTACTGGATGTGTGCCAGTTCGTTATCGCTATCATGGCGATGATTCTAGCGGCTATCATTCTTTGGCTTAGTCGCGTTACTCCGCGCTTTAATACCGATTTACCTATTCAGTGCCAGCAAAAGCTTTACCTTGCTCTCGCGCCAAAACAATCCCCACCTCAGACTTTCCTTGCTTAATTCGACGCTCCTACGTCGATATCAATAATTCAAATAACAATACACCTAAGTAGCCTCGAGATGCTTGGGTATCAATGACCGCGTTTAACCAAAACAGCGGCACAATTTCGCACGTACTTTTTTTGGAATTCAAATCTGACTTGCGAAAATAATTAGAAAGGAAAGTCTATGTTCAACCGTATTTCAACTGCAAAATCTCTATTTACCACAATCAGTTGCGGGGTACTCGCCGCATGTGGTGGCGGTTCTGACTCTAACTCAACGACAACCCCAGAAACCTCACTACAAAATGTCACGCTTGAGTTTAAAGCTCGTGTTGGTCAACAAGATATTCAGTGTCAACTGATGGAAAATGCAATTGCAGGCACTGCCAATACAAACCCAGAGTTTAAAGATGTCCGTATGTACCTTTCTGAAGTCGAGTTGCTTGACAACAATGGCGTAGCAACGCCTCTTGAGCTGATTCAGGATGGCAAATGGCAATACAAAAACGTTGCACTGTTAGACTTTGAAACTGGCTCGGACAGCTGTGCAAATGGTAACGCAGCACTTAACCATCAGATCAAAGGTCAAATACCCCAAGGTAACTATACTGGGGTTCGCTTTACCTTAGGCGTTCCTGCTGTGCTCAACCACTACGGGATTGACGGTGACGACGCTATCTCACCATTGGATGTAATGGGCATGAACTGGAGCTGGCAAAACGGGCATAAGCATCTGCGTATGGATGTGAATGGTTGGAATATTCATTTGGGAACCACAGGCTGTGAAGTCGTGGATGCGACACAGGAAACCATCGATTGTGCCTCGTCTCGTCCAAATCGACCAATCTACCAATTTGATGACTTCGACGCCGCAACCAATGTGATTGTGTTCGATTATCAGCGCCTAGTCGCTAACAACGACATTACCTTTAATACCCCAAATACGCCTCCTGGTTGTATGTCGTCTAGCACAGACCCTGATTGCCAAGGCATCTATGACAACTTAGGTCTAGATTTGGAGACCGGCGAATGCACTGCTGGTAACTGTAGTAGCTCTCAAGCTTGGGTTTCAGTGGAGTAATTGTTATGTCAGTAAACCAGAAGTGCGGTTTGCTGGCATCGCTCACGATTTTTGCCATCGTAGGCTGTGACAGCGAATCGGATTACACCGTGATACCACCCAACGCCGAAAATGAATTTGGCTTTGACTTTCAAACGGGCTCACTTCCACCACCTAAAGAGCCAGCAGATAACCCTGCGACAGAGGAAAAGTTTCAACTTGGACGTCATCTTTTTTATGACAAGAACCTTTCTGGCAACCAAACCATGTCGTGCGAATCTTGCCACCAGCAAGCGTTAGCATTCTCAGACGGTGTAAAAGTGCCAACGGGCTCGACAGGAGAAGTGTTACACCGCAACTCACAAACGCTAACTAACATCGCTTATAACGCTTCTTACACTTGGGCAAACCCGATCTTGAAAGAGATCGAACAGCAATTGGTGATCCCTTTATTTGGTGAGTTCCCTGTCGAGATGGGCATCAATGATGCGAACCGAGAAGAGATATTGAACCGATTCCGTCGTGAAACGGCGTATCAAAATATGTTCAATGCGGCTTTTCCCAACGAGCAAGACGCTGTCACGTTTCCTAATGTGATCAAAGCGCTTGCCGTCTTCAACCGAGCCTTGATCTCTAAAGACTCAGATTTTGATCGCGGCACCATGAGCAGCTCAGCGATGCGTGGTCAGGATCTGTTTAACAGCGAGAAAATGGAATGTTTCCATTGCCATAATGGCTTCAATTTTAGCGATTCAACCTTGCATGATGACTCTGTATTTGTCTCCCGCCCTTTCTTTAACACGGGGCTTTACAACATTGATGGCAAAGGCAGCTATCCCATTGCAGACAATGGCTTGTTCACCGTCACTCAAGATCCAAAAGACAAAGGGAAATTTCGCCCACCCACGCTGAGAAATATCGCCTACACCGCGCCTTATATGCATGACGGTAGTATCGCGACACTCGGCGAAGTGTTGGATTTCTACGCCAATGGTGGTCGTAACATCACTTCTGGTGAGCATCAAGGAGATGGCAGAAAGAACCCAAATAAGAGTGAATTTGTCAAAGGGTTCACCCTCAGTGCACAAGAGAAACAAGACATGCTGATGTTTTTACATGCTCTGAGTGATGAGACATTTATCTCTAACCCTCGCTATGCGAACCCGTTTACTCAAGAGGATAAGTCATGAAGCAAGTGCTAATTACTATGGGCAGCTTACTAGTGGCGCTCCCTTTACAGGCTAAGCAAGCTCAAACTGATTGGCTCGATGAGGTCGATATACAGTCAAACCTTTTTGCTCAAGTTGGCTACTATCAGACCGACAGAGAGACGGCATACTCAATTCCAGGTGTGGTGACGGATGCAAAAGCCTTTCACTACGAAGAAGGATTGCAGCTGATGCATGGCGAGCTTGGGTTCTTGGCAAGCCTAGATAACGTTCTAGCGGCAAAACTTATCATTGGTAGTCACCATGGCGAGTCTATAGAACTTGAAGAACTATGGCTGCAACCCCACCTGCATCAAGATTGGACACTACGCATAGGTCGTCAACTCAGCCCAATAGGGTTATATAACGGTGTTCACGAACACGACTGGCGTTTTATTGATGCTTCACTAACCCAGCAAGCGTTTCTTGGTAGTCAATACAGCGATGATAGTGTTCAGTTGACCTTTGCTCAAAACCGTTACGACACCACTATTTGGCTTGGTCGTGGCAGCGAGTACCCTGCCCAATACGATAGTAGCTCCGCTTCGCCTGCCGCCTTTGGTTTGACTGCCAATTGGTATCAACTGAGAGCGGATTACCAACTGCAAGTGATGGCAAGTGCGGCTTATTTTAACGCGACTTCGCGAAAGCAAGCGGAAAATGATGGTCACAGTCATGTTCACACCGCCTCTAGCAACTTAACCTATGACGGTGATACTACCCTGTTGACCTTCGGCGCCGATCTAAAGTGGAACAACTTTAACTGGCAAGTGGAATGGATGGGCCAAAGGCTAAATGCCACTCTAACGGATTCACAGCAAATTCGAACTGAGCTAGATGCATTTCAACACGGTGTGTCTACACAGTTAAGTTGGCAGTACCAAAATCTTGAGATGGGCGCACGTTATGACTGGTTACTAACAGACAATGAGGTAACCAAAACCAACGCTGAATTCGAACAGGTTTTAGATGCTAAAGGTCATGCTCCACAGCGTATCAGCGCTATTGCTAACTGGCACTTTGCTATGCATCAACTTTTGAGATTTCAAACCAACTACGAATCCATTCTTCAAACCAAGCAAACTGCATTTTGGCTCGTCTACCAAGGCAACCTCACTTGGTAAACCAACAACAATTAACGGAAATAATTATGAAAAAAGCGCTAAAAATCATCTCCCTATTTTTATCTGTTTGTCTCATCACACCCGTGAGTGCTCATGAATATGCAAAGGATAGTATTCAAATAGATCATCCTTGGAGTCGAGAAGCCCCACCGAATGCAACCGTGATTGCTGGTTTCTTCCAACTAAAAAATGGTTCAAGCAAAGATGACTTCTTGATCAGTGCTTCTACCCCGATTGCCGAACGTGTGGAAATACACACTCACGAAATGAGCGACGGAATGATGATGATGAAAAAAATCGACAGCGTTCGAATTGGGTCAATGAAGACCGTGATGTTCCAACCAGGCGGCTATCACCTGATGATTTTCAATCCTAAACAGTCCTACCAAAAGGGGGAACGATTTCCGATGACGCTGCAATTTAAACATGCTGGAACGATCGAGGTTGAGTTAGCAGTAGAAGCAAATAGCCACATACATAGTCACTGATGAATCGTAGTTAATCACTGTCCTAAGCCTCTCAAACACGAGAGGCTTAGTTTTTGCGAAACAAATATTTTGAGCAAACCAAGCCAACGCTACCACTCAAAGAATAATATGAGGAATATAGCGCGCCATATCTTGAGTCACTAAACTGCTGTCTTCTCGAATCGAGATCCCTGCCGCTTTGTCATTCACGAGCCAACTGCCAATCAAAGTATGGCTTGAGCCAAATTTCGGTAGCGGATGATATTGTTGAACGATGTTTTGGTTCGATTCGTACGGACCCGGTGTTTTCACCAATCGCTGACCATTTTTGACAATCTCAATGTTGGCACCTTCGCGAGAAAACAAAGGCTTAATAACGTAGTCTTTTAAGCTAGCCGCTTTTGGATCATTGGCAAAATACGCGGGTAAAAGATTCGGATGATTTGGAAACCTCTCCCAAAGTAAGGGCAACAACGCTTTGTTAGACAGAATCGATTTCCACATTGGCTCTAACCAGTTCACACTCGATGTTGCGAGATACTGGCTGTATTCCTCTTCGAACATAAACTCCCACGGGTAGAGTTTGAACATCCAGCGAATCGCTCTGCCATCAGCATCCACAAATTGCCCATCTTGTGTCACACCAATATCTTCAACAAAAACAAAAGCGGTTGCTAACCCAGCCTCCCTTGCGCAGTCTTCTAGGTATTGCACCGTACCTTTGTCTTCTTCGGTGTATTTGCAACAACTAAAATGCAGCGTTTGACCCGGCTGCAATTTGGCAATGTCAGCAAAGCGTTCAATCAGAAAGTCCTGCAGAATATTAAACTGATCCGCACTTTGGTGAATACGCCCTTTATTGACAACGTCTTCTAACCACACCCACTGCCAAAAGCCAGTTTCAAACAATGACGTTGGTGTATCTGCGTTGTTCTCTAGCAACTTTGCTGGCGATGAGCCGTTGTAAGCAAAGTCCATTCTTGAATAGAGGGATGGCTCTCTTCGCTGCCAAGAAGAAGCGACTTGCGACCACATGGCTTCGGGAATCGCACACTGAGTCAGTAACTGCTCACTTCGAACAACCTGATCGACGATTTCAAGACACATTTGATGAAGCTCTTCCGTTGGGTCTTCAATGTCTTTCTCAATCTGCTCAAGGGTAAATTGATAGTAAGCAGTCTCATCCCAATACGGTTGGTCGTACATAGAATGGAAGCCAAAACCAAACTGGCGTGCTAATTCACGCCAGTTTTCTCTTTCTTGTATTTCTCGTCGAAACATTTCAGTTAACCGCCGCGGCTTACTGACACCGCTTTACCAAAGCCACCGCGAGACATCGCACGACCAATCGTACCGCCACCGCGCTTATTTAGGTTACTGGTAGCGACCTTAGTGGATTGATTGCGGTAAGAACCGTAAAACTGCCCTGCACCGTTGTAATACTTCGACTTATAACGATACATCGGCTCCGAGTAGTAGCTTTTGTTGTAACCGCTTAAACCACTTACTGCACGGCTGAAGAAGTATCCTCCCACAAACGGCACATAAGAACGATGGCGCGAGCTGTAATAACAATCGTCTTCATAGAAGTCGTCTTCACACTCGTACTCATTGTTATAGCGCGGTGCATTTTCTTCTGCACGCGCCATTGCCTCTTGGTAGGCGATTTCACACTGCTCACTGAACTCAGGCGCATCCGATTTACACTCATCAGCATCGACGTAGATGTAGCCTTCCGTTTTTGATTCTTGAGTTGCGAGGAAAAAAATCCCACCGAAAGCAACGAATGGAATGATTCGCCCGACCTTAAAACTCTTGTCCATTGAGGAGCGTTTCACATTGGAACTGCGTTTCATCGAACCTCCTAGTAGGTCATGCAGGCTGCGTTAAGCACACCGACAGACACAGAGACGGCAGCTAAAACAATGCCTGTTGGTACTTCATCATTCTCAATACGCTCCGATACTTTCGGCAGCAGAATAAAACGCACAATACCGAACGCAATTATCTGTGCCAGCATCGCTACGATGCCCCACACCATAAAATCTACAATGTTGACTGAGTTGGTTGCAGCACCCGCAATAGCGAGGCAGTAGCCAAAGAACGCCCCACTTAATGCGACTGCCGCCGCGGTATTTTTCTCTTCTTTGATCAGATGCCATTCATCGTACGGTGTCAGTTTTACATAGACGAATTTGAACGCCAGTACGAAAACGATCGAAACGGAGAAGTAGAGAAGAAAGTTAGGGAAACCCGCCAACAGGTCGGCAATCATATGCATTATTTGTCCTTGTTCATGTCAGTCCAAGCGAAGTCATCAATTCGCTCGTCGGCAATATAAAACAGCTTAGTGCTTGGCGGCACTTGGGCATTTAAGTCTGGGTTGAGTTCAATCCCGTCGCCGAGATCGAATGCGATCAACGTTGCTTGGTGATGCTTCTTGATAAATCCGAAGATCTTTTCCACGCTGGTCGTCGGTTGATCTTGTGGGTAAATCACTGAGTACTGCGTCATACCTCGTGTAGAGGCAAGTAATTCTTGGTGCAGCGCGCTTGAACCTGGATCCACTGCAGCTTTGGCAAGCATCTCTGCGCCTACCGCTGGAATGCACTCTGCCTTAGGGCAATGCTGACTGAGCAATCGTCCCAACGCTTCATCTTTAAAGTAGGCGAGCAAGTGTGCATCAGGGTTGACCGAAGCACAATACAAGGCGGCCGAGAGAGTAATATCATCGCTAAGATTATCAACAATAATACAGTTAGCTCCGGTAATGTTGGCATTCTTCATCTCTTGCGCATCGGTGTAACTGGTCACCTTAATAAAACCAATTTCACCCGGTAATGGGTTTTCAATATCTGAACGACTGCATAACACGATTGGGCGTTTGCCCTCTTCTTCATGCTGTAACATGCGGATAAGGTGCATAGTGCGTGCGCCATTCCAACCCAGTAATACGATATGGTTTTCCACTCTTACTCTCCGTTTACCCAGTATGCCTGCTCGCCAATAGTCAATCGCCCCGCCTGCAACTCGTCCCAAAATGGCAGCAAATAAGCTCAAACCGCCAGGGATAATAAATAACACCACTACCCACTTACCCATATCACTTGAGGGTGATAAGTCGCCATAGCCAACCGTTGAAGCGGTCACCATGAGGTAGTAAATGAAGTTTGAGAAGTTATCGGTCAGTGCATGCTCTCCTGCAAGAGCCAGCAACAACCACGAGATGGCAATGTAGGCGCCACTAATGACGAGAAGATTTCGGTTGCTCAACTTAAAAAGATGGGTACTTAGCCACTTTTTCAGTACTAGCCATACAGCCATAAGTTTCCGATTCCTTTCTGATTGCTATAACTAAATACTAACCTATTGATTGTAAGAAATAAAAAAACCAGCCACATTCGGCTGGTTTTTGCGATTTGTCTTAGCAAGCTTTTGCCTAAACAGGACTGAACAACTAAGCGTTGCCTTTTACTTGCATGTTTAGTTGCTCTGCGAAGTCCAACATGCGGTTCAACGGGATGAGTGATTTCACACGCAGTGCTTCATCAACGAAGATTTCGTGCTCTGCACCACCTTCACTCAGTGCCTTTTCAATCGCTTTAAGACCGTTCATCGCCATCCATGGGCAATGTGCACAGCTGCGACACGTCGCGCCCGCGCCTGCTGTTGGCGCTTCTATCAGTTCTTTTTCCGGCACTAGCTGCTGCATCTTAAAGAAGATACCTTTGTCAGTAGCGACGATCATTTGCTGATGAGGTAGCTCTTTCGCCGCTTTAATTAGCTGGCTAGTCGAACCAACTGCATCTGCAAGCTCAACCACACTTGCTGGTGACTCTGGGTGAACTAGGATTGCCGCATCTGGGTATACGCTCTTCATCTTGCGTAGTGCATCTGCAGAGAACTCGTCGTGAACCACACACTCACCTTGCCATAGCAACATGTCGGCGCCAGTTTTGTTCGCAATGTAAGAACCTAAGTGACGGTCAGGGCCCCAGATGATTGGTTTATCTTCCGCGTCTAGGTGCTCAACGATTTCAAGAGCAATACTAGAAGTCACAACCCAATCTGCGCGTGCTTTTACTGCAGCTGAGGTGTTTGCGTATACCACTACCGTGTGGTCAGGGTGAGCGTCACAGAACTCGCTGAACTTGTCCGCGGGACAACCAAGGTCAAGCGAACATTCCGCTTCTAGCGTTGGCATTAGAATGCGTTTTTCAGGCGTTAGGATCTTTGCTGATTCACCCATAAAGCGAACACCACCGATGATCAGTGTGCTTGCAGAGTGGCGGTTACCAAATTTTGCCATTTCTAGCGAGTCACCAACAAAACCGCCGGTTTCTTCAGCTAAAGCTTGAATTTCAGGGTCGGTGTAGTAGTGCGCGATTAATACCGCGTCCTTCTCTTTAAGCAGCTTTTTGATTCGCGCGATGTAATCGGCTTTTTCTTCTTGGCTTAATGGGATTGGTTTTGGTGGGAATGGGTAAACTGTATCGATTTTATCTAATATGTGGCTCATTGCTCTTGCTCTACGCAACTTCCTTTAATCCGAGTATTGTAACCTTGTTGATTTTCAAAAACCAACCCGTAACCGGAATTTGTAGCAGTCTAGCCGTATATCTTTGTTATACCTTGAAAAGAGCAAGCAAAGAAAAAGGGAGCTAGGCTCCCTTTTGACGTTGTTTACTTCAGCTTAGAGCTAGCGACTTTCGCCGAAGCACTGCCTGGATATTCATCCACAACTTGCTGATAGTACTTCTTCGCTTGCTCAGCATTGTTGTTACGCTCAGCGATATCACCTAGCTTAACCAATGCGTCTGCACGCTTGTTAGATTCTTTGTAAGAAACAACCGCCGCAAAACTCTTCACCGCTTCTTTGTCCTGCTTCTTAGCAAAGTACAGCTGACCTAGCCAGTAGTGTGAGTTCGCTGAATAGGTAGAATCAGGGTAATCTTTCTGGAACTGCTGGAAAGCTGCAATCGCGCCGGTGTAGTCACGTTTTTTAAGGATAAGGTCAACCGCATTTTGATACGCGGTTTGCTCATCTACATTAGAACTGTACTTACCACCTGTTTCAGCTGGCTTCTTCTCTGCCGCAGCTGGAGCCGCTTTCATTTCACCACGAATACGATCAAGCTCTACAAACAACTCTCGCTGTCTCTTAAGCATTTGCTGCATTTCATAGCTGTTGCGCTCTAACTCACCACGAAGATCACTGATTTCCTGAGACATCTGATCAATCTGTCCCTGCATTTGTACTTGAACGCGATTGCGATTTTGTAGCAAACGCTCTAGACGTTCGATATCAGTTTCTGGACCCGAGCGAGTCTGTGATGCGGTCGATGAGGTGCTGTTGAGGTCTGATACTGGAGCTGGTGCAGCGAACGCGAAGTTCGCTGCACTTGCCAGTAACGTAAGCGTAACAGCGCGCTTAGTGTTACTGAACATGAGGTTTACCTCAGATTAGTACACTAGAACCGCACGACGGTTCTTAGCGTAAACTTCTTCAGATTGACCTAGAAGAAGTGGTTTTTCTTCACCGTAAGAAACGATAGAGATTTGATCTGCTTGTACACCTAGTGCTTGTAGGTAGTTAGCAACTGCTTGAGCACGACGCTCGCCTAGAGCGATGTTGTACTCAGGAGTGCCGCGCTCGTCTGCGTGGCCTTCAACCGTTACTTTAAGCGCAGGGTTCTTGCTTAGGTAAGCAGCGTGAGCAGCTAGCATCTCTTCGTAATCACCAGCGATTGTTGAGTTATCAAACGCGAAGTAGATTGTTTGAGTTTCACGTAGTGCTTGCTCTTTTAGCTCTTGCTCTGTTAGCTGACCATTTGGGTCAATTGGAGTTACTACTGTAGTCTCCGCAGAGTTGTTAGTTTCTGCGCCAGTGTTAGAAGCAGCGTCGTCACTAGAACTACACGCTGTAACAGCCATTACAGGAAGTGCGATTAGTAGTCCTTTTAGAACCTTGTTAAGTTGCATCTTATTTTCCTTCATTAATCAAACTTATTGCTACAAAAACGGAGACCATGCGGGAGCTCTGACACGCCCATTTGTTGCCGGTAATCTAGCTTTAAATCGACCATCAATAGACACCATCGACAGTACATTTTTCTTGTTGTAAATCGAGCTGTAAATCACCATGCCACCATTTGGGGCAATGCTCGGTGACTCATCAAGTAGGGTTTTAGTAAGTACTTGCAATGAACCAGTTTCCAAATCTTGCTTAGCCAGATTAAAGCCTGAATTGCTTCGATTCACCATAATAAGGAATCGGCCATCAGGAGTAATTTGACCACCCAAGTTTTGACTACCTTGCCACGTCAGACGATTAATTGAACTATCGCCCAAATTTACTTGATAAATCTGTGGTTTACCACCCCTATCCGATGTAAAAATCAACGATTTTCCATCCGGATGCCAGAATGGTTCTGTATTATTTGATCTGCCACGCGTAATTTGTGTCAGCTTGCGAGTTTTTAGGTCTAAAGTGTAGACCTGTAACGATCCCGTCTTAGACAACACTAACGCCAGCTTACTACCATCCGGTGAGAATCTTGGCGCACCATTATGACGAGGGTATGACGTAACCTTCTCACGCTCACCCGTATAAATATTCATAATGAAGATTTCGGCTTGGCCGTTCTGGAAGCTTACGTATGCTAGTTTTTGACCATCAGGCGACCAAGCTGGTGACATCAACGGCTGCTTTGAACGAAGGACTAATCGCTCGTTAAAACCATCATAATCAGCGACTCGAAGCTGGTAAGGGAAGCGATCTTTATCATTCACCACCACGTACGCAATGCGCGTCATAAACGCACCGCGTTCACCCGTCAATTGCTCGTATACCAAATCGGAGATACGGTGAGCGTATTCACGCATTCGTGGGGCTTCAACCGTTGCAACCTTGTTGAACAGTACATGATCCTTAGACAGAACAAGTTCACCATCTTCACCAAGCGCTCGACTTTGCCCACCGGTCAACTGACCACGAACGACGTCAACTAGCTGGTAGTTGATAACAAAATTGCCTTGCGCATTTTGAGTAATGCTACCTGTTAACAGAGCATCAACGCCAAGACTGGTCCAAGCATCAAAGTTAACCTCAGATTCGTTAAAAGGCGTTTGAGGCATCTTGTTGGTAGGGATCGGGCTAAATTTACCACTACGCTGAAGGTCTGATGCGATCACAGCAGAAACATCTGTCGGCAGTGGTTGGCTTCCTTCCCATTTAAAGGGAACAACAGCAATTGGTCGTGCTGAATCAATACCATCAGTAATGACCAGCTCTAATGCAGCGTGAGCCACGTTCGTTATACTGCCAAGCAGTACAAACATTCCTAGTAAAAGGCGTTTAATCACGTCTTATTCCTTCTAGTCTAAAGCAACGGTTAAGTTGATATCTTTAAGTCTTTCGTTCACAGAAGCTTCGGTAGATTTTGGGAAAGTACCCACTTGAGCGATCGCACTTTTTGCAGCGGCGCACACCCTTGAATCTCCACCAAGGACCGTAACTCCTGAAACCATCATATCTGTCCCTGTCGGAATGAGTTTGATGTTTACCCTACACTCCTTTCCCAACAGGTAATCATCCTTAATCAGCCTTTGCTGAATGTTTTGAGTATAGATTGAAGACATACGCGCCAATTCATCATCAACGAACTGGTTTCGAGCTGCGGTATTCTGACTCGCTTCACTTTCTAACCCCGAGAAGATATCGTCAAGCGCAGCTTCTTGCTCTTTACGTTCACGCTCTAATCGCTCAAGACGCTCTTTTTCTTTACGCGCTTTTTCAGCTGCCTCTTTGGCTGCCTTTTCTTTAGCAATGCGCTCTTGTTCCGCTTTCGCTGCCGCTTCACGTTCGCGTCGAGCCTTTTCCTCAGCTTCTTTCGCTGCCTTCTCACGCGCTACACGCTCTTGCTCTGCCTTAGCAATTGCTGCTTCTTTGGCGATACGCTCCTGCTCAGCTTTTCGAACGGCCTCTTCTTTGGCTTTACGCTCTTTCTCCGCTTTTGCAGCTCGCTCTTTCTCTTTGCGAGTGCGTTCTTCTTCTGCCTTGCGTTCTTGTTCTTTCTTCTTACGAGCCGCTTCGGCTTCACGAGCTGCTTTGGCGTCTTTTGCCTGCTGTTCTTTCAGCTTGCGAATCTGTTCTTCTTCAGCTTTGCGGTTTTTTTCAAGCTGCTCAGCTTCTCGTCGCAACTTATCAAGACGATCTTGCTCTTTCTTCGCGGCTTTTTCGCGCTGCTGACGAATCTCTTTCGCCTGCTGCTGAACAAGTTTTGGGTCAATCACCACCGCCTGAACCATTTGCCCTGTTGGCTCGGGTTTAGACATGGTGAAATCCGTCCCCCAAAGCAACGCCACGACTAACAGCGCATGCAAACCCACCGATATCGCTATCGGTTTGGTATATTCTTTGGCTTTTTTCTTGTTATCTTTCATAGATCTTCGATGTCTATTCCCTGATATCAGTCATCAGACCAACTTTTGGAATACCAGCACGACTTAACTCATCAAGCAGAATTACTACGTCTGCGTAAGGCGTTGCCGCGTCACCACCAACTGCAACTGGCGAATCCGGTTTGATTTCACGCTCCGCTTTTACTCGAACAATGACATCTTGCAGAGATAGACCGCGCTGGACTTCTTCATCATTTACGCTTAGTCCTAAATTACCGTCACGATCGATTTCGATGATGATGAAACTGCTATCAGTATCACCCGCCAGCTCTTGCATCGATTCTGCAGTCGACGTTTTTGGAAGATCAACGTCAACCCCTTGAGTAACAAATGGAGCCGTTGCCATGAAAATAATCAACAACACGAGCATTACGTCTATATAAGGAACGACGTTGATCTCTGCTGTCATTTTACGCTTTTTAGGTTGATAGCCCGCCATCAACTATTCCTTATCCGAGCCATCTCTGCCTGCCATTGCTTGACGATGCAGGATACTGTGGAATTCTTCAGAGAAAGTCGCGTATGTGTGCTCAAGCTTACTCACTTTATTGCTTAGACGGTTGTACGCCATTACCGCAGGAATAGCAGCAAACAGACCCATTGCGGTTGCAATCAAAGCTTCAGCAATACCTGGTGCTACCATAGAAAGCGTCGCTTGTTTTACTTCACCCAAAGCAATAAAGGCATGCATGATGCCCCAAACCGTACCAAATAGGCCGATGTATGGGCTAATAGAACCGACTGTCGCAAGGAAAGGCAGGCTTGTTTCTAGCTCATCGACTTCACGAGCTACAGAAACACGCATCGCTCGGCCAGTGCCTTCCATGATGTAAGCAGGAGAGTTAGCGTTGCTCTTACGTAGTCGAGCAAACTCAGTGAAACCTGCGTAGAAGATTTCTTCTGTACCGCCAATCTCGTCTTTACGAGCTTTTACTTTCTGGTATAGCTGTGAAAGATCGGTACCAGACCAAAATTTGTCTTCAAACGACTCAGCGTCTTTTGATGCTTGAGATAATACTTTGCTGCGCTTAATGATCATCGCCCATGACGCAATTGACATGCCTAACAGGGTCAACATCACAAGCTTTACCAACAGACTGGCCTGAAGAAAGAGATCTAAAATGGAAATATCAGCAGTCACTATTTGTTAGCTCCGAATTGATAAAAGATGGGATAGCTATTGGTTTCATTTTCTTATTATCGATACATGCTACCTTAACAATTGTCTTGCACAATGTTTTGCCTTCATCATTGACTAATTCTTGACAGAATTGCAGAGATGCACGTTTTATTTCTGACACTCGGGTAAGAACGGTCAAATGCTCGTCCAGTCTCGCCCCTTGGTTGAAATCGATATCCATGTGTCGGACAACAAAGCCAATGTTTTGTTCCAATAACACATGCTGAGAAATGCCTTTTGCACGCAACATCTCAGTGCGTGCACGTTCAAAGAATTTTAAATAATTAGAGTGATATACAACGCCACCCGCATCGGTATCTTCGTAATACACGGTGATCGGCCAGCGGAAGGGATTTGATGTGCCTTGCAAGGGAGTACCAGTAATTTCAATTCTTTAAAGCAATTACTATAACTGAAGCGGCAGTAATTGGTACTGAGCGAAGGGAATATTTTTGAATTTTGTAGAAAAAATAAAAGCCAGACAATAAGTCTGGCTTTTATTTCGATGATTTAATAACCGACTTTATTTCAGAACGTAACGCTTACATGAAATACAGTGCAGTTAGATAACTTAAGATAGCAAGTGAGAAATAAGGACTGAACAACACTTGCCAGTACCAGTTTCTTGGTTTGAAGCCTACCCCATATACCATGCTGGAGCATAATGCCCAAATCAGCGCTGGTGCAATAAATGCGTTAAAGCCACCAATCTCTCGATGATACGCATTTGGGTCCCACATCACCAATCCAACATGCATAAAGCCGAGGATTAAGGCCAAGACTCTCAACAGAGTCTTGTCCATTGGTTCGTGAAGTTTTGCTACCTTGTCAGCGAGATTACTCACTGTCTTTATCCATCATTTCAGTATGCTCTAACCAAAGAGCATTGATGATACCGAATGCACAAGCAAGTAGTACACCTAGAATCCATGCGAAATACCACATAGTGATCGCTCCTTAGTAAAGTGAGTTTTTGTTTTCTTCAATAAACTTATCATCCAAGCGACCGAACATCTTGTAGTAAGTCCAAGACGTGTAAGCCAGGATGATTGGAACCATAACAAACGCAACGCCTGTCATTAGGTTCAACGTCAGCTCAGATGAAGTTGCATCCCACATTGTCAGACTTTGGTTTGGCATTAGGTCTGAAGGCATTACGAATGGGAACATTGCAAAACCAGCAGTGAAGATAACACCAGCATTACCAAGGCTTGACGTTAGGAATGCAATACCACACTTCTCTAGGCGAGATGCCAATACCGCTAGAAGTGGCATTGCAACACCCAGTACAGGTGCAGCCCATAGCAGTGGGTAAGCTTCGAAGTTGTTCATCCAAGCACCAGCTTCACGGATAACCTCTTTGTTTAAAGGGTTAGAAGCGGCTGCTGTGTCGATACCACCTACGATTACGTAACCTTCGATGCTTTGGATCCAGAAACCTGCTACTACAAATGCAACCACTGTTAGTAGACCAGTTAGCTGAGCTACGTTACGAGCACGAGTATGTACTTCGCCAGTTGTCTTCATTTGAAGCCAAGTTGCACCTTGCATCAGGATCATAAACAAGCTCACTAGACCACAAAGCAGAGCAAATGGGTTTAGTAGACCAAAGAATGAACCATGGTACGTTGGCATTAGGAAATCATTCAATTGGAATGGTACGCCTTGTAGAAGGTTACCAAACGCAACACCGAAGATGATTGGTGGAACGAAGCCACTGATTGAGATACAGATATCCCAAGTGTTGCGCCACTTTTTATCTTCAATCTTTGAACGGTAATCAAGACCGATTGGACGTAGCCAAAGTGCCGCTAGGGTAACGATCATCGCTAGGTAAAAACCAGAGAACGATGTTGCGTAAACCAAAGGCCAAGCTGCGAACAATGCACCACCAGCGGTGATAAGCCAAACTTGGTTACCATCCCAGTGCGGAGCGATTGAGTTAATCATTACACGACGTTGAGTGTCGTTTTTACCGATAATAGGTACAAGCGCGCCTACACCCATATCGAAACCATCAGTAATTGCAAAACCAACTAGTAGAACACCGATCAGTACCCACCAGATGAATCGCAAGATTTCGTAATCAAACATCTTGTTGTCTCCTTGCCTTACGCTTCTACTTGGCGGCTAACTTTGTCTTCAACAGAGTCAGCATTCTGCTCGAAGTGGTAGCGACCAGTTTTCAGGCTGCTTGGACCTTTACGAGCGAATTTCACCATTAGGTATACTTCTGCAATTAAGAACGCAGTGTATAGCGCTAGGATTGCAAATAGTGAAGTCCAGATTTCACCAGCGGTTAATGCTGACGCTGCTACGT
Organism: Vibrio rotiferianus; assembly: GCF_002214395.1. NCBI lineage: Bacteria > Pseudomonadati > Pseudomonadota > Gammaproteobacteria > Vibrionales > Vibrionaceae > Vibrio > Vibrio rotiferianus. Next base: position 1,958,415 of record NZ_CP018312.1, read on the forward strand.
GTACTGGTAGGATTTCACCAACAGCCCACGGTTGACGACCGTATTCTGCAACAAACCAACCAGCTTCAATCGCAATCCAAGGTAGAGGGATGCTGAATAGCGCAGCTTTAAGAATCCATTGTTTCTGCTCAATTTTCTGACGACATGTCTGAACGAATGCAGCACCAAAGACGAATAGCATAATGAAGCCACACGCAACCATGATACGGAACGACCAGAATAGCGGCCACACTGTTGGGATAGAGTCATCCGCAGCAGCTTGGATTTGGTCTTCTGTCGCATCAACGACGTTGTCTGTGTAGCGCTTCAGAAGTAGACCGTAACCTAGGTCACCTTTCACTTCGTCAAACGCAGTCATGTTTGCTTCAGATTTGTCACCTGCACGCAGTTTTTCAAGCAATTCGTACGCATACATACCCGTGCGGATGCGGTCAACGTGCTCCTCACGCAGATCATGTAGGCCGGTTACTTGCTCGTCAAATGAACGAGTCGCGATAATACCCATTACGTAAGGGATCTTGATTGCGTAATCAGTGTTCATCGTTTCTTGGTTTGGAAGACCAAACAGTGTAAATGCCGCAGGCGCTGGCTCTGTGTGCCATTCTGCTTCAACTGCTGCCAGTTTCACTTTTTGTACTTCACCAAGCTCGTAACCAGATTCATCACCTAGCACGATAGTAGACAGGATTGCTGCCATACCGAATGAAGCTGCAATCGCGAATGAACGACGAGCAAATGCGATGTCACGACCTTTGATTAGGTAGTATGAGCTGATACCCAACACGAACATTGCACCACACGTGTAGCCAGATGCTACTGTGTGTACAAACTTAACTTGCGCTACAGGATTTAGTACAACTTCTGCAAAGCTCACCATTTCCATACGCATGGTTTCGAAGTTGAATTCTGCACCAACTGGGTTTTGCATCCAGCCGTTTGCGATAAGAATCCAAAGTGCAGAGAAGTTAGAACCAAGCGCAACCAGCCAGGTTACCGCTAAGTGTTGACGTTTTGATAGACGATCCCACCCGAAGAAGAATAGACCAACAAAAGTTGACTCCAGGAAGAACGCAACCAGTGCTTCGATCGCCAGTGGCGCACCGAAAATGTCACCCACGTAGTGCGAGTAGTAAGACCAGTTCGTACCAAACTGGAACTCCATGGTTAGGCCGGTAGCCACACCAAGTGCAAAGTTAATACCGAATAGCTTACCCCAGAACTTGGTCATGTCCTTATAGATTTGCTTGTTCGTCATTACGTACATTGATTCCATAATGGCCAAAAGGAAGGCCATACCAAGAGTCAATGGTACGAATAGGAAGTGATACATCGCTGTCAGTGCAAACTGCAACCGCGACAGATCAACTACGTCAATCATGGTAACTCCTATGTGTCGGCTGAATGACACTCTCTACATATTGCATTCCATACACAAGTGTTATTTACACTTGAAAGATGTTGAATTATCACAGCATCTTGTTGCAAAAATGTGCTTCATTGGTTAGTTAATTGTTAAGCATCAGCTAATATAGCTAGGGCTAATATTACTTCTAAAAACAGATTGTTTCAAAAGGTTTATGGCGGGATTCCGCTTTGATGTATATCAATGTTTCATCTGTGAATTTGCACAAAAATCCATCACATTGATCCAGATCAACCGATATTCGATGAGTATGTTAACGGGAGGTAATCAGGAGAGTTTTGTCAGAGTTAGGTAAGAACATAGTATTAACAATCTATAAAATGCTCTTACCTAAAAAGTATTAGTTGGGATTTGATAAATGAGACTCTCATCACTCTTGGTGAAATATCAAGCACGCATTTGTCAAATATGGAATCTTACTTTTCAATTCCAAAATGCAGATAAGCACGATCGGTGGCAATTCTTCCACGCGGAGTGCGTTGTAAATAGCCTTGTTGGATTAGATATGGTTCAAGAACGTCTTCGATGGTATCTTTCTCTTCACCAATCGCCGCTGCCATGTTGTCCAAACCGACAGGACCACCGCCAAATTTCTCCATGATCGCTAATAGCAGCTTACGGTCCATATAATCGAAACCTTCAGCATCCACATCGAGCATGTTCAAGGCTTTATCTGCCGTTTCTGCACAAATATGCCCATTGCCTTTAACTTCGGCATAGTCACGAACGCGGCGTAGCAGGCGGTTAGCGATACGAGGTGTACCACGAGCACGGCGAGCAACTTCCAACGCCCCTTCCGATTCCATCGACAGCCCTAAGCAATCCGCACTACGCTGAACGATATCTTGCAAGTCTTTCACTTTATAATACTCAAGGCGTTGCGTAATACCGAAGCGATCACGAAGTGGCGAAGTCAAAGAACCAGCACGCGTCGTTGCACCGATCAAAGTGAAAGGTGGCAAATCTATTTTGATAGAACGCGCTGCAGGACCTTCACCAATCATGATGTCTAACTGGTAGTCTTCCATTGCTGGATACAGCACCTCTTCAACCATTGGGCTTAAGCGGTGGATCTCGTCAATGAACAGCACGTCGTTTTCCTCTAAGTTGGTCAACAGCGCTGCTAAGTCCCCTGCTTTCTCAAGCACAGGGCCAGAAGTGGTGCGAATGTTCACTTCCATCTCATTGGCAACGATGTTCGCAAGCGTGGTTTTACCCAAACCTGGAGGACCAAAAATCAAAAGGTGGTCGAGCGCTTCATTTCGCAGTTGAGCGGCTTTGATGAAAATCTCCATCTGATCACGCACGTGATCCTGACCTTGGTAATCCGCCAGCTTCTTAGGACGAATCGCTCGGTCGATGACGTCTTCTTCACGAAACGAAGGATTTTCTGGCGCGATTAAACGATCGGCTTCAATCATATTGTTCCCTTGGACTTTCCGTTACACCATCGATTTTAGTGCTTCACGGATCAGTTGCTCACTGGTCATATCCGGTTTAGCGATCTGAGAAACCACTTTCGACGCTTGAGTCGGCTTGTAGCCTAGAGCAAGAAGCGCACTGATTGCTTCTTCTTCTGCGTTGTTAGAAGCCGCAGAACCAGCATCTGCAGGTGCAGCATCGGTAAACGGAGTGAACAAATCACCAGCGCCCCAACCTTTCAGGCGGTCTTTCATTTCAACTACGAGGCGTTCAGCCGTCTTCTTACCAACACCCGGAAGTTTTACAAGTGTTGAAATGTCTTCACGCTCTACGCAAGAAACGAATTGGCTTGCCGTCATGCCGGAAAGGATACCTAGACCCAGCTTAGGACCAACACCGTTCGCTTTAATCACTTCACGGAAAAGTGCACGTTCTTTTACTGTGTTGAAACCGTAAAGCAATTGCGCGTCTTCACGCACAACAAAGTGAGTATAAATAATGGCTTCTTCGCCGACATTTGGCAGTTCGTAGAAGCAGCTCATTGGCATCTGAACTTCATAACCAATGCCATTAACTTCAATTAAAACTTCAGGTGGTTGCTTTTCAAGCAGAGTGCCGCGAAGACGTCCAATCACTATAAATACTCTTTGGAAATGAATTTGCGACAGGATAATAAAGAACTGGATAGACATCCAGTCCTTTATGCAGTGGGTTTAGATTTTTGAGACAACTTGATCAAGCTGTTGAGTAAGGTTACGCACTGTGACTACTTGGCCGTTCAGTTCAGCACCGTATTGCGCTACCGTCTCAGCGATGGTTTTGGTGTTAACTACGCCATTGGCGACCTCACTGCTCGCTTCATCCAACTCTTTGAGTGCCGTCATTTGTGTTGCCATGAGACTGGACAGGCTCTGTACATCATGAGAAATAGTGGTCACTTGCTGAATAATGGTGTTCATACGCTCGGTACTTGACGTCACAACACTTTGACCATGCTTTACTTCTTGCTCACTGCGATCAAGTAAGTTGCGAATCTCAACCGCGGACTCACTGCTCTTAGCAGAAAGATCGCGTACTTGGTCGGCAACTACAGCAAAGCCCCTACCTTGCTCACCGGCTCTCGCCGCTTCAATCGCCGCATTGAGTGCCAATAGATTGGTTTGTTCCGCGACCGACGTAATTAAGTCTGCCACTTTCATGATGTCTTCATGGCTGCTGATTATTTGGCTGATAGCTTGGGTAGAGTCCTCCAATAATTCCGAGCTTTTCTCAGCCTGTTGATGGACGTCTTCACTTTTCTCACGCAACTCTTCAACGAACTTGCCCGACTCTTCAATCCCCGTCGCCATATGATGCACCTGCTGGCTCATCTGCTCTGCCGCGCTAGCTTGGGATTCACTGTTTACATTAAGGGCATTCACTTGAACATCTAACTGAGAAGATTGTTTATCGAGCACTTGGGAAACTTGCTTGAGCTCAGTCGAATTCTGATTTGCTTGCTCTAGTACCTCAGCCAAACGCAACTCCCCTTCTGTTGCCTTTTGCGCCACCAACTCACTCTCTGCTTTGGCTTTCTCTGCACTTTCAATCGCAATATCTCGCTGCTCGGCAGTAAAAGCTTGTGCAATACAAATCACCACCAGTGGTAGCACAGTACCCGACCATATCTCTACACGCTGCGCAGATTCAGACAACACGAGTTGAGGGAAACTAACACCAGACACATGCTGGAATGTCATAAACGCAGAAACCGCTATCACTAACGCGCTCCAAGAGATCGCTATGATGCGAGTGCCAGATAAGAAGAAAGCGACAACTAACAAAGGCACCCAGTAAGTTTGGGTTGAATCAACCACACCACCACTTTGGTAAATGATATTGAGCGCGTGTACCGACATGCCGACAAAGCCAAGATTGAGCGACAATGCCGGTTGCTTGAACCACTTCAGGCTGAAAGCGGATACCAGTTCGAGTGCAATTAAGAGTACTGAGGTGAAGATTAAGCTTTCATGTCCATGTTTGGACCATTTGATCAGGCTGTAGATCCCGACGAGAAAAGCGATGAAAGTGAATAGAGAAAGGATGTCAGCTTGACGTTGTTGTGTTCTTGTCCATTGAGTTTGGCGCGGCATAAATGCACTGCGCCACAGCGTGGCTGGATTCATGTTCAATCTTCCTTGATTGATTTCTTATTAGACCTCTGACCACTATAGTTTTGTAACATTTTATCAACAAATTTAATCCTTAAATCTGTCTGAGATGTCTCATTTTTAATAATACAATTAACGGTAACGACCTTTTCTTGCACTGGTCGCTTTACCAGCGAGTGCCACCAGCGTCTTATTGGTATTGGCATGACAAATGGCGACGCCTAGCGCATCGGCAGCATCGGCTTGAGGTTTTGCTGGCAACTTAAGCATGTGTTGAACCATATGTTGTACCTGCACTTTGTCCGCACCACCCGTTCCTACTACCGCCTGCTTGATCAGACGCGCAGCATATTCGTACACCGGAAGATCGGCATTTACCGCCGCTACAATTGCACTGCCACGAGCCTGACCTAGCTTTAATGCAGAATCGGCGTTCTTTGACATAAAGACTTGCTCAATCGCAAACACATCTGGTTGAAACTGGGTGATGATTTCCGTTACACCTGCGTAGATTTGCTTGAGTCGACCTGGCAGCTCTTTTTCAGAAGTACGAATACAGCCGCTGCCTAGATATTGCAGATGACGACCTTGTTGGCGAATCACGCCATAACCAGTAATGCGAGAGCCTGGGTCAATGCCCAAAATAATTGACATGAAGAGTCCTAATCAATAACTCACTGTAAGTATTAGAATATATGTCATTAAAACAAAAACTCCCGCAGGTGCGGGAGTTTTTTCTTTAATTGTTGTGCGCTTATTCTGCGTCTTTTTCTTTCGCAACTGTCACTGCAATCGCTAGCTCTTCTAGAGCCGCTGGGTTTGCAAGGCTTGGTGCGTCTGTTAGTAGACACGCCGCCGCAGTTGTTTTAGGGAACGCGATAACATCACGGATGTTCTCTGTACCACATAGCAGCATTACTAGACGGTCTAGACCGAATGCAAGACCAGCATGCGGAGGCGTACCGAATTTCAGAGCGTCCAGTAGGAAGCCGAATTTCAGTTGTTGCTCTTCAGCATTGATACCTAGGATATCAAATACTGCAGCTTGCATTTCTGCGTTGTGAATACGTACAGAACCACCGCCTACTTCGTAGCCGTTTAGAACCATGTCGTATGCGTTTGAGTTCGCCGCTGCTGGGTTCGCTTTTAGCTCTTCCGCAGTCACACCTAGAGGTGATGTGAATGGGTGGTGCATTGCGTGTAGGTTGCCTTCGTCGTCTTCTTCGAACATTGGGAAGTCAACAACCCATAGAGGAGCCCAAGTGCCTTCTTTCGTTAGCTCTAGGTCTTTACCAAGTTTAAGACGAAGTGCGCCTAGTGCTTCAGCAACGATGTTTGCTTTATCTGCGCCGAATAGGATGATGTCGCCCGATTCTGCTTGAGTGCGATCTAGAATACCGTTGATCACGTCTTCGCTTAGGAATTTAGCTACTGGAGATTGGATACCTTCCATGCCTGCTGCACGGTCGTTAACCTTCATCCATGCTAGACCTTTCGCACCGTAGATACCTACGAATTCTGCGTAGCCATCGATTTGCTTACGAGTAAGCTCAGCACCACCTGGAACACGGATAACTGCAACGCGACCTTTCTCGTCGTTTGCTGGGCCAGAGAATACTTTGAACTCAACGTCTTTCACTAGGTCAGCAACGTCTACTAGCTCTAGTGGGTTACGTAGGTCTGGCTTATCAGAACCGAAACGACGAATCGCTTCACTGAACGGCATTACTGGGAATTCACCTAGGTCAACGTTCAGTAGCTCTTGCCACATTTCACGAACCATTTTCTCAGTTGTTGCACGAACTTGATCAGCCGTCATGAATGACGTTTCGATATCGATCTGAGTGAATTCTGGTTGACGGTCAGCACGCAAGTCTTCATCACGGAAACACTTAACGATTTGGTAGTAACGGTCAAAACCAGACATCATTAGAAGCTGTTTGAATAGCTGTGGAGACTGAGGAAGCGCGTAGAAGCTGCCTTTGTGAACACGGCTAGGTACTAGGTAGTCACGAGCACCTTCTGGTGTCGCTTTTGTTAGTACTGGCGTTTCGATGTCTAGGAAGCCGTTGTCATCTAGGAAACGACGAACAAAGCTAGACGCTTTAGCACGTAGCTTGATACGGTCGCTCATTTCTGGACGACGTAGGTCTAGGTAGCGGTATTTTAGACGTTGCTCTTCAGAGTTCTTTTGGTTGAAGTCTAGAGGCAGAACGTCAGAACGGTTGATGATTTCAAGACCTTTCGCAAGGATCTCAACTTCGCCTGTTGCCATGTCTTTGTTTACTTGGCTTTCTGGACGAACGCGAACTTCACCAGTTAGCTTGATACAGAATTCATTACGAAGTGTGTTCGCCACTTCATACGCATCTGCCATATCTGGATCAACAACTACCTGAACGATACCTTCACGATCTCGCATATCGATAAAAATAAGACCGCCTAAATCACGACGACGGTTAACCCAGCCGCAAAGTTCTACAGTTTGTCCTGCAAGGGACTTGTTCAGGTGACCACAGTAATGGGTACGCATAATGAAATTCCCAATCTCTCAAATATTGTTAACTACGCTCTGTCAGCCTCATTGCCGAGCAGAGTAAAGATCCATTTATACGCTGAAAGCCTATGAAAATCGACTACTCAACATACAATTAAGTGTGTTTTATCATTCATTGGTGGTTTTTAGTACAACAAATGTTCAAAAGCGCACCAAAGCGAAAAAATTGATGGGGATTATAGCGTGAAATTACCTATTTCAGCAAAACTCTCGTAAAGTGGGCTCAGGAAAAAACGTAAAGCAAAGATATGGATAATTTACCCCTTCGACTTGGATTAACCATGTGGTCTCACAACCAATGGCAACAGAGCTTTTATGGCAGTGGAACCAAGCCTGCAGAGCGACTCGAAAAATACGCGCAGGTGTTCCATACCGTAGAAGGCAACACCACCTTTTATGCCACACCAACGCTCAACACGGTGCAAAACTGGAAAGCCGCAACTCACGACGAATTCAAATTCACCTTTAAGTTGCCAAAAGCCATTACTCACGAGCAGATGCTCCGAGGTTGTGACGAACAGTTGCGTGACTTTATGAAAGTCATGGAACCGCTTCACGAACGTGTTGGGCAATGGACGATTCAGCTCCCCGCCGCTTTTGGTCCCGAGCACCTTGATCGCCTAAAGAAGTTCTGTGCCTGCTTTCCACCGAATTTCCCACTTGGGGTGGAAGTTCGCCATATGGCGTTTTTCTCCAAAGGTGAAGAAGAGCGTGCGCTAAACCAGTGGCTATTAGAAAGTGGCATTGACCGCATTATTATGGATAGTCGCCCAGTGTTTGCCGCGCAGCCGACAACCGAAGCGGTGATTGACGCCCATCAGAAAAAGCCGCGCGTCCCGGTGCATGCTATAGCAACGGCCAAGCACCCAATGATTCGTTTTATCGGTCATCCAGACATGGACGACAACTTGCGCTTTTTCGAACCTTGGTTGAAGAAACTGCCGATGTGGGTTGAACAAGGGATTCAGCCTTACTTGATGATCCACACGCCAGATAACGTCTTAGCGCCAGAACTGGCTGAAAAGCTCTATAAACAGCTACAACTTAAGCTCTCCCTGCCAGATTTGTCTTCGTTTCCTGCCAACGATGGCAACTCGCAAATACAGATGTTTTAGGTATCCGTATAATTAAGAAAATGACAGAGGCGCGAATTTCCCATAAAATACGCGCCTTTTTTGATGCCTGACGTTTCAGGCAGCTTGTATGCAGAGATTTGGTTATGAACCCTAAGAGCAATCCAGATACTATTTTTTCGGCTCCAATCGATAAAATTGGGGATTTCACGTTCGATGAACGCGTAGCGGAAGTTTTCCCTGACATGATTCAACGATCGGTGCCGGGTTACAGCAACATCATTTCTGCAATTGGTATGTTGGCAGAGCGTTTTGTTAAGCCTCACTCAAACATCTATGACCTCGGTTGTTCTTTGGGTGCTGCTACGCTTTCGATGCGCCGTCATATCAAACAAGAAGGTTGCCAAATCATTGCAGTGGACAACTCTCCTGCGATGGTTGAACGCTGTAAGCTTCACGTCAACGCGTACCGCAGTGATACGCCAGTTGACGTGGTAGAGGCAGACATTCGTAATATCGAAATCGAAAATGCGTCCGTTGTGGTGTTGAACTTCACGCTGCAGTTCCTTTCTCCAGAAGATCGCTATGCGCTACTAGAAAAAATCTACGCGGGCCTGCGCCCAGGCGGTATTTTGATTCTGTCGGAAAAGTTCGTATTTGAAGATGAAGTATCCAACGAGCTGTTGATTGACCTTCACCACGACTTTAAACGTGCGAATGGCTACAGCGAACTAGAAATCAGCCAAAAACGCAGCGCGATTGAAAACGTGATGCGTCCTGATTCAAAGAAAGACCACAAAGAGCGTTTCGCAGAAATTGGTTTCTCAAGCTACGATGTTTGGTTCCAATGCTTTAACTTCGGTTCGATGTTTGCGATTAAATAAGCTTCGCGACACAGTTCGCTCTCATTAGGACGTCATCCTCAAGAGCGAGGAACGAGTGAGTTGGGATCCCTTATCAAAAACGATAAAAACCGAGATTCCCTATCACTTTCGTCCCTCACTGTAGGGAATGACACATTTAACTTTTACCCAGGGTCTGCTGACTCCATAAACTCAGTGAAAAACTATGTTTAATTTTGCTAATTTTTATCAGTTAATCGCGCAAGACACTCGTCTTCAGCCGTGGCTAAACGTATTACCTCAACAGTTAACAGATTGGCAAAATGCTGAGCATGGTGACTTTGGTCGCTGGCTGAAAGCACTGAACAAGATCCCACAAGGTGCACCAAACCAAGTGGACATCAAAAATTCAGTGACCATCAGCAACGATACGCCTTTCCATGAAGGTGAGCTTAAAAAGCTTGAGAGCCTACTGCGTACGTTCCACCCTTGGCGCAAAGGTCCGTACACTGTGCACGGTATTCATATTGATACCGAGTGGCGCAGTGACTGGAAATGGGATCGCGTTCTTCCCCATATCTCACCACTGAAAAACCGCAGCGTACTCGATGTGGGTTGTGGTAACGGTTACCACATGTGGCGCATGCTAGGTGAAGGTGCACGCTTAACGGTTGGTATCGACCCTTCTCATCTGTTCCTTATTCAATTCGAAGCCATTCGCAAGCTAATGGGCGATGATCAACGTGCGCACCTATTGCCACTAGGTATTGAGCAGCTACCTAAGCTAGAAGCGTTCGACACCGTATTTAGCATGGGCGTGCTTTACCACCGTCGTTCGCCACTGGATCACTTGGTACAGCTAAAAGACCAGTTGGTATCAGGTGGTGAACTTGTCCTAGAGACGCTAGTAATCGAAGGCGATGAGAACGCGGTATTGGTTCCGACGTCTCGCTACGCGCAAATGCGTAATGTGTACTTCTTCCCTTCTGCGAAAGCGCTGAAAGTATGGCTAGAGCTGGTTGGCTTTAAAGATGTACGTATTGTGGATGAGAACGTGACCTCGGTTAGCGAGCAGCGCACAACAGACTGGATGACGCATAACTCTCTACCGGATTACCTTGATCCAAACGACCCTAGCAAAACAGTTGAAGGTTACCCTGCCCCTCGCCGTGCGGTACTTGTGGCAACTAAGCCATAATTAACTGAGATTTCTGACATTGTCTTAACTCACTCCCTCCGTTAAGACATTAACCTCTTTTCAATTCCAGTTAAGGATGCATATCGCATCCTTAATTTTTTGCTATTTGTCGCTATTCCTCACTATATAAGACAATCGAAAAGATTCTTACTTGTGAGCCTTTAGCGATATACGCTAAACTCTTAAAAAACAAACAACTTAATCCAGCCCCAAGGTTTTCAATGTTTATACGATTGACTCCGATTGTTGTAGTCGCGCTACTATCCGGATGTACGCTTACCAAAGGTGAACAGTACCACCAAGAAACATTAGCGGCCATCCAAGCCTCAGAGACCAACTTTAACAACAAAATTAGTAATTTAGAGCTTCAACTTAGTAACCAGTCTGACTATATAGAAAGCCTAGAGGGTCAAGTTGACAAGTTAGAAGGTGAACTTTCCAGCTTTCGCAAAGAAGCGATGGATGAAGTAAGAAAGCCAAAAGATCCGATCATCGTCCAAGCACCAGCTCCAATTCAAGCTACACCAACTCATGACATCGTCCTTGGTTCTATTGAACGCGTTACGATTGATTCCATTAAACAAACCTTCGATGCGCGTGTTGACACTGGTGCAGCCACGTCTTCACTAAATGCCGTTGATATCGAAGAGTTCGAAAGAAACGGAAAAAACTGGGTTCGTTTCCACCTAGAAGACAGCACTAAGTCAAAAGACGAGCAGCAAGCTTGGATTGAAGCACCTATCATTCGTTACGTAAAAATCCGTCAAGCGACCAATGAAGAATTAGAACGACGCGCAGTTGTAGAACTTTGGGTACGCGTTGGAAAAATTCATGAAAAAGCGCAATTTACGTTGGCAGATCGCTCTCAAATGAACCATCCTGTGTTACTAGGTAGAGAGTTTATGCGTGACATCGCACTTGTTGATGTGAGCCGTAAATACATCCAAACACAAGAAGATAAAAAATAATAAGGTAGATTATGACGTCAAAAATACCGTTTTATCTGTCTGTCATCTTATTGGTGGCAGCGGGTATCGCTTTGAGTGTTTTCAGACACCAAAATTACGGCGTTCCTTGGACTCCAGGAGAAACACGCCAAATTTGGGATGTCGAGGCTCGAATCGAGTTCAATGCCAATGGTAATGAAGTTAAAGCTTCGTTAGCTGCACCTCATACTCAAAACGGCTACACACTTATTGGTGAATCCGCCTCATCTCCAGGCTACGGCGTATCATACGTTAATACAGATTCTGGTCGTCGAGCTGAATGGTCTATTCGTCAAGCGACGGGGCCACAAACTATCTACTATAAAGCACAGTTTCTTGTTGACCCACAAGCGAAAGTGACTCCTATTCCGCCAACAGGTGATATTGTCCCTCCTACGTTGTCGGCACCACAACAGGCTGCGGCCAACGCACTGATCGAAAGGGCAATGAGCCGTTCTGCAGATAATGTTACGTTCGCTCGTGAACTGATCAAAACATTAAACGATCCTGACAGTCAAAACGCTGCGTTAATCCTCAATGATTTTGACCGAACTGATGCTCTACACAAAATGTTACTCAGCGCTGGAGTGCAGAGTAAAATTGTTGGCGTTATTGAGCTAGAAGATGGACGCCGTCGCCAAGCTATTCAACAAATGGTTCAAGTGTGGTCTGGAGAGGAGTGGGTTCTGTTCTCACCAAACTCAGAGCAAGCGGCAGCACAACCTAACCTTCTAGTTTGGGATGAATCTAACGTCTCGCTGCTTGATCTCATTGGTGGTCAAAATAGCCAAGTCCACTTCTCGATGATCAAACAAGAAGTGACTGCACAACAAGCAACTAACAACAAAGTCGAAGCGGACGGTCTACTCAACCTATCGATTCATAGCTTACCTCTTGAAGAACAAGCGATGTTTAAGACCATCATGCTGATTCCAATCGGTGCTCTGATTGTCGTGTTCCTGCGCGTTATCATCGGTCTTAAGACATCCGGTACCTTCATGCCAGTTCTGATTGCGGTTGCCTTTGTACAAACGCAACTTGTGACTGGTATCGTTGGCTTCCTATTGATTGTTGGTACGGGTCTGATCATTCGAAGTTACTTATCGAGGCTGAACTTACTTCTGGTAGCAAGGATATCCGCGGTTATCATCACGGTAATCATGATCATCTCTGTGTTCACGGTTGTGGCCTTTAAGATTGGTCTGACAGAAGGTTTAACCATTACCTTCTTCCCAATGATCATTTTGTCATGGACTATCGAACGTATGTCGATTCTATGGGAAGAGGAAGGCGCGAAAGAAGTTGCCCTTCAAGGTGGCGGTTCACTCCTAACTGCGGTACTGGTTTACTTAGCAATGACTAACACGTACATCCAGCACCTAACGTTTAACTTTATCGGCCTACAGCTTATTGTACTGGCTGGCATTCTACTACTAGGTACATACACAGGTTACCGTCTAACTGAGTTACGTCGCTTTAAACCACTAGCGGAGGACTAAACGATGTTTGAACGTTTTACTTCGCCAGCCAAGCTTCGCCATAAAGGTATTATGGGGATGAACAAACGCAACCATAGTTACATTGGTCGCTACAATGATCGTTCCAAATACCCATTGGTTGATGACAAGCTGAAAACCAAAATTATTGCAGAAGCCGCAGGGGCAACTGTCCCTGCCCTGATTGGCGTGATCCACAACCAAGCAGAAGTAAAGACCATTCATAAGATGGTCGAAAATTGGCCTGGCTTTGTTATCAAGCCCGCACAAGGCAGTGGTGGTAAAGGTATTTTGGTCATTACGTCGCATAAAGACGGTGTTTATACCAAACCATCCGGTGCTACCTGCAATAAAGAAGAGGTGGAGCGTCACATTAGTAACGCCCTAGCAGGCCTTTTCTCTCTTGGTGGTAAGAACGATGTAGCCGTAGTTGAGAACTTGATTAAGTTTGATGACTGTTTCGATGGTTTCAGTTATGAAGGTGTGCCAGACGTACGAATCATCGTGTTCAAAGGCTACCCTGTGATGGCAATGATGCGTTGCTCTACAGCAGCTTCTGATGGCAAAGCTAACCTTCACCAAGGTGCGGTTGGCGTTGGTATCGACATCGCGACAGGCAAAGCCATTCGTGCGGTACAGTTTGACCAACCCGTCACTCACCACCCAGATACAGGGAAAGACTTGTCTACACTGCAAGTGCCTCACTGGGAGCGTTTACTAGAACTTGCTTCCAGTGCGTGGGAGATGACTGGACTGGGATATATGGGTACCGATATGGTTTTGGACAAAGAAGAAGGTCCAATGGTGTTGGAGCTAAATGCTCGCCCAGGCTTGGCCATCCAAATAGCAAACGGGGCAGGTCTGCTTCCTCGTCTAAGACACATCGAAAATCTAGGCACTCCTGCCGAGTACCCAAAACCTAAAGAGCGAGTGGCCTATGCCGCAGAGCAGTTTGGGGTTAAATCTCAATTCTAACTAAGAGCCAGCCTGAGAGCTGGCTCTTTTTTTTACTAACTCTCTCAGTAACCCTTACAAAGCAAATGAGCTTATTTGCACACTTTTACTTTGTTAAATGATCAAGCTAACATTTTAGTCATTAATCATTTCTTTTTATCCTCGAAATTTGTCTATGATTATAGCTCCCCTAACTCAACTCAGAGAGGTTGGGCAATGCATACGACAAATGCAGATAATAATAATACCATCCCTGAGAATGACGATATTGATGAGCAGCTTCAACGTTTGTCAGAAATCTCATTCCAAGCACTTAATGAACTCGCTGAAATGATCGAAAAAGGAAAAGATTATTCAGACGAGTAGCACTTTGCTGCCATGCAATAAAATAAGCCGAGCCTGTTGCCCTACAGACTCGGCTTAATTCATTCAGGGAGATAACTACACTAACCCATTTGCGCCGCTTGCATTTCTACTTCCTGACTGTCTGCATATTCCGCTTTTATCTTATCTGAGACTTTCTCGGCTATCATGATGGTTGGTGCATTGGTATTCCCGCCCACCAGCGTCGGCATAATAGAGGCATCGACAACTCTCAGTGCCTCCAAGCCATACACCTTAAGCTCGTTATCAACCACAGCCAAAGGATCCGTCTCCATTCCCATTTTACAGGTGCCAATTGGATGGTATTGGGTATCGGCTCGATTACGGATATCCTGCTCAATGGCGCTATCATCGCAGGCATCCACCGGATAGAAGTTTTCGCCGCGAATCTCTGCGAACGCATCACTCTCTAACATTTGATGCTGCTTCTTCCAACCTTTGATCATGATTTCCATGTCTTCGGGGTGGCTGAAAAACGCCGGGTCGATACGCGGCTCATCATAGGGATTAATGCTATTAAGCTTCACTGTGCCAGTGCTCTTGGGGCGTAATAAAGTCACATGAGAGCTAAAGCCATGACTCAGGTGCATTTTACGGGCGTGGTCATCAACAACGGCAACCACAAAAACAAACTCTAAATCTGGAACCATGACATCTTCATCCGAACAGAGAAAACCAATGCCCTCAGCAAAGTTACTACTCATTTTCCCGTTACGGTTTTTAATCCACTGCGGTAGTGCTTTAGTCATTTCCGTTGCCATTTGCAGCGAAACACCAAACGTGTCGCGCTTAGCCGAGCATCGATAAGTGTGCACGAGATCGATATGATCTTGTAGATTCTCACCTACTCCAGGCAATTCGTGTACTTGATCGATGCCGTGAGCGACGAGATCTTTCTTAGCACCAACACCTGAGAGCATTAGGATTTGCGGCGAGCCAAATGCACCTGCAGAGAGAATCACCTCTTTGTTGCACCTGATCTGAAAGCTATGCCCTTTCAAGCCGTATTCCACACCAATCGCTCGTTTACCTTCAAACAATACTTTGTGCGTTGTCGCCTTAGTGATAACGGTCAGATTAGGTCTATTCAAGTTGGGCGTCAGATAAGCTTTAGCAGCACTGCATCGCTCACCATTGATTTGTGTTACTTGGGTTTGCATAGCACCCAATTGCTCGGCACCATTTATATCTAGGTTGCGTGGAATACCGATAGACTCACACGCCTCTAAGTAGCGATCTAAGAGCCCACTCGGCGAGCGTAAGTTAGCGACATTAAGCGGACCACCTTGCCCATGGAATTCATCATGATGAACTTCGTTGTTTTCCGCTTTCTTGAAGTACGGCAAGCAATCTTGATAGCTCCACCCTTCATTACCAAGGCTTGCCCACAAGTCATAATCATATCGGTGACCTCGGGCATACATCATCGCATTGATGGAACTCGAACCACCGAGTGTCTTGCCCCTCGGCTGATAGCCTTTACGACCATTCAAGCCCGCTTGAGGAACCGTTTCAAAACCCCAGTTGTTTATCTTGGTCGGCATCATGGCAACCACACCAACCGGCGTATGGATGAAAGGGCTCGAATCTGTACCACCCGCTTCCAACAAACAAACGGTGACATTAGGATCTTCGGTGAGTCGAGACGCTAAAACACAACCAGCTGAACCGCCACCAACGACGATAAAATCATACTTGTCCATTTTCGACCTCCACAACATCTAAAGGATGAAGCTCTCGTTTTAAAATCTTGCCGGTTGCTGTCATCGGCAGTGCTTTACGGATAAAGACACGACGCGGGTATTTGTAATCGGCCAGTTGCTCACGACACCACGCGATTAAAGTATCGGGGCAACAATGCGCATCTTGATGAAGCACGACATGGGCATGTACTTCTTCACCTAGGCGGTCATCATGCTCACCAACGACAGCCACCATTTCTACATCGGGGTGACACATCAAGACTTCTTCAATCTCACGCGGATACACGTTGTAGCCACCGCGGATAATCATGTCTTTGACGCGGTCGACGATAAACAAATTGCCGTGCTCATCCACACGTCCAATATCACCAGTTAAGAACCAACCATCACGCATCGCATCGCGGGTTGCTTCTGGTCGTCCGTAATAGCCTTTCATCACACTCGGGCTTTTTATGCAGACTTCGCCTAATTCCCCAACGGCTTGGCCATGCCCTTTTACATCCGCAATCTTAATCACGTAGCCACACAATGGTTGCCCGACACTGCCAGGCAGTCGGTCACCATCAATATGATTAAATGTCGCTACTGGCGCGGTTTCTGACAGCCCATAGCCTTCCAACACCGGAAGCTCGAAGCGCTGTTCAAACTGACGAATCACTTCTACTGGCATAGAGGCACCACCCGATACACCTAACCGAAGACTGTGCTTCACTAACTCTGAATGCTCAGGAGATTGTTCACCCGCTCTTAGTAGTGCGATATACATGGTTGGCACACCGGCGAACACGCTGACTTTGTGCTGGATAATTTGCTCAATCACGAACTTCGGCTCAAAGCGTGGAATCAAGACCATGGTAGAGCCCGTCAGCACGCTGGCATTCATCATCACGGTTTGCCCAAAGCTGTGAAATAGCGGCAAGGTCGCCATGGTTGTATCGCTGTATTCCAAACGCATCAGGTACTGGGAGGACATGGCGTTGGTTAGCATATTGGTGTGGGACAACTCAGCGCCTTTTGGCTGTCCTGTGGTACCGGAGGTATAAAGGATCACTGCGGTGTCATCGCCCAGTCTTGTCACCGATTCGAAACTCTCATGCTCTTCAGCAAGCCAAGAGTCTATTGCATGCTCTCCTTCCTCGCATTGAGCAGAGAGCGAGATAAAATATTCGCACTGCTCGGCCTGAGAAAATCCTTGCCTGCCATAGCTCCCCATTGGTAATTCTTCGCTTCCTTCAAAGCAAAAGTACGCTTTAGCATCAGAGTCATTGAGGTGATACGCAATCTCACGGCCTTTAAACAGCACATTCAAAGGCACGACCACACAGCCTGCTTTTAAAATGCCGTAATACACCATGGGGAAGTAACGGATGTTTGGACAAGACAGCGCGACTTTATCTCCAACTTGAAGTCCCAGTCGTTTCAAGTTGGCAGCTATGTTGCCTGCGAATTTGTCGAGTGAAGCGTAGCTGATTTCATCATCGCCCATCCTGAGCGCCACTTTTGAAGGAAAGAGCGCAGCACTGCGCTCCAGATTGACAGCAAGGTTATGCATCCATGATCTCCTTTGGTCGCAAGGCAGCCAGCGAGCACTGGCTGCTGAAGATTCTTTGTGTAGAGAGGTAAAAATTGAGGGTTACGAGTGCTTGTTTAAGTCTGAGTCGGGTTTACCTACAAACACGCGCAGCAACAGCTTTTGCACCATGTTGCCGTATGGCGGTGCAAACAATTGGATTGGGAACCAATCGCGCATTTTGAGCACTGTGCGCGCGTGGCTGAGTTCGCGGAAACCTTCTTCACCATGGTAGTTGCCAATACCTGAGTTGCCCACACCACCAAATGGCACAGAGTGATTAAGGACATGCCATCCCCAATCATTGATAGTGACACCACCACTGTGGGTCTGAGTAAGCAAGGCTTCACGTTGTTCTGAGTTGTTGCTAAACAGATAGCAAGCCAGTGGTCGAGGTCTTTGGACGATGTGTTGAATTACTTCGTCGATTGAGCGATAGGTATGAACAGGCAATAGTGGACCAAAGATCTCTTCTTGGCAGATACGCATTTCGGGTGTCAGGTTGGTCGCGATGTACAAGGGTGTTTTTCGCCCTTCACCATAATCTAAGCACTGGGTAACCGTTGCCCCCTTCTCGCGTGCATCATTGAGTAAGTCATGGAAGCGTTTGTGCTGTGCATCATCCACCAATGCGGTGTAGTCCTGATTGGCTTTAATTTCGCCGTACATGTTCTGATGAGCAAGCTTTAACGCCTCGACAAAAGCGTCTTGCTTACCTTCCGGCACAAAGGCGTAATCTGGCGCAATACAGATTTGGCCAGAGTTAAAGCCTTTGCCATGGGCGATACGCTCTGCTGCTTTCGCAACGTCATAATCATCAAATACCACCACGGGTGATTTGCCCCCTAGCTCCAAGGTCACTGGAGTAAGATTGGCAGCAGCGTTAGCCATGATGATCTTGCCGCTTGCTGGCGATCCGGTGAACACTAGATGATCAAAAGGCAGATGAGAGATTTCCATCGCCTCTGGATGATTCCCCTCAACAATGCGGACCAAGTTGTCTGGATAAATCTCAGCGAGCATGCGACGCAGCTGTCGAGTCGTCTCAGGGCAGTTTGGTGGCATCTTGATCATGCAACGGTTACCTGCCGCTAACGCCGTGATCATTGGGCCAATGGAAAGATACAGAGGAAAGTTCCAAGGACAGATAATCCCGACCACACCTTTCGGCTGATATCGAACTTCCAATTTATTGCCTTTGAACAACCACTCAGTAGGTCTACGACTTGGCTTCATCCAGCTTTTTAAGTGACGGACAACGTGGTTGATATCGAGGATAGGGGCAAGTATGTCAGCCATAACAGACTCGGTGTGACAACGACCTCCAAAATCTTGGCTCATTGCTTGTGCCAAGACATCTTGGTATCGAGAAAGTTGCTTCTTCAGTGCCAACAAACGATGCTTTCTCACCGCATAGCTCGCTGCTGATTCTGCTTGATAAGCGGCTTGCAACTCAGCAAACCACATTTCAAGTTCGTTCACTGTCGAATCATTAGTAGCAATCATTCCTTGATCACGCTGTACATCCGTATCTTGCTTAGCCAGTACATTCATGTTTCTCTCCTACTGTGCAATTTATTCAATTACAACATTTTGATAACATGAGGCACAGGTTACAAAAAGACAAAAAACGGTGATATTCGGACAGCTTTGAGACAAGCATGACTGAATACCATCCCAATACACGTTAGGATTGATCCGAATGTATACCCAAGTGACTTCAAGATGCAGGATTCAGAGCGTTGTCATTGAGTCCCTGTTTAACGAAAGTAAGCAAGGAAAAAAACGCAGCGTAATAGCCAGCTCTTTCCAAGTTGTTTGACGCAGCAATCGGGTCAATGACACGCTCCCAAAGGGCGAGTTGTCTTGGCTTGTACACTTTGTTGTCGATTCTTGATTTAGACCCACTAGACCTTTTAATCGCCGCCGCGTCTACAAACCAAGTCATTCTCGCTGAACCTCGCATCTCGAGGTTACTTGGGTATAGAGGAGAAACGCATGGAATACACCGCAGTTTATGAGCCAGATACCGAATCCTGTGGTGTTTTGGACTTGCAGCTACTCACACGCTACCTTGAGCCCTCTGTGAAAGTGGAAACATTACTTGAAGGCAGTGGCATTAGTGCCCCCGAACTTTATGCCCCGGACACACACATCACCCTCGCACAAAAGCTGGTGATTTTTAGCAATGCCCTCGCCCATTCTGATGAGCCAGGACTGGGGCTTGAAGTAGGACAACAAGCTCGTTTTAGTGACTTTGGTGTACTTGGGTATGCTGTGTTTAGCAGTAATACCTTGCTCGATGCATTAATGATGGGCTTTAAGTATCTTCGGCTTGCAGGGCCGGTGTTAAAGAAAAAAATGTGGGTGGAAGATAACTCAGGATACTTTCGAGCTGAGCAACTTATCGACCTACAATCCATTTTGCCTTTTTGCTGTGAATATTGGTTCGCGGCCATTCAAAGTTTGTGTGAAGAGGTGATGCAAAAACCTTTTCCCTCAAAATTGATTCGCTTCCCTTATCCGGAACCTGAACACAGCGAGCTGTATGAACAAGTCTTCCATTGCAAAATAGAGTTCAACAGCGACCGTTTGGAATGGCAGTTCGATGCCACCAGCTTGTACGATCCACTACCAGCGGCGAATCCTATGACGCTGCAAATGTGTTTGAAATCTTGTGATGAAATGCTGGCCAAAGTAAGCGGTCATGTCAGTTTAAAAGAGAAGATCACACAAATGTTTCTCGAGCGACCAGGTTGTTACCCCTCAATTGAGCAGTTGTCTGCCGAGTTGGGCATGTCTTCAAGAACGTTGCGACGCCACCTTAAATCGGAAGAAAGTAGCTATCAGCAGATCCTTGACCATGTCCGCTTTCACTTAGCGCGCCATTACTTGGCTTCGACACAGATGAGTGTCGAGGAAATCTCTGAGCGTATTGGGTTCTCCGACAGCGCAAACTTCCGCTGTGCCTTTCGTAAATGGAGCGGCAACTCACCAAGGCAATATCGACAACAAGTCCCTCAGTGATAAGTTTGTCTTTCATCAGAGCATAAACAAAAACGCCCGCAATCATTGCGGGCGTTTGGTTTTATTAGATTCGGAGTTTACGATTCAAACTCTTCAATCATCTCTTGCGCTTCAGTCTTAGGCTTATCCGTTTGACCAAAACCACGCAGACCAACTACGTGTACATGCTCGTGGTCTTTAAACACCTTACGCACGAGTTTGTAGGTCGTACCTTTCTCTGGGCTGATGTTTTCTGGTGCCGCGATAAGCAGCTGCATATCCAAACGGTCACACAATTCAAACAGTGTCGCGATCGATTTCGCATCCAGACGCGCTGCTTCATCCAAGAAGAGCAGACGACAAGGCACAATGTCTTTGCTGCGTAGACGACGAGACTCTTCTTCCCAGCTTTGCACTACCATCAGTAGGATTGACTGACCGGTACCGATCGCTTCACCTGTTGATAGCGCGCCAGATTCAGCTTGTAGCCAACCATCTGTACCACGGTTCACTTCTACACTTAGCTCTAGGTAGTTACGGTAATCCAGTAGCTCTTCACCCAGAACCTGAGGAGAACGTTGACCCATATCGATGTGTGGGTTCACGCGTTGGAACAGTTTCGCCATTGCTTCAGAGAAGGTAAAGCGAGTCGATTCAAACAGATCTTTATGCTGCTCTTGCTGTGTCGCTAGACCGTTCAGTAGCACTTCGTGACTTTCGCGGATCTTCACGTTTAGACGTACGCCCTTCACCTGACCGAACGAGATGTTCGACAAACCTTGGTTCAGCATACGAATACGGTTTTGCTCACGCTGAATCGTCTTCTTGATGATGCTCGCTACTGACTCAGAGCTGATCGCTAGACGGTTTTCACGTTGCGTTAGCTCTTCCGTTAGACGCGCTAGCTCTACTTCCATCTCCTCGATTGCTTCAACTGGATCATCAGTACGGATGATATCCTGACGAATACGCTCACGAAGGTGTTGGTACACAGCAATGTAGAACAGAACTTTACGCTCTGGACGTGCGTTGTCTTCTGATAGACGCAGCGCATCACGTAGGTCGTCATTGTTCGCAACCGCGAGACGCAGCGCACCCAATGATTTATCCGACATTGAACGCAGTTCATCCGCTGACATGTAAGCCAGTTCACGTTTGTGTAGACGACGCTCAACATCGTTCTCGCGCGCCAGACGAAGTACCGAGCACCAGCCGGCTTTCGCTGCAACAACGAAGGTACGCAGCTCAACGTATTCTTTCTGAACTTTCTTCAGACGTTTCGCCAAGCCTTTCATCTCTAGTTCAGTAGAGGTGATTGTGCGCTCGTATTCGCTCTTACGGCTACGAGAAGTGTGTAGACGCTCATGCAGTTCATCACGACGACGCATTGCACGTTCTTCTGCACCTTCGTCCGCGTTAACGCCAAACTCTTGAAGTTCTTGTTTGAACTCTTGAACCGTTTCCAGTTTCGCTTGGTGCGAACTCTTCAATGATGCCAATACTTGGTTGTATTGGTTCATTTGGCCTTGCGACTGTTTCAGCTCTTCACGAGAGCGGGTACGCATTTGTTCAGCTTGAACCAATTTCGCTTTTAGCTGCTCGCTCAGCTCACTGCTCTTGTTCAGTAGGTCTACTGAATCTGCGTAAGCGAAGTAGTGGCGACGCTCAACGAGATCTGAAAGTGCAAAGATTTGCTTCTTAAGATCTTGTAGCTGTTCGTCTGCCGCTTTGTATTCTGCTTCTAGCGCATCGAATTGCTCTGGATCAGCATCTAGAGCAACCGCCACTCTTTCTAGTTCCGCCACTGCTTTCGCGTGGTTGGTTAGGAACGCTTTTGCTTCTGAAAGTTGAGCGATTTTCTCTTCCAACTCATCAAAGCGCGCTTGCAGCGACTCATCTTCAATCAACGCCATGTTTGGTGCTAGCTTGTCTAGAGAAGACAACGCTTGCTTGCTGGTTTGCAGTTGAGAGCGTTGCTGCTGCTCTTTTGCATCCAGATCAGCCAGTACGCGAGCAATTTGGTTACGCTTGTCGCGAATGGTTGCCAATGCTTGCTCTGGGTCAGCTTCGAATGCGACTTGAATGTGGCTTGCCACAAACTGGTTGAACGCTTGGTACAGACGCTGCATTTTTTGCGAATCGAATGCTGCTTTCGCGTGCTTCTCAACCACTTCTTCACGTTCGTTACGTAGTAACTCTAAACGCTGCTCACGTGCCGCACGACCAAACAGTGGGATTTCAGGCAAGCGAGAGTAACGCATTTGGCGATCGTTCATGCGAACGCAAACCGCGCCTTCTAGCTCTTCTGCGTCGAATGAGCTGTCATCAAAGGCATCGATGTCACCTTCAATGATGTACAAGTCTTCTGGACAGTCGTCTAGTTCTACCAATTTCTCTTCGATACCAGACAGATCAGAAACGACGATAGCGTGACGAGCCGGACCGTACATCGCACTGAAGTAAGGCGCGTCATCAATTGTGATGTCATCGTAGATTTCAGACAGCAATACGCCGCCTAGTGTATCTGCCAAACCTTTCAGGCGAGGGTCGTTTGAACCACCAGGAGAAGCAAGACGCTCAATCTCAGTGTCAAGTTGGCTGCGACGCTCTGCCAGTTTGTCTTTCGCCAGAGAAAGGGTCTTCTCTTGCTCAAGCACCACTTGCATTTGGCTCATGACTGACTGGCTATCTTCTAGCTCAGCGCCACTTTGTTCACGCAGTTTTTCTAGCGCATCGTTCGCCGCAATCCAAGTTGGAGCAATGGCTTCTAGCTTGTTGATTTCCGCTGCTGCATCTTGCTCTAGACGACGCTGTTCGCTGCGTTGCTCACGCACGTCTTCCTGCGTCATTTCTAGCGAGTCGATTTGCATCGCGTGACGCTCACGTTCTTGTTCAAACGTGATTTCGTCAGTCAGTTCAACATGGAACTGCTTTTGGTATTCGTTAACGAGCTCACGCGCTTGACGTTGCTGGTTAAGGCTACGTTCAAGGTCACGGTGCTGTGCACGCCATTGTTGTTCGTTTTGCGCGACTTGCTGAGATTCACGCGCTTTCGCAATTGCGGTTTTCGCGTGTTCAGACGCGTCTTTACGCTCAACTTGACCAACGATGCTCTGTACCAGTTTAAGCGCGGTTTCGAACTGCTCTGCTGCTGCAGAAGACATGTCCAGTTTGTGCTTAACCGATAGCAACGCGTTAGTGCTTTCTGATTCTTTGCTCTTAAGCTCAGAGACAAGCGCTTGCGCCGATTCTGCCGTTAGGCTGTCATCGCCAAGTAGCTGTTTCGCTTTCTCCAGCGCTTGAACCGCTTGTTGGTATTGAAGTGCACGAGTTTGCTGAACGTCGAGTGCTTGTTGGTAGTCCGCCAGTTGCGTCTTAAGGCTGTCCACCTCTTCTTCTGCAACGGTCGCTTGCTCTTCTACCATCATCACGCGTTCTTGCGCTTCTTCCACTACCATCATCTGTTCTTCAAGACGCTCACTTAGCTCTTCAAGATCTTCTTGGTAGCGTTCGATCTTCTCTTGCTGGCGCAGTGCGTTTTGCACCAGTTGCAAGTGATCCGAAGCCGCTTGGTAATCTTGCTCTAGCGCAGATTCCGACTCAATCAACAGTTCTAACTCTTCTTGAACGCGGTTAAGCAGGTTGTTTTGCTCAACGAGAGTTTCACGAGAACCGAACAGCTCTGAACGCAATGACAGCGTTTTATCCAGCTTGTTACGACGATCGTTCGCGTGACGCATGTAGTCCGCAGCCACGTAGTTGGTCGACTCAGTGATCAAGTGTTTGAACAAGTCACGGTCTGCTTGCGTGGTTTTGATCGCTTCTAGCGTCATGCGGTTTTCACGCAGTGCTGATTCCATGTCTTGGAACGCTTTCTTCACGCCGCCGTTTTGTGGCAGAAGGTAGTCACGTAGCGAGCGTGTAATCGCACTTGAGATACCACCGTAAAGCGATGCTTCGATCAGGCGGTAGAATTTAGAACGGTCACCAGAGTTACGCAGTTTCTTCGGAATCACACCGAATTCAAACATTTGTGCGTGGTAATCCACGATAGAAGAGAACGCTTTGAATTGAACACCTTCAAATTCTGCGATCGATTCTTTTACTTCGTTGATTTGACGTACACGAGCTTGAGTCGCTGATACGCTTTCAATCAAGATATCCGTTGGTTTCACATGGCTTGGAAGACCTTGGATAACAAACGGTTTGATGTCTACTTTCTTATCACGACCCGCAACTTGCTGCAGTTTTACTGCGAACAATAGGCGTTGGTTACGTGAGTTCACCACGTCTAGCGCCGCATAACATGCGCCCGGCTGTAGCTTACCGTACAGACCTTTGTCGCGAGACGATTGGCTGCTGCCCGCTTCTGTCGTGTTACGGAAGTGCAGTAGCGTTTGGTCAGGAATCAATGCGGTGATGAACGCCGCCATTGTGGTTGATTTACCTGCACCGTTACCACCTGATAGCGTGGTGACCAGACCATCGATGTCAAACGTACGGGCAAAGAAGCCGTTCCAGTTGACCATGGTCAGCGATTGGTATTTACCGCGTTCAATCATGCTCATGCTTCACCCTCTTCTGTTGTTTCTTCTTGGGCTTGGTCGTCTTGATCTTCATCAGACAATAGGCTGCCTTGGCTTGGCTCTTTAGTGTGCACTACCGCCTCACCATCACGGATCAGACGTAGCTGCGCTTCACGCATATCATCGCCAACACGTACATCGGCACCAAAGCGGAATACCGCTTCACTGATGCTGAATTTGCCTGTTTCACCGATGTTGATGATCATACCTAGTCGGCGTAGACGACGAAGTGACGTACGTACTTTTTCAAACAGCTTTTCTTTATCAAGGTCAGAACCGGTAGCACGGTTCGTCACTAGCTTCATCAGCTTGTTTTCATCTGCTAGAGCAAGCAGTTCGTCGTAAAGCTCTTGGTTAGTGAAGATGCCTTCGTGCGCAAGACGTTCTGGGCTTAGGTAAAGGAAACACAGTACCTTACCCACCAGCATGTCCAGCTCAGAAAGTACACTACGGCCAATCAGAGACGTTGAACGAGGACGAAGGTAGAAGAAACCTTCTGGCGCTTTCACCAATTCGGTGTTGTAGCGCTGGTAAAAAGAAGAAAGCTCAAGTTCGAAGTCTGACAACAACGCATGGTTGTCTAGATCTTCACTTGAGATATGACGCCCTGCTCGAAGCATGCTATCTAGCGCTGGGAACAGAGGGTTAGAAATTGCTTTTGCCAGATTCTCTGACATGTATTCATTAGTATCGGTCGATGACATTCGCTTGTACCTTTGCCCCAAATTCGTTGATTGCTTTCCAGTCTGGCTGAACAGCTTGGTAGTCGGATTCGGAATATCCCATACGTACCGCCTGATCAACGACAATGCGAGCTAAATCAAAGTGATGAGTGTGAGGGTGTTGTGCAAGGTAATCTCGCAGTACCACGCTCAAGTCAATTGGCACGCCTTGGTCTTTATGCGCTTTCAGCATGTCACCAATACGCTCTGCCAACTCATCGTTGACTTGTTGAAACTCTTCGTATTCCACTTCCATCGGAACTTGACCTGTTACCTCGTCATCACGCAGTACTAGGGCTTCGTCACGAAGGTCAGAAAGCCTTTCTGCATCTGCATAAGTCAGATACCAAGGCGAATCAAAGTAGTCTTTAACGGACTGGCGCAGACGCGAGCTAAACGCACGGTTCTTATCCATATCGATCGCGGTACGGATAAACTTGTGCACGTGTCGGTCGTAACCAATCCAAAGGTCGATCGCTTGCTGGCCCCAGCTTGTGATTCGGTCCAGCTTCATCTGCAGACCAAACAAGGCTTCTTCAATAAACTCAAGCTCAGGGTCACCATAGACAATCTCTTGGATATCTAGGATCTGAGTTTGCAGTTCATCACTGGCAGCTTGCAGCGTATCTTGAAGTTCACGCAACGTGCTGGATGTTTCTGACAGAAGCGCTTCACAGTTGTTGATTGCTTCACGCCAGTCTTTGTTAAGCAAGTCAGCAATCTGTTGTTTCACAGATTGTTGCTGCTCATCCATCACACGTTGGTTGAGGTCAATTTGATCGAAGATTTCGCCTACAGAATATTTCAAGATCCCGTATACGTTTTTCTTCCAGTGGCCTGGAGTGCCACCCTTTTGTGCTGCTTCAATCGCTTTCGCCATTTCGTCCGCTACCATGGATAGCTGGATAGAAAGACGCAGTTTCGAGAACTCACGATGACGCACGTAGTAGTCAGTAATTCCTATCGCTAATGGCGATAAGCGATAAATGCTCGCTCCGTCAGTAATTTCACTAACAAAACGGCTCATAAGACGCTGCTTAACCATCTCATTGATGGCATTGTTTGCGCGGAAAGCCGAAGCTTCGCCCGTCTCATCAAATAGTCGAGTGACGATGGCAAATGCGTCGTGCAATTCACCTTCACCCAATTCTTCATCGAACCTTTCATTACTTAATACAGCGATAGCAATCAAAAATGCCAGTCGCTCAGTGGTCAGGTTCAACGAGAAATCGTGCTGCTTTACCCAGCCAACCAACTCATCGATTGGTTGCTCTGCAGCATTGAGAGTCATCTCACTCATCGTTATTCCTGTTTATCGTTCTTCTTAGCCCACACATGGATATAGCGGCCTAATGAGAGGTATGGCTCTTGTCGACAAAGTTGCTTTTCTAGCGCCAACACATCTTCAAACTCGTAATCGCCCATGTATTCCATATTGCCTATGTAATCACTGAATGAACGAATACCAGATTTTCCACAAATACTAAAACCAGAATCTTCTATCCATTGATAGACCTCTTCAGGTTTTAGACCTTTCTGTGGCTGTAGTTTAAATCTTTTCCGATGAGGCATGCCGTCTAAAACATGAGGAATGTTGCCACAAACCACATTTTTATAGACTAAGCCGTGGTGGTTATAGAACATAACCGAAGCGATGCCCCCCGGCTTGACCTGTTCCAAAACGGTTTCGAGTGCGGTTTTCGGGTCTACCAACCACTCCATCACTGCGTGGAACATGACAAGGTCCACCTGCGCTTCCATATGTTCACCAATGGATTGGACAGGCGAATGAATCAGGCGATACTGCTCAAGCAAACCGTTTTTTTCAATATCCTGCTTTGCTAGTTGCAGCATTTCCGAAGATAGATCACATAAAGCGACATGATGTCCGAGCTTAGCAAGCTTTTGCGACATTTGTGCTAAACCACCACCAGCATCAAGGACTTGTAGAGCTTGATGGTCGGCGCCTAATTCACTTAGAATCTGTAGAAAATCTTCCCATACAATGATTTGGCGGATCTCACCTTTATCGGATCCGTAAATATTTTTTGCAAATTTGTGGGCGATATCGTCGAAATTACGGTCTTCTGTCACGTCTACTGGGTTATCATATCGGATTGTGCCGCTATTCTGGCACAAGAAAAGCAGGAATAAAGAGGGTCTCCCTCATTTTTATAATCAATTGATGTTTTTTCGGACTATTTAAGTATGTTTGAGCTGAAAAAAGTAATATCAGCCTTGCTCATGCCCTTACCGGCCTTACTGCTGATTGGTCTATTTGGCCTATTTTTAATTAGTTTTACCAGCAAACGTAAAACTGGTTGTTTCATTGTTCTATTCACTTTTGCTGGCATTTTCCTTGCCTCATTTCAACCTATTTCGACCAAGTTGCTCATGCCATTGGAACGCGAATACAAAGCATTCTTGCCCGTATCAGAATCTGTCGATTATGTAATGGTTTTAGGAAATGGCCATGTGATCGATGACGAAATACCACCCACCTCACAACTGAGTCGTGCTGCTTTAATGAGACTCACTGAAGGTATACGTATTCTTCGTATGTATCCAGGCGCAAAGCTCATTTTGTCAGGCTACGCTGGAGGGTCAGAGCTCAGCCATGCTCGTATGATGGCTAACGTAGCCCTTTCTCTTGGAGTGGCCAAATCCGATATCATCTTACTTGAAGATGCGAAAGATACCTGGGAAGAAGCCAGACAAGCTGCAGCATTCGTAAAACAGAAAGATATTGTACTGGTCACTTCAGCAAGCCATATGAAGCGCGCAATGTACGAGTTTCGTGCAGCAGGGATCAAGCCCATTCCAGCGCCAACCAACTTCTTGGCTGTGGCTGATGTCAACCAACCTTGGCATCGCTATGCTCCAAAAGCACAGTACCTAGAACAAACGGAACGATACTGGCACGAAACACTGGGTATTATCTGGCAGCACCTACGCGACAATATTGGCCAGGCGCCAGTCGAAGAAGCGCATTAAGCCGGCTTCAAAACTAAACCAACAGGCACAAAAAAGGAGAGCATTGCTCTCCTTTTTCTTTAACGCGTTGATTTAAGTCAGCAGACTCTAGTCACCTGCGAACATGTAGCCTTCACCATGAACGGTCACAAAGATTTGTGGGTTCTTTGGATCAAACTCCATCTTAGCGCGCATACGTCGAATAAGAACGTCGATAGTACGATCGTTTGGCGCATCCACTCGGTGGCTGATCATATTCAAAATACGCTCTCGGCTTAATACCTGATTTGGGTATGAAGACAATGCAACTAACAGCTCATACTCTGCTTTCGTTAGTTTCACTGGCTCACCATTGCGGCTTAGAGCACGACGCTGAATATCAAACGTCCACTCACCGAAGCGCACTATGTGTTCTTCATTCGTATCATTTGCTGCTTTTTGTGAACCGTTACGAGCCGCTGAGATACGCCACAGCAAGTTTTTAACGCGAACCAATAATTCCCTTAGTTCAAAAGGCTTTGTTACATAATCGTCTGCGCCCATTTCTAGGCCAACGATTTTGTCAATGCTATCCGTGCGTCCTGTCACTAATATGATGCCGATATCTGATTGGCTGCGTAATTCACGCGTAAGCATAAGGCCATCTTCACCCGGCAGGTTAATATCCAGCATGATCAAATCTACATCGCCTTCTTGAAGCACTTCGCGCATTTCAGCACCGCTTTCTGCTTCACTAACTTTGTAACCTTCATTTTGGAAATAGCCCGCAAGCTTACTGCGAGTTACAACATCATCTTCTACGACTAATACGTGATAGCTCATTTACACCACTTTCTGTCTTTTTTATCTTCCAAGACGTATTCTATTCATAACTAGTAACATATCTAGTAATAGTTACAATAAAAAGCAAGATTTTGTGGATTTATTGATGCAAAACAAGCTTATTTGCCGCCATTCATAAACATGCATATTTCCCAATAAACCATAACAATTATAGTTACTGCTATTCATTTTAATTGTTTACACTTAGGGGATAACTATTTGGGAGCAAAAAAATGCAAGAAGTGAAAGCTTTTAACGAAAAACGAGCTGAGATTTATTGGTGGTTTTCTAGCCTGTTCGCAAAAGAGCTAACAGACAAGGAGCTGGAATCTTATCATAGTGTTGAAATTCGAAGCTTTTTAGCTGGTTTGGGTGAAAATGAAACACTCAAACCATCGGTTGATGCCCTTGTTGATGCGCTTAATCGCCTACAAGATCGTGAAGATGCTCAATTAGAGCTAGCTGCGGACTTCTGTGAACTTTTTCTTAAAACAGAAAAGCACGGTGCGCTACCTTATGCCTCAATGTACATCGGTGAATCTGGTTTATTAAATGATAAACCAGCAGAAGAGATGGAAAAGCTGATGGCAGACTTTGGTGTGCAAGTTGACGAAAATCTAAAAGAGCCTGCGGATCATTTAGCAGTCGAGTTAGATTTTTTAGGCAATATGATTATCCGCTCAAATGAACTCGAGCAGGAAAAACACATGGAAGATGCGTTCGAAAAGCAAAATGAGTTCATCCAGCAACACCTTTTGACATGGCTACCTCAGTTTGCCGCTAAATGTAAGCAATTCGATGAATTTGGCTTCTATGTTAGTGTCGCGCAACTATTAATTGCATTTTGTAAACTGGACAGCACCTACCTTCTTGGTGAATAATTGCCGCCTATTTTGGGGAGTCTGTCATTCAGACTCCCTATTTTATTCGTTTGTTTTTAATCTGGCGCAGAGAAATACAATCCATTTAGCCGTTAAACTGTGACCTCCGAGGCACAAAACAACCACCTAAAACATTGCCAGCTTGCCCGCATCAGTCTAAAATGTGAGCGCAAACGATTAAATATGATTTATATGTAAACCGCTGAAATAAAGCGGTTTTTGTGTTTTCTTAACAGGATTGCTGACCAATTCCTCACTTAGTATAAGAAAGGAATATGAGACTCAGCGATAAATGTTGCTACAAACCTTTTTATACCGATTTCGGAACAACCGCTGCCAAATATCTCAGCAATGCCCCTATTCGCAGTTGCTCGGTTTGCGCAAGACCCTAAGCGTATGGTTGTCTTCACTACGGTATTTACAGTAGCTCGATACAGGACATCATTTATGGCCACTATTAAAGACGTTGCTCGCTTAGCCGGCGTTTCTACCACTACGGTTTCGCACGTAATTAATAAAACTCGCTTTGTTGCAGAAGCAACTCAAGAAAAAGTAATGAAAGCGGTGGATGAACTTAATTACGCACCAAGTGCCGTTGCGCGCAGTTTAAAGTGCAACTCAACTCGTACCATCGGTATGCTAGTAACTCAATCTACCAACCTGTTCTTCTCTGAAGTGATCGATGGTGTTGAGAGCTACTGTTACCGTCAAGGTTACACTCTTATCCTATGTAACACGGGCGGTATTTACGAGAAGCAACGTGACTACATCCGCATGCTCGCTGAAAAGCGTGTAGATGGCATTCTAGTAATGTGTTCTGACCTGACGGAAGAACTAAAAGAGATGCTTGATCGTCACTCAGACATACCTAAAGTTGTGATGGACTGGGGTCCAGAAAGCTCACAAGCAGACAAGATCATTGATAACTCAGAAGAAGGCGGTTACATCGCGACAAAATATCTGATCGACAATGGTCACACAGACATCGCGTGTTTAAGCGGTCACTTCGAAAAAGCTGCGTGCCAAGAGCGTATTGCGGGTTATCGCCGTGCAATGGCAGAAGCAAACCTTGCGGTTAACGAAGATTGGATTCTTGAAGGCAACTTTGAATGTGATACCGCTGTGCTAGCGGCAGATAACATTACTGCAATGGAAAAACGCCCTACCGCAGTTTTCTGTTTCAATGACACTATGGCACTTGGCTTGATGAGCCGCCTTCAGCAGAACGGTATCAAGGTACCAGATGATGTTTCTGTTATCGGCTATGACAACATTGAGCTGGCAGAGTACTTCTCACCACCACTAACGACTATCCACCAACCAAAACGTCGTGTGGGTAAAAACGCGTTTGAGATCCTACTAGAGCGTATCAAAGATAAAGAACACGAAAAACGAGTGTTTGAAATGCAGCCAGAGATCGTGATTAGAAATACGGTTAGAAAGCTCAACTAGTCTTTAGGTAGTACTCGTTTACTCATCATAAAAGCACCCACATGGGTGCTTTTTTATTTCACAATTCATCCGCGGCAACAGGTTTGTATGTAAAACTTTGCGGGCTTGTTATTTCTTCGTGCACTCTACTCTCTAGTACTGACCTTTTTCTGGTAGACCACTTTGTTAATCTATGAAACTTAACTCACGAAAAAATAACTATTAATTGAACTAAGATCACATTTATAAACGCAGAGTGTGATATTAGTCCAATATAGCAAGTATGCTCTCAGTGTCACGCACAGGGCAAACCACTCTAAAGAGTGGGACGCAAAGCTTCCGGCCTAAACTATCGCATGAGATAGCATGGTAGCGGGGTTACCGATGGCAAGTATGCATATGACGAGTTTACCCTTTAATGACATTGTGTCTGCATGCGTTTGCTAATCTCTCGGACCTGATTTTTGGTGGCGTAATTTAAATTACACCGAGATAACACATCATGGATAAACCGATACTCAAAGACTCTATGAAGCTTTTTGAGGTGCTTGGTACGATCAAGTCACGCTCAATGTTTGGCGGCTTTGGCCTTTTTGCTGATGAAACAATGTTTGCATTAGTCGTTAACAACCAGCTTCATATCAGAGCAGATAAAAAGACATCTTCAGACTTTGAAACTCAGGGACTTAAACCTTACGTATACAAGAAGCGTGGATTTCCTGTTGTTACTAAGTACTACGCCGTTTCACCAGACCTTTGGGATACACCACAACACTTAGTGGAAGTAGCCAAAAGTTCACTCGAAACTGCAAAGCTTGAAAAAGAACAGCAAGCCAGTTCTAAACCAACGCGTTTAAAAGACCTACCGAATCTTAGACTAGCGACAGAGAGAATGCTTAAAAAAGCTGGTATTGACTCTGTCACTCAGCTCGAAGAACAAGGTGCGCTAAACGCCTATAAAGCGATCCAGGAAACGCATACCGCTTCTGTAAGCATCGAGTTACTGTGGGCCCTTGAAGGCGCTATTAACGGTACTCATTGGAGCGTTGTTCCTCAGTCTCGCCGAGAAGAGCTAATTAACCACCTCTCATAATACAAGTTTGAGCTCCAGGTATTCATAAACCGCAGTTTTACACTGCGGTTTTTTTTTGAAATTTTTTCTCACTCCATTCTGTCTTATTATCTAAGAAGCAGAGATGGAATGATAGATATGAATAAGAAACTGATTTTAGGACTGATCCTACTCGCGACGATTATCTTTTTAGGTGTGAATTTTGGTCAATATCTAACCCTAGAAAATGCCAAGGCGCAGCAAGAGGCGTTGAATGCTTTTATTAGCCAAAACTTCGTATTTGCTGCAGCAACGTATTTCTTTGCGTATATAGCTATCACCGCTTTCTCCATTCCCGGAGCTGCCGTAGTAACGCTTCTGGGTGCTGCTCTATTTGGTTTCTGGACCAGTCTCTTATTGGTTTCTTTTGCCAGCACTATTGGTGCGACCATTGCTTTCCTTAGCAGCCGTTACTTACTGCGAGAGTGGGTACAAGGCAAGTTTGGTAATAAGCTAGGTGCGATCAACGAAGGCGTTGAGAAAGACGGCTCGTTTTATCTCTTCTCACTACGTCTTATTCCCGTCTTCCCATTTTTCCTTATCAACTTACTGATGGGTTTGACACCAATAACCATTGCACGATTCTACCTCACTAGCCAAGTTGGTATGTTGCCAGGTACAGCAGTTTATCTGAACGCTGGTACTCAATTAGCCACCATAGATAGTCTTTCTGGCATTGTGTCACCCACCGTACTTGCGTCATTTGCCTTACTTGGTTTGTTTCCAATCATTGCCAAATGGGTTATGAGTAAGATTCGCCCAACTCAAGTTCAGCAAAATGGAAACGCTCAATGAAAATCTTCATCGCGAGAAACCCAGCTGAAGCTCACATAGTCTGTGAGCTTCTCAAGACCGAGCAAATTGGCTGTGAAGTTCGAGGTGAAGGAATGTTTGGGCTAAAGGGCGAATTGCCGTTTGGTGACGATACAGACCCCTATATTTGGCTTTTACATCCAGAGCAACAGTTGAAAGCTGCTGCTATTGTTGAAGATTACCAAAAACAAGCAAATCAGACTTATCGAGATTGGCGGTGTCCAAAATGTTCAGAGATAAATGAGGGGCAGTTTGGTGCGTGTTGGCAATGCGGATATCAAATCGGGGACCAGTGATATATCCCCTACTTTTTCCATTGCTTTGACCTAGCGTTGTGTTAAGCAGCTAAACTTTGCTGCTTGATAAACTCGATGGAATGTTGGTTAAAATCATCTGGTCTTTCTACATTGCATACGTGGCCACAATCGGGGATTTCGCGTAATACACTCTGCTTATGCACTGCGACCATCTCCTTAACTGGCTTGATGAACATATAATCCCGATCACCCATTAAATACAGCGTCGGAATCGGGAGTTCACGATCCTTAAAGTATTTCATCAACGGGTTAACGTCTGCGGCCAAGATAAACCATCGCTTGAACTCTTTTTGGCACAACTTTTTCGCTTCACGGATAAATAGATGACGCGACTCACGCTGATTTTTCTGTGGCATCACAATATAGGCAAACAACTTATACAGCCACATGTAAGGCAAAATGTGTTTGCCTAAATTACCCAATTTCACCAGAATTTGTGAACGCGTGTTCAAACGTGTCACCGCACCACCAAGCACCATAGAACGAACACGCTCAGAAGCAAGCTCCGCGAGGTTACGGACGATGATCGTTCCAAGTGACATACCAACAAAATGTGCAGATTGGATCTTCAAGTGATCCAACACTTTTAGAATGTCTTGCGTTACCTCCGTAAAGGTGTAGCGACTTGTCATCAATTCTTTGATTAACTGGTTTGACTTTCCATGTCCTCGGAGGTCAATTAAGACCAAATTAAAATGTTCTTTATAAGCCTTAAGTTGCTTGAACCATATTGAAGAACTGCCACCGGCACCATGCACGAAAACGACCCACTCATTACTGGTAGGGTGTAAATAGGTTTTATGGAATAGAAGTGGCTGAGTCATTTATCAGTCTGGAAAACGTTCTGTATAAAAAGAGTGAGTAAATCCTACCACACTCTATAAGGGCAAGGTAATAAAGGCACCTCATTCGGTGCCTTTAGTTACATTTTTTAAAAATTTTGCGTTAATTTAACGCAGACCTATACAACAGCAAATATTCTTCTGCGGCTTTATGCCAGCAGAAATCCCTTTGCATCGCATGAAGCTGAACACGCTTTACTTCGTTCGGACTCTGTGCGTAGAGCAATAGAGCTCTTAGCATAGTCAGCAGCAATGCTTGCGGTGTCGGCTCATAGAACACAAAACCTGTGGCTTCTTCAATGTCCACATCGTAGTCATTAACGCTATCTTTCAAGCCACCAACCCCACGAACGATAGGCAAGGTGCCATAAGCCATACTGTAGATCTGATTCAAACCACAAGGTTCAAACTCTGAAGGCATCAGGAAGAAATCAGAACCAGCCTCAACAAGGTGTGCGAGTTCATTATCGTATGCTTCAACAAAAACAAACTTATTTGCAAACTGTGCTGCGACTTCTTTCAATTGAGCGGCAAGAATAGGGTCTCCCGTTCCCACCACCACGACTTGAACGTCGTGTTTCAGAAAATCTGCCAATACTGGTAGCAAATAATGTACACCCTTTTGCTGCGTGAGGCGGCACACCATACCAAACATTGCGCAATCTGACGCACCAAGCCCCAACTTTTCTTGTAGGGCTTTCTTACAGGCATTCTTACCACGCACCATACTTTGCCGATTCGCTTTGTAGTTCAGTGGTAAACTAGGATCTGTTTCCGGATTCCAAGCACTGTAATCGCAGCCATTTAGAATGCCCACTAAATCATCAGCACGTTGTTGAAACTCCCATGCCATGCCATGGCTACCGAGTTCAGTCTTAAGCTCTTCTGCATAAGTCGGACTTACTGCATTGATTTTATCTGCGTTCATCACGCCCGCTTTGAGCATGGTGATGTGTGTCGCGCTTACCGCTGCGTCTGGTACGTTTCGACTATGAAATTCAGGGAGGCACTGAACATCGTCGTAACTAAATACCCCTTTAAATACCGCATTATGAATCGAGATTACACTGCGAGTATTTGCAAAAAAGGCGTCGTCGCCATAACGATGTTTGAGTAGGAATGGAACTAAGCCCGTATGCCAATCATTAGCGTGTACGATGTCTGGTTGGAAACCAAGCTTTGGTAACATATCAAGGCAAGCAGCACTAAAAAATGCAAAACGTTCGCCATTGTCCGAATAAGCTTGGTTATTCTCCGCATACATAGAAGGACGATTGAAATACGGCGGACAATCAATTAAGTAAACCAGATTGTCCCCAAGCATCAGTTTTAGAACTCGATAAGCAGTATGAGGCCAACTCGTTAGCTCTGTCTCTAGAACCGTCTCAGCTTCTGACAGTTGCTCTATACCGGTATAAGCTGGAATAGAAATTCGTACATCTTGCTGAAGATTTTGAAGGGCTTCCGGCAGTGCCTTGGCTACATCAGCCAAGCCACCACTTTTAATCAGTCCTTCGACTTCAGACGCTACAAACAGAACA
Organism: Vibrio rotiferianus; assembly: GCF_002214395.1. Taxonomy (NCBI): domain Bacteria; kingdom Pseudomonadati; phylum Pseudomonadota; class Gammaproteobacteria; order Vibrionales; family Vibrionaceae; genus Vibrio; species Vibrio rotiferianus. The sequence goes on from NZ_CP018312.1 coordinate 1,995,218, forward strand.
GACAAATTGTTAGTAGCCAACACGTGCTCCTTTTGGAATTACAACAATGCCATCATCTGACACATGGTAGTGTTTCTTATCTTCTTGTAGATTTACCCCAATTTGTGTACCTGGAGCAATATCTGCGTCTTTGTCGACAATCACGCGACGAAGCACACAACCTTCCCCGACTTTCACATCGCCCAACAAAATACACTGGCTAATGTCACACGCTGAAGCAATGTTGCTGCGGAACCCAAGTACTGACTTTTCAATACGTGAACCGCGCACGTAGCTGCCGTTACATACCAAGCTGTCGATGATCTGCACTCGACCATTAACAGAGTCAGTAAAGGTCGCCGGTGGCAATGGTGGGTAATAAGTATGCAGTGGCCACTTGCGGTTGTATAAAGAGAACGGTGCGTCTTTCTCGAGAAGATCCATATGAGCTTGCCAGTACGCATCAATCGTACCTACATCGCGCCAGTATACTTCTTCTTTCTCGCCAGTGATGCGGTTAGTACTGAAGTCATAAACAAACACATCGCCACGTGGGAACATCTTAGGAATGATGTCTTTGCCAAAATCATGCGTTGAAGCTTCATTGTCAGCATCTTCAATCAGTTCAGCGAACAGGGTCTGAGCTTCGAATACATAGTTCCCCATAGATACAAGTGCATGCTCTGGATCACCTGGGATGGATTTCGGACTTTCTGGTTTTTCTTCAAAACCGATCATACGCCCTTCCGCATCCACTTCTATCACACCAAACTGGGATGCTTCCGAAAGTGGCATACGCAATGCAGAAACCGTTAACGAAGCTTCTTTCTCTTCGTGGAAAGCCAACATCTGTTTGATGTCCATTTTATAGATATGATCTGAACCAAAAATACATACCTGATCAGGCTCAGCCAACTCCATAAAACGCAGGTTTTGGTAGATAGCATCTGCTGTACCTTCATACCAACGCTTACCCGTACGCATCTGGGCAGGGATCGGGTCAATAAAACGATCTGTAATGCCATTGATGTTCCATCCCTTTTTCATGTGATGGAACAAAGATTGAGATTTAAATTGAGTAAGGACGTAAATGCGCATCAAATCCGCATTCACGAAGTTGTTCAAAGCGAAATCAATAAGTCGGTAACTTCCGCCAAAAGGGACCGAAGGTTTACTGCGGGATTCCGTTAAAGGCCTCAGACGAGAGCCTTCACCGCCAGCAAGAATCATTCCCAAAACACCAGCCATTCGTTGTTCTCCATATAGTTATAGCTTGGATTTCCATATCCACTCGATCATGATAAGCCTCAGGGGTAATCGAGCGGATACCTTATAGTATCTACTCCACCAACTCTAACCGTGAGTTAGCGAGCAAAATTAAGCTATTGTGCTTTCCTTTCTACTGCCGTATTTATTCGGTTTGTTTTTATACTAATTGGCAGCAATCGGTTGCACTTATTAGGTATTAAATTATCGAATTGGAATTAAATTACAATTTTAAATATGCCATTCTGTGTCGCGTACAGAGGTTACTTGCTCAAGACGATAATTCGGTCACACTAAGCAACGCAATCGTTTACATCATGAAAACAATTTACACACAGCAAGCGTACAAATAGGTGTGTTTAATAAAAATACGGCGTCTTGATGAAAGCTCTATGACAATCAAAAATTGAAGGGTTTTGAAAATAAAAAAGGCAGCTTGTTAGCTGCCTTTATCGTTATAGAATCGAATTACTTCGCTTTCTTACGCTTATCAGTGATATCCCACTTGCCTTCGTTATAAAGAGCGGTCCACCCACTTGGTTTTCCGTTTTCTTCAGAACGCACATAGTTCTCCTTAGTTTTACGACTAAATCGAACTACAGCTGGGCGACCATCCGGATCTTCCTGCGGTGCTGTTGCTAAATATTTGAACTTTTCAGGCAAACGTTCTTCAAAACGCGCCAGTTCAGATACCAATGGAGCACGAGTTTCACGTGATTTAGGGAAGTTACTTGCTGCCATAAACAGGCCAGAAGCACCATCACGTAGAACAAAGTACGCATCTGAGTTTTCGCATGGCAGTTCAGGGAAATGAACTGGATCTTCTTTCGGAGGCGCAACTTCTCCATTCTTCAGAATCTTACGAGTGTTCTTACACGTCTCACTCGTACAGTCCATGTATTTACCGAAGCGACCGTTCTTAAGCACCATGTCAGAGCCACACTTGTCACACTCAACAACTGGGCCATCGTAGCCTTTCACTTTGAACTCGCCGTGTTCAACGATGTAGCCTTCACAGTTCGGGTTGTTACCACAAACGTGCATCTTACGCTTATCGTCGATCAGGTACGCATCCATCGCCGTTTCACAGATAGGACAACGCTTCTTCGCGCGCAGCGCTGCAGTTTCCACATCTTCTTCTAGAACATTGATGATGCCATCTTCGTCACCCAAGTTAATCGTTGTCTTACAACGCTCTTTAGGTGGTAATGCATAACCAGAACAGCCAAGGAATACACCCGTAGATGCAGTACGGATACCCATTGGACGGCTACAAGTCGGACACTCGATGTCTGTCATCACGATGTGATTCAGCTTCATGCCGCCTTCGTTTTCGTCCTGTTCTGCTTTCTCAAGATCGCCAGTGAAGTCGGTGAAGAAGTTGTCTAGGACATCTTTCCACATCACATCGCCTTCTGCGATTTGGTCAAGCTTCTGTTCCATACGAGCTGTGAAGTCGTAGTTCATTAGGTCGTTAAAGCTGTCGTCTAGGCGGTCTGTAACGATCTCGCCCATCTTCTCTGCGTAGAAACGACGTTGCTCAACTTTCACATAGCCGCGATCTTGGATCGTAGAGATGATAGAAGCGTAAGTTGAAGGACGACCAATGCCGCGCTTCTCAAGCTCTTTAACCAATGCCGCTTCTGTAAAACGTGCAGGTGGCTTAGTAAAGTGCTGTTTAGGCTCTAGTGACTCTAGGTCTAGCTTTTCGCCTAACTGAACGGCTGGAAGAATCGTATCTTCGTTTTTACCCATTGGGCGTTGTACGCGAGTCCAACCGTCAAACTTGAGGATACGGCCTTTCGCTTTTAGCGTGTATTCTGCCGCCTTCACACTGATTGTCGTTGAATCGTATTCTGCTGGCGTCATTTGACAGGCAACGAACTGATTCCAGATCAATGAATAAAGTTTGTGTGCGTCCGCATCAACACCTTGTAGGTCTTCTGATTTCACAGAAACATCTGAAGGACGAATCGCTTCGTGCGCTTCTTGTGCGCCCTCTTTGCTACCGTACGTTAGCGGTTTAGCAGGAAGGTACTTGTCTCCATACTCAGAGCCGATGAATCCACGAACCGCATCTACTGCTTCCGCACTCAAGTTGGTTGAGTCAGTACGCATATAGGTGATGTAACCCGCTTCATACAAACGCTGCGCGAGCATCATTGTCTTCTTAACGCCGTAGCCAAGACGAGTACTTGCCGCTTGTTGCAGTGTTGAAGTGATGTACGGTGCAGACGGCTTACTCTTTGTTGGGCGGTCTTCACGCTTACAAACTTCGTAGCTCGCTTTTTCCAGTACTGAAAGCGCTGCTTTGGTCTCTGTCTCGTTGACAGGCTTAAACGCAACGCCATCTTTTTGCGCAACAAGAAGTTTGAATGCTGTCTTGTCTTTAGTGTGCGTATTTGCGTTGATATCCCAGAATTCTTCTGGAATAAAAGCATTAATCTCACGCTCGCGCTCAACCAACAGCTTCACCGCTACCGACTGTACGCGACCTGCTGAAAGACCACGCGCAACTTTCTTCCATAGCAATGGAGAAACCATGAAACCTACTACTCGGTCCATGAATCGACGTGCTTGCTGTGCGTTAACACCATCCATATTCAGCTCACCAGGTGTTTGGAAAGCTTGTTGGATTGCATTCTTAGTAATCTCGTTAAAAACTACGCGTTTGTATCGCTCTTCATCGCCACCGATGATCTCACGAAGGTGCCATGCGATTGCTTCCCCCTCGCGGTCCAAATCGGTTGCGAGATAGACGTGGTCAGCATCTTTGGCTAATTTTTGCAGTTCGCTTACAACTTTTTCTTTACCTGGAAGGATTTGGTAGTTCGCTTCCCAGTCATGATATGGGTTAATCCCCATTTTTTTGATCAAAGCTTTACGGTCTTTTTCTTTTTTGACTCGCGCTTTTTCTTCTGGGCTCATTCCTTTTGTAGAAATTGCCGCGGCTTTTTTCTCACCAGTGCTTTGACCGGCCGTAGGGAGATCACGCACGTGACCAACACTAGACTTAACAATAAAGTCTTTACCAAGGTACTTGTTTATCGTCTTTGCCTTGGCTGGTGACTCCACTATAACGAGTGATTTACCCATAACTGACTCTAACGTCCTTCATAATAATGCGGGTTAAAGCTCCCAAAGGAAGCTACCCGCATAATGTTCTATTTCATTGCTTCTTTTTTTACTATTGTGCGAGATGAAAAGAAGATCAACTGCTTTTTTGAAATTCAGATCCGATTGGTTGACAATTCATCGCCTTTATACTTTGACAAGTCAGGGTTCTGCAAAAGGTCTTGAGCGGCATATACTAAGCAGGCAAAGTTTCCTCTCGCTAGTCGAATTCAATAAATTTTGTCTCTCATCACAAAATAATTTGTCATAAGCGATTAGAACGTAACCTTAAGTTATGGCAATGAAATATTAGCTATTTGCAGATGAGAATCGCTTCGCTACTCCCTCTATATTAACGTGCGATGTTCGTAAAACACGCAATCACAGTTTTTAGCCTGCAAACCTAAGACAATTGAGGGTATACTGCGCCCCATCAAGTTTCATTGAATGACGAGAGTGCTATGTCTGACAGAAAACACATTGAAGAATTTGACCTTCTTTTGATTGCAAACCAAATTATCCAAGAGCACGATGACTTTATCGAAGGGATGCGTGCAACAAGTGTTGAAGAAAAAGACGATGTTTTGGTATTTAAAGGTGAATATTTCTTGGATGAGAAAGGCCTACCGACACCGAAGACAACCGCGGTATTCAACATGTTTAAATACCTAGCGCATCATCTTTCTAAAGAATTCACATTGAATAAATAATTAAAATTCAATAAAAAAGCCAGAGCACTCACTCTGGCTTTTATCTTTCAATACGATTAATTAGCAGCTCAATGCTTTCAATTTATCGAAGTAGTCTGGGAATGTCTTTGACGTACACTTAGGATCGTTAATCGTCACCGGCGTATCACTTAACGCCACCAGTGAAAAGCACATCGCCATACGGTGATCATCGTAGGTATCAATCGCAGCATGCGTAAGCTGTGATACTGGCTTAACGATGATGTAATCTTCACCCTCTTCCACCTCCGCGCCAACTTTACGAAGCTCTGTCGCCATTGCAGATAGACGGTCAGTCTCTTTTACACGCCAGTTGTATACATTACGAATAGCGGTAGTGCCTTCAGCAAACAGCGCAGTCGTCGCAATGGTCATTGCCGCATCTGGGATATGGTTGTAATCCATATCGATGCCTTTCAATTGGCCAACACGAGAAATGACGTAATCATCGCCCCATTCGATTTCTGCACCCATTTTTTCAAGCGCATCAGCGAATTGAATATCACCCTGAATACTATTTTTACCAATACCAGTGACTTTAACTTCACCACCTTTGATCGCTGCGGCAGCCAAGAAGTAAGAAGCCGATGACGCATCACCTTCCACCAAGAAATCACCCGGAGCGACATATTGCTGGCCAGCAGGAATCACGAATTCTTGGTAATCATTGTTGATCACTTCCACACCAAACTGCTTCATGATGTGCAACGTGATATCGATGTAAGGTTTAGAAACCAACTCACCTTCGATATTGATACGAATTTCACCTTCAGCCAACGGTGCTGACATAAGAAATGCGGTAAGGAATTGGCTAGAGATTGAACCATCAATAGATACAGAGCCAGACTTAAGTCCCGTTCCTATGATTTTTAGTGGTGGATAATTTTCACTCTCTAGGTAAGTTACATCTGCACCCGCTGCTTTCAACGCAGTAACTAGATGACCAATTGGGCGTTCTTTCATGCGAGGCTCGCCGGTAAGAACATACTCACCTTCACCTAAACATAGAGCAGCTGCAAGTGGACGCATCGCTGTACCTGCATTGCCTAGAAAAAGCTCAACTGGTTCAGAAACAGAAAAAGGTCGGCCAAGACCTTCTACGACACATTCCATTTTGTCTTCAGACAATTTGTATTGAACGCCAAGCTTAGTCAGCGCGTTCAACATATGACGAATATCATCGCTGTCGAGAAGGTTGGTCAAACGAGTGGTGCCTTTTGCTAGTGCAGCAAGAAGCAAAGCTCGGTTGGAAACGCTTTTTGACCCAGGAAGGTTCACTTCCCCTTGAATTTTATTGATAGGTTGTAACGTTAGGCTTTCCATTAAAAGTTGATAATCCTTTGTGCTCTCAACTTAACCGTTTTTGAGAGCTAAACAATTCTTCGTAAATTCAGACTAACGAAAAAACCGCCACAAAACCAGAGCAAACCTAAGCTATTTTTTGAATAATTAATCAGCCTTGCTTTTGTAGCGCAAACGTTGGCTTAATAGGCAATGTCGACTCTAACGCCATCATCAAAGTACAAGATTCGAACATCATCACCTCGGGAAAACAACATAGTATTATCAACTTCTTGTATTACGTTGATAAGTTTGTTGCCATCAACCTTGATCAGCAGTTCTACCAACTTGTATTCCACGGTATATTCGTAATTGCCGCGATTTCTGACTACCGCAGCGCCAGCAAGCGCACCAACTGCAGTCGCTACTTCTTTGCCCGTACCACCACCAAATTGGTTACCAACTAAACCACCGATGGTAGCTCCGAGCAATGTTTCCCAGCCGTTACTTTGTGACTGTTTTATCTCTTGCTGCGTTATGTATCGCACAGAATCAACTTTACCATACACGACTTGATTCACGGGTTTTGCTACATTTCTTTCATAAGCTGCATTGGCGAAAAATGGCAAAAACAGTATGATCCATGCCCATCGTTTTATATTAAATATTACTCCGCTCATAATAAGCTCCTATAGGCTCTGATGTTGGTAATTTTATCTTTATGGCTATCTATCTAACTGAACTTGGTGATTCGCTCTCTTTTCCATCACCTTACGAAGCATTGAGCGATCCAAACGGTTTGCTCGCTTTTGGTGGTGACCTGAATCCTGAACGCATTCTTAATGGCTACCATCAAGGTATTTTCCCTTGGTATGGTCCCGGAGAGCCGATTCTTTGGTGGAGCCCATCACCGCGCGCTGTATTTGACCCTTTGACATTTAAGCCTTCCAAAAGCTTAAAAAAGTTTCAGCGTAAACAACAGTATAAAGTAACATTAAACAACGCAACTGAACGCGTCATTCAGCTATGCTCTTCAACTCGCCCAGCAGAAGAAACTTGGCTCAATGAAGAGATGCAAACTTCATATATTGAGCTAGCAAAACGCGGCCATTGCCACTCTGTAGAAGTATGGCACGATGAGAAGTTAATTGGCGGTTTATACGGTATTAGCGTAGGGCAACTTTTTTGTGGTGAATCAATGTTCAGCCTTAAAGACAACGCCTCCAAAATTGCATTGTGGTATTTATGCGAACATTTAGCGTCAAACCAGGGTCAATTGATCGATTGCCAGGTAATGAACCCGCATCTTAAGTCACTTGGAGCAATTGAAATTGAACGTGACGAGTTCGTCCAAAAACTACTATCTTTAAGAGACAAGAAAACCAATCTGGGAACATTCGAACCACAAACTCTTCAAGGCGTCGTATCATGAGCACGGATCTGCAACAAATTCGTATCGGTTTAACGAACAATCATCCATGCAGCTACTTACCAGAGCGTGAAGAGCGCGTGGCCGTTGCGCTTGATGCTAGTCTACACAACGAACAGAACTATCAGATTTTGATGGCCAATGGGTTCCGTCGCAGCGGTGACACGATATATAAACCTCATTGTGAAAACTGTAATGCTTGCCAGCCCATTCGTATCGCAGTGCAGGATTTTGTCGCCTCAAAGAGTCAAAAGCGGTTACTCAAGAAAGGCCAAACCTTTTATTGGGAAATGAAAAGTAAACTCGACGATGGTTGGTTTGAACTCTACAGCCATTACATTTGCCAAAGGCACAAAAATGGAACCATGTACCCCCCAAAAGAAGATGAGTTTGAACGATTTGCTCAAACGACATGGTTAACCACTGGGTTCCTTCATATTTATGACGAAAGTCATCGCTTATTAGCCGTTGCTGTTACCGATATAATGGAGCATTGTGCAAGCGCATTTTATACCTTCTTTGATCCTGACTTTCCTTTATCTCTTGGTACGTTAGCCGTACTGTTTCAATTGGAGTACTGCCAAAAACAGAGTAAAGATTGGTTATATTTGGGCTATCAGATCGATGAATGTCCAGCGATGAACTACAAAACTCGCTTTCAACGACACCAAAGGCTAGTAAATCAGCGTTGGCAAGGGTAGAATACGCCCCAACTTTACATAATTACTGTTTAGCGGCAAAATAAGCGCGCTAATACCGCCTAATTTCTAAAGAGGATTAAATGGCTAAAGAAGACGTAATTGAGATGCAAGGCACTGTGCTTGACACTCTACCAAACACTATGTTCCGCGTTGAACTTGAAAACGGTCACGTTGTGACTGCACACATCTCTGGCAAGATGCGTAAGAACTACATCCGTATTCTTACTGGTGATAAAGTAACTGTAGAGATGACTCCATACGACCTATCTAAAGGCCGCATCGTCTTCCGCGCTCGTTAATCATAGATTTTCGGATGCAAATAAAAAACGGAGCTTATTGCTCCGTTTTTTAGTTAATGCTAAAGCAATTCAGCCAGTTCCTTTGTGAGTTGCAATACCGGCCTGTTACCGACATCATAGTTACCTGCTGTCGCGACAATTACCGCATTTTTACTTGGTAGCATCATAATGTATTGCTCACCAATGCCTACCGCGGCAACAGCGTTATTGACATTTGATACTTGCCAAAAATGCAGACCGTACCCCATTTCATAGCCAGTAAATTGGCTCAATCTCAATTCATCAAACCATTTGTTGCCAACAACTCGTTTACCCGCATATTCACCTTTATGCAGCCACATAAGACCAAATTTACCCATATCAGTAGAGGTTAAGCGTAAGCCCCAATCTGCCCCAGGCTCTCCACTTCCTAATTGAGTTAACCATTGATACTGAACAATACCGAGAGGAGAAAAAAGCTTCTCCTTCATTACCTTTGTAAAAGGCTTTTCATAGACTTTCTCAATCACCTTAGAAAGCCCAATGGTTGAGAGCCCGCTATAGGCAAAGCGAGTTCCAGGTTCAAAAGAGAGAGGTGTAGACAAAAACTGCTCAAGCAAGTTTTTGGCATTATAGTGCCGAGCAAAAATATTGCCCTGCTTGTACGGAGAGCTCAATTCATCCAACGCAAAGCCAGTCGACATATTCATCACGTCTCGAAGGGTGATGTTCAGCTTCTTATCTCGATCACTAGCTTGATATTCAGGAAAAAAGCTAAAAATTGGTACATCTAAGCTTTCTATTTTACCTTCATCAATCGCAATGAAGATAAGGGTGGCTACAAACGACTTGGTTACTGAGTGAACATTATGAAGAACATCGCGACCTACGGCTAAGTTAGCGGTGTGGTAATTACCATTTCTTCCGCTTCCCTCTCGATAAAGTTCGAGCACTAAACGATCATTCTGCCAGACTAACAAACTATGGATGTTTGCCGCTTTACCTCGTTCTATGTGAGCGACTATAGGCTCAAAAACTGCGGCATTTTTCTCTATATGCAAATGACTATTGTCACAAGCAACCAACAGCAAGCACAGCACGATTAATAGTCGTTTCATTGAATTGACGCTCCAGTCCATATCCTACCCATGACTAAAACAGAATTAGTTTGCGACGTCAGCGTGCTATAAAAATAAAAAAAAAGCGTGCGACTCGTCGCACGCTTTTATCAGGACTAACTGATAATGTTAGTGAAGCGCAGCTTCTTTCTCGCTCAAGTACTCAAACTTAAGCTCGTCTTTCACTAGTGTCACCTTCACTGTACCACCGTCAACCAATGAGCCGAACAGAAGTTCATTCGCCAAAGGTTTCTTAAGCTGCTCTTGGATAACACGTCCCATTGGGCGAGCCCCCATCGCTTTGTCGTAACCTTTGTGCGCTAACCAATGACGAGCATCTTGTGATACTTCCATCGATACGCCACGAGCATCCAATTGAACTTGAAGCTCCACGATGAACTTATCAACCACTTGGTGGATCACCGCTTCATCCAAGCTATTGAACCAAATGATATTATCTAGACGGTTACGGAATTCTGGAGTGAACACCTTCTTGATTTCCGCCATCGCGTCATGGCTGTTGTCTTGTTGGATAAGACCAATCGATTTTTTCTCAGTTTCAGCCACACCTGCGTTGGTTGTCATCACAAGAATAACATTACGGAAGTCTGCTTTACGACCGTTGTTATCTGTCAGCGTGCCGTTATCCATCACTTGAAGTAGCAAGTTAAAGATATCTGGGTGCGCTTTTTCGATTTCATCAAGCAGAACGACTGAATGAGGGTGCTTAAGCACAGCATCGGTCAACAGACCACCTTGGTCATAGCCTACGTAACCAGGAGGCGCACCAATTAAGCGGCTTACTGAGTGACGCTCACCGTACTCAGACATATCAAAGCGCAGTAGTTCAATACCAAGCAGCTTTGAAAGCTGAACGGTGACTTCTGTTTTACCAACACCAGTAGGACCAGCAAACAGGAATGAACCTACAGGCTTGTTATCTACACCAAGCCCTGCACGCGACAGTTTAATCGCTTCAGAGAGTGCATCAATCGCGTTGTCTTGACCGAATACCAACATCTTCATCTTGTCATCAAGATTCTTCAGAATGTCTTTATCAGAAGACGACACTGATTTTTCCGGAATACGCGCCATCTTAGCAACCATCGATTCGATGTCTGCAACGCCAACGGTCTTCTTACGACGACTTGCTGGTGCTAGGCGGCTGCGTGCCCCCGCTTCATCAATCACGTCGATAGCTTTGTCTGGTAGATGGCGTTCATTAATGTATTTCGCCGATAGCTCTACTGCTGCGCGCAACGCTTTGTTGGTGTAACGCACTTCATGGTGAGCTTCGTACTTAGGTTTCAAACCAATCAAGATCTTCGTCGTATCATCCAAAGAAGGCTCTACTACATCGATCTTTTGGAAACGACGCGACAATGCACGCTCTTTCTCAAAGATGTTGCTGTACTCTTGGTACGTCGTTGAACCGATACAACGCAACTTACCGCTGCTTAACAGAGGCTTAATCAGATTAGCAGCATCGACTTGACCACCAGAAGCTGCACCCGCACCGATGATGGTATGAATTTCATCGATGAACAGAATCGCGTCTTCTTCTTTTTCAAGCTGCTTCAAAACAGATTTAAAGCGTTTCTCAAAATCACCACGGTATTTAGTACCAGCCAGTAGGGAGCCGATATCTAAGGAATAAATCACGCTATTTTGAATCACTTCAGGCACTTGGCCTTCCACAATTCTCCACGCAAGACCTTCCGCGATAGCCGTTTTACCTACGCCAGCTTCACCCACAAGTAATGGATTATTCTTACGACGACGGCACAGTACTTGGATCGTGCGCTCTAGCTCTTTGTCACGACCAATCAATGGGTCGATATTACCCGCTTTCGCAACTTGGTTTAGGTTAGTTGCAAAGCTTTCCAGACGCTCTTCTGGGTTGGTTTCTTCAGGTGCTTCTGAGCCAAACGAATCAGACGAAGAAGAATCTTCACTTGAGCCCGATGCTTTAGTGATGCCGTGAGAGATAAAGTTAACAATGTCCAAACGAGAAATGTCGTTCTTTTTAAGCAGGTAAGCTGCGTGAGATTCTTGCTCACTGAAAATGGCAACGAGGACGTTTGCCCCTGTTACTTCGCTGCGACCAGACGACTGAACATGGAAGACGGCGCGTTGAAGTACACGCTGGAAACTCAATGTCGGCTGGGTTTCGCGCGTCTCATCACTTTCTGGGATGAGCGGCGTTGTTTGGTCGATAAAAATATCGAGTTCATTTCGCAAAGCATCAAGGTCCGCTTTGCAGGCTAGAAGGGCTTCCTTAGCTGCATCATTTTCCAATAATGCAAGTAGGAGGTGTTCGACAGTCATGAACTCGTGGCGTTTATCACGTGCACGAGCGAATGCACCGTTAAGGCTTGACTCTAGTTCTTTATTTAGCATAAGTACCTCCCGAAAGAACAACTTGGGTTGCTCGAGCAAGTCTTCTTATTACGCTTGCTCCATAGTACATAGTAGCGGATGCTCATTTTCCCTTGAGTACATCGTCACTTGCGCTACTTTTGTTTCGGCAATTTCTGCGCTAAAGGTTCCGCAGACTGCCTTTCCTTCATAGTGAACCTTGAGCATAATTTGCGTTGCTTTGTCGATATCATGTGAAAAGAAACGCTCAAGTATCTCTATGACGAAATCCATAGGGGTATAATCATCATTATTTAGTACAACGTTATACAGCTTAGGAGGCTGAATTTTTGTACTTTCTTTCTCCAGAAGATCGGAGTCTGGAGTTACCCATTCAAAATTTTTACTCATGGCTATCTAAAAGTTATCGTATCAAAGGGTTGATGGTTTTACCTGCTTCGCAACAGACTACCATAAGCATACCGTGCGGTGTAGTGAGATAAGGCACCTAAATGCACTTTGATTGATAAAATTTTTCTCTTACATAGAGCCTAATCCACCAGTTCACTCGCTGCAAATAAAAGATTTTCTGATACGGACAAAAGCCGATTATTAAACCAGCAACTGAGTACTTTTCGTTGGTGGAATTTATCCCCCTCTCTAGTAAAAGGCAGAGATCACATTTACTCCACGAGCAACCTCTTAATTTCACTATTTATGCAGTTTCAACTCTTACCACACATTTTTCTAATATAAGCCTTGTGGATAGTATCTTTTACCACTCTTAATCACACTTACAGACCGATACTCTAATTCTCAGATTATATTGACAAAAGACATTGCAAAATTGTTAATCTCAAAAGTGATTTGTTTTCAAATATGTTGTTTTTTGTACATATTTGCTATTGACTGTCTCACCTCTTTGACTACAGTGGAATGTGTTGATGCATATTTTTTCAGTGGTGTTGTAGCTGGAGGCTTACTGCTTCGCTGAGAGTTTGCGCAACAATGACGTGTATTAGCATTATTGCTAAGAGAAGTACTTTGGCTAAAGGTATGGCCGAAGTGAAGAACAACATCAGTAAAAAATGCATGAGGGATGTAAACGCATGGCTACAGGTACAGTAAAGTGGTTTAACAATGCCAAAGGATTTGGGTTTATCTGTTCGGATCAAGAAGAGGGAGACATATTCGCCCACTACTCTACTATCCAAATGGACGGTTATCGTACACTGAAAGCAGGCCAACAAGTCTCATACGAGGTTGAAAAAGGTCCAAAAGGTTCACACGCAAGCAGCGTAGTACCAATAGAAGACCTAGCCAAATAGATAGAGCGCTGTCGGAAAGACAAACCATTTGCTCTCGTCAAAGCACAACATAACTTGCTTTTATGAAGAGAAAAATAAACCCGCTTAAAGCGGGTTTGTTGTTTTTATCAGTCTTTGACACGCGCTACCTAAGTAGCGCGTACAGAGTTACTTGTTGATAATAGCGTTCAACGTCGCGCTTGGACGCATCAATGTCGATGCTAGAGCGTCATCCAGAGAGTAGTAACCACCTAACTCACCTTTTACACCCTGGGCATTGTTTAGCTCAGAAACAATCGCGTCTTCTTGCTCTGCCAACGCTTTTGCTACTGGTGCAAACTCTGCCGCAAGATCGGCGTCTACCGCTTGCTCAGCCAAAGCTTTCGCCCAGTACGATGCCAAGTAGTAATGGCTACCGCGGTTATCTAACTCACCAACTTTGCGAGAAGGTGATTTGTTTTCATCGAGGAACTCACCTGTCGCTTTATCAAGTGCATCGGCCAGAACTTGAGCTTTTGCATTGCCAGCAACTGTACTTAGATGCTCAAGAGACGCAGCAAGTGCAAGGAACTCACCTAGAGAATCCCAACGCAAGTGGTTCTCTTTCTCTACCTGTTGAACGTGTTTAGGAGCTGAACCGCCCGCACCTGTTTCGAATAGGCCGCCACCATTCATAAGTGGAACGATAGACAGCATCTTCGCAGATGTACCTAGCTCTAAGATTGGGAACAAATCAGTTAGGTAGTCGCGAAGTACGTTACCTGTTACCGAGATTGTATCTAGACCTTCTTTGATACGCTCTAGAGAGAATTTACATGCATCGATTGGTGCAAGGATCTTAATTTCTAGACCTGAAGTGTCGTGTGCAGGAAGGTATGCATTTACTTTCTTGATAAGCTCTGCATCGTGAGCACGCGCTTCATCAAGCCAGAACACAGCCGGTGCACCCGAAGCACGAGCGCGAGTTACAGCAAGTTTCACCCAATCTTGGATCGGCGCATCTTTGACCTGACACATACGGAAGATATCACCTTCTTCTACAGCTTGCTCAAGAAGAACTGCACCAGAAGCATCTACAACGCGTACAGTACCTGCTGCATCTAGAATGAATGTTTTATCGTGTGAACCGTATTCTTCGGCCTTCTGAGCCATTAGGCCTACGTTTGGAACGCTACCCATTGTTGTTGGGTCAAACGCGCCGTTCTCTTTACAGAAGTCGATAACCGCTTGGTAAATACCTGCGTAGCTACGATCTGGAATCATTGCTTTAGTATCTTTCTGCTTACCGTCTGGTCCCCACATTTGGCCAGAAGCACGTAGCATTGCAGGCATAGAAGCATCAACAATGATATCGCTTGGTACGTGTAGGTTAGTAATACCACGATCTGAATCCACCATCGCTAGTGCTGGTTGCGTTTCGTATACCGCAAGAATAGCCGCTTCGATTTCTGCTTTTTGTTCAGCAGGTAGCGCATCGATCTTCGCATATACGTCACCGATACCGTTGTTTACATCAACGCCTAGCTCTTCAAACAGCTTGCCGTATTTCGCAAATACGTCTTTGTAGTAAACCTTAACTGCGTGGCCGAAGATAACTGGATCCGACACTTTCATCATGGTCGCTTTCATATGCAGAGAAAGCAGGACGTCTTGTTGTTTTGCTTCTGCAATTTCTTTCTCGAAGAACTCAACAAGCGCTTTCTTGTTCATTACTGAACAATCGATCACTTCTTTGTCTTGCAGAGGGAATGCTGATTTAAGTTCTTTTACCGAACCATCAGCAGCAACAAATTCGATTTTTACGTCAGTCGCACCAGAAACAGTTGTCGACTTTTCACTACCGAAGAAATCGTTGTCAGCCATGCTTGAAACATGAGATTGGGAATCAGCTGACCATGCACCCATTGAGTGTGGATTCTTCTTCGCGTAATTCTTTACTGAAAGTGGCGCACGACGGTCTGAGTTACCTTCGCGTAGAACTGGGTTAACCGCACTACCTTTGATTTTGTCGTAAGTCGCTTTAATCGCTTCTTCTTCGTAAGTGCTCGGTTCTTCTGGGTAGTTTGGTAGTTCGTAGCCTTTTGCTTGTAGCTCTTTAATAGCCGCTTTTAACTGTGGAATAGACGCAGAAATGTTTGGAAGCTTGATGATGTTTGCTTCTGGTGTTTTTGCCAACTCACCAAGTTCTGTTAGCGCGTCACCGATGCGCTGATCTTCTTTTAAATGCTCTGGGAAGTTAGCGATAATACGACCCGCTAACGAAATATCACGTGTATCTACATTAATGCCAGACGATGCGGTAAACGATTGAATGATTGGTAGTAATGAATAGGTTGCTAACGCCGGGGCTTCATCAGTGATTGTGTAGATAATTGTAGGTTTTTCTGTAGGCATGAAATTTCCCTATTTTTTACTCAACTAAGCTGAACAACTCAGCAACTGAGTTTGTTGAATTGACGCATTGCTAAACGTTAGTAGTGCATTTCTCCTCACCAACGCGACATGCGGTTTGCACTCTTTTTTATAGTTTGAAGCTCTATGGCTCTCTATCCATGAGTACACTTTGTGCCAAGTTTACTTTTATGCTGTGCTTATGTAGGAACACCGCCCTAAAAGCAACTTGGCTATATCATTAAACAAATAACACTAAATAGTCTATTATTCTGTGCGCTTTTGTTAGTTTTAGGCGCGCAAATGATAGCCGATCAGAAGAAAACTTAAAACTTTCAAACACAGTTCATTTACATTTTTGCAAGGTAGTTAACATGTCATCTCGCACGGGTCATGAGAAAGGTCGCCGCAGCAACCAATCTAAATCAAGCCATTTTAAACGCTCAAGTAAGCCAAACCATTCAAATGGACCAGCTAAAAATAGGCCAGGCCGCACAACCCGATCCTCAAACCCCGCGAGGCCACGCATTGCACCTGAAGATCGTAAAGTGATTATCTTCAACAAGCCATATGACACGTTAAGCCAGTTTACTGATGGGGATGGTCGCAAAACCTTAGCGGATTACATCCCGGTGAAAGATGTATACGCTGCAGGGCGATTGGATAGAGACAGTGAAGGTCTGATGGTGCTAACAAACGATGGCATCTTGCAGGCTAAGTTAACGCAGCCTCAATCGAAATCACCAAAAACCTATTGGGTACAGGTAGACGGAGCACCTCAAGAAGAAGACTTAGAGAAGCTACGAAAGGGAGTTGAACTGAAAGACGGCATGACGTTACCAGCAAAAGTTGAAGTGATGCCTGAGCCAGCGATCTGGGACAGAATCCCACCCGTCCGGTTTAGAGCAAATATCCCTACGACTTGGTTATCCATTACCATCATTGAGGGTCGAAACCGTCAAGTTAGGCGGATGACGGCGCATATCGGCTTCCCAACACTGCGTTTAGTTCGTTACTCAATGGGCGATATACAGCTTAATGATTTAACACCCGGAGAGTGGAAAGAAATCAAACTCTAACTTCAAACCTCAAAAAACATAAAAGCAGGCATTGGCCTGCTTTTTTAGCTTTTACTACTACAAATAACGATTATTGTTGAGCGACCCACTTCTTAAATGTTTCTTTTTCTTGTGGCGTTGCTTTGTTATACATCGTCTTTAAAAGATCAACCATTTGGCTGTCTTGAGTTGTGGATTTCTGGCTACTCTTAATTTCCTGAGCTTTAGGCTCTATTTCGCTTACCGCTTGTTGGTGTTGGTTAACCGTCACGTAAGTAACCGCGACACTAGCAAGACCACCAGCGATATTGTAGTTGCGTGCCTCTTGAGAATAGTTACGACCGATTTGAACGCCATCAGATTCTAATACGTCTTCAACCAAATCAATTGGCTGCCCTTTAGAATCAAGCAACTGCCACGCCAAAGGAGAAATGTTTGTTTGTGCTTGGCGATAAGTTTTGAATTTAGGTAACTCGAACGTTAGTTCTTCATCTGTTGCATCGAATTTGGCTATGATGACGTCACCATAAACGCCTTTAATGTCATCACCGATTTCAAACTCTGGCTGATATTTGAAAACAATCTGGTTTGTTCCGTCCGGGATCTCCATCGTTTTCTCATCTGAAAATAAGCCGCCCTCTAACTTTGGCTTCTCCATATTTACAGACAATAATTTCACATCCTCAGGCACTACCAGAGTTGTCGCAGCGTACAGGTTTGCACTTGCAAACAAAGACAATACCATTGCTGCTTTTAGTGATAACTGCATAGACTTATATTCCTTATCTTCAATAAAAAAGACCCAGCACTAGGCTGGGTCTTACAATATCAAACTGGGTTTTGATTACCAGTAGAAACGTGCACCAACACCGAAGTCAGTTGTGCTATCAACTTTAGAGTTGTCTAGCTTAGTTTCTTCAAATTTGTAAGCACCTTCAGCGAATACGCGAGCCCACTTAGAGAACTTGTATTCAACACCAGCGTAGAAACGAGAGTTGTCAGCGTCTACTGAACCAGCTTTGTCAGAAGAAGATGCTACTAGCTCGTAACCAGAGTAAAGAGTTGTTTTAGGAGCAACTGCGAACATACCCGCTAGAGAAAGAGCGTGAGAGTCGATTGTTTCGCTTGCAGCTTTGTCATCGTTCTCGTTGTAGTAGTATGTTGCACCTAGAGTGTGTTCACCTAGAGCGTACTCAGCAGTTACTTCGAAAGATAGGTTTTCGCTGTTGTTGCCTTTAGAAGCGATCTTGTTCTCAGAAGATAGAACACCCGCGTGCATAGATAGGTCACCGAAAGACTTACCTACGAATACTTCGCGAACTTCTTCGTTCTTGTCATTCTCGCCAAGTGCGTAACCCGCTTTTAGCCAGAATGCATCGTTTTCGAATGCGTATTTGATTTGAGAAGAGTTGTTCCAAGCGTGTCCGTAAAGAAGTGCAGAACCGCCGAAGAAGTATGAGTAATCAGCACCGTAAACGTCATCCGCGAAAGTACCTTCTTTACCGAAGCGGATAGTACCCATTTCACCCATGTCGAAACCGATGATGTGACGACGAACGTATACTGTATCGTCTGTACGCTCGCTTGAGTTTTCTTCAGCGCCGTAGTTGTCACCTAGACCTACACCTAGTTCAACTTCACCTAGAACTTTTAGGCCGTCGTTTACAACGTAAACACCGTTAACACCCATACGTGAAGAGCTAGTGTTTAGCTCAGCTGTGTGGTCGTTGCTCTCTAGGAATAGAAGAGTTGGACGTAGTTGACCGTAAAAATCAACAGAACCGCCTTCAGCTTTGTATACTTCAGCTGCGTTTACTGAAGTTGCAGACGCAACTACAGCTAGAGCTAATAGAGTCTTTTTCATAATTAATCCACTGCCTTTTCTTAGTTTGGGATATCCTTGTCCGATTCCCTTTTTTTATTTTCGAAACCACTTGTTATCGAAGCGTAACAATGTTGGTTTGCAAAATCTGGGCACTAGAGTGCAAAAGATTATTCTGCCTGTCAAATTTTCTAAATATTTACATCAAAAAACAAAAATATACTTTAAAAACAATAACTTGATTTTTTATATTTAAATTATTCGATGAACTTCTAAACAATCGACTTGATTTTTATTAATTTATCATTTCATTAATAAGCAGTTTAAAACATCAAAAAACAATCTATACAACCACCAATAAAGAACAAAACACTACCAAACTGGCATTTTTGAAGTTTTATATATTTCATTCCATGAAATTATTTTCATTTGAATTAGGTTCAATATTTTTTTGTGAACAAGATCTACATTCCATACAAAAGCATTCCATTTTGTGAACTACTGTACAGCTAGTGAAGTGTGCTACTATGCGCCACCAACGCATTTGAGGCCCGTATGCTAACCAGTAACATTCAAAAGTCGATTCGAAACAGCTATCAGAACTTACAAGCTCAACTGGACAACTTTGTGCCACGTCGAGCACAAAACTATCTAGTCGCTGAGATTGCAAAAACGCTATGCGGGCAATACCACAAATCAAATCGTATGCTAATTGCTGAAGCTGGTACCGGGATCGGGAAGTCTTTATCTTACTTAATGGCGGCGATTCCCGTTGCGGTACATAACAACCGTAAAGTTGTGATATCGACTGCAACAGTGGCTTTACAAGAGCAGTTGGTAAACAAAGATTTGCCTCTTTTCCGTCGTATTACAGATCGAGAGTTCTCCTTTATTTTGGCCAAAGGCCGCCAACGCTACTGCTGTGCAGAGAAACTTGCTACTGCAAGCGGAGTTGATGGTGGTCAGCTCGCTATGTTTGAGACAAAACCAAAGAAGAAAGACATCGAGCTTCTAGAGACCATGTATCGTTCTCTTGCTCAAGGTAAGTGGGATGGCGACCGTGATTCTTGGCCAAAGCCAATAGATGATCGTCTATGGCAGCTTATTGTGAGTGATAAGCACAGCTGTAATAATAGCTTACCTGCCCATCGCAACTGCCCTTTTCAGAAAGCTAGAGCAGAGTTAGACAAGAATGATGTCATCATTGCCAACCATTCATTAGTGATGGCTGATGCAGACTTAGGCGGTGGCGTGATTCTCCCTGAGCCTGAAAACACGATTTATGTGTTTGACGAGGCCCACCACCTACCCCATGTAGCTCGCGACCATGCATCCGCATCTGCGAGCTTGAAAGGTGCGGCAGCTTGGCTAGAGAAGCTCAACCAATCGACCAGTAAGTTTTCATCCTTAGCTGATGAGAAGCGTGTCGCCCGTTTTCGCAATGATTTACAGGAATCGGTGCAAGAGCTCATCCCGGCACTGAGCCAACTAACCAAACAGTTCGATCCTGCACAGTTCGAAGAAAACATTTATCGTTTTGAACATGGCGAGCTGCCCACTTGGTTAGAAAATCAATCTAAAGATCTTAAGCAACTCAGTAAGAAAGCGAATCAAAGTGTGGCTAAGATCGCCGATCTTATAGCTGAGCGAGTGAAAGATGGTGAACTTTCATCAAGGTTGGCAGAACCTGCCCTCGCTGAATTAGGTTTTTACATTCAGCGCTTGGAAAACCTAGCACAGGTGTGGAACCTAATGGCAGAGCCTACCCGTGACAAAGGCGCTCCTCTGGCTCGATGGCTGGAAAAACACCCAGACCAAGAAGGCGATTATATAGTTAGTGTTTCGCCACTGGAGATTGGCTGGCAACTCGATCAACAAATCTGGAGCCGCTGCATTGGTGCAGTCCTAGTATCAGCAACGATGCGCGCACTAAACTCCTTCCATTACTTCTGTCATCAAGTAGGTGTCGATGCGAAACCTGAGTCAGGAACTCAATTTTTAGCATTAGCTTCTCCTTTCGACTATCAAAATCAAGCCGAGCTTTTGATTCCAGCGATGAAGTATGAGCCTCAAGCGCCGCAATTTACCGAATATCTTATTGAAATTTTGCCTAAGTATTTAGAAGACAACAAAGCAAACTTAGTATTATTCTCCTCTTATTGGCAAATGAACCAAGTGGCGGATGCGTTAAGTTCAGATTTCATAAAACGGGGCTGGGCACTACAAGTTCAAGGCGAAAGTTCACGCGCAGAAATTCTAAAAAAACATAAAAAGCTCGTAGATCAGCAGAAAACTAGCATTCTTTTTGGTACAGGAAGCTTCTCGGAAGGTCTTGATTTACCGGGAGAGCTACTAGAAAACCTCATCATTACTAAGATTCCATTTGGTGTCCCTACTTCTCCGGTAGAACAAGCACACTCGGAATACATAGAGAAGAAAGGAGGGAATCCGTTTATGCAGATCACCGTGCCTGACGCGAGCAAAAAGCTGATTCAAAGTGTCGGTCGTTTACTGCGCAAAGAACGCGATTCTGGTAGAGTGACCATCCTTGATAGACGCTTAGTAACAAAACGCTACGGGCAAGCTTTAATTGACTCGCTTCCGCCGTTTAAACGCAAGATCGAATATTAGAAGAATAACTATTTATGGAAATGATTGAGCCAACCATGTTGTTGGTGCTGGCGCTCGTCGCTTTTGTTGCTGGATTTATTGATGCTGTAGCCGGTGGTGGTGGCATGTTAACCGTACCTGCTTTGCTATCGTTAGGCCTCCCGCCACATATTGCATTAGGTACCAACAAGTTAGCCGCATCTTTTGCTTCTTCCACTGCCGCTTTTACCTATTATAGAAAGCGCTTGTTCAAACCACAGTGCTGGGGACGAGCGTTTGTAGCAACACTCATTGGTGCTACATTAGGAACGCTGTTTGTTGATGCTATTAGTACAGAGTGGTTAGAGAAGGTTTTACCTCTAATTATTCTTGCGGCCGCCATGTACACCGTATTCCACAAAACACCGCAATCAACACATCAAAGCCCAACCCCTGAACCTTGCCCTATGCTCAATAAAAAGCAGTATATGCAAGGTTTTACGATCGGCTTCTATGATGGATTAGCAGGGCCTGGTACAGGCGCGTTTTGGACGGTAAGTTCGATGGCTCTTTATCGACTGAACATCTTGCTTGCGTCAGGCTTAGCCAAAGCAATGAACTTTACTAGCAACTTTACTTCTCTTATCACTTTTGCAATTTTAGGTCATATCAACTGGGTACTGGGTTTAACCATGGGGGTCTGTTTAATGGCGGGCGCTTTTGTTGGTGCGCATTCCGCGATTCGATTTGGCTCTAAATTCATTCGCCCCGTATTTGTTACCGTAGTAAGTGTATTAGCAATTAAACTTGCTTATGACGCGTGGTTTGTGGGATTAACATGAACATTAAGCAACTTTCTGAAAGCTTAGAACAGATGTCTAGCCAAGCAGCGGCACTTGATCGCCAACGCGGTGAACATCATGTCCCTCTCTTTGATGAACGTTTGTTCCACTGCCGTTCTCGGTTATTGGTTCCTTGTGTTAAAGAAGCAACTGCAACACTTGATTCTATTGTCCGTGAACAGAAAGAAGAAAAGCTCACAGCACTTCGTGCAGAGTACCTGACCGAAAGACTTGTCGCTCAAATAACAGCTATTCAACGCGAAATTTCTACGACCAAAATCCGTAAAGGTGAAATCAAACACAGCAGCCATTTCAGAAAACCAATTAACGTTCTCTACCAAGAACTGGCTCAGCACCAAGAATGGGCTCGTCGTTTACGCGAAATGGTATTAGAAAAAGAACGGGCCGTCGAAATGGCACCAAGCTTTGCAAGGGCTGAAGCTCAGAAAGTCTTATTAGCAACAGAACAACGACTACAACGTTGCGAAGCTGCACTTCTTAAATTGGAAAACCAAATTACTCATAGGGAAAAAAACCAGTAATGCCTGAACAACCAAAATCCCCTCTTGATGACGCGCCAGCAGAGATCAAACTCGCTGTCGATTTGATTTACCTGCTAGAAACCAACGAGATCGATCCTGAGACTGCACTTAAAGCGCTAAAGATCGTGCAAAGTGATCTGGAGAACAAACTTAAGGCACAGTAGCAACTCGCGATTTAACCATATCTTTCTACTCTATTCCCTTACATGAGAACCATTTGCACCTTCCTTTTGCAATGGTAACATCATACGCAAACACGCCCCTTGAGAAGGATAAAAAATGAAAGTAATTAGCTTTAACATCAATGGACTTCGTGCGCGTCTGCATCAACTCCAAGCGCTTATCGACAAACACCAACCAGACGTGATTGGTCTTCAAGAAATCAAAGTACACGATGAAGCATTCCCTATCGAAGATGTCGAGGCGATGGGCTACAAAGTTTACTTTCACGGTCAAAAAGCCCACTACGGTGTGGCGATGCTATGTAAACAAGAGCCACTCAGCGTTCAAAAAGGTTTCCCAACCGATAATGAAGAGCACCAAAAGCGCATGATCATGGCGACATTTGAAGATGAGAATGGTGAGAAGGTAACGGTTCTAAATGGTTACTTCCCTCAAGGTGATAACATTGCTCACGAAACCAAGTACCCATATAAGCGTCAGTTCTACATCGATTTGATGACTTACCTGAACGATCACCACACTAACGATGAACAACTGATTGTCATGGGTGACATTAACATCAGCCCTATTGACTCAGATATCGGCATTGGCGAACCAAACCGTAAACGTTGGTTGAAGACAGGTAAATGTTCTTTCCAACCAGAAGAACGTGAATGGTTGCAAACGTTATTAGATTGGGGCTTCGAGGATACTTTCCGCAACTTACACCCAGAAGTCGATGACCGTTTTTCATGGTTTGATTACCGCTCTCGTGGTTTTGATGACAACCGTGGCCTTCGCATTGACGTTATCCTAGCAACACCATCACTTGCGAAGAAATGCGTTGAATCGGACATTGATTACGAACTACGTGGTATTGAGAAACCGTCTGATCACGCACCGATCTGGTCGACATTCAAATAGTTCTAGGTTTTCTCCAAATCGAAAAGTCTTTAAATTGAAAAAGAGCGCCAATAGGCGCTCTTTTTGCTTGTTAGCTGTCTAAGGATTTAGCTCAACGGTCTTAGGTATGCCAAGAAGCGCTTCTCTGCCATTTTAAAGCACCACAAAATGATGAAGGTCAGTGCCATATAGAACAATCCCGCAGTCAAGAATGACTCAAATGGTGCGTAATAACGAGAGTTCACCAAACGAGCAGCCCCTGTCAGGTCCATAATGGTAATAATACCTGCAACCGCACTACCGTGGAGCATGAAGATGACTTCATTAGAGTAAGCTGGCAGTGCGCGACGCAATGCACTTGGCAGAATAATGCGGCGATAAGTCATAAACTTGCTCATACCGTATGCTTTAGCGGCTTCCACTTCACCTTTAGGCAAACCATTAATTGCCCCACGAATAATTTCCGCCGTATAGGCTGATGTATTCAGTACGAAAGCCACCAGCGCACAGAACCACGCGTTTTCCCAAAGTGTATCTTTCACCGGGAAGAACTGGTCCATACCGTAATAGATAAGGTAGAGCTGCACAAGCAATGGAGTCCCACGGAAAAAGTAGATAAATGCCCATGATGGTAAACTCAAGGCGTAGTTTGTGCTATTGCGCGCAACTGCGAGAGGGATCGATACACACAGACCAATCACCAGCGCTAAAGCAACAAGCCATACTGTTGTCCACAGCCCATCAAGGTAGACCGGGAAACTTTCAACGATCAATGAAAAATCCATGGTTTACCTCGCGTGAATACTGAATTTTCGTTCAACCAGCTTAAGTAAGCCTGTTGAAACACTGGTAAAGAACAAGAAGATGATCGCAACCGCCATATAAAAAGTGAATGGCATTTTGGTTGTACCCGCCGCCAACGAGCTCATGCGTACCATATCTTCCAAACCAATGATGGATACTAATGCCGTCGTTTTCAGTAGAACCAACCAGTTGTTACCAAAGCCAGGTAAGGCATGTCGAATCATTTGAGGTAATAAGATTCTGCGAAACGACATCACCGGGCTCATGCCATAAGCTTTTGCCGCCTCTAGCTCGCCTTTGTCTACGGCCATGATCGCGCCACGGAACGTCTCAGCCATGTAAGCGCCAAAGATAAATCCAATGGTCAGCACGCCAGCAATAAAAGGACTGACGTCAATATAATCCGGCAAGTAAGAAGTCCACTCATGGTTAGGATCACTGGCAGTAAACCATTCGTTGAGTGTCTCATTGATCGAATAAAGACTGTTGTTTAATAGAATTTGACCACCGAAGAAGATCAGCATCATCAGAACTAAATCTGGAATGCCACGAATGATGGTGGTGTAAAGTGTCGCAATAGCCCTCGCCCACTTGTATGGTGCTAGTTTTGCCAACGCCCCTAGCATACCGAGAATGACAGCTAACAGCAGAGAAAGTACCGCGACTTCGATAGTTACTAAAGCCCCTTTTAAGATCGAGGCTTCATATCCTTGTAGATCCAGCATAGGTGAGTTCCTAATCCCTAAACTCAAAAGATCGACCGTTGGCTACTTCTAGGAACAAGC
This sequence comes from Vibrio rotiferianus, assembly GCF_002214395.1. Lineage (NCBI taxonomy): Bacteria > Pseudomonadati > Pseudomonadota > Gammaproteobacteria > Vibrionales > Vibrionaceae > Vibrio > Vibrio rotiferianus. The sequence continues at coordinate 2,020,675 of NZ_CP018312.1, forward strand.
CAACGGTCGCTTAGTTACAGCTTACTCGCCGTAAACATCGTAGTTGAAGTATTTACCTGCGATTTCTTGGTAAACACCTTTTTCACGTAGTGACAAGATAGCCGCATCTAGCTTCTTAGTTAGGTCTTTGTCTTGCTTGCGAACCGCAATACCAAAGCCATCACCAAACCACTTAGGATCCGTCAGAGAAGGTCCAACGAATTCGTACGCTTCACCACCCGCTTTGTTTAATACACCTTCTTCTAGTGCCGAAGCGTCACCAAGTACTGCTGCAACACGACCGTTTGCAAGGTCTAGGTAGGCTTCGTCGAACGATCCGTAACGAACGATATCTACTTTATCGCCATAGTTATCTGTCAGGTATTTATCGTGAGTAGTTGCGCGTTGAACGGCAATCTTTTGACCATCGAGGTTGTCAAAATCTAGATTTGCACCCTTCTTCGCAATAAATTTGTTTGGAATCAGAGCATATTTACCTGTGAAGTCCACTTTCTTCTTGCGCTCTTCAGTGATCGACATTGCAGCGATGATCGCATCATATTTGCGAGCGAGTAGAGAAGGAATGATGCCATCCCAGTCTTGAGCAACAATCTTACACTTCACTTTCATCTCTTCACAAAGTGCATTCGCCATATCCACGTCGAAGCCTTTTAAAGAGCCATCCGTTTCTGTCCAGCTAAACGGAGGGTAAGCGCCTTCAATACCGAAGCGGACCGTTTTCCATTCCTTTGCTTGGGCGACACCAGACGCTGCTGTTGCAGCAAGCGTTGCTGCTAATAACCACTTTTTCATTTCCATACTCCTGTGATTGCTTTTATTTGGTTTTGATTGTTGTGCTTAATCGGTGGCAAAAGACTGCCAACCAAGAAATATTAGTAGATAGATGAGATAAATTGCTGTAATCGTTCTGAATCTGGATTTGTAAATAGCTTAGCTGGATCTCCCTGTTCTTCCACTAAGCCTTGATGCAAAAACATCACATGGTTAGATACATCACGTGCAAATGCCATTTCGTGGGTTACAACGAGCATAGTTCGGCCTTCATCTGCCAAATCTCTCATTACCCCCAAAACTTCACCGACCAACTCTGGGTCAAGAGCAGAAGTCGGTTCATCAAACAACATTACTTCTGGATCAACGGCAAGTGCACGAGCAATCGCCGCGCGTTGTTGCTGACCTCCGGAAAGATGCCCAGGGTAATAGTCTTTACGCTCGTACAACCCTACTTTCTTCAGCAGTAGCTCCGCGTTTTCAATCGCTTGCGCTTTAGGTACACCAAGTACGTGAACTGGTGCTTCAATCACATTTTCTAGAACGGTTAAATGGGACCAAAGGTTGAAGCCTTGGAAAACCATCGCTAAGCGAGAGCGAATACGTTGTACTTGTTTTTCGTTGGCAGGAACGGACTCCCCTGCTCGATTGTTTTTCATCTGGATAAGCTCACCGTTTACCCAAATTTCACCGGCAGTTGGAGTTTCAAGAAGGTTGATACATCTGAGGAAGGTACTCTTACCGGAACCAGAAGAGCCAATGATAGAGATAACATCCCCTTTATGTGCGGCAAGTGAAATACCCTTTAGTACTTCATTCTGGCCAAATGTTTTGTGCAGGTCTTTTATATCTAGCGCTGGTACATCATTCATTGCGCTTTACTCCCTGTGTAATGTCACTGCTTAGAGGGACTCCGCCCTCCTTATTTTGGAACAAATTATCACCACACAAAAAAACATGCAACAAATTATTAACCTAAATATTTAGAATAGATAGATACAACAATCAAATGAATATGCAATAATTAGCAATTTATTCTTTTCAATCTGAATAAATGACATAAAAAAGCCCCTCATTTGAGGGGCTTTATTTTATCAAAATGTTAACTTTCTACTTCACCAACACCATAAAATCAGATTTCTGAGCATTAGTGTTGACCTTCTCTGAATCAACTTCACTAATCACAATACCATCATGATCAGCTTTTAGGTCAGTCACATCACCATGAGAGAAAAGAGAAACAAAGTCGTAACTAGTTAGACTTGCCTCTGCGGATTCAAGTAAAACAGTCTGTGAGTAATCACTTGTTGTAGAGACTTTCAAATCCTGTTTTACGCTGTCATCAAATGTGTAGTAATACAGTTCTGGGACAACGACATCACTATCTAGAGCCGTAAAGATCTTGTGTGTTACCCGGTGTAGCGAGCCAGAATTTGACTCAGAGCGATATGCAACTCGGCTAAACCCTTTGTCTTGTTCACTGAAAGTAAAACCAGTTTGAATCGTTGAATCTTTTACAGCATGCGTCGTAGGCAAAGAGGCTAAGTTGTAGTAAACACTTGGATCAATTGAAATATCCCAGTTTGCGTCCTGATACATCTTTTGGTTTAGTGCCGCTGCCCAACCGTTGATTGGTTTTTCCGCGGAAACACTGTAAGTCCAAGTCTCGGTTTTAGGCTCAAGCGGGTGGTAAAACTTTGTTGTAGCCATTGGTAGTTCCGCAACTTCGTAGCTGTAATCACCAACAAGAACACTGATGTCTAACGAGTCATATACAAAAGAAGTTGGGTTCAAGATAGGAGATGAGCCATTCATTCCAACCAATGGCTGTGGCGATGCATTAGACCAGTCACGAATACCATATTGATGCAGTTCTGTTTTCGCTGCATCTGCATATTGCAGTACGACTGTCGATTCCATCTTCGAACCAACCGCTCTTACCTCTAAGGAGTCAATTGAGTAAGTAGGTTTTGACTCTTCTGCGACTTGAGAAATGAAGTTGTACTCTAAGCCACCAGCTTCCGTTGCTTCATACTTAAGATCAGTTCGGCTAGGCGTGCTGAAGTTACCATTTTTATTACAAGAAGATACCGCTTCTCGATTCATAGAAAATGTTGATTTTCTAAGGTTATTATCCTTTAAAAAATCTCGACTAAAGCTGTTTGCTGTAAACACAGTTCCAGAAGCATCAAGCAACTGGTAGGTAAAGTAACCATCCTTAGGAATGTCTTCTAGAACAAATTTCAAGGTTGTTCCAGACGGATAAATATAATCACCTTTGCGAACGCCATTCTCGTCGGAATAGAAGCCAACAACCTTATCCCCTGTCAGCTGTGCACTTACCGCTGGCTGATAAGTCAATACCTGCTCGATGCCATTGCCATCTACTCTACGGTCGTAAACGGTACAGCTATCTTTTTGGGCTGTAGCCTCATCAATGACATTTGGAGCCGCAAAAGTAAAAGTAAAAGTAGTCCTCGGTGTGGAGCTTCCGCCACCGCCACCACCGCCGCCACATCCGACCATTAAACCTGAGATAATTGCCACAAGTGGCAGCACTTTAAGTTGTTTCATGTAATGTTCCTAAACTGAGCGGCAATGATTAGCCAAAAAAACGTCTCTCCTCGGAATTAAGCAAGAATAAAGCCAAAATTACGAATAAAGTTGTGACTTAACTCACCTGTTGTTTACTTACTTATCACTAGCAACTAAACCTTCTAATTTTATGCAACTTGTGTAATCAAATTACGGCAAAAAAACCAAGTCATTCGCATATCGGACACTTTCTGTAGTTTTCTTTCACATCTATTCTTAAAGTGATCTAAATCAATCACCCCAAAGGGCTATCTTGTTAGACTCCGCCTCAATGATGAGGAATTTTTTGTGCCTCAACACAACAGGTTATTAGCTATGCTTAGGCACGAGGTATGCGTGCAACAAAATCCTAATAATAGCTAGCATAGGAAGTACCGCAGGATGCGGATTTTAAAATTCAATTCAGAATTAATAACTTTTTAAACATATGAGGAATCTATGTCAGACGCAGTAAATAAAGCGCACTCTGATTCAGATATTGAGACAAAGAGCTACAAAGAGCTTCATCGTCCATCTTCTGAGTTCGCAAGCCGTTCAGACTACCTAGACCACGAACTGCAAATCATGAAGCCACGTCGCTTTGGCTTGAACTTGCCAGGTCGTGATTTCCGCTTTGAGCTTGAAGACCTTGTTCCAGCACTGGCTGGTACTATCGGTATTATCGCAATGTACTCTGCGGTAATGATGTCTTGGGCTGAAGGTCTTACTGCAGCATGGGACCACGTCAACTTAGGCAAAGATTTTGCTATCGAAGTTGCACGTGTAGAAATGCTTATCCCTGCACTTCTTTTCTGTGTACTTGCTTCTGGTTTTATTAACCCTAAAGCCAACCTTGCGGGTAACCACGGTCCAATGATCCCTCTTATTGGTACCATCGCTCTAGCTGGTGCTCACCCTCTTGCATTGGCAATTCTAATCGGTGTATTCGGTCTTTTATTGAGTGCCTTGAAAGGCGGCTCTAAACTGGTGAACCTCACCTCAGAAGGTACGGCCGGTGGCTTGCTTATCTTCTTGGGCTTAACGGGCACCATGAGCCAGATCACTTCGATTCAAGATTGGGCAGTTGGCCTACAATCTTCTACAGTTGAAGCTGGCAGCATGGGTTACGTTGGTCTTATTGTACTAGCAGTCACTATCGCGCTATACGCATTCCTTGCAAAAGTAAACAAACGTTGGTTAGCAATCCCAGTGTGTGCTTTCACCGGTCTTGCGATCGCTCTAGTGCTAGGTGCTGGTTTCGATATTAAATTCGTAACTGAAACAGGTCTTCCTAACCTAAACCCAGTTTACTGGTGGGGCAGCACTGAAGAAGGTTGGATGCTAGGTCTTCCTAACATGGAACACTTCATCGCATCGCTACCATTTGCAATCCTTGCCGTGGCAATGTGGTCTCCTGACTTCCTAGGTCACCGTATCTTCCAAGAACTGAACTACCCTAAAAAGACTGAAAAAGTACTGATGGACGTTGATGACACGATGACTATGTGTTCTATCCGTCAAATGGTAGGTACAGCAGTAGGTGGTGGTAACATCACTTCATCTTGGGGTACTTACATGATCCCAGCAGCGATCGCAAAACGCCCTATCCCTGGCGGTGCTATCCTTCTAGGTCTTCTAGTTATGATCATCGCGATCCTTGGCTTCCCAATGGATATCGCGGTATGGCCACCAGTGATGCGTGTTGCTCTTCTAGTAGGTGTATCTCTACCGCTACTTGAAGCTGGTATGCAAATGGTGAAAGACTCGAAAGATTCTCAAGCTGCCGGTATCTGTATCTTCGGTTCAGCGGTTGTTAACCCTGTACTTGCTTGGGCACTAACTATGCTGCTAGACAACAACGGTCTAATTGGTGACAAAGAGCGTGCGGCTCGCCTTTCATTTGTCGATAAGATTGTGATCCCTGTAGGTGTACTGATTATCTGTTTGGTCGCTATGCTTGCAGTAGGTATGCTAGAAGGACAATATGGCATTAAAGCTTGGCTTTAATACCATCCTTTCAAAAAATGTGTGGGTAGCGCTTGTCGCTACCCCATTTTTATCGAGATTTTTTAGGATTTATTGATTTAGTTTAAGGTTTGCAAAATTTTTTTAGTGTAGCCTTGAATTGTGGTTGGGAAGAACCCACATTAGTACTAGTGACAATATTTATAGTTTTATTACCCAAATATTCTTATTTAAGACTATAAATATTGTTATTCATTAAGAGTGTACTGTTCTCCATGTAACAATGGAGATAGCTGGCTCAACGGCGAAGCAGTACGTATTTTTTTCTACTAAAAAGGTAGGTATGTCATGGCAGAGCAATTTGCTAAAGCTTGGGAAGGTTTTGCTGCAGGCGACTGGCAAAACGAAGTAAACGTTCGTGATTTCATTCAGAAGAACTACACTCCGTACGAAGGCGACGAATCTTTCCTAGTTTCTGAAGGTACTGAAGCGACTAACAAGCTTTGGGCTAAGGTAATGGAAGGTATCAAACAAGAGAACGCGACTCACGCTCCTGTTGATTTCGATACTTCAGTTATCTCTACCATCACTGCTCACGATGCAGGCTACATCGAAAAAGACCTAGAAACTATCGTAGGTCTACAAACTGAAGCTCCTCTTAAGCGTGCAATCATCCCTAACGGTGGTATCCGTATGGTTGAAGGTTCTTGCAAAGCTTACGATCGCGAGCTTGATCCACAAGTTAAGAAAATCTTCACAGAATACCGCAAAACACACAACGCTGGCGTATTCGATATCTACACTCCAGATATCCTAGCATGTCGTAAATCAGGCGTTCTAACTGGTCTTCCAGATGCTTACGGCCGTGGTCGTATCATCGGTGACTACCGTCGTGTTGCTCTTTACGGTATCGACCGTCTAATGAAAGACAAACTGGCTCAATTCAAGTCTCTACAAGAGCGTTTTGAGAACGGTGAAGATCTACAGATGACTATGCAGCTTCGCGAAGAAATCGCTGAGCAGCACCGTGCACTTGGCCAAATGAAAGTTATGGCTGAGAAATACGGCTGTGACATCTCTCGTCCAGCTGAAACAGCACAAGAAGCAATCCAATGGACTTACTTCGGTTACCTAGCAGCTGTTAAATCACAAAACGGCGCAGCTATGTCTCTAGGTCGTACTTCTACGTTCCTAGACGTGTACATCGAGCGTGATATTGCAGCAGGCAAGATCACTGAAGTTGATGCACAGGAAATGATCGACCACTTCGTAATGAAACTACGTATGGTTCGTTTCCTACGTACTCCTGAGTACGATGATCTATTCTCTGGCGACCCAATCTGGGCAACAGAGTCTATGGGTGGTATGGGTCTTGACGGTCGTACGCTAGTTACGCGTTCAAACTTCCGTTTCCTAAACTCTCTATACACAATGGGTCCTTCTCCAGAGCCAAACATCACTGTTCTTTGGTCTGAGCAGCTACCTGAAGGCTTCAAGAAGTTCTGTGCGAAAGTATCTATCGATACTTCATCAATCCAGTACGAGAACGACGATCTAATGCGTCCAGACTTCGAGTCTGATGACTACGCAATCGCATGTTGTGTATCTCCAATGATCATTGGTAAGCACATGCAGTTCTTCGGCGCTCGCGCTAACCTAGCTAAGACTCTTCTATACGTTATCAATGGCGGTGTGGATGAGAAACTGAAGATCCAAGTTGGTCCTCAAATGCCTAAGATCACTGACGAAGTTCTAGACTTCGACGATGTTTGGGGCAAACTAGACCACTTCATGGATTGGCTAGCTAAGCAGTACGTGACTGCACTAAACAGCATTCACTTCATGCACGACAAGTACAGCTACGAAGCTGCACTAATGGCTCTACATGACCGTGACGTTCGTCGTACTATGGCTTGTGGTATCGCTGGTCTATCTGTTGCAGCTGACTCACTATCTGCAATCAAATTCGCGAAAGTTAAACCAGTTCGTGACGAAGATGGCGTAGCAATCGACTTCGAAATCGAAGGCGACTACCCTAAATTCGGTAACAACGATGCTCGCGTAGATGATATCGCTTGTGAACTTGTTGAAGTATTCATGAACAAGATTCGTCAGCTTAAGACTTACCGTGATGCAATCCCAACTCAGTCTATCCTAACTATCACTTCAAACGTGGTATACGGTAAGAAGACTGGTAACACGCCTGACGGTCGTCGCGCAGGTGCTCCTTTCGCACCAGGTGCTAACCCAATGCACGGTCGTGACGAAAAAGGTGCTGTAGCGTCTCTAACGTCTGTAGGTAAACTACCGTTTGCTCACGCTAAAGATGGTATCTCTTACACGTTCTCTATCGTACCTAACGCTCTAGGTAAAGATGAAGGTTCACAACGTGCTAACCTTGCTGGTCTAATGGATGGTTACTTCCACCATGAGTCTGGCATCGAAGGTGGTCAACACCTAAACGTGAACGTTCTTAACCGCGAAACTCTAGAAGACGCAGTTAAGCACCCAGAGAAATACCCTCAGCTAACAATCCGTGTATCTGGTTACGCTGTACGCTTCAACTCTCTAACTGCAGAGCAACAAGCTGACGTAATCGCACGTACATTCACTGAGTCTCTATAAGACTCATTGAAGTAGCACTTTGAGTGATAACTAAAAGGCTGACGCAGCAATGCGTCAGCCTTTTTTATTATCTTGGTTCGAAGTTGTGACCCACCCTGAGATTTTATAGCATAACTTGAGTATGATGCGGAAAATCCTCACAAAAATGCCTATGAAACTTAATAAATATATCATTTTGGCTTTGATAGCTTCTCCTGCCTTCGCTTCTTCGAAATCCACAGTTTCCTTCACGCTAGATAACGACGGAATATTTGGTGTGGACCAAGACTATACCAACGGTATATTCCTCTCGTACGCTACCGAAAAGCTGCGTGAAGACTCAGAGTGGAAGTGGCTCACACTAAGTGACAACAGCCAAAATAACGTAGACAAGATTGAAATCGTGCTCGGCCACAAAATGTATACCCCAAGTGACATTGAAGCTGACTACCCTCTCATTAATGATCGCCCTTACGCCGGTTACTTACATACTGAAATCAACTATATCTCCCTCACCCCTGACCAAGCGGTTCGCTATAACTTTACTATTGGCGCAACGGGTGAAAGCTCACTGTCTGAGAAAGCACAACAAATCGTTCACGGCATTACAGGCTCAACAGATCCTCAAGGCTGGGAGTATCAAATCGATGACGAAATTGCTTTTAGCGTTGGCTACCGTGCATTCAACAAACTGATGCGCAGTGAAGGTAAAAGTACCCAATGGGAAATTACCAACGTAAATGACATTAACGCGGGTAATTTCCGCAGTGACGTATCTCAAGGTGTGATGTTCCGTTGGGGCACAAACCTAGGCAACAGCATTGGCGCTGCAAACATCAGCGTTGAAAGCCCATTCCACGCAAGTATGCTGGCCAAAAGCACCTCTAGCTGGTTCTTGTTTACCGGATTCGAAGGTCGCTACCGTTTCAATGACATCACTATTGAAGGCGATCGCTCCGGACTACCAGAACCTTCTGAACAATACGATGTAACTTTACAAAACTGGCAGGCGAGTGCGGTAGCAGGCGCGACTTGGTACAACCAGAATTATGGCGCTAGTTTAACCTTTACAATCAAGTCTCCTGATTACAAAGAAGCTCAAACCGACGTATATGGCACTGGTTCTCTCTCCTTATTCGCCTTCTTCTAAATAAAACTCTAGATGCGGCGTGAGTGCATTCTTTCGCCGCTTTCTTTCCCCACTATATAGCTATCGAAAGCCCTCTTAGACTGTTTTAACCCTTCAATTTGTAATAAAATAACGGTCAGAATTTATTAAAAATGAGAGCAAAAGATGTCAACAACTGGTCGTATTCACTCATTTGAGTCATGTGGTACCGTAGACGGACCTGGTATTCGTTTTATCGTCTTCTTGCAAGGTTGCTTAATGCGCTGTAAGTATTGCCATAACCGTGATACATGGGATACTCATGATGGTAAAGAAGTGACGGTTGATGAAATTATTTCTGAAGCAAAAACCTACCGTCATTTCATGAACGCATCAGGTGGTGGCATTACTTGTTCTGGTGGCGAAGCAATGCTTCAACCAGAGTTCGTGCGTGATTTCTTCCGAGCTGCTCAAGCCGAAGGGATCCACACTTGCTTGGATACAAACGGCTACATTCGCAAGCATACTGACGTTATTGATGAAGTACTGGATGCGACAGACCTAGTCATGCTTGACCTAAAACACATGAAAGATGAAATCCACCAAGATTTTATCGGTGTGTCTAACCGTCGTGTTTTAGACTTTGCTCGTTACCTACATAAGATTGGTCAAAAGACTTGGATTCGTTATGTAGTGGTTCCTGGCTACACAGACGAACCAGAAGCAGCGCACATGCTGGGCGAGTTCATTAAAGATATGGACAATATTGAGAAGGTAGAGCTTCTTCCTTACCACAAACTTGGTGCACATAAATGGGAAGCGTTGGGCATTGAATACCCACTTGAGGGTGTAAATCCCCCATCAAAAGAGACAATGGATGAAATCCAGTCAATCCTTTCCCAATATCACTCAAATGTGAAATACTAAGTCATATCAGGTTATTGAATAGATTATAAATACCAGCAACTTGCTGGTATTTTTTTACCTATATGTCGGCATATGTGTCGTACAAACTAGTCGAACTAACTAACAGATTTTGTGCGCTATCCAACTCATGTTAGACGTATTAGGAATATTAAACAGTAAGTAAAGTTCACTGGAAAAGCGTTGGGATAACACATGGATTGGTTTAATTTCGTTTCGGTCATCATTGTTTGCTGGGTCGCTGTCGTTTATTGTCTACCCGATTGGCGAAAAGTCGTTTGGCCTAAAATGGAACAAGAAAAGCCATTTCAACACTTAGTCTTTGCAACTCTCTTCTTTCTAAGTGTTTTATGGTCTGCACAAGCAGGCATAAAGGAAGGCCTACAGATACATTTTCTCGCTCTCACCACACTCACCATGATGTATGGCTGGCGCATGGCATTTTTGCTCTGTATTCCTGCCATGTTTATTAATCACCTGATTCATGGCATACCACTATTGATGTTACCGAGTACGCTGGTACTTTCAGCATTGGCGCCAATACTAATTAGCTACTTCATTTTTCTACTTAGCTATCAATACCTTCCTCGAAACATATTTGTCTTCATCTTTGTCGCTGGTTTTTTCAATGGCGCTCTTACTGGCAGTCTCCACCTACTGATAAACTCTTTTTATCATCTTTCTATGGGTCATTACGAGTGGCAAACTATCCAGCACAATTATTTCATTTTTGTCCCACTGCTTGCCTTCCCTGAAGGGCTTCTCAACGGAATGTCACTGGCTGTGTTGACGGTTTTCAAACCTGAATGGCTTAGGGTATTCTCAGACCGAGATTACATATACAACCATTACCATAAATAAGCTGTAATCACTCGTTAATACGGTGTTTGTAAACTGGCTAGATTCGATAATTCTTGCCATTTTTCATATTAAATATGTGTTGAGATCATGTTTCACCTTCGTCCGAAACGTTAACCTAAGCACATTAAAAATGTATTAGATTATTTAGTGAGGTCACCATGGAAATGTCAAACGCTCAACGTTTGATCCTATCAAACCAGTACAACCTAATGTCTCAGCTTGACCCTAACAACGCGGCTAAATACAAGCGTCTACAAACGATTGTGGAGCGTGGTTACGAGCTACAGATGCGCGAGTTGAACAAAGATTTTGGCTGCATAACTGAAACTGAATGTCGTGAAATCATCGACATCATGGAGATGTACCATGCAATGCAAGAGTCGCACAAAATGCTGGATGATGAAGAGCGCAGTAATGTAGATCAACGTCGTCTTCAGTTTCTTGGCTTTGATATCGCAACGGAAGCACAACAAGTGCATTACGTACGCTTCCTAGTGGATTCAGAAGGACTTTACCCTCAATTTGATAAAGCAGATCATCACTTCAATAGCCAAATGCCAATGCTAGACAAATACCGCCGTATGTTAAAAACATGGCGTAACTGCCCTCGTCAATACCACTTGTGTGCAAACGAACTGGCGCAAATCTTTAGTGCATAATCCAGCAAGTATCTGAAAAGGAGAGCAAAGGCTCTCCTTTTTCTTTTCCCCTATCACAATTCAGCCTCATGCGTTAAGCACGCTTAAGTCTTTCATTCTCTGTAACTTGCACACAAATCACTAATCTCAGTGATTCAAAGCCACATATCTGATTTCTATCGCTCCTATTCACAGCTCAAATTGTTAATTCTCTAAACAGTGATTCAAATGTCACTTTTGCAATAAATTCATAATTGTTAAGCAAAATTGGAAATCCCCGACTAGGCTTAGAAGGAGAAAGGGAGTGATTGAAAGGTACTTATCCATCGTTCTCAGTTGTTGTGAAATTTGTCCATAAAGCAAAGTCTTTGGTGTTGTTTAGCTGACCTAGAGTACAAACCAAACGTGATAATAGGACGTATAAGCTCATACAACGAAGAGCATATTGAAGGTGGGTAAGCCTGCGTCAACGTTCGTCGGTAGACTGACTAGTTAAAGGGGAAAGCGACATGAGTATTTTCGACCACTATCAATCAAGATATGAAGCTGCAAAAGATGAAGAGATGTCGTTACAGGATTTCTTAGCCCTGTGTAAAGACGACAAAAGCGCTTACGCTAATGCTGCAGAACGCCTACTTTTGGCTATCGGAGAGCCAGAAGTCATTGATACTGCCCAAGATCCAAGATTGAGCCGTATCTTCTCTAACCGTGTCATCTCGCGTTATGAAACCTTCAAAGACTTCTATGGCATGGAAGATGCGATTGAGCAGATTGTTTCTTATCTCAAACATGCTGCACAAGGTCTGGAAGAGCGCAAACAAATCCTATACCTACTCGGCCCTGTCGGTGGTGGTAAGTCATCTCTTGCCGAAAAACTGAAAGCATTGATGGAAAAAATGCCTATTTATGTTTTGAGCGCAAATGGCGAACGAAGCCCAGTAAACGACCATCCCTTCTGTCTATTTAATCCAGTTGAAGATGGGGAGATTCTGAAAAAAGAATATGGCATTGAACATCGGTACTTGCGGTCAATCATGTCTCCTTGGGCTGCAAAGCGTTTACACGACTTTGGCGGGGACATCACCAAGTTTAAAGTACTCAAGGTGCGTCCATCCATCTTGGATCAAGTTGGTATCGCGAAAACCGAACCGGGTGATGAAAACAACCAAGACATTTCGTCCCTAGTTGGTAAGGTCGATATTCGTCAGTTAGAGCATTACTCACAAGACGATCCAGATGCCTACAGCTACTCTGGCGCGCTGTGTAAAGCGAACCAAGGCTTGATGGAATTCGTTGAGATGTTCAAAGCGCCAATCAAGGTGCTACACCCACTCTTGACTGCGACTCAGGAAGGCAACTTCAACGGAACTGAAGGTCTATCGGCGATTCCATTCGACGGTATGATTCTGGCGCACTCAAATGAATCTGAGTGGCAAACCTTCCGCAATAACAAGAACAACGAAGCGTTCTTGGACCGTGTTTACATTGTGAAAGTGCCTTACTGTCTACGAGTGTCGGAAGAAGTGAAGATCTACCAGAAACTGCTTGAAAACAGTGAACTGTCTAAAGCACCTTGTTCACCAAGCACACTCGAAACTCTTGCTCAATTCAGTATTCTTTCACGACTGAAAGACCCTGAAAACTCATCCATCTTCTCGAAAATGCGTGTATACGATGGCGAAACGCTTAAAGACACCGATCCAAAAGCGAAGAGTTATCAAGAATACCGTGACTATGCAGGTGTTGATGAAGGAATGAACGGTCTATCAACCCGTTTTGCATTTAAGATCTTGTCTCGCGTATTCAACTTTGACCAAACAGAAGTAGCAGCGAACCCTGTTCACCTATTCTATGTAATTGAACAGCAAGTAGAACGTGAGCAATTCCCTTCTGAAATTGCTGAGAAATACCTTGAATTCTTGAAGGGCTATCTAGTACCTCGCTATGTAGAGTTCATTGGTAAAGAAGTTCAGACAGCATACCTAGAATCCTACTCTGAGTATGGTCAAAACATCTTCGACCGCTACGTCACCTATGCCGACTTTTGGATTCAAGACCAAGAGTACCGTGACCCAGAAACTGGTCAGCTATTCGACCGAGCATCTTTAAACGCAGAACTAGAGAAGATCGAGAAAACGGCTGGCATCTCTAACCCGAAAGATTTCCGAAATGAAATCGTCAACTTTGTGCTTCGTGCGAAAGCCAATAACAATGGTCAAAACCCAGTTTGGACCAGCTACGAAAAACTGCGCACGGTAATCGAGAAAAAAATGTTCTCCAATACTGAAGAGCTACTTCCGGTTATCTCGTTCAATGCGAAAACCTCTTCTGAAGATCAGAAGAAGCACGACGACTTTGTCGCTCGCATGATGGAAAAAGGCTATACCGAGAAACAGGTTCGCCTACTTTCTGAGTGGTACCTACGAGTACGTAAGTCATCCTAACTAGTTTGAGTTAGGTCGCTTGTGAAACATGAAGAGGGCTATTTCATGGCGCAATTTATAGACCGAAGGCTCAATGGCAAAAACAAGAGCGCTGTTAATCGACAGCGCTTCTTGAAGCGTCATAGAGAGCAGATTAAAGAGTCGGTAGCTGACGCAGTGAATCGACGCTCGATCACGAACACGGAAACGGGCGAAGACGTCTCTATACCGCACAAAGACATCAATGAACCTATGTTTCATCAGGGTAAAGGAGGCGTGCGCGACCGCGTACACCCTGGTAACGACCAATTTATCACTGGTGACAAGATCGAACGCCCGAAAGGCGGTGGCCAAGGCGGCGGTGCTGGTGAAGGCAATGCCAGCCCTGACGGCGAAGGCCAAGATGAGTTCGTTTTTCAAATTTCAAAAGATGAATACCTCGATATCTTGTTTGAAGATTTAGAGCTACCGAATCTTGAGAAAAACCAAATTGCCAAAATCACAGAATGGAAAACACACCGAGCTGGTTATCAAACGGCAGGTATTCCATCCAACATTGCCGTTGTTCGTTCACTGCAACAGTCGTTGGCACGTCGCACCGCCATGACAGCAGGTAAGAAACGCCTTCTTCATGAATTAGAAGAAGAGCTTGTCCGAATCAAAAACATCGAGCCAGCTCAACAGCTTGAAGAAAATCGTCTTAAGAAAGAAATTGAGGATCTACGTAAGAAAATAGAAAGCGTACCCTTCATTGACACTTTCGACTTACGTTTTAAGAACTATGAGAAACGCCCTGTTCCGTCGAGCCAAGCAGTGATGTTCTGTCTGATGGATGTGTCCGGTTCTATGGACCAAGCCACCAAAGATATTGCAAAGCGCTTCTACGTGCTTCTGTACCTGTTCTTAACACGTACCTACGAGAACGTTGAAGTCGTCTTCATTCGTCACCACACCCAAGCGAAAGAAGTCGATGAACATGAGTTTTTCTATTCGCAAGAAACTGGCGGGACAATTGTATCAAGTGCGCTCAAGTTGATGAACGAGATCGTCCAAGACCGCTATCCTGTGGGCCAATGGAACATCTATGCTGCCCAGGCATCTGACGGTGATAACTGGGCTGATGACTCGCCTCGTTGCCGTGATTTACTTGTGAATAAATTGCTTCCGAATTGTCAGTATTACTCATACATTGAAATCACACGACGCTCGCACCAAACGCTGTGGCATGAATATGAAAAACTTTCAGAAGAATTTCCAAACTTCGCCATGAAAAATATCCGCTCTGTGGAGGATATCTTCCCAGTCTTTCGTGAACTATTCAAAAAAGAAACGGCGTAAGGAGGTGGGCAATGAACACTGCAACAACAAACCTTTCGGGGAAAGCCTCGAAGAAGCGCAGAGAGAATATGCTGCCAGATGGTCCAGACTGGACCTTTGAGCTGCTTGAGCGTTACCACAAAGAGATCAAGCGTGTCGCGGAGCATTACCGTCTCGATACCTACCCTAACCAAATTGAGGTGATTACCTCAGAGCAAATGATGGACGCGTACTCAAGTATCGGTATGCCCATCAACTACAATCACTGGTCGTTTGGTAAAAAGTTCATACAAACAGAGCAGAACTATAAGCACGGTCAGATGGGGTTGGCTTACGAGATCGTCATTAACTCCAACCCATGTATTGCCTACTTGATGGAAGAGAACACCATCACCATGCAGGCGCTTGTTATCGCTCACGCATGTTATGGGCACAACTCGTTCTTTAAAGGCAATTACCTGTTCCAAACTTGGACCGATGCAAGTTCGATCATTGATTATCTTCTGTTCGCAAAGAATTATATTGCGGAATGTGAAGAGCGATATGGCGTGCACGAAGTCGAACAATTGCTCGATTCTTGCCATGCACTCATGAACTTTGGTGTAGACCGCTACAAACGTCCGGAAAAGATTTCGATCAATGAGGAGAAAGCTCGCCAGGAAGAGCGTGAAGCTTACCTGCAATCTCAGGTTAACGAACTTTGGCGTACAGTGCCACAATCCAAAACCAAAGAAGAAGACATGAAGGTCCGCTTCCCTAGTGAACCCCAAGAGAACCTGCTCTACTTCTTTGAAAAACACGCTCCATTGCTTGAGCCTTGGCAACGTGAGATTGTTCGTATCGTGCGTAAGGTAAGCCAATACTTTTATCCACAGAAACAAACTCAAGTAATGAACGAAGGCTGGGCAACGTTCTGGCACTATACCATTCTCAATCATCTCTATGATGAAGGTTTGGTTTCTGAGAGGTTCATTCTCGAGTTTCTACACAGCCATACAAGCGTGGTCGCACAACCGCCATACAATAGCCCTTACTTCAACGGTATCAACCCTTATGCACTTGGTTTTGCGATGTTTCGAGATATCAAACGCATCTGTGAAGAGCCGACAGACGAAGACAAAGAGTGGTTCCCAGAATTGGCAGGAACAGACTGGTTAGATGCGGTTCACTTTGCCATGCATAACTTTAAGGACGAGAGCTTTATTAGCCAATACTTGTCACCGAAGCTCATGCGCGACTTTAAGCTCTTTGCGATTAATGATGATGACCGGAAAAACTTCATCGAAGTTGCCGCTATTCATGATGAAATGGGTTACAAACGCATTAGGGAAACCCTCGCTGCGCAATATAACTTGGCAAATCTGGAGCCCAATATTCAAGTCTTCAACGTTGACGTTCGTGGTGATCGCTCTTTAACACTGCAATATATTCCTCACAACCGAATTCCTCTTGATAGCAGTTATGACGAGGTATTAAAGCATGTTTATCGCTTATGGGGCTTTGACGTAATTCTCGAGGAAGTGAAAGACACCGGACACAGAGAGATCCTCTCAACTTGTCCAAAACGGAATCAGTACGATACCAATATCTAACCTATACGACATCTAAGCTAACATACCGACAAAAAAGGCTCCTCGATGAGGAGCCTTTCTAATTTGGAAAACAATACCAAGCTTATTGTGCTTGCTTAGCAACAATGGCGCGTACCGCTTCTAAATCTTCTGGAGTATCCACACCGGCTGCTGGTGCTTCTTTTGCGACTTCAACGTGAATCTTTTCGCCATACCAAAGCACGCGAAGCTGCTCCAGACACTCAATTTGCTCAAGTGCACTTGGCTGCCAACTCACGTAAGTATTAATGAAACCCGCTCGGTAAGCGTAGATACCGATGTGGCGCATCAATGGGTTCGCGATCGTTTTTTCTTGCTTGGCAAAGTTGTCACGATCCCACGGAATCGTTGCTCGGCTAAAGTACATAGCATAGCCACGCTCATCCGCCACTACTTTTACCGCATTCGGGTTGAAGACTTCTTCTTCCGATTCGATCTCAACCGCAAGCGTTGCCATTGGCGCATCACAACCCGCTAAGTTGTCAGCCACTTGACGAATAATAGACGGTGGAATCAATGGCTCATCACCCTGAACATTGACCACGATATGATCTGCCGGGATAGCCATCTTTTCTACCACTTCAGCTAAACGCTCGGTTCCAGATTCATGATTTGGAGAAGTCATGCAAACTTTACCACCAAACTGCTCTACCGCTACAGATACGCGCTCATCATCCGTCGCGATAATCACATCTTCAGCACCCGCCTGTAGCGCTTGCTCATAGACCCACTGGATCATTGGCTTACCACCAATGTCTGCCAATGGCTTACCGGGTAACCGGCTCGACGCGTAGCGCGCAGGAATGACAACCGTAAAAGACATTAGCGTCCCTCATCCATGCTCATGGTTCGTGCTTCTGGCTCAAGCAGAACAGGAATACCTTCTTTGATTGGGTAAGCAAGGCGATCCAGTTTGCAGATCAACTCTTGATTATCTTTATCGTACGTCAGCTTACCTTTGCACACAGGGCAAGCTACAATCTCAAGCAGACGGTGATCCATAAGTCGCTTTAACCTCTTTTATTCGATTTAAAATTCGTCCTGCATCGTTTGATTCAAACTGTGCAGAAACGGGCAGATACCACCAATTGTCTTGCGCATAACTGTCGCATTTGACGGCATCTTTTTCTGTCATAATCACATTAGCTCCTTGTTGAGCCAATGCTTGTAATTCTTGCTGGTCAAAGTCTTGATGATCGGCAAAGCCTTTCGTCACTTTGACGTCTGCATTCATTGCATTAAGTGTATTAAAAAATCGTGGTGGATGCCCTATCCCCGCAAACGCAACGAGATCACGTAATTCACTGACCTCGACTTGTTGTTTTGTCTTCAGGTTTATCGCCTTTGATGGCGCTAAAGACATTGGCATTTCGCCTTGCTGAGCTTGACCGCCATTCGTGATGATAAAGTCGACTTCAGCAAGACGCTCTACCCCTTCACGAAGTGGACCAAGTGGAATAAGGCTTTCATTGCCAAAGCGGCGATTACCATCAACGATAACGAACTCGATATCTCGCTCTAGAGCGTAATGCTGGAGGCCATCGTCAGTAATAATGATATCAACGCCAGTTTCAAGCAATGCTTTCACCGCATTGGCACGAACCGGGTCTACGGCGACAGGTGCACCAGTGCGGCGATAAATCAGCTTCGGCTCATCACCACAGTGTTTCGCTGGTGTATTGTCATCCAGAATGAGCGGATAATGCGGTGCTTTTGCACCATAGCCTCGAGATACCACTCCCGGTTTAAAACCAAGCTGTTGCAATTGCTCCACCAGCCACACTACAACAGGCGTTTTGCCATTACCACCAGCTGTAATATTTCCAACAACGACGACAGGTACAGGCGCTTTATACGCTCGCTTTTTACCGGATTGGTATTGCTGACGTTTAGACTTGCTAATCGCTCCAAACAACAGACTCAGTGGCCACAACAGTGGCCACAGCAGGTATTTTAGGGGATGGTTTTCGAACCAGATTTTTTCAACCACAGCGCTTAAGCACCAAATTGGATTCGATGAAGCTGAGCGTATGCTCCGTCTTTAGCAATCAAATCAGCATGGTTACCACGTTCAACGATCGCACCTTCATCCACCACTAGGATTTCATCAGCATTCTCAATCGTCGACAGTCGGTGTGCAATCACCAATACAGTTTTGTCTTTCTGTAGTTCGTCCAGAGCAGATTGGATTGCACGTTCAGACTCGGTATCTAGAGCAGACGTTGCCTCATCAAGAATCAGAACTGGCGCGTCACGTAATAAAGCTCGAGCAATGGCTACACGTTGACGCTGACCACCAGATAAACTCGCGCCATTCTCACCGATCATCGCATCGAGTCCGCCATCCATCTTACTGATAAATTCCATCGCATGAGCTAATTTCGCTGCTCGTTCAATATCTTCATTCGTGAACTTACCTTCTGTCGCGTAAGCAATATTGTTTGCGATGGTATCGTTAAATAGATGGACGTTTTGAGAAACTAAAGCGAACTGCTCTCGTAGGTTCTTCAACTCATAGTCACGAATGTCATGGCCATCAAGTGTAATAGAGCCACCGCTGACGTCGTAAAAACGGTTGAACAAGTTCGCGATGGTACTCTTACCTGAGCCTGAACGGCCAACCAACGCCACCGTCTTACCACGAGGAATATCAAAGCTGACGTTTTCGAGCGCTGGTTTCTCTGCCCCTTGGTAAGTAAAACTCACATCTTGTACCGAAACATCACCATTCGCGCGCTCGACTGTAAATTTACCTTCGTTCTTTTCTGGCTCTAGGTCTACCAACGCGAATAAAGTTTGGCTCGCTGCCATACCACGTTGGAACTGTGAGGTTACATTTGTTAGCGCTTTAAGCGGACGCATCAAACCAAACATTGCTGAGAATACAACGGTAAACGTACCCGGAGTCAGTTGCTCTTTGATTGAATCAATACTTGCTAGATATAGCACCACGACAATTGCAATAGACGCGATCATTTGAATGATTGGGTTTGCCGCTGCTTGAGCTGTCACTAACTTCATGCTTTGTTGGCGCATTTGGTTGCTGACTTTTTCAAAGCGTTTGCCTTCGATGTCTTGACCACCGTAGCTTAGTACAACTTTATGACCTTTCAGCATTTGCTCTGCCGAAGCCGTCACATTGCCCATCATGGTCTGCATGTTTCTCGAGATCTTTCTAAATCGCTTAGAAACAACACTAATACCAAAAGCTACAACAGGAGCGACAGCAAACAAAACCAAAGACAATTGCCAGCTGTTATAGAACATCAAAACCAGCAAACCGATGATGCTCGCGCCTTCACGCACAATACTTACTAACGCAGAGCTGGTAGCCGCAGACACTTGCTCCGAGTCGTAAGTAATACGAGAAAGTAGATTACCCGTCTTTTCTTTATCAAAGTAAGACACGGGCATATGCATAAAGTGATTAAACACCATACGGCGAATTTGCATCACCACATTGCCTGACACCCAGCTCAAACAATATGTGGAAACAAACCCACTCACACCACGAATAAACATCATGGCAAAAACAATCAGCGGAAGTGTTCGAAGAAAGTCCGACTCCGCATTACCAAAACCTTCATCAAGAAGCGGTTTTAGCAAGGAAATCATATAGGTATCAGAAATAGCATTAATAACTAATGCAATAACGGCAACGATAAGACCTGATTTATAAAGGCGAATAAATTGCCAAAGACGTTTAAACGTCTGCCAGGTCGTTTCATCAGTATTTATCGACATAGAAGTGCTTTATTTTCTTAGATTAAGACTCTTATTCTACTCCCTTACGCAGCATCTGCCTATACCAAGGCTCAAACATCTTGTTACGTTGCGTTTTTAATCGCCAAAAATCCCGCCATACATAAATACTCACCTGCCCAGATTCTCCAGTATCAAACCATGATGTGCCCAAAGACGTGTAGGCCTGCTGTACAGATGGGGATGGCATCCCCCACCGATTATTTTTAGCCAAAGAAGCGATGGCTATTTGAGGGTTTATTGCTTCAATAAACTTGGGATTAGAAGAGCTTTTACTGCCATGGTGGGGGACAATCACGATATCACTATCTAACAGTTCTGGTCGTCTGATTAAAATCCATTCACTAATGGCCTCAATATCTCCGGTTAGTAAAATTCGAAAGTTAGAAACAGGATCAACGACCCTAATGACGCACGAGTGAGGGTTAAAAGCACGCCTTACTAATTTAGGTGGCCAGATTGCTTCAAACTTCACCCCTTGCCAATACCAGGCTTCGCCCTCGATACAAGGAAGATAATCCGGCAGAAGCTGACTACTGAACTTGTCATTAGGTTCAAAATTCTCTTCTAAGAACCGTCTTCCTCCTGCGTGGTCATCATCCAAATGACTGAGGATCAAAGCGTCAATTTGAGAGTGCCCTTTTGAATGTAGGATAGGCGAGATAACTCTTTCAGCAATGCTCCCCCCTCTCCATGATTTCCCCGTATCATAGAGCAATGCCTTATCGTCTTTCTCAAACAACACTGATAGCCCGTGGCCCACATCTAAAACATCAACACGCCAGTAATACTGTTTAAAGGGAAAGACGAGATAGAGCGTGGCAATACTGATGATGAGTAGGATGCTATTCACAGTAAGAAAACGAAGCCCAAACAAACAAAACAATATCAACGTTATAAGAATAAGTGAGTCATCACTAACAGCAAACCAAGTTTCCTCAGCCAATCCTAACGCCCAATTTAGAGGCCAAAGTACCCCATCGACGAATATCCATACCCAACTAAAAACATCTGCGGTCAAGCAGGTGAAAAGTAGCGCTATAAATATCATAGGAACCACAACCAGGCTAAACCAAGGGATAAAAATCAGATTAAAAAGGGGAGATACTGCGCTAAAACCTGAAAAAAAGTAGCCGCTAACTGGCAAAATGAACAGCGACAGAGCAAGTTGAACTGCGATGATATGCTTTAAAATGTTAAGCCAACTATATTGGTTCATCCAAACAATATTAAGTACAACAAGCACCGCAACTACCGATAAGTAAGACAACCAAAAACTGCTACCTAGGAAAGAAAACGGCTCGACTAAAAGTTGCCCACTAATGGCGAGCAGTAAAATCCTCCAACTTGGCCAATGCAGTTTATGGTACTTAAGAAACAAATAGATCGCGCATACACTTAGGGCGCGCACAGTTGGCAACGAAAAATCAGCAAGCCAAGAATAAGCAACAGCAAAAACTAGCCCAAAGATGTAGGGCAAATGATTAGCCCACGGAATTGCAAGACGAAACAAAAAACCAAGAAAACAGCCAAATGAGAGCGCCATGCCAATGTGTAAACCAGAAATGGATACTAGATGAATAAGTCCACTGTCTCGCAAGCTTTTCCATAAGTCGGGAGTAAGTAATGAGCGATCGCTGTAACTCAGAGCTCTTATTAAAGGTTCATTATATAAACCTGCAATACTGGCGTTAATACGCGCGATGAGTGTTTGTCTGAGAGCGCTTTTTGAGCGAACAATCCAGCGACTGTCTTTCATCGAAGTCGCTCTTGCCACAATACCCTGACTTAAAGAAAAGTTTTCTGAATCAAAACCAACCTCGTTTTTTAAGCCCGTAATCGGCTTTAACTCTACTTCCGCCTTAATTTCACTGTTAACACCAAGTGGAATTGAGGTTATCAACCGAACTTTTGGTTTAAAAAATGGTAAGAGAGATTGAGAATTTACGTGGCTAACAACGACAATTCCTTCATATCCGTGACTTATTTGCGTAAAAGGGCTGTCAACTTTGCCATTTATGGTAATATTCACCCCTGCTTTAAACAGGGCTTGTTTTTGTTGTTCCATGACATTGCCATGGGCAATAACCACCATACAGCCCCAAATTACGCCAATGCACATTAAGCCTCGACGTAGTTTGATTATTGAGCCAACGGCAAAAATACCCAGCAGCAACCAATGCCAACTCGGCATCATCGGCCACCACGCAGATGAAAAAACGCTTGCTACAAATAACGCCAAGGCCAAACTTTTTTCTGAGAGAGTCATGTCGTCCTATGCCTAGAAAGCTGATAAAACGCTTCATGCCAGATCATGAAATGATCAAGCGCCAAAAAGCACTGAAAGTCTTCGGCAACGTTTTATACAACCCAAACTTATGGTGTCTAAATCGTCGCTCTGCATCAGGTGCTTTTGCTGTTGGTCTGTTTATGGCGTTTGTTCCGCTTCCGAGTCAGATGATCATGGCTGCAGGTCTTGCCATCATGCTTGGTGTCAACTTGCCTCTATCCGTAGCACTTGTCTGGATCAGTAACCCAATTACTATGCCAGTACTGTTCTACTTTGCTTATAAGCTTGGTGCATTGGTCATGCACGTACCACCACAGCCTTTCCACTTTGAACTGTCGTGGGAATTCATCATGGAGCAAATGAACACCATTGGGCCTCCATTTTTACTTGGTTGTGCCATTTGTGGTGTTGGTTCTGCCATTATTGGCTACTTTGGTATTCGCGGACTTTGGCGTTACTCAGTAGTAAGAAGCTGGCAAAAACGTAAGATACGATAAGTACTTATTCTTCAATTGGCAGGTTGCAAAGCATCGAATGGAAAACGCTTAACGTTCGGTGTGAAAGGTGTTGTAACTCAAGTATGAAAACTACCGAGCCACTGCAGAGGCGATAGTTAGATTGCAGATAAAAGAAAGGACCGAGATTCGGTCCTTTTTTGTGTCAGTTAGTTACCAGCGCTTCGCTAAGTTCTATCAACTACTTTGAACTCAATACCGCAGCTGGATTAAGTTTCGCCGCGCGGGATGCAGGGTACCATGTCGCTAGCAAGCTGAGCACAATCGCCGTAATTGAAACCAAAGCAACATCAGGCCAATGCAATTGTGATGGTAAGAAGTCGACAAAGTAGATATCCCCCGAAAGAAATTGGTGACCAATCAAAGCTTCTAGCCCTTTGATGATTGGAGTGAGATTTAACGCAACAAGAACACCAACCACACTGCCAGAAAGACTGCCAAATACACCCGAGAACACGCCTTGCCACACAAAGATACGCTTAATCAAACCATCCTTTGCGCCCATAGTACGAAGAATCGCAATCTCGGCAGCGCGATCTTTCACCGCCATCATTAGTGTCGATACGATGTTGAAACACGCCACACCTATGACCAATACCATCACCAAGTACATGATGGTACGAACGAGCTGAATATCGCGATACAAGAAGCCGAACTGTTGTTGCCAACTTTTCAGGTAAACATACACATCAATCAGGCTACCCACTTCACGCACAATGGAAGGCGCGTTAAGTACATCATCGGTTTTAAGCGAAATACCCGTGACACCATCACCCAAGCGCGCATAAGCTTGTGCATCCTCCAGAGGCACTAAAGCCAATGAGTGATCGATTTGACCATTAAGAGTCAAAAATCCAGCCACCTTAACGCGAACTCGTTTTGGTGCTTGAACCTTATTAGTGCTGCCAGTCTGGGGAATCATCAAAGTAATGTAATCACCTACATCTACTTTAAGCTCATTCGCCACACCACGGCCTAAAATCACTTGCTGTTGGCCCGCATAAAAGTTTTGCCATGCTTCTGGGTCAATGAACTCCGACATGCTCGACACCGCTTGTTCAAAAGCAGGATCCACACCGCGCACTTCAATCGCCTTGAGCTTACTGCCTTTCTCTGCCAAGCCAGTAAATCGAACATAAGGCGCCGCTGCGACAACGTGTTCATGCTTCAAGGCTTGGTTCATGGTTTTGGTGTAGTTATGTAGCGGACCGTTTACCCCTTCTAACTCCCCATGTGGGATTACCGATAAAACACGTGACTGTAGCTCACGCTCAAAACCGTTCATGGCGGATAGACCTATAATGATCACCGCAACACCAACCGCAATACCAATGGTGGAAGAGAGAGAAATGAAGGACACCATCTTGTTGCGCTTTTTCGCGCGACTAAAACGGCCACCGATCATCAATGCTAAAGATGAAAACAAAATTAGCCCTCCGCAGTCGCTGTTTGAATAGTAAAGCGATCCACCAGCAACCCATCTTGCATGTGCATTTGACGGTCCATTTTCGCGGCTAACTCGTTATCGTGGGTAACCACCAAGAAAGCGATGTTCGATTCCTGGTTTAGCTCACGCATCAAATCGTAAATCGCCAATGCGGTATTGTGGTCTAGGTTGCCCGTGGGCTCATCCGCCAATACTAAATCCGGCTTGTTGACCAAAGCACGGGCAATCGCAACACGTTGGCGTTCGCCACCAGACAGCTCCGAAGGACGGTGGTCCATGCGGTGTCCTAGGCCAACTTTCTCTAGCAGAGCTTTTGCTTCCGCTTTTGCATCCGCGACTTTTGCGCCACCAATCAACAATGGCATAGCAACGTTTTCTACTGCAGTGAAATCAGCCAATAGGTGATGGAACTGATACACAAAACCGAGGTGTTTGTTTCGCAGTGCCGCTTGCTTGTTTGAACTTAGCGCAGACAAGTTCTGTCCCAGAAAATCCACCTCACCTTGAGATGCATCATCTAAAGCGCCAAGGATATGCAGCAACGTACTCTTACCTGAGCCAGATGAGCCAACAATAGAGACCAATTCCCCTTTGTCGATATCAAAACTCACGCCTTTCAACACTTCCGTATCTAACGAGCCTTCTCGGTAGACTTTACGAATATCACGACATTCTAATAGCTTATTCATAGCGAAGTGCCTCAGCAGGTTTAACAGAAGATGCTCGGTAAGACGGGTAAACAGTGGCAGCTAGACTCAGAGCAATCGCCAGCACTACCACCAATAAAATTTGGAATGAATCAATCACGATTGGCAAGTGACCACCGAAGCTAAACAAGGCAACACCTGCCGCTTCCAGAATGGCATTGAGATTGAGCGATAAAGCAACGCCGACCGCGCCACCAACAATCGCGCCAATCACACCACTACTCGCGCCCTGCACCATGAAAATCGCCATCACTTGAGATTGCTTCATACCCTGGGTTTTGAGAATCGCGACTTCCGATTGCTTCTCCATCACCACCATGATCAACGCAGAGATAATATTAAATGCCGCAACGCCAACAATCAGGCCTAGCATTAAGCCCATCATGTTCTTTTCCATTTTAACCGCTTGGAAAAGCTCGCCGCGCTGCGCTCGCCAATCGCTCCACTGCCAACCGTCAGGCATTGGTTTATCTGCAAACTCAGTCACCATAAACGGGTCAGAGAAGAATACGCGCCAACCCGATACCGTATCTTTTGGCAAACGCATCAACTTAGAAGCATCGGTCATATTGACGATCATGAGCTGGCCATCAACATCAGAGCCAGTATTGAAGATGCCCGCCACCGTAAAGTTACGTTGACTTGGGATTCGACCTAATGGGGTAAATTGCGTCGCATTGGTCACCATTAAGCGGACTTTGTCACCCATCGACACTTTAAGAGAGCGCGCCAAGCTGTGACCAAGGAACACCTTATACTCACCCGCTTGTAGCGAGGATAAACGGCCAGCGATCAAGTGATTAGAAATAGGATCGCCAAGTTTAGGCTCGATACCAATCAAGTAACCAGCGGTTAGCTGCGCTGAACTTTGGATCACCGCCTCACCGCGAACAATCGGTTCAGGCGCAGCGATTGTCGACATGTTTTGGATAAATTGGGGCGCAGTCTCGCTAACGGGCGTTTTACCATCGTGCTGGGAAATCACCGCATGAGGAAGGACACCTAGGATGCGTTCCTTTAGCTGAGCCTCAAAGCCATTCATGACCGAAAGTACTGTCACCAACGCCATCACACCAATCGTGATACCTGCGGTCGACATGTAAGAAACGAATCGACTGAATCTATCCCCGGAGCGTCCCCGAAGATACCTTATGCCAATAAACAAAGAGATAGGATGATACATATAGGACAAACCAACTGGTTTTCTAATAATGGAGCCAATACTTAGCTAATTAATACCGGTTATCTTACCTTACTCTTACTATGAAGAAGACAAGATAATCGCTAAATTTGTCAACGACATGCAATAAGTCCATTTTTCTCTAAGAAAGTTCAGCCTGACAGAGCAAGGAAACTTGATAAGTTAAGTCAGTTAGCGATAATCAATGCCTTACCTTCCTCTTTCACTATAGGAAAGAGAAGTGCTCGTTTGGCAAAAGGACACTAAATATGACTGAGCAAGAATACTTCACCGTACACCACAACCTAACTATTAATGTTGAGGTGATGAGTGAAGATTACCTTTTGCCCAATGAAGAATCATTTCTCGCAGAAATCCCTGCACCATTCATTGTGGCTAGCGAGTTTAGTCAACTGGATATGCTCGCTGATAGTGCTCGGTTAGAGCTACAGAACAAAGATCTTAAACACGTAATCAGCTTGTTGGATACGCAAAATTCAAAGCTTAATCTTTTGCTAAGCTTTATGCTTTCTCAGCAAGACGACCCCGCCCAGCGCTCTCAAACCACGCAATTTGGTGCCAGTCAATTAAGCTACCGCTCCAACCTTTTGGTAGAGGTAGGGCAATTGGTTCGGGTGAAGCTCTTCTTAGACCACCCAGCCGCTGCGATTTACTGCTACGCTCAGGTAATAGAATGCGAACCATCAGAACAAGGGCATCTGGTCACTCTCAAGTACAAATTGCTTAGAGAAGCAGACCAAGATCTATTGATTAAGGCCGCGCTATACCAGCAGCAAAAACTACTCCGTCAGCGCTCACTAGAGCGAGATAACAAATAAGTACCATGACAAAAGCAACGATTCTCTCCGTCACGAATCCGTCTGAGCGTGGCGATAAAAAACAGCTGGGCAACCTACCCGGCGCAGCATTACCTATGGCAATCGCAGAGCTGGCGAAACAGCATGCTAGCCACTCTCTGCTTGTTGTACCAGATCCACAAATTGCGTTGAAGCTTCAAGCAGAAATTGAACAGTTTACCGATCAGCCAGTCAGTCTATTCCCTGATTGGGAAACGCTGCCTTACGATAACTTTTCTCCGCACCAAGAAATCATTTCTGATCGAATTGCACGCTTATACCAACTGCCAAACCAACGCAGTGGTGTAACTATCGTACCTGTCAGTACCATCTTACAACGCCAGTCTCCTCGCGACTTCTTGCTGCAACATACTTTGATGGTGAAAACAGGCGATCAATTCTCACTAGAAAAACTGCGTACTCAGTTAGATAATTCTGGCTACCGTCATGTGGATCAAGTATTTGGGCCTGGGGAATACGCTAGCCGTGGTTCAATCCTTGATTTATTCCCGATGGGCAGTTCCGATCCATATCGTATTGACTTCTTCGATGATGAGATCGATACCATCCGTACCTTTGATCCAGAAAATCAACGTTCGATCGACGACATTCAGCAAATCCAATTGCTGCCAGCGCACGAGTTTCCAACCACAAAAGAAGCAATCGAAGATTTTCGAACTCGTTGGCGTACGCAATTCGAAGCTCGTCGCGAGCCCGAGTCCATCTACATGCAGGTAACCAAAGGGACATGGCCTGCAGGTATCGAATACTGGCAGCCACTGTTCTTTGAGCACACAGAAACCCTGTTTGATTACTTACCAGATGATTCACAACTGATCGTTTATGGCGACATCGAAGCCGCTGTGGATACGTTCTTGAATGACGTCGACTATCGTTACGACCAAAAGAAAATCGATCCACTTCGCCCGTTATTAGTCCCTCATGAACTGTGGCTAAAAAAGGACGAGCTATTCAAGCAAATAAAGCAACTGCCTCAAGCCCTGTTAAGTCTAGATAAAGTTGTAAAACGTGCTGGTCGCCAAAACCTCGCAGTACAGTCTCTGGCTGAACTGGGTGTACAACAGCAGAACAAAGAACCACTTTCTCGTCTACGCCAGTTTAGTGAGCAATTCACAGGAAAAATCGTCTTTTCGGTAGAATCCGAAGGCCGCCGAGAAGCACTGACTGAATTGCTACAAGGCATCAAAATTCGCCCTGTGGTACATGAATCAATTTACCAAGCCTTGGATTCCAAAGATCGATTCAGCTTGATCTTAGGCGCAGCAGAACATGGCTTTATTCACGAAGAGCTGAACTTCGCACTTATCTGTGAAAGTGATCTACTGGGCGATCGCGTAATTCAGCGTCGTCGTAAAGACAAAAAGACCGTCAACAGTGACACCGTCATTCGCCACCTCGCCGAGCTAAAACCAGGTCAGCCAGTGGTACACATCGACCACGGTATCGGCCGCTACATTGGCCTGCAAACACTTGAAGCCGGTGGAATGAAAACAGAGTACGTGACCCTTGAGTATCAAAACGATGCCAAGCTTTACGTTCCTGTGTCTTCATTAAACCTAATCAGCCGTTACTCAGGTGGTGCTGAAGAGAGCGCGCCGCTGCATAAACTCGGTGGTGAAGCATGGGCGAAGGCTCGTCGTAAGGCCGCTGAAAAAGTCCGTGACGTGGCTGCCGAGCTTCTCGACGTTTACGCTAAGCGCGAGTTGAAACCGGGTTACAAGTTTGCTCTCGACCGTGGTCAATACGCGACCTTCAAAGCGACTTTCCCGTTTGAAGAAACTGATGATCAGTCGATGGCAATCAATGCTGTTCTGTCTGACATGTGCCAAGCGAAAGCCATGGACCGCCTAGTGTGTGGTGACGTAGGCTTTGGTAAAACAGAAGTCGCAATGCGCGCTGCATTTGTTGCTACTGACAACAGCAAACAAGTCGCCGTATTGGTGCCAACCACCCTACTGGCACAGCAACACTTTGAAAACTTCCGTGACCGCTTTGCCAACTTGCCAATTCGCGTTGAAGTACTATCGCGCTTTAAATCGGCAAAAGAGCAGAAAGTCATCCTCCAAGATGTTGCTGACGGCAAAGTTGATATCGTGGTAGGTACTCACAAGCTACTTTCTAGCGACATCAAGTTTAAAGACCTTGGGCTATTGATTGTTGACGAAGAACACCGCTTTGGCGTGCGCCAGAAAGAAAAAGTAAAAGCGATGCGTGCCGATGTGGATATCCTTACGCTTACCGCAACTCCGATTCCGCGAACATTAAACATGGCAATGAGTGGTATGCGCGACTTGTCTATCATCGCGACACCACCAGCCCGTCGTTTGGCAATCAAGACCTTTGTACGTCAACGCGAGGATTCCGTCGTTCGTGAAGCGGCATTACGTGAAATCATGCGTGGTGGCCAGGTTTACTTCCTCCACAACCAAGTCGAAACCATCGAAAAGACAGCAGAAGATCTGCAAAAGCTGATTCCAGAAGCGCGAGTGACCGTCGCCCATGGTCAGATGCGTGAGCGCGAGTTAGAACGCATCATGAATGACTTCTATCATCAGCGATTCAACTTGCTTGTCTGTACCACCATCATCGAAACGGGTATCGACGTTCCGACAGCCAACACGATCATCATGGATCGTGCTGACAACCTAGGCTTGGCGCAATTGCACCAACTTCGAGGTCGCGTTGGTCGTTCACACCACCAAGCATATGCTTATCTACTGACACCGCATCCGAAAGCGATCACCAAAGATGCCATCAAACGTCTTGATGCAATTGCTTCACTGGAGGATCTTGGTGCAGGCTTCACTTTAGCAACACACGATCTTGAGATCCGTGGTGCTGGTGAGCTTTTAGGTGACGAACAAAGTGGTCAAATTCAATCAGTTGGCTTTACACTGTATATGGAGATGCTTGAACAAGCGGTTGAAGCATTGAAAGAAGGTAAAGAACCATCACTGGATGACCTGCTTCGCGAGCAGACAGAGATAGAAATGCGCATCCCCGCTCTACTGCCGGATGATTACATTCCTGACGTGAACACTCGTCTATCCATGTACAAGCGCATTGCAAGTGTTACTGATAACGAGGCTCTGTCTGAGCTAAAAGTAGAATTGATTGACCGGTTCGGTTTGTTACCAGATGCTGCGAAGAACCTTCTATCTGTCTCAGAACTGAAAATTGGGGCAGGAAGTCTCAAGGCGAAGAAGATTGAGGCGCATGATAAGGGGGGATTCATTGAGTTTTACCCTGATGCTGACATAAACCCAGCGTATTTAGTTAAACTCCTGCAATCACAGCCGCAAAAATTTGCAATGGAAGGTCCAACTAAGTTCAAGTTTAGCGTACCATTGACGGACCGACGTAAACGCATTCAGTTTGTTCAAGACTTACTGAATGATTTTAAACAGAATTTATTACCAACGAGCTAATAGTCGAATGAGAATACTGATCCCATTGTTACTTCTATGCGTTTCAATGCCATCTTGGGCTGCGCGTCAATTTGATATTGAAGTAATTATTTTCAAGCGAGCAGTAGACGCAGAAAGCACCACTGAGTCTTGGCCAAATCAACTTCCAAAAATTGAGATGGATAATGTTGGCAGTTTAGAGAGTGATTCATATCGCCAAGCTAAAGGCGTTACTCTCCTGCCTCGTTCAGCTTATCAATTAAACTCTCAGGAAGCCGCTCTACGTAACCACGCTGGCTTTAAAGTGCTTAAGCACGTAGCTTGGAGACAAGGCGACCGTGGTAAGGCAAGCGCTCCCGTATTTCGTATCGTAGGCGGCAAAGACTTTTCAGGAGTATACAACTCTGATGGCAGCCAAAGAAACGGTAACGCTCTGTCTTTACAATCTGATGGTTACACTGAAGAAAGTATTACAGGACCACTATACGAGTTGGATGGAAAGCTACAAATTTACGTTCAGCACTATCTATTTGCAGAAACTACGATGGACATTAGAGAGCCAAGTGTTCGTGAAGTTCGTTTTGAGGCACAGCCTCTAGAAGAGCAATCACAAGAGTTTGGTGAAGTTGAAGGGAATGTTCAAGTAGGAAACCTAGCTGAAATTTCACCTACAGTGACTGAAGAAACGTTCTTGAAGAGCTACCGTATGGATCAGAAGCGTCGTATGCGCAGTAGTGAGACTCACTACCTAGACAACCCATTAATGGGCATGATCATCCAAGTGCGTCGCGTTCAATAATCATTAAAAAATTAAAGCGTAGCATTTGCTGCGCTTTATTTTATCTAGAATCTAGCATGGAAGTTGTATTGGTTCATGAGCCCTGATTTTGAAATCATCACCCCTCGTTTAGCACTCAGGCTTATTCCTTCAGAAGAAGCACACATCCTACAACGTATACTGGCTGAGTCCCCTTCTCTGCACCATTGGCTCGATTGGTGTAATCAAGATATCACACTCAAAGAAGCCCAAGACTTTTTGCTGGCAACACGATTGAACTGGGTTAAGACAGAGGCTTTCGGTTTTGGTGTTTATGAACGTGAAAGTGGCAACCTCGTTGGCATGGCCGCTGTGAATGAGCTTTACCATACCTTCAATATGGCGAGTATTGGTTATTGGGTAGCGGACCGCTATCAACGCAAAGGCTATGCGCAAGAATCCATTCGCTCACTCGCGGAATTCTGTTTCGCCAAGCTCAATTTGACTCGCGTAGAAATCGTCTGCGATTTAGATAACACCGCTAGTCAGGCGTTAATTGAATCCATTGGAGCACAGAAAGAAGCGGTTGCCAGAAACCGTTTTATCTTCCATGGCAAGCCGAAAGATGGCGTAGTGTATTCACTGCTTCCTAGCGATTTAGAATAAAAAAGCCACCGATATACGGTGGCTTTTGTTTTGACCTTTATTTCGCTCTTTACCAAATCAGAGTAAAGAGCCAAATCATAAAGTATTAGTGTAGCTTCAAGTTTGGACGAAGTACGCGGTTGATACGGCCAACCAACATCATCAGGCCCGTCTTAATCACGCCATGCAGCGCCATTTGGTGCATGCGATATAGCGAAATGTAAACCACGCGAGCAATACGACCTTCAACCATCATCGAACCTTTGGTTAGGTTACCCATCAAGCTACCAACCGTAGAAAAGCGGCTTAGAGAAACCAAAGAGCCGTGGTCTTTGTATTCGTAAGCTTTCAGTTCACGGCCATTTAGCTTAGCAACGATGTTAGTGAACGCTTGGCTGGCCATTTGGTGCGCCGCTTGAGCACGTGGCGGTACAAAAGAGCCATCAGGCTGAGTACATTGTGCCAAGTCACCAATAACGAAGATGTCATCGTCACGCGTAGTTTGTAGCGTGTTTTTCACCACAAGCTGGTTGATACGGTTAGTTTCTAGACCAGCGATGTCTTTGATGAAATCAGGGGCCTTGATGCCCGCAGCCCATACCATGATCTGTGCTGGGATTTTCTCACCGTCTTTCGTCGTCAGACCGTCTTTATCCGCTTGCGTCACCATCGTAGCTGTGCGCACGTTTACGCCAAGCTTAACCAACTCTTGATGCGCCGCAGAAGAAATACGTGGTGGAAGTGCTGGAAGAATGCGCTCACCTGCTTCAACTAAGTTCACGTTTAGCTTGCTAGAATCTAAGTCGCCAAAGCCGTAAGTACGCAACTCTTTCACTGCGTTGTGAAGCTCAGCAGATAGCTCAACACCCGTTGCACCCGCACCAACAATAGCGATATCGACTGTGCCGTTACCGTTTTTCGCGTGCAGCTTTAGGAACTCATTGTTCATCTCGCTACGGAAACGGTGTGCCTGTTCTGGGCTATCTAGGAAGATACAGTTATCACGGACACCAGGTGTGTTGAAGTCATTTGATGTCGAGCCGATAGCCATCACTAGAATGTCGTATTCTAGCTCACGGCTTGGCATTAGAAGTTCGCCGTGCTCGTCTTTAAGCTCACTTAGAATGATCACTTTACGTTCACGGTCAATGTCTTGAAGACTGCCCATTTGGAAGTCAAAGCTGTGGTTCTTCGCATGAGCACGATAGCTCAATGCATCCACGCCTTCGTCCAAAGAACCTGTTGCTACTTCGTGCAACAATGGTTTCCACAAGTGGCTCGCTTTACGGTCTACCAGTGTAATTTGCGCTCGGTTCTTACGACCCAGAGTGCGGCCCAGTTTGGTTGCCAACTCAAGGCCACCAGCACCGCCGCCTACAACGATAATGCGTGTCACAATGTTATCCTCTACAAAAATGAATATATGGGTTCAGCTCGATGCTGACTCACAATCACATTGCGGTCATACATCCAACCGATGAATTCTTTGGTCTCTAGAGGTGAGCTCACTTTTGGATAAATGCCGATACCATATTATTTATGCTTAATTACGGATTAACGGTTATCGGTTTACTTGCCTGATACACACGATCTCAGACAACAAATGGGCAAGTTTTTTACTCGCTCTCAATTTTTTTTGATATTTATCAAATTATTTTTACCAAGTTCATTATATAGAGCAATACTTTGATGGCAACAAAAATCCTTACTAGAGATACGGATTGGCTAATTTTCGTCTGCTTTACGGTATCGTTTTCGTGCCACAAAAGGTTAAATCAATAAATCAAGATGATAAATCGATACAAAATGTAAAATCTTGCAGAATCAGTGTCGTTCGTTTGAGCACGAGTAGAAACAAAAACAGCACTTCGAAAAGTGCTGTTTAAACAAGATAAGTTTGTTCTCTCTAGGGCAAGTTAGGCGTTTTTGAATGCCTTCATCGCTTGCAGGTGGTGTGAGATCTTCTTGAACTTATGGGTTTGGGTTTCATCCCAAATGATTTCGTAGTGTTTATCCAGTTCTGCCGCGGTTTTTGAGTTGTCGTGGATTTCATCCTCTTTCGACAAAATCACCAAACAGCGATCCTTGTTTTTCGTACGAAACTGCTCGACACATTTGGTCGCAATGTCTTCGTACTCTTCAGGACGGTCAATACGCCCTGCCATTGTATTCTCTGGATGCAAGTTAGGGTTGAACATCACTTGCTTAATGCCGCAAAGAAAACCGATTCGCTCTGACCAATATGCACCTAGACCCACACCACAAATTAGAGGCTTTGGATCATCAGACTGGTCGATTACTTTAGATACTTCTTTGAGTAAATGCTGCATATCATGCTTAGGATGAAGTGTACTGTAGTTGATGAAACGAACATCATCATCGATAAACTGAAGTTGAAGAACTTTTTCGTGGTTACCTGGGCTTGTACTATCAAAGCCATGCAAGTAAATAATCATTTGTACCTCTCCCTGTGTATATCTGGTACTTCACTTTAAACTACCACTATTTCCATGTGGTGAAAGCGACAAATGTCATTATGTCTCAAAACAGTGATCTTCAATACATAATGAGTCTTTAAATTCATTCGCACTGTTTAAGTATTGTTCATCACCCCATAACTTATAAGCCAATAAATACCACAACATAGCCATCATGAGTGTTCTCGGTTGCCATGCTTTTACGCCATCAATCCAAAGCTGAACATCTTCTATCTCTCGAATAGCACAGTAGCTCTCAACACCTTGAACAATTGGAGCCTCTGCCAATTGGAGAACCAATGTCAGATCTAAACGCGGATCGGCTAATCCAGCATACTCCCAGTCAATCACTTTCACCCCTTCCTGACCTCGAACAAGATTGTAGCAACCAAGGTCAAAGTGACATAAAGAGACAGGCACTGGCGCAACAGACGGTTCAGAGCGCCACTTTTGGTATAGCTGCTCAAACTCAGTGTTCTCGTAAACACCTTCCAACTGCATCCAATAATGGTCAACTCGTGAGATATATGAAAATGGCACCAAAGGAATTGCGCCAGCTGGGTATTGGTGAATGCATGCTGCGATAGGTAACAGCTCTTTGAGTTCTATCCCCTCCCGAGTGAGCGTCTCTCCTTCTACCCACTCAACCAACAAGCCAAGCTCATGGACAAAAACAGGCTTTGGACCCAGTTGCAAAGGCTCTATAGTATTGAGAACTTGATACTCATTATGGCGAGAAATAGAAAAGGCCTTGCACACTACACTGGCTGGTCGCCAGACATATGCAAGACCCTCTGAAGTTTCCAATCGCCAACAGCGATTAGTTAGCCCCCCAGTAACCGTTTGAACCTTTACTGGAGGGACAGCGAAGAAGCCGTCTAATACACTTAAACTCGGATCAAGTTGCTTTGCTTGTTGCCAAGAAAACCATGCCATTCATAACTTCTCCACTCAAGTTCCTACTACCTTACTCAGTAAATAGTCAGGTATTGGGAAAGATTAAAGGCCAAATAAGCTCTTAGATTGCTCTTTACGAATCTCTGTTTCGTCCGCCCATTCAATAAGACCGGTTTCTAGATCCATCAAGCGCATCGTCATTTTGTAGTACACGTCTTTGTCACTACCCGCGTTTTTCACGATGCTAGAAAGGTTACCGTAAAGCATGTATTGCGCACCCACCATTTTACCGAACTGAATCGCGGTACTCTGGTTCACAAGCTCATCATTATTTTGGAAGTTAAGTTGCTCACGGACAGACTCAACACGGTCCATATCTACGAAACGAAACTTACCAGAGTTTAGCATCTTAGTAGAGATAGTATCGGTGATAGACTCAGTATCAATGTGCTCACTCGTTTTATTTTTAATACGCTCTACAAATACGATTGGACGTTGGTCACGAGTAATCGCAGCAACAGATCCTGACATCATCATGCTATCAACCATTTCACCGGCTATTTTTTGTAAATCCGTAGAACCAAAGTCAATCGTCGTTGTTTCTGTCGCCTGAGCATCGCCATATGAAACTTTATTTGAACAACCACCCAAAATGACGGCAAGACCTAAAAGAGCGATAATACTTTTTTTCATGAGAGTTCCTTAATTTGTATTTCTTACCAAGGTATCTCTACCTTAGTAAAGCAGCATAGCTGCCGAAAATGTGTTACTCGAACCGAGTTAGTTATCTTGTGCTTCGCGAATTTGTACGCGGAACTGAGTCCCGTTCGGATTTACTGTCACTTCGGACAAAGAGACTTGCTCAAAACCACGAACGATCATTTTTCGCCAAGGGCCAGCTTTCGTGTTTACTTCCAAACCAGTATTGTCATACCAGTAGAATCGGTAAAGAATGTGCTGGTCACCTTTGTAGTTACTGCTCAACTGCACAATACCGCGCGGACGGTCATCGACATAAGTCGTGGTAATGTTGTCTACCAATAAACGACTACCCAAAACATTGTCGTTAAAGAAAACCTTCTGTGTTTGACCATCAATTCGGATACCGGCGGTGTTATCCGCACATCCCACCAAACCAATGATCACAACCAAACCTATAAGCCATGCTCTCATTACAACCTCCCTAGTTGTTTATGCCAAACCGTGGAATGCAATCCCTGGCGGGAAACCCATACCAATGTTGTCTGCTGTGCTGGCACTTCAAATTGATACACCTGATCTCCGACATTTAAGCTCTGCTTACCCGGACTCACAACCTTTGACGCCGTTTTCACCGTTCCTGGTAGGGTCTGCCAACTTCTGGTATCAGGTTGTTCAGTTAATGTGTTCCATACGTTGAAAAGAAGATTGCCTACATCATCACCTTTGGCGGCTTCTTTTCGAATTCTGTCTTTTGCCCAAACACGAATCGCTTGGCGAATCACAATCGTGGTTAGACGCTCTTGCAAATCGTTCTGTGCCATCGCATTCACGTCGGCTAATGTACTTGAAGGTAGCTTGTTACCATTCAGCGCAACATCACCAAAACGTTGCGTTCCGCGTTTCGGGTAGTATGGCAGTGCGAGAGAATAAATTGCACCATCGCCTCGGCTGTCATAAATAGGTAAATCAATACGCCAACCTTGCAGTGCTTCCACCACACCTTGCTCATCAATCACAATCACGCGGCCTTGTGACTTGCTTAGCCCCGAAGGCGCTTTACCATAGCGCTTTTCCAACATACGCAGGTCTTGACGCATGCCAAGTTTCTTCGCCGCATACATCGTACTGTCAATGACTTGCTTGTTATCAGGCATCACGGCGAGTGCGCGACGATAGTCTACGTACGCACTATTCAAATCTCTTGATGCTTCATAAAGCAGCCCTGAAAGGTAGAACAAGTAGCCATTTTGTACTGAACTGAGCTTTTTGCCTGCGTCTGGGTAGTTTGCTAATACGCTACCTAAGTTTGCTGACATACCTTGCTTCTTAAGATCCTTCTCAGCTCGCTTTAGTTCCATTTCACGTGCTTTCTTCGCCGCCTCTTGGACTTGGTTTGCACGGCGCATTTCAACCAACGCCCCCTCTAGATCGTTCTTTTGTAGATAATTCAAACCTAGATACAAATGCAAGAAACCGAGCTCGTAGTCGGCGGGTTGGTATTCGTTTAAATTGTCGTTAACAGCCAGAGAACCCACACTGGTCGCTGTTTCCGTAACAGAGATGGTTGCGCGATCTTGTTGTTTGCGTACCGCACGATCGCTGTCTTCGAGTGCACTCAAGCTTGTTGGATAATCTTGTGCAAGAAATGAGATTCGGCCTTGCTCAAAATTACCAAGTATATCGCCACCAACATCACTAGATTGCAGTTGCTCAGCTTTGGCATATTCACCAGCAACCACCGCTTGATAAACTTGTTTATTTTGGTCGCTATAGTGGCTGAACAGATTGCCAGCGGATAGGTTTGCACATCCTGTAGCAACCAGGACCCAGCTCATCAATCCGAATAGCTTCACACCATGTTTCACATTCATCTCCGCAAATGTGTATAGACGAGAAATCATGGGTGGAATTACCCACCCACTTTTACCCAATTAGCTCAGAACCATTGGGCCTAAAGGGCGCCCGCCCACTAGGTGCATATGGATATGGTAAACTTCTTGGCCACCATGTGAGTTACAGTTAACAATCAAACGGTAACCGTCTTCTGCAATGCCTTCTTCTTTAGCCAGTTTTTTCGCGACAGTGAACATACGCCCCATCATCGCTTCATCTTCTGCTTCTACGTCATTCGTTGTTGGAATAAGCTTGTTCGGAATGATTAGGATGTGGCTCGGCGCACGCGGGTTAATATCTCGAAATGCCGTTACTAAATCGTCTTGATAAAGAACATCTGCAGGGATTTCTTTACGGATAATTTTGCTAAAGATGGTTTCTTCCGCCATGGGTACTCCATTTATAAGGTGTGTAACCGCTTTAGTATGCGCCAACCCTAGGCTTAGCTCAATAAAAAACAGTGTTCACTTAACATTATCAATATAAGTTGTTACATAGAAGTTTTTTTTGTCGTGTGCGTCATAAAACGTGCGTCTCAAACTCAATACAATTCAAGGAATTTTGTTAATTTTTTAAGACATAACTATTTTTTTGTCTTGTTTCTGGGAGAGGACGCTAATTATGCGTGGGTCAGTAATTAAACGGATGTATGCAGGCTTTGCACTGATCATAATTCTGTTTGCCATCACGATTACCATTATGATGAGTGGGATGAGTGATATTCATAACAAGTTTGAAACCGTTTCAAAGAATTCATTACCACTGGTTTCGTTATCAAACCAAACCAGTGTTGAACTTCTGTCAGCCGATAAGTCTTTTAAAGACTTTCTCACAACAGAGAATAAGCAACGAATGGATGAGATGCGTCAGGAGTTTGCTAAATCTCAAGAACAGTTTACCTCTACGTTAGGGAAACTAGAGACAGCCAGCCGTATCTACCCTTCTTTGGCACAACCTTTCGCCCAGCTTAAAGAAATTGAGCAGAGCTATTTCTCTGAAGCTAAAGAAGCCATGGACAACTATGAGGCGATGTTTGCTGCACAAGAAGAAGTGCAGAAGTCCTCTCGTCGCTTCCAAAAGCTAAACACTGAACTGTCGGTTGGTATGAAGGAGTATGTTGCCGATCAATCGAGTATTTCAGTTAAAGTCATGGCCAAGAGCTATTTCATTAAGCTAAAAGACGCCGAAGTGATCACTTCAGATGCCTTAGCCAGCAATAACCCCGAGTTCGTAACTAAAGCTGTCGCGA
Organism: Vibrio rotiferianus; assembly: GCF_002214395.1. Taxonomy (NCBI): domain Bacteria; kingdom Pseudomonadati; phylum Pseudomonadota; class Gammaproteobacteria; order Vibrionales; family Vibrionaceae; genus Vibrio; species Vibrio rotiferianus. Next base: position 2,060,276 of record NZ_CP018312.1, read on the forward strand.
AAAACCGTAAAGCGGTAACACACTTAAACTACGCATTCCGTGGCCTCGCTACGCAATTACCAGCTTTAAAAGATGCGTTTGGTGAATCCGTTGAACAATTTACTCGCGATGTGGGCCAACGAGGCGGGGTACTTGATCAGCATAATAGTTACTTAACCGCTCGTTCAGCTCTGTACGACAACATCGCCAACCTAGCCACTAAAGTAGATACAACAATGGGTATCCTCGAGCAATTTACCACAACAGCAACGGATAAATTGGAAGAGTCACTGTCAGAGGCTGGTACTATTTACTCGGATGGTGTAACCAAAGCCATTGTTATCGCTGTTGTTGTCGTTCTGTTTGCAACCGCCATTGGTTACCACATTGCACATAGCGTACGTGAACCATTGACTCGTATTCTTAAGGTGCTAGAAGGCCTCACTGAAGGTGATATGACTCAACGCATTGATAATCGTTACAACAACGAATTCAGTCGTGTCAGTGGGCATATCAATACGCTAGCGGACAGCTTACACAACATTCTTGTGAAGCTAAACGACGCTTCTGACAACCTTTCCAATACTGCCTCTGAAAATGAACAAACTTCATCAGAGGCACAAATGCAGTTGAATAATCAACGTGAGCAAACAGCGAACGTAGCAACCGCAATGACTGAGATGTCTCATTCTGTTCAGGAAGTCGCTCAAAGTGCGCAAGGTTCACTAGAAATGGTGCAGCGAGTAGAAACGGCCTCTGATCAAGGTAGAAATATCATGAACAGCAATATTTCTACTATCAATCAACTTGAGACGAGACTAAACGAGTCTGTATCGGCTGTTGCAGAGTTGCAAAAAATGAGCGGTCAAATTGGCTCGATCTTGGATGTGATTCGTAACATTGCTGAACAAACAAACCTACTTGCACTAAACGCAGCTATAGAAGCAGCGCGAGCAGGTGAACAAGGGCGTGGATTTGCAGTCGTTGCTGATGAAGTACGTGTTTTGGCCTCTAAAACCACTCAGTCGACGACTGAGATAGAATCCATGATCAGCAATCTTCAAACGAGCTCACAATCAGCAAGCCAAGTCATTGAGAGTTGTATGAGTGACATGGAGATGTCGGTTGAACAGGCATCCAAAGCCAACAGCTCGATGGAAGAAATTCAAGCGTTAATCATCGAAATCAGTCAGATGAGCACACATATATCGCAAGCAGCTGTAGAGCAAAGTGAAACCTCTGCTGACATTGCTCGAAATATCGAAGACATCAATAACATTGCAGATAAGAGCTACCATGCGATGGCAAGCATTGCCGCGACGAGTGAATCACTAACGCATTTAGCTCATCAGCAAAATGAATTGGTACACCGCTTCAAGCTATAGATTAAGATATAATTTGTAACGATTTTAGATACCAACTGACTCTACAAGGGCGACTTTTTATAAGGTCGCCCTTGTTTTTTATTGACCTTGTCTACATATGGTTATTATGGCTTGCTCATCCCTTTTACTTTCTCTTTTCGAGCAAGCCAAATAAGAAGGAAAACCTATGGCTGTTCATGTTGGTATTATTGACCAAGACCCTGTTAGATTGGTCACTCCTCTATTGGATAATCGCACTGTCAGTACCCATATCGTCTTTATCGGTGATAAGAGTCAAGCTGACATCTATGAGCGACTGAGTGCCGTGTTGGAGCAGCGAGAAATTACGTCCGAGTTTTTTGAAATTCCTTCTGTTGTAAACACTTCTCTGATTAAACAATCGATTCATAAATTGGCAAAAGACCTCCATGACCGAGGCGAAGAAGTAAAACTGAACGCAAGCTGTGGCCTTCGTCACCGATTGCTTTCTGTGTATGAAGTGTTCCGTACATACCGTTGGCCAATCTTTGTGGTAGAGCCAAATAGTGACAAGCTTTGCTGGCTATATCCTGATGGCAAAGAAGACAGCCAAGTAGAAGATCACATCACTATCTCTGATTACCTGACTATCTTTGGTGCTCGAGGCGAATTCCACCACGTTGACCTTCCTCCTCAGCTAGATCAAAAACTGTATGAATTAGGCGAACGTTGGGCTTCCAATGCCCTTGAGCTTGGCCCTGGTCTTGCGACTCTAAACTATCTTGCAACCACCTGCCGTAAAGAGCAAAAACTGGATGTAGAGCTCTCTGAGAAGCAACAAGGCTACCGTGAACTGAACATGCTACTAACCGACTTGGTTGAAGCTCAGATAGCTACGTATGAAAATGGCATTTTAACATTCGCTGATGAAGACGCCCGCCGCTTTTCAAATGGTGAATGGCTAGAGACCTTAGTTCATAGCACGGTTAAGCAGATCCAAGATACGATGCCAACCATCCAAGATCGTTCATTAAACGTTCAAGTCTATCGCAAACTCGGTGAAAGTGAGGTTCGTAATGAACTGGATGTTGCGACCGTAGTAAACAACAAGCTGCACATTATCGAATGTAAGACTAAAGGTATGCGTGATGATGGTGACGATACCTTGTACAAGCTTGAATCACTGCGTGACCTTCTAGGTGGCCTACAAGCACGTGCTATGTTGGTTAGCTTCCGTCCGCTACGCCATAATGACATCACACGCGCTGAAGACTTAGGGTTGGCACTTATCGGTCCAGATGAGCTGAAAGATCTGAAGACACATCTAAGTGCATGGTTTGAAGCCGCCGGCGGTTCTGACGAAATCTAATCGTCGATACCAATGCCTCGAGCTGCTTTTTTATTGCGTCAGATTCACTGCCTTTAACACTCAACACAAAACCGACAGATAGAAAAAGCCAGAGGCGAACCTCTGGCTTTTCCCGTTTGTTTAAATGCCAACTAACCGTTGTTATTAAAGCATCTTACGAGCCGCTTCAACTACAACCTTAATTGAGCGAGCTTCCGTTTCTTTCAGCGTTGAATGATCTGGAATCTCTTTTTGTGTACGGTTGATAATTACACCCGCCACACAACCTGCTTTTAGGCCTGAGCTTGCACACATAGTTAGCAGTGTTGCTGACTCCATTTCGAAGTTCAGAACGCCCATGTCCTGCCACTCTTGCATAGAACCTTGGAAACGCTTAACAACACGCCCAGAGAAAGTGTCGTAACGTTCTTGGCCTGGGTAGAAAGTATCACTTGAAGCTGTCACACCCATGTGTACTGCAGCACCAGATTCTTCTACTGCCGCTTTCATTGCTGTAGCAATTTCAAAATCAGCTACCGCTGGGAACTCCATTGGAGCAAAGTGTAGGCTCGCACCGTCTAGGCGAACAGAACCTGTAGTAACGATCATATCACCTACGTTTACGTGCGGTTGGATCGCACCTGTAGTACCTACACGTAGGAAAGTACGAACACCAAGTTGCGCTAGCTCTTCTACTGCAATAGAAGTAGATGGGCCACCGATACCTGTAGAACAAACCACAACAGGTTTACCGTCTAGCTCTGCACGGTATAGCGTGTATTCACGGTGACTTGCTAGAAATACAGGGTTTTCCATTTCTTCAGCGATTTTTTGTACGCGTGCTGGATCACCAGGAATAATTGCTAGAGTTGCACCATTAAGATCAGCTTCAGTAATACCTAAATGGAATACAGCTTGAGACATAAGTCGCTCCTTGTTGTGGCTTATTTTGTAAACAATAAGCTCATTAATAAGTTGTTGGGTACAGATGCACTGTAGCGAACCTTTCACCAACATAGAGTGATCGCAATCACAATGAAACAATGTAATAAAACCACACTTTCAAATAAAAACGGTTTAGATCACACTTCAAGGAGCTAAAGATCATTTCGTTGCATAGGAATAAGTGATTTGCCAAACGAAACAAACACCAAAGCTGTATCGATTTAATAGGCATAAAAAAACCTGAGACACTTCTGCCTCAGGTCAGTTTTCATTTCACTTTAATGGTTATTTTACTTGCTTAGATTCAAAACGAAGTAATCTCAGAGCGTTCAAAGTAACAAGAGCTGTTGCTCCACTGTCGGCCAACACAGCTACCCACAAGCCTGTTATACCTAGCAAACTCGTTACCAAGAACACGCCTTTCAGTCCTAGAGCCAACGCAACGTTCTGACGGATATTATTGAGCGTCGCACGTGATAGCTCGATCATGCCTGCTAGCTCAATCAAACGGTTATGAGTCAGCGCGGCATCAGCGGTTTCGAGTGCAACGTCAGTACCACCACCCATGGCAATGCCAATGCTTGAAGCTTTCATTGCTGGTGCGTCGTTAATGCCATCGCCTACCATCGCAACGGTGTGCTGCGCTGAAATCTCTTCCACGTAGTGCACTTTGTCTGCTGGTAACAAACTCGCTTTGTAATCAAGACCAATTTGGTTCGCAATTGCTTCGGCGCTGCGAGGGTTGTCACCTGTTAGCATCACAGATGAAATACCCAGTTTCTTCAATGCAGCAACGGCTTGTTGAGCATCTTGACGAAGCGTGTCTTGCCAAGCAATCAAACCTATCACTTGGTGATCGTGGCGTGCGATAACCACGGTTTTACCTTGCCCTTCCAGCGCCAAGACTTGCTGCTCTACTTGTTGTGAGATTGGGAAGTCGGCTTTCGATGGTGCAATAACCTGTACCAATTTGCCTTCAACTACGCCAGTCACACCAGAGCCCACTTGCGCGGTTTTGTCTGCAGCTTCAGGAATGTTGATGCCTTGCTCTTGCGCTTTGTTCACCAACGAAATGGCCAGTGGGTGGCTTGAGCCAATCTCAATCGATGCCGTTAAGCGAAGCAATTGCTCTTCAGTCACATCTATCGGCACTACGTCAGTTACTTGTGGTTTACCTTGTGTCAGTGTGCCCGTTTTGTCGAAAGCAACAGATTCAACGCGGCCTAATAGTTCAAGCGCAGCACCACCTTTGATCAGCGCGCCTCGTTTTGCCGCCGCCGCTAAGCCAGAAGTGATCGCCGCTGGCGTAGAGATAACCAAAGCACATGGACACGCGATCAATAACAATGCCAAACCACGGTATACCCAAGTTTCCCAAGGCTGAGCAAATAGCAATGGTGGCGTGATAATGACTAGTAACGATACCAACATCATTAACGGTGTGTACCAACGGCTGAACTTGTCTAGGAAACGTTCAAGAGGCGCTTTGCGTGATTCCGCTTCTTCAATCAAATGCAGGATACGGTCAATTGCATTCTCACCTTGGCGAGAGGTAACCTTCACTTGCACGACTTTATCAACAACCACAGCGCCCGCCATGATTTTACCGCCTTCGTTGTGCTCTACCGGAACGGACTCGCCCGTCAATGCACTCTCATCGAAGCTGGCTGCTTGAGTCATAAGCAGGCCGTCCGCAGGCATACGGCCACCAGGCGCAACTTCAATCACGTCACCTGGTTGAAGCTGTGACGCTGGCACTTCTTGACGTTCACCATCAACAATCAGCGTTGTATTCTCTGGTACGAGATCCATCAATGCTTGAACACCGCTGCGAGCGCGAGATGATGCATATGCTTCTAACTTTTCACCAATAAGGAAAAGCAATAGCACCATCGCCGCTTCCGCGGTTTCACCAAGATAAAGCGCACCTAACGCCGCCACGCTCATTAATGTTTCAATCGCAAATGGCGTACCTGTTCGGGCCAACTTAATGGCTTTCATCGCAACCGGATACAAGCCAAGCAAACACGTCAAAGTAAACAACCAAGTACTTAGCGTTGGATTGAAATCGGAAATGATGCCAGCAAACGCCATCGCACCTGCAATAGAGAGGATCTGAACATTGTCTTTGATAACGCCCAGCCAACCCTTTTTCTCGGCTTTTGGTTTTGGCGCATCTGTCGAAGTCAGTGGGAATCCGGTTTGCTGAGAAACTTGCTCGATAACTGGCGCAAGTGCTCGGTTATCAAAATCGACCACTAGCTTTTCTGTCGCGAACAAGACTTTGGCATTTGTAACCCCCTCAACAGAAGAGATGGCCTTCTCTAGCTTTTGCGCACAGGCAGGACAATCCATGCCCGACACTAGCCAACTATGACGAATGGTGGACTCGAGGGATTCGGCAGGGCCTTCGTCGTCAACAGAATCCGAGCTACAGCTTCCGCCGCTACAACAAGATTCTTCTGAGACAGCAACGGTTGCTTGGGTAATGTTTAGCATTGGCTTTGCCGGTGCGCAGCATGAGTCACTTGCACCTACTGCCACCGTAGATTTGACTTTGCCTGATTGGCAACCTTGATGTTTCGTACACATAATTCACTTTCCTTATTGGTGATAAACCTTTATCTACTGCTAAGAATAAACCTTGGAGCTAACTCCAAGGTCAAGTGTCTTTATGTTCAATTGACGAAATTTATGCTTTTTCTTCTTCCAAAGCGGTTGCCACTTCATCAATCAATACCGCATCGTGAGAGCAAAAAGGTTGAGTATTGACGCAAGTGATCGCTGGATCGTCTTCTATATCTTCTTCTCCGAAGTTTTGCATCAGGTCTTTAATGTGTTTGTTCAGGACAACTAACGCCAGCAACCCAAACACTATCGTACCCACCGCTTGTCCATATAACACGCCAAGTGCTCCGTACCATTGCGATCCAAAGTAAACGAAAGGCAGAGTGCCAATTGTTGCTTTACCTAAGTTCAATGCCGTGGAATAAAGCGGTTTACCGAGATTATTGAAAGAAGTGTTGGCGACAAACAAAGTCCCATTGAAGACAAACGTAATGGCAATATAGGTACAAAATGCGATAACAATAATCGCGGCATCACCCGTCAGGCTAAACATTGCTACGATGTAATCTTGCAGCACATAAAGCAAAGCACAGACACCTAGGGTGTAAATCGTGGTCACCAGTAAAGAATCGGTCAGAGTACGCTTAACACGATCCATACGCTCCGCACCAAAGTTCTGCCCAATGATAGGACCAACCGCACCAGAAAGCGCAAAAATCACCGCGAAACAAACTGGCGTTAAGCGCCCAATCACCGCAAACCCTGCGACGAAGTCTTCGCCAAATTGAGCGATATGAGTAGTCACAATTGCATTACCAATAGGCGTTGCAGTATTGGTAATAATCGCAGGCACAGCAATCGCTAAAATTGGCTTGAGGTTGTTTTTAAAGATATCGAAGTTTGGAAGAGAAACCAGTTTGTGCACTTTGACTAACGGATAAAGAGAGAACGCTAATACTGTGAAACGAGCAATAACCGAAGCCGCAGCAGCCCCCTCCACATTCCATTTAAAAACGAAGATGAACAATGGGTCAAGAATCGCATTAACAATACCACCTGATAAGGTCGCCCACATAGAGCGTTTAGCATCTCCAGCAGCACGTAAACCTGCACCTGCTGACATACCCAACGCCAGTATCGGCGCACTTGGCAATAGAATGTTAAGATACGCCTCGGCACGCTCCGCGGCCACTCCCTCTGCACCGATTGCAGCTAAGAGTTCAGGGATATGGATGTACATACCAATAGTGATCACTAAACTGATCATAAAGGCGGTCAGCATAATACTACCGCTCATCAACCTCGCACGATCGAAGTCCTTTGCACCAATAGACTTGGAGACCAAAGCCCCCATCGCAATCGACGTGCCGATAGACGCGGAAGTCGAGAAGAAAATCAGTGTTCCTGCGAAACCAACGGCAGCCGCCAACTCAACCTGCCCCAACATACTGATGAACAGCATATCGAGTAAGTCGACAACAAACAGGGCCATCAATCCTACTGATCCCGCACCTGACATCACTAAGATGTGACGCATAGTGGAACCTTGGACAAACTTCGCGTCTTGGGTAGACATATTCTTCCTCAACGACAAAAAGACGCCGAGGCGCCTTTCGTCTTAGTTTTACCCTTCAAGTAACACCAAGAGCTGAAGTGAGCATCTTGAGGTAACTGGGGATCTAATTTGGGTTTTAAACAGGATGCTGGAAGCACTCGTTTAGAGACTTACCTATCGCTCGAAGTACATCACGTCTTGTAATCACGCCGACCAATTTTTCTTTGTCATCCACTACCGGATACATTTTGGGCTTGCCTATTTTCATCATATCGGCCAACTCAATGATCGACATTTCCGGTGACACAGAAAGTACATCGTCATGCATACACTCTTCAACAGTATGTGTATCCTGACAGTGGTAACTGGCTTTAACGAGTTTGTCTAAAAGGTCTTGCTCAGAAAGGAATCCTACGACTTTCTCGTTTTCGTCAATAACTGGTCCACCTAGAGTAACACTTTGCATCACCTTATCCAAAGCCGCTGTTAGCGACATGTTTTTGGTGAACGTCACCGCTTGCAATGTCATGTAATCTTTAACTTTTAGTGAGTGCATTCTTATCTCCTTAGCGGCACGTTTTTGCTGCCTTTAAGATAAGTGTCGTCTAATTTCTTGATTTTACTAAATGGAAATTAGCAATTTTATCTATAGATTTAGTCTATTGATCTCTATCCGAACTGATACATAAGACAAAACAATAAATACACAGTTGCATATTTATTTACCTCGGGTGCAAAACTCAGTCTGGTGATGAACAGTGAAAATATTTAGCGTGCGCAGAGGTCGAGATAAAGTCGAGTTAATAAAAACTCAAGTTAGAAATAATTAGCTATGCAGTGCAAACAAAAAAGCCAACCTCAAATGAGGCTGGCTTTCGAAGTATTATTACTCGAATAAATTAAGCATTTTCCATCGCTTCAACGATATCACGCGCCACCGCTTCAGCCACTTTAATGCCATCGATACCCGCAGAAAGGATACCACCAGCATAGCCAGCACCTTCACCTGCAGGGAAGAAGCCTTTCAGGTTGATGCTCTGGAAGTCTTTACCACGCTTAATACAAACTGGAGAAGACGTACGCGTCTCAACACCAGTCAGTAGACCGTCTTCAGAAGCAAAGCCTTTGATCTTACGATCGAACGCTGGGATTGCTTCACGAATCGCTTCAATAGCAAACGCAGGTAGCGCTTTTGATAGGTCAGTCAGTTTGATGCCTGGAGTGAATGATGGCTCAACATCGCCCAGCGCACTTGGATCTCGACCTTTCAGGAAGTCACCAATTTTCTGTGCTGGTGCGTCGTAGTTCTCGCCGCCTAGTGCGTAAGCACCCGATTCTAGTTCACGCTGGAAACGGATACCCGCTAGCGGATCACCCGGGTAATCGACTTCTGGAGAGATGCCCACAACGATTGCGCTGTTCGCGTTACGCTCTGCACGAGAGTATTGGCTCATACCGTTGGTTACTACGCGACCTTCTTCAGACGTTGCCGCAACAACCGTACCACCAGGACACATACAGAAACTGTAAACCGTACGGCCATTCTTACAGTGGTGAACCAGTTTGTAGTCTGCCGCGCCAAGAATTGGGTGACCTGCGTTTGGACCAAAGCGTGCTTCGTCGATCATCGACTGTTTGTGCTCGATACGGAAACCAACAGAGAACGGTTTTGCTTCCATGTAAACGCCACGGTCGTGCAGCATTTCAAACGTATCACGAGCACTATGACCCACCGCTAGTACCACGTGACGAGATTTAATCTCTTCACCATTTGATAGCGTTACGCCTGTGATTTGACCATCTTCCATATGCAGATCGTCAACACGAGTGCTAAAGCGGATCTCACCACCTAGCTCGATGATTTTCGCACGCATCTTTTCGATCATGGTAACCAGTTTAAAGGTACCGATGTGCGGTTTACTTACGTATAGAATTTCTTCTGGTGCGCCAGCTGCTACAAACTCAGTGATCACTTTACGACCGTAGAAGTTTGGATCTTTCACTTGGCTGTAAAGCTTACCATCAGAGAAAGTACCCGCGCCGCCCTCACCAAACTGTACGTTTGATTCTGGGTTTAGTGTGCGCTTACGCCAAAAGCCGAACGTGTCTTTAGTACGTTCACGAACTTCTTTACCACGCTCAACGATGATTGGGTTAAAGCCCATTTGAGCCAAAACCAAACCCGCAAAAAGACCACAAGGACCAAAACCGATCACCACAGGGCGCTCTGTTAGGTTCTCAGGTGCTTTCGCAACAAACTTGTATTCCATATCTGGCGTTTGGCGAACGTGCGGATCTTTTTCAAATTTCGCTAGCAACGCTTCTTCATCACCTTCAACGATGATGTCTAGCGTGTAGATAAGATGGATATTGGTTTTCTTACGAGCATCGTAGCCGCGTCTAAAGACATTAAAAGAGATAACTTTCTCAGCAGCAATGCCAAGCTTTTTAGTAATCGCGTCCAATAGCGCGCCTTCCTCATGATCAAGAGGAAGTTTAATTTCATTAATACGAATCATGTGATGTCTCGTTATGGTAGGTGTCTTAGCCAAAGCCATGCATTTCTCTTCATATTTTTGAGGAGTTCTACAATGGTCAGCTCACAATGGCGCGCATTTTACGAGAAATTGAATTGTCTGTCATACTAAATCCAAGTTGCGCGGCGGAATTAACGTAGCGAATGTTGAATTTTGCCTTGGGATGAGTATTATCCCCATTCTTCAATTTTGACTAACTTAAGAGCTGATTATCATGGCGTTTGTCGTAACCGATAACTGTATCCAATGTAAATACACTGACTGTGTCGCGGTATGCCCTGCTGATGCCTTCCACGAAGGCCCGAACTTTATGGTAATCAACCCGATTGAATGCATCGACTGTGGCTTGTGCGTGGACGAATGTGCCGCAGCCGCCATCTTCCAAGAAGACGAGCTACCAGAAGATCAAGTGATCTATAAAGAGCTCAACGCAGAACTTGCGGAAATCTGGCCAGTACAAACTGAAGTAAAGCCAGCAATGGATGAAGCAGAAAAGTGGAATGGTGTGCCAAACAAGTTGGACATGCTAGAAAAATAAGCCACAAGCAAGAGATCCCCGACTCGGTCGTCCCTCCCTCTCGAGGATGACATTCAGAGGCGGGGTGATCTTTTCGATGGGTAAACACAAACACCATCAAAATCCTTCGATGATTTACCTAGGATACGTTTAGCAACGGCACCTAGCTTCCCATTTGACCCCGATTAAAAACAGGCTCGTCATTCCCGATAGCGACGAAGGAGCTCAGTCGGGAATCTCGTTTCTCTGATCGAATGTTTCTTCTAGCTGTGTTTAGCTGTGTTGACGACGCATGTTGTCCAGAATAATACCTGTCGCCATTGCCACGTTCAGAGACTCTGCACCGCCAAATGCTGGAATAGTAATCTTGTCGGTCACAAATTTAGACGCCGCTTCACGCACACCGTGAGATTCGCTGCCCATCAACAAAATCCCGTCTGCTGAGAATTCCGTCTTGTGCACGCTTTCACCTTCAAGGAAAGCACCATAAACAGGCAAGTTTGCTTCTTCCAAGTAGCTTGGTAAATCAACAAGACTCACTTGCACGCGCCCGAAACTGCCCATGGTTGCACTGATGGTTTTTGGGTTGTATGGGTCGGCACAATCAGTACTCGCGATAATGTGCTTGATACCATACCAGTCTGCTACGCGAATGATCGTGCCTAAGTTGCCCGGATCCGAAACGCCATCCAATGCGATCATTAAGCCTTTAGCCTGTGGCACTTTTACATTTGGAATTTCAACTACAGCAATGGCCGCGTTGTTGCTCACCAGCGTGCTTGCTTTGGTTAGGTCATCCAGTGACGCTTCAATGCACTCGAAGCCATTGAGTTCTTGGCTGTGCTGCTCTAGGAACTCAGTGGTTGCAAAGATTTGCTTTACCGTAAGCGAACTGTTTGCCAATTCCAGTACGTTCTTTTCACCTTGAACCAGAAATAAGCCGTGCGCTTTACGCTGCTTCTTTTGACCCAAAGCACGAAGCAGTTTTAGTTGGTTTTTTGAAATCATGAAAATATCCCAGGTGAAAATGGCATGAAGTAGAGCGCCAGATTATAGAATAAAGTGAAATGAACAAAAAGAGACGCCGGAAACGAAAAAGCCTCGCTGTTTAAGCGAGGCTTTTAAAGGGTGGGACCCCAGCCACATCCCGGCACACAAGTCACACGCTGCGGCTGCTTCCTTCCGGACCTGACCGAGTTCACGAGCTATTGTTGCGAGAGGACCAGAGCCCCATAATTCTGTTTTGAGAGTGTGTCTCAAATGATGGGAGGATTATTAAGTATCGCCTTTCAGATTGCAAGGGCTAAAGTAACGATTTTTCCCTTTCCCCTACTGTTTGAACAAAAGTCGGTCAATTCAACAATTAAACACGAATCTCATCGACAAGCTTCGGTCTCGTCTCTTGTCGTGATGCTTGCTTTCTTTGATACATATCTTCATCGGCAAGATGGAGAGCGCTCTCTAGACTCAATGTCTTTTGACGATTCACCGAGCAACCAACAGAAACAGAGATAGGGTGAGCTTCATCTAACGTTCCATCTTGTAAAGTAATAGTTGCCAGCTTTTCTATCGCCAGCTCTAGCTGTGCTTGAGTCGGGTTACCAATAAGAATGAACTCATCTCCTCCAAGACGATAGCTTCTGCCATCCCACAAGGCTTTGATGTCATTTGAGAGCTGTTGCAAAACCATATCTCCCGCTCTGTGACCATATGTATCGTTGATTTGCTTGAAACGATTAATATCTAGGTAGAGGATTGCTAACTCTGGTGAGACTCCCTGGCGAAAACGCAATTGCAATGACCTGCGATTGCGTAACCCTGTTAAATTATCGGTATTGGATTGACGATAAAGGTAAATCGATACACAGATTGCAAATATCAGTACAAATAGGAATACAGCTTGAGTTTGGGTTGCCAGCCTTACCTCATATTCTAATGCCGTACGCCAATCTGGCCGTAAATCGTATCGAGCGACAATATTGTCCAAATTCAACATAGATATCGCTCTAGAAAAATATGGCGCCAACAATTCACCTTTAGTGGACTTTGCTAAGCCAACTGAAAGCTGTGATTGATAAAATTCACCAATCGCGTTGTCCTGCTCGATGGGCAATAACTCACTTAGACGAAGAAAATGGTTGAGCATCGCAGTATCCATCGCGATATAGTCCACCTCTCGCTCAAGTAGTGCATCGATGAGAGCTTGTTGGTTTTCATATCTTTTCAAACTTTTTAGCGGCAACATTTGGCTCAAAAGATGATCAAAAAAGTCTTCTTTCACCACACCAATACGTTCAGAGATTAGCTGGGAGACATGAGAATAGACATTAGGTTTGTATCCTAGGCGCCTTACCATGACCGAACTTGGCGAATAATGCGGCTGGGTAAAGTAACTAAATGCACGGCGGTCACGGCTTATCGTTAGCGGTGCTATCATGTCTATGTCACCTTGAATGAACTGGCTATACATACTTTCCCAGCTTTCATCCTTTTGACTCACAATCTCACACTTTAAGTTCAAGATATCGCAGCTTTTGTGGACTACCTCAGCCGTCATTCCCTCAATGGTTCCATCATCGTTGTAAACCACGTAAGGGAAGATAGGCTCAAGTTTAATGATTATCGGCTGCTTCAAATCAATTGGTAAGGTACTTAACCCTTCCCGTAAAGCGCTCTGACGAAGATCAAACTGATATTTTGCGACCCTTTCCCGAAGTAATTTTTGTACTTCTTCACTATGGATATACTCAGAAAAAGCCTCTAGCTCATGTAAATGCAGACCTTTAGGACTAACAATGGAAACAGGCTTAATAGAGATTTGATCATTAAGTAATTGCGCATCAAACCCATCTAACAACATGGGTTTGAGTTGGTTGATGGCATCGACAACACCATCAACCCTACCATTATTCAGTAGTTCAACGGCTTCATCGTGGCCTTGATAAAACACCTGCTCGATATCCGGATAATAGTGCCTGATAAGCTCTGAGTATATTGTATCCTTAGGCACTCCAACGCTATGAATGTCATCCAAGGTTTTATCTGTGTGACTGAATAGGTAGGTGTATTCGATATTCGTTGGGCGGGAATAACTAAAGCGTTTAGCTCGCTTTTCGGTGAAGGTTATATTGGCGGCAAAGTCACTCTTACCTTCTGCTACAGAATCTAGAATGGCATCAAAGCTAGAGAAATTGACGTATTGTATTGATACATCAAACTCTGCTGAAATCGCATCAAACAAAGCGCGTGTAACAATATCATCCGCTTCTGTAGCAACTTTATATTCTTTCTGATGCACTGACTGAGCAAACAAGAATGGACTGCACTGCAACAAATAAGCAAATACCAGCCCTTTAAAAATCTTAACCATGGCCAACTAATTATGTATACGGTTAGTTGGGCCATTCACCCAACAACATGTACTTGACATACCCTGTAAATATGAAAAGCTGAACATATACTATTCGGCTTCATTTTTCATCGATTGATGGAGAGACTGTAGAGAGTATCACTCTTTCTCGTTAAATTTCTGTACGTTACAATTCTGCCTGCTCGTCACTGCTTCTCAAGATATAGTCTGTCATCCAGGCCGTTCCCAACAAACAAATCCAGACTACAAATACCGGATTAGGGACATCAATATTCGGGTTAACAACCAACGCAGCAAAGCCTACGGTTGGTAATGTCCAACAGAGTAACTTTCCCCAACGCATTGAGTTTTTAATCTTAGTCAGCGCTTCCATAGAAGCTAGGATCCCGGTGACACTTAACGCAACTAATACAGCATAAGGCAAATCCGCCAACCATAATGGCAACAATAACAACAGTGACCACCAGCTATGTTTCTCTGAGGGTTTCCAATGGTTGGCAGCCCACCACATCACGACAACGGCCATCGTTTGAACAACGGTAATCCAAGGAGTCCCATCTAATTTACCAGCTTGCTGCGTTACCATGATGCCAACTTGTAACGTGAGCACAATGAGACCTGCGGTAAGCAAAACGCCCAGTGAACTGCGCCGCGAGAACACGACCATGAGTAATGGGAATAGAATCAACACTCCAATCGACAAAGCAATTGGCTGCATTGATAGCGTCAAGCCATAAACGGTCATTGCTCCTAGAAGTATTAATCCGGCGATACCACCTTGCGGTAGTATCCACAACGCAGGAATCATCAAAGCAAGAACGGGAATGTCTCCTTCGCTCAAACTGATGGCACGAGCACACACCACGGCAAGAAGAGTCGTAACGAGAAATTGAAGTGTCGAAAAAATCATAGCGCCTCCTGGCTTCCCCAACCAACCTGGTAACTCAACGGCATATCAAACTGGGCCTTCAACGTCGTTGAGCGGGTCTATATAAACTAAGACTGAGCTTGTTTTTGTATTTCCAACTTACTCTTAGAGATCAGCTGCGGCTCACAAAAGAAACAACAAAACACGGTGAAGGAACATGAGCGGCAAATGATGTTAAGGAGCAAGAACTGATAGCGAAGTACAAGTCTTGTGTATTACCATTCCTTGGTAAACAACAGTGGACACTTTCAGTATGGACCAATTTCTAATGCAAATCTTTGCTGTAATTCACCAAATTCCTATTGGACGAGTTTCAACTTACGGCGAGATCGCAAAAATGGCAGGCTATCCTGGTTATGCAAGACACGTAGGTAAAGCATTAGGGAATCTACCAGAAGGCAGCAAACTTCCATGGTTTCGAGTAATTAATAGCCAAGGAAAGATTTCGTTAAAAGGTCGTGATCTGGAGAGGCAAAAGCAGAAGCTTGAAGCGGAAGGCATTGAAGTGTCTGAGATCGGAAAAGTCTCACTCAAAAAATACAAATGGCAGCCTTAGGCTGCCATTTTACAATCAATTGGACTAACGATTAACGTGTACCCACTAGACGAATATTTGCTTCGTGCGTTTGCTCTGCATCAGTAATAACTGGAATGCTTGTGTCATTGATAAAACGTAGCTTACCGTCCACTTCAATACGTGCACGTAGGCTGTAACGGTGGTTTGGTTTGATATCGTTGCTGTTGTAGCTTAGTTCAAACGATAAAGGTACTTGTTTACCCTCAGTCTCGAATGTCTGTTTCGCAAGAACTTTCGCTGGTGCATCGGCCAAAGACACATCCTCTAGGGCTACGGTTACTACTGCATGAGGAGGAAGCGCGATACGCTCACGATAAGCCACTGTACCCGTAATTGTCTTCATTGATGCCTCAGCCGTTACAGATTCTGTCGTTTGAGAACTTTGGCAACCCACTAGAGCTGCACCAAATAGTAAAGAAGTAACAAGTAGTAGTGATTTTTTCATATATTCCTCAATAGGTGTATAAATTCGAAGCAAGTATAATCTTAGACTATTAAACTGTCTGCTATACCGAGCATTATTTGACAATAGTTTGACTAAGTTAGAAATTACCAAACAATTGATTTTGTTTCATAATTGAAGCAATCAAAAATCTTAAGTTGAGGAGAGAGCATGAGTAAACCACTAAAAGAGTTGCTGAGTCTATTACAGCTCGAAAAGTTAGAAGAGGGTTTATTCCGCGGTCAAAGTGAAAACTTAGGACTACCGCAAGTCTATGGTGGACAAGTTATCGGACAAGCCTTATCGGCAGCCCGCTATACCGTTGAAGAAGCTCGCACGGTACACTCATTCCATAGCTACTTCCTTTATCCTGGAGATCCAGAAAAGCCGATCATCTATGACGTCGAGAACCTTCGTGATGGTCGTAGCTTTAGTACTCGTCGAGTTAAAGCCATTCAAAATGGGCGCCCGATTTTCTACCTGACTGCCTCTTACCATGGTGACGCACCTGGGTTTGATCACCAAAACACCATGCCTGACATTCCTGGGCCGGAAAATTTCCCTTCCGAAACGGAACTAGCAAGCCACATTGCCGAGTTCTTACCAGAGCGGCTACGTAAAACGTTCTGTGGCGAGAAACCCATTGAAACCCGCCCAGTTAACATAGTTAATCCACTAAAACCAAAGAAAACAGAGCCGAAACAGTATCTGTGGATTCGAGCCAATGGTGAGATGCCTGACAATCAATTGATCCACCAATATCTGTTGGCGTACGCATCGGATTGGGGCTTCTTGACCACTGCACTTCACCCACACGAAGTGTCGCTGATGACCCCCAACTTCCAAGTAGCTACTATTGACCATTCAATCTGGTTCCACCGTCCATTTAAAATGGACGATTGGTTGTTGTATGTAATTGAAAGTCCAACAGCGAGCAACACTCGCGGTTTAGTTCGTGGCGAGATATACAACCAACAAGGTCACCTAGTTGCAACAGCAGTACAAGAAGGCGTAATGCGCTTTACTAAGTAATTTGGCTTCTAGCCCCAAAAACAAAGGAGTGCTTATGCACTCCTTATTCGTTTAACTCTTTTGGTAATTGAAGTTCACTACAGCCCATTCATATAACGATTTAGGAAAGCCGTATTTCCCCTCACCCGTAATTTCATTTTCCGCTGGATAGAAGCCACCATGATCATCCGCTAAGAACTTGCGCGCACCACGACGATAATGGATAAGCGGACTAACCAACTCATAATCCGTATTGTCTTCTAACCCTTTATCATCAATGACTAAAAATCGGGTCATACGGATCGTGCTACCGCTCTCACAATAGCCTGAATCTGCGTAATCAATCGCTTGAAATGGCTTAGTATCATCCTCATTCAATTGCGAATAGCAGCCATCAAAACGAGCAATGTGCATCCACACCCCACGATACTGAGTCGGGTCCTCGCTACTCGTCGGCTTCATTTGCAGGTAAGCTACTTCACCTTTGCCATAGTTGATAAGTTCTGCATCGGTTGATCCACGAACAGTTCTTGCTCCCATTAGACCAAACGAGCTTTCTTGAAGATTCGAAAATTCCGGAGCGCTAAGTGTGCTAATTACGACGGTCTGCTCACTATCAAGATCCGTATATTGGTCAGCATCTCCAGATTCCGACAGTTCTAGTGGTATCGTTACGAGCGTTTTTGCCAATGCTTTATAATCTCGAGTTTCACTTTCTGAAACTTTTAATTGAACCGCATGACCAAATTGGTAACCAACTAAAGTAAGAGCGCCTTTTGCAGGGTCGAGTGTCGCTAAATCTTCACTAACCGTATTCGCAAACTCATAGCTTCTTGTACCAATTGCTGTACCTAAATCTAATTCAACCCTTTTGTAAGGTTCGAATGACACCGTCTGACGAGTCCTGTCCAGTCCAGGATGCTCCGCCTTTTCAATGGAGCCATTAACCGTCATGGTTTTCGTTAAGTAGTTACGGCTTGTAAGCGTCACTTCCACTGCATAATCGCCAGCATGAAGAATATCCAACTCCCCAGAGTCCGTCGATTTCATCTGCACGACAGGTGAGGTTTGGTTGATCAAACGGTATGAAGCTTGAGCATCGTTGTCCGTCACCACGGGAGTGAGGGTTTTGTCCGTCTCAAAAATAGCATTTGGATAGCTTACCGATGCCTGACTCTCGATAGGCTTAATTGAAACAGTAAAGCTGGACTCTCCTGGGGTAAATCTATCGTCACCTGAATCCGCAACGACAACTTGTGTACTACCCACATTAAGAATATGCATCTCTCCAGTGTGTACATCCAAAGAAACAACATCAGTGGGGGCTCCTTCAGCAAACTTATATGTCACACTCCCTACCGTTCCGGTGATAACTGGCTTATCCAGTAACGGTTTATATGGGTTCCAGGAGTCTTCAACGTTTGACGCTATCTTAATACGACTTGGCGCACTCAGAATCTTAAATTTTACTTGCTGTTCTGGGCCTGACGTATGGTTGATGTTTTCTTTACGACGCAAGGTCAAGGTGGTGTCACCAGCCTTGTATACATGCACGATTCCATTTGCAATCATATTCGCGACCTCAGGGGCCGTATTGCCTGTCATTTCAATTTCATCACCGGAGGCAAGTTCATCAAAATCTTTCAACAAATTGAATTGATAGTCTTTGCTGTACACCTCTTCATAATCTCGCGTCGAAAGAGGCTGGCCTTGTGCTTTAGCAACTTGGATGTTCGCTTTGAATTGTGTTGGCTGATAGTAATCACCACCATCATCCTCAAACGTGATCGTATAGTCTCCGGCCTGCTTAAGGAATAAGGTATCACCTGACATACCGAGGCCTTGAGGTAACTCTCCTACCAAGTTTAACGTTCCCTTCTGGCCTTTAAATGCCAATGGAATCGACAAACCGTCTTGGTAGGTAAGTGCAATATTTACATCTTCGATAACTGGATGAGGAGCCTGATCAACATCCACGACCATTCTTGCTTTTGTGGAAGGAAAGTTACGAAGGCTTTTCTCAACTACATCAACTTCAGCTCGACCAACCCCTTGAATCAATAGTGCATTACCATCATCAGAGATTCGTACAACACCTTGGCCGGACACGACATCAAAATAGTAATCTCCAAGAGCTTTGCTCACCTGCGGATACAGTGGTGCATTAGCTTGGTAATGAGTAGACACATTTGCCACAGTAACGGCTTCACGTACCCCTTTATCAATAACAACATTAAATTGAGCCGTCTGATGTTGTTCAATATAGCCTTCACTATAAGTTGCAGTCGCTTCTATTGTCACTTGCCCAGTATTCTTGATCAGGAGCAAACCAGAGCTAGTATCCAGTATTTCAGCAACCTCACCATCAGGTGTACTATTAATGATTGTGTAACGAGTACTTTGTGTCTCAACCTTATCGAGACGAATAGGCTCTAATGTTAAGCCTTCGCGATAATCAGCGCTAAGGGGTGCATATTGAAGCTGCTCGGCACCAATCTGATAGAGATGAACATCGACCAGCAGGTCTCTCGCCTGATAATAATCATTACCAGAGTCATGAACACGGATCTGAGCTTGACCAGAGCCACTGATCGCAAAAACTCTCCCATAGCTATCCACTCGGACTAAATGCTCACTACCGTCTGCGACTTCAAAACTCAGATCACCTTTTTGACCACGCACGGTAATCTGCTGTCCGTCAGAGGAGAGAACATTAAGATTTAGCTCACTGGCAGTAAGATCGGCATTTATGCCTTTATCCACAGTAATCGTAAAAGTCGCATCAGAGGATTCATAAATTGTGCTGGAGTCTGTGGCTTTAACCGTTGCAGTCCCGGGACGAAGGAGTTGCAGCTGACCAACATCATCGACTTGAACCACATTAGAAGGTGTTGAAGATAAAACTTGGTATGTGATCGTTCCAAGAACATTGCTCATTTGGGCATGAATAACACTCCCTGCCCCGTTGAATACAAACGTCGTATCTTCAACGGTAAGCTGAGGTCGAACTTGTTTTGTCGACTGACTAGAAGAAGTTGAATCATTAGGCTTGGAGTCACCGCCCCCACCACCACAGCCTGTAATTACAGCAGCAAGCAAAAGGATAGAATAATATTTTTTCATTTATTGTAACATTTTATTACATCTAGGAGGCCGCGATAATAATACGATGTTTTATTCACCAACAGCCTTTTATTCGATGCACAAATAATTGAAAAACCGATGAAATATCCCACAAAGATCGAAAACGTCGCCCAATATACAGAATTTTGCACAAAGCAAACGCTTGCCTAGCTACATTAGAAAAACCAAACATACAAAATACTAGTTAAGAACTCAGAGACTTTTCTTAGAATTTCTCAAAAATAAGACAAGAACAGTCGTGATATGTCGATTTTTTGTGGATTTTTCATCTGTTTAAATGGACTTTCATTACCAATGATATGGGGAGTAAATATCAGTTGTCTCAACTTGTGGTAGGTAAAGCCATTTCTCAAAACTTGCAGAAGGTTACAAGCTAATACTTATCGGCAGTTCCGTAGTGTACTTAATCGGCTCCATTGCAAAGGTTGAGGTGACATTGGATAAACCTTTCACGCTGTTGACCAATCGCTTGTAGAACTCATCAAAGCGCTTCATGTCTTTTACGACAACTTTCATCATATAGTCGTATTCCCCAGCCATCCGATAGAACTCCATGACTTCAGGGAAATCACTTACGGTGGTTACAAAGTGGTGATACCACCCTTCTGAATGGTCGCTAGTCTTAAGTTGCACAAATGCAATAAAAGATAAATCCAGCTTCTCAGCACTTAACAACGCCACTCGCTTCTCGATATAGCCTTCATCTTCGAGCTTTTTTAAACGCTTCCAGCAAGGTGTGGTGGTGAGATTGATTCGCTCGGCCAAGTCATTTAATGACAAGGTTCCGTCGTTTTGGAGTAAAGAAAGTAACTGTTTGTCGATTTTGTCTAAGCTCATTCCTAGCTATTTCCTGATTTAGAGAAAACTTTTCTACCAAAGGTGAATAACAAAACAATAATAGCAAAGTTTTTCTCTAGGGTTATAGGTAGATTATCCCTATAGACAAAAACAACTACCCTACAGAATTTCGAGGAGTCACGTTATGTGTACTGACCACAACTGGATCAACAATGCTGTACGCAAAATCGAAGCAGACTTTCAACGCTCAGCAGATACTCACCTATTCAAATTAGATCTACCTTCTTTGGAAGGTATCGACATCTATCTAAAAGATGAAAGCACGCACCCAACCGGTTCATTGAAGCACCGTTTGGCTCGTTCACTATTCCTTTATGCAATTTGTAATGGTTGGGTCGGTCCAGAAACCACGGTGATTGAAGCGTCATCAGGCAGTACAGCCGTTTCTGAAGCGTACTTCGCGCGTCTTCTAGGCTTACCATTTATTGCGGTGATGCCAAAAACTACTGCACGTAAGAAAATTGAACAAATTGAATTCTACGGTGGTAAAGCACACTTGGTTGACCGTTCAGACCAAATTTATGATGAGTCTCGTCGTCTAGCGAAAGAGCTAAACGGTCACTACATGGACCAATTTACTTACGCTGAGCGTGCAACAGACTGGCGTGGTAACAACAACATCGCTAACTCTATCTTTAGCCAAATGCAATTAGAAGATCATCCAATCCCAAGCTGGGTTGTGATGAGCCCAGGTACAGGTGGTACGTCTGCAACGATTGGTCGATTCATTCGTTACCAAAAATACGACACAAAACTGTGTGTAGTTGATCCTGATAACTCCGTGTTCTACGACTACTTCCAGTCTGGCAACGCGGACATCAAGGGCGAAAACGGCAGCAAGATCGAAGGTATCGGTCGTCCACGTGTTGAGCCGAGCTTTATCGCTGGCGTTGTAGACGAAATGCGCAAAATCCCTGATGCAGCAAGTGTTGCAACGGCGCATTGGCTGTCTGGCTTGATCGGTCGTAAAGTGGGAGCATCGACAGGTACTAACCTATATGGCGTGCTTCAGCTTGCATGTGAAATGAAGCAACGTGGTGAGACAGGTTCTATCGTGACACTACTTTGTGATTCAGGTGAACGTTACCTAGACACTTACTACAACACAGAGTGGGTAAAAGAGAACATCGGTGACATTCAACCTTACCTTGCACAGCTTGAAATTATTCAGTCGAAAGGCTGCGTTGAGCCAGCATGCTGCGGTCCAATCACTGAATAAAATCAGACTTCACATACAAAAACAGCCCGCTCATTCAGCGGGCTGTTTTTTTATTATCTTTGCACTAAGAAGCGTTACTTTTTCTGACGTGCCTCAAATGCAGCCAACTGCTCTGGTGTTGCTTTAGGTTGGTGGTTTTGTTTCCACTCATCGTAAGTCATACCGTAAACACGCTCACGCGCGTCATCAATATCGATATCCACACCAAGGTCTTCCGCTTCTGCTTTGTACCATTTACTGAAACAGTTGCGGCAGAAACCCGCAAGGATCATTAGATCGATGTTTTGCACATCTTTGTTTGCATCCAAATGCGCTAACAGACGACGAAATGTTGCTGCGTCAAGTTTGTCTTGCTCTTCTTGGGTCAGATTTTTGTATTTGAATTCAGCCACTTTACTTTCCTTTATTTTTAGAATTGAGATCACTGCTAGTTGACTAACCGTCTATTCAGGCTGTTAATATACCCAACCTCTATCTCATTGATTAAACTCAACTGCTAGTACCACCAAAGGTTATAGTCATATTATGAAAAATGCCATCTTCTTGCTGTCTACAATCGCATTAAGCGCTTCTGCTTATGCTGCTCAACCAAAAGATCAAGACATGTACTTCTACTTAGGTAGCGGTAATATTGGTTACGAAACGCCTAAATTTGGCAGCAATACCGAAAGCGAACTTGCAAACCCGCATATCACTATCGGTTGGGGTAAGAATATCAATGAGTACTTTTCAGTAGAAGGTGTCGTACGTTACACACAAAGCGAACTGAAATTCCAACCAACCAGTGAAAAAATCAATCTACACTACTACCAATTTGGTGTGTCAGGTTTAGCTACTTCACCTTACCTTGGCGATACTCCATTTAAACTATTCGGTCGTGCTAGCGCGCTACTAACTCAAGCTGAGATGTATATCGAATCACTCGATAACGTTGATGATAATTCCGGCGTGATGTTCAACGTAGGCGGTGGTTTACAATGGGATATTGACCAAAACTTTTGGCTAAAAGCAGAATACGTATACGGCTTTGCTGATGTGGAACTGGATGATTTTTACGACAAGTATGACGGTTTTCAAATCAGTATTGGCAAGAACTTCTGATTTAAAATGCTGCAAAGAAAACCAAAGCCGAGGCATATGACCTCGGCTTTCTTTATTCTAAAGAACTATCTCATCGTGCTTTTGATCGACATGGACACGATGCTCAACAGATTGCAACGTTTTCTCACTTTTTGCTTTTAGAACGTTGGCAAACTGAGGTAAAACGGTTGTCGCAAACAATACAACCATCCCCATTACCGCAACCATTTCAATCAAATAACTACCACGACACTTTTTCAAGAAACACCTCATACCATCATTAGTACAGCATCATTCCTTGCGAATGCAGCACCCAAAAAAGACCAAACGCTCAGCCAAACACGATGAGCGAATCCAGTGCCCCTCGAAGAAGTGACGAAAGAATAACCAACAATTATCATCAGATCTATAAATAGTCAGACGAAAAACACAAAAAAGCCGAACGAAAAACGTTCGGCTTTTAATTTCAAAATCTTAGCGAGAATAACCTACGGATGCGCAATACGCCCTTTTGTATCGTGACTCAGTGCTTTGTTCAATTCAGCCTCGACATGACCAGGTGATCGAGTCTTCGCAGAAATCAATCGGTACATCGCAGGAATAACGAACAGAGTAACTAACGTCGCGAAGCCCATGCCGAAGAAGATAACCGTACCCACGGCCACACGACTTTCGTAGCCAGCCCCTGTAGACATAATCAAAGGGATTGCACCAGCAAGCGTCGTGAACGCCGTCATCATGATCGGACGAAGGCGGCGCGCAGCCGCATCAATAATCGCTTTTTCAAACTCAATGCCACGGTCACGCAGCTGGTTAGCAAACTCAACGATCAAAATACCATTCTTGGTTACCATACCGATCAACATGATCATGCCGATCTGGCTGTAGATATTCATCCCTTGGCTCATCACAACTAAACCAAGGAAGCCGCCAAATACCCCCATAGGTACAGTGAACATTACCACCAGTGGGTTAACGAAGCTTTCGAACTGCGCTGCCAGTACTAGGTATGCCACCAGCAATGCCAAGGCAAACACAACAGCAACACTGGCTTGGTTCTCTTTAAAGTCTTTTGACTCTCCCGAGTAACTTACTGAGATATCACCTGGTAGGTTATCAATCGCCTGTTGATCTAAGAAGTCGAGTGCTTCGCCTAAGGTGTAGCCTTCCGATAAGTTTGCAGTAATAGTGATCGACTTCTGTTTGTTGTAATGAGACAAACGAATTGATGCCGCGACTTCTTCTACCTTAGTAACGGTGTCTAGTGTCACAAGTTCACCACTGTTAGTTCGCAAGTAGATCTGGCTTAAATCAGCCGCGTTGTTGAAGCTGTTTTCGTCACCACGTAGGTAGACATCATACTCCTCACCACGGTCAACATAGGTAGTTTCACTTTTACCACCCAGCATAATCTCCAAAGTATCTGAAATGTCTTTTACGCTAACGCCTAATTCTGCGGCACGGCGCGTATCAACCGACACAAGGAGCTCAGGCGTTTTCTCCGAATAGTCGATCTCTGCACCTTCCATCAGCGGGGATTCTTCGGCCTTGTTCTTCAGCATTTCTGCCCAGACTAAAAGCTCATCGTAGTCCGAACCACCTAATACAAACTGCACAGGTTCACTCGATCCACCGCGAAAACCCGGCATGAATGGGAACACACGCACATCTGGAATGCCCGCCAGTGACTTACGAACTTGATTCAAGGCATCTTGAGCGGTGACATCGCGCTCATTCCAGTCTTCCAGAATCATGATCACGAAACCAGTTTGGTCACCAGCTTGCCCACCAAATGCCGGCGTTTGGATGCTGAATGATTTCAGGAAACCTTGGCCTAAAAGTGGCATCAAACGATCTTCTACAATGTCCATGTTAGCTGACATACGGTTGTAAGAAGTCGCATCCGCACCACGAACAAAGGCAAAGATAACACCACGGTCTTCTTGTGGAGTTAACTGTGCTGGTACTTGATTCATTAAGAAGTAACTGCCACCCATACAAGCAAGGATAACCAAAGGAGCTGCCCAACGAACCTTTAACGCTCCTTTAAGAGCTGCACGATAGCCGGCCTCTAGCTTAGCAAACAACTTGTCAACCACTTGATTGAATCGGTTTGGTTTTACGTTCGCTTTTAGAATTTGACTGCCCAGCACTGGTGTCAGTGTTAGTGCAATCAACGAAGAGAAGATCACCGACATTGCCAGCAATACTGAAAACTCGGTAAATAGCAAACCAACCATGCCATCCATAAAGGAAATCGGTAGGAACACCATCACCAGAACTAGCGTAGTTGCGATAACCGCAAAACCTACTTCTCGGGTACCTTTGTACGCTGCCAATAGAGGAGACTCACCACGCTCAATATGGTGGAAGATGTTCTCTACGACAACGATCGCATCATCCACTACCAGACCGATAGACAGGATAAGCGCCATTAAGGTAATCAGGTTGATAGAGAAACCAAAGTAATAAGCGGCTATAAAGGAAGAAATAAGCGAGACGGGTACCGTTACAGCAGGGATCAATGTCGCACGAGCCTGACCGATAAAGATGTAAAGAACCAGAATGACCAGACCACCGGTAATAAAGAGCGTACTGTATACCTCTGCAATAGAACGCTCGATAAATACCGTTGCGTCATAGTCAATCGCAAGACGAGTACCATCCGGCAAGAACTTCTGAATCTTATCGACTTCTGAGCGAACAGCTTTCGCCACTTCTAATGGGTTCGCATCTGATTGAGGGACCACGCCCAAACTGATGTTTACGACACCATCACTTTTAAAGGTCGAGTTCTCGTTCTCTGCACCGATGAAGACATCTGCTACGTCTTTTAAGTAAATTGGCGTGTTGTCGCTTGCACGTTTTACGACCAGATATTGAAAATCTTCTGGCGTGTTGTAAGTACGAGCGGTTCGCACTGACATAACAGTGGAGTCGTTACGTACCTCACCACCCGGGCTTTCCAAGTTCTCACTACGAAGTGCTGACGTAATATCTGAAGCGATCACCGAGCGCCCCGCCATCAAATCTGGTTTTAGTTTCACGTACATGACTTTGTACAAACCACCAGAAAGATCGATAGAACTTACGCCCGAGATAAGACTAAACCGATCCATGAGTACGCGCTCGGCATAATCCGTTAGCTGTGTACGGTCCATCTCAGAAGAACTAAGGTTAATATAGAGGGAAGCTTCACCAGAGCCATTGTTTTTGTACACCACAGGGTCGTCAGCTTCATCTGGCAACGAGCGCTGAGCACGAGCAACCGCATCACGAACGTCACTTACCCCCGTATTGAGGTCATAACCTAACTCAAAAGTAATCGTGATACGCGACATACTGTTACGCGTCGTCGAACTGATTTCGTCTATACCACTGATACCCGAAAGTTGGTCTTCCAACACTGAGGTAATTTGACTCTCGATAATGGTTGCTGAAGCACCTTCGTAACGTGTACTGATCGAGACCACTGGGCTTTCGATGTCTGGCATTTCACGTACTGCAAGCTTGGTAAACGACACAAAGCCGAATACACATAGCAGCATGCTCAATACCAGCGCGGCAACGGGGCGTTTTACGGAAACGTCAGAAAGTAACATTAATTTGCTTCCTTAGCCGCTTTGCCTTGCGAGCCTTTCACACCTTGCTCACCGCTTGCATCAGCGGTTTTCACTTTGCCAGGTGCAACGATCTCTTTTACTTCTACGCCATCGCGCATGTTCACAATACCTTGCACGACGATCTTGTCACCGATCTCAACACCAGATTCAATCACAACTTCGTTGTCGACACGTGCACCCAAGAGTACTTCTTGACGCTTCGCTTTGTTGTCTTCATCAATAACGTACACGAAACGCTTAGTACCTGAGTATTCCAGTGCTTGAACAGGGATAATTGGCGCTTCAATAGCAGGGAATGCCAAAGACGCATTCATCAACATACCTGGTTTAAGGTGGTTTTCAGGATTGTCGAATTCAATACGAATACGAAGGTTCAAAGTTTCAGCACTGATACGAGTATCAATGCCTGTTACTTTACCGACAAAGCCCATACCGCTCCACGCGCTGGTGGTCGCACCGACCTCCATACCAACCGACAGCATAGAAAGGTAGCGCTCTGGAACTTGCAGATCCAACTCCATTACCGATAGGTCATCCAAAGTCAGTAACTCAGAACCTGCACTGACCATTTTTCCTCGACTGAAATCAATAAAGCCAACCGTACCGGCAAAAGGAGCTGCAATATGAAGATCCGATAAGTTGGCTTTTGCAGCATTAAGGCGCGCTTCTGCAATCTCTACACTGGCTTTTTGTGCATCAATTTCTGTTTGAGTGATCGCATTACGTTTCACCAAACGCTGAAATTCTTTTAACTTACGTTGCTCATCCTTTAAGTAAGCTTTTGCTTCTACTAAAGCCGCTTGTGCTTTATCGTCATTTAATAGAATAAGCAATTGGTCTTGCTGAACGTTTTGATTGGCTTTAACGGCGATCTGTTTCACCTTGCCAGCAACCTCTGAAGCAACAATAACTGATTCCGCAGCTTCAAGCTTGCCGATTAACGATAAAGACTGATTGATTTCATGCGTTTCTACTTGTTCAGTAACAACTGTTACTGCTGACGGTCCACGCTTTGCTGCGAAAGCTGCGGGTGAGGCCATCAATATAGAAAGCGTCAAAATGGATAAAGTGGCTTTCATGCTCATAATCGTAACTACTAAAGAATAAATGGATATTACTTAACTGCATACAGTTTATCAGTAGATACGTTGTATAACGTCAAGTAGTGTAAATTCCGGTAAATAGTAAGTTTCCTTTTTGTTTAAAGGACATACAAAACGCTGACTTTCTGCCATCTTTGCCCAAAAAGGCAGCATTCAACGTAAAAACGTAAGAAAAACGCTTTACAGCCGGAGCGAGTTTGCTATGATGCGCTCCGCACTTGAGAGATGTGTTGGGAAAACAAATCTTAAGTATAAAAATACCCTGGAGGGGTTCCCGAGTGGCCAAAGGGAGCAGACTGTAAATCTGCCGGCACTGCCTTCGATGGTTCGAATCCGTCCCCCTCCACCATATTCTTTCTTGTGTTTATCCTTTGAACATGAGAACAACTTGGAAGCTAGGTTGGGAAACTAACATCTAAGTATAAAAATACCCTGGAGGGGTTCCCGAGTGGCCAAAGGGAGCAGACTGTAAATCTGCCGGCACTGCCTTCGATGGTTCGAATCCGTCCCCCTCCACCATATTCTTTCTTATGTTTATCCTTTGAACATAAGAACAACTTGGAAGCTAGGTTGGGAAACTAACATCTAAGTATAAAAACACCCTGGAGGGGTTCCCGAGTGGCCAAAGGGAGCAGACTGTAAATCTGCCGGCACTGCCTTCGATGGTTCGAATCCGTCCCCCTCCACCATATTCTTTCTTATGTTTATCCTTTGAACATAAGAACAACTTGGAAGCTAGGTTGGGAAACTAACATCTAAGTATAAAAACACCCTGGAGGGGTTCCCGAGTGGCCAAAGGGAGCAGACTGTAAATCTGCCGGCACTGCCTTCGATGGTTCGAATCCGTCCCCCTCCACCATATTCTTTCTTATGTTTATCCTTTGAACATGAGAACAACTTGAAAGCTAGGTTGGGAAACTAACTTTTAAGTATAAAAACACCCTGGAGGGGTTCCCGAGTGGCCAAAGGGAGCAGACTGTAAATCTGCCGGCACTGCCTTCGATGGTTCGAATCCGTCCCCCTCCACCATATTCTTTCTTATGTTTATCCTTTGAACATGAGAACAACTTGGAAGCTAGGTTGGGAAACTAACATCTAAGTATAAAAATACCCTGGAGGGGTTCCCGAGTGGCCAAAGGGAGCAGACTGTAAATCTGCCGGCACTGCCTTCGATGGTTCGAATCCGTCCCCCTCCACCATATTGAAGAGCCAGCTCATTGAGCTGGCTTTTTCGTTCTATCGCTATCATTTTCAACTTTACCCCGACTATCTCAGCTAAACTCTAGTCTCAGTAAAAACGCTATGGTTCGTGATTTCCCGTTAAGTAATACGTTACCTAAGCACTCTTATCTACCTCAATTTGAGAGAGCATCCAAGTCTGAGTCGATTTACTTCTGCCAATGGAATCAAGCCATTGCTCACCTTCATTAGTTCTATCTTCACTATTCCCTACTGTGTGGCTCATCGTTTCCCTTATTACCAACCCTATTTAGTTCAACTTCAACCACTCACCATTCGTTTGATACGTTTAGATTCTCTGATCTACGGGCATAAAAAATCCCGCTCGAAAGCGGGATTTTATTAAGACTAAACTGAACGCTGTTGGTGATTAACCTTGAATACCAACAATCAACCAAGGTGCGTTTGGCACGGTTAGGTCACGCTCTAGGTGCCAGATATCTTCGATGTCTTCTTCGATACCTTCCTCAGCATCACGGTAACGACCACTGAACTGTAGGCTAAGCTGTGCTTTATTCGCGTCATAATCAGCACGAACGATTTCAGCGTCTACATACATCACATCAGTGTGTTGCTCGCCTTCCAGCTTCGCACGCTCTGCCTTCAAGTCTTCAAATAAGCTTGGTGAAACGTACTCTTCAATGGTGTGCAGTTGATTGTGGTTCCATGCACCCTGCAGAATTCGGTAATGCTCACGAGAGCCGTTAATGAATGCCGCTTGGTCAAAACCCGGTGGGAAGTTGTGTGGTACATCAGTTTGAGCACCGAAACCGCCAAAACCACCAGCGTTTGTGTTTGGTTGCTGCTCAAAGTTCTGCATGTTTGGTTGCTCGAACTTAGAAGCGTTGCCGCCAAATGCTGGCTGTTGACGATGCTGATTCATACTGCCCTGCTTTGCGCCAAGCATGCCTCGCATCAGTTTGAAGATCACAAATGCAATCAAACCGATGATTAGGATATCCATGAACTGGATACCTTCGAACGCACCACCAAAGAATGCGGCCAATAAACCACCAGCTAGAAGACCGCCCAGTAAACCACCCATCAAGCCTTTTTTGCTCGATGTCTTAGCACCTTGTTCTTTACCGATGGTATTTGTATTTTGTTGCTGCTGTTTAGGAGCAGGCGCGGTTTTGTAACTCTTACCAAAAGATTTACCACCACCGAATTTCTTCGCTTCCGCGATAGGCGTTACGGCTACGGTAAACATCAGTAAAGCAACAATCGAAAATAAACGTTTCATCGTTATCCTTAAAATTGACGATAAGTATCTAAGTATATGCATCCGACCGTCTGAGCACTTTGTAATCTCAAGCAGTAGCACGCCAAAGATGAATATGGAATCATCATACTCGCTATAATAAAACAATGAAACTATCTACATGATCCGACATGTATCAGAATATTGCCAAACTCATAGGTTTCTGACGTGATTGCCTTATTGACGCCTATTACCTAGCTGTCTATCATATTGAACAATGTTCAATATGTAGTATTAAATTATGGCGCGCAGAAACGATCACACCCGAGAAGAATTGGTAAATTTAACTCTTTCCACTGTCCAAGAATTTTTGGCGGAAAACTCATACCACGATCTCAGCCTTCGTAAGATCGCGAACATGATTGGCTATGTACCGAGTACCTTAGTTAATGTTTTTGGTAACTACAACCTGCTACTTTTACATGTAGTGGCGCAAACACTTGATGAGCTGCAGCAACAAGCAACAAAGGCAACTAAAAACAGCAAAGATTCACATCAGGCGCTTTTTCAGCTCGCTTATTGTTATCACGATTTTGCTCAACAGAACCCATACCGCTGGCAGTTAGTGTTCGAACACAATATGAATGGCGCCGAACTCCCTGAGTGGCATGCTAAACGCATCGACGGTATGACAGGCATGCTAGAAGCCTTGCTAGCTGCGATTGCTCCTCAAAGGACAGAGCAAGAAGTGCTACAAGCAAGCCGTGTATTATGGTCTGGTGTACATGGTATCACCCTACTTAGCGTGGATGATAAGTTCTTCTCTTCTGAGCCTATCGACGGAAAAGAGCTGATCGACAACTTGCTTTCTAATTATTTAATGAACTGGTAATAAGGGATTATTCATGTCACCTGACAGCCAGTCGTCTCTACTTAGACAGCAAAAGTTTCTTCCCTATTTTGTTACCCAGTTTTTTGGCGCTTTCAACGACAACATATTCAAAAATGTACTGCTGCTGTTTGTTGCTTTTGCTGGTTCTAGCGCGCTCCCGATCTCTAGCAACTTGTTCATCAACCTTGCTGCGGGGCTATTTATTCTGCCTTTCTTCTTATTCTCCGCATCCGCGGGGGTACTAGCAGATAAGTATGAGAAGTCGTGGTTTATCCGCAAAGTAAAGCTGTTCGAAATAGGCATCATGTTGTTGGGAGCGATTGGCTTTATTACCGAGAGCTACGGCGTGCTCCTTTTACTTCTGTTCTTGATGGGGACGCAATCTGCGTTCTTCGGTCCAGTCAAATACGCACTGCTTCCTCAGCAACTCAACGAAAAAGAACTGGTTCCTGGTAACGCCTTAGTCGAAGCTGGTACGTTTATCGCGATTTTGGTCGGTACGCTTGGCGCAGGTCTTATCGCATCTGCAGACAATGCCAAATATCTTGCCGCATTCTGCGTCGTTATCTTCGCTGTACTAGGCTATCTCTCTAGCCGCTTTATTCCCTTCGCTTCAGCTGGCGCACCAGATATTCAATTTAAGTGGCAGCCCTACAAGCAGACCAAACTCACACTTTCTATTGCGAAGTCTGATCGAATTGTCTTCCAATGTATCATGGCTATTAGCTGGTTCTGGTTCTTAGGCGCGGCTTATCTGACTCAGTTCCCTAACTTCACTAAGGTGTATTTGAATGGCACCGAAAGCGCGGTTTCTTTCCTTTTAGCACTCTTCTCGGTGGGTATTGCGGTTGGCTCTATGGCTTGTAACTGGCTTTCCAATCATCGTATTGAAGTAGGCATAGTACCAATTGGTGCTTTGGGTATCACAATCTTCGGTTTCTTGATGGCAACATCGATTCCGACCGATCTGCCTCGCTTCCATACTTTCGCTGAGTTTGTCAGCTACGATGCATTCTGGCCCTTGTTCTTCTACTTATTAATGATAGGTGTATCCGGCGGTCTCTTTATCGTCCCCCTTTATGCCTTGATGCAACACCGAGCTAAAGAAACGGAACGAGCGCAGGTCATTGCAGGCTTAAACATCTTTAACTCTCTATTCATGGTAGGCAGCGCTGTATTAGGCATTGTTTGTTTAAGCGTGCTTGAGATGAGCATACCTCAACTGTTCGCGCTTCTGGCAATTCTTAACTTCCTCGTTGCAACATACATCTTTCTGCAGATCCCTATTTTTGTGGTGCGCTTCGCTATGTGGGTGTTGACCCATACTATTTACCGAGTAAAACACAAGAACTTACACCACCTTCCAGAACACGGTGGGGCATTGATTGTCTGTAACCATGTCAGCTACATGGACTCTCTGCTTCTAAGTGCAGTTTGCCCACGCCTAATTCGCTTTGTAATGGAAGAAGACTATGCAAACCTCCCTCCACTAAGACGCTTTCTTCGTCGAGCTGGAGTGATTCCTATCTCAGCCAGCAATCGAACTTCTATTCGCAGAGCTTTCAGTGATGTTGAAAAAGCATTGAGCGAAGGTCATATTGTCTGCATCTTCCCTGAAGGACGTTTGACAGCAGATGGTGAGATGAATGAATTTATGCGTGGTATTGATATCATTCTTCGCCGTAGCCCTGTTCCTGTCATTCCGATGGCATTGAAAGGCTTGTGGGGCAGTTACTTTAGCCGAGCGAAAGGTCGTGCCTGTAAGGGGCTTCCAACACGTTTTTGGTCCAAGCTGGAAATAGAAGCGGGAACGCCAGTCGATCCAAAACAAGCCAGTGCACAAGCCATGTTTGAGAAAGTAAAAGCACTCCGCGGAGACTGGCGTTAAATTCAAACAAGTATTTTCATATTCTTGAACATGCGTTTAGTTTTAGTGAACGCATGTTCAATTCATTAAAACTTTCTGACCCAAAGCGTTACTGTATACTCCACGCTTTAACTCACAACCACGAACGACACCCTTGAATACAAAGAATATCCCCTTTGGATTGGCACTGCTGTTTTGTTTGACCCCTTTTGTGTCCTCTCCTATCGCGCTTGTGATCGGTTTTCTATTGGCGAGCTTCAGCCTAGTACCGACCGAACTTCCTATTGCCTCTTTTACTAAGAAGCTGCTTTCCTATTCGATCATTGGCTTAGGCTTCGGCATTCACTTTGAGCAGGCTCTCGCCGTCACCTCTGATGGCATTGGTCTGATCATTGCAACCATTCTCGGAACACTGGTGATCGGCATGATGATCGCGAAGGCCATTAAGCTAGAGCGCACCACAGCCTACCTAATCGCTTCTGGTACTGCGATTTGTGGTGGTAGCGCGATTGCCGCTGTCGCGCCTGCGATCAAAGCAAAAGATGAACAAATTGGCTTAGCTCTAGCGACGGTTTTTGTGCTCAACTCGCTGGCGCTGTTTATCTTCCCTGTGATTGGTCACGCTGTTGGCTTGGATCAGCATACGTTCGGAACGTGGGCTGCGATTGCGATTCACGATACGTCTTCCGTTGTGGGCGCAGCATCTGCATACGGTGAAGAAGCGCTAACCACGGCAACAACATTAAAGCTTGCTCGTGCGCTGTGGATCATTCCTGTCGCACTCATCAGTGCCGTGATCTTTTCTCGTGAAAACGGAGAGGAAGGCAAAAGTAAGTTAGTCATTCCTTACTTCATTTTCTGGTACTGCGCTGCAATTACATTCAGCGACTTCTTCCCACAATTTGAAGTGGTGTACCAAGGCATTTTTGCTATTGCTAAGCAAGCCCTTGTGGTGTGTCTGTTCTTGATTGGTAGCAGTATTTCAGTATCGAAACTGAAGTCAGCAGGCGCAAAACCGCTGATGTTTGGTGTAACGCTATGGGTTCTGATTTCAACAACCTCGCTTGGCTGGCTACTTTTCAGCTAAACCTTGATTGATTTTATCTGGCTGAGTTGGCTCTTCTTTTTGGGCGCTTTGACTTTTGTGTACCAACACTAAAGCAATCGCAACCAGAAAAGCGGTTAACTCAGCCAACGAGCGCGTTAAGCCCTCAGTGCTGACAGCAACGCCGATTTGCAATAACACCGCTACCGCTAACGCTAATTTGATCATCCTGAACCTTATGCTTTATTCCTTAATCTTTGAGCATGATTATGATTCAGAGTTATAAGGATACGAAATTCCCTTTTCGACTAATTCATTGCGAAATCAACTATACCCAAGTGACTTCAAGGTGCTGGATTCAGAGCGCTGTCACTGATTCAAGTTCAAGGAAAACAACGAAGCGTAATAGCAAGCTCTTTCCAAGTTGTTTGACGATGAAATTGTTTCAGTGACACGCTCCCAAAGGGCGAGTTGCCTTGGTTCGTATGCTTCGTTAACAACTTTTGATTTAGAACCACTAGATCTTCAAATTGTTGCCTCGCCTTCAAACCAAGTCATTCTCGCTGAACCAAGCATCTTGAGGTTACTTGGGTATATGACTTTCTATCCAAGAGATAAAAGTTTTCACTTTAGGTCGGTGTTCGTAGCCTGACGGACAAATCAAATCGTACCCCAACTGGGTATCCATCACTGGGTAAGGACTAACTAGCTCACCTTTGTCTAAGAGATCTTTGACGAATCGATATCGACCCATCGCAACACCAACGTTATTCCTTGCCGCTAGCACTGCCATATCACGATGGCTCACACAGTAAAAATGCTGAAAAACATCTACGTCCAGTCCCATATAAGCAACCCAGCGCTGCCAAACATCAGAACCAAGTGCGTGAATAAAGTTGATGCGATTGAGAGACTCAGTGCCGTCTTCTAAGATATTCAGCTCTTTCATGTACTGAGGTGTACAGACCGGAATGTATTTTTCGCCAAATAACCGCTGACGATACACATCAACCATATGATCAGTATCGTAGAAGATCGCCACATCAATCTGATTGGTAACCAAATCGAGTTGGTTTTCTTGGGCGAAAAGGTTGAGGTTAAAACCCGGAAAATGGCGCTGAAAATCCGCGATACGAGGCATCAACCACCCATTTAAGAACCCAGGTGACGCAGCAATGTTGAGCTCACCCACCAAGTCCGTCGACTTAATCTCTTCAATCTCATTAAAAATGGTACTGAGTGACGTAGATAACGTTTTTTGAAATCGATGCCCTTCTGATGTCAGTTCGAGTTTGCGGGTGCCTCGAACAAACAGAGAGAAACCAAGCTCCTGTTCTAACACTTTGATGCGATGGCTTACGGCTCCTTGAGTTAAGTGCAGCTCTTTTGCTGCCTGCGTAAAGCTGAGATGCTTCGCTGCGATGCTAAAGGTATGAAGGTTTCGAAGCAGTAACTGTTGGTTTGCCATGATCGACTATGCATTAAAAATATTAATTCATGATAGTAGTGAATTCGTTTGTTTGCGTCGATAATTAAGTTTCAAATAGCCCTTAGAAACTTAATAAAAACGTCACTTTCAAACATAGATCATGTTTTAGGTGGCATTAAAATTATAGGGGCAAATATGAATATACTTGGCTACATGCAAAAAGTCGGTAAGGCATTAATGGTTCCGGTAGCGACCTTACCCGCTGCGGCAATCTTAATGGGGATTGGCTACTGGATAGATCCAGTCGGCTGGGGTTCTGAGAGTGTTTTGGCGGCATTCCTCATTAAATCAGGCGGAGCCATCATCGATAACATGGCGGTACTGTTCGCCGTCGGCGTTGCATTTGGATTAAGTAAAGACAAAAACGGCTCAGCAGCACTGTCTGGCTTCATCTGCTTTATGGTACTGACTACGCTACTGGCGCCGGGTGCCGTCACACAGCTAATGGATGTCGCTGCAGATGAAGTGCCGGATGCCTTCAACAAAATCAACAACCAGTTCATCGGTATCTTGGTGGGTATTATCTCCGCTGAAATCTACAACCGTTATTCAGGCGTAGAGCTACCAAAAGCGCTGGCGTTCTTTAGTGGCAAACGCCTAGTACCTATTCTCACCTCTATCGCAGGTATGGCGTTGGCTTTTGTTCTGCTTTACGTATGGCCTGTGATTTACGATGCATTAATTATTTTCGGAACCAAACTTGAATCCATGGGGGCAGTTGGCGCGGGTTTATTTGGCTTCTTTAACCGTCTAATGCTAACAATCGGCATGCACCACGCGCTTTATCCCGTCTTCTGGTTTGATGTGGTTGGTATCAACGACATTCCAAACTTCTTAGGCGGCGCACAGTCTATTGCTAACGGGACAGCTGTAGTTGGCCAAACGGGTATGTACCAAGCAGGCTTCTTCCCAATCATGATGTTTGGTCTGCCAGGCGCAGCTCTTGCGATTTATCACTGTGCTGATAAGCAAAACAAAACCAAAGT
This sequence comes from Vibrio rotiferianus, assembly GCF_002214395.1. Taxonomy (NCBI): domain Bacteria; kingdom Pseudomonadati; phylum Pseudomonadota; class Gammaproteobacteria; order Vibrionales; family Vibrionaceae; genus Vibrio; species Vibrio rotiferianus. Next base: position 2,097,142 of record NZ_CP018312.1, read on the forward strand.
GTTCTCTATCATGCTAGCTGCAGCAATGGCGTCCTTCTTTACTGGTATTACAGAGCCTCTAGAGTTCAGCTTTATGTTCCTAGCGCCAGTGCTGTACCTAATTCATGCGGTTCTGACTGGTATCTCAATGTACATTGCAGCAAGCATGCAGTGGATGGCGGGCTTTGGTTTCTCAGCAGGTTTTGTTGACTTCGTACTATCAAGCCAAAACCCACTGGCAACCAAATGGTACATGCTGATCCCACAAGGTTTAGTCTTCTTTGCGATTTACTACAGCGTGTTCCGCTTCGCGATCGTCAAGTTCAACCTGCGTACACCGGGTCGTGGTGAAGACATGGAAAAAGAAGTGACCGAGAACATTGGCGAACTTGCAAAAGATTACATTGCAGCAATTGGCGGTGCGGACAACATCCTAGAAGTGGACAACTGCATTACTCGACTTCGTTTGACTGTAAAAGATTCATCCCTAGCTGACGAAGCTAAGCTCAAACAATTGGGTGCTGCTGGTGTAGTCATGATTGGTAAAGGCGGTTTACAAGTGATCATCGGTCTAGGAAAAGTAGATAAGGTAGCTGAGCAGATGAAACTCGCGCTCGCTAACTAAAGAATTGTGGTGACTCACCATCACCACATCCCCCTGAAGTGCAATAACGCTTAGTCACCGTTTTGCACTTCATTTTTCAACCAGTCTTTCACCGCTTTGCGCGAGATTTTGATTCCCCCACCCAACAGGGGTTGAGGCATTGCGTAATACGCCACTGGCCATTTGAATTTTTCTAGCTTAGTTTGCAGATGTTGTTCGTATTGAGCTTTGTCCAGTAACGACTCTGTTTGAATCACAGCCACTGGTCGGTGTCCAAACTCAACATCCTCTACCGGCACAACAATGCTTTGCGAAATACCCTCGATTTGGTTCAGTGCTGCTTCAATTTCTTCACAGTGAACATTCTCACCGCCAGAGATAAATTGGTTATCTGCTCGACCAATGATCTTGAGTTCGTCGCCTTGCCACTCTCCGAGATCCTTACTGTCGAACCAACCATCTTCATTCAAGAGTGAAGTCACAGCCCCTTGCTTGAAATAGCCTGAAGCTAGGGTTTGTCCGCCGATATAAATACGTTCTTCCACCAGCTTAATATCGCGATTTCGTAATAGGTGGCCCGCGTTACTAATGCTATCGATTTGCTTTGCAGTTACGGTAGAAGCCGCTTCTGTCATGCCATAGCCTAGCCAAGTTTCAATGCCTTGCTGCGTTGCTCGCAGTGCCAACTCATGAGCAACATGACTACCGCCCAGTAAGACATGCGTGAGAGACAATTTGACTTCATCATCCAGTAAACGCTTAAGCTGGGTCGCGACTAAAGAAGCGTGAGAGACACCAACAATGTCTTCAGCAAGATTTCCGCCCCCCACTTTGAGTGTTGCACCAGCAAATAACCAGCGATAGACAATCGCCAAGCCAGACACGTGGTAAAGCGGCAAGGAAAGCAGCCAAGTATCTTGATGGTTGAATTGGAATTCGCTTAACAGACCTTGAGCAGAAGCCAAGTGTTGACGATGAGTATGCACCACGGCTTTAGGCGTACCTGTTGAGCCAGAGGTAAACACAATAGACGCTAAAGCATCATGTGCGTAGCCTTCGTTTGAAGTGCCAACGTCACTTTGCGATTCGCTATCCAGAGTCGAAAGTTGGATGATACATAGTTGCGATAACTGCTGTTCAGAGTAGGCACTGGCAACACCATCAGCAAACCACACAAAACGTTGTTGGGTTGGCTTGTATAGCGTCGTTAACTTACCTGAAAGTGCATCAAATGGCTGCGGCATGGTCAACGCAGTGATTGCACCTATCTGCTGAGCAGCAAGATAAAACCACAGGGTTTCAACTTGGTTCTTACCGACTAGCGTCACCACATCTCCACTCGCGACACCCTGTTGTTGAAGATAGCGAGCGTACAACTCGACACGAGCAGTCAATTGCTGCCAGTTAACTTGTTCTTTTGTTGTCTCAAGCGCAATAGAAAAAGGGCTCACTTGAGCCCAATATTTCCATGGTGCAATCGCAATAGTATCTATGCTGAATGCCACACTAACTCCTGCTCAGATAGCGGAAGAACTGGAAGCTCACACTTCGGCCAACCTTGCTCTAGCTGCGCTTTGAACAAACCAATAGTATCCAGACCTGGGATCTCATTAGGTAATTGCCATTGCGCTAAGCGAGCAAGCTGGTTCAGACCCAAGCTTGATTCAATGCTCGAACTGATCACCGCCTTGATACCCAACGCCTTCGCCTTTTCAATCAGCTTAATACAGAAATCAACCGAGCCAATCAAAGTCGGCTTAATGATGATGGTCTTCACACCGGTAAGGTCTTCTAAGCTGAAGTCTTCACGGCGAACCGCATCTTGCAGTGTTTCATCCCACGCGATTGCAATACCCGTATTGATAGCGAAAGACAGGCTATCACCCGGAGAGCGGCATGGCTCTTCCAAGAAGGTAATACGCTGGCGCAATGACGGTGCAATGTACTTAGCAAACTGCTGCGCTTTTTCTGGTGTCCAAGCACGGTTAGCATCAAGACGAAGTGTCAGCTGGGGAATCGACTCAAGGAACAAGTTTACCAGCATACCGTCGCGAATCGGTTCGTAGAGACCTACTTTGACCTTCGCCACTTTCTCGCCTTCCATTTCGTTCAGCTTAGGGATTAAGTCATCTGGGTCGCCGTTACACAGCGGCGCGACTTGGTACTTACCTTGCGTAGGTAAACCGCCTTCAAGCTCCAACTGAGCCATAGACAAACCAAACGCAACCGATGGGTACATATGGTTGTAATCTAAAGGCAAGTTTGCCACCCAGCGCTCTGCTTGCGCTTGCAGCTGAATACCCGCTTCCTCAGTGCCTTCTAGGCTAAAGCCAACCAAAGGGGCAACTTCACCACGACCAACCTTGTCACCGTCCGTTAATTCAAGGATATAACCTTTACGTTCCGTCAGCTTGTTATCACGCAGTATTACGCCACTGTCCATTGGCAGGCAGTAACGGTAAATCTTCGCTTTACGCATAATTCGAATCCTATGTAATGCCGTATATTCTGAGCTTTTTAACGAGAGAACCCGCCAGTCTCCCAGAGGGCGAGACGCTCAGGACGAAAAACGAAACAGAGGAGCACAATGGCTCCTCTTCTTATACGGATTATGGGTTACGAGGGAACTTGTCGAAGTCTGGGCGACGTTTCTCGTTGAATGCGTTACGGCCTTCTTGGCCTTCATCCGTCATGTAGAACATCATGGTTGCGTTACCCGCAAGTTCTTGCAGACCCGCTTGACCATCACAGTCCGCGTTCAATGCAGCTTTCAAGCAACGCAGTGCCATTGGGCTGTGTTGCAGTACTTCACGACACCAACGAACGGTTTCTTTCTCTAGATCCGCTAGTGGTACAACCGTGTTAACCAAGCCCATGTCTACCGCTTCTTGAGCATTGTAGAAACGACATAGGAACCAGATTTCGCGAGCTTTCTTTTGGCCTACGATGCGAGCCATGTAAGATGCGCCCCAACCGCCATCAAATGAACCCACTTTAGGGCCTGTTTGACCAAATTGAGCGTTGTCAGCAGCAATCGTTAGATCACACATCATGTGCAGTACGTGACCACCGCCCACAGCCCAACCTGCTACCGATGCGATCACTGGTTTTGGACAAGTACGAATATCGCGTTGGAAATCCAATACGTTTAGGTGATGCGTACCTTGGTCGTCTTTGTAGCCGCCGTAGTCGCCACGGATCTTCTGGTCACCGCCAGAACAGAATGCGTCTTCACCTAGACCGGTCAGAATGATCACGCCAACACCAGAGTCGTAGCGAGCATCTGCCAACGCATCAATCATCTCTTTTACCGTTTGAGGACGGAACGCGTTACGCACTTGAGGACGTGCAATGGTGATTTTCGCGATACCATCTTCAGACTTGTGGTAGTAAATGTCCTCGTATTTGTCGCCGCAATCTTTCCATTGAACCGGAGCGTAAAGTTCTTCTTCAGAAATGCCTACTGTTTTAGCCATGGTGATTCCCATTGTTCTCGTTGCTCTCACTCAAAGTGAGAATGAATTATTTGATTAACTTGCCTCGCAAATCGCTGTGGTTGCTCTTGGTGAACGTTATGTCCAGCACCTTCGATTTGTCGATACGCCAACCCGCTTGTCTCAGCCAGTTGGCAAAATTTATTGTCTTTTTCGCCGCAGATATAATGCAGTGGAACCGCTTGCTGTTGCAGTGCCGGGAGCAAGTAAGATTGCTTCGCTAACGATGTGGCAAGCAGCATGTCTGCAACGGCCGAACCAAGATTAGCACTTCGTTTCGCAATCAATGTTTGTCTTTGCTCATGGTTTAGTGAAGAAAAGACCAACTGTTGGTACCAATCGTTCAAAACACAGGCAAGAGGCTCCGTTTTGAAACGCTTTGCCCAGCGCGAATCGTTATCGAACCGTGCCTGTTTATCTGACTCACTTTGAAGCCCGAAGTTTCCTCCTTCAACAATGCCTCCACAAATATTGAGATCTGGAAAACATTGGTGAGCAAGGCCATGCATAGCAATGCGTCCACCCATTGAGTAACCAATCAGGATAAGCGGTTGTTGCGAAGGAAATAGTAAAGATAGTGCGGAATTGAGTAATTTGCAGCAATCATTCAGATCGCTGCAAAAAATAGATTGGCTGCGCCCGTGCCCGGGTAAGTCAATCGTTACTCGGTCATACTGAGGTAAAGCACTTAAGCACTGTTGCCAATCCTCGCCACTGCCGAGCAAACCATGCAAAAACACCAGAGTCGGCAAAGTGCTCCCTTGGTGTATTTCAGTTGCGGGAAAATGTTCAGAATAGAGCATGCAAATTCTTATTGAAGGCTCTTAAATGATCAGTCGCTTGATTTGGTGGCGTTTGTACTTCCAACACTAACGTACCTTGCCCTGAAGCAAAATGTTCAGAAACCAAAGATTGGTATTCAGCCAGTGTTTCAGGCTTACAGTATTGCAAACCGAATTGCTTCGCAGCATGTTCAAACTGATAACCGTGCGGCATTTGATAGAACTTTTCTCGATGTGAGACAGGTACTGGCAGCATATCGAAGATAGCACCACCATCATTATTGGTAATCACAATTACCGTTGGCTGCTGCGTATGCGTGAACAAAGCGAGCGAATTCGTATCATAAAGCGCAGATGTGTCGCCAATGTACATCAGCATTGGATTATTGCGATTACGCTGAACACCGCTCGCCGTTGCAAACAGACCATCGATGCCAGATGCACCGCGGTTAGTGAAGACCTCTGTGTTATCCACCTTGCCAAACATATCAACCAAGCGAACAAACAAACTGTTCCCCATAAACAGGTCGACACCTCGAGCACGTTCAGCCACATCGATGGCTAAAGCGATCTCATTAAGTTCACTCTGAGGATCAGAAGCAAATAACGCTTTCGAATTTTGGCTTACTTGCTGAATATCTTCTGACAACTTCGCTGCCCAGCCCGCATGATGAGACTCACCACAAGGCGATTGGGCAACCCAATCGGAAGGCTCTAGGACCCAATGAGATTGTGGCAGATGGCTTTGGTTGTCACGCTCCAAGCGTGGCGAAATCAACCAATAAGCAACTTTAGAAGCCGAAGCCTGTTTTTCTACCCACTGATTTAAGCGCTTAGAGATAATGCGGCTACCAAACTGAACAATGAGATCACAACATTCTATTTGTTTCGCAAACTTCGAGTGCTGTAGCCATAAGTCGTAATATGCCCAATCAGAACTAATGCCGCTTTGTGGGTCAGATAAAACCGGCCACCCCATCTTTTCAGCAAACTGCTTGGCGGCTTGTGCTTGCTCTAAAGGTAAGCTGCCGATAATCACCAAACCTTTCTTGTCAAAGCATGCCGGATGTTCGTCGTTAGCCAGTGAGATAAAACGGCGACAATAAGTATCCGAGCTCTCCTGCCAAGATGCTACGGCATCAAGATAGCTTTGATACGTGCCCTTTTCTCCATTGGAGTACAAAGGCTCTGGAAACGCACAGTTAATGTGTACCGCACTGCCTTTTAAGCGCTGAGTAAACATCACTTCATCAACCGACGTTAGTAACCAATTGAGTGGTGTTGTTAGCGAAGGACTCGGCAAGTTCAAACTGTCACAAACGTGCTGCGAAAAAATGCCAAGCTGGTTGATGGCTTGGTTAGCGCCACAGCCCACCAGCTCCACCGGGCGATCGGCGGTAAGCACCACCAGTTTTTCACCCGTTAGCTTCGCTTCTGCAATAGCTGGTAGTAAGTTCGCCACCGCTGTACCAGACGTCACGATAACGGCCACAGGATCTTTACTTGCCTTTGCAAGCCCCAACGCCATAAATCCCAATCCACGCTCATCAAAATGGGTGTGAATGGTAAAGTTTGGGTTATCTGCAGCTTCTAGCGTTAATGGTGTTGAACGAGAGCCCGGCGCGATACAAACGTGGTTCACACCAAAGCGGTTCAATTCTGTCAGGATGGTTTCAGACCAGATGCGATTTAAAACAGCTTGATCTGCACTCATGATGCAACCCCAAGCGGTGGGTGGTCTGAAATAAGAGAAAGTAGCGTCGACATTTTTTTATCTAACTCAGCCCATTCGTGTTCTGCAATAGACCCCGGAACAATACCAGCGCCAGCAAACAATTGAACTTGGTCCCCAAGAACTAACGCACTTCGGATTGCGACACAAAACTCCGCGCGTTCGTGACTGATGTAGCCCATCGAGCCAGCATACCAACCGCGCGCAAATGGTTCATTGTCTAGAATAAATTGCATTGATTCTTTACGAGGCAAACCAGCAACAGCCGCTGTCGGTTGCAGTGCAGAAAGCAATTGCACGCCGTTGATACCGGCCTTGAGCTCTGCATAAATATTACGTTTCAAGTGCTGTACTTTTCTCAGGCGAACCAAACGAGGCTCTTGCTCCACTTCAACCACTTCCGAATGGGGAGTTAAACGGTCAATGATGTCATCAACCACATATTGGTTTTCATTGAGGTTCTTAGTATCTTGCGACAACCAGTTTGCGAGCTCCATATCCTGAGTCGCATTGCCACCACGACCAATGGTGCCAGCCAACGCTTCGGTATGAAGTTCATGACCTACACGCGAATACAAACGTTCGGGAGTCGACCCCATAAAACTGTGTTTGCTGTCCAAGCTCAGTAGAAAGTGAAAACTGTGGTGATTATTTAAATAGCTCGCTTTCAGAAGCTGTGCCGCAGAAAGCATGGAGTCTAGATGCACTTTCGAACGACGCGCCAAAACCACCTTCTTAAAGTCATCGTTATCGATGCCAGTCAGCACTTTTTCTACCAATGCATTCCATTGAGGCTCAGTTGGCGCATGATCAATAGAACGGATATGAGCAGAAATCGGCGCAAGCGTAGGCACATCACAAACCAACTTTTGTAAGCCTGCTAATGTACGGGTTTTATCTTCTGAGATGTTTACCGCAAGCGACCATTGATCGTCAAAACGAATCAACTCGATTTGCGGAAGGAAAAAGAAGGACGGCATGCAGCGACGATTCTTCTCGTGCTGACCATCAAATGAGCGACCACCCCATACTCGTTGGCCTTCGCTAAGGATCGTATAGGCAGGGCCGGGCTCAACAAAAGAATGGAGTTGACCTAGGGCAACAACTTCTTCACGAGTATCACGGGACTGCCAGTAAAACTTGGGAAAAAGTGGTTGTGCTTCAAGCCAGTCAATAAACGCGAAACTCGGTTTCTCGCTGAGTGGCTCGACTAAACGTGTTTGATTGCCTTCCGTTTGCTGAACTCGCTCGATAATTCTCTTTACGGCTTGATGGAACTGTGACAAATCAACCTCGAAACATGTGAGGATAGTGGTAACTGACGGCTACTCTAAGTTTAGACCTTACGCAAATCAAGGTCGTATGCGATCTTTTGCAAAATCCTGTGATACCAACCGGACAAAAGATAGCCAGCAAACGGATAATTTACAGATTTTTATTCTATTAAAAATCAAATTATTGTATTTTAATAAAGAAATTAACGATTTTTTAGGAATTAAGCAATGCAAAATATCGGGATGTCGTCAAAACTCGACAATGTCTGCTACGACATTAGGGGTCCTGTACTCAAACATGCTAAGCGCATGGAGGAAGAAGGGCATAAAATCCTAAAGCTAAACATTGGTAACCCCGCCCCTTTTGGTTTTGACGCCCCGGATGAGATTCTGGTAGACGTGATTCGCAATCTACCGACCTCTCAAGGCTACTGTGATTCCAAAGGTATCTACTCTGCGCGTAAAGCCGTGGTGCAGCACTATCAACGTAAAGGCATCCGCTCCCTTGATGTTGAAGATGTTTACGTTGGTAACGGTGTGTCAGAACTGATCGTAATGGCGATGCAAGCGCTTTTGAACAATGGCGATGAAATGCTCATCCCAGCGCCGGATTACCCGTTATGGACAGCGTCGGTTGCATTGTCTGGCGGTAAACCGGTTCACTACCTATGTGACGAGGGTGCAGACTGGTACCCAGATCTAGAAGACATCAAAAAGAAAATCACACCAAAAACACGTGGCATTGTTCTGATCAACCCGAACAACCCAACAGGTGCGGTTTACAGTCGTGACTTCTTGTTGGAAGTGATTGAGATTGCACGTCAGCACAAGTTGATCATTTTTGCAGATGAAATTTACGACAAAGTGCTTTATGACGGCGCCACACACACTTCCGTTGCCACGCTAACCGAAGATGTATTGGTAATGACCTTTAATGGTCTATCAAAAGCGTACCGTGTTTGTGGTTTCCGTGGTGGCTGGATGTTCTTAACTGGCCCTAAGCACTTAGCACAAGGCTACATCAATGGTCTTGAACTGCTGTCTTCGATGCGTTTATGTGCCAACGTTCCAATGCAGCATGCGATTCAGACTGCGTTGGGTGGCTACCAAAGCATTAACGAGTTAATCCTACCGGGTGGTCGCCTACTTGAACAACGAAACCGCGCTTACGAGCTGATCAACCAGATCCCTGGTGTTTCCTGTGTGAAGCCAAAAGGTGCAATGTATCTGTTCCCGAAAATCGATACCAAGATGTACAACATTAAGAATGACCAGCAGATGGTGTTAGATTTCTTGAAGCAAGAGAAAGTACTGTTGGTGCAAGGTTCCGGCTTTAATTGGCCGAAACCAGACCACTTCCGCATCGTGACCTTACCACACGTGGAAGAGCTCGAAACCGCGATCGGACGCTTTGAGCGATTCTTAACGACATACAGCCAGTAGTAATTACTGCTGAACTCTCATATGCTTAGAGGAGCTCCCAGTGAGCTCCTTTTTCGTATTAAGTGCCAAAACCGCTGACCGAATAGTTAGCGAGTTGGCGTTCAGGAGAGAGCAATGATAGAAAGCCATTTTTTCGCCCACCTCGCACGAATGAAACTGATCCAACGTTGGCCCTTGATGCGCTCCGTATCACCAGAGAACGTCTCGGAGCACAGCTTGCAGGTTGCTTTTGTCGCCCACGCACTCGCCCTAATCAAAAACAAAAAATTCGGCGGTACTCTTAACCCTGAGCGTATTGCTATTCTCGCCATGTATCATGACTCTAGTGAGGTTTTGACTGGCGATTTGCCGACACCCGTCAAATACTACAATCCGGAAATTGCCAAAGAATATAAAAAGATAGAAGCGGCTGCCGAGCAGAAACTACTGTCGATGTTACCTGAAGAATTCCAAGATGATTTCGCACCCTATCTACTTTCTCACTCAGCCCACGCAGAAGATGCAAAAATTGTAAAACAAGCCGATTCCATTTGTGCCTACTTAAAATGTCTTGAAGAGTTGAGTGCAGGCAATCACGAATTTGCCTTAGCGAAGAAGCGCCTCGACATTACTCTACAAGAGCGCAAGACACCTGAAATGGAATACTTCTTACATACCTTTGCCCCAAGCTTTGAATTATCGCTGGATGAAATCAGCTAATTGATGGAGAGAAAAGTGTCGTTTGAATTAGATGCCCTATGGCAAGAACGCCATGATGATGAGCACAAAATCCGCCGTGACGATCATCGTAGCCCCTACCAGCGTGACCGAGCGCGGATCTTACACTCCGCCGCATTCCGCCGCTTGCAGGCGAAAACTCAAGTGCATGGCAACAGCTTAGAAGACTTTCACCGTACTCGCCTGACTCACTCTCTTGAAGCAGCACAATTGGGTACGGGCATTGTCGCTCAACTTAAGAAGAAACAACCTGAGTTTCGAGACCTTCTGCCGTCTGACAGCTTGATCGACTCTCTCTGTTTAGCGCACGATATTGGTCACCCACCCTATGGTCATGGTGGTGAAGTGGCGCTGAACTATATGATGCGTGAGCACGGTGGATTTGAAGGCAACGCCCAAACCTTCCGTATCGTTACCAAGCTAGAACCCTATACTGAGCACTTCGGCATGAACCTGTCGCGAAGAGCATTGCTTGGGCTAATTAAATACCCCGCTCTACTCAGCCACACGCGTGCAGTTTGCTTACCTGAACCTGTTGAGCATCAGCGTAAACTCAAAGCCAAAGATTGGAGTCCGGCAAAAGGCATTTACGATTGTGATAAAGACTTGTTTGATTGGGTCATTGCACCATTAACCGACAGCGACAAAGCGCTGTTAAGCCAAATGCGTTGTCGCCCAGAATCGGATTTTGAGCACTGTAAAACACGATTCAAATCGCTCGACTGTTCGATTATGGAGCTCGCAGACGACATCGCTTATGGCGTGCATGACTTGGAAGATGCGATCGTGCTTGGCATGGTAACTCGTCAGCAATGGCAAGAAGGTGCAGCCAGTCAATTGGCAGATTGTGGCGACCCATGGTTTGAAGCACACATAGGTTCTATCGGACAAATGCTGTTTAGTGGTAAACACCATGAACGTAAAGACGCGATTGGCGGTATGGTAAATGCGCTATTAACCAGCATTTCAATCAAGGTCGTTGATGTACCATTTAATAACTCGCTACTCGCATGGAATGCTTGTTTAGAGCCACATATGGCTAAAGCACTCGATGTACTTAAAAGCTTTGTTAGCCAGTACGTGATCCAAGTACATCAGGTACAAATTGTTGAGTATAAAGGCCAGCAAATCATCATGGATTTATTTGAAGCTCTGAGCGCTGATCCGGAGCGCTTATTGCCAAAACACACTCAAGATCTTTGGCGAACAGCAAGTAATGAGAGTGCCAAGATGCGCGTGATTGCCGACTACATCTCGGCCATGACGGATGGCCATGCGCAAAAGCTGCATCGTCAATTGTTCTCTTCTATCGTTTTGTAACGCAAGGAAGAGCTACTCGCCTTTCAAATAGTTCTTTTCAAATACGCCCGGAGGCATCTGGGCGATTTGAAATTCAATCATCTTCTCAAACGCCGTCAGCAATGGCTCAAAATCTTTGTCTGGTTCTACCAAGCTCAGCGCATGGTATCCCGCTTCAACCGTCGATAAGCTGTTTTCAGATGGCGCTTTGCGAATCGTATAATGACCTTGCAGATTCTCTGGCAACTTCACCGTTGGTATAGCATGCAAGTTAGTCGATAGCTGCCACATCTTGTAGGCTTTCTTCCAGGTACCATCAAGCAAAATCAAACGTATTTTCTTAACGGAAGCACTTTCATCTGCAGATAGCGTAGAAAGACACAACGACTGCTCAGACGGGTAAAGAATAAAGTGTTGGTAAGCATCATCTTCTAGTAAAGCATTTAAGGCATCATTATCAGAAAAGTCTTCTCCGATCAGACAAGTACAATGATTTAAGCTCAAATTGAGAATTCTTGCCGTACCAAGGGGACGATGTTCTTCACTCATATGCTGAAGGATGATAAGTTCAACCTCGTTTGCTAGCGGTACAATCCATTGGCAAATACAAGCTTTGCGCGATTTTCCACACTGAGAACAATAACGAGACATAGAGTGAACCTTTATACATTGCTGAGCATCATCAGCGTTATCTGTTTAATACTACAATTCGAACCAATGGCAAGCCTAACCGAGTGGCACGCTTACAATATACGCCACGGCGAATGGTGGCGAATCGTAACAGGAAATCTCACGCATACCAACTTTGCTCACTTAGGTATGAATCTGGCTGGTTTATGGGTGATCGGATTTATCTTCCGCCCTACCGTGCGTAATTTCACCATCGTATTTCTGGTTTTGTGTACCTTCGTTGGTGCAATGAACTTGTTCACCAATATGTCGGTTTACGTCGGGCTGTCTGGTGTGCTGCACGGCTTATTCGGTTTCTGGGCTCTGGCTGAGGTTTTCGACGGCAGGAGAAGCAGTTTAGTGCTCGTAGGTGGTTTGATTGCTAAAGTCGCTTGGGAGCAGTTTTACGGTCCTTCAGCGAGTACAGCAGCCATGATTGGTGCTCGCGTAGCGGTTGATGCCCACTTGTTCGGCGCCATCGGCGGTTTGAGTATGGCATTGATTGAAAAAGGCCTGCACCGACGAGTGTTTGGTTAGGCAATCTTCTGTCAGCCAAAAACAAAAAATCCCGAGTCAATAAAAGTAGGCGACTCGGGATAGCAGGAACATTATTTTCTACGTTTATAACAAGATACGCTGAAGATTCTTTTCAACCGTAGCTGACCCTATACCTTTAACATTCGACAAATCAGCCGCAGTTTTAAATGGGCCGTTCTCTTGGCGATACTCAACGATATCATTCGCTTTCTTTAACCCGATACCTTTCAGCAGCGTCGCTAACTCCTCTGCCGAAGCTGTATTTACATTAACCGTAATTTCAATACCTTCATGTTTACTGTTGCTCTCAGCTGCGACTCCATGGCTAACTGGTGCAAGCACGCATAACAGTACTGATAGAATCCACTTCATTTTCATTGCCTTCTCCTCTTTCATCTTTGGCTTAAAAGCAATCTATGGGATATAGAAAGATCAAAAAAGTGAAGAGCGACAAAAATAAAACGGGCCGCTATTGCGACCCGTTTTTTTTAACATGCGAATTACACTCGTTTTGTTTAGTTGCTCACAACGAAGTATTCGATATCCGTGTTAGCACGAAGAACAGAAACGACAGAAGCAAGATCTTGTTGCGCTGAACTACGCAGCATTTGCATTGCAACTTGCTGTTCTAATTCACCGTCAAGCTCTGCAGTTACCGCATCTAGCTCAATGATAACGATGTTACCAGCAAAGTCCTTCGATTGACCAAACACAGGTTTACCTTCAGTAGGTTTTGCCATCGCAAATACTGTGCTTGCTAACGGAGAACGGCGATCAATTGATTCCTGCTCACCAAACGCTAGTTTGTTTTCTGCTAGGATTGCGTCATCGCCAGCTTGTAGAGATTCAACAACTTTATCACCTAGAGTCAGTGCTTGTTGCTCACCTTTAACACGTGAAAGTTCAGTAACAACTTGCTCTTTTACTTGCTCTAGAGGAAGAACCGTTTCATCACGAGCATCTTCAACTCGAACAACAATGATGTGCTCAGGCGCTACTTCGATTGCTTCAGAGTTCAGGCCATCTTCTTTCACTTCAGGGCTAAGAATCGCTTGCATTACTGCTGGGTTCTTAAGAACTTCTGGCGCATCAACTTGAGAGATGAAGTCTGTTGTCTTCACTGTTTGACCAACAGCTTGTGAAGCATCGTCTAGCGAGTCTGGGTATTCAAATGCCACTTTTTCAAGTTCGCTTTGCAACTCGTAGAACTGATCCACTGCTTTTTGATCAACCATTTCTTTCTTGATCTCAGCTGCGACTTCAGTAAATGGTTTAGCAACCGAATCTTTTAGCTCTTCAAGCTTGATGATGTGGTAGCCAAAATCAGATTTCACTAAACCCGTTGTGTCGCCAACATTCTTAAGTGCAAATGCAGCTTCTTCAAATGCAGGATCCATAACATCACGTTCAATCCAACCTAGGTCGCCGCCGTTTTCAGCACTACCAAAGTCGTCAGACTTTTCTTCTGCCAGCTTAGCGAAGTCTGCACCACCGTTTAGCTCATCAAGAATTGCTTGCGCTTTCGCTTCATCATCACCTTCAACAAGGATGTGTGCTACGCGACGTTGCTCTTCTGAAGAGTACTTGTCTAGGTGCTCGTCGTAGTATTGCTTAACGTCTGCGTCAGAAACTTGGATTTGCTTTTTCAGCTCTTCTGCAGATAGCTCGATGTAAGCAACTTTCACTTGCTCTGGGCGAGTAAAGTTATCTGGGTTTGCTTTGTAGTAATCTTGGATTTCTTCATCTGTTAGTTCTACATGCTTAGCGAAGTCATCAAGATTAATTGTGATTGTGCGAATATCACGTGTTTGTGTGAATAGCTTGCCTTCAGCTTGTACTTCACCCGGTAGCGTAAACTCACTCAGTTGAAGTGCGTTTAGAAGCTGTTCACGTACAAGTTGGCTACGCATGTACTCAGCAAATGAATCTGGAGAGTAACCTGCGCGGCGTAATGATGCTTGGTAAACATCTTGGTCAAACTTACCATTTGATTGGAACTGAGGTAGTTCAAGAATCATGGTACGGATTTGGGCATCGCTAATACGAAGACCTAGTGATTCTGCTTGCTGATCCAGTAAAACGTCATTGATCATACGATCTAAAACAGATTTGCGGAAAGACTCAACATAAGCAGGGTCAGCTAGCATTTGAGCGAAAGAATCACCAAATTGAGCTTGCATACGGTTACGCTCGTTTTGGTAAGCCATTTCAAACTCGCCACGGCTGATTTCAGTGTTGCCTACTTTAGCTGCCGCGTTGTTGCCACCACTTGTTAGATAGCTCCCTACCCCTGCGAATACGAAAGACAGGATGATCAATCCAAGGATAATTTTGATCGCGATGCTGTTCACGCCTTCGCGTAATCGATCCATCATAATTTAACTGCTCTCCACAATTGAAGCTAAACGCTTCCAATAGAAAAATGTAATGACGCGATAATATCAGAAAAAGAAATGCGCATCAGTAGGATGCGCATAATTTCAAAAAGTTCGGCAGAGACTTTGTAAATTTTTGTTCAAAATAAGCATTTTGAACAAAAATCACGCAAAACGCGAAGGCTCAGAAACCGAGATAAGATCGCTAGTATTAGTTACAAGCATCTTTTAGAGCTTTACCAGCTTTGAATGAAGGAACTTTCGCTTCTGCGATTTGGATCTCTTCACCAGTCTTAGGGTTACGGCCAGTGCGAGCTGCACGAGTGCGAACGCTAAAAGTACCGAAGCCAACTAAAGCAACTTGGTCACCTGATTGCAGTGTGCCACCAACAGCTTCGATGAATGCATCTAGAGCACGGCCAGCTGACGCTTTAGAGATGTCTGCATTTTCTGCGATTTTTTCTACTAATTGAGTTTTATTCACTGTGATTTCCCCTTTGTGTCATCTGTGATTATTTTTGTGATGACTTTTCGTTCCATATAAAAATAAAGTAGCTTCAGGCCTTATTCCTAAAGGGCTGACAGCTGTCGAACTTAACTTAGTGCCAAAAAAAAACGCTGACAAGCCTTTTTGGGCCTATCAGCGTAAAGTTTTACTTATTTTTGCTGCACATCACTATTTTTTAGCTTCAAACTCAACCCCTGTAGGGTCTCGCTCTAGTGCAACTTTCAGAACTTCGTCGATCCACTGTACTGGGATAACCTGCAGATCTGCGATAACATTTTCTGGAATCTCTTCCAAATCACGCTCATTGTCTTTCGGAATCAGTACCGTTTTGATGCCACCACGGTGTGCCGCAAGTAACTTCTCTTTTAGGCCGCCGATAGGTAGAACTTCACCACGTAGTGTGATTTCACCTGTCATACCCACTTCTGCTTTTACTGGGTTACCCGTCAAGCTAGAAACTAGTGCAGTACACATTGCGATACCCGCACTTGGGCCATCTTTTGGTGTCGCACCTTCTGGTACGTGCACGTGGATGTCACGTTTTTCGTAGAAGTCTGAGTTAATACCCAGCTTTTCAGCACGTGAACGTACAACCGTCATTGCCGCTTGGATCGACTCTTTCATTACGTCGCCAAGAGAACCAGTTTGCGTCAGCTTACCTTTACCAGGCATCGCTTCCGTTTCGATAGTCAGTAGATCGCCGCCAACTTGTGTCCAAGCTAGGCCAGTTACTTGACCAATACGGTTGCTGTCATCCGCCTTACCAAAGTCATGACGTTGAACACCTAGGTATTCTTTTAGGTTGTCCATTGTAACCGTCACAGACTTCAAGCTTGTATCAAGCAGGATGTTCTTCACTGCTTTACGGCAGATCTTAGAAATCTCGCGCTCTAAGCTACGTACACCCGCTTCACGCGTGTAGTAACGAATAATGCCGATGATCGCTGAATCTTCGATAGTAATTTCGTTTGGCTTCAGACCGTTACGCTTCACTTGTTTATCAACAAGGTGACGTTTGGCAATGTTTAGCTTCTCGTCTTCTGTGTAACCAGACAGGCGAATCACTTCCATACGGTCTAGTAGTGGGCCCGGAATATCCATCGAGTTCGATGTTGCCACGAACATTACGTCAGACAGATCGTAATCCACTTCTAGGTAGTGATCGTTAAACGCATTGTTTTGTTCTGGGTCTAAAACTTCTAGCAGTGCCGACGACGGGTCACCACGCATATCTGAAGACATCTTGTCGATTTCATCCAGAAGGAATAGTGGGTTTTTCACACCGACTTTCGACATCTTCTGAATGAGCTTACCTGGCAATGAGCCAATGTAAGTACGACGGTGACCGCGGATTTCCGCTTCATCACGCACGCCACCTAGTGCCATACGTGTGTACTTACGGCCTGTAGCTGCAGCGATTGAGCGACCCAACGATGTTTTACCAACACCAGGAGGACCAACAAGACAAAGGATTGGACCTTTCAGCTTGTTGATTCGGTTTTGTACCGCTAAGTACTCCAGAATACGTTCTTTCACACGCTCTAGACCGTAGTGGTCTTCGTTTAGAATCTCTTCTGCTTTCGCTAGGTTCTTCTTCACTTTAGAACGTTTGTTCCAAGGCACGCTTACCATCCAGTCGATGTAGCTACGTACCACTGTCGCTTCTGCAGACATTGGAGACATCATCTTAAGCTTTTGCAGCTCTTGTTCTGTCTTCTCACGTGCGTCCTGAGGCATTTTCGATTCTTCAATCTTTTGCTTCAGTGTTTCAAACTCATCAGGCGCATCTTCCATCTCGCCAAGTTCTTTCTGAATCGCTTTCATTTGCTCATTCAGGTAGTACTCACGCTGAGATTTCTCCATCTGTTTCTTAACACGGCCACGGATTCGCTTTTCGACCTGAAGCAGATCGATTTCAGATTCCATTTGCCCCATCAAGAACTCTAGACGTTCTGTGATATCAACAATTTCAAGAACTTGCTGTTTATCTACCAGCTTAAGTGGCATATGCGCAGCGATAGTGTCGGCTAAACGCGCCGCTTCATCAATGCCACTCAGTGAAGTAAGAACTTCTGGCGGAATCTTCTTGTTCAGTTTGATGAAACCCTCAAACTGGTTGATCGCACTACGAACAATGACTTCTTGTTCACGCTCATCCAATTCAGGAGTCACGATAAACTCAGCTTCAGCCAAGAAGAAGTCGCTTTCTTTAAAATGGTTGATTTTGGCACGCTGTTGGCCTTCAACTAGCACTTTTACTGTGCCATCAGGCAATTTTAGAAGTTGAAGAATCGTCGCAACTGTACCGACCTCAAAAAGGTCATCAACGGATGGCTCATCAGTGTCTGCTTGCTTTTGCGCCACAAGCAGCACTTGTTTGTTCGTTTCCATCGCTGTTTCTAGACAGCTAATTGATTTCTCACGACCAACAAACAAAGGGATAACCATGTGTGGGTAGACCACTACGTCACGTAGAGGTAATACCGGGATCTCGATACGCTCGGAACGTTCCAAGTTCATATAATTCTCTCTTCCGCTTTCACGTTTAACGTATTACTTAAGGCAGTATATGGGGGCTAATTGTTTGGATTCAATAAGAGAAATAAAAAAAGGAGGTAATTACTTACCTCCTTTTTATTCATGGCTGAATTTATTCTGCTCCAGCAGCCTGGTTGTCGGCATTGCTGTAAATAAGCAGTGGTTCTGATTCACCGTTAATCACTGATTCATCAATCACGACTTTACTTACGTCCGTCGCTGATGGCAGTTCGTACATGGTTTCTAGCAGAACGCCTTCTAGAATTGAACGCAGACCGCGAGCACCAGTCTTACGCTCCATTGCTTTCTTAGCGATAGCACGTAGCGCATCTTCACGGAACTCAAGTTCAGCGTCTTCTAGCTCAAACAATGCTGCGTATTGCTTAGTCAAAGCGTTCTTCGGTTCACAAAGGATCTGAATTAACGCTTCTTCATCAAGCTCTGTCAGTGTTGTTGTTACCGGCAGACGACCAATGAACTCAGGAATCAGGCCGTATTTCACTAGATCTTCAGGCTCTACCTGCATAAATAGTTCACCGACCGTTTTGGTTTCGTTTTTAGAACGCACTTCTGCGCCAAAACCAATACCTGTGCCTGTCGCTACACGCTGTTCAATCACTTTATCTAAGCCAGCAAATGCACCACCACAGATGAACAGGATCTTAGACGTGTCCACTTGTAGGAATTCTTGCTGCGGATGCTTACGGCCACCTTGTGGTGGAACCGATGCAACCGTACCTTCGATAAGTTTTAGTAGCGCCTGCTGAACACCTTCACCAGATACGTCACGCGTAATTGATGGGTTTTCAGCTTTACGAGAAATCTTGTCAATTTCGTCAATGTATACAATGCCGCGTTCAGCCTTAGCTACATCGTAATCACATTTTTGCAGAAGCTTCTGGATGATGTTTTCAACGTCTTCACCTACATAACCCGCTTCGGTTAATGTGGTTGCGTCAGCCATTGTAAATGGCACATCCAAGAATCGAGCTAGCGTCTCAGCAAGCAGTGTTTTACCACTACCCGTTGGGCCAATTAGAAGGATGTTACTCTTACCAAGTTCCACACCTTCGCTCGTTGTATCACCATTGCGTAAACGCTTGTAGTGGTTATATACCGCAACTGCGAGCACTTTTTTCGCGTAATCTTGTCCGATCACATAGTCATCAAGATGTTCACGGATCTGTTTTGGCGTTGGTAACGCTTCAGATTCTTTCTTAGGGAGAACATCTTTAATTTCTTCGCGAATGATATCGTTACATAAGTCGACACACTCGTCGCAAATGTAAACTGACGGACCTGCGATTAGCTTGCGAACTTCGTGCTGACTTTTGCCACAGAAAGAACAGTACAGCAATTTGCCGCTGCCGCTTTCTTTGCTTTTATCTGTCATTCGCTAACCTCTTAGCCTTTACTCTTTATGAATGAGTGTATATCAAATTTAGCCAAAATGCGCTGGCTAAATTACTCGCCGCGGTGGCTCAACACTGCATCCACAATACCGTATTCTACTGCCTGATCTGCCGACATGAAGTTGTCACGATCGGTATCGCGTTCAATCACTTCAAGAGGCTGGCCAGTATGTTCTGCTAATAGGTTGTTTAGCTTCTGCTTGATGGTCAGGATTTCCTGAGCATGAATTTGAATATCAGAAGCCTGACCTTGGAAGCCACCTAATGGTTGGTGGATCATCACTCGTGAATTAGGCAGAACGTAACGCTTACCTGGCGCACCACCTGCAAGCAGGAACGCACCCATAGAGCAAGCTTGACCCATACATACAGTACTTACATTTGGTTTGATGAACTGCATAGTGTCGTAGATAGACATACCTGCAGTTACGCTGCCGCCTGGAGAGTTGATGTATAGGAAAATGTCTTTATCTGGATTTTCAGATTCTAGGAAAAGTAGTTGAGCCACGACAAGGTTTGCCATGTGGTCTTCCACTTGACCTGTTAGAAAAATCACACGCTCTTTCAATAGGCGTGAGTAGATGTCGTAAGAACGTTCGCCGCGGGAAGTTTGTTCAACCACCATTGGCACTAGCGCGTCAATAATTGGCGACATTGCATTTTTTTCTTGGTAGCTCATATTCTTATGTCCCTAAAATAAATGGCCCGGATGATGAGTATCACACGGACCATTGTTAGCAGAATAGTCGACGTTAAGTCAACCTTCTACGCAAGATATTGCTTATTAAGCAGCAGGTTGTTGGTTAAGTAGCTCGTTGAAGCTTACTTCTTTCTCAGTAACCTGTGCTTTAGCGATGATCGCGTCGATAGCTTGCTCTTCTAGAGCAACGTTACGCATGTTGTTCATCATTTGCTCGTTTTGCTCGTAGTAAGCAACAACTTCTGATGGATCTTCGTATGCTGTAGCCATTTCTTCGATTAGCGCTTTAACTTTCTCGTCGTCAGCTTTTAGTTCTTCAGACTTGATTACTTCACCTAGTAGAAGACCTACAACTACGCGACGTTTAGCTTGCTCTTCGAACAGTTCACGTGGAAGCTGTGCAGCTGCTTCTGGGTTACCACCGAAGCGTTGTGCAGCTTGTTGACGTAGAACTTGGATTTCTTGTTCGATAAGTGCCGCTGGTACGTCGATGTCGTTTTGTGCAACTAGACCGTCGATAGCTTGCTCTTTGATGCGAGTCTTAATAGCTTGCTTAAGCTCACGCTCCATGTTCTTACGAACTTCAGCTTTAAGTGCTTCAACGCCACCTTCAGCAACACCAAACTTAGAAACGAACTCGTCGTTTAGTTCTGGTAGTTCACGAGCTTCAACTTTGTTCACTTTGATGGCGAACTTAGCTGCTTTACCTTTTAGGTTTTCAGCGTGGTAATCTTCTGGGAAGTTTACGTCGATTTCGAATTCCATACCTTTAGTTTTACCTTCGATACCGTCTTCGAAACCTGGGATCATGCGACCTGCGCCCATTTCTAGTGGGAAGTTTTCAGCTTTACCGCCTTCAAACTCTTCACCGTCGATAGAGCCAACGAAGTCGATGCTTACGCGCTTACCAGCTTCTGCTGCTTCTTCAACTTCAGCCCAAGTAGCTTGTTGCTTACGTAGAGTTTCGATCATCTCTTCTACGTCTGCATCGTTAACTTCAGTTGTTGGTTTTTCAACTGTGATGCTTTCTAGGCCTTTTAGCTCAACTTCTGGGTAAACTTCGAAAGTTGCAGTAAATACTAGGTCTGCGCCTTCGTTGTTTTCAACTGGAGCGAAAGTTGGTGCGCCAGCTGGGTTGATTTTCTCTTTTACGATCGCTTCGATGAAGTGACGTTGCATAACTTCACCAAGAACGTCTTGACGTACTGCTTTGCCGTACATCTTAGCAACCATTTTTAGAGGCACTTTACCCTTACGGAAACCATCGAAACGACGGTTTTTAGCGATGTTGCGTAGTTCAGCTGTAACAGCATCTTCGATGTTTGCAGCTGGAACAGTAATGTTAAGACGGCGCTCTAGGCCTTCTAGCGTTTCAACAGTAACTTGCATTATATATAAACCTCTAAAGTGGCTCGGTGTTTCCGAGCGTATGAGCGAACTCTCTGGAGTTAACGCTTCATCCTTGTGTAGTGCTCTATCCGAACACTTAATTTAAAATCGAGTATCGACACCGAATTTCAGTGCCGGACTAATCAGTGATATCTTCAACAAACCTGCTAAAGGTATCTCCTATTAGCCTCAGGACAGAATTTTAGACGCGACATTCTAGCGATCTGTTGTAACCCTGTCGAGCCAATCGCCACTATCTGCGCATTGTCTGTGCTAAATTCTCAAACGCCGACCTCATTTTCACTCAATCGGGCTCTAATCTAACGCCTATATGCGCTAGCCATATCTAGAATGGGGACAATAGCGACTTTTTCAAGAGAATCGACTGGTTTTTTTATCGAAAAGCCTAAAAAGAGATCTTGCTCTTGTTTTACTCCACAGAGTTGGAAACTATTTCGCCATTCGTTCAAACAAACCATTAACATTTCTTTACATGGACTTATGAAGAATTAGGAGCATGAAAGGATGTCACAGCGTCGCCGTATTTTGCTGTTTTTTTTCACCTCATATGTCTTCTGCGCACTACTTGGCGGCAGGTGGGTTTGGCAGCACAGTTATCAAGACCTACTCGACGAACACCAATCACAACTCGAACGCTTTTCTAGTCATATTCAGAACAAGCTCGATAAATACGCGCATATCCCTCATTTGTTAGCAAAAGACGCCCCCCTAATTGACGCACTGCTCACCCCAAACAATAGCGCTCAGCTTGAAATCACTAATCGATACCTTGAATCCGTAAATGAGGTTATCGAAGCCGCTGATACCTATTTAATTGACCAGTATGGCACCACCATTGCCGCGAGTAACTGGCGCAAACCGCGATCATTCGTCGGCCGAAATTTTGCCTTTCGTCCTTATTTCAAACAAGCCATCGTCGGCAGTAATAGTCAGTATTATGCGCTTGGTTCAACCTCGGGTAAGCGGGGTTATTACTACTCCTACCCCATTGTCTATGCAGGCGGTGCTATTGGTGTAGTGGTGGTAAAAATGGATCTAAGTAAAATAGAAGACATCTGGCAACAAGCGGCAAGCGTATTTGTTGCAAGTGATCCAGCCGGGATTATTTTTATGAGTAGCCGCGCTGATTGGTTATTTAAAAGCCTAAAACCGCTCAGTGAATCGCAGAAAGCACAGGTTTGGGCAAGCAAACAGTATTTAGATACCGAAATAGTCAGCCTTGATTTAGTCGGTAACTTAGAAGAGCAACATACTGAAGCAAAACAGGGTTATCCGTACAATAAAGGAACTTTGGTTATTTCCTCTATGCCATTGCCTCAGTTGGGGCTAACAATCCGAGTGATTTCTCCGCGTCATTCTGTGTTATGGACAACAATGAGCTATCTGCTCGTGCTCACGCTGTCCTTTACGATCTTGTTCCTCATCGGACAGCTTATCTACCACCGCCAACAACGCCACATCCAACTAGAACGAGTGCAGCAAGAGGCCAATCAAAAGCTGGAGTTTCAAGTCATGGCACGAACAGCGGAACTTCAAGCCGAAATTGCCCAACGAGCAGAAACAGAGCAAGTATTACGCCTCACACAAGATGAGCTAATACAGGCCGCTAAACTGGCAGTATTAGGGCAAATGTCAGCAAGCATTAGCCATGAACTAAACAACCCTCTCGCGGCAATTCGTAGCTTTGCTGAGAACGGTAAACTCTTTCTACAAAAAGAAAAATTTGATCGCGTTGAAGACAACCTGACACGCATTTCTGCACTCACCGACAGAATGGCCAACATTAGTCAACAATTACGCTCCTTCGCGAAGAAAACCAGTGGTAATGAACTGATTCGTGTTCACCTTTTACCTGTTGTGGCCTCAGTCAAAGAGTTAATGAAACCTGCATTCAAATCGGCTCGCGTAACGTTAGAAACAAATTTGATAGAACAAGATGTTGAAGTGCAGATTAATCCCATTCAGCTCGAACAAGTGCTGGTGAACTTACTGACTAACGCGTTAGAGGCCCTTAAAGAAAAAGAAGACAAACAGGTTGTGCTATCCGTTGAGCAAGACGAAGAGTCCCGGCTCGTATGGATTCATGTTGACGATAATGGCGCTGGACTCGGTGAGTTCACACTTTCAGAACTGTGTGAACCATTCTTAACCACCAAACAAAATGGCTTAGGTTTAGGGCTTTCTATCTCACAGCAAATTTTAGCCAGCATGAACGGTAAGTTAAGTGCACAGAATCGAGAACAAGGTGGTGCTCGATTCTCTCTTTGCCTACCAATGACATCAACCAGTGCCAAACTTTCAGAAGGATGAGACCATGTGCCAGGTGTTTTTTATTGATGACGAAGCAGATCTTAGACTTGCAATCGAGCAAACTTTTGAACTAGCCGAAATCGATGCTTGCTTCTTTCCTGACGCTGAATCGGCCCTAATTGCGATGCAACAAGGTGAAAAGGCAGGTGTTGTAATCACAGATATCTGTTTGCCAGGCATTTCTGGTATGGATTTGCTGACCACACTTAGTCAACGCGATGAGGATTTGCCTGTCATCATGATCACTGGCCATGGTGATATTTCTATGGCCGTTCAAGCCCTTCATCAAGGAGCTTATGACTTTATTGAAAAACCTTTCGCACCTGAGCATTTGCTTGAAACCGTTAAACGCGCCATTGAAAAACGTCAACTAACCAATGAAAACCGTAAGTTACGCCAATCACTCAAAGCCAGTAAAACACTTGGACCAAGAATCATCGGGGAAACTCCAAGTATTCAAATGCTACGCGAAACCATTAGCCACATCGCTGATACGAATGCAGACATCTTGTTGGTTGGTGAAACAGGAACAGGTAAAGAATTGATCGCCCGCTCTCTGCATGAACAGAGCTCCCGCCGCAATCATAACTTCGTCGCGGTAAACTGCGGTGCGGTGCCTGAAAACCTGATTGAGAGCGAGTTGTACGGTCATGAAAAAGGTGCCTTCACTGGAGCAGAAAGTCGCCGTATCGGTAAGTTTGAGTTTGCTCAGGGCGGAACTCTATTTTTAGATGAAATTGAATCGATGCCAATTCAGGCACAAATACGTTTACTCCGAGTGCTTCAAGAAAGAGTGATTGAACGTGTTGGTTCTAACGAGCTTCTGCCACTGGACATTCGGGTTATTGCTGCGACGAAGGTCGACTTAAAGCAGGCTGCCGAAGAAGGTACATTTAGACAAGACCTCTATTATCGCCTTAATGTTGTCACCCTCGATTTGCCGCCAATGCGGGAACGTAAAGAAGACATCCCTGCTCTGTTCCACCACTTCTTATTGGTCGCCGCATCACGTTACGGAAAAACCTCACCCAGTCTATCTCCCCAAGATTTGGCCCAGTTGATCGCACACGACTGGCCGGGCAATGTACGTGAATTACGTAATGCGGCAGAACGATTTGTTTTGCTAGGAAAACTCTCTCAATTAAGCGAAGCACCATCCGCCCCCCCAACCATTTCAAGCCTATCTGAGCAAGTTGCTGAGTTCGAGAAGGCCGCAATAGAGAACGCATTGCTGGAAAATAGCGGTAGCATTAAGCAAACCATGGAACAATTGAATGTGCCTCGAAAAACTCTGTACGACAAGATGCAACGTTATCAGATAGATAAAGACATATATAAAGAAAATGGCAGTTGAGCTTTCTTCACTCACCTAAATTGAACCATACTTTTTAGACGAACAAGCAATCATGGTTTCTTTGAGTATGAGTGAAAAAATCAGAGTACCGTTCATCAGTGACACCGTCATAATTGATGGCCACTATCAAGAGGAGAGGCGTTCAGGAGAAGAACGCCGTAAAAGCAATAAGAAGTGGAATGGATATGAACGAAGAGTCAACCCAGATCCTCGCTCATCGATCCACAAATCAATAGATGAAGAGGTTTAGTTCACCTCCTCATCTGTAGTTTTCCATTTACTTAGTAATAATCTCTGGCCCCATTAGTGTTGTTGGTAACCACGTCGATACCCATGGCACATAAGTAACGATTATGAGGAACAAGAACATCACGGCCACCCACGGTAAAGCAGCTTTCACTACATTCATCATAGACATTTTCGCGACCCCAGCAGTCACAAACAAGTTGAGCCCAACTGGTGGGGTTATCATACCTATCTCCATGTTGACCACCATCATGATGCCCAAGTGAATAGGATCGATACCGAGTGCGATTGCAATCGGAAATACCAAAGGCGCAACGATGATGAGCAAGCCTGATGGCTCCATGAACTGACCACCAATCAGCAGCAGAACGTTTACTACGATCAAGAAAGTGATTGGTCCGAGACCCGCTGACAGCATGGATTCGGTAATCATCTGCGGAATACGTTCTTCAGTAAGTACGTGCTTTAGAATTAAGGCATTGGCGATGATAAACAATAGCATGATTGTCAGCTTACCCGCTTCATAGAGGGTATGCTTAGTGTCTTTATGTACAAAGGTTTGAATCACTTTTACTATCGCTGGTTTGGTATTTTGTTTATCAGCAAATGGTCCCATGTCTTTGTAGATAAAGTTCGCGATAAAGAATGAGTACACTGCCGCAACCGCCGCAGCCTCTGTTGGTGTGAAAATACCGCCATAGATACCACCAAGAATGATCACCACCAGCAACAAGCCCCAGCTCGCATCTTTGGCTGCATCAAAGGTTTCTTTCCATCCCACAAATGGTTGCTTAGGTAGATTCTTAATCCTCGCGGCAATGTAGATGGCGATCATTAACATGACACCAGCAAGCAAGCCCGGAATCACACCACCAAGGAACATTCGTCCTACCGACACATCCGTTGCTGCGGCATACACTACCATTACGATCGAAGGTGGAATCAAAATACCCAACGTTCCGGCATTACAAATTACGCCCGCAGCAAACTCTTTTGAGTAACCATTTTTGATCATACCCGCGATAACGATACTACCAATCGCGACCACGGTCGCTGGAGACGAACCTGATAGCGCGGCAAACATCATACACGCCACTACCGACGCCATGGCTAAGCCACCACGGAACCAACCCACAATGGCAATCGCAAAGCGAATGATGCGTTTAGCAACACCACCAGTAGACATAAAGCTTGAGGCCAAGATAAAGAAAGGAATCGCTAACAAAGTGTAGTGGCCAGCAAACGCATTAAATAAAGTTTGTGCAACGGATGCTAAAGACGCGTCTGAATGCATTAATAGAAATAGAATACTGGAAAGACCCAGCGAGACAGCAATTGGCACACCGATCAACATGAAGCCAATAACCATCAAGAATAAAAACAGAATATCCATGATTTATTGCTCCTTACGATCTGATGATGACGTTGAACCACTTGGAATCGCATCGGCGGCTTCGCTCAACTCTTCTTTCAGAGCTTCTAGCTCTTCTTCTGCTTCATGACCAGCAATTAAACGATCCAGCTTCCCAGTCGCAATTTGCCAAGTAATTTGTACAAAACGGAAAGTGAGTAACGCCATCCCAAGTGGCAAAGCAAAGTAAGGAATAAATCGTGGTAGCTTCTCGTAGCGTTCGCCTTCATTGAGCCATTCAGCTAAAAACTGAAACACTTCAGGCATAGGAATATCATCAGTTTCATACCAAGCGCGCTCAGTGACAAATGGATACCAGTAGTTCCAAGAGCCGATCAAAAGCAAAATAGAAAACGCCAAACAGCAAGCAGAGGCAAGAAGTGCAAAGATTTTACGTTTTGGCTCTGAGACCATATTGATAATCACATCGACACCAATATGGAAGTGCTTCTTCACACCATAAGACGCCCCGACCAAAACCATCCATGCAAACATGAATACCGTTAATTCTAGAGCCCAAAGAATATTGTCATTAAAGACGTAGCGAAAGATCACGTTGGCAAACGTCAGCAGGGTCATAGCACCAAGAAAGAACGCTATCAACGTCTCTTCTATGGCATCGGTGATTCGCCCGGCCTTGGCAAAAAATGTCTGTTCCATAATTACATCACGTTATTATTCGGAAAAAGAGGCCCTCTCCATATGTTGGAACGTACGAGGGCCGGTCTAATGTTGTTATTGCTGGTTAGAAGCTAGCGCAGCATCGATTAAGTCAGAACCAATGTCTTTCTCAAACTTCTTCCACACAGGCTGAAGCGCCGTTACCCACTCTTGGCGCTGTTCTGCACTCAGAGAGCGAACCACACCACCTGCTTCAATAATGTTGCTCTTGTTAGCAAGGTTCACTTTGGTTGACTCTGCGTTACGCTGAGCGGAGACCTCTTGAATGATGGTATTTAGCTGTTCACGCTGGTCATCAGGCAGATTTTTCCAGAAGTCATTCGACGTCACTACGAGGTAATCCAGAATGCCGTGATTGGTCTCAGTAATACCGTCTTGTACTTCGAAGAACTTCTTACCGTAGATGTTTGACCACGTGTTTTCCTGACCATCGATGACTTTGGTTTGTAAACCGCCATACACTTCTTTAAACGACATTTTTTGTGGGTTTGCGCCAAGCTGTTCGAACTGGGCGACCAAAACGTCCGATGCTTGCACGCGGAACTTCAGCCCTTCGGCATCGCTTGGCAACATTAATGGCTTGTTGGCGGACATCTGCTTCATACCGTTGTGCCAGAACGCCAGGCCTTGCAAGCCACGTCGCTTCATTGCGTTCTTCAACTTCTCGCCAGATTCTGAGTTTTGAAAACGGTCAACAGCTGCAACGTCTTCAAATAGGAATGGAAGGTCGAAAATGCGGTACTTCTTGGTGAATTTCTCAAACTTTGAAAGAGAAGGAGCAGCGAGTTGAACATCACCGTTAAGCAGCGCTTCCAGTACTTTATTGTCATCGTAAAGCGTCGAGTTAGGGAACACCTGCATGCAGACTTTACCGTTCATTTCTTCATTGACGCGCTTTTCCAGTAGCGAAGCAGCAATGCCTTTCGGGTGTTTGTCCGTGTTGGTTACGTGGCTAAACTTAATCACAGTTTCACCAGGGTCACAGTTTGCAGCAGCATTAAAGCTAGTGATTGCCAGAGCAGAGACAGACAGTAGGGTTAGAGGCTTAAACATTATTATTCTCCTTGTTGAGTCACATCCCATCCTTTCCATGAGTACCTAAATGGGTAGAGGGTGATGGGTACGGATGTTCTACAAGGAGCAAGTTGCAGACCAAGTTAATTATTGATTATTAGTCAACAACTTAAGATTAAAAGAAGGATAGTTTAAAAAGACAAAGGGTCAAATCCACCCATACGAATGAACGAGATGGGTGGAAAATGACACATTTAAGAGGAACAGCTGATTTCCATCTTCTTGCCCCACTCTGGAGGCAGCTTGGCATAATCATCGAACTCAGGCTGCTCATCATAAGGACGCTTGAGCAGTTCAGCCAGTCGATTGACTTCACTGAAATCCCCCTCCTCAGCCTTATCAATGGCAAGTTGAGCAAGGTAATTACGTAAGATGTACTTCGGATTCACTTGGCGCATGCGCTCACAGCGTTGCTGCACAGTGACATGCTCACCGTTCTCGTCGACTTCTAACTCACAACGCGCAAGATATAAGTCTACCCATTCACTTGCCGCCTCTCGGTCAATAAACAGGTCTATCACAGCTTGGGAAGGTTTAGCATCAAGATTAGAGAGTTCGCGGAAGAAGCGGGAATAGTCTGTTTTGTTTTGATTCAACAGCTCAAACATGGCTTCAAACAAGCGGCCATCTTCGTCAACTTTGGTATGAAGGCCGAGCTTAGCACGCATCAACTCACTGAACTTTCGACTAAGGCGCACTTCAAATTTACCAAGCGCCGTTTCGAGATCTTCTCGATCTACAAGAGGCGACAAGGAGTGCGCCAAGGCAGAAAGGTTCCAAAGCGCGATGCGAGGTTGCTGCTCAAAGGCATAACGACCTTGGTAGTCCGAATGATTACAGATGTAATTTGGATCGTAGTCGTCGAGGAAGCCAAACGGCCCGTAATCAAAGGTTTGCCCAAGTATCGACATATTATCTGTGTTCATCACGCCATGTGCAAAACCGTAAGCCTGCCAGTAAGCAATCATCACGGCAGTTTTGTCTACAATAAGTTCGAACATTGCTGCGTATGGCTTCACCGCTTTTAAGCATTCAGGGAAATGCCACTCAATGACTTTGTCTGCAAGCAGCTTTTGCTCAGCTAGTTGATTGGTATAGAAAAAGTGCTCGAAGTGGCCAAAGCGGATGTGCGTTTCTGCAACACGGATCAGCAGTGCACCATATTCCATCTTCTCGCGATAAACTGGTGTGTCACTGTCCATCATGCCTAGCGCTCTGGTGGTAGGAATCCCTAGCCCTGCCATCGCTTCGCTACACAGATATTCACGCACCGTCGAGCGCAACACCGCACGGCCATCACCCATTCGTGAATATGGCGTCAACCCTGCCCCTTTGAGGTGAATATCAAACCAAGTGCCATCTTGGTGCTGCATTTCTGCCAGCAGCAAACCGCGACCATCACCCAGATCTGGGTTATACACCCCAAACTGATGACCCGCGTATTTCATTGCCAAAGGAGCAAATGGAGCAAAGTCCGCTTGCCCAGCAAACACATTTAACACCTCATCATTTGCAGCAACTGGTAAACCAAACTGCTGCGCGAACTCGCCATTCCAAACAACCCAACGAGTGTTGTCTAGCGGTTGTGGGGCAACATGGGTGAAAAATGCTGACGGTAGCGCACTGAATCGATGAGTGAAATTCACCCCTTCCCAAATGGACATTGCAGTTCCTTAACGATGACTTCCTGTTAAAGAGTATACGCCGTGAACGTGGTCACCTTCAGCCATGAATTGTGCATGGGTATTTATCAACACTAAAGCAAGGAGTCTAGAAGTGACAGCGCACAAAGAAATGCCGGCACTGCAAAAATGGTATTCGGAAGAAAGCGCTCCACTGCAACTCACCTGCAGTGGAACTCTTTGCTTACAGGTTAGGCTGGAAACTCGTCACTGTCCTGCTGAGGGGCAGGTACTTCTTTGAAGCGGGATCGCTCGATGTCTACGATAGTTCGATAGCTCAATGACAGTAGTGCAATTTGATAAGCGCCAAACAAACCAAAAATTACGCCCGACACAATCATTGCCAGCAGATGAGAGAACTCAGCAAACACCAACTGACTCAGTGTTCCAGCCAGCAATGGAATTAAGCCCATCAACACAAAAATCTGCTTGTTGAATGGACGGCTTTGTCGCCAAGCATCACCTAAACTGCGCGGCTCTCGATCCAGTGCAGTGGCAGGCAACACCAATGACCAACGAGACAGAACCCAATACCCCGGAACACTCAAGACCAAAGTGATCACCTCCAATGCCAAAGAGCTGATTTCTCCACCGTCTGCAATGATAAAAAACGTCACTAAGAATATTGGCAGCGCGATGATCAACCCCATTGCTAAAGCAAATAAAATCCACCAGCCGATAAAGCGCAGCTCACGCATGGATAAGCGCATCACATCAAGAGCGGAACGCATATATTCACGAGCAAGGTAAATGCGGTGAATGCGGACCGCTGCCATCGCTGTAACCAATGGATACAAAAGAAAGGTCGTAATAAAAAAACCGACACCAAAGCTGGAAAAGTCAGGCTCTTGAGAGCCTTGGACTAAAGCTTCTTGATATTGGGTAATAAAATGGTGTGAACCACTATCAAAGGAATACAAGCGATAATAATGGTGAGCAAGTTTGCTCTAACCATGACGATTGCTTCTTGGCAAATAGCCGATATCGAAAACTGATTATCAGACATAAAAATATCCTTACTTTTATAAGTTCTAGGGTCTATTGACCTTTTGAGCTGATTTTTGCAGCAGTTTGTGGATTCTTTATACAAGGCAGAGGCTTTGAAATGTAGTTGCCCTACCTGATAAGCCGATAACGCAGTAGAAAGGAGCCACAAACGCTGCCCAAAGGGTTCGACTAAAAGCGTTTTACTCTTTGTTGAGAGGATTTTGCTTAGAATAACTAAGCTACAAACCTCTCGCCGCGATTAAAACGCTTTTATCTCGAACAAAATTTAACCGCAAAAGGTCAACAGACCCTAACCATAGACTACGCCTCAAAAATACAAGGCGTACAAAAATTCAGGAGTCCCCTCTAGCGATGCAGAGAGAGTTGGTAGTAGCTTGGGTTGAACAAAAAAGCCACTCATTTAAGTGGCTTTAAAAATAGATAATCAAGCATTAAGAGCGGCGACGCCAACCTAGCAGTCCTAGGAGTGCCAGCGCCCAGAATGAAGTGCTACCACCAGAATCACCAAACGAAACCCCTGACGATTGAGAAAGCACATTAATATTCACAACCGCTGTCGCTGTAGAGCCTTTTTCATCCATAATGCTGTAAGTTAACGTTACAGATTGCCCTGTACCTGATGGCGCTGAGTAACGGATTTTCCCATTTTCAATTACTGCGCTGCCTCCACCACTCGTGATGGTCACTGATTGAATTGTCAAATCATGACCATCAGCGTCAGTGTCATTTGCAAGAACATCAATGACAACATCCTCACCAGCAGCCACTGTTACGCTATCTGTGTTCGCTTCTGGTGACGCATTTTGCACCTCGACACTCACTTGAGATGTCGATGTTAAGCCGCTCGGATCGGTAACGGTCAGTTGGAATGTCAATACATCACCTTGTTTACTGCCCTGTGGGATCGCAAAGCTGGCTTCTGCGGTATTAGCATTTTCAATGGTTGTCGCTAGGCCATCAATTTGCTCCCACAAATATTCCAGATCGTCACCATCTGGATCAGAGCTACCCGCAGCAGAGAGCGTTACCTTTCCGCTGTTTTCTAGATCCCCTGTATCTGCGCTCGCATCCGCTAATGGTTCATCATTGTCTCCCGTTACTGTCACCACTACCTCTACGGTGTTTGAGGTGATGCTGCCATCTGAAGAGACAAGACGATATTTGAAGCGGTCTTCACCTACAAAGTTCTTCTTCGGCGAGTAAACATCACCTTGAACACTGCCATGAGTTGGATGCTCAGCAATAACGACATTAAATAAGTACCCTTGAGCAATGTCGTCGTTGACCATCAAAGACAGCGAATAGTCAGTGTTTTTTGCCGTTTCAAATGCATCAGGTTTTGCCGTCACTACACTAGCAACATCTAAATCCATCAGAGCCACAAATGGAATTGTCGAAAAGGCGGTATTGATTAAACCTTCAGTCGACTTATCTGCACTTTTACCAACCCACAACGGTCGCTCGCTTTGCAGAATATCTGAGTGAAGCGCACCGAAATTCATACTGCCTTCATAAGTGCCACCTTCTATCTCTACCAATAGAACATGTTCACCCGCAGCTAACTTCGTAGGCTGAGAGAACAGCACTCGATTAGGAGGCTGCACGCTGCCTTGTTGGAGTAACTCCGCGTTTGCGTCATCAAACATCATGGTAGAAAACACTTCGTTAACTGAACTGTAGCGCCAAACTTTGTAACTGACGGTGCCACCTTTACTCGTAGGTACTGCAAACAGTTGAAGGCCATCTAACTCAGTTGGATTAGTCAAGTTCATTTTAAGTGCGATTGCATTGTCTTGAGTCGCGAAGATGTAGCCACGGTTAAGGTTGTTCAACCAAGCGAATTTGTTTGGCTCGTCAGGACGACTCATCACGAAGCTAGCAGAAGACGATGTACTTGTGATTCCAGTAACAGAAACATTGGTATCAAAGCCAGCAATTGCGCTCAAGCTAGGATTAGTGTTATCACCAATTGAAGTGTTACCTTGTGGGTATAAATCGTTCTCGTCAGCGAAGGAGCCTTGCTCAAGCTCTTTTAAACCATCCGCCTGCATGATCTGAACTTGCATTTCGCCAACATCATTAAAGGCATTGCGAATGTTCACAGAGGTAATGAGAACACCTTCTCCTTCAAGCGCTCTGTCATAATCTGTCAGCGTGCGGTTCTCTACGTATAAACGAGGCCCCATTTCTTTTAGGTATGAATCCAGATAAACCACACTTGATTCACCATTTGGCACCACAATATTCGTATTCGCGTCTAAAGAAACCGATGGATTAGTAAAACCAGCAGCATGCTTACTCCAAGCACTCATGTTTACCGGCGTCTCGCCAGCGTAGCTATCGCCTGGCTTTCTTCCCCAAGAGCCACCAGCCATCACTCCCCACATGCCAATAGAACCATCATGGTGATATGAGTAAAGATCTGGCAGACCAAGCATTAAGTGGCCGAGTTCATGAACAATCACCCCCATGGTCGATTGATGTGTGGTTTGGTAATCACCAAAGACACAATATTCCATGATATTTTTGCCATCCACCTTCACCGTGCTGTGGCTGCCTTTGTGTGGCCAAATCGATGGACGCCCAAAATAACCCGTCGAACGGTCACCACCAGCGAACACAAACATAACTGAGAGTTCATCAGGGTCAAGCTGACCATCTCCATTACGGTCATACGCGGCAAAATCAACAGAGTCCTCAATATGCCCGTACGCTTCAGCAATAACAGAGTCTAGTTTAGTGGAACAATTAAAGTCGGTACTTGTATGACAATCTGGCTGTTTTTGATTAACCGAAACATTGATAATGCCGTCATTAGCTGTACCTCCGTTTTCCCTAGCAGGTATTACATGATACTTGCCGTCAGAGTTTTTTTGGTAGAAGTCCACTACACTCTGACCTGACTGCCCAAACACAAGGGAATGAAAGTCATGATCCATTTTTTGGTCAGTAAAAGAAACTTGCACGACCAAAAGCGGCTGCTCAAAATTAGATGAAGCACTCATGGCTTGGATACCAGAAGTTTGCTTCAGAAGGTTATGCCGAGCTTTCGGGGATATCGCTTGCATCGACTCAAGCGGTGCTTTATAGAGCAGATCTGGTCGTTCTAGTGAGACACTTGGTGCAGCTTGGTTGGAAAGCTTCTTAACGCCCGTCGATTCTAGTTTAGGGATGTTTCCATCTTGGGTAATCTTAGCAAAAAACCAATCTTTGTCTTGCTTAACAAGTGCATTACCCTGCTTGTCCTCATACCAGTGAAAATCGGCTGAACCTCTTAAGATGACCTCACTCTCGCTGCCATCATCTAACTGCACGGTATGCCAAATTGGCGCAGGAGGCGTTGTCGCTAGTACCGTCGAGGCGGTTAACATGCTGAATACGGATAGGGCTATCGTTTTAATTTTCAAAGTACTACTCCATCTGACGTTTCGCGCTTGGGCACGCGATCCTCATGCATAAATATAAAAAACCACTCATGCATCGACTAATCAAATGAATAGTAACCAATTATTTATAAAGTTAAATACCTTTCAAATACATTGACTATTTTTTGAGCGTCACTCCACGTTCGCTATAAGAAAGCGAGAGACATCATGGTGACATTCTCTCGCTTGTTCACAGTACGCTACTGGCTCTCTCAACCTAACCCGTCAGTACATTGTCTTCTGGGTACTTAACTAGCGTAGGCTCTGGGCGAGCTAACATATAGGCCAGCGTCAACGGGCCAATACGACCAATGATCATCACCACTATCATGATGTACTTACCTGGCTCGGACAGCTCTGCTGTTAAGCCAGCCGTCAAGCCCACTGTAGCGAAGGCAGAAATCGTCTCGAACATCACCTTATCGAACGCAGCCTTTTCGGTAATCATCAATAAGAACATTGCAGTGGTTAGGATTGCGCCGCTGACAACAATAATCGCCAGCGATTTGGTCACCGTCTGCCAATTCACAGTACGCTTAAAGATCACCACATGCTTTTTCTGACGCAGAAACGCCCATGTCGCCATAAACGCCACAGTAAAAGTGGATACCTTGATACCACCACCGGTTGAGGTGGAACCGGCACCGATCAGCATCAGTACAATCATCACAAGCAATGCGGGCTGGGTGAACTGTGTCAAGTCGACGCTGTTAAAACCTGCCGTACGTGCACTGGCCGATTGGAAGAATGCTGCCAACCACTGACCTGCCATAGGTAAAGATTCCATCGTATTTGGATTATGTCTTTCCAACAGCCAAAACAGGATGGTACCTACTGCGAGCAATACAGGAGTTGCTATCAGCATGATTTTGGTGTGTAAATGCAAAAAGTGAAAACCTCGACGCCAATGCAGCCAGAGGTCACCGATCACGGTGAAACCTAATCCCCCGAAGATGAACAAGCCCGCCAGCGTGAAGATCACCACAGGATCATTCACAAAGCTCATCATGCTATCAGAGAAAAGCGCGAAACCGGCATTATTAAAGGCTGAGATGGAATGGAACAACGCATAGAACATGCCCGTTTGCCAGCCCATTTCAGGTACCCAACGGAACGAAAGGAAAATAAAACCAATCGTCTCTGCAATCAGCGCGAAGATAACGATTTTCTTCACCAATTTACGCAAATTCACTTGGCGGTCTTGGCCCAATGCATCTTTCGCTAACGCTTGTTGGCGCAAGCTCAAACGTACGCCAAACATATAGAGCAAGACGGCAGAAAGTGTCATCTGACCTAAACCACCAATTTGCATTAAGAACATCAACAGAATTTTGCCTGCCAATGTGAAGTGTTGCCCTGTATCAACCACACCAAGGCCAGTCACACTGATAGCAGAAGTCGCGGTGAACAATGCATCGGTAATCGAAAGTCCCGTCACCGAAAAGATCGGCAACGTAAGCAAAATAGCAGAAGGCAATAGCACACCGAGAAAGCTCAGCAATATGATGCGCGGTTCACCACCTTTCGCTTTATCTCGTTTGCCATCTGGGACGTAGAAAACGCCTCTCTGATGAAACTGCGTCATAGTGATTTCAACTTGCTCGCAAGTTTGTCTTGAGGCCCCACCACAATAATAAGGTCGCCGATTTCTAGTGTGGTATTCAGTTCTGGCGCTTTGGTAATCTCAGGCCCGCGTTTGAAGCCCAGCACTTGCACGCCTTCCACTTTACACAAAGCAAGTTCACCTAGCGTTTTACCCATCCAGCGCGAGCCAATCACAAACTCTGTCATCGCCAGACCGCTGCCTAACGGGTGGAATTCTAGAACGCGTTTATCGAGCATCTTACGTGCAACTCGAATACCCATGTCACGCTCTGGCATGATGATATGGTCTGCTCCGATTTTTTGTAGCACTCGAGCTTGAAAGCGATCATTCGCTTTTACCCAAACCGATTTTACGCCCGCTTCTTTAGCGATCAGCGTAGCAAGAATACTGGCATTAACGTCGGCGCCAATGGCAATCATGACCATGTCATAATCATCGAGTTTAAGCTCTGCGACGGTCTCTTCATGAGTACAGTTCGCCACAATGGCTTGGCTAACAAATCCCGCCGCTTCTTTCACTCGGTCTTCATTAATGTCTACCGCCAAAACTTGTGAGCCGGAGTCTTGCAGTTCTTTACAAACGGCTAAGCCAAAACGACCTAGACCAATTACAGCAAATTGCTTATCACCCGTTTTCATTCGTGCCTCATTTATGCGTTGAATAGCAGGCGCGAAAGTCTGCGCCTATTCCTCATCATCTGCAAACAAGACGACAAAAAATTGACAAAACCTTAACTCAAACCTTCGCATGTAACCTTGATATAGCCTAAGACAGGTTAGCGGTATTTTCCTGACTATTAGTAATTAAATCAAAAGAATAGCTACAGAGCTCACATTTCATTTATCACTCATTTTAGCCATGCATACTTTTGACAAGTTAATTTAACGCGTTGGCTATTGGCACAATAAATTATTTCGTGCTCATTGCATTTATCATGCATAAAAACTGCTATTACTGATTCATTAATCAGCAAATTAGCCATTTAATCTGAGTTTTGTTATAGTGCGCGCCGACAAATTAGTTTGTACTCTAAGTAGTTTGAGAGGGATGATGTCTACAACTAAGGATAAGTACAGTATTGAAAATACTGATTATACGGTCGGCCAAGACAACGTACAGAAGTGGGGATTTGATGTTCACAACCCTGTTTTTGGTACCAGTGCTGGTTTGATCATTCTTTTTTTAATCGCACTTCTATTAGTCGATCCTACCACTGCGAAAGCCGGCCTTGATGGAATCAAATGGCAAATCATTGGTTCTTTTGATGGCCTATTCATGTGGGCAGGTAATATTTTTCTGATCTTCTGTATCGGTCTAGTTTTTTCTCCTTTTGGTAAGATTCGTATTGGTGGCAACAACGCCACACCTGAGCATTCAAATATCTCATGGATTGCAATGCTATTTGCAGCGGGCATGGGTATCGGCTTGATGTTCTGGGGGGTCGCAGAACCTGTTGCCTACTTCACTGGTTGGTATGAAACCCCGCTTGGCGTTGAACCTTTCACAGAAGAAGCCAAACAAGTTGCGCTAGGTGCAACCATGTTCCACTGGGGCCTACACCCTTGGGCGATCTATGCTGTGGTTGCGCTTTCTATGGCATTCTTTGCGTTTAACAAAGGTCTTCCGCTGTCTATCCGTTCTGTGTTCTACCCTCTATTGGGCGATCGCACTTGGGGTTGGTTTGGTCACGTAATCGATGTAATGGCTGTGCTCGCAACGCTATTTGGTTTAGCAACCTCTCTTGGCCTAGGCGCTCAGCAAGCAGCAAGTGGTTTGGGCCATGTATTTGGTATTGAGAGCGGCTTAGGTATGCAGCTGGCCGTTATCGCATTTGTTACCACTTTAGCGGTCTTCTCCGTTGTGCGCGGTATTGATGGCGGCGTAAAGGTACTGAGTAACATTAACCTAACCGTAGCATTTGCCCTGTTAGTATTCGTAATTCTTGCAGGCTTAGCAGCAGCTCTGAGCACAATTCCAACAACCTTAATCGGCTACATCGAGAACATTATTCCACTAAGTAATCCTCATGGTCGTGAAGATGAGGCGTGGATGCACGGCTGGACTGTGTTCTACTGGGCTTGGTGGATTTCTTGGTCACCATGCGTAGGCATGTTCATCGCACGCGTATCGAAAGGCCGTACTGTTCGCGAGTTCCTGACGGCAGTTATCTTGATTCCAACTACTATAACATTAGTTTGGATGTCAGCATTCGGTGGTATCGCGATTGAACAAGTGTTGAATAACGTCGGTGAGCTGGGCACAAACGGCCTTACTGACATCACGCTATCGCTATTCTATGCATATAAAGCAATGCCAATGAGCACTGTGTTGTCGGTTATTTCTATCGTTCTTATTATGGTGTTCTTTATCACCTCATCAGACTCTGCGTCACTGGTTGTCGATAGTATTACTGCAGGTGGTAAAGTTGACGCGCCTGTACCGCAACGCATTTTCTGGGCATCGATAGAAGGTGCAATTGCAGCAGTGCTACTTTGGATTGGTGGTACAGAAGCAATTCAAGCACTACAAGCCGGCACAATATCTACTGGCTTACCGTTCACCATCATCCTATTGGTAATGTGTGTGAGCTTAGTAATGGGTATGCGTACTGAACCTCAGTTTGTTCAGCAACGTTTAGCAAAAGCTAAGTCGAGCTAAACTGAACTGAACTGAACTGAATACTAAAGCGAAAAACAAAGAAGCCGCATTCAAATGCGGCTTCTTTTTTATTCAAGTTTATACACTAGAGTTCCAGCGTATTTACTTCGCGTTGCGCTTATCACCATTGTCACGACGAGGACGCTGCTCTTGCGGTTTACGCTTGTTCTTCGGCACGTAGTTCAAGATAGAAATCGGCACTGGTTTTCTTGGTGCAAAACCTTCAATTTCTACACGCTCTAATAGGTGACCAAGGCGGCTTTCAATCATACATAAGTTTTTGAAGTCGTCTTTCGATACCAATGAAATCGCTTCACCCTGCGCGCCAGCACGACCAGTACGACCAATGCGGTGTACGTATTCGTCTGCTGGGAAAGGTAGATCGTAGTTGATCACCACTGGCAAGTTGTCGATATCAATACCACGTGCCGCAACACCCGTGGCAACCAGATATTGGATTTCACCCGCTTTAAATTTCTCAATCAGTTCTTGGCGAACACGTTGGTTACGGCCACTGTGGAATGCTTCTGCCACGATGCCGCGCTTCTCTAACTGAGTAACTAGCTTAGCTGCGCCGTGTTTGGTTTCAATGAATACCAATACTTGCGACCAGTCGTTCTCGTTAAGCATGTGGCTCAACAGTGAAGACTTCATGTCTTTATCAACCGTGGTGATCCACTGCTTGATGTTTGATTTTGATGCGCTGTGCTTCGCAATCGAGATTTCTTCAGGGTCTACAATCGCATTCTTTGCCAAATCACGCACTGGTTTAGATAGTGTCGCAGAGAACAACAGGCTTTGAATGTCTTCTGGCATGCAATCGACGATCTTATCGATAGAATCGATAAAGCCCATATCCAACATTTTGTCGGCTTCATCCAGAACCAACATTTCCACTTCATCAAAATGGATCGCACGTTGACCGTA
The DNA here is from genome assembly GCF_002214395.1 of Vibrio rotiferianus. NCBI lineage: Bacteria > Pseudomonadati > Pseudomonadota > Gammaproteobacteria > Vibrionales > Vibrionaceae > Vibrio > Vibrio rotiferianus. The sequence goes on from NZ_CP018312.1 coordinate 2,136,997, forward strand.
CAGGTCAATCAGACGACCCGGAGTGCTCACTACGATGTCTACCCCTTCAATCAGCGCTTGTTTTTGCGGTGCGTAATCCACACCACCAAACATCGCCATCGAACGAAGTGACAGGTTCTTGCTGTAGGCCTCAATGCTTTGATGAACTTGAAGAGCAAGCTCACGGGTTGGCGTTAGGATGATCGCACGAGCACGCTTTTTGCGTTGTGTTTCACCTTGGCTCAATTTTTCTAAGATTGGTAATACAAAGCTCGCGGTTTTACCCGTACCTGTTTGTGCTGCGGCAATCAGATTGCTACCACGCAGAACAATAGGAATGGCTTTTTGTTGGATAGAAGTCGGTTTTTCATAACCCAGCGCCTTCACAGCATCTGTGATAGGAGTGCTTAAACCAAGCTTAGAAAATGGCATAGAAACGTCTCAACGAAGAAATGGGCGCGTAGTGTATCAGAAACCGTACCAAGTAACAGAATCAATCACACGACTACGCAGGCAGGCTCGACAAACAAATTCTATCCTATTAATAAGGTATTCAATTGTTACAGCGTGATGATTTATTCACCACTTCACGTTTCTACTATGCAAACCCCGCTATGCTGAAAATGTGTGTATCACTGGAAAGCTTCATGGACATTTTACTACTGGTTGGATTAATTGCGCTCAATGGTGTGTTTGCCATGTCTGAGATTGCGCTAGTTACCGCCAAAAGCGGCCGACTGAAAAAGTTTGCCGAACACAGCGCTTCTGCCCGCCTCGCTCTACAACTGAAAAACAATCCCACGCAGTTCCTCTCTACAATACAAATCGGCATCACCGTAATCGGTATCCTTAGTGGTATTTTTGGTGAAGCCACACTCTCTGTTCCTTTTGAACACTGGCTTGTCACACAAGGTTTAGAGCGCGAAATCGCCACTGTGCTAGCGACTGCGATTGTCGTTGTGGTCATTACTTACTTTGCTATTGTGATAGGAGAGCTGGTACCAAAGCGTTTTGCGCAAAACAATGCCGAGCGTATTGCCGTCATCGTCGCCTACCCTATCCACTGGTTAGCCAAGCTGACCACACCATTCGTGATGTTGTTAACTGTCTCAACTGATGCTCTGCTCAAACTTCTGCGCCAAAACAACAATGGTGAAGTGGTCACTGAAGAAGATATTTTTGCCGTCGTGAGTGAAGGGTCAGAGAGCGGAGCTATTGAGCCGCAAGAACAATTGATGATTCGTAATTTATTGCACCTAAATGACCGCTTAGCGCTTTCGCTGATGACACCTCGCTGCGATATTCACTATCTCGATCTCGATTTGCCACTTGACGCTATTCTCAAACACTTACGTCAAACCCAACACTCAGTATGGCCTGTATGTAAAGGCGGTTTGGATAACATCATTGGTACTATTTCTTCCAAAGCACTACTGGACGAATACGACGAACTTTCTATCTCCCGCCTTGCAAAACTGCTTAAACGCCCACGCTTTGTACCGGAATCGATGAAAGGTCTACCATTGCTCAATTACATGCAACAAACCAGCACCGAAATGGTGTTTATTGTCGATGAGTACGGCGATGTTCAAGGGCTGGTCACGCACTATGATTTACTCAAATCTATCGCTGGTGAACTCGGTATGGCACCACAGCAAATCTGGGCTAAAAAGCAAAAAGATGGCAGTTGGTTAATGGATGCACTTATTCCATTAAATGAGCTGAAATACAAACTTGAACTCAACAATATTGAGGGCGAAGAAACCGAGGGATTCCAAACCTTAAATGGCTTCCTGACCTGGTTAATTGGTCGTGTACCCACTCAAGGAGAAATCATGACATATCAATACTGGCGGTTTGAAATTCTGCACGTAAAAAGCAATCGTATTGTGCAAGTTAAAGTGACAAAAGTGAAAGAATAGGCTTAAAAACTCATTGTGATTTACAGTAAATATTATGAGGTCGTAGAGATTAGATAAAGAATGCGATCTCGTAATTATAATGCAGTTATTATCCAACTGGGCATCAAAAATATTTTCTTCCCTTACTTTGCTTTTTATATGTTAGTAGTTATCTACTCCTCCTACTTATCTACTAATAATCACCACTTCCATTTCAAACACTGAAAAAATTATTTGTAGCAATACGAAATTTTACAAATATAATAACGGTCTATAATTATGGCCACTTCTGGCTAAATAAGAATTAACTAAAATAAAGACGGACCTTATTTAATTTAAAAAAATAACCATAAGAATAGATATCGATCCAAAAGGAATTGAATTAATGGTCGCAGAGCCTTAACGATAGCTATCACTATACAAAGGCGTTTTATGGAACAAACGACCATAACTTTAACTGCGCTTGCATTTCCCGGGGGGCCGGCCACTTCAATTACTGGGCCAATTGAAGTGTTGACTACAGCAGCCTACCTTGCAGGGGTCACTCCCCCTGAAATTAATATCGTAACCCAGGACAATAATCCTGTTGTTGCACATGGAGGAATAACTCTCACTCCTACAGTAAAAATAGAGAGCATTAAAAGTACGGATATATTACTGATAGGATCTTTGGGAGAGCCTGATAGCGCGCTGACTGCCTGTTCAGAGAAAGCGCTTAAGTGGTTAGAGGATTTTGCAGATACAGATATCCCCATTATTTCTATTAGTACAGGATCATTTGCGTTAGCTAAAGCTAATTTACTTTCTAAGCGAAATGCAACAACACACTGGCGTTACGCTAACCTATTTCGAGATATGTATCCCGATACAAAGTTGCGTGTTGAGAGAAAAGTGACCTGTGACGGAAATTATTACTGTACCTCATGCACCAACGGCTACAATGACGTCATGATGCTCGTCGTGGAGCAATTATTTGGTTTATCTGTACGTGATAGATGCCAGCAGCATATTTTTGGCAATACCGATAAAGTGCAGCAACAATCATTGGCAAAATTTCTCCCATATCGTCAGCACAGTGATGCTCTTATTCATCAGTTGCAGGACTGGATGCATAATCATCATAGCTTACAGTTTTCTGTATTTGAGTTAAGTGAACGTATTCATTTGAGCGAAAGACAAATGAAACGTAGATTTAAACTGGCAACGGGACAGACACCGATACAGTATATTCAACAGATTCGTCTTTCAGCAGCGAAAGATAAATTAGAAACGACCAAACAAACTGTCGAGGAAATTTCTAGAGTCGTTGGATATGAAGATGTTCGTTACTTTAGAGAGTTGTTTAAGAAGTTTGTGGATATGACTCCGCTAGAATATCGAAAAAGGTATCAACATTAAGTTTGACTTATAGCAATATCAAGAATGGCGGGACATCCCGCCATTCTTAGTTGTTTAGCTTAGTTATTAAGGTTTGACGGCTAGTAGTCCCATTGTTGGATTCATAACATTCATTCCTGCTAAAGCCAGTCCGCCAGAGAGTGATTTAGTTCCTCTCTTCGAAGCCGCTTTCTTCGCTTGCTTAAGAAGCATGTTTTGCGATTGATTAAAGCGCGCTTGATTATCAATATCGACAGCGGCTTGAGTAATGTCCTCAGGGCTCATATTGATAGCATCATTGACGCCAAGCGTTTCTAGGTACTTATCCATAACATTTCTATCAGGACTAGCGATACGATCATGCATCGTGGTGACTTCATCCTTAGTAGACATGTTTGTGAAGGTTGGAATACGCCAGATCTCTTCCGCTAAGGCTCGGTAGTCCACTTCAATCATATTCAACGACGACATGATGCTTTCTTCACAACGGCTCAATGCAACCTGGTTAACCTTTCTGTTGTATTTAATTCCCTTTATTTGCTTGGTCTGCTTCGAACGTAGGTGCTTACCAAATGAATCCCACAGGAGCACTTTGAGTAGCATCGGGTTAACCATAGTTCCAAACTCTACGTTGGTACCTACCCCCATCGTTGCGCCAGCGCCCGCTTTAAATGTGAAGTCTCCAGAGCCTTTAACAATGGCTTCCAAAGCAGCAGATGCGCCCAAGCCAACTGATGCAGAACCAGTCACACTACCAGACAACATATTCATGCCGCGAGCTTTCAGGGTAAAAGTGCTTGTTCCACTAGCCTTAGCACCAACAAAGGCACTTGCACCAATTTTAGTTTTAATGACTTCATCACCAGCAAAGATATTGGCACTGTTTAGTGTGCTGGTAAATTGCACTTTAGCGGTCGCACCAACAAATAGCTCACCTTCACTCTTTAGAGCCATAAACTCGGCTACAGAAAGTTCGTGAGAGACCGTTAGCTTCATACCCATTTGAGCAGCAAGTACCGCATCAATTTCTAAATCAATACCCGGTATCAGTTGCATTGCAGCAAACGATCCGTCGTCCGCTTCCTCTTTTTTATTCGTCTCCCAAGCTTTACCTGGTGACTTATCGAGAGTGAACTTCGTACTGGTCTTCTTACCTGCTTCCTCTCCAAGCTTCTTCTCTCGGAAACCAGCAGCACCACCTTGTCCAAATTTAGCATGAGCACTAAATTTGCTGCTCTCACGGGCACCGATTTCAGCGGATGCTTTGATTTGGTTTTTCATTTTTCCGAAGTCCCAAGTTTTTTCAAACTCGACTTTTGCTTCGGCAAATAGTGCTTGTGAGGCTTCAAATGTCAGTGAACCGTCTTCAAGGTTTACTTTGCCCTCAACAGAGCGGGTATTTCCTTTTTGGAACAGATCATTGATAGCAGGCCAAAGTTCAGCATTGCATTTTGCATGATTAAAGTAGGCATCTCGCAAAGCATTAACTTGCGCATCAAGAATTTCCACCTTGGCTTGGCCAAGCTCACCGGATGCTAAGATACTGCTATGAGAACGCTTCAAAACTTCATGCTTGTTATGCAGCATTTGGAAGAAAGTACGGTTAATCAGTTTCGAACGGACAGATTCCGTTGGTGAACGGTGTGGTTGAATCACCTTAACGACACTACCAAACTTTTTCGTCACTCGTTCTACAAAAAACTGCCATACTGGATGCTTAGTCACTGCGCTAGCTTCGTAGGCGCTACTGTTGTTTCCCGACTGGCGATACAATTCCGCCTCAACCTCAGAATAGATAACATCTATCGCTTTTTCTAAATAAGGTAAGGCTCTGTTAGAATGCCTTCTCCCGCATGCGAGAGACAGTTTTTTCAACCATTGCTCAATTTCTATCGCGCATCCTAAGTTAGGGATTAATTTTCCATCCGTCCCTTTGATTGATGACACATCGAAGTCGAGATTGGCCGCAGCAAGCTGTTTTTTATTCATTAGCTTTCCTTCTATCTAAATCTCAAGGCTCAGGGCTTTTCGCCACTGGATAAGCGTTGAGTTTATTGAGTAGTCATGCGCACATGGCATGACCTGATCGATGATTTTAATCAGTGAAAACCAGTCGTCCCCCGTTTCGACCAGACCTTCCCCACCCTTTTGATTTGGCGAAGCAAACATAGGCGTTGCTTGCCACTCGGAGAGTGCTTCCCGAGAAGTTCCAGTCCGACAACTGGCACCGAAATCGATCAATCGAATATGTTGTAATTGAGGCACATAAAGCAGGTTAGATGGCTTGATATCGCCATGTACCCACCCCTTGCTATGACAGTGTTTGATCGCCTGAACCACACTAGGCAAAAGCGAAGCAAATAACGCTAGATCCTTAGGCTCAAACTCAATCAGCGGTATCGCACTTTGATCAAAGTCCAGCGTTAGCTGCAATTTGCTCCAGTCGACATCCACTACTTTTTGTATTTGAGCACCCTGACACTCTTGCAAAGCAACCCATTCTCTTTGCAGGCTCTCTGCCGAATCAAAATGCTTAGTGTAGTGGGTCAAGTCGTTACTGATTTCGTGCACACGGGAGTGAGTCGCCAAAACTTGGCAACACACTCGTTCCTGCGGTTCAATCACTGCTTTCAACATCGACAACCTTAAAGCTGCTTAGGCAACGAGAATTGAACAAATAAAGATTTATCCAATGGTTGATTGGAATCACGCAACGTGTAATCCAATACGATGTTGTTTTGGTTAATTTTGTAGTTGAGCTTACGAATCAAGCGGCTCGATGTAGCACTGCTCTTGTTCGCAAAAATAGCGCGCAACAACGCCCACTGACCGGTAAATGATTGTTGTGCTACTCGATTCTGACCGCTGTAGAATTCTGCACTCAAATAGCCATCCACTCCTGCGGTTGGCCAAGTTATCTCGCGCCACACTCTTGGACCATGTTTGTAGTCGTAAATCGTTTCAGCCTCTCGTAGGCGGAATTCCGTCACGTCGGTACTCATTGAGCTCGCTTTTACTTCAAGCCTTAACCCAAGATCATCCCCTGAAGAACCAAAGAAAATGCCACTCAGCTTTTGAACTAATTCAAGTTGCTTACGAGTGTTTGAGTTTATTGGTAGCGTTAGGCCGTCAACTTCGTTTAGCTTGAGCCTGCCGTTATCCCAGTAAACAAACGGCTTCAAGGTTTCTTCTATGTAGCGAGCCACACGGCCACTTGGTTTAAAGAATTGAGAAAAGTCATCTAAGCTCACTTCTCCACGACCATGTTGATCAAATGGGAATCGCCCTTCAATGGCAGACACATAAAACTGGTAAACTTGCTCATCCCACTGTGTATTTAGATACACCACGCTGCCATTCACCACTTGTTTCCACACTTGTTCACTGAGACTCTTCGTCCAAGACGCGACGATGTTCGGAGCCTTGCTGCCTGCTTGACGGAAGTTCACGATAGGGTCGCTACTACCTTGCGCATGGGCGATGGCATAAGCATGGAATGATTTACCGGGGTTTGAACTAGACAATGCGGCATCGAAAAACGAGTTAACCTCATCAACTTGAACGATCAACTGCTCCAGTGGTGTATCCTTGTCTTTACCATTCCCATTCACAAACCTAGAAAAAGGCAAAAATGCTTCATTTACGACGAATGAAGGTTGCAGCCTCAACAGGTTATCGCCAACTGCTCGATTCACTTTGTCGGCTTTGTTCAACACCTTTTTCGCTTTCTTCAGTCCTAGTTGACCGGCTGCACGCTTCTGTCCTTTCGTATCCGGTTGATCGGCGACAGCCAATGTTGTGTTCACAACAACCGCATCCAATACATCAAGTAGTGGACTCGTAGCAGGAGAACGTGTGTTTCTTAGCGCATAGCTAAGTACCGAAGCATCGCCAAACTGTTTGATTTGAATGTTGTTGACTAGGTCTTTCCAGTAGTAGATGTAATCAGCAAAATACAGACGTTGAACCTGTTTGCTCAGTTCTCTAAGCTCAATGACTGATGCGCCAGACATATCACCTTGAATCGCTTTAAACTCGCTCATCAAGCTTCTAAGCAGGGGCGACTTTGCCGTCAAATCAATTTGGCTGTAGCCCTGCTTAGTAAAGATTTCAGGGATCAGATAGCCATGGAAATCATTAGTAAACTCAAACAAGCTATCGAACTTCTCACCGAGCTGGCTTCGGAGATCCACTTGAGTACGGTACTCTGGCATCTCTTTAAGACGCGCATAAATCAGTCGCTCTGGTGACAAGCCTTCAAGGTTGTTCGTTGCAACAGCTATAAGGTCTAGGTTCGGTTGTAGCTGCTTGTCGTAATGACTTTTAAACAAGTCTTCGATTAAAAGAGAAAAAGAGTAAAGCTCGTCTGGAGAAAGCTCACCTTGGTCTTTCAAGTTATCAAGCAAGTAAGTTTGTAGTTCCGCAAAGTTCAGTTGCTCTCGGTCAAACAACATCTGGTAGTAACGCAAAATCTCAAAGATTCGGCTTGGATTACCAAGGTTCACATAAACATACAGCTCGCTGCTAATCAGCTCTTCGAGCTTTGGCAGCATTATCTGGTGCAACTGTTTTTCATAAGCAGAGTAAACACTCTCGGCCGTATCTGTTTGCTTAATACTGACTTTCTCATGCCACGGTTTAGGTTGAACGCCCTCAGCAACCACATCGCCGAGTTCTCTTAATACCGCCACAACCTCCGACATAGAATTGTCATTGCTCAGCTTTTGAACATCGTTTTGATAAAAACGAATTTGAGATAGAGCCGTTGTGCGCCAATCTTCATCAACATTCCAGTTTTCCTGTAACTTCAGACCTGCAACAGAAATCAGCCCAACTACGGATACTAAAACAGCGGTTCGAAATACAAGATAACCCGCATGACGCCATTCATTGACACCGACGATATTCTTCTCCGGCAAGATGACCTTATTGAACAAACGTTGAGTAAAGAAACCACGACGATTTGGCTGCTGTTCAACTTGGTTATTGGTGTTGAACTCAGCACGTTCGGCCACAACCTGCGTTAGTAGATCATGCTCAATGCCTTTTTGTCCGGATGACATTAAATAAGCGCCGCGGATCCATACGGCTTCTCGGACACGGTTCTCGCGACCAATGTCGCTCAAAAACTCGTTGACGCGCTCTAGGAAAATTCTTAGCTGATAAGGCCAAGCGATTATAGAGGCCGACTTGTCACTGCTGACGTTTCTCAGTAACTCAAACTGCTGCCCCGCAATGGATTGAATCAACGCGTGGCTTTCTGCCTCAAACTGCTGTTTGTCATAACGGCGCGAAACATCGCACTCAAAGGTAATACCAAAAGGATTTTCTGAGTCACATGCAGTGAAGCTCTCAAAGAAACCAGTGAAGTCTGCAATCGAGTCAGCTTTAGAGAAAGCGGCGTAAACAGGCAAGTTTAAGCTAAGCTCTGCGCCCATCGACAACACAGCCTCCTGATAGATGCCTGAGAGCCTAGTGCGTTCTTTCTTGTCCCCTGTCATTAAGCGATCACACCCAATAACCGTCACAATGCCGTTCAGCCCTTGCCTCGGACGGTATTTAAGTAGTTGCTTCGCCAGTACTTGCCAAAGCGACTCGTCAATACCGTCGTTATCAAATATACGATGACCGACTTCGACAACGACTGCGTTATCGTTGCTCCAAAAGCGTAGGTACTGTTCCGTATCACTTTCATCCAAGTAGCGCTCGTTAACTGGCTCAAAACCATTCTGTAGCAATATGGCACTTTTCGCGTCTTTTTCACCACCTAGAACTAGGTACCAAGGCAGACTGTAAAGACTTTCTAGCTTGTTACGAGCTTGTCCTTGTATCTTTTTCGTTGCGATACGAAACAGCTGCTGGATCACGCGTGTGTCTTGTTTAAGCAGTACGTGTTGATCATGCTCTTCTTTCTCTGTTTGATTAAGCTTGCGTTGTTTCCACCACCAAACACATGTAAAGATGACAATAACGACGGTGACAACGAGCATTCCCCACTTTATCCAGACTGGTTGCTCTTCTGATGCTGTAAGCCAAAATGCGAGCGTCCCTAAAATGGCAGTAATCACCAAGAAAATAGAAAATATCTTTTTAAACATCTTATTTCAGCGCTCTTTTAATCGTGGCGTTCAAACCAAAGCGAACATTGAGTTCATTTTTCAACTTACGAATGGTGTTTAAGTCGTCACCTGCGTGAAGATAAAGCTCAACACCATGTTCCGTCTCACGAGTAAAAGACTCATAGCCTGCTTGTTTGAGTTCTGTCGATAAACGAAGTGCGTCGCTCGCCCGAGAAAATACCGCGAGAATGATCTCCCATTGCTGAGTGACCACTTTTCCTTTCATTCCCGTTTCTTCCTCTAGGCTTTCACTCTGTCGCCCCAAATCCGCATCGGAACTTAAGTACACTAAGTCACTGCTGTTTTTCTTCAGGTTGACGTCTGACATATCGATCGCGCTAAACTGTGCCAACAACGGCTGAACGCGACTGTTGTACCAATATTCAGTAAAGCCATACCCAGATGCCAGAACCAAACAAGCCAAGCCTAACGTTTTGCCCATACTGATCATTAGCCACGGGCGTTTACCTTCGATTAGCGTTGGTGTTTGCGGTACCGGAAAAGGGCTTTCACTCCGATAGTGGCGAATGAGACCGTACGCACGAGCGGTAATATCATGCAATTGGCTCTCGTCTTCATGGCGAAAGCGCCCTTTGAAACCCAAAGCCAAAAGCACGTACTGAAGCTCAATAAAATCAACAAGTTTATTCGGCTGCTGGCTGGCCTTATCTAGCAACACAAAAAAGGCCTCTCCGCCATCGCGCTGTGAAAACACCTTGCTCAACAACGAATGATTTTCCCAACGGGCACGCTCTCCCCAAGCGGTGTACAGCACAGCTTCATCAAATGCCGCGCACAACACAAAGCAGCTTTTTTCAATCACGCTTGGGTGGTAATCCAAGTGCAGACCACGCAAACGAAACGCATCAATGGCGTACAAAAGTTTTTGACGAAAACGGTTGATGTCTCTCGGTGCACCTTGACGCTTAATCGTCACTAAAATACCCAACAGTTCCGTTGCCGCATTCATCAAAGGGCTACCATAAATGGCAAGATTCTCAATCAATCGCTCAGTACCCGAAGTGTCCGCTTTGGGTGGCAACTGATGCTGCTTTTGAGGTGATTCGGTCGATGTCACTCGTCGAATTTGAACCGTCGGTTCTTCGTTAAATAATCCGCCCATCCGTTACCTACCTGATCACATGAAAATCGACGTGGATATCATCAATTCTTTCATCAATATGAAGAGCGATCGCCTCATCACGTTTGATCAACGCTTGCCACAATTCAGACTTAGTATCGATTTCGAAGTAAGCGGCGTCATTCAAAGACTTCAGCTCAGAAGGTGCATAAGGAAGATGGCGCAAAGGAACACCTGAAAGTGCATTACGTACTAAACCGGCAATATCACTGTTCCCTGCTAGCTTCGCAGCACGAGGAAACTCTTCACTAAGTCGAGTAGCACCGATAGACGAGGAAACGGCCAACACAAAGCGCCCTTGATTGTATAGGCTGCGATCATCGACCAGTGTGCGTAGCAAGCGACGGCTCACGAACAGCTGTTTGTCCCAGTTCAATGTTGATACGTTATCTATCTGAACCTCACGCAGTAACACCAATAACTCAGAAAACACGGTCGAGAAAATGCTGTATAACGCATCTTGGTTCCATGCAGGGAAAGACTTTGGCATCTTCCCTTCTAAACCCTGCATCTGCCCCGCCATCGAAACGCACTCTAAATAGAGGTGACGTGTCAGCAACGATCCATCTAGATTCCATTGTTCAAGCTTTGGCATCCAAGCACCCAGTACTTGCAGCCACAAGTAGTCACGCATCAACGACTGATAGCTTTTACTGCTGGACTCTGCTTGTAAACGAGTATGTATCGCTCGGGAACGGTATTGTACTTGTGCAAATAGATCAGCAACGTTATCGGTTAGGTAGCTAGATACGGCAAACTGCAAGCATTGGGGAACGAATGCTTGGTTCAACACAACAACACCTTCAGACTTGTGTTCACTGATTTCAGCAACGGATATCAACACAAAATCTTTTAGCTCATCACCTTCTAAACGCAGCTGAATGTTCAATGTTGCTAGCTCTAACTGAACCGGGTCACTGTGCTCTCGGCTGGTATCGTAAACGGGGTGTTCTTGTGAAGAGTGTCTAAGACGCGCATCTTCTCCAACATCAATAGTGCCCGGTCTTGAAACCGGAAGGGCCAGATACACTTTCTTATGACTGGTATTTTTCGGCACATCAAGCACGAGTGCTTGCTCAATTTCAAATGGTGTTCCATCAGGGAAAATGCCTTTAGCACGACGCACCGAAACCTTACCAATGTTCAACATCGAGCGATCAAGCTCTAGCGAGGTCAATCCATAAGCATTAGGGCTAATTTGTCCGGCGAACTCGCGAGTAAAATGTTCAACATAGCGCTCTTGCTGTTGAAAGTGCTGAGGGGAAAGGAACATCCCCTCACTCCACACGACTTTATTATTATCCATTATTATTCTTCTTCCCCTGACACAGACAGATTAATGCCATCAATTTCAATACTGATAACCGCTGAATTCACAATTAGCGGCTTATAAATCACCTTGTTCTTCGCCTCTCTGTAATCAGCAAAACCCGCAATCACACCGATGTACTTAACGCCACTACCAAGTGGGATAATTTCCTGACGAGTTTCACCCGGCAAAATGCTTGGTAACTGGCGAGAAACGGCCAACTCGGCCTTCAATACGCCTTGGTCATCATTATAAATTTGAATAAAATCAGAGAGTTCAAACGCATTATTATTCGTCAATTGATAGATTCGGAGCTCTACCGGAGAAGGCTTACCTTCAACGTTAGGGTTAATATTGGTCGCAGCTTTAATATCAACGACCAGTTTTGGCTCAACCAGCTCATCGCTCCATAAACTGCACCCTGACATCATAAGGGCGATACACATTAGGCATAAACGACGTACCATTACTGATCCCCTTCGAAGTTTTTTTGCATACGCATTGCATCTCTGAAGTACGCTTGAAACTTAATTTGCCAATCGCGATTCTCCACTTGTCGGTTGAAATAGCGTTTGTACATATCCCAGTACTTCGGTTTACGAGACCAAAAGCCGTTGCCCGACAAATCATCAAACATCGACTCCATCGCATTAGGAGAAATGTCAGACAGCAACCTTGCCAATGCCATTTCTAATGCTTTGTCCGTGCATTCCTGTAAGCGCTGCTCATGCTTCTTAAACTCAGTAACCGCAAACTGAGATTGGTTAACTGGTGACTCTTCTTGAGCGAAAGAGGGGGTTGCCATCACTTCATGGTTTGGAAATGACGCACGAAAATCGCTGTCTTTCAGTGGGTCATCCTCATCCGTCTGAAAATCAAGATTAAAGCGAGGTGCTTGCTCTTGCTTAACTGAGGCATCATTCGCAAATGGGTCATCCCCCACCACATCTGTTGCCGAGATGGTGAACTCTGGCGCTTCATCGACTTCAGGAATACTTTGAATAAAAGGGGTTGATTCAGTACTAAACGGATCATCACCTAGTCGAGAGCTATCAGAGTGATGCTGCTGGGTTTTCGCTTTCGCTGATTCAGGGAAGAAACAAGAAACCAGCAATCGGTAACGGCCAATATCAAGAACATCACCATCACTTAATGTCGATTGGTTACCATTACCCAAAGGCGCATCAGAGCCATTGATGTAAAGGCCATTGGTGCTGTTGTCCATGATTTGGTATCCACGCGAGGTCTTACGAATCGTCGCATGGGTACTTGAAATCTCACGACTTGCGTCATTAAGTTGTAGCGTCGCGCCAAACGCACGCCCGATATCTCCACCATCTTCTGGAAATGCTTGATTCCATTGGGCGATGCTTTCACCATCTGGAGAGCTAATAATTCTAATCGATAGAGGCATTTGACTGACCTTCAATAAATTCAATATTTGGAGTTAACGACACTGAGAAACCGCCTCGTTAAATTCATTAAGAAAGTTGGGGTATTTCTTAGTAAATGCTTTGGAGAAATACACCCCCAATGGATTCGATTTGACCCGTGTTCGAGAAATCGCTCGATAGCTGATACCCATTTTTTTTATCGTCTCGTCAATGACAGCGTCATTGCCCAATACCGCTCCGACTTCCCCGTTCAGCATTAACTCAATTAGGGCTTTTGGCGTCCTTGGTTTTTTACTCACGCGGTAACCGTTTTTCTGTAGCCAAAACCATTTATTTGAGCCAAATAGTGCCGCGACTTCGACCTGAGATTTGAACATTGCGTTGTCTAACTCTGTTGAATCAGAGAGCGAAAACCAACTCCAATTCTGTTGATCAAGTGGCGCAGAATAATCGGCATACTCATCACGCTTACTGTTACGAGACGCTAGGAAGAAACCATGTTGTGAGCCAACCTCTGTCATGAGCTGAGCTCTATCCCACTTAGTCATCGTGAGCTGATACGGCTGGTCCATCACTCTCATGACACACTTCACTCGTTCTATCCCCGGCCCTTTCATTTCCCCGTTTTCTTGGTACTGATAAGGAAACCATTCTTGGGTTGCGAGTAGTAACCGCTCAGGGCGCTGATAGGCCAAAGCAGGTTGGCTAAGCACGGTCAACATAACGGCAATGAAAACGACTCGAATCATGGTTAATGGCTCTCCATGCTCATGCCAGCAGAACGCACTAGCTTGCCATCTTGCGAATAGATATCGCTGGCCATTTCAATCAATACAAACGGAAGCTGCGTATCAACGCGGCCTGCTTGTTTAAAGCTAATCGAGATGTCTGGTGGCGACAGCACGCCCACAGGCAGAGAGGCAGGTGCAGCGCCCTTTTTAAGTACTTCAATGCCGTAAAGTGCCGCTTGGTGAGCGTTGTTCTCAAACCCTACGCCAACAGACATCAGCGCACTTTGTTGCGTGCCATTAACCGCATCAGGCACTGCGGTTAACAGAGGAAGCTGCTCCGAATACCGGTTGATCTCATCAAGTCGGTTAAGAAGACTTGAGCTACCCGTTAGCCAAAGCAAGGATTGACGTAAATTGCCATCGTCGACCTTCATCGATTCAACGGTGGTTTGCATCACGTGCTGGAGGGCAAGCTCAGGATTATTCTCGTCAACTTCGATAGGAAAGACTGTCACTCCTTGCTTCTCAGCCTCTTTTTGAAGTGGCAAAAACTGAGTGAGATAAGCACTGGTGTTCGACTTAGCGTACAACACACCAATTTGAGTCAGACTTGGTTTAAAGCGACGTAAAAAGCTCAGCGTAATATCAGCAGGCAAATTCAAGGAGGTGTAAGCAAAGTTGTTGCCGCTTGAGTGATAGTTATCCGTCAGGCCCAGTAACACCGGATCTTTTGCGTTCACCGATACAACCGGCAGCTTACCTCCAGCGTAAACCTTATGCAGTGAGACGGTCGCACGAGATCCAACCGTGTAGATCATGTTCGCCTTTATATCGGCAGCTTTCGTCCAAGCGACCAGTTCCTCTTGGCTTTTAGGTAAAAGGAAAGCGCGAAATGAAACGTTAGGCATTTCTCTGCGAAACACTTTTAAGATGGTCGACAACGCGACATCATACGAGTCCGCTTTTCGAGAAACTAAAACCCAAACCATCGGATGTTCACCACGTGGGGCGAACAATACATCGCTGTCATTAGCATTAATTTCCCACTGTACCGCCTTCTCAGCTTGTAAGTGTTCACCCAACCACTCAGGCCAATCCGCCAAACTCACCGATGAGGATGCAGCCAGCACCAAAAGTAAAATCAATCGAATCATGCTTTCGCCTCCTTTTGTGCACCACGGTCAAACAACCACATCAACAAGCCAGCTAAGGTAAAGAATGCTGAAAGCGCAAAGAATGCGTAGTCCGTTCCGAGGTGAGCAAGCAAAGCACCGACAACGACCGAACCCAACACATGACCTAGCCTTTCCAAAAAGCGATAAGTAGAAGCAACTGAGTTGGCATTCACACCTTGAGTGGTGGTCACCACATGAGTCACAACTGGGGCATTAATAAAGCCGTGTGAAACGCCCATGACTAGCATTGCGAACGTTGCGACGAGGACAAGATAGGTTATGTCTTCAAATAAGAAGGCAGCAGAAAGAATGGCCAAAGCAACAGCGCCAACGATGCTTCCTAAGCAAAGCGCCCATTTTGCAGAGCCAATACGGTCAATCATTGGCGAGACCTTGCCACTAATGAAAAGCACAGAGAATGCATAAGCCATCAGCACCTGACCGATACTCTCGCGCTCGACACCGACATCAGAAAGAAGGATTGGCACAGCAAAGAATACGACACCCGTTAGCATCATTTTGGTTGGGATACCAACAAGCAACATGGTGCGCATGAATGACGGTACACGCATCAAAGCAGCGGAATCTTTTAGCATCATCGTCAGGTTCTCTTTGAGTGAACCTTGAGCATTCTCCTGAGGAATCATCGACGGCAGCGACAACGCGAACAGATACATCAGGCCACCAACTAAAGCCGACAACATGAAGATACCTTGCACGCCTACGGTATCAGCCAACAAGGCACCGATTGCCGCACCAGAGATGAATCCAGCATTGAAACAAAATACGATGATGCCTGCGGCTTGTGTCTTGTTAGATTGATCACTGCAACGCAGAATATAACCTTGAACGGCAATAAAGATCGTCGCTTGCCCAACGCCAGAAGTGAATCGCGCAATCAGCACCATCGCTAACTGGGACTCGTACGCTAGCAACAGGCAGCCAGCCGCAGATAACAGAATACCCACGCCAAGTACTTTTCGAATATCAAACACTTCAACTAGACGCGAAACAGGCAATAGCGTTGCAGCAAAGCCGACAAAGTAGAGTGTAAAGAAGTAAGACGACCAACTTTCACCCGCACCATTCTCTACCGCGATTTGCGTTAAGTACTGAGGTAAAACCGGCGCCATTAACGATTCCATCAGCACCGTAACCAAAAGCAACGGCTTAACCTGTGCCAGTACGATATCGTTTTTTGGCTGTTGCTCTGAGTGGCTCAGCAAGCGAATAAAAGCAAAGCAAATGAACGCACAACCAGCAAATAGAATGGCAAAGTTCTTTAGTGTACGTACCAACTGCGCAAACAGTACTTTAGGGAAAAAAGCGACCGTCACCTCGTTCCCTTTCGCATCGCTGACCAGAAATTCGGCCATCTCATCGACTGACATACTGTTCTGCGCTTTACTTTTGGCGATCAACTCAGGTCCCTGAGCAACAGAAATGGAAGAGACTTCTGGGTTTGACTGACGAAAACTGTCTAGCATCTCATCAATGCCACTCACTTGACGATAGCTGATCCCTGCATTCAGTACTGGGGCCAAACGTTGAGTAACAATGTTCGCCATGGAATCCGCCTTGTGCTCCAAGCCGGATTTGTACAATGCACCGACCATCAACAGCACGCTCGCCGACATGGCTAAGAACACCCCACCAAATGCAGTGAAGTAAATCTTGGGGTTTTGGCTACGCAACACAAAGAAGATAAACGCAGCGGTCAGTAAAACCACCAGCAGCACCATCGGCTGGAAGTGCCTATCGATGCTCCTTTCGATTTCTTCATCACTCAGCCAAACCTCCAAAGCACCAACTTGAGCAAATTTATTGTTCAAAGGGATGGTGACTAAGCTGCCAACAAAGTTGTCATCGGTGTAGCGATATAGCTCTTGCTGCCCAGAAATCACTCGGATATCAACCACAGAAGAATCCGCTTTCGCGATTGGCGATAGCACTTTCTCAAGACCAGCAAAGTCCTGAAGCGGCACGCCGGAACTGAGAACTTGTTCTATACCGATTCGGGCGGCTTCTGTTTGGGCTAAAATCGCATCACGGCTCTGCTGTTGATAGCTTTTCAATGCTTGTGCATACCCAACAACAAAGATCAGCATTAGTGATAACAGAACCAGTAATGCTCCGAGCAACAAGCGGCTATATTGCTTAAAAGAGTTCAAAGTTCACTCCTAACACACGCTTAGAGCGTCGAATTGCTCATTGAGGCAATGCGCAACCGACATTGGTCGTTTTTGCTTGAGGAAAGATAATCGATTAAACACCAACGACTGAACTAGGTCTGTGTAATCCATACCTTCACGAGCCAGATCATGGCAAACCAAACTTACCTTCTCTCCCTCCGGACGCTTTAAATCCGGTTTTGGATTGGTTTCCAGCACATACAGATTGCCTTCTTTGTCCATTCGTAAGTCCACTCTCACTAAGGTTTGAAGACCAAGCTGGCGATAAATCTTCTGACCGATCAGAGCTAACTGATTGCGTAGCCCCTCTTCATTAACAGCAACCAAACGGTCTTGAGTGATCGGCTTTACATCCATAGAAGTAAAAATCGGCTCGTCAGCATCCAGTACACGTTCAGTTATTGAGAAAGCCATCGGCATTTCAGACTGCATCAGTTTGCCTTCTTTAAAGACATACTCTCCCGCAACAGCAACAACAAACTCTCGGCCACCAAGGAAAGGTTCAATCATTACAGTGTTCCCCGTCGCTTGACGCACATGTTCTACAACACCCGCGAGATCACTACGATTAAAAACAGGATAAACATGGATTGAAGCTCTGCCAGACACTGGTTTAACAATGAAACCATCATTGAACTGCGCTTCAATTTGATCGATCGCATCTTGCTTTGCTACATCTTCAAAATGCTCATCAATACCAATGGTGATAAATGGTGCAGTCGGCAGTCCAGCGGCTTTAATTTCATGCTTAAACAGGTGCTTGTTATCCAAGATCCCTGCCGTCATTGGCGAGTGCCCTACATAAGGCACGCCCAGCATTTCCAATGTAGAAGGCAAATGACACATGGAGTCAAAACCTTGCAAACCACCACTGTTCGTGATCACCAAGTCAATACCTTTATCTTTCAGGCACTGCGCTAAGTTGATGTCTTCAGCTAACACCTCAACGAACTGGAAATTAGATTCACGCAGTGCATTAGCAATATCGTGTGCAACAGGTGCATACGTTTTGGTTGAGCGAGGGCTCAAGTTTTCAAAGATAAAACTGCCGTCCTGCTCTTTATCCCCACCGTGAATCACTGCGATTTTTAAGTTCTTGCGAATCCATTCCAATTGTTGCGTAGAAAAGACTGAATGCATCATCTGTTAGTACTCATAATGTTGTGCTGCGAAAAGGTCGCGTTAAACACGGCCTGCAACAAAAAGCGTTAATAAAATTACGTTATTGTTTTAGTTGGGTTGATATACAACCCATTGTTTTTTTTTGAGGTCTATTGCCTCTTAATGCTATTGAATATGAATCTTAAATTTGCCTTCTTCAACGTGAACAGTGACCGCTTCTACCGGCTTGTTCTCACTCATGCGAACAATGCACTGGTTCGCTAAATCCGGCATAAGTTGACGATTAATCAGTTGCTCAACGGCGCGAGCGCCTGTTTCAGGTGAATCGTTCATATTGACCAGCAGATCAATCACATCAGGGTGAAATTCAAAACTTGCTTTGTAGTGGGATTGAACGCGCTTGCGAATGCGGTTCAGAGACAAGGTTGCAATTTGCGCCATTTCTTCATCGTTCAAAGGGAAGTAAGGCACGATGGTCGCACGGCCAAGAAATGCTGGTTTAAAGTGTTTTTGCAGCTCAGGGAAAATAGACTGAGTCAGAGTCGGAACATCCGGTCGACCATTTTCACATGCATTAACAACAGCACTGTCTGCCGCGTTTGATGTCATGATGATGATCGTATTACGAAAATCGATGTGTCGACCTTCACTGTCCGAGATAGAGCCTTTATCAAAGATTTGATAGAAGATGTCATGCACACCAGGGTGGGCTTTTTCCATTTCATCCAGCAGCAGGACAGAATATGGGTTCTTACGTACCGCTTCTGTTAAGACACCGCCTTTACCGTAGCCAACATAACCTGCAGGAGAGCCTAAAAGCATCGACACCTTGTGCTCTTCTTTAAACTCCGTCATGTTGATGGTGGTGATATTACGCTCGCCACCGTATAGCAAGTCGGTAAGCGCCAATGCAGTTTCGGTTTTACCCACACCACTTGGACCACACATCAGGAATACCCCAACAGGTTTGCGTGGGTCGGTTAAACCTGCACGCGACAAACGAATTGCTTGTGAAAGCTCTGCTATCGGCGTTGTCTGACCAATCACTCGCTCACCGATACGAGTCTCTAGGTGCATCAACTTCTCAACTTCTTGGCTAAGCATGTTGCCCACTGGAATACCCGTCCATAGCGCCACCACTTCAGCGATGGTTTGCTCTGTTACCTGTGGCAGGACTAATGGTTGCTCACCCTGGATCTCTCGCAGGGCTGCCATTTTGTCTGCTAACAGGATTTTCGCTTCATGCGATATCACCGAGCCATTTTCTTTTAGCTCAGCGTCTAAGCCAGACTGCAACTCAATGATCTCTTCCACCAAGAGGCGCTCTGCGTTCCAAGAGCACTCAAGTGACTGATGCTCCTGTTCTAAAGCCGCCAATCGCTGTTTTGCTTCTTCCAAGCGTACGCTTTCAATCGACCACAATGCCGACTCATGATGTAACGTTTCGATCTCGTTGTTGGTGTAGCGGATTTTTTCTGCAATGGCTTCCAACTGTCTAGGTGCCGCACTTTGGCTCAATCCAATGCGTGAACACGCTGTATCTAACAGACTAATTGCTTTATCAGGTAACTTACGCTCAGGAAGGTAACGAATAGAGAGAGCGACTGCGGCATCAATGGCTTCTTGCATGACTTTAACGCCATGGTGCTTTTCAAGGCTGCGCTTCACGCCGCGAAGCATGTGGATAGCATCTTCTTCATTAGGCTCATTAACCGCAACGACTTGAAAACGACGAGTCAGCGCGGCATCCGATTCAAAGTACTGTTTGTATTCTGCCCATGTGGTCGCTGCAAGTGAACGAAACTCGCCACGCGCAAGCGCTGGTTTCAAAATATTAGCCGCATCATTCTGGCCCGCTGTGCCACCCGCCCCAATCAGCGTATGTGCTTCATCGATAAACATGATGATCGGCGTCGTTGACTGCTTGATCTCATTGATCACATCTTTAAGGCGGCTTTCAAACTCACCTTTGATGCTCGCACCTGCTTGCAAAAGGGACAAATCAAGGCTGCGCAGCTCAACGTTCGCAAGCGCAGGTGGGACATTGCCATTCACGATTTCTTGGGCAAGGCCTTCAACAATGGCCGTTTTACCTACACCTGGGTCACCAACGAGGATCGGGCTGTTTTGACGGCGGCGGCACAAAATATCAATGGATTTGCGAATTTCATCTCCGCGCCCTGTAATAGGATCCAACTCGCCATTACGCGCGGCCTCTGTCAGGTTTTGCGAGAACTTGTCCAAAGCTGGCGTCGCTGAGTCACCACCGGTTGGGACCATGCTCTCGGTAGACGATGAGACTTCACTGGGTCCACTGTTCACCATCGACTGACTGCGTAACCATTCAGAAGACAATACTGACACCCACGAGCTCAACACGCCGTTGTAAGCGCTTTGGTCCAGACGCTGCTTCAGCACCATCAGCAGATGAAATTCATTCACCACCGATTGCTGATTGTTTAATGAAGCAAGCATCCATGCATCTTTAAGTAACTCAACCAACTCAGGGGATAAAGAAGGCGAAGAGTCATTACCACGAGCCAAGTGCATCAGACGGTCATTACAACGCTCCAACATCGACTCTTTGGCCATTGATGCTTGCTGTAGTGCGACCTCCCAGCCTTTAGACTGCTGTAACAACTGAACAAACCAATGCTCAGCTTCTATCGCAAAGTGTCCTTTACTTACACAATCTCCAGCAGCCTTTTCCAGGGCACTTTTTAGTAACGGAGTAAGCCTTTTGACCAAGCTTTGTAGTTCAATATTTATCATTCTGTTTCCTAACTTTTCGTCAGTGGCATTTCAACAAACTGTTGATGATCTGATTGATGACTCATCCACGCGGATTGGCCAATTCTTAACGCTTTTTGGTGACTGCCTGATAGCTTCACTCTCGGCAGATACTGGCTATTTACCTTCATATAGAGTGCATACTTGGTATTCACTCCCATATAGCTTCTAACCATATGGTCCAGCGCAAGAACCATCTCTTTGTCACTGCGTATTTTTAAGTAATGCTGATAGTCTTGAGGGCAAATTTTTATGTTGAGTTTCTGCCCCGTCATTGGCGTCGACATCCCGACCAACGCGCCCATTCCCAATTGATGATTGTTTCCGGCTTGGCCAATTTGAGTTAACGAACACTCTGTTAGAGGCAAATACTCTAGGCCACTGCGTTCAACCTCAAACTCCGACTCGAAGTAATCTTCTAGCATCGACTTAAGCGCCAATGGGCAGGTTAATTTCAACCCTAATAAGCCGGTGTATTGCACCAAATGAGATTCCGGCATTGGTGCCTTATCTCCAGTCTGTCCAGCCAAACTGGAAAGCATTTCAGTAATAGATTGACGGTCACGATTCCAATGAAACGCCTCTTCCTCAATCTGATACGTCAGCTCGTGCTTTTGCTTTGTTTCGCAGTACAAGCGGTAGTAACGATTATTAAACATGTCGAAGAAGTCGAGTGGCGCTTCATCGCCAAGTTCAAAACGCGCTTTTAGTGCATCGCCGTACATCGCTCTTGGCATCGAACCAGAGTTACCAGACAAAGCCGCCAATGATGTCTTTACCGTAAATTCACCCTCTCGCTCCGAAGTAACCGTAGAGACTTCTGCTTGATAGTAAGCTGGGAGAATTTCCGCACTGAACCTCACTTCAGGTCGCTGACCCTTTAAATGAGCCTGATGCTTGAAGATCTGCCACGCTTTTTCTAGCTGCCCCTCAAACGCACCATAAGCGAAACGGCTTACAACAAACTCTTGCACCCAGTTCTCCTCGGGAAGGACAGGTAAACACCGTCTTGGCCTTCCAAATAAATATCCACTTGAGTAAAGCTATTGAAGCCGGCGAAATAAGCAAAGAAGTGGTCAAGCAAATGACCAAAGAGCGATACGCCTCCGTTGACATTGCTTGCGTCTAACATCACCGAAATTTTTGTGCCGTAAGCAAAACATGTTTTTCCTGACACACGGATCGGAGCCACCACTTGCTCCTGCTCAATATTTTGCAGGGACTCGATATAGATGTGGTTTTGCACCGCTTGGTTGTGGTTATACAAATCAAACACATTTTTCAGCGTAGCGGTTGGGTCATCCGTCCCTAGAATCGCGTGATAGTTAAAGTGCAAATGGCAAAGCAGTGCCCATACATTCTTATTTGCGTCACGACTACGCACTGGCAAGGTTGGGCGACGCAGCAAGTTCATAGCCGCTGGAATCGTAAGAGATTCCCGACATGTCACTTGGCTGTTTACAGGCAATGAGCCTGCTCGAATGCCGTCAGTCGCGGTTGTCGTCACCGACCAAACTCTCGACGACATCGCGGCACTAACATGCCCAATATCAGCCACTTTTAAGCCACTGCGAAGCACGCCTCTTTCGTGGGTATCCTGTACGAGCTGCCAACGAAGTGCAGTCTCTGTACTGTTGTACTTGTCTCCGTAGATCTGACAGATCTTAAACGGTTCGCCCTCCGTCACATCTAGCACTTCATCAACAGAAAACACTTCCAAATCATTACCCTGACTTGCATCAAGATAAATTGGGTACTGCTTTTGAGTGAAGTCGATTTGCAGAGGTTCTGACACTTTGGTTTGTAGGTTCACCAATGGCGTACAAAACAGAGAAAAATGTTGTGCTTGAATGCTACGCGCTTGCACCACACTCATCTCATTCAAGAAAATCTGAATACGAAACTCTGAGCCGATTGCTTGTTGCATGACATTGCCAAGGTCTAATTTGAATCCTTGAAATCTTTCAGGGAACATGAAGAACTCGGTCAGCAACTTAAAGCCGCCAAAGCTTGCTGCTTGATACGGTAAAATAGTGTCATTCACATCGAAGCCAATTGGCTGTAGTGCAGACTTACCTAATGAGTAGCTCTTGCCATTATTCTGGATACACACCTGACAGCGCCCGTGGGCGAGTACATCATACAAACGCAACGCAAAGTGGCTTTCACCTTTGAGATGCAGTTTCAACTGGTCAATATCCAGATCACGCAACTCGATGCCGCTGTCGGTTGCCTTAATCGTCAGCTCCAACATCGCTTTTGCGTTTTCTGCACCCGCAGGCTTAGCCAGTTCAAATGGCGCAAACAGCACTTCAGCCGAAGCAACTTGAATTGGAAGCAGCGCTATATCTTCGGAAGTGCGAAACACCACTGGCTCACCAGATTCGCTCGCGACATCGAATTCTGTGCCTTTAGGAATACTGTGCTTTGCATTCGCTTCTTCAAAAATAGCGAAGTCCAACATGCTGTATGACGGCACTGGCCTTAGATAATGCGGGAACAACAAGTTCACCAAGCTTTCTGTCAGCTCTGGGTAAGACTCATCCAAGCGCTGTTGCAGTTTGCCATTCATCAAGGCAACACTTTCAATTAAACGCGCGATCTGAGGATCATCAATACTGTCTTTACGCATTCCCAACGCACGAGCCGTCCCCGGATGACGTTCCGCGAACTGAGAGGCTTCATTGCGAATAAAGCGCAGTTCCTGTTCAAAATAGGAAAGCAATGAATCAGACAAAATTCGACTTCCTTACATCTAGTTTGTTGCTGCTCAAATCCAAAAAAGAATCCAGTACGATCGCCTCATCACCGAGCTCTGAATGCACCACGGCGGAAAGGCGAAAACTCAATTGGTTGCTACCCAATTCCCCTTCTTGAACATCAATCTCTACCTGGCTCAGGCGAGGTTCGAAGTTTCGGATCAGCACTTCAATTTCTGCGACAATGTCACTGGTGTTGTTTTTACTTTGAGCGCGAGCCATGTTGCGCATACCGAACTCGGCAATCGTTCCTTTTTCCGATAAAAACATCTCTGAGCACAGAGGTGCTCGGCTGGAAATAAGATCACAGACGTTATCGACAATCGCATCTCGAACACTGTCGATATCGTCATTCCAGCTTTGGGTTAACTTAGCCATTAAGCTCATGATGTCTCTCCAACCTCACTGCCAGATACCGAGGTAGTTAACACCACTTTCGCATCCATCATTTCGTATTGATATTGAGGCTGAAGCATGATCTCGCATAAGTAGCGGGTTTTATCATGAGGAGCCTCTTCAATGCGTACATAGCAAGACCGCAGCGGGTATCGGGCAAGTACGGCATCCTCGCCATAATTGACGTTGCTAATGAACTGCTCTAGCCATCGCTCTAGACTGCGTCGACAACTTTCTGCGCTGTCATATCGACCAACTTGGTCACGAATTTGAACCTTAATGTAATGGGCAAATCGGCAAGCCATTAGGTTGGTTTGGAGCATACCGAGCTGACGTTGAGCTTCATCAGGTGCTTGCCAAACAGATTGATTACTAAAGAAACCTTTATGGCCACTTAAGTAAATACTGGTTAAAGGCATGAACCCTTGAGACGACCAAAAGCCATCTTCTTCACTGTAGATGTCTACCTTGGTCTTAAGCTCTTTTGAGTCCTGAACGATCGCCCCATACGAACCTGTCTCATCGTAAGAACGCAGGAATCCAAACCAACTGATTCGGTCAAACTCTCGCATTACATTACCGAGCAAGAGGTAAGCGCTGCTGCCCCATAAGGCATATTTCTCTTGCTGGCGTTCGTTAAAAACAAATCCAGCTTGATATTGACGATATGGTTGACGAATCAAATGCTCTGGCATCACCAAATGCAAAAATCGTGATGAGCTTTTTTCTCGTAGCAGCTGCCATGAAACAAAATCTCGACTAGTAAGAATGCGATCAATTCTCGCACTGTCGTGAAGCAGCCTTCTCGGTTCATCACCAAAGAAGAACTCGTCGGTTCCGAGCACCATTGGGCAAAAAGAGAGCTCCCCCAACTCAGAGAGCAGTTGAAGGGTGTAGAGATCGTCATACTCCTGATCATCGGCGTAATCAGCCGAGACCTTGTGGTCGACCATCACCATGCCAAATGGGCTACCACCGGCGGTATCCAGCTCATTTGAATACAGCTTTCGGTATAGGGATGACTGCTTTAGATCGAAAGAGTAATTGAGATCTGCCGAAACCATACTCCAACTCAAGTCGAGCATTTTGATTTTGACTCGACGTTGGGATACTTGCAGCTGCGCTAACGATTTAAGCCCCGTCCAAGAGGCTTCTAACTGCTTATAGTTAGGGTGTTGGATAACGTCCGACAGCTGTTCACTTATTGACGTATCAATCTCAGAGATCAAACGAACCAACAACGCTTTGAATTGAGCCACCGACTGACTTTTCGCGCACAGTAACAGCTCCTGCCAGGCAGGATTCTCAGCTAAAATGCGGTCAAATTCGGAATCTGTATACATCAGCGACTCAGTTCAAAACATTCGGGGACAGCGCCCCCGAATAGAATTAGCCCGGAATGTTCGCAACCATTCGTAGTGAAGTGGTTAGCTCTTCCATTTGCAGCCAAGGGCGTAAGTAAGCCACTGCAGAGTAAGCACCTGGGCGTCCAGCTTGCTCTTCTACTGTCACTTTCGCTTCAACCAATGGATGTGTTGCTTTCGCATCGTTACCAATCGCATTTGGGTTAACGTATTGGTTGATCCAAGAGTTCAACTCTTTCTCAACGTCGTTTGGATCTAGGTTTGAACCAATACGATCACGGCCCATTACTTTTAGGTACTGTGCGATTCGACTGCTTGCCATTGTGTATGGAAGACGTGCTGAAATTGCCGCGTTTGCCGTTGCATCTGGGTCTGTGTACGTTTTTGGTTTATGCGCAGTCTGAGCACCCATAAACACCGCGTAGTTGGTGTTTTTGTAGTGAACCAGTGGCAAGAAGCCAAGATCACTCAGCTCCTTCTCACGCTCATCCGTTAGGTTAACTTCTGTCGGACATTGCTGTAGCAAGTCACCGGCATCAGAGTAGTGAGTGAAGTTTGGCAGGTTCTCAACTTTACCGCCGTTCTCAGTACCACGGATCGCCGTACACCAACCGTACTTGGTGTAAGCTTGAGTCATTAGAAGACCAAACTCATACGCCGCATTGCTCCATACAAAATCGCCGTCTGAAGACACAACTTGCTGACCGTTGTCGCGAGTTTGAAGCTCTTCAAATGCAAATGATTTAACAGGAACCGTTTCTGCACCGTAAGGAAGGCGAGCCATCGTTTTCGGTAGAGTCAGAGCAACGTAGCGTGAATCATCGCTTTCACGGAATGCATTCCAGCTTGCGTATGCTGGCGAATCAAAGCCTGCTGCAACTGGCTTGCCTTCAGAAAAGCTACTGAATGCGTTGAAGTCGAACATACTTGCATTCGCGGCAGCAACGAAAGGGGCGTGAGATGCAGAAGCAACTTCCCCCATGTAACGTAGCAGAGCAACGTCTTCATCGCCGTAACCAAACTCGTAGTCACCTAGCAGTGCGCCGTATGGCTGACCACCCGCTGTACCAAATTCTTCTTGATAAACCATATTGAAGAAACGGCTGCGATCGATCGCTGGTGCATCTTCAAACTGCTCTAGCAATTCGTCTTTGGTGTAATCCGCCAGTTTGATTTTCAGATCTGGGCCTAGCTCGCTGTGTTTCACAAGCTTTTGCAAACCTAACCATGAGCCTTCCATTTTTTGGAACTCACCGTTTTGCATCACCGTTGACAGCTGCTCAGAGATTTTGCTGTCTAGCGCGCTGATTGCTTTTTCAATCGTCAACGTTAGGTTCTTATCCCAAGTCACTGTACCTTCCAGCGCTTGAGAAGCCATGATGCTCAATAGCTCTTTTGTCGTATCTACTGGTGTTTGTGCTGTTGCGTTGATCGCTCGGTCAAGAAAGCTCTGCGTTGCTTCTGCTTCAGTAGCACCTTGTACTGCTTGTTGTTCTACAGACATTATTCCGCTCCCTCTTTGCTCAAACCTAGTTCTTGAGCTAAACCATTGATGGCATCTGCGCTTTGCAGAACTTCTTTCAGTAGACGCTCAAGATCTCTCGAACGATCGGCTTTGCTTAGCAGTACTTTTAGCTGGTTACGTGTTTCAACCAACTGCTTAAGCGGCTCAATTTGATCAACTAAGTTCTCTGGGTGGAAATCTTTCATCGAACGGAAGCTTAAGTTCACTTCAAACTGGCTATCATCATTAGCTAGCTTGTTATCAACCTTGTACGAAAGACGCGGGTGAATTTGACCCATCACTGTATCGAAGTTGTCTTTATCGATACCCGTGAACTCTCGCTCTTCTAAATCAACTTTTTCTGATTCTGGTTTGTGGCCTGAAAAGTCGCCAATTACGCCAACAACAAACGGCAGCTCTTTCGTCTCTACAGCGCCGTTCGTTTCAACGTCATAAGTGATGCTGACACGGTTCTTACTAACGCGCTTATGTTGTGAGTTCAATGCCATAACGGTGTCCTAAAATGAGATATTCATGAAATAGACATGCCACTGAACGTGGCATGTCTAATGAAAGAATTACTTACCAGAAGTCATTTTTCCGGTCGGTAGGTCGTAAGTCACAACACCACCGCTTTGTAGTTCACCACCTTCTTTCTCGTAGTGATGTTTCTGAGAAATAGAAGTGTAAGAAAGAGATAGGCTTTCGTACGGTTGAGAACCGTCAGTGCCGCTCACGTTGTAAGAAACTAGACGTGCTTTTTCTAGCTTAACTTGGAAGTAAACGTCTGCACCTTGGCCATCGTTAGAAGGCTTAGTAAATGCAATCTCAACTGTTTTACCTTCTTTACCTGGGTTGAATAGGTAAGACAGTAGATCTTCAGAAGCACCATCAACTTCTTTAGTTACGCTAACTTCACTTACGCCAACCATGCCTGAATCCGCATTGGTGCCGTTACCGATGTCCATAGCAACGTTACGAACGCCACCCCAAGAGTAAGAGTTGATTGCAAACCAACCGTCATTTTTACCTTCAGCCGTTTCTAGCTGACCGATAGTCGCTGCGCCCTCAACTTGAAGACCGCTTACACGCATGTAAATACTTGCCATGATTTTTCCTTATTTTTTAAACACAATTACCAACTCAGAGCCGACGTAGCGGATGATTGTGGTTTTTCATCTTGCTTAGATTGGGTATCTACAGGGGAAGTCTGAGATACATGCTCTTCGACACTTGGCGGCTCCGAAACGGGAGGCGTCGCTTGAGGTGTCTGGGGGCTTTCAATGTCCACCGTTGGAGTACTCACCTCCGGCAGCAAAACCTGATCGAGATGATTCAATCCGGCGGCATTAAAAATCGTACTAAGAGCGTCACCGTTTTGTTCCGACATCATTTCTTGCAGCAACTCAGGTAAGGATAAATATCCCCATCGAATCGCTTTTTCTAACAAGAATGAAATTGGGCTATGCGGTTCACTCTGGCGAAAATAATCAGAGACTTCTCTCAGCAAATGGAAAGCTAAGTCTCGGTTCATGTTGTTTAAGTTACCCAGTTCAGAGAGATTTCCTGCGTGTAAGTGTTGGCTTACGGTCTGAGCCTGCTCTGATGCCATAGGTATTGGCTCTATCTGTTTTGCATCCATATCGCTTGGCTGATGACCTTCAGAAACTGAACTTTCGGCAACCTCTTGCTCTACTGCCTTGGCCTCCGCTTTCGGGGCCAACTTAATTCCGCTTAAATGAACCAAAGCGTTTTCAACACGGGTAAGCAGTGACTTCGCAAATCCAAAGTTGGTAGTTTGACTGCCTACAGACTGACAATGAGTGATCACTAACGCAGACAAACGCTCCAACTGGGAGATACAACGTTTGGTATTTTCCATCTTGAATTGAATCGCGGAACGCTCTTGAGCCACCGTGGTGGTAAGCGAAGATTTCAGTTGGCTGATTTCGCCTTTTCTCTCTGCACTTTGAAAATCAAAAAACGTCACTTCCCCAACTAAGGGCAGTTGCAGCATCGGTGCATAGAGAATCGAGCTTTCCTCGCTATCACCAACTAATTGGAAAAATGCTTTAACTTTCGCATCAGCTTGCTCTCTCTCTTTACCCTTATCATCATCAGATTTGAGCTTTTCAACTGGCAGTACAGGGTTGAGGTGATCCCAGTACTTCTCACTTAAATCGGCTAACCACTCAAGGCTATTCGCAGCACTTTCTAACGTGGTATCGAGAAGGAATTGAGCGGCAACAAACCATGAGATGAGCTCGATATCTCTGGTTGTATTTGAAAACTGTTCGAACAAGCTGTCTGAAAGAGTCTTCCAGCTATTTAGACATGCCTCTTGTAACGCGTCTTTCTCGTCAGCACTGGGGTTTTGACTTAGCTTACGCAGCGCTGTTTGCGCGACATTAAATTCATTACGTAATGGGCGAAAAGCACCTTTATCCAGTTTAAGGTAAACGCCACAGATAGAATCATCACTCAGAGGTGTAGAAAGTTGCTCAATTTGATGCTTTGAAAAAGGCATAGGTTCCTGCTCTATTGGGTTAATCAGCCGACTATTCGCTTAAGTGCTAATTAAGTTCAATCGCTATTTTCTGTATTTTTAGATAAGGAAAAACGGTAGAGGTATTGAGTTAGTTCAACCTGCCAAATTCTTATTTGCGCAGCAAAAATAACATTTTACTAATATTGTTTCATACGAAGTGACACATTTATTAATTGCCAAGAGTATATCTTTGAGATGAATTATAGAAAGACCTATTCACGCCATATTTAGGTGATTTTTAGGTCATCCAACCTCTTAAAAATAACACTACAAAAAGAAATGAAATTATATAAGTTACTGATTTAACTTAAATTAATATAAATAAAGCACAATGAGGCTTTATATATTAACAATGTCTTAAATATCCCCTCATAGATATAGCCATCATAAAAACATGAACGCCCAAGCGCGGCGTCTTAAAAATGAAACAAATTTGAGATTAAAAATAACCTCAAAGTAATCGATTACATCTTATTCAGATAGTAATTAAATAAACAAATTACCTTGAATTAAGGTCTAACTCGAAATAGATTAAATGTACAGAGCATGAAAGTTGATACCAACACATCAAGTAATAATAATATCAATTATTATGTAATAATTTCGAATGTTCATCCAATAAACAGACTTTTAGAACTGTTTATTTAATAGTGAATTAAGTGAATATGAGCAGTAACGAATTAAAGCACCAAACCCGCTCCCTCACCATTAAGCTTTCAGATAACAAAAGTTATATCGTTACCCAATTAATTGGGGAAGAAAGCGTATCCGGCGGTTGTCAGTTTTCCGTTTCCATCGCTGCCAACATGGAGATCGATACCAAAAACCTAGGCAAAGCCGTTTGTGTGTCTTATGAGTTTAATTCTGGAAAGCGCTTTTTTTCAGGCATATGTAGCACTCTGCAATTCACAGGATATAGCAAAGACAAGCACCAGTTTTATTATCAAGTAGAGATATTGGATCCGCTTAGCTTGCTGCAGTACAAACGCAGTCGTCAGATTTTTCAAAACATGACGACGAAACAGATCATTGAAAAGCTTCTAGAACAAGCTGATCTCAAAAGCTATTTTCACTTTTCCCTTTCCGGAAACGGGAAAAAGCATGAGTATTGTGTTCAACTTGATGAAACCGACCAAGCTTTTATACAGCGCTTGTTAGCAAGCGAAGGGTGGCACTACCACATGCGCCATCAATCTAATAAGTCGACAATCTGCATTGGCGATTCGAATCAACGATTTGAGAAAATATCTGCTCCAAAGTTAAGCTATCAAATAGGTGGCAACAATCAGCAGCACGTGCTGACAACGTGGAGTCAATCCCATCATGTTGGCAGCGGAAAGGTATCTGTCGCCGATCATACTCAAGATCTGGCTGAATTTTTTGATAGTGGCTCCCGAAAAAGCACCGAAAGTTACGCGTCAGCTTCATTGACGCAAGAACTCTTTGCATTTGGTCACGAGAATAAAAATGAAGTCCGTGACGCTGCAAAAATGCATATGGAAGCGTTAGATCTTAAGAAGTCAGCCTCTCACTCATCATCGAATTTAGCGACGCTTGCTTGTGGCTATAAATTTGAACTCACGAACCATCCTCTCGGTTCAATGAACCAAGAGTACATCGTCACTCATCTATCACACCGCATATCCAGAGAAGAATCGAACAACGACGTCGCTTATCAAAATCAGTTTTCTTGCATCCCTTCGTCACTGGTTTTTCGTCCAGAAATACTAGATAAACCGCGTGTCCATAGCTTGCATACCGCAACCGTGACCGGGCCTAAGGGAGAAGAGATTTACCGAGATAAATTGGGTCGAGTAAAAGTACAATTTCACTGGGATAGAGGCGGCAAAAATGACGAAAACAGTTCATGTTGGTTGCCAGTATCGCAAGGGTTCGCCAGTAAGGGATTCGGTTCTCAGTTCACACCACGCATTGGTGATGAAGTGATCGTTCAGTACATTGATGGTGACCCCAATCGCCCTATCGTGACCGGCTCTTTATACAACAAAAACAGCGCAGCGCCTTATAGCTCGGATACTCAAAACGGCATCAAAACTCGTTCAACGCCTAAGGGCAGCAGCAAGCAAGGAAACGAACTGCGTTTTGAAGATCAAAAAGACAAAGAACAAGTGTACTTACATGCTGAAAAAGATTGGCTGCTGGACGTAAATAACGACAGCCAGTCAACGATTAAAGGCATGAAAAAGACTCAAGTTGAGAAGAGTGCCACCCTAAACGTTAAAGAAGACATAAAAGTCGAAAGTGAAAAAACGCTTACCGCCAAAAGTAAAGACAACTGGACGGGTGACAGTGATAAAGATCTAAACCTCAGTGCCGCTTCCAACATCAATATTGAGGCTAAATCGACAGTCAGCGTTGATGGCAACCAAGTATCGATCTGCGGTAAATCGAAGATCGAACTCAAAGTGGGCGCGAGTAAAATCGAGATCAGCGCTAGTGGTATTAAGATCGACGCTCCTCAAGTCTCTGTTTCAGGTAAAGCAAAAGCAGAGATGAAAGCCGCAATGATCAATATTGAAGGCCAAGGTAAGGCCGATGTAAAAGCAGCATTAGTGTCGGTTAACGGCAGTGCCATGACACAAATAAAAGCCGGGGCCATGGTGCAAATTCAAGGCGCAATTACAAAGGTAAATTGATGATGTTGATAAAGGTTCCTCACCAATCCGCGCAAGACATCTTGAGTGTCTACGAGCCAAATGTCACATTCGCAGAGTTAGCAGACGCGAACACTACGCCTGTTGATTTGATTTCTGTGGCGATGGAAGAAGAGCTGTTTGCCGATGCAGTGACTTTTCTTGCGCATGCTCTCCCAGTTCGTGAATCTATTTGGTGGAGCGTAACCTGCGCCGCATCTCTGCATCACTGGAAAGAAGACGAAGCCAATGCCATTCGCGCAGCAAAGGCTTGGGTTTATACACCTGATGAAACAAGCCGCCGATTTGCAGAACAAATGGCCGAAAAAGCAGGATTAGAAACCGGTGCTGGCTGGGCAGCTCAAGCGGCTTTTTGGAGTGGTGGCAGTATGATTAAGCCAGAGGATCCTGCTGTTCCCCCTCCCCCATACTTGTACGCGCAAGCGGTCGCAGGAAGCATTAACCTTTCAGCCGTTTTACCTGACGGTGAAGAAGCAAAAGAACGCTATCAACAGTTTGTAGAAATGGGTCTAAACATCGCCTCTGGCGGGAACGGTCAACAATAGGGAAAAAACATGCTACCAGCAGCCAGAGCAACAGACATGCACATGTGTCCGATGCAAACACCAGCAGTGGTGCCAATCCCTCACGTGGGTGGGCCATTGCTCCCTCTACCAACAACAGTATTGATCGGCAACCTACCAGCCGCTACTCTAGGGCAGATATGTGTTTGTGTGGGCCCACCAGATAGCGTAGTTAAAGGAAGTGCAACCGTACTGATTAACAATAAGCCCGCAGCGCGCATGGGCGATCTCACTGCCCATGGCGGAACCATAGTGATGGGGATGCCAACGGTGTTGATTGGTGGATAGTATTATTACTAAAACAGCCTCCAGTTTTGGAGGCTGTTTCAATTCATATCAGACCTTACAAGTCGGGCTTAGAGCCCATAATGCGCTTCACTTTGTTCTTTGATAGACACAAACTTTTCTTGCATCTTCCCACCGATAATCTCTAATCGACGGTCCATTTCATCAAGCCAAGCTTTATCTTCCATCATGGCTTTAGGGAACACTTCGCTACGTTTGTTTTCACTAACATACAAAAAAGCATCGAACAGTTCGCCCGTTTTAGCGTTCATCTCCCCCATGTCTGCTAACTTGAAGCGAGATTTAGGCAATAGATCAATGAAGCGAGTCGATGCCAATGGTGTTGTTGATACTGGTAAGATGGATGGCGAAGAAGCACTTGAAAAACGATCTAGCACAACGGGCTCTGTCATTGGCCAAACCAAATACACTTGCTCTGGAAAATGCTTCTCTAAACGAGTTGCCAAAGGCCACATTACCTCGCTATTTTCTGTAACGTATTGAACGGGAGCTTGGACTAAGTGGAATGCACCAAAAATAAGTAACGCTTTATCTCCCTGATTGAGAATCTCCTCTGTCACCTTGTAGAAGTAATCCGTTTTAGATTTAGCCGCTTTCTTCCAAGTCTTTTCACTCTTAACTGTCGTCCAATCAAATGGCGCTTCAGCTAAGTGGACAATAATCTGTTGTTCTAAAGGTAGGGTTTTATTTTGCTCTCTTACTGCTTTAAAAAAGCTTAGATACACTTCAGGAGTCCAGGCCATAAAATAAATAGAGTCACGCACCACTTGTTGCAACTCATAATCCGGCACGTCCTCACCACGAAGGTATTGGTTGAGAAGTTCCTGATGTTTGGCGTTACCAAACTCCACCACAACATGCTGCACTTCTTTAGCGAACTCAGGATCACGGATCAGCTCAATCGCTTGAAAAATAAAAGCATCATTCCAATGATAATCTCCCAATCCAACAACCTGATACGTGGCAAAGGCTTGCATGATGGCAGAGTTCGCAGGTTGCGCCTTGTCGATCACCTTTTCTATTTGCTCTGGAGTTAAATCAACCTTGGCTGAGTGAGGTAAATATTCGCATCCTTGTAAGACAGCCCCAGCAAGAAAGGTAGTCAAAATTCTGTGAGAGAGTAGTCCATTGAGCTTCATTACTTCATCCTTGAAAAAATAAAAACGATAAATCAAATCATTTCCATTTACAAAAATAATTTCTTCGGTAATTCAAACAATTAAAAGTAATCGGACAGTTGAATATACAATCACCTATTTGGTAAATGCTGGCGGACTTTCTCTTAGCTCTATTGCTAACTTCGCTAACAACCTGCATGTATCCGATGCGAGTGTTACCGCCGTCCATTTATTGTTTTGAATGACGTCTTCGATCTGCCGACGCATCAATAGCAATCGCCTGATAAGTTGCTCTCTTTTCATCGATCGTTTGTTGCTTGGCAACAACTGAAGATCACGAGCTAAATGACTGATAGCGAGCAACTCCAACTGCCACTCCAGTATCAAAACCTGTTCATGTAAGTGCTCAGCGTTGTACTTTCCTTGCTCAAACATCGTATTTATATTCTCCAAATGGTGTTTTACTTCTTCTGGAATACCCAATATGTGGTTAATGTTCATCGCTTATCTCCACAATAAGCCCCGACTAGCGGGGCTATCGACAATTAGAACAATGGCGCTTTTCTGTTTAAGCCCTTAGTGGCCAAATAGAAGTCCAAATACTGCCAATATGAAAAGGTATCTATAGGTAACTGCGTACCTTCTTCGATATCGAACAGGGACTCATCACCTGTTTCATCAAACTCTTCTTGTGTTTCTTCATCTGCACAGTCATAAGCCTCACAAACCAGCTCATCACAAATCTTTTCCTCGCTGTAGCCATAGAACTTAGCAACTTCATTCACAGATATACCCAACTTTTGGCACAAGTCTCGTGAGCAAGGAGCAATGCCGCGCTGGAAGTTCTCAGTCACGCTGTACGGTAGCCATTGTCCAACTTCATGCCAGTTATGGACATTTGGCACTGTAAACACCAACCAATATTCAGGGTTAATGGCAACTTCCCACCCCAATAGGTTGAACTCCCTGACTAAATCTGCGCGGTTTTCCAACGATAGAGATTGCCCAATCAACTGTTGGATAGCAGTTTCACGAATTCTGAAACTAGGGCAACACTCCTCTTTGTATTCCGGAGAGATACCTTTAAACAGTAAAATCACCTTTGCTAATTGCTTGAAAGTCAGCTTTTCAGGCGTGATCGTGTGTCGTCTAATAACGGCCATAATTATTTCCTTTATTGAATTTTTGGATCGAAAAAGACCTCACCCGAAATCGAGTGAGGTCTCTGTCTTTTATGAAGGGATGGTGTAGCGAATGCTACGAATATGCCTTATACACGGATCAAATCTAAAAATCTTACGATTTTGGCGGAAACTCAAGTCACTTAGAATCGAAGAAAAGAACCTTGCCAAGATTTTGATTTAATTACAATTACCGAATATCTTGGGCAATTGCATTTCAGGGTTTGGGTGAATAGGATTCAAGCCAATGTTACAACCCTTTAAATAACAACCCTCGATGGTGACCAAGATAATATTTATGCTCTCGATGAACATGAAAGTACATATCTTCGTTCAATCCTAGAACTTCCGGTTTCTCTAGGTAACGCGATATTAGCACCTTCCCTTTATCGTCAAATGAAATGAAACCGAGATCAAATGCCTTATCCAAGTTTGGTAACAATAACAGTCCATTGAACTTATCTAATCGCTCTTCGTTATTAGAATCTCGCCAAGGTTTAATATGAGATGCTAATAGCAGTTGTGTATTCTTGAATCCAGTAACAGCACAGCCTCCCCACATATCAATAAGCTTACTTCGAAAGTGCCCCTGTCCCATTCTAGTGTTAACTAAAACTGTCTTTTCAGTAGTACTCAGCTGTTGGTCATTCATTACCTTTCGAATATCAGCGTTGACATCAATTTGTGATAAGTCAGCTAGGAAGGTGTCATAGTGGGACAGCGCAGCACTATACATACCTTTACCTTTGATATCGCGAACTTGAAATTCGGGTAGATGCTCAGCTTTAAGCCTATAGCTCTTAAAGTCGGAGTATGATTTAAGGTCTGTTAGCGGCTTTTCGATTTTTTCGGCATCCATTAACCAGTTTGATATTGAGCCACGAACTGCACCTACATAGTTCTTTGCCGTCTTCTCTGATTTACCCAAATCAAGTAGCCACCGATGAAATAATGAAGATAGGTCTGATAAGTTAGATACAAGCGCTTCCTTCAATTCATTTGAGACAATACTGCTACTCATGTATTCAAATAACTCATCGTCGACGTAAGCGTATGAGATGGCTTTAGGTGAGTACCTCTTTGTATTTTCTGGATAATACCCATCATTGTAAGAGTGATGCCAAAAACCCTCACTTCTCAAAAAGAAGTAAGGGTTTTCTGGCGTATTTCGATCATTCCCTACTGCTAGGTTTTCAAAATGGTATGTGAACCGCTCTTTAAGGATAGAGTTAAATTCAATCTTGTTGGTAGCGATATGGCCAGCCCGAATTAAGTCCATAACAGCGAGTAACATACACACTTTGTGGGGACTCTTTTTTCCATTTGAACTATTTACGTTCAAGTTACAGAATTTATTCACATAATATTGAAGAGACACAACCTATCCTTCTCTTACTTTGAAGTAACAACTGTCTGCCAATGAACATCATCACGCTTAAGCTGATCGTCGCTTTCAGAAACATGCCTAACCATAAGCGCACTGTTCTTTGCCAGCTGTTCTAACTCTTGAACAGAGACAGGATAAGCTTTGCGACCATCAGTGAACTCTCCATAACGGAGGCTTATGACCAATCGACCATTAGGCGCAAGCAGATTAGACAGCTTACGGAAAGCACACTCACGATGAGACGTCGCAAGATGCATCCAAACCGCACTCACCAATATCAGATCAAAGCGAAGCCCCAGGTTGGTGGTTTTCTCAAGTGCAGGCAAAGCATCATCAAGCCAAGTAACCAAATCACCCGTCTTAACTTTACCAAGCTCTAGTAGAGATGCAGCAGGCTCAAGAGCAATCACCTCACAGCCTTGTTCTGACATCCATTTTGCATCTCGCCCAGACCCCGCTCCCACATCCAATACCCGATCGCCAGCATGAGGCCAAAAAGCCTGCCAGCTCG
The DNA here is from genome assembly GCF_002214395.1 of Vibrio rotiferianus. Lineage (NCBI taxonomy): Bacteria > Pseudomonadati > Pseudomonadota > Gammaproteobacteria > Vibrionales > Vibrionaceae > Vibrio > Vibrio rotiferianus. The sequence goes on from NZ_CP018312.1 coordinate 2,174,539, forward strand.
CGTGAACGTTCTCAAACGTCGTCGAGTTATATTGCTCTGCTAATGAGCTCGCATTTTGGTTATAGAAATTAGAAGTTGAGGACATAAAGATAAGGCTGCAATTGAAGTGAACACATAGTAAGTGCTATTGATTGCAAAGACTAGCAGGTAGTGCAGAAGTTGTAGGAGACGTTGCGTTAGAAATTCTGCAGTCTAAAACGACAAAACCCCGATAACTCGAGGGAGTTATCGGGGTTTCTAAATAAATGGCACGCCCTATAGGATTCGAACCTATGACCACATCCTTAGAAGTGATATGGTTACATAATTACACTCAATTACCTAAAGTTACATTACCATGTAAAATCAACAACTTGATGATGAGCAATGAGATAACTGTATCACTTATAGTTACATTTAGCTACACTGGACTAAACAGTAACCCGACTACGTAGCCGACTACAAAATATAGCTAGTAGCGGTTCATCCAAGGTGATCCATATGTTAACTGTAAATCAAATCAAAGCGCTTCCTGCCAAAAAAACCGCTTACTACAAGCCAGACAATACAGGTGAGCGAGGCACAGGCCGCTTAACTGTCCAAGTCACTCCTGCTGGCTCTAAGATCTTCAAGTTCAAGTACCATAAGGAGAAAAAAGAAGTCTTTGTCACTTTGGGGAAGTTCCCTGCCCTCACCTTGTCTCAGGCTCGTGAACTATCTAAAGAGTACAGTGCAATGATCTCGAAAGGACTGGATCCCAAAGATGAACTTGTGAAACGTTCAAAAGAGCTAGAGCAAAAAGAAAAAGCAAAAAATGCGTTAGGTACTTTCGAGCAACTTATCAACTTTCACACGGAATATAAGAAAGATAGAGGCAACCGCTCATTTCAAGATGAGTACAAAAGAATTGTTGATAATGTTTATCCGTACATCGACATTAACCGCAAAGCAAAAGACTTTGAAACAGAAGATTTTCTCGACATCTTAGCGATACCTATTGAGCAGGGATTCAATGAGAAAAGTAACAAAATCCGCTCAACCTTACATGCTGCGTTTGAATTTGCCTTAGGCTATGAGAACAATCCAAAGTTTAGAAAAAGAGGAACCAAGTTCGCTATTAAGCATAACCCGATCTCGAATATCCCGAAACAGCCTGAGAAAACTGGTTCACATTACTTATCATGGGAAGAAGTAGCACAGCTTTTATATGATATGGAGCATCGTTACCAAGACCTGAATTTAGCGTATCTGACTCGACAAGCATTAAAGCTCTGTTTTCACCTGTTCGGTCAGCGACCTTACGAGATTTTAACAATCGCCTGGGACAAAATTGATTTTAACAATCGCACTGTGCTTATAAGTGAAGAGTTTCATAAAACCAAGAAAAATCACCTCGTTCCACTGACCGACTCTGCAATTGAAATCTTAATGGATATCAAAGAGAACACTGAGGGTGCTAATAGCCCATTTGTCTTCTTTAAGAAGACAAATTCATTGGAACACATGCCAACAAACACAATAGCTCAGGCAATTTTAACTTATAAAAAAGCGACCGAAATTAGACAATTTATCGCAAGAGATATTCGTAGGACCGTAAAAACACTTGGTGGAGAAGTAAAGATCTCAAAAGAATACCGAGATCGAATCCAAGGCCATGCGATCAATGATGTCTCTGGTAGACACTACGATATGTATGAGTATCTTGATGAGAAGCGTGAAGGGCTTGAGGTTTGGGAAAAAGCATTGCTAAAGCACTTAGAAGATTACAAGGTTATGTGCTCAGGCTCTTAGGTTAGATAATCAAAAAACCAGATAAGTTGCACATGTAGAGTCGCTTCAATCCACCATTCATAGTTTGTCAGAACTAGATCACTGATACTGTGCAACTACTTTGATATTTATCTATATTTTAAGGTAGTCTACTAAGACTCACTATCGAATCAAATTCAATATGGATACAAGCTACTTTCCTGAACTGCCAATCGAGATCGCCAATCCTATTGTCAGCCTTTATCTACTTTTAGATGCGAAGAAAGATCATTGCACTTCAGTTGGTGAACAAAACTCTATCCTTGAGCTTCAATTATACCTTCAAAACATCTGTCACCTTGCGAGGACAACGTACTCTACACCACCTATCAAAATAGAAAACCTACCGATGTTAGAGAGACTGATAAGAAAATCCTTTTCACTTGATAGACAGTTAGAAGCAATCGCTAAGCACTATAATTGGCCCAAAAGCACTGATACCAAGATGGTGGAGCAGATGAACCTCATTGTAAAAGCCTTGTCGTGCGAAAATGCACGTCTGAGTCATTAAGGTCGTTAGTGATATACCTGAACATTATTTTCATTGAGAGCCTGGAGATCTAAATATGAAACGATTAATTAATGAGCTACATTTCATTAAGTCCCCAAACCCCATAGAAACAGTTGAAGTAAACATAGATAGCATTCCCAAGAAGTACGGCGACTACACCGAAGCTTTAACTGAAATTTTGGATCCATTAGCTAAATCAGATCCAGATCTACGTGCAACGGTTTATGTTTACCAATCACCATTCGCTAACTTTATGCATTCCAGCAGTTCCGTTTTTATAGGTGTAGTCGGAAGCAAAAATGCCCTCGAATTGATTTTGAATGGTTTCCAAGCTTTATCAGGAGTAGAAGCTCGCTACGGAGATTCCATTCTTATAAAGCAATCAACCCGTAGGCTTCATATAGAAGATGGCCTTGTGTGGCACGTAGGGGACGATGTAACTTGGTTCGCAAGCTCTTCAATAGATGATATTGAAGATGATATTGAAGAGTATGATGATGACTGCGACCATTCTTATGAGCAAGATTTTAGTCAATACCCTAGCAAAACCAAAATTTATGAAGCTGGTGACTTACTAAAAGATTCAGTAAAAATTGAAGATTCCGAAATCGGTAAGTTCGGAAATACTAAGGAGCTTATTACTTCATCCTCTAAAGCTTTTTATTCCCGACATCGAGCAGTCCGCTCAGATGCAAGAGTTGGGTCTATTCGTGCCACTATAGAAGATGTTTTTGGACTACCAGAAGGATCAGTGAAGCTATGCGATCCAGAGGGGAATCCATTACGTGCAGATGCAAGAATCGGCACACTTCGTAGACGCTGGGATAGAGGCTAACTTGTATGATTCACCAAATCTTCAGAAACCTCTCAATATAAATCAAAATCGGTCATTAACCACGCTAATAATGTAAAAGGAATTTGGCAAGTGCTGTATGAAAGCCAGAATAGTGCAATCTTAGTTCTAGAATCACCATGGGAGCTAGATGAAGGAGACTCCAATCGTTCTTCTGTCCTACCTTTTGTTGAAGGTATAGCGAAAATGCTCGGCGATACGGAAGTTTATCACGCTAATTTTTATGATAAGAGTAGCTTTAACAAAGCACTGGATTGTCTCTGCAAGAAAAAATTCTCCAATACTTTAGTGTATATCGCTGCACACGGGTCCAAACGCAGAGTCGGAAATACTAACATTATGCATGTTCTCCGCTCAATTGGAGAGAAATCGAATCAATTCAATATTACTGGCATAATGCTCGGTGCATGCTTTGTCGGTGGGAATACCATCGATATGGAGATATTTTCATTAGGTAATAATCTAAGATGGTGCGCTGGATACGCCTCTTCAGCTTTTTGGTTGCCTGCAACATTGATTGACTGCGCTATCATGAGTGCAATGCTCAAGGTTGATTCAGGCAGCAACTACGACAGAGATGATATTATCGATATTATGGCGGACGCTTTATCTACTTTTGATGGGAAAGTGCATATAGGTGAGAACCTAGATGACCAACCTACTTCCTTAGAAGACTCTCTTGAGTTTGTATTGCAACCAAAAGGAAGAGGGTTCCAGCCAAAGTCTATTGCTGAGCAGATCTTTGCTGCCCGAAAAGGCTTTTTACTCAACGAAGAAGAATACTAACCCAATTAAACATTGTTTGATAAGAATAACTCCATCAATAGAAAAGTGAGGCCTAAAGGCCTCACTCCTACTAAAGTTTATTACTCAGGTCAGTATCAATAGATTGATGGTGCAATGCTAAAGTGTTGAAAAAACTTACAAACAGCTTATGCTGTAATTTTGAGTTGGCGTTCACCCACTATGTTTACTCGTTATTTTCTCTATACACAGAACAAAACTACATATTTTAAGTTAAGTTAAAATGACTATGATAAAATGGAGCATTGTGATCATAAAAAATTTTTAGCAGTGTCTTTTTATCAGCAACAAAAACAGACTGAACGTTATTTCCATGTCGTGTAGTTAACGCCGTGCGAAGAGAGTAAGCAATATCTAGATTTAATGGAGTTAGAGATTCACAGTTAACAAACCATAACAGTGATTTTCTATTTCCGCTCTCAATAGATTCAAGAAAATCTGAATTTTCTTTTGCACACAAAGCAGCTTCAGCTGTTTCATATCGTGAAAAATCTAAGTAGTGAACACTTATACCATTTCTCTTCGCAAGCTGAGTAACTCTCTTGATAAAGTCGGAGTGAAGTACTGCTGAATCAGCAATAGATATTCTAAAGTTCATCTCCCAAGCGTAACGTACAAAGCGCTCTGGTGTAATGTGAGAATCAGGCATTGTAACTCCTTCTCTTATCTTCGCTCCAAAAGCAATAATAACTCCATGTATAAAAGTAACTTTTTCTTTTTCACGAAAACTCACTTTGCTCCAAAAGGCATTGCACGAGTCGTTTAGAGCAAAACAATTGTTTTCTGTGACATTAAAAGTAGAGAGCATTTTGAAAATCTAACATGGAAATCCAGAAAAATATCACACACTCCTTATATTAAGATTATAGAAATCATAAAATCCATAGCAGTTATGGATATTTATAACACATATTTTTGAGGTAATAAACATATTAGCAACTACTGCGAAATAAATATCAATCGCAAGATTAATTCTAGAAGTAAATTATTAATAATGCAAAGACAATATCACTGCCGTTAAAACACCAAATATAAGTGTTATATTTTCACAGTTTAATTCTTTTTTTCATCTTATATACGGCGGTTCTTGATACTCCCATTTTACTAGCGATAATATCAATTGTAATTGATGGATCTTTTTGCCTTTCTTCAAGTAATTTTTTTAATCGAGCATGCTTTTCAGTATCAATATTAGTTCCTCTTAGAACTCCACTGCTTGACGGAAAACCCTCCACTTTCATAAAAGCTTCATATCGGCTTAGGCAATGTAATAAAGTAAGAGATTTTTGTTTATTGTCTAAGTTGTGCAACCAAAGCTCTGGGTCTTTAAATTTCCAGATGTTAGCTTCCGAATCACCTCCCAACAGTCTAATCACTTCAACGATCCACTCTTCAAAAGTAGAACAGTCTTGTTCGTTAAGTCGTTCTATCAATTTATATGCGCTCGGAAAATGTTTGCTTGCAAACGCTACAATCAAATCTGCATAAAACTGCCATGCAGCAAGCTCCCCCTCAAGCTTGTTGAGAGATGGAATTGCTTCTCGTGGCTGAATCGAAAACAGAGCAAGCCATCGATACAAGGTTTTTGCGTCTAAGCGATATCGGCCGCTTTTATATCTTTCAAGTTGATATTGCACACTTTCATCGTCTAAGTGACGATACACGGCTGAAATTAAACTTCGTTTTGCGTTCTTGTAAGCGATAGCATTTCGATTTGAATTATGATCTTTGCAGTAAAACAAAGACTGATAGACTCGCTTGTAACACAATGCGCAGTAGGGCAATGCCATAACTACTGAAGAACTTTCTGAGTTTTTTTCAGATGACACTTTTTGGGGCGTTAACCCCTTCGCTTTAACTAATACCTGTTCCAAGACGTCGATATAATCGATAACTGATTGACTCTCAGATTGCAGTTTTGGTGCATCACTACTATCGAATGTTCTAAAAATCATCAGTTTATTGATGGTTTCACTTAGCCCGCCAGAAAAACGGATCAATTCTTTTACAGTGGTAGGGAAACGACCCTGAAAAGATGTCGATGCTGGAATACCACGGGCTAGAATAACTGAAGCCTCCTCTTCCAACGGGACGTCAAAGGCTTCTATTACGGAAACTCCACTAGAGCTTTTCTTCTGTGTTAGCTTTTTTCCATCACGTTTAGCTTCCTTCTCAAGTTGCTCAAGGTTTCGCAATAACTGCTTCTTCAGTATTACAGCAGCTTTGTCATCCATCGTGTAAACCCCTTTGTGTCTTTTCTAACCTCTACAAACTCATCAGCATATTACATACGATTACATCAAGACAAACGAACAATCAAAAAATAAGAAGAACAAAATGATTGAAAAAAAATTCATAAGAATAAATGACTTAGCAAAGCAGCTTGATGTGACAAAAGTAACGATCTGGAGATGGAGAAAAGAAGGCCGATTGCCACCTGCTACAACAATTAGTCCACGAATCGTCGGTTGGAAGTGTGAAACTATCGAGGCTTGGTTGGATGAACAGACAACAGAGCTACCGTACTAAAGGAGGGGGTGAGTTAATGAGTACACAAACAAACGAACAGACTTACAGTACCGACTTACTTACTAAAGCAAAGAGCAAGTTCGAGCATGATCTAATAAAGCTAGGGCAGAAGCCTGAAAAAGGGAAGACGTTTGAGTTGTTCTATGAGAAATTCAACCAAGCTATTGCGGAAGGCAAACCCTTTCAAAATCCAGCCCAATTGCAGAGCGCGGTAGGTGGAAGATACTTGAAAGCACAAATTGCGTTTTACGCTTTAGAATCGCAAAAATCAACTCTGTCCCATAGGAGTAGAGACGTACCTGATTGGTTTATCACACCACTAGAACAAGCTCTTAAAGTCGATATCCAGTCATTGTGGCACTTAGTTGAGCAAGACATCGCTACGGTAGTTGACAATCGTGTGAAAAGTGCTGAACACTGTTCCGAGATTAGGCTACAACAAGCTATTCAATCTGGTGAGTTAGTCGAAGAACTACAGGAACAACTTAAAGGTTTGGAGGGTTTACCTAGACAGTTAGCTAATGCAAAAAAAGAAAATGATCGCTTAACGGATGAAGTAAAAAACCTCAAGGATAAGCTTGAAACACTACAAACCCAGTCTGATGCATCATTTAGCTATCAGCGTGAGAATGCAGTGTTAATCGCGGAGAATGAACGCCTTCAGACCGACAGCAACTTGCTTCGTATTGAACTGACTCAGTGTAACGAGATAATGCAGCAAGCCCTTATCGACAAAGCCAAACTAGAAGGTCGTTTAGCCGAGCGACAGAACATCAACTTCACAGAGCCAACCTCAGGTCGCAAATAAAGCTGAAATACGAGCACTCAACTTCAGCGATGGTGAAGTTGAGTACTACCTTCCACCGAAGCAGTACTGCAAGTAAATACTCTATCATTCATGACCTCTCACAATTATCAATTGCCGTTGTTAGTGGATAGTAACGACAATCTGAAAGCTTGGAACAACCAGAGAGAGCAAGTCTGCTTGCCATTTAGGGGGGGATTTCTAGTTCGCTACAACAGCGAATAGAGCAAAGAACAGTGTTCCGAGTTGTTTTTAATTTCACAATCTCCCCGCTCACTCTTTCAACCAAAGCTTTCGACTTTAGTCATCAGGAACAGTGTTCCTGTCAGCATTATACGTAACCATCTAGAAAAGTTAACTAGCCCAAGGCTTTCAATTTAAAAAATAATCCATAAGAATCAAAAACTTAAACAGAATGCATTATAAATGTGCATTTGGACTACTTTTTACTTTTTACTTTTTACTTTTTACTTTTTACTTTTTACTTTTTACTTTTTACTTTTTACTTTTTACTTTTTGAAAATTAGATATGAGCGGTTAAGAAAGTCAACACTACACTGGAACAGTGTTCCTCTACCCTCTTGGGCCTCCTTCTCCGCTTGAGATAAGTATTTCCATCACCGATAAATTCGCTGTACCTACTTCAGTACGGAAACATAACAAACGCCTAAACTACTCGACCAAGTTATCCAAATGATTGATATGCTGTTTTCCTAGTATTAATCATCCACAACTTCAATCGTTATATGCTGTGCACCAAGATACGTGCCTTCGTCAATCTCATAGCGTAAAGTTTCATTGCAGTGAGTACACTCAAATTCTTCATTGGGTTCAATGCATTCATCTTCGAGCCAATCCCAGCCAATATATTTTTCACAAGTAGGACAACGCATCGTCAAACTCCTTTGATATATCAATTAGAACGATGATAACGTCATTCATTCAAATACAACTCAGCCATACCATCGAGCTTGCTTTTCACTTCTTTCCAGTTCGGCATCACGCTGGTTAATAAGCGCCAGAAGCGTTCACTGTGGTTATATTCTGCGATGTGACAAAGCTCATGTAAGATCACGTAGTCAATACACTCTTTGGGTGCTTTAATTAGGTGAGGGTTAAGCATCAACGTGCCTTTGGCAGAGCAGCTTCCCCACTGTTTTTGCATCGGCATAATGCGGAATGAAGGGATGCCCTCTACCCATGTTGCCTGCGGTAAAAGCTCAGCCAAGCGTTCATGGAATATGCGCTCGGCACGAACGCCATACCAACCAGACACCAGTGCTTTAACGAGCTTTGGCTTATCTTCGTTAAAGCGGTTGAGTGTGACTAACAGCTTGCCTCGTTCCATCTTCACGTTGGAAATGGCATCTCTGTCTTCAACCACCTTTAACACATAGCGACGGCCTAGATAGAATTGCATCTCACCACTCACGTAGTGTTTGGTTTGCACATATTCTAAGTGAGATCGGAACTCGACTAATGCATTCCAAATCCATTGAGCGCGTCGCATAACCGCTTCGTGTATTGCCGATTTCTCAGCGTCTTGAGGCGCTGTGACAGCCACTCGGCAATCTGGATGTACTCGGATGGTGATTTTCTTTTTCTTGGCTTCGCCGTTTTTATCTAAAGCAAATACCTTGCGGATCACTTCATAGGTAACAGCTTCATCACCATAGATGAAGCTGTATTCCTCGATATTGCCTTCTTTAGGATTAAAAGAAGCCATACCTAATGACCTGCTAATCCACGTCGAGTGATTTGAATAACCTCTGTAATAATGGCTTGCGCTTTATCGATACCCACATCAGCGAACAGCAGTGGCAATAGCCCTAAACGGATCTGGTTTTCAATCTCTGATGGGTTAATTGAAAACTCGGCGACCGCTTTACGTACAATGCCATCAATGTCTAAGGCATACTTAAAGCATTGATCTTCCGTTAGCGGTGATGGTTCACCTAGCACTTTTAGGAACAGACCATAGTAGGCTTGAACATGGCGTTTGATTTTAGGGTCAAGCTCAGCAAATCGGTCGGTTGGTAAACCTGCCACATCACGGTCTTTGACCTGCTGCTCAAAATCCGCAAACAGAAGATACTGTTTAACAGGGCTATCAAACATCTCCTTAGTTTTCTCGATGGCTTGCTTTAACAAGTTTGAGAAATACTCTTGGGCATACGGATCATCCGCCAAATCTTGCTCAATCATCTTGGTTACACGACCTGTGATGACATCCTTTTTGTTTTTGGCTTCATCATCGGTCATTTGCTCTGGTTTGGCATCTTTACCCATGTTGCCAACCAGATAAGCACCTTCGGGTTCTTCAATCGAGACCCCCGCAATGTGCTTGTCTAACATGGCGCGAATATTTTCCGAATACTCGTCGTAGTCCACGGTTTCCTCTGCATCAGCGCGTACTTGTTGGCGCAGTTGGCTCATGGATTTCAGCGTGCTCTTGTATAGTTCACGCTTATTGTCGAAGCTTTTGTCCTCAAAGTACGTTGCTGATTGAAGAGCTACTTTTAAGCAGTTAGCAAACGCGGTCAGCGCATCATAAAAATCATTACGTAGCTTTAAGTTGGTATCCGTCAGTTGACCATCAATCGTATCAATTTTAGGTGCCAAAGCCTGACGAAGTGCTTGTCCATCTTGCTTGTTCTTCACACTAGAAAAAATTGCCCAAAGGTCATCATACAAACCTGGCAACTTTTTGTACTCGGTATCCATGCGGTTATATAAACCTTTGAGATCGTCGATATCAAAGCCGCCTTGGGTACGTTCAGCTAAGTCTTGGTACTTCTCAATGGTGATATCCAGCTCTTTGAGGATGCCACGGTAATCAATCAAATAACCGAACTGCTTTTTGCTGTGCAGGCGGTTAACACGCGCAATGGCTTGAATAAGGTTGTGCTGCTTTAACGGCTTGTCGATATACAATACCGTGTTTTTAGGCTCATCAAAGCCCGTTAGCAGTTTATCGACCACGATCATAATGTCGGGACCTTCATCCTTTTCAAATTCTTGGATGATGTGCTTAGTGTAGGCTTTTTCATCGCTCCAGCCTTTCTGTGTGACGTTCTCTTTCCACCAATTTTGCACCAGATCGGTACTTTCATTATCGACGTTATCGTGTCCCTCACGGGTATCGGGTGGCGACATCGCAACCACTGAAGTGACTTTACCGATTTGGTCGAGAAGCTTCTTATAGCGGATTGCAGAGGCTTTAGAGTCGCAAGCCAGTTGTCCTTTCAAACCTTGCTGCTTGAAGTTTTGGAAGTGATCCGAAATATCGTGCGCAATTAACTCTAAACGCCCTTCGGTTTGGTAAATCTGACCTTTTTGAGCGAATTTGCGTTTTAAGTCTGCACGTTGCTTTTCCGATAGGGTATCGGTGATACGGTCAAACCATGCATCAATGGCTTTGTCATTGGTGCTCAGATCAGGCTTACGTTCTTCGTATAACAGCGGCGTAACAGTGCCATCTTCGACGGCTTGCTGCATGGTGTAAGAGTGAATGATCTTACCGAACTTATTCTCGGTTTTATCGTCTTGCAGCAGAGGTGTACCAGTGAAACCGATGTAAGCGGCTTTCGGCAAGGCTTGCTGCATTCGGATGTTGTTCTCACCGTTTTGGCTACGGTGCCCCTCATCCACTAATACGATAATGTCTGGGCTATCGTTGTAGCATTCAGGTAGGTTAATCGCTGTACCAAACTTGTTTATGATCGAGAAGATGATACGTTCATTGCCTTTACCAATTTGCTCGGCAAGGCGTTTACCAGTGGTTGCCATCGCATCTTTTTTGTCTTTATCTGACAGTGCGCCGCCAGAGGCAAAGGTGCGAGCAAGCTGATCTTCTAAATCCACACGGTCAGTCACAACCACAACGCGGCATTTGGCTAGCTCTTTTAACCAAATCAGTGCTTTTGACAAAAACACCATAGTGAATGATTTGCCTGAACCTGTGGTATGCCAGATCACACCGCCGTTACGTGCGCCTTTGTCATCAAAAGAGGTGATACGTTCCACTAAGGCTTTAATGCCAAACACTTGCTGATAACGCGCGACAATCTTGCCCGCTTTTTTATCAAACAGGGTAAATAAACGGGTAAGCTCTAGTAAGCGGTCATGGCGCAGCAAGGATACCAATAAGCGATCTTGGTCTGTCACCACCAAGTCACCGCCTGCAATCAGTGATAGGTATTCGTCTTTTACCACTGCCGTGCGATGGCTGAAAATCGCATTCAGCTCAGCGTCATTCAGTGGGGTGTTCTTAAGGCGTTCAAAGGTGCTTTCTGTGATTTCTTCTTCTTTCCATTTCGCCCAGAACTTCTCAGGTGTGCCGCACGTACCGTATAAGCCATCATGACCATTGATGGATAACAACAGTTGGCTATAAGCAAAAAGATGAGGGATTTCATCTACTTTTTGGTTGCGGATGTTTTGCGAAATACCTTCGGTGATTGTGGGTTTGCCATTGATGCTGCTATCAGGACGTTTGGCCTCGATCACTACCCAAGGCAAGCCATTGATGAAACAGACCACATCAGGAATGCGTTTACCTGTACCACGGGCGTTATCAACCTCCATCTCTTCGGTGAAATGAAATTGGTTGTTTTCAGGTGTGTCCCAATCGATGATTTGAATGGTCGGGTTGGCTTTTTTACCCTCGACAAACTCAGTCACGCTAATGCCATAGGTTAAGGCGTTATAGAGCTTTTCATTGGCGGCTTTAAGCCCTTCATTCATTGCAGGGTTGGCAAGCTCTTGCACGATTTTATCAATCGCAGCTTGCGATAAATGGCGCTCTTTACCCATGAATGAATAGGTTTTGAAGCTTAGTACCTTGCGTAAGATTTTCGGCAAGATTACCGTAGTTTTGTTGCCTCGCATTGCCATGCATTCACTTGGCGGAATAAATTGGTAGCCAAGGTTAGTGAGCAAAGTTAACGCGGGGATTTTTGCGCTTTGTTCTTCTTTGAAATTCGGCGTGTGGTGCTTAGGTTCACTAGGAGATAATGTTTCCATACTTAGCCTACGACATTGTTCTTATTGTTCATCAGGGCTTGCGAAACAAGCCCTGTATTCGTTGTCAAAAGATGCGCTTTAAGCAGCTTCGGTTTCCGCTACCTTCACACGACGTTTACCTGTCAACAACTGCTGCATCAACGCCTTTTTCTCTTGCTTGAAGTGCACAAGCTTGGCTTCTAACAACTCGATTTCTTTATCGGCGGCGGTGAGGACAGATGCGATTTTTTGTTGTTCATCTAAAGAAGGCAAAAGAATCTCGATCATAGAAAATTGCTCATACCATAAATAAACCCTTACGCTCCCCTCACCGTAACGAGAGTAGTCAAATATAGTTTTTTCAGTTGAAAGCCATTGCAAGAAAAAATCTGATTGCACACTCGCTGAAAGTTGGAAGCAAACGTAAAGTGAGCTAATAATTCCAATATCTTGATCAAACCTTGCAATAGAACCGACATTTATTCTCGCAGGGTTATAAGCAAAATCCCCACACTGAACAATTTTATATGTAGAGCGGTCTTCACTTGCCACTTCCTTTGAAAAATGTTCGTTTTGCTTAACAAATCCCGCATTATTTGTTACTGAAAATACAGTGATATTTGCCGATTCTTTGTTTTTATTTGCAAACTTTTTCGTTACATCTCCAACGCGCTTTCTTTCCCAATCCCCCTCAAACGCCTTACCCGTTTCAGGATTAACCAAACGTTTTTTACCTGTCAACGACTGCTGCATTAAGGCTTTTTTCTGCTGCTTGCTGGCATCAATCAGCTTTTCAGTGGTTGCAATAGCGCGATCCCATGTAGAAAGGATTTGGGCGATTTTGCGTTGTTCTGGGAGTGGTGGTAATTTAAACCTATATGGCAAGATGTGCTTATTGTTTATCTGAGGAATAGTTGATGTATCAGCTATTTTATGGAGTTTTTCCTTTATTAGCGTGTAGTACAAGTATTCAGAGAAAACCGATTTTTTAGGTGTTAGTGCCATCATATTGGTATCGAGGTACATTGGGACATCAGTTATGCGTACCTTATTATTCATGATCGCAGCCCCTCTCTTTGGAAAGATAACAGCACCTTTACCTATAGGACTTCCATTTGTTTCGGTATATGTTCTACTAATACTCTGATACTTTGCGCAATTATTCATATCCTCTACTTTAACAAAAGGAAAAGAACCAGATTCCGCTAATACATACTTAGACGGTGAGTATCCTGAGCTAATGTCAACATGTTCTCCCAGTGTAGTTACTTCCCAACCATTAGGCACCATAACCCAGCTCCTCTAGGTAGCCCACCATTTCCGCTTCTAGATCGGCTAACTCAGCTTGTAGTGCCAAACGCTCACTGCGCACCGCCATCAAATCGATTTCCGCTTCTTCTTCAAAGGTATCAACGTAGCGAGGAATGTTGAGGTTGTAATCGTTCTCACGGATCTCATCGAGGGTTGCCACATACGCGTACTTATCCACGTTGTCGCCACTGCGATAAGTCTTGACGATCTTATCGATGTTCTCTTGTGTCAGTACGTTCTGGTTTTTACCTGACTTAAACTCACGTGAGGCATCAATAAACATTACATCGTTGGTGTCTTTCTTTTTCTTGAAGATCAAGATTGCCGCAGGAATGCCTGTACCAAAGAATAGTTTTTCAGGTAAACCGATCACCGCATCCAATAGGTTTTCTTCAATCAGTTGTTGGCGGATTTTGCCCTCACTCGATGCACGGAATAGCACACCATGAGGTACAACCACGCCCATACGACCAGTCTCTGGCTTTAGGGTTTCAATCATGTGCGAGATGAACGCGTAATCACCTTTGGTTTTTGGTGGTACACCACGGCGGAAACGACCAAAGTGATCGCTTTCTGCATCTTCATGCCCCCATTTATCTAGCGAGAACGGCGGGTTTGCGGTTACTACGTCAAAGTGCAGTAAGCCACCATTACTATCTTGCAGTTTAGGGTTACGAATGGTGTCGCCCCATTCAATGCGGTGGTTGTCTTCGCCATGCAGGAACATGTTCATTTTTGCTAATGACCATGTTGAGCCAATCGCTTCTTGACCAAACAGGGCATATTGCTTAGAGCCGCCAAAGTTCTTTTGAACTTGCTTACCACACTTCATCAAAAGTGAGCCTGAACCACACGCAGGATCACAAATGCTGTCGCCTTGTTGTGGCTCTAGAATGATAGAAAGCAGATCCGATACCTCTGGCGGAGTATAGAATTCACCTGCCGATTTACCGCTGCCAGCCGCAAAGTGTTTGATCAGGTATTCGTAGGCGTTACCAATCACATCCAGCGAGCCAACACGGCTTGGGCGTAGGTTTAGGGTTGGCTTACCAAAGTCTTCCAATAGGTGGCGTAGAATGTCGTTCTTTTGCTTCTCATCACCCAGTTTATCGGTGTTAAAGCTGATGTCTTGGAACACGCCTTTTAGCTTGGTGCCGTTTTCTTCTTCAATCGCATGCAATGCTTGGTCAATACGAGTACCGTTACCTGCGGTATTACGTGCATCATACAAATCCCAGAAGGTTGAACCTGCTGGAATTTTGAATGATTGGCTGGCAAGCATGGCTTCAACCATATCGGTGTTGCCAGCGAACTGGGTAGTAAGTTCTTCCACTTTGTCTTGGCGCACATCAGAGATGTACTTTAAGAACAGCATGGTCAAGATGAAGTCTTTGTAGATAGATGGGTCTACGGTGCCACGGAACGTATCGCACGCCGACCAGACGGCTTTGTTGATTTCATCTTGGTTGATTGGAGAATTTGGCATGTTTGTCTCTTAATTATTTAATTAATTAATTTTTAATACTTTTATTATTTAAGCAGATCAGTAGCAATAGCATTGAGTTGCTGCTGACGGTTGTTTATAAGCTTATGAAGTAAGGCATTTTCTTTGATGCTGGCTTCATAGAGCTTGGCAATGGTGTTCTGTTTGCACAGCTTTGGAAGCGCGATTGTTACTGTTCGCTCTTGTCCAAAAGATGCTGTCTGGTCATCGCTTACAACCATTGGGCTGTGCCTCATTTGCCATTTCTTCCTCGCATTGTCGCACCATGCTTTTTCTACGCAATAAATTTTTACAGTAATTGCATGATGCAAGATGGGTTTAACGAAAGTAATCAAGCATGATATGAATTTTTTGGGGTTACTACTTTGAGTCTCTGCGTTCCAGTGCTCAGGACTTACGAGACCTTCCTAGAACAGATTATTCGTCATTTAAGTACTAACGGAATCATTGATAAAAATCTGCTTTTAAAGCACCCTTTACCAATATTCATGGCCAGAGAGTTTTTGGTGTATTCGATGATACTCAAGTCACTAACGTTATTAAACTAATTGATAGTGTTAATGACAATACTTTAGAAAGTGGAATGCGACTATTTTTATACTACATTGCTTACTATTAGGTAATCTATTTAATATTTAAAACAGTAAGAATTAATAAAAATGAATATATTTGGTATCAATTAGCAGCAGATTAAAGGAAAAACAAATAAAGCAAATATTATCCATGCACGAAGTTCAGCTTTGCCGAATTCGACACTGCACGAGTCGTTTGAGACAATACAAATGCGTTGTGCGACAACGGTTAAAATCGTTAAACATAAAAACAACCTGATATTTTATATTTATTTTACCGTTACTCCTTATATTAAGATTATAACCGTTATAAAAGTTATAGCAGTTAAAATAGTTATAACATATTTTTTTGAGGTAATAAATAATTTTTAATTTATTACACATGATATTTTTCATCGATATCGCTTAAGTCTGTAAATATATTTTGTGGCTAACTAGAGTAAATAAATATCCATCCACTAAAAAAAACTGACTCCCCTCCACGTGCTCTCAATCCCATCTATGGGATTGAGTTGATCTAACCAATGTCCCAAATGTAGAACTCACTCTACTTTGAGTACTAATACTCACGAAAGGATAAACCTTGATTTATCCTCAATAGGGTATAAAATTTGCCATATACCCACCAAGGGATAACGAATCCTATATCCTTTAGTTGGGATATGGCAAGGAGTGAATGTCCATGATTTATAGCCCGCAGCAATTAGCTAATGTTTTACTATTAATTCGCCAAAAAAATGGGTGGACTCAGTCCGAGGTAGCGAAACGAGTTGGCATAAAACAAGCAACCATTTCAAACTTCGAAAATAAGCCTGAAAAAGCAACCATTTCAACCATGTTCAAGATCGTTCAAGCTTTAGACCTAACGGTAAAAATTGAAACACGAACTGAGAACGAAATTGTCGATGAGGAAGATTGGTAATGCAGCAACTTAATGCTTACATGAATGGAGAACTCGTTGGAACTCTAACCAAGCAAAAGAACGGCTCTCATGAGTTTCAATACGATAGCTCTTGGCTAAACAACGATAAAGCTCGCCCATTATCTTTATCACTTAAGTTGCAGTTACCTGTGATCTCCTCTGATGCGGTTATCAACTACTTCGACAACTTGCTGCCTGACAACATTGCAATACGCAATCGAATCGTTGCTCGCTATCAAACCGCTTCCAACCAACCATTCGATCTACTAAAAGAGATCGGTAAAGACAGCGTTGGCGCAATCGCCCTGCTTCCCTCAGAACAACCATACGTGAATCACGAACTCTCGTATGAATGCCTAAGCGAGGAAAGACTAGAGAAAATCTTAGCAGCCCATAATTCTGATATTCCACTGGGTATGATTAAAGAGGAGGAAGATTTTCGAATCTCTGTCGCAGGTGCTCAAGAGAAAACCGCACTTTTAAAAGTTGCCGATGATTGGTGTCTGCCAAAAGGCAACACGCCAACAAGTCACATAATCAAACTGCCAATTGGGGAAATTAAACAGCCCAACTCAACATTAGATCTGACCGACAGCGTTGAAAATGAGTTCATCTGTATCGAATTAGCTAGAGAGCTAGGCTTTAATGTCCCACAAGTCGAAATCATCAATACTGCAAATTTTAAAGCCATTGCTGTTGAGCGCTTTGATCGACGCTGGATTAGAGAACACACACAACTCCTGCGGCTTCCTCAAGAAGACATCTGTCAGGCTAAAGGAATACCATCTTCCATAAAATACGAAAATGATGGGGGACCTGGAATCAAAGAGATCATGGAGTTATTAAAAGGGTCTTCTAATGCTCTGCAAGACCAATATAACTTCATGAAGTTTCAAGTATTTCAGTGGGCAATTGGTGCAATTGATGGGCATGCTAAAAACTATTCTATCTTTATTGAAAAGCAAGGCAGTTACCGATTAACACCATTTTATGACATCTTATCCGCCTTCCCGATTACAGGGAAAAAAGGGCTAGATATACGAAAGCTCAAACTCGCGATGGGATTAAAGGCCACTCGTGGTAAGAAGTACCAGATAAGTAAAATCTACCCCCACCACTTCTTAGATACCGCAGCTTCAGTGGATTTTAGTACGGAACAAATGCAAAAAATTTTAAATGACATGCAAATCGAACTTCCTGAAGCGGTTAAACGTTTGCAGGCTAGGCTTCCAGAAGGTTTCCCCGTAGAAGTATCTTCTGCGATATTCGAACACTCGCTCAAGATGGTCAAAAAGCTCAGTATCACAAGTTCATAATCAGCAATCAGAGATAGCGAGAACAGTGTTCTCCGTCACTCTGATGCTTCATCTGCACTATGTGTTATGAGTTTGCTCAAAACAAGATCTTGATACTCTAACATCGAGATTTGATTGCTAAGCTTATCTATCTCTGCCTTCAAATAACCCGAGTGTGATGGGAACTTCTGTAGAAGCTCTTTATGAGCAGCCGCCAAACGAACAAGTTCAGCTTTGCTTGAACGAAGCTGCGTTTGATATGAAACCTCGTCACTCACAGGACTCTCTGCCTCTGAATCATCTAGGGGCATTGAAAGCTGTTTAGGATCGGTGTCCGTAACAATCATATATCTTGCATTATTAGCAAACGCTCCACAACACCTTTCTCAACCAATAACTTCATCATTCGATATGAGTGGTTTCGAAAACGGTCAAGGTGTTCATCAGGGTTATAGAAAGGCTCGAGAATAGGCTTCAATAATGACTGAAAGCGATACAAATCTAAATTCGTCTCACCTTCGAGTTTCTCTATCAAACCAGTGCCGATGTTAAACAACTCTCTGGTGCTTAATCTCATTTTGATGAACTCCTTTTCGCCTACCCTTGATGTATAATATATTATGCAACATAGCATTAGTCAACCAAATAACATAGAGTAAGGGAAACAATAAAATTGAATAACAATCGATGAATCAACTAGCTAAAGAAATCGCTCAAAACATCCAAGTTCACAGGGAAAAACTTGGCTTATCAAGCACTCAACTTAGCCTCAAAGCAGGCTTCAGCCGCAGCTATGTAAACAAGGTGGAAAAAGATGGTGTGAGGATCACGGTTGAGAAGCTATATATGCTTGCTCGTGTGTTGGAATGTAATGTGTCAGATTTGCTGCCTGAGGATCGGCATGACTTACTTGAGGAGATCTAAACTAAAACACTTAGAGTGGTGTTCAAAGTCCATATCTGTATCATCGAAGTCAGTTCAGTTAGGGAACAGGTTTTATATCACATCATGACTAAAAGCATGATGATTAATATCTTTTCCTATCACTGTAGATAGTATGATGGTCTAAAACGAATTTGGAATTCAACTTGTTGATATGGATACACTCGCTTAATGAATACATTTACAACACTAAAACAACGCCATCGTTTAGAACGTGATAAATACCCTACATCACTAGCTCTTCGCACCCACCGAGCATTAAGTTGGCTTAAAAAGTCGGAAGAGTGTTCTGATGATGACTCAAAGTTCACTTTCCTCTGGATAGCATTCAACTCAGCTTATGCTCAAGATTTTGAGCAAAAGGTAAATTATGGTGAGCGTGGCCTGTATCAAGAGTTTCTAAATCGTCTTGTCGAACTTGACTCTGAAAACTTGCTAGCAGAGATCGTATGGCAAAACTACTCAGGAGCAATTAGAGCTGTACTGGATAATGAATTTATTCTTGAAAGTTATTGGAACTATCATGCAGGACGCATCAGTGAAGAAGAGTGGAAAGAGACTCGTAGTAAAGCTAAGAGCGCTGCTAATACCGCGTTGGGGCATAACAACACTGCGTCAGTGCTTTCTATTGTGTTCTCACGTCTTTACACACTACGTAATCAAATAATTCACGGTGGGGCGACTTACAGCAGCTCAGCTAACAGACAGCAACTTAGAGACTGTACCGTGCTCTTAGAGCAAATTTTGCCCGTTATCATTAAAATTATGATGGATAGTAGTAAAGAGCTATGGGGTGATCCTGTTTATCCTCTTATTAAAAATTAAGTGTACTAATTCAGACCTGATCTGACAGTTACCCACTTTTAGACTCGGTGCCTGTCAGATTATATTTGGGCTAAATTCTTTTCAGCCCAAATTGACTTCCCATCCTCTAATGTTTCTATTGGCGTTCTGCCGCAACACATTTTTCCTTGATGGGTACGATGATTGTTGTAGTAGTCCATCCATTCGTCCAGATCTTTCTGCAACTCCTCCATCGAACCATACAGTTTCTTTCTGAATGTTACTTGGTAGAACTCATTCAATATGGTCTTGTGGAAGCGTTCGCAGATACCATTTGTCTGCGGTGACATTGCTTTCGTTTTTGTGTGGTCGATATCATTGATGGCCAGATAGAGTTGATAGTCATGTTGATCAACACGGCCACAGTATTCAGTCCCTCGGTCTGTCAAAATTCTCAACATTGGTAGTTCATGATTCTCGAAGAACGGCAGAACCTTGTCATTCAGCATATCTGCTGCGGTGATTGGTGTTTTTGTCGTGTAGAGCTTTGCGAAAGCTATTTTGCTGTAGGTATCAACGAACGTCTGCTGATAGATACGCCCAACACCTTTAAGGTTGCCAACATAGAATGTGTCCTGGGAACCGAGATAGCCTGGGTGGGCGGTCTCTATCTCACCACAAGCTTCATCATCATGCTTCTTGCGCTCGAGAGCAGCGACTTGCTCATCCGTTAGAATGATACCGTTCTCAACAACTTGCTTTTCTAAGGCAATGAGGCGTTTTTTGAAGTTTTCTAGGTCGTTGCGAAGCCAAATTGAGCGAACACCACTCGGAGAAATAAATACTCCCAGTTTACGTAGTTCGTTGCTTGTTCTCACTTGCCCGTGGGCAGGGAAGTCTATGGCATATTTTAGGACGGCTTGCTCGGTTTCACTATCGACTCTGTTCTTTAAGTTTGGTGCTCTTCTGCTCTGATTAATCAGAGCATCAATACCGCCAGTTTCAACCAGCTCTTGATAGCGATAAAACGTGTCTCGAGAGACACCCATAACCTTGCAGGCTCTAGATACATTACCAAGCTCTTCTGCAAGATTGAGAAGCCCAGCTTTGTGTTTGATAATTGGATTGCTAGTATGAAGCATGAGAGTTACCTCTTATTGTCTTTGATTGATGACTAAGCACCTTTAATCAAAGTGGGTAACTCTCTTCTTTTCAAATTGAAGTGTCAGATCTAGTCTGAACTAATACAAATTAAGAATAGAATTAAGCGACATTCATTGAATGTCGCCTTTCTACTTAAGTACTTAAAACTGTAAGATTATAGTGTAACGATTGATGGCTTAATCACTTTCCCTGTTTTGCTATTAACATAACCATAAAGCATGATCTGGTTGATAGCTCCACTAGTGTTGACACTAGAGCTATGTTTGATGTGAAACTGGGTATCGAACGAATCCCCAGGGTTTACATCTTGAAGTGAAAACATAGGGTAAGCTAGTGTAAAACGCTTGAACAACAAATTGAACAGTGCGATCACATTCTCGATATCACCATTATTTCCGTTAACAGTTTCGCTCTTAGCATAGTCCCAGAGGTTTGAGATGTTCTTTTCTTGGATACCACAAGCGATCAAACCTTGAACCGAAGTATCTTTAAAAATTCCAGATAGAGAGTGACGAGTCTGCTCTGATAATCGACCATATAACTCAAAAGCTTGCAGGTCATCACTAAAGTTATCTCTATAAAACTCAAGCTTTTGGCTTAACGTAATGACATCACTCTCCAACCGTTTTTTATCTTCAACTTGCGCAGACAGTTGCTCAACTGCAACATTAGCTTCCTTTTCAAGACCAAGTAACGATTTCAGCTTTTCAAAAAATTTATTCAATTCTTCGTTCTCACTCTCAGCTTTTTGAAGACTTTCTTTTACAAGCACTAATTCAGAATTATCTACGTTAGATTCTTGGTCATTTTCTAACAGTACCTCTGAACAATCTTTCTTCTCATCGACTATTTCACGAATCTTAGCTTGTATTTTTTCATCTTCCAAAGCTTCTAATAGCGTTTGAATATCCATTGCAATTACCTACGTCTGTAATCTCTGGTTTTTTTCCGATAGAAAGCTTGAAGACTTGTCCCGTCCGATAAGTCCTCTGTTTCCACTGTAGAGGCTAAATCAACTTCAGATTCTATTTCTACAGACGAAACACAAGGCTCAATTAGATCGGAAATCGTACTAATTTGAGGGTAACTTGTTATGACTGCGCCGCCAAAGACCAACTCTTCGGTTAACCAACCAATCTCTTTTTCAGAGTGTTCAAAACTTTCTGCAATACTTATTTCAACATCAATCTGAAAATCAATGTTATCTGAAACAATGACTAGAGCGAGTATTTCTCCATCAACGTATTCAATCTTCTTTTTGAAAAGATCCCAAAAGTTTTCCTGAGGTATAGCTAATTCACCAGCAAATAGAATAGATTCAAGCTCACCGCCAATCACTCGGTTAGCTTGAACTCGGTTCTTCTTTGCCTGAATAATAAAATCAGACATTTAGGACTTTAACTCCATCACCTTATCTTCGATTTGCTCAGTAGTCAGTTCTGGCTCAAGCTTTTGATAAGCTTCAACTAAAGCGCTCCCATGCTTGTGGCTTTCATCAATGCTTAACTCATCTTTTAAATACAAGCTGTAATCATCCGTATTTAGATTTTTTTCCTTGTAAGCTTTAATCGTGCCAATGATTTCTTTCGCTTCTAAGTCTTGTGCGGCAACTGTTGCCATAAATGCTGGACTCACAACTGTATCAAGCTTCTCATTGATACCTTTCAAGGTAATAGAAGCACCGATCGATGATCTTGCCAATTTCTCAGCATCGCTCAGGCTATCAAACTTCTCTTTATCAATAACCACATCGTTTCTTAAGTGATCAATGTACTCACTGATTGAGTCAAAATCCTCTGGAGTCTTCTCACTCAACATAGCCTTCTCACCAAGCTCTTCCATATTCTCTTCAGGACGAATAATCCCTAGAGATATACCAACATTTTTTATCGCTTCTCCAACTTTCACCGCTAGGCTAACACCAAGACTAGCGATAGAGGTTGCTACATTGGCAATTCCTGAACCAATTTTTGACGCAACACTACCAATAGCACTACAGGCGCTACTTACAAAGCTACTAACACTGCTCCAAAATCCCATAATACTTAGCCTCTTACCTTAATATCTTTTTTAAATTCTTCACTCTGGTGCAACGAAATACGAGCTTCACGATCTTCACTTAAGCAAGAAAGGAAATCATACAGAGTCGCTTCTCGGCTCTCTTTATCTTTTTTACTGCTCGGGTTATAGCAACATAAAGAGATGTATTGATGCATAAACTTCCAACCGAATTTATCTAAATATTGAGTAAATCGAGTTCTGTCTTTTTCTTTTCCAATGGAGTCATACCATGCCTGCGCAACTTCTCCATGCAGAAACTGCTCAACATCCTCAATGGATGGCTGTTCATCCAATAGCTCTAAGCCCTGAATCAGCCCAGACTTGAAATTTTTAGCATAATAACTGAGCGCAAGTTCACTAATTTCTTTAGGAGAAACATCCCTTTCATTAGTGGTGCTAACAAGTTCTTTAATTTGAACTTGAAGCGGCTTACTCATCCCTGAACTAGATAAAATAACTCGACCTGGCTCAAGGTTCGATAGGAATTCTTTCTGTTCATCAGAAAGCGCCATCGTATTACCTACCGCTTCTTTGTCATCTCTTGCGAATAACTTATGGATGATCTTCGTGTTGGTGTTCTTCAACACTTCTGGAGTAAGTTTATTTGGGATTTGGTCAACAATAATCAGTGACTCACCATATTTGCGAACCTCAGCTAACATATCTGCAAACGCTTCGACACCTTGTTTTTTATTCTGGCTATCACCAGGTTCAAACTTCGACAGCAATCGGTGTGCTTCTTCGATGAGTGTTATATGACGGAACTTCTTGCCTTTACTTTGATACTCATAATGATTCGCTCGAATTGCTTCATTTAGATTTGCGAGAACAAAGCCCATAACTAGTGATTTTTCACTTGGGTTACGGATCTCTTCAAGCTCTAAAATCACACTTTTAGTCGCTAGATCTTTGAAGTTGATAGATCGAGGCGTATTCAGCATTAGTCCTTTAGAACCGATGAGCAAACCTTGTAACCTAGCCTTTATCGAACCAATATAGTCTTGCTTGAGCCTATCATCGAAACCCTGATCCATAACCACTTGTTCAGTCATTGCGATTAGATCACTAAGAGTCGGAAATGCATAAACGCCAGGAGCAAACGGGTCATCGAATCGCTTGTTCTTAGAAGTGGCAATATTCCACCCTTTATCCTCATAACATCTATAGATTGCTGCTTCTATTAACTGAGGAATAGCGGCTTCCATATCAAAAGCAGACTCGATACTAGCCTTTATCATATCCACACGAGACGTGATATTTTCATGTGGAAAAAACTCAAACGGGTTCAACCTGAAAGGGGCGACATTATCATTCCCAAGAGTAAAGATAAGAATGTCTTTGTTCTTCTTGGTTAGTACTCGATACTCTGTTTTAGCTGGCTCGATAACAAGGAATGGCATCTTTGCTGATTCGAGCAAACGATGGCAAGTCGTTGTTTTACCGCTACCAGTCACTCCAGCGATGAAGGTATGCTTATCTAGATCTCGTTTATCAATGTTCACATCGATATTTTGATGTAAGCCACTTTTGACCAAGTTACCTAAGTAAAGTTGATTTTCGTCTTCTATTTCTGAGCTTACATTCAAACCAAATTCAACTTCTTCTTTAAGCGTTAAGCCAACGACTTCTTTTTGCGGTAAGCCAGCTACGACACTTAACTCATTAGTTGAAAGCCAGTTGCACGAGTATTTACTAAATGGGTTCTTAGATAAAAGTAAAGCAAGTTGCTTATTACTGCTTTCTGTTACCTTGAGGGGATTATTGCCTTCTGTAAGTCCTGGGAACTGAAAGTTCTTAACCGATTCAATTTCATTCTTATTGGTTATATTTTTTATGGTAAGGGGA
The DNA here is from genome assembly GCF_002214395.1 of Vibrio rotiferianus. Taxonomy (NCBI): domain Bacteria; kingdom Pseudomonadati; phylum Pseudomonadota; class Gammaproteobacteria; order Vibrionales; family Vibrionaceae; genus Vibrio; species Vibrio rotiferianus. Next base: position 2,199,232 of record NZ_CP018312.1, read on the forward strand.
GACTTGTTTGTCTCTTCACCAGAAAATATAGAACGAGCGGTGTTACCAAGCTTTAATACGTTAGCTACCGTGTTTGATAGCAGGTAGATATTTGATAGATAAAGCCCTTTATTTTTACCCACCTGAACACGCTTTAGCAAAACCTCATCAATATAGTTAAGCCACTCCTGTATCGCTTTATCAGAAAACTCTCTCGATTCACTAGAAGAGTTCCCTTTCTGCTCTGAAGAACTACTACCTACATTCTTAGCAATTGATTTTGACGTTGTCGTACCTTTGGTTTTTGACTCAGATCCACTTTTATGTTTGTTGTGATCATTTTCAGCAGAACTTTTCGATGTACTCTTACCGTCACCACTATCACCAGTACCGTTGGTTATTGTGACTGACCTACCAGTGTTTTGAGTGATACTCAAACCATCATTTTGTCCTGTAGAAGTAGTCTCGGTAGCCCCTTCAGTTTCGCTAGTTGTTTTTGAGAAACTATCTCCAGTCTGAATACTTCGCTTAGATAATGGCAATAACTTGTCATAGATGTTATGTAACTGATTTTCAATTTCAGAGATTTCTAATAATGAAAGAGGATCAGCCATAACAGCTAAACAGAACTCATCACCACTCATGATATCTACCAATCGGTCAACACCTTGAAACTGCTCATTTTCTTCATGAACACTCGGGACACCCTCTAACTTTGCAACATGTGTAAAATCAGAAATGATATTTTTAACAGCAAGCCTTTGTCTCTTATTTAGCTTTTCAACCACACTCCCTCTAAAGTTTCCCTCTAGAGATGGCTTAAGAATTGACTCACCAATATCATCAACATCTAATGACAACTTTCTATTGAACCTTTTATCCTTCGCTATTCCGAAGCAAAAGTAAACTCTATCTTTGTCTCCCATCAAAAGATAAATAAACGTGACCCCCTCAACTGTCAGTGCATTTAATACATTTTCAAATGCCTCTTTTCGTGGAGAGTCTTCATCAAATGTCACTTCCTTAATATGATACAGTGAGAATTCATGCTCAAAGATCTCTATCGGTTGCTCTATAGCTTCAACGGAATCTGTACCATGCCCCTGAACTTTTAAAAGTTCAATTAATGATTTTTTAGACATCTACTGCTCCTAGCGTAATTCCATTACTGCATCTTCAACTTCTTCTGCACTCATTGAAGGGTTGGCCGTCTGATAAGCATCTACGAATGCATTACTATGCAGGTGAGTCTCTTCGATACTCAACGAGTAATCCAGATACTTCTGAACATCATCTGCATTTAGACCGCTAGCTTCATAAGACTTAACAAGAGCAATCGCTACTTTTGGATCTATATCAAGGTTGCTAATTGCATTTAAAAATGGAATCGATACATCGGCTTCCAGCGCTTTCTCAATACCTTTTGTGGCAATAGCCATACCAACGGCTTGGCGTGTAATAACGTCAACAGAATCAGTACTAAGATTTTCAACATCAATCTCTACATCATTTCGTAAGTAATCAATGTAATCATTAATCTGCTCGAAATCCTCTGGCTTTTTCTCTGCTGCTATCGCCTTTGCACCAAGCTCATCAGCACGCTCATTAGGCTTTAAGACATCAACCGCTAGGCTGATGGCTTCTACTGTGTTAATGACCTTCGGCAAGTTTTTACCAACAGTTTCAATCACTATAGGGGCATATTTCGCAATCATGGGACCTACAGTAGATGCAATCTTAGTAATTGCAGTAATGATGCTTGGAATCAGGGTTGGAGGAACAATCATCTTTTTACCTTATAACTCAATACGTTTGATATCATTTAGGTATTGCGCATTGGCAATATCTTCTTCATTTGCAACAACATACTCAATGGCAGTTGGCGACACGACTCGGATATAAACCAGTGCATCTTCATCCGTTACATCAAGCTTCACGACTTTCTTCTTAATACTGCTATCACCAATCGAAACCTGACCTGTGCTTGAACTTGGCTGATCGGTAAAGAAGATTTCAAACGTGTCATAGTAGGCATCAATAAATTCATTCCACTGGTTAAACTTCGCTTCTCTATCAACTAGTGGTCTAAACTTCTTCTTTCGGCTCTCACCCAAATAGTATTTGAAGCGTACATCTTCATCAGCGATGTTATGGTCGACAACTTTCACTCTGCCACCTTCACGAGATTCGATAAGACCAAATGCGACACCCGTTTTGCCTGTTGGTTTTTCAACATCATCCCTATCAGCACCTAAAGGTGCAAATAGCTCAAAGCGGCTCTCACCTTCTGGTACACCCATCTCTTGATGTTGGATAGCTATATGGCTTTCAAATAGCATACTTACGAAGCTTGACTGGCTAGAGTTACCCGCAAGGAATATTTTTACATTATCGATATCTGCTAAAGCTAATCGACTGTGGCTAAACGCCAAACGTAACGCTTCAAAGAAGTTCTTAACTCCTCGTTCAATACGATTCGTTAGAATAAGGTTCAATTCTTCTTCATCAATATCAAGGGCAAAAGCCGAGTGTTGGATACCGTTGATATCTGTCAATGTAACGGAAAGCTCACCAGACGCATCGAATGAAAAATCTTCATGTTCTTCCCAGAATGGGCGTAGTGCAATACAGAGCTGCTTGGTGTTCATTTTTGCTTCTTGGGAATTGCTCAGAAGCTGCTCACTACCCGCAAAAGCATCTTTCTCTGGATGTTTTTCAAACTGGATCCCTTTCTCAAGCAAAACTTTCTTGTTCTTCTTAAAGACTTCAAACGCAAGCAACTCCAGCAAGTTTTCACCACCTAAGAATTTGTCACCACCCGCACCAAAATGCTCAATAACATAGTCGAATCGTCTTTTATCTTTGCGGTCAGTTGGCTCACTGTAAATACCAAAGTCGAAGTCTGTTGTGCCACCACCGAAATCGAACACACTATAGAACACACGTTCATCATCTTCTGGTTCAAAACCATACTGTTGCAGTGCAGTAAGCGCATAAGCCGCAGGTTCGCTTGCACCTTTGGTGACAGTTAATCTACTTATCGTTTCTTCACCAAGTTCTATTGGTAGTGACTTCTTCAGACCTTTTTCAAAGCTTTCAATGATTTTGTCACGAATAGGCACTTCGTATGTCACAGGGAAAGACAAGATGTAATCCATAAAGATGCCATTGTTCAGGTTGTTGATGTACAACCCTAAAAAATAGGCGTAGATTTCAATTGGATTGAAATCGTCATCAGTCAACTCAAGAAATGGTGGTAAGTCGATAATCTTACCGTGCTGACCTACGATCTTCAGTTTTCTATTTTTGTCACCCGCCCACTGTTTAATTTCGTCAAGAAAAGTGTTGAACTTGCTTGATTCACTACCTTGCATTGAATTTTGTGCAGTGTGGGAAATTGTTAGGTCTTTCCAGCGAGTGTATGGCTTGTTTGCTTTTGCATTATAAGCACTGGTGAAAGACTCAAGGTTGATAAACTCCATGATGGTTGGATTTTCGTAATGGTGAGATGCTATCTCTTTACTAAGGTCACCTGTACCAATGCGCATTGGGTGAATATTGACGTTATCTTTTTGGTATACAACGACTGTACTTTTTGTACCAAAGTCGATTGCTACTACGCCATCGTTGATACTTGATTTTGGGTCTCGTGCAACTAATGGGGGATTAAGTGTAAGCACCTCTTTACCATTTTTGATTAACTCATCTTGCCAAAGAGACCAATGACCTAGTTCCGTATCTGTTAAAATTTTCTGATGCAATGGTAGTGTATCCACTCTCACGCAGTCTTCATTCAGCAATATACTTGATACTTCTTGCCTCATAACTCCATTTAATAGTTCTTCTAATTCATCAATATTGACATCTAAACCTTTGCACAATTTGTGACAGCTCATAAGTGTATGGTAAGCATATTCAGCTTTTATAGTTCGTGGAATAAAGCCATTACTTATCAATTCAATGAACAGAGCTTTATCATTCTGTTTCTTACTTAGTGTCGAACTTGGAAAAAAGGGGATTGGAAAACCACTCCCGCCATTCCTGCCCCATCGACCTGAGTCTAAATCATGTCGAAAAGTCGAATTCCCACCATCAGAACAAAGGTAAAAATCACTATATTTTGGGCGCTTAGCTTTGATAGTAAAAGGAGCCTCACTTAGGGAGTAAAGACAGCGGAGTTGAGATTCACTAGGTAACATCCAGTTATTTATAGGATCTTCTAAGCAACTGTTAATGTATAGATTCACCTCATTTAGAGAACCACCACTGTGAACATGATCGATGTAAGACATATCATCTTCTATCAGCCAGTATCCGCCCGCATTTTTGTCAAGATATATACCATCAACGCAAGCCAACCATCGTCTATTAGAAATTAGAGGTTCAACTATTTTATACACGGAGTTAAGCAGATCTAGTATCAAACCTTTTTCAGATGAACCATTAATAAAGAGTTCTACTTCACGTGCATAGAAACTATTCAATAAATCGATTCTATTAAGAATTAAAGGTTTAGCTTCAGCTATTTCGTTATCTAGACACCAACTATTGACTAATTTTGTTTTCATTTTATTAACCTAACTCTATATTCCAAATATTATCTCTGAACCCATCAAGCCACTGCTTAAGCATTTTTGAGTTAACGACTGTCGCTTTTATGTGTAGCCAATTATCATATTCGTCAATTTTTTGATCGGATGATAATGGAGTTTCAATCAAGTAATACCCCATTTGTTTGTTGATTGAAAAAGAGAGATTTACCAACTCCCCTTCACCAAACCCAAACCGTCCATCAGCATCATACTGACTTAATTTAAATTCTTTCGGGCGCTCAAAACCAAAAGAAGACACTATCGCCTTACGCACACGATGTACTGCAATAGTTCGTTCATTGTCATAGCCATCAAACCTGCATACTAAGTACATTCGCTGACCTTGCTGTGCCAACCCCAAAGGCATCACCAAAGCAGATTTCTGCTCTTGTTTAGCGTTGTAATATTCAAGGTTTAATAAACGATCATGAAAAAGGGCATCACTTATCGCCTTGAATACTTCGGTTGATATTGTGGGTGGTAGAAGGGGTTGCGTTTCACTGACTACTCTCACTTTCTTTAGCCACTCCCGTTCTTTTGAGCAATCACGAGTGGGGTTGAGCTTATGTTTAGCCTCTTTAAAGAAACCATCAAGTGAAGCAGTGATATTCACAGGCAAAAGCTTCACCAAATACTCTTCGGCTAGACTGAGCAACAGCGCTTCTTGTGCAGACAATTTAGGTAACGCTATGCCCTCGCTGCTTTTGTTCCAACGATAACCATAAGGCTTACTGCGTTCATCTCGGAGGATATCAAAATGATCACATAGCATTTCAAGGTTACGTTGAATTGTTCTTAGGTCTCGCTCAATACCAATATGCTGTAGCTGCTGATGCAACTCCTTCGCGGTGACTTGGTGGGACTTCGGTATGCGCTTCAGGATTTCAAACGCCAAAGCTAACGATTCTTGTGTGCTGGATTTTTTCGCCATGATTACTTAACTATTTTGAAGTTACTCACTACTTGAGTAGAACGGCACTTAGGGCAAAAGAAAACCAACTTATGTTTTTTCACAAACTCATGCTTACAGCTCAAGCAAATGAAAAAATATGGTGGGGCATCTATCACGACTTATGCTCCTTACTGAATATCAACGATACCGATAACTTCAAGGTTTTCGCAAGTTAGTTATCAAACCAAGCTAATATAACGTGATATGTGACATGTTGTGTCGTAGGTAAATGGGTTCTAGACCTTTTTTAAATAGTATGGCGCAGTGAAAAGTATTCCGATTTTACAGGACGCTTCAGATATGGGCATTGCTAGAGAAATCAAAGCTATCTGCTTTGATATGTCTACTATTGGGCTTGTAGGTATATAAAGAGAGGGCGGGAAAAGTACGTTCTACCAGAATATTGAAGTATATCTATAGGCGGAAAATCACTTTTGCTTGAGCGTATTAATTACAAGTGATTACATTAAGCTACACGCTTACCCGACTATTTAGCCGACTACAAACGCCAGAAACGACAAAGGCCTGACAACTTGATAAGCTGTCAGGCCTTATAGAATATGGCACGCCCTATAGGATTCGAACCTATGACCACATCCTTAGAAGGGACGTGCTCTATCCAGCTGAGCTAAGGGCGCGCTACAGGGACAGGATTATACGAGTTCAAACGCTTAAATCAACGGGTTTTCATAACATTCTGATCTGAGTGCCTAAAAAAAGGGCATTGAAATGAGAAATGTTCAAAAACACCACAAAGCAAACGTTTGCGTATGGATGTCTCACAGTTTTTCTGCGACAATGCGCAGCGATTAATTTGCCTTCTCAATTTATTAAGGAAAGTCATGACTGCTCAAAATATTGATGGAACCCTTATCTCCCAAACTGTTCGTTCGGAAGTTGCGGCTCGAGTGAAAGCTCGCAAAGAAGCAGGACTACGTGCGCCAGGATTGGCAGTAGTTTTAGTTGGCGAAGATCCAGCATCTCAGGTATACGTTGGCAGTAAGCGCCGTGCGTGTGAAGAAGTTGGTTTTGTATCTAAGTCTTTTGACCTTCCTGCAACTTCATCAGAAGAAGAGTTGTTGGCTCTGATTGATGAGTTGAACAACGATGCAGAAATCGACGGCATTCTTGTTCAGTTGCCACTTCCTGCTGGTATCGATGCAACACACGTTCTTGAGCGTATTCACCCAGAAAAAGACGTAGATGGCTTCCACCCTTACAATGTGGGCCGTCTAGCGCAGCGCATTCCTAAGCTTCGCTCTTGTACACCAAAAGGCATCATCACTCTTCTTGACCGTTACAACATTGAGCTACGTGGTAAGCACGCGGTTGTGGTTGGCGCATCGAACATCGTTGGCCGCCCAATGACGCTTGAGCTGCTTCTTGCTGGTTGTACAACAACGACTTGTCACCGCTTCACAAAAGACCTAGAAGGTCACGTTCGCCAAGCTGACCTAGTTGTGGTTGCCGTTGGTAAACCAAACTTCATTCCTGGTGAGTGGGTTAAGAAAGGCGCGGTTGTGGTCGATGTGGGCATCAACCGTCTTGAATCTGGCAAGCTAGTGGGTGACGTGGAATACGATAAAGCACGTGAGAATGCGAGCTTTATTACCCCAGTACCGGGCGGCGTTGGCCCAATGACGGTAGCAAGCCTAATTGAGAACACGATGCTGGCTTGCGAGCAGTTCCATACGAAGAAATAAAGAATTACCGATACTGAAAGGGCTCCGCAAGGAGCCCTTTTTGTTTGGAGCAACAACCCCCTCTAGCTCCCCCTTGAAAATGGGGAGGACCGGACTGAGATCGCTTTTAGTTCGCTGACTTATTCAAATACCCAAACTGGATTTAGTTCGGAGTAGCAATCCCCTCTAGCTCCCTCTTGAAAATGGGGAGGACTGGAATGAGTTCGCTTTTTGTTTCCTGACTTATTCAAATACCGAAGCTAGATTTAGTTCGGAGTAGCAATCCCCTCGAACTCCCTCTTAAAAATGGGGAGGATCGGGCTGAGATCGCTTTTACTCATGAAATTACAGCGAACATCATATTAATTGTCGGTTGGTGTTTCACACTAAACGCGCTCAGGTCTAGTCCCCTCCCCTTTCTAAGGGGAGGGTTAGGGAGGGGTTGAGAACGCAAAGGAAGCACAAGTGCCACAACGAACTTTTAATTTAAAATACCAAAAGCCAATCAGAAGTCGATTACGTGCAAATATGCCAAAACCTGAAGAAGTACTCTGGCAAAGAATCAGGCGTAAACAGCTTGGCGTAAAATTTCGTAGGCAGCATGGCATCGGTCGCTACATCGTTGACTTCTATTGTCCAGAATTAAACTTGGTTATTGAGATTGATGGCGATAGCCATTTCTCTGATGAGGGGAAAGAAAAAGACGCAATGAGGGATGCATTCATGGAAGCATTGGGAATTAAGGTTCTGCGATTCACCAACGAAGAAGTGATGAATCAGACCGAGTCCGTTTTGGAAAGGTTATTCAATTTAGTTCGGAGCAGTAACCCCCTCTAGCTCCCCCTTGGAAAGGGGGAGGGCCGGAAAGAGAACGATTCAACTAATGCAATCGCCACAGAAATTATATTAGCTGTCGATTGACGCTTCACAATCAGCGCACTCGGGCCTAGTTCCCTCCCCTTTCGAAGGGGAGGGTTAGGGAGGGGTTCTGTTACAAACTCAAAATCACGCCAGCGATTGATGCACTCATCAGGTTAGCCATCACACCAGCAATAATTGCTCGGAAACCGTGTTTAGATACAAAAGCGCGCTTCTCAGGAACAAGTGAACCTAGGCCACCAATTAGCATTGCCATGCTTGAGATGTTAGCAAAGCCACACAGAGCAAAAGTCACAATCGCTTGTGAATGGGCACTCAGTTGAGACTTCACGTCAGCCAATTGAATGAAAGCGACAAACTCGTTCACTACGATTTTGTTACCGATTAATGAGCCTGCAGTGATGGCCTCATTCCAAGGAATACCAAGCAACCAAGCGACAGGAGCAAACACGTAACCAAGGACTAATTCAAAACTCAGTTGAACACCAAACCAATCACCAACCCAGCCTAGCACACCATTAAGTAGTGCAATCACACTGATGAATGCCAGCAAAGTACCACCAACAGAGATAGCAATACTGACACCTGCCATGGCACCATCCGCCAAAGCTTCTACCACGTTGGTTGCACGCGGGATCTCTACTTGGCTGATATCGATATCTGGTGCTTTTACCTCATCCTCTGGCATCAGCATTTTCGCCATCAAAAGACCAGCAGGTGCAGACATAAATGCCGCAGCTATCAAGTAGTTTAAATCCACCCCTAAAGAAGCGTAACCAACCAAGGTACCACCAGCAACAGAAGCCAAACCACCCGTCATTACCGCGAAGAACTGAGAATCCGTCATGTGCTTTAGGTATGGCTTCACCATTAAAGGAGCTTCAATTGTGCCCACAAAAATGTTCGCGGTTGCAGAAAGCGATTCCGCACGGCCAATACCCAATAACTTTTGGATACCGCCACCAATGAAGTTGATGACTCTCGGCATTACCCCTAAATGATACAAACCAGAGATTAATGAAGAGAAGAAGACGATAATACCAAGGACATTAATCGCAAACGTGAATCCGCCAGTCGCAAGATTACCAAAAAGAAATGCGATACCTTCTTGGCCATAGTTGATCAGTTTAGAGACGACGCCACTTACCGAACTTAACGCTTCTCTGCCTGCTGGTACATACAGCACTAGTAGTGCAAACAGCACTTGAAGAGCAAACGCTAAAGATACCGTTCTGAGCTTGATATTTTTTCTGTTTGTAGAAAGCAGCCATGCTACGAATAGAATGGCTACGATACCAATAATTGAGTTCATAAAGTGGTTCCGACAAAAGGGGGATAGGAAAGGCGTCGGATTCTATAGAGAGAAGAAAAAGCTGCAAGTTGGGTATGTTAACAGTGTGAAAAGTCAGCCTGATTACTATTTAATCATAAATGTAACCAATTGAAATGATTAAACTTAAACGTTTGCCTCTTTATATTATTTCCATTTGGAAAAGATGTTTCTGAAACCAGAAAAATTTTGTGACTTAAATCACCTTCTGTAGTCACTACTTTGGTAAAGAGATGTATGGTGCTAATTTCTGATCCCAGTGACAAGGCGTGCCAATCCTTTGCTTAATAAAATCGATCACTGCGGAGATCTTTTTCGGCATGTGTTGACGGCTTGGGTAGACCGCATAAAACGGCATCGATTGACTTGCTTTCCAGTCTGGTAACAGCTGAATCAACTTACCAGTTCGGAACTCATCACCAAGCAGATAAGTGGCTAAGTAGGCAATTCCCCACCCCGATATCGCAGCATCACGAACCGCTTCTGCTAAGTCAACCGAGTAGTTGCCTGATACTTTGACGTTAAGCTCTTGCTCGCCTTTAGTGAAAGCCCAACTGGTGTAGTCACGCTCCCAACTTCTATATATCAAACAATTGTGTTGAGAGAGCTCATTGGGTTCCGTGGGTGTGGTGTGCTTTAACAAATATTCTGGTGAGGCCGCTACAATAAACTGGCAATCTGTTAATCGCTGTGCAATGTAGCCTTCTGGTAGGCGCTCATTGTTGGTGATCCAAAGGTCTAACCCCTCATCTAACATATCCACTTTGTAATCAAATAGGTGAACTTCTACTTGTAACTGTGGGTACTGTTCTCGCAATTCTTGAATCGCAGGAATAATATGTAAGGTGCCAAATGACTGCGATAGTCCCAATCGGACGAGGCCCGCCACTTCATCTCTTTGGCTTTCCATTTCGAGCGTGGCGCTTTTCACCGCTTGTAAAACTTGCTCACAATGGTGATAAAAAGTTCGTCCAGCCTCCGTCGGGGTGAAGCTACGTGTGGTGCGTTGCACAAGCTTAATGCCTAGAGATGCCTCTAGTTGACTGAGCTGCTTACTGACGTGAGACACGGACACACCTAGGCTCTTAGCCGCGGCGGTAAAGTTCTTATGTTTGATCAACGCAGAGAAGATCACCATTTGTGCAGCACGTTCAGATAACACGCAAACCTCGATAAAATTTGAGAAAACAAAGGGCTCCGAAGAGCCCCTTTCATATTCACTGATTAATTAGAATTAAGCACTTAGAAAGTGATGCGGTCAGCTAAATGACTTACCGCTAGTGCGAAGTAGTAAGAGCGGTTCCACTTCATCAATACGTTGTAGTTGTTGTACACCAAGTAAGTACGGCCGTTTTCATCGTCTGGCATGATTAGCCAAGCTTTGATGTCTTCATCCAGTTTAGGTAGCGGACTACCATCGTACTTAGTAATGCCCAACTTGCTCCACTCTTGCAGGTACTTGCCTTTTTCAGCACCACGACCTTCAAGGTTATGATCAATACCATGCGGCACTTTTACTTGACGACCCCACGTGTATTTATCGTCCCAACCAGACTCACCTAAGTAGTTAGCGGTTGAGGCAAACACATCTGCTTCTGATTGCCAGATGTCTTTCTTACCGTCGCCATTGCCATCTGCGGCAAAACGCAAAAATGAGCTAGGCATAAACTGACACTGTCCCATTGCACCAGCCCACGAGCCTTTAAAGTTTTCTAGCTCGATATGGCCTTGATCAAGAATTTGTAGCGCAGCCATGGTTTCTTTGCGGAAAAACTCTTCACGTCGACCTTCAAATGCCATGGTCGACAACGCATCGATAACGCGGAAGTTGCCAGTGAACTTGCCGAAATTACTTTCCACGCCCCAAAGCGCGACAATAAAACGCGGTTGAACACCAAACTCATCGCCAATGCGTTTTAGCTCTGCGTAATGCTCTTTGTATAACTGCTTCGCTTGTTTAACCTTCCACTCAGGTACTGCACGAGGGATATACTCGTCCAACGTCAGTTTTTTTTCTGGCTGGTTTCGGTCCGCTTTCACCGCGCGTGGTTTGTATTCAACATCGGCAAACGCGGCACTGATGACTTGCTCAGAGATACCTTTATCACGAGCTTCTGCTCGCAGTTTATTAAGGTATTCGTCAAATCCTTCGCTACTAGCAAAAGCCGAAGTACAAACCCCTAAGCTAAGCATCGTTGCCAGTATTTTTTTCATATTGCCCTCCTTGAGCAAGGCAGATCACTCAATAGCAAACCGACTTATTGTTCGTCTTTCTGTTGAGCTTTTTGTTCTTTGTATTTTTCTAATAAATTTTCTGGTGGTGGCGGCAACTGAAGGAAAAAGCCTTCGTTTTGTAATGAAGCTTTCACTTTCTCGACATCCACTTGCGCTAAGCTACGACCTTCTAGTTTGATCGTCATAACCGGCATAGGCTTACCGAACATCTGCATAAGTGTGTCAGGCACCTGTGAAAAATCGTCTTTTTTCGGGATGTAGAGGTAAGCGCCTTCTTTCTTGGAACTTTTATAAATAGAACAAAGCATGACAAGCCTTTTGTGCTGATTTCCGCCATTTTGGGGCGGATTTAAATAAAAACGTAAAATTCTCGCAAACTTGATAGCAAAAATGAGATTAAATCACTTATTTGCCCTTAAGATAACTTGCTGCGTCAAGGGATGAAATATAACATGACATACCTAGTTTAAGGCAACGCTCTTTCAACAGAGGCAAGAAGTCCACGATGACCCATTCACCTGACCTTAAAGGTAGCAGTTTTACATTGTCTGTTTTACACCTTTCTGACAATGAGATCGTCAAAACTGTCGAATTTTTGCAAGAAAAGGTTTCTCAAGCTCCTTCTTTTTTTGCGTCCGCCCCATTGGTGATCAATATAGCAAAAGTCGAAGGCGATATTGATTTTAGCGCATTGAAGCAAGGTATTGCTGATGCCGGCTTTATTCCGGTTGGCGTAACGGGTTGCAAAGACAAACGCGTACAAAACCTTGCCTCTGAAGCGGGCTTCGCCATTATGTCTGCTAGTAAATCTCCTGCAAAAGCACCAGCGAAAATGGCACCAACTAAAGTGGTGCGCACACCTGTTCGCTCTGGCCAACAGGTATACGCCAAAGATGGCGATTTAGTCGTACTCGCGCATGTTAGCGAAGGGGCTGAAGTCATTGCCGATGGCTCTATTCATATTCACGGAACATTACGTGGCCGTGCAATCGCAGGAGCAAGCGGACAAAGCGAAGCTCGAATTATCTGCCACAATTTACAAGCTGAGCTAATCTCCATAGCGGGTGACTATTGGCTTAGTGATCAAATTGCGAGTGAGTTCTGGAAACAAAAAGTAATGATCAGTAAAGCAGAAGAATCATTACATCTTGAGACTCTCACGATTTAAGTTTTAAAAAGGAAATAAAATGGCACGCATTATTGTTGTAACGTCTGGTAAGGGTGGCGTGGGTAAAACCACTTCTAGCGCAGCCATCGCTTCTGGTCTTGCCCTCAAGGGTAAAAAGACAGCGGTGATCGATTTCGATATCGGCCTGCGTAATCTCGATTTAATCATGGGCTGCGAACGTCGCGTTGTTTATGATTTCGTTAACGTTATTAATGGTGAGGCAACGCTGAACCAAGCGTTGATCAAAGACAAACGTACCGATAACCTGTTTATTCTTCCTGCTTCTCAAACTCGAGATAAAGATGCACTGACTAGAGACGGTGTACAACGTGTGTTCAACGAGATGGGTGAGATGGGTTTCGATTTCATTATCTGTGACTCTCCAGCAGGTATCGAGCAAGGTGCCCTAATGGCGCTTTACTACGCCGATGAAGCGATCGTAACAACCAACCCTGAAGTCTCTTCAGTACGCGATTCAGACCGTATTCTTGGTATTCTTGATTCTAAATCACTTCGCGCTGAGCAAGGTTTAGAGCCAGTGAAGCAGCACCTTCTACTGACTCGCTACAACCCTGGCCGTGTAAACCAAGGTGAAATGCTGAGCGTTCAAGACGTAGAAGAGATCCTGCATATTTCCCTACTTGGTGTTATCCCTGAAAGCCAAGCTGTATTGAATGCATCAAACAAAGGTGTTCCTGTTATTTTTGATGAGAATACAGATGCTGGTATGGCGTACTCAGATACCGTTGACCGCCTACTGGGTGAGCAAGTTGAATTTCGTTTCCTTACTGAGGAGAAGAAAGGACTCTTTAAACGACTATTTGGAGGCTAATAATGTCACTATTGGAATTTTTCCGACCTCAGAAGAAAGCATCAGCAAGCCTAGCGAAAGAGCGTTTACAAATCATCGTGGCGGAACGCCGTAGCCAAGATGATCCTGCGCCTTCATACTTACCGCAACTTAAGGAAGACATCCTTAAAGTGATCAGTAAGTACGTGGCTATTGACCCGAACATGGTTGACCTGACGTTTGAGCACAAAGACGATGATATTTCCGTTCTTGAGCTCAACGTGAAGTTGCCAGAAGACGAGAAGTAATTACTTTTCACCTTTGCCTGAGTACCCTCCTCTTCGTCATTCTGAACAGCGAGGAACGAGCGTGATTCAGAATCTGTTACCAGGGCGCTCGAATTGTTGAGGTATGGCTTTGGCTTCAAAGCGAGCTGTGAGTAGACTCCTAGTCTCACTTAGATTCTTACAGTTCGCTAGATTATCTGGAACGACTCGGTAGCTTAGCGTCGTAAGATGAGAACTTCAGGCAAAATACAAATGCGTGTTACAAAAAAGGTTGGCCTATTTGCCAACCTTTTTCGTTTATCTTGTTTTGAGTAGTGCTTACTTGAGAATCTTATCCATCTTCTCACCGAGCAACTCTAGACGCCAACCTTGCATCACGTCCGGTAGTCTCGCTGGATCACGATCTTTCTTCCAAACCCAACTGATGATTTGGTTAATCTGCTTTTTCGACGCCAAAAACTCGGTCGCTAAGCCAGATTTTTGAGACGCTACTTTCACTACGTCCTTCATGTTCTTGAAGATTTGCTTGTAGCCAGGGTAATCCATCAAACGTTCAATAGTAGCAGGGTACTCATCGGCTGGAGTGAGCTTCGCTTGCTTGACGATAGCCGCTATACGCGCACCATGACGATTGATTGCGCGAATATCAATACCTTCGGCTTCCATCTTCTTGAAACTCGTCAGGCCAAGGCGTGCCACTGTGAGCAAGTCCCCTTCTTTGAAGATAAAGTTCAGCGCAAGATCGCGCTTTAGTGCTTCGCGGTAACGCCAAGTTGCAAGAGGCTTAAGAATGGCTAACTCACGAGGTTTTAGCTGCCAAGCGCCTTTAATATCAAGGTAGGCGTTGTCTGGGTTCGTATTACGAATACGTTTAGAAACCAGTAGGTCGCTTTCTTGCTGAACAGCTTCCCACCAGCCTGCTTCCGTCACCTTATCGAACAACTTCTCATAGAGAGGCAGCAAGTAGTGAACATCCGCGGCGGCATAATCAAGCTGCTTTTGTGTTAATGGACGTGCCATCCAATCGGTGCGAGATTCACTCTTATCCAGTTCCACACCAAGGTATTCTTCGACTAGCGTTGCAAAACCGGTTGAAAGTCCATGGCCAAGAAACGCCGCCATAAGCTGAGTGTCCACCATTGGGAATGGCGTGCAATCAAAGGCATTTTGGAAGACTTCTAGATCTTCACCGCATGCGTGTAGAACTTTAAGTACTGAGGTGTCTTTAAGTAACTCAACAAATGAACTCATGTCGGTAAGTTCAGTTGGGTCAATTAGGGAAAGTTGCTTGCCATCGAAAAGCTGAATCAAGCCTAGCTGCGGATAGTAAGTCCTTACACGGACAAACTCAGTATCCAACATAACGACATCTGCTTCTCGAGCTAGAGCGCAAACTTGTTCTAGGTCTTTGTTTTTAGTAATAATTTGATAATTCACATGCTTCTCGCTATAAAAAAATGCCAGCAAAACGCTGGCATTCTAACATTAATTATCAATAAATGATTGTTGCACAAAGAAATCCGCTTATGCGCTCTTCTTCGCGAGCTCTGCGTCGTTTTCTTCACGCAATACGCGTCGAAGGATCTTACCTACGTTGGTCTTAGGTAGATCTTCACGGAACTCAACCAACTTAGGTACTTTGTAGCCAGTTAGGTGTTGGCGACAATGTGCAATGACTTCGTCTTTAGTTAAGCTTGGATCACGTTTAACCACGTAAATCTTCACTAACTCACCAGAAACTTCGTGAGGCTGACCAATAGCAGCGACCTCAAGCACTTTACCGTGCAGAGCAACCACGTCTTCGATTTCGTTCGGGTAAACGTTGAAGCCAGACACAAGAATCATGTCTTTCTTACGGTCGACGATGTGTAGGAAGCCTTCCTCATCAAACTTAACGATATCACCGGTCGATAACCAACCATCTTCGTTGATCACTTCTTTGGTCGCTTCCGGACGCTGCCAGTAGCCCTGCATAACTTGAGGACCACGGACTTGAAGCTCACCGGTTTCAGTGTTTGGTAAGCCGTTACCTTCTTCATCAACGATACGTACTTCCGTTGATGGCACAGGCAGACCGATAGAGCCGTTGTATTCCACTAGGTCATGCGGGTAAGCCGCCACGAGCGGAGAACATTCTGTTAGGCCGTAACCTTCTAGTAGGTAACATCCGGTTGTTTTCTGCCAACTCTCTGCAACCGCGCGTTGTACTGCCATACCACCACCTACTGCTAGGCGAAGGTTACTGAAATCTAGCTCATGGAAATCTTCGTTGTTTACCAATGCATTAAACAGCGTATTTACGCCGGTAATCGCGGTGAACTGGTGCTTCTGCAGCTCTTTCACAAAACCTGGAATGTCACGTGGGTTGGTAATCAGTAGGTTATTGCCACCCATTTCGATGAATAGTAGACAGTTCACCGTCAGCGCAAATACGTGATAAAGCGGCAACGCCGTCACAACCAGTTCACGCCCCGGAGACAGAACGGGGCCATACGCGCCTTTCGCCTGCATTACGTTCGCAATCATATTGCGGTGCGTCAGGATTGCGCCTTTGGCTACGCCCGTTGTACCACCGGTGTACTGAAGGAACGCAATATCATCGCCAGACATAAATGGCTTCACGTACTGAAGACGACGACCTTTGTGCAGCGCTTTACGCATTGAGATTGCACCAGGCAGATCGTACTTAGGTACCATGCCTTTCACGTACTTAACTACGAAGTCGACAAGCGTACCTTTCGCACGTGGCAGCATTTGACCAAGGCTGGTCAGAACTACGTGCTTAACAGGCGTGTTTTCAACGATCTGCTCAAGTGTGTTCGCGAAGTTAGAAACGATAACGATCGCCGTTGCGCCAGCATCGTTTAGCTGATGCTCTAGCTCACGGGGAGTGTAAAGTGGGTTCACGTTCACCGCGATACAACCAGCACGCAAAATACCAAATAGCGCGACAGGGTATTGCAGCAGGTTTGGCATCATAAGAGCAACGCGGTCACCCTTTTTCAGCTTTAGTTCGTTTTGTAGGTATGCGGCAAATGCGCGGCTACGCTCTTCCAATTTGCGGAAGGTCATGACCGAGCCCATGTTCATGAATGCCGGTTGGTCTGCGTATTTTTGTACAGACTGCTCGAACATTTCTACCAAAGACTCATATTGCTCTGGATTGATGGTTTCAGGTACGTCACTTGGATAACGTGAAAGCCATGGTTTATCCACGATGTTACTCCTCGTTTATAACTGGCTAAAAAATAGCGTCCTTTTTATTTTGAGCACTATTACAGCACAGCAAACGTGCTTGAGCACGTAACTCTCAAACACTTGTTTAAATTTTGTTAACTACACCAAGAATTCGCTTTGCGACCTCGAGCTTTTGCTCTAAATGACAATGATGCCCACCCGCGACAGAAACCACATTCGGCGGATTTTCTCCCCAATCGACTTGGTTAGACTGTAAATGCTGAAATCCTTTGTCACCTAAAATGATCAGGTGCGGACAGCAGATTTGGCTGGTGATCGCATTCGCGTGATCCTGCGCCATACGATAAAGAGACTCGCATTTTAATTTGGCATCATGTCGCCAAAACCATTGGTTATCACGACATTCAGTTCCGCGCTCTACGATAGGCATCAACTGCTCGGCAGTCAGCTGATTCGCTTGCATGCGTAGCTTTAACGCCAGATCGAAAGAAGCGATGGCTCGCTCCGGTTTGTTACGTTGACGTTGTCGAGTGAGGACACCGCTACGCAGACGTTTAACGCTATTTGAAGGGTTTTCAGCGAGTGGGCCCGCCCCTTCAATTTGCACTAATGCTTCGACTTGCTCTGGAAAAGCAGCACTATAGCAACTTGCGATTAATGCGCCTAGTGAATGCCCTACTAACACCAGTCTGTTTGGCGATAATTCATCCAATAGTTGGTGTAAATCAGCAATGTAGTCATGAAAAGGATAGTAATTATCGGAGGATTTATGACTGGAGAGACCATGACCAAATAGGTCAATTGCTAACAAGTGAAGCTCCGGCGCTCTCTGGTGAATAGCATTCATCAGAGCCTTAAAACTGCCCGCATTATCCATCCACCCATGAAGAAAAACGACTGAACAAGCAGTCGTTTTTTCGTTTCCGATCTCTAGGGCAGCCATACTCCCAGATGGGAGTTCAAAACGGCGCTCATTAATCACAGATTACTTAACCTTCTTGATCACCTTGCCGTCTTGTGGGAAGTCATTTCTCATCATGCGGCAGTTAATGGAGTAACAAGGGTAGAAGTAAGTTGGCGTATCGTACATGCGTACACGCTCTTCAATCTTCCATAAGCGGTAGCCATCGCCTTTCACTACAGGGAAAATGTAAGGGTGCTCACCGATTTTGCCTTGCTCTTCCCCTGCACTTTTACCAACAACAGTAATCAGCCTGCCTTTGCTAAACGATACTGGTTCTAAATATCCATCCATATATACAACAAAGCGGCCAATAGGTTCTTTATCAATATTTGGTTTACCAGTTTTACTAATTGGGAGGTTCACAACTTCCAAACGGGTTTTATCTTTCAAGTTGTCGACTTGAGCAATAACGCCGCCGAGTCTTACGTCTTCCTTAACTTGACCTTGGGATTCTGCGAAGGTTTTGTAATCTGTCATGACTTGTTCTGTTGACGCAGTAAGCTCTTCTGGTAGGGAGCTACACGCGGACAAGCCAATCGTAACAAGAAGGGTAAATAAAATTCGTTTGGATAGGTTCATGTTTCCCCTTTAAAGGTTGTGTTGCAGTTTAGATGTAAATATCGACACCAAGCAATTGAGCGAGTTCCTCTTTTTTCGCTTGGTTCATTACACCCATATATTCTTCCATGGCTTTGCGAGCACGTCCTTCAGGCAAATCATATTGAATTTGAGCCCGATGTATTTGTGATTCATCAACCTGTTTGATGGAGTGCGCGACCGCATTCGCCACCTTTGATGGTTGGCCAACGGGTTGCTTTTGCTGACTTTTCTTTACCTGACTTTTTTTGTTGGTTTTCGTCGTTCGATTTGCACCGGGAACCAACGCAGGAGGTAAACCATTTATCGATGCCATAACGCTCCATCTTTATTTAGGGCGAAGTAAACTTCGCCCTAACTCAATAAGGATTATTCGCGACCTGGTAGCTTCTTCCAAGTCACATTGTCACGCAGATAAACTGGGCTCGACTCTTCTACTGGAACGGTATTGCCTTTCTCCAGCTCCTGTTTCGCCAAAATGACAATGTCTTGCGAATCAGGGTAAAGTACCTCACCAGCAGTTAGATTCAATCGAAGTTGACCTAACTCATCTTGGTATGCATCCCAACCTGTACCTGCGGTTGTCCATGTATTATCGTCAGCTTGTACTTCTTCGGCTAAACGCGCAGGTGGAATCACGCATTCTGCATCCACTCCTGCCCATTCACCATTCTCTTGACGAGTATAACGAGCCCAATAAACTTCACTCATGCGTGCATCAATTGCAACCGCAACATCAGTCGCACCGTGTCTGCGGTAGCTGCCTTGCGCCATGGCTGCAAGTGTTGAAACGCCAATCATTGGTAGATCTGCACCAAATGCTAAGCCTTGTGCAATACCAATACCGATACGAACACCAGTAAAGCTACCCGGACCACGACCAAACGCAAGCGCATCCAACTCTTGAAGGGTCAAACCGGCTTCTTTCAGAAGTTCATCTACCATTGGTAGCACTTTCTTGGTGTGATCGCGAGGTGCAACTTCACTACGTGAAATCACTTTATCACCCACTAATAATGCAACAGAACAATTTTCTGTTGCAGTATCGATAGCAAGAATTTTTGCGCTCATTTGACTCTCTATAACTCTGTTCTAAATGTAATTAAGGCCACTCTATGACTGGCTATCTTGTTCGGCTTTTAGGAATGTTTTGATTCGTTCTAGATCTCGTGTTCTTGGGATCGGAGGTAAACTTGCTAAAAAGATCCCACCATAATCTCGTGTGACCAAACGGTTGTCACAAATGATTAATGCACCGTGATCTTTCTGATCTCGAATCAAACGCCCTACCCCTTGTTTTAACGTAATAACGGCGTCCGGAATTTGCACTTCTGCAAATGGCTCACCACCACGTAACCGACAATCTTCAATACGTGCCTTAAGCAATGGATCATCAGGGGCTGTAAACGGTAATTTATCGATGATAACACAGCTCAGTGCATCACCTCTAACATCTATCCCTTCCCAAAATGCACCAGTGGCCACCAGCAGTGCATTACCCAGCTCCATAAACTCGGCTAGGGTCTTCTGTTTACTCATCTCACCTTGCATGAGTACTGGCAAATCCAGCACTTCACGGAAGCGCTCTCCTAGCTCACGCATCATACTGTGCGAAGTACATAAGAAGAAACAACGTCCGTCATTCTCTTCAATGACAGGCGCGAGCATTCGCACCAGTTTGTCGGCTAAGCCTGGGCTGTTTGGCTCAGGTAAATAACGAGGTACACATAAACGCGCTTGCTGCTCGTAATCAAACGGAGAAGGCAGGGAAAACTGTTGTTTTGGCTTCAGCCCTAAGCGTTCAGTAAAGTGCTTGAAGTCACCAGAGACAGCAAGGGTTGCTGAGGTAAAAATCCACGCACCTTGTTTGATTTCGATTTGCTCATGGAATTTATCCGCCACCGAAAGCGGTGTAATGTGCAGGGCGAAATGGCGCGGAGAAGTATCGTACCAGTAGGAATAACCGGTGATGTCTACGTCACACACTCTGTCGATCCGACCTTTGATAAGGTTGGCACGCTCAAACGCGGTATCCAGCAATTGGCTTCTACCCAACGCCAGTTTTAGTACATCGATGGCAAGATCTAGGCTATCAATTAAACGTACCAGTTCACGCTTAATCGATTCCGATTGCAGAGCCTCACGCCAGTTGCCACGAAAACCAGGTTCACCTAATACAATGCGCATGTCCATGACACTTTGCATCAGTTTATCCCCCACTTTTTGCAGTTGACGCATGTCTTTCGCTTCTGTGCGGTAGGCAATTTCAATATCTTTGGCAAGCTCTTGGATCTGACGGCTGGAGATCGACTGTCCGAAGTATTCGCTGGCGATATCTGGAAGCTGGTGGGCTTCGTCGAAGATGAAGACATCTGCCTCAGGGATCAGTTCGCCAAAACCCGTTTCTTTTATCGCAAGATCGGCGAGGAACAGATGGTGGTTTACGACAACGATGTCCGAATCCATCGCACGTTTACGTGCTTTTAAGACGAAACAATCAGTATAGCTCGGACACTCTTTGCCTAAGCAGTTGTCGTTGGTTGAGGTAATGGTTGGGATGATCATGCTGTCTTCAGGCAGATCTTCACAATCTCCTAAATCGCCCGTTTTCGTTTCCGAAGACCAAGAGCGTACCTTGACCAATTGAGTCAGCAGTGTTGGATCTGCTTCGTTGGTGTGGCTTTCGACCATCTGTCGACTTAAGCGATCTAAACAAAGGTAGTTAGAGCGACCTTTTAACAATGCTACTTGACCATAGAATCCCAGCGCATTCACCATCAACGGCAGGTCACGATGATATAGCTGCTCTTGTAAGTTCTTAGACCCGGTACTGATGATGACTTTTTTGCCACTCAATAACGCAGGCACAAGGTAAGCGAAGGTTTTACCTGTTCCCGTCCCTGCTTCAACCACCAGCTGAGTTTGGTCTTTGATCGCACTGCTGACGGCTTCTGCCATATCGATTTGGGGCTGACGAGCTTGAAAACCAGGTATAGCTTTACCTAGCGCACCATCAGAGGAAAAGGTTTTTGCGATCATCCACTTTTTGCCTGAGCGAGAAAAATTGCCGAGAGTATACCAAAGAACGGGAAAGGATCACGAGGTGACAAAAGTGCAGAAAGTGAGCCGGGGCGAGCCAATAATAAGACCCGCCCCGGAAGGTGTTTGTGAAGTTATTTACGATTTAAGTAGCGATTTAGCCAAGCTGGTCCTTGGAATGCATCGTCCGATACCATGGCTTTCGCCGCTTCGGTAGGAGTGGCTTTATTTTCCCACATTTGACTGAGCACCTGCTCATCAATGCCTTGTTCTCCCACCAGTGCACTTACTCGCTCTTGGTACAGTTTGCGTGCTAGTAGTTCTTTATCCATACGCACCACCTTAGCCTTTTAATTTTGTCTTACGTCAACAAACTTGTGACTGTTTAAATTCACCTAGATAATTTGTTGAAACCATTTTGATAATAGATTATTTATGGTGGTCAAATTGCGGCATAGTTCACCCTATTAGGGCTAAACAATTTTTCGTACGCTAAAAAAAATAAAACATGGAAGTATTCTATTTATGGAAAAGAAAACACTACTTACTCATTGTTCAGACGCCCCAGGCCTGATCTCAAAAATCACCAATATATGTTATAAGCACCAACTGAATATCGTCCACAATAATGAGTTTGTAGATAATGCCAGTGGTCACTTTTTTATGCGTACCGAGCTAGAAGGCTACTTCAATGATCAGACTTTTCTAGCAGATTTAGACCAAGCACTGCCTCAAGGTGCGAAGCGAAAGCTCATCAGTTCCCGCCGTAAGCGTATCGTTATTTTAGTAACCAAAGAAGCGCATTGTTTAGGCGATATTTTAATGAAGAACTACGACGGAAGTTTGGATGTAGAGATCGCAGCCGTTGTCGGTAACTACGACAAGCTACAAGGCCTTACTGAACGCTTCGATATCCCTTATCACCATGTTACTCACGAAGATCTGAGCCGCGAAGAGCATGAGCAAAAGATACTCGAAGTTATCGCTCAATACGATGCGGACTTTTTAGTTCTGGCGAAGTACATGCGTGTGCTAACCCCAGCTTTTGTAGAGCAGTACCATCACAAGATTATTAATATTCACCACAGTTTCTTGCCCGCTTTCATCGGTGCGAAACCGTACCAACAAGCGTTTGATCGTGGCGTGAAAATCATTGGTGCAACCGCACACTTTGTTACCAATGATCTAGATGAAGGGCCAATCATTAAACAGGACGTAATTCCTGTCGATCACACCTTCAGCGCACAAGATATGGCGCAAGCGGGTCGTGATGTAGAAAAGAACGTGTTGAGCAAAGCACTGAACAAAGTGCTCAATGACCACGTTTTTGTTTACGGTAATAAGACGGTTATTCTTTAAGTTAGCGACTGACTGTTAACTATTAAAAACGCGTAATTAGAGAAGGTATTGCCTTTTCGTTACGCGTTTTTTGTATCAGTCGTCGGATGTTTTATGGCAGTGCATGTAAGAGATTCCCGACTGCGCTCCTTCGTCGCTTTCGGGAATGACGTAAATGAGGCGTGAGCATGAAAGCTAATTAGTGCACATCACTTAACCAAACACAAACGACTTGAACTTCGTCAGTCCGACAAGCTTAAGCAAGATCAGGAATCCTGCGATTTAACGCTAACCTTCACGACAGCACTCTTTCTTCGATGTCAGGAATGACATAAGTGGGACATAGGCATAAAAACGCATTAATACGCACCACTTAACCAAGCGCAAACAACTCAAACGCGTCATTCCGACGAGCTTAAGCGAGATCAGGAATCTCATATCCGCGCACTGTCAGCTCCAGTTTGCCCACAAAGCTAATAGCGCACGTAAAACAAATTAAGCCTGCTCAGACTCCACAATACGCTTGAGTGAATGCGGGTGCAGCTTGATACAAATGCCTTGATACTTAAACGCCACCGTTGGGTTATTCAAGCGTTCGCCTTCCCCTTTCGGGCTCGATAGTTTGATCTTCACACCCAGCTCTTCTAACTCACTAAAGCGTGCGCCAAACGCTGGATAAGTGTGTTTCAAATCAGCAAGAAACTCATCTGCGGTTTCGGCATGAGACGGAATCACAAACTCCACATGTTCCCAGCTTTCAGTTGGGTAGATTTTGCCTTCCGCAGGGTATGGCAGCTCCAAACACTCAATCTTCCAGCCACGGCTTTCCAACGCTTTGTCGAATTCAATAACAATAATCGGGCGACCGTTGATTTTCGCTCGTGAAATCACCTTACCGTATTGATTCCATGCTTCATGCGCGGCTTTCGCTGTTTCAGTATCATTAATACGCAGCGCAATATGGTCAGCTTGAGCAAAGCTCAGATCCAGTTTTAACAGAGATGCAAGCTCTTCAATCTTCGCCATAAATGCATCCAGATCTTGGATCATCAATTCAGGCGCTAGGCGTTTTTCAACTAGTTGAGTCGTCATTGTGGCTCTCTTTTGGGGCGATTTATCTCATTACTCTGAGCGCAATAGTAAACGCAAACCAAGCCACATTTCCATTCAATCGAAAAAGTATAAATTTCCCCAATTCCTCTCTGTATGAAAAGCAATAAAGTTGTTATCATTAGCCCCATTTTTGTGAACTCCAACAGAACTCGGCACTTATATCGCCGAGTTCTTCGTCCTTGAATTGAAGGAAACGCGTGTGAATATCCAAGCACTTATTAATGACAAAGTATCTCAGGCTCTAGAAGCCGCTGGCGCACCTGCAGGCAGTCCTGCTGCAGTTCGCCAATCAGCAAAGCCACAATTTGGTGACTACCAAGCAAACGGCGTAATGGGCGTTGCTAAAAAACTGGGTACTAACCCACGAGAATTTGCACAGAAAGTACTGGATGTTCTAGACCTAGACGGTATTGCGAGCAAGACAGAAATCGCAGGTCCTGGTTTCATCAACATTTTCCTAAGCGAAGAGTTTCTAGCGAAGCAAGCAGAAGCAGCACTGGCTGACTCACGCCTTGGCGTTGCTGCAGACGAAGCTCAAACTATCGTTGCTGACTACTCTGCACCAAACGTTGCGAAAGAAATGCACGTTGGTCACCTACGTTCAACCATCATCGGTGATGCGGTAGTACGTACTCTTGAGTTCCTAGGTCACAAAGTGATCCGTGCGAACCACATCGGTGACTGGGGTACTCAGTTCGGTATGCTTATCGCAAACCTTGAGCGTGTACAACAAGAGTCTGGCGAAGTTTCTATGGAACTGGCTGACCTTGAAGGCTTCTACCGTGAGTCTAAGAAACTGTACGACGAAGACGAAGAATTCGCAGTGAAAGCACGTAACTACGTTGTGAAACTGCAAAGCGGCGACGAGTTCTGCGCAGAAATGTGGAAGAAGCTGGTTGACGTAACCATGATCCAAAACCAACGCAACTACGATCGTCTAAACGTATCTCTATCTCGTGATGACGTAATGGGCGAGAGCATGTACAACGACATGCTACCTAAGATCGTAGCAGACCTTAAAGCACAAGGCCTTGCGGTTGAAGATGATGGCGCACAAGTTGTGTTCCTTGAAGAATTCAAGAACAAAGACGGCGAAGCGATGGGCGTTATCGTTCAGAAGCGTGACGGCGGCTTCCTATACACAACAACAGATATCGCATGTGCGAAATACCGTTACGAAGAGCTAGGCGCAGATCGTGTGCTTTACTTCATCGACTCTCGTCAGCACCAGCACCTAATGCAAGCTTGGACTATTGTTCGTAAAGCGGGTTACATCCCAGAATCTGTTTCTCTTGAACACCACGCATTCGGCATGATGCTAGGTAAAGATGGTAAACCATTCAAGACTCGTGCAGGTGGTACGGTTCGTCTTGCAGATCTTCTTGATGAAGCAGAAGTTCGTGCAGCACAGCTGATCGAATCTAAGAACCCAGAACTAGCAGAAGACGAGAAGAAAGCGATCGCTAACACAGTTGCAATGGCAGCGGTTAAGTACGCAGACCTTTCTAAGCACCGTACCACAGACTACGTGTTCGATTGGGACAACATGCTAGCGTTCGAAGGTAACACTGCACCTTACATGCAATACGCTTACACTCGTGTAGCATCTGTATTCGCTAAAGCTGGCGTTTCTATGGATGATCTACAAGGTGAAATTAAGATCACTGACGAGAAAGAAAAAGCGCTTATCGCAAAACTTATGCAATTCGAAGAAGCGGTTCAATCTGTTGCTCGCGAAGGTCAACCGCACATCATGTGTAGCTACCTATTCGAACTAGCAGGTCAGTTCTCTAGCTTCTACGAAGCGTGCCCTATCCTAGTTGCTGAAGACGAAGCTGTGAAACAAAGCCGTCTGAAACTAGCAGCGCTAACGGCGAAGACCATCAAGCAAGGTCTATCTCTACTAGGTATCGATACTCTAGAGCGTATGTAAGAGAATCGAGAATCGAGAATCGAGAATCGAGAATCGAGAATCGAGAATCGAGAATCGAGAATCGAGAATCGAGAATCGAGACGATTTAGAACGGTTGGCGTGAAAGCGTCAACCTTTTTTATTGCTCCTCATATCTCATTTGCGTGAAACCAAGCACTTCCCCACTAGCGTCGGTAGAAACTCGTCATTCCCTACAGTGAGGGACGAACGTGATAGGGAATCTCTCGTTTAGTATTTAAGACCTAGCCACATCCTCTCTCCAACCTTATACTCAACTAAAACAATTAATTGGAAAGATCATGAGTTTTGAACTGCACCCTCAACTGGCAAAAGACACCACCGTTATCGGTCACTTCCCACTGTGCGTGGCACTTCTGCATAAAGACAATGCCGTGCCATGGGTTATCTTGGTACCTAAGCGTGCAAACCTAAAAGAGCTTCACCACTTGCCAATGCAAGAACAGCAACAGTTTTTGCTAGAGTCTCAAGCGGTAAGCCAAGCACTGGAAGCAACATTCCGTCCAGACAAGTTAAACCTTGGCGCGCTAGGTAACATGGTGCCACAACTGCACATTCACCATATTGCTCGCTTCGAAGACGATGTTGCATGGCCGGGACCAGTTTGGGGTAACACCAAAGGTGAATTCCGCACAGAAGAAGAGCAAAACGAGTTGCTTGGTCGTATTAAGAACGTGCTATCACTGAGCTCTATTTTCCAAAAGGCATAAGCACTGCTAGCGAAAATAATTCGTCTTTGAATACGGCTGAAACAGACAGAGAAAGATTAATACCTATTTGTAACAATCTTTCTCATTTTTCTGGGATTATCACTCAAATCAAACTTGTTTAGACTGCTCGCTCAATTAGAGAGGGTCATCATGAAACAAGTCTTCAACACATTCCGATACGTCAGCTGGATTGCCATCATCTGTTCTATGGCTGCTTCGTTCTTGCTTTTTGTTATGGGTGCAGCAAAAACCTACTCGGCATTTGCGGTCTTCATTCTTAATCAAACACCTCCAGAAACACTCGCACATTTAGATAAAGCAGACATCGCGATCGCTTATTTGATCAAGTCTCTAGATACGTTTCTTGTCGCACTGGTTTTGTTTATCTTTGCTCACGGTATCTTTACTCTGTTTATCTCCAATAAAGTTAAAGCTAAAACACAAGACCAATCCGTTTTGCATTGGATCAGAACACCAAACATTGGTCACCTAAAAAACATCTTAGCTGAAGTCATTATTGTGATTTTATTTGTGAAGTTCTTGGAGCTCGTACTGATTAATTTCGATAGCTTAGACTGGACAATCTTAACCCTACCAATTTCAATTTTAGTTCTAAGCCTCGGATTAAAGTTTTTAGAACTGGGCTCAACAAAGCACTCTGAAGATCGCTGATTGAATAGACAGAAAAGAAAAGCCGCATCATTACTGATGCGGCTTTGTCGGTTTTACGTGAGACTTCTTACTGCTACATGGTTACTGTTAAAGATAACCCATCTTGCTTAGTTACAGAGTAGCGCACTCGAGTCACGTCATGAGCTTTATTGGTGTCGACTAAGCGGTTAACTTTACCCTTCTTGATCCACACGCTTAACATCGCGTCGGCTCCGTCTTCACTCATCCCAAACTGCTTAGCCAGATCTGACTGGGAGACGGTTCCTTTGTCTGCAATGTATTGATAAAGCTCTTTTAAAATCATGCTACTTGCACCTCTAGTGCACCTTGGTGCTTCTTACCTACTCGCTTGAACACGCGGTATGTGCCAAAGAAGATTGCCACAATCACTGCCATCCAAATACCACTAGTAATAGGGCTATCTGCAAAGTGTGTCAACTGGTTGTAGAACGTCGCACATAGATATGCCAAGCCCATTGTCCACACCGCAATAAAACGCGCAAAGTTATGGCCGAACTCACGTACATATGCACCCATCGCTGCTACACATGGTGTGTAAAGAAGAATAAAGATTAGGTAAGCAAACGCTGCGTTACCAGAAGCAAATTGAGCTTTGATGTTACCAAAGATAGATGCATCTACTTCTTGCTCTTCTGCTACTGCACTTGAATCAGTAAGGTCACCGACTTCAATGCCCAGTGGATCTGAGTAGCTCAAACCAGCAAGGTTATCAGGGATACTCATTACCGCTTCTTCTAGGCTGCCCATTAGGTCAAATTCCGCTTCTTCGCCATCACTTGGTGTGGTGTATAGGCTGTTAAGCGTACCTACCACAGCTTCTTTAGCGAAGATCCCCGTAATAATACCAACAGTTGCCGGCCAGTTGTCTTCTTGAACGCCGATTGGTGCAAACACTGGCGTCACGACTTGTGCTGCTTTAGAAAGTACAGAATTTTCACTGTCTTCGTTACCAAAGCTGCCATCTGTACCTAGTGAGTTAAAGAAACTTAGGATTGCCACAACGATTACGATGGTTTTGCCCGCACCCAATACAAAGCGCTTCAGTTTTTGCCACGTTTTGATCACAACGTTTTGTAATGTTGGAAGCTCGTAATCTGGCATTTCCATAACCAACGTGTCACTGCTACCTGGGTAAAGCGTGTGCTTAAGGAAAAGACCAGTGAAAATCGCAGCCACAATACCAAGTAGGTAAAGTGCAAAGACAATGTTCTGACCGGAGCCAGGGAAGAATGCAGCGGCAAATAGCGCGTATACAGGCAGACGAGCACCACATGACATAAATGGAGCCATTGATGCAGCCAGTTTACGTTCACGCTCTTGGTCTAAAGTACGAGTTGCCATGATTGATGGTACGTTACAGCCAAAACCAAGAACAAGCGGTACAAATGCTTTACCCGGTAGGCCGATCTTCTGCATCACTTTATCTAGTACGAATGCTGCACGAGCCATGTAGCCTGAGCTTTCAAGCACAGCTAGGAAAAGGTACAAACACGCGATAACTGGAATGAAAGTCGCGACTGTTTGGATACCACCACCGATACCATCAGCAAGAACAGTTACCAGCCAAACTGGCAAATGACCATCCAATAAGTGGTGACCGCCATCAACTAGCAACGCACCAACACCGATATCGAAGAAGTCGATGAACGCACTACCAATGTTGATAGAGAACATGAACATTAGGTACATCACAACGAAGAAGAATGGAATGCCCACCCACTTGTTGAGGATGAACTGGTCGAGCTTTTCAGTCACACTACGACTTAGCTTACCTTCGCTACGGCGTACTTTCTTACACTCTTCGTGAAGGTGCGTGTATTTAGTGTCGGCAACGTGCAGGTCAACATCCAGTTCAAGCTCAGTAATAGTGTTTTCAACGCTATTGCGGTCAGCATCCGACATACTGTTAAGAACAAGTGCATCTTTTTCTAGTGCACGAATCGCTAGAGCACGGTTAGAAACGGTTTGATCATTAAAAAGAGCCGAAACGTTATTGATCGCCGCTTCCATTTGCTCGCCGTAGTTCAAAGACATTTCTTTTAGTGCAACACCTTGAACCACAGATTTGTGTAGCTTCTCTTTAAACTCGGCAACTTGTGCTTTGTTTGTCGCAGATAGACTTACTACTGGGCAACCCAGTGTCTTTTCCAGTTCAGCTACATTGATGATTTGGCGTTCACGCTTAAGCGCATCCATCTTGTTCAACACAACAATCATTGGACGGCCAAGTTCACGTAGTTGAAGTGTCATATATAGGCTACGTTCAAGACTGGTTGCATCTACTACGTTGATGATCAAATCTGCTGGGTGAGTCAAAACCGCACGGGATGCGATCGACTCATCAATGCTGTTGCTGTCGTTACCACTATCAAGTGAGTAAATACCAGGCAGGTCAGTCAGTGCAAAATCATCACCTGCATGTTTAAACTGACCTGTTTTCTTCTCAACAGTTACACCAGCCCAGTTACCAACCTGCTGTTTAGCACCTGTCAGGCCATTAAAAAGTGTTGTTTTACCGCTGTTTGGGTTACCTACAGTAAGAATTTGATATTGCATTATGCTCGCTCCACTTCAATGTTTTGCGCAATCGCTTCTCGCAATGCAACAGAAACACCACGAACTTCAACTTGCAGAGGGTCGCCCATAGGTGCGCGTCGAATTACTTTTACTAGAGTGTTAGGAAGTAGCCCCATTACCATGAGCTTTTTTCGAACATCTGAGGATAGACCTTCAAGTAATCGAATAGTTACCGTTTCTCCGGGTTTGATCTCTGATAGCTTCATAATGGCCCTTAAGAGTATTGCTAATGATAAATATTATTATTAAGAGTATTCAATGGGGCAATTCTACTCCCCAATACCCTCCTATTCATTGTGTGAAATCAAAGATTTCACGAATCTACCCTGTTTATTCGTCGTCAAGTTCGTTAATTAAAACTCCGTCATTTTCGTCAAAATCAATAAATGAGCCCAGAGAAAACAATAACAAATCGATAACAAAAGAAACCCCAAAATTAATTAAACTTTATTTATCAGTTACTTACAAAGCAAAAGTCAACTTGTCGCATTTCTCACATAAAGGTGTCGTTATTTTTATAAGAAAAATAAGTAAGGTCTCGTATAGTTAACCCATCGAGAGGCAACAGCCACTCAAAAGAATTCCAGAGGTGGCATGGCAACATGTCACTCCGGCAGCAAGCGAAGGTGTCATTGACACCCGTGGTATAGTCCCCCCGGCTATACCACGATATTTTTTTTCTTCTCTTTCTTTATTGTTTCTTAAGTAACCTCCACTAACCTCTTAAATCTCTACTACTAGTCAATAGTCGTTGTTACCCTTATTACCTATCGCTCTTACATACCACCCCATTGATTTTGAACTAGTTAACTAAAGCCCTGGGTCTAGTTTTTAGGCGACATCTCGTATCTCTTATCTCTTATCTCTTATCTCTTATCTCTTATCTCTTATCTCTTATCTCTTATCTCTTATCTCGTAGAAATTAAAGCGGATATCCAACAAACCAACATTTAGTTTGCTTTGTTCTATCAGCAGCTCGCACGACAAGCGTAAAAAAGCCCAGCACTAAGGCTGGGCTAAGTCATATCGAATTAAGAGCTATAGGCTTGTTTGGCTCTCTTGAGTCGTTGCGAACTTGGACGGTGGCAGTCCAAAATGCAGTCTAAACTTCTGACTAAAATAAGAAGGGTCATTAAAGCCACAATTAAACGCGACCTCGCTAATTTTCTCGCCAGCTAAGAGCTGCTCGCATGCTGTTTCTAAGCGAACTTCGGTAAGATAATCTTTAAAAGTACGAGATGACGCTGATTTAAAACGTCGTTGTAAGCTTCTTTCTGACATAAACAACAATTTTGCAGCAGAGGCAGTACCAAACTCAGCGTCGGAGAAATTGTCACTCACTAACTGATAAACTTTGTTGAGCCACTCTTGTTCTGGTGACATCTTAACGGGCTCTTGCCTAGTCGGCTCTAACACGTCATCGAAGCTATTCATCATTACATGCTCGAGTTGTTCATCCGTGAAATGAACTTTCGGCCACGTAATGTCGAACTTATTCTGCGTATCAGAGCTTATAATCGATAACTTCCCTCCGCTAGCTTCAACCAACGTTGATAACTGCTCAATACTCAGATCCACTTGGTTCATTGATATTGGCTTACCAAACGTCAGTTTAGAAGGGAGTTGATTACCAAAATCCAACATGGTTAAAGTGATATGCTGCTCGTCTTCCCCGATTGAAACCCTAACGGACTGACCTCGATAGGAACGTTTAATAATATTGGCGAAAACTGTATTAAAGATCACATCAAGATTAAAGCTTTCCAATACAACTCTGCTGTGGCTTTCAACATCCTGAAATTCTAGCTCTAAGCCTGCTTTTTTAAAGTCTTCCCGCCACACGTCAATCACTGAACTGGTAATTTGATTCAAATCGTAACTCTGAGCATTCCCAGTGTTCTCTACCGGTACTACTTTTAATTCATTAAGCTGCCAATATGCTTTCTTCAAATGATCTTGCGTCGATTCATCGCAATCATCAGGAACAAACTTAGCAAAGACGTCGATACTTGTTTTTATAGAACTTGCAACATGATCAACAAGCAGGTTTCTCACTTGAATTTGCTTACGTAGTTGCTGATTACTAGAGAGTAATACCCGACTTTGATGACGAAGCTGGTTAGTTTTTAATGTTACCTGCGCCGCCAACTCTTTATTATGTTGAAGGACATAACGTGACCGCCAGTAACCTACAGCGCCAAACACGAACAGCAGCGTCATTACAAAACTAAAAATAGCAAATGACGTACGATACCAAGGTTCTAATACCGTAAATTGAAACTCAGCCCCCACCTGACCGCGTATAACTTGCTCACCGCTGCTAACTTGAAGTGTGTAGTGACCAGAACTCAGATGCTCTAAGTTCAATTGTCCGCCTTCTAGCACTTGCCACTCATCATAGGTATTGAGTCTAAAGTGAAGTACTTGGGTATTCGGTTTTGGCATCACACCGAATAAAAAGCTCACCGAAGACCCATACGGAATATAAGTGTCATTAAGCTCTCCACCGCCAACTTGAATCACACCACTTTCCGAGGACACCCGGCTAATAATCACTTTGGATTCAGGAGATTTAGACACAAGCAGGGTTGTGGAGTCAGCCTTAACCAAACCATATTTTGAGCCAAACACTAATGTTTTATGGTTACTCTCAGGATGAGAAATCTGATTACAAACCCCTGAGGTAAATTCATTGTTGATCAACCCAGAAGCTGAAGAGTAGTGTTTGACTAATTCACCAGATAATCGGTAATAACTTAAACCTACGGATGATGAAAGCCAGACACCTTCAGAGTCAGCTAACATACAGGCCGGACGAGCATTATCAATCCGCAACGCCATGGATACTTGTTCATTACTACGTAGCTGAGTTTTGAATACGCCATACGCCGAAGCAAACCAATATGCCCCATCGGTTGATTCGACAATATCTAGTACCTCTCCATAACTTGCCGAAAAGTGATTAAATCGTATTTTTTCGCCATCATACTGATAATAACCATGGTCGGTACCAATAATCAGTTCAGAGCTAGAAGCAAATAATCGGGTTATTTTCGCAGGAAGATATTTTGCAACGAGCCAATCATCGCCTAAGTTACGTAGCAACTGCTTACTAGGGTCGATGTAGAAAAGGCTTTTTCCACGGGCAAGCCAGATTTTTCCTTCATCTGTATTAATAATGTGCTCTATTGGCGCTCCCGCTAATGCCCTAAGATATGGAAGCTCAACCCATTGTTGTGTAGATAAGTCATAAACTTGAAGGCCATCATTGGTAGCAATCCAAATCTGCTTCTCTCTTATAGCAAACTGTGTAATCTCATTCTGAGCTTGAATGATGAGTTTGGTACTATCATTACTGCGCAGATACACATTCCGACCACTTGATAACCACAGCTGATCCTTTGGCCCTGTGTAGGTTTGCGTAATTTTGTTGAGATCTGCAATTCGATGCCCACCATCGAAAGTCATTCGCTCAAATTTTTTGCTAAACATCGAGTAATATCGAATACCACGATTTGTCGCAACCCACATACCGCCCATGTTGTCATTAAGCAATGAGTAGATTTTACTTTGACTCAAATCGAGCTCTTGGAAACTGGCAGCGGTTACCTTAGAGGTCTCACCGGATAAGAACGAATGAACGAAGAGCCCATGCTCTGTACCTATCCAATACTCTTGATTCGTTTCTGCTATTGCCAATACATGCGAATCGCCAATTCTTACAATAGGTTGTTCTGCATTTTCTAGGCTGAACACTAGCGCCCCTTTTAGGGAACCAATGACGATCTCACGCCTTGAGGCTGAATAATAAACTTTTTCAATGAAGTGCTTTTTAGAAGAAACAACATGATTAAATCGCTTACCCTCAGATAAGTATGCTCCTGAGTTCGTTGCTAATACCCAACGCGTTTTTACGAAAATAGCGTCATTGATGTAAACATGGCTGTTGTTGCTATGTTGATACAACTGAAGCAATGAGTATGCCTCAAGCTTATTTTGAGCGACATGGTAAGTGTAAAACTGCGAACCATCACTAACCCAGATATAGTCACCTGATGCACCAATTTTTCTAATTTGTGCGCCTGGATTCAAACTAAAGATTAGCTTTCGTTCTTGATTTGGCTTAGTTCTATAGACTTCGTTATTGAAAAAAGTCCAAAACGCCCCATCAATATAAGCAACTTGATCTACAGAAAAATCTAGCAAACTACCTGACTTGGGCTGAAGGTTACTGCCATCATAAAAAAGCACTCGGCCATGCACGTCATGAATCCACAAGCCGCCCTGCTCTCCAGAAAAAAGGTGTTGGGCAGCAATGAACGAACCCTTTATCTGAGTCGGTAATGGGTAGAAGATTGCACTGGCACTATCAAGCGCAAGTACTGGAAAGGAAAGCAAAATACCCAACCATAGCTGGGTGATAGTACGGAGCAAGTCGAAACCCTTAATAACATAATATTGCGCTTCATATGCCTTTCAACAATCCATGGTCAGGCTTAAAGTATCGTTATTTCGAAGCGCTAATTATGCTAATAATATATCAATTCCCGTGCGATAAAAGTTTCGACTCACGATTGCTGTCAAATCTTACTGCTGGATCACGTTAAAAACAGATTCAATGCAGACAAGCACAACACAATTGTTACTTTTCGCTCAAACATTGAGCAAAACTGTTTGAAATTCCTTTCAAGAATACAAAGTAACTCCCTGAGCTAACTTCAATATCAGTGCCTAACGGGTCAAGCACTCCCGCTTTCACATCATTGCCTCGCATGACACTTTCTATCACAGCTGGTGTAAATTGAGGTTCAGAGAAAACACACGCCACATCACCCGTGCTCAACGTCTTACGAATTTGAATCAGTGTTTTTGCGCCAGGTTTGCGATCAGGAGATACGGTAAAGTGTCCCATTTGATTCAGTGCATAACGCTCTTCGAAGTATCCGTAAGCATCATGAAATACAAAATAACCTTTGTCTTTTACTGGTGTGAGTTGCTGTTTAATTTCTGCATCAGTTGCTTTCAACTGAATTTCAAACTTGTTTAAATTTTCCGCATAAGTTGCAGCATGTTCAGGGTCAACTTCAGCCAACTTGCTAGCAATAGCTTTCGCAACCTGTTGAACAGTTTCAATACCTAACCAGAAGTGCGGGTCATGAGTGCCATGGTTATGGCCGTCATGGTCGTGATCATGTTCACTACCAAACTCTCGCAATGACAAACCCGGAATTTGACTAATCGTTAGCGTATTTCCTTTGTCTGTGACTACCTTCTCGAGAAATGGCTCAAGGTCATGGCCAAACCAAATAACGAGATCGGCGGAAGCTACTTTCTTCACATCTGATGGACGAAGCGCATAGTCATGAGGTGACGCATTTGATTGCAGTAGAACGTCTGGCGATGTAACGCCTTCCGTCAGTTCTGTGGTGATCATTTGAATTGGCTTAATACTGGTTAACACCGTTACTGCATGAACAGGTACTGTCAATAATGTAGAAACGGCAAGAATGATGGCTCTTTTCATAGTTTTTCTTGGGGTATGGCGTGGAAAGTGAGATAATGTTACATTATAACATTATTGAATTGCAAATGAGTTTCATTCATGTCTTCACTAGTCCGTCTTGAGCAGTTATGCGTCGAATTTGACGAACGCAGAGTTCTCGATAATATCACTATGGAATTAGAAAAGGGCAAGATCACTACCCTAATTGGCCCCAATGGAGCGGGAAAATCGACGTTAGTTAAAGTCATTTTAGGTCTCCAAAAGCCAACTAGTGGCAAGCTAATTAGACAACGTAAACTGAAAATTGGCTACGTACCTCAAAAGCTGAAACTCAATGACTCGTTACCACTGACTGTTATCCGCTTCTTAAACTTAGCAGGAAAATACAGTAAACAAGAATGTCTCGATGCATTAAAGCTTGTCGGTGCTGAACACCTCATCGCAAGCAACATGCACCGTCTTTCCGGTGGTGAGAATCAACGTGTACTGCTTGCCCGTGCGCTCCTACAGCGACCAGAGTTATTAGTGCTGGATGAGCCGGCTCAAGGTGTCGACGTACAAGGTCAAATCGACTTATATGATCTGATAGAGAGCATTCGCCATCGCTTTGATTGTGGTGTATTTATGGTTTCGCACGACCTGCATTTAGTCATGGCAAAAACTGATGATGTAATTTGCTTACATCACCATGTGTGCTGTTCAGGTTCACCAGCAACCATTACTCAACACCCTTCTTATATTGCGTTATTTGGTAACGCCGCTCGTGAGTCTTTAGCATTTTACCATCACGACCATGAACACCATCATCACGACTTGGCTGGATCACCAGTGATTGGTGACGCGACATCTTGTTCAAACCATTCTCACGGACACCATCATCATGATTGAGTTTTTATTGCCTTCAATTCTGGCCGGTATTGGTATCGCAATCATCGCAGGCCCACTTGGCTCATTCGTGGTATGGCGCAAAATGGCTTACTTCGGTGATACGCTTGCACATGCGTCTTTGATGGGGTTAGCACTTGGCTTCCTACTAGATATAAATCTATACCTTGCACTGCTTGTTTGCTGTCTCGCTTTAGCGGTACTGCTAGTGACACTTCAAAAGCAACAGCTTGTCGCAACAGATACTTTGCTGGGCATCTTAGCGCACAGTGCTCTATCTATCGGTTTAGTATCGGTAAGTTTCTTAGACAACGTTCGTGTCGATCTAATGAGCTACTTGTTTGGTGACCTATTGGCGGTATCACCTCAAGATCTGATGTTCATCTATGCTGGTGTTGTCGCAGTCAGCGCTTGTTTGTATCTGTTCTGGCGCCCATTGCTATCCAGCACAGTGAGCGAAGAGCTTGCTGCTGTTGAAGGAGTGAACACCGATTTAGTGCGTCTAGTACTGATGCTTATGGTAGGTGTGGTGATTGCAGTCGGAATGAAATTTGTTGGTGCATTGATCATGACGTCGCTATTGATCATCCCAGCCGCAACTGCGCGTAAAGTTTCTTCTTCGCCAGAACAAATGGCACTGTTTGCTTCGATTATCGGTTCGATCGCTGTGCTGATGGGTCTGAGCTTGTCTTGGCATTTCGATACTCCAGCTGGCCCTTCCGTTGTGATTAGCGCGACGACCCTGTTTATGCTTAGCCAACTGATTAGGCGCAAAGCATAATCGCACTGAGTGTTAGAAAAAACCATGCTTGAGACGCAAATCAAGATGGACCAGAAAAAGAAAAGCCTGCGAAATCGCAGGCTTTTTAATACTTATAACGTGGTTTGGTTGATTACCAACCTGTCACTTCGCGTAGACCTTTGCCGATCTCAGCTAGAGATTTCACAGTCTTAACGCCAGCCGCTTCTAGTGCTGCGAATTTGTCTTCTGCAGTACCTTTACCACCAGAGATGATAGCACCTGCGTGACCCATACGCTTACCAGGAGGAGCAGTAACACCCGCAATGTAAGAAACCACTGGCTTCGTTACGTTTTCTTTGATGTAAGCCGCAGCTTCCTCTTCCGCAGTACCACCGATTTCGCCAATCATTACGATTGCTTCTGTTTCAGGGTCTTCTTGGAAAAGCTTCAGGATGTCGATGAAGTTTGAACCAGGGATTGGGTCGCCACCGATACCAACACACGTTGACTGGCCAAAGCCTTCGTCAGTCGTTTGCTTAACCGCTTCGTACGTTAGTGTACCTGAGCGAGAAACGATGCCCACTTTACCTTTCTTGTGGATGTGACCAGGCATGATGCCGATCTTACACTCATCAGGCGTGATAACACCCGGACAGTTAGGACCGATCATGCGAACGCCAGTTTCTTCTAGCTTCACTTTTACGTCGATCATATCTGTTGTTGGGATGCCTTCAGTGATCGTTACGATAAGCTCGATACCCGCGTCGATCGCTTCTAGGATTGCATCTTTACAGAATGGTGCCGGAACGTAGATAACTGTTGCTGTTGCGCCAGTCACTTCTACTGCTTCACGTACCGTGTTGAATACAGGAAGGCCAAGGTGAGTTTGACCACCTTTACCTGGAGATACACCACCAACCATTTGTGTACCGTAAGCAATTGCCTGCTCTGAGTGGAAAGTACCTTGACCACCAGTGAAGCCCTGACAGATTACTTTAGTGTCTTTGTTAATTAGTACAGACATTATTTAGCCTCCGCAGCAGCAACAACTTTCTGAGCAGCATCTGTTAGCGACTCAGCAGCAATGATATCAACATCAGAATTAGCAAGAACTTCGCGACCTAGGTCTGCGTTAGTACCTTCTAGACGAACAACAACAGGTACAGTTACACCAACTTCTTTCACTGCACCGATGATGCCTTCTGCGATCATGTCACAACGTACGATACCGCCGAAGATGTTTACTAGAACGGCTTTCACGTTGTCATCAGATAGGATGATCTTGAATGCTTCTGCTACACGCTCTTTTGTCGCGCCGCCACCTACATCTAGGAAGTTAGCAGGCTTACCACCGTGTAGGTTTACGATGTCCATTGTACCCATCGCTAGACCCGCACCGTTAACCATACAGCCAACGTTGCCATCTAGTGCTACGTAGTTCAGTTCCCACTGAGCTGCGTGTGCTTCACGCTCGTCTTCTTGTGAAGGATCGTGCATTTCACGAAGCTTAGGCTGACGGTATAGCGCGTTTGAGTCGATGTTGATCTTACCGTCAAGACACAGCAAGTTGCCTTCGCCAGTAATAACCAGTGGGTTGATCTCTAGTAGCGCTAGGTCGTACTGAGAGAACATAGTGCCAAGACCCATGAAGATCTTAACGAATTGTTTGATTTGGTCACCTTCAAGACCAAGTTTGAATGCTAGCTCGCGACCTTGGTAAGCCTGAGGGCCCACTAGTGGATCGATTGCCGCTTTGTGGATTAGCTCCGGCGTTTCTTCCGCAACTTTTTCGATTTCCACACCACCTTCAGTCGAAGCCATGAAAACGATCTTACGAGTCGCACGGTCTACAACCGCACCAAGGTAAAGTTCGTTAGCGATGTTAGACGCTTCTTCTACAAGGATTTTAGTAACAGGCTGACCATTTGCGTCTGTTTGGTAAGTCACCAAGTTCTTACCTAGCCATTTTTGTGCGAATTCTTTTACGCCATCTTTTGTATCGTGTAGCTCAACACCGCCCGCTTTACCGCGGCCACCAGCGTGAACCTGACATTTTACAACTTTCTTTTCAGTAGTGATGCGACCTGCTGCTTCGAAAGCTTCTTGTGGCGTATCACATGCGTAGCCTTCCGGTACAGGCAAACCGAATTCTGCAAACAGCTGTTTGGCTTGGTATTCATGCAAATTCATTTTGATATTCCGTTTGTTTATCCCTCAAGGGATTTATTATTTCCATAACACCACTTCATGCGGTGCGTCTGTAGGGTCTTCTCAAATCAACTGCTTATGTATTTATCGGGCGCAGTTCAAGTGAAGGCCAGACGCTGAGCCAGTCTAGCCTTGGATATCGTGGACGTCGAGCTATCAAGGACAACTCGACGTTTTAGCGATATTAAACGTCTAATAACAGACGTGCTGGATCTTCTAGTAGCTCTTTAATGGTTACTAGGAAACCCACAGATTCACGACCATCAATCAAACGGTGATCGTAAGATAGTGCTAGATACATCATTGGCAAGATTTCTACTTTGCCGTCAACCGCCATTGGACGCTCTTGGATTTTGTGCATGCCCAAGATTGCCGATTGTGGTGGGTTGATGATTGGCGTAGACATCAATGAACCAAATACACCGCCATTGGTGATAGTGAAGTTACCGCCCATCAACTCATCAACCGTTAGCTTGCCGTCACGGCCTTTGATTGCTAGCTCTTTGATGCCTTTCTCGATATCAGCAAAACCTAGTGTGTCACAGTCTTTTAGAACTGGAGTCACTAGACCACGTGGCGTAGAAACCGCCATGCTGATGTCGAAGTAGTTGTGGTAAACGATATCATCACCATCGATAGATGCATTCACTTCTGGGTAACGTTTTAGTGCTTCAGTTACTGCTTTCACGTAGAAAGACATGAAGCCAAGACGAGTGCCGTGACGCTCTTCGAACTGGTCTTTGTATTGCTTACGAAGGTCCATGATTGGCTTCATGTTCACTTCGTTAAACGTGGTTAGCATTGCCGTGTTGTTCTTCGCTTCTAGAAGACGGTTTGCTACTGTCTTGCGCAGACGCGTCATTGGTACACGTTTTTGGCTACGAGCTGCTGCAGGCGCTTCAACGGCTGCTGGAGCTTCTGCTTTCGGTGCCGCTTTTGCGTTTGCAAGGTGTGCTTCAATGTCTTCGCGAGTAATACGGCCGCCAACACCAGAGCCTTTCACTTGACTAGCTTCTAGGCCGTGTTCAGCAAGAAGACGACGAACTGCTGGGCTTAGCGCATCGTTGCTCTCTTCTGTTAGCGTTGCTTTATGACGCTTATCAGGAGACGCTTCTTTGTCTTCTGTTGAATCTGTTGTTGGTTCGCCTGCTACTGCACCTGGCTTAAGCTTGGCGATCAACTGCTTAGAAAGTACTGTCGCACCTTCTTCTTCAATAATGGCTTCTAATACGCCCGCTTCCGGAGCAGGTACTTCAAGCACAACTTTATCGGTTTCGATGTCAACCAGAACTTCATCACGCTCTACTGCGTCGCCTGGTTGTTTGTGCCATGTCGCTACGGTTGCGTCAGCAACTGATTCAGGTAAATCTGGAACCAGAATTTCAATTGTCATATCTGTTTCTTCCTTTAACTTCTAGTTCTTAATTCGAAGTTTTTGAGTTCACGTTCAGAGCGTCTTCAACCAACGCTTTTTGTTGTTTCAAGTGCACCGACATGTAGCCTACTGCTGGCGAAGCAGAAGCTGGGCGACCTGCGTATTTAAGATCTGCGCCTGCTGGGATAGCAGCACGGAAGTTGTGTTGGCTACAGTACCAAGCACCCTGGTTTTGAGGCTCTTCCTGACACCATACGAAATCTTCAACATTCGTGTATTGCGCAATAGCGGCTTGAACCTCATCCATCGGGAATGGATAAAGCTGCTCGATACGCACAATAGCCACATCATCTTGTTCGTTGTTGCGACGCTGTTCTAGCAGGTCGAAGTAAACCTTACCCGAACAGAACACAACACGTTTCACTTTGCTTGGCTCCAGATTATCAGTTTCTGGAATTGCTGGTTGGAATGTGCCATCAGACAACTCTTCCAACGTTGAAGTACAAAGTGGATGACGCAGTAGCGACTTAGGTGACATAACAATCAGTGGGCGACGCATAGGACGCACCACCTGACGACGGATCATGTGGTAAACCTGTGCTGGTGTAGATGGCACTACAACCTGCATGTTTTGTTCAGCACATAATTGTAGGTAACGCTCTAGACGCGCTGATGAGTGCTCTGGACCTTGACCTTCATAACCGTGTGGCAACAGCATAGTTAGGCCACACAGACGAGCCCACTTTTGCTCACCTGACGAGATGAACTGGTCAATCACTACTTGTGCACCGTTTGCGAAGTCACCGAACTGTGCTTCCCAAATGGTCAAGCCGCTTGGCTCTGCTGTAGCGTAACCATATTCAAACGCCAATACCGCTTCTTCTGACAACACTGAGTCAAAGACTTGGAATGGACCTTGTTTGTCATGAATATTCGCCAGCGGGATATAGGTGCTTGCATCGTTCTGGTTATGTAGAACTGAGTGACGGTGGAAGAAAGTACCACGTCCAGAGTCCTGGCCTGAGATACGAATACGCTTGCCATCATCAACCAGCGTTGCGTATGCCAGTGTTTCAGCCATACCCCAGTCAATCGCCTTTTCACCGCTGATCATTGCAGAACGATCATTGTAAAGCTTGTTTACACGGCTTTGCAGCTTATGGCTATCAGGGTATTGAATCAGACGTTGACCTAGCTCTTTCAAGCGAGTCGCATCAAACTTGTTGTCCCACTCTACATCCCAGTCGTGACCAAGGTATGGTGACCAGTCTACTGAATGAAGTGCCATTGGACGCCACTCTTTTACCACAACCTCACCTTTATCAAGTGCGTCACGGTACTCATTAACTAGCTGGGTCGCCACCTCAATATCTGATTCGTTTTTGTCGATCAGAACATCAGCGTACAGCTTACGAGGCGTTGGATGTTTTTTGATTTTTTGGTACATCAACGGCTGAGTCGCATTCGGCTCGTCCGCTTCATTGTGACCGTGACGACGGTAACAAACCAAATCAATCACAACATCACGTTTGAACTCGTTACGGTAATCCAGTGCAATGCGTGTTACGAAAGCAACCGCTTCTGGATCGTCTGCATTAACGTGGAAAATTGGTGCCTGAACCATCTTCGCGATATCAGTACAGTACATAGTCGAACGTGTATCACGAGGGTTCGACGTGGTGAAGCCAACTTGGTTGTTAACAACAATACGGACCGTACCGCCAACGCAGAAACCACGTGCAAGAGACATGTTGAACGTCTCTGCTACCACACCCTGACCTGCGATTGCAGAGTCACCGTGGATAGTAATAGGCAGTACGCGGCTTCCATCAAAGTCACCTAAGCGATCTTGACGAGCACGAACCGAACCAATAACTACTGGGTTTACAATCTCAAGGTGAGACGGGTTGAAGGCTAGCGCAAGGTGAACATCACCACCCGGCGTTGCAAAGTCTGCAGAGAAACCTTGGTGGTACTTAACATCACCCGTACCCCATGTTTCATCATGCTTACCCGCAAACTCATCAAACAAATCTTGTGGCTTCTTACCAAGAACGTTAACAAGCATGTTCAAACGTCCACGGTGAGCCATACCGATAACCACTTCACGCATGCCACTTGTACCAGCATGACGGATCAGCTCTTTTGTCATCGGAATCAGTGCATCACCACCTTCTAGAGAGAAACGCTTCGCACCTGGGAACTTCGCACCCAAGTAACGCTCAAGCCCTTCAGCAGCCGTTAGCTCCTCAAGGAATGTACGTTTTTCGTCTTTATCGAAAGATGGCTGACCAACGACAGATTCAAGACGCTGTTGGATCCAACGCTTTTGCTCTGTGTCTGTCATGTGCATGTATTCTGCACCGATAGAACCACAGTAGGTTTTCTTCAGTGCTGAGTAGATGTCTTTCAACTGCATCGTTTCTTGGCCAATGGCAAAAGAACCTACGTTGAAAGTTTCTGCGAAGTCATCTTCGGTGAGATTGTGGAATGCAGGGTCTAGCTCCGCCACAGGTGGGCGTTGCCATAAACCTAGAGGATCAAGTTCAGCAGCTTCATGACCGCGGAAGCGGTATGCGTTGATAAGCTGGAGAACTTTTACTTGCTTAGCGTCGACATCTGGATCACTAACCTGGACACTGTAATGCTTTGTTTCTTGAGCGAGTCGTCGGAAGTAGTCGCGGACACGCGAGTGCGGCTGATCAGCCACTTCTTCTGAGTTCTTAGGCAACTCATCGAATACACGTTTCCACTCCTCACTTACCAGATCGGGGTCACTTAGATACAGTTCGTAGAGGTCTTCTACATACGTTGCATTGGCGCCAGCCAAGTGTGAAGACTCGAGCCATGCCTTCATCACGCCGTTGTGCATATTTTCCCTTAACCAGTAGTTTTCACGTTTGCTTCGGTCTGCGCCGAGCTATTAAGAGCCGCTCCAAGTGGAGCGGCAATTTTTGTTGTTAATTAAATCGAACGATTCACTAGCATCGACTTGATGTGACCGATGGCTTTCGTAGGATTTAGCCCCTTAGGACAAACACTTACACAATTCATGATGCCATGGCAACGAAAAACGCTAAATGCATCATCAAGATCGGACAAACGTTCATCAGTTGCTGTATCTCGGCTATCAATTAGCCAGCGATAAGCCGCCAAAAGACCAGCAGGGCCGATAAATTTATCTGGGTTCCACCAGAATGATGGACAAGAC
Organism: Vibrio rotiferianus; assembly: GCF_002214395.1. NCBI lineage: Bacteria > Pseudomonadati > Pseudomonadota > Gammaproteobacteria > Vibrionales > Vibrionaceae > Vibrio > Vibrio rotiferianus. The sequence continues at coordinate 2,243,230 of NZ_CP018312.1, forward strand.
GTTGTACAACATGCACACATGATACATTCGTACAATCCATCTAAATGGGCACGCTCATCTGGCGACTGTAAGTTTTCACGAGATGGTGGTAGAGCACCATCATCAATCAAGAAAGGCTTAACTTTCGCATAGTTATCGTAGAACTGTGTCATGTCAACGATAAGATCGCGTACTACTGGTAGACCAGGTAATGGACGGATGACAATCTGGTCGCCTTGAAGCGCTGAAAGTGGCGTAATACACGCAAGGCCATTCTTACCGTTCATGTTTAGGCCATCAGAGCCACATACACCTTCACGGCATGAACGACGAAACGCAATGCTAGGATCTTGCTCTTTTAATAGAATCAAGGCATCCAGAAGCATCATGTCTGATCCTTCTTCCACTTCAAGCGTGTAGTCTTTCATGTACGGCTTTTGGTCGACATCAGGATTGTAGCGGTACAAAGAGAAATTCAGTTTCATAATATTACCCTCCTTTCCTTAGTACGTACGTGCTTTTGGTGGAAATGCTTCACGATGGATAGGCTCCATGTTTACACCACGTTTCGTCATTGCTTCCGTTTCTGGGTTGTAGATAGAGTGGCATAGCCACTGCTCATCATCACGGTCTGGGAAGTCAAAACGAGCATGCGCACCACGGCTTTCTGTGCGGTAGTTAGCCGCAACCGCCGTCGCATAAGCAGTTTCCATCAAGTTTTCTAGTTCAAGACACTCAATACGTTGTGTGTTGAACTCAGTCGACTTATCAGCAAGGTGAGCGTTTTTCAGACGTTCACGGATAGCTTTCAGCTCTACTAGACCTTTTGCCATTGCATCACCTTCACGGAATACCGAGAAGTTGTTTTGCATACACTGTTGTAGGTCTTTACGAATTTGCGCTGGGTCTTCACCGTCAGTACTATTTTCCCAACGGTTGTAACGCTCTAGTGAACGTTCAATATCAGCTTCTGTAACAGGTTTCGCGTCAGCTTGTTTAAGCAGTGTTTCACCCAGATGAAGGCCCGTCGCACGACCAAATACCACCAAGTCAAGCAGTGAGTTACCACCTAGGCGGTTTGCACCGTGTACCGATACAGAAGCAATCTCACCACAAGCAAATAGACCTTGAACTTCAACGTCACCGCCATTCTCGTCCTGGCGAATCGCTTGACCTGATACCTGAGTAGGAATACCACCCATCATATAGTGACAAGTAGGAATTACAGGGATTGGCTCTTTGACCGGATCAACGTGAGCAAACGTACGAGACAGCTCACAAACACCTGGTAAACGAGACTCCAGAGTCTCTTTACCTAGGTGATCAAGTTTCAGTTTAATGTGTGGACCCCAAGGGCCATCACAGCCACGGCCTTCACGGATTTCAATCATCATTGAACGTGCAACCACGTCACGACCAGCAAGGTCTTTCGCGTTTGGTGCGTAACGTTCCATGAAGCGCTCGCCGTCTTTATTAAGAAGGTAACCACCCTCGCCACGACAACCTTCGGTTACAAGCACACCTGCGCCAGCGATACCCGTTGGGTGGAACTGCCACATTTCCATATCTTGCATCGGAACACCCGCACGAAGTGCCATACCAACACCATCACCAGTATTGATGTGCGCGTTAGTTGTTGATGCGTAAATACGGCCTGCACCACCAGTTGCTAAGATAGTTGCTTTCGATTTGAAGTAGCACACTTCACCCGTTTCCATGCATAGCGCAGTACAGCCTAGAACAACACCATCTTCATTTTTAACGATATCAAGAGCATACCACTCAGAGAATACCGTTGTTTTGTGCTTGATGTTCTGTTGGTAAAGCGTGTGCAGAAGTGCGTGACCAGTACGGTCAGCCGCTGCCGCTGTACGTGCCGCTTGCTCACCGCCAAAGTTCTTTGACTGACCACCAAACGGGCGTTGGTAAATAGTGCCGTTATCAAAACGAGAGAAAGGAAGACCCATTTTCTCTAGCTCGATAACAGATTCAGGACCGTTCTTACACATGTACTCGATTGCGTCTTGGTCACCGATATAGTCAGAACCTTTAACCGTATCGTACATGTGCTGTTCCCAATGGTCTTCGTGCGCGTTACCTAGCGCAACCGTAATACCACCTTGAGCAGAAACAGTGTGTGAACGAGTTGGGAATACTTTAGATAGCAAAGCACAAGAAAGACCTTGCTCCGAAATTTGTAGTGCAGCGCGCATACCTGCACCACCAGCGCCGATTACTACGGCATCAAACTCACGAACTGGAATAGACACTTACGCACCCCACAGAATAAATAGACCAGAGAAGACATAGCCGAATAGCACGGCAATAACACCAAGTTGAAGTGCACCACGAAGTTTCGCGCACTTAATGTAATCGGTTAATACTTGCCACAAACCGATCCACGCGTGAATCAGTACTGAAACAAGTGCCAACATGGTGAAGACTTTAGTGAATGTTCCACCAAAGAATTGGGTCCAAGATGCATAAGAGATATCTGTGAAGGCACAAAAGCTAACCAGATAAATCGTGTATAAAGTCATAATGATCGCTGATGCACGAATCAATAAGAAATCGTGGACACCATTACGACCAAATGAAGAAACGTGTTTTACCATACCAAGATCCCCGCCAATAGTGATAACACTGCAGTAGCACCAAACGCGACCTTCGCGCTCATCGCGCCTGATTCGAGTTCTTCAAAGTGGCCTAGGTCCATCAGTAGGTGACGAACACCGCCAGCAATGTGGTAGGCAAGTGCAGTTAGAATGCCCCACAGAATGAATTTCACGAAGAAGCTATCGACAATGTCAGCGGCTTCCATAAAACCCATAGGGGATGACAGAGAAATGGACAGTAACCAAAGCAATATGCCCACCGCAACAAACGTAATCACTCCCGACACACGGTGTAGGATTGACGCGATTGCTGTGATGGGAAAGCGGATGGTCTGTAAATCTAAATTAACAGGTCTTGACTTTCTTTCTTTCACGGGCTTGCTCACTCAGCTCCATTGAGCATTTATTGTTATAACTAATTTCAGCTTCCAAATGTGCAAAAGTTAACATTTGATTAACAAATACTCGCAATATACCTAGAGATAATTGTAAACACTTTGTTAACAACCGGAGTCCAAAAACAAACCTCACTTTTGTTTCCAGCCCCGAATTTATAAGGATTTAACTAAAATTTTCTGTGCCAATATACGACCAGCAACATTCTAATACAATTGATGTAACAAATTATGCTACATAGAACAGATTTTTAACGATTTTCATGAGAAAAATCATAACAAGTGCACACAAAAATGGAGAAAAATTGACTTTAAGCTTTAACAACAGTACAAAAATGGCACATAAACATCCTGGACGGATTAAATAATAAACAAAGGAGATTGTTATGGCGGATAAGAAAGCTACCCTTCATGTTGAAGGTCATGCGCCGATCGAACTGCCAATTATGGACGGTACGCTAGGTACACCTGTAATTGATGTTCGTAAACTGGGAGCCAATGGTTACTTTACTTTTGACCCAGGTTTTCTTGCCACTGCATCTTGTGAATCATCAATCACATACATCGATGGCGGCAAAGGTATTCTTTTGCACCGCGGTTACCCGATTGATCAATTAGCCAATAACGCAGATTACTTGGAAGTATGTTACATCCTGCTTTATGGCGAAGCCCCTACCCGTGAGCAATACGAGCAATTCAAAACAACTGTTACTCGCCATACTATGGTGCACGAGCAAATCGCAAGCTTCTTCCATGGCTTCCGTCGCGACGCTCACCCAATGGCAGTAATGTGTGGCGTAGTTGGTGCACTAGCGGCCTTCTACCACGATTCACTAGATATCAACAACGACGAGCACCGCGAAATTGCGGCTTACCGTCTGCTATCGAAAATGCCAACATTGGCGGCGATGTGTTACAAGTACTCAATCGGCCAGCCGTTTATTTACCCTCGTAACGACCTAAACTACGCAGAAAACTTCTTACACATGATGTACGCAAACCCATGTGAAGAATACGAAGTAAACCCTGTTGTTGCGCGTGCGATGGATAAAATCTTCACACTTCACGCAGATCACGAGCAAAACGCTTCAACCTCGACGGTTCGTCTATCTGGTTCTTCTGGCGCGAACCCGTTTGCGTGTATTGCCGCAGGTATTGCTTCTCTATGGGGTCCTGCACACGGTGGTGCAAACGAAGCGTGTCTGAAGATGCTTGAAGAGATTGGCAGCGTAGATAACATTCCTGAGTATGTAGAGCGTGCGAAAGACAAAGATGACCCATTCCGTCTGATGGGCTTCGGTCACCGCGTTTACAAGAACTACGACCCACGTGCAACAGTAATGCGTGAAACATGTCACGAAGTGCTAAAAGAGCTGAACATCAAAGATCCACTACTAGATGTAGCAATGGAACTTGAGCGTATTGCACTTTCTGACGAATACTTCGTATCTAAGAAGCTTTACCCGAACGTAGACTTCTACTCAGGCATCATCTTAAAAGCGATCGGTATTCCTGTATCGATGTTTACGGTAATCTTCGCGATTTCTCGTACTATCGGTTGGATCGCTCACTGGAACGAAATGCACAGCGACCCACTAAACCGAATCGGTCGTCCTCGTCAGCTATACACTGGTGAAACTCAACGTGAGTTCTCTCCATTGCACGAGCGTGAGTAACGGTTAGAATCGAATAAAAATAAGGGTTGGCGTGAAAGCGTCAACCCTTTCTTTATTTAAGGAGCTCAGGAACGAGCTGAAGCCCTATGGATGCGGGATAGCGCTCGTGCGGGGTCCGAGTACTTCATCACCCTCAAGAGCGAGGGACGAGCGAGTTGGGGATCTGTTCTTCCCTTCAGCTCCCGAAGTGCAACTGTCTCTCGTAGCAAAGGACAAAGCCCTTCCCTTTTATACTGGGTTATCAATATCGATAAACGTGACGTCTAAGCCATGCTCCTGCGCTAACCACTCACCCAACGCTTTAATGCCGTAACGTTCAGTGGCATGGTGGCCAGCTGAGAAATAATGAATGTCTAACTCACGAGCCGTGTAAGTGGTGCGCTCCGAGATCTCACCCGAAATAAATGCATCTAATCCATGCTGAGCAGCAAGCTCAATGAAATCCTGACCACCGCCAGTACACCAGCCGACTGTCTCAATCATTTTGTCTGCATTGTCAGGGTCAATATGCAAAGGTTCACGGTTTAGTACTTGATTGATTTTGTTAGCGAAGTTGGCACCTGTCATTGCCTGTTTCAAACGACCAAACATCGCTACCGATTGAGGATGTCCTTCTAAGCCGCCTTCCACTTCAATGTCTAGCAAGCGTGCAAGTTCTGCGTTGTTACCAAGTTCAGGATGAATGTCTAACGGTAAGTGGTAGCCATATAGGTTGATATCATTTTTGATCAAGCTACGGATACGCTTTCCTTTCATACCACGAATTGGCTCTGGCTCGCCTTTCCAAAAGTAGCCGTGGTGAACAAGCAGTGCATCAGCATCTAACTCGATGGCTTTATCGATCAGAGCTTGTGAAGCAGTGACACCTGTCACGATGCGTTTGATTTCTAATTTGCCTTCTACTTGCATACCATTAGGTGCATAGTCTTTGATCAGTTGCGGCGACAGTTTCTCGTTAAGGAGCTTTTCCAGCTGTAAATTATTCATTTTTACTTCCAATACTTGTGGCTTGAGCAAAGTGTATCTCGAACCGCAATCGAGATGCCAGTTGTGGCATCCCCAAGTCAAATAAATTTAGATACAATAAAGACGCTTTGCCCGTGACAACAAGGATAATGGATGAATTCTCTACAACGTTTCTATCAATGGATTGCTAACACCCCACCACTTTTTAAACTTCAAACGCCCTTTGTCACTGTTGAAGATATTCCGGCATTGCCGCTACCAGACAATGAAGATTACGATGGCAACCCACGACTCGGCTTTCTATACCAACATCTTTGTACCAAGTTGCTGACTTGCTCCTCTCGATATGAGTTGGTTGCCGAAGAGATTCAACTCAATGACACTACTGGGCGCACAATTGGCGCCGTCGATTTGATCCTCGAAAATCAGGAAACAAACCAACACGAACATTGGGAAGTCGCCATTAAATTCTACTTACTGCATGAAGGCATTTGGTATGGGCCGAATGCACACGACCAACTGCATAAGAAACTCGAACGTATGCTCACCCACCAGCTAAAGATGAGCCAGAGAGCAGAGTTCCATCAACAACTGCCTTTAGACCATATCCCGAGTGAGCACCTCCTGATGCAGGGACGTCTTTACGTTAACCCTTTTTCTGCAGAACCTATCCCAACAAGCTGTTTAGGATACGAATTGGACCCAAATCAAATATCCGGTTACTGGTGCTACCAAAGTCAATGGGAGCAAGTCGAAGAGCCACTTTACGCCCTCTCTAAACCGCTTTGGGCAATAGGCAATGAGGAGTTCTTAAAGCCAATCAATAAGCCATCCGATAGGTTTGTTCACGCTCAAACTAAGAGCGGGGAATTTTGGTTTGTTGTACCAGATACTTGGCCAAACTAGAGACGAGGTAAGATTTTATTTTGGTTTTCTGTGGATAGGTTATATCAACGTCCTAATCTCCATGTTCACAGCTGTAAGAGATTCTCGACTACGTTCCTTCGTCGCTTTCGGGAAAGACGTTATCAAAGTCAGTATATCTAATTCATCATCCTCAAGAGTAAAGAACGAGCGAGTTGGGGATTTCTTTCTTTTTCTCGCCTCTCGAAGCACAGCGTTCCCTCTCAACAAACAAAAAAAGGGCCGACACATTGTCGACCCTTTCAAAACCTTAATCGTTTGTATTACAGACCAGCGGCTGCAAACACTTGATTAACGATTTCCTGTGCTTCTGCTTCGATTTGTTTTAGGTGCTCTTCACCTTTAAAACTCTCACAGTAAATCTTGTAGATATCTTCTGTGCCTGATGGACGAGCAGCAAACCAGCCATTCGCTGTTGTTACTTTTAGACCACCAATCGCAGCACCATTACCTGGAGCGTGCGTCAGACGAGCAGTGATTGCATCACCAGCTAGAGTTTCAGCCGCAACCATTTCTGGTGACAACTTCTTCAATACGTCTTTTTGTGGGCCATTTGCGACAGCTTGAATACGGTTGTACTTAGACTCACCGTGCTTCGCAGCTAGCTCTTCATAGTAATCTTGAGGGTTCTTACCCGTTACCGCAGTGATCTCTGCCGCTAGAAGACATAGCAAGATGCCGTCTTTGTCTGTTGACCAAGGCGTACCATCTTTACGAAGGAAAGATGCACCAGCGCTTTCTTCCCCGCCGAAACCGAACTTACCAGTGTACAGGCCATCCACGAACCATTTGAAGCCAACAGGTACTTCACATAGCTCACGACCTAGATCCGCAACAACACGGTCAATCAGAGCACTTGAAACTAGCGTTTTACCAACAGCTACGTCTTTACCCCATGCGTCACGGTGACGGTATAGGTAGTCGATACAAACCGCTAAGAAGTGGTTCGGGTTCATCAGACCTTTCGGCGTAACGATACCGTGGCGATCGTAGTCAGGGTCGTTACCAAAGGCTAAGTCGTATTCATCTTTCAACGCCAATAGACCCGCCATTGCGTAAGGAGAAGAACAATCCATACGTACAACGCCGTCTTTATCTAGAGACATGAATTGGAAAGAAGGATCAATCGCTTCACTTACTAGCGTTAGGTCTAGGTCGTATGCCTGACCAATTTGACGCCAGTAATCAATGCCACTGCCACCCAATGGATCTACACCAATCTTCAGGTTTGCTTTTTGGATTGCTTCCATATCGATAACATTCACTAGATCATCGATGTATGGCTTCACCAAATCCATCTCTACAAACAGATCCGATGCTTTCGCTTCTGCCAGTGGTAGGCGTTTAACACCTTGCAAACCTTCAGCAATCAGCGCGTTTGCACGATCTTCGATCGCTTGAGTCAGCTCCGCTTCTGCAGGGCCACCGTGCGTCGGGTTGTATTTGATACCGCCGTCTTGTGGTGGGTTATGCGATGGGGTAATTACGATACCGTCTGCTTTGTCATCATGCTTGATGTTGTGAGTCAGAATTGCATGTGAAATACCCGGTGTTGGTGTGTAGCCGTTGTCTTGTTGAACAATCACTTTCACACCATTTGCAATCAATACTTCAATCACACTTGAAAATGCTGGCTCTGATAGTGCATGCGTGTCTTTACCTACAAACAGTGGACCTGTTGTACCTTGCTCAGCACGAACTTCCGCTACCGCTTGAGCGATGGCTAAAATGTGGTTTTCGTTAAAAGTGTGCTTATCTGCAGTACCGCGGTGACCAGAAGTACCAAATTTAACTTTGTGTTCTGCGTTTGCTGCGTCTGGTTGAAGTAAGAAGTAGTTAGCAACGAGTGCTGGGATATTGTGAAGATCTTCCTGCTGCGCTTTTTGCCCAGCACGAGGGTGCATAGCCATGTTTGACATCCTTTCTTTAAATACAAATAAAATTAAAAAAGCCTCATAATATCCGCTAAACGCTACACATTATGAGGCTTCTATCAGGTTTCTTTAGATTGAACCTGTTACTTTTTCGATTAAGTCAGGTTGGAACTCCATGTGTGTCATTACCTGCTCAACCATCTGTCTTTTACGACTGGTATTGTTATTGGTAATCACCCAAAACGGTGTATCCGGAATAGCTTTAGGCTTGGTTGTATTACCGTTTGCTAACAGTGTCTCTTCGTTGTCTGCAAAATATACACGTTTGCGACCTTTAACCTTTGTTGCTTGCGCAAACCCTTCTGGGTTCAGGTTATGTAATGTTGACAATACCAACATAAAACGATCAATTGCTTTTTTAAGTGACGCGAACTCATCCGAAATTAATAGCGAACGCATTTCTTTCACAGTATCAATTTGCGCGTCTTTACCAGCATCTTTACTTACTACAATTCCCTGTGGCTGCTCTAATACAGGAGCACTTGTTTGCTGCTGTTTTTGACCATCTAGGTCCAAAAGGCGTCGTAAAATATCCGAGGCACTTTCACCGATATGCTGAGTTTTGCTCGCAATAAAACGGTATAGATCCTCATCAACCTCAATTGTTTTCATTCGCTTTTCACATTCTCAATGTTTAAACTCTGGGGGATTATAACGAGATCCTCTCGGATACTCCACGTTAAACCCATCACGAATAAGATAAAATGTCAGCATTACTCAACTATAAGCAAGAAGGGCAAGGCCAACCGGTTGTTTTGATTCATGGATTGTTTGGAAGTTTCAGTAATCTAGGGTTACTGGCTCGCGATCTCGTTCAGGATCACTCGGTGATCAGTATCGATCTCCGAAATCATGGCCTTTCTTTCCATTCAGACACGCACAATTATGAAGTTCTAGCACAAGATGTGGCCGATTTACTTCGCTATCTAAAGGTTGAGCCTGCACTTGTCATCGGCCACTCTATGGGTGGAAAAGTCGCTATGAAGTTGGTGGATGCAGCACCTGAGTTTGTTAAACGACTTGTCGTGCTGGATATGGCGCCCGTGGCTTACCAAACCAACCGTCACGACAACGTATTTAATGGCTTGCAAGCAGTCATCAAAGAGCAACCAGCTAATCGCCAGCAAACAATGGATATTCTCGCTCAACATATTGAGATCGATGGCGTCAGACAGTTCCTGTCGAAATCGTTGTATAAAAATGGCGACAAAATGGATTGGCGCTTTAACGTTGCGAGTTTGTTCAACAACTATAACGACATCATTGGCTGGCAAGAAATCGCACCTACAAACATTCCCACTTTGTTTGTTAAAGGTGGTGATTCAGATTACTTAATGCCTGAGCACCAGCCTGCGGTTCAGCGCCAGTTTAATAACGCCAAAGCACACATTATTGCCAATACCGGGCACTGGTTACATGCCGAGAAGCCGGCCGAAGTGATGCGCGTGATCAGGAAATATATTTCGAGTTAACAAATTCGAAAAACTACGCCTAATTATTGAAATAACCCTTCTTATAGTGCATTAACTTTACGGATTAACAGTGGTATAGTGCGCCCAAGATTTTTTGGCATGAAGGACGACAATGCTATACGACTATATGGACATGCTCGAGTCAATTGGACTCGATCTGCTTTTTGCTGCTATCTTCTTTTTCATCGGGATGGCAATAAAAGATGTACTCAAGCAAGGCAATGTACCTGTTTTTGGTCGTCGTATCGTATGGTTAGTCCTTTTCCTAGGCTGTGCTGGTTTTATCGCTAAAGGCATTATTCAGCTAAGCTGGGAAGGTACTGGATTAGGTTAAGTCCGGCTCCCCCATCGCCAGTAACATACAATGTAAAGGTATAGACTCTATGGCAAGTGTAGGTATCTTCTTCGGTAGCGACACAGGTAATACTGAAGCCGTTGCAAAGATGATTCAAAAGCAGCTAGGTAAACAGCTAGTTCACGTTCAAGACATCGCAAAAAGCAGCAAAGAAGACATTGATAACTTTGATCTTCTACTTCTAGGTATCCCAACTTGGTACTACGGTGAAGCACAATGTGATTGGGATGACTTCTTCCCAGAGCTTGAGCAAGTAGACTTCTCAACTAAGCTTGTGGCTATCTTCGGTTGTGGTGACCAAGAAGATTACGCAGAGTATTTCTGTGACGCGATGGGCACAGTGCGTGATATCGTTGAAGCAAAAGGCGGTACTATCCTAGGCCACACTTCAACTGATGGTTATGAGTTTGAAGCGTCTAAAGCACTTGTTGAAGGCGATGACAGTCAATTCGTAGGTCTATGTATTGATGAAGATCGTCAACCTGAATTGACTGACGAACGCGTTGAAAACTGGGTTAAGCAAATCTACGAAGAGATGTGCCTAGCTGAGCTTGAAGGCTAATACAGCATTCATGAAGAAAGACCTCCTATTGGGAGGTCTTTTTGTCTCTGATGATTATGGTGCTTCTGTCGCAATTTCGTCTTCTCGATACTGAGGCTTTTTACGTACATATAGCTTACGTTTAACTTCAGACACTACGTTACCATCTTTGTCTTTCACATAAGTGATAAATTCAGGAAAACACTTTTCTCCATTTCGCGTCATCTGATAGATCTCATCTAACATCCCATCGCTCACTTCGAAATCTGCATACAAATCACTTTGACCAGGTTTAATAAAGTTAATGCTCGCCTCTTTGTCCCATACATAGTATTCCTCTCGCAGAATGCCCATTAGCATCAGAGAATAAACAGGATCGGTCAGAGAGAAGATACTGCCACCATATTGGGTTCGATTTGCATTTTTGTTCCACCACCGAAGCTTCAGTCGGACTTTAACTGTTCGAAAGTCCTCGGAAATATGTAAGATTTTAATTCCAGCCCCCCAAAAAGGAGGCCAAATATTGAGCGCAAACTTCACTATTCCCGGCTTATATATTTTGGCGAGTCGCTTATTCATTGCCTTCCATGCCTCTAACATTTCCATGTTACGCAATTGTAACTGGTCTGATCTGTAATATAATCGACCCGTTCCCAATTTACAAAAATAATCTATTAACCCTTTGAAGTTCGTGGTTTATTGTTGACGCGGCTTAACCTATAATGGTAGGAATATTGAATTCTGTTAAATCGCTGCAGATGATCCAACGGGAAAGTATATGTCAGACAACAATCAGGCGCTAAAGGATGCGGGTCTTAAAGTAACGCTTCCTAGGCTAAAAATTTTAGAAGTACTACAACAGCCAGACTGCCAACACATCAGCGCTGAAGATTTGTACAAGAAGCTTATCGATTTAGGTGAAGAAATTGGTCTTGCGACTGTTTATCGAGTTCTAAACCAGTTTGATGATGCGGGTATCGTAACTCGCCACCATTTTGAAGGCGGCAAGTCGGTATTCGAACTTTCAACTCAGCACCATCACGACCACCTAGTGTGTCTTGATTGTGGTGAGGTTATTGAATTCTCAGATGACATTATCGAGCAACGCCAGAAAGAGATTGCAGCTCAATACAACGTACAGCTGACTAACCACAGCTTATACCTTTACGGTAAGTGCAGTGATGGCTCTTGCAAAGACAACCCTGACGCACATAAACCATCAAAATAAATAGTAATTGATATTTATGTAATTTATGGTTAAAACGCTAGCGTAAAGCTGGCGTTTTTTGTTTTGGAGGTAGTCATGAATTCTCAGCAGAATGGTTTTACACTGCTTGAGCTTGTAATCGCGATCGTTGTGCTTGGTATTCTTGCTGTCGTAGCAGCGCCAAGATTTCTCAACATTCAAGACGATGCATATCTAGCTAAAATCGAAGATATCGCCACAAACCTCCAAACCGGGGTAAAGTTCACCCAGAGTCAGTGGCTCGCCAATGGTGCTACACCTGAAGCTCAGGTCAATTTACAAGGATATGGTGGTGGAAGCCTAGATGTAAATGAATTTGGCTATCCGCTAGGAACCAACAAAGGTAACAGTAACGGTAAGATTGGTAGTCCTTTTAACATTGGCAAGAACAACCCAGGCTGTATCGCCGTATGGGAAGCGTTATTGGGGACTGAATATCGTTTATCTAACTCCAATAACCAGCATGATGCTGTCGACTTCATTACAAAAAGAGTAAAAGACAGCTCTGGTCACTGGTCTGTATGTTATTACATATATACAGTAAAGGGATATGATGATGATCCTGACAGCGCTCAGTTTGTGATTTGGTATGACTCTAAACAAGGTACCGCTTCCACAACAAAACCAGGACGTCTCTAACACTAACTTACAAACAAAAAATGCCAGCAATTGCTGGCATTTTTGTTGGCGATAAATTGAGATTATTGGTTCTCGATTTTCGCCCAAGTATCACGTAAACCAACCGTACGGTTGAATACTAGGTTATCTGCTGAAGAGTCTTTCGAATCTGCACAGAAGTAACCCATACGCTCAAATTGGTAACCTTTTTCAGCTTCTGATGATGCTAAACTTGGCTCAACAAAACCGTTTAGAATCACTAGTGATTCTGGGTTGATTGTCGCAGCAAAGTCATCCGCAGCAGCTGGGTTTGGTACTGTGAACAAACGATCGTACAGACGAATTTCTGCAGGCAGAGCTTTGTCCGCTGAAACCCAGTGAATTACACCTTTCACTTTACGGCCATCTGCTGGGTTCTTACCTAGTGTATCAGCATCGTAAGTACAGAAGATTGTTGTGATGTTGCCTTCCGCGTCTTTCTCGATGCGTTCAGCCTTGATCACGTATGCGCCACGTAGACGTACTTCTTTACCTAGAACAAGACGCTTGTACTTCTTGTTTGCTTCTTCACGGAAGTCTTCGCGCTCGATCCAAACTTCACGAGTGAATGGCACTTCACGCTCACCCATTTCAGGTTTGTTTGGATGGTTAGCTACCGTTAGAGTTTCAACCGCGCCTTCTTCAAAGTTCTCGATAACGATCTTAACTGGATCTAGAACGGCCATCGCACGTGGTGCATTTTCGTTTAGATCATCACGAATACAAGATTCTAGTGAACCGAACTCAATCATGTTCTCCTGCTTCGTTACGCCGATACGCTTACAGAACTCACGAATAGATGCAGATGTGAAGCCACGACGACGCAGACCTGATACGGTTGGCATACGTGGGTCATCCCAACCGTCAACCAATTTCTCAGTTACTAGTTGGTTTAGCTTACGCTTAGACATCACTGTGTATTCAAGGTTGAGGCGGCTGAACTCGTACTGGTGAGGACGACATTCAATTGTGATGTTATCTAGTACCCAGTCGTACAGACGACGGTTATCCATGAACTCTAGAGTACAGATAGAGTGCGTAATGCCTTCTAGCGCATCAGAGATACAGTGTGTGAAGTCGTACATTGGGTAAATGCACCACTTATCACCAGTCTGGTGGTGAGTCGCGAAACGTACACGGTAGATCACTGGGTCACGCATAACCATGAATGAAGAACCCATGTCGATCTTCGCACGAAGACACGCTTTACCTTCTTCGAACTCACCCGCACGCATTTTTTCAAATAGCGCTAGGTTTTCTTCTACCGGACGATCACGGTATGGGCTTGGTTTACCCGGAGCCGTTAGCGTACCGCGGTATTCACGAATCTGCTCAGGACTTAGCTCATCAACGTACGCTAAGCCTTTATTAATCAATTCAATTGCATATTCGTAAAGCTTGTCGAAGTAGTTTGATGAGTAACATACTTCACCATCCCACTCAAAGCCCAACCAGTTTACATCTTTCTTGATAGACTCAACGTATTCGATGTCTTCTTTTTCAGGGTTTGTATCGTCGAAACGTAGGTTACATTGACCCTGGTAGTCCTGAGCAATACCGAAGTTCAAACAGATAGACTTAGCATGACCGATGTGCAGGTAACCATTTGGTTCCGGCGGAAATCGAGTATGCACGCTAGTGTGTTTACCATCCGCTAGATCTTTATCAATGATCTGGCGAATAAAGTTTGATGGACGAGCATCAGCTTCACTCATCTATAGCACCTCAAAATAATAGTATTGTCAGAGAAAACGAGACTCTGTTAACCGCTATGGTTTTACAGAGTGCATTGCTCCTAATGATCCACAATTATTAGTAATTAGACAACAAGATCTCGCTTTAAATAGCCATTATTTATCGTGTTAGCTTGATTGCTCAGCAGTTCATCGTCTTAAAAACGAAAAAAGGCCTCCCGAAGGAGGCCCAATCATAGAGAGTCAGTTTGATGTAACTAAGGAAGTTTTACATCTGATAGGTCTTCACCTGCACCGATTGCTTTCATTTCACCAGCAACGATTTCAGCAAGAGGACCAAGGATAACTTGAAGGTTGTTTTCGCCTAGCTTAACGACACCTTTCGCACCTAGTTTCTTAAGTACAGCTTCGTCTGCTACTGAGCGGTCTTTAAGAGTAAGACGTAGACGAGTGATACATGCGTCGATTGAAGTTAGGTTGTCATGACCACCTAGCGCTTTCAGGTATTGACGAGCTAGGTCACCTTTCTTCGCATCACCAGCTGGAGCAGCAGATGTATCTTCGTCATCGTCTTCACGACCTGGAGATTTCAGGTTGAATGCGCGGATTGCGAAGCTAAATGTGAAGAAGTATAGAGCACCGAAGCCTAGACCGATTGCGAACAATAGTAGAGGTTTAGTTGCTAGGCCGTAGTTCAATACGAAGTCGATAAGACCTGCAGAGAAGCCGAAGCCGTGCAGTGTACCAAACATGTTAGCAACTACTAGAGATAGACCAGTAAATACTGCGTGCATTGCGTATAGAGCTGGAGCTAGGAATACGAACATGAACTCTAGTGGCTCGGTGATACCTGTTAGGAATGAACAGAATGCTACTGAGAATAGTGCACCACCAACTTGGCTACGTTTTTCAGCAGGTGCTGCTAGGTACATAGCTAGAGCTGCACCAGGTAGACCGAACATCATTACTGGGAAGAAACCGTTCATGAATACACCAGCGCTCTTATCGCCGCCGAAGAAACGGTGTAGGTCACCAGATTTAACAGTTTCCGTTACTTCTTTAACTGTTGCAGTGATTTCTGGAGTTACAGAGTTAGCAAATTCGAATGTGTGAGTTTGACCAGCAACAAGAGTCTTAGCTAGAGCTGGGTCAACACAAAGCTGTTGTAGAGCAGGAAGTGCTTGACCAGCAGCCGTTGCGCCAGAAACTAGAACTTCTTGACACGTACCCATACCGAACCAGAAGTACGAGTTTAGTACGTGGTGTAGACCTACAGGGATAAGTGCACGGTTAAGAGTACCGTATACGAACTGACCGATAGCACCAGAAGTAGAAACTGCGTGAGCTAGCGCGTCAAGACCGCCTTGGATTGTTGGCCATACAACACCAGCAACAGCACCAGCTACTAGCGAGAATAGACCCGCCATGATTGGTACTAGACGTTTGCCAGAGAAGAATGCCAACCACTCAGGAAGACGTGTAGCATGGAAAGCGTTGTAAGAGTGACCAGCGATAATACCAGCGATGATACCGCCGAAGAATGACATGTTAACGTCAGCGTTGATTGTGGTCGCTGTTGCTGTAATTACGAAGTAAGCAACTGCACCAGCTAGACCTGCAGCACCTTGACCGTCTTTAGAAAGACCAATCGCAATACCTAGACCAAATAGAAGTGGAAGCTGACCGAAGATCGCGCCACCAGCTTGAGCCATAAATGGAATGTCTAATAGGTCACCTTGACCTAAGCGTAGTAAAAGCGCCGCAACTGGAAGCGTTGCGATAGGAAGCATAAGAGCTTTACCTAACTTTTGCGCATATCCAAGAATATTCACCTTAAGTTCCCCCTATAGGATTTTATGTTTTGCCGAAAGACTTATTTCAGTCGTTCAATTTAGTCGTTCTCAGTTTATGACATTAATTTTGCTCCGCAAATTAAAAGCTCATTGTTTGTGATCATAATCACCAGATTTTGCCTTTCCAAAAGGTTTTTGCTAGCGAGATCATAAAACTTATTTTATTATACGAAAAAATGGCGTTTTAAAGATAAGATTCTCGCACTTTATGCAAGACAGAATCAGTGTTATTTTGGTATCTCAATAGATGATTCATAGTAACTTCGCTCTGAAAAACAATCATAAAAACCAATTACTTTTATGTTTTTCAGTTGGTTACTCTGATAATGACATCGATAAAACGCGACTTGCTGTATTTAACTCGTTATCTAATTCAGTAACACAAAGTAAGTTACCGATTAGGTTCGCATTCATCGCTATTAGATAACGAGGAAGAATTTAAATTCTCACGTATAAGGATTAGCTGACTATGTATGCGCTAAGTAACTGTAAAATCTATACCGGTAGTGATGTTCTTACCGATCATGCGGTCATCATCGACAACGACAAGATTCAATCAGTAGTGCCAGTTACTGAACTGCCAGAAGGTATGGAAATTAGAAACCTAGAAGGTGCCAACCTAAGCCCGGGTTTTATTGACCTTCAGCTAAACGGCTGCGGCGGCGTGATGTTGAATGATGAAATCACTCCAGAAACAATGCAGATTATGCATGAAGCTAACCTTAAGTCTGGTTGTACAAGCTTCTTACCTACTCTTATCACTTCTTCAGACGAAGACATGCGTGCTTCGATTGCTGCGGCTCGCGAGTACCACAATAAATACCAAAACCAATCGCTAGGTTTGCATCTTGAAGGTCCGTACCTAAACGTAGCGAAAAAAGGTATTCACAGCGTTGACTTCATCCGCCCTTCTGACGACGGTATGATTGACCTGATTTGTGCGAATGCTGACATCATCGCAAAAGTAACGCTAGCACCAGAGCAAAATAACCCAGAGCACATCTCTCGTTTGAAAGCGGCTGGTATCGTGGTTTCTATTGGTCACACCAACGCGACTTATGCAGAAGCTCGTCAAGGCTTCGACGCAGGTATCACTTTCGCTACCCACCTATTTAACGCAATGACACCAATGGTTGGTCGTGAACCAGGTGTAGTTGGTGCGATTTACGACACTCCTGAAGTTTACGCAGGTATCATTGCTGACGGCTTCCACGTTGATTACGCAAACATTCGAATTGCTCATAAAATCAAAGGTGAAAAGCTTGTTTTGGTGACGGATGCCACAGCTCCAGCAGGTGCTAACATTGATCACTTTATTTTTGTCGGTAAGAAAGTATATTACCGAGATGGTAAGTGTGTTGATGAAAATGGCACACTAGGCGGCTCAGCTCTGACTATGATTGAAGCAGTTCAGAATACAGTTGAGCACGCAGGCATCGCTTTAGACGAAGCTCTACGAATGGCTACGCTGTATCCAGCAACCGCAATCGGTGTTGAAGACAGTCTTGGTCGTATTCGAAAAGGAATGGTAGCTAACCTGACCGTTTTCGATCGTGACTTCAATGTAAAAGCGACGGTTGTTAACGGACAATACGAGCAAAATTAAGCATGAATGGCGGACAGATTGGTAATGTAGATTTAGTAAAACAGCTTAACAGCGCTGCGGTATATAGGCTGATTGACCAACAAGGTCCAATCTCCCGTATTCAGGTCGCGGATGTTAGTCAGCTCGCTCCAGCGAGTGTTACCAAAATAACCCGCCAACTTTTAGAGCGCGGCTTAATCAAAGAAGTCGCGCAACAAGCTTCTACTGGCGGTCGACGAGCTATCTCGCTGACCACTGAAGTAAAACCTTTTCACTCCATCGCTGTTCGATTAGGGCGAGACTATGTTCAGTTTTGTCTGTATGACCTCGGTGGCACCGCACTAGCAGAAGACCAACACGAACTTCACTACACCAATCAAGCAGACCTCATTGCAGGTTTGGTCGATTTGTTAAAAGAATTTGTGGATCGCTGCCACGATAAGATCGATCAATTAATAGCTATTGGCATTACGCTTCCTGGCTTGGTAAACCCTACCACCGGCGTAGTTGAGTACATGCCAAACACAGATATTGATAACCTAGCCTTGGGTGAGATCATTCGTGAAAAGTTCAATACCGCATGTTTTGTTGGTAACGACGTGCGTGGTATGGCACTGGCTGAACACTACTTTGGTGCGAGCCAAGATTGCCAAGACTCAATCCTTGTCAGTGTTCACCGTGGTACCGGTGCTGGTATCATTGTGAATGGCCAAGTATTCCTCGGCTTTAACCGCAACGTAGGTGAAATTGGTCACATTCAAATCGACCCGCTTGGCGAACAATGCCAATGTGGCAACTTCGGTTGTTTAGAAACCGTAGCCGCAAACCCCGCTATCGTTCAACGAGTGAAAAAGCTGATTGCACAAGGTTACGAATCTAGCCTTACCCAGCTTGAGCACATCACCATTGAAGATGTATGCACGCATGCAATAAACGGTGACGAATTAGCGAAGCAAAGCTTAGTTCGTGTGGGCAACCAGTTAGGAAAAGCCATTGCGATTACTGTTAACTTGTTTAACCCACAGAAAATAGTCATTGCCGGCGATATTACTGAAGCAGAAGAAATTGTTTTCCCTGCGATCCAGCGCAATGTTGAAAACCAGTCACTTAAAACATTCCACAATGAGCTGCCTATTGTCGCATCTCTTATTGATAAACAACCGACAATGGGTGCCTTTGCGATGATCAAGCGCGCTATGTTGAACGGTGTTTTGTTACAAAAGTTGCTAGAAGACTAAGTTTATACAACCAATTGAGTTACAATCTCGGGCTGTGGTTTCACAGCCCGTTTTTGTATATCAGGAATATAGCTCAACAGTATGGAAATTATTCTAATTACAACGGCGTTTCTCGCCGGCTTCATCGCTCTAAAATGTAACCTCCCCCCTTTGGTCGGCTTCCTACTTGCAGGTTTTGGCCTTCATGCGTTTGGCTACCAAAGTAATGACGTCATTGTCACTCTCGCAGATCTTGGTGTGACATTGCTGCTTTTCACCATTGGTTTAAAGCTGGATGTAAAAACGCTGCTTTCTAAAGAAATTTGGGGCGGTGCTACAGCGCACAATATTCTCTCGACTCTTTTCTTCGCGCTGGTTCTCATTGGCCTTAAACTGCTAGGTTTATCTTCCCTAGCTAGCATGGATCATAGTCAGATCCTATTACTTGCCTTTGCGCTCTCTTTCTCTAGTACCGTATTTGCAGTTAAAACGCTGCAAGAGAAAGGTGAGATGAACGCCACCTACGGCACACTAGCCATTGGTATCTTGGTTATGCAGGATATTTTTGCTGTGGTCTTCCTTACGGCTTCTACAGGCAAGATTCCAGAGTGGTACGCCATAGGTTTATTTGCATTACCGCTCCTTCGTCCATTGTTCTACAAACTGCTCGATAAAGTAGGTCACGGTGAAATGCTGGTTCTGTTCGGCATCTTTTTCGCGCTAGTGGTTGGTGCAGGCTTATTTGAACTGGTCGGTATGAAACCAGATTTAGGGGCTTTGATCTTAGGTATGCTGCTGGCTGGACACCGTAAAGCGTCTGAGCTATCAAAATCGCTCTTTAATATGAAAGAGCTCTTTTTAGTCTGTTTCTTCCTTAACATCGGTTTATCTGCGTCATTGAGCTTTACAGGTGTTGGCTTAGCACTGCTATTTATTCTGCTGCTGCCAATCAAGGGCTTGCTCTACTTCCTGACCATCAACCACTTTAAGTTCCGTGTGCGTACTTCATTGCTGACATCGTTATCACTTTTCAACTACAGTGAATTTGGTTTGATTGTTGGTGGCTTGGCCTACAAGATGGGGTGGATGCCTAGCGACATGCTGGCAGCAATTGCTGTTGCGGTGTCTATTTCATTCATCATTTCAGCCCCGCTGAACAGACTTGGCCACCAGATTTACCAACATTCTGGCAAATGGTTGCAAGAAACTGCAGCAGAAAAACTGAACCAACGCGACCAACTCATCAATCCCGGCCATGCCCAAGTCTTAATCCTTGGTATGGGTCGAATTGGCACTGGTGCTTACGACGAATTACGCGCTCGCTACGGTAAGATTTCGCTCGGCGTCGAAGTTCGTGAAGACGCCGCTCACAAGCATCGCTCTGAAGGCCGCAATGTCATCTCTGGCGATGCGACTGACCCAGATTTCTGGGAGCGTATTTTAGATACAGCAAACGTCAAACTGGTTCTATTGGCGATGCCGCATCACCAAGGTAACCAAACTGCGCTAGAGCAGCTACAAAGTCGAAACTATAAAGGGCAAATTGCAGCGATTGCCGAATACCCAGATCAACTTGAAGGCTTGCTAGAGACCGGCGTCGATGCCGCATTCAACATCTATAGCGAAGCTGGTAGTGGTTTTGCACGTCATGTTTGCGATCAACTTCAACCTCAATTTACGCCGATGAAATAAGCATCGAGGTGGATATTTTTACCGAGCCCTCTTTCAATTAGAGGGCTTTTTTGTATATTTCTTAAACCAAACCTTGATCTCATTCATTAAAAATAGATAATTTTTAAATACAATCTAACCAACAAGCCTTTTTATCATTTTTTTAATCACAAAACGTTGCTTTTTTTACTCAGAATGGCAAATTGAATCCATACCGATTAAAAATTGTTTAGTTTAAAAAGGATGTTGTATGTGTTCAGTATTTGGCATTTTAGACATTAAGAGCGATGCAGCGGCATTGCGCCCTATCGCACTTGAGATGTCGAAAAAGCTTCGTCACCGTGGTCCAGACTGGTCTGGTATTTACTCATCAGAGCGCGCAATCCTAGCGCATGAACGTCTGGCGATCGTTGGTCTAAATAGTGGTGCCCAACCGCTATACAGCCCTGATAAAAAACTCATCCTTGCTGTAAACGGTGAAATCTACAACCACAAAGAGATTCGTGCTCGCTACGAAGGCAAGTACGAATTCCAAACCGATTCAGACTGTGAAGTGATCCTAGCGCTATACCAAGACATGGGCGCTGACCTTCTTGAAGAACTAAACGGCATTTTTGCATTCGTACTTTACGATGAAGAAAAAGACGAGTATTTAGTAGGTCGTGACCACATCGGTATCATTCCGCTTTACCAGGGTTACGATGAGCACGGCAACTACTACGTTGCATCAGAAATGAAAGCACTAGTACCCGTATGTAAAACCGTGAGTGAGTTCCCTCCCGGTTGTCACTACAGCAGTGCAGATGCGGAGCCTCAACGTTACTACACCCGCGACTGGAACGAATATGCAGCCGTACAAGGCAACAGCACAAGCAAAGAAGAGCTAACTGAAGCGCTAGAAGCAGCAGTAAAGCGCCAGCTCATGACAGACGTGCCATACGGTGTACTTCTTTCTGGTGGTCTGGATTCTTCTATCACATCAGCAGTTGCAAAACGATTTGCAGCGATGCGTATTGAAGACGATGAGAAATCTGAAGCATGGTGGCCACAACTGCACTCATTCGCAGTGGGCCTGGAAGGTGCACCAGACTTGAAAGCCGCTCGTGAAGTTGCAGACCAGATTGGTACGGTTCACCACGAGATGACATACACCATTCAAGAAGGTTTAGATGCGATTCGTGATGTGATTTACCACATTGAAACCTACGACGTAACAACGATTCGCGCTTCAACACCAATGTTCCTAATGGGTCGCAAGATCAAAGCAATGGGCATCAAGATGGTACTGTCAGGTGAAGGCGCAGATGAAATCTTCGGTGGTTACCTATATTTCCACAAAGCGCCAAACGCGAAGGAATTCCACGAAGAGACAGTACGTAAGTTGCTTGCTCTGAACATGTTTGACTGTGCACGTGCTAACAAATCACTAGCAGCATGGGGCGTAGAAGGCCGTGTACCTTTCCTAGACAAAGAGTTTATTGACGTAGCAATGCGCTTGAACCCAGCAGACAAGATGTGTGGCAACGGCAAGATGGAAAAACACATTCTTCGCGAATGTTTTGAGCACTACCTTCCAGAGTCGATCGCATGGCGTCAAAAAGAACAGTTCTCTGATGGTGTAGGCTACAGCTGGATCGATACGCTCAAAGAAGTTGCAGAACAGAAAGTAACGGATCAACAAATGGAAACGGCGCAATTCCGCTTCCCTTACAACACACCAACGACGAAAGAAGGTTATGTGTACCGCGAGATCTTCGAAGAGTTGTTCCCACTGCCATCTGCTGCAGAGTGTGTTCCTGGTGGTCCGTCAGTAGCGTGTTCTTCGGCTAAAGCGATCGAGTGGGATGAGTCATTCCAAAACTGTGTCGACCCATCGGGTCGTGCAGTACAGACCGTTCACAACGACGCATACTAATCTTATTGAGCTTTTATTAGGGCTGGCTCCCCCAGCCTTGAATACAGGTAAGACAAACACGATCAAAAAGAGGTGCTTTCGCACCTCTTTTTCTATTTACTAGGGCCTGCTGATCTTTTGAGCTGATTTTTGCAGCACTTTGTGGGAAATTTCTACAAGGCAGAGGCTTTGAAGTGTAACTAGCCTACATGAGAAGCCGATAACGCTGTAGAAATGAACCACAAAGGCTGCCCGAAGGGTTCGGTTAGAATCGTTTTATACTTCTTGCCGCGCCTAAAACGATTCTGACTAGGCGTCCCCATCCGAACAAAATTTAACCGCAAAAGATCAACAGACCCTAGCATCACAAGTCGAGATCTTTATTCTCAATACTGACAGGTACGCTTTGCGTAATCATTTTCACCAGCATCATTGAACGCTTCTCGCCATCTTTTTCTTGGAAGATCGCTTCTATACCAGCAAACTGACCACTCTTAATACGAATCATGTCTCCTTGCTTTGGCAAGCAACTGGCTGTTACTTGTTCGATTTGATGTTCCGATTCCCTTAGTTCAGAAATCAATGCTCCATCCACTTCTGTGGGTTGTGAGCCAAAGCGAACAAAGTCAATGACACCTCGAGTTGAACGAACTGCCGTAAATGTTGGTCCTTGCTCATAGTCAAACTTAGCAAAAACATAAGAAGGGAAAAGAGGCTCATTAACGACCTGCCTTTTCCCTCGTAAAATCTTTTCGACTTCTACCGTCGGATAGAAACACTCTACCGATTGGTTCTCTAAGTGCAGCTTCGCTCTAGCCTGCTCACCACGCTTACAATAAATCAAATACCAACGTTTCATTTTTTATATTCGCCTACTGCTTTTTTAATTATCGTAGCATTATCAAGAAAACGAGTCATTCCCGATCAAAATCATATACGTAACACCAAAACACATCCACGAAATCAATAACTTAAAACAACCCAACACCGCAAAAGTCTATAACCAAAACTGAAAAGTAAGTTTGTAATACAAACATTGCACCGACAAAAACACTGGATTTACACTCAAAAACAGCAACTTAACAAAGGATTACTATCGAAACATGAAATTTTATTATTTGTCATCGCACAAATTGCAATGTATACGTAGATTTCGTTAAAAAATGTAATAACTACTATTAGAAGAGCTTATGTCAAACCAACATCAATACTTTGGTCACCCACGTGGCTTGTTCTTATTGTTCGGAACTGAACTATGGGAACGCTTTTCTTACTACGCAATGCGCGCCATTCTAGTACTTTACCTGACTGACACAACCATGAACGGTGGTCTTGGCTGGTCGACTAAAGATGCTCTAGATCTTTACGGCATCTATACTGGACTTGTCTACATCACTCCTCTTATCGGTGGCTACCTTGCGGATAACTACTTAGGTCAACGCCGCTCAATCCTGATTGGTGGTGCGTTAATGGCTGTTGGTCAATTCACGCTAGCGATGCCTGCAGATGCTCTAGGTCTTGGTTCTCTTCACACTTTCTACCTAGGTCTTGGACTTCTTATTGCTGGTAACGGCCTGTTTAAGCCAAACATCTCAACGATGGTAGGTGACCTATATCAAGAAGGTGATAACCGTCGTGATGGTGCTTTCACTATTTTCTACATGGGTATCAACATCGGTGCATTGCTTGCTGGCGTTGTATCAGGCTCAGTAACTAACGAATTTGGTTGGAAAGCAGGTTTTGTTGCCGCTGGTATTGGTATGCTTGTTAGCCTTGTTATGCAAATGACATTCGCTCAGTCTTGGCTTGGTGATATCGGCCGTGAACCAGCAGCAAAACGCGATCTAGCAAACAAGAATTCAGAGAAAAAAGAGCCACTAACGAAAGAAGAAGTGGATCGAATCAAAGTTATCCTAGTGATGAGTTTGTTTACTATCGTTTTCTGGGCTGGCTTTGAGCAAGCTGGTGGTCTAATGAACATCTACACGCAGCAATACACGGATCGCATGATCGGTGGCTTTGAAGTTCCAGCAGCGTGGTTCCAATCACTAAACCCATTCTTCATTATCACCCTTGCTCCTGTATTAGCAGTACTTTGGGTAAAACTAGGCAAACGTGAACCAAACTCACCAATGAAATTTGCCTTAGCTATGTTCTTCCTAGCTCTTGGCTTCCTATGCATGGTTGGTGCAGTTATGGAACAAGGCGGTGACACTGCTGTTAAAACATCAATGCTATGGCTAGTGGGCGCATTCTTCTTCCATACCCTTGGTGAACTGTGTCTATCTCCTATCGGTCTATCTCTAGTAACGAAACTAGCTCCGCTACGCCTTGCTTCGCTTATGATGGGTGCATGGTTTGGTTGTAACGCGATTGCAAACTACGTTGCAGGTTACGTGGGCTCTCACGTGGGCGAACTGGGTGCGCTAGCTATCTTCAGCGGCATCGCAGTTACTGCAACAATTTCAGGCGTGATTCTACTGTTGTTCTCTAACACGCTAGTTCGTTGGATGCACGGTGCTGAAAACACGCACAGCACAGCAGAACAAATTGAAGAGCAACAAACTCAAGTTGCTTAATATAAAGTGCAAATAAAAACAAAGGGTCGCAATCGCGACCCTTTTTGTTTTCTGACACTCAAACGACGTTGGTGATAGATTTGGATTAAGCTTTACAGCTTAGAACGAACAAGCTCAGTCATCATTTCGATGTGATCATCGTTGTCGTTCAAACAAGGGATATAGCTAAAGCTCTCGCCACCAGCCTCTAGATAGATTTCACGACACTCTTCAGAGATCTCTTCAAGCGTTTCTAAACAGTCCGCCGAGAAAGCTGGGGTTATAATGTTCAGCTTCTTCTTACCTTGGCCAGGTAGCACTTCTAAGGTCTTATCCGTGTATGGCTGTAGCCACTCTTCGCGACCGAAGCGAGACTGATACGTCATGCCGATCTGCTCTTTATTCAAGCCTAGCGCTTCACCAAGCAAACGTGTCGTCTCTTCGCAATGCTTAGGGTAAATATCACCATTATCTGCGTATCGTTTAGGAATACCATGGTAAGAACACAGCAAGTAATCACCTTGGCCATGCTCTGCCCAATGGTCACGCACCGATTGCGCCAATGCAGCGATGTATTGGGGATGGTTGTGGTAATCACGAATAAAGCTAAACTCTGGCATTACAGGCATTTTTTGGAACGCCTTCGTCATACCGTCAGAGACGGCGGCCGTCGTTGTACCTGAGTATTGCGGGTAAAGAGGCAATACAATCACTTCCTCTACCCCCTGAGCCTGCAGCGCTTCAAAGCCTGATTGTAAGCTTGGGTTGCCGTAAGTCATACCTAACTCAACTGGCATATCGAGGGCAACAGCTAACTTCTGAGCTTGTCGTTTTGAGTACACCATTAAAGGCGAGCCCTCTTCCATCCAGACTGACTGGTACAGCTTGGCAACTTTCGGTGAGCGAATTGGCAAGATGACACCGTGAAGAATTGGACACCAAAGCCAACGCGTCATATCAACGACACGATGATCATGAAGAAACTGACTTAAAAAGCGTTTTACAGCTGGTGCAGTTGGCTCATCAGGCGTACCCAAGTTAACCAATAACACGCCCTGTTTATTATTGTTGTTTTTCATAACATCCTATTCATGGTGATCGGCTTGCTTTGTACGGTGGAACGAACCAGATGGTTCATCGTACTCACAGGCAAAAATAAAAAAGCGACCCAAAGGTCGCTTTTAAATATATCAAAATATTAAATTTTGCCGTTAGCAAATTATGCTAGTGCTTTCTCAATATCTGCGCTTACTTCTGCAACTTGCTTAGTACCATCGAATTTAAGGTACTTAGTGTTACCAGCTTCAGCTTCTTTACCGTAGTAGTTGATAAGTGGCGCTGTTTGCTCGTGGTAAACACCTAGACGTGCACGTACTGTTTCTTCTTTGTCGTCATCACGAACAACTAGGTCTTCACCCGTTACGTCGTCTTTACCTTCCACTTTTGGTGGGTTGTAAACAACATGGTAAGTACGACCTGAAGGAAGGTGAGCACGACGGCCCGCCATACGCTCAACGATCACGTCATCCGCTACGTCAAATTCAATAACGTAGTCTACGTCAACGCCCATTTCTTTTAGGCCGTCAGCTTGAGGGATAGTGCGAGGGAAACCATCTAGTAGGAAACCTTTTTCGCAATCGTCTTGAGCAATACGCTCTTTGATTAGACCAAGGATGATTTCATCAGAAACTAGCTGACCAGCGTCGATAACAGCTTTAGCTTGTTTACCAAGCTCTGTACCTGCTTTGATAGCAGCACGAAGCATATCACCAGTAGAGATTTGTGGAATACCGTATTTATCCATGATGAAGTTTGCTTGTGTGCCTTTACCTGCACCTGGAGCACCTAGAAGAATGATGCGCATGATTTATCCTCTTTAATATTTAAGATTTATACCGAAGCTCACAATAGCTGGGCTTCCAGGAATCAATCCTGCGAAGCACTGGCAACGATAAGTTTCGGTATAACGTTTAGGCGAGCCAAAATACACGCCTTATTACTCACATTCAAGTGTTGCGATTCTAACACAGGTTAACGATGCAATGAGCAGGTTAAGACTAAAGAATGTTAGCAATGCCTGCTTTCTTGTCTTATTGATTACTAACTCAACACTTAAAGTGTGAATCTATGCGGTAGCAAACAAAAAGCCCGCATTTTGCGAGCTTTTTGCTGATATTTGACTATTAAACCTTAGTCAAAAGCTTGTTGATGGCACCGACAAATTGCGTTGGATCTTCCATCGAACCTCGCTCTGCCAGCATTGCTTGGCCTAGTAACACTTCTACCCAACGTCCGAATGCTTCTTCATCTGCTTCGTCCGCCATACGCTTCACTAGCTCATGCTCTGGGTTAATTTCGAAGATGTACTTAACTTCAGGTACCGCTTGACCGGCGGCTTCGAGAAGCTTCGCCATCTGCGTGCCCATTTCGAAATCATCCGTCACGACAACCGCTGGCGTAGTTGCAAGTTTGAAAGTCGTACGAACTTCTTTCACTCGGTCGCCTAGGTAAGACTGGGTGCGCTCAACAACAGATTTGAACTCTTCTTCAGTTTCTTTCTGCTTTTCTTTTTCCGCTTCGTCTTCAAACTTACTTAGGTCTAAGCCTGCTTTAGTAATCGACTGGAACTGCTTACCATCAAACTCAGTCAGGTAGTTCATCAGCCACTCATCAATACGGTCAAACATCAAAATAACTTCGATGCCTTTCGCTTTGAACTGCTCTAGGTGCGGGCTGTTCTTCGCGGCTGCGTAGCTGTCTGCCGTTAGATAGTAAATCTTATCTTGGCCTTCTTTCATGCGTTCAATGTAAGAAGCAAGTCCGACAGTTTGCTCAGCAGAATCCACTTCAGTAGAAGCAAAGCGCAATAGACCGGCAACTTTCTCTTTGTTTGCCATGTCTTCTGCAACGCCTTCCTTCATCACAAGGCCGAACTCTTTCCAGAATGATTGGTATTTAGCTTCATCATTCTTCGCCATGCGCTCTAGCATAGTAAGCACACGCTTAGTACAAGCATTACGTAGCGATTGAGTAACTTTATTGTCTTGTAGGATTTCACGCGATACGTTCAAAGGCAGATCGTTGGAATCAATCAAACCACGAATAAAGCGCAAGTAAGAAGGCATAAATTGCTCTGCATCATCCATGATGAACACACGCTGCACGTACAGCTTCAGACCCGATTTATGGTCACGATTCATCATATCCCATGGTGCTTTTGCCGGGATGTAAAGCAGGCTGGTGTAGTCGTTCTTACCTTCTACACGGTTGTGGCTCCAAGCAAGAGGATCAGCAAAGTCATGAGAAACGTGCTTGTAGAACTCTTGGTACTCTTCTTCAGAGATATCTGATTTATTGCGAGTCCAAAGCGCTTGGGCTTTGTTGATTTGCTCCCACTTCTTCTCACCCGTTTCTTTACCTTCGTCATCACGAACTGAAGTTTGGATAGAAACAGGGATACCGATATGATCAGAGTATTTGCTGATCACATCACGCAGACGCCATTCGTTTAGGAATTCTTTACCTTCTTCACGCATGTGTAGCACGATATCCGTACCACGAGTGTCTTTAGTGATAGTCTCGATGGTGTAATCACCTTCACCTGCAGAATGCCATTGAACCGCTTCGTCAACCGCTAGACCCGCTGCACGAGTGCGAACAGTTACCGCATCAGCAACGATGAACGCCGAGTAGAAACCAACACCAAATTGACCAATTAGCTGAGAGTCTTTACTCTGCTCATCAGATAATTTTGAGAAAAATTCTGCCGTCCCTGATTTTGCGATCGTACCTAAGTGTTCAATCACATCATCACGGCTCATACCGATGCCGTTATCAGAGATGGTTAATGTGTTCGCGCTTTCATCAAACGTAAGCTTGACACCAAGGTCTGCATTGCCCTCAAACAAGTCTGGGTTAGATAGCGCTTGAAAACGTAGTTTATCCGATGCATCAGACGCATTTGAGATCAATTCGCGCAGGAAAATCTCTTTATTCGAATAAAGAGAATGAATCATAAGGTGAAGTAGCTGTTTTACTTCAGATTGAAAGCCACGAGTTTCTTTGTTTTGAGATACGGTCTCGCTCATGTTTGCTCCATATATCTAAATTAACGGCCATAATTGGCGTAGCCTGAGAGGCATTTAATCATTCAATGCCAACGTGAGATGCTATTTAACATGTGGCTGACAAATGTAAATTCAAGGTCAATATTGGTAAAAACGGTGTTTTTTTAGAAAAATTTGTTTATCCTTGATGCATAAAACCTTCTAAAATTCACTATTTTGATCTTGTTATTGCAGAATAAATGCGATGCAAATCACCACTATTACAAAATCATCCATCTAAGAAGAACTAAATGACTAACATCGGCACCAAATTCCTACTTGCTCAAAGGTTTATCTTTGACCCAAATAGCAATTCTCTCGCTGACCAACAAAGTGGCAATGAAGTTGTTCGCTTAGGAAGCAATGAAAGTCGAATTCTGCTTATGCTTTCAGAGAGACCAAATGAAGTATTAACCCGCCATGAGCTCCATGAGTTTGTTTGGCGAGATCAAGGCTTTGAGGTGGATGACTCAAGCCTAACTCAAGCGATTTCTACATTGCGCAAAATGTTGAAGGACTCAACAAAATCCCCCGAGTTTGTAAAAACGGTACCTAAACGCGGCTATCAGTTGATTTGTAGTGTCGAAAGAATGAGCACTCCAACGTCTGAGCCAAATGCCGAGCTTGAAGATATCGACGCTGAAGAAAGCACTTTTGAAAGTGTTACCGAAGAGATTCAAGCGCAACCGCAGGTTGAAGACTCTGTATCAACAGATCCAAGCTCAGTAAGCGACAACGCAACACCACTTTCAGCGGCAAAAGTAAGTTCAAAAAACAACTGGTTCACGCGTGCCATTTTATTCGTTGCTGTACTGCTGCCAATCATCGTCTTTACCCTCACTAAACCAGCTGAATCTCAATTTCGCCAAATTGCAGAGTTTAGCGGTGTACCCGTTATGACTCCGGCAAACCACCCTCAATTGATGCAGTGGATGCCTTCCATCGAGCAATGTGTTGCTCGATACGTAGAAAATCATACAAACGATGTAATGCCAGTGAAAGTTATCGCTACTGGAGGTCAAGGTAATAAGCTTGTATTGAACTACATTCACGATACGGACCATTCATATGAAAATGTGACATTGCGTATTTTTGCTGGTCAAAACGACCCAACTGACATCTGCAAATAATAGGAGGCATGATGAAAATTAAACTCGCTATTGCGGTGTTAGCCGTGTCTGCATTATTTAGTAGCTGGCTTTATTGGGGCAGTGACCTAAAAGTAGAACAAGTTCTGACTTCTAATGAGTGGCAATCCACTATGGTTACCGTCATTACAGATAATTTACCGGATGACACAGTCGGTCCATTACGCCGTGTCAACGTTGAATCGAACGTCAAATACTTACCTAACGGCGATTACATTCGCGTAGCAAATATTAAGTTGTTTGCTCAGGGTTCATCTGCTGAGTCCACGATCAACATTTCAGAACGAGGACGCTGGGAAGTAAGTGACAATTACCTCTTAGTCACCCCATCAGAGTTCAAGGATATCTCGTCATCTCAGTCAAAGGATTTTACTGACGAACAGCTGCGCTTAATTACGCAGATTTTCCGACTGGATGCCGAGCAAAGCCGTCGCATCGACGTGGTTAACGAAAAAACGTTACTACTGACTAGCTTGAACCACGGTTCTACGGTACTGTTTAGAAACTGATTTTGATTCAATGATAAGGGGCCAAGATGGCCCCTTTATTTCACGCATGGATTGGCTAGATACTCTCACTCTCTTCTTCGGTTCCCTTGTTGCAAATACACTCGCTTCCCTCTCTGGTGGTGGTGCTGGTTTATTGCAATTTCCGCTATTGATCTTTCTCGGCTTGCCCTTTTCTGTCGCACTTGGTACACACAAAGTGGCTTCAGTGGCACTTGGACTAGGTGCGGCAAGCACACACCTCAAAGCGGGCACAATAAAACCGAAAGTCGCACTTTATCTGATTCTAGTCGGCAGCATTGGTGTCGTGATTGGTGCGAATCTGATTGTCCAAATACCTGACAATATCGCTGAGAAAATGCTTGGTGCGATGATCCTTGCTCTTGGCATCTATTCCCGCTTTAAAAAAGAACTTGGCCAAGTCGAGCTTGCTACCCACCGAGATACATTTGGCTGGATCTTGGGCGGATTGGGGTTGATGTTAATAGGCATAGTCAATGGTTCTCTGACCGCAGGTTCAGGTCTCCTTGTGACGCTGTTCCTCGTGCGTTGGTTTGGGTTCGACTACAAGCAAGCAGTGGCTTACACCATGATTTGTGTCGGTCTGTTTTGGAATGGTATTGGTGGTGTTGCCGTCGTACACGCAGGCGCTCCGATTCATTGGGCATGGCTACCCGTGCTGTTATTGAGTTCATTTTTAGGTGGCAGTTTAGGTGCGTGGGCAGCAACTCGATACAGCAATCGCGTTATCAAGATTGCGTTTGAGATCCTCACCTTTGCAGTCGGTATCAAACTGCTGCTTTAGTGTTTAGAGAAAGGAAATAAGAAATGGATAAAGCCATCATAGACATTTACTACTGTCGCCAGTGCAATTGGATGTTGCGCTCTACTTGGCTATCGCAAGAGCTGCTTCATACTTTCAGTGAAGAGATTGAAACCATCAGCTTGCATCCGGACACAGGTGGCCGTTTTGAGATTTTTTGCAACGGCACGCAAATTTGGGAGCGTAAAAAAGACGGCGGTTTTCCTGAGGCTAAAGTCCTTAAACAACGAGTAAGAGACATCATCGACCCAGAGCGTGATTTAGGCCATTCAGATACAAAATAGGGAGCCAATGGCTCCCTATTATTTAATATCTGATGTGCTCTATGACTCGTTGATTAAATCGTTGTTTGAGCTAGCACTGCACCTTCCGGCGTTTGCACGGTTAGTGTGTTACCTTCCATCAAACCATAGCTGCGCGGCAAACCGTTTCGAGGAAATGTCATCGAGCCAGGGTTAAAAATAACAGCCCCGTCTTGTTCCTCTGCCACTGGTATATGAGTATGGCCGTGAGCAATAATGTCTCCCTCACGCAATGGTGGACGCTTACCACTATGATACAAGTGACCATGAGTTAAGAAAATACGCTTGCCGGATTCTAAAAGGATCCACGCATAGTCTGTCATCATTGGAAAGTTCAATAGCATCTGGTCAACTTCACTGTCACAGTTACCACGTACCGAAATAATCTGTTCACTGTATTGATTCAGAAGTTCTGCCACTTGTGGCGGATTGTAGCCTTCTGGCACTGGGTTTCTCGGCCCGTGATTGAGCGTATCTCCAAGTAAGATCAAGTGCTCTGCACCTGAGGCTAAATACAGTTTGATGGTTTCTTCTGTTGCTGGCAAAGAACCGTGCAAATCTGAGGCAAAAAATAGTTTCACGACATCGTCTCCTCAAAAAGAATGACGCCATTCTACGGCTTTCTTATATAACCTCAACAGCGATTCAGCTTCAGTACGGATTCAACTACTGCTGACGAGCAAACTCAATCATCATAGGCAAAAGGTAAAACCAGAAGGCATAACCAAAACCAATCAATGCAGCTAGCCATAGTGTCATCGACAGAAACTTAGATTTAGCCAAATGATTTAGAGGATCTGGCTCTCCACACCCCGGGCAACTGTGTGCTCGTTTTGAAATCTGTCTTTCGCAGACAGGACAGGCAACTAAAGGCATTCACTATTTCCTTAAAATTCTACTCTTTGCAAAAGGATAAAATGCATACTTCGGTTATGCAAAGGGATTTATAGCTGAAATAATGCTGTTCACTCCCAGTCGCTTGAATGAGATTAATGATCAGCTATTCCCCTTTCGCCATCCCATTCATGACAATGTTATTGTAACTAACCATGCCAATGACTTGACCATTTTCAATCACTGGTGCCCGACTAATACCAAAACGCTCAAATAACCGCGCACAATATTTTACGTTCATGTTAGGGTCGACTGTCAGCGCTGGTTTAGTCATGATTTCGTAGATATTGGTTCTTTGAGGAGATCGATCAACGGCAAGCACTTTTTTTGCAATGTCGTTCATCAGCACAATACCAAACTCATCATCTTGATTGCGTTTCTGGACGACTAATGCTTTGACCTGATGTTTTCGAGCCAGACCGATACCTTCATGAACCGTCATAAGTCCATCAACGATAACGTAGGTAGATGCCATCACATCTCTAATACGAATGATTTCTTGATTACTCATAGCTCATCCTCAACAACCTTTGCTAATGTCTCGACTTGGTGCGCAACACCCACTGCGTCTTCCACATCGATTTGTACCGCGATTCCCTGACCGGATTCTTGGTCAAACTCTCCGACCTCACTGATCGTTTCTAATATATGCCGCGAAAGATGCTCTTCAACGACAAATAGCAACACATCTTTCTGTACTTCAAGAGTGAGACCAAAGAAGGTACGTTTTTGATTTAAACCTTGCCCTCGGGCGTTATTGATGACCGTCGCCCCGGTTGCACCTGCTTCGCGAGCGGCATCCAACACTGTGTCGGTTTTGCTATCCTCCACAAAGGCCAGAATTAATTTAAAGCGCATTTTCTTTCTCCTCCGCGGTATCTTTATTCAACCACTGGGTTATTTGGGCATAGCCCATCACAGAAATCATAGGAAATAGACTGGCAAAAGCGATTAAGCCAAAACCATCAATCATCGGGTTTCGTCCAGGTACAGTAGACGCAAGCCCTAATCCCAAAGCCGTAACCAATGGGACAGTGACCGTCGATGTCGTCACCCCTCCCGAGTCATATGCCAAGGGAATGATTAACTTTGGTGCATATAGTGTTTGAATAACCACCACTATATAACCCGCTATGATGTAATAATGAATAGGATCACCCACTACAATTCGATAGCTACCTAAAGAAATACCAATGGCCACCCCTAACGCAACCGCAATTCTGAGTCCGTTAACACTAATACTTCCCCCAGACACTTGATTTGCCTTGATGGCAACAGCGATAAGCGAAGGTTCCGCTATCGTAGTACTAAAGCCAATACAAAACGCGAATAGGTACACCCAATAATAGTCAACCCAACTCAGAGCTTTACCCAGTGAGACTTTAAATTCGATCAAAAAGTCAGGAGCTGTTAGCTGCATCGCCATTGTTTCACCTAATGGAAACAACGCCATTTCGAGCCCGATTAAAAAAAGAGATAATCCTAAAATAACGTAGAAGAAGCCAAGTATGACTTTAGAGAGGTTGGTAACAGGACGTCTCAATACCGCAAGTTGGAAACCAAAAATAATGGTCGCGATAGGCACTACATCACGGACGGTGGAAAGAAAAGTATCCGAAAACTGAGCAAATGAGATCATGCCACCACCATCCCATAAACCATCACAAACATCATCGGTAGAAGAGAGGCAAAAGCAATCAGCCCAAAACCATCAATCATCGGATTACGACCTTTGATCGCAGAAGCAAGCCCTACTCCCAAAGCGGTTACCAAAGGTACGGTAATAGTAGAGGTTGTAACGCCGCCAGAATCATAAGCAATACCAATAATATTCTCTGGAGCAAACCCGGTTAGAATAACAACACCGATATACCCACCAATAATCATATACTGAATTGGCCAACCTTTAAGAATGCGTAGAACACCGAGCACGATTGCAATCCCTACCGACAATGCAACTGTGAGACGTAAGCCATCCGCGTATTCTTCCATCGCTTCTTCGGTATTGAGTATCATCCCCCCCTCAGCTGCCACTTCTGAAGCTTCATCAGCAACAGCAGTCAGAGCTGGCTCTGCGATGGTTGTTCCAAAGCCAAGACAAAAAGCAAAAATAAGCAACCAGAATACGCTGCCTTTTCTGGCAAAAGCCTGCGCCATGCTTTCTCCAATCGGAAACAACCCCATTTCCAACCCAAAAATAAAAAACGTCAGGCCAAGAACAACCAGCAATAAACCGAAAAGAATTGGAGCGATGTTGGGTAGCGGCTCTTGTAAAACAACCAGTTGGAAAAAAGTAATCACAACAACAATAGGAAGTAAGTCCCTTGCGCTGCTTAGACAGGCGCGAAATAGTGCCAACAATGCTGCCATTCAATTCCCTTTTTTGTATGTGCTTTTTTTAGAATGACATAGTTTTGAGCAAGCGAGTGTGAGCAACATTCCGACATAAATAACATTTGGTTACATATGTTAAAAATGTGAACTAAGTGGGAGGGCAATGACTTAAATTGGGAATGTTCCAATGTATCAACATCAATTGAACACATCACTGATCATCTCAGTCAAAAAAGACTATAATGAGTAAATATGTCTTTAACTCAAAGGGATACCATGAAGATACTGCTTACTGGCGGCACTGGTTTTATTGGTTCAGAATTGATGAAGTTACTCACAACTCATCAAGTACTTTTGTTAACTCGCAGTCCCGCACAGGCAAAACAGCGTCTTCAGCATGCTGATGTTGGAAATATTCAATACTTAGACTCTCTTAACTCCCTTGAAGATCTCAACGACATTGATGCCGTAATTAACCTCGCAGGAGAGCCAATTGCAGATAAACGCTGGACCAAGCAGCAAAAAGAGCTTATCTGCAGTAGTAGGTGGAAAATAACGGAGCGAATTGTCGAGCTGATTCATGCCAGCACCAAGCCACCTTCGGTGTTTATAAGTGGTTCCGCTGTTGGTTACTACGGCGACCAACAGGATCACCCCTTTGATGAAGCGTTGCATGTGAATAGCAACTGCTTTGCCCATCAAGTTTGTGAAAAATGGGAACAAATCGCAAAACATGCCGAATCTGAGCAAACTAGAGTTTGTATAATACGCACTGGTATCGTACTTGGCCAAAATGGTGGCGCGTTGGCAAAAATGATCCCTCCCTACAAGTTTGGTTTGGGTGGGCCACTGGGTAGCGGCAACCAGTATATGCCTTGGATACACTTACTCGATATGGTGCGAGCAATAATGTACCTATTAGAAACGCCTCATGCTCATGGACTCTTTAACCTATGCGCTCCCCATCCAGTTACCAACAGTATTTTTAGCAAGACATTAGCAAAAACCTTAAAGCGTCCCCACTTCATGCGTTCTCCTAAATGGGTGATGGAGTTAGCCATGGGCGAGGCAGCTTGCCTACTCTTCGATAGTGCGCGAGCTAAGCCGAAAAAGTTAACCGAACTCGGCTTCAAGTTCAGTTACTCTAGAGTCGCCCCAGCCCTCAAACACTTGCTTCAAGACCGAAGTTGTTGAATCATAAGGCTCACGCCCTCTCAGTGAGCCCTATACCATGAAAAAGTCAGTTCTTATCACCGGATGCTCCACTGGCATCGGTTACGTATGTGCCCATGCTTTGCAAAAGGAAGGCTTCCACGTCATTGCTTCCTGCCGACAAGACCAAGACATCGAACGCCTCACCAACGAGGGCTTAACTTGTATTAAGCTTGACCTTAATGATCCTGAGAGTATTTCATCCGGCGTCGCGCAAGCGTTCGAGCTAGCTGAGGGTAAACTTTATGCCGTCTTCAACAATGGCGCTTACGGTCAACCGGGTGCTTTGGAAGACTTGCCGACAGAGGCCCTTCAAGCACAATTTCAAACCAACTTCTTCGGCTGGCACCAACTCGTAAGAGAAGTGCTACCGCACATGCGTAAACAGGGTGAAGGGCGCATCATCCAAAACAGTTCCGTACTCGGCTTTGCCGCCATGAAGTATCGTGGCGCCTATAACGCATCTAAGTTCGCGCTAGAAGGCTGGACAGACACCCTACGTTTGGAATTGATGGACACCAACATCAAGGTTGCATTGATCGAACCAGGGCCGATAGAGACCCAGTTTAGACAGAATGCCTTAAAGGCATTTGAGCAGTGGATTGATGTGGAAAGCAGCGCCCACAGAGCAGCTTACGAAGGGCAGAAGCAGCGTTTAGATAACGACAAGTCGAACAACAAGTTTGTGCTTCCTGCTGAATCTTGTATTGAGCCCGTGCTTCACGCACTCAACAGTGATAAACCAAAGATTCGCTACAGAATCACCACACCAACCAAAGTCTTTGCCGTTTTAAAGCGCCTATTACCAACTCGTCTTCTTGATAAAATTTTGCGACAAGCAGCATAAAAACTTTTTATCACAATGTAATTTTACCGTAACAATGTGATGTCATTATGAGCATGTAGGTTAAGAAAACCTCAATGTTCGAATCAATTTCTAGGTTAGTATCTTCATCCATCGAGCCTGAACGCGATGTGGATACTCACTTTAGATTTGGTATCGCCACCCTTTCTGTTTTGTATTTTCGCGAGACAATAATGACATTAAATCAGCTTAACTGGCTTAGTGTGGGTGTAGTGTTGACCATGTTCATCCTATTTTGATACCACACCCAGCACACAACTATAACGTCTAACTAGACTCTCTAACCCGTGCTGGACTTGCCAAATTTAATAGCACTTTCGCTTGCTATCAGGAATACGCTGCTTCGGCAGCGTTTTTCCTTTCTATCGCTTGAATTTCCCAAATATCAACTCCATATCTACAATCAACGACAAGAAACAAAAAGCAAGGATACTCTGATGCAATCCCCATTTATCGTTGAGTTAACAGAACAAAACTTCCGTGAAACGCTTGAAGGATCAATGAACACGCCGGTGTTGATTCATTTTTGGGCGAGTGCTCAACCAGAAAGTGCACAAGTGATTCCTGAATTACAAATGCTGGCTCAGCAATACAACGGCGCTTTCACCCTTGCTCTATTGAACTGTGAACAGCAGCCAACTCTTGCTTCTCAATTCGGCGTGCAAGTGCTACCGACCATCGCATTGTTTATGAATGGTCAAGCAGTCGATGGGATGGGTGGCCCTCAGCCAATTGACGCGATTACGGCAATGCTGCAAAAGCATCTGCCAAGCCAAGATGAGATGCAGTTGAAGCAAGCCAGCGAACTGCTCCAACAAGGTGAACATGCTCAAGCTTTGGCGATTCTACAAACGTTATCGGAAGAGCTTCAAAACCGTGGTGATGTAAAACTAGCGATGGCAGATTGCTTACTGGAAACCAAGCAGTTTGAATTGGCACAAACGCTGTTGGGCGCGATTCCACTGGAATACCAAGACAACTACTACAAAGGTTTGATCGCGAAGTTAGATCTACATCTTCAAGCCGCAGATAGCCCAGAGCTTCAACGCCTTGAACAAGAGCTAGCCGCAAACCCTGATAATTTAGAACTCGCGTGTGAGCTTGCAGTTCAATACAACCAAGTCGGCCGTGATGAAGAAGCACTTGAGCTGCTTTGGAACATTCTCAAAGCTAACCTTGGTGCACAAGACGGTGAAGTGAAGAAAGTCTTTATGGATATCTTGAGCGCACTTGGCCAAGGTAACGCATTGGCAAGCAAATACCGCCGTCAACTTTACTCGATTTTGTACTAATCAAATCTTCGCAAAGTTAAAGAGTTTGAATAGAAAAGGCCGGAAAATCTCCGGCCTTTTGTGTTTCTGCGATTTCTCAAAACACTTGTTCAACCAAGCGCTAGAGATCACCGTACAGCGTTGGAACCGCTGGTGGGTATTCAATTGGCTGCCAGCGATCATTAAAGGTGTACTTGGCGTAGAGCATGAAATGGTTTGGCGTATAAAACTCTGAACGCTGCAAATCCACCAGCGCACCAAGGTACCAGCGTTTACCCACTCGTTTCTCAACGGCTGCTTGCAGCGAGGCACCAAAACCGCCACCGCGCTCAGAAGTGTCACCTTTAGACATATAAGGTGCATCTTCTTGCGTCCATGAATTAGAAATAGAAGCGCTAAGCTGATAGGACCATGTACTGTTGTAACGACCGTAATAGTTCACTGGCAATGATACAGAGAAATAACTTTGCGGGCTGTAGTAGCCGCCATGCCAAAGCGTGTATTCACCTAAGTTTTTATCGTAATCGAGGTACATCAAGTTGGTACCGATACTCAAACGCTGGTCATCCGTGGCAATCAGTTTGTAGTAAGCCCCACCTAGCACACCGAGACGAGTATTATCTTCAACGTTTTCTCCCGTCAGAGCATGGTATTGCAGGCTACTCCAAAAACCGTAAGGGCCGCCAATATCCCAGCTTGAATTAAGCTTAATACCAGTGCGAACCACACCACCCCATTTTTTGCCTTGAGGATCGCTGGTTCCACTCGGTCCCGTCATTCCAGCATAAGAAAGTGTGCTGCTGGTTTCTGGTCGGCGAGACGCTTCTGCAGTCCAACCAAAGTCACCAAGATCGCCATCAACACTGATGCCACCAACCCAAGTAGTATGATCAAAGCCAATTGGTGTAGTACCAATGTCCACTTGCCAACCTTTGGCTTGCCAGCCTACACCAAGTGCCATTCCCGATGCCTCACTTTGAACCGTTGTTGGGGTCGGGTATTTTTCAGGATCCTTCTCGTAGTAATCTAGCTCACCAGAATCGACAGAGACGTAATCCGCTCTCAGTAACAAGTGACCGTCGAGTGATTCGATAGGAATACGCGCTTCGATTGGCACTTGATTAGATGCATTCAGCCCATCACGGGCGCTGTAATCCCAACCAATAAACACATGACCATCACTACGATCATGGAGCGTATCGATGTCTGACTTAACATTGCGAGTCAGCCAGTAGTCATCCGCTGTGTCATACAACTCGCGCAAAGTGAGAGTATCTTGCTGGGCTTTGTTCGGATTTGCGCTTTTTTCAATTCGGTCGCTATTTAGCGCTTGGTAACCTCGTTTTTCAGCTAACTTCCATTGCTGATTGTCCATCGCAATCGACATGCTGTTTCGATACGCCAGAGCGTCAGCGTCCTGTGTATCATCGAGCAAGCGGTTCAGGGTGTTCGCATCATTGCGGTAACCAAGTTGATTGAATACCGAAGCAACCGTCATCAGCTGAGCAGCATTCAGCGTGTCACGCTTCTTATTCAAGATAAGATGCAAGTCGTGATAGGTTGCCTCATCTCCACTCTGGGCGCTGGCTTGCAACAACCCCACCTGAGCTTGCGTCTTGAATGGTTCAGGTTTTGATGAGATACGTTCATACAAAGCCATTGCTTGCTCTGGTTGTTGATTCGCAAGTAACAAATCCGCTTGCGCTAAGGTTCGACGTGTTTTCAGCTCATCAAATTGCAAGGTTTCAGACGCACTTACCTTTTGCTCATCCGAACTCAGCGCCAATTGCTCGTACCATTGGTCAAAATCTTCAAACTGATTCAAACTCACCATCATACTGCCGTAAGCGAGTTGCTCATCGCGAGACCAGTGTGGTGATTGTTCGAGGCTTCGATAAATTCTTTCAGC
Source organism: Vibrio rotiferianus (assembly GCF_002214395.1). Classification (NCBI taxonomy): domain Bacteria; kingdom Pseudomonadati; phylum Pseudomonadota; class Gammaproteobacteria; order Vibrionales; family Vibrionaceae; genus Vibrio; species Vibrio rotiferianus. Next base: position 2,283,832 of record NZ_CP018312.1, read on the forward strand.
TTCAACGGCTTGATCGATCTCTACCCACGCTCCAGCAAGACGTGCTAATGCCTGTACTTGGCCTTGATAGTCCTGCTCCAACGCATGCAACTTAGCTTGCACAGACGCTGGCTCCTCAAGGTAACGCTGTTGAATATCTTGTAATTCAGCATCGAGCTTCAATCGAGTCAAATTGCGCTGCATGGAAGGCGTGACCGCTTTCTCTGGCACGCTTTCTAGCTCAGAAATTGCCTCTTCGACTTTGAAGTCTTGCGCGAGATACAGGGCATGAGCAAACTTCATCTCAGGGTCTGAACTGGATGCGGTCCACTCAGCCATCAGGGCATCTGCACGTTGCTTGTCCCCCATAGAACGAACAACACCAGCAATATCCAGTCTCAACCACGGCGATATTGGTTTTAGCTCAATCAATTCTTCCACCGCAGATTGCATACCCGCTTGATCATTCTGGGCGATAGCGACTCTCAAACGAGCAAGAATGATTTCAGATTGAATGCCATTGATTTTCTCAGCCACTACCTGTTTTTGCGCAGGAGAAAAACGCAGCGCAACCGACTCCGCACCCACCCAATCTTGTTGCTCAATACGAACGTCTAGCCGCCCACGTAAAGCAGAGCCGTTGAGTTGCTCAAGTTTGAGTGCTTGGATATAGGCTTTATCTGCCGCGGCATAGTTCTTTTGTGCTAAGTAAAGCGCCCCCAAAGAGGTAAAAGCATAAGGCTGAGTTTTATCGGATTGAATGGCTTTACGGTAAAGGATTTCAGCTTGTTTAAACTGCCCTTTCTCGGCTAGCGCATCACCTTGATCCAAATACGCCCAATATTGCGAGGTTTCAATCAAAGTGGCCCATTTTGAGGCACTATCTGGATCTTTATCTAGCTGCTGTGCACGTTCAAAATACTCAAGCGCCTTTTGTTGCTGACCTTTACGCAGATATACCTTGCCCATCCCACCCAATATTTCTGGGTCGTTTGGACGCGTCGTCATCGCATAACGCAACTGCTTCTCAGCTTGCAAGGTTTTGTCTTCATCCAGCAGTTTGAGACCTTTCAATTTGGCAAGATAGGTTGGATCCTTACGCAGGCCTTGCTCAGTTTCCCAACGTTGCTTCGAACCTTGGTTGGCACGTTGAATCTCTAGGTCCGAAGGATAGTAGCTCGCTAGAATCGCGTATTGTTGAACAACTTGCTCTGAAATAGGTAATTGGTCGAGAGCACGCAACCAAGATGTCGCCGCACTGCTGCCAATGACCGGGGCTAAAGCGAGCTTTTTGTAGGTATCTAAAATCCATGGGTCAGCTGGATTCTCTTTGCGGATATGATTCGCCAATGCGAGTTGAAACTGAGGCACACCCGGGTAATCTGCATTCAAACGCTCTAGGCCTTGTTTGACAGTCTGCCAACTGACATCAAGATTACTTTGCAACTGAAGAAACTCTAACTGCAAAGCAGCCGAGGGCATGCCGTTTGGGAAAATCGCTTTATACGCTTTGATGGCCTCTTCGTAACGGCCAGATTTAGCAAGCAGCTTCGCTCGCTGGTAATCGCCTTTCTTATCTCCCTGAAGAGCCATTATGGCGGCAAGATCTTTCGCTTGCGGGGAGTTTGGCGATTGTTTGGTTAAACGCTGAAAGGTCTGCTTGGCAAGCTCCGGCTGTTTACGCTTTAAATACATATTGGCTTGGTAATACAAGCCAATCGGGTTCCCTTCCTCAATTGCAAACAAACGCTCAAGGGTACTTTCAACGATATCGTCACGCCCTATCGCATCCGCCAGCTTAAGCTGTTCAACCAACCACTCTACCGAGTTCACTCGAGCAAGAGACGTCGAGAACTGAATCGTTTCGATCGGTTGATAAACCGCGGCTAACTGCGCTTGGCTCAGCGGTTTTGAACTGAAACTTTGCGCGTGAACGGAGTAAACCCCACTCGCCATCATGGCCAATGGAATTAACCACGAAGCGCGTCTTATTCTTGGCATTGCTCGCTCCATGCAGGCAACAGTTCACCTTGTTTGCCAAAGCGGTAACGCGCCTGATGCCAGCCTAGGCCAAACAAGCTCAAGACATTGTCGTAGTAGTGGTCGTTTCTGTCCGAGATAAGCTCTTGCTTCGCTCGGCTTGCTTGTGCTTTGAGCAACTCAGACTCACCAGACGCCGCCAACAAAGGCAATGCAGCGGCAGAAAATCCAGCACTACCAACTTGAGTGTATTCACCCGTTTCTGTATTTACTTCTCGAGGTGGCGCACCGAGTGCTTTAGTCGCTGCGACAAAGGGCTGCATTTGCTGAATCAGTGACGCTTTTTCTGCAACTTGATCACCAAGCATACCTGCCCATAAATAGGTACGGATAGCGTTGTAGCTGCCAATTGGCCCAGTCACCGAATCGGCACTGTACTGGCCTTGGCTGAGCGTAGCCCAATCAGGGCTGAAACCTTTTGGCATGGTTTGCGTTAGCATCTGTGCGCTCGCTTTATACATACCATCCCATGAATACTGCGGATACAGAGCTTCCATTCGTGAAATCAGCTGTAACGGCACATAACTCGGATTCACACGGTAGCGCTCACCAAATTCAAACCCTGTTGGTGCAGGCAGCAACACGCTACCAACGCCATCAATCGACACGGTTTCTTCACGCAAAATTCGACTAGCAAGCAGATGACCAAGCGATTGGTAGTAATAGTTATCCCACAATCGACCTGCTTCCACTAAAGCGTACGCAATCCAAAGATCGGAATCCGATGCTGCATTGGTATCTAAAACACCAAAACTGCCGTTCGCTTTTCTGCCCCACAACCAAGCCGGCAATCTTGACGTTAGATCGCCACCAGCCAGATGAATTTGAGTCCATTTAAGCACTTCAGCGAAGGCTTTTCGGTCATTGGCAACCAATGCAAAGAACAGCGCATAGGACTGGCCTTCAGACGTAGTGATCATACGCTCATCGCTGCCATCTACTACTCTTCCCTGTTCAATATAAACCGACTTGAACGTATCCCACTGCGGCCAGTCACACGTGTTTGCCCAGAGTTGAGGAGAAGCCATCAGGAGCATGAGTGCTATTAGCTTTTTCATTCTTCTTCTTCCTCCGTTTTTTCGAGACGCTTAGCCGACACTTGACGTAACACACGCCACAGCACGATAGTGACAATCACCATCAATATTGCGGCAAAACAAGCCACGACGATTGGGTGATTTGAGAAGTGATACCAAACCAACTGCCATACAGGGAGCTCACCGACATAGTAATGAGAGCCTACGTTATAACTTGCGACTTCGTCGTTTCTTAACGTCACCACAGAGCCAAACATGTGCTCAATTTTCCCCGAATCTGAGAGCGCTTTGTCCACCGAGGCAAAATCTGCTGGGTGTGCAGCCATGATTGACACCAAGCTACGATTGCTTGTGTATGGCGACTCCATGCCATATATCGCAGCAAAGGAACCATCAGCTTCAACTGAGACATAATCGGCCGGGACTTGGTTAGCGTCACTTGGGCTCATCCAGTTCATACCAAGTTGTTGCTCATTCTTACTTGGCAGACGAATTTGACGTTCGCCTGCTTCGACCACAAGGTTAACTTGCTCTGGGTCGTTGGCCGCTTCTTCCAATGAACGCACAACGCCAATACTTAAGATATCCTTGTCTTTTAGTGTCTCTGCATCCCATTGGTCAGTTAGTTGAATCTGAATACCCGGATAACCAGAGTCAGCACCTAGCGAGCCCATCATGTTTAAAAACGTCTGCAACGCCTCTCTTGGGGCATTTTTAGGAACGACGACCGCAGTTTCAGACAGATCGGCCATACGTGTGTACGGGAAGCCAGATGTGGCAAACGCACGCATATTTGGCATTTCGATATAGTGTGGGAAGCCACTGAAGTCGAGCGTAGAGTCTCCATCTACAACAGCATATTGTTTGCTCGGTTGAGTAACCTGACACTGTCCATCGGTAACCGAGGCAAAACCAAATTCAAAGTCGATTTGGTTTTTGCTGCCAACTTTAAACGCAGGAATACGAACCTGATCGTCAGAACTGAGAAAACTGTCATCCAATAAAGGCACGCGAACACGGTTGGAATCACCACCCTGACCTTCTGTTGTGAGGTTAAACGCTTCAATAAATTGATCGTTGATGCTCAGTGTTAGACGAGAGCCTGAATGGTCTTCTGTCGGTGGTGAGTAACGGTAGTTCAGAACCATTGGAATACCGCGGCTTTGCCAAGTGAACAGATCTGGTGGCAAACGTAGGCTAACGCTGATAGGAGGCGGTGTACGGCCTTCCACTTGCAGCATACTCTTTTGCTCGACAAGCTCAGAAAGTGCAACCGGACGATCGGTGCTCACCCAGTTTGGCGCATCGTAAGGCACGCGAGGTTTGATTTGCTTCACCTCGTTGATCTTAGCAATTGGTCCGGTAAGAATCTGGTTACCCAATGCCAAGCCACGTACGGCTGTATTGAGGTCTGCACTATCACGACCAATCACCAAAAGTAACTTCACGTACGGATCAGTTGGATGAGTGATCACCTGTAAACGAGGGCCATCAGTGTCCGGAAAATCTTTTAAGAACTCTGGCTTGTTATCGTTGGTGACAAACACTACGGCGTTGCGCTCTGGCAAGGTGTCGAAACTCAAAGGGAACTGCGCCCCACGCCAAGCTGCTAAAGAGCCAAAGTAGGAACTCAAAACACCCGCGGCTTTCACTTCGTCTAAGTCATATTTATCGCCCATCACAACCGGTAAGTTGAGTTGGCTAAAGTCGCGTACATCAAAAAATGGGGCAGGCAGCAGACTCAAGTCGCTTTCCAACTGTGTCTTTTGCACGAACATTTCGATGCGACTGCTTTGGCTGATCTCTGCCCAAATGCTCGAGTCGTTCGGGTTCGCACAATCTTTGTGAGTATTACCAATCAGCTCAAAACGAATTTGGTTGTAGTTGCTGAAATAACGCGTATCTAAAGGCATAGAAAGGCTAAGCTTTTTGCCTTGTTGGCCATCAACAATGGACGCGACACCCATGAGTTCATTATTCAAATACACTTTGACGTGCGAAACTAAGGCAAGCAACGCAGGTGAAGGCGTGATGTCAAAATACAAAGTGGCTTTAGACACGACCTCATCAAGGCGAGAGCCAAAGCCGACATAAGCGTTCGCTTCGCTACCTTGAATCGCAATTGAGCCACTGTAGCCCAGTTGAGTAAATGGAACCACGCGCTTAAAGACAGTGGCATTTTCCGCGTCTTGTTGCTGAGCGTGAGGTTCCGACAATTGCTGTTTTACTTCTTGTGCCGCGAGACTGCCCGACATACACATCAGAGTGATTGCCGTCGTCAACGCTGTTAGTTTTTTATTATTTAGCATGACTTTGGGTCCTGGTTGGGACATAGCGAGGTCTAAGTGACCAAATAAATTCGATACAAAATAAAAGAGCATCCACACTGACCATGACAAATTTAGGACAGTGTTGTAGCAAGCGCTTGTATCCATTGAAGCCGACTTGTAGCACAGCTTGCATACTCGATAGTGGCTTATCTGCTTGATAGCCTTGTTGCCATTTCGCCCATGTATCTGCTCGCGCGAACGTGCACTGGACGTACTGGATTTGTTGTTGGTGCGACAATTCATTGAGTTGCATACCAAAGATGCCTTTATGAGCATAGGCAACGGTCATCGGGAACACGAATTCTTGACCACCACGATTCAGAATCACTTCCAGTGATTGACCGAGTAGGTACTGACAAGTTTGTTCATCCATTCCATCGATTTCGATACGAACACCCCCTAATGAAAAGTCTTTCATCTGAGCTTGAATCAAATGCCCAGAGTGAAGTCTCACCGCAACAGGAATCGCCACCTCTACACGATGATCTTTTCGCACCTGTTTCGCTTCTACCGCAACCGCAACCGCTGCACCTAAGATCAGCAAGTTGTACATCGTCCACACTAAGTTAACGATGACAGTACCGACCTCGTCTTGGGGCCCCCACCCCATGCGGTACAGCCCCACAGCAAAGCCTATGACATTCAGTGCCACCAGCACCAAATAAGGTCGAGAGATCACCCAGTCGTAATGCGATTTTTCGACTAAGCCACCTTTCGCTGTCACGTTGAATGTCCCTTTATGGGGCGCAAACAAAGCGACAGTGGTTGGTCTTGCGATATACCAAGCAAGCACGGTTTCGTACACTTCTCCCCAGAAGGAGTAGCGATAGTCACCTTGCATGCGTGAGTTGGTCATACTGGCATGGATCATGTGCGGCAAGACGTACAAGATGATCGCCAGTGCTGGCGCGTAAATGACGTAAGAGTGCAGTAACAAAAACGCCAAAGGTGCTATCAAAAACACAATACGCGGAATACCGGATAAAAAATGCAGCATTGCATTAACGTAACAAAGCCGCTGGGACAGCTTGAGCCCTTTACCAGTGAGCGGATTGTCGACCCTAAAAATCTGAGCCATCCCCCTTGCCCAACGAATACGCTGCCCGACGTGCGCTGATAAGGTTTCGGTCGCTAAACCCGCTGAAATCGGCTGCTTGAGGTAAGCAGAGCGATAACCCAAACGGTGCATACGTAATGAGGTATGTGCGTCTTCCGTTACGGTTTCGACCGCAATACCACCTACCTCTTCAAGTGGTTCACGACGCAAAATGGCACACGAGCCACAGAAGAACGTCGCATCCCATAAATCGTTACCGTCTTGAATCAATCCATAGAACAAGTTGCCTTCATTAGGCACATTGCGGAAGTTCGACAAGTTACGTTCAAACGGATCCGGAGAGAAAAAGTGGTGCGGAGTTTGAATCAGCGCCAGCTTCGGATCTTTGAGGAACATGCCCATAGTGAGCTGGAAGAATGCTCGAGTTGGAATGTGGTCACAGTCGAAGATCGCCACAAACTCTCCATCCGTCTGCTTTAGTGCATAGTTAATGTTACCGGCTTTGGCGTGCTCGTTCGTCGGCCTTCGAATGTAGTTGACTCCAACACTCTTGGCGAAATCACGGAAGCTATCTCGCTTACCATCATCAAGGATGTGAATTTTCAATTTGTCTTTTGGCCAGTCCACCCCCATCGACGCATACACGGTTGCTTTCACTACATCGAGATCTTCGTTGTAAGTAGGAATCATCAGGTCGATAGTTGGCCAAGTAGATTGATCCGTCGGCATAGAAACGGGCTTGCGGTTGAGTGGCCAAATATTCTGGAAGTAACCCAGCATCAATACGATCCAAGAATAGGTTTCTGCCAAAAGCAAAATGCCACCCAGTACCAAAGCAACAGGGTCATCCCAGTTTAAGGTTGAAGAATAACGCCACCAAAGATAACGGCAAGAAGCGGTCACAGATAAGATGATCAACAGCATTGTCGGGAAGCGACCCGGCATGCGTCTTACCATCATGGCTAATGCCCACAGTAGCAATACAAACACCGTCTGCGCCTCATAACCAAATGGGACGGTAAAACACAGCAGAGCAATGAGAACGACAACGAACAAAAGAATGTAATTGAGTGCCATTGCGGGTTTGCTCGCTTTGATGCGCTCACGGACCTCAGGATCTTTGACTTGGTTAGCGGTCTTTTCCAACCAGCGAACGCTTTTCGCTACCAACTCAAATGGCAGATAAAACGCGTTGCGAACTTGCTCCGCGATATGAAGAGAAAAATCACCGAACTTTTTCGACCAAGATGCATTGAGGTTTTGCTTGAAGCATAGCAACCAAACACTTTGGATAACGAAACGAACTGGGTCGAATAGTCTTGGCGCTGCATAATTAACATGTGGGAAATAAACGAGAGGCAACTTCCAAGACGGCACACCGCCGATCATTGGTTTCAAGAAAATAAAACTCAGCGAAAACCAAAACGAAAGCAAACAGCGCCCGAGCCAGTTAGATTTGCAATTCCAAGCCTGCTCATAAACGGTTTTCTGCACATTAAACTGCTCAACGACCCAGCTTTGGAAGATAAGATTAAGGCTACGCATTACTACACCACCCTAGGCACTGGTTGCCGAGAGTGTAGACACACACCAAAACGCCAAGGACTGGTAATCTTTCGCTGCTTGGCTAATTGGAGAGTAATGCTGCACCGTGGTCAAGTTTGCAACGCACTCCGGCAGTGCCGTGTCTCTGTGCATCATCACAGGCACCAAAGCATCCCCTAACTCTTTTTTCAAAACCAGCATGAAGTCACGTCCAATTTCTGTTTCCGGTTGATACTTATTGAGGACAAATCTGAGTTTGCCCTGTTCAATCAACGCTTGAATACCGTGCTGATGTTGAAATTGGTTTTTCAATACAGAGTAATTGATGGCATCTGCATTAAGTACAACCAAAACCATATCCAAAGAAGCCATAAAGCCCGCTAGATTTGGCGCGCTTAGATAAGACAAATCACCATGAAATAACTGCCATTGCTCGCTCTCATCAATTTCGAGAGTGGCCTCAGCAAGCTGTTGGAGGGGATGGAGATGAGCGTGAGAAAACTGAGAATGCTGCTCATCATTTATTTGGCCAAACGGAAGGAAAGTCACGCCTTGAGGACTTTGATAGCCACCCTCCATCCACGAGCCGCCATTGAGCTCTTGCTTAGCCCAACCATCTTGCTCTTCAGAGGGAAGGCCAAGGTGAAGACGCAGCAAGTTTTCAGGTAACGCATCTATCGCGAGAACCTGCTTGTTAATTTTGACTAAAGCTTGAGCTAAGTTTGCGGTGAGTGTTGTCGAACCACAACCGCCTCTTAGGCTCACAAGAAGAAGGCGCTTCATATCGCTTCCGTTTTAAGACCTGCTTGATTCTTTCTGCTGCCCATTTTTGTCTCGCCAGTACACTGTGATTGAAAGATTAACCACTTACTTTTCACCTTGTGGTATGACTCATTTTCTGTTGTTTCAACATACTGGTGCTGAGCTAAGTTATATGAAGAGTAGATCGAATTAATATCTTTTGCTGGTTCTGTCACAACATATTTCCATATTTCTCGCACACTTACTCAGAAAATGGCGGGATTCCTGTCCTACACTTAAACTCTGATTAAGCCATACTGATGAAAATTTGACGCACTTATCCGTGCATCACATATTTACAGAATAATAAAAAATGTGAACAACCTAAGTCATTGAGCACATGATTATTAAATTCCTAAGTGATGTTTGGCTTCAGAAACCGAAGTTATGAAGATATGTTGTAATTATCCATTTACGATATATAAACCATAGCTATAGGCATGCTTAGAACATATAGATTTCAGAATGCAGAACTTTTAGGTTTATAAACATCAAGGCAGATAATGCTATATCTATTTTTATTTTTGATCAATTTCGTTTAATATCTCAGCGTCATTTTCTTGTCACTAAGAATGCATTTTTTGTAAGGATTGGCATACAGCGGATTGTTAGCCATTAAAGCAAATGATATTAAACAACTGATATATAAGGTAAAGTTAATGTCATCAATACACGGTTTATCCGCGATTACAAGTGAGCGTGAGATTAAGTCTGTCTACGTCAATTTATTTTCCCACAAGCGTATGGCAATCGATTACCTAATAAATACAACATGCAATACTGGCAACAGTTCACTTACATCCTTCTCTGATAAAGCTTCTTTTCTTTCCGGTCTAAATGACAGCACATTACTTAAATTCAATAACTTATCTGCCGAACATTTGGATAAGATTTTCTTTATCAGTAATAAGGCCTCAACAAAGAAGCCAAATCCGGTATTTCTAGCCAAAGACATTCACAGAATAAATATAGCCAAAAACTCACATTTTAATTTAATTATTCCGGACTCAATTTTAGTTCAATGCGAAGACAGTGATGTGAGATTATTCCTACAGCAACTAAGCGCTTTATCTTATAAGAAAGAGTCTGTGGTCAATGTATATATTTATGGGCACCTTGCGACCTCAATACTAAAACCAAAGTTATTGACCAATAATCACTTTATCTCCGGTTTAGCCACCATGACGGCTTTAGATGACTCTCGTTACGGTTACCTCGTTGATTTTTGGTCAAATAAACATGGCGTGAAGTCAGAAGAAGAGTACATCCTTACTCATGATAAAGCCGATAAGTTAATAGCGATACCGTATGAAAAAGTACAAGCACCGGAAGTCACCGAAGACAAAGCAGACAGTGAACGGATTTATATTTCCAGAGAGGCTATTGGCGAGAGCACTAACGTACCAAAAGAAATGCACATTGCAGAAGACAATCAGAGCCTGATAAGCATGCTAGATAGCCCTAGGGCATCAACGCTCATATTTAGCTGCGCGAGCCAAGACGAAGTACAACAGTTGGCATTGGATTGTTACCGTCTGAGAATGAAGGCGGGTCGTCAATTAAAAATCATCATCCGTGAAACACAGCAATGTCTGAGGTACGCCGACGAGAAGTTTCTTCTTCGTGCTGGGGTGAACTTAATCTCGCCAGTTCAAGTCCCACAAATGCGTTTCATGACTCAAGTGGAAGCCATACAGGGCCAGATGTTAACGCGCTCACTGCCACAAAATTTGGACGCTCTACTCAAATACGACGTTAAGTTTGGCAGTAAAGGCTACCTAAATAATCGAGACTTTGTTCAATATTGTACAGACGTTATCGCTAGCTCTACTCGATCTAATGTGAACTTCGCCCTCATAAAACTCAACTTATTACCAGGCATGAGCGCTGAAGAGTGCCTCAGATTGTGTCATATCCGCAGAGATGGTGACGTAGTGACAGCCTGCAATAAAGCGCTTTACGTTTTATTTAGTGCCATTCGTCACAACGATATTGAAGTCGCGCTCAACAATATATTTGAGTTCCCAACTCGAGACTTGTTTCACTCAACTCGTAGTTTTGAAACCCAGTATGATATTGAAAGTGAACTAAAATACATCATGGAAGATGAGGTCGTTATCTCTGAGGAGATCTCTAACCTAACCACAGAGAAGCAGATTTTTTCAGCGTCAAAACAATCTTTAAATAACGTACCCGCTTTATTTGCCGTGAGGAAACCCATTAACCTGAAAGGGCAAGCATGAACATAAACGATTTTTTTCTCACTGTTGGCATTAGCCTTAGTGTAGGCCTGATTCTGGGCTACTTCTTACGGGATATTGTCGGTGCGGTATATGACTTCTACCAGCGAAACCTAAAACGCTCGCGCTATTTTGAACAAGATCTGTCCATCAACAAAAATAAGAAGCTTAAGTGATGACTTCACATCCTAGACAAACTGCCCAGTTCACGATTGGATTGGGATGGTGGAACATTTATTTTATTGCCAAGGTTGCCCTTTATCTACAAGGGGTCATAGACTTCCACCCGCTAGAAAACTTCGCACTACTGCTGTTCATTTTGCTCCCAGTGCCAGTAAAAGCGTTAAATACCCTCCGTCATGTGGTTGCGGTTGTTATAGCAGCATGGTTGCTTCATTACGATTCCTTTCTTCCACCACTCGATCGACTTTGGGCACAAGCTGGCCAGCTAATGCAATTTGAGTTTAGCTATCTTGTTGAACTCCTGGGCCGCTTCATTTCTGCTCAAGCGCTGCTAGGGCTGTTTGCGTTGTGTGCTGCTTATTACATCCTGAGTAAGTTTTTGCGCATTTCGGTGTTTGTTGTTATCGCGATGCTTTACGTCAGCGTTCCCAAAGATGCCGAGAGTCCTGTAACGGTTGAAGCAGCTCAACCTGCACCACCAACCACGACTGACGTAGCAGAAACAACAAAACCGCAAATGACAGAAATCAACGACGACACGCTCAACAACATGAAAGCAGATTTCTTTGCTAAAGAAGCGTCGCGACGCGTGTCATTTAACCCAGATAACACTCAAGACGCACCATTTGACTTGCTGTTCTTGAGTATCTGTTCCGTCGCTTGGGATGATATTGAAATTGCTGGCTTGGCCGATCATCCGCTGTTCAAAGAATTCGACATCATGTTCGACAACTTCAGTGCCGCAACCTCCTACAGCGGCCCTGCTGTTATTCGGCTGTTAAGAGCAAGCTGTGGCCAGCAGGAGCACAGCCAGCTATTTGAGCCCGCGCCTAAGCAATGTTATCTATTCGACGACTTAAAGGCCCTTGGCTTTCAAGAAAACTTACTGATGAACCACAACGGCGTATTCGATAGTTTCTTGGAGTTAATTAAAAAAGATGGCGATCTAAAAACCGACCTCATGTCACAAGCAGGATTCACGCCTTACCAAAAATCATTTGATGGCTCCTCTATCTTCCGCGATAAGCAAGTGCTTGATAACTGGTGGCAACAAAGGATAAAAAGCGATGATGAAAAAGTGGTTGCCTTATACAACTCTATTTCATTGCATGACGGAAACCGAATCATCAATGCCAACTCAACAACCTCAATGGTGAGTTACAAGAAACGACTTAAGAATCTACTTGATGATCTTTACGCCTTCTTTAAAGAGCTGGAAGCCTCTAAACGCAACATCGTGGTCGCGTTAGTGCCAGAGCATGGTGCGGGTATGCGTGGCGATAGAATGCAAATCTCTGGCATGCGAGAGATCCCGGCTCCGACCATAGTGCATACGCCAGTAGGCATCAAAGTCTTTGGAGAAGGGATTCAGCGTCAAGGGGAAACTGAACACGTGAAAGCACCTTCAAGTTATTTAGCGCTATCACAACTGGTGTCAAATATTCTCGAGCAAAACATTTACGAGAAAAAGTCCTTCAATCCGAGCGACATAGCCGAGAACTTACCGGAAACGCAAGTGGTTGCGCAGAACTCAGGTTCAACCGTTATCGAAGTCAATGGTAAGTACTACGTCTCGCTGGACGGCTCAAGTTGGATTGAATATCCAAACTAGCAGCTAAATTCTAGTGATGATATGAAATTAATGTGACTAAAGGCTGGGAATGATCAGCCTTTATTTTATTCGGAATTTATCAAACCTCTCATTTCTACGATTGTTTAATAAAGCCAAATGCGTAAGAATGGATTAATTATTATGCATTTAAGGGAATAGCACATGCCAATTGACTCATTGATAACCATCGGTATTTTCGTTGCTTTAGCCGTCGTCATCCTCGCCTCTGCAATTAAAACCGTTCCACAAGGCAATAACTGGACAGTTGAACGCTTTGGCCGTTACACCCACACTTTAAAGCCAGGTCTCAACCTAATCATTCCTTTCGTCGACCGTGTCGGACAAAAGGTCAATATGATGGAACGCGTTCTCGACATTCCTGCTCAAGAAGTTATTTCCAAAGATAACGCCAATGTAGTCATCGACGCGGTAGGTTTTGTTCAAGTCATCGATGCTGCAAAAGCCGCTTATGAGGTTAACGATCTAGAACATGCCATTCGCAACCTAACCCTCACTAATATTCGTACTGTGCTTGGCTCAATGGAACTGGACGAGATGCTCAGCCAACGCGACATGATCAATACCAAACTGCTCTCTATTGTCGACCAAGCAACCAACCCTTGGGGCGTAAAAGTTACTCGTATTGAAATCAAAGACGTTCAACCACCGGCAGACCTCACTGCGGCGATGAATGCCCAAATGAAGGCTGAACGTAACAAACGTGCTGAAATCTTAGAAGCAGAAGGTGTTCGACAAGCAGAAATTTTACGAGCAGAAGGCCAGAAGCAATCAGAAATCCTCAAAGCAGAAGGTGAAAAACAGTCCGCAATTTTACATGCTGAAGCTCGCGAACGGGCAGCTCAAGCAGAAGCGAAAGCCACCTACATGGTATCGGAAGCCATCGCAAAAGGTGATGTGCAAGCTGTAAATTACTTCATTGCCCAAGGTTACACCGAAGCGTTAAAGAGCATCGGCCAAGCAGAAAATGGTAAGATCGTCATGCTGCCACTCGAAGCAACAGGTCTCATGGGCTCAGTAGCTGGTATCGCAGAAATGTTCAAACAAAGTAAAGACTAAGGCCTGCGTATGGATCTATTTAGCCTATTAGAAGGTGTTACATTCTGGCATTGGATTGCATTTGGCCTCGCGTTGCTTGCCGTTGAATTACTGGGAACCGCTGGCTACTTTCTTTGGCTAGGCATCTCAGCGCTGATCGTGGGCGCCATTATGTCCTTCTTACCCATCAGTTGGCAGATGCAATGGCTTGCATTTGCTACTTTTAGCTTAGTAACAACATGGCTATGGTGGAGAAAACAATGGTCAAAAGATCGTAAAGGTGATCAATCCCGAGATCTCAACCAAAAACACAAACAATTAATCGGCAACATTGTCACTTTGGAAGAAGACTTCAAGGTAGGGATGAATCGCTTAAGAATAGCGGATTCTACTTGGTCAGCAGAATCTGAGCACGATTTACCAGCAGGAACCCGAGTCGAGATTGTGGCTATAGAAGGTATTATTCTTAAGATTAAGCCTGTTTCTCGCTGATTTGTGTCAAAATAATAGGGTGTAAAGCACCCTATTTCATATTTGCTCCAACTACCTCTTTTATTTCATCAACTTATTTAAATTATCCATAGAAATTAAGTAATAGAAATATTATTAGCATTCTATCAGTTCTATTTACCATTCAATTATTCGAGTCGAATAATTCAGGCACATAGGAAAATATATTTCCTTTTTCGTAATCTAAATTTATTTTAAAAAATAAAACACTGTTGAATTAATTTTTGATCTTTCTTGGTCTCTATACATACTTAACGCATGAGCATTTCACTTTGATGCTTATATTTTTGGTAAGTAAGAGGATGTACTATGAGAATTTTGACAGTTTTATTTATTGCAATGTTATCGATCGCTCCGATCACTGCGAGTGCAAGTGGAGCAAACGGTAATGCGGGGAAAGCGTTTGGCAATGCAGTTAAGTGCACATATAAGAGCGGCAATGTTGAATATATTCCACGCCAAATGTGTTCAATGTTTGGTGGTAAATATACATCATAATAAAATATTAAAGGTTAGGTGGTCATACACCTAACCTCCTTATTTATCTGTGTCGGTAAAAATCCATACCAATAAAAGCATCCCAGCCTCTTTGCCATTCAGCTCTAACTCTCACCGGATCTGGGTAGTCATCACATTGGCCTTCATATCGCTTGCCTTGAATCCCTTTTTCAAAGGCATGGTTTGGGTCACAATAGCTTAATTTTCCTTTTTTGTAGCCATCAATATAGGCTTGTTGTTCAAAAGGCACTTTCTCTTTAATTCTATCTAAATGACTATTTTCAAGTTGGTAACCATTTGAGCCAAATCGCTCACCTTGACCAAACCAAAACTCTTCAGCCGTCTTTGGCTGGGTTGCACATGCAGATAAAAGCACGGCGGACATCAACGCTAAAACAGTGTTTCTCATCATACCTCCCAAAATAAAAAAGCTGGGCAAGGCCCAGCTTTTAGACAGCGATTACTTAAGACAATTCAATTATTTCACGTTGAATGGAATAGCAACAATCAACTTGAAGTCTGTCTCGTCTTGGAACAAGTTAGCGTAACCATTCCAGCTAGGTGCATTAGTGTCGTTGTAGTAGTTAGTGTAGTGGAAGCTAACTGCCGCATCTTTTAGAGCACCGTTTTGGATTGCGTAGTTCGCGAATAGGCTGTATGCGTATTCTGATAGGTCATCGTAACCTTCTACAGAAGAACCAAAGCCGTACGCACCACTAATACCAGCGCTGAAGCCTGTACCACCGATATCAGCGAAGTCGCGAGATACCGAACCGAAGAACGCTAGCTCTTCATGGTGGTTAAAGTCTGAACGGTTGTTCCACCAGATTTCGTATGCACCGTTTGAGCCGCCGTAGCCAGCTGTTGGACGGTAAGCAAACCAGTTACCATCTTCTTCAGCCATAGTGTACGTTGCTTCTGCACGGAACGAGTATGGACCTGAAGCGTAGCTAGACAAGAACGCGAATTGGAAACCAGTATCACCGTCTACATATTGGTTGTCATCATTGATGTAGTAAAGTTGAGGAGACCAGTAGATACCGCCATCTGTTGTGCCTTTAACTTTTAGGTGAGCCATTGCACGCTCGTCCAGTTTACCGTAAGCACCATCTAGGCTAATGCCGTTGTCTAGCGTGTAACGCGCACCGAATGAGTAAAGAACTTCATCGCCGCCATCAACACCTAGGAAAGCATCAGTTTCTTTGTACCATGGAGCTTTGTATTCGTCAGCGATTACAAGACCAAGATCGATACCAGCAATCTTGCCACCGATTTCACCACCACGGTATGTACCAGGAGCAAATGACCAGTTAACACCTAGTGCACTAGGTACAGAAGGTTGGAAGTAACCTAGTTTAGCAGTACCGCTTTCACCAAACTTAAACTTAGCTGCAGCCGTTGCGAAAGACACGCCACCTTTCTCAAGGTTAGACCAACAACCAGTGTCACGTGGACCATCACAGTCTAGGAAGTTCATTTCATGACCAGCACCTACTGAATCATTCCACATATCCCATGTGCTGTAGATTACAAAGTCAGCACCCACAACATCTGCAACATAACCAGAGTTAAAACCAAGGTTGATGAACATACTACCGTGGTTTAGGTTAGTCTCTTTATCTGTGTCGTTACCGTTTGCATCAGTGCCTGCACGGTCACGAGCACGCATCCACATGTTAAAGTTACCGCTAATTGTAGATTCAGCAAAGAACTCTGAAACTGCACCAGTGTAACCTGGGCCTACATTATCCTGGTTAGCCATTGCTGGCGTTGCTGCCATCGCACCAACCATTGCAGCTGTGATCGCAGATACCTTAAAAAATTTGTCCATGGAAAAACTCCTAAAAATGGATATAGCTGTATTTGTTTTCTCACCTTTAGTTGGCCGCCGAAGGCAAGAAGTCAATTTCCTGAGTAAACCTAATCATTTCTAATTTGGTTTTTTTTAGTTCCTGCATACACACCGTGTATCCATGGCTATAAGACTAACTTCGCACCTAAAAACATCCAAACAGAACTTATTTTTTTTCTAAAAAAATATGAGCCACGCCAAAGTTCCATCTAAGTTGTTGATCTAGATCTTATTTTTAGCACCACAACTAGCAAGACGACATTAGCCCATAAATAACAACAACTTAAGCACGATGCTCATTATTTAATTTGAAGTGCGTCGCATGATGGTGTGGGACATTTCTTCAA
The DNA here is from genome assembly GCF_002214395.1 of Vibrio rotiferianus. Classification (NCBI taxonomy): domain Bacteria; kingdom Pseudomonadati; phylum Pseudomonadota; class Gammaproteobacteria; order Vibrionales; family Vibrionaceae; genus Vibrio; species Vibrio rotiferianus. The sequence goes on from NZ_CP018312.1 coordinate 2,300,919, forward strand.
TATTTAAAGGAGAGACATTGATCACTGAATAAAAAATGTTGGGTAAGCTAACAACAATGCACGACTTATTACGCGCAAACAAAAAGCCCAAAACTTAAACAGTTTCGGGCTTTTAGATGTGGATTTATGTTTTTTTAGGTGGGTTATTTCATCAAATTGAGCAAGTCTTGTTCAGTTTGAATCTCAATACCTAGCTCCTGCGCTTTTGCAAGCTTAGAACCAGCATTCTCACCTGCAAACAGAATGTCTGTTTTCTTAGATACACTGCCCGTCACTTTCGCACCTAGATTCTGTAGCGCTTCTTTCGCTTCTGAGCGACCTAGTTGAGAAAGCGTGCCAGTTAATACGACCGTCTTGCCTTCCAAAGGCAACTCTACCCCTTCTTGTGGTGCTGCAATCTCTGGCCAGTTGATGCCTTGTTCTAGCAAGTCACGAACAACAGCTTGGTTTTTCTCTTCGCCAAAGAAGGTGGTAATGTGTTTCGCTACTATCACACCAATGTCTTGAACTTCAATCAACTGCTCTTCTGTCGCTTGCTGAATGGCATCGAGGTTTTTGAAGTACTGTGCTAGGTTGGCCGCAGTCGCCTCCCCTACTTCACGAATACCGAGCGAGTACAAGAAACGTGGCAACGTTGTTAGTTTTGACTTCTCAAGCGCATTGACAACGTTGGTCGCCGATTTCGGTCCCATTCGCTCTAGAACCGTCAATACGCCCGCAGAGAGCTTGAATAAGTCAGCTGGGGTTTCCACCATTTCACGATCCACCAGCTGCTCAATCACCTTATCGCCTAAGCCGTCGACATCAAGAGCCTTACGAGACACAAAATGCTTCAGCGCTTCTTTACGTTGAGCCTGACAAACTAAACCGCCAGTACAACGTGTTACCGCCTCCCCTTCGATGCGCTCAACGTGAGAGCCACATACTGGACAAGCATTCGGGAAGATGATCTCACGAGCCGTCTCTGGACGGCGCTCTTTAATCACCGATACAACTTGTGGAATCACATCACCAGCGCGACGAATAACAACTTGGTCACCTACCATCACTTGTAAGCGTTCAATCTCGTCTGCATTATGAAGCGTAGCGTTAGAGACCGTCACACCACCAACGAATACTGGCTCAAGCTTAGCGACAGGGGTAATTGCCCCGGTACGACCCACTTGGAACTCGACTTCATTTAGCGTTGTGATTTCTTCCTGAGCAGGAAATTTGTAGGCAATTGCCCAACGCGGAGCACGAGCAACAAAGCCCAATTGCTCTTGAATAGCAATGTCATCAACCTTGATTACAACGCCGTCGATTTCGTAAGCTAAAGCCTCACGGCGCGTGAGAATATCCTGGTAGTAAGCTTTGACCTCTTCTAAGTTGTCGACACGCTTGGTTTCAGGGCACATTGGTAAGCCCCAAGATTTGATTTGCAAGAATCGCTCGTAGTGACTGTTGGCAAGTGTAGCACCCTCAACAACACCAACACTGTAGGCGTAAAAGCTCAGTGGACGCGAAGCGGTAATACGTGAATCTAATTGACGTAGGCTCCCTGCCGCTGCGTTACGCGGGTTAACAAATACTTTCTCGCCTTTTTGACGTGCGATCTCGTTAAGCTTGTCAAAACCCGCTTTGGGCATGAATACTTCACCGCGCACTTCTAGACGCGTCGGCCAGTCTTTGCCTTGTAATTTTAATGGAATGGCACTGATAGTACGTACGTTTTCAGTGATGTTTTCACCCGTTGTACCGTCGCCACGAGTTGCTGCCTGAACCAGTACGCCGTTCTCGTATAACAGGCTTACCGCCAAGCCATCAAGCTTTGGCTCACAGCAGTATTGTTTGATGGTATGACCAACAACACGGTCTTGAGCGCGTTTATGAAAGCCGTCTAACTCTGCATCATCAAAAGCGTTATCTAGCGACAGCATTGGCACTTCGTGGGCAACTTGGCTGAATTCAGACAATGGTTGACCACCAACACGTTGGCTTGGAGAATCAACAGTAACCAGCCCAGGATGTTCGGCTTCAATATCCAATAGTTCACGCATCATACGGTCGTATTCAGCATCTGGAATCTCTGGGTTATCTTCCACGTAGTAACGAACAGCGTGGTAGTGCAACGACTCTTTTAGTTCTTCTAGTCGCTGATGTACTGATTCAGACATATTAAAGCCCCGTGTATATTCATTAATGAGGTTGGGAATCCAAGAAAAAGGGCTCCTAACGGAGCCCTATCATTATTTGGTGTTAAGGTTATGCGTTAGTAGCATTAAACTCAACTATTTGACGTCGATATGATGCCAATCGATCTGGTGTCATCAAGTTACGTTGATCGTCCAGTACGTTACCACCCATATCATCCGCTACTTGTTGTGCAATACGCAGCATAAGGTTGAAGTTTTGATCCGCTTCACCATAGCAAGGTAGCGTCATAAAGAATGAAATGCCTTTGGTCGTGAACTCAGCTGGATCACCGTGTTCCAAAGTACCTGGGTGCATCATGTTTGCAACGCTGAATAGCACTTTGCCATTACCAGATAAGTCTACATGACGGTGGAAAATGTTCATTTCACCGTAGATCAAACCATTTTGTTGAAGACTATCGAACAGCTTAGTTCCCACAAACGGCTCTTCTCCAGCACAGTGCACATTTAATATGATCACCTGCATTTCTGGCTCTGGCTTTGGTTCTTCTACTACGTTTGGCTCAATCACTTCTGGCAACGCTTGTTCTTCGGTATCTTCTACAAGGGTACTTTCAAGCGGTTCCTTTAGCGACTCTTTAGGTTGAACAACTGGCGCCTCAATTTCGACTTCTTCATCGGCAACGGCGCTAAACGCTGGCAACTCACTCTCTTGCTCTACAATAGCTGAAGGCTTTTTTACTGGCTCCGTATCTGGAACACCATCAATAAGAGGATCGTGGTTAATCAAAGGATCCGATTCGATATTCTTCTCAAAAGGATCATTGCTACCAAAATCCGGCTCTTTTCGGTCTTTACGGATTATCTCAAAATCATCTTCCGGCGCAGGAGCAAAGTCACCACCAGCTAAGCTCTGCTCGTCAACCAGATCATTATCGAGCTTACCTAATGGTTTATCCCCAAATTTGGCTTTACCTTCTTTTTTACTTGTCCACAAACCATGGAACAACAACGCTGCAATGGCTAAACCACCAACAACGATGAGTACGAATCGCAATTCCTGCATTATTTACTCTCAATATCCTTAGTAAAACTGCCTTTGGGTATCCTGAAGCAGTCACGCTAAGCGCCAAAAATTCTATAGATAGATGTACTTTACCAAAACTGTATGCTGGTTTAGAACAACTTAATGCAAGAAGTTCCGTTTTTTGTTGTGATTTTTGCCACGAAAATTAATCCTCAGTCATGATTATCACTTTTAGTACAAAGAGTCGCTGGGGCGAGCTACGACATTGCAGTTGTTCACTAGGTGGTTACAATGGAGCCTTTACCGTTTATGACAAGAGATTAGGAATCTGTGGATATAAAACAGCGTAGTGGATTTGGGTACTTTTTCTACGGGCTTAAACTAGCCCTTTCTCCCCAACTGAGAAGATTTGTAGTATTGCCATTAATGGCCAATATTTTGTTGGTTGGTAGCGCTATCTTTTATTTATTTTCTAATTTGAATCTCTGGATAGAGAGTTGGATTGGGCAACTACCCGAGTTCTTATCTTGGCTTACGTACATTTTATGGCCACTATTAGCTCTGACCATCCTCGCTACTTTCTCGTACTTCTTTAGCACCCTAGCAAATTTTATCGCCGCGCCTTTCAATGGCCTGCTTGCTGAAAAAGTAGAAGAGTCTTTAACTGGAAAAAAGCTTAACGATGATGGACTAAAAGCCTTACTCAAAGACACGCCTAGAATTCTTGCGCGTGAATGGCGAAAGTTACTCTATGTATTACCAAAAGCCATCGGCTTATTCTTACTTCTACTAATTCCGGCGTTAGGTCAAACTGTGGGACCAATCCTATGGTTCATCTTCACGGCTTGGATGTTGGCGATTCAGTACTGTGACTATCCATTTGATAATCATAAAGTGCCTTTCAATGACATGCGTTACAAATTGAAACAAAAGCAAGGTAAGGCATATGGCTTTGGTGTGTTGGTTTCTGTATTCACGACCATTCCAATTCTTAACCTCATTGTGATGCCAGTTGCCGTCTGTGGTGCGACTGCAATGTGGGTCACCGAGTTTAAGCATCAACAATAACGCGCTTTTTAATCCAATTAAGGGAGGCTCCACATGCCTCCCCCTTTCATTTTGTTTAATTCTCGACCAACCTCATAAGATATAACTTTTTAATCCTTTTCCCTTTTTTTTATACCGCATATTCTTTTACCCATATTCACAAAACGTGTAATGAAGGAACATCACTATGAGCAAGATCTACGAAGACAACTCTCTTACTATTGGTAATACTCCTCTAGTTCGCCTTAATAAAGTGAGCAAAGGCAAAGTTCTAGCGAAAATCGAAGCACGAAACCCAAGCTTCAGCGTTAAGTGCCGTATTGGTGCCAACATGATTTGGGAAGCGGAAAAAGCTGGCACGCTTAAGCCGGGTGTTGAGCTAGTAGAGCCGACCAGTGGTAACACAGGCATTGCGCTTGCATTCGTAGCAGCCGCTCGCGGTTACAAGCTAACGCTAACCATGCCAGAGTCAATGAGTCTTGAACGCCGCAAACTTCTAAAAGCACTAGGTGCAAATCTAGAACTAACAGAAGCAGCAAAAGGCATGAAAGGTGCGATTGCTAAAGCGGAAGAAATCGTAGCAAGCAACCCAGAAAAATACCTTCTCCTACAACAGTTCAACAACCCAGCTAACCCAGAAATCCACGAGAAGACGACTGGCCCTGAGATTTGGGAAGCAACAGACGGTGAAATCGATGTATTCGTAGCGGGTGTAGGTACGGGTGGTACTATCACAGGTACAAGCCGTTACATCAAAGGCGAAAAAGGCAAAGCCATCACTTCTGTGGCAGTAGAGCCAGCTGAATCACCAGTGATTGCCCAAGCGCTAGCAGGTGAAGAAATCCAACCGGCACCACACAAAATCCAAGGTATCGGCGCAGGTTTCATCCCTGGTAACTTAGATTTAGAACTTCTAGACCGCGTTGAGCAAGTCACTTCTGAAGAAGCAATCGAGATGGCTCGTCGCCTAATGGAAGAAGAAGGTATCCTAGCTGGCATTTCTTCGGGCGCAGCGGTAGTAGCAGCAAATCGACTTGCAGAACTCCCTGAATTTGAAGGAAAAACTATTGTTACGGTTCTACCAAGCTCTGGTGAACGTTACCTAAGTACCGCGCTATTTGCGGGTATCTTTACCGAGAAAGAGAACCAACAGTAATATGTGGTCAAATCAATTTTTCGTTTAAAAAAGCCCCGTTCAGGGGCTTTTTTGTTGATCCCTGCCTCACCTTTGGTAATATCAGGGTGTTTTATTTTTAGGTTCAAAATAAAGAATCTAAACCAAAAAGTTTTCTAAGTAATTGTGCACGCAAACAGTTGCGTAATTACCAAACTTTTGACTAGTATCAGTTCTGACACGCTTTGAACTCTCCCGTGCTAGCGCACAAGAAGTAAAGCAGTTAAGCTAAAACTCAGTCACAAACTAACAAAAAAATACATTTATTGGGGTATATCACATGTACGAGAAGCAAGTAGAAATCACAGCAGAAAACGGTCTTCACACTCGTCCAGCTGCACAGTTCGTTAAAGAAGCTAAAGCATTCGACGCGGACATCACTGTGACTTCTAACGGTAAAAGCGCTAGCGCTAAGAGCCTATTCAAGCTGCAAACACTAGGCCTAGTAAAAGGTACTCTAGTAACTATCTCTGCTGAAGGCCCACAAGCTCAGCAAGCAGTTGACCACCTAGTTGCTCTAATGGACCAACTACACTAATTCGGTCTCCTATTTCAGAAGCCATTTTGTGAAAGCAAAATGGCTTCGTTGGAAATAGGCTCAAAACTAAGCTAATACTATTCGTTAGCGCACCCATTATTCTCCCGTTTTATAAAGTTGACCAACTTAAGGTAAGGCTATGATTTCAGGCATCCTAGCATCTCCTGGTATTGCAATCGGTAAAGCACTACTACTTCAAGAAGATGAAATTGTCCTAAACACAAACACTATTTCTGACGATCAAGTAGAAGCAGAAGTTGCACGTTTTTTTGACGCACGTAACAAATCTGCAGCTCAGCTAGAAACTATCAAGCAAAAAGCGCTTGAAACTTTCGGCGAAGAAAAAGAAGCGATCTTTGAAGGTCACATCATGCTTCTTGAAGACGAAGAGCTAGAAGAGGAAATCCTAGCACTTATCAAAAACGACAAGATGACTGCTGATCACGCGATTCACTCTGTGATCGAAGAGCAAGCATGTGCTCTTGAGTCTCTAGATGATGAATACCTAAAAGAACGTGCTACTGACATTCGCGATATCGGTTCTCGTTTTGTTAAGAACGCTCTAGGCATCAACATCGTTTCGCTAAGCGACATCGATGAAGAAGTTATCCTAGTAGCTTACGACCTAACACCATCTGAAACTGCACAGATTAACCTAGACTACGTTCTTGGTTTTGCTTGTGACATCGGCGGTCGTACTTCTCACACTTCAATCATGGCTCGCTCTCTTGAGCTTCCAGCTATCGTTGGTACTAACGACATCACTAAACAAGTTAAGAATGGCGATATGCTGATTCTTGATGCGATGAACAACAAGATCGTTATCAACCCATCTGATGCTGAACTAGAAGAAGCGAAAGCAGTTAAAGCTGCATTCATCGCTGAAAAAGAAGAGCTAGCGAAGCTAAAAGACCTACACGCAGAGACAACTGACGGTCACCGCGTTGAAGTTTGCGGTAACATCGGTACGGTTAAAGACTGTGACGGTATCATCCGTAACGGTGGTGAAGGTGTTGGTCTGTACCGTACTGAATTCCTGTTTATGGACCGCGATGCACTTCCAACTGAAGAAGAGCAATACCAAGCTTACAAAGAAGTTGCTGAAGCAATGAACGGTGAGTCTGTGATCATCCGTACTATGGATATCGGCGGTGACAAAGATCTTCCATACATGGATCTTCCAAAAGAGATGAACCCGTTCCTAGGCTGGCGTGCAGTACGTATCAGTTTGGATCGTCGTGAAATCCTACGTGACCAGCTACGTGGTATCCTACGTGCATCTGCACACGGTAAACTACGCATCATGTTCCCAATGATTATCTCTGTTGAAGAAATCCGTGAGCTTAAGAAAGCAATCGAAGAGTACAAAGCAGAACTACGCGCTGAAGGTCATGCATTCGACGAAAATATCGAAATCGGTGTAATGGTTGAGACTCCAGCTGCAGCAGCTATCGCACACCACCTAGCGAAGGAAGTATCTTTCTTCTCTATCGGTACAAACGACCTAACTCAGTACACACTAGCGGTTGACCGTGGTAACGAGATGATTTCTCACCTATACAACCCACTATCACCAGCTGTACTTACTGTGATCAAGCAAGTTATCGACGCTTCTCACGCTGAAGGTAAGTGGACTGGTATGTGTGGTGAGCTAGCAGGTGATGAGCGTGCAACACTTCTTCTTCTAGGTATGGGGCTAGACGAGTTCTCAATGAGCGGTATCTCTATCCCTAAAGTGAAGAAAGTTATCCGTAACTCTAACTTCGCAGAAGTGAAAGCAATGGCTGAAGAAGCACTTTCTCTACCAACAGCAGCAGAAATCGAAGCAGTTGTAGAAAAGTTCATTGCAGAGAAAACTCAATAATCAACTAATTCCAATGAGATAGGCGGTTAAAAAAAGTCGTCTATCTCGAAAGATTGGTATACTATAATTCGACAGAATTAAATAAAACGTTAGGAGCATGACACAATGGGTCTGTTTGACAAACTTAAGAAGCTAGTATCTGACGACAGCGCTGACGCAGGTGCAATCGAAATCATCGCACCACTATCTGGTGAGATCGTGAACATCGAAGATGTGCCAGATGTTGTTTTCGCTGAGAAAATCGTTGGTGATGGTATTGCTATCAAACCTGCTGGTAACAAAATGGTAGCTCCTGTAAACGGTACTATCGGTAAGATCTTCGAAACGAACCACGCGTTCTCTATCGAATCTGACGACGGTGTTGAGCTATTCGTTCACTTCGGTATCGACACTGTTGAACTGAAAGGCGAAGGCTTCAAGCGTATCGCAGAAGAAGGTCAAACTGTTAAAGCTGGCGACACTGTAATTGAATTCGACCTAGCTCTTCTAGAAGAGAAAGCGAAATCAACGCTAACTCCAGTTGTTATCTCTAACATGGACGAAATCAAAGAGCTGAACAAGCTTTCTGGTTCTGTAACTGTTGGTGAAACTCCAGTTCTACGTGTAACTAAGTAATTATTACTTAACCTAACACGAAAAAAACGCTGCCAACGGCAGCGTTTTTTATTACCTGAAACTTTTACTTCCGAACGATTTCTATCGCTGAACCTCGTTCAACTGAGCAAGCCAAGTGCCGAGTTAGGTCTCTGTTTCGCTTGAGCCAACAATGCTGTCGTTGCGTCTTGCAGCACTTGTGAACGTACCATCTTTGTCGATTCTCGAGCAAAGTCAGTATCTCGTATCCGCCCTTTTGATTCAGTCACACTGCGATTGACGGTATTGAGGTTGTCCATAGTGCCACTAACCCGGTTTTGAAAGCCGCCTATTTCACTTCGATGCGAGTCAACGTACTTAATTGCCGCATCAATCACGCCAACCGAAAGCTGTGCTCCGCCGACAGTCGACATATCGATGTCGTCCATTGTGACTAACCCACCAGCAGTAACATCAAGCTCATCCACTAAACTGCCCTTTAGTTCCACACCTTCTGGCGCATTCAGCGTCGAGGAAAAGAATTGCAGTTCATTGTTTTCAGTCACTGAGGCACTCACTATCGATTGCTGCGCATTGATGTAAGTGGCCACTTGCTCGATGCGGTCTCCTAGTTTGAGCCTAATAGATTCTGTTTGGGTTTGCCCTTCGCTATCTTGGTATTCAAACTTGAGAGTTTGATTACCTTTGGAGACTTGCCAATCTTTCTCGACTGCATCACCGATATAATGCTGCCCTCCCATCTCCGGGATATGGCTGCGCATATTTCGCAGTGTCAAAGAGATTGAGTTGGCATTTGCTCCGATATGGAAGCTTTGTGAGCCGTAAGATCCATCAAACAGGTTTTTATCCGCAAATGTCGTCGTGATCGCAACACGATCAAGCTCATCTTGTAGCGCTACGACCTCGTATTGAATACTTTGCCGGTCACTTGAATCATTACTGCCGTTTGCTGCTTGCAGCCCCAGAGAGCGTAAGCGTTGCAATATATCGCTACTCTCATGCAAAGCTCCCTCAGCGGTTTGTGCCACCGAATATGCGTCGTGCGCATTTCTCAAGGCGACATCAAGCCCTCTTGTTTGAACATTAAGAGTATTGGAGATCTGTAGACCAGCAGCGTCATCACTGGCGGAGTTAATCCGATAACCCGAGGTAAGATTACGCTGTGATTCTATGTTTTGCTCAGCGGCATGACCGAGGTGTCGCTGCGTCATCATCGCAGTGACATTGGTATTTAAAGAGACCATCTAATCGATACGAACTCCTTGTTCCCGTCCTGTACAGTGCACTTATGCGTGATTTGAATAAGCAAAAAGCCAGGGGTTAGCCTGGCTTTTGTATCGCGTCGTATTAGGTTGATTAACCTAGTAGGCTTAGCGCTGAGTTTGGCGCTTGTTTTGCTTGCGCAAGGATAGAGCTTGACGCTTGCGATAGAATTTGTGACTTGGTCATTTGAGTCGTTTCTTTCGCGAAGTCTGTATCTTTGATACGGCTCTTCGATGCATTCACGTTCTCGTTAATGTTATCCAAGTTGCTGATTGCGTGGTTGAAACGGTTTTGGAAAGCACCTAGCTCTGCACGGTGGCTATCCACGTATTTCAGCGCGGCATCAACAATAGCTACAGACTCTTGTGCACCTGCTACAGATGTTACGTCGATCGTATCTACTGTTACCGCTTTAGCTTCACTTAAGCTCAGCTCACCAGCTAGACCACCTGAGAATGACACTTCGCCGTCAACTTTGTTGTTACCCGCAAATACTTGTAGCTTACCGTCTTCACCTACAGATGCTTTCACTAGGTCAGTTTGACCGTTGATGTAAGTTGCTACTTCTTCAATATCATCGCCAGCTTTTGCGTTGATAGTGAACTCTTGCTCTTCACCAAAGCTGTCTTTTAGCGAGATAGTCAGGTCTGCTTTGTCGCCAGCAACCGACCAGTCTTTACCTTTACCGTTTTCAGCGACGTAGCTGCTGCCACCCATCATTTGGTTGTCTGAGCGCATATCTTTAAGGTTAAGCATTACTGCTTCGCCGTTGTCTGCACCGATTTGGAAAGACTGGGTACCGTAAGTGCCGTTCAGCAGCTTGTTACCACCAAATGATGTCGTTTCAGCGATACGGTTAAGCTCATCGTTTAGTGCCGTTACTTCTTCCTGGATCGCAACACGCTCTGCTTTTGAGTTAGAGCCGTTTGCAGATTGTAGAGATAGGTCACGCATACGTTGTAGGATGTTGGTTGTCTCATTCATTGCACCTTCAGCGGTCTGTGCAATTGAAATACCATCATTCGCATTACGTACCGCAACGTCTAAACCACGGCTTTGAACGTTCAAGCGGTTCGAGATTTGTAGACCCGCAGCGTCATCTTTTGCGCTGTTGATTTTGAAGCCTGAAGACAAACGCTCCATTGAAGTTTGTTGAGCTGAGTTTGCGTTGTTTAGGTAACGCTGAGCGGTCATCGCCGATACGTTTGTATTTACATTCACTGCCATGGTGATTTCTCCAATTGATTTTCCGATAAAGCGGTTTCCGACGTCTCGGAAAACCAAGTAGTTCTCTCAAAGTTACCCTTATAACGACGTCAATTTGAGAAGCTTTAGAAAAAAAATAAGAAAAATGGCAATGCGAGATTCGAACAGCAGTTTTGAGAAAATAATAAAGAAAACACTAAAGTTTTAATACGATACGTCAACGAGGATTCGTTGAATCAATCATTAGCGATTGATAAATGGGACAGCCAGTACAGGCGAGGGAATAGATAAAAAGAAAAAGCCCCTTTTCCTTTGAGAGAACCGGGGCTAGGTTGGTAGCCAGAGCCTATGTGGAGATCAAGAGAAATGAACACATATCCGACATACCGGGTGCAACCTTACATTGAAAATGATTGGCAGGTGAGAGATGAGAGAGCCGCACATTCTATTGTAAAGTTGCTTGCCAAAAGCCTGTATTCCCATCCACGTCTGAATGTATTGAGTACAGGCTAGGTAAACTACTGCAATAGTGACATTGCAGAGTTTGGCAACTGTTTTGCTTGAGCAAGAATAGAAGTACCTGCCTGTTGCAAAATTTGAGCTTTAGTCATTTGCGTCGTTTCTTTCGCAAAATCTGTATCTTTAATTCGGCTATTCGAAGAGTCTACGTTCTCTTGAATGTTTGCCAAGTTATTAATGCTATGACTTAGACGGTTTTGTTTCGCACCTAAGTCTGCACGTTGTGAGTCCACGTATTTCAATGCTGCATCCAAAACACCAATTGCATTTTGAGAGCCTTGAACCGATGTCATATCGATATCTTGTACCGTGGTCGCAATAGGTTCACCAGTAAATCCTAGATCTGATGCCAAACCACCTGAAATAGAGATATCTCCTTTCACGTTCGGTTCTGCTACAAAGATCTGCAACTTACCATCTTCACCGACTGATGCATTGATCAAGTCAGACTGACCATTGATGTATGTCGCCAACTCTTCGATATCATCACCTGCTTTTGCTGTGATTTCGATATCCAGATCGGTCGTATTACCTTCTTCATCTTGACCCATGCCTGGTAAAGTAATTTTTAGGTCAGCGTTATCTGCAGATACGCCCCAGTCTTTACCTTTACCATTCTCAGTCAAGAACGTTGTACCACCCATACGATGGTCATCTGCACGAATGCTGGTTAAACCCATGATCATTGCTTCACCGGAGCTTGAACCAATTTGGAACGCCGCTTCACCAAATGTACCATTTAGCAAACGACGGCCACCAAATGATGTGGTTTCAGCGATACGGTTCAACTCATCTTGAAGCGCATTTGACTCTTCGTTGATAGCTTCTCGTTCTGCTGGCGAGTTCGTACCGTTTGCCGACTGAATGGCAAGGTCACGCATACGCTGCATGATAGATGTTGCTTCATTCATTGCACCTTCTGCTGTCTGTGCAATGGAAATACCATCGTTCGCGTTGCGCATTGCCACATCCAGACCACGAGACTGAGCTGTCAGACGGTTCGAAATTTGTAGACCAGCAGCGTCATCTTTTGCGCTGTTAATCTTATGACCTGATGACAAACGCTCCATTGAAGTATTGAGTTCGTTTGACGCTTTATTTAAGTAACGTTGTGCGGTCATCGCAGAAACGTTAGTACTAACCGTTACAGCCATTTTGCTCTCCTTTTGAGTTCGCAAGCTTTGCGAAGCGGCCAGCTTTACTCTCATTTGGAAAAGCACTGACCGTAAAAATTACTTGCTAAAGCTGCCTACTAGGCAAGGTTTAGAATCCGTAAATCTATTCTGACCACATAGATACAATATACATGCCAACTTTAATAAAAAATAATCAAAATCAGCAAAAGCCTTTATCAGCATAGGGTTACAATAAAGCCAACCCCATTAATTCCGCCGAAAAATACGTTGAGTGGCATTGCTCATCCCAACAAATACATCATTCCTGATGAACTTCCCCCAAACTTTGCCGCTTTGGGAAATAACATGCCGCTTATTTATCTCTCGCACTTAAGGCATTGCACATAAGGCATAGAGAGAAGCGCCGCAGCACACATCGATATTTAGATGTAGTTAAATAACGTTAAGTCTTTCGTCTTACCAAAAGCTTGCTGCGATGCTTGCAGTGCTCTTGTGTTTTCCGAAAATTCAATAACAGCCTTGGAATAATCTAAGTCTTCAAAATTACTCTTTGATTTGGCCAGAGAGAGATTGAAGTCTTCATGATTCTGCTCTTGAATATCTAGCGTACTCAGTCGAGCACCAACATCGGTTCTTGCTTTGTTTAAATGAATAAACGCCGCCTGAAACTCTTCTGTCATTTGATGAAGCTGTGCTGTTGCCGAGGCATCAGAAACTGATTCATCAGACCATTTAGCGGTATCTCTGAATGTATCGAAGATACTAAAAGTCTTACGCGGCTCAATCGTAATGCTGTCTCCGGCAGTGACTTGCCCTTTCAGTTGGATGCTCACCCCTTCATATTTAATGCCATCAATTGGTGAGTAGTCATCAACTTGCACAACGCTGCCATTCTTTTCCAATTGATAACCAAATTTACCATTGCTCATATCAACAAAAGTGAGTTTGTAATTGGATTCATCTCTTGAACGGGTTGTTGCGCTACTTAGTAAAAGCTCAGATCCTTCCTGCAGCTCATATTTAGGCTCAAAGTCACCAAACGGGTTAGGAATGTCCATGAACAGCTTACTACCTGGATCACTCGTTGCCATTTCTATGTTCGATGAAATGCGCATTTTCCTTTGATAATCATCACCGGTATAAGTGACCGTGCCATCAAAATCTCGGAAAAAAGGTTGATTTTTCGGCTTGGTGCCAGCAAAAACGTAGTTACCTGCTTCATCTTGGGAGTTAACTAAAGCGAGGAAGTTATTGGAGACTTCTTCCAACTCTCGCTTTTTTGCCTCACGATCTTCTGGCGACATCGCACCGTTGATCATTTCCATACTTAAGCGCTTAGCATCGTCGGCAAACTGCTCTGAGTTAGCGATAGTGACCTCATGATGTTCGAGCCTATTACGCACTAGAACAATGGCATCCAAATACTGTTTTAGTTGCTCTTCTTGCTGACCAATACTTTGAATGTAGTGAGTCGCCAGTGGGTCATCACTCGGTTTAGTTAACTTCTTACCGGATGCTAATTGTTCTTGATTATGATGAACTTTGTTTTCTTGACGACGAAGATCATTCTGCACTGATTGATAGTTATGGAAGCTAGAAATTCGAGTTAACATTTATTCTCTCCTCCTATCGCAACTGAAGAATGGTATTAAACGTATCGTTTGCCGCCTGCATGATGCGTGAAGAGGCCATATACGCTTGTTGAAACTTCATCATATTCGCCGCTTCTTCATCCAGATTTACACCGGAAATAGACGCTAATCGCTCTTGAGCAGACTCGTTTTCTAGACGAGCAACATCAGACAAGCGACTTGCTGTAGAGGCTTTAAGTCCAACGTTGGTATTCAAATTTTGATAGATATTCAAAATGGTCGCTTCTTTGCCATCCATCTTTTTATCTGTTTGAATATGAAGCATTTTCCTCAAGTTACCGTTATCACCCTCTGAAGGAACGAGGTTTGCCGTAAATTTATCATTCGCTATGGCGCCAGACGACAGCTCAAATACTGTTGCCGAACCATTTTTATAGAGTGGATGTTCTGGCGGTAATGTTACCGACACCGGGCCTGATGGTGGATACGCCTGAGGTGGCATCACAACATTGCCGCTGGTATCTGTTACAGCAAATTGGTCTCCCATCGGAGAAACAACGACCTCAAATTCACGTAGGTCACCAGCATCGACAATTTCGAATGTGGCTTTGCCTTGTGCAAAGGTCGTGGACGCTTCATAACTTTGAGCCGCAATTGCCTTTGGATCGTTAGTTTCCATCTGAATCTGCGCAGCACTGCTTCTGGTTGGGCGAATTAACACTTGCTCACCCACTTTAGGCTCATTACGAACTTCGACGCGCATTCCATCAAGATAAAACGCTTTACCTGACGAATCTGTATCAACTTTCACTGTTTCGCCGTTAGGCTTGGTGATGCTATAGCTATTTCCGTCGTAACGTAATGCGTACTCACCGCCTTTTAATTGGCTCAAATCATTGATATAAACCGCCATATCAGCTGTCGATTGAGCGGATGTCACCACTCTCGACTTTGCGAGCAATTCTGAGTTTACATCGGTAAAAATCAGCTCACCAACGTTGCCATAGAGATCTAACCCTTGGCTCTGTAACTGGTTTACTTCATGAGAAAATGCGCTAGCTAGACGACCAAGCTCGTCCATTATGTATGGGATTTGCTCATCTCTCATACTGAGCATGGCGCCTATTTTTCCATCTATGTCATCTGATTTGATTGGTTTTATTCCGCCACCTTCAACCATAGCCAGTCGACGCTGGTGAACATCAGGGTAACCATCAATCATTTTGAGTTGACTCGCTTCCGTACCAGATACCAATGTATGGCCATTACCGATATGGACATTAAAGCCTTCAGCATTCTTGCGCGGAGTCACTGTCACCTTGGTATAGTCAGATAACTCTTTGATTAACTTTTCATGTTGGTCCATCAAATCGTTATGAGGACCAGGCGAGCGCATCATCAATCGATGTACGTCGCGAATCTCAACAGCAAGCTGGTTGACACGCTCAATACCCATGTCGAGTTTACGGTTGGTCACGTCAGACTGTTGTCGAACTGTCTCATGAAAACCATTTAAGGTTTCACTCAACAGTTTTGCTTTCTCAAGCACCACTTTACGTGCACCAATATCATTTGGTGTATCCGCTAAAGTTTTTACCGCGTCAAACCATTCGTTAAGGTTCTCTGGAATTTTCTTTGAGGCAACAGATGAGAGCATGCTAGAAAGCAAATCGAGGTCTGCTTCTTTATCTAGCTTATTCGCGTAGTTCGTTGTGGACAGGTTCAACTCTTTAACGGCAAATTCATCCCATGAGCGGCGAACATTTTCCACATGCACGCCCATGCCATAAGTCGAACCACCAAATTGTCTAGGATCATTGGTACCTTGGATGACAGACTGACGGCTATATCCCTCGGTATTAACATTCGAGATGTTATGACCTGTGGTATTTAGCTGTCTCTGAGCGGTAAGTACACTTTGAGTACCTACATTCAGTAGATCTGACGCCATAAATGCCCCCAACAAACAAAATAAAATCGGTATTGACCGATCACCTAATTAGAAGGTTAGCAAAAGGCGTGCCAGCATAGACAAAACGGCAAACAGAAAGAAAAAGAAAGGCTTGCACCATGGCAAGCCTTATAAAGAGGAGGAATACATCCAAAATCGTTATAAATTACATACTTTCGATTTTTTGCTTCACCTGCAGCACTTTGTCTGCGTAATTTGGGTCTGTCGCGTAACCAGCACTGTGGATACCACGAATAAATGATTCTGAATTGCCTTGATGCTGAAGTGCTGTCTCATAGCGAGGGTTGTCGTTTAAAAAACGGACGTAGTCATTAAAACTGTCTTGGTAGCTTGAGTAAGAGCGAAAAGCGGCGGTCTCTTTTACTGGGGTGTTATCATGAAACTCCAGAGTTTGAGTAGTAACTTTATCCCCTTGCCAACTTCTGTCTGCTTTTATATTGAATAAGTTATTACTACTACCTCGAGCATTTTTAACCATCTTTTGCCCCCAGCCAGTTTCTAGCGCTGCCTGTGCAATTAATAGAGATGGCTCAACACCCAAAGCTTTTGCTGCGCGATCAGCGTATGGCTTCATTGAGTTAACAAAAGACTCCGGTGTATCAAAGCGTGCTGATTCGGAGCTCGGACGCGATAACTGACCGGATTCTATTAGGCGCTGCTCTATTTCACGAGCTTTCTTCGGATCAACGCGACGATATTCAACAGCATTGTTGGCCGCATCGCGCATTGCCGTTTCAGTTTTGTCGTCACCTTGACCAACCGTTAATTGCTTAACGATCATATCCGCGAGTCCCATCGAGCCTGACGCACTTAAATTACTCGCCATCTGCTCATCCAGCATTTGACGGTAGAACTTTTCGTTTTGGCTATTCATGAAGTTAGACTCAAAGCCTTCATTGGCTTCACGCATCGACTTCAACATCATTGAGGTGAAAATAGATTCAAACTGACGAGCTGCCGCGCGCAACGCTTCTTGCTCACCATCTTTGCCCTCTTTCACGGCCTTTTGGCGCAAAGTATCAAGTGAGCTAATGTCATGAATAAAGCCAATATCGTTAGGATTGTTCACCATGGTTTTCCCCCTAATCGATTAGATGATGATCAGCTGGCCTTCAATGGCACCAGCTTGTTTCAATGCTTGTAGAATCGCCATCAAGTCAGAAGGCGCAGCGCCGACCTCATTCACAGCTCTAACAAGATCATCCAATGTAAGTCCAGGCTCGAACTTAAACATTTTTCCCTGTTCTTCAGTGACTTCGATATCTGAATCAGGCACAACCACGGTTTGTCCTCCAGAAAAACCATTTGGCTGACTTACATTTAAGTTCTCTTTAATTGCAACGGTCATTCCACCATGAGTCACTGCCGCTGGTTTAAGTCGAACATGCTTACCAACAACAATGGTACCTGTTCGAGAATTGACAATGATTTTTGCTGCTCCATCTGCAGGATCAAACTCAAGGTTTTCAATCGCAGAGAGGAATGCCACTCGCTGGCTAATATCACGTGGCGCGCGAACTTTTACTGACGTAGCATCAACCGCGTTTGCCATTTGAGGGCCTAAAAAGTTGTTCACTGCATCAGCCATGCGCTGCGCTGTAGTAAAATCAGAATCCAATAAGTTGAAGGTAATAAAGTCACCTCGACCAAAAGGTGTCGGGACTTCACGCTCAACCATTGCTCCGCTAGAGATAAGTCCTACTGTTGGGTTATTACCCACTAACTTGGAACCATCCGCGCCTTGAGCGCTAAAACCGCTCACGACTAGGTTACCTTGCGCTACGGCATAAACTTGCCCGTCAAGGCCTTTAAGAAAGGTCTGTAGCAACGTGCCACCACGAAGGCTTTTCGCACTACCGATAGAAGAGACCGTCACATCAACTTGTTGGCCAGGTTTCGAAAATGGAGGCAGTTCAGCTGTCACCATTACGGCAGCAACGTTCTTGATTTTTGGCTTAGTACCCGGTGGTAATTGAATACCAAAGTTCTGCAACATTGCATTAAAGCTTTGTTCTGTAAAAGGGTTAGACTCACCAGTACCAGGTAACCCCGAAACCAAACCATAACCGACCAACTGGTTACTACGTACCCCAGCAACTTGTGCAACATCTTTAATTCGTGCAGCTTGTGTCGATGCCGAAAATAGAGCGACACTCATCAACAGTAGTACGATTCTTTTCATGATTACCTTTCTTATGCAGTCAAATTGCCGTCAATTTTGCATTTGTTATAACGATACATTAAAGAATCGTGCCAAAAATCCAGGCTCTTGCATATCTTGCTGGATTCCTGTGCCAGAGTATTGAATTCGCGCATTCGAAACACGATTAGATGCGATTGTATTGTCGAAGCTGATGTCATCCGGACGGATAGTGCCGCTTAAACGAACATACTCATCGCCAGTATTCAAAGTCATCCACTTTTCGCCTCGGATAACCAAATTACCGTTAGCTAAAACTTGAATCACCTCAACAGTAATGTAGCCACTGATGCTATTACTTTGCTTAGAAGAAGCATCACCAGCAAATGTATTACTATTGCTCAAGTCATAAGAAAAGTTGTACTTACCACCAACTTGTAGCTCTTGACCGCCTACAGATAGAGGATCCATCGTAGAATCGTTAGATTTAGACATATCAGCATTTGCGCTTTTCGTCGCACTGGTTGTCTCATCTAAGGTAACCGTAATGATATCGCCGACACCACGAGGCTTAGAATCATCGTATAAGTCGGAAATGTGATCTGCACTAAACAGCGATCCCGTTGCTGCTGCATAATGCTCTGGCTTTTGTTTAGGGTGAATAGGTGCCCACGCAGGATCACCCGCTATAGGATCAGTCCTACCTCTTAGCGTATCAACCAGACCATTACTTTCATCTTGAGATTTATCACCTTCAACCGCATCAACTACCGTTGTCGCTTGCGATACTTCATCCGTTTCAATTGGCTCTAACATTGAACAACCAGACATGGTTAAGATCAGTGCAAGTAGTGAGATACGTTTCATCTGAAGGCCCTCAATTCGAATTAGTCGTTATAGTTGCTGGTTGACAAAGCTCATCATCTTATCGACAGATGAGATAACTTTAGAGTTCATTTCATAAACTCGCTGCGCTTCGATCATGTTGACCAATTCTTCGGTCACGTTCACGTTAGAAGCCTCTAGCATGGATTGACGAATTTCACCTAAGCCATCTAGGCCCGGAACACCCTCTTGAGGATCACCACTTGCTCCCGTTGGTAGGTAAAGGTTTTGGCCAATTGGTTCTAGACCACCTGGGTTAACAAAGTCTGTAATAGTTAACTGGCCAACGACCTGGTTATCTTGCTGACCACGAACACGTACAGATACCTCACCATCAGTACCAACAGTAATAGAGATCGCATCTTCTGGGATAACAATTTCTGGCTCAACAGGGTAGCCAGAACCCGACGTCACTAATGTACCTTCACCGTTCAAGGTGAACTGACCATTTCGCGTGTAACCAATATTGCCGTCAGGCAGAGTCACTTGGAAAAAGCCATCACCCTCAACCATCATATCTAGCGCGTTGGTGGTTGTTTGCGCATTGCCATGGGTGTGAACTTTTTGAGTAGCAACCACTTTAGAACCAGCACCCAACATCAAGCCACTTGGTAATTCTGTATTTTGTGAAGACTGGCCGCCTGGTTGATTAATATTCTGGTAAAACAAATCTTCAAATACGGCACGACTTTTTTTGTAGCCAACCGTTGAGGCGTTTGCCAAGTTGTTGGAAATGGTTGCAATATTGGTCTGCTGGGCGTCTAGACCTGTTTTACTTACCCATAGTGCTGGATGCATAGTAAACCTCTAACTCAATTAACTCATACGAAGCAGTGAATCGGACGACTTGTCCATCTCTTCAGCTGTGCTCATCATCTTGACCTGCATTTCAAATTGACGCTGTAAATCAATCAAAGCGGTCATTTCACCTACGGCATTGACGTTACTACCTTCAATCGCACCTGTTTGGATGCTTACTGATGCGTCTGCTTCGTAAGGTTGGTTTGGAGTTTTATGGCGAAATAAGCCATTGATATCTTTAAAAAGTCCTTGATCGTCAGTACGAACTAACTTAATACGATCAACCACTTCTAATTCTTCAGCCGGAGCACCTTGTGGAAGTACAGAGATGGTGCCATCACGACCAATTTCTATTTTGGATAATGGTATAGGGAGTGTAATTGGCGCATCATTTTCACCAAGTACAGCATGACCAGAGCTATTGGTTAGCAAACCGTTTTGATCAACTTTCAGGTTACCATTGCGCGTGAGACCTTCTTTGCCCATCGGATCGAGAACTGATATCCACCCTTGGCCTTCAACCGTAATATCTAGGTCGCGCCCGGTAGTAATCACACTGCCCTGAGCAAAGTTATGCCCCGGCCGTTCTGTCATACTAAAAACACGTGAAGCGTGGCCTTCACCATAGGCTTGCATTGAACGAGCTTGTGCTAAATCAGCACGAAAGCCTGTTGTGCTCACGTTAGCCAAGTTATTAGCACGCAATTGCAGGGCTTGCATATTTTGCTTAGCGCCGCTCATTGCGAGAAACAGTGCGCGATCCATAAATTACTCCAAAAGTCTCTGTACCAAGGAGTAAAAGCAAGAGTTATGCCAATATTAAAATAATGTTATTAATCAAAAGCTTGACTATAAAATGAGAATTTCAGATGGCAATTCGGGATGAATCAACCAAGAGAGAGGCAATGCTTTGATCCGCCTAGCGGCAACAGCGGCAAACGAGAGATCAAAGCATGCTCAACCAGAATCGAGGTTTATTCTGGTTGAGCATCAGATGAATGTCATGATGTCATCAAACGAAGCGGCAAACGCACGTAACGTTTGATTAAGCAAACTATCTAGCGCTCTAGCGAATCTGCAGGATATTTTGTTGTAGCTGGTTATGCACTTCTAGCGCACGCGAGTTCGCTTGGAAGTTACGCTGAGCAGAAATCAGATCCACCAGCTCCTGAGTCATATCAATGTTTGATTGCTCTAGCATACCGTTATTGATAGTACCGAAAGAGCCCTTGTTTGATTCACCCCAGATCTTATCTCCTGAGAACTGCGTTGAATCCCACTGAGTGCCGCCTTTCTTATCCAAACCTTGTTCATTAGGAACACGCACAAGTGCAACACGACCTAAAGTTACGTTTTCACCGTTAGAATAGGTACCTAAAACGCTACCGTTTTCATCAAAATCGATCTTTGTTAGGAAACCCGTTGTTGCGCCATCTTCGTCAAACTTGGTTAGTTCAAATGGTGCGGCAAATTGGGTTGCTGAGTCCAAACCAAAGTTCAGTGTCTGTAATGGATCTGCACCATTGAGGTTAACTCCGGCATTTTCTGCAGCAACCTCACCTCCCTCACCGACAGATCCTCCCAACGCAACCGAATTGATAGGGTTTCCACCATTCAGGCTTGCCAGTGTGCCATCGTTATTGAATTTCATGGTGTGACCAACATGCCCGCTAGCAGTAGTTGAATCACCGTTTGCAATATTTAAAGGTTTCTCTCCGTCTTTGTCAGTTACCGTATAGTATGTATTCCAAGTATTCGCCTGATTCTTATCTTTGAGATAATAGGTGGTCAACTTATAGGACTGCCCCATCGAGTCATAAATTGTCGATGACGTTGAACGGTTATATGTATCCGGGTCGGAGAAATCAAATAGAGTTGGATCTTTAAGGTCACCGTTTGCCGGTAAGTTTACCCCGACTTCAATATTTGCAGTCTGCTTCGGTTTACCGAACTCAGCAGGAATATTGATTGGTTGTGGCTCATAAGATGAAACTTCACCTGACTCAGGGTTTACTTGGTAACCAAGCAAAAACTCATCATTCGCCGTAACCATGTAGTTGTCTTTGTTTAAATGAAATGCGCCATTACGTGTCATCTCATTTTGTTGCGGGATCAAACGATCTTTTGCTACTGCAAAAAAGCCTGTACCCGACACACGCAAATCCATTGGGTTATTAGTATAAATACTTGAACCCTCGTGGAATTGCTGAGCTACTTGGTTAGCTTGAACACCACCACCAGGTGTGGTTTTAGCATTGGTAAATAGTGAATTAGAATATACATCACTAAACTCTGCACGAGACTCTTTAAAGCCGTAGGTGTTCGCGTTAGCAATGTTATTACTGGTTGTGTTTAAGTCCAGCTGAGCTGAAGACAAACCACTTAAAGATACATATGACATTTCAAAATCTCCTAATCTGGCTAACGCTCAATTACGCCTTGCCTACCTCTAGTACTTCAGCAAGTCGAACTGGCGATTCAAAGCCAGCCAGGTTGAGCAGTACGTTACCATCACCCTTACCAAGCAATACACTGTTTACATTTGCGTATGTTGATACAGGAAATTCTTGCGACTCTCCCTCAATCAAGCCAGACGCTTTTACATTGTATTTGCCAGCAGGCAACGGGTTACCGTTTTCATCATTTCCGTCCCAAACCACACGTGTATCTCCAGCAGGCTTCGCACCAACCTCAAAGGTACGAACCAATTGGCCAGCTTGATTCTCAACACGGACAAATAGATTATCCAGAGCTTGAGGAAGCTTAACCATTGCTGCCATTGCAGCATCATCTGTTTTTACACCAGCGGCACCAGGAACCAATACATCACGCCCAACTAATGAAGAAGCTTGTAACGCTTGGTTAGAAGTCATTGACGAGTTCAAGCTCTCAAACTGAGAGTTCATCTTGCCGATACCATCTACGGTCGCAAATGAAGCCATTTGCGCAATCATCTGGTCGTTGCTAACCGGCTTAAAAGGGTCCTGCTGAGAAAGCTGCTTAGTCAACAGGGATAAGAAATCTTCTTGTTTAAGATCCTGCTTACCTGTTGTTTCGTCGGGCTTTTTGTTCTCTTGTAAACTCTTAAGCTGATCAACATAGGACAAGCCGCTTTGACCAACGTTATTAAATCCGGCCATACGCTACCCCCTTATCCCTATTGACCCATCTGCAGCGTACGCAGCAGCATTTGTTTGCCTGAATCAGCTACTTGCACGTTCGTTTGGTACGCACGAGAAGCAGAGATCATATTTGCCATTTCTTCCATCACATTAACGTTTGGCTTGTAAATGTAGCCTTCGTCATTTGCAAGTGGATGATCGGGGTTATACTCCGCATTGAGAGGTTTATCGCTTTCAACAATACCCAAAACTTGAACAGGTACAGTATCACCGCCTCGCATCGCGTGACTTAACTCGGCACCAAAGACAGCGTGACGGGCTTTGTAAGTATCTTTTGCTGAACTACTTACACTGTCCGCATTGGCTAAGTTACTTGAAGTCGTATTTAGACGAACAGACTCAGCGCTCATTGCAGAACCTGTCACATTGAAAACGTTAAATAAGCTCATCTAAATTATTCCCCTTTGATTGCCTTGGTTAAGTTCTTAAATTTACTACCTAAAAATTCGAGTGATGCTTGATGTCGAATTTGGTTTTGCATAAACAAGTTACGCTCTAGATCCAAATCAACCGTGTTGCCATCGCCCGTATCTGGCTGAGTAGGTAAACGATATAGCTTGTCCCCGACCAACGTAGTAGTGGCAGGAATGTGCCGACCATCTGTACGGCTAAGACCAATGCTTGCCCCAGAAGTTGCCGCCTGCAATTCCTTAGCAAAGTCTAGACCTCTTGATTTATACCCAGGCGTGTTAGCTTGCGCGATATTGGTGGAAATCACCTCAGCGTTGCGCTCACGTACGCCCACCGTGTATTGGTGGATGCCTAGTGCATTGTCAAAAGATATAGCCATGTTTGCCTCTACATTAAGAACTGACCGTTATTGATAACTTAAAAGCAATTAGCGTGCCAAAAATATAACATGCTGTTTTGCCACTTTGGTTATCGACGTAATGGATTGCAATAAACAAGCCAAAATGAATGATGAAATGTCATATCAAGTCAGTTAATCAATCTAACTCACTAAAAATATACACCCTATATTCATGCACAGGCAAAAGTACCCTATGCGAAAGATCAAAACGCGGGAAGGAATGGAAAGAAGAAGATGAAACACTAGAAAAAGAAAAGCCTGACAAAAAGTCAGGCTTAATAAGTATTAAAGCAGTCCGCTATTTTAGTTTGTAAATGATGCCTGGATTACAACGCACCATTTCAAATCGATCCGTTAAACCGGTTAGCGACTCTGACGCGCCAAGCAGCAAGTAACCACCAGGGTTCAAGCTATTGGCCATTTGGTTCAGAACCTTAGACTTCATCTCTGGAGAGAAGTAGATTAGTACGTTGCGACAAAAAATAATGTCAAACTTACCAAGTAAGGCATAGCTATCCATTAAGTTCTGCGGTCGAAAGTTGACTAGTCGCTTAACGTTATCTTTGACCTTCATACGACCATCGCCCGCATCTTCAAAGAAGTTGCGACGACGCTCCGGTGAGAGTCCTCGTCCCAAAGCCAAGTTGTCGTATACGCCTGTGCGGCACATATCAAGCATGCTCGCTGAGATATCGGTTGCTGTAATAGAAACACTAGGCAACAAACCGGGTTTGCGCTGTTGAGTTTCTAATACCGTCATTGCCATTGAATATGGCTCTTGACCTGATGAACTTGCTGCCGACCAGATTTTTATTGGGCGTTTGTTCGCCGCCACTTCAGGCAATAATTTGTCAGCTAAAACCGTGAACGGGTAAGTATCTCTGAACCACAATGTCTCATTGGTTGTCATGGCATCTACAGCAGCCACACGTAACTCACGATTACGTCCAGTCACTACATCACGAAGCAGATCAGAAAGTGACGCTAGCTTGAACTTTGTCACCAAAGGGCTCAAACGACTACGCACTAGATACTGCTTACTATCACCTAACACAATACCGCATTGTGATTCTAGAAAACGGCTAAAGTCACGATACTCTTGATCACTGATTGTAATAGCAGTCATTAATGTCTCTTTTACTTAGTTAAAGCAGATTTAACCGCGTTACCTAATTCGTCCGGGTTAAATTTCGCAATGAAAGAGTTTGCGCCAACACGCTCAACCATCGCTTGGTTGAATACCCCACTTAATGAAGAGTGGAGAATTACATAAAGATCTTTAAGATCAGCATTGCGACGAATTTCCGCAGTCAGCGTATAGCCATCCATCTCAGGCATTTCAATATCTGAAATAACTAAAGATATTTGATCGTAAATACTGCCCTGCTGAGCCATCTCAAGCAACTTATTATACGCTTCTTTACCGTCTTTGACTGATACGACTTCAAATCCAATTGAAGTAATTGCGCGTTCAACCTGCTTACGTGCCACTGTTGAATCATCCGCAATCAAGATTCGACGTACAATTGCTTTCTCTTGCTCTGCTTGAGCAATCTCTTCACCGATAGTGCTATCCATTGTTTCATCAACAGGCGCAATCTCAGCAAGAATCTTCTCAACATCAAGAATCTCAACCAGCTCATTATCGATATTGGTCACAGCTGTTAGATAGTTTGCTTTGCCCGCACCATCTGGTGGCGGCAAAATCGCTTCCCAGTGCATGTTGATGATTCGTTCAACTGAAGTCACCAAAAACGCCTGAATCGTGCGGTTAAACTCTGCAATAACAACAAAGCATTTTTCAATGTCAGTGGTTGGGCGACCGCCGATAGCCAAGCTCAAATCAATAACCGACACTGTATGGCCACGGATATGAGCGACACCTTTAACTAGCGGGTGTAGGTTTGGCATAGAAGTCAACTTAGGGCATTGTAGTACTTCTTTTACTTTAAATACGTTGATGCCGTAACGCTGTCGTCCCATTAGCCGAAAGGTCAATAGCTCCAATCGGTTTTGGCCGACGAGTTGCGTACGTTGATTCACCGAATCAAGAATCCCCGTCATATGCTCATCTCCATCTCAAACTTTTTGGTTTTAAATGATACTCTACATCTGGCAGCACGATACCAAAAAAACAGTATGGCGTATTTTAATACTAGTTGGATACCAATTTCTATGAATATATGTAGAGTGTTCTATACAAATCTCGCTAAGTCTATCGGCATTTTACTCATTATGTTTAGTTTTTTTGCGCATTCAGCGACAGAAAATCAGATCGAGCAGATAAAAGTAGCGGCAGAGAACCATATTCTAACCACGGTTCCCCATCCAGAGGGAGGGAATTTAAGTGTTAATGCGGCAAATATTGATCAACGTATCAAAGCAACAGACTGCCCTGAGCCGCTCTCGACGTCTGCATCTTCGACAAGTAGCACAAGAAGTAATATCAATGTTCTTGTTGAGTGCCCTACCGATGATTGGAAAGTGTACGTTCCAGTTCGACTGTCAGTTTCAATTCCAATGGTTGTCTCTGCTCGGCCTTTAGCCCGAGGGGAAATGATCTCCTCATCGGACGTTAGGATCACAATGATCGAACTTCAAAGATTTAGGAAAGAAGGCTTTTCTGAACCTAGTCAAGTTGTTGGAGCCAAGCTAAAACGTAACGTTCGCTTGGGAGACGTGATAGAACGTAACGATATCTGTGTGGTATGCCGTAACGAAAAAGTAACCATTAGAGCAGTTAAATCAGGAATGGCGATCACCACTCAAGGCACTTCACTGCAAGATGGTGGAACCGGAGATCAAGTGAGAGTGAAAAACGATAAGTCTCAGCGTATAATTGAGGGGATAGTAACAGGTGCGGCAGAAATAACGGTTACATTTTAGACCGAAATCTGACACTATTCCTTAGCAATAAACCGTGCAAATAAAGCACAAAAAAAAGCTAAAGTTTTACACGTGCTGGTCGATAGTGTGGATACCAATACTACGACATGACTAAAAGGTTGATATATGGCAGGTATAGACAACATACGTTCTGGACAAATAATGACGACAACAAGTCGTTCACCAGCACGTAGCGATTCTAGCACCACCACAAGTACAGAATCGAAAAAATCCACTGTGGCTCAAGACGCAGTATCACTTAGTAAGCAAGGCAAAGCCGTAAGCCAAATGCATCAAGACCTCGCAGCTTCACCAGCGTACGATAGTGCGAAGGTTGCCGCGATCAAAGATGCGATTGCGAATGGTTCATACAAAGTTGATCCGGAGAAATTAGCCGACAACATGATCAAGTTTGAAAATGAGCTAAAAGCCGAAGGTTAACTGGCTTAGTTTGTAAGGTAACTCCAATATGGCAGCACTCGTCGATTTGGTTAATTTCCAACTTGAGAACGCTAAAGCTCTATCTCAAGTACTACAGCAAGAAACACGTGCAATTGCTTCTCGTGTATCTGCTGATATCGAAAAAGTTGCCAGAGAAAAGATGACACTCATTGATCAACTTCGTACAACCGATCAGCGTATTGCCTCTCACCCGCATGTCAATCAACTTACCGAAGATGAACAGCTAAGCCAAACGGTCAAACAAATACAGTCGATAGTCTTAGACTGCCAACAAGTGAACCACGTAAATGGAGAGTCTCTTAACCGAGCACAATCTAGCTACAACAAACTCAACAACATGCTCCAACGTACTCACGGTAAAGTAGGTATGACTTACAATGCTGGGGGTAAGACTCACACCATCTCCACTCTAGGCACCAATATCAAAGCCTAAACCACCCAAATATCTACCGAGCCAATGGCTACAACAACTCAGAATGTCGCCCATAAAAAAGCGACCGATTGTTGCCAATCAGCCGCCCGCAAAGATTATCTGGTAAACAAAACTTATATCAATTAGAACAAGGTCTGCTGGCGCTTCTCAGGAACTTGTTGTACTTCTCCATAGTCACGTAGCTTATCCATCTTACGGATATCAAGGCGAAGCTCTGTTACGTAACTATCTTCAACAAGGTAGCTACGCACTACTTCAGCACCACGAATAACGCCATCAACCGCACCTGAGGTACTCTCTATCCCCAACCTTTGATCTTCTAGCTCAGCACGACCACTAACGCGCATGCCGTAAACCTGCTCTGCAAGCTCGCGATACGCATCGATTTTGGAGGCACGCATCGCACGAACACGTTTCTCTTCAATAGTACGCCCTGTTTGCTCACTAATACTTGCATAACCGACCGCTACTAAGATGTCATCTTGACGCATTTGCTGTAAAGGCTGGCAACCCACTAGCACGAGTGTCGCAATAATAAATAATAATTTCTTCATTTTCGTATCCTACGGGCGGAGAATCACAGTGTACGGCTGGCGAATAGTTGGGTCAGAACGAATAAGAACGCCATCTTGAGTACGAATGCTGTTTAACGTATCTAAATCACGACCAATACGGTCGGCAGGTAAAAAGCCTTGAGCAGTTGCCACTACAACACGACTTTGCATCCCTACGACACGTGCATTAACTAAAACGCCACCCTCTTGGCGTAGCATGGTACCGGTAAGTACATACTGAATCTGTTGCTCTTGTGCGAGATCTTGCCAATCTCGACTCAGCGCAAAATCCCCTTGTTGCGTCACTTGAATCGACCCCGTAGTTTTGAAGTCGACAACTTTAAAACCGCGACGCTGAAACTGGTGAATAAAGCCTTCTGATACCGAATTGCCTAGCCAGTTGGTTGCATCCATATTTTGTAGATCGACAAAGGATGTAATGGCGATTGGCGTCCGTGATGAAACCGCCACATTTGATACCATTAAATCTTCTGTCATGCTTTCGATAAAAAAGTCCATCGTATGGCGAGGGCTATCCATTAACATGAATTGGCTACCAGAATATGGTTCTTTACCATTATATATGGGTGCATATGCGCACGATGTTAACAACGTCATCATCGATATAGCAATAAGCCATCTCTTCATGGTTTTGTTCTCCAGATAATCTTGGGTGTCACTGTTCTTTGTCACTTCATTTAAAAATAAATGTATTATTGGAACAGTCTTTGCTTTTCTTCTGTTTGCTGAACTAAAGAAAAACCACCAAACGTTACTGAAATTGTTAAAGCAATATTTATACCTGAACGGTCAAACACAATGAAAAAAATAGTTTTAAGCCTAATATCAACCGCTTTTATCTTGATCATGCCATTTCGAGCTATTGCGTCTTGGTATGAAGTAACAGGCGTTGCCACGATCGTTTCTTCTGAAGACGCGGCTAGGTTACATGCACTGGAAGACGCCCTATTTAAAGCCGTCAACTTCTCAGGTGCAGATATCGGTAGTATTAGTAACTTAATGCCTTTGTTAGAAGAGAGCCGCAAAGAATATCAGTTCACAAACCATGAAGTACGCTACATATTGGTGGAATCAGAGCGTAAACGTGGTGGCAAGATGGAGCTAAAGATCCGCGTAGATATCTACCCATCGGCAACGGGTTGCCACGTTGATCAATACAAAAAAACGGTACTGGTAGGTAATATTGATGTAGCCTCCCCACAACAAGCGGTCATGGGACAAATCTACCGTGTTGGTGATGATTTCAGCCATGTAGTTGATCGACAGCTTGATCAAACATCGCGTAGCTTCGTCTCTGTGGGTACAACTGACTATGCCATCGATAAAAATTACCCAGAGCGCGTTAAAATGATCGCTCAGGACACTGGTTCGCAGTACATCATTGGTGGTGTTATTACCGATTTGACCGCCACTGTTGAATCAAAATTGCTAAAAGACGATATCATTAATCGTCAGTTTGCTCTGGAAATGCAAGTGTACGATGGTAAAACGGGGCACGAAGTTTATAACAAGAATTATCGTGAAGTAGCAAAATGGCCATTCGCAAAAACAAGCCAAGTTGATACTCGAAGTGCACGTTTCTGGGCATCGACTTATGGCGAAATGATGCTACGCGTTAGCCGCAACATTATGTTGGATTTGGAATCAGAGCTGTCTTGTAAAATCACGCTTCCAGAGGTGGTTGCAGTATTTGGTAATACGGTGACAATGGATCTTGGTCGCATACATGGCGTACAAGAGGGTGACAAGCTGCAATTGTGGCACACGGCATCTTTCATTGACCAAAATGGATTACCGCGCAATAAAGTCTCTCAGAGCGAAATTACCCTTACCGTCTCTCGTGTATACGAACATGAAGCAGAGCTGACAATTGATCAAGCAAACCTTGCTTCAAGCGTACAAATTGGTGACGTAATGAACAAGATGTTGTAGCAGCACGTATAAGTCATTGCCATATGCTTTCTTTTGAATATCATAGGCAACGCATCATATCTAATTACGCCCCCATGGCACAGCTGGATAGCGCAGTCCCCTCCTAAGGGACAGGTCGTAGGTTCGAATCCTACTGGGGGCGCCATCCATGCCTTGGCTGTATGACAGAAAGCCAAGGCAATATACTCAAGTGATTTTAAGATGCAGGGTGCAGAGCATTGTCACTGATTCCCTGTTTACCGAAAATAAGCAAACAACGTGCTTCGGTGACACGCTCCAGAAGGACGAGGTTACTTGAGCACAAAACACCCATTCATACCTATTGTTCGCCCTTTTTGCTCTTAGGACCTAAACTTGTCGGAGAGAAATGTCATCTCTTTGCAGTTTTGTGTTTTATTACTTTAATTATCCATAAGTTTTGCTTACCCTTTAGGTATTAATAAAAATATTATTTAGCAATATGTCTAAGAGCAATTTAATTACAAATACTGGACACCGCTTTATTTCAAAAGGCAAAACCGCCTTCAAAATTCATATCCACACCCCAGATGATACGGTGTTACATCGCTCTGTTGGGTTTGTTCGCATTGGTGAAAAGAAAGGGCTCAAGAAGGCAATTAAACTGCGTAATGAGCTTGGGCGTGAGATGTGGGGGAAATTTTGGCGCCGCCTGCTGAAGGATCCCTACCTAATGACAAGGCTGCCACATAGTGTCGAACCGAAGATTGTTCACAAACCTAATCCTACTCTAGAAGATCCTGACAACCGAGACACATGTTATATTGCTAAATGGCGAGAGTTTAATGATTCCGGCGAATACAAGTATAAAACGGTGGTTCGTTCGATTAATAAATACGGGAAACTCGCCGCTTATATGCAAACCAAAAAAGCACTGCTCGATGCACACAAGGACAACCTCGAGATCCTGACGTTTATGGGCCGACTTAACAGCATTGACCTAAAGTAACCGTTACTTTCTCTACGACTTGAGTATCTCATTCATATTAAAAAGCCCCAAAGAGCAAACTCTTTGGGGCTTTTTATATTTGGCTTTCTAACAGCTAACGTTAGATTCGCGCTTATTGTTGAACTTGGTATTCAAACTCAGGAACAACGATTTCTACGCGACGGTTTTGTTCGCGACCTTCACGAGTCTCGTTTGAAGCGATTGGGTTGTTTTCACCTTCGCCACGAGCGTGGATGCGTGATGCATCAATGCCTTTTTCAACTAGAGCGTTTGCCACAGACTCAGCACGCTTCTCAGAAACTTTTTGGTTGTATGCAGCAGGGCCAGAAGTGTCTGTGTAACCAATTACATCAACGTTTGCTTGTGGGTACTCGTTTAGGAATGCTACTAGGTTATCTAGTTTAGCAGCGCTCTCTGGTTTAAGCGTTGTGCTGTTTAGCGCAAAGCTACCAGTACCGATTGTTTGAGTTTCAAACGTTTTAGTTACAACAACTGGTGTAACAACTTCTTCTACCACTACTTCTTCAACGATTGGCTCTTCTTCAACAACAACTTCGTCGTTACCGCCAAACTTAAACGCAACGCCTAGAGTCGCAGAGTTACCCATTGCTTTCACTGAATCGTTGTTGATGTCAGTGATTGTTTGGTATTCCGCACGTGCCGTTACGTTTTCGCTAACGTTAAATTCAACACCCGCTGCACCTAGGTAAGAGTAATCATCTTTACCATCTTTCATCATTAGGTAAGCGCCACCCACTTTACCGTAAAGAGCAATGTCTTCAGTGATTGGTAGACTGAATTTAGGAGCAAGAGTGATTGCTTCTACGTGACCACCGAAAGAAGTTTGGTCGAAGTTACCTAGGTTGTCGAAGCCAGCTTCTACTGAGAAGTAGTCATTCATTTCGTAACCAACAAAAGCACCTAGAGTAGAGCCATCTTTATCGCAAGCTTGACCAGCTACACAAGCGTCGTCCATCCAAGACTTACCCATCTTACCGCCCACGTATACTTCTGCGTGCGCTGCTGAAGCCATAAGTAAAGAAGCTGAAATTACCGCTGCTAGTTTTTTCATTATTGATTCCTCTAAAAGAAGTTCTTTTGTTCGTTAACGAAATGCACTGTCTTTGAGACGTTGTATTTCTATTCTTTTTTCAGTTCCTTTGAGCTTGATACCGAAATAACTTCCATCTCAGTGAATAAAAGTCACTTGGGTATACCTCCTGTCCAATGATGCATATCAATGCTTCACTGACGGCGAGCACTATAACTCCAAGAAATCCGAAGACAAAACCCCAAACTGTCAATTTAATGTCATCGAAACACTCCAATTTATGTGATCCAGAGCACGACAAAACCCGCCACCACAAGAGAGCAAACGATTGCGCGAATATTTGAGATAGAATATCTAAAGCAAATTAATTTCTCATTTATGAGATGAAATATGAGGAACTTTAGGAATTAACGCTATATTTCAGAGAGATATTTTGAATAAAACAGGCCAAGTAACATTTACATCAGCTATGTTTTGATAAGTAAAACTAATTAAATATTGAGCGATTTAACGAATCATACAGCAGCACTTTGGCCAATCATCAAACGGAATATTGATTTAAAACGCCCAACAAACAAAAAAGCCGCGGAAATCTCCGCGGCTCATTAACAGTTTTTTCGTGTAATTATGCGTTTGCTTCACGCTCAGCGATGAACTCAAGAGCCATCTTGATACGAGCAACACAACGCTCTTTACCAATCAGTTCCATTACAGCGTCTACAGAAGGAGACTGACCACCACCTGTAACTGCTACACGTAATGGCATACCGATTTTACCCATGCCAATTTCTAGCTCTTCACATACTGCTGCGATAACGCCATCTTTGATGTTCGCTGTCGTCCACTCAGTCAGTGCTTCTGCTTTTGCTAGCGCAAGCTCTAGAGGCTCTTTTGCAACGCCGCGTAGGTGTTTCTTCGCCGCGCCTGCTTCAAACTCAGAGAAATCTTCGTAGAAGTAACGGATTTGCTCCGCTAGCTCAACAAGTGTGTTACAACGCTCACCCACTAGCTTGATCACTTCAGTGATTGCTGGGCCGTTCGCTACGTCAAGTTTTTGCTGAGCTAGGTGCCATTGTAGGTGCTCTGCAACGTACGCTGGATCAGAGTTCTTGATGTAGTGGTTGTTCAACCATTGCAGTTTGTCAGTGTTGAATGCAGACGCTGACTTAGATACCGCATTTAGGCTAAATAGGTTGATCATCTCTTCTTGAGTGAAGATTTCTTGATCGCCATGAGACCAACCAAGACGCACTAGGTAGTTGTTTAGTGCTGCAGGTAGGTAACCCATATCGCGGTATTGCATTACCGATACAGCGCCGTGACGCTTAGACAGTTTCGCACCGTCATCACCCAAAATCATTGCACAGTGTGCGAATGTTGGTACTGGCGCACCTAGTGCTTCGTAGATGTTGATCTGACGAGGCGTGTTGTTGATGTGGTCTTCACCGCGCACTACGTGAGTGATACCCATATCCCAATCATCAACCACTACACAGAAGTTGTATGTTGGAGAACCGTCAGTACGACGAATGATCAGATCATCCATTTGGTCGTTACGGATTTCGATACGGCCACGGATTTGGTCATCAAATACTACGCTGCCTTCTTTCGGGTTACGGAAACGGATAACGCATGGTTCGCCATCTTTTGCTGCTTCGTTTGCCGCTTTAATTTTTGGATGGTTTGCATCGTAACGAGGCATTTCTTTGTTTGCTTCTTGCTCTGCACGAACTTCGTCTAGCAGCTCTTTAGATGCGTAACATTTGTATGCTTTGTCTTCTGCAAGAAGCTTATCAACCATCTCGTTGTAACGGTCAAAACGTTGAGTTTGGAAGTAAGGACCTTCATTCCACTCAAGACCTAGCCACTCCATGCCTTCAAGAATTGCATCTACGGCTTCTTGAGAGTTACGCTCAAGGTCAGTGTCTTCGATACGTAGAACAAACTCACCACCTTGGTTTTTTGCGTATAACCAAGAGTAAAGTGCAGTGCGTGCACCACCTACGTGAAGGTAGCCTGTTGGGCTTGGAGCAAAACGTGTTTTAACCGTCATTGTTTATTACCTTAATATTAAGACATTCGCTGACTAACTCAGCGCAACCTAAATTTTTGCGCGTTATTCTATCACTCCAAACTCGACAACTACAATTTATTCCCCGAAAACAATTAAAGCCCCTACATTGAGGGGCTTGTTCTTTTATGTAAGCTCAAAAATTATTTGATGCTCATTGGAATCACTAGAGTGACTTTCAAGTCGTTTTCGTCTTGGAAACCGTTTGAGTATCCTGTCCAGTTTGGTGCGTCTGAATCATTAACATAGCGTGTGTAGTACATTCCTAGGTGAGCACCTTTCAAAGGACCACCTTGAATAGCGTAGTTAGCAAATACACTACCTGAGTACTCGATTAGCTCATCGTATCCTTCAGCTTCTGCACCAAACGCGTATACACCGTTGATACCAGCACTGAAGCCTGGAGCGCCTAGGTCTGAGAAATCACGACTCATTTGGCCAAAGAAGCCAATTTCACCATCATGGTTAAAGTCAGAACGGTTATTCCACCAGATGTCATATGCACCATTCGAACCGCCGTATTTCTCAGTGAGACGGTAAGCAAAGTTACCTACGTTGCCACGAGTATCCGTTGAATCTGCTGACGTGTATGTACCTTCTAAACGGAAGCTGTATGCACCTACCGATTTAGAGGATAGGAATGCAGCTTGGAATGCCGTGCTATCGTACTGATCTTCATCATCCATAATGTAGACTTGAGGAGATAAGTACCAACCGTTTTCCGTGGTGTGCTTGTACTTAATGTGGGCATTCTTACGAGGACCATCAGTCAAACCCGCATAAGCGATATCTAGAGACGAGTTTGGTGTTAGGTTGTAGCGCGCACCGAATGAGTATGCATCGCCTGCATCTTTATTTTGTCCATCACGGAACTCGTAGCTCTTCTTAAACCAAGGAGCACGGTATTCAACGGCATAGACAAAACCAAGTGCTAGATCATCAAAGTTTGCGCCGATCTCACCACCAGTATACGTACCAGCCGCAAAAGACCAGTTAACTCCCATTGCTGTAGGAACACTTGGTTGGAAGTAACCCGCTTTCGCTGTCACAGAGTCGCCAAACTTGAACTTTAATGCCGCCGTTTGGAATGCTGCGCCGTTGTCAGTACAGTCAGAATCCCACGCGCCACTACAACCAGAAGAAGCCGTTGGGTTCATATCGTAAGGGTTATCCACCCCCCAAAAGTTCATTTCATGGTCTGGTGAAGCGTTATTCCACATATCAAATGTCGAATACACATTAAGGTCCAAACCAACGGTATCACTAATATAACCAGAGCTAAAACCGAGTGAAAGGTACATAGAACCATGATCTAGGTTTGGCTTCTTAGACGTTTGGTTTCCGTTAGAATCTACATCTGCACGAGTACGGTCACGCATCCAAAAATTCAACGCACCAGTAACGGTTGACTCTTCAAAAAAGGCTGATGCTGCTGATGCATACTCAGGACCAACAGGATCGGCGGCCACCGCAACCCCACCAAACATGAAACTGGCTACTGCACTCGCAACCAAGCTTTTCTTTAGGTAAGACATTTTTAACCCCTATATTTTATTTGTTTTTCCATTTTCAAATTCACTAACTAGGACAGGTATGGAATCTGAAACAACTTGTGGACGGAGCAAATATGGCAAACTTTTTTTTCTTCAAAAAATGAAAGGCGAGGCAATCTGAGCCACTTCAAACTAACAAAAACAAAAACAATATAAATGACATAAAAACAACAACTTAAAGCCAGACATAAAGAAACAAAAACGTCAAAGAAGCATTTATGCACACTATTTTTATAAAACAAACGGCAAATTTGTGACTTATCACTCCTGAATTTCACAACGATTAATGGAACTTTATAAACAGAGAGAAAAAACCTTGATGTGACTCGCAAGCATTCATGACCAAAAGTTCAGTTTTTAACCTAATTTTGACGTTATGAATTCAGCAATTGAATGCTTGACCTTCCCCTTGCAGGAAGGTTTATGCTCTCCACATTAGTATTATTGAGGACAAATTATGTATCAGTTCGTTGTACCTATGTCGGGACTTAACTGCATGGGCTGTGCGAGAAAAGTTGAGAAAGCTTTACATGCCAATCACAGTGTTGAGATTATTAATTTGTCCCCAACAATGGTTGAAGTCATTACTGAATCTCCGCTTTCTTCTATTGTTGATTCAATCGAGTCACTGGGCTACCACGCAGGCTACCAGTTTCAATTCAACCTTGCCGGATTGAACTGTGGCGGTTGTGTGAAGAAACTCTCTTCTTTATTAGAATCAAATCAAGACGTCATTACGTTTCAAGCGTCTACAACACAACTCGACATCACAACACTACTCTCAGAGCAGCAAGTGATTGATCTTGTGGCCACTCTCGGCTATACCGCCAGCCTTGATTCTATTGAAGTAGAAAAAGAAAGCTCACCGGAAACTGAACCCGTAGAAGAGCAGACCAATATTGAACACACTCAACGGCCACCAGCAGGTATTCAGTTGCAAATGCTGATTCAAGGCATGACCTGCGCAAGTTGTGTCTCTTCGGTAGAGAAAGCACTTACTAGCGTAGAGGGCGTTGAGAAAGCACAGGTTAACCTTGCTGAACAAAGTGCGTTAGTGTTTGCGACTGAAGATACAGAGTCGCTCCACCAAGCGATTGTCGACTCGGTAAAACAAGCGGGTTACCAAGCTGAAATTCTACAAGACGCAGCTACACAGCAAGAAAAGCAAGCCACTCAACAACTTGCCCAACAAAAACGTTTCAAACTTGATGCAATAGCAGGATTAGTTGTTGGTGCACCACTGATGTTGTGGGGTGTATTTGGCGGCAACATGATGATTCGTAATACCAATGATCAGCTGGCTTGGGGGGCGATTGGTATTCTGTGTTTATTACTGCTTGCGACAGCGGGTAAGCACTTCTTTACTAACGCATGGTTAGCGGCCACTCACAAACGTGCGACCATGGACACCTTAGTCGCGTTAGGTACTGGTGCGGCATGGTTCTATTCGATGCTTGTGGTGATTTTTCCTGAATGGTTCCCAATCGCGTCACGCCATGTGTACTTTGAAGCGAGCGCAATGATCATCGGCTTGATTTCTCTTGGTCACTATATAGAAGCAAAAGCCAAAGCAAACACAACGCGCTCTTTGCAGGCATTGATTAATCTACAACCTCAGCAAGCGACGGTAATTACTGACCAAGGCGATCAACAAATTGCGGTTGAGCAAATCACGCTAGGCATGAAACTGCGCGTCAAGCCGGGCGAGAAGGTGCCGGTTGATGGCATAGTGGTTCAGGGGGAATCGTACATTGATGAGTCAATGCTAACCGGTGAACCCGTACCAGTATTAAAAGCACAAGATGCGCAAGTATCTGCCGGTACATTAAATACCGATGGTGGCTTAGTCATTGAAGCAACGGGCATCGGTGCGAACACCATGTTGGCACGTATTATTCGCATGGTACGCACGGCGCAAAGCAGTAAGCCCGCGATAGCCAAATTAGCAGACCAAATTTCATCGGTGTTTGTCCCTGTTGTTGTGGGCATTGCCATCCTTGCCGCTTTGGTTTGGTTTGCCGTAGGTCCAGAACCTAAAGCCAGCTACATGCTTGTCGTAACAACTACCGTGCTGATTATCGCCTGCCCTTGTGCCCTAGGCTTGGCAACACCACTATCGGTCACCGTTGGTGTCGGTAAAGCCGCGGAGCTTGGCATTCTGATCAAGGATGCTGACGCGCTGCAATTGGCAAGCAAAATTGACACAGTCGTATTCGATAAAACGGGTACGCTCACTCAAGGCAAACCAAGTGTGCAGCAAGTGTTTACTCACGCCACTAGCCAAGCGCACTTATTAGCACTGGCCTACGCTGCTGAGCGACAATCTGAGCACCCACTCGCTAAAGCCGTGTGTGATTATGCTAAGCAACACAATACAGAAACTGTTGAGTTGAACTCATTCGAAAACATTCGTGGCCGTGGCATTACTGCGACTTACCAAGCACAACCGCTATTCATTGGCTCATTGCAGTTTATGCAAACCGAGCAGGTTGATATCAGCCCAATGGAGCAAGCGATTCAAGATTGTGCAAGCAACGCATGGACACCAGTAGCTGTGGCGCTTAACAACGAACTGATCGGTTTAATTGCCATCGCTGATCCGATTAAATCTGATGCCAAACAGGCGGTGTCTGCATTAAAATCACAAGGTATAAAAACCGTCATGCTCACTGGTGACAACCAACACGTTGCCAATGCCATCGGCAAAGCTCTCGGCATTGATGAAGTCATTGCTCAAGTGATGCCCGATGAGAAAGCGCAGCACATTGAACTACTGCAATCTCAAGGCAGCACGGTTGCGATGATCGGTGATGGTATCAATGACGCGCCAGCGCTTGCACTGGCGGATCTTGGCGTCGCCATGGGTAGCGGTAGTGATGTGGCGATCGAAAGCTCACAAATGACCATTCTCAATACATCACCAATGGCTGTTGTGCACGCGATAGAGCTTTCTCGCGCTACACTTAAAAACATGAAACAAAACTTGTTCGGTGCCTTTATTTATAACTCGTTGGGTATTCCTATCGCCGCAGGCGTACTTTACCCAGCATTCGGCTTTTTGCTCAGTCCTGTTGTTGCTGGAGCGGCAATGGCACTGTCTTCAATCACAGTCGTCAGTAATGCAAACCGACTACGACTGTTTACCATTAAGTAAGCGACACTTCTTCTCGAGGATATTATGAAGTTGAAACTATTAACCTTTACAATGCTTGCTGCCACATCGGCGAACGTCTTAGCCGCTGATGTCATCAACCACAAATCGCCATACTGTGGCTGTTGTGGCGAATGGACAAAACACATGGAAGAGAACGGCTTTACTGTAGAGGAAAAGCTGCATGATGACATGAATGCCATCAAGCGCGATTTGGGCATTAAGAACGAACAGCTCTACTCTTGCCATACAGCAGAGATCAATGGCTATATATTTGAAGGACATATCCCTGCTGACGATATTAAAGCCTTTCTAGAAAACCCTCCTCGTAATGCTAAAGGACTGGCCGTCCCTGGCATGCCAATGGGTTCGCCTGGCATGGAATATGGTGACAAGAAAGACAGCTACGCTGTTTATGCCTACAACGAAAAAGGCCAAGTGTACGAATACCGTTATCACAAAGGTAACGACCAATAAACGAAATCTAACATCAGGGCATTCATTGAGCTATTGTTAAAAACTCTTAAACTGATGCGTCGTTGTGTGACTGGCTATCCTGAAATGGTGACCTTAACTTCATAAAATACCTATGCACCCCTGTGCAATAAAAAGGAAAATTTATGAAAGCACTTATTTATGACACGCTTGTTAGTCTAGCCAACCAAGAACCAGAGCAACATGCGAGAATTCGACAACAGTTATACGACCAACTCGATTTGCCCTTCGATAAACAGTTAGCCCTATATGCTTGCGCACTTGGGCCTGCTAGCTCAGGAAAGCTTGAGAGTAGTCAGGTGATCAACAATGTGGTTGACAGTGCAGTTAGACTGCTAGAAACACCTGAGCGTTAAGGTGCTTCCCGAAAAAGGTCCGCTATTCCCCTAGCGGACCTTTTTTGTATCTGACATCCAATTAACGGAATTGGTATTCTCAAGATCCAGAAACAAAAAAACGGCCTCAACAATGTTAAGGCCGTAAGCTTACTGCATTTGGGCAATGCTAAGCTTTGATGTGCTCACATTTTATATGAACAACTAGGACTCATTAGAAACCGTAAGATGCACCAAATACAAATGCGTTGTTTGCGTTGTCAGCTTGGTTACGGTACTCAAAGTAAGGTTGAACACCATTACGTGTCCAAGTAGCACGAAGCTCGTGATCCATCGTGTTATCAGCGTCGCTGATCACGTATACGTTGTTGTAGCTAACAGCTAGCTCTTCATTCACTGCGTAACCAATACGGTTGTCAAAGCGAGTTTGATCATCTGCTTTGCTGTCTTCCATCGCGTGGTAACGAGTACGGTTGCTGATAGAAATACCGTTATCGAAGTTGTAGCCAATTTTTACTAGAGGACGGTACTGAACAGTTTCACCGTTGTTTAGCAAGTGGTGGTAACCCACAGCAACCCAAAGGTTGTCGTTAATGTTGTAGCTTTGTTCGATACCAAGCGTAATGTATGGCGAGTTACCTAAGCCTGTGTCTTGGATCAGCTCGTTATCGTATTTACCAAGTGAGATGCCATCAAACTCAGTTAGTAGTGTTGTGCCAGTATCAAACGTATGGCCAGCTTCAAGTGTTGAAGTCGCGTTAGGTTGGAAGTCCGAGTGGAACTGAACGTTACCTGTTACGTAAGAAGAACCCGCGAAAGCGCTAGAAGCGAAAACAAGAGAAAGTGCACTTAGAGCGAAAACATTTTTCATAATTACTGCCTTTGTGTTTTGGGGCGGCTGCGTGGGTCCTCACTGACCTTAAACCGCACTTTTTTAGGGAGTCTCCCTGACGACGGCAATACTGCTTGATTTAATTCGCCTTGAAAAATAATTCAAAACGAAAGGTGATCCAGTTCAAATCAAAAAGAAACAAACCACAAAAATTGCATTAAAAACAGAATGTTATATAAAACATAAAAATAGATAAACAAAACAAAATGTGATTTCACGCAGAAAAATACGGCCAGAACAGCGCCAAGTAGCAATCAAGATCACACTTCAATATCGATTCTAAAAACACAACTTATTTATCTTTGAAAAATAATCAGACATTGATCACACTTATTTTCCACCGTGAAATAAATAAAGCCCTCAACATAAGTTGAGGGCTTTGAGTAAGGAACAATGATTTTAGTGAACGATTATCGGAATTATTTCACGCTAGTGACGCGGCTTGTTTTCTCACCAGTCGCTGATACCGAGCGGATAAACACCTCACCTTTCACATTTGGACGAGCATTGTCTGCATAAGTCAGCCAGTTTTCGCCATCTAGAGAGTATTGCAGCTTCACACCAGGGAACTGAACGTTCATTGCTAGCTTGCCATCTTCGACTTTCGCGCCAGGGACTGGTAAGCGGTAGTCGATACCTGATTTCTCTAGCTTAGCCAGTTCACGTTGGCCTAGTACGTTCGCAAAGCGGTTGTAGTCTTGGTTTAGCGCAGCTTTGTCTACTAGGTTAGAGTTTTGCGAGTACTCAACACCTACTTTGTAGTCGTTTTCCCAGTCTGCACGGTGCCATGCACGCTCAGCCGCCGCGAGTACGCGAGGGAATACCATGTACTCGTATTGCTCATCGTTACGTACTGTCTCAGACCAAAGCTGCGCTGATAGACCGTAGAAAGGTTTCGCTTCGATTTCACCTTTACCAGTAAAACCGTTGCCATCGCGGTCTACAGAAGTTTCTGCGTTCTGCGGCATGTTCTCTGGAGCAAAGCCAAACATCTTACGAGTATCTGTTGCACGCGTTGCCCAGTAGTAACCACGCTCTTTCGGGTCCACTTCGTATGGCATGTCCATGTAAACGTAGTCTGGGTTAGAAACGATCACGTCGTAACCTTTCTTAGACCACTCGTACACTGATGATGTGCCACCCCAGTAAAGAACGTCCCAGAAGTTAACACGTGTATTTTCTGTTGCGAACGCTTTCTCACCTTCACTGTACTTAAGGCCATCTTGCCAAGCTTGGAAGTTTGGAATGCCCTTCTCGGCAACAATCTTCGACACTTCTTCTGCGAAGTGGCTTGGTAGATGAGCAAAGTCGCTTACCGTACCGTCTGCAATTAGCGTCTGACATTGTGGAGACTGTGCGAATGGCTTATCTTGTTTAGACAGGTCAATCGTACCTTTCCAGCTTACTTTTTCTTCTGCGTTAACATCTTGGAAGCCTGCGCCTAGCTTAATGTTCTTCGCTTCGTCACCACCAAAGTGCCATGTTGTTAGCGGTGCGCCCGCTTCTTGGTGCATTGCTGCGACTTCTGAAATCACTTTATCAACAAAGCGAGTTGAAGATTCCATACATGGGTTGATGAAGCTTTGCTTGTTGTAGAACTGAACCGTCGTTACGTTTGAGGTATCTTGAGGATCCATCAGGCGGTATTCGTTCGCTTCTGCTTCTTTACCTTCTTCCATTAAACGGTCGTAACGCGCTTCCATGGATACTACCGCTGCACGAGCGTGCGCTGGCATATCGATTTCTGGAATCACTTCAATGTTACGTGCTTTCGCGTATTTCAAGATTTCCACGTAGTCTGCTTTGCTGAAGTAGCCAGAGCCAAAGTTGTCTGTCGTTGCACCTGAGCCAAGCTGAGGCAGTAAACAGCTTTTCTCTTGTGTATCGAAACAACGGTTAGCACCCACTTCTGTCAGCTCAGGCAGACCCGGGATTTCTAAACGCCAGCCTTCATCATCGGTTAGGTGAAGGTGTAGTTTATTCATCTTGTACGCTGCCATTTGGTCTAGCGTTGCGAGAATTGCGTCTTTAGAGTGGAAGTTACGAGCTACATCGACCATCACACCACGGTAATCAAAACGAGGTGCATCTTTAATAGACAGTAGTGGTAGAGAATCAGCATTTTGGCTATCTACTAGGCCAAAGATAGATTGTACGGCGTAAAACGCACCTGCTTGGTCAAACGCTTTAATCGCAATACCGTCGCCTTTGATGCTCATTTCGTAAGCACCAGACTTTGCTAATTCACCGGTGAAGTCTGCAGGAACTAGCGTGATGCTAACAGGAACATCACCACGGACATCCACACCTACCACTTCTGCACGTTCTTGAATTGCTGCAAATTGAGTCGCATCGAATGCGTCTTTAGGCAGCGCAATACCATCCGCGATATCTACTGTGCCTTTACCTGCTTCAACAGACAGTGGCGTTGGTAGTAACGTGGTTGATACATCTTGTTTTGCTAGGTCTTCGTTCTTCTCAAAACGAGACACAGCGTTTGCAAATACGTTGTTGTCGTCTGGCGTACGTTTTAGGTTATTACCTTCAAGACCCGTCACGAAAGACGCAACGTCTTCTGTGTTAAGAGAAGCGATCATCTTAGGCTCTGCATTCGGTGCAGCAACGAAAGCGCCTGGCATAAAGTCAGTTTCAAATAGCTGCCAGTATTCAGCAACAAGAGGAAGCACAACCTCTTCACCCGCAGCGAAGCCATCAAACTTATCGGTCGGTTCTAGCTTGTGTAGGTCACCCGTTACACGTGAGATTTTGAACTGCTCGTTGTCAACATCCAGAATCAAACGAATGCTGTGGAAGTAAATAGCCCAATCTTTTGAGTCAACCGCTTCACCTTGGTTAACAAGCGTCATGTTTACTTTGTTACAAGATGCCCACTCTGCGCCCATATCTTGACACGCAAGACCTTCGTTAGCGCCGTGGTTAGTTAACACTTCATATTGAATATCAAGGTTATCAGCCAGTGAGTTTACAACTTGTTGCTCAGAGCTCTGTAGTGAAGAGCAGCCTGCCAATGTAGCGATAACAGAAGCAGCAATCAGACTATGTTTCAACATCTTACTTTCCCCAAAAAGTCAGTGGTTCAAAACGACAATTATCAAAAATAGTGAGCACCTAAATGCGAGGCGCTTAACAGTTGCATTCAACATACAAGCAGTTATTTCTAGGCGTAAAATTAATGGAACTGATAAGTGATCTAGCTCAAATTCAGGTTGAAGATGAAAAATATAAACACTTTAAATTCAAAAACTTAGGCAAAACGTCAAAAACGAGCAACTTTTTTTGACGTGTTTGTTGCGATCTCAATCACGAATATTGATGGGTTTCGACTGGTTTTATAGGATTTTGATCACAAGTGGTTATTTAGTGTTCCATTAACAACAAACTCAATTGAAACACTTTCGTGAATTAGCTCTCACTTCTTCACCGTTAAAACTCGTCAATATTTTTAAAAATGACGATTTTGCCGAACCGTGTTATAGATAAGATGCATATTGAATTCGAGGAAAAAAATATGTTTCGACTCTTGTCCGTGATGTCATCTCTGATCGTCTTTTTTACTTCTTATTCGGTTCAAGCCGAGCCACAGCATTGGCTAGCCAAGAAAGGTAATACCGAATACATGATTATTGGCTCCGTCCATGTTGGTGACAACACCATGTACCCACTGCCAAAAGCGGTGACTGACTTCCTCAAAAACAGCGACGGCTTAATCATTGAAGCCGATGTTAGAAATACCGAAGGGGTCACTTATCCAAAAACCGCGTTTCTGGCCAAAGATGTCTTGGACAGGACACAGCGCAAACATCTTGCGGAGATTGCTAATGACCTAGGTTTACAAGAATCACAGCTACTCAATGTACCACCTTGGTCTGCGGCATTAACGATTCAACTGTTACTGATGAACAAATTGGGATACGCATCTGATCAAGGTGTCGATATGCACTTGATTAATATCGCGGACATAAAACGTGTGCCCATCCTTCCACTGGAAACGGTTCAATTTCAAATAGACTTAATTGCTGGACAAAAAGACGGTGGCAAAGAATTGCTACTTTCTTCTATTGAAGAATATGACGGAGGCGAGAAGTTAGTGCAGTGCTTAATCGATAGTTGGAAGACAGGAGATGGCAGCTCGTTGGAAGAAGCGTCCATGAGTGAACAATCAAGCGATGAGTTTAACGAAGCTTTCTTGTATGCCCGTAACCGAGATTGGGCTGAACAGCTCGATTC
Source organism: Vibrio rotiferianus (assembly GCF_002214395.1). Lineage (NCBI taxonomy): Bacteria > Pseudomonadati > Pseudomonadota > Gammaproteobacteria > Vibrionales > Vibrionaceae > Vibrio > Vibrio rotiferianus. Next base: position 2,345,856 of record NZ_CP018312.1, read on the forward strand.
TGGCAGAGTTTTACCGAAGAAGTCAGGCCAATACACGATTGTTGTGGGTAGCTTGCATTTGGTCGGAAAAGACAGCTTAATTGAACTGCTCGAGACACGCGGCTTTGCGATTGAACCATTAGGCAATACAGGCAAAGCAGACTGCGATATCGAGCACTAACTCCTACTTATATCATTGTATTTATGCATCTAGATATTATTGGGTCTATCTGTAAACAATTAAAAATTTGATAAGGGCGTTATGAAGTTCAAAGCCTCACTATTATGTCTTGCAAGCGCACTACTTTTGCCATCGCTTGCTCACGCAAAACCTTCTTGTACGGTTGAAGACTTCCAACCTATTGATGTCACACCAGATACCAAAGGCGGTGTTTTAGATAAAGATAGTGGGCAGTTTCTCATTACTCAAAAGCCGATGATGCGTTGTGCAAACATCACTTTTTCGACCGCTCATACTCGCAATCGCGTCGCTCATATGATGAACCACAACTTTGAAGCCTACTACTTTGATGGCAAAACTGGTCAGTCTCATTCCGCTACTTTTGACGAAGATGAGCTAAAAGCTGGGTACATTAAAATCGGTCCAAACCATCCGAAAACCGCTTACGTGTGTTTCACGACATCCGAAACACCGATTAAAGATATAAGTTGTGATGTGAAGTAACGGGATTCGGGATTCGGGATTCGGGATTCGGGATTCGGGATTCGGGATTCGGGATTCGGGATTCGGGATTCGGGATTCGGGATTCGGGATTCGGGATTCGGGATTCGGGATTCGGGATTCGGGATTCGGGATTCGGGATTCGGGATTCGGGATTCGACTTTATTTTGCTTTTCTAGGAGCAAGTTCCGTCAACACCTTCTTAATAAAAATACCTTTTCTCTATACTCTCAACGAGTACCTCTCGATTCCAAAAGCGAAACGCACCCGACTCTCGGAGCGTAGCGTTACTAACTGAGAGGTTCCCGACTGCGCTCCTTCGTCGCTTTCGGGAATGACGCCTTTGAATTCAGTGCTTTTTATTCGTCATCCTCAAGAGCGAGGGACGAGCGAGTTGGGGATCTCTTACGTTTTCATTTACCAGTTGATGAAAGCTGATTTGCCTCAAAGTGTACCTTCTCTCGTATCTCGAAGAGCAGAGTCCGTTCCCGAAGCGAAGCGTTCTCGATTCGACAGCCGTAAACGCAAAAAAGCCGTAGCATTTCTGCTACGGCTTTCTTTAATGTGGTCGGTGAAGAGCCATATTCTAACTTCAGGCGAACCACATTTGGTTCAATACTATCCAAGTCTAAATTTGCTACCGCTGAAACGACGAAAGCCTGCTCATTGAGCAGGCTTTCTAAATATGGTCGGTGAAGTAGGGATTCGACGCGGCTGGGCTTCCAGAGGACTGGCATTCCAGACCCCGACCCTCTGGTTCCAAATAAATATCACCAAATACGAAAAAGGCTCTACATTTCTGTAGAGCCTTTTTCTCAATATGGTCGGTGAAGAGGGATTCGAACCCCCGACCCTCTGGTCCCAAACCAGATGCGCTACCAAGCTGCGCTATTCACCGAGATGTTTAACTGAGGACTTATCCCCGTCAACGGATGCGTATATTACGGATTCTCCGCAGAGACGCAAGTGCTTTTTCAAAAAAAACGTAATGTCTTAATTCGTTTGATTATTTACTAAACACTAGCACGTAAAATGTGACTAAGAACCCACAATAAAACACAGTTTATTAACCTTGGCAACATAATTGATCCAGATCAGTGTGCAAAAAAACACCACCCATTAACGTTATCCATGTCGGAAATATCTTGGAGGAAACATATGGACTTTTGGCTTGATCTCCTATTTGGTAATGCGGTGGGGCTATCGTCAATGATAGTAATCTTTGGGGCAATTGGTCTGATGCTATTTTACGGCGGTTTCTTCATTTACAAGATTATGAACGACAAATCTCCTCACTAGATCTCGCTTAGCTCTAGAAACGCTTTGCACCGGAGTTGGTTATTTGCCTGCTCCGGTTTTTTATTTGATCTCAATGCACCACTCCTTGATATAATCTTACTATTCCGACCTTGTTCTTTATGAGATTGCCGTTATGTCTCAAGACGACGATTTTGATCTGTTCCAACAGATGATGGGCGATGTAAAGCCTATCGACCACGACACTGCAGAGCATAAAAAAGTGCATCAAGTAACGGATGCTCAATTAGCGAAACGCGAAGCTGCAATTTGGCTCACTGAAGATGATCCCGAGTACTTGTCGATTGACCATGCAGAAATGCTCAAACCTGATGACTTTATCGAGTTCAAGCGCGATGGTGTACAAGATGGTGTGTACCGCAAACTGCGCCTTGGTAAATACCCGATCCAGGCCCGCCTTGATCTGCACCGTAAGACGCTAAAAGAAGCGCGCGACGAAGTCGTTAAATTCCTCAAACAATGTATTGAGATGGACATCCGAACGGTCGTCATCGTGCATGGCCGTGGTGAACGTTCAAATCCACCAGCATTAATGAAGAGTTTTGTCGCGAGTTGGCTGCAACAAATTCGTGAAGTGCAATGTGTACATAGTGCGCAACGATTCCACGGTGGCAGTGGTGCTGTGTACGTTCTATTAAGAAAGAGTGCTGAAAAGAAAATGGAGACGCGTGAACGTCATCAAAAACGTTTAGGCTAACTGGATTCTCGGTGCTAGAATGCCCGACCTTATCTCGCCTTGCTGCTTTTAATTAGCAGCAGGCACTTCTATTAACCGCCGTTGTGAAACGTTAGGAGACTCACATGTCACAAGACAACGCAAAACGCTTAAACAAATACATCAGCGAAACGGGCTTCTGCTCGCGTCGTGAAGCAGACCGTCTTATCGAGCAAGGCCGTGTCACTATTAATGGTCAACAACCAGAGATGGGCACCAAAGTACTGCCAGGCGATGATGTTTGTGTCGATGGCAACCCTGTTGCAGCGAAAGAAAAACCGATTTACATCGCGTTGAACAAACCAACCGGTATCACTTGTACTACTGAGCGTGATATTCCGGGTAACATCGTTGATTTCATTGGTCACAAAAAGCGTATCTTCCCTATCGGTCGTCTGGATAAACCTTCCGATGGTTTGATCTTCCTAACCAACGATGGCGACATCGTAAACAAGATCCTACGTGCTGGTAACAACCACGAGAAAGAATACGTAGTACGTGTCGACAAGCCAATCACGGGTGAATTCCTCAAGCAGATGTCGAGCGGTGTGAAGATCCTCGATACCGTGACTCTACCGTGTAAAGTGGAGAAAGAGACCAAATTCTCTTTCCGTATCGTACTGACTCAAGGTTTGAACCGTCAGATCCGTCGTATGTGTGAAGCGTTAGGCTACGAAGTTTTCAAACTGCGTCGCGTACGTATTATGAACATCTCACTTGATGGCATTCCTAACGGTAAATGGCGTTACCTAAGTGACGACGAAGTGGCAGAGATCCTTGCAATGTGTGAAGGTTCTGTAGGTACTGAAGAAGCGTCGAAAACAGACTCCAGAGGTCGCAATATTCGTAAAGCGACCGATGCGAAACTGTACGATAGCCGTGAAGAAAACCAAAACTCAACGGCACGCCGCAACCAAAAAACTCGTACGTTCCGTGGCAACAATGCTGATGAATTCCGTCATGCACCGAACTCGAAAAAAGGCCAACAACGTCGTCAACGTGATGATGAAGGTGGACGCACAGCAAAAGAGCATTACAAAGCGAAACCACAAGGTGAACGCAGCAGACCGAAAGGCGAGCATGGTAAATCACACCGTAAACCAGATGCACCGAGCAATACGCACTCAGCAAACAAACCTCAGTCACCGAGTAAGCCTAAGCAGCATTACATGAATCCAAATGCCGCGAAGCCAAGCAAACCAGCAAAACGTTCTGGTGGCACATTGAGTCTGAAGAAGTAACGCCTCACTGAATGGCAAGATCAAAAAAGGACGCTCATGAGCGTCCTTTTTTTGTCTTCAACTTACAAGCACAGCGGTGCAAATTGACCACGAGTCAAGCTCAGCAAATCTTTCGGTGCTAACTCGATTTCTAAACCACGTTTACCTGCGCTCACACAGATTGTGTCTTGCTCTGTTGCGCTTTCATGTAGAAAGGTTGGCAGCGCTTTTCTCTGTCCCAATGGGCTGATCCCGCCAACAACATATCCTGTGGTCTTTTGTGCGATTTCCGGATCGGCCATATCGGCCTTTTTACCCTTCGCCGCTTTCGCTGCCAATTTAAGATTCAGCTTTTGGTCGACGGGGATAATTGCAACCGCTAGGTTTTTCGGCTCGCCGTTCAAACAAAACAGCAGCGTTTTAAATACTTTCTTTGGATCTTGTCCCAATACTTCCGCCGCCTCTAATCCGTAGCTGTCGGCTCTTGGATCGTGCTCGTATTGGTGAATGGTGTGTGTGACTTTTTTCTTTTTCGCAAGATTAATGGCCGGAGTCATCAAGATTCTCCTTATAAAACAAAAAACGCTGCCCCTAGTGAGGAGCAGCGCTTTAAGTTAATGGTATCAGCGACTTTGAGTCAATCGCTTTTTACTTGTAAACCATCTCGCCTGAAGGTGCATATTCATTTACGTCAATTGGGCTATGTGACTCTAAGTACTCTTTGAGTACTTCTGCATCGGTAAAGCCTGTATTTACGTAACCTGGGTGTGTGTTGACTTTAGGATAGCCGTCACCGCCCGATGCGTTGTAGCTTGGTACGGTAAAGCGATACTCGCTATCCAAACGCAGCTGTTTTTCACCAATAAAGACATTCGATACTTTGCCGTCTTCTACCGTCATTGAAATACCAGCAAACTGAGCGTAAGCACCTGAATCAACGGGTTTGGTCGCTACGACGTTGAGGTAATCCAGAACTTCTTTACCCGACATATCGACGTAAGACACCATGTTGCCAAATGGCTGAACCGTCAGCACATCTTTGTACGTGATGTCACCGGCTTCAATCGAATCACGCACACCGCCTGAGTTCATCACAGCGAAGTCCGCCTTAGCACGCTCCATATGGGCAGTTGCAATCAAACGACCAAGATTGGTTTGTTGGAAACGAACAACATTGCGGTCACCTTCCAGCTTGCCGTTAGATTCGGCAATTTTTACATTCAACTGGCCCTGACCTTTTTCTTGGTAAGGACGAAGGAAATCCAGCATTGCTGAATCTTGTGCGATTTCATCTTGCACCAACACACGTTGAGATTCGCCGTTCACTTTGATTTTCTTCTTCAAGTTGACCGGAATCAGATCGTAGCTCACCATCGACAGTTCACCGTTGCGGAACTCGTAATCTGCACGCCCCACATACTTACCCCACTCGTACGCTTGCACGATGTAAGTACCGTTTTGCTCATCCGGCTTACATTCCTCACCCGGCTTAAAGCTCTTCTTAATGACGTTAGGACCTTCCATACAAACTGGTTCTTGTGAGTGACCACCCACAATCATGTCCAAATCACCTTCATTTAGGTAGCGAGCCAATGCCACATCACCGGGAGCATTCACACCACGATTGCCATTTTCATAGTGCCCCATGTGCGTCACCGCAAAGATAAGATCTGGCTTTTCAGTTTGCTTCAGTTCAGCTATCAGTTTTTTCGCTTCTTGTTTCGGATCGCGGAAATCAACTTCACCGATGAACTCAGGGTTACCTAGTTTTGCCGTATCTTCTGTCGTAAGACCAATCACCGCAATCTTAATGCCCTGCTTGTTGAACATGGCATAAGGCTGGAACAAGCGCTCGCCAGTCTCTTTGTCGTAGATGTTGGCAGACAGCATTGGGAAGTTTGCCCACTCCTGCTGCTTAAACAACACCTCCAGTGGATTGTCAAATTCGTGGTTACCCAGTGCCATCGCATCGTAACCAATCTTACTCATGCCTTTAAAATCTGGCTCAGCATCTTGTAGGTCAGACTCAGGTACACCTGTATTGATATCACCACCTGATAGTAGAAGCACGCTACCGCCTTCGGCTTGAATCTCTGCACGCAGTTCATCGATCAGTGTTTTACGTGCCGCCATGCCGTACTCACCGTATTTGTTCTGCCAAAAACGACCATGGTGGTCATTGGTGTGCAATACCGTCAGTTTGTAAGTTGTGTCTTCATTCCATTCGTGTGCTGGTTGGGTTGCACATCCGGCCAGAGTAGCCAAGATAGCCGCGCTCAAAGCGGTCTTTACAATCAGGCGTTGCTTCATTGTTTTACCTTATTATTGTCCGGGTTCCACTGCATTGCGCGTCCAGCAATGAAGAAACCGTCTTCTCATTGTGCGAAAACGCGCAAACTTAGAACTAGTGTAAAACACTAATATATTGATTTCATGTTTCTGCGACGCAGTTTGCTTATGGCAAGCTAGATAGCCGCAAATCTAAGCAAATTATAGACATAATCAAAGTGGTGTAAGAAAGCGAGAAGCGAGAAGCGAGAAGCGAGAAGCGAGAAGCGAGAAGCGAGAAAAGAATAGTTAGACAAAATGAATATGTCGATACAAAAATGGCCAGCGCACGGGCTGACCATTTCATTCAAACATTCACAACAATCGATTATTTGATATCGATGTCTGCAAAGCTCTTGATTAGATCGTCTAGCGATTTCATTTGAGCTAGGAACGGTTCTAGTTTGTCTAGAGGCAGTGCAGATGGGCCATCACAACGCGCTTGATCTGGGTTCGGGTGCGCTTCAATAAACAGACCAGCAATACCTGTTGCTAGGCCTGCTTTCGCAAGTTCAACAGTTTGCTCACGACGACCGCCAGATGCCGCGCCCGATGGATCACGCATTTGAAGTGAGTGCGTTACGTCAAAGATGATTGGGCTGCCTTTTGATGCATTTTTCATTACACCAAAACCAAGCATATCAACCACTAGGTTGTCGTAACCCATACAAGAGCCGCGCTCACATAGGATAATGTTTTCATTACCACACTCTGCGAACTTCTCAACAATGTTACCCACTTGGCCAGGGCTCATGAACTGAGGTTTCTTCACGTTGATCACTGCGCCGGTTTTCGCCATTGCTTCAACTAGGTCAGTTTGACGAGCTAGGAATGCTGGAAGCTGGATAACGTCAACCACGTCAGCCACTGGCTGAGCTTGCGCTTCTGTATGAACGTCAGTGATGATTTTCACACCGAATGTGTCTTTTAGTTCTTGGAAGATTTTCATGCCTTCTTCCAGACCAGGACCACGGTATGAGTGAACAGAACTGCGGTTTGCTTTGTCGAACGACGCCTTGAATACGTAAGGGATACCAAGCTTATCGGTTACTTTTACGTAGTGCTCACAGATCTGCATAGCAAGATCGCGTGACTCAAGAACGTTCATACCTGCGAATAGGGTGAATGGCTTGTCGTTAGCAACCTGAATGTCACCAATATTAACGATTTTCTGTTCCATTTTGATTCTCTTTTTTCTGTCTTCGGCACGCATTTTTTCAGCATGTCGATAAAATTAGTGGAGCGTAACGTGCTTCTCGCTCATGGCGTTAACTTGTGATTTTAGTAGCTCTGATGCTGGATCGTCTGGGCATTGGTCAATAAAGTACTGAAAATCTGAAACCGCTACCTGATGACAGTCTAGTTGCTGAAAGATAAAACCACGATCACGAATCTCATACGGGTCATCCGGTACGAAGGTCAACGCTAGGTTGGTGCACCGCAGTGCTAATGTATAACGCTCTTCACGTAGCATCGCGCTCTTGATTAGAGCCAACCAGCGACCAATAACGGTCGGGTTGTCTGCCTCTTCAAAATGTTCTGGCTTCAACGTTGCTAATGGGCCTTCTTGACCAATCAACCATGCTTGGAGGATTTTCTCACCGACATACTCACCGTTGAACGGGTTAATGTAGTCTGGTGTTTTGTGCATCCAATCCACTTTGATCAGAAATTGAGTAGGAAATGTCACGCCTTTCATCGGAAAACCAAGGCGGTTACCCAAGTAAAGTAAGATAGCACCAAGACTTACTGGAATGCCTTTTTTACGCTCCAACACTTTGTCGATAAAGCTATTGTCAGAGATAAAGTACTCTTGATCATCGCCTTTAAAACCCCATTCATAAAAGAACAGGCGAAGAAAAGAATCAAAACGTTGTTCTTCGTCCGTCTCATGAACCAGAATCGCTTCCGCTTCTTTATAAAGGCGCTCTAGCTCTTGCTTTGCCCAATGCACATTGGTGTCTGGGTTTACCGATTGGTTCAGTACCAACGCCCCTTCGACCAATGCCATATTGTCAAAATCTTCGTCAAAAAACTCTAGCATGACGATTACCCAAATAAGTTCGGATTTTTAGATACGGCAATGTTGGCCGCCATCACTAGCCAACCAAGTGCGCCAAAGAAAGCAAATATTCTCAGTAGCTTGTTTTTCGCCATCTTCATTGCGAAGAAACCAAGAGCAATGTACGCAAGCACACAAGTAATTTTGTTGGTTAGCCATGGTGCTGATTCGGTAAAAGGAATAAAGCCTGTCACCATGATCAAACCAATACCAGACAGCAACAACGCGGTATCAACAATGTGTGGGAAAACTTTCAGGAAGCGATTGTTGCGTTTTGGAGAGTCCATCATCAACAACACGAATCGGATCGATAGTAACATCGCGCTCAATGCGATCGTCACTAAGTGAATATGTTTTAGAGCTACGTACATTTCTCTTCTCTTTTATAAGTTACTGCTGACTTGCTCGTTATTATTGAGGCTTGTAACAACCAAGCGTCACTCGATCATTACCACCGTAGTCTTTTTCCGTGACTACTTGTTCAAAACCAAAGTGAGTCATGATCTCACGGACCGCTTCTCCTTGGTCATAACCATGTTCAAATACGAGCCACCCACCATCTTCCAAATATTGACGAGCATGGTCAGATATATGACGAATATCCGCTAAGCCATTTTCATCGGCGACAAGCGCTGATTTTGGTTCAAAGCGCACATCCCCTTGAGAAAGATGCGGATCTTTTTCGTCGATATACGGCGGGTTGGAGACAATTAAAGCAAACTTTGTTCCGCTAGCAATAGGTTCAAACCAGCTACCTTGGTCAAACGTCACATTTTTGATGTTTAACTGCGACGCATTGTACTCAGCAAGCTCTTTAGCCTCTTGCTTTAGGTCAACACCCATCACTTGGCGGTTCGGCATCTCAGATGCCAATGCAAGCGCAATCGCACCTGTACCGGTACCCAAATCTAGGATTTTTCCAGTCTGCCCATACGTTTTATCCAGTGCGACTTCAACTAAACGTTCCGTATCTGGTCTTGGTATCAGCGTCGATGGGGAGACTTTAAGTGGCAAAGACCAGAACTCACGCTCACCGATGATATACGCCACCGGCTCGCCCGCAATACGTCGCTCTAAAAGCGCATCAAACTGAGCTTGCTGCTCGGCTTCTAATGCTTTTTCTGGCCAAGTGAGTAGATAGGTTCTTGGTTTGCCAAGGACATGGCAAAGAAGTACGGCAGCATCAAGAGAAGGCGACTCTTTGCCGCCTTCTGACAGAATTGCCGTTGCACTTTTCAGTGCTTGCTCAATCGATTGAACTTGGCTCATCGATTAGTTGTTCTCAGCGAGCGCCGCAAGTTGGTCTGCTTGGTGCTCTTGAAGCACTGGATCAATCAAGCTTTGCAGGTCACCTTCCATCACTTCGTTCAAACGGTAGATGGTTAGGTTGATACGGTGGTCAGAAACACGGCCTTGTGGGTAGTTGTAAGTACGGATACGGTCACTACGGTCACCAGAACCCAGTAGGTTACGACGTGTGTCAGACACTTCTGCTGCACGACGTTCTTCTTCCGCTTGAACGATACGAGCTGCAAGTACTGCCATCGCTTTTGCTTTGTTCTTATGCTGTGAACGCTCGTCTTGACACTCTACCACTGTACCTGTTGGTAAGTGGGTAATACGGATTGCAGAATCCGTGGTGTTAACGTGCTGACCACCCGCGCCAGAAGCACGGAATGTATCGATTTTTAGGTCTGCCGCTTTAATTTCTGGTAGATCCGCTTCTGGGATTTCCGCCATAACCGCTACGGTACACGCAGAAGTATGAACACGACCTTGAGATTCTGTTGCAGGTACACGTTGTACACGGTGACCGCCTGACTCAAACTTCAGCACGCCGTATGCGCCGTCACCGCTCACTTTCGCGATCATCTCTTTGTAACCACCGTGTTCTGCTTCGTTAGAAGACATCACTTCAATGCGCCAGCCACGCTTCTCTGCGTACTTGCTGTACATACGGAACAGGTCACCAGCGAAGATCCCCGCTTCATCACCGCCAGCACCAGCTCGAATCTCTAGGAAACAGTTGCGGTCATCGTTTGGATCTTTTGGAAGAAGAAGGATCTGAAGCTCATCAGCTAGACGCTCGATCGCTTCTTTTGCTTCTTTGATTTCTTCCTGCGCCATTTCACGCATTTCTTCGTCATCTTCGTTAGCCATCTCTTCAGCGGCTACAAGATCGTCTTGCGCTTGTTGGTATGCTTGGAAGCACTTAGTAACTTCTTCTAGCTGAGAATACTCTTTTGATAGAGCGCGGAATTTGTCCTGATTTCCAATTACGTCAGGATCACCAAGAAGATGTTGAACTTCTTCGTAACGTTCTACTAGCGTTTCTAGCTTAGTCAGAATTGAGGCTTTCATAGTGTCGTTTTCTTAATAAAAAGCGTGAGTTACAGATCATCCAAACCAAGTGTCTGGCGGATAACCGTTAATTTTGCTGGTTCGCCCTGCTCTGCCGCACTTTGCAGCGCACGAGTCGGAGCGTGAATCAGTTTATTGGTGAGTTTATTGCTAAGCTCGCGCAGTACTTTTTCCGGGTCTGCACCGGTTGCCAGTGATTGCAGGCTTTTACTTAGTAGGTCTTCACGAATCTCGTTGGCAGATTTACGGTAATCACGAATGCTGTCCACTGCTTGGAGTGAACGTAGCCACGTCATAAATGCTGCACTTTCTTCGCTAACGATCGCTTCTGCCTGAATGGCTTCTACTTTACGTTGTTCAATGTTGTTATCGATGATCGACTGTAAGTCATCCACCGAATACAAGTAAGCGTCACTTAATTCACCGACCTGCGCTTCCACATCACGTGGAACGGCAATATCTACCAATAGCATTGGCTGATGACGGCGTTGCTTCAACGCAGTCTCGACCATGCCCTTACCAATGATAGGCAAAGGACTCGCTGTCGAGCTAATCACAATGTCTGCTCTAGATAGATGATCTGGAATTTCATTCAAGCTGATCACTTCTGCACCAAACTCTTCAGCCAAACCAAGAGCACGCTCTCGAGTTCGGTTAGCAACAATCATCTTAGTACAGCCATTCGACGCTAAGTGCTTTGCCACCAGTTCGATGGTTTCACCTGCCCCGACTAACAATACCGTGGAGTCAGAAAGTGATTCAAAGATGTGTTTCGCCAGTGTACATGCAGCATACGCCACTGACACTGCGTTACCACCAATGTCGGTTTCTGTTCGAACGCGTTTTGCGACTGAAAAAGTCTTTTGAAACAACTTATCAATCGACGCATCCACCGCCTGATGATCACGGGAATCGGAAAACGCTTGTTTTACCTGACCCAAAATCTGAGGCTCACCTAGTACCAGTGAATCAAGGCCGCAAGAAACACGCATCAAGTGCTTAATCGCCGCTTGTTCTTCATGGACATAAAGACTCGGCATCAAGTCTTCTTGACTAACTTGATGGAACTGGGCTAACCAGTCGATAAGCTTATTTCGCGCTCCTTGCTTTACGTCGCAGTACACTTCGGTACGGTTACAGGTTGAAACAATCACACTACCATTAACGGCTTCATGGTCTCTGAGTTGCTCAAGTGCTGGGCCCAGTTTATCGGGTCCGAAAGCCACTTTCTCTCGCAAGTCAACAGACGCTGTATTGTGATTGATTCCAATAGCAAGCAAGGACATCTAACGTGGTATCTCTGAGATCGGTTATAAAATAGGTTCAGAATTTTACTGTAAGCACGCATTTATTGAAAGGGTAAGCCGGATTTGTTTTCCTTCACTCGGCTTTTCAATGCTATAGTTGTGAGCGATTACCGATGAAACTGATTAATAAGCCATCAAACATGACCTTACGCTCCTTTCTCATCTTATTTTTTTCGAGCATTGTGCTCGCGGGTTGTAGTTCTGTCCCTGACAGCATCACTAGCGTAGAGTGGCAAGCACACGAGCAGCGACTCAAAACCATTAATGACTTTCAAGCCACAGGTAAACTTGGCTATATTGCTCCCGACCAAAGACAAAGCCTCAACTTTTATTGGAAGCAATCAACAACATTAAGCCAACTCCGCTTAACTACCGTGCTAGGCCAAACCGCATTAAAGCTCACCATTACTCCGCAAGGCGCGACTGTCGAAACTTATGACGATCAAGTACTCACCGCGCGTAACGCTAATCAACTGATTTACCGTTTAACTGGCTTAATGATGCCTGTTGATCACCTGCCCGACTGGCTACTCGGCTTGCCCACCAACGCTGACTCATTCCAACTTTCATCCACTAACACGTTACAAGTTCTGGATAAACAGATTGGCTTAAACGATTGGAATATCGATTACCAGCGTTACGGTGACATTGAGTGGCATAACCAGACGTTGCCTCTACCAAGTAAACTCAAACTAAGTACGTCTGATGTAAAAATTAATTTAGTGATCACAAAATGGAACATCACCCAATGATCGACCTTTCAACCCGCTGGCCATCACCAGCGAAATTGAATCTCTTTCTTTATATCAATGGTCGCACTGAAAATGGCTACCATGAACTACAAACGCTATTCCAATTCGTCGACCACGGCGATGAACTCACTATTCAAGCGAACAACTCGGGTGAGATCAGCATTTTCCCTGAGATTGAAGGTGTGCCACTGCACGATAACTTGATCTGGAAAGCCGCAACTGCACTTCAGCGTTACGCAAATTGCTCATACGGTGCACATATCGATCTAAATAAGATTTTACCTATGGGCGGCGGAATCGGCGGGGGCTCCTCTAATGCAGCAACAGCATTAGTCGCCCTTAACTACCTTTGGCAAACCAATCTCAGTGACGATGAACTAGCAGAAATAGGCTTAGCTCTTGGCGCAGATGTGCCTGTATTTGTACGCGGTTTCGCTGCTTTTGCCGAGGGTGTCGGTGAGAAGCTATCTCCTGCTCATCCAGAAGAGAAATGGTATTTAGTCGTTCGCCCGAACGTTTCTATTGCAACAGCTGACATATTCCGACATCCAGACTTAACTCGAAACACGCCAAAACGAGATTTGGAAACGCTTTTGAACGCACCGAGCGTAAACGATTGCGAAAAAATTGTACGAATGCTCTACCCAGAGGTTGATAACCAACTTTCTTGGCTGCTACAATACGCGCCGTCAAGATTGACGGGGACAGGATCTTGCGTATTTGCTGAATTTTCCAGCAAATATGAAGCAGAAGCTATCCTTGCACAACTCTCTGATAAAGTCTCGGCATTTGTCGCTCAAGGGCGCAATGTTTCGCCACTAAAAGAGACTTTGGCTGAATACCAATCAGCCTCACACCGACCTAACTAAAACTGGACGCAAACCCGAGGTTTCCACCGTGCCTGATATGAAGCTATTTGCTGGTAACGCAACACCTGAACTAGCCCAACGTATTGCTGATCGTCTTTACATCTCTCTAGGTGATGCATCTGTTTCTCGCTTTTCTGATGGCGAAGTTGCAGTTCAAATCAATGAGAATGTTCGTGGTAGCGATGTTTTTATCATTCAATCCACTTGTGCACCGACTAACGACAACCTAATGGAACTGGTTGTTATGATTGATGCAATGCGCCGTGCTTCAGCAGGCCGTATCACTGCAGTTATTCCTTACTTCGGCTACGCTCGCCAAGATCGTCGTGTACGCTCTTCTCGTGTGCCAATCACTGCAAAAGTTGTTGCTGATTTCCTATCTAACGTTGGTGTTGACCGCGTTCTGACTATCGACCTACACGCAGAGCAAATTCAAGGCTTCTTCGATGTACCAGTTGATAACATCTTCGGTACACCTGTACTTCTAGAAGACATGCAATCTCGTGGTCTAGAAAACCCTGTTGTGGTTTCTCCTGACCTAGGTGGCGTTGTTCGTGCTCGTGCAACGGCAAAAGCACTAGGTGACATCGACATCGCTATCGTTGATAAGCGTCGTCCACGTGCAAACGTTTCTGAAGTAATGAACCTAATCGGTGACGTTGAAGGTCGTGACTGTGTGATCGTTGATGACATGATCGATACTGGTGGCACACTATGTAAAGCAGCTGAAGCGCTAAAAGAGCGCGGTGCTAAGCGTGTATTCGCTTACGCAACTCACGCTGTATTCTCTGGTAACGCTGCGGACAACATTAAGAACTCTGTTCTTGACCAAGTTATCGTAACTGACTCTATCTCTCTATCTAAAGAGATGGCTGCAACTGGCAAAGTAACCACACTAAGCCTATCTCGCATGCTAGCTGAAGCGATTCGTCGCATTAGCAACGAAGAGTCAATCTCTGCAATGTTCAACTAATCCGAACATTTCAGTTAAACTGATTTCAAAAGCACCCCTCTTTGGGGTGTTTTTTTATTTGTATCGATTGGCAGAATATACCTTGGTCGCCCACCGCGAGAATTCTGTGCTATCATACTGCGCTTTTTGAGATTCCAGAGAGATCCTAACCTTGACTCAACCAATCAAACTTCTTGTTGGTCTTGCTAATCCGGGACCAGAATACGCCAAAACTCGTCACAATGCGGGCGCTTGGGTTGTAGAAGAATTAGCTCGCGTTCACAACGTTACCCTAAAGAATGAACCAAAGTTCTTTGGCCTTACAGGACGCATTATGGTCAATGGCCAGGATCTCCGTTTGCTAATCCCAACTACCTTCATGAACCTATCTGGCAAAGCGATCGCAGCACTTGCGAAGTTTTACCAAATTAAGCCAGAAGAGATCATGGTTGCTCACGACGAGCTAGACTTACCGCCAGGTGTCGCTAAGTTTAAGAAAGGTGGCGGTCACGGAGGCCACAATGGTCTGCGTGATACCATTAGCAAACTGGGCAATAACAAAGATTTTTATCGTCTTCGTATCGGCATTGGCCATCCGGGACACAAAGATAAAGTGGCAGGTTTTGTACTAGGCAAAGCTCCAGCGAAAGAGCAAGAGCTACTAGACGCCGCAGCTGACGAATCAGTGCGCTGTCTGGATATCCTAATTAAGGATGGTCTATCAAAAGCACAAAATCGCCTCCACACGTTCAAAGCTGAATAAGGTTACTATCATGGGTTTTAAATGTGGCATCGTTGGTCTACCTAACGTTGGTAAATCAACTCTGTTTAACGCACTAACTAAAGCGGGTATTGAAGCAGCAAACTTCCCGTTCTGTACCATTGAACCAAACACTGGTGTGGTTCCTGTGCCAGATCTACGTCTAGATGCTCTAGCAAAGATCGTTAACCCACAGAAAGTTCTGCCTACCACAATGGAATTCGTAGACATCGCTGGTCTAGTTGCAGGTGCGTCTCGTGGTGAAGGTCTAGGTAACAAATTCCTAGCGAACATCCGTGAAACTGACGCAATCGGCCACGTTGTACGTTGTTTTGAAAACGACAACATCGTTCACGTTGCAGGTAAAGTATCTCCAATCGAAGATATTGAAGTTATCAACCTTGAGCTAGCGATGGCTGACCTTGATTCTTGTGAGCGCGCTATCCAGCGTAACGCAAAGAAAGCAAAAGGCGGCGACAAAGACGCGAAATTCGAACTGACGGTTCTAGAAAAACTACTTCCTGTACTAACAGAAGGTGGCATGGCGCGTACTATTGAGCTTACAAAAGAAGAACTAGCAGCAATTGGCTA
Organism: Vibrio rotiferianus; assembly: GCF_002214395.1. Classification (NCBI taxonomy): domain Bacteria; kingdom Pseudomonadati; phylum Pseudomonadota; class Gammaproteobacteria; order Vibrionales; family Vibrionaceae; genus Vibrio; species Vibrio rotiferianus. Next base: position 2,361,751 of record NZ_CP018312.1, read on the forward strand.
CCTGAACTTCCTAACGCTAAAACCAACGATGTACATCGCTAACGTGAACGAAGATGGTTTTGAAGACAATGCATACCTAGACGCAGTACGTGAGTTTGCAGCGAAAGAAAACAACGTTGTTGTTCCTGTATGTGCAGCTATCGAATCAGAAATGGCTGAACTAGAAGATGACGAGCGTGAAGAATTCCTAGCTGACCTTGGTATCGAAGAACCTGGCCTAAACCGCGTTATCCGCGCAGGTTACGAACTACTAAACCTACAAACTTACTTCACGGCTGGCGTGAAAGAAGTTCGTGCATGGACTATCCCTGTTGGAGCAACAGCACCAAAAGCAGCTGCGAAGATCCACACTGACTTCGAAAAAGGCTTCATCCGCGCTGAAGTTGTTGGTTACGACGATTTCATCCAATTCAACGGTGAAAGCGGTGCGAAAGACGCAGGTAAATGGCGTCTAGAAGGTAAAGAATACATCGTGAAAGATGGCGATGTTATACACTTCCGCTTCAACGTATAATTAAGTGAATGAATTCTAAACACTTCATTTACATAAAAAGCCAGCCATAGTGCTGGCTTTTTTTATGCCATTCATAAATGACAAGAAATTAAGTCTCTTACTGTAAGCCATTTTATTTCCAGTTTTAGATCATAAACGCGCCTCTTTGTTTAAAAAGAAAGCGAACGATGGATTTTGCAGGATTTATTGAAAAAAACTGTTGACGGATCTCACTCAACTTCGCATAATGCGCGCCGTTCCCGACGACAAGGCAACTTAGCGACGAGAACAAGAAAACATGGTTTTGGCTACGTAGCTCAGCTGGTTAGAGCACATCACTCATAATGATGGGGTCACAGGTTCGAATCCCGTCGTAGCCACCATTCCTAACTGTTCTTTTTAAAGTGCTGTTAGGAATAGATGCGGAAGTGGCGGAATTGGTAGACGCACCAGATTTAGGTTCTGGCGCCGCAAGGTGTGAGAGTTCAAGTCTCTCCTTCCGCACCATGTTTTAAGTAGTTTTATAACTACTGCCTGCAGGTCTATCGCCAAGCGGTAAGGCAGCGGCTTTTGATGCCGCCATTCCCTGGTTCGAATCCAGGTAGACCTGCCATTATTTAAAGTGAGATTCCTTTGATAAAAAGGGTTGTCACTTAGAGCGTGAAGGTTTATATTGTCTCGCTCAAAAAGATGGCTACGTAGCTCAGCTGGTTAGAGCACATCACTCATAATGATGGGGTCACAGGTTCGAATCCCGTCGTAGCCACCATTCTTTCTTTTGAAAGACAATATTTAGTTATTAGTTTTTACCAATTAACTGATAGCTTATAGAGTTCAAGATGCGGAAGTGGCGGAATTGGTAGACGCACCAGATTTAGGTTCTGGCGCCGCAAGGTGTGAGAGTTCAAGTCTCTCCTTCCGCACCATTTTGAAATACTCTAAACAATATATGCGGAAATGGCGGAATTGGTAGACGCACCAGATTTAGGTTCTGGCGCCGCAAGGTGTGAGAGTTCAAGTCTCTCTTTCCGCACCATATATTGAATAGTCTTTTGACTATTGCCTGCAGGTCTATCGCCAAGCGGTAAGGCAGCGGCTTTTGATGCCGCCATTCCCTGGTTCGAATCCAGGTAGACCTGCCACTATTTTGATTATTGAGTTTACTCAGTAATTATGCGGAAGTGGCGGAATTGGTAGACGCACCAGATTTAGGTTCTGGCGCCGCAAGGTGTGAGAGTTCAAGTCTCTCCTTCCGCACCATTATTAAAGTCTCTTTAATTAGAGCGCTGTAGGTCTATCGCCAAGCGGTAAGGCAGCGGCTTTTGATGCCGCCATTCCCTGGTTCGAATCCAGGTAGACCTGCCATATTCAACGTTACTGATGTTTTACCAATTACATCAATAACTACAGATCAAGTTGCGGAAGTGGCGGAATTGGTAGACGCACCAGATTTAGGTTCTGGCGCCGCAAGGTGTGAGAGTTCAAGTCTCTCCTTCCGCACCATCTTGATTTAAAGAATATTGTGTTGGCTACGTAGCTCAGCTGGTTAGAGCACATCACTCATAATGATGGGGTCACAGGTTCGAATCCCGTCGTAGCCACCATTTATTTCGTTGTTTAGGTTTTTACCAATTACCTTTATGACGACAGAAAAGTTGCGGAAGTGGCGGAATTGGTAGACGCACCAGATTTAGGTTCTGGCGCCGCAAGGTGTGAGAGTTCAAGTCTCTCCTTCCGCACCATACTTTTCTAACTTGATCAGTCTTTATGACTATCGCCTGCAGGTCTATCGCCAAGCGGTAAGGCAGCGGCTTTTGATGCCGCCATTCCCTGGTTCGAATCCAGGTAGACCTGCCATTATTTTGATTATTGAGTTTACTCAGTAATTACGCGGAAGTGGCGGAATTGGTAGACGCACCAGATTTAGGTTCTGGCGCCGCAAGGTGTGAGAGTTCAAGTCTCTCCTTCCGCACCATTATTAAAGTCTCTTTAATTAGAGCGCTGTAGGTCTATCGCCAAGCGGTAAGGCAGCGGCTTTTGATGCCGCCATTCCCTGGTTCGAATCCAGGTAGACCTGCCATTATTTTTCCTTGAAACATAGGAACGTTACTGATGTTTTACCAATTACATCAATAACTACAGATCAAGTTGCGGAAGTGGCGGAATTGGTAGACGCACCAGATTTAGGTTCTGGCGCCGCAAGGTGTGAGAGTTCAAGTCTCTCCTTCCGCACCATACTTGATTAAAGAATATAGAATGGCTACGTAGCTCAGCTGGTTAGAGCACATCACTCATAATGATGGGGTCACAGGTTCGAATCCCGTCGTAGCCACCATTAATATAGATTTTAGATGCGGAAGTGGCGGAATTGGTAGACGCACCAGATTTAGGTTCTGGCGCCGCAAGGTGTGAGAGTTCAAGTCTCTCCTTCCGCACCATCTAAAAATAATCTATACTTTGCGGAAATGGCGGAATTGGTAGACGCACCAGATTTAGGTTCTGGCGCCGCAAGGTGTGAGAGTTCAAGTCTCTCTTTCCGCACCATACTTTCCTTTATAGGAAAGCACTTAGTTGAAAGGCTAAGATTAGTAGGGCTATCGCCAAGCGGTAAGGCAGCGGCTTTTGATGCCGCCATTCCCTGGTTCGAATCCAGGTAGCCCTGCCATTACACAACGTTGTTGAGGTTTTACCAATTACCTTGATAACTACAGAATAAGTTGCGGAAGTGGCGGAATTGGTAGACGCACCAGATTTAGGTTCTGGCGCCGCAAGGTGTGAGAGTTCAAGTCTCTCCTTCCGCACCATTCTTGAGAAACCCAGCATTGATTTGCTGGGTTTTTTCTTTTTTCCGATTCTGGACTCGGTAACTCTCTGAGTTATCGAATTAAAAAAGCGAGCTCATGGCTCGCTTTTTTTCTATCTATTGCTTTATCGACGGCTTTCTATGTGCTCAGAAGTCTTTTACATACCTAGCGCATACTTCAATACTTGCGCTTTAATCGGTCCTGAGTTTTCCGCCAGCTTTAATGCAGCATTACGAGCAAACTTCAATGGACCTAAATCATTGCTAAAGCCTTTGTAGAAGACATCCATGCCTGTTTGCATTAACAAGTTATCGGGACGACGAGCACGTTCATATTTGGCAAGCAATGCATCGTTAAGTTGCTCTTGCTGATCCGTAACTGAAAGCAGGATATCAGCATCTTTGAAGCCAAGATTCACGCCTTGCCCAGCAAGTGGGTTGATTGTATGAGCAGAATCCCCCACTAACACACAATTCTTGTTTGAATAGCTTTGGGCATGGCGACGAGTGAGTGGGAATGAGCCAAATTGTAGAACTTCAATATCACCCAACTCGGCAGGGAAATGACGTAGGATCTCTTCTCTTAACTGAGGTTTAGTCATCGCGCATAATTGTTTAATGCGTTTTGGCGAGTCATACCAAACCAACGAACCCTGCCCGACTTCTTTACCGTCTTCAGTTAATGAGCATAACGGCAAGAATGAACGTGGACCTGACGGAGTAAATTGTTGCCAAGTGATGTCTTGTTGCGGCAGCTCAGTTTTCACGTTGATCAGCATACAGTGTTGACGGTAGTCCCATGCCGTTACACCAATACCCACCAATTGACGAACTTTTGAGTTCGCGCCATCTGCACCAATCACCCAATTAGCTTCAAACTGCTCGCCGCTTTCTAGCGTTACACGGTTTACCTCGGCAAATTCTATATCTTTCAATCGCTCCGGGCACATCACCGTTAAGTTGTCGTATTGTGCGAAAGTTTGCCAAAGGCCTAGTTGGATTAGGCGGTTTTCAACAATGTATCCTAACTGCTCCAACGAAAGCTCATCAGAGTGAAAACGTGTACGACACTCAGGATGTTCCCACGTTTCCAAACGACGATAAGGGCACACTCGCATGCTTTCAATCGCAGACCATGCACCTAATGAATCAAGTAACTTCACCGACTGATGAGAAATCGCGGAAACGCGAACATCCAACGCCTGAGAAACCTCAAACGCCTTTGGCTCTGCGCCTTCGACCATTACAACGCTTCTGCCTTGCTTGGCAAACCCAACAGCCACTGCTGCCCCGACCATGCCGCCACCGATTACGGCGATGTCATACTTGTTCATTTTTTGCTCTTCATCGTATTGATTAATTGGCGTTTTTTAATTGTACGTTCCATGGCTATTTTTACAAAATTCTTTAACAAAAAACCTTGCTGTATATAGGGCAAAAAACTAGATTTCATCAGGGTTTGCAGAGAATTCGTCAGATCACTAGTCAGGTGCTTTTTAAAGCAGTACAATACGCCGCTTACCGCCGAGATGGCGGCTATAATTTGAGCAATAGCTCTCCGATTTAAGTACAACTGAACGAGCGAAAGTGAGATGAGTAAGAAACTGCTAATTAAAACCTGGGGCTGCCAGATGAACGAATACGATTCATCAAAAATGGCCGACCTGCTTAATGCTGCAAACGGCTACGAGCTGACCGAAGAGCCAGAGGAAGCAGACGTACTTCTACTTAACACCTGTTCGATCCGTGAAAAAGCGCAAGAGAAAGTTTTCCACCAGCTTGGTCGTTGGAAAACACTAAAAGATAAAAAACCTGGCGTAGTTATCGGCGTAGGTGGTTGTGTAGCAACTCAAGAAGGTGACCATATCCGTCAGCGTGCTCCATACGTTGACGTAATCTTTGGTCCACAAACTCTTCACCGTCTTCCTGAGATGATTAAACAATCTCAATCGGATGAAGCACCAGTAATGGACATTTCATTCCCAGAAATCGAAAAGTTTGACCGTCTACCAGAGCCTCGTGCTGAAGGTGCAACGGCATTCGTTTCTATCATGGAAGGCTGTTCTAAGTACTGTACTTACTGTGTAGTACCGTACACTCGTGGTGAAGAAGTAAGCCGTCCAATGGATGACGTACTGTTCGAAATCGCTCAGCTAGCAGATCAAGGCGTACGTGAAGTAAACCTACTGGGTCAAAACGTAAACGCGTACCGTGGTCCTATGCACGACGGTGAAATCTGTTCATTTGCAGAGCTGCTTCGTTTGGTTGCGTCTATCGATGGTATTGATCGTATCCGCTTTACAACAAGCCACCCATTAGAGTTTACTGATGACATCATTGCTGTATACGAAGACACACCAGAACTAGTGAGCTTCCTTCACCTACCAGTACAAAGTGGTAGTGACCGCGTACTGACTATGATGAAACGTCCTCACACTGGGATTGAGTACAAGTCGATCATCCGTAAACTACGTAAAGCACGTCCTGATATTCAAATCAGTTCAGACTTTATCGTTGGTTTCCCTGGTGAAACAGACAAAGATTTCCAAGACACAATGAAGCTAATCAAAGACGTAGACTTTGACATGAGCTTCAGCTTCATCTTCTCTCCACGTCCAGGTACGCCAGCGGCAGATTACCCTTGTGACCTATCAGAGCAAGTGAAGAAAGAGCGTCTATACGAGCTACAACAAACAGTAAACACGCAAGCAATGCGCTACTCTCGTCAAATGCTAGACACTGAGCAACGCGTTCTGGTTGAAGGTCCTTCTAAGAAGAACCTAATGGAGCTACGCGCTCGTACAGAAAACAACCGTGTAGTAAACTTTGAAGGTAGCGCAGACCTAATTGGTCAATTCGTTGACGTGAAGATTACGGACGTATTTGCTAACTCACTACGTGGTGAGCTAGTACGTACAGAAAAAGACATGGACCTTCGTAGTGTGATTTCACCAACGCAAATGATGGCGAAAACACGTCGCGAAGATGAGCTAGGTGTAGCTACTTTTACGCCATAAGCTCGTACAAATAGCCATTGAGAGCCTGGTCGTTATCAGGCTCTCGTTAAGTGGCATAAAATGAGAGGCAACATTGAGCAATAAAATCGTAACGCTAGAAATCAATCTAGAACCTTCAGACAACCGCCGACTAGCAAGCCTGTGCGGTCCATTCGATGACAACATCAAGCATTTAGAACGTCGTCTAGGCGTTGAAATTAACCACCGTAGCGACCTTTTCACCATTGTCGGTAAACCTCATACCGCAGCGGCTGCGCTGGATATTCTGAAAACCCTTTACGTAGACACCGCTCCTGTCCGCGGCGAAACCCCTGATATCGAACCAGAGCAGATCCACCTGGCAATCAAAGAATCGGGTGTACTGGAGCAGAATACCGAGTCGAACTTCGAACACGGTAAAGAAGTCTTCGTTAAAACGAAAAAAGGTGTGATCAAGCCTCGTACACCAAATCAGGGTCAATACCTGATGAACATGGTGACGCACGATATCACCTTTGGTATCGGTCCTGCTGGTACTGGTAAAACTTACCTTGCGGTTGCAGCAGCCGTTGACGCACTAGAGCGCCAAGAAATCCGTCGTATTCTATTAACTCGTCCTGCGGTTGAAGCAGGTGAGAAACTGGGCTTCCTACCTGGCGATTTGAGCCAGAAAGTCGACCCATACCTACGCCCTCTGTACGATGCCCTATTTGAAATGCTGGGCTTTGAGCGCGTAGAAAAGCTGATTGAACGTAACGTGATTGAGGTAGCACCTCTTGCTTACATGCGTGGTCGTACTCTAAACGACGCCTTCATCATTCTTGATGAGAGCCAAAACACCACTGTAGAGCAGATGAAGATGTTCCTTACGCGTATCGGCTTCAACTCTCGTGCTGTTATCACCGGTGACGTCACTCAAATTGACTTACCTCGCGGTGCAAAATCGGGGCTTCGTCATGCAATTGAAGTACTGAGCGAAGTCGACGACATCAGCTTTAACTTCTTCCAAGCTGACGACGTAGTGCGCCATCCAGTGGTTGCTCGCATCGTTAACGCTTACGAGAAGTGGGAAGCACAAGACCAGAAAGAACGTAAAGAGTTCGAAAAACGCCGTCGTGAAGAACGTGATGCCAAATTGCTAGAAGCAGCCAAAGCTGAACTGAACGCACAAGTTGCGGCAACTAAGGAATAACCATGGCAATTGAACTTGATTTGCAACTGGCAGTCGAAAATGAAGAAGGCTTACCTTCTGAGCAAGATTTCCAATTGTGGCTAGATAAGACTATCCCTCTTTTCCAACCACAAGCGGAACTGACAATTCGTATTGTCGACGAGCAAGAAAGTCACGAGCTAAACCACGAATACCGTGGTAAAGATAAGCCGACCAATGTGCTGTCTTTCCCATTCGAAGTACCACCGGGTATGGAAATGGACCTACTAGGCGATTTGATCATCTGTCGCCAAGTTGTTGAAAAAGAGGCAGTAGAGCAGAACAAGCCTCTACTAGCACATTGGGCGCATATGGTTGTACATGGCAGCTTGCATCTGCTAGGTTATGACCATATCGAGGATGATGAAGCTGAAGAGATGGAATCCCTCGAAACAGAAATCATGCAAGGTATGGGTTATGAAGACCCGTATATTGCTGAAAAAGAGTAACTTCGGTTGCTCGACAGGGAAAGGCGAACCACCCAGATAACCATCTCGTGCTCGTCTTTCTATGTGAGCTATCACACATCTGATAGCGTTACTTAATTGAGAAACAATGAACGAAGATAATTCTCCCTCTTCTAATGAAGGCAAGAAAGAAAAGGCAGAAGGTCCGAGTAGAAAGTCCTTCTTTGAACGTCTAGGTCAACTATTTCAAGGCGAACCAAAAGACCGCCAAGAGCTTGTGGATGTAATCCGTGACTCTGAAATCAATGACCTGATTGACCACGACACCCGCGACATGCTTGAAGGTGTTATGGAAATCTCCGAAATGCGCGTGCGTGACATTATGATCCCGCGTTCGCAAATGGTTACTGTTGAGCGCACAGACGATCTTGATACTTTGATCGCACTAATCACTGACGCTCAACACTCTCGCTACCCAGTGATCAGCGAAGATAAAGACCATGTGGAAGGCATTCTACTAGCGAAGGACTTACTCAAATACTTGGGCTCAGGCAGTAACCCATTTGATATCGAAGAAGTAATTCGACCAGCAGTCGTGGTACCGGAAAGTAAACGTGTCGACCGCCTGCTAAAAGAGTTCCGTGAAGAACGTTATCACATGGCGATTGTTGTCGATGAATTCGGCGGTGTTTCTGGTCTCGTAACCATCGAAGATATCCTTGAAGAAATCGTAGGGGATATTGAAGATGAGTTCGATGACGATGAAGAAACCGATATCCGTAAGCTAAGCAAGCACACGTTTGCTGTCAGAGCTCTGACAACCATTGAAGAGTTTAATGAGACATTCGGTACCGACTTCAGCGATGAAGAAGTAGATACCGTTGGCGGCATGGTAATGACTGCTTTTGGTCACCTACCATCGCGCGGCGAAGTAGTTGAAATCGAAGCGTACAGCTTCAAAGTAACTGCAGCCGATAACCGTCGTGTCATTCAACTTCAGGTGACGATTCCAGACGAAGAAAAGCTGGTTGAAGCCACTCAAGAGTAACGCGATACCCTAACATCGGGAATATCAGAAAAATAAAATGATGAATGTACTCTTTCATCGCCTCAAGCGGCCCTTAGTGGCCGCTTTTGTTGGCGCCTCCACTACCCTAGCATTTGCCCCTTACCAGTTATGGCCAATCGCCATACTTAGCCCTGCTATCCTGCTTATTCTTCTTGCAAACCAATCGCCTAAGCGCGCGCTTTGGATCGGTTATGCCTGGGGTCTAGGTCAATTTGCAACGGGTGTAAGCTGGGTTTACGTCAGCATTGCTGGCTTTGGCGGCATGCCGCTGATTGCAAACGTCTTCCTCATGGGCCTATTGATCGCTTACTTGTCGGTTTACACTGGCCTGTTTGCATGGCTCAGCAACAAGTTCTTCCCAGAATTTACCCTAAGCAAAGCGCTGCTTGCTGCCCCTGCATTATGGCTAGTCACCGACTGGTTACGTGGCTGGGTAATGACAGGCTTCCCGTGGCTATGGCTTGGCTACAGCCAAATTGACGCGCCATTCGCTAGCTTTGCGCCTATTGGTGGTGTAGAACTGCTAACCCTGTTCGTCATGATCAGTGCTGGCGCGCTAGCGTATGCTTGGATTCACAAACAGTGGTTGGTGGTCATCATCCCTGCCGTGTTGTTAAGTACTGGCTTTGGTATTCGCCAATACGATTGGGTAACACCGCGCGTAGGAGACTCCACTAAAGTAGCTCTTATCCAAGGCAACGTTGACCAAAAACTAAAATGGCTACCAAGCCAACGCTGGCCAACCATCATGAAATACGCAGACCTCACTCGTGAGAACTGGGATGCTGACATCATCGTATGGCCAGAGGCTGCCATTCCTGCATTTGAAATTGAAGTCCCGTCGTTCTTGAGAAACATCGATACTGCGGCGAAAATGAACAACAGCGCCATTATTACGGGTGTGGTAAACCAAGGAAAAGACGGCCAGTTCTACAACAGCATTTTATCTTTAGGTGTAACTCCATACGGCGACTACAGCTTTGATATGGACAAACGCTACCACAAACATCACTTACTTCCGTTTGGTGAGTTTGTACCGTTTGAAGATGTACTGCGCCCATTGGCACCATTCTTTAACTTACCAATGTCTTCCTTCAGCCGTGGCGATTTCATTCAACCAAACATTGTGGCGAATGGTAAGCATATGGATCCTGCGCTGTGTTACGAGATCATTTTCAGTGAGCAAGTGCGTCAGAACGTCACTGACGATACCGACTTCATCCTAACCCTGTCTAATGACGCGTGGTTTGGTCATTCGATTGGTCCACTGCAACACATGGAAATCGCTCGTATGCGTGCATTAGAGCTTGGTAAACCGCTGATTCGCTCTACCAATAATGGTTTAACCGCCGTAACTGACCATAAAGGTAAGATCATCGAACAAATTCCTCAGTTTGAGACCGCAGTACTACGCGCAGAACTTGTTCCGACAGATGGGCAAACGCCATATCGAGTCGTGGGAACTTGGCCGCTGTATATTTGGGCTGGATTGAGTTTGATGCTCGCTTGGTGGTTACCAAGAAAGAAAAAGTCATAAACAAAAAAAGAGGCTCTTGAGCCTCTTTTTTTATTTCGTTTGCTAACGTCCACTATGGCTTAAGAGATTGACGACTAAAGCCCGTATGATTGCACTTAATACATGGGATGATGATGGTTGGATGGTTGTACGTCGTTTTGTGACCACATTCGTCACAGACTAAAGTACCAAGACCAATCACCTCGCCCGCTTCATAAAGTCCTTGATGCTCTAGATCATCAAATAATTCTACCCACTCCACTTTGGTTCGGTCGGTAATATCGAGCAGACCCTGCCAGATTGAATCAGCAATCGTGAGGTAGAAAGGTCCGCTCTTTCCTTCTTCATAGCTGTCTGAAAACTCTTTCAAATCCGCTTTGACATATGCCGAGATCAACGAGAGTTCATCTTTAGTCATGTCGTTGGCTGCATCCACCACTTTGCCCGACGTTTCGAACACTTTGTTAACTTCATCCGGACTGTGCTTCAAGGTTTCAATCACATCCTCGAGCATTTCCTCATAACCTGCTTTACGTTTAGGCATAACTGACCTCCATCTTTCTACTGCCAGCACCAATTCAAGGTACATGGGTATAGATTGGCTATTGTTGTGATCCCTAGCTTTAGGTATTCTATGATGATCTATTAAAGTCTGTTCTAACCGAACTCACAAATTCCAAGATAACCGGATACCATCGATGCAAGAACAATACAATCCACAAGACCTTGAACAGAAAGTTCAAAAGCACTGGGATGACAACAAGACCTTTGTTGTAAGTGAAGACCCAAATAAAGAAAAATTCTACTGTCTATCCATGTTCCCATACCCAAGTGGTCGACTGCACATGGGTCACGTGCGTAACTACACCATCGGTGACGTAGTATCTCGTTTCCAACGCCTACAAGGCAAAAACGTAATGCAACCAATTGGTTGGGATGCGTTTGGTCTGCCTGCAGAGAACGCTGCAGTTAAAAACAACACTGCGCCTGCACCATGGACTTACGAAAACATTGAGTACATGAAGAACCAACTTAAGCTTCTAGGCTTTGGTTACGACTGGAACCGTGAATTCGCAACGTGTACTCCTGAGTACTACCGTTGGGAACAAGAGTTCTTCACTAAGCTTTACAACAAAGGCCTAGTGTACAAGAAGACTTCTTCTGTTAACTGGTGTCCAAACGACCAAACTGTTCTTGCAAACGAACAGGTTGAAGACGGCTGCTGCTGGCGTTGTGACACACCTGTAGAGCAAAAAGAAATTCCACAGTGGTTCATCAAGATCACTGAATACGCTCAAGAGCTACTAGACGATCTAGATAACCTAGACGGTTGGCCTGAAATGGTTAAAACCATGCAGCGCAACTGGATCGGTCGCTCTGAAGGTGTTGAGCTTAAGTTTGAAGTTAAGGGTCAACAAGACCTAGAAGTTTACACAACACGTCCAGACACACTAATGGGTGTGACTTACGTGGGTATCGCAGCAGGTCACCCTCTGGCAGCAGTAGCAGCAGAGAACAATCCTGAGCTTGCAGCGTTCATCGACGAGTGTAAGAACAACAAAGTAGCGGAAGCTGAGCTTGCGACAATGGAGAAGAAAGGTATGGCGACTGGCCTTACTGCTATTCACCCATTGAACGGCCGTGAAGTTCCTGTTTACGTAGCAAACTTCGTACTGATGGACTACGGTACAGGCGCTGTAATGGCAGTACCTGCACACGACCAACGTGACTTCGAATTCGCAACTAAGTACGGTCTAGACATCGTGCCTGTTATCAAGCCAGTTGATGGCAGCGAGCTAGACATCTCTGAAGCAGCATACACAGAGAAAGGTGTACTGTTCGATTCAGGTGAATTCGACGGCCTAGAGTTCCAAGCGGCGTTCGATGCAATCGCAGCGAAGCTAGAAGCAGAAGGCAAAGGCACTAAGACAGTTAACTTCCGTCTACGTGACTGGGGTGTATCTCGTCAACGTTACTGGGGTGCACCAATCCCAATGGTAACCACTGAAGACGGTGAAGTTCACCCAGTACCAGCTGACCAACTACCAGTAATCCTTCCAGAGGACGTGGTAATGGACGGCGTAACGAGCCCAATCAAAGCAGACAAAGAATGGGCGAAGACAACCTTTAACGGCGAACCTGCTCTACGTGAGACAGATACGTTCGACACGTTCATGGAATCTTCTTGGTACTACGCGCGTTACTGTTCACCACAAGCTGACGACATCCTAGATCCAGAAAAAGCAAACTACTGGCTACCAGTAGACCAGTACATCGGTGGTATCGAGCACGCTTGTATGCACCTACTGTACTCTCGCTTCTTCCACAAACTACTACGTGATGCAGGCTACGTAACGTCTGACGAACCGTTCAAGCAACTACTATGTCAAGGCATGGTACTAGCAGACGCGTTCTACTTCGAGAACGAGAAAGGTGGTAAAGAGTGGGTTGCACCAACAGATGTTGCTGTTGAGCGTGACGGCAAAGGCCGCATCACTTCTGCGAAAGACACTGAAGGCCGCGATGTTACGCACTCAGGCATGATCAAAATGTCTAAGTCGAAAAACAACGGTATCGACCCTCAAGAGATGGTAGATAAGTACGGTGCAGACACAGTGCGTCTATTCATGATGTTCGCGTCTCCTGCAGACATGACACTTGAATGGCAAGAGTCTGGCGTAGAAGGTGCTAACCGCTTCCTAAAACGTGTTTGGAAACTAGTGAACGAGCACACATCAAAAGGCGCAGCAGAAGCAGTAGATGCAGCAGCACTTTCTGGTGACCAAAAAGCACTTCGTCGTGACGTTCATAAGACTATCGCGAAAGTGACTGACGATATCGCTCGTCGTCAAACGTTCAACACAGCAATCGCTGCGATCATGGAGCTGATGAACAAGCTAGCGAAAGCACCTCAAGAATCTGCACAAGATCGTGCAATCCTTGATGAAGCGCTAAAAGCGGTAGTTGCAATGCTTTACCCAATCACTCCGCACATCTCATACGAGCTATGGGCTGCGCTAGGTGAAGCCGACATCGATAATGCTGTATGGCCAACGTTCGACGAGAAAGCACTGGTTGAAGACGAGAAGACTATCGTTGTTCAAGTAAACGGTAAGCTACGTGCGAAACTGACTGTTGCTGCAGACGCAACGAAAGAACAAGTGGAAGAGCTTGGTCTAAACGATGAAAACGTTACTAAGTTCACAGATGGCCTAACTATCCGTAAAGTAATTTACGTACCAGGTAAACTGCTGAACATCGTTGCAAACTAGTCTTTCGCTAAAAACGAAACACAGCTTGCAATAACTCAAAGCAACGCGAACCAATTCGCATGCTAGGAGTCATTAAACAGGGTAGTTCGCTACCCTGTTTATTTACCTCAAACCATTCACGCCGAGTGGTTTAAGGTAAATAACCCCTTCAATTTAGGATGAATACAATCAATGCGCTTTTTCTCTTTGATTAAACTACCAGTGGTATTGGTATTAGCGGGGCTTCTTTCTGCCTGTGGTTTTCACCTTCGTGGCGAGTATTCCGTTCCGGAAGAACTGCACACCATGTCTTTCACTAGCTACGATGAATACAGCCCACTAACACGCTATGTTCGTTCACAGCTAGAACTAAACAAAGTCAAATTGGTTAACCCAAGTCAAACAACACCGAATCTATACCTCATTGGAGAAACCACTGAGGAGCGCACGCTATCTCTGTATCAAAACAGCCGTGCGGCAGAGAAAGAGCTTACCTATGTGGTACGTTACCAAGTGACTATCCCTGAACAAGGCTCTGAAGAGTTCACGACAACAGTAAACCGCAACTTCTTAGATAACCCGCTAACCGCACTGGCAAAGTCGGTAGAGCGTGACGTAATCGAAGACGAAATGCGCCAACAAGCGGCATCGCAAATGATGCGCCAACTTGGCCGTGTGAGAGCTGAGTTTGAAGCAGCTCAATAACCACAACAAATAAACGACTAATTTACCCTTATGCGAATTTTTGCCGATAAACTGGCCGAGCACCTAGCTAAGCATATCAAGCAAGTTTACCTAATTTTTGGTAATGAACCGCTGTTGATTCAGGAAAGCCGCCAAGCGATTCAGGATATGGCTCGCCAACAAGGCTTCGAAGAAAGGCATCGTTTTTCAGTTGATACCAGCTTAGATTGGAATCAAGTGTACGACTGTTGCCAAGCGCTAAGCCTATTCTCAAGCCGTCAGTTGATTGAGCTTGAGCTGCCAGAGAGTGGCGTGACCACAACGGTTAGCAAAGAGCTGCAAACTTTGTGTGACATGCTACATGAAGACATCATGCTGGTAATCGTCGGTAGCAAACTGACCAAAGCACAAGAGAACGCGAAATGGTTCAAAGCACTTAGTGCAAAAGGTGACTGGGTCAGCTGCCTAACACCCGATTTGCAACGCTTGCCGATGTTTGTGCAAGCACGCTGCCGAACATTGGGATTAAAAGCTGATCAGCAATCACTGCAAATGTTGGCCCAGTGGCACGAGGGTAATTTGTTCGCACTATCGCAAAGTTTAGAGAAACTCGCTTTGCTCTATCCAGATGGCGAACTGACGGTTGTGCGACTCGAAGAATCACTTAGCCGCCACAACCACTTTACGACGTTCCACTGGATTGATGCCCTACTTGCAGGTAAAGCCAACCGTGCACAACGCATCCTGCGTCAGCTGGAAGCAGAAGGTATAGAAGCCGTTATTCTGATCCGCAGTGTACAGAAAGAGTTCAACCAACTACTCAACATGCACCGAAATCTTACCCAAATGGGCATGATTCAGGTGTTTGAAAAACATCGAGTGTGGCAAAACAAACGTCCATTTTACAATGCTGCGCTGACTCGTCTGTCAGCCTCCCGAATTTGCGCGCTTTTATCTCTATTGGCACACGCCGAGATAAAAGCCAAAACCCAATATGATGAATCTGTGTGGCCAACTATCCATCAATTGAGCCTAGAAACCTGTTCACCTGATATTAAGCTGGCAATTTAGCTTTCAAAGCGTGATATAGTGCGCAACCAGTTTTAGCCCAGTTAAGTTAAAACACCCACAGATAGAAACGAAAATACCGAGGAAAACCGAGTGCTTCGCGAAGAACTTAAAGACTTTTTAGCCGATAAAGCCGACGACATGAAAGCGGAACAGATTGTTATTCTAGATGTAGAAGGCAAATCAAGCGTGACAGATTACATGATCATTTGTACTGGTACGTCTAAGCGTCACGTTTCATCTATCGCTGATCACGTCGCATCTGAAGTGAAGAAAGCGGGTCTAGAGCCACTAGGTATGGAAGGCGAAAATGAAGGTGAATGGGTTGTCCTAGACATGGGCGACGCCATGCTTCACGTGATGCAAGAAGAACACCGTGAGCTGTACCAACTAGAAAAACTCTGGGGTTAATCTTTTGAAAATTCAACTAATTGCCGTTGGCACAAAAATGCCCAAATGGGTCGAAGAAGGTTTTCAGGAATACCGCCGTCGCTTCCCACATGATATGCCACTCGAGTTGGTTGAAATCCCCGCAGGCAAACGCGGTAAAAACGCAGATATCGCACGCATTCTACAAAAAGAAGGCGAAGCAATGTTGGCTGCAGTACCAAAAGGTAGCCGCATCGTCACGCTCGATATTCCAGGTAAAAAATGGGATACCCCACAACTAGCAGAACAGCTAGAAGCGTGGAAACTTGATGGCCGCGATGTGTCGATTCTAATCGGTGGCCCAGAGGGTCTAGCACCAGCATGTAAAGCTGCCGCTGATCAAAGCTGGTCACTTTCGGCACTGACATTACCACACCCACTGGTTCGTATCGTAATGGCTGAGAGCTTATATCGAGCGTGGAGCATTACAGCTAACCACCCTTACCACCGCGAATAATAGCGACTTAGCAGTAGAGATAAGCGTTAATGATTCGTAGACGCCGCAGTCAAATTCGAGATTACCAAGCAGAAGCACGCCTGTTCGCCAGTCGTGCTGTTTTTGCATTTCTTGGTATTGTTGTCTTGATGGGCCTGTTAGTTGCTAATATGTACAACATTCAGGTCAACCAATTTCAAGACTATCAAACCCGTTCCAACGATAACCGCATTAAAGTGGTACCTATCGCACCTAACCGCGGCCTTATCTACGACCGCAACGGAGTGCTACTTGCTGAAAACCGTCCCGTTTATAACCTGGAGTTAACCCCAGAAAAGATTAAAAACATTGACGAGACAATCCAAGGGTTACAAACCATTCTGGAAATTACCCCAGAACAAATAGAACGCTTTCAACGTGAGCGTAAGCGTACACGTCGCTTCAAGTCTGTACCACTTTTGACCCAATTAAATGAAAAGCAAGTAGCCGTATTTTCTGTCAATCAATACCGTTTCCCTGGTGTTGAGATCAGTGCGACCTTGAAACGTTACTACCCATACGGCGAAGTTTTGACCCACGTCATTGGTTACGTATCACGAATTAACGACCGCGATATGCAACGTTTAGTTCGTGAAGAGAAAGACGCCAACTACCAAGCAACCCGCGATATCGGCAAGTTAGGTATCGAAAAATATTACGAAGACCTACTGCACGGTACGGCAGGCTACCAAGAGGTAGAAGTCAACAGCCGTGGTCGCGTCATCCGTACACTAAAGTATATCCCTCCGATTCCAGGTAGAGATATCGTCTTGAACCTCGATATCAACCTTCAGTTGTACGTACACCAGTTGTTGGATGCTCGACGTGGTAGTGCAGTAGTGCTTGATCCTCGTGATAACGGCGTACTTGCAATGGTATCGAGCCCGAGTTACGACCCAAATGCATTTGTACATGGTATCTCAGGCAAAGCTTACCGAGCTCTACTGAACGATAAGAATCGTCCTTTGGTGAACCGAACTACGCTCGGCATTTATCCACCGGCCTCGACCATTAAGCCATTCATGGCAGTGGCGGCTCTGGAAGAAGGTGTCGTCACACCTAAAACAACTCGTAATGACCCAGGTTATTGGCGTATTCCAAACTCAGATACTCGCCCTTTCCGTGACTGGCTGCGCTGGGGACATGGTCGCGTTGACATCATCAAGTCAATTGAAGAATCTGTAGATACTTTCTTCTATCAAATCGCCTACGACATGGGCATTGACCGTATCTCTAACTGGATGATGATGTTTGGCTTTGGTGATTACACAGGCATCGACATTTACGAAGAAAGTAAAGCTAACATGCCAACACGTGATTGGAAGATGGCTCGCCATAAGACTCCTTGGTACAAGGGCGATACAATTCCTGTTGGTATAGGCCAAGGGTATTGGACAGCAACGCCAATGCAGATAGCCAAAGCAACATCGGTTCTCGTCAATGAAGGCGCTGTAACCGCACCGCACTTACTCAAAGCAACCATCGACAATGGTGGTGATTTTGAACAGCAAAAAACATCTGAGTATGTGACCTACCCTCCTATCCAAAACGTGCCAGATAAATACTGGAATATGGCCAAAGAAGGTATGCGCTTGGTTAACCATGGTACCAAGGGTACAGCTCGCCGCTCGTTCTACAAGATGACTTACCAAACAGCCGGTAAGTCAGGTACTGCACAAGTATTTGGTCTTGGCGAAAATGAAGAGTACAACGCGGACGAAATTGCAGAACACTTACGAGACCACGCTCTATTTACGGGGTTTGCGCCATTTGACGATCCGAAAGTGGTGGTAACTGTTGTACTAGAAAACGCCGGCGGTGGCTCAAGTAATGGTGCTCCGGTGGTGAGAAAGATCTTCGACAGAGTCGTTTTGGGCGACAACGTAGCTGCTACAGATGATGACGCAGCGAAGAAAAAGGTATCGCACTAATGAAAATGGATCCGTCTACAGGTAAGAATCGAGCTTTATTTGAGCGCTTTCACATCGATTTACCGTTACTGTTAGGCATTCTGGCATTAATGGGGTTTGGTCTGGTCATTATGTACAGTGCTAGTGGCCAGAGCTTTGCAATGATGGATCGCCAAGCAATGCGCATGGTGTTATCGCTAGCTGTCATGCTTGTATTGGCCCAAATATCACCCAGAACTTATGAAAGTCTCGCTCCACTGATGTTTGTCGGTGGTGTCATACTACTTCTTGGTGTGCTCTTTTTTGGCGAGGCTTCAAAAGGTGCTCAGCGCTGGCTTAACCTAGGGTTTGTTCGTTTTCAGCCTTCAGAATTGCTGAAGCTTGCCGTGCCATTGATGGTTGCGCGCTATATTGGCCGAAAACCACTCCCACCAACATTGACCACGCTAATTGTTGCGCTTGTCATGGTGTTTATTCCCACCATTCTCATTGCTAAACAACCCGACTTAGGTACTTCCATCCTGATCGCAGCTTCAGGTATCTTTGTAATCTTCCTCGCTGGTATCAGTTGGAAAATCATCACAGGTGCCGCCATAGCGTTAGGAGGCTTCATTCCTATTTTGTGGTTCTTCCTGATGCGTGAATACCAAAAAGTACGTGTCCGTACTTTGTTTAACCCCGAATCAGACCCACTTGGTGCAGGCTACCATATCATCCAAAGTAAAATCGCCATTGGCTCTGGTGGTATTTCAGGCAAAGGCTGGTTACAAGGCACCCAATCACAACTTGAGTTTCTTCCCGAGCGACACACTGACTTTATCTTTGCAGTAATTGCAGAAGAATGGGGTATGATTGGCTTCCTTTGCCTATTAGCCATCTATCTATTTATCATTGGTCGTGGTCTTTACCTCGCTAGCCAAGCACAAACTGCGTTTGGTCGAATGATGGCAGGCAGTATTGTACTCAGCTTCTTCGTGTATATTTTTGTAAATATTGGCATGGTTAGTGGCATCCTACCTGTGGTAGGCGTACCTTTACCGTTGATCAGTTATGGCGGCACCTCAATGGTGACCTTGATGGCTGGTTTTGGCATTTTAATGTCAATTCATACACACAGAAAAGCATTCTCTAAGGCTACCTAGACATGCAAAACCGTTCTTTATACAGCTTAGTTTTCTCTGCTTTGATTTTGGCAGGCTGCTCAAGCCAAAAAGCACAAGAGGGGCGATACGAACTAGAATCAGATGTCGCTCCTGAAAAACCTTTGTCTGTCGAACATATTGAAGATGCACACCCTAAATATGAACCGTACAGTTTAGGGGGTAATAGTAATTACACCTTACGCGGACAAGACTACAAGATCATCCGTGATGCAAAAGGGTTTAAAGAAAAAGGCAAAGCATCTTGGTACGGTGAAAAGTTCCAAGGACATCTCACTTCAAACGGTGAGATCTACGACATGTATTCGATGACAGCGGCTCATAAAACGTTGCCATTGCCAAGTTTTGTAAAAGTAACAAATACAGACAATGGCAAATCAACGATTGTTAGAGTCAATGACCGAGGACCATTTCACGAAGGACGAATTATCGACTTGAGTTATGCAGCCGCTTTCAAGTTAGATGTCGTAAAAACTGGCACCGCCAATGTTGAAATCGAAGTTCTCAGTTTTGAAAAACCTACGGATGAGAAAGCACTCGCTGCGCACCCAAAGTACGTCATTCAAGTCGCTTCATCTAAATATGCAGATCGCACGCGAACTTTAGGCTTAGATATAAGTCAAAAGCTGGATACTGAAATTTTCCTAGAAAGTACAGACGATTTACATCGACTCTTTGTGGGGCCATTTACTGATTATGCTCTGACACAAAGTATGTTAGAGAAAGTTAAGTTGCTCGGCTATCCATCAGCATTTATTAAAAAACACACAACTGTTAAATGACCCGATTCATGAATTTCTATGCAGAGCCTCTCTTATATAACCGGGGATTCTGTTAAGATGACGACAGTTAACCAAAAAATTTGAATTACCATGAATAAAAATAAGTTTGTGAAATCTATTCTCGTTTCTTCGGTTGCTCTTTCTGCAACCTTTGCTCAATCAGCACTTGCATCACCAATTGTTGTTCCAGACGCGCCACAAATCGCAGCGAAAGGCTACGTATTGATGGATTACCATTCAGGTAAAGTACTGGCAGAAAAAGAGATGAACACTAAGTTATCTCCTGCAAGTCTAACGAAAATGATGACCAGCTACGTAATTGGTCAAGAACTCGCGCGTGGTAATATTTCAGAAGACGATGATGTAACCATCAGCAAAAATGCATGGGCAAAGAACTTCCCTGATTCTTCAAAAATGTTCATCGAAGTAGGTACAACCGTTAAGGTACATGACCTAAACCGCGGCATCATCATCCAATCAGGTAACGATGCTTGTGTTGCGATGGCTGAACATATCGCAGGCTCAGAAGATGCATTCGTTGATTTGATGAATGCATGGGCTGACACGCTAGGGATGACAAATACGCACTTTGCAAACGTTCATGGTTTAGACAACCCTAACCTATACTCTACACCTTACGATATGGCGTTACTTGGTAAAGCACTGATTCGTGATGTGCCAGATGAATACCGTATTTACTCGGATAAGAAGTTTACTTACAACGGTATCACACAGTACAACCGTAACGGTCTGCTGTGGGACAAGAGCATGAACGTTGACGGTATCAAAACCGGTCACACTAGCAACGCAGGTTACAGCCTAGTAAGTTCAGCAACTGAAGGACAAATGCGTTTAGTTGCCGTAGTGATGGGTACTAAAGACGCAAACGCGCGTAAATCGGAAAGCAAAAAGCTACTGAGCTATGGTTTCCGCTTCTTCGAAACAGTGGCACCACATAAAGCGGGTGAAACCTTCGTAGAAGAGAAAGTATGGATGGGCAGCAAAGATACCGTCGCTCTCGGTGTAGATGAAGATACTTATGTTACCCTACCTCGCGGTCAAGCAAAGAACCTAAAAGCAAGCTTCGTACTTGAAAAAGAGCTAGAAGCCCCAATTAATAAAGGGGATGTAGTTGGTAAGCTATACTATCAAATCGATGGTGAAGATATTGCTGAGTACCCACTAATGGCACTGGAAACAGTAGACCAAGGCAGCCTATTTAGCCGCATGTGGGACTACATCGTGTTGTTGTTTAAGAGCTTCTTCTAACCGTCGCTTCTGACCAACAAACGAATCTACAAAGCCGCCAACTAGGGCGGCTTTGTTATCTATACTCAAAGGACCCCAACACGCTTGGGTATGATCTTGAGTTAACCCTAATTTGACTGTACTATTTCGCACCGCAACGAATACCAACTGGAGTTACCGATATGCTAACCATCAACTCTGATGCAAAATTGAAAGACCTGCTTGAGTTCCCTTGTTCATTTACTTACAAGGTAATGGGTCACGCAAAGCCTGAGCTTCCAGAACTTGTTCTTGAAGTGATCCAGCGCCATGCTCCTGGTGACTACAGCCCAACAGTAAAACCAAGCGCTAAGGGTAACTACCACTCGGTGTCTATCAATATCACTGCAACCTCTATCGAACAGGTTGAAACTCTATATAAAGAGCTAGGTGAAATCGAAATTGTACGCATGGTTCTATAATTTTTTGATAGATTAAATTTTTTTTGAAAGCAGCCTCGGCTGCTTTCTTTTTATTTATCATACAGATAATCTAAACCACCCCATGTATCAGTTAAAAATCTGTTACTCAGCTGTAGAGCATTAGGGTTATCCGGTTTATAATCCAAAAACTTTATTTATTAGCGACAGGAATTTCCATGCAACACCAACTTGTTGTAAAACGACTTGGACGCCAAGATTATGAGCCTGTATGGAAGGCAATGCATGAGTTTACTGATCAACGCACAGACGACACACCTGATGAAGTTTGGTTGGTAGAGCACAATCCAGTATTTACACAAGGTCAAGCAGGTAAAGCCGAGCACCTTATCAACACTGGAGATATTCCTGTTGTACAAAGTGATCGTGGCGGTCAGGTGACTTACCATGGACCGGGTCAATTGGTTGCTTACTTCTTGATCAATCTACGTCGCAAAAAATTAGGAGTGCGAGATCTCGTTACGCACATTGAGAACCTCGTTATTAACACTCTTAAGGCATACAATATAGATTCAGCTGCGCGACCTGACGCTCCTGGCGTTTATGTCGACGGTAAAAAAATATGTTCTCTCGGACTTCGCATTCGTAAAGGATGCTCATTCCATGGTCTGGCGTTAAATGTGAATATGGACTTAGGTCCGTTTTTACGTATAAACCCATGCGGCTATGAAGGAA
Organism: Vibrio rotiferianus; assembly: GCF_002214395.1. Classification (NCBI taxonomy): domain Bacteria; kingdom Pseudomonadati; phylum Pseudomonadota; class Gammaproteobacteria; order Vibrionales; family Vibrionaceae; genus Vibrio; species Vibrio rotiferianus. Next base: position 2,384,406 of record NZ_CP018312.1, read on the forward strand.
TGGAGATGGTTCAGGTAAGCCAAGTAGGCGGGCCAGAAGACATCGAAGCCGTGGAAAAACAACTAATACAAGAACTCGTTACTTTGCTTGATTATGAGCAAGTAGATTTCAGCACAGAAGCACCTTCTCAAGGTAACAAAGCATGAGCAAACCAATCCAGATGGAAAAAGGCGTTAAATACCGCGACGCCGATAAGATGGCATTGATTCCAGTAAAGAACATGCCTACAGAGCAGAAAGAAGTGCTACGTAAGCCTGATTGGATGAAGATCAAGCTACCAGCCGACAGCCAACGTATTCAAGACATCAAATCAGCGATGCGCAAGAATGACCTTCATTCTGTATGTGAAGAAGCGTCTTGCCCTAACCTAGCTGAATGTTTTAACCACGGTACGGCTACTTTCATGATCCTAGGCGCGATCTGTACACGCCGTTGTCCTTTCTGTGACGTTGCCCATGGTCGTCCGCTTCCTGTTGAAGCTGAAGAGCCAAAAAAACTAGCGAAAACCATCGCAGACATGAAGCTGAAGTATGTTGTAATCACTTCCGTTGACCGCGATGACTTACGTGATGGTGGTGCAGAGCACTTTGCCAACTGTAACCGTGAAATCCGTGAACTGAACCCACACATCAAGATTGAAACTCTGGTTCCTGACTTCCGTGGCCGCATGGACGTTGCGCTTGATCTAATGAAAGACAACCCGCCAGATGTCTTCAACCACAACCTAGAAACGGCACCTCGTCTGTACCGTAAAGCTCGCCCAGGTGCGAACTACAAATGGTCGTTACAACTGCTACAAAAATTCAAAGAGCAGCACCCAAATGTACCGACTAAATCAGGCCTGATGATGGGTCTTGGTGAAACGAAAGAAGAGATCATCGAAGTACTGAAAGACCTTCGTGCACATGGCGTAACTATGCTGACTCTTGGTCAGTACCTAGCGCCAAGCCGTCACCACTTGCCAGTAGAGCGTTACGTTCCACCTTCAGAGTTTGACGAGTTAAAAGAGATCGCACTAGAACTTGGCTTCACCCACGCGGCGTGTGGTCCATTCGTTCGCTCTTCTTACCATGCCGATATGCAGGCTCAAGGTATCGAGATTAAATAAGCACTCGCTTGTTTTGAAAAGAAAGGTTGGCTCAGGGCCAACCTTTTTTGTTTCTGCTGAATCTAAACCACTGCCATTCGGATAACGAACCTATATCCTTAAACTAATAGCGCGTCATTCCGAAGAGCCTAGGCGATATCAGGAATCTCGTTTCAGCGCGCTCTCTAAACAACAGTGACAATTAGAGATTCCCTATCCCGCTCGTACCTCGCTTGTAGGGAATGACGCAGTTGGGCTCCTGAGCAAATCAAAAATATATCCAGAGTCTAATCATCTCTTTCGTTTTTCTACTTCCCCAAAAGCCTCCACACAACAAACCTGTTTCTCACAACTAAATGCGCGTCATTCCGAAGAGCCTAGGCGATATCAGGAATCTGCTTTCAACGCGCTCTCTAAGCAACAGTGACAATTAGAGATTCCCTATCCCGCTCGTTCCTCGCTTGTAGGGAATGACGCAGTTGGGCTCCTGAGCAAATCAAAAGTATATTCAGAATCTAATAATCTCTTTCGTTTTCCACTCAAATACTCCCGAGCCTCCACATAACAACCGGTCTCTCAAAACCCAAAGCGCGTCATTTCGAAGAGCCTAGGCGATATCAGGAATCTGCTTTCAACGTACTCTGAGCTGATACTTCCATACGCTAGAAAAACAAAAAGGCCCTCAAATGAGGACCTTTAAATTGGGTGAACTTTCGAAATAGATGGGTCGAGTTCTAGGAGAACACACGGAGTTTGCTTCTAGCAAATGAGTATGTTCGACAACGAAATCGGCGCACTCTATGAAGAAAGTTACGCGTAAACTGGTAGACGCTTACAAATTTCTAGAACTTTCTGTTTCGTCGCTTCGATAACTTCCTCGTTGCCGATGTTATCTAGAACGTCACACATCCAGTTTGCTAGCTCTTTCGCGTCATCTTCAGTGAAGCCACGACGAGTAATTGCTGGTGTACCGACACGGATACCAGACGTTACGAATGGGCTGCGTGGATCGTTTGGTACAGAGTTCTTGTTTACTGTGATGTTTGCTGCACCTAGTGCTGCATCTGCATCTTTACCTGTAATGTCCTTGTCGATTAGGTCAACTAGGAATAGGTGGTTCTCTGTACCGTTAGATACGATCTTGTAACCACGCTCTTGGAATTGGCCAACCATTGCTTTTGCGTTTTTCACTACGCGAGCTTGGTAAGCTTTGAACTCAGGTTCCATTGCTTCTTTGAACGCTACTGCTTTACCAGCGATAACGTGCATTAGAGGGCCACCTTGACCACCAGGGAATACTGCTGAGTTCAGCTTTTTGTACATGTCTTCGCCCGCATTAGACAGGATTAGACCACCACGTGGGCCTGCAAGTGTCTTATGCGTAGTCGTTGTAACTACGTGAGCGTGTGGTACTGGTGTTGGGTATTCACCTGCAGCGATTAGACCAGCAACGTGCGCCATGTCTACGAATAGGTAAGCGTCAACTTTGTCTGCGATTTCACGCATGCGTTTCCAATCAACAATTTGTGAGTAAGCAGAGAAACCACCGATGATCATCTTAGGCTTGTGCTCAAGGGCTAGTTGCTCCATCTCGTCGTAGTTGATTTGACCAGCTTCATCGATACCGTAAGGGATAACGTTGTAGTGCTTGCCAGAGAAGTTAACTGGTGAACCGTGAGTTAGGTGACCACCGTGTGCTAAGCTCATACCTAGAACTGTGTCGCCTGGGTTTAGAAGCGCCATGTAAACTGCGCTGTTTGCTTGAGAACCTGAGTGAGGCTGTACGTTCGCGTACTCACAGCCGAACAGTTGGCATGCACGATCGATTGCTAGTGCTTCAGCTTTGTCTACGTACTCACAACCGCCGTAGTAACGCTTGCCTGGGTAGCCTTCAGCGTATTTGTTCGTTAGCTGAGAACCTTGTGCTTCCATTACACGTGGACTTGTGTAGTTTTCAGAAGCGATAAGTTCAATGTGTTCTTCCTGGCGAAGAGTCTCTTCCTGGATAGCTGCGAACAGTTCCGCATCGTAATCTGCGATGTTCATATCACGCTTAAGCATCTGTATCTCCTGACTCAGATTGGTACTGAAAGTTGCAAAAAAACTGAATAACGACCTAACGCAAACGTTTACGTCGAGCTAATGGCGCGCATTTTACATAATTTGATCTAGGTCATAAAGAGAAATTTGTAATTTTTCTCATGCAGTTTTTTCATGATGACAAGTAAGAATTATCATGACGATATCGCAATCGTTTGACCATGAACAACTGACTGTCAAATTTGTGCTTTACACCCTGTAAAACAACAATTACATAGGTTTACCGTAAATTTTACCCTCTAGCTACCGAAAAGATCATCTTTTTACTACTATGCATGCCCGATTTATCATCAACGACTGCATATTAGATGGAAAAACACTCAAGAAAAGAAGACTGGATGGCAATTCTTACAGGTACCTTTTTGGTAGCTCAAGGGGTTTTCTTTCTCCAATCCGCTAACCTCTTAACCGGAGGCACAACTGGATTGGCTCTGCTTATTAGCCAATTTACACCTTTTACGTTTGGTGTGCTTTACTTTTTAGCCAACTGCCCTTTTTACTTGCTAGCATGGAAACGCTTTGGCCGTCATTTTGCGATTAATAGTGCAATTTCTGGCGCTTTGGTTTCTATCTTTGCTGATAATCTGTATTTACTGATTTCACTCGAATCGATTAATGAGATTTACTGCGCCGTAGCTGGTGGGCTATTGATGGGCTTGGGCATGCTGATCCTATTCCGCCACCGCTCAAGTTTGGGTGGTTTCAACGTACTGTGCTTATTCATTCAGGACAAGTTTGGTATCTCGGTAGGCAAATCTCAGATGGCGATTGACGCTTGTATCTTATTTGCCTCTTTCTTCTTCGTCACTCCGTGGGTTATCGGCTTGTCGATTCTTGGCGCCTTCGCGCTAAACCTTGTCCTTGCGATGAACCACAAGCCGCATCGTTATTCTGTAAGCTACGGGTCATAGGATGAAAAAATAAAAGGCTTTGGGGAGCACTCCAAAGCCTTTTGTTTCGGATCGAAATCCTTAGGGGTACTTTTATTTGCCTTTAAGATTCAATCAGCAAGATGCGTGTTTCGTAAGGACGCAGAACTTGGTGATTGGAAGCAATCGCGCTGGTCACATTCTGATAATTGGAAAGCAGGTTCTTGGCTTTACTCATATCAAAGCGCTCTGGTAATACACACTCCACTTCTTCGCCGTAGTAGTTGTTAATACACAACAGCGTTTGCTTATCGTTCTGACGAGCATAAGCAAAAATACGTTTGTGCTCTGGCAGCAGGTCCTCGTAACGACCATCAGTGATCACTTGAACCTGTTTACGCAGTTCAATCAAGCGCTTGTAGAAGTAGAACACCGAGTTCAAATCGGCAATCGCGGCTTCCGCATTGATCTCTGAATAGTTCTGAGCCACCTCTAACCACGGCGCGCCCTCAGTAAAGCCCGCGTGTTTCGCGCTGTTCCATTGCATTGGCGTACGTGAGTTATCACGCGACTTCTGTGCCAAAATCGCCATCATATCGTCGTGAGATACGTCATCGCGATTGACCATGATGTCGTACATGTTCGTGCTTTCAACATCGCGATATTGGCTGATTTCGGTGTAGCCCGGGTTGGTCATGCCGATCTCTTCACCTTGATAAACATAAGGGGTGCCTTGCATCATGTGTACCGATGCCGCAAGCATTTTGGCAGATTCAACACGGTATTGTTCGTCGTTACCTAATCGACTCACAACGCGTGGTTGGTCGTGGTTACACCAAAATAGCGCGCCCCACCCTTTGCCATTTAAGCCGGTTTGCCAATGATTGAAGATCTGTTTCAGTTGGATGAAATCAAACGGCGCTTTCGTCCACTTATCACCATTCGGGTAATCGACTTTCAGGTGGTGGAAATTGAACACCATCGACAGCTCTTTGCCATCTTGCGCTGAATACTGCTGACAATGCTCTAGCGTGGTGGAAGACATTTCACCTACCGTCACGCTGCCATATTTTTGGAACACGGCTTCACTGATCTCTTGAAGGTATTCGTGCACACGTGGGCCGTCGGTGTAGAAGCGGCGACCATCACCAATATCATCACTTGGAAAATCTTGCTGCTTGGAAATCAGGTTGATAACGTCAAGACGGAAACCATCCACACCTTTCTCTGCCCAGAAGCTGATGACTTCTTTCACTTCTTCACGCACTACCGGGTTTTCCCAGTTTAAGTCCGCTTGCTCTTTAGCAAAAAGGTGCAAATAGTACTGGCCCGTTTTTTCATCCAGTGCCCAAGCATTGCCTCCAAACTTAGATTGCCAGTTGTTTGGCTCTGCGCCATCAACCGGATCTTTCCAGATGTAGTAATCACGGTATGGGCTGTTTTTGTCACCCAGTGCTGATTGGAACCACTTGTGTTCTGTCGAAGTATGATTGACCACGATGTCCATGATGATTCGAATACCCAGTTGGTGAGCCTCTGCCAACAGGGTATCGAAATCTTGCATAGTGCCGAAATCTGGGTTGATCGCGTAATAATCGGAAATGTCATAACCGTTGTCGATCATTGGCGATTGATAAACCGGCGTCAGCCAAATCGCATCCACACCAAGGTGTTTTAGATAATCCAGTTTAGAAATGATCCCTTTAATATCACCCGTGCCTTTACTTCCACTGTCACAAAAGCTTTTTGGGTAAATTTGGTAGATGGTTGCGGTTTTCCACCAACTCTCATCATGCTTGGTCATTGCCATTTCTAATGCTCACTTACCATTAAACGGAAACTTAAAAATCTTAAAAAATCGAGGAGATAAACGAGGCAGCCAAATCACTGCCTCAGTTCGAATTACGCGCTAGCGGTTTCTAACTCGCCTTTCATTTGCGCACGCTTATACAACACAAGGGTCAGTGCCACTGGGACCACAATCGCCACCAACATCGCCAGAGCAAATACGCCCCAGAACTGTGGTTGGATAGACAAGATGCCCGGCAAACCGCCCACACCGATACCGTTCGCCATCACACCTGCGCTACCACAGATAGCAGCGGCAATCGCACTACCGATCATCGCGCTCAGCATTGGGAATTTGTATTTCAAGTTGATGCCGTACATCGCTGGCTCAGTCACACCAAGGTAAGCAGAGATAGCCGCAGGCACTGAGATATCACGCTCGCCGTGTTTTTTACTGATGATAATGATGCCAACTACTGCAGATGCTTGAGCAATGTTTGAAAGTGCAATCAAAGGCCAAATTGGCGTGCCGCCTAGCTCTTGCATCAGTTGAAGGTCAACCGCGTTGGTGGTGTGGTGAATACCGGTAATCACCAATGGCGCGTATAGGAAGCCGAAGATGGTTGAACCAATCATCGCGAAGTCACCCGTCATGGCAGCTTTCGCAGCGAAAGCAACGCCGTCACCCAACATACGACCGAATGGACCAATGATAGAGTGCGCAAGAATCACAGACACAATGATAGAAACAAACGGCACGACCACTAGGTAGAGGTAAGATGGAATAATGCGTTTTAAGTTAGTTTCGATAAATGCCAGTGCAATACCGGCTAACATCGCCGGAATCACTTGCGCTTGATAGCCCACTTTCTCGATGGCAAATAAGCCAAAGTCCCATACTTCAGGCACTTGCTTACCAATCAGATAGGCGTTCATTAACTGTGGCGAAACCAGAGTGACACCCAATGTGATACCCAGAATCGGAGTACCGCCGAGCTTTTTCACTGTCGACCAACACACACCAACTGGTAAGAAGAAGAAGATCGCCTCACCAATTAGCCATAAGAAAGAGTGTACCGTAGCCCAAAACTGGCTGATTTCCGTTAACGTTTGGCCATCAAACATCTTGATGTCACCAATCACGTTACGGAAGCCAAGAATCAGACCACCGGTGATGATCGCTGGTAGCAGTGGTACAAAGATTTCAGCAAGGTGGGAAATACCACGCTCAACGATATTCATGTTTTGACGAGCAGCGTTCTTAGATTCATCTTTGCTCGCTTCACTTTTGCCGCTAAGCTCGATCAGAACTTTGTAAACCTCATCAACTTCAGTGCCGATTACGACCTGAAATTGACCTGCGTTGGTAAAGCAGCCCTTCACCATAGGTAGTGCATCTAACTGTTTTGTATCGGCTTTGTCAGTGTCATTCAACACGAAACGCAAGCGAGTTAAACAGTGGCTTACACTGGCAATATTGTCCGATCCCCCGACCAGCTCAATAAGACGCTGTACGTCTTGACGCGCAATCTTACTCATAACTTTGTCCACCCTGTATTGGATACATTCAATTCATCGTTTTATTTTTTATAATGGGAACATTCCCACTCAATGATTTTAATAGTGCCATTTCGCATTCAAAAACAAAATGGGAACAGTCCCATTAATTGAGAATGATCACAGTATAATTTTAGAGCAGATCATCGAAACGTGGATTAATGGCGGATAGGATTCTGGGTAAAGTGCACCACAGACTCATCACCATTTAATTGATTAATCAGCATGTTAGCGGCTTTTTCACCAGCATGAGAGTAGCCAGGATCCACACTAAAGACATTCGGGAAGAGAAAAGAAAGTAGTTCATTGCCACCCACACCAGTGACCACCACATCTTCACGTCCCATTTCTTGCAGACGTTTAATCACACCGAGAGCGATGGTGTCACTCGCACAAGCGATGGCTTGCGTATCGGATTGAAGGACTTGATCCACCAGATGATAAGCACTTTCGTGGTTGAGCTTGCCGGTTTGAAAGCGAGGTTCGATGCGCTTTTTCTCACACCAAGCTTGGTAAGCATTAAGGCGAGCAAGACCCGTGGTGCGGTCTTCTGGATCAACACCAATGTAGGCAATACGAGAAATAGATTGTTGTTCCAAATGAGAGAGCGCCATATCGATAACGCCTTGGTTATCGTAGTTGATCGAGGAAACCATTTGCGTGTCCATCGCGATCACGACTATGCGATTGCCCCACTCCGCTAACGCTTGCTCATCACATCCAGTAAAGCCAAACACGATCACCCCATCGACATTGCGACGTTTAAGCACATCCAAATGCTCATTAGTTTTATCGCGATCGAATTGGCTCTCCATGATCACGACATCGTACCCTGCTGAGTATAAAGCGTTGAGCATGGTGCCAACGGCGCGGTTTTCTGATGGTGAATCTAAACGAGAGATGATCACGCCGATCACCTTTTGACTGCCACCACGCATCGACTGCGCAGACTTTGATGGGACATAGCCTGATTCACGAATGATTTGCTCTACCTTCTCACGCGTTTGCGGTTTTACCTTGGGATCATTGGTAAGCACACGGCTGACCGTCGATTTGCCCACGCCAGCCAATTTCGCGATATCAAGAATGGTGAGTTTTTTGCTCATAAGTGTTCAGACTAAAAGAAGGAATCAAATAAAAGGGAAGCAGCGCCTTCCCTTATCTCAGTCAGTAATGAAGATTACTTGTTTAGGTATGCAGGCACGTCTGCAATGCTATCTAATACTACTGTTGCAATCGCTTCGCCTTGTTCTGTTACTGGCTTACCAGTGCGAACCAAAATCTTAGTGCCAACGCCTGCCGCTTCTGCTGCCATCATATCTTCGGCTTTGTCGCCGATCATCACAGATTTCTCCATGTCGATCTTCAAGAAGTCACGTGCAGAAATGAACATGCCAGGTTTTGGCTTACGGCACTCACAATCTTGCTTGTACTCACCAATGCCATGTTCAGGATGATGTGGGCAGTAGTAGATACCATCGAACTCAACGCCATTATCAGCGAAGTTCCAGTCCATCCACTGAGTCAGAGATAAGAAACGGTCTTCGCTGAATTTACCACGTGCAATGCCGGATTGATTGGTCACAAGCACCAACAGGTAGCCTTTATCTTTCAGCGCTTTCGTCGCTTCAAAGACACCGTCAATGTACTCAAAATCATGTTCGTCATGAACGTAGCCGTGGTCAACGTTGATCACGCCGTCACGATCGATAAAAACAGCAGGTTTTGCCAAAACGTATTTCTCTATTTACTCGGTTTCATCAGATTATTACATACCTTATAAGCACTCACACTATCTAATTGGCGTGAGTGAGCGACAAAACAGTTGATTTGTCGCCCGAGAATCGGTAAATCTTGAATATCCCTCTTATTTGCTTCTCTCCCTCTAACATTCTCTATTTTACTTTCCCGACAGAACATCCATACATTTAGACGTCTAGACGTAAAAATATCTATTGACTTAAACCAGCTTAACCCATAGCATCAACTGAGAATTGAGATAGAGTTCAAAATTTACTCCTGTTAAAAGCCGTTTTTAACAGCGAAATTCCCAGTATCTCTGTGCAGGTTGAAACATGATAGAAATAAAAAACGTCAATAAAGTGTTCTACCAAGGCAGTAAGGAAATTCTTGCCCTTAAGGACATTAATCTAGATATCGCAAAGGGCACCATCTTTGGTGTTATCGGCTCATCGGGCGCGGGTAAAAGTACCCTGATCCGTTGTGTAAACATGCTGGAAGCACCAACTTCGGGTTCCATCATCGTAGATGGCGTTGACCTAACCAAATTAAGCAAAAAGCAATTGGGAGAAACTCGCCGTAACATCGGGATGATCTTCCAACACTTTAACCTGCTGTCGTCTCGCACCGTTTTCGACAATGTCGCACTCCCTCTTGAGCTAGCAGGTAAAGACAAAGCGCAAATCACAACAAAAGTGACAGAGCTTCTTAAGCTCGTTGGTCTTGCAGACAAACATGAAAGCTACCCAGCAAACCTAAGTGGTGGTCAAAAGCAACGTGTGGCGATTGCTCGTGCATTGTCATCAGACCCTAGCGTGCTGCTATGTGACGAAGCAACCAGCGCGCTGGACCCTGCAACGACTCAGTCCATCTTGGAGCTACTAAAAGAAATCAACCGCAAACTCGAAATCACCATTCTTCTGATCACTCACGAAATGGAAGTGGTTAAGAGCATCTGTCACGAAGTGGCGATCATCGGTGATGGTGAACTAGTGGAAAAAGGCACCGTTGGTGAAATCTTCGCGCATCCGAAAACTGCACTGGCACACGAGTTCATTCGCTCTACTTTGGATCTTTCTATCCCAGAAGATTACCAAGCACGCTTACAAACCACGCGCGTAGAAAACAGCTACCCATTGGTTCGCCTAGAGTTTACTGGCGCAACCGTGGATGCCCCTCTGATGACGCAAATCGCACGTAAGTACAACATCGACGTGAGCATCCTAAGCTCTGATCTGGATTACGCTGGCGGCGTGAAGTTCGGCATGATGGTTGCGGAGCTGTTTGGCAACGAAGAAGACGATAACGCAGCGATTGAGTTCCTGCGTGAGCATAACGTGAAAGTAGAGGTACTTGGCTATGTCCTTTAATACGATTTCTGAATGGCTGAGCCTAAACAGCAACCTACTTTTGGGCGCAACATGGGAAACCCTTTACATGGTTGCCGTTGCAGGCATCGTTGGTTTCGCAGTGGGTATTCCACTCGGCGTAATTTTGCATACCACTAAAAAAGGTGGCTTGCTGGAAAACACCAAACTTAATCGTGTGCTTGGCGCCATCGTTAACATCGGTCGCTCGGTTCCTTTCCTAGTACTGATGGTTGCGATTATTCCAGTAACCAAACTGTTGGTTGGTACCTTCATCGGTACAACAGCAGCGATTGTTCCTTTAACTATCGGTGCTATCCCATTTGTGGCGCGTCTCATTGAAGGCGCACTACTAGAAGTACCATCAGGTTTGGTTGAAGCCGCGCAATCTATGGGCGCGACGCCAACACAAATCATCACAAAAGTTCTGCTTCCTGAAGCAATGCCGACTATTGTTAACTCAGTAACCATTACTCTAGTAACGCTAGTGAGCTACTCAGCAATGGCAGGTACGGTAGGCGGCGGTGGTCTTGGTGACGTAGCTATCCGTTATGGCTTCCACCGTTACGACGTAGTGATCATGGCAGTAACAGTCGTGATGCTGATTGTTCTAGTACAAATTATTCAGTCTATCGGTGATGCAATCGTACGCCGCGTAGACCACAGATAAGAATTGAAAATACCAATTATAAGGAGATAAAGATGAAATTTAGCCTTAAGAGTCTTTTGACTGTTGCAACTGCCGCTTCTGCACTGGTTCTTGCTGGTTGTGGGGACAAAGAAGTCGACGTGAACAAAGTAAAAGTTGGCGTAATGGCAGGTGCGGAAGCTCAAGTTGCGGAAGTTGCAGCAAAAGTTGCTAAAGAGAAATACAACCTGGATGTTGAGTTGGTTACCTTTACCGATTACGTAACACCAAACGCAGCACTAGATGATGGCTCAATCGATGCGAACGCATTCCAACACAAGCCATACCTAGATCAGCAAGTAAAAGATCGTGGCTACAAACTAGTAACGGCTGGCAACTCTTTCGTATACCCAATCGCAGGTTACTCTAAGCAAGTAAAATCAGTGGATGAGATCGAAGACGGCGCACGCATCGCGGTACCAAACGATCCAACAAACCTAGGTCGTTCTCTGCTGCTTCTTGAGCAACAAGGTTTGATCGAGCTACGTGATGGCGTTGATCTGCTAGCGACGGTACGTGACATCGTAGGTAACCCGAAAAACATTACAATCGTAGAGCTAGATGCAGCACAGCTTCCACGCTCTCTTGATGACGTAGCGGTTTCTATCATCAACACGACTTACGCAAGCTCAATCAACCTAACACCTGAGCGTGATGGTATCTTCGTAGAAGACAAAGAGTCTCCATACGTAAACCTAATCGTTGCTCGTGAAGACAACGTTCAAGCAGCTAACGTACAAAACTTCGTGAAAGCATACCAAACTGATGAAGTTTACGAAGCAGCGAAAGACATCTTCAAAGGTGGCGTAGTTAAAGGTTGGTAATCGCCCCTTTCTACAACACTTGAAACTTAAAAAGGGCGCTCATCGGAGCGCCCTTTTTGTATTTGTTTTCATTGCGGTTTTATATCGCTAGAACAGCTGAACTTCGTCTTGCTCAACGTTCTTTTTCACCTGTTCTTCCACTTGAGGATGCTTGAACACATAAGGCGCTAGAAACGCAGTAAAAGGAATAGTCAGCACAATCCCCACACTACCCGCCAACGCGTTCACGACTGCGAGGCCCACCAGCGGCATATTCATAAACTGACTCGCCGGCATGTTAAGCCCCCACACCATCATAATGGTCGTCAATGAACCACCAGCAAACGCCAAAATTAAAGTGTTGGTCATGGTGCCCATGATGTCTCGACCAATATTCATCGACGCTCTAACCAATTGCTTTGGTTTGAGTTTCGGGTCGGTTTGTTGCAGCTCCGCGTACGCCGATGCAATCGAGATTGCCACGTCCATTACGGCACCAAGCGCAGCCACGACAATCGTCACGAACATCAACCAACGAATGCCCATCTTCACCGACGTTAGGTAAATTACGTCTTCGCCTTTGTCGAGGTAAATGCCCGACAAGTGTGCCATTTCGCCGAACCACTGCGCCATTACACCCGCGGCAATCACGCCCAATAATGTGCCGCCCATGGCACATAAACTCTTACGGTTATAACCGGAGACGAGAATAAAGCTGACTACGATGATCACCACCATCAATAAGATGCTGACCAACATTGGATTCCAACCAGCGAAAATACTCGGCACCAACACGCCAACGATTAATGCCGCAGTAAAATAGAGCGCGACCATTGAGTTAATGCCCTCTTTCTTACCAAAGCTCAGCAGCAGCGCGCAGAACAGCGCAAGCATCAGGTAAATCGCGTCTGAGCGTTTGTGGTTATACGCCCAATAAACGGTGCCATTGGTGGTTTCGCGGATCATCATGATGAAAGTATCGCCTTCACTGACATAAACATTGTGCTGACGACTGAGTGGATTGGTGACTTCCACTTCCAATCCTTCGCTCTCACCTTCTAGGATTTTTGCCATGAAGACTTGTTTGCCTGTCATCACATCTGGCACCAGCGGATCTGGTGCCACATGGTTCGAGATCGAACGCGTGACAGTCGCTTCAACAAACTCTTGTTGCTGACGAGATTTAGGACGGAAATCTTCACTCCACGAAGAAGAAAACTGAAAAATAAGTGTGGATATAAGGATAATCAGTAGGGTGAAACCCCACTTGTTATAGATTCTTTTGATCATGAAGCACTCTTCTACATCACTCACTCCAACAGGCTTTGCCTCTGGTGAGTAAAATTAGGCGCGGTAACCTCTACCGCGCCCACATGCAGGATTAATGAGCTGGGTTACAGCCTGCTACCTTCTCATCAAGGGTTGTCGCGTCTTTGTTAGGGTTAACAAAGTAGCTCGACGAATCATTGATGTTCACAGACTTAACAATCGCTGGGTATTTCGGGTTCTCTAAATCAATCGAGACACAGATTTCCATGTTCTTCAATTGCTCCCAAAGTGCTTTACCCTCACCGTCACGCAGCGTAGTAATCTCTCCGCTTGGTTGGTATTGCGTGAATGCCCAGTTACCAACATTATCGCTGAAATCAGCAACATCAATGCCATGGTTCTTCTCAACATATGCAGTTAGCATATCGCGAATTGCGTAAACTGGCTCATTCACAGAGTCGTAGAACACGTCATCTTTGTCTGCCCAACCAAACTTCTGAATTTGCGAACCAAAGCGGTAGCTGTTCATCGCCACTTTGTAAGTCGCGTTTGGATCAAACTGTTCGCCACCAATGCTAGTAATGCTTACTCGGCTACCTTCATTCGTCACCGCGTTATTTTCATCCAACTCAAGTGATGGCTTGCTTAGATCTACCGTGAACTGGATGTCACCATCGAACTGATCGTAAAGATAAGCTGGCGCGCCTTTCTTGAACGATACGGTAATATCACCCGGTTTATATTGGTTGAAGTAAGAGTAAGACCATTCGATGAAGCGTTTCAGATTCGCACCTGTCATCTCAACACCAAGCAAGGTGTTGTCGTACTTGTACAAGTTAGTCGATTTACCTTTGGTGTAAACTTCATTATCAATTAAGTTAGATTGATCAGAGAACAGTGATGCTGCCGATACAACAGCCCCTTTGCCCTCACCAACAGCAGCCTCGATTTGCTGCATTTGAATCTGGTTAATCACATCCATCAAAGGCGTATCAACCACTTTCGCAAGGTGAATGGTCGAGTACAAACGCTCTGCAGTGTAGTTGTAATCCGTCGCTGTCGCTTCATCTTGGAAGCCCGTTGCGCTTGGCGTGAAGTTACCAGTCACACGACCGAGCTCACGTGTTGCATCTTCAACCGAAATATCATGCACGTATTGGAATTTCGCTTGTATCGCTTGATCTTCTTCCACTTTCTTAGTGCCGATGTTGGTCAATGTCGTGTCCGCCATGGTCCACTTGCCATCAACTTTTTTCAGCTGAATCTCAGCTTTAGCAAGGTAAGCACCCCATTTACCTGGCTCAATAATCTTCACACTTTGCTTACGATTTTCTTGGTTATATTCACCAGATTTAGCTTTATCTTCGATTAGAGAATTATCGCCACCAATTTCTGACGTTGCTTTGCTGATTGGTGTCACCGTGCCATCAGCATTCACTTGCTCGATGTAGTTTGCGTGTTCGTGCCCCGCTAGGATGACATCAAATTTGTCCGCCATTGCTGAAGCAATCTTATAAACACCCACACCACCATCTTCTTGTCGGCCAAGGTGAAGCGCACCAACAATCACATCTGGATTGTATTTAGATACCAATTGCTCAACGGCTTCTTTAGTCGCATCCAATTCGTTCTCGAACTTCAAACCTTTGAAGTGATCCGGCGCAGACGCTTCCCAGTTAGGTACGTTTGACGGTGTTAGACCAACGATTGCTACTTTAACCCCTTCCACTTCAAACATTTGGAATGCACGAATGTAGTTCACATCGTTGCTTTCCCATTTGATGTTAGAAGACAGCACCGCACCATTAAAGTGATTTAAGTTACGATCGATAAACGAGCGCTCAAAGTTGAATTCATGGTTGCCCGGCACCCAAACGTCAAAGCCAAGCGAGTTCATGCTCTCGACCACTGGGTGAGTTGGATCGTCGTTGAATAGCTGTGCAGAGTTACCTTGAACCGTATCACCGATATCAATCAGGATCATATTTGGGTGCGCAGCTTTTTGATCTGCCAGTAAAGTCGCAACGCGCGTAACACCAGCATCGTCATCTTCCGCATTCAACGCATAATCAAAACCAAATAAACGACCATGTAAATCCGACGTCGCAGCAATAGCGATGGTTACTTCATCGGCTTGTGTTACTTCACCTTTTACCACTACATCAGGCGTGTTAGTTAGCGTTTTACCCTCTGCGACAACTGGACTGTAATCCGACGGTACTTCTACATATTTTGTTTCATCATCGTTACAGCCAGCCATCAAGCCGACTACAGCAATACAGACTAAGCTTCGTTTAAATAAAGTCATCTCAATTCCTTCCAGATTATTTTTATATATATTTTCGGAAGGGGCCCTCTTCCCAAAACCTTAAATAGGATATGGATATTATTTGAAATTTTTGAGAAGCAAACGTTTCAATGCTTACAAAGCATGCATATGTGTTACATTTTTCTTTGAACGTGAACACAGGTCACAAACTAGGGGATGAGAGATATCTTCAGAAAAAATGCTTTCAAAAACAAAGTATTGGCAGGGTGAATAATAAGAAAATCTGTTAAGTAACCGTTACACAATTACATTAGATAGAAAAAAGCTGGCATAGGCGCCAGCTTTAAAAAAATAAACTATTTGATGTGGTCCCAAGAGATATTGGAGACAATTCGGCAATCGTCACACTTAAAATAGAAAATGTCGTGCAGCGGTTCGTCGAGTAACCACTCACCACCACATTTTGGACACTTGCGTCCTTTTTCCGCTTCAAGCGACTCACCACCAACTCGGTATTGGTAGTAGTAAGTCGGGATCTTGGTGATATATTCAATCCGACCACGTAAATCCCAACCACGACGGAACAGGACACTGCCCGCGTCGCAAATCTCGTGCAGCGCCGCATGTTCAGCACGGCAACCACCCGCCATTTGGATTTCATCGCACGCTTGCCATTCCGTTTGCCATTTCACTACCGCTTTATGGTCACCATTCAATGTCGCACCATTACGGTAAAGCGGAATAGGTAACAAGGTCTCGCCACTGCGCAGCGGAGAACAAGTATGTACGTATGTGGTGTACAGCACTTGCCAGCTTGGCGTTTCTTCCTCTGCCGCTTCTTCTGAGTTCAAATCACGACCCAACATGCGCATTTTCGGCGCAAGCAACGACGCTTCCGACAAACGATTCATGCACACTTTGACGAAATCAGAATGGTAGCGAGGGTGTAAACTGTCTTGCTCTGGGCAAACCACACGAACATAAAACTCGCCGTCACCCATTACGATAGGGAACTCACGTCCAAGTACCTGGCCGTTGTAGCGCAACGCATCCATCAGACCATTGATCGCTTTATCAACGGCGCTTACGGTGGTGTTATCAAAACACTCAAACTGCAACTCAACAACGTACATGCTTACACCGCTGCCTCTAGTTTGCTTAGGAACTCTGCTAGCGTCTCCGCCAGTATGTCGCGTTTGTCTGAGCCTAGGCGCTCAAGAATCACATTACCAGTTAGGTTACAGATAGAAATCACATCCAGCTCTGCGTCTGTAGCGGCGATAAATACCGTCGGTTTTAGCTTTAGACGACGCTGAGTGACTAGGTGACCAAGAATATTCTCTTGTAGACGGGTGAAATCATTGTCACTCCACACTTGCAGCAGCGTCAGTTCGTTACCTTGCCAAGTTGCGTCCATATCAGCGCTGTACTGAGAACCGTAGAAGGTTTTGATGTCTTCATGCAGCGTCAGCTCAATTGCGTTCTCAACGTTAGTGAAATCCGCCATTTCTTCACGTGGGAATGCTTTCCACAATACGGCCCCGTCGCGTTTCTCTTCTACACATGGAGAAACAAGATCAGCAAGCTCTTCACTGCGTGGCAGTTCGTTATTCTCGTCTTGCCAAGCTTGTTGATAGCGCAGGCTAAAGTCCTGTAGAGCCTGAGTAACGGTTTGGGTCATGAAGGTCTCCTGGTTAGTTTTTATCAGGTCGCGGTGTCTGCCGGATGGCAATTAATCAGCGGATTCAGTAAAATTCTCGCCATTCTAATCGAAAATGACCACAAAGTATGAGCAAATATTCTGACGCTAAAGAGCTTGCTGGCCTAACTCTGGGTAAAAAGACCGAGTACGCAAATCAATACGACGCAAGCTTGCTGCAACCTGTACCTCGCAGCCTAAACCGTGATGACCTTGAACTTGGCGACAGCCTTCCGTTTATGGGGCACGACATTTGGACGCTGTACGAGCTATCTTGGCTAAACAGTAAAGGCTTGCCTCAAGTTGCCGTTGGCGAAGTCTACATCCCTGCGACCAGCGCGAACTTAATTGAGTCAAAGTCGTTCAAGTTGTACCTAAACAGCTACAACCAAACGCGTTTTGCTACTTGGGAAGAAGTGACTGAGCGTTTAGCGCAAGATTTATCAGCATGCGCTGGTGAGCAAGTACTTGTGGAAGTAAACCCAGTAACTCACTACACCAACCAGCCTATCGTAACCATGGAAGGCGAGTGCATCGACGGTCAAGATATCGAAATCACCAGCTACGATTTTGACGCCGCACTTCTTGAAGGCGCTGCAGGCGAAGAGCAAGTAGAAGAAACCCTTCACAGCCACCTACTGAAATCAAACTGCCTGATCACCAACCAACCTGACTGGGGCAGCGTAGAAATTCGCTACCAAGGCGCTAAGCTTGATCGTAAGAAGCTGCTTCGCTACTTGGTTTCATTCCGCGAGCACAACGAGTTCCACGAACAGTGTGTTGAGCGTATTTTCACTGATTTGATGAAGTACTGCCAACCAACGAAACTAACGGTATTCGCACGTTACACTCGCCGTGGAGGTTTGGATATCAACCCTTACCGCTCAACGGAGCAAGACAAGCCAGCACACAATAACCGCATGGCGCGTCAGTAATCTGAGTAGATAATTAAAAGTGCTTGAGTTCCACACTCAAAAACTAATTGCTTAAATACTCAAAAACGCCCAGCTATCTGTTGGATTGCTGGGCGTTTTTCTCTACTATTGCTTATTCAAAAACACGTACATTACGACACAGTTCGAGGGAACGAAAAGGATGTTTTGGGACAGTTCGCGTCTATTTAGGCTGATTGGCTTTCTTTGCTTATGGTTAGCGCAGCCACTTCACGCGACCATTTTATCTTCTACTTTGCTTAATGAAGCTCAGCAATTAGCTGAGATTGAACCATCGCAAGCCAAACAAGCCGCCAAAAACTACCTTTTACAACGTGAGTTGACTGACCGAAAAGAAAACGGTAGCCCTTCTGCCATGTCTCGTGAAGAGACCGATCGTAGTATTCGCACTCCCAGCAGCACGATTGAAGCTCATAAAATCATCGCGCAAGCTGAATATGCTATGGGTAACATTAAGGGAGCCATCGACAATCTAAACGAAGCTGAACGACTTGCCACCGAATATCAACTTCCTTACCTAAATCTAGATGTGCAACTGATGCGCAACCAAATGCTTTGGATGAATGATAAAAACTATGCGGTGGCGGAAGATAAACTCGATCAAGTCGAGCAGCAGATCGAACAAGCTAACCCAGTTTTGCAACGGACAGACAGTGTACGATACCGTTTAGTAATGCAGCGTGCATTGCTCGCCTCTCACAGCGGCAATTTTGTCGAAGCGGATCGTTGGTATGCGGAGGCCAAAAGCATGCTGGCTGATAACCGCTCTGACATCACATTAATTGACTACCACACTGCTGTCGGCGAGTTTTACCTCAACTACAAGAAATACAACTTAGCGTTATCAGAGCTGCTTTTTGGTTACTGGCAATCGATTGAAAGCGATAACGGTGCTCGCCTTGCAAAAGTTAATCGACTACTAGCACGTCTATTCCGTGAGAGACGAGTCTATGACAAAGCCATAGAGTACCTTTCGCAAGCTGCTGACTTTTATGATAGCTACCCGAACTCACCTATTTTAGCGGATGTTCTTGAGCAAATGGGGGATGTTTACTTCTATCAAGGCAAGTTCAATCTTGCCCTCGTTCATTACTTCAATGTTCTGGACCATGACAGCACAGCAAAAAATATTGAACGTATCATCAAGATCCGCCTCAGCCTCGCCGCTACTTACCTTCAACTGTACAACTACGCACTGGCAGAACAATACCTCGATCGCTCTTTAGACTTACTCGAGTACGTAAAGATACCTTATTTGGAAGCAAAAGCGTCATTGCTTAAGTCCGGTCTAGCGTATCACCAAAATGACAGTAAGAGTGTGATCAACAATGCCCAGAAAGCGCTCGATCTCATTGAGAAAGCGCCGGACGATACTGGCTTCATCAAACAGCAGTCATACCGATTATTGGGTCTAGGTTATGAGCAAGCAGGCGAATATCAACTTTCTTTGCAAGCGTATAAAAAATACACCGGCTTAGTTCGCTTAGAGCAAAAGCAACTTAACCAGATCAGTGAGGATGCCTTCCGCCAGCAAAAAGAATTTGCCGAACAGAGTATCCACTATGTAGGCCAAGCGGATCGCTTGGCTCAAGTAGAAATGGAGCATCGCAAATTTCAGAAAATATCGTTCGCGTTGTTTATCACTGTTTTGGTGATGTTTTTGTTTATCATGCGTCGTGGCGTAATCATGCAACGCCAATCGAATGAGATAGAAAAACTACGTAACGACCTATTTACCCACTCTCGATCACGCTTACGCAACTTGCGTATGCTCAACGTCAAATTATCGCGCTCACTGCAGAAATCCAGTGAAACGTTCGAGCAATGGCAAATGGGAGAGTTAATCCACGAACCTCTCAACGACCGCTTACGCTTTGTGATGATCGATTTACCATTCCTGCGCAGTATGTATGTTCAGCACGGCTACAAAGCAGGTTTGGAGCTAGAACGCGCATTCGGAGAGTTCTTAGCGGAGCGCATTAACAAACCGACTCGTTTGTACCACTTCTCAGATGCAAACCTGCTATATATCGAGCCAAATGCTGATCGTGATGCTTCCGCAGAAGCCACTTTTGAGAAATTCCAAAGCTGGGTGGATGAGTTTGCCGAGCAGCACAATGTAAATCGAATTATCCGAATGGGCATTAGTGACTACCCATTCTTACCTCGGGCTTATACCGCAATCAACGATGAGGAATTGCTTGATTTGCTGCTATTGGCTACACACATTGCCCGAGAAGTCAGCTTAAAAGACAAAGCAAGTCACTGGGTATTTTTGAAAGCCATTGACAATGCGCCAGCAGCGAGCTTTGCAACTGGTGACATACGTACCGCATGCCAACACGCCATAAACCAAGGGCTAATAAAGATCCACTCTTCGTACCAGAATGAGGACAACCTCAAAAAAATATTAAAAAGTGGGTAATTAAACAGCGGTTGAGCACGATACCTAATGACGCTATAAAGTTTTTTGTTATTATCAATTAATTGTCAGCAGTACATGGACTTAGCCACAGTTTTTTCATGGGAATCTTGGAATCCGATATTCAGTCGCAGCTTCATCAGCTGAGTTGTCAACTTGACCAACTCAGGCTGGCACATCGTGATACTTCGCTCAAATTTAAGCGAGAGCAGCAAGTTCTGAAGCGAGTTGTGGCATCATTGACCTCTGCATGCCAGGGCTCAAGCACGCAAGTCACAAACTACTTGCTTGAAATTCAGCGAGAATTAGAACATCAACAAGACATAACCTCACTGATCCCCCGCCTTGCAGTATTGGAACGAGTACTCAAACAACAGTCTATGGCGATGGAAAAACAAAACGGTTATCTTGATGAGCAGATAAAACACAGTGGTGAAACGCTCCAGCGAATCACAGGTTTGCCTGCGCAACTGAAACGTGAACTGCGGAATCTAATGAGCTTTTCAGAGGTTCACGCAGGCAAAAAAGTGGACCAAGCAGTAAAGCTTCTCAGCATTTACGAACGTGCGCTTAAAATAATCACCTCTAACTCACGCCTTAACTTAGGTGAACTTGAAAACTCACCTGACAAGTCACAACTAGAGTGTCTTGCCTCTGATCTGCAATACACAATTACAGAACTAGACTTTGAAGGCGAATCTGGAGAGCAACTACTCGATATTCGAGCCAAGCTTCTGCTGGGTGTTAATGCAGAGTCACTAATCGAACTCACGTTGAATACGCTAAAACTGGTTGTTGAAGCAACCAAATTTGAGCGTAAGTCTTCTGAACAATTCCTCGATCAGTTAAATACTTCTCTCTCTTCCAACTTAAAAACTGCACATCAAAATGTCGATCAGCATCAAACCTATTTTGAGCACCGACAAGACTTAAACTCTGAGCTCTCTTCGTTGGTGGATCGCACCCAAACGACGCTCGATCAAGCAGCGGAACTGGAAGCTCTCAAAGCTGATATGTCACCATTGCTAGCTCAAATCGCTTCATTAACTGAAAGGTTAAAAATGACAGAGGAGCGTGAGCAGGCTCTTCAAGAGCGCCTAGGCTACAGTAAAAATCAGCTTGAAGCCGTATTCGAGACTACCCAAGATTATCGTCGTCGATTGGAAGATCAAGCTCAGCGGATGCTGCTAGATCCACTGACTAAGGTGTACAACCGAGCGGCATTCAATGATCGCTTGGAATTAGAATACCGTCGCTGGATTCGCTCTCAACAAAATTTGCGCGTCGTGCTGTTTGATGTCGATAACTTCAAAGCGGTTAATGATAGCTATGGTTACACAGCAGGTGACAAGGCATTGAAGATCCTTGCTCGCACGATGAGAAAACGCATCTCCGATACCGATACTGTCGGACGCTTTGGTGGAGAAGAATTTATCTTGTTGATCCCTGACCAAAGCGAAGAATACACGCTTGATTTACTCAAGCAGATCCAACGAGATGTGAGCCAACTGCCATTTAAGTTCCGAGAACAGAACATCATGATTACGCTGACCGCCGTCTCAACCAGCTTTAAAGAGTCAGATAGCCCTGAGTACGTCTTAGATCGATTAGGTAGTATGCTAAAAGAGACGAAACAAAGAGGTACCAACCAAGTAAGTTGGAACTAGCCGATTGTTCAAAAAAACACCAAACAGACTGCAATTGCAGTCTGTTTTACTATATAGCCTACAAAATTCAACGAGTTATCACGTTTCTTCATTACTAGTCTGCTAAGCTGTTTAAACAACAAAGTCTGCCAACCGCTGAGTAGAACGACACGTATAAGCTAAGTAGGTGAGTTGGTTTTTTCCCTCAAAGAAAGCAATAGCAAGGAGGCCTTATGATTACCCATATAAGCCCCGCAGGTAGCATGGATTTGCTATCACAACTCGAAGTTGAGCGTCTTAAGAAAACAGCATCAAGTGATCTTTATCAGCTCTACCGCAACTGCACGCTTGCGGTCCTCAACTCGGGAAGCCACACCGACAACTCAAAAGAGCTGTTAGATAAATACCTATCGTTTGATGTGAATGTAGTGCGTCGTGAACGAGGCATCAAGCTTGAGCTTGCTAACCCACCTGAGCACGCGTTCGTTGACGGTGAGATCATCAAAGGTATTCAAGAGCACTTGTTTTCTGTGTTGCGCGACATCGTATACGTGAACATGCACTTGGCGGACAACCAGCGCCTCAACCTGACTAATGCCACTCACATTACCAACCTCGTATTTGGCATCTTGCGTAATGCTGGCGCTCTAACTCCTGGTATCGAGCCAAACCTTGTTGTGTGTTGGGGTGGCCACTCAATCAACCCAACCGAGTACCAATACACTCGCGAAGTGGGTAACGAACTGGGTCTACGTGAACTGAATATCTGTACGGGCTGCGGTCCTGGCGCGATGGAAGGTCCAATGAAAGGCGCCGCTATTGGTCATGCCAAGCAACGTTACACAGACCAACGCTATCTTGGTTTGACAGAGCCATCAATCATCGCAGCTGAGCCACCAAACCCAATCGTGAATGAACTGGTGATCATGCCAGATATCGAGAAACGTCTCGAAGCCTTCGTTCGTATGGCGCATGGCATTGTTATCTTCCCTGGTGGTCCAGGTACAGCCGAAGAGCTGCTGTATATCTTGGGTATCATGATGCACCCAGAAAATGCCGACCACCCAATGCCAATCGTGCTGACGGGCCCGAAAGAGAGCGAAGCCTACTTCCGCTCTATCGATGCTTTCATTGCAGACACGCTGGGTGAAGAGGGTCAGAAACACTACCAAATCGTGATTGATGATCCTGCAGAAGTTGCCCGCATCATGAAACGCTCAATGGACGAAGTACGTCAACATCGTAAAGAGAAAGGCGACGCATACAGCTTTAACTGGTCACTGAAGATCGAGCCTGAGTTCCAACTACCGTTTGAGCCTACTCACGATGCAATGGCAAGCTTAAACTTGAACATCAATCAGCAGCCACAAGTTCTGGCAGCAAGTTTGCGTCAAGCCTTCTCAGGTATCGTAGCAGGTAACGTCAAGGCTGAAGGGATTAGAGAAATCGAACGGAAAGGTCCGTTTACCATCAATGGCGATCCGGTCTTAATGAAGAAACTCGACAAGCTATTAAAGGACTTCGTAGAACAACATCGCATGAAACTACCAGGTGGTACAGCTTACGAGCCATGTTACCGTATTGCCCATCAGGAAAATGGTGGTCGATAGATAACTCAGCTTTGGTTACACTAGGGGCATTACGCCCCTTTTTTATTGCTAAGTCATTATGTCTATTCATCTTGTTATCATTGATGCCCTAAACCTGATCCGCCGTGTGCACTCTGCACAACCCGATCCAACTGACATAGCAAGAACCATCACCACCACAGGCAGAACGCTGACTCGCATCCTGTCCGAAGCACAACCAACCCATATCATTGCGGTATTCGATCACCACGAGCAAGATCGCGGTTGGCGCGCAGAAATCCTCCCGGACTACAAACAAAACCGAAAGCCCATGCCAGAGCCTTTGATGAAAGGCTTAGACGCGATTCAACAAGCGTGGTGGGAACAAGGTATTGATTCGTTACTATCTGAAGGTGATGAGGCGGATGACTTGGTTGCAACTTTGGCCACCAAAGTCGCCAGTCACGGAGAGAAGGTCACGATTGTTTCTACAGATAAAGGTTACTGCCAGCTGCTGTCCCCGACTCTACAAATTCGAGATTACTTCCAACACCGCTGGCTGGATGAACCGTTTATCGAAAAAGAATTTGGTGTAAAACCAACTCAACTTGCCGACTACTGGGGCTTAACGGGTATAAGCTCAAGCCAAGTGCCGGGCGTGCCTGGTGTGGGACCAAAGGCTGCAAAAGAAATTCTGACCCAGTTTGAAGATATTGAAGCAGCGTACGCAAGTGAAGAGCTGGTGCCGAAATATCGCAAGAAGCTGGATGAACACATTGAGTCAGCACGTCTATGCAAGCGAGTAGCAGCGCTGAAATGCGATATCGAGCTCGGCTTTAACCTGCAAGACATTCGCTTTACAGGGCCAAATAAAACGGAATAGAGACTCGACTTAAGACCAAAAAAAGCGCCTGTATAAGGCGCTTTTTTGATTCTGTTCTACCACATAGAAACGTTAGCTTAGTGTGGTGAGATATTAGACAGACATTGAATGTGAATCGTGATTTCTTCGCGATCATGGTATAGGTGCTTCGCTTGCAACTTGAATTTCACCTTATTCTCAATCAAGAACATTTTTAGGTTCTCAAGATCTTGCAGCACTTCATCGTAACGACCTTTCATTGGAAGCTTAAGGTTGAAAATCGCTTCTTTCGCCCAACCTTTTAGCAGCCACTGACCCATTAGATGAGCCACACGTGCTGGCTTCTCAACCATGTCACACACAATCCAAGTTACATTCTTGCGGTCTGGTTCGAACTTAAAGCCATCCACCATGTGGTGCTTAATTTGACCGGTTTCCATTAGACTATCCGCCATCATGCCGTTATCGACACAGTGAACGAACATCGAACGTTTCACCAATTGGTAAGTCCAACCGCCCGGACATGCACCTAGGTCAACACCCCACATGCCAGGAGCCAAACGCTCATCCCACTCCTCACGAGGAATAAAGACGTGGAATGCTTCTTCCAATTTCAGCGTAGAACGGCTTGGCGCGTCCGCAGGGAACTTAAGGCGAGGAATGCCCATAAAGAACTGCGAGTTGTTGCCCGGGTAAGAGTAACCCACGTAACAATGACCCGGCGCGACAAAACAAATGTGCAGCACAGGCTTCTTCGCGTTGTCTTTATTCCACATCAGACCTTTACCACGCATTGCTTGACGCATTGGTACTGTAAACTTACGGCAGAACTTCAATAGCTCTTTCGCTTCGTTAGTGTCTGGGGTTTCAATACGCAGATCGCCACAACGTGGGAATGCTTCGATTTCAGACAATTCTGCCAAAATAGGGCTGATACGGTCATCGCTTGGTAGCGCTTCAAACTCAGCCGCAACAGCAAACATTTGGCGAGCGAAAATCAGAGCGCTAAAGTCTAAGCCTTTTGCTAGCTTGTCTGCGTCTCCATCTTGGTAACACTCGAAGACAACATAACCTGAGTTTTTCTTCACACGAGGGAAGCCGTACACTTCCAACTGTGTTGCTTTGTCCTGAATTTCACCAGCACACTCTTTCTCAAAGCCAGAACGGCAATAGAGCATTAGTTGTTTCACTTGGAGACCTCTTTGATATTAAACGCAGCAAAAAAGAACAGACACCAGCCGATCATGAACAACAATCCTCCCATCGGAGTGATTGGTCCAAACCATTTAATGCCCGTCAGCGCCAGCGCGTAAAGACTGCCGCTAAAACAAAAGATGCCGATGATAAAGCAAATCGCGGCAATGAAAAAATACTTTTGTGCTTTTTGTCCCAAATTGAGCAACAGCAAAATCGCACAAAATGCGATAGCCAAAGTATGGATGAACTGGTACAAAACGCCGGTTTCAAAGACGTCGAGTAAATAAGGCGATAGCTTTGCTTTCAAACCATGCGCAGCAAATGCACCTAGCGCCACTGATGTTAAGCCAGAAATGCCAGTAAAGGAGAGTAACCACTTACTTTTCACCGTACACCTCTTTAACAAATCTCGCTAACTGCTCTACCGTCAATGCAATATTACCGGCTTCTGTATAGCCTGAGCTCTTACGAGGCTTAAAGCTATGGTCACCATCTGGCAAAAAGCTCACTTTCACTTGCTCTGACAACACAAAGCTATCGAACTCTTCGCGCTTACCGAAAGTATCGCGCTCGCCTTGTAGGATTAGAGTTGGCTTTTCAATGCTCGCGAGGTGTTCACCTTTGTATTTCTCTGGCTTACCAGGAGGATGAAAAGGAAAACCTAAACATGCAATACCCGCCACCAGCTCATTATCTGCTAACAAGCTCGACATGCGTCCGCCCATCGACTTACCACCAATCACGATTGGCTGAGAAGTAAAGTGAGTGATCACTTCTTCATAGGCTTCAAGAAGCTTTGGTGCACGGTCAGGCGGACGCTTCTTGCCATCTTCCGCTCGCTTAACCATGTAAGGAAAATTAAAACGCACCACGCGTATGCCCTGCTCAACTAATCCCTTGGCGACGGCAGTCATGAAATCGTGCTCCATGCCAGCTCCTGCGCCGTGAGCAAAAATAAACAGTGGTCCGTTTTCAGGCCCCTCAGCTATCCAATGACTCATCCAATACTTCCTCTTGTTCTTTTCTCGCGGTTGCCAACATCCAGTCTCTAAACGTTGCGATACGTCCCATATCCGCTTGCTGTTCGTGGCACACCACGTAGAAGGCATTCTTCGACACCAATACTTCGTCAAATGGCGCAATTAAGCGTCCCGCTTCCATTTCAGGTTTGGCTAGTACGTTGTTTCCTAGAGCGACCCCTTGCCCGTGTGCAGCAGCTTGTAACACCATGGTCGAGTGGCTGAAAATTGGACCATGATTCACATTGATGCCTTCGATATTTTGTTGGCGAGCAAACTGCTTCCAATCTTTACGAGAAGTATCATGTAACAAGGTATGTAATTTAAGGTCACTTAGAGATTCTAATGGTTTGTTACCTAAAAGTAATGAAGGTGAACAAAGTGGGATCAAAAACTCTTGGTAGAGTTTATCAGCACGTAAACCTGGCCAGTTCCCACGACCATAATAGATAGCAACGTCAACATCATCAGTCAGTGAACCTTCATCCATATCGACCGCTTTAATGCGTACATCAATGTCCGGTTCTTGGGCATTAAAATCCGCCAACCGAGGCACCAACCATTGGATAGCAAAACTTGGTGGTAAGCTGATGGTCAGTGCACCTTTTTCGCTACGTTCCAATACCTTATCTGTCGCTTCAGCAATCGAAGTGAAGATATCTTTAATGTCTAGGAAGTAGCTTTGCCCCTCTTCCGTGAGCAACAATGAGCGATTACGACGACGGAAAAGCTTCAAAGATAGGAATTCTTCAAGGGCTTTGATCTGGTGACTTACAGCCGCTTGTGTAACAAATAGCTCTTCAGCTGCACGGGTAAAACTAAGATGGCGAGCAGCCGCTTCAAAAACGCGAAGTGAATTCAACGGAGGCAATCTGCGAGACATTATGGGACCTCAAGTAGGATTAGTTTTTTTTATCTGAAACATTATAAAATGTCCGTTGTCGAACAGCCAGATAAATTCTATATTTCATCCCGCAACGCGAGCCTGAACGGCTTGATTCTTTTTAGAATCAATTGGCTTGCTGTTGCGATGTTGTGTTTGCAAACTCGTATTTCGAGTTAGGTAGATTTCTACCATGATGTTTTGTGTACAACTCCCTGTGACAAAACATATACTTCCTGTATTTATTTTGACCTGTCTGTCAAATTTCTTACACCGCCTTCTTAGGCGGTGTTTTTTTATCTAAATATCTCATCGCCACCTTCTTCAAAAACTGGCAGTAATATCACTCTTTCATCCTCACTTCGGATTAATTATCGTTATATCAGTACAAATTACGAAGCGTGCGATTAAGCTCAATATTATCACTTCATAAAGCCATTTTTTGCGCGTGCTAAAACGAAAAAAGCGCAAACTGATTTCTCAATTTGCGCTTTTGTGATTGTCTGCGTTACAACACGATTATGGTCGGTAAACCTTCACATTGTTGAAGCCTTGCTCTTGCAAGTAAAGTGCTTGCAGGCGGCTCATCACACCACGGTCACAGTACAGTAGGTATGTCTTAGTCTGGTCTAAATCACCAAACTGCGTACCTAACTTGTAGAATGGGATGTGCTTAACATCAACGCCATCGATTTCTAGTGGGTTGTCGTCTTCCTCTTCAGGGCTACGAATATCCAGTACGATTGCGTGCTCTTCTACGGCTTGTACTTGCTCAACTTCTGGAGCTGCTTGTTCTGACTCTTTCGCGATGTCACGAATGTCCATCATGCGAGCTTCTTGAACCACTTTCTCAAGAATGCTGAAATCAAATTTCTCTTCTTCAGCTTCTAGCTTGCCTTTCACCGCTTTCACTGTCGGCTTCTTAGAGATAACACCACAGTATTCTGGCATCGTCTTCGCGAAATCTTCTGTGCCGATTTCACGCGCTAGGTTGATAATGTCTTCTTTATCCCAGTTGATAAGCGGACGAAGAATCAATGTATCTGTTACGTTATCGATGTGGCGTAGGTTCGTCAGTGTTTGGCTAGATACCTGACCTAGCGCTTCACCGGTTACCAATGCTTCGATCTTCATTCTTTGAGCGACCATACCCGCTGCACGCATAAACATACGCTTCAGGATCACGCCCATTTGGCCATCGTCAACTTTCTCAAGGATTTCAGCAACTACAGGCTCGAAATCAACTGAGATGAAACGTACTTTCGCCGAAGACCCGTATTTGTTCCATAGGTAGTGTGAAACCTGCTTAACGCCGATTTCATGTGCTGGACCGCCTAGGTTAAAGAAGCAGTAATGTACTTTTGAACCACGTTTAATGTGCAAGTAGCTAGAAACACCAGAATCGAAGCCACCAGAGATCAGGCTTAATACGTCTTCTTGCGTGCCTAGTGGGAAACCACCTAGACCTTTATGGCGTGCCAGTACTTGATTTAGCTTATCGTTTGAAACTTCAATCTTAATGGTTACGTCAGGCTTATGCAGCTTCACGCTCGCGCTCTCAACCGCTTGGTTCAGACCACCACCGACATAACGTTCTAGTTCGATAGAAGTAAAGTCGTGCTTACCACGACGCTTCGCACGTACCACGAAGGTCTTGTTTTCGATCGATGCACCGCTTAGTTCAAGAACTTGCTCGTAAATATCGTGCAGATCTTTAAATTCTGTTTGTTTCACTTCAAGAGTATGGTGAATACCTGGCGTATGTGTCAGGATTTCCAGTACTTCAGCGTGAAACTCATCACTTTCAGAGGTCACTTCAATGTGATCACGACGGTTAAATACCGCGACTGATTCCGTACGGCTCTTAACGATGTTACGAATGTTGCACTCTAAAATCTTTGTGAAGCGCTTGCGCACAGATTCACTTTTTACAAAAATTTCTGGATGGGGCTTTACAATAAATTTCATAGTCTAATTCGCAGGTTAGTTTCGCAATCAACAATGAGTGACACTCACCATAACTGTACAACCATATAAAAGTACGTATGGAATTCTCTTATCGGTCAGTTTAAAGAGTATGAGCTCACTTTAAGGGCGCAAGATTATACACCCAAGCGGATTGGAAAGACAAAAAAAGCGAGCTATCAGCTCGCTTTTCTTCAATAGAGAGTGAAGAGCATTAGTTCACAACAGGCACTTCATCACTGTAAAGAGGTTCACCCTGCATGATGCTGATTTCAACACGGCGGTTAAGTGCACGATTGGCATCAGTATCGTTCGGAGCGACTGGCTCTGTATCCGCCATCCCTCTAACGCGTAAGCGTTGATGTGAGAAACCTCTCACCTTTTCCATTTCTTGGGCAACAGACACCGCTCGCTGTGATGATAGATCCCAATTTGAACGGTACAGCTCAGAGTCCAACCTTTGATTGTCAGTATGTCCTGAAATACGAACAATACCGGGAACATCTTTGACTAGTTCTGCGACTTGTCGTACCAAAGGCCTAAACTTAGGTTGTAGGAATGCGGAACCTTCTGGAAATGCCCCTTTCTCTCGGATACGAATCACAATTTGCTGACCAAGGTTCTCGACTTCAATTGCGCCTTGTTCAATCTCTCGTTCCAGCGCTTTCTTGATGCTTTCCATCAAGGTTTCCATCTCTTGAGATTTCGCTTCTGATTGCTGCTGTTGTTGCTGCATTTCAGCTTCTGAAGATTGATTCGTTTGTGTTGAGGTGTCTGGCGATTGACCACCTGTAAGTTTACCTTGGTCACGCTTAGTACCACCCGCACGATCCGATTCCCCTTCGTGGAATTCTAGCGTCTGCTGTGTGATGTCCATGGTCTGTTGCATGATGACATCAATTGGCGTTGGCTCAGGGCGACCTGGTCTAAATTCTTGCGCGATAATACTGGTACCTTTGGGAATGTCCTTCACCTCAAGTTGGTTCTGAACACCAAAGGCAAACTTCATCGAGCCTGCGATCTGCTTGAACTTCAGAACATCCATTTCCGAGAACGAAAGTAGAAGTACGAAGAAACACATTAATAGTGACATCAAGTCAGCGAAGGTCCCCATCCACAACGGGAGACCGGGTGGCGGACAGTCACATTTTTGATCTTCATCCATCACAGCCCCCTAATTACTCGTCAATCTCAAGAACACGTTTACCTTCATTCAGGTAGTTCTTCAGATAACTATCGATGACTCGTGGGTTCTGACCATCTTGAATCGCCAACACTCCGTCCATAATTAGGCGGCGGTTTAATGTCTCTTGATCGCGGCGCAGAGAAAGCTTATCGGCAATAGGGAAGAAAACCATGTTTGATAGCACCGCACCGTATAGGGTAGTCAAAAGTGCTACCGCCATCGCAGGGCCAATCGCTTTTGGATCATCCATGTTCGAAAGCATGGCAACCAGACCAACTAGTGTACCAATCATACCCATCGCAGGAGCAACGTCACCGAACGCACGAAATACACCAGTACCTTGAGTATGGCGCTCATCGGTTAATGCGATATCTTTCTGTAGTGCAGCTCTTACGACTTCGGCATCATGGCCATCAACCAACAAATCGATGCCTTTTTGCATAAAGCTGTTGCTGATCTCCATCTCTTCAAGCGCAAGGAAACCACCTTTACGAGCAGCGTCTGCCATTTCAACAATCTTAGCGATTAAATCTTCAGGCTCGTCTGCTTTAAACATGAAGGCTTTGCCTGCAATTTTTGCTGCTCCAAAGAACTGACCCAATGTGAACTTCATCAACACTACGAAAGCGGAACCGCCCACTACGATTAAGATTGAAGTGACGTCGACGAACATGCCGATACTGCCACCCAATACCATCGCCATGATTACGAAGGCAAATCCACCTATCAAACCTATTAGGGTTGCTAAATCCACAAAGCACTCCTCATGCTATCTAACTATGCCACTTGAGCAGATTATTACTTGTATCGACACTTAGAACAGTTTTTTTAGAGAAATCTTGGTTAATACATCACAAAATGATCGTTCACTCTCGATTTATATGATCAAGATTGTCTCATCAGAGTCTTCTAGAGCCAATTTTGTGACAATTATATAAGGTTAAATTTGACCAAGTTAGTAGGCTAAGGTAACTTGCGTGCATTCATTAGAGGCTTGATTAAGGCAGATAAAAGATGGCGGTCAAGAAACCAGAAAACATGACCTTTGAAGCAACCATTGAAGAGCTAGATGGCTTGGTTGATCAACTAGAGAATGGCGATCTTGCCTTAGATGATGCCTTACGCAAATTTGAACGAGGCATTGCTCTGGCTCGTGCTGGCCAAACGAAACTGAGTGACGCCGAACAACGCGTGAGCATTCTTCTTAGTGAAGATGATGAAGCACCACTAAGTGACTTCAACCCTGAGTCAGAATAATAATCAGTAGTGAGCAATGTGATGCAAGAGACATTGACGTCTTATCAACAACGAAATAATCAACAACTCAATCAATGGCTTGAGCAAATGCCTCACCAACAGCAGCCATTGATTCAAGCGATGAAGTACGGCTTACTCCTTGGTGGTAAACGTGTTCGTCCTTTCCTTGTTTATATCACAGGCCAAATGCTGGGCTGCCAACTAAAAGACCTCGACACGCCTGCATCGGCAATTGAGTGTATTCACGCTTACTCTCTTATCCATGATGATTTGCCAGCGATGGATGATGATGAACTGCGTCGCGGTCAGCCAACTTGTCATATAAAATTTGATGAAGCGACGGCAATTCTTACAGGTGACGCGCTACAAACCTTAGCTTTTACTATCATTGCAGAAGGCCAGCTGAATCCAAATGCTGAAAGCCAGCGTATAAAGATGGTGCAATCTTTAGCTCAAGCATCTGGCGCAAATGGCATGTGTGTTGGCCAAGCGCTTGATCTTGGAGCAGAGAATCGTCAAGTTACACTCGCTGAGCTAGAAGAGATACACCGAAATAAAACTGGCGCTCTGATTAATTGTGCCGTCAAACTCGGTGCGCTAGCAGCAGGTGAAAAAGGTTTGGAAGTCTTGCCACACTTAGAGCGCTACTCTCAAGCTGTTGGTTTGGCGTTTCAAGTTCAAGACGATATTCTTGATATCATCAGTGATACGGAAACACTAGGGAAACCGCAAGGTTCAGACCAAGAGCTGAACAAAAGCACTTACCCATCTCTACTGGGTTTAGAGGGAGCAATGGAGAAAGCTCACACTCTGTTACAGGAAGCACTTCAAGCATTAGAAGCAATCCCATACAATACTCAGTTACTCGAAGAGTTCGCCCGATATGTCATCGAGCGCAAGAACTAACACAATAAGCGCGCATTTATATGACTCTTGATATTTCAAAGTACCCAACACTGGCGTTAGCAAATACACCGGAAGAGCTACGACTCCTTCCGAAAGAAACATTGCCTACTTTGTGCGATGAACTACGCACGTATCTGTTAAATTCAGTGAGTCAGTCTAGCGGACACCTAGCGTCTGGCTTAGGCACAGTAGAGCTAACCGTAGCTCTGCATTATGTATACAACACACCTGTTGATCAGTTGATCTGGGACGTAGGCCATCAGGCTTACCCGCATAAGATCCTGACTGGCCGTCGTGACCAAATGCCTACCATCCGTCAAAAAGACGGACTACACCCGTTCCCATGGCGCGAAGAGAGCGAGTACGACACGCTATCTGTTGGCCATTCATCCACTTCTATCAGTGCCGGCCTAGGTATGGCTATCAGCGCTGAAAAAGAAGGAAAGGGACGCAAAGTTGTTAGTGTTATTGGTGATGGTGCAATCACAGCAGGCATGGCATTTGAAGCCATGAACCACGCTGGTGACGTTCACCCCGATATGCTGGTCATTCTGAACGACAACGAAATGTCTATTTCAGAAAACGTTGGCGCACTGAACAACCACCTTGCTAAAGTGCTTTCAGGCAGCTTGTACACCTCTATCCGAGAAGGTGGTAAGAAAGTGTTGTCTGGCGTCCCACCAATTAAAGAGTTGGTTCGTCGCACAGAAGAGCACCTAAAAGGGATGGTTGTTCCTGGCACGTTATTCGAAGAGCTAGGCTTTAACTACATCGGCCCTATTGATGGTCACGATGTAAATGAGCTAGTCAAAACATTGAAAAACATGCGTGAACTGAAAGGACCACAATTTCTGCACATCATGACCAAAAAAGGTAAAGGTTATGAGCCTGCAGAAAAAGATCCTATCGGCTACCACGGTGTACCAAAGTTCGACCCATCACATAACAGTTTGCCGAAGAGCAGCGGCGGCAAGCCGACCTTCTCTAAGATCTTTGGTGATTTCCTATGTGACATGGCAGCGCAAGATCCTAAGCTGATGGCGATTACGCCAGCGATGCGTGAAGGCTCTGGTATGGTTCGCTTCTCGAAAGAGTACCCAGAACAGTACTTTGACGTCGCGATTGCAGAGCAGCACGCCGTGACTCTCGCGAC
Source organism: Vibrio rotiferianus (assembly GCF_002214395.1). Classification (NCBI taxonomy): domain Bacteria; kingdom Pseudomonadati; phylum Pseudomonadota; class Gammaproteobacteria; order Vibrionales; family Vibrionaceae; genus Vibrio; species Vibrio rotiferianus. The sequence goes on from NZ_CP018312.1 coordinate 2,418,659, forward strand.
AGGTATGGCAATTGCAGGTGATCATCCGATCGTAGCAATCTACTCGACCTTCCTACAGCGTGGTTACGATCAGTTGATTCACGATGTAGCGATCATGGACTTACCGGTGATGTTCGCTATCGACCGTGCTGGTTTGGTTGGCGCAGATGGTCAGACTCACCAAGGTGCGTTCGACTTAAGCTTTATGCGTTGTATCCCAAACATGGTGATCATGGCACCAAGCGACGAAAACGAATGTCGCCAGATGCTGTACACGGGTCATAAGCACACTGGTCCAAGTGCCGTTCGTTACCCACGCGGTAGCGGCATGGGCACAGACATTGAACAAGAATTTACTGCGCTTGAAATCGGTAAAGGTCGTGTGGTTCGTAAAGGCGAGAAAGTGGCAATTCTAAGCTTCGGCACCTTCCTGGGTAACGCGCTAGAAGCAGCTGAAAACCTAGACGCAACAGTAGCAGACATGCGCTTTGTTAAACCACTTGATGAAACGTTGATTCGTCAGCTAGCAGCTGAGCACGATGTTCTGGTTACGCTAGAAGAAAATGCGATTGCAGGTGGTGCTGGTGCGGGTGTGATTGAGTTTATGATGCAAGATAAAATCATTAAGCCAGTACTTAACCTTGGCTTGCCAGATCGCTTCGTTCCTCAAGGCACACAAGACGAGCTACATGAAGATCTTGGCTTAGATGCAAAAGGCATCGAGAAGTCGATCAACGATTACTTAGCTAAGTAAACGAACGTAAGACCCTACAACGAAGCCAAAAAGGGATGCCATGTGGCATCCCTTTTGTTTATCTGTCGATTCTAGATCTTAAAGATAGGTATTACATCCAACCTGCGTATTTCGCCACTAAAAACAGTGCGATGCCCGCCATAATGCCCGCCACGATATCATCAATCATGATACCTAAGCCGCCGTGAACACGTTTATCTAACCAACCGATTGGCCACGGTTTTACCATATCAAAGAAGCGGAACAAGATGAAACCGGTGAGTAACCATTTCCACTCTGTTAGCGGAATATTCAATGCAGGCACTAAACTCATGGTGATCCAAAAGCCCGCAAACTCGTCCCATACAATAGAACCATGGTCATGAACGCCCATGTCATCTGATGTCACTTGGCAAATCTTAATGCCAATCACACAAGAGAATAACACCGCAACCACATAAAGTGGGAAAGGCAGTTGTGCCAAAAGCAGAAACAGCGGAATTGAAGCAAGCGTACCCATTGTGCCTGGCACTACTGGTGATAAACCGCTACCAAAACCTGTCGCCAAAAGATGCCACGGGTTCTTTAATGAAATCAGAGAGAGAGGGTTGGTCATTTCCTTAAGCCTATACTGCGAGTTTGGTTTCAATCTTAGGCTGATGCCTAGCTCATATTATTTAAAGTGGTCAAAGCCAGTCAGATCCCAATCAAGGGGTTGATTGTCATCGTGCAGCTCAAACGTACCTTTTGGTCGAATCTGACCTATGCAAGTGACTTTACAACCAGCGTGAGACAATGCGCTTTGCAACGAGCCATTATTTTGCTCAGGCACAGTAAAGCACAATTCATACTCTTCACCACTTGATAAAGCATACTGCTGAGCACTGACCTTATCATCTAAAAATTGAACCAACTCAGAAGAAATTGGTAATTGGGAGACATCTAAACTCACACCAACGTCGGAACGCTTGAGAATGTGTTTGATATCAGAAATTAAACCGTCGGAGATATCAATCGCCGCCGAAGCTAAACCGACCAATGCTTGCCCTGCTAATACGCGAGGTGTACTAAGATAATGTGCTTTCTCAAGCTGCTGCGCTGCAATGCGTGAGCGTAATGAGCCATCCAAAATCACATCAAGCCCTGCTTTTGCATCACCAAGGTCCCCCGTCACATACACCCAGTCACCGACTTTCGCTCCGGAACGAGTCAATGCCCTGCCTTCTGGAACAAAACCTTGTACTGTCAGTGTCAAACTCAATGGACCTTTCGTCGTATCACCACCAATTAGCTGAATACCAAAGTAATCCGCTAGCTCGAAAAATGCATCACAGAAAGGAGCAAGCCAAGCTTCATCCGGCTCAGGCATGGTTAACGCGAAGCTTACCCACGCAGGCGTTGCGCCCATTGCAGCGAGATCGCTAATATTCGATGCCAGCGCCTTATGTGCTACCCATGCAGGATTAGCATCCGCAAGGAAATGGGTTCCAGCCACCAATGTATCGGTACTAATGGCAATTTGTACGTTATCTGGCGCTTTCACTAACGCACAGTCGTCACCTGCCGCTAGGTGTACGTCTTTGCGTTGGCTTTGACGCCCAACGAAGTACTTGTCGATCAGATTGAATTCACCAGACATTATTCACTTACTTTTTGATGTAAAAGCTATTGATACAAAAAAGGTCAGCATCTGCTGACCTTTTTATTGAAGAAATTGTTATTTCTTACGTACGTGCGGTGCCGCTTTATCTAGCACACCATTCACAAACTTGTGGCTGTCTTCTGCTGCGAATACTTTTGCAAGTTCAATCGCTTCGTTGATTACCACTTTGTAAGGAACATCTTCGCGACGAGTCATCTCGTACATAGCAAGGCGAAGAAGAGCAAGTTCCATCATGTCTAGGTCTTGCATTGGACGTGACACGTATGGACGGATTTTGCTATCTAGCTCAGAGTGGCTAAGTACAACACCGCTTAGTAGTTCACGGAAGTAAGCTACGTCTGTTTCAGGAGCAGCTAGTGCAGGCTCAGATGCGTGAAGTTCTTCTTCATCGTATTTGTCGCCAGACAAAAACTGTTCTTCGATCGTGGCAACATTGTCTTTAGTAATTTGCCATGAGTAGATCGCTTGTAGAGCGAATTGACGTGCGTTACGACGTGCGGCTGGTTTCACACTGGCCCCCATTAGGAATCAATTTCAGATAGTACGTTAATCATTTCAAGTGCGCTTAGTGCAGCCTCTGCACCTTTATTACCAGCCTTGGTTCCTGCGCGTTCAATCGCTTGATCGATAGTATCAACAGTCAGTACGCCAAATGCTACTGGAAGGCTGTATTCCAGAGAAACTTGTGCAAGACCCTTGTTACATTCACTACAAACATAGTCAAAGTGTGGTGTGCCACCACGAATTACTGTACCTAGTGATACGATAGCATCGTATTTACCAGTCTTAGCAACACGTTGAGCTACCAAAGGCAGTTCTACGGCACCAGGACAACGAACTACTGTAATGTTGTCTTCGCTTACTTGTCCGTGACGCTTTAGTGTATCGATCGCACCAGATAGTAGGCTTTCGTTAATAAAACTGTTGAAACGAGAAATAACGATAGCAATTTTTGCATTTGGCGCTGGGAAGCCACCCTCGATCACTTTCATAAGCTTTCCTTTAACTCTATTTTTAAGTGAAAATTGTTCATCAAGTGAGAATCGCCGGATTCTAGCACAATTTTGTGAGCAATATCTAATGGAAATTGGATACCAGTCACGAGTTCCTAGCCATAACGATGATAAGTACACGCAAGACTAGGAACTTGTCGGTCAGTTGTTATTCGCAGACGTACTCAACAACGTTCAGGCCAAAACCACCCAGTGCGTGGTACTTTTTGTTGGTCGAAGAAAGTAGGCGCATATCATGCACACCTAAGTCAGCAAGAATTTGCGAGCCAACACCAACACGACGAGACGTGCCTTGTTTCTTCGCAAGCGTCGGTGCTTCACCTTTATCTTGCGCTTCGAACATCTTAACGCGATGAATAAGTAGATCGGTTGACTCTTCGTTGCCAAGAACAACCAGCACGCCGCCCTCTTCACCGATACGCTTCATCGCTTTCTCAAGTGTCCAGCTGCGTTCTGCGTTACGGTCACTACGAAGCACATCAGTAAATACATCTTGTAGGTGCACACGAACTAATGGCGCTTCAGAACTAAGGTCACCTTTGCACATTGCATAGTGCACTTGGTTATCAATGGTGTCTTTGTACGTCACAAGCGTGAACTCACCGAACTCGGTTGGTAGTGCACACTCAGCAACGCGCTCAATGGTTGTTTCAGTGTTGTTGCGGTACTCAATAAGATCCGCAATGGTACCAAGTTTCAAACCGTGCTTTTCAGCAAATACTTCAAGATCTGGACGACGAGCCATCGTGCCATCGTCGTTTAAAATCTCAACAATAACTGAAGCAGGCTCAAGACCAGCCAGACGGGCCAAATCGCAACCAGCTTCAGTATGACCAGCGCGAGTTAGAACGCCACCATCTTGTGCTGCAAGAGGGAAGATATGACCTGGTTGTACTAAGTCAGCCGCTTTCGCATTTGACGCCACGGCAGCTTGCACAGTGCGAGCACGGTCAGCAGCTGAAATACCAGTTGTTACACCTTCAGCGGCTTCAATAGAAACGGTAAAGTTGGTGGTGTATTGCGCGTTGTTGTCTTGCACCATTGGTGGAAGTCCAAGATTTTCACAACGTGTTTTTGTCATGGTTAGACAGATCAAGCCACGACCATGCGTAGCCATAAAGTTGATGGCTTCCGGCGTAATGTGCTCGGCAGCCATGATCAAATCACCTTCATTCTCGCGGTCTTCATCATCCATCAGGATGACCATTTTGCCCGCGCGGATGTCATCAATAATTTCTTGAGGCGTGCTGATAGGCATATTCTGTTTCCCGTTATTCAAAAATTCATTATTGCAGCAGCAATGCATTTAACGTTTCGTTTAGTTACGTCTACTGGCTTAGTCAGCAAAGCAGTTTGAAGCCAACCTTTATTAAGTCAATTAACCTGATAACGTTCTGTGATTATGGTCGGTTTCGCTTAGGCAAAACCATTCAGTTGTAAGAATTCCATCGTAATGCGTGATTCTTGCGACTCTTCTTTTTGACCTTGCAGTAAGCGTTCCATGTAGCGAGCCAATACGTCCACTTCTAGGTTCACTTTGCGTCCCACTTGGAACTGATCAATCGTGGTTTCTTCACTGGTATGAGGAACAATTGTCAATTTAAAACCATTCTTACGTAGATCGTTGACAGTCAGACTAATGCCATCAACTGTGATAGAGCCTTTTTCTGCCACGTACTTACCGATCTCCGCAGGCATCTCGACCCAAAACTCAATAGCACGACCCACTTGGTTACGCTCGACAATCACACCCACGCCATCAACGTGACCAGACACAATATGCCCACCAAAACGAGTGGTCGGTAGCATGGCTTTTTCTAGGTTCACTTTATCGCCGACTTGGTACGCGGCAAAACCAGTTTTGTTCAGCGTTTCCAAAGACAAGTCAGCGCTGTAGTAGTTGCTGCCAAAGTCAACGACCGTCAAGCACACACCATTGGTCGCGATACTATCGCCTAACTTAACGTCAGACATATCCAACTTGCCTACTTCTACCGTTACGGTAATGTCTTCGCCTTTTGGCGTAATGGCAGTGAGTTTGCCTACTGCTTCTACAATTCCTGTAAACATAATGCTTCTTTCTAGCTTTGGTTGCGTTTGATGGTTGCGGTAATGCGAATATCCACCCCGACCATTCGAACGTCAGTAATAGTTAAATCGATAACTTGTGCCATCTCAGTTAAACCAAGTGCACCAATCAAACCTCGTCCATCACTGCCCATCAATTTAGGCGCGAGGTAAACAATTAGCTCATCTACAAGGTTAGCTTTGATTAACGAACTCGCGAGCGTTGCTCCTGCTTCTACCCACAAGTGATTGATATGATATTCGCTCGCCACAGCTTTTAATGTCGTGGCTAAGTCAATTTGGCCGTTTTCATCCAGTTCAGGTGCCATATCGCCACCTTGGCTGACAATAATACGCTCACCATCAGTATTGAATAGTTTTAGATCATCGTTAAGTTGAGACTGGCGATCCAAAATCACACGAGGTGGCTGACGGACTTCATCTTGTGAATATTGAGTTTGTACGCTGCACGGCAGGTCATCCCAACGTACGTTCAATGACGCATTGTCATCAATCACGGTTTTGCTGGTTGAGAGAATCCCACCACTTAATGCGCGATAACGCTGCACATCTTGGCGAGCCTTTGGGGAGGTGATCCATTGGCTTTGGCCATTATTAAGTGCACTTTGCCCATCGAGGCTGGCAGCCATCTTCAACTGAACATAAGGCATGCCCGTTTGCATGAACTTGATAAACCCTTTGTTCAGATCAATGGCTTCGCTTTCTAGCAAGCCGACTTGAACTTCTACCCCAGCATCACGCAGCATTTGAAAACCGCGCCCGGCGACTTTCGGGTTGGGATCTTCCATCGCACAGATAACGCGAGCGACTTTAGCTTTGATTAGCCCTTCAGCACACGGCGGTGTGCGACCAAAATGGGAGCAAGGTTCTAACGTGACGTATGCGGTCGCCCCTTCGGCTTTATCACCCGCCATACGCATCGCGTGGACTTCGGCATGAGGCTCGCCTGCACGGTGATGATGACCTTCACCAACAATCTCGCCGTCACGGACAATAACGCAGCCTACGTTAGGATTCGGAGCCGTAGTATAAATACCGCGTTTCGCTAACTTGAGCGCACGCGACATCATTTCAAAATCTTGAGAGGTAAATACTGAAGAAGAGTTTTGTTGAGCCATGATTCAATCAGTCTTCTAGGCGAGCAATTTCTTCGCCAAATTCACGGATGTCTTCAAAGCTGCGGTAAACCGATGCGAAACGGATGTAAGCGACTTTATCAAGCTCTTTCAATTGGTCCATAACAAGGTTACCAATCATCTCGCTTGGTACTTCTCGTTCGCCAGTAGCACGCAGTTGTGACTTAATCATGCTGATAGCAAGCTCGATAGCGTCAGCGCTTACTGGGCGTTTTTCTAAAGCGCGTTGAATACCACCGACCATTTTATCTTCATCAAACGGTTCGCGGTTGCCGTTAGACTTAATTACTTTAGGCATCACCAATTCCGCAGTTTCAAACGTAGTAAAACGCTCGCTACATGCAAGACACTGGCGACGACGACGAACCTGATGGCCGTCAGCAACTAAGCGGGAATCAATTACTTTTGTATCGTTCTCGGAACAAAAAGGACAATGCATATCACCTCCAAATAGCGTGCGATTGGGGTCGTCCCAAAAGCAAGACTAGTGTAGCGGAATTGCTATGTTAGAGAAAACAAAAAGGGGCATTCCTGCCCCTTTTTCAATCAATATCAGACGGTTTCTGTTAACTGCGTGCTAGGTAGTTTGCTTTACCAACCCATTTGTAGCTGGTTAGCTCTTCCAAACCCATTGGGCCACGTGCGTGCAGTTTCTGAGTGGATACCGCAACTTCCGCACCAAGACCAAACTGAGCACCGTCAGTGAAGCGTGTTGCTGCGTTTACGTAAACCGCAGCAGAGCCGACAGAATTGATGAACAATTCAGAGTTCACCAAGCTGTTGGTCATGATCGCATCAGAGTGGCTCGCGTTATGAACACGCATGTGGTCAATCGCTTCTTTCACGTCTGCAACCACTTTCACGCCAAGTGTGTAGCTTAGCCATTCCGTATCAAAGTCACCTTCCGCTGCATCACGAATTTGTTTCGCTTGTGTCATTAGCGCTTTTGCTTTTGGCTCTGCAACGAAGGTTACTTTGTCATTCATGCGCTCAACAATCATCGATAAGAATTGCTCTGCCACTTTTTCGTGGACTAGCAAAGTATCGAGCGAGTTACATGCTGATGGACGCTGAACTTTTGAGTTTTCAACAACGTTGAGTGATTTTTCTAGCTCTGCTGATTCATCAACAAAAATGTGGCTGATACCAAAACCACCAATGATCACTGGAATGGTGCTGTTCTCTTTGCACATTTTGTGTAAACCCGCACCACCACGTGGAATGATCATGTCTACGTAGTCATCTAACTTAAGCAGCTGAGAAACAAGTTCACGATCTGGCTTTTCAATGTACTGAACCGAAGCCGCTGGCAAGTTCGCTTTCGCAAGTGCCGATTGAATAACCTTCACCAACTCCATGTTAGAGAAAAACGTCTCTTTACCACCGCGCAGAATGCTTGCGTTGCCCGTTTTTAGACACAATGCCGCAATATCTATGGTTACATTCGGACGTGCTTCGTAAATCACACCAACCACACCAAGTGGTACGCGGCGGCGAGACAGTGACATGCCGTTTTCTAGCACTTTGCTGTCGATCTCGCTGCCCACAGGATCGTTTAGGCTGATCACATTACGAACGTCATTAGCAATGCCAGTTAGTCGCTCTTCGTTCAGTAGCAGACGATCGAGTAGTGCGTCTGTTAGACCCGCTTCACGACCTAACTCAATGTCTTTTGCGTTTGCTGCCAGAATGGTTGCTGCGTTAGCTTCTAGCTCATCGGCAATGATGGCTAGTGCTTGGTTCTTTTGTGCGGTTGACGCTGTCGCCAATTCGAAAGCTGCATCTTTAGCAGCTTTACCCATATTCGTTAAATCCACTTTGCTTCCCTCAATTTCTATTCTTGAATGACGACAAGATCATCGCGATGAATCACTTCTGAGCCGTAGTCATGACCCAAAATAGAGATGATATCTTTACTGTGCTTACCAGCAATTTTTGCTAGGTCTTCACTTGAGTAGGCGCTGATACCACGAGCAACCAGTTTACCGTGTGAATTCGTCACACGTGTTACCTCACCACGAGCAAAATCACCACTTACTTTGATAACACCTTTCGCGAGTAGGCTACTACCCTTACCCACAACGGCATTTACAGCACCATCATCAATAAAAATATCACCTGCGGCAGCTGGTCCCGCTAAAATCCAGCGTTTGCGATTTTCTAATGCTTCAGAGCAAGGCAGGAAACGCGTGCCTTGTGGCTCTGAACTCAATGAGTCAAAGATAACATTTGGCGCGCTACCCGCTGCGATAATCACTTCAATACCCGCACGACGCGCGATATCTGCCGCTTGAAGTTTGGTTGCCATACCGCCAGTACCTAGCGTGGTTCCACTGCCACCAGCAATTTTACGCAAAGTGTCATCAATCGTTTTCACTTCTTTAATTAGCTCGGCATTAGGGTCTTTACGTGGGTCTGCAGTAAACAAACCTTTTTGGTCAGTCAAGAGCAGTAACTTGTCTGCACCACATAAAATCCCCACCAAAGCAGACAAGTTATCGTTGTCACCCACTTTGATTTCGTTCGTCGCTACTGCGTCGTTTTCGTTCACGATAGGGATAATGTCGTTTGCTACCAATGCGTTAATGGTGTCACGCGCGTTAAGGAAACGCTCGCGATCATCCAAATCCGCGCGAGTCAGCAGCATTTGACCAATTTTAATACCGTAAATACCAAACAGAGACTCCCATGTTTGAATCAAACGGCTCTGGCCCACTGCGGCAAGTAACTGTTTACTCGCCATCGCGTTGGGCAGTGCGGGGTATCCAAGATGCTCACGGCCTGCTGCAATAGCACCAGACGAAACCATTACGACTGAATGGCCTTGTTTTTTTAGCTCCGCACATTGACGAGCCAGCTCTACCATGTGAGCACGGTCTAACGCCAAAGTGCCGCCTGTTAGCACACTTGTACCCAGTTTCACAACGACGGTCTGTGGTTGTGAAACAACTGCATTCTGTTGATTCGTTGTCATGATGTCTTCTGAAATGAAAAACAAATAAAGAGTGGATGTTTTAGCAATCAAATGGGGATTTAACAAGCAGAAAAGGTGCGAAAACGCACCTTTTTGTCTTATAGAGGAAGAAAGCAGCCAAATTAGGCGAAATCAAACGATTCTGTATGATATTCCACTTCTAACTTGAAGTGCTCCGCCACGGTTTCAATCAGTTTCTGATGGAAGGTGCTTTGGGTAAGATACACTTCTTCAGTTACCTTATTTGGCAATGATTCAGAAGTCCAATCTCCGTCTTTATTGTATTTGCCAATGTGGTATTTGGCGGTAAAGCCTCCGTCGACGGATTCCAATTCCATCCACCATCCCCAAAATTCCCGTTTCTCTGGGGATTTTTTATCGTCTACACAGACTGATAAACAGTCAAAATAGTAATGGCCTTGTTGTGACTGTGGTTCGCGCAAGTAGGGGCCTATCGCCTTCAACTTTGACATCAAGCGAAAGTGAGTCGGTCCTTGAGTCGTCTCTGACATAAGAATCTCCGTTTCCATAGTAAGGATATTTAGTTACCCAAGAATGATTATTATTTTTAATTATCATGAGCTTATTTTTTGCTCACATATATCACTCTTAACTAAATTAGAAGATTTGTCATCTTAATAATTCGTCTTCCAACCACTTTATGGCTAAATCGAGGGATTGCTCATACCCTTTTGTAATCGTTTTGGAACTGATTTTCTTTGCCTGCCCATACTGGCTAAACAGCGCAACAAGCTGGTTATCACTGTGAGGCGAAACCGGATCTCCCTCTAGGCTCAACGCCAAAATAGGAACCTTAGTCTTACGACTGCTGAGAAAACCTTGCACCTTGAGTGACCATGCCATCATCTGGCCGGCCATGCTGTTAATATCGACCGCGTGCTTGCCCAAGCGTGAAGCGAGTAAATCGAGGTACATCTTCGGCATTTGCTGCAACTTTTTAGGAGAGGTAAACAGATCGTGTACCGGCGCACCCAATGCGACACACGCTTTGATCTTCTCTTGCTCAACAAACGAAAGGCGAATCATGGCATTGCCACCAAAGCGGAAACCAATCAAGCCGACTTTGTGATGATCAACCCACGGCAGAGAATAGAGCTCATTTAAAACCGCTTGGTGTAGACAGCTAGAGTCTTCCGTTAATGGCCAATGAGAACTGTGGCCAACAGACGGCATATCGATAGTCAACATCGCGATGTCTTTTGGTGCTAGATGATTGCGGAACAAACGCCACATGTCCGTTTGCAGGCTATCTAAGCCCGCACTGACCATCACAACGGGGAGTTGCTTATCAGTACGAGGAAGATGCAGATTCGCGATGATCTTACGCTTCTGGTAAGGCACTTCGATCTGCTTAACGACATATTTAGTTTTCTCTGAACCTTCGGTGTAGGCTTTATTCGCCAATACTTGCGCTTGAATGGCTAAGTTGTCGTTCTTTAAATGCGGGTAGCCAGCAATACTAAAGCACAGTGATGCGGTAAATAGCTCATCTGCGGCCTCTTCACCTTGCATTTCATTCGCACGGCGTTGATGCTCCATGCCCAGCTTAATCCATTCAAATGTCCAGTTACCACTGTGGTAACCCATGACAGTATCAAGCCATTTATCTTCCGTACGAGAATGATTCGATGATGCAATCTTAGACAGCACACCTTCCATCTCGATTGGTGATAGCCCCTGCCATGACCATTGAAGACGTCTTAAATGACGATACCAAGCACGTTCACCACGCTCTTCTCTCTCATCAAGAACCTTTTGGCTCGTCGGCATATATTGAGTAAGGGCGGAAGTTTCTCTCGCTTGTTTATGTTTAACAAACAAAGTTTCGGAGAGGTTTTTACTGACGTCTTCTGACATAGGAAGAACTCTAAGCTGGTTGCAATAGCGTAATAATAATAAAAAAAATGCCCCTATAAAGGGGCATTTCTCAATATTCTTGGCACAAACTTACTTTTGCTTGCGGTTTACTGGCTCAACGAACTGGATAGACATATCCCATGGTTGCTCAATCCAAGTGTCTTGAGCGATATCTACCACGTAGTCATCAAGCAGCTCTTTACCAGATGGCTTCGCACATACAGCAATCAGTTTCGCTTTCGGGTACATTTCACGAAGTTTACGTGCTGTATCGCCACTGTCTACTAGGTCTTCAACGATTAGGTAGCCTTCGCCGTCACCTTCAGGTGCTTTAATTACCGTCATATCGCGTTGGTGATCGTGATCGTAGCTTGAGATACAAATAGTATCGACGTGACGAATACCTAACTCACGAGCCAAGATAGCTCCAGGAACCAAACCACCACGGCTTACCGCCCAAATACCTTTCCATTGCTCAGCTGGCATTTGTTTCTCAGCCAGTTCACGGCAGTAAGACTGCATCGCATCCCAAGTGATAATGAATTTTTTACTCATTGTAATAACCTAATAATTTCAAAATATGCATCCCCTCTGCTTAGCTGATGGCGCTGAAATGGACTCATCAAGCTAAACTTTCCACACCAGAGGAAATGGGGGTTTCAAGCTGCGCAAACGATTATTCTACCGAAACACTTCATTAATACCAACGCTGATATCAAAATTCTCCGCCTATTACGCAGAAAAATCGAATTCGGTGAACAACACAAAATAGAGAAGTGAATGAATTTGCGTAGAAACTAGGGGCTGTTGACCTTTTGCGGTTAAATTTTGTTCGAGATAAAAGCGTTTTAATCGCGGCGAGAGGTTTGTAGCCTAGCATTCTAAGCAAAATTCTCTCAACAAAGAGTAAAACGCTTTTAGTCGGGGGCGCCTAGCCGAACCCTGCGGGCAGCGTTTGTGGCTCCTCTCTACTGCGTTATCGGCTTATCAGGTAGGGCAACTACATTTCAAAGCCTCTGCCTTGTATAAAGAACCCACAAACTGCTGCAAAAATCAGCTCAAAAGGTCAACAGACCCTACTCACAAAAAATCCGCAAATAAAAAGCCAGTGTGAACCCTCAGCCCACACTGGCTTTTCTTTCATTGGCTAAAGTTAGCCAAGAATGTACTTCGCAATGAAGATTGCAGACATCACCCACACACTCATCGAAACTTCACGACCTTTACCACTGAACAGTTTGATCGCTGCATAAGCGATGAAGCCTAGCGTGATACCTTCTGCGATAGAGAAAGTCAGCGGCATTACCAAACACGTTACGACAACAGGAGCCGCTTCTGTTAGGTCACGCCAGTCGATACCAACAAGACCAGAAAGCATTAGGATAGCAACATAGAATAATGCGCCTGATGTCGCGTACGCAGGGATCATTCCTGCTAGTGGCGAGAACAATAGAGCCAAGAGGAACAGCACGCCAACAACCACTGCCGTAAGACCTGTACGACCACCTGCAGCCACACCAGAAACACTCTCAATGTATGAAGTCGTGTTTGAAGTACCTAGTAGAGCACCCACTGACGTTGCTGTTGAGTCAGCTAGCAGTGCTTTGTTTAGGCGAGGAATGTTACCGTTTTCGTCCGTCAAACCTGCTTTTTGCGAAACGCCAACTAGCGTGCCTGCCGTATCAAACAAGTCAACGAATAGGAAAGCAAAGACAACTGAGATCATGCCCACTTCGAATAGACCAGAGAAGTCTAGCTGCATGAAGGTTGGTGCGATGCTTGGTGGAGTCGACATGATGCCGCCCCACTGAACGTCACCAAAGATAAGACCAAGAATCGTCACACCTAGGATAGCGATCATGACCGCACCTTTAACACCACGGTGAACCAATGCAATCGTCATGAAGAAGCCAACCGCCGCAAGCACAGACGGTAGTGACGTGATGTTACCCATTGAAACTAGCGTTGCTGGGTTATCTACTACGATACCTGCATTTTTCAGCGCGATGAAAGCAAGGAAAAGACCGATACCCGCAGAGATACCAGTGCGGAGAGAAAGTGGAATAGAGTTAATGATCCATTCACGAATCTTGAAAATACTCAGTAAAATAAATAGCAAACCGGACACGAACACTGCTGCTAGCGCCACTTGCCAAGTGTACCCCATGCCCAACACAACTGAATATGTGAAGAACGCGTTTAGACCCATACCAGGGGCCTGAGCGATTGGGTAGTTTGCTACTAAGCCCATGATGAAACAGCCAATAGCCGCCGCAAGACACGTCGCAACAAAAACGGCACCACGATCCATACCGGTATCAGCAAGGATCGCTGGGTTTACAAAGATAATGTAAGCCATGGTTAGGAAGGTTGTAACACCTGCGATGATCTCAGTGCGCACATTGGTGCCATTTTCACTAAGTTTAAAGAGCCTTTCGAGCATGATCGAATCCTGTAAAGGTAAAAAGTAAACGGTTGCGTAATCGATTGGCTCGGATTATAAAGTTATCAAATAACAAATTCCAGATAGAATTTTCACTCTAATAGGATTTTTTTCTTCGGATATGAAACCTATTCGCTAACACCTCCAAGAGAGAAAAGCTTTAGGTCTTACGAAACAAGAACTAAGAAGCTCACGTTCAGTCAAATGCAATGAGTGCAAACTGAACAATGTTGTAAACTTTCAAACGCAAAATCATGGTTTCGGGCACTCAATACCCAAATAATTAGTCTGAAAACGAAACAAGTGAGATAAGCAATACCAGAATGGAAGCTTGGTGGCGATAAAATAGCCGAGGATAGGAAAAGCAGATAAAAAAACGCCACTCAATTTGAGTGGCGGTGAATCATGTCAGCACTATGCACTGAAAAAAAATTCCAATTTATAGGGGTGAACAAACTTGTTCGAGTCACATGCGTTGGCTTCAATTAGTAACCAAAGCTTGTTGGGTATACAAAGTTACCGGTGTAAACAGATTTGCTGTTCCAGAACATTGCACTTGGTAAACCTTTCATAAATATCACCTTCTAAATCAATTAATACTGTCAAATTTGGTTGATTTCTCGGTTCCTTGGAGGCGATAAAACGGACTCATCCTTTGAGCATTTCATTCTTCTCTCAGAAGCTGGTTACAAATATACCACCAAGAAATTTAATTACAAGCATAAAAGTGATTAAACTCACACTTTTCATTTAAATTGATCTCCATCAAACAAAAACTGTAAGTTAATTACAGTTTTGTGAATTAAAAATTTAAGATACTTACAATCAAATAAACCTTATTGCATAGGTGTATTTTGCTCTGTTCAGAATCTGTGACAGCTCATAGTGATTTCCTTTCTCCCTCGACTACTCGCCTCTCTCATCTGGTGGTATGCTTGGTGCCAATTCAAAAGCCAAGACCAGTTAGCATTTATTGCTAAACACTCAATATATTTACGGTTTAAATTTGGCAAAGCACATCAAAAGGAGTCTTCCGTGTCTGAATTCCATTCTGAAATCAGTACCTTATCACCTGCTCCACTTTGGCAGTTTTTCGATAAGATTTGTTCAATTCCTCACCCTTCAAAGCATGAAGAAGCTCTAGCGCAATACATCGTAAGCTGGGCGACAGAGCAAGGTTTTGACGTACGCCGCGATCCAACTGGCAACGTGTTCATAAAAAAACCAGCAACGCCAGGCATGGAAAACAAAAAAGGCGTCGTTCTTCAAGCGCACATCGATATGGTGCCGCAAAAGAACGAAGACACTGACCACGACTTCACTAAAGATCCAATCCGACCATACATTGATGGTGAATGGGTAACAGCAAAAGGTACAACACTTGGCGCTGACAACGGTATCGGCATGGCATCTTGCCTTGCGGTTTTAGCCTCTACAGAAATCAAACACGGCCCTATCGAAGTGCTTCTGACAATTGATGAAGAAGCAGGCATGACTGGCGCATTTGGTCTTGAGCAAGGTTGGCTAGAAGGCGACATCCTTCTAAACACGGATTCAGAGCAAGAAGGCGAAGTTTACATGGGTTGTGCTGGCGGTATCGACGGCGCAATGACATTCGACATTACTCGTGATGCAATCCCAGCAGGTTTTGTGACTCGTCAGCTAACGCTGAAAGGCCTAAAAGGTGGTCACTCTGGTTGTGACATCCACACTGGCCGCGGCAACGCGAACAAGCTTGTAGGCCGTTTCCTAGCAGGTCACGCACAAGAGTTGGATCTTCGTCTTGTTGAGTTCCGTGGTGGTAGTCTACGTAATGCGATCCCTCGTGAAGCCTTCGTTACCGTTGCTCTACCAGCAGAGAATCAAGATAAGCTGGCAGAACTGTTCAACTACTACACTGAGTTACTAAAAACTGAGCTTGGTAAAGTTGAAACCGACATCGTGACTTTCAATGAAGAAGTGTCAACAGATGCACAAGTGTTTGCAATTGCAGACCAACAACGTTTCATCGCAGCATTGAACGCTTGTCCAAACGGCGTGATGCGCATGAGTGATGAAGTTGAAGGCGTGGTTGAAACGTCCCTTAACGTTGGCGTTATCACAACTGAAGAGAACAAAGTAACGGTTCTATGCCTAATTCGCTCACTGATCGATTCTGGTCGTAGTCAAGTTGAAGGTATGCTTGAGTCAGTCGCTGAACTTGCGAATGCGCAAATCGAATTCTCTGGTGCTTACCCAGGTTGGAAACCAGATGCGGATTCTGAAATCATGGCTATCTTCCGTGATATGTACGAAGGCATTTACGGTCACAAACCAAACATCATGGTTATTCACGCAGGTCTTGAATGTGGTCTGTTCAAAGAACCTTACCCGAACATGGATATGGTTTCTTTCGGTCCAACCATCAAGTTCCCTCACTCTCCAGATGAGAAAGTGAAGATTGATACCGTTCAACTGTTCTGGGATCAAATGGTCGCACTTCTGGAAGCGATTCCAGAAAAAGCGTAATCCAAGTCAGATACGAAAAAGGGTGCCGAGGCACCCTTTTTTATTGCGAGCTTTTTATTATCAGCGCTTCGCAAATTATGCACGAGTTTGCGCGTAGGCTGCTAGCTCATCCATAGAAGTCTTAGCAACCACTTCACCATCGATGTAGTAAGTAACGAAATCGCCTTCACGAACACCCATTAGCGTCGCTTTTTCACCATTGTTGTAAGTGATGTCCATTTGAACTGTATTTTCGTCAAGCTGCTGCATTTGGCCTTGTTCGATAACACGGTTGTTTGTTAGAGGACCAATCGGCGCTGTCGTTAGAGACTTGTCTAGCTGGTGGTTTACGTCGATGTAAGTATCCATCTTGGTATCAAAGATGTGTGGTTTACCGTTTAGTGGGTTTTTACCAGTCCAGAACTCTAGTGAGTTGAACACGATGTAGTCAGCCGCAATAGCAACACCGTAAACTGGCGCCATTAGCATGTTTAGGCCACCACGAGCGTAACGGTTATCTACTGCTTTTAAGTTAAAGCCCATCACGTAACCCGTTACTGCGTTACTACCTACACAGCCAGAAAGAGAAACTGCAACAGCAGTTAGTGCGCCAATTTTAGCAATCGCCTTTTTCATCAAAACCTCTAGTTAAATGGTATTAGGTCAAAAATTCGGCGGGGATATTAGCGGATAAAAAGGCCCGGTAAAAGTCAGTTTTTTTCAAATAAATTTGATGTATTAAATTTAAAACAATGCCATTTATACCGTGAATATAATGACAAAAAGCAGCATCAAAACCAGTTCATTCGAAACAAAAACAACCTCAAAAGGAATACATTCAAAGTACATCTGGCGCTTTATTACTCACATCAACAAAATGTTTTTTTCGTCACATCAACAAGAATGATTAGTGTGATTTTGAACCAGTTGTTACATTGTTGATAACGTATTTGACAGAGATGGTTTATGGCCAGAAGTAAAAAAAGCAAAGTATTTGAGCTACTCGGGCATCAAGTACAACCAGGGCAGCGATTAGAAACTGAATTTGAAGCAGCGCAGCTTTACACGCACTCACCGCTTTCTATCCCTGTGGAAATTATCCACGGTAAGCAAGAAGGTCCTGTACTCATGGTGAATGCCGCGATCCATGGTGATGAGCTTAATGGCGTAGAGATCGTTCGTCAGATGATCAACCAATTGGATCCTGCAAAGCTGAAAGGTACCGTGATTGCCGTGCCTATCGTGAACGTGTTCGGCTTTATCCATAAATCGCGCTACCTACCAGACCGCCGTGACCTAAACCGTTGCTTCCCAGGCAGTGAAAAAGGTGCACTGGCATCACGTATGGCGCATGGTTTCTTCAATAACATCGCCAAGCGTTGTGACTATATTTTGGATCTTCACACGGGTGCGATTCACCGTACTAACCTGCCACAGATCCGCGCGAACTTGAGCAATCCTGAGACACTGCGTATTGCAAAAGCATTTGCCACACCAGTGATCGTAGACTCAGCTCTACGTGACGGTTCTCTGCGTAGCGAAGCGGAGAAATGCGATATCCCAGTACT
Source organism: Vibrio rotiferianus (assembly GCF_002214395.1). Taxonomy (NCBI): domain Bacteria; kingdom Pseudomonadati; phylum Pseudomonadota; class Gammaproteobacteria; order Vibrionales; family Vibrionaceae; genus Vibrio; species Vibrio rotiferianus. The sequence goes on from NZ_CP018312.1 coordinate 2,436,621, forward strand.
GACCTATGAAGCGGGTGAAGCTCTGCGCTTTGACCCACTATCCATCAGCGCAGGTGTACTGGGCGTTCAACGTGTGATGCAAGCAATCGGTATGCTACGTGCGAGCCGTAAGAAACTACCTGAACCAATTATCGCGAAATCCACCAGCTGGGTTCGTGCATCCGGTAACGGTATTTTGCGTACTGTGGTTAACCTAGGAGACAAGGTAGAAGAAGGCGAAACGCTAGCATACATCAGCTCTCCTCTGGGTCACGATGAGCTTGAACTAGTCGCACCGAAAGGTGGTATCGTTATTGGCCAGCAAACACTGCCACTTGTGAATGAAGGCGATGCTATTTTCCATATCGCTTACTTCAAGCAAAACGATGAAGTGGTAGAGCAAGCGGTTGAAAGCTACATTGAAGAGCTGACTGAGTTTGATGTCGACCAAGTAACGACAGGGCAAATCCCGTTAGACACTCAACAGTAACCTCTTAATTTCCATTCAAATAAAAATGCCCCGAGATGAACTCGGGGCATTTTTTAATTCAGATTTGATGGTACAAATCGACCATCTAGTAAGCTGAGATTACTCTTCGTCAGCTTCAACTTCGCGTGCTTTGCGAACTTTTGCCGCTAGTTGCTCTGCTTCACGCTCTTGACGCTGTACAGCTTTACGCTCGTTACGAACCACTTGGTTTTGAACAAAACCCGCGAGTTCTTGCTCAGCCCAAGCTTGTGCTTTCTCTTCGCTGTCAAAGCCAGTTTCACGTTTTGATACTACAGTCTTACGAGATGTCACTTGACGAGTGATCTCTGCGCTCCAACCGTTACGTTTTTCAGTTACGCGGATAGCAAATTTTGGATTTTTAGACATTTCTTTCATTTCCTAAGGGATTAATCAGGGATTCGGTCAACTTGATAACTCCATCTAAGCTGAGCTGTTTAACACCATCCCTTGGTAAGCGCGGTATTAGAGCATAAAAGTTACCGAAACGCTGCAAGTTTTTTACAGTAGATAAGGCACGAACGAATTGGGGAACTCTCACGATTCATTGTTAAAAAGAGATTTCCTACTCCTTCCTTCGTCAGTCTAGGAAATGACGCCGCTGTTCTTTCTCGAAGCGAGGCGTTCCATCGGACGAGATCCATTCTCGATTCCCTTAAATAAAAAAGCGCCAGTCTTTCAACCAGCGCTTTATTCTTTTCGTTAACCTTGGACTACGTCGTAATTAGCCGATGTTCTTGCGTGCGTTTTGGAACATACGCATCCAAGCACCATTCTCGCCCCAACCTTCTGGAGACCATGAATTCGCTACTGTGCGGAATACACGCTCAGGGTGCGGCATCATGATAGTCACACGGCCATCTTGAGTCGTTAGACCTGTGATTGCGTTTGGCGAACCGTTCGGGTTGTTCGGGTATTGCTGAGTTGGGTTACCGTGGTTATCAACGTAACGAACTGCAACCGTGCCTGACGCTTCAATCGCCGCTAGGTGTTCAGCATCACGTACTTCTACGCGACCTTCACCGTGAGAAACCGCGATTGGCATACGCGAGCCTTCCATACCATCGAAGAATACAGAGTCAGACTTTTGTACTTCAACTAGGCTAAAGCGAGCTTCAAAACGCTCAGATTCGTTACGAACAAAGCGTGGCCATAGGTCTGCACCCGGAATTAGCTCTTTCAGGTTCGATAGCATCTGACAGCCGTTACACACACCTAGAGAGAACGTATCTTCACGCTTAAAGAAGCCTTCAAACTGGTTGCGAGCTTGTTCATTGAACAGGATAGACTTAGCCCAACCTTCACCGGCGCCTAGAACGTCACCGTAAGAGAAGCCACCACACGCCACTAGGCCTTGGAACTCTTCCAGTACAGCTTGACCCGTTAGGATGTCGCTCATGTGAATATCCGTTGCTTCAAAGCCAGCACGGTCAAAGGCTGCAGCCATCTCTACATGAGAGTTAACGCCCTGCTCACGCAGAATTGCCATCTTAGGCTTAGCGCCTTTCGCGATATATGGCGCTGCGATGTCTTCATTTACATCGAAGCTTAGCTTAACGTTTAGGCCTGGGTCAGAGTTGTCTTTCTTCGCTTCATGCTCTTGGTCCGCACATGCAGGGTTATCACGTAGACCTTGCATCTTGTGCGTTGTCTCTGCCCAGATAGTACGTAGTTCAGTACGGCTACGCTCAAGAACTACAGTCTCACCAGAAGTAATCACTAACTCATCAGATGCTTCTACAGAGCCGATTACGTGTGAACACGCTTCTAGGCCGTTTGCTGCTAGCGTTGAAAGTACAGCGTCTAGGTCATCGTTCTTAACCTGAAGTACTGCGCCTAGCTCTTCGTTAAATAGTGCTGCTAGAGTATCTTCGCCAAGGTCAGCAATGTCAGCTTTCACACCACAGTGACCCGCGAATGCCATCTCAGCAAGAGTAACGAATAGACCGCCATCACCTTTATCGTGGTAAGCCACTACTTGGTCATTCGCTACTAGAGTTTGAACGCCTTCGTAGAAACCTTTTAGCTGTGCTGCGTTATCTACGTCTGCTGGCTTATCACCAAGCTGCTTGTAAACCTGTGCTAGCGCTGTTGCGCCTAGACGGTTTTGACCGTTACCTAGGTCGATAAGAACTAGTGACGTGTCACCTTTGTCTGTACGTAGTTGCGGCGTGATTGTCTTACGCACATCTTCAACACGAGCAAACGCAGTGATGATCAGAGACAGCGGAGACGTTACTTCTTTCTGCTCGCCATTCTCTTCCCACTTAGTCTTCATCGACATTGAGTCTTTACCCACTGGGATAGTTAGACCAAGTGCAGGACATAGCTCTTCACCTACCGCTTTCACCGCTTCGTAAAGACCTGCATCTTCACCTGGGTGACCCGCTGGAGACATCCAGTTTGCAGACAGTTTGATGTGCTTGATATCACCGATGTTTGTCGCTGAGATGTTAGTGATTGCTTCACCAACCGCTAGACGAGCCGATGCACCGAAATCTAGTAGAGCAACTGGTGTACGCTCACCCATAGACATCGCTTCACCATGGTAAGTGTCGTAGCTTGCTGCTGTTACTGCGCAGTTAGCTACTGGTACCTGCCATGGGCCAACCATTTGGTCACGTGCAACAAGACCAGTTACCGTGCGGTCACCGATAGTGATAAGGAATGTTTTTTCTGCAACCGTTGGAAGACGTAGAACGCGATCCACAGCTTCGTTTAGCTCGATACCGTCACGGTTAACCGCTGGGTTGTTGGCTTTAAGCGTTTTTGCATCACGGTGCATCTTAGGCGTCTTACCAAGAAGCACATCCATTGGCATATCGATTGGTGTATTGTCGAAGTGTGAATCTTCTAGTTTCAATTCACGCTCTTCTGTTGCGATACCAACAACAGCATACGGTGCGCGCTCACGCTTACAGATAGCATCAAATACTTCCATATTCTCTGGCGCAACTGCCATTACGTAACGCTCTTGCGATTCGTTACACCAGATCTCAAGTGGGCTCATGCCCGGCTCATCGTTTGGTACATCACGTAGCTGGAAGATACCGCCACGTTCGCCGTCGTCTACAAGCTCTGGAAGTGCGTTAGAGATACCACCTGCGCCCACATCGTGGATAAATGCGATTGGGTTCTGTTCGCCAAGCTGCCAACAACGGTCGATCACTTCCTGACAGCGACGCTCCATCTCTGGGTTTTCACGCTGTACAGAAGCAAAATCTAGGTCTTCTGCAGATTGGCCAGATGCCATTGAAGAAGCAGCACCACCGCCAAGGCCGATGTTCATTGCAGGACCACCAAGAACGATTAGACTTGCGCCGACTGGGATCTCTTTCTTCTGAACATGCTCATCACGGATGTTGCCCATACCACCAGCAATCATGATTGGCTTGTGGTAACCACGAACCTCTTCACCGGCGTGAGAATTCACTTTTTCTTCGTAAGTACGGAAGTAACCAAGTAAGTTTGGACGACCAAATTCGTTGTTGAACGCCGCGCCACCAAGTGGGCCTTCTAGCATGATATCTAGTGCGTTAACAATGCGACCTGGCTTACCGAAATCTGTTTCCCATGGCTGTTCAAAACCAGGAATACGCAAGTTAGATGTAGTGAAACCAACAAGACCTGCTTTTGGCTTACCACCAATACCAGTTGCGCCTTCATCACGGATTTCACCACCAGAACCAGTAGAAGCGCCCGGCCAAGGAGAGATAGCTGTTGGGTGGTTGTGCGTTTCCACCTTCATTAGGATGTGCGCTTTCTCTTGGTTGTAACCGTACTGGCGAGTTTCTGGGTTCGGGAAGAAACGACCAACATCGGAACCCACCATTACCGCTGCGTTATCTTTGTAGGCAGATAGAACATTTTCTGGCGTGGCTTCAAATGTGTTTTTGATCATCTTGAACAGAGACTTCTCTTGCTTCACGCCGTCGATAGTCCAATCTGCATTAAAGATCTTGTGACGACAGTGCTCTGAGTTCGCCTGTGCAAACATCATCAGTTCGATATCGGTTGGGTTACGGTCTAGCTTGTTTACGAACGCATCGTATAGGTATTCGATCTCATCATCAGCAAGAGCAAGACCTAGGGTAACGTTTGCGTTTTCAAGCGCAGCACGGCCACCAACAAGTAGGTCAACGTCAGCCACTGGTGCTGGCTCTGCCACTTGGAAAAGTGCCGCTGCTGATTCGAAATCAGTAAAGATAACTTCCATCATGCGATCGTGAAGAATCGCTTTCAGCTCAACAAGTTGAAGCTCAGAAAGATCAGATGATGTTTCAATATAGTAAGCAGTACCGCGTTCTAGGCGAACCACTTTAGCTAGGCCACAATTATTCGCGATGTCGGTAGACTTAGAAGACCAAGGAGAAATCGTACCTGGACGAGGAGTCGCAAGCAGCAGAAGTCCTTCTGGCGCATGCTCTTCAATTGTTGGACCGTAAGTCAGGAGTTTCTCTAGTTTCTCAACTTCTTGATCATCTAGATCTGCTGATAGCTCAGCAAAGTGAGCAAACTCTGCGTAAATACCTGTGACAGGTAAGCCTAGTTCACGACAAAGCTCTAGAAGCTTGTTAACACGAAATTCAGATAGAGCTGGGGAGCCACGAAAAATTCTCATGTGCTTAGGTCTCTTATGCAATTGGTTAAGGTCTATTGACCTGAGGTGATATTGGAATAAATTCAGTGGGTTAGACTGTTTTACTTCGAACTTATGCCGATTCCACCTCTTGGTTGCGAGCGCATTATATAGCAATTGTTTTTGTGATGTAACACCAAAAGCAACCGTTTGCGTCATTTTTTTTGTCAAATTAGAGTTACAGCCGAAATGTCGATAAAACACACAATGTCGCACTCTATCTGTCTGATTCACTTTGCCCAACTTGCACGCTTTGATATAAAGGCAACTAGAATTTATCGAGACGTACCAAATTAATGCAAATAAGTCAGTTCAACCGATTCAAGCGCAGCGCCCTACTTTTCGCCTCTGTGCTTCTACTTTCTGCCTGCCAGATTGAATCGGAGCCTAAAAGTGAGTTTGAGCTAATCCAAGAACGTGGTGTTCTGCGAGTTGGCACTCTCAACAACCAACTTTCCTATTACATTGGTCCTGATGGCCCTGCTGGCCTGGATTACGAACTGGCGCGCAAGTTTGCTGAACAGTTAGGTGTTAAGTTGGAAATCAAACCTGCTTTCCGACAAGCTGAGTTATTCCCTGCCCTGAAAAAAGGTGATATCGATATCATCGCGACAGGTTTAAACCAAACCTCTCAAGCGGTACAACGCTTCCGCCCTGGCCCTGCTTATTACTACGTCAGTCAACAAGTAGTGTATAAGAAAGGTCAACTGCGCCCACGCGATATTGACCAGCTAATCAGCTATCAAGAATCTAAAGATGACAAAGCGGAAGATAAAGAAGCCAATGCCGGTGCAGAAACGCTACAAATCGTTGAACAATCACAATTCGTTCCAACATTAACTACGCTACAAAAAGAGTACCCTGAGCTTCAATTTGAAATTGTTGGTGATGCGGATACTCGCGATCTATTAAAACAAGTATCTACAGGTGAACTCCGGTTTACCGTGACTGATTCGGTAGAGTTATCTTTAGCTCAGCGACTTTATCCTGACCTTGCACAAGCCTTTGAGTTAACAGAAGACCAGCCAGTGTCTTGGTTTACACGCCGATCTGAAGATGAAAGCTTATACGCAATGTTGATCGAGTTCTTTGGCGGCATCAAACAGTCTGGTGAACTAGCAACATTAGAAGAGAAGTACATTGGTCATATTGAAGCGTTTGATTATGTAGATACTCGAGCCTTTATTCGAGCACTGGACAACACCTTGCCCAAATGGGCACCACTGTTCCAGAAATACAGTGAAGAGTTTGATTGGCGCTTAATTGCCGCGTTAGCTTACCAAGAGTCACATTGGAAACCGGCTGCAAAATCACCAACAGGTGTGCGAGGCATGATGATGTTAACACTGCCGACAGCAAAAAGTGTTGGCGTAACTAACCGCCTTGATCCTGAACAGTCAGTACGTGGTGGTGTTGAGTATCTACGCCGTATCGTGGCCCGCGTACCAGATTCAATCAATGAGCATGAGAAGATTTGGTTTGCATTAGCATCGTATAATGTCGGTTATGGTCACATGATGGATGCTCGAAGATTAACGAAGGCACAAGGTGGCGATCCAAATTCATGGGCAGATGTGAAAGAGCGTCTACCGTTGCTGCGTCAGAAGCGTTTCTACAGCCAAACTCGTTACGGTTATGCTCGTGGCGATGAGGCACGTAACTACGTTGAGAATATTCGTCGTTACTACCAATCGATCATTGGCCACGTGAGCCAAAAACCTGCGATTGATGAAGATACCGACGACCTACAAGTAATACCACCGCTCAATCCTGATTTGCTAATTTCAGGAGCGGTAGAGACACTCGCTGAACAAGTTTCAGGCGCGGTTGAAGCCACATCAAATACTGAAGGGAGTTCACTTCAAGGGACAGAGCAAACGCCTGCTCAAAAAGCAGAATAATCCCTTCGAAAATAGCGAGCACTCAGCTCGCTATTTTTTTATTGAGTCAACAGATAAAGTTATCTAGAATCCAGTCTTTCGGGCTTATCTAGCTTGTGATTCTATTTGGTGTCATACCAATAACTGGCTCGCATGATAGAGATGCTCTTTTAGTCACCTCTCCTCGAACTGATGCCACCTTCCTCCGTAAGCGTGCTTCATCAGAATGTCATCGATTGATAATAAATCAGACGCTTTGCGGTGCGAGTGTCGGAGAGTGTGTTCGTTGCCTGCAAGAGGTTCTGAATATGAGAAAACGCAGAGTGCAGTCAAAACGTTTGAATAAGACAGTGGCTGCAAACCGCCGTAAGCGCAAGCTTACAACAATGAAGAAAAAAGTCAGTGCACGTAACCGTGTATTTGTTCACCTAGTGAACCACTGAAACTTGAAGCAAACATCTACTTCTGAGTAGGTGTTTGCTAAAAAACTTCTAGGCGAAAAGAACTCATTCCCTCCCTCTCAACCTACTTTTCTTTATTTTCCTGCTCGTTCTCCAACGCTTTCTGCGCTTCCTTCTTGGCTTTAATTTCTTTACGGCGACGCTTAAAGAACGCTTGTAGCTGAGAGCGACATTCATCCTCTAATAATCCGCTTTCCACCGTCGCGTAATGATACGCCGCTTGGCTTTCGAATAAGTTCAATACCGTCCCTGCCGCACCTGCTTTTAAGTCTGGAGCACCATAGACAACACGCTTGACTCGGCTGTGTAATAACGCACCTGCGCACATTGGGCAAGGTTCTAAAGTGACATACAGAGTGGTATCAAGAAGCCTGTAGTTACTCAAGGCTTCGCCGGCTTTGCGCAGTGTCTGGATCTCCGCATGCGCCGTTGCATCATGAGCACAAATAGAACGGTTCCAGCCTTCAGCAATAATCTCTCCGTCTTTTACCAGAACAGCGCCCACCGGCACTTCCCCTTCAGCTTCTGCTTGCTCGGCAAGCTCCATCGCACGGCGCATAAATAGTTCGTCTTGAGGGGAAAACTGAGAATCTGACAAAAGGAAGCTCCGGAATTTGGGATAGATCGTGATTGAAAGTGGATTTTAACCTTCAAAGAGGGGAAGTGGAAGCGGGATGATTTTACCTGTTAGGGTACAAATACCGTGATTCAAAGCAGTTTGATCGTCACCTTCAAGAGCGAGGTACAAGCAAATTGAGGCGCTCTTCACGAGAGATTCCCGACAACGCTCCTGCGTCGCTTTCGGGAATGACGTTGAATAAATACAGAACAGTCTTCTCGTCATCCTCAAGAGCGAGGTACGAGCAAATTGAGGCGCTCTTCAGTTGCATGATTAACGAGAGATTCCCGACAACACTCCTACGTCGCTTTCGGGAATGACGTTGAATAAACACAGGACTGTCTTCTCGTCATCCTCAAGAGCGAGGTACGAGCGAGTTGGGGATCTCTTTATTTTGTGTCCCGAAGGGCAAAGTCCGTTCCCGCCTCCCAAAACAAAAAAGCGCCAGTCTCTCGACCAGCGCTTTCGAATTACCAATACCTAAATAGTTGGTGTTGTAGCTAGGCAACAAGCAAGTTCAGCCCTATGAGCATAGAGGCTCTATGTGATTAGGGTGAACTTGCGCAGTTAACAACGCTACAGCGCCAAATATGACGGTATTTACATTGTGTAAGTGTATGGCGCTTGGATACCTAGAGGAATGCCTAGCATCCAGTAAACCACTAAGAAGATAGACCAGCCGATTAGCATTGCAATCGAGAATGGCATCATTAGCGATGCTAGTGTACCGATACCTGTCGACTTCACGTAACGTTGACAGTAAACCACGACTAGAGGGAAGAATACCATCAGAGGTGAAATGATGTTCGATACAGAGTCACCTACGCGGTAAGCCGCCTGAGATAGCTCAGGAGAGATACCCACAGCCATTAGCATAGGAACTAGGATTGGACCAATAAGAGCCCATTTCGCTGATGCAGAACCGATTAGAAGGTTTACAGAAGCTGTTAGAAGAATCATACCGATGATAGTTGCTTCACCAGGTAGGTTCATTGCTTTCAGACCTTCCGCACCGTAAAGCGCTAGCATCGTACCGATGTTTGATTGCGCGAATGCAGATAGGAACTGTGCACAGAAGAACGACATTACGATGTATGCGCCCATAGTAGACATAGTATCCGCCATCGCTTTGATGATGTCGTTACTTGTCTTGAACGTGCCAGAAACGCGACCGTAAACGTAACCCGGAATGATAAACAGGATGAAAATCAACGGAACGATAGACTTCATGATTGGCGCAGAGAACGCAGTGATCTCACCTTCAGGTGAACGCAGTGCAGAGTTTTCTGGGATAAGCGCCACAACAAGAAGTGCGATACCCGCCATCATAGCCCAACCTGCGTAACGGAACGCTTTAGACTCAAGCTCCGTGAAAGAACCTAGATCTGGTGCTTTCTCTGCGTCTTCGTCGATTGGAGTGTTCTTTAGACGTGGCTCGATGATTTTCTCAGTTACGTACCAACCGATAGCAACAATGATTACTGAAGATAGACCAGTAAAGAAGATGTTCGCTAGAGGGTTAACCACGTACTCAGGATCTAGAACCTGTGCAGCTGTTTGCGTGAAACCAGCCAATAGAGGATCGATACCTGAAGGGATGAAGTTTGCAGAGAAACCACCTGATACACCTGCAAACGCTGCCGCGATACCCGCTAGAGGGTGACGACCAGCCGCGTGGAAGATGATACCACCAAGAGGAATAACTAGAACGTAGCCCGCATCCGCCGCAGTGTGCGATACGATTGCTACAAGAATTAGCATTGGAGTAAGAAGTTTAGCTGGCGTGAAGTTCAGCATCTTCTTAAGACCAGTGGTGATGAAGCCAGAAGAATCGGCAACACCTACACCCAACATCGCTACAAGAACGATACCAAGTGGTGCAAAGCCAGTGAACGTTGTCACCATGTTAGCAAGGAAACTTGCTAGTGCTTCGCCTGTTAGAAGGTTAGTGATTGTGAGAGCTTCGCCAGTTCGAGGGTTTAGAAGGTCGAAAGAAACATTCGACAAAAGTGCAGACGCAGCCCAAGTAATGATTAGTGCCCAGAAGAACAAAATCGCAGGATCAGGAATTTTGTTACCTGCTCGCTCGATAAAGTTCAGGAAGCGATCCATACCGCTCGGCTTCGGTGACGGTGCCTTATTTACAGCTTGGTTACTCATGGTAACTCCATATGAATGATGTTGGTGCCATGGCCTATTTGAATAATTATAACGGCCTATTTTCAACCGAGCATTCTATTAAATAGCAAATCAGAAAGCACAAGGTTCTGGCATTTTTTCCATATTTGGAGACATATTTTGCAAAATTACCATATCAATTAAACATAATAAAAACAGTTACACTCCAGCAAAAACAACAACAGCACAACGTTTTGTTAACCGAGAAAAATTAAGATAAAAACCAGACATAACAAGCAATTTAAGCATTCGAAGCACTGATAATTCAATGTCAACTCAGTCAAATTCACTATAACGCGAAATCATTGTTTGCAATTCAACACCTTGTGTATCTCCTGCCCTATCAAGCCAAGTTGCCTCAACCTTTACTACTTTTAAATTCGCAATAGGTGCAGGAAGTAGCTCCCATTGAACTGTATATGCGCCATTGGTTGAGTTACCTGCGATGATATCTGCATCAAAATCAGCCACCACAATGTCAGAAGAAGCAGAAGAGGCACCGCGAGTTCGAAACCACTCAAGCTTCTCTTCTGCAAGCTGTAAAGCCTCTAAACTGTTTAGCGCGTATTCTGACTCCTTCTCCATGTATACCTGAAGCTTTATTAAGCTCAAAACTCCACCAGCAATCAACATCACAGAGAAAAGGACTTCCAACATACCCACACCACGCTGATTAAAAATCATGCCAAGACCCTTTAAGCCATCGAGCAGTGGTTGGGAAGGAAAATGAGTTAATTACGTCTGCGTTAAATGCCAACCGCAATGAGTTATCGAATAAAGCCATCTGACCATCTGAATCGAATATTTGCCCACCAGAAAGAGAAAACGAGCCACGCTGAAAATACGTCGCTAACAGTGGGGAGACTGAACTAGAGTTTCCATACAACTTGTCAATATAGGTCGAGAAGTTCGCATTCAAGTATGGTTTGATTTTTTTCAGCCCATTCCATTGCTCGATTGTAGGCCTATAATCGTGGTTCAGATGAAACAACATCCCTTTAATGGTTCCACTCCCATTGATGCCTAATACACCGTTGTTTACCAAGATGAACAAGTTCATTTTACTATTTTTGTTCTGAAGGCTTTTCAACTTAGTCAGTTGCGTATCGGTGATTTGGCATGAACCATCAATCCAAACTTTATATGGCTTGTTCTCTTTTAGTTTTCCAACAAATTTACTCACGCAATCAACATCACTGCCCCCTTTCATCTCAATAGGTATAAAGCCGTGCTTTTTACTATCCCTGACTGATTGCCAGTTACTTTTTTCCGTTCCAAAAAAGTCATAAAAAGGGTCTAAATCCGTCTTCTGTTGAATATCTAATTTAATTGACTCTCTCTGATACACCCCGTTTGGGTTCTGCCAGATTCCAGAATAAGATGAGGTTTGAGTTTGGTAGTTACTGCCACAACTTTTGGACTGATCGAAACCAGCAGCAGGAGAAGGGATACCACCACCGATACCTTGGTTCGTAATCCCAGATGCAATAAAACGCCTTTTCACAACAATACCAAGGCATTCATAGTAGTCGCTTTGATTATATTTACCGGGATCAGGAGGGGCTAATAATGCAGAACCATGGGAGATCAGATCCGCTGTCGAACGAATGGCACCAGATCCACCTCCCCCCAAAAACTGAATCTTTTTGGAGACCTTCGCATAACCAGTTTTCGCAACGAGAATATCAGGGTCTAAAGTAGATGCTTTGAGTTCACTTATAGGGTAAGAATTGCATATAGATAGTAGATTAGCGGGTATGTAATTTAAGTTAGAGGTAACAATGTGTGTGTACCCACACTCCAACGCACCTTCCGCTTGCCAATACTCCTTGCGGGCTTCAACTTGATTTTTTGCTTGTTTTATCTGGAAAAACAAAGCCTTGTAACTACCTAATATCACTATAAGGGCAGCAACTAAAAGTAAGCTAGTAATAAGAAGAGTAGTCGCTCCTTTATTCTGTTTCATTCCTGCCAGTTCCTTTGTTTAATGGTGAAGTTCTTCATCGTTTCTACATTCGAATTTAAAGCTAATTCAGTCCCGACACGAACCGATAAGAAGGTACTAGATACTCCACTGTTCTCTACCTTGCTTTCCTTAACGTGAAACTGATTCACATGGACCGTATTTGGAGCAAACAAGTTGTAGCACGCTCCTCCCACCTTATTTGAAAAGTCTTGAGCATCGGTCACGTCCATAACCCGATTCACAAGCTCTTTTTCACAAACGTAAAACGAATTAGGTCTGCTACTTGTTCGCTGATATACAACATTGTTGTAAACAGGAACCCCTCCCGAAACATCAGATAAGTAAGCGTAAGCGACTAATGTTCTTGTTGCGCTGCTTACTGCAAATACAGTACTCAGCGCACCAGATAGTTTAATCGACTTCCCCTGTCCCCCATCAAAGCCAGCTCTTTGAATATCCGCTCTCATCATTTGAACAACACTTGCCGTATTTTGTAATAGAACCAACTCTTGGGTTCTCTGCATAGCCGTTTTCTGTGCATGAATAAAGACCGACGTTATCGTGCCTATAGTGATCACTCCGAGTGATGAAGCGATAAGGAACTCGAGAAGGCTATTACCAGTCTGCTTATTGAACATCATCAGCTTCCCCGAATTAGCAAGCAACGTAACCGAAAAACTGCTTGGTTGGATGGTTACTACATACCCTAAACCTCGCAGAACGATTAAATGACAAGACTTTTAACTCTTTGCTTGAGTCTTCAATTGGATGAAACCGTATGTGTCCATTTGTGGGACGGCCATGAATACTATCGAATGAAATTTGTTGTGATGGATATTGGGGAGTTATGGTCAAGCCAGTGTATGGTTTCCCAGAAAAGGTCGCTAAAATCGTTCCCATGTAAGGTGTATTGTTATCCGTCAGCTCTATTTTCCAATCACCCTGACTATTGCTCGCCCCTGACATAATGATATGAGCCCAAAGTCGCTGTCTTCTTAGTACTGATTCAGACTTTGCTTGTATAACAAAGCCATGAAGTTCTCTCGCTAGCCTCTGCATCTTGTTCGCTTGCAGAACCCCATTAAAGTTGGGGACTGCTATTGCTAACAGCAAACACAAGATAAATACCGAAGCAATCAGTTCCAATAAAGTAAAGCCGCGATGCATTTCCCAAAATCCAGTGAAAGAACTAAATGTTCAAAATTCATTCTTGAACCGATGCTAGCAGCTCACAAAAATAGGGGGAAATGAGAGAAGGAACTACTCGTAATGATTCGTACAAATATCTGTAACAGCTACAAAATTAGATTAAAGGGCATGACATTGGTCGAACTACTCATCGCAATAGGTATCATGGGAGCCTTAACTGCTATTGCATCCCCCATATTCACAAACCATGTGCTGAAATCTCATCGAACAACCGCCATAAGCGATATCACTCGCATACAGTTAGAGCTCGAGGCAAGCTATAACGGTAACTATGATTGGAGCAGGATCATTTCTGGCGGGAAGTGCACTATTTGCGACTCTGATAAGTTTACATTCTCTGTCGTCAGTTCAGCAGTGGTGGCTTACACCATCACTGCTACCGCGAAATTAGGACAAGATAAAGATCGCTGCTTTCCTCAAGGCGTAAAGAAAATCACACTGACTTCAACCAACATAGAATCACCAAGCGCTTGCTGGAACTAAAACGCTTTTCTCCTAAAGTGGATTAACAGACACAAAAAAGCCTGCATCACTGCAGGCTTTTTATTGGATTCAACGAACCGAGCTATTAGCTAGTTAGATCATCAAAGAACTTCTTCACACCGTTGAAGAAACCTTCCGATTTTGGCTTGTGCTTAGTTGCAGCATCGCCACCACAAGACTCATCAAACTCTTTCAACAGTTCTTTTTGACGAGAACTTAGGTTAACTGGTGTCTCAACCACTAGCTTAACGATTAGGTCACCCACACCACCGCCACGAACGCCTTTCACACCTTTACCACGCATACGGAACATACGGCCTGTTTGCGTTTCTGTTGGTACTTTAAGGTTCACACGGCCATCTAGTGTCGGAACTTCAACTTCACCACCTAGTGCTGCCATCGCAAAGCTTACAGGCACTTCACAGTACAGGTTGTTGCCTTCACGCTCAAAGATATGGTGCTCTCTTACGTGAACTTGTACGTACAAGTCACCTGCCGGTGCACCCATTTCTCCTGCTTCACCTTCGCCAGACAGACGAATGCGATCGCCAGTATCAACACCAGCTGGGATCTTAACGTTAAGTGTCTTAGTTTTTTGCTTGCGACCTTGACCATGACATTCGTTACATGGGTCTTTGATGATCTTGCCTTTACCGTGACAGGTAGGGCAGGTCTGTTGTACTGCGAAGAAGCCTTGACGCATCTGAACTTGACCGTGGCCATGACAGGTACCACACGTTTCTGCTGAAGAGCCTTTCTTCGCACCGCTGCCATCACAAGTATCACAGTGAACAAGCGTAGGTACTTCGATTTCTTTTGATACGCCACGAACGGCTTCTTCTAGCGACAGTTCCATGTTGTAACGTAGGTCTGCGCCACGTTGTGCGCGTTGCTGACCGCCACCACGACGACCGCCACCAAAGATATCACCAAAAACATCACCAAAGATGTCGCCGAAATCAGCACTACCACCACCAAAACCGCCGCCGCCGAAGCCGCCACCGCCTTGTTCAAAAGCAGCATGGCCGTACTGATCGTAAGCCGCTTTCTTTTGAGGGTCAGTTAGAATTTCGTACGCTTCTTTTACTTCTTTAAACTTGTCCGCAGCAGACTCATCACCCTGGTTACGGTCTGGGTGGAATTTCATCGCTAGACGCTTGTACGCCTTTTTGATATCGCGCTCAGAGGCATCACGGCCTACGCCTAATACTTCGTAAAAATCACGTTTTGACATGTTCTTCGTCACCAATTAATTACTGCAAACGGCATTATTTACCGCTTGGTGTTTGTATCGTTCTAGGTAAGTGCACTCATTGCAACATACTTAACTAGAAAGACAGCTTTGACAAACAGACGGGCGTAAGAGTTACCCCAAACGCCCGCACACAAAAGTCTTATCGACTCTAGGCGACCATAAGTCGCCTAGTTAGAAATATTATTTCTTGTCGTCTTTAACTTCTTCGAACTCAGCATCAACTACGTCGTCTTCTTTAGACTGTTGAGCATCAGCGTCAGCACCTTGTGCTTGTTGCGCTTGAGCTTGTTGTTGAGCGATTTCCATTAGCTTTTGAGCTGCCGTCATTAGCGCTTGAACTTTAGCGTCGATCGCTTCTTTGTCATCGCCTTTACGTGCAGTTTCTAGCTCAGAGATAGCTGCTTCAATCTTCTCTTTCTCTTCAGCAGGTAGTGCTTCACCAGCTTCTTCTACTTGCTTGCGAGTACCGTGAATCATTTGGTCAGCTTGGTTACGTGCAGTTGCTAGCTCTTCGAACTTTTTGTCCGCTTCTTTGTTAGCTTCTGCTTCTTGAACCATTTTCTCGATGTCGTCATCGCTTAGACCGCCAGAAGCTTGGATAGTGATCTTCTGCTCTTTACCAGTCTGCTTGTCTTTCGCCGAAACGTGTAGGATACCATCCGCATCTAGGTCGAAAGTAACTTCGATTTGTGGCATACCACGTGGTGCAGCTTGGATACCTTCTAGGTTGAATTGACCTAGAGATTTGTTGAAAGACGCTTGCTTACGCTCACCTTGAAGAACGTGGATAGTTACCGCGCTCTGGTTGTCTTCTGCTGTAGAGAAAACTTGGTTCGCTTTAGTTGGGATAGTCGTGTTTTTCTCAACTAGCTTAGTCATTACGCCGCCCATTGTCTCGATACCTAGAGACAGTGGAGTAACGTCTAGTAGAAGTACGTCTTTAACGTCACCAGCAAGTACACCACCTTGAACTGCAGCACCCATTGCTACTGCTTCATCAGGGTTTACATCGCGGCGAGCTTCTTTACCGAAGAACTCAGCAACTTTCGCTTGAACCATAGGCATACGAGTCTGACCACCAACTAGGATTACGTCAGTGATGTCGTTTACAGATAGGTCAGCGTCAGCTAGAGCAACTTTTAGTGGTTCAAGAGAACGTTGTACTAGGTCTTCAACTAGAGATTCTAGTTTCGCACGAGTCACTTTCACGTTCATGTGCTTAGGACCAGTCGCGTCTGCAGTCACGTAAGGTAGGTTTACGTCAGTTTGAGAAGTAGAAGAAAGCTCGATCTTCGCTTTTTCTGCTGCTTCTTTAACACGTTGCATCGCTAGTGGGTCGTTCTTAAGGTTGATACCTTGCTCTTTGTTGAACTCGTCTACTAGGTAGTTGATTAGGCGCGTGTCAAAGTCTTCACCACCAAGGTGAGTGTCACCGTTAGTTGCTAGAACTTCGAAAGTTTTCTCGCCTTCAACTTCATCGATTTCGATGATAGAGATATCGAATGTACCACCACCAAGGTCGTATACCGCGATAGTGCGGTCGCCGCCTGACTTGTCTAGACCGTATGCTAGTGCAGCCGCTGTTGGTTCGTTGATGATACGTTTAACTTCTAGACCTGCGATACGGCCAGCGTCTTTTGTAGCTTGACGTTGAGCATCGTTAAAGTAAGCAGGAACTGTGATAACTGCGCCAGTTACTTCTTCACCTAGGAAGTCTTCAGCAGTTTTCTTCATTTTCTTCAGGATTTCAGCTGAAACTTGAGGAGCAGCCATTTTTTGGCCTTGCGCTTCTACCCAAGCATCACCGTTGTCAGCTTTAACGATCTTGTAAGGCATGATTTCGATGTCACGCTGAACTTCTTCATCTTCAAAGCGACGACCAATTAGACGCTTAATTGCAAATAGCGTGTTAGTTGGGTTTGTTACTGCTTGACGTTTAGCAGGTTGGCCTACTAGCGTTTCGCCGTCTGTGTATGCAACAACAGATGCGGTTGTACGCTCGCCTTCTGCGTTTTCAATTACGCGTGGCTTGTCACCGTCTAGAACAGCAACACAAGAGTTAGTAGTACCTAAGTCAATACCAATGATTTTACCCATCAGGCTATCTCCGAATAAATTCTATTTTCGTTTTGCTATATCCCCTATGTGGGGACGTAGAATCGGGTTTCAACCCTTGCTCACAAACAAAAATAATGTTGTTTGCTTCTCTTATGCCCAATAGATAAGGGCTGCAAATGGCTTTTCAAGGGAGGGAGCAAAAAAAATTGAAAAAAGTTGCGCAAAAGAAGAGATACGAGCGCAACTCTGCCCCCTTCGACTCTTCAATCTCGATTTTCATTTCTATAAAAGAAAAAGCGAGGCATATAGCCTCGCTTTTCAACTAAGAGTGTATTGCAAATTATGCGCTTGCTTGTGCTGGCTCTGCGTCTACCACTTCTTCTTTACCAATCTCACCTTCAGACTTCGCAACAATGGTGTTTACTGCTGTATCACCAACCACGTTAGATGAAGTACAGAACATATCATTGATACGGTCTACGGCTGCGATGATTGCAAGACCTTCTGGCGGAAGACCTAGTTGGTGCAATAGAACACCTACCATCACTACGCCGCCGCCCGGAACACCACCCGCACCGATAGACAGTAGCAAGATAGTTAGACCAAGAGTAAAGATATCAGCAGTGTTGATTGGCTGACCAAACGCGTTTGCGACAAACATCGTTGCTAGTGCGATGTAGATAGAAACACCAGACATGTTCATTGTTGCGCCCAGTGGTACACCGAAACCAGCTACCGATTTAGATACTTTAAGCTTCTCAGTCAGCGTACGCATTGTTACTGGAATGGTCGCGTTAGAGCTTGCCGTCGATAGCGAGAATAGGATCTGCTCTCGAGTTGCACGTAGGAAAGTTTTTGGTGAAGTGCCCGTCGCAATACCTACTGCCATTGGGTAGAAGAAGAAAATCCAGAACACTAGCATTGCAACAACAAGTGCTACGTAGCCAGCAACAGACATCAGTGTGTTTGCATCCAGTGTTGCACCTAGTTGAATCATCAGAGCAAATACACCGTAAGGCGCAAGGCTCATTACTAGACCAACCAGCTTCATCATGATTTCATTCGCCATCTTGAACGTACGAATAGCTGGACCACCACGTGAGTCAAGAGCTTGAATAGCAAGACCTGTCAGGATTGCCATAAAGATGATTTGTAACATGTCGCCATTTGCAAACGCTTGTACTGGGTTGCTTGGAACAATGTTTACCACTAACGAGAAAATGTCAGGAGTTTCTGTTGTTGTTAGTTTAACGGTCTCTGAAATCGTACCCGCTAGATTCGCATCTGCACCCGGTTGGAAAATAAGACCAACGGTGAGTGCCGCAGTAATCGCGATGATGGTGTTGATAATGTATAGAGCAAAGGTTTTACCACCAAGACGACCAAAAGCAGTGATGTCTTTCAGGTCAACGATACCGCATACGATAGATACGTAAACAAGAGGTACTACTAACAGCTTAATCAATGATACAAACATACCACCAGCGCCTTCTGCTGCGCCAAGTAAATAAGTATCAAAGAGAGCAACGCCACTAAAAAGATACTGAATTGCAGTACCGATCAGAAGACCCGCAAACAAGCCGATAAAAATCTTGCTAGAAAGCGATTTATCCATCATAAATCTCCAAAATGTTGTGTTTGCTATTTATACTTTTGTAGTTACATCTGCTGGTTTTTACGGCAGACCTCGCGAATAATACACACCACAGTTACAAAATAAAGACTTTCTTTACGAGATTGTTAATAAATAACATTAAAAGTAAATCGCTAGATCTACATTCATATTCAGAATTAAATTTTGATTGCGAGTGATAACAGGAACTTATAGACACACCCATTCCATAAGTAAGCAAGATAAAGAAAGGATATCCCTTATTGGAAAAATTTTTACCAATAAGAAAAAATTTGAAGGGGATCAAATTTCATTTTGCGCACATATTCAGAGAGATGAATATGTTGATGGTAATGTTTGAAACAAAAACGCCCGCTATTGAATGGCGGGCGTTTTAATATATTTATATCAATGATTTAGTTGATTACTTAGCAACCATAACCATTGCAGGACGAACAACTCGACCGTTTAGCTCGTAGCCTTTTTGCATCACAAACATAACTGTGTTTGATTCGTGATCTGGGCTTTCTTGAATAGACATCGCTTGGTGGAATTCAGGGTTGAATGCTTCACCTTCTGGGTTGATCTCTTTCAAACCAAATTTCGATACTGCATCTACAAACGTCTTGTGTGTTAGCTCAACACCTTCAAGAATTGGCTTAACCACTTCGTGCTCTGCATCTGCAGCTTGGATCGCACGCTCAAGGTTATCGATAACTGGAAGTAGTTCTTCAGCGAATTTGTTCAGAGCGTACTTACGAGCTTTATCGATTTCTTGCTCAGTACGACGACGCATGTTTTCTACTTCAGCTTTAGAGCGAAGAACCGCATCTTGCTGATCTTTCACTTTTGTTTCGCTAGACAGTAGTGCTGCTTCTAGTTGAGCAATCTTAGCGTCTTTCTCATCACCAATTTCTTCAAGTTCTGCTTCAGCTTCTTGCGCTGCGGCTTCTACTTTCTCAGCTTCTTCGATGATTTGATCAAGCTCTTCTTCTGTAACTTTGTTTTCTTCGTTGCTCATGATATCTCCAGAATTCAACTTAATGTCCTTAAAGCCACTCACGTTTTGTGGGCTTTAACCACATAAAAATTCGCATATTTAGGTAACTTGCCATTATTATGGGGATGAAGATTCCTGATTCAAGCCTCTTTAATGCGGAAATGCTATGAAAAACCCATGTAACGTGATCGCGATTATCGGAAAACCACGAGATCAGCAGGCAATTCAAACTCATAGAGAGTTATACGAATGGCTGACATCTGAAGGTTACCAAGTATTTATCGATGATCGCCTTGCTGCAATTTTAGACGAAATCCCGCAAAGCCAGTTTGCTAGCCTCGTAGAGCTAGGTAAAAACGCCGATCTCGCTATCGTTGTTGGCGGTGATGGCAACATGCTGGGTGCCGCTCGCATTCTATCTCGTTTCGATGTTGCTGTGATTGGTGTCAACCGAGGTAACTTGGGTTTCCTGACGGATCTAAATCCTGACGATTTCAAAGAAGCATTAAAAGCCGTATTAAAAGGCGAATATATAGAAGAAGAGCGTTTCTTATTGGAAGCGGAGATCCATCGTCATGGTCAAATCAAGAGCCATAACGCGGCATTGAATGAAGCAGTGCTCCACCCAGGACAAGTGGCGCACATGATTGAGTTTGAAGTTTATATTGATGACAGCTTTGCGTTTTCGCTGCGTGCCGATGGTTTAATCGTCTCTACTCCAACAGGCTCTACGGCTTACTCTCTGTCAGGTGGTGGACCTATCTTGTCACCAAGCTTAAACGCAATTTCTCTGGTACCAATGTTCCCGCACACATTGTCTAGCCGCCCATTAGTTGTCGATGGCAAGCGTCGTATTAAACTGGTCGTATCCCCAGAAAACCGTGGCACTCAGGAGGTAAGTTGTGACGGACAAGTTTCACTACCTGTCTCTCCTGGTGATGAAATACACATCTACCAGAGTCCGAATGTGCTCAAGCTGATCCATCCGAAGGACTACAGCTACTATCACGTATTAAGAAACAAACTTGGGTGGTCGAGCAAACTGTTCTAAACAAAATAAAAAAGGTTGATGTTCTATCAACCTTTTTTATTTTTCAGAGAACAAACTATCAACACCAAAACCATTCATCACAACAATCACTCACCCTACACACGTTACTAAAACAATAGAAAATTTGAAG
This sequence comes from Vibrio rotiferianus, assembly GCF_002214395.1. Lineage (NCBI taxonomy): Bacteria > Pseudomonadati > Pseudomonadota > Gammaproteobacteria > Vibrionales > Vibrionaceae > Vibrio > Vibrio rotiferianus. Next base: position 2,457,649 of record NZ_CP018312.1, read on the forward strand.
CTCTGGGCAAAAACCACACGATTTTATAAAAGAAAATAGCTCATATGCCACAGAGTGATATTCTGGCAGTGAATAGAGCAATAGCTCTAACATGCAATAATCAAAGAAGGACAAGCTATGAAAAAAACAATAATTCTGTCTGTTCTAAGTACATTAGCGATCGTTGGCTGCCAATCTGATGAGAACCAAGTGACAAGTATCTCAAACGATAAAGCGCAAGATATCAGTAATACCAAACGAGCGTTAGCTCTAGAACTTAGCCAAAACTACGCAGCATTAGAACCCATGTTGCGCAAGGACATTACAGCACAACAAACCAACATTCCTGTTTCAAAGTTCATTGAACAAAACCCGACTTCTCCAATGAGTAAGCAACTGGTTCAAGCTGACGAGCAAATAAGAAACTGGAAGGGCGTATCTGAGTACTCAAGTGAGTTACTTGAAGTACGTTTAGCTAACGATGCCATGTTACCTACTTGGCAAGCGGGTGATATGAGTCCGCTATTTGCTTATGAACCTAGTGGTGATGATGAGCAGTGGCAATACATCGAAGCATTTGATGTATATGGGAACATTCACGAGTTAAATGTCTATGAACTACCTGACGTGCCTGTATTAGTGATTGACAACAACAGTACCGCAGAGCTAAAAGCAGGCCTTCAAGCAATGCAAGCTGAAATGCAAAAGCTTGGTCAAGCAGCCATGATTCAACCATATGCAGAAGGGAAAGTGCTACAAAGCAAGGCACAACCGGAAGCCTCAGACACACAACCAATCCAAACCACTCAACTCAAAAAAATTCGTTTAGCAGATGATCAGGAACCGTGGATTTCAGGCAAAGCTGAAATTTATGCTTTGGTAACTGGCGTCAACCCAACACGAGATGAACCAACGCTAGACTTAGTTGAGATGCCATATTTGGATTACGACAACAAAGACTACTATCCGAACCAAATCATCATTCACTGGTCTCGTTACCGTTGGGGCGCAGCAGACATTGTTCTGATGGAGCAAGATGACGGAACGGATTACAAACAGTTGGCAAAATTGCTCGTTCAAGTAGCTGAAGAAGTATTAAAGGCAATTCCAGATCCAGAGGTACAGGCATATGCCATCATTCCTCAGATCACCAACAAGATCATTGATGCGATTCCTGATGGGGTTCTGACCAATGATGACGATTTCGTTGATGTTTACTACACCCTGATGCAAGACACATCTTACGTCGACCATCCTGGTGCGGGAGTCAATGCAGTTGTCACATTAGAACCGCTTACCATTAACCCAACTCGTCCGTAACTTGTTCAATTTAAATAGGTCGTTGCATTTCGCGCGGCCTATTTTTCCTCTCTCCATCACAAAAAGCCGCTTCTTTAAGAAAAAATACCGCACCTGACTTTACTGTATAAAGAAACAGTATATACTGTTTTCTTATACAGTATTGTTCAGTTATACAGGTAAATAAAAATGCTGGCTCATCTAAGTGTTAATAATTTTGCGATTGTTAAGTCTTTACAGCTCGAGCTTTCAAAGGGCATGACCACCATTACAGGTGAAACAGGCGCAGGTAAGTCTATTGCAATTGATGCTTTAGGTCTTTGTTTAGGTGGACGTGCCGATGCCGGTATGGTGCGCCAAGGCGAAGAGAAAACAGAAGTCAGCGCAGCCTTTTTACTGGATAACAATCTACACGCAACGCGTTGGCTAGAAGATAACGACCTGCTGGATGGCAGTGAATGTATTTTGCGTCGCATCATCACCAAAGAAGGCCGCTCAAGAGCCTTCATCAACGGCAGCCCCGTCCCACTTTCACAACTCAAATCTCTTGGGCAACTGTTGATCAATATCCATGGACAGCACGCACATCATCAATTAATGAAAAGCGAGCACCAAATGGCCATGCTTGACCAATATGCGGGACATTTAAACTTACTAAAGAGTACACGCAGTGCTTACCAGAATTGGCGTCAAGCCGACAATAACCTTAAGCAACTAAAAGAAAACAGCCAGCAAAACCAGGCGCAAAAGCAGTTGCTTGAATACCAAATCAAAGAACTGAATGAGTTATCGCTAGGTGAAGAAGAATTCGCAGAGCTCGAACAAGAGCACAAACGACTATCCAATAGTGGTGAACTCGCCGCTACCTGTCAGCAAGCCATCGAACTTATTTACGAAGGTGAAGAAGTCAATGCGCTTGGTATTTTGCAATCGGCCAATCACTCCCTAATTCAATTAGCTGAACTGGATGAGAAGTTAGCAGAGCTACCAAACATGCTGGCAGAAGCAATGATCCAGCTAGAAGAGACCAAAAACGAACTTCGCAGCTACCTTGACGGTATTGATGTTGATCCGGGTCGCATGGCTTATGTTGAAGAACGTTTTTCTAAAGTGATGTCGATGGCTCGTAAGCATCACGTTATGCCTGATGAGTTATACCAACATCACCAAGATCTGCTGGCACAGATTGAAGCATTAGATTGCTCCGATGAACGCTTGGATGAACTCGCTCAAGAAGTCGAACAAAAATACCACAGCTTCTTAACTCAAGCGGAAAAACTGCACAAATCACGCAGTCGTTACGCAAAAGAGCTGAACAAGCTAATCACGCAAAGCATGCACGAATTAAGCATGGAGAAAGCGGTATTCAGCATTGAAGTAAACAACGAGAACACCCATCCGTCGCCATTGGGTATGGACAGCGTCTGCTTCTTGGTTTCAACCAACCCAGGTCAACCGCTGCAACCTATTGCAAAAGTCGCATCGGGTGGTGAGCTATCACGTATCTCGCTCGCGATCCAAGTGATCACCGCTCAGAAAGTCGATACACCAAGCTTGATCTTTGACGAAGTGGATGTAGGTATCAGTGGTCCAACAGCAGCGGTTGTCGGCAAGATGCTGCGCAAACTGGGCGAATCAACTCAAGTAATGTGTGTGACCCACTTACCGCAAGTTGCAGGTTGTGGTCACCAGCAAATGTTTGTCGCAAAACACACTAAAGGTGGTCAAACTGAAACACAAATGCGCTCACTAGATGAAGAGCAACGTGTAGCGGAATTAGCTCGCCTACTTGGTGGTAGTCAAATCACAGATTCTACATTGGCAAACGCAAAAGAACTGCTTATCGCGGCTTAAAAGCTCAACAAGGGATGAGAAATGGATATCAGAGCAATCAGCAAAACCAACTGCTTGGAACTCGTCCCTATTTTTGTTGAGTTAGAACAATACTACTTCAAGGAACAAGCCGCGTCAGAGCATGAACTGACGAATTACCTAAAGCAGAAAGTCTTCTCTGAACACTCTGGTGTAAACATTATTGCTGCTTACGATAACAGCATCGTATTAGGTTTTGCGTCCTATACAACGATGTATCCTGGCCCAAAACTCTCTGGTCAAATGTACTTGAAAGATCTATTCGTATCTTCCAACGCCCGAGGACGTGGTGTAGGCATTGCATTGATGAGGCATCTCGCCTCCTTGGCAATTGAGCAAGGGTGCCAAAGGTTGGATTGGACGGCTGAAAGTAACAACCCCCTAGCAGGACAGTTTTACCGATCGATTGGTGCTGAGCTAGTCAGTGAAAAAGAATACTACCGCTTCGCAGATGATGCTCTACACGCATTTGCTGCATCAAAATAACTACTCTCGTTCATTATCGCCATGGTGCCTGCGCTTACCCAACCACAGGTTATAAATTTAAATCTGACTTTGGTCATTCCACTAATGCGTATTGAACCGTCATTTGGAGCGCAATATCAGTGAATAAATGCAACTCAACTCAAAAATCGTTGTCAGACTCCCTACCATACGACGCATAGCTTTTTACATCTGCGTCGAGCTTGTTTATTATCAGCGCAGTATTTTGAAGGTTACTAAGAAATTATTATGCAATTAAAGAAGTGGTTAGTTGCCGTACCATTAGCAATGACTTTGCTGACAGGATGTTCGGTATTGGAGAAACTGGTTTATCGCATTGATATCAACCAAGGCAACTATGTAGAACAAAGTGCGGTAGATAAATTGAAGTTTGGGATGACTAAAGCACAGGTTCGCTTCGTTCTTGGGTCACCAATGCTTATTGAAAATGGTTATCCAAACACATGGTATTACATTTATCATCATACGCCTGGACATGGTGACCCTGTACAAAAAGATCTGATCGTTAACTTTAATGATCAAGGAACACTCGCGGATATCAGCGGTGATTTTCCGAAAAGTGACGCCTTTTACGAGCAGATCCAATAATATCTTCTATGAAAAGAAAAACCTCCCAGTTGGGAGGTTTTTCTTTTTAACAATATCAAACTAGTCCGCAGCCTTTCGCAAAGCATTTGGTTTACCACCTGTCACTGGATCCGCGCTACCAGAGACCTTTGCTTGCTCAGCACGTTTACGACGGATCTCTTTCGGGTCTGCCAATAGCGGGCGGTAAATCTCGATTCGATCTTTATCGCGAACCGTCGCATCTAATCGAACATTACGGCTGTAAACACCAACTTTGTTCTTTTTCAAGTCAATCTCAGAGTACAACTCAAGTACACCAGATTGGCGGATGATCTCTTCAACAGTCGCGTGGTTATTCACCACTAAATTGAACACTCGCTGCTCTTGAGGCAATGCATACACTACCTCAACGTGGATCATATCCGACTCAATACTCATAGCACTCGTACACCTGTTTCGCACGTTTCGTGAAAGCGTTAACCATATTATTGGTTAGTTCATTAAAAATCTTACCGAAAGCCATTTCGATCATCTTGCTGGAGAATTCAAACTCAAGCTTAAGCTCAACCTTACATGCCTGTTCATCCAAGGCCGTAAAAATCCAACCACCTCGCAACGTCTTAAATGGGCCATCAACTAAGTTCATCATGATAGCTTGACCATGAACAAGCTCATTGGACGTCGTGAATGTCTTGCTGATGCCTGCTTTTGCTACATCGACAGAAGCTACCATGCCACCGTCCGAAGACTCAATGACTCTTGAACCTGAACAACCAGGTAGAAACTCAGGATACTTAGAAACATCATTGACCAAGTCGAACATCTGTTCTGCACTAAAAGACACTAAAGCAGAACGGCTGATTTGCTTCATACACACTCCTATCGATACGCGTACATGTTTAAGGCTTGTGCCAATTTTACTTTTATTCCACGATAGCGCAAATAAAAGGATTTCCTAACCCATATCCAACCCGTATAATGAGGCCATTATGGTAAAGAAAAAATCAAAGCAAAAAGCGGGTAGCAACACTATCGCGCTTAATAAAAAAGCTCGCCACGAATACTTCATTGACGATGAAATTGAAGCTGGCTTGGAGCTACAAGGCTGGGAAGTAAAAGCACTTCGCCAAGGTAAAGCCAATATCGCTGAAAGCTACGTTTTCATGCGTGACGGAGAGGCTTTTGTCAGCGGAATGACCATCACTCCTCTTAACCAAGCCTCTACACACGTTGTCGCAAACCCTACACGCGTGCGCAAATTACTGATGAGTCGTCGTGAACTCGACAACCTACTTGGTCGCATTAACCGTGAAGGTATGACGCTAGCAGCGTTGTCACTGTACTGGTCTCGCTCTTGGGTGAAAATCAAAATCGGTGTTGCGAAAGGTAAAAAGCTTCACGATAAACGTACCGATCTTAAAGAGAAAGATTGGGCTCGTGAAAAAGCACGCGTAATGAAGAGCTCACTGCGCTAAACTTGACCACTTAAACGCATAGTACTGGACAGCCTAGGCTTTTCTGTTACTATGCGGATATTACCTCTGGGGCTGATTTAGGATTCGACGGGAATTCAGAAGTCTGAGGTGCATGCCGAGGTGCGGTAGGCCTCGTTAATAAACCGCAAAAAAATAGTCGCAAACGACGAAAACTACGCACTAGCAGCTTAATAACCTGCTCAGAGCTCTCTCGCCCTAGCTTCCGCACGTAAGACGGGGACCAACGAGAGATCAAACCCAAACGCGCTAGCCCGGATTCTCCCGCCTGAGAGATGAACGGCGAATTATAATTCAGGATAGTCATTCATTAGCGTGTCGGTTCGCAGGTGGGTGGTGAATTTAAAGATCGACTAAGCATGTAGTACCAATGATGAAAGGTTTTCGGACGCGGGTTCAACTCCCGCCAGCTCCACCAAACGTTTGGAAAGGGCCAACTCGAAAGGGTTGGCCCTTTTTGTATCTGCAATTTGCATTCCCCCTCAACTCATCGCTTTGATTCCTAGCCAAAATCTCTTAGTCTGTGGTTAAGCATTCATCAATGGACATGAGATCATGCTAAAAGGCAGTGAATACCCCTCTATTCGCGCACTCCGAACCTTTGTTGCGGTTGCTAACCAGCTGAGTTTTTCTAAAGCGGCAGAGAGTTTGTGCGTGACTCAAGGCGCCGTGAGTAAACAGATTGCGACATTAGAGCAACTGGTTGGGCTACCTTTGATTAAGCGTGGTATCAATGGTATTGAGCTCACTGAAGAAGGAAAACGTTACTTACCCAAGGTGACCGAAGCATTGGAGATCATCCAACATGCGACGGCAAGCTTGATTCAAACCGACACAGAGCAAGAATTATTGGTGGTCGATGTCACGCCTTCTTTCGCCAGTTTGTGGTTGGTACCGAACATTGATGCCTTCCATCAAAACCATCCTGATATCCGCGTTAAAGTGCGTACCAGTGATGGTCCAATAAATCAGTTAGACGTAGACAGCGACATCACAATCCGTTGCCTTCCTCTCTCCAGTCACTACGAACATGGTCGATTGTTGCGTCAAGAAACGCTGCTGCTAACGGGCTCATCAAGTTCTTCAACGTGTAACGACAAACAATCCATTACGGATTTCGCTTTTATTCCTCAAACAACGCGCCCGCAGTTGTGGGAGCAGTTCAAACTAGAACAATCTCTGCAAAGCGCGATTCATTATCACCCTGTCGGTCATGAGCATTTCTATCTTTCCTATGAAGCGGTAAGGCTTGGCAAAGGGCTTGCTCTTCTGCCTGATTTTATGGTGCAACAGCCAATGTCGAGAGATGAGGTCTACCACATCCAGCAACTGAGTATGCTTAGTCATTATGGCTATTACGTATTTGTGCCGAACTACCGTCTAGCGGCGCGAAAAGTCTCGCTGTTCAATGATTGGCTATTTACTCAGCTTGGAGAAGGCGTCGGTTAGATAACGACTCCGCTTCAATTTTTCAATCTGTGGTTGAAGCCAGCACATCAAAAGATATTCGCGTTACACTGAAGGTGTTGCAAACTGTAATGAGGGTTTATGACGTTATCTCCTGCCTTTCTGCGTAAAATCTGGTACTCCCCTTCAGTCAACCTTGGTCTGCGTGCCACCAGCGCGATTGTTCTGTTCATGGGGTTGGGTGTGCTATTCAACCAAATCAATTTCGCCATGACGGCTTTAATGACTATGCCCGCAGCATTGATCAGTGGTTTAGACACTGCCGGTCCTAGACGCTGGACACGCTTTGCGATTACCGCTTTCACGTGGAGCATTACGCTCGTCATCAGTTATGCCCTGCTGAATATGGGCTTACCACTGTGGCTGACTTACGGCGCGATGGGAGCAATATTGGCGAGTACAGCAGTGAATGGTCCGTTTTGGGGACGTCTTGGCATGTCGAGCTTGCTGATCGCGGTCGTGAGCTTGTCGCTGCATAATTCCAGCGCGGTACTTGGTCTATATCCTATGTTGGTACTGGGACCACTCACTTTTGCGCTTTTCAGTTGGCTTTGGTTTGCCTTATGGAAACATTACGCGCTGCGTGTTTGTCTTTCTGCGATTTACGAGACGCTAGCGGACTACATTCAATATCGCCAGGCTTTCTTGCTTGGAAGCGAAAACGATGCCCCGAAACGGCGCATCAAATATCAGTTGATTGAACTGTTCCAACAAGCGCTACAATCAGAATCTTTTCGCTCGAAACATGAAGACGCCAACTCTCTGCGTCAGGCTTTGTTTTTGGCGCTCGATACATTTGAAGTCATCTTGAGCAGCCATACAAGCAATCCTGATCTGCTCAAGCAATTTCAATCCAGTAAACCGAAACGAGATCTGCTCTTGGTTTGGAGCCAACACTGTCAGCAAAGATTAAGACACAAAGCCAAGCAGCTTTTGCATAACACGCATGAAGAGATGGAACACTTGAGCTCACTAGAACAGGAAGCTCATGATTTGATTGAGGCGGTGAAGCTAGAAGACCAACCTCGCTTTCGCTACTGGGCATACGCGGTCAAGCATATTTCTCGTCGTATTGAGCTCAATGAACCCGCTTATGAACGCTCCTTTGAGGTGCAGCCATTCGAACTGTCTTTCCGTTTACCAAGTCGAGGCAACCCGATTTGGCGCCACGTGACTCGCGTTGGTTTGATGTTTGCTCTTGGTGCTGGGATTGCTGAATACTTTGAATTGATTCGCCCGGATTGGGTGTTGATTTCCATGTTGATGGTCATTCAGCCCAGCTTCTTGGCAACCCGAAGTAAAACTTGGCAACGCTGTTTAGGTACTGCGCTTGGGGTGCTTTTCGCTACCTCCTTGATTCACCTTGGTGTTCCGACGACTATCATGTTTGTGTTGATCGCAGTCCTATTACCCATCGCAATGCTCAATATTATGCGCCATTACTCGCTGGCGATTGGCTGTATTACCGCACTGTTGATTTTGGTTTATCAGACCATGGCACACCAAGGGCTCGACTTTGTCGCTCCGCGCTTGATCGACAATGTCGTCGGTGGCGCAATTGTCTTGCTCGGTTATGGCTTATTGTGGCCGCAATGGCGAGGTAAGGAGATTCATACCCAAGCATTAAAAGCGTTCGATAGTTCAAAAAGCTTATTTGTGTATTGCTATGAGCAGTTACAAGTCGACACAGAGCAACGTGATCACATTGTGCTCACTAAACAACGTGCCGCCATGCTCACCACTGAAAGCGACCTTGAACTGATTTACAACGAAATGCAGCAAGAGCCAAGACACACTCGCGCCGATCCGCATTATTATGAAGATATGTTGAGCCATTATCGCTTGTTGAGTCACTACCTTTGCTTGCTGCTCCCTCTAGTGAGATCGGGCACCCATTACCAAGGCTCACCGCAAGTCGAGCGCCTGATTCATGATGCGATGGATGCGTTGATCAGTACGATTCGTGACAATCGTGTTCATGAGCTGCCAGCACTGAGCAATAAAACCGATGCGAATCATCCCTCCTCGACCACGGGCCAGCGCTCCGTCGAAGAGATCATCTGGCTAGCATTGATGACGATTAAGCAAATGCACGACTTAGTAAGGCGCAATCTAAGAGACTAAATACGCACCACTATTATCAACGGAATGTCAGATTTTACTGACGGAGAACAACGTCGATTGACCAAGCGAACTAACAGGAGTATCACTCCAGCTTCGTTCCACTTTTGTTAGAGGAAAGCGTTTGGAACACATAAATGAATTATTGATGGCGATGAAACCGCTGCTTGAGCAATATGGCTATCTCGCCCTTATCGTCAGCATATTTCTTGAAGGCATTGGTGTTCCGATGCCGGGGCAATCGCTGATGATTGCAGCGTCTATAATCTCATCTGAGCATGTCATGAACCTTAGCCTAGTGATGATAGTCTCTTGGTTGAGTTGCTTTTTTGGCAACACGTGCGGCTACCTGATTGGCTATTACTTCGAAGGTTGGCTGGATAAGAAAGGCTATATATCTGGCCCTAAAATGCAGAAGCTACAAAGTACGATTCAGAAGTACGGCCCTGCTTGCTTGGTTGTCAGTCGCTTTGTAGAAGGGATGAAGCAGTTTATGCCACTCGCTTGTGGCATTGCTAAGATGTCGCGTAAAGAGTTCCTATTAGGCAACGCTCTCGCGACGACCATTTGGGTTGCCGTGTTCAGTTTGCTCACTAACTTCGCATTTGAGCATCTGAACGTCCTCAGCCAGTTCTATACCGAGCATCGCTACGTGGTTTGGTCTAGCGCAGCACTGCTGTTCTCACTGATGATCTTCGCGCTTCTCAAACGAAAAAAAGCGTAAACACTCTAAACAACTAAAGTTCTACAAAGGCTCACGGTATCAATAAGATATGTTATGTGAGCCTTTTTTGTTGGTCTTTTCGATCAAAAATAACCAGCCATTTAGACGTCTAGACGTTGACAAGCCTTTGGTGTCAGATTAGTCTGCTCGCCTTATTTATTGATTATGTTGTCGTTCACATGTCTGGTTCTAAAAATTCTAATAAAGCAATCGCACCATCAGCAATTGCACTTCTACCTTTAGTACTGTTCCTCGCGCTGTTTATTGGCGTAGGCACTTATTTATCTTTGCAAGGCGTCGATTTCGCCTTCTATCAGCTACCAGCACCCATCGCGGTTTTACCAGCTATTATTCTTGCGCTAATTTTGAGCAAAGATAAGCTAAACCGTTCTATCGAACACTTTATGCGTGGCGTGGGCCATCAAGACATCATCGCGATGTGTATGATCTACCTGCTTGCCGGTGCATTTGCGGCTGTTGCAAAAGCGTCTGGCGGTGTGGATGCAACGGTTAACCTTGGTCTTTCTGCGATTCCAACCAGCATGATCTTACCTGGTATCTTCCTGATTTCTGCATTCATCGCAACAGCAATGGGCACCTCAATGGGCACCATCGCAGCAGTTGCACCTGTTGCTCTAGGCATTGCTCAATCAGCTGGCATGAGCCTTCCATTGACTGCTGGCGTAGTACTAAGCGGCGCAATGTTTGGTGATAACCTTTCGATCATATCTGACACAACGATTGCGGCAACTCGTTCTCAAGGCTGTGAGATGAAAGACAAGTTCAAAGAGAACATCCGTATCGCACTGCCAGCAGCACTGGTAGCGCTTGTGATCTTTGCCTTTAACAGCACAGCGACTCAAGTGCCAGAAACAGGTCCTATCGAGTGGTTGAAAGTGCTGCCTTACGTGACGATTCTTATCCTTGCTGTATCAGGCATGAACGTATTTGTCGTACTCAGCATTGGTATCGTTTTGGCGGGTAGCGTGAGCTTGTCTTCTATCGACAATTACGGTCTGACCAACTTTGCGCAAGATGTCTATTCTGGCTTCGGCAACATGCAGGAGATCTTCCTACTATCAATGCTAATTGGTGGTCTGAGCGAGCTTATGCGTCACCAAGGTGGCCTCGCGTTCCTAACTAACCTAGTGAGCGGCATCATCCGTACGTTTGGTTCTAGCCACTCGAAAGAAGCAAATGGTCGTGCGAGTGAGCTCGGTATTGCAGGTCTGGTTTCGATGGTGAATACCTGTACCGCCAACAACACGGTTGCCATCATCGTATCAGGTAGCGTGGCTCGCCAGCTGGCAGAAGAGAACAACGTTTCACCACGTCGCTCTGCAAGTTTGTTGGACATCTTCTCGTGTGTTATCCAAGGCGTATTGCCATACGGTGCACAGGTTCTGCTATTGGGCTCGGTATTTAACCTTTCTCCACTAGAAGTTGTTGCGAACTCTTACTACTGTTTCGCACTTGCGATTGCAGCAATCGTGGCGGTGTTTATCAAGCATCCGGCACGTCAGCCTGTCCCTCAGACTGAAAGCTAAAATTGAATTTGAATAAAGGCTCCAGTTGGAGCCTTTTTTGTATCCGTTACTAAATGGACTCTCGAAAACTCTCCGCATCATGCAGAGGCACATCGAGCAACTCACAGATCTCTTTCAATCGCTGCACTTGCTCTGCATTGTTTTTCGCGAGTTGACCATTCGAACTCAAATGGTTGTTCTCAAAGCCTACCCGAACATCCAATCCCAGAAGCATTGCATGGGTTAAACAGTCTTGCTCTCTAGCGCCAAACGCACACACCGCACCCCTAACATTTTCCTCGAGGAAACGCTCTAAATGCAGTGTCCGTAAATCCCATGGCGAAGATTGTTGAGCCTCATGATATCGACCAAGTACCACTAACGCGTGTTGGTTTTGCTTTGGTAAAACGCCTCGCTCTCTTAGGGAGAAATAGCGCTCGATGTCTGCCTGATCATACAAAATGATTTGGCTGAGAATGCCCTGATCAGCGACCCAATCAAAAAAGACAAGACCTTGCTCCTCACTCTGCTCATCAGGAATCAGTTCACGCAAAGCAAAGGAAGCAGCTTCTGGTTTAACCGCTTTGATCAGCGCCATTTGCTGTTGTGGCGAATACATCCCAACAGCCTCAGTCGTGAGCTGAACAATCATCGAATCCCCCACCGCAGCTTTCACCGCGTGGTAGATTTCTAAATTGTCATCAACCTCTAGAGAATGCCTGCCTTGCGTATCCCTCGCGTGCAAATGGATCATGGTAGCCCCTGCTGTTTGACATGCTTTCGCCTCGGCAACCATTTCTTCAATAGTCATCGGCAATTGATCATGGTCTTGCTTGGTTTTTCTCGCCCCATTGGGCGCAACAATAATCGCGATTCGAGCTCTTTCAGTTGGGGAATTTATTACCATGTTTGCGACACCTCTCTGAGTGTACGAGAGAGCTTTTCCACCAGCTCGTCAATGTGGCTTCGTTCGATGATAAAAGGCGGGGCGAGGAGAATATGGTGCCCGTTTACGCCATCAATCGTGCCGCCCATTGGGTAGCACATCAGCCCATTTGCCATCGCTTGTTGTTTGATCCGTTTGTCTGCTAAGGTTGAGCTGCACAGCGGTACTTTACTCGCTTTATCTGCCACAAGCTCAATGCCAAGAAACAGCCCTTTACCACGAATATCCCCAATATACGGGAAACCTGAAAGCGCCGATTCGAGCTCTCTTTTTAACATCGCCCCTTGTTGATTGACGGTCTGCAGGAGCTTTTGTTCACCGATAGTCTGAATGGTCGCAACGGCGGCTGCGCATGCGACGGGATGCGCCATAAAAGTATGCCCATGTTGAAAGAAGCCACTACCAAACGCGATTGCTTGATAGACTTTGTCATTGGCAACAACGGCACCGATAGGTTGATAACCCGCCCCTAACCCTTTCGCCATACAGACTAAGTCTGGGACGGCTTGCTCTTGTTCAAAAGCAAAAAAGCTACCGCTGCGTCCGACACCACACATCACCTCATCCATGATCAGCAGCACATCATAGCGATCGCAAATCTCCCGAATTCGCTTGAAGTAACCTTGAGTGGCAGTCAATGCACCAGCCGTTGCGCCAACAATCGGTTCCGCAACGAATGCCATCACGTTATCTGCGCCCAGCTCTATAATTTTAGCTTCAAGTTCATTGGCAGCTCTCAGTGAATAGTCGAGTTCTGATTCATCTTCTTTTTGATGTCGATAGGCATAACACGGCGCTATGTGATGGCTTGGATGCAAAATGGGTTTAAAGGGTTCTCGGCGCCACTCATTCCCTCCAACAGCCAGCGCTCCAAGCGTATTTCCATGGTAGCTTTGCTGCCGAGCAATAAACTGCTTTTTCTCAGGCTTGCCACATTCAACAAAGTATTGCCTTGCCATTTTGAGTGCAGATTCAACCGCTTCAGAGCCCCCGCTGACTAAGTAAACGTGATTGAATTGCGACGGCATCTGCTGGCAAATCAGCGCAGCCAACTGCTCACTTACTTCGCTAGTAAAAAAGCCAGTGTGAACAAAAGGCACTTTTTCGATTTGGTCGAGCATGGCTTGTTTAACAGCTTGATGGCTATGACCAAGATTTGAAACGGCAGCACCGCCGCAAGCATCGAGGTATTGGTTACCTTGATTATCGAACAGATAAACTCCTTCACCTCTGGCAATAGTGGGCAATTTAGCGTGGCAATGACGGTGAAACACGTAAGACATGAACGTCCCTTCCTAGTGACTATTTTCTAAGCATAGTCAGTAAGATGGGACTTATACGCAAGGTAAGAAAAGTACAGCGTCATGAGCATTTGGAATACCGTAACCCAAATACTAAAAAATCATTACAAATAAGTACGTTATAAAAATAAGGCCAGCTTTTAGTAAGGCTGGCCTATGGGTAACCCAAAGCTCCGTTAGAGAGGATAATTACGCGTTCAGCGCCTGTTCTAAATCGGCCAAAATATCATCGATATGTTCAATGCCAACTGACAAACGAATCATCTCTGGAGACACGCCCGCTTGCTTTTGCTCCGCCTCACTCAATTGACGGTGCGTAGTTGATGCAGGATGACAAGCAAGCGACTTCGCATCACCAATATTCACCAGTCGCTTGAAGATCTTAAGCGCATCGTAAAAACGCACACCTGCCTCATAACCGTCTTTTAAACCAAACGACAAAATCGCCGACGGCTTACCTTGCATGTATTTCTCTGCCAATGGATAGAACTCAGAATCTGGCAAGCCTGCGTAACTTACCCAACTCACTTTCTCGTGCTGGCTTAAGTATTCCGCGACTTTGAGTGCGTTTTCGGTATGTCGCTCCATACGCAGCGATAATGTCTCCAACCCTTGCATCAACATAAACGCATTCATTGGTGACAAAGCAGAACCGGTATTACGCAAAGGGACAGTACGAGCACGACCAATAAATGCTGCCTCTCCAAATGCCTCGGTATAAACCACGCCGTGGTAAGAAGGCTCGGGCTGATTAAATACTGGGAAACGATCTTTGTGTTGCGCCCAAGGAAACTTGCCCGAATCAATGATGATGCCACCCAATGTCGTACCGTGCCCACCAACATATTTAGTGAGCGAGTGAACCACAATATCAGCACCAAATTCGATAGGCTTACATAAGACTGGCGTTGCAACGGTGTTATCCACAATTACTGGTACACCTTGTGCGTGAGCCAACTCGGCAATACGTTCTAGGTCTATGATGTTCCCAGCCGGATTACCAATGCTTTCACAGTAAACCGCTTTGGTATTCTCATCGATAAGCTCAGCGAGACTTTCAGGTTTGTCATCCTTGGCAAAACGCACCTCAATGCCTTGGTTTGGCAACATATGCGCAAACAAAGTGTAAGTGCCACCGTATAACTGAGGAGTCGAAACGATGTTATCTCCGGCTTGCGCTAAAGTGAGAATGGCATAGTTGATTGCTGCACTCCCCGCACTCACGACAAGACCCGCAATACCGCCTTCCAATGCTGCCATGCGCTTTTCCAACACATCATTGGTTGGGTTCATAATGCGTGTATAAATATTGCCTGGCACTTCCAGATTAAAGAGATCGGCTCCATGTTGAGCGTTATCAAACTCATACGCGACGGTTTGGTAAATCGGTGTTGCTACAGATTTGGTTGTTGGGTCTGTTTCATAGCCAAAATGGATCGAGAGTGTTTCGTCTTTCATGTATCTTCCCTGAACTATTGAGTGAATGGTTATTCTTTTATATTGCCGATTTTTTCAGCAAAGAAAAGCTGTTTGAGTCACATTGAAGGGATTGAACTTTATTCAAGTCAGACGGAAATTCAGACGGAAATAAAGAGAGAACAACAAGGCTTTTTCGCATATAAAAATCATTGACTAGACTTATTCAATAATCACAAGGCTAGGATAATATAATGAAAACAATCACATCATCGATGCTCAGTGTCTGCTGCATACTTTTCACGTTCTTTTCTCAGGCAGAGGAAGCTTTCCCCCTCGCACCTCCCGATCTCTCTAGCCCTCAAAAAGCACTCACAAGCTTTGAGACTTTGGTTTCACAAGCGAATCAGCAGCTGACAGAAATCATCGAAGATCCAACCCAAAATACCGAACCAAACCGACAACACATCTATGCACTTTTCGACAAAGCAACTCAAGCCTTCAATCTGTCTAAAGTACCAGAATCTAGCCAAAATCGAGTTGCTATTGAATCGGTCATGTTGATGAAGGAAATTCTCGACAGAGCCCCACCTTTGGACTTATCACTCATTCCAGATAGCAACACACTGGAGCGCTGGCAAATACCAGATACGGGTTTGGAGTTGATCAAACAAGCTGATGGACAGTATCGTTTCTCAGAGCAAACTGTGCATGGGCTTTACAGTGATTACTTGTTGGTAAAGCATCTACCCTCTCATTCTGGTGCGGACTTGGATTACTACCAGTATTATTCGCTAAGCGCAGGACGATTGATTCCACCAACATGGTTTCACCTCGTAGAAACATTACCAAGCGTATTTATGCTTGAATATGGAGATCAAGCGATATGGCAATGGCTCGGGTTGGTTCTTTCTCTTTCTCTAACCATCTCCGTACTTGCTTTGCTCTATAACCATATTCACTCTCCGATTTCGAAAGCCATATGTGCCGTAGTCACTTTGAGTGGTTTTCTCTATCTCGCAGACTATCAACTCAACTTAACTGGCATACTGATGTCGACGCTTAACGTCATCATGGAACTCATTTGTTGGCTACTACTCAGTCAAGTGGCTTATCTATTGATTTACAAAACTTGCCGTTTATTAATGAGTAAGCAGCGCACGAATACCACGCTTCGCCAAAGTCTGACCCAAATTATTGGAACTTTATTAGGTTCAATGGCAGCCATTGCTTGTCTTGGTTATGGTTTGAATCGCTTAGGTGTCCCTGTGTACGGCATCGTGACAGGCTTAAGTTTAGGGGGTATGGCAATCGCACTCGCTATCCGTCCAACTATGGAGAACTTAATCGGTGGGGTTATCTTGTTCCTAGACAAATCGTTATCGGTGGGTGATTACTGCCAAATTGGCAGTCAGTCAGGAGTTATCGAACAAATAGGTGTGCGTTCAACACGAATTCGAGCGAAAGACCGAACACAAATCACCATTGCCAATGGTGACCTTATTAAGCGAGAGATCATCAACTACAGCCGTCGTGACCGATATCCTTTCAAAGCGACTATCGGGTTACGCTATGAGACTAGCATGTCTCAATTGCAGAGCATTACAGAGAAAATCACGTCCTTACTCGAAGAGCACCCCGATGTTTTAGATTCACCTCTTCGAGTTCACTTTAGTGCTTTCAATGCATACAGTCTGGATATTGAGATACTCGCACACCTAAACACGACAAATAGAGAGACATTCCTCAACTTGCAGCAAGAACTTCTCATATTGATTGAAAAGATCATTACCGCAGAAGGCGCTCAATTTGCTTTCCCTTCAAGTACCACATACCTCGCCACAGATACTTTACAGCCAGCAGTCACACCCAAGGCCGTTCAAGCAGTCCCTCAAACATAGGGATATAAATAACCGCCTCGAATGAGGCGGTTTTACATTGAAGACTAAAAGCTAGTTTTTAGTGCGGCTTTTACTGCTGTATTTAGTTTACTTAACACCAGTTCGAATACCCAACGTATAAAGGGGAAAGTAAATTTAATCGCAATTTGGGCGACTTTACCTGCAAACACCAACATATGACCAAGTAAGCCTTTTACGCGAGAGGCAAATTCACTAGAAAGCTCTGAGATTTTTACCATTGAGCGCGCCATCGTATCGTAGATAGTCGCGATTGCAGCACCGCCACTTTGTAATGCAAAAACTGTTGCCGCAAAGCCACCATCAATCAACAGTGTAAGGATTGCCGCTGAAATCTTATCTGCCCAATCAGCAGAAGGCTTCGCTTGCAATCGATTTTCGTAATTCAGAACAACACGCTTAAAAGCTGAATTCGCTTTTTGAAGCCCTAGACTATCCCACGTTGCTGATTGTGTGTAAGAGCTATATTCCGACATAAAATGCGCGCTAGGAAGCAGTCCCTGAGCACGATTTAATATGTATTCTGAACCATCATAAGGCACATGATAAAAAGGCCACACTGGGGCTTTGGTCACTGGGTCTGCGCCATTCACACAACGAAAATGGGACGATATACGCGAAGATGAGTTAACAGAAAACGACTTCATTCCCACCCTCGGTGAGCCAAAGGTATACAAATTCACTTTTCCTTTAAACTCAGGAGAAGCCGATATCCAATTTGCAGCCAAAGTGGCAAGTGCGCCGCCTAAACTGTGTCCGACACAATGAATAGTGCCATTACCCATAACCGGATTATCACGCAGAAAGCGAGTTAGGCCTTTTTTCATAGAATAGAAAGTTGTTTGAAACCCAGAGTGAACGATCTCTCCTGTCCCCGTTCCTTTTCCACTACAAGTTAAGTCGGTGATTCCATCTGCTAAACCTGCGGTACCTCTAAAAGCTAGGACTAAGTCGTTCTTGTGACGCTGACTTTTTCCTTTTCCCAACAAAACAAATCCAGTTTCAGGGCGAAAGAAAAAACCACCAGATGTACCAACTTCTACTTTCGAAAAACTAAAGTGATTATCAACTACAGCAGGCAGTTTCACACGTTCAAGATTATGCTTTACCTCATAAGCAGTAATGCTTAGTTCACTAGCCATTAAAGGAGAAATAGCGCTCATTTATTACTCTTCCTTGATCTTGCTTTTTAACACATGGGTATCAGTCGTTTCATCATATTCGTATGTATCAATTTTCTGATTGTGCCAATCGCACACAGAATGAACAGGTGTGCGCCTATTACTATCAGAATATATTTCAACCTCATGAATTCGCTTACTGTTTGATAATTCACAATCTACGTTCATTAGCATCCAACGCAGTGATTCCGCACCTTCAGTTGGTACCCATGCGCCCCAGATCTCTTTCTTTTCAGAGTCGCAATCGACACAGATGTTTTGATAGACCTTCAAACTACCTCCAAAGAGATCTCCAGGAGCACTAGAACGAACCACGATCCGTTCAAAAGAAAATTCTCCTAGCTCATTGGTCTGAATTTCGTCTGTAAAGGTTTTGCCTTTTTTGTACCCTTCATAATAAAGCTCTCGATGAACCGTTAATCCCGCCTGTGGTACTCCATCAAGCTTGATAACACCACGTACGTCCGGAGACATTTCCACATCGTATTTTTTGAACGGCCAAAACATTGCACTTGCTCCTACCGAAAATAGAGCTAGGGCCAACATAAGAGAGATTCTTTTAGCCATAGTCTTTCTCATCCATTGATTAATTTTTGGATGATATGGAAAAAGAAGACAGAGTGAGAGGAGTTAATAAACGGAAGGCAATTTGTGGGAAGCAATTCGAAGTATCATGTAATTAAGAAATTTATTTTTATTATTTCTTAAACACTTGTGCCAATTATCTCTCTACATTGATGATTGGACTTGCTGTAAAAGCCAACATCTAAATCGTGCTGTAGGCTCACTTTTGGTATTAATGATCAGGTAGTAACCTGCGTTAGCATCCACAGGTTCAAATGGCGAGACTAAGCGACCGCTTTCAAGTTCATCTTCCACCAGCGCCATACGTGCCATTGCAATGCCAACCCCAGCTTCAGCCGCAGACATCGCCATATCAGTACGATTGAAGAAGTGTCCTAAATCCGTTTTGAAATCTAGCCCCATACTTGATGCCCAATACAGCCATTCGTAGTCACGCGGAGCTTTATCCCACGGCATAGCATCGTGCAGTAACGTCGCCCCTCGCCATTGTTCTGGTGACGCTTTAAGAGTTTTTAGCCACCCATGATCCTCAAGGTATTTTGGGCTCATTACTGGCAAAAGTTGCTCATCGAGAATCCGCTCTGCGCTTTTATCTCGATAGGGGTGAGAACCGTAGTCTACCGCAACGTCGTAGTCTTTTAGCTCGCTATTCACCAACGCTCCCTCTGCAAAAATCTGCACTTGGAGATCGGGATTTTCGAGGTGGAAACTTTCAAGGCGTGGAACCAACCATTTAAATGCAAAAGAAGGCGTCAGTTTGAGTCGAATTTCATTGTGGAGCTTTTCAGCTTGTAGCTCTTCAAGCGTTTTTCCTAGCTCTGAGAAGTGAAATTGTGTGGATTGAGATAGCTGCATTCCTTTGGGCGTCAATCGAATTCCTCGCGAATGGCGTTCAAACAAAGTAAAACCAAGCAGCTCTTCTAACTGGATGATTTGCTGACTAATTGCGCCCGTCGTCAGGTGCAATGCCTTTGCTGCACTGGTAAAACTTCTGTGTTCTGCCACTTGGCTGAATAACCACAATCCGCTAACGACACTACTTTTCATCCTTGAGCCTATAGTTTTTCTAAACACTGGATGTAATTTATATCGATTGTTAATAAAAGGTAAAGAATACACACTGCGCAACATTGAAAATGTGTGGAGCGCATCAATGGAAGTCATCGTAGTCGGCAGTGGTGTTATCGGTTTGACCTCAGCTTGGTACTTATCTCAGGCAGGTTATCAGGTTACCGTGATTGATCGCCAACCAAGCAGTGCTATGGAAACCAGCTTCGCCAACGCCGGACAAATATCTTACGGTTACTCCTCGCCGTGGGCTGCCCCGGGTATCCCGCTCAAAGCCATAAAGTGGCTCACTGAAGAACATGCACCACTCAAGATAAAGCCGTCTCTCAGCCCAGAGCTTATCCGCTGGGCAACGCAAATGGTGTCGAACTGCACCTTATCTCGCTATCAGATCAACAAAGCAAGAATGCTATCTATTGCCAATCATAGCCGAGACTGTCTAGAGCAGCTAAGACGTGATCATGCCATTGAATACCAAGGTCGTCAGTTAGGTACCTTACAAGTATTTCGCTCTCAACAGCAGCTCGATGCCATAGAAAAAGACCTCAAGTTGTTAGAGCAAAGCGGTACACGCTTTCAGTTAATGGATGTCGAGCACTGCATCAAACAAGAACCAGGGTTGGCATTAGTGAAAGAAAAACTGGTCGGTGGGTTATACCTACCTGATGACGAAACCGGAGATTGCTTCCAGTTCTGTCAGCAGTTAACTGAGCTAGCGAAAGCTCATGGTGTCAGGTTTGAATTCAATACTGAGGTGAGCAATTGGGTTACTGTAGGCAAAAAGATCATGGGTGTCCAAACGGACCGTGGTTTGTTTAAAGCTGACCAGTTTGTGCTTGCTTCGGGCAGTTATTCGACGGCATTGCTCAAGCAGCTTGAAATCGATATTCCGGTCTATCCCGTCAAAGGCTATTCACTGACGGTTCCGATTGAATGTGAGCAATTTGCACCGCGGTCTACCGTCATGGATGAAACCTACAAAGTAGCCATGACACGCTTTGACGATCGCATCCGAGTTGCGGGAACTGCAGAGCTTGCTGGCTTTGATCCTTCGTTACCACAAAAACGCAAAAAGACGATTGAAATGGTGATTCGTGATTTGTTTCCACAAAGTGCCGATTTCACTCAAGCCGAATTTTGGACCGGTTTTCGCCCGATGACCCCAGATGGCACACCAGTTATTGGGGCGACACCCTACGAGAATTTGTTCACTAATACAGGACATGGAACGCTCGGTTGGACCATGGCTTGCGGATCAGGGCAGATACTTGCAGACATCATGATGAACACAAATACCAAAGTAACAAATCACTCAGAATTAAGCTTGAGCCGTTACGCTTAAACAACTGCAAACCATTTCAAACAGTACATTACTCCACAAGTTGAATAACAACCAGAAGATACAACTTCCAGCTCTTGCGGCACATTTTCATGACAATGTGCTGCATATTCAATCAATTCATTGCCAATTCCAATAAAAACCACTCAGATACATAACAAGAACCAATTTTTAACAATATTTAAGCATTCTGTGTTCACCATCACGCTACAAAGGATTTTTAGTTAAAAAGATTAACAATTGCATTACAAAAAAGGGTAATGTGTTGTACGAAAAACAACCACAACCATAACAAACAGGGAAAATACTCATGCAGTCATTAGTTGATTTTCTGAATGGAATTATCTGGAGTCCGGTACTGATTTATTTGTGCCTTGGCGCTGGTTTGTTCTACTCGATCATGACGCGCTTTGTGCAGATTCGTCACTTCTTTGAAATGTGGCGCTTGCTACTTAATGGTAAGAGTTCAACCAAGGGGATTTCATCATTTCAGGCTTTGGCCGTTTCACTATCTGGCCGTGTAGGTACAGGTAACATTGCCGGTGTTGCAGCCGCTATCGGTTTCGGTGGTCCGGGTGCCGTTTTCTGGATGTGGGTCGTTGCCTTCTTTGGCGCAGCAACCGCATACGCAGAATCAACACTAGCACAAATTTATAAAGAAGAAGACGAAGGCGAATTCCGCGGCGGTCCAGCTTACTACATTGAAAAAGCAATGGGTCAGAAGTGGTACGCATGGATCTTTGCTATCGCAACCATCTTTGCATGTGGTGTTCTACTTCCAGGTGTTCAATCGAACAGTATTGGTAACGCAGTAGAAGCAGCATTTGGCTCAGGTGACATGATTGAAACCGCTATTGGTACCTTCAGTTTCGCTAAAATTTTTACTGGTACGGTTGTCTGTGTCATTCTCGCTTTCATCATCTTTGGTGGCGTAAAACGCATCGCGAACTTCACTCAGATTGTCGTTCCTTTCATGGCATTGGCTTACATCATCACAGCGTTCGTTATCATCCTGCTTAACATCGGTGAAATCCCACGTATCGTTGGTATGATCCTTGGTGACGCATTTACACCAATGGCTGGTATCGGTGCTGCGATTGGCTGGGGTGTAAAACGTGGTGTTTACTCTAACGAAGCTGGCCAAGGTACAGGCCCTCATGCAGCGGCGGCGGCAAGTGTTGATCACCCTGCACAACAAGGTCTGGTTCAGTCGTTCTCTATCTACATTGATACACTACTAGTATGTTCTGCAACCGCGTTTATGATTCTTATCACTGGTGCGTACAACGTACAAGGTGCGGTGGAAGGAACATTCCTTGTACAAAACCTACCAGCAGATATCGGCGCGAATGGCCCTGTATTTACTCAGATGGCGATTGAGAGTGCACTTCCTGGTGTTGGTAAGCCATTCATTGCTGTTGCATTGTTCTTCTTCGCTTTCACAACAATCCTAGCGTACTACTACATTGCAGAAACCAACATCGCGTACATCCGTCGTACTTTCAAAGTAAACGGTTTGATGTTTGTTCTGAAAGTCATTCTTATCACCGCCGTTTTCTACGGTACGGTTAAGACAGCCAATCTTGCATGGGCAATGGGTGACGTAGGTGTAGGTTTGATGGCTTGGCTGAACATCGTCGGTATTCTGATCATCTTCTTCATGTCAAAGCCGGCTCTAAAAGCACTGGCCGATTATGAAGAACAACAAAAACGTGGTGTTACCGAGTACACATTTAACCCTGTAGCGTTAGGCATTAAAGGCGCGGATTACTGGGAAGAGAAGTACAAGCGCAAGACAGGAAAAGCACCAACTGCAGATAGCGATACGCTAGAGACGGTAGAACAGCCATCTACCTAACGCTTCACTTAGCATCCTCCCCTAACGGGTTGGCAGGTATATAAGAAAAAGCAGTGGTCCAAATAATGGGCATTAAAAAAGGGTTAGCCAGTGGCTAACCCTTTTCTTTTGCATTCAACTCAGAGCGATTAAGCTGCGATTTCTTGCGTAGCAATTTGTGGCTTTTGCTTTTCGCCGATAGGAAGCACTGTACGACCGTACTCATTGTTAAGTACTTGAGCCATTGCGAAGTAGATTGCGCTTGCGCCACAGAAGATACCTTCGAAGCCTGCAATAGTACCGATGAGCTCGCTACCAGTGAAGTCACGTGCCGCTAGTAGGAAGAACAGAATAGTAAGAGAACCAAATACAACTTGCTTCGCTACTGGGTAACATAGAGAACCGATGAACATGAAGCCAGTGAAGATGCCCCATAGTAGTAGGTACCAACCCATGAAGTGTGCAGGGCTAGCTGGTAGACCCATGTAAGGCATTACGATTAGACCAACCAATGTTAGCCAGAATAGACCGTAAGAAGTAAATGCTGTCGTACCGAAAGTATCACCACGCTTGAAGCACATCATGCCAACAAGAACTTGGCTAAGACCACCGTAGAAGATACCCATTGCTAGGATCATTGAGTCAATTGGGAAGAATCCTGCGTTATGGATGTTAAGCAGAATCGTGGTCATACCGAAACCCATTAGGCCTAGCGGCGCTGGGTTAGCCAGTTTAGTAGACATGTAAGCGTACCTGTTTTCAAAAATGTTGATAAAAATTGCGCGCGAATTTTAATGGACTAAAAAACAAAAGAGAAAAGACGTTATTGGAAACTTAGATTGCACAAATAAGCAATTAAATGAATAAAAAAAGACCCTACTAAAAAGCAGAGTCTTTATAGATAGTTAGACTATTTATTGTTCAATTACTGGCAAGAAATCTCATCCCAGAACCAATTGCTCTGTGTTGGTGTTTCCCATACTCCCGGGCCATTTTTCGCAATAAAACACTTACCTTGATAAGTCACTTTGTCGCCATTGGCAACTTGAGTGACACCCGGTTCCCATGCGATAAAGTCACCCGATACAGGAGGCTCCGTCACCGGTGGTTCGGTTACTGGAGGCTCAGTTACTGGTGGCTCAGTCACAGGCGGCTCAGTCGTTGGTGGCTCGGTTGGCGTACCCGAAACTAGCTTCCAAGGGTCACCCTTGGTTGGCTCATTACCTTGTGACCACCATTTCGCTTCATACACTGCACCTTGGTAAGAAACTTGATCACCCGTGTTGTATACCTTGCTTGAATCCCAAGCAGCAACGCCATCCACTGGTGGATCCACCGGATCAACTGGGTCTAATTTGTCGACAATGCGCACTTCTGGCCAGCCAGCATGGGATTGATAGAAGTTGGTAACACATTTCTCGTAATCTCCTGCTACCAGAGCCGAATACGCAGTTTGGAACCCTACCAATTCACACTCAAATGAATGGCCACCTGGACGATCTGAGTAGTACTTCCAGTTACCATCCCAGTTGGTGTATAGCACGTCCGTCGCGCCATTTAAATTTAGGCTACCGTAAGGCGTTTGCTGCCAGCAGGTATTGGTCTCATCGGTTTCGATAGGAATTTGATAGTGCGCTGCGAGACCTTCCCAGTAACGAATACGGTTAACTGGCTGACCTTTGTCTTTGTTTTGCTCACCACATTCGATACCACCGTTGATGACGTTAATCGTGGTACCAAAGCCGTAACCAATGCCAGCATCAGTTTCACGTTGCGATGGCACCCAAGTACGATCAATTACGTGCAGCATCGCTGGCTTGGGCGCTTGAGGGGTTAAGAAGAACCAAATTGCAGAAGCTAAGTTCAACCAAGAGTCTGCCACTAAGCCCGGATTTTTCAACAATACCGATGCATCACCATCAAACATCACTTCAGAGAACGCGCCGTAGTTAAAGTGGTAAGAAAGCTGTTTTGCACCACGACCAAAATACCCCTGACCAGGCTCGCAAGGCCAACGCTTATTTTGCCAATCGT
The DNA here is from genome assembly GCF_002214395.1 of Vibrio rotiferianus. Lineage (NCBI taxonomy): Bacteria > Pseudomonadati > Pseudomonadota > Gammaproteobacteria > Vibrionales > Vibrionaceae > Vibrio > Vibrio rotiferianus. Next base: position 2,482,827 of record NZ_CP018312.1, read on the forward strand.
TTTGACCACAGCCTGTTGTGTAGCCTTCTTGACCTTCAGACCACCCCATTTCACGTACGTGAACAAGTGCCTGCTGCCACTCTTCTAGCGCGAGCGGGTTGTCCGATACGTTATCAACCGCAATGTGGCCACCGGTTTCCTGAGCAAAGTGCGCAAATGCTGTCACGATGGATTTCTTACAGATTGCATCTGAATCACGCCCGTCTGTGTACTCACCACAGAATGCAGGGAACTTACCAATCGCGCGTAGGAAGCGAGTATATGTGTACTCTGGTGCAGCCATCTGAGTTAAGAAGTCCCACTCAGATTCAGGGAAAACACGCTCAACGCGTTGAACGTTTTCTGGGTTACTTGCAGCTCCTGGAACGATCGCTTCAACCACTGTATTTGGACGAGTTTCTAACGCTTGTGCCCAGATGGCGTACATAGGGTCAGAAGTTTTGCTTTGTTCCACAGTCTGAATGTCGCCACGAGCAATCACGTAGCCATTTGGATTTTGTGGATCAGGTTGGATATTCATGCTGGCATGAGCTTGTGCAGCAAGTACACAACCTAATGCAAGAGGCAGATGTTTGAGTGCAAACATGTCTAATCTCCGTATTTAACAATACAATATACAAGGAATAACTAGACATATAGTGGATCATGTAGGAAAAGCGCAGAGTGAAGCCCATTCATTCTGCGACGCAAAGTTTATAAATAAATACTGTTACACAGCGAGTATCACAAAAACTGTTACCTTGACTCAAAACAAAACGGGAACCGTTCCCCCGTTTTATTTCGCTGTTATTAGTTTGCTGTTACCGATTCTAAAGCTTGCAAAGATTGCTGTTTAGAGAACAATAAGTAAATGGCAAACTGAGCGACAATCGCCACCAGCACAATTACAGGTGATGCCATTACCCCTGCGACAAGAAAGCTTGTTAGAGCGATAGCACCATTAAGTACCGCATAAGGTAACTGAGTTCTAAAGTGTTCGTATTGCTCACAGCCAGCACCAGTCGAAGACAAAATAGTGGTCTCTGAAATTGGAGAGCAGTGATCACCGAACAAACCACCAGATAGCACCGCACCGATACACACCAATAATGGCGCATCAATCGCAACTGCGGTTGGAATGACCAATGGCATCATGATGGCAAAAGTCCCCCATGACGACCCTGTGGCAAAAGAGATTATCCCAGCCAATAAAAATGCCACCGCTGGCAATAACCAGTATGGGAAGCCAGCTTGTGCCTGCTCTGCAATGTACGCCGCTGCGCCAAGCTCTTTACCGACAGAACTCAGTGACCAAGCGAGAACTAGAATCACCGCAACGGACATCATGTTCGACATCCCTTTTAGGTAAACCTGAATGCCATCAGAGAGCTTTCTCACGCCATAAAACGCCATCAGGCTGATCAAAGTAACCGCAGCAAAGAAATACGCCGATGAAAGTGCAGCACGGAAGGTTGATCCAGCCACTTTCTGAAATGGAAAACCGTGAGGAACCAATATTGAACAAAGCACCACAAGCATGACGAGCAACGGTGCCAAAACAAAACTTGTTTTTGCATTTTTATGCTCAAATACATTCAATGAATCTTGCACTTTTCCAAAATCAGAACCCTGCTCTGCAAGCTGTTCCGCTTTCGCCATCGGTCCAAAATCCAGTTTGAAGAAAGAGACAACCGGCACAATTGCGATCGCTAAAAAGGCATAAAACTGGTAAGGAATCGCGCCAATAAAGGCATCCCAATCACTCATACCCACATCCAGAGCAGCAAACTCTTTTTGAATCAGGCTCATGATGTAAACGCCCCAACCAATGAAAGGGATCAGGATAGCCACTGGGGATGAAGTTGAATCGATGATAAAGGCAAGCTTCTGGCGAGAGACTTTCAGTTTATCAAAAAGAGGACGAAAGACAGGGCCAACAATTAACGGTGTACCGAGGTCTGAAAAGAAAATAACAACGCCGCCAAACCAAGCAGAAAGCTGCGCTTGGCATTTGCTTGCAACCCACTGAGTGACCTTTTTAGCGAACGCCACGCCACCGCCAGATTTCTCCATTAGGGCAACAAAGCCACCAATGAAGACCAAGAGAAGGATGACACCCGCGTTGTAGCTGTCTGTTAACTGAGGTAGCAGGTAACTCTTCATCAGTGCACTAAACGAATCGAGCGGACCTTTGTCGACGAATGTGCCTTCAAGCATAGCCACACCACTGACGACGCCGGCAAAAAGACCGACAACAACGTTTCTTGTAGTTAACGCGAGGACTAACGTAATAATGATGGGGATGAGGGAGGTAACTTCTGCCTGTTCCATAGCAATACCAACTTTAATATTTAAACACTAAAAATGAATATACATTCAACAATCTCGCATGTATATATCTGCTAATAAAAAAGTTGAGACCTGCGTTCACACTTTTCAGGCATAAAAAAACCAGCCCGAAGGCTGGTTTTACTATTTTAATCTATACGTCAAGTACTCCAACTAATTCCCAAAATAGTTGGAGTTACAACTAGGCGACAAGCCATTTCAGCCCTATGAGCATAGGTTTACTATGTGATTAGGGTGAAATGGAGAAATCAACAACGTTGCTACTTCAAATATGAAGGGAATATTATTCCCATTCGATTGTCGCTGGTGGCTTACCAGAAATGTCGTAAACCACGCGAGAAATACCGTCAACTTCGTTGATGATACGGTTAGAAACCTTACCTAGGAAGTCGTATGGTAGGTGTGCCCAATGCGCAGTCATAAAGTCGATAGTTTCTACCGCACGTAGAGATACAACCCAATCGTACTTACGACCATCACCCATTACACCTACAGAGCGAACTGGTAAGAATACCGTGAACGCTTGAGATACTTTGTTGTATAGGTCTGCAGCGTGTAGCTCTTCAATGAAGATAGCGTCTGCACGACGTAGCAAGTCACAGTACTCTTTCTTGATTTCACCAAGAACACGAACACCTAGACCAGGACCCGGGAATGGGTGGCGGTAAAGCATGTTGTACGGAAGACCAAGCTCTAGGCCAATCTTACGAACTTCATCTTTAAACAGCTCACGTAGTGGCTCAACAAGACCCATTTCCATGTCATCTGGAAGACCGCCCACGTTGTGATGTGATTTGATCACGTGCGCTTTACCAGTCTTAGATGCAGCAGATTCGATAACGTCTGGGTAAATCGTACCTTGAGCTAGCCATTTCGCGTTTTTCAGCTTCTTAGACTCTTCATCAAATACGTCTACGAATACGTGACCGATTGTCTTACGCTTCTCTTCTGGATCTGACTTGCCTTCAAGTGCGTTTAGGAAACGCTCCTCAGCATCAACTTTGATGATGTTCAGACCAAACTGGTCGCCGAACATATCCATTACTTGTTGACCTTCGTTTAGACGAAGCAGACCGTTATCTACAAATACACACGTTAGCTTGTCGCCGATTGCACGGTGAACTAGCATCGCTACTACCGATGAATCCACGCCACCAGATAGACCTAGGATAACTTCGTCGTCACCCACTTGCTCTTTAATACGAGCAACCGCGTCTTCGATGATAGATTCAGAAGTCCATAGACGCTCACAGCCACATACGCCAAGAACGAAGTTCTCTAGCATTTGTAGGCCGCCTTTCGTGTGCGTTACTTCTGGGTGGAACTGTACGCCGTAGTACTTCTTCTCTTCGTTCGCCATCGCAGCGTACGGACATGTGTCTGTCTCACCGACTTTCACGAAGTCAGCAGGAATTTCTACTACTTTGTCACCGTGGCTCATCCACACATCTTGAGTTAGCTCAAGATCTTTAAACAGTGCAGATTCACCAGAAACTTTAACTTGTGCGTAGCCGAATTCACGTTCAGTAGAACCCGCTACTTTACCACCTAGCTGCTCAGCCATAGTTTGCATGCCGTAACATACACCTAGTACTGGCACACCAGAGTCAAATACGTATTGAGGAGCGCGTGGAGAGTTGTCTTCCGTTACGCTTTCTGGGCCACCAGATAGGATGATACCGTCTGGATTGAATTCACGAATATCCGCTTCTTCAACGTCCCAGCTCCACAGTTCACAGTAAACACCGATTTCACGTACACGGCGCGCTACTAGCTGAGTGTACTGAGAACCGAAGTCCAAGATCAGAATACGTTGGTCATGAATATTTTTAGTCATTTTGAGCAGTCTTATAAGCTAGGTTATTAAAACGGAGGCGAGTGTACTCGCCTCTTATTAATGCTTCAAGGAAAAAAGCAAACGTTTACGTCGAGTGTATAGGTTTTATTTTTACAACAGTAAAAATTAACCGCGACGGTAGTTTGGCGCTTCCTTAGTGATTTGAACGTCGTGTACGTGTGATTCAGCCATGCCCGCACCTGAGATACGAACAAATTCAGCTTTAGTACGCATATCTTCAATCGTTGCAGAGCCAGTAAGACCCATGCTTGAACGTAGACCACCCATTTGTTGGTGAACGATTTCTTTTAGACGACCTTTGTATGCGATACGACCTTCGATACCTTCTGGTACTAGCTTGTCTGCTGCATTGTCAGACTGGAAGTAACGGTCAGATGAACCTTGAGACATCGCGCCAAGAGAGCCCATGCCACGGTAAGACTTGTAAGAACGACCGTTGTAAAGAATCACTTCACCCGGTGCTTCTTCTGTACCTGCGAACATTGAACCAACCATCACACAAGATGCGCCTGCTACGATTGCTTTACAGATATCACCAGAGAAACGGATACCGCCGTCAGCGATAACTGGAATGCCGAATGAGTTCGCCACTTCTGCTGCGTCTGCGATTGCTGTTACTTGAGGAACACCAACACCTGTTACGATACGAGTTGTACAGATTGAACCAGGGCCGATACCCACTTTCACTGCGCTAACGCCCGCTTCGATAAGTGCTTTAGCACCAGCACCTGTCGCAACGTTACCGCCGATGATGTCTAGATCTGGGTAAGCAGCACGAGTTTCGCGGATGCGGTTTAGTACACCTTCAGAGTGACCGTGTGAAGAGTCGATAAGTAGAACGTCAACGCCCGCTTCAACTAGAGCAGCAACACGCTCTTCGTTACCAGCGCCAGCACCAACGGCTGCGCCAACACGTAGACGACCGCGCTCATCTTTACATGCGTTTGGTTTACGTTCTGCTTTGTGGAAGTCTTTCGCAGTGATCATGCCGGTTAGTTGGAACTCATCGTTCACAACCAGTACTTTCTCAACGCGTGCTTCGTGCATCTTCTCTTGCACTTCTTCACGTGTTGCACCTTCTTTTACTGCTGCAAGGTTTTCTTTTGCTGTCATTACTGAAGACACTTTCTTAGAAAGGTCAGTAACAAAGCGCACATCACGACCAGTGATAATGCCTACAAGCTCGTTGTTCTCTGTGATTACAGGGAAACCAGCGAAGCCGTGTTTGTCAGTCAGTGCAACCACGTCAGCGATAGTCGCGTCAGGGTTAACCGTTACAGGATCAGAAACGACGCCTGCTTCAAACTTCTTAACTTTACGAACTTCAGCAGCTTGCTGCTCAATAGACATGTTTTTGTGGATAAAGCCAATGCCACCCTCTTGCGCTAGCGCGATAGCTAGACGAGCTTCAGTAACAGTGTCCATAGACGCTGAAATCATTGGGATGTTTAGGGTGATGTTCTTGGTAAGCTGAGTGCGAAGATCAGCTGTGTTTGGGAGAACAGTGGAGTGAGCTGGCACGAGTAGTACGTCATCGAATGTCAGCGCTTCTTTGGCAATTCTTAGCATTTGCAATATCTCACAATAATAGGAGTAAAAAGAACAATCCAATCTCATCGTTTCGCATAATGAGGGTAACCAATTTTAGGTTATTGGCTACATTTGGATTAGATATTGCGGAGGGATTATACGGTTAACGCAATCGCTTGACCACAAATTTTTTAATTTTTTTCTTGCAATTACCCCCTTGCTATGTATTATATTGCCGCTAATTTCCATACTCACGTCTACGGAATTAGCTGTGCTCTCCCAGACCAATCAAAACATCTTCACTGTTTCTCGTCTCAATGCCGAAGTGCGTCTGCTGCTCGAAAACGAAATGGGGATAGTCTGGCTTGTCGGAGAGGTATCCAATTTCTCAGCTCCCGTCTCTGGTCACTGGTACCTCACTCTTAAAGATTCTCGCGCTCAAGTTAAATGTGCCATGTTCCGTGGTAACAATCGTCGCGTCACTTTCAAACCTGCTAACGGCAATCAAGTTCTAGTTAAAGCACGCCTGTCTCTGTACGAGCCGCGTGGTGACTATCAATTGATCATCGAAAGTATGCAGCCAGAAGGCGATGGTCGTCTGCAACAAGAGTTCGAAGCACTTAAGATGAAACTGGCAGCAGAAGGTTTGTTTGCTCAAACCAATAAGCAGCCTTTACCTGAGCACCCAAAACGCGTTGGTGTGATCACCTCTAAAACCGGTGCCGCACTGTACGATATCCTAGATGTATTGAAACGCCGAGATCCTTCCCTACCCGTGGTGGTTTACCCAACTATGGTGCAAGGTGAAGAGGCTGCTATTCAAATTGCGCAGGCAATCGGCCGTGCAAACAGTCGTGATGAATGTGATGTATTGATTGTTGGTCGTGGTGGCGGCTCGTTAGAAGATCTCTGGTGCTTCAACAACGAAATTCTTGCTCGTACTATTGCTGCAAGCCAAATTCCGATCATCAGCGCAGTTGGCCATGAAGTTGACGTAACGATTGCCGACTTTGTTGCGGACATGCGAGCGCCGACGCCATCAGCGGCGGCTGAATTGGTAAGCCGCGATAACAGCCACAAAGATCAAGCGCTGGTGACTCGCCAACATAAGTTAGCCAGTGCAATGCGTTACTACCTAGCGCAACAAAAACAGCAATCGGCTCAACTGATGCACCGTTTAGAGCGCCAGCATCCAAGCTATCAATTGCAGCGTCAGACGCAACAACTTGATGAGTTGGACATGCGTCTACAACGCGCAATGCAACGATTTATCACGACACGCCAACAAGCGGTAGAACGCAAACATCATCGCCTACAACTGAACTCACCAGTAAAACGCTTGGCTGAGCAGAAGTCGAAGCTTGATCGAGTTGAGCAGAAATTGCTGGATGCGATGGACCGTAAGTTACTGACCATGCGCCACCAACTGGCAATCGCGGCAGAGAAGCTAGATACGGTAAGCCCATTGGCAACGCTAAAACGTGGCTACTCGATTACTCAAACTGAGCAAGGTCAGGTTGTTACCCAAGCAAAAGATGTAAAAACGGGCGACGTATTGGTCACCCGCTTATCTGATGGTGAGCTTCGCTCTACCGTTAACTGATTTTTTGAAACTCAAATCGAACTCGTGATTTCGATTTGAGTTCATTACAACTGTTGCAAAAGTAGTTTGCCGCGCCGCAAGCCTGTAGTTTCTCCAACTCAGCATCGCAATCTGGGCAAAACCCTACCTTCTTGTAATCCGACTCACACTTATTGCAATGGTATTGCCCTGTCCATTCCAATTCTACATCGCAAGTTGGGCAAATATTCGGTTGCATGACTACCTCTAAAAACTTCAATTTACTGACTTACAGTCTAATCATAAGCCAAATTGGTGCTTTGATCTTAATCACGCTCGTTTGGCGCGTTTGTTCTGGTACATTGCCACATCAGCTTGCTGAATAAGCTCTTGTAACACCGAGCGCTCACTAGCAGTACTACAAGAAGCGCCAATGCTGGCTTTGACTTGATATTCTTCTAGATGATAAATCTGATTAAGCTCATCCGCTAAACGAGAAACAAAGTGAAGGTAGGTCTGCTCATCTGGAAAACAACAGAAACCAACAAACTCATCACCACCATACCGCCCTATCACTGAACAAGAACGAAACGCCTGTTTCAGGTGCTCAGCTACCAGCACCAAGACTTGGTCACCAGTCTCATGACCAAAGCGATCATTGATGTACTTAAACTCATCGATATCAACAAAGAAACATCCGACTAATGCATTACGATCACATTTGCGATTAATTTTTCGGTCGACTTCTGTCAACAGAGCGCGACGGTTAAAGCAGTGCGTGAGTGGATCGCGGCTAGCGTGAAAGTGAAGTTGCTCTTCTAGACGATACTTCTCTAATGCCACCGCATATAAAGCGGCCAACATTTCGAGCACTTCGAGCTCATAGGGGTGAGGTTCAGAAGGCGCATTGCTGTATACGGCAAATGTTCCCAATACATGGCCGTCCGAAGCAATGATCGGGACAGACCAACATGCACGGAGTTGAGCTTGTTGAGTCAGTTCGAGGAAAGGAGCCCAGTTAGCATGATGATCAATATCGCTAACAACCACGATTTGCTTCAAGAATGCAGCAGCACCACATGAACCAATTTCTGGTCCAATTGGAACTCCTTCAATCGCTTGATTGTAGAAATCAGGTAAGTGTGGGGCAAATTCCAAGTGCAATGTATTGGTATCGGGGTGCAATCGTAGTATGGAAGCTTGCCTCTTCCCAAATAGGTGTTCACTTAACTCAATAACCTCGTGGTTGAGGCTGTCTCGTTCCATTCCCAGTGCAAGCTTACCCAAAAGACGATTGACTGCTCGGTGAGCATCTAACAGTCTATCTTTGTCCATTGTGCTGTATTCATATCGTTATTATGTTTATCAGCCCGAAATATAATAGATCTATAAATATGACGCAGGTAACTAACTCACATTATGTGAATGCGGCACTATAAAAGATCATATGCTGATCATCGGATATTTCCCTTTTGATCAGCGATCACCCCTTAAAAGAATATTTATATAACCACACACCGAAAGCATAAGTTACATATTCTGCATCTCAATTTTAAATAGAACAAACCACCAAAGATCAGATTAAAAAAGTACATAGGCAGAATTTAATAAAAAGATCGAATTTGAAGTTTAGCTTATTACATCAGTGTGCATTTCAATTGTCTGTGAGTCTATTTCCGTCAGTGTTACACGAATAGAACCAAAGTCATTCAAATGGCTCGCATGCGTTCCCCCACAAGGGATGACAGCAATTTCACCTTCGCCTAAATCACATTGCCAGTAACGTGAATCAGTAAGGCGTTCACCATGGCAATCGATGGTGATCGCAGCATCTCTTTTTAGCCAATCTTCCAACAGAACATTCACCTGTTGTTCGATGCTTTTCAAGTCAGACAACATATCTGCACTGTTTAAACCTCTTTTACGGAGTGTTTTACCTAAACGATAGGTGTCCAGACATTTATCTGGAGTAACAAAACTGGTTTCTTGTGCGTAGCTGTTGAAGTCGTAATTCCCATGAGGGTCTTTGCGGTCTGCATCTTTTCGCCAGTAGCTCTGTGCCAATATTTTATTAAGTGCAAGGTATGCGATATGCCCTGCACTATGTCCACGACTCAGCGATAGCTGGTACTCTTTGTCGACTTCTAATGACACTACATTACCTACAGTAAGGGCTTCCGTTCGTGGTAATACATGGACAACCACAAATACCCACCCTTCGGTATCGCGTTTTACAGGAATTGCAGTGCCGACATGCAATTCTCCACTTGCAAGCTCTACCGCGCCAACCTGGCAATCCATCACTTCATATCCAGTGCCCATTGCTGTCAGTGTGCCTTTATCTGCAGGATGATCTGGCCAAATATGACTCACAGGATGGAAAGGTGTCACTTCTGTAATCACGTAAGTGACTTCATGTGTAGACTGAACAAGTTGTATTGGCGCTTCCATTTGCCATGTCTGATGACAGAAGCGGGTCTTGGTTGCTGTGATTGTCATGTTTGGAGTTCTTCTAATAAGTTTCTTCGAGTAAAAATCTGCTTATAAAAAAATACCCAAGTCGAAACTTGGGTATTCAGAAAATCTTAGCGATTATTTGTTGCGGTTTTTCACTGCAGACATCATACGCTTGCGCTTACGCTCTTGAGATAGCGTTAGCTTGTTTGTACGGTTCTCGTACGGGTTGTCGCTGTTCTGGAAGTTAATACGGATTGGTGTACCCATGATTTCCAGAGACTTACGGAAGTAGTTCATCAAGTAACGTTTGTACGAATCAGGTAGATCGCGAACCATGTTACCGTGAACAACCACGATTGGTGGGTTGTAACCACCCGCGTGCGCGTACTTCAGCTTAATACGGCGGCCACGAACCATTGGTGGTTGGTGATCGTCTGTTGCCATCTTCATAATACGAGTCAGTACAGAAGTACCAACACGTGTCGTTGCCGACTTGTACGCTTCTTGAATTGATTCGAACAAGTGGCCAACGCCTGTACCGTGAAGCGCTGAGATAAAGTGAATACGTGCAAAATCAACGAAGCCTAAACGACGGTCGAGTTCTTTCTTCACGTTCTCTTTCACTTCGTTATCTAGACCGTCCCACTTGTTTACCGCTAGTACAATTGAACGGCCTGCGTTCAATGCGAAGCCAAGTAGACTCAAGTCTTGGTCAGAAATGTTTTCACGTGCGTCGATAACCAATAGAACCACGTTTGCGTCTTCTACGGCTTTCAGTGTTTTAACAACAGAAAATTTCTCGACGGTTTCGTTGATACGACCACGGCGACGTACACCTGCAGTATCGATCAACACATACTCACGACCATCACGTTCCATTGGAATGTAGATTGAGTCACGCGTGGTGCCTGGCATGTCGTATACCACAACTCGCTCTTCGCCAAGAATACGGTTTGTCAGTGTTGATTTACCAACGTTTGGACGACCAATGATTGCCAGTTTGATTGGCTGGTCTTGTAAACGTTTGAACTCTGCTTCTGCGTCTTCTTCGGTGTAATCTTCAATCGCTAGCTCTTCATCTTCGAATTCAGTCAGATCTTCAATCTCACCTTCTTCAGATTCACTCGCCAATAGATCATCAAAGAATGGCGCTAATGCGCGTTCTAGCAATGCTGTTACACCACGACCATGCGCCGCAGCAATTTGGTACATGTCGTCAACACCAAGCTGCCAGAAATCAGCACAAGCTGCATCAGCATCAATACCATCGATCTTGTTTACTACCAGCATTGCTGGTTTTTCGATTTTACGCAGGTGCGCGGCAATCGCTTCATCCGATGGCGTTAATCCAGCACGACCATCAACAAGGAATAGTACTACATCAGCTTCATCAATCGCAGCTAGCGATTGTTCTGCCATCTTCGTTTCTACGCCTTCTTCCGTACCATCAATACCACCGGTATCAATAACGATGAATTCATGTTCTTCACCAAGGCGAGCTTGGCCATATTTACGGTCTCGCGTTAGGCCAGGGAAGTCCGCAACCAACGCGTCACGTGTGCGTGTCAATCGGTTAAATAGTGTAGATTTACCTACGTTCGGACGCCCTACTAGAGCAACAACAGGTACCATAACAACCTCTACAATAATCTTTCTTCTGTAGTTATAGGTAACGACTTGCTCAATGCCAAATCAAACAAGCTTTTTACCTATAACCACGTCAGGAATAACGGTTAATAAATAAAAATTTCAAACAACAAAACGGCTCCTAACTGTTACCAGCCAGGAGCCGAATGTGAATTATATCACGATATTATTCGTTAATGCTCAGTTTCTTTACATCGCCATTACGAGTAGTAATGACATAACCGTCAGAAACTGCGACTGGACCAACAGCAAAGCCACTACTGTCTACTTCTTGTTGAGCAACGAACTCACCAGTAGAGCGGTCGATCCAATGTAAATAGCCAAGAGTATCACCTACGACCAAGTAGTTATCGATTACTACTGGTGCGGTAAGTTGTCGATACTCAAGTGATGCATTTTCCCACAGCTCAGTACCACTGCGCGCATCAACAGCAACCACATGATCTTTCTCAGTGATAACGAAGATACGACTACCATCCGTCGCTAAATCATTTGCAGACGAGTAATTACGCTTCCACAAAGGTTTAGCTGAACGTAGATCAATGGCAATTAACTGTCCATTGTAACCAACAGTGAAAAGAGTGCCGCCCAGTACAATCGGTGAAGAGTCTACATCGACAAGACGATCAATTTCCGTTGCCCCTTTAGGGGTCCCGATCGGCTGTTGCCAAATCAATTGACCACGCTCAACAATCGCTGCTGCCAGTCGACCATTTGCCGTGCCCCAAAATACCCCACCAGCAACCGCTGTTGGTGTGCTATCGCCACGAAGGGTTAGGTTTGGAACTTCAGTACTGATCGCCCACTTTTGCTCACCAGTTAACTGGTCAAGAGCAAACAAAGTACCACGGCTGGTATTTACAATAATTAAACCAGAATCAGCAACAGGGTTAGCAAGAACTTCACCACCGACTTCAACACGCCATGTTACTTCACCAGTTTCTTGGTCTAAAGCAATGACTTCGCCGTTTTCAGAACCAATGTAAATATGGTCATAAGCGGCAGTTAGGCCACCTGAAAGGCGCGCAATCACATCTTGCTCTAAGTCTGTTTGCCACAACGTTTTGCCGGTTTCAACATCCAGAGCTTTGACCAGACCATCACGGCTTGCTACAAATAACTTGTCGTAAGCAAAAGCAGGAGATAGCTTTGAAAAGTAATGGCCTACGCCATCACCAATTGAAGTACTCCAATTCGTACTTGGCGTAAATTGATTATCAACCTTCGGTAGCGGTGCCATAACGATTGTATCTTCCTCGCCGGCACAGCCAGCAAGAATACCCACTGCCATCGCACTCAATAAGGCATGCTTTAAGACTCTTTTCATCCACTGCGGTCCTTATTTGGCTAGATCGTCCAACTTCATCTGCAAGGTTGGGCTTGCATCTGCAGCTTGTTGAGCTTCGGTATAAGCTGTGTAAGCGGCATCTTGATTTCCTTGACGAAGCGCAATATCACCACGTAACTCGGCAATACGACCAGCCCACGCTGTATCAGTCACTTTGTTCAGTTCTGCATTAGCAGCATCAAAGTTACCTTGTTCAGCTTCAATTCGAGCAATACGGTAGCTAATTAGTGGAGCTAGAGCTGCGTCTTTAGTGTTGCTTTGAGCCCATTTCAGTTGCGTTAATGCAGCTGGTAACTCTTTCGCATCAACTTGGGCTTTAGCAAGCTGCATCGCGGCCAACACTGAGTACTCTTGTACTTTGTTTGAATCAATAAACGCTTGCACGTCTGCTTGAGCATCAACACCTTTCGCTTGTAGCGCGTTCATTGTCGTTGTGTAGCTCAAAGAAGCCGCTTCACTCGCCTGAACAACAGAATCTTGATAGTAACGCCAACCAAATAGGCCACCTAAACCAACCACGGCACCAATGATTACGGCTTTGCCGTTTTCCTTCCACCAGTCTTTAATTGCTTCAACTTGTTGTTCTTCAGTATCGTAAAGTTCCACTTCCTGTCCTCTTAAAACATGTAAATGGCAGCAAGACTGCCATTGTTCCTATTTCGTCGAAAGGCTCCTATCTTGGGAGTCTTACTATTACGAATTAGGATTTAATCTTTAGCTTATTAAAAGACTTAAATCAGTGCTGCGATCTTCTCAGCAACTTCTGCTTGGTTGTAAGTCTCTTGCTCACCACCAACCAAGTCTTTTAGTACTACGGTGTTATCCGCAACTTCGTTTTCGCCCAGAACTAATGCTACTACAGCACCCACTTTATCTGCGCGCTTAAACTGTTTCTTGAAGTTACCGCCACCGAAGTGACTCATCACGCGAACGCCAGGAACAGCTTCACGAAGCTGTTCTGCTAGCTTCATACCCGCCATCATGGTGCCTTCGCCTGCTGTTACTACGTAAACATCTACACTGCGACGAACGTCTGTTAGCTCTAGTGTTTCTAGCATCAGAACAAGACGTTCTAGGCCCATTGCAAAACCAACTGCTGGTGTTTCTTTACCACCTAATTGCTCTACAAGACCATCGTAACGACCACCGCCACATACTGTGCCTTGAGCACCTAGGCTCTCAGTGATCCACTCAAATACCGTGCGGTTGTAGTAATCCAGACCACGAACTAGACGTTCGTTAACTGTGTATTCGATACCTGCAGCGTCTAAAAGTTCACATAGACCTGCGAAGTGAGCTTTAGATTCCTCGCCTAAGTACTCAGAAAGACGAGGTGCATCACCTAAAATAGCCTGAACGTCAGGGTTCTTTGTATCCAGAACACGCAGTGGGTTAGTGTGCATGCGACGCTTACAATCTTCGTCTAGCACATCAATATGTTGCTCAAGGAATGCAACCAGTGCCGTACGGTAGTCTGCGCGATCTTCTTGAGAACCGATAGAGTTAAGCTCAAGACGAACATGTTCATTGATACCCAGTTCACGCCATAGACGTGCTGTCATCATGATAAGCTCAGCATCAACATCTGGACCATTAAGACCAAACACCTCAACACCACACTGGTGGAATTGACGGTAACGACCTTTCTGCGGACGCTCATGGCGGAACATTGGCCCCATGTACCACAGACGCTGCTCGTCACGGTTGATCAAGCTGTTTTGAATACATGAACGTACACAACCAGCAGTACCTTCAGGGCGAAGTGTTAGGCTGTCTCCGTTACGATCATCAAAGGTGTACATTTCTTTTGAAACGACGTCTGTCTCTTCACCAACAGCGCGGCTGAATAGGTTTGTTTCTTCAACGATAGGCATGCGCACTTCGTTGTAGCCGTATGCGCTCACGGTACTTTTCACTGCGTTTTCAAGTTTCTGCCACAGTGGAGATTGAGTTGGAAGGCAGTCGTTCATGCCTCGGATTGCTTGGATTTTCTTTGCCACAATAATTACCGTCGCTTAGTAACCCGAGCACGCTTACATGCTCGAGCTATGAGATTAATCTTCTTGTTTGATATCGATGCGGTTAGCTTGATCTAACACAGACGCTTTCGCACGGATTTTCGCTTCTAGTTGGTTCACTAGATCATCATTGTCGAAACGCTCTTTCTGACGTTTACCGTCTTCGTAGAATGCGCTCTTCTTGTTGCTGCCTGCTAAACCTAAATGTGAAACCTCGGCTTCACCTGGGCCATTTACTACACAGCCGATGATCGACACATCCATAGGTGTGATGATGTCTTCTAAGCGCTCTTCCAATGCATTTACTGTGTTAATCACGTCGAATTCCTGACGTGAACAGCTTGGGCAAGCAATAAAGTTGATGCCGCGAGAGCGAATACGTAGAGATTTAAGAATATCAAAGCCAACTTTGATTTCTTCTACTGGATCTGCTGCCAATGAAATACGCAACGTATCACCGATCCCTTCCGCTAGAAGCATACCTAAGCCAACAGAGGACTTCACTGCACCAGCACGCGCGCCACCGGCTTCGGTGATACCTAGGTGTAGAGGTTGGTCGATCTGTTTTGCCAATAAGCGGTATGAATCCACCGCAAGGAAAACATCAGACGCTTTCACACTCACTTTGAACTGGTCAAAGTTAAGGCGATCAAGGTGATCCACGTGACGCATCGCCGACTCGACCAATGCCTCTGGCGTTGGCTCACCGTATTTCATCTGCAGATCTTTTTCCAAAGAACCGCCGTTTACACCGATACGGATAGGGATGTTTTTGTCACGGGCACAATCAACAACCGAACGAATACGCTCTTCGTTACCGATGTTACCTGGGTTAATACGCAAACAGTCGACACCATACTCTGCCACTTTCAGTGCAATACGGTAGTCGAAGTGAATGTCCGCAACGAGCGGCACAGACACTTGCTGTTTGATGAGCTTAAAGGCTTCCGCCGCATCCATGGTAGGAACAGAAACACGTACAATGTCTGCACCCACTTTTTCTAATGCTCGGATTTGTGCGACTGTGGCTTCCACATCAGTCGTGCGAGTGTTTGTCATTGACTGTACAGCAATTGGTGCACCATCACCAATTGGTACATCACCCACATAAATACGCGTCGATTTACGACGAATAATTGGAGATTCGTGTTGCATAATATTTATAACGGTAGAGTGAATCTAGCTACTTTGCCTGAAGTATACCCAGAAAGGTCGACAGGTTCACTTGCAAATGTCATTGTCACGGCTTCTGGCGCACCTAAAATCACTTTAAATGGTGCTTTTCCGGCAAGCTCGACATTTTGACCGGGCTTGTGAGTACCTGAAACTAACGTTTTCCCATTAGCATCTTTAACTTGGATCCAGCAATCAGAAGTAAACGTCATTGTCACTGGCGTCATACCTGCTGGAATTACTGCTGGCTTTTCTTCAACTTCAACAACAGTAGGCTTTGTTACTGGTTGAGCTAACTCCTCAGTAGAACTGGTCTCTTCTTCATTCACAGCATCAACAGGTGATGTCTCAGTTGAAACCTCCGAAACCATAACTGGCGCATCATCAACGATTGGAGCTTCATCTGCAGTAGCTTCAACAGCAATAGTTTCCGTTGACACAGTAGGCTCTGTATCGAACGTAGAATCATCAACGATTTCAGTCTCAACCGCAGCTTCATTAACCACTTGAGCTAAACTGTTCTCTTGTTGGTTTTGCCACCACCACACCGCGGAAATGCCTGTAATCACAATAGCAATAGCCCATGTTAGCAACATAATTCGGCTATTGTGTTTCTCTGTTTTGGTTTTTCGAGAGAAGCTCTGCATCTCCTGCTCTTGGTGCTGCGCTTCACCAGTCGTATCTAAAGCAGAAAGCACTAAGTGCTCATCAACAGAAACCAGTTTTGCATAAGAACGTAAGTAGCCACGGATGAATGTCGCGACTTGATGAGAATCAAATTGGTTGTTTTCGATATCTTCGATGACAGATACACGCAATCTTAGGCGATCAGCAATTTGCTTTTGAGTCATGCCTAAAGACTCGCGCTTATTCTTCAGTAAAGTGCCCGCTTCAATAGACAGCGGAGTTTCATTGTTTTTTTCGTGTTCAGTCATAATGGCGGTAATAAATCTGTTAGGTGGCTAACGCAGTATATTTTTCGTTCTTATTCTTAAGCCTTACTTAAAGATAGCTAGCTTGAACGCGTTAACCAAAATTCTTTTTTGAAACGCTCTGAGGCTGGAATCTGAATGTATTAGAAGACGCAGATTTCAAACAACGTTATGAGACAAACTTAGCGTGCTGTCAGAGCGATAGTAATAAAACAACTTCCATGATAAGCGAATGTTCTAGGAAGACAAAAACTCTTTACTATCAAATTAACAGATAGCTCAAGCTTTTGTCCAAAAAATGACACAAGTTCTCTTTTTTGCTTACCTAATTGATCTCTGATAGAAAAAAATAGCCAGAGCATAAGGCTCTGGCTATTTATCAGTTCGTTGCGAGTTAAACCGCTTTCACTTCAATGGTGTCTGCACCACGCGCAGCTTTTAAAGCCGCTGTACGTTTCGTGCGGTCAATAACATCGCCGACCAACTGACCACATGCCGCATCGATATCATCACCACGTGTCTTACGTACCGTTACTGTGTGCTCGTATTGCATCAGTGTTTTCTGGAAACGGTCGATGCGCGAGTTGCTTGGTTTCTTGTAAGGTGAACCTGGGTACGGGTTAAACGGAATCAGGTTGATCTTACATGGCGTATCTTTCATCAGTTCCGCCAGTTCACGTGCGTGGTCCATGTCATCGTTCACATGATCAAGTAGCACGTACTCTACCGTTACTTTACCGCGGTTAGCATTTGAAGACGCGATATAACGACGAACAGACGCTAGAAAATCTTGGATATCCCAACGATCGTTGATCGGCATGATTTCACTACGCAGCTTATCGTTTGGCGCATGAAGAGAGATAGCCAATGCTACGTCAATTTTACCTGTCATCTGATCAAGGCCAGATACCACGCCTGAAGTTGATACGGTTACGCGGCGCTTAGAAAGACCAAAACCAAGATCATCAAGCATGATTTCTAGCGCAGGGATAAGGTTCTTCATGTTAAGAAGAGGTTCGCCCATACCCATCATTACCACGTTAGTGATCGGGCGACGACCGGTTTCTTTTTGCAAACCAATTTCACGCGCTGCACGCCATACCTGACCAATGATTTCAGATACTTTTAGGTTACGGTTGAAGCCTTGTTGAGCAGTTGAACAGAACTTACATTCCAATGCACAGCCTACCTGAGAAGACACACACAATGTCGCGCGATCATCTTCAGGGATGTATACCGTTTCTACGTCTTGGTCACCCACCTTCATCGCCCACTTAATCGTGCCGTCTGAAGAGTGTTGAGCTTCTGCTACTGTTGGTGCTTTGATTTCACACTTGTGTTGCAGTTTTTCACGTAGCTTCTTGTTGATATTCGTCATGTTGTCGAAGTCATCAACACCGAAATGGTAGATCCACTTCATAACTTGATCCGCACGGAACGCTTTTTCGCCTAGCTCTTCCGCGAAAAATTGACGCATGCCCTTGCGATCAAAGTCGAGTAGATTGATTTTTTCAGTGGTCATGTTGCCTCTCAATGACTGAAACAAGAATAAGGGCGCGAATTGTACAGCCTTTATGCAGCTACAACAAGGGCTGTAAGACCCTGAGTTTGCTAAGGCATTAAATTCCAACCGATTAAAATTTAGACAATGCGTGTAATCAATTCTCAATCCATTTCTGATAATAAAAAGCCCCGGAAAATTCCGAGGCTTAACATTCATATTAGAACAAGATTAACGAGGACAAATCTCTGACTCTGGGAAGAAGAATTCGATTTCACGAGCCGCAGAGATAGGACTGTCAGAACCATGCACAGAGTTGTGACGCATACTCAATGCGTAATCTGCACGGATGGTGCCGCATGCCGCTTCTTCTGGGTTTGTTTTGCCCATTAGCTCACGGTAGCGTGCGATTGCATCTTCACCTTCAAGAACCTGAACCATGATTGGGCCAGATGTCATGAATTCTTTCAGTGCAGGGAAAAAAGGCTTGCCTTCATGTTCAGCATAAAAACCGCTCGCCTGCTCTTCAGTCAGGTGAACCATTTTCGCTGCAATGATACGTAAACCCGCTTTTTCGATACGGTGGTAAATCTCACCAATCAGATTGCGTTCTACAGCGTCGGGCTTAACAATTGAAAACGTTCTTTCTAGAGCCATAAAGTTTCCTTTTTGTACTTGTAATAATAGTTTTATATGAGTGACTTACGTCTCTCTTAGTTATACCAGCACAGACACTAAGTCTGCACTGGTAAAAGTCTTATTTTGTGGCTTGTTCGTTCAGGAATCGAGCAAGAGTACGCACACCCATACCTGTTGCGCCAGCAGACCACTTATCTGAAGCTGACTTACGGTACGTACCTGCACAGTCAAAGTGCAACCAACCTTTCTTGTAATCTTCAACGAAGTAAGACAAGAATGCCGCAGCTGTACTTGCGCCTGGTGAGTAATCACCAGAACTGATGTTAGATAGATCAGCAAAGTTTGACGGCAGCATGCCACGGTGGAAATCAGCAAGAGGCAGTGGCCATAGACCTTCTTTCTCTTGGTTCGCCGCCGTTAGCGCTTGATGTGAAAGCTCATCATCAAAGCTCATCAGTGCATGGTAGTCATTACCTAGTGCATTCTTCGCTGCGCCCGTTAGGGTTGCACAGTCGATGATCAGCTCAGGGTTCTGCTCACTTGCGTAGATAAGACCATCAGCAAGCACTAAACGACCTTCTGCGTCAGTGTTCATGATTTCTACTGTCTTACCGTTTTTGTAAGTGATGATGTCGCCAAGCTTAAGTGCACGACCCGAAACCATGTTCTCTGCACAACAAAGGATCAGTTTCACGCGCTTGTTCAGACCACGCAAAATAGCAAGAGCAAGACCGCCAGTAATCGTACCTGAACCGCCCATATCCGCTTTCATTGCCGTCATGAAGTTTGATGGCTTCAAGCTGTAACCGCCTGAATCAAAGGTAATGCCTTTACCTACTAGACACGCAAAGACTGGTGCATTTTCATCGCCAGTTGGGTTGTAATCAAGTTGCAGCATTGCCGATGTGCGCTCAGAGCCGCGACCCACAGCGTAAATACCTTCCCAACCTTCTGAAAGCAGATCTTTATCTTTCACGATACGCGCTGTTACTGTGCCCTGAGGCGCCACAGACTTGATGAATTCTGCAGCCATGGTCGCCAATTGACGAGGGGCCACTTCTTCTGCTGTTTTGTTGATGATATCGCGAGTAAAGTCTGTTGAGGTGATGCGAGCATGTAGCTCAGCTTGGTCTTGCTCAGAAAGCGCAACCCACTCTAGCGTGCCGTGTTTTTTCGGGTTACGGTAACCTTGGTGAAAAGCCCAAATGCTTTCCAAATCCCAGTTATCACCTGCAAGTAGAATTGAGCGAATTCCTTGGCCATCGAGCTGACGTGCTGCACGTTGAACTGCACCAAGATCATGACCTTCACCCAGGTGAATGGTTGTGCCATTCTCAGCGAAAGAAAGCAGTGCTTTGTCGCCCCAATGTGGTGCCGCTGGTTCTTGGCTTAGAAATACAGACATCTGTGTAGACATGGTTTCTCCTTGTCTTATAACGGCGTTGCCTACGCCTCTTCTTTTTAATAACTACCGGATGTTAGCATTATGTAGGGTAAAAATGTCAACTTGATAAAAAAACGGACCTTAAGGTCCGCTTTTTTTAGTGAGAATTGTTAACTCTGCTGCGTTTTACCGCCGAATCGAGCATTAATCCGCTTCGTCCATCCAGCATAAGATAACCGCTTCTAGAATCTTTTCGTTACAATGGTTTGGCTCGTCGTCAAACTCATCTAACTCCATGATCCATTGATGAAGATCGGTAAAACGTACTGTTTTAGGATCCAAGTCGGGAAACTTGTCACAAAGCTCAATCGCGATATCGCGAGAATCTGTCCATTTCATTGCTCGTCTTCCTTTTGCTTCACCCCTTGTATTGGGGAGATAGTATTAGTGATCTTCCGACGCGTGGTTTAGCGTGTATTTTGGAATCTCAACAACCAAATCTTCATCCGCTACTTTTGCTTGGCAACCAAGACGAGATTCAGGCTCAAGACCCCATGCTTTATCTAGCATGTCATCTTCTAGCTCTTCACTCTCTTCTAGCGAATCAAAACCTTCACGAATGATCACGTGGCAAGTCGTACATGCACATGACTTCTCACATGCGTGTTCAATACCAATGCCATTTTTTAGCGCTACGTCTAGAACGGTGTCACCAGTGTTTGCTTCCAACACTGCACCCTCTGGGCACAAATCTTCGTGTGGTAATACAATAATCTTAGGCATAACTACTTATCTCTTATATATCATTAACTGACTGACCTGACAGTGCAGCTCGAATCGATTTATCCATACGGCGCGACGCAAAATCTTGGCTTGCTTTGTCGGTGTCTTTGATGCCTTGCTCGATAGCGTCAGCATCTTCGCCATTGCGCAGTTCAATCAGCGCTTCAATCACTTTTAATAGTTCTTGTTTCTCTTGGTCTGATAGTAGCTCATCACCATCAGCTTGCAGTGCAGCAATCAAACCTTCAATGACACGATCCGCTTCTACGCGCTGCTCAGCCAATGCACGAGCCTGCATGTCTTCTTTCGCGTAAGTCATCGAGTCACGCAGCATATTGGCTACTTCATCATCGCTTAGACCATAAGAAGGTTTCACTTGGATTTCAGCCTGAACACCCGTGCTCTTTTCCATCGCCGTGACAGACAACAGGCCATCAGCATCCACTTGGTAAGTCACGCGAATGTGCGCAGCACCTGCTGCCATTGGTGGAATGCCTTTCAATGAGAAACGAGCCAATGAGCGACAGTCGTCCACCATTTCACGCTCACCTTGTACGGTGTGTACGCTCATGGCTGTTTGGCCATCTTTGAACGTCGTAAATTCTTGTGCGCGAGCCACTGGGATGGTGGTGTTACGTGGAATGATTTTCTCAACCAAGCCGCCCATGGTTTCAATACCAAGGGACAAAGGAATTACGTCCAGAAGCAGCATTTCAGAGTCAGGCTTATTACCTGCCAAGATGTCTGCTTGGATACCCGCACCGATTGCAACTACTTCATCTGGGTTAATGCTTGTCAGTGGTGTACGGCCGAAGAATTCGCCAACCATTTCACGTACAAGCAATGTGCGTGTTGAACCGCCGACCATGACCGCTTCAAGTACATCTTCCGCATCCACATCAGCATCTTTCAGCGCACGACGGCAAGACATTAGGGTTTTCTTCACTAACGGACGAATCAGTTCTTCAAACTGCTCGCGAGTCACAGAGCCTTTCCAACCAAACACGTCAACATCAACACTGTCTTGCTCAGAGAAAGCAATCTTCGTCGCCGTTGCTATGTTCAGTAGTGCACGGTTTTTCTCAGCAGAAAGTGGCGCTTCTAGACCTGCTTGCTCCATCAGGTAATCCGCTAATAGATGGTCAAAATCATCGCCGCCTAGCGCAGAGTCACCGCCTGTTGCCAATACTTCAAAGACGCCTTTCGACAAACGTAAGATAGAAATATCAAACGTACCACCACCTAAGTCATAAACCGCAATCACGCCTTCTTGGCCAGAGTCTAGACCGTAAGCGATCGCTGCGGCAGTCGGCTCATTAAGCAGACGTAGCACATGAAGACCCGCCAATTTAGCCGCATCTTTTGTACCTGCACGTTGAGCGTCATCAAAGTAAGCAGGAACGGTAATAACTACGCCAGCCAACTCGCCACCTAGTGTCTCTTCAGCACGTTTGCCTAGTGCTTTAAGAATGTCGGCAGACACTTCAATCGGGTTTTTGTCACCTTGAGCGGTTTGCAGAATAGGCAGACCGTTGTCGCTTTCTTTAAATTGATAAGGCAAAGATGGGTAGCGAGCTTGAATATCTTTTAGTGAACGACCAATCAGACGTTTTACCGAAATGATGGTGTTTTCTGGTTCTTGCTCCGCTTTTGCTTTTGCGTCGTAACCAACTAACGCCGTATCTTGAGCGTAGTTCACCACAGAAGGCAAAATACTGCGGCCTTGGTCGTCTGTCAGTGTTTTTGCGTCACCGCTGCGAACAGATGCAACCAAAGAGTTGGTGGTACCTAAGTCGATACCCGCTGCTAACTTGTGCTCATGAGGTGCCGAGCTTTGTCCCGGTTCTGCGATTTGAAGTAGTGCCATGATGGGTCCTTGTCGCGCTAACTAGCCGAGGAGTTTGTCTTCAACCAGTTCAATTTCATTCTTTAGCTTGGCAATGAATTTGAGTTTACGAACTCGGTCTGCAGCTTCCGCCCAAAGACCTTGGTCTAGTTCTTGTTCTACACTCGCCAAATGCTGTTTGTACATTTTGCTGACCTTAGAGTCGAAGTCAAAAAGCGCTGATTCAGGATCAGAGCTGTCAGCAATGTCTTCCAGTTCTTCACGCAGTTCCATTTGCTCCATTAGGAACATAGGATCTTGCATGGTTTGTTGCTCACCACGAATTTCTGTGCCGTTTTCTGCCAGAATGTATTCAGCGCGAGAAATAGGATGCTTAAGTACTTGATACGCATCGTTGATTTGCGCTGCTTTTTGAACTGCCATCAAGCGGTCACGCTCAGAAGCGGTCGCAAAATTGTCTGGGTGGAAGCGTTTTTGTAGTTCTCGGAACTGAGAAGAAAGAAGGCTACCATCCAGCTGAAACTGACTTGGTAGCCCAAATAATTCAAAGTGATTCATTAAGATCGGGTCCTAGTAAAGCCTTCTGGACTCGTTTGCCCAGAAGGACAATCAATTAGACGTTGAAGCTTTCACCACAACCACATTCACTTTTTGCGTTAGGGTTGTTGAATTCAAAACCTTCATTCAACCCTTCCTTAACGTAATCCAGCTCAGTACCGTCTAGGTATACTAGGCTTTTCTTATCAATGATGATCTTCACATCCGACAGTTCAAACACTTCATCTTCTTCGTTTAGATCATCCACAAACTCAAGGACGTAAGCCATGCCGGAACAGCCTGTCGTCTTCACTCCAAGACGCAAACCGATACCTTTGCCTCGGTTATCTAGGAATGCTTTTACGCGACTTGCCGCTGATTCTGTCATTGTGATGGCCATACTGCACCTTAGTCTGTCTAAATTACGTTTTGGAATGGGAGCATTTTAAGGGCTCCCATTATATACGGAATAATTATTCCTGGTGTTTTTTCTTGTAGTCAGCAACTGCTGCTTTGATTGCATCTTCCGCAAGGATTGAACAGTGAACTTTCACAGGTGGAAGTTCTAGCTCTTCTGCAATCTCAGAGTTTTTAATAGATGCCGCTTCGTCGATAGACTTACCTTTTACCCACTCAGTTACTAGTGAGCTTGAAGCGATTGCACTACCACAACCGTATGTTTTGAATTTCGCGTCTTCAATGATGCCTTCTGGCGTCACTTTGATTTGAAGCTTCATTACGTCACCACAAGCTGGTGCGCCAACCATGCCGCTGCCTACTGATGGATCTTCTTTATCGAACGAACCAACGTTACGTGGGTTCTCGTAGTGATCAATTACTTTTTCGCTGTATGCCATGATAAATTACCTCGAATCCTCTATTCAGTCCGTGAGATTAATGGTGAGCCCATTCAACAGTGCTCAGATCAACCCCTTCCTTGTACATATCCCATAGAGGAGACATGTCGCGTAGCTTAGTCACTGCAACGCGGATTTGTTCAATTGCGTAATCAATTTCTGCTTCAGTCGTGAAACGACCAAATGAGAAACGTACAGAGCTGTGTGCCAACTCGTCATCTAGACCAAGTGCACGAAGAACGTAAGATGGCTCTAGACTCGCTGATGTACAAGCACTACCAGAAGATACTGCTAGGTCTTTCAGTGACATCAGAAGAGATTCGCCTTCTACAAACGCAAAGCTCACGTTTAGGTTGTGTGGAACACGCTGTTCTAGGTCACCGTTCACCGTTACTGCTTCTAGATCTTTAACGCCATCTAGAAGACGGTTACGAAGTGCTAGCGCGTGATCGTAATCTTTTTGCATGTCTTCTTTTGCTACGCGGAACGCTTCACCCATACCCACGATTTGGTGAGTTGGAAGTGTGCCCGAACGGAAGCCACGCTCATGACCGCCACCGTGCATTTGCGCTTCAAGACGGATGCGAGGCTTACGACGTACGTAAAGTGCGCCAATACCTTTAGGACCGTATACTTTGTGCGCAGACAGTGAAATTAGGTCAACTTTCAATTCTTGAACGTCGATTGGCAGTTTACCCGCAGACTGTGCAGCATCCACGTGGAACACAATCTTACGTTCACGACATAGCTCGCCGATCGCTGCGATGTCTTGGATGACACCAATCTCGTTGTTAACGTGCATGATTGAAACCAGAACAGTGTCTTCACGCATTGCCGCTTGAAGTTTGTCTAGATCAATCAGACCGTTTGATTCTGGCTCTAGGTAAGTCACTTCAAAGCCTTCGCGCTCTAGCTGACGACATGGGTCAAGAACCGCTTTGTGCTCTGTTTTACAAGTGATTACGTGTTTACCCTTCTTAGAGTAAAAATGTGCTGCACCTTTGATAGCAAGGTTGTCAGACTCTGTCGCACCAGATGTGAATACGATTTCGCGAGGATCTGCATTTAGAAGGTCAGCAATTTGCTCACGAGCAGTATCTACAGCTTCTTCTGCCTGCCAGCCGTAACGGTGCGAACGCGAAGCTGGGTTGCCAAATGTGCCATCCATTGTCATGTACTGAACCATTTTTTCAGCAACACGTGGATCTACTGGACATGTAGCGGAATAATCAAGATAAATCGGCAGTTTCATTCTCTACTCCAATGTAAAATGCTGACCGCTAAGAGCGGACGTTTACACCGATGGGCGCGGTGGTTGTATTTTTGTTTGATAACCCATGAGTGACCACCAGATCAATGTCCTGACGATCAGAAATTTCTAAAACTTCGTTGTCTGTCATTAGCTCACCGAGCGTAATGTTATTTAAGAAGTCACTAATGCGAGAGCTTAGGTCACGCCACAATGTATGTGTTAAGCAGCGAGTGCCACCTTGGCAATCGCCTTTGCCTTGGCATTTAGTCGCATCGACTGACTCATCAACGGCTGCGATTACAGTACCAATAGCAATACTGTGCGCGTCGGCGCCAAGTCGGTAACCACCGCCAGGACCACGAACGCTGGCAACAAGACCTGCTTTACGTAATTTTGAAAAAAGCTGCTCTAAGTATGAGAGCGAGATCCCTTGGCGCTCTGAGATGTCAGCAAGAGGTACTGGGTTTTGTTGCGAATGCAGTGCCACATCCAGCATGGCTGTCACCGCATATCTTCCTTTAGATGTAAGTTTCATACCACACCGTATCCACATGGTTTGTAATGATTAGGATTTTTCCATACCCGACTAAATTGGTCAAGTATTTGTTTGACTATTTTAGTCAGGTATTCATCCTTACACCTAAAAAGGTTATTATTTAATCAGAGCTTCTTTTCAATCGCCGTTAGAACACCGCGTAGAATGTTTAATTCTTGAGCTTCTGGTCGTGCTCGTGAGTACAAACGACGTAGCTTGTTCATCACCTGGCCAGGCTGTTCTTTGCTAATAAATTGGGTCTCAACCATCACCTTTTCAAGGTGTTCAAAGAACATTTCTAGCTCTTTATGGCGTGGATATTCTTCAGGCTCACTCGGCGCATATTGGCTTTGCTCTAAATTGAGGTGCGCAACGCGAACTTCATAGCTCAGCGTCTGTACCGCCATGGCTAGATTGAGCGAGCTGTATTCAGGGTTAGCAGGGATGCAAACATGGTAGTGGCACTTCTGTAACTCATCATTGGTGAGACCTGTTCTCTCACGACCAAAAACTAATGCTACAGGGTGTTTTTGCCCTTCAACAGCAAACTTCTCACCACACTCACGAGGCTCAAGCATCGGCCATTCAAGTGTACGTGAACGAGCGCTTGAGCCAACCACAAGGCCACAATCGGCAATGGCTTCTTCGAGCGTCTTTACAACCGTGGCATTTTGAGCGATATCGCCGGCACCAGCAGCCAGAGCAAGGGTTTGCTCATCCACTTCACACTGCGGATCAACCAATACAAGTTGGCTTAGCCCCATGACTTTCATTGCTCTTGCAGCGGAGCCAATGTTGCCTGAATGAGAAGTTCCGACGAGTACGATTTTTACTTGATCCAACATCTGTATTTGCTACCTGATTTAAAACCGAAAGATGTTACCATAACTTTCTAACACACCCTAGAGTGAAGCAGGTTTCTATTCGCATTCTCATCAATTGTTTTCGAGCTTTACGACAAAACTAATGCGGTTACTTTTATCTGCGAACAAAAAATAACCACTTCCTTTTTGCTTTCACTCTGGTATACTCGCCGCCGCTTTAAATTGTTCTTTAACATCCGTTGGGAAATTCGTATGCATCCAATGCTAAACATTGCTATTCGCGCTGCGCGAAAGGCAGGCAATCACATTGCTAAATCATTAGAAAACACAGATAAAATTGAATCTACGCTAAAAGGCACTAATGACTTTGTTACTAATGTAGACAAAGAAGCAGAAGCTATCATCATCGATACTATCAAGCACTCTTACCCAGAGCACTGTATCGTTGCTGAAGAAGCCGGTCTTATCGAAGGTAAAGATAAAGACGTACAATGGATCATCGACCCACTGGATGGCACTAATAACTTTGTAAAAGGTTACCCTACTTTCGCAGTATCTATCGCGGTTCGCTTCAAAGGTAAAACTGAAGTGGCTTGTGTATACGATCCAATGCAAAACGAGCTATTCACTGCACAACGCGGTGCTGGCGCTCAGCTAAACAACGCTCGTATCCGTGTTACTCAACTTAAAGACCTACACGGTACGGTTCTAGCGACTGGTTTCCCATTCAAACAGAAGCAACACTCTGAGTCTTACATCAAGATCGTAGGTTCTCTATTCACTGAGTGTGCTGACTTCCGTCGTAGCGGTTGTTCTGCTCTTGACCTATGTTACGTGGCAGCTGGCCGTGTAGATGGTTACTTCGAGCTAGGTCTAAAACCATGGCAAATGGCTGCAGGTGAGCTTATCGCTCGTGAAGCTGGTGCAATCCTAACTGACTTCGCTGGCGGTACTGACTACATGAAGTCTGGTAACATTGTTGCTTCTAGCGCTCGTGGCGTGAAATCTATCCTTAAGCACGTTCGCGAAAATGGCAACAGCGCGATCCTTAAGTAAGATTCTGAAGTCATACTAAGCCCGTCACGCTGATGACTTTTGAATAGCCCCGCTCATTGAGCGGGGCTTTTTTATATCGAACAATCTGCCTGTTTATAGAAACGGTCGTAGTCAGGTAAGTGGTCTATTTTTACGTGCTTAACCTTCCATACTTGTTCCTTCATTAGAAACTGCAACGAAACCGTGACTGGCTGGTATACATCTCCAAATCCGTTTACGGAAAGACACCCAACGCCTCCATCCTCACTGTATGCTTCAAAGTAAGACAGCTCCGTAACCAAACTTGATGGGATGGATGATAAAAATGGAAATTGATGACCAAATTTTATTGGGTGAGATTTAATACTATTTAGCTCTTCAATCGATAGGTTTGGTCCTGCCATAGCTTCTACCACCTCGATATACTGCATCTTGTATAAATTATTGCGTATATCAAGGTAAGTATCGTGGAGTGGACTTGCTATGCAGGACCCTGAAACACTGAGTAAAACCGGAATAGGTAGAATTCTATTTAGCATAATCAACTAAACCCCAGCTTCACGGAGCGCTTGATCAATTTTACTCGGCTTAAATCTGTACTTACAAAGCCCCCACTCGCACTGCTCTAAAAGCTCTCGGATATTTACCTGCCCAGTAACACCAAAGGAAACAACACCAAAAAATGAAACACTCCCACTGTATGTCAAAACACCATCACGAGTAGTTTTAAAAGTAACAGAAACTGCTTTTAATTTTATGCCCAGCTCTTCAACCATTTCTTTTGAAACTTCAAACTTAGTGAATCCAAGCTCACCAGATAAAGTTACCTTACCTGATTCATCAACTGCTAACTTAAACCTTTTCCCTCCAGTAACTAGCTTGGTGGTAACGCCTTTATTGTGTTTGTAAGAAATCTCTACAAACTTCAGTAACTGTACTTTTATTTCAGCTTGCCTTGACATTATTTCCTCCCAAAATTGTTGAACATACTTCCGATATTCAACTCAATCAAAAAACTACAATTCAAGCTGGAAATACTTCAAAGAAAAATGAAACAATCAAATCTATCAAGCATAAAAAAACCGCTGACTGCTCAGCGGTTTTTGTTTTCGGTTCTCAATCAGCCTTATGGCATCTCGTCGAACTCTGCACCTTCTTTTTCTACTTGAGGTGGCATCAAGTGCTCTTTCTGGATACCCAGTTTTAGCGCAAGTGCTGATGCTACATAGATAGAAGAGTAAGTACCTACAGTGATACCTAGTAGAAGCGCGGTCGCGAAACCATGAATCATCGCACCACCCTGCATGAATAGTGCAATAACCACGAACAATGTCGTACCAGACGTAATCAATGTACGGCTCAACGTTTGAGTGATTGAAGCATCCATGATGTCTGAAGGTTCACCCTTACGCATCTTACGGAAGTTTTCACGGATCCGGTCGAATACAACGATGGTATCGTTGAGCGAGTAACCAACTACCGTGAGTAGCGCCGCTACGATGGTTAGGTCCACTTCGATTTGCATAAGTGAGAAGACACCCAGCGTGATAATGATATCGTGTGCCAGTGCCATTACCGCACCAGCCGCTAGGCGCCATTCGAATCGCATTGATACGTAGATCAGGATACAGATCAGCGATACAAGAATCGCTAGACCACCCGCTTCCGTTAGCTCATCACCAACGTTTGGACCTACGAATTCAATACGACGCATTTCTACGCTTTCACCTGTACCATCTTTAATAGCACCGATGATTTGGTTGCCCAGAGTTTCACCTGAAACGTCGTCACGTGGACGCAGACGAACCATTACATCACGAGCACTACCAAAGTTTTGTACTGTCGCATCGCCGAAGCCTTTCGAGTCTAGAGCTGCACGAATCTCTTCAAGGTTTGCTGGTTGTTCAAAACCCACCTCGATAAGCGTACCGCCCGTAAAATCTAGGCCCCAGTTCAACCATTTGGTTGATAGCGTGAAGATAGAAGCAGCGATCATAACGATAGAGAATACGAACGCGACTTTCGACCAACGCATAAAGCCGATCGTGTTTTCTGCTTTTAGAATTTGAAACATATTAATTCCCAGCCTTAGATCGACAATTTATCAACGCGTTTGCCACCGTAAATTAGGTTCACGATACAACGTGTACCCACAATAGCGGTGAACATTGAAGTTAAGATACCGATAGAGAGTGTTACTGCGAAACCTTTCACCGCGCCTGTACCCACTGCAAATAGAATGATCGCAGTGATAAGCGTTGTGATGTTCGCATCGGCAATGGTGCTGAATGCGTTTGCGTAACCTTGGTGAATTGCTTGCTGTGGACTGCGTCCATCTCGAAGCTCTTCACGAATACGCTCAAAGATCAGCACGTTCGCATCGACCGCCATACCGACCGTCAATACGATACCGGCAATACCTGGCAACGTCATGGTAGCGCCTGGAATCATCGACATTACACCAATGATAAGAACCAAGTTTGCCATCAAAGCGATATTTGCAATCAAACCGAAGCCACGGTAGTAAAGCAGCGTAAACAGCATTACGGCTACCATACCCCAGATACATGCTTGGATACCCATATCGATGTTTTGCTGACCCATTGATGGACCAATGGTACGTTCTTCAACGATAGAGATAGGTGCGATTAGAGCACCAGCACGTAGTAGAAGTGCTAGGTTGTGCGCTTCTGCTGCAGAGTCGATACCAGTGATACGGAAGTTACGACCAAGAGCCGATTGAATCGTTGCTTGGTTGATAACTTCTTCATGCTTATCAAGGATAACTTTGCCTTCCGGCGTACGACGACCACTGTCTTTGTATTCTGCAAACACGGTAGCCATTAGCTTACCGATGTTCTTCTTAGAGAACGCAGACATCTTGTTGCCACCTTCGCTGTCTAGCGAGATGTTAACTTGTGGGCGACCGTATTCATCAACACTTGAGCTTGCATCCGTGATGCTTTGACCGCCAAGAATAACGCGCTTCTTAAGCACAACTGGGCGACCATCACGGTCCATCTTGATTTCGCTACCTGCTGGCGCGCGACCATTTGCCGCCGCTGATAGGTCAGCTTTATCGTCAACTTCGCGGAACTCTAGTGTTGCCGTAGCACCTAGAATTTCCTTCGCACGAGCTGTGTCTTGAACACCAGGTAGTTCAACTACGATGCGGCTAGCACCTTGACGTTGAACCAATGGTTCAGCAACACCCAGTTCGTTAACACGGTTACGAAGAATCGTGATGTTTTGTTCAACTGCGTAGTTACGTATCTCTTGTAAACGTTGCTCGGTAAAGGTGGCAATCAACGCGTAACGACCATTAGAATCAGATTCGACAAAATTCATGTCTGGGTGATTCTTTTCTAGCGTTGCTTTCGCTTCCGCTAGTTGCTCTTCGTTACGTAGCAAGACTTCGACACCATCTTTACCAGAAGGGCGAATCGCGCGATAACGAACCTTAGCTTCACGAAGTTCACTACGGAAAGCTTCTTCTTGCTGCCCAACAAGCTTCTCCATTGCTGCGTCCATATCCACTTCCATCAAGAAGTGAACACCACCACGTAGGTCAAGACCTAGTTTCAGTGGCGACGCACCAATTGCTTCCAGCCAATCTGGCGTAGATGCAGCAAGGTTTAGTGCAACAATTTTATCTTTGCCAAGCGCTTCGCTGATAATATCGCGTGCACTGATTTGAGTATCAGTGTCATTGAAACGTACAAGGATTGATCCATTCTCGAGAGCAATGGATTTATGAGAAAGGTGCTCTTTATCAAGAGCTTTAGTGACAGCATCCAGCGTTGACATATCTACAGAGGCGCCACGCGCCCCTGTAACTTGAATAGCCGGATCTTCACCGTAGATATTTGGAAGCGCGTATAACGCCGCGGTGACGATGGCAAAAAATACCATCAAGTACTTCCATAATGGATAACGGTTTAGCACAGCGAGGATCCTTTAGCTGTTTTATAGAGACTTCAGTGTACCTTTTGGTAGCACTGCAGTTACGAAGTCTTTCTTGATTACAACTTCATTGTTTGCATTAAGCTCAATTGAAATGTAGTCGTTGTCTTCAGCAATCTTAGTGATTTTACCCACTAGACCACCGCTTGTTAGAACTTCATCGCCTTTGCCCATTGAAGACATCAGGTTCTTGTGTTCTTTAACACGCTTAGATTGTGGGCGATAGATCATGAAGTAGAAGATCACCGCGAACATGCCTAGCATGATTAGCATTTCAAAACCGCCGCCTGCTGGTGCGCCTTCTGCTGCTGCGTGAGCTTGAGAAATAAACATTAAAACATCCTCATTATATTTTATTGATAATCCAACAAGTTGGGCTTTCGTAATTTAGATTCAAGTTTGAGATTAAGTAATAGAGATCACCTTCTCAAAAATAACGTACGTTAGCCTACTTTATTAGCAAAAGCCTCTGGCAACATGCCAAAGGCTTTAATTCTTTTAATCTGTTAATTACTGCTCTTTTGCTAGCGGTGGTACTTCACGACCACGACGCTCATAGAATTCAGTAACGAACTCATCGAAACGATCTTCATCAATCGCCTTACGAATGCTTTCCATCAGACGCTGGTAGTAGCGTAGGTTGTGGATAGTGTTCAGGCGAGCACCTAGGATTTCGTTACAACGCTCTAGGTGGTGAAGGTACGATTTGCTGTAGTGCTGACAAGTGTAACAGTCACAGTGCGGATCTAGCGGAGTTGTATCCGTTTTATGTTTCGCATTACGGATCTTGATCACACCACCAGTCACAAATAGGTGACCATTACGCGCGTTACGCGTTGGCATTACACAGTCAAACATGTCGATACCACGGCGAACACCTTCAACCAAATCTTCCGGTTTGCCTACGCCCATTAGGTAACGAGGCTTGTCTTCTGGAAGCTGTGGACACGTGTGCTCAAGGATACGGTGCATGTCTTCTTTCGGTTCGCCTACTGCAAGACCACCAACCGCGTAACCATCAAAACCGATTTCCGTCAGGCCTTTGATAGACACATCACGCAGATCTTCGTAAACACTACCTTGAACGATACCAAATAGGTTGTTCGGGTTTTCTAGCTTATCGAAGTGGTCACGTGAGCGTTGTGCCCAACGTAGTGACATTTCCATCGATTTTTTCGCTTCGTTGTGTGTCGCTGGGTATGGCGTACACTCGTCGAAGATCATTACGATGTCAGAACCTAGGTCTTTTTGGATTTCCATCGACTTTTCAGCGTCCATGAAAATCTTGTCGCCGTTTACTGGGCTACGGAAGTGAACACCTTTTTCAGTGATCTTACGCATTTTACCTAGGCTGAATACTTGGAAACCGCCTGAATCAGTAAGAATAGGACCGTGCCAGTTCATGAAATCGTGCAGGTCACCGTGCATTTTCATCACTTCTTGACCAGGACGTAACCATAGGTGGAAAGTGTTGCCTAGCAGGATTTCTGCACCCGTGCCTTTTACTTCTTCCGGAGTCATACCTTTAACGGTACCGTAAGTACCTACTGGCATGAATGCTGGAGTTTGAACAGTGCCACGTTCGAAGGTCAATTGACCACGACGCGCATTGCCGTTTTTCTTTTTAAGATCGAATGATAATTTCACGATGCCTCCGAGTGTCAGAGAAACAGTCTGACTATGTATCTTGGGGTTTCCCCCACTTTAAGGAGCGGTCGCCTTCCGTGCGAGAGACAAAGCAGAAGTTCTGCTCTGTTTCCTAGCGTACTGCTAGCACTCGTAAATCGTTAGTTTTCTACCCCCTCCTAGCCTACCCCGTCACAAGAGAAAAGAACTGTTCTGCAGACGCCTTAATTGGCGAGACCGCATCACGTCCCCTTCCCTTTTTAAGGAGAGGGCTAAGGAGGGGTTAAAACATTATGCTGTCTTCTTTTTAATAAACATTGAGTCACCGTACGAGAAGAAACGGTATTTGTTTTCCACCGCATGCTTATAAGCATTCATGGTGTTCTCGTATCCAGCAAACGCACTGACCAACATGATCAACGTTGATTCTGGTAAGTGGAAGTTGGTGATCAAGCAATCCACCAGCTGGTACTCGTAACCAGGGTAGATAAAGATTTCAGTATCGCCAAAGAATGGAACCAATTCTGTCCCTTTCTTCAGCGCGTCTTGCGCTGCACTTTCTAGTGAACGCACTGATGTTGTACCGACTGCGACGATTCGACCGCCGCGCGCTTTAGTTGCGTTAATCGCATCCACAACATCCTGCGGTACTTCTACGTATTCTGCGTGCATGTGATGATCGTTAATGTCATCCACTTTTACTGGTTGGAACGTACCCGCACCCACGTGCAAAGTAACGTATGCAAACTCAGCGCCTTTCGCTTTGATTTTCTCAAGCAAAACATCATCAAAGTGAAGGCCCGCCGTCGGCGCTGCAACCGCACCTGGCTTTTGGTTATAAACCGTTTGGTAACGCTCTTTATCCGCGTCTTCATCTGGGCGGTCGATGTATGGAGGAAGTGGCATGTGGCCAATTTCTTCCAAAATCTCGAGTACCGTCTTATCAGAGTTAAATTTCAGCTCAAACAGCGCGTCATGACGTGCCACCATCTCAGCTGAGTATTCGTCGTTCTCGCCAACAAGGATGGTTGTGCCTGGTTTAGGTGACTTAGAACAGCGAACGTGAGCGAGAATGCTTTTCTCATCAAGCATACGCTCCACCAGCACTTCTAGCTTACCGCCGGACGCTTTTCGACCAAACATACGCGCAGGAATTACGCGAGTATTGTTGAAAACCACTAGGTCACCGGCTTGAACTTGTTCTAACACATCGGTAAACGTGCCATCAATTAGCTCACCAGTATTGCCGTCCATTTGCAGCAGTCGGCTAGCGGTACGCTCTGGCTGAGGGTAACGAGCGATAAGTTCATCTGGAAGGTCGAAATGGAAATCTGATACTTGCATGTTACTTGTCTTATCTATTGGTCAAATCACGTCAAGAACGACGATAAAATTGCGACGAGTTTTTCGCAGCAGACTAGTATATGTTTACATGCTGCAATAGCAAGCAAATCCCCCTAGATTGACTGTAAAAGCTTTCACTAAGAGTGTAATAAAACGTGAAAGATACAGAAAAGGCACACATAAAAAAGCAGCGAAGTTCGCTGCTTTTTAAAATCTCTAATCACGTTTATCAGTTACTGAGAGTTTAACTTTTGCGTCGGCGCATCCATGCAAGTGGAACAAGCAAGCTAAATGGCCAAGCGCCTAAGCTACCACCGTCGTCTTCAGAGCCTCTAAAGTTACAGTTGTTAGTAGCAATACCGTCATGGCACTCTTGTTCGGCTTCTTCTCTGGCCACAATAATAAAGTTCGGCTCAATAATATAACTCGTGGGCGGCGCATCAGCGGTAACGTAAGACTGTATCCAGTCATAATAGTGACTTACTTTGGTAAAAAAGCTAGGTATCGTGACAGAACCACAAGTCGGTAAGATAATCGGCCCCCCACTCACAATACCGATTTGCAAGCCAGTCGCATCATCAATTAACGGGCCTCCACTGTCTCCTTTACAAGCACTATTACCATACTTAGTTCGATCATTTGCTTCTAGAGTCTTTACCTCGGTAGGTAATGTACATATTTTTGTTTGATTACTCTTAGAATCGATAACGCCAGGAAAACTGTGTCCCACCTCCAAACGCTCATAGCACTCATCAATTGGTAAAAAAGCACTCGTAGTCTTTTGTAAATAAACTGAAGGAATTTCAGCGTTAGGAGTCGTGGTTCCCCAACCAAATACTGACACATTTGGGTAACGTTGATTCGTTAAATACTCTTGACTCCAATCAAGGTTTAACCTTGCTTCAATTTCTGCCATATCATCCATCGAAGCCAGCGTTGCTGTATGGCCATTCGTCACAGGACGATCAAGATAAAGTAAAGCGATATCACTATCTAGTGCAGTTTGAATGGGTACTTCATTTCCGTTTTTATCTACTTTGGCTCGAGAGATTCGGGTGTAACTCGGGTGAACGACAACATGCGAAACCATATAGTAATTGTCAATCGAGGTATTATTTAAGTCATATGCTTTGGCGGTAATAGCAAGATCACCAGGCGTAGTAACGTAGTAAGAGCTCTCGTCGATACCTTGTCCCATAACAACACAGTGCGCTGCAGTCATTACCCACTGTTCTGCAACAAGAGTTCCCCCACATATTGGGAACTCTGCCATGTTGCTCGCCCGAATTGTTACGCGTTCAGAGGAGTTCATCTCCAACGAGCCGAGCACGATAGCCTGAGCTGATTGTGCGCTCAATGTCGCAATTGCCATCGCGATGAGTTTTTTGTACCTCAGAGTTTTATACATAATTATCTTCGTTCTAGTTAGCTTGCGCGTATCTTCTTCCAGAGACTTACCTCGGAAAATCAAGCAAATAGAAATGTGCGATTCAACTCATTAGATTACATTCTGACCACATACCTTATCAGTGAAAAATGCAAACTGACTCGCATGGCATTTTTCAGCAACCAACTGCGATAACTAACAAATACATCAGTAGCAAAGTCGATGAACTATATTGAAAGTGAGCATTTGCTCTTTAGACATTTATTGAGGTAAGTATGAAGATGTTAACTCTAGCGCTGAGTGCTGCCGTACTCGCGTTTTCATCTGGTGCAATAGCAAACACCAGCAATGATCGACTCAAAGTGATACAAGACGCCTGTTACCTAAAACAGGTGCCTCGTTTATGTGCCGTCAACCTGCCAGATAAAAGCTACATCGGTCGCTGTGTCGACGCGAAAGCTTATGGTCTTATTTGTGTGCATTTTAAGCAACGTTAAGAGTAACCAAAGCTAAGGTTTAAGCGCCTTAGCTTTGGTTATTTATGATAGCGCTTACATTCTAAATCTCCCCCAATTGAGTAGCTGGATTTATGGAAAATTCCAGCCCATTTACACCTCTGATTGATCTCCATCTAATCGTCTTATTTTATTAATGAAAAACGAGTTAGCTCCCAGATATAGTTTGATTTTTTCTCTATATTTAAGAAAAGGACAACACCGTTGGAGGTCTTTATGATCAAGGTTGAAGATATGATGACTCGTAACCCTCATACTTTATTGCGCGAACACACACTGCGTGATGCAAAAAGCATGATGGAGGCGCTTGATATTCGACATATTCCGGTTGTTGATGCCAATAAACATTTAAAAGGCTTGGTGACTCACCGCGATATTCTTGCCGCACAAGAATCCTGTTTGCACCCAGACGAGGCGGAACAATCGTTTACTCTCGATACTCCTTTATATGAAGTGATGCATACCAACATCATGACTGCAGAACCAAGAGCAGGCCTGAAAGAAAGCGCCATCTATATGCAAAAACATAAAGTAGGTTGCCTTCCTGTGGTCAATAAAGGACATTTGGTTGGGATCATCACTGATACCGATTTTGTGACCATCGCTATTAACTTACTTGAACTACAAGAAGAGGTAGAGCCAGAAGAGCTCGAGTCCAATGAATAAGTGGTAAAATACCCATTGCGATAACAAAAAAAGCGGCGATTCCCGCCGCTCAAAACATATCAATTTTTACCAGAATCGATTATCCACTTTTGATGTGTAGCGAGAAAGCCTGCTTTTTCTCGCTACCACCTACTAGTGATTAAAACTGATCTTCTTCAGTAGAACCTGTCAGTGCCGTCACTGATGATTGTCCACCTTGGATGGTGTTGGTCATTCTATCGAAGTAACCCGTACCAACCTCTTGTTGGTGCGCTACGAACGTATAACCTTTTTCTGCCGCTTCAAACTCAGGACGTTGAACCTTCTCAACGTAATGACGCATGCCTTCGCCTTGTGCGTAAGCGTGTGCCAGTTCGAACATGTTGAACCACATGTTGTGGATGCCAGCTAGTGTGATGAACTGGTACTTGTAGCCCATGTCCGCCAGCTCTTGTTGGAACTTAGCAATAGTTTCAGCATCTAGGTTCTTCTCCCAGTTGAATGAAGGCGAACAGTTGTATGCCAACAGTTGGTCTGGGTACTCTGCATGAATTGCTTCTGCAAACTTACGTGCTTCTTCTAGACAAGGCGTTGCTGTCTCACACCAGATAAGGTCCGCATATGGTGCATAAGCTAGACCACGAGAGATTGCTTGGTCGATACCTGCGCGAACACGGTAGAAACCTTCTTGAGTACGCTCACCAACGATGAAATCTTTATCGTATGGGTCACAATCAGACGTTAGTAGGTCTGCTGCGTTTGCATCGGTACGTGCAATTACCAGCGTTGTCGTGCCAGCAACGTCCGCTGCTAGGCGAGCCGCGACCAGTTTTTGCACCGCTTCTTGAGTCGGAACCAGTACTTTACCGCCCATATGGCCACACTTCTTCACTGATGCCAGTTGGTCTTCAAAGTGAACACCTGCCGCACCTGCATCGATCATCGATTTCATTAGCTCGTAAGCGTTAAGTACACCACCAAAGCCTGCTTCTGCATCCGCTACGATTGGTAGGAAGTAATCAATACCACCTTCGTCTTCTGGTGACTTACCTGCTGACCACTGAATTTGGTCTGCACGACGGAATGAGTTATTGATGCGTTTTACTACCGACGGTACAGAATCTACAGGGTACAGAGATTGGTCTGGGTACATAGTCGAAGCGGTATTGTTGTCCGCCGCTACCTGCCAGCCAGATAGGTAAATCGCTTCAATACCCGCTTTCGCTTGCTGTACGGCTTGACCGCCCGTCAGTGCACCAAGACAGTTTACGTAGCCTTTCTTTGAGCTACCGTTGACCAGTGACCAAAGTTTGTCAGCACCACGTTGTGCGATTGTGTTCGCAGGCACCATAGAGCCACGCAGTTCT
Source organism: Vibrio rotiferianus (assembly GCF_002214395.1). Lineage (NCBI taxonomy): Bacteria > Pseudomonadati > Pseudomonadota > Gammaproteobacteria > Vibrionales > Vibrionaceae > Vibrio > Vibrio rotiferianus. The sequence continues at coordinate 2,521,719 of NZ_CP018312.1, forward strand.
ACTACTTCTTCTGCTGTGTAAGTGCGCTTTACGTTTTTCCAGCGTGGGTTGGTTGCCCAATCTTTTTCCAAAGCTTCAATTTGTTGGCGGCGAGTTAAGTTAGTCATTGGTCTATCCCTCTTATAATGTGCACTTGTGCATGTGCGTTGAGTTTTCCGTTCTCAGGCAGTACATCCTTATCTGCCTCGAATCCTTCACGTATTGGTTAAATAAACATGTATTAGTGAAATAAAATTAGTGTTCTAAATCTTTGGCTTAATCCAAGTAGTCATAACCTGGAATGGTTAAAAAGTTGGTCAGCTCATCGCTGGTGGTGAGCCTAGCCATCAAGTCTGCTGCTTCTTCAAATCGACCTGCTTGGTAGCGCTGCTCGCCAATTTCTTGCTTCACGACTTCAATCTCTTCTTTCAGATAGAGTTCGAACAGCTCTTTAGTGACCTTCAATCCGTTGTCGAGCGACTTGCCGTGTTGAATCCATTGCCAGATAGAGGCGCGTGAGATTTCTGCCGTTGCTGCGTCTTCCATCAGTCCGTAAATCGGCACACAACCGTTGCCAGAGATCCAAGCTTCGATGTATTGCAACGCAACGCGGATGTTATGACGCATACCTTCTTCTGAGCGTTCACCCTCGCACGGTTCAAGTAACTCTGCGGCGGTGATTGGCGCGTCTTCTGAGCGGCTCACATCCAATTGGTTAGTGCGCTGCCCCAGTGTGGCACTGAACACTTCCATAGCAGTGTCTGCCAACCCCGGGTGAGCAACCCAAGTGCCGTCATGACCGTTGTTAGCTTCTAGCGATTTATCGTTATGGATCTTATCCAGTACTTTTTGGTTTTCTTGTGGGTCTTTAGCCGGAATAAAGGCTGCCATGCCGCCCATCGCAAATGCGCCACGTTTATGACAAGTACGCACCAACAATCTTGAGTAAGCGTTGAGGAATGGCTTGTCCATGGTCACCACTTGGCGATCCGGAAGTACGCGATCTGGGTGGTTTTTCAGTGTTTTGATGTAGCTAAAGATGTAATCCCAGCGACCACAGTTCAAACCAACGATGTGCTCTTTCAATGAGAACAGAATCTCATCCATTTCGAATACGGCTGGTAAGGTTTCAATCAATACAGTCGCTTTGATGGTGCCTGTATCCAAACCGAAATATTCTTCAGTGAAATGGAACACCTCGCTCCACCACTTCGCTTCATGATGCGATTGCAGCTTCGGAATGTAGAAGTAAGGACCGCTTCCCTTTTTCAGTAGCGCTTTGTAGTTGTTGTAGAAGTACAGAGCGAAATCGAATAGCGCACCTGGAATGATCTGACCGTGCCACGTTACGTGTTTTTCTTTTAGATGCAGTCCGCGAACACGGCAGATCAACACCGCTGGGTCTTCTGCCAGCTGATAGTGTTTGCCATTGCCAGGGTTGGTGTAGCTGATGGTGCCATTAACAGCGTCGCGCAGGTTAATTTGACCATCCAGAACTTTACTCCACGCAGGGGACATCGAATCTTCGAAGTCTGCCATGAACACTTTTACATTCGCATTCAGTGCGTTAATCACCATCTTGCGATCGGTTGGTCCAGTGATTTCCACTCGGCGATCTTGCAGATCTTGTGGGATTCCAAGGATCTTCCAGCTTCCTTCACGAATGTCTTGTGTCTCTGGTAGAAAGTCTGGCAGCTCACCAGCGTCGATGCGTGCTTGCTTCTCTTCTCGTGCTTCCAGCAACTGTTCAACACGTCCGGCAAATTTTTCACACAGTAGAGATAAAAAGGTTTGGGCTTCAACAGGGAAAATTGCTTGATGTTCAGGAGCAACGACTCCATTCACCTCAAGCATGCCTTGGGTTTGCTTTAGTTGTTGTGTTTTTTGTTCTGTCTGAGCAAGCATAATCATTCATCCTTAACGTGCTTTATCCATCTTGGGCAGTCAGCCTAAAGCTACATTTGTAAGTTATGAACAACAAATTACATCCTTCGATTTGGTGTTCACTTCGCTTCGTCGTGTCTATACCTTGCGCAACCTGAATTGCTTTTTCAATCTAGACATAAGTCTTACAAGCCTTTAATTAAGCTAACCCAACAAAGGTTTAAGCGAAACCCCTCAAGTAAACAAAACGTTAAATTCAAAGTTTTATTCGGTATCAAACAAGTGTTTGATTTCTGAGTTTAATTTGTAAGTTATTACGTAATTTAATTACACTAATTTTACAGACCATTTTAAAATTCAAACAAGCGTATGAATAGTGAGGCAGGAGAAAAAACCTTGTATTCACAAGGGCTAGGAAGAGGAAATTAAACGCAACTTAAACGCGTTACACAGGCAGTTGTGTAAAATTAACATTGTGAAATTTCACTATTTTATGAAAGCTTCATGAAAGTTCGTCTGTAAAATTTTACAAGTTAAAGTTCACGTACAGAATAAAATGCTAAAAAGCGCACCATTTCTAGTGCGCTTTTTGATATTAGATCGGGAGTAGCAGGCTAATACTAATAGCTAAAGCAGTTCAGAGACGACTTCTGCCAATTGATTGAAAGTGTTTGATCGTGACGAGCTTGGACGCCAAACCAAACCAATATCGCGATACGCTTGCTGACCAGGGGGGTCGATCACCACTAAGTTCTGGTTGTGTAGCAAACCATGATCAATCGCCATTTGCGGAATAAACGTGGTGCCCAGACCATTAGCCACCATTTGCACCAATGTATGAAGACTGGTTGCGGTGAATGGGTTGATCTTCTCTTTGTCCGTCAACTTACACGCTGAAACCGCGTGCTCAGTAAGGCAGTGTTCTTTCTCTAATAAGAAGACGGATTCATCTGGCAAATCTGCATAACGGATCGGCACAGGAACGGAATCTGCTTGATTGGCACTGATCACCATGCGGAACGGGTCTTGACCGACTACGCGACTTTCCATTCCCTCTATCTCTACAGGTAGAGCCAGAATCAATACGTCCAATTCACCGTGGCGAAGTGCTTGCAGCAAGTTCGTCGTCGTATCTTCTCTTAACAGAAGGTTTAATTGAGGGAAGCGGTAGTTCACCTCTTGAACAAGGTCGCACAACAAGAAAGGAGCAATGGTCGGAATACAACCTACTTTAAGCTGCCCTTCCATATCGTCGCCTTGACATAGGCGACCCAGTTCGACGAGATCTTGACCTTTCGCAAGCAATTCGCGACCGTGCTGTACCACCATCTCGCCTGCTTGGGTGAATACCAATGGGCTTTTCTTATCTTTCTTTTCATAAAGCGGGCAACCAATCAACTCTTCAAGGTTTTGGATTCCCTTACTTAAAGTCGATTGACTAACAAAACAACGCTCAGCCGCGTCACTAAAATGTCGAGTTTCGTGCAGAGTGACCAAATAGTGTAACTGCTTCAAGCTAGGCCATTTATTCATAATTCTATTTGTATCTATTGCTGTTCCAGTGATCGAGATAATAGTTTCGTTATTATCGCTTTTTTCGATGAACTCAATCTATTTATTTCGCTTTTTTCCATACTACAATCTGTACTATAGTTTGTCTCGCACAAACAAGGACCAAACCTAAATAACTGAATATAGGTTTGGATCAAACCAAATTTTTTAGGAGCAAAAAAATGGTACTAGTAGGTCGTCAAGCCCCTGACTTTACTGCAGCAGCTGTTCTAGGTAACGGTGAAATCGTTGAAAACTTCAACTTTGCAGAATTCACTAAAGGTAAGAAAGCAGTAGTATTCTTCTACCCACTAGATTTCACTTTCGTTTGCCCATCTGAGCTAATCGCATTCGACAACCGTCTAGCTGATTTCCAAGCTAAAGGTGTTGAAGTAATCGGTGTTTCTATCGATTCTCAGTTCTCTCACAACGCATGGCGTAACACTGCTATCGAAGATGGCGGTATCGGTCAAGTTAAATACCCACTAGTTGCTGACGTTAAGCACGAAATCTGTAAAGCGTACGATGTAGAGCACCCAGAAGCAGGCGTTGCTTTCCGTGGTTCTTTCCTAATCGACGAAGACGGTCTTGTACGTCACCAAGTAGTTAACGATCTACCACTAGGTCGTAACATCGACGAAATGCTACGCATGGTTGATGCACTAAACTTCCACCAGAAGCACGGCGAAGTATGTCCTGCACAATGGGAAGAAGGTAAAGCAGGTATGGACGCATCTCCAAAAGGTGTTGCAGCGTTCCTATCTGAGCACGCAGACGACCTAAGCAAGTAATAGACACTGCCACCCAAGCTCAATGGGTGTGTTGGTTGGATGTATATATAAAGCAAAAAGCTATAGCGGAAAAACCGCAAACGCCAATCAGTCTAAGTAAAGTCATAAAAAAGCCCAGAGTTCTGCTCTGGGTTTTCTTTTTTATCTGTGCTCTTAAAAAGCAAAAGAGGCAAGCATCACGCAAAAAGTTTACCTCTATTTCCCTCGGTCTCAGTACAGATTCTCCCCTTTCGTCCTGCTAGTATTTGCTGTAATGACAATAATTCAGGGCACCCTCGTGAACACTCAACTTGAAGTTTGTATTGATAACATTGAATCTCTTCATAACGCGATTGCCGGTGGCGCAACCCGCATCGAACTCTGCTCTTCTCTTGCTTTAGGTGGCTTAACCCCAAGCTACGGCTTTATGCAGCAAGCCGCTAAACAATCTACGATTCCGGTTTACGGTATGATTCGCCCACGCCAAGGTGACTTCTTCTACAGTGAGGAAGAAATCGAAATGATGCGTTGGGATATTGAAGCCGCTAAACAAGCAGGCCTGGACGGTGTCGTACTCGGCGTGCTCACTCAAGACGGCGACATTAATATGCCGTACGCAACTGCACTGTGTGAATTTGCTCAAGCGCTTGGCTTAGGCGTGACTTTCCATCGTGCCTTTGACCAATGTCGTGACGCTGAAAAAGCGTTAGAAGAAGTGATCAGCTTAGGCTGTGAGCGTATTTTGACTTCTGGCCTTGCACCTTCGGCACCGCAAGGTATCGATGTGCTTAGAGCTTTGGTCGAGCAAGCACAAGGACGCATTGCGATCATGGCAGGCGCCGGTGTGAATGCAGACAATGTTGGCCAGCTCGTTGAACAAGCCAAAGTCACTGAAGTGCATTTATCTGGCAAGACTACTCGTCCAAGTCACATGACCTTTATTGCGGAGCAAAGCAAAATGGGCGCTGCCGATGTGGATGATTTTTCGATTCCAGTCACTAACACCGATGCTATCGCGAACATGGTAACAGCTCTCAATTAGGGGTTTTCAAATCCCGCCTTTGGTTATTGAGTGCTAACATGTTGATAACTAAGGATGGGAGGATTCATGGCGAAACTTAAAAAAAAGGAATACGAAAAAGAGTTAGAGAAGCTACAGATTGAGTTAGTTAAGCTCCAAGAATGGGTTAAGCATAAAGGGCTCAAAGTCGTGGTTCTGTTCGAAGGTCGTGATGCAGCAGGTAAAGGCGGAACCATCAAACGCATCACAGAAAAACTCAATCCTCGCGTCTGCCGTATCGCAGCCCTTCCCACGCCAACTGAAAAAGAAAAAACACAATGGTATTTCCAGCGCTACGTGGCACATTTACCAGCTGCAGGAGAGATCGTTTTATTTGACCGCAGTTGGTACAACCGAGCCGGTGTCGAGAAAGTGATGGGCTTTTGCACTCCAGACCAATATGAGGAATTTCTCCGTTCTTGTCCGGAGTTCGAACGCATGTTACTGCGCTCAGGTATCATATTGATAAAGTATTGGTTTTCGGTTTCAGATGAAGAGCAAGAGAAACGCTTTTTGGAACGTATCAACACTCCGATAAAACACTGGAAGTTCAGTCCGATGGATTTGGAGTCGCGCAATCGCTGGGCAGAGTATTCCGAAGCCAAAGATAAAATGTTTGCTTACACTGATACCAAAAGTTGCCCTTGGTGGGTAGTCCCTTCTGATGATAAAAAGAAAGCTCGGTTGAATTGCATCAGCCATCTACTCAGTCAAGTCGAGTATGAAGAGCTAGAACATCCAGAAATCGAACTGCCGAAACTGAATAAAAAAGGCTACGTCAGAGCACCAATTGATGAGCAAACCTTTGTTCCCGAAAAATACTAGAGATACACCATGGCAAAAGACCTGTTCCATACCCTTGACCTAAATCTGCTCAAAACCTTTATGATTTTGATGCAGGAGCGAAACATGCGTAAAGCCTCACAGCGCTTGTTTGTCTCCCAGCCAGCCATCAGTCAAGCGCTACAAAAGCTACGCAACCACTTCGATGACGAGCTGTTCGTAAAGGTCAAAACAGGTCTTGAACCAACACCTTTTGCAGAATCCCTCGCTAATGATATTACGCCTCACCTTGATGGCTTAGCGGCGGCGGTTAACCGTTCTCATCAATTTGAGCCAGCAGAAGTGGATCATAAAATCCGTATCGCACTGGCACCGATTACAATGACTTGCCTACCCGGGTTTCTGTTCGAACAGATGCGTTCCCTTGCCCCTAATGCTCAACTTGAATTGGTTGGTTGGTCAAACAGCACTGTCGATGAAATCTTAAAGGGTGAAACACTGATAGGTGTGAACTACGAATTACTCCTTAGCAATAAAGAGATATACACACCTAAAATACTGGATTTGAAGGGACGTATTTTTGTTCGAGAAGGGCACCCTATTACCAAATCACACGTAGAACCTAAAGACTTAACGGGCTACCCGATTGCCTCTTTGATTTCTCCGGGATGGAACGACAAGTTCAGTTATGCCTCTGAACTTCTCAGCGAAATGGGCATTGAACATACCATTGGTTTTCGCTCAGAAATGGTCACAGCAATACTTGATGTACTGAAACATACTGATATGTATTTGCCTCATTCCAATCTGTTCCCGGTAGAGCAGTTTCCTGGCCTTAGAGCTATCGATTTGACCATCGATGATCAACCACAAATGAAGTCCGTGCATTGTCACATGCATGTTCGAAACCGGAATAACCCACTAGTAAAATGGTTAACAGAGCTTATCCAACAAGGTCTAAAATTACAGACTGATAAGGTTTAATTATCACCAAGATAACGACAACCACTTAGTAATAAATAAAACTTCTCAATAAGATAGCCCTGCTTTTAAGGGAAATGACAAAAAGCGATTGCTTACGGTAAGGATGCTGTCCCTCGTTTACTTATTGAGAGTTCAGACATGACTAAAAAACTTGTAAAGCTAACCGCTGCTTGCACCCTACTGGCTTCTTTCAGCTCAGTTGCCGCTGTTGTGCCAGATCGTCCAAGTCCACAAGTGCCAACTAATCCAATAGAAGAACTACCCATTGCTCCACCGATTGAGGCTGCGCCAGAGCACCCAACACTACCGGAAGTAGACAACGGTGTCCCTGGGGTGCCAGATCGACCAAAGCCACAACTTCCAACCAATCCAATTGAAGAGCAGCCTGTTCACCCAATTGAAGATTCCAATCCGCCTAATCGACCTCAACCTGGTACTCCGGAGCAACCTATTGAACGCGATACCACAGATGAACGATTGATTCACTTGGAAGGGCTCGCGGCAGAATATGATTACCGCTTAAACCAACAAGCTGAACAAATGGATGGTATTCGTGCAAGCTTACACGCTGTCACCAACGCTCGACCTTACGCGACAAATGGTGAACTGGCTATCGGTGCCGGTGTTGGTTTCGCAGGAAGTAAAGAAGCAATAGCAATTGGCGGCGCTTACGGCTTAACGGACCAAGTTAGCCTTTCAGGTACATTCCACTATGAATCATCAGGTAAATACTCATCGTCTGACGTTGCTGGAGGTGTAGGTATCCAGTTTAACTTCAGATGATAAATGAATTTTGCATGTTGCCAAGGAGGGCGATGACAGGAGCAATAAATATGAAAAACCCCCTTTTAGTACTCACCTTGGTTTTACTACCAGGTGTCACTTCAGCGAAGAACCTACACATATCCCCTGAAATAAAAATGGGCCCATACTGGGGGGCTGGTATTTCAGGGGGAGGCTTGCAACTAGGGGGAACGGGTGTCCTCGGATTGGATGCTCTCTATATGAGCTACTCTCACACATCCGCTGAGTTATTATGGGATAAAGACCGATTAAAGACCTACCGAATAGGAGGCCAATATCAACTTTTAGACCATCCCAATAAGCTTGGCTTTCAAATTGAAGCAGGCCTCGTAGAGTATGAAGGGCAACGGGACTATATCTGGTCCGATAAATCAAGAAGCGCCCATGGTTCAGGAGCAAGCATTTCAGGCGCGTGGGTTCTGTTTATGAACGAACATGTTGGGCTTAGAGTAGGAGGCGACTTCAACTATATTGATAAAAAGAAAACCTTACTAGGCAATAGTTGGAGCGCGACCTTTTCGACAGGCATTGTTATTCATCTTTAGATAAAACGTCATCTAAACTTTGATCGCCGAGATGGCGTACATCTTTCCCTTTCACGAAGTAGATAATGTACTCACAAATATTCTGGCAACGGTCACCTACACGTTCAATGGCACGAGCCGACCACATCACTTGCAGAATGTGAGGAATATTTTTCGGGTCTTCCATCATATAAGTCATCAACTGGCGAATCACAGCTTCATATTCCGCGTCTAACTTATCGTCAAGCTTATGTACTTCTGCGGCCGCTTCCACATCCATTCGAGCAAAAGCATCGAGTACTTGGTGCAGCATTTGGATCGCCTGACGACATAAAGGCTCTAACGAGACTTGGAATTGGCGCTCTTGCGATGATGGGCTTTCGATCGCTACGTAGGCAATGCGTGTCGCAACATCACCAATGCGTTCAAGATCTGTGATGGTCTTAATGATAGCCATGATCAAGCGTAAGTCTTTTGCCGTAGGCTGACGCTTAGCGATGATACGAGTACAAGCGTCGTCAATAGAGACTTCCATCGCGTTCACTTTATGATCATCACGCACAACTTTACGTGCCAGTTCGATGTCTTCCTTATGTAAGGCTTGAATAGCATACGACAGTTGCTGCTCTACTAAGCCACCCATGGTAAGTACATGGGTACGAATCGATTCTAGCTCTACGTTAAATTGTCCTGAGATATGACGTCCAAAGTGCATGGCTTTCTTTTTAATCCTTGAAAGGTCGCGGCTTAACCGTAACGACCGGTGATGTAATCTTCGGTTTGTTTCTTCATTGGAGAGGTGAAGATCGAATCCGCATCCGAGTATTCAATCAACTTACCCATATGAATAAACGCAGTATGGTCGCTTACGCGCGCCGCCTGCTGCATGTTATGGGTAACGATAACCACAGTATATTGAGTCTTGAGCTCATTGATAAGCTCTTCAATAGTTAAAGTTGATATTGGATCCAATGCTGATGTCGGCTCATCTAATAATAGTACTTCTGGCTCAATCGCGACGGCACGTGCAATAACCAAGCGCTGCTGTTGTCCACCAGAAAGTCCAAATGCGTTCTCATGTAAACGGTCTTTAACTTCATCCCACAATGCCGCAGACCGCAACGAGCGCTCGACCGCATCATCCAAAGTTCGGCGAGTCTTAACGCCCTGCAGACGGAGGCCGTAAACCACATTCTCATAAATTGATTTAGGAAATGGATTAGGGCGTTGGAATACCATACCGACACGGCGACGCAATGTTGCCACGTCAACACTTGGGTTATAGACATTCTTACCGTGCAAACGAACTTTACCCGTCACCTTGCAGCCTTCCACTAAGTCGTTCATACGGTTAATGCAACGTAATAGTGTTGATTTACCACAGCCTGATGGGCCAATGAATGCCGTTACACGCCCTTTAGGAATGCGCATGGAAATATCGTGCAGCGCCTGAGCCTGACCATAGAAAAGATTAAGGTTCTCGATAGAGATAGCCGTTTGTTCATCCGTTAGATTATGAACATCCAAGGGCGGCTCATAACCCAATGTATTATCAAAGTTAAACATGCTTAATCTTGTCCTAAAGTTCGGTATTTCTCACGCAGGTTATTACGAATACTGATTGCTGTTAAGTTTAGTCCCACAATCACGGTCACGAGTAAGAAGGAAGTCGCGTAAACCAGCGGACGCGCGGCTTCAATATTTGACGTCTGGAATCCGACATCGTAGATGTGGAAGCCTAGGTGCATGAACTTTCTGTCCAAATGCACGTAAGGGAATTGCCCATCCACTGGCAAGCTAGAAGCCAGCTTCACAACTCCCACTAGCATCAAGGGTGCAACCTCACCCGCAGCACGAGCAATCGCTAGAATCAAACCAGTGATGATCGCAGGGGTTGCCATAGGCAAAACCACACGCCACAGTGTTTCAAACTGCGTTGCGCCTAAGGCTAGCGAACCATGACGAACAGAGCTTGGAATACGGGTTAAACCTTCTTCCGTGGTGACAATCACCACCGGTAACGTCAATACAGCTAACGTCAATGCTGACCACAACAAGCCCGGCGTACCAAAGGTTGGAGCAGGTAATCTTTCAGCGTAAAACAGGTTATCGATCGAGGCACCAATAGTGTAAACAAAGAAGCCCAAACCAAATACACCGTAAACAATCGAAGGAACACCAGCAAGGTTAATAACCGCAATGCGAATGACTCGAGTAAGCGCATTGTTCTTAGCGTACTCATGCAAATAGATCGCTGCCACCACCCCCAATGGCATCACGATGATCGACATAATGATAACCAAGAAAACTGTACCGAAAATCGCTGGGAAAACACCACCTTCAGAATTCGATTCGCGTGGGTCTTCTGAGAGGAACTTCCAAACCTGTTTCCCCCAATGAGCCACCTTTTCAGGCAGTGACATTTGGTTGGGATACCAGTAGTCCAAAATGTCTTCTAACGGAATCGAAACTTGAGTCCCGGTCATGTCTTCGACAATGAGCGCATAATCGGAGAAGCCCAAACGCAATCCATCAAGCTGCATGTCTAGCTTGGCTAACTCAGCTTCAATTTCTGCTTTGCGTTGGCTGTTGTTTGCCAAAAACTCTTCGGTGATAGTGTCATTAAGCTCGTGCTTGCGCTTGTCTAAGCGAAGCTGTTCTAGCTTCCAACCCAAGTCTTTTACTTGATCATCCACCAGCATGTCGATTTCGTGATGCAAGGTTTCTGCATCATCAAGCTTCTGATCCAAAAGCGTTTGAATGTTGTTTTCGTAGCGCGTGTTACCATCTTGGAAGGCAACAAACTTACCGAAAAAGTAGCCACCACTGCTGCGCTCAATCACTGCCCATTCGCCCGGCGTCGTCGGCTCATCCAACTGCATTTTCAGTACCGAGATAAAGTCAGCTGGGTACAATTCGCGGTTGGCAATTTTGATGTTCAAACGTGTCGCAAATTCTTCGTCATCCGCGAGTTTATTTGCCGCTTCTTTTGGTAGGTAACTTCTTGGTACGAAACTGCGCTCGTAAACCTGGCCAACCAGAATCGAGTTTTCATGCAGCACTTCGCCCTGCACCGGAGTCAGCGCAGCAACGTTCCATTGATAAAGTGGCGCAGGCCAGAAGTAAGTAAGCCCCTTCCAGCCAATCAATAGCAATAAACCGAGGACAGAAAGCAAACTGATACTCACTGCTCCCCCGGTTAACCAAATCCAAGGTGCGCCAGAACGAATCCAATTTAACACGCTATTACTCGCTCTTCCGTTAACTGATTACAACGCACGATATTTATCTCTTAGTCTTTGACGAACCCATTCTGCCAAGGCGTTCACCGCAAAGGTGAAGACAAACAAAATTAATGCCGATAGGAACAACAATCGGTAATGAGAACTGCCCACTTCCGACTCTGGCAATTCAACCGCAATGGTAGCCGACAAGCTGCGCAAGCCTTCTAGCACGTTCCAATCCATTAATGGCGTATTACCCGTCGCCATTAATACAATCATGGTTTCACCCACAGCACGACCAAGTCCCATCATGATTGCCGAGAAGATACCCGGACTGGCTGTCAGCAGGACCACATAAATCAGGGTTTGCCATGGCGTCGCGCCGAGTGCTAATGAACCATCCGATAAGTGCTTAGGTACAGAGAAAATCGCATCTTCGGCAATGGTGAAAATCGTTGGTATAACCGCAAATCCCATCGCCAAACCAACTACCAGCGCGTTACGTTGGTCAAAGCCAATACCATGGTCAGTCAAGAACAAACGCATGTCACCGCCAAAGAAGGCTTGCTCAAGCATTGGCGACACCCACACACCCAGCCCGATCAACAACAGAAGCAAAGGCATCAATACTAAGGCATGCCACCCATTAGGAAGGCGGTTACGTATCGGCTGTGGGATCAGTGCCCATAGACCGCCCATCACCATAGTGCTCAGCGGCAAAACAAACAACATCACCACAACGGTAATCAGATGGTCTTCCACAATCGGCGCGAACCAGAGCCCGGCAAGGAAACCAATAATAACCGTAGGCAAAGCTTCCATTAACTCGATTGATGGCTTCACCACTCGACGCATACGTGGCGACATAAAGTAAGCGGTATAAATTGCGCCAAGCACAGCCAGTGGTACTGAAAATAGCATCGCGAACATCGCCGCTTTGATAGTGCCAAACGCAATTGGCACTAAGCTGAATTTCGCTTCAAAGTCATCACTGGCAGAGGTAGATTGCCAAACGAATTCTGGCTCAGGGTAACCTTCATACCAAACCTTTTGCCACAAGGAGGACAGAGAGACTTCGGGGTACGGGTTATCAACGAACGCGACATTCAATTCGCCGTTTTGCCATGTAATCAGATAGCGCTCGTTATTCGACATCCCCGCCATCGCTGGCGCTTGTGTGTAGGCTCGCTTAAACAACACCAATTTCTCACTGGTGGTGTAATGGCTTTGCAACGTACCGTTGGTGTAAAAGCTGTAGAAACCTTTGCGGTGTGAATCGGGAAGTAAATACTTCAGCTCAGACGCCAACTTAAAATCACGAATGTGAGTCAAAGTACGTTTGTCGCCCTGCAACGTATCAAACCATTGCGATACACGACCATCGGTATGCGTAACGAGCAGAGAATACGCCCCAGCTAGCAAATCCATCGTTCTCACTGAATGCTTTGTATCACCTTGCGTTAGGTCGATCACTTCACGTACCGAGAACTTACTTTCATCTTTCACAAGTACGATTAACTCAGAGCCATTACGCAAGTACAAGTTTTGCCCATCAGGTGTTAACAGCATTTGGTCTGGCGAGTCAAAACCGGAAGAAAAGGTGTAATTAACCGTTATGGGTAGCGCATCTAGTACTTGGGGCTCTTGCCAACGAGCTTTAAGCACTCCGCTCTGAGTCTGCCATACTAGAGTTGGGAATTGTGGGGATGTACTAAAAACAAACTTTGTCACCGGGTCGCTGGCATCTGTCAGCTGCATGTTCATGCTTGAACTAAAAGGTATCACTTCCGGTGGACGAGTGTTTTCGCGCAGCGTCGCGTTAAACTCCGGCTTGAAAATATGTGCTTTACCTTGGCCATCGACTAAACCATACCACCCCAGTCCCGGTGCAGACTGAGAAAACGCCACTGGGTTGTTAGCTATCTGCTGAGTGTAAAGCGCAGGCTTGCTAGAATCATCAAGAGGTAGAAAACGAACTTCACCGGATTGGGTTAAAACCAAACCGATTTGAGAGTAATCATCAACGGAAATTGCGAGTGGCTTCCCGCTTTGGGTTGCACGAGCGGCATAATTGGTTTCGATCTCTGCATCAGAAAACAGAGGGATGATCACCATCGCGAGATAAACGAAGATCAACACAAGAGCAGCAAGGACGCCTACACCACCGGATGTCACTGCAATTCGGACTAAACGATCTTTAATCAATCGTTTCTTATCTTTCTCCTGCAATGAAAACTCGGCTTGTGCCATTGATCTCTCTACCCTTTTTTACTTAGTACTAGAATATGTCGTTAAGATGACAATTATATTACAGATCACATTAAACAACTGAAAAGAATACAACTCTTGTACAGATCTTATTATGAAATAAAACTGTAACGTAAACCTCACAATGTTCAGACTCATCATTTTGTATCTCACTGGTGAGTACGGATCTACTTTATTTTAGGCTAGGTAAGGTTATGAGCTCAGAAAAACTCTATATAGAAAAAGAACTTAGTTGGTTGTCTTTCAACGAGCGAGTACTACAAGAAGCCGCAGATAAAACCGTTCCTCTCATTGAGCGAATTCGATTTCTTGGAATCTTTTCCAATAACTTGGATGAGTTTTATAAAGTACGCTTTGCAGACGTAAAACGTCGGATCTTAATTAGCCAAGATCGAGGTGATAGTGATAACTCTAAGCACTTGTTAACTAAGATGCAAACCAAAGCTTTGAGGCTAAACGAGCAGTTTGATGAGCTATATAGTGAACTAATTAGGGAGATGGCTAGGCGCCGTATTTTCTTAGTAAACGAAAATCAGCTTGATGATACACAAAAGCGTTGGATCACCAAGTACTTCCGTAAAGAAGTGATGCCGCACATCACACCACTTTTGATCAAAGATGACATCGATGTTTTGCAATTTCTCAAAGACGAGTACGCATACATTACCGTTGACTTACGTAACGGCGATCAATCTCAATACGCTTTAATTGAAATCCCAACCGATCACTTACCTCGTTTCGTCATGCTACCTGAAAAAAAGGGCAAGCGACGTAAAACGATCATCCTGCTCGACAACATAATCCGCTATTGTCTCGATGAGCTATTTAAAGGCTTTTTTGAATATGATGAACTCAACGGTTATGCGATGAAAATGACTCGGGATGCTGAATATGACTTACGCTTTGAAATAGAATATAGCCTGCTTGAGCAAATGTCTGAAGGGGTAAATCAACGCCTCACTGCACTACCCGTTCGGTTTGTTTATGAACGTGATATGCCACAGAAAATGCTGAACTTCTTATGTAATAAACTGGGAATCTCTAGCTATGACAACCTCATTCCTGGTGGCCGTTATCATAATTTCAAGGACTTCATTGATTTTCCAAACGTTGGCCGTGACTACTTAGAAAACAAGCCAATGCCACCAATGAAGTGTGCCGACTTTGAAGGTTACGCAAACAGCTTTGAAGCAATTAAAACGAAAGACATATTGCTGCACTACCCTTATCACACCTTCGATCATATTTCTGAATTAGTTCGCCAAGCCTCTTTCGATCCAAAAGTCCTCAGTATAAAAATCAATATCTATCGCGTCGCTAAAGACTCACGCTTAATGAACTCGTTGATCGATGCGGTACACAATGGCAAGGGCGTCACGGTTGTTGTGGAGTTACAAGCTCGTTTCGATGAAGAAGCTAACATCGAGTGGTCTAAGATACTGACCGAGGCAGGTGTGCACGTTGTCTTTGGTGCGCCCGGCCTTAAGATCCACTCCAAATTACTCTTGATAAGTCGTCGAGAAGAAGGCGAGATTATTCGCTATGCCCATATTGGCACTGGGAACTTCCATGAAAAGACAGCACGCATCTACACTGATTTTTCCTTACTCACCGCCGATCAGGAGATCACCGACGAGGTACGTAATGTGTTCGGATATATCGAAAACCCGTACCGCCCAGTTAAGTTTAACCATTTGATTGTTTCTCCACGTAACTCTCGAACACAGCTATATCGTCTAATCGATGGTGAGATTGCGAATGCAAAAGCAGGAAAGAAAGCGATTTTGACCATCAAAGTCAATAACTTGGTCGACAAAGGCATCATCAATAAGCTCTATGGAGCCAGTAATGCGGGGGTGAAAGTCAATATGATAATCCGCGGTATGTGTTCACTCGTACCGGGTATTGAAGGGGTGAGTGAAAACATTCGTATTATCAGTATTGTTGACCGTTTCTTAGAGCACCCTCGCGTGATCATCACCCACAATAGTGGTGATCCACAAGTTTATATCTCGTCAGCTGACTGGATGACTCGCAACATCGACCACCGCATTGAGGTTGCTGTACCAATCCGCGATCCTCGTTTGAAACAAAGAATTATTGATATCACTAACATTCACTTTACCGATACGGTAAAGGCTCGCTTAATCGATAAAGAGATGAGCAATAGCTATGTACCACGAGGTAATCGTAAAAAAGTTCGCTCACAAGTTGCTATCTACGACTATCTTAAACATATAGAAAAGCAAATAAGAAAACAAAAATCAGATGCCTCAAATACTTGAACAAGATGTACGCCATATTGCCGCAATTGACCTCGGGTCGAACAGCTTCCATATGGTAGTGGCGAAAGTTGTGGGAAGTGATCTGCAATTAGTCAGCCGTCATAAACAACGCGTCCGCTTAGCTGCCGGACTCGATTCAGAGTTAAATCTCAGCCATGCCGCGATGGAGCGAGGCCTTGAGTGCCTCGCAATGTTCGCCGAACGCTTACAAGGCTTTGAAGCTTCAAACGTAAGAATTGCAGCCACCCACACCTTAAGGCGCGCTAACAACGCCCACCTCTTTATTAAACGAGCCAAAGAGGTGCTGCCTTTTCCAATTGAGATCATCCCGGGCGAAGAAGAAGCTCGCCTCATCTATCTTGGCGTCGCGCACACTCAAGCAGAATCTAACTCAAAGTTGGTCGTCGACATCGGCGGCGGAAGTACCGAGATGATCATCGGTCAAGAATTCGAACCTGAACTTCTCAACAGTAAGAAAATGGGTTGCGTGAGCTTTACCGAGCAGTTCTTCAACAATGGCAAACTGTCGAGTAAGAACTTCAGCAAAGCGATTCTCGCCGCAGAACAACGCATGGAATCCATTGCCTCAAAATACCGTAAGAAAGGCTGGGATATTGCTCTTGGATCTTCCGGTACTATCAAAGCAATACGCGAAGTCTTGATTGGTTTAGGTTATGAAGATGGGCTTGTCACCAATAAGCGTTTAGGCAAGCTTATCGACACGCTATGCGAGTTTGATTCCATTGATGATATCGAGCTTGTTGGTCTTAGTGACGAGCGTAAGCCAGTCTTTGCCGCAGGTGTAGCCATTTTATCTGCCATCTTCCAATCACTAAAAATCAACCAGATGTTCTTCTCGGATGGTGCGTTACGTGAGGGCTTGCTCTACGAGATGGAAGAGCGCTTCGCTCGTTCTGATATTCGTATGCGCACCACAGAGAACCTAGCTAAACAACATCGCGTTGATATTGAACACGCGGCACGCGTAAAAGGTCATGCAAGGGAGATGTTGAGCAATGTTCGTGCTGAACTTGGTATCAAGAAAAAGAGTGAGTTGTTTGATTTACTGGAATGGGCGGCTTTACTGCATGAAGTTGGCTTGAGCATCAGTCTGCGCGGCTTCCATCGTCACTCATTCTACATTCTTCTGCACTCCAACTTACCGGGCTTTAACCGCGAGCAGCAATTGGTATTGGCGACCTTAGCTCGCTTCCAACGTAAATCCCTTAAGCTGAGTGAGCTCCCAGAGTTCAATCTCTACAAAGAGAGTGACATCATCAGCTTAATTAAGATTCTGCGTCTAGCTATTGTGGTCAACGGTCAGCGCAACGACGATCCACTGCCAGAGCTGACGCTGTCGATACAAAAAAATAAGTGGGTACTTACCTGCACTGAACAAGATTGGCTGGAGAATAACAAACTGCTCGATGCCGATTTGCAGGAAGAACAGCAACGCTGGGAAAGCGCAGGATGGGTATTGAGCTTCTAACTGCAAATTCAATGAAACAAAAAAGGTCGGCTTACAAACCGACCTTTTTTAGTTCCTTTGCAGCAAAATCGGCAGTAATCGGAACATAACCGTCTTTCGCGACCAGTGCTTGCCCTTGGGCAGAGAACATAAAACGAATGAACTCAGATTCAATTGGGCTTAACGGATAATCAGGATGTTTATTCACGTATACATAGAGATAACGCGATAGTGGGTACTTACCTGAGATAATATTTTCACGCACTGGGCTAACGTAATCTGTGCCTGTTTTCGCAATAGGAACTAAACGAACCCCAGCAACTCGATAACCCACACCGGAGTAACCAACACCGCTAATCGTTGATGCGACAGACTGCACCACTGATGCTGATCCCGGCTGTTCATTCACACGAGTTTTGAAATCACCGCCACACAAGGCGTTACTTTTAAAGTAACCGTAGGTACCCGATACCGAGTTACGCCCAAACAACTGCAAGTTACGCTTTGCCCATTCAGCTTTGATGCCTAACTCACGCCAGTTAGTGATGAACTCACTTTCACCGCAGCGCAATGTCGCGGAAAACATCGCGTCCAGCTGATGGAAGTTAAGTCCTTTGATTGGATTATCTTGGTGCACAAAAATACCAATAGCATCAATCGCAACGCGAAGAGCCGTTGGCTTGTAACCATGCACCCGCTCAAATGCTTCGATCTCTCGCATACGCATTGAGCGACTCATTGGCCCGAATTGCGCAGTTTGCTCTGTTAACGCCGGTGGCGCAGTAGATGAGCCAGAAGCTTGTACCTGAGCATTAATGTTCGGGTAGATAGATTTAAATTCTTCCACCCAAAGCGTGGTCATACCCGCTAACGTATCTGAGCCGACAGACAATAAGTTACCGGCTATGCCAGTTGTCTTTTGATAATTCGGCAACGGTTCATCTTGTGCAAAAGCCACGCTGGAGAGTACCAGTGTGGCTAGAGTAACTTTCTTGATTACTTTGGATACGACGTTCATTACTTCACCACCAAACGACTTGGTAGAACGAAAGAGAACTTACTGCCAACGCCAACTTCACTGTGGATTTCGAGATGAGAATCATGGTGGCTCAACGCGTGCTTCACGATGGCTAAACCTAGACCGCTGCCCCCAGTATCTCGTGAACGAGCTTTATCCACGCGATAGAAACGTTCGGTCAATCGATGCAAGTGTTGTGGCTCAATACCATCACCGCTGTCTTCTACTTCTAGGCAAGCGCCTTGGGCAGTTTGATACCAACGAACGTTAATATGTGCCCCCGGAGGTGTGTATTTCACCGCGTTATACACCAAGTTAGAAATCGCACTACGCAGTTGGTCATCATCACCGAGCACACGCAGAGTAGAATCAACATCGAACTTCAACTGATGCTGATCATCGCCACTTAAGCTTACGGCCTCCTTCTCTAGCACTTCTAACATGCTAGGTACATTGACCACATCTTCCAGTTCATGCATTGGTGCCGCTTCAATTTTAGAAAGCGTCAGAAGCTGATTAACCAAGCTGTTCATGCGATTGAGCTGCTCTGTCATCACACCATGAGCTTTGGTCCACATTGGTCCAACAATCATGTCTGGATCTTCCGTCATCTCAAGATAGCCTTGCAGTACCGTCATCGGTGTACGAAGTTCATGAGATACGTTAGCGAAGAAGTTACGACGCATACCTTCAAGCTGTTTAAGTTGGCTCACATCACGCACCACCATCAGGTGTTCACCTTCGGTGTAAGGCACGATACGCAGCTCTAACATACGTTCGACGTTCAATGGCGAACGCATTTCTAGCGGCTCAGAGAAGTCTTGCTTGTTGATGTACTTAATAAAATCAGGAGTACGAATTAGGTTAGAAATAGGTTGTCCAGAATCTTCCGGCCAGTGGAAACCCAAAAGGTGCTGTGCAAGCTTGTTACACCACACGATATTGCCTTCAGCACGAAAGACCACCACCGCATCCGGCAGTGATTCAGCACCATTGCGGAAACGGCGAATTAAGTTGGTGAGCTCTTTGCGTTTGCGACGCTGACGTTGCTGCAAGCGGTACAAACCGTTAAACAACGATTCCCAGTTGCCACTGCCAGACGGTGGTGTCAGACGTTTTTCATCCCACAACCAAGCCGACAAACGCACCTGATTATGTAAATGCCATACAAGCTGCAAAGCCGTGGCAGCCAAAAGCAACCACGGCATATAACCGAATATCCAACCTATGATCACCCACGGGGTGTAAAAAAAAGCCAGCTCCCAGGCCAGCTTTTTCCAAGTCAATCTTTCAACCACTCATTACTCCATAAATGGTATTGATAAGCTGCTAACGATGTTATGCCTTTGTCGAGAAACGGTAACCTGCACCACGAACGGTTTGAATCAACTTGTCATGGCCCGCCATTTCAAGTGCTTTACGTAGACGACGGATATGCACATCAACGGTACGATCTTCTACATAAACATTAGTACCCCAAACGTTGTTTAGCAGTTGTTCACGGCTGTATACACGCTCTTGATGGGTCATAAAGAAGTGCAGCATTTTGAACTCTGTTGGTCCCATATCTACTGCTTCATCATTTGCGGTAACCCGGTGAGAAACAGGATCTAATTTCAGACCTTGAACATCAATCACATCTTCAAGCGCTGTCGGTGTCACGCGGCGAATTACCGCTTTAAGACGAGCAACCAGCTCTTTTGGTGAGAAAGGTTTAGTGATGTAGTCATCAGCGCCGACTTCTAAGCCGCGAACCTTATCTTCTTCTTCACCACGCGCGGTGAGCATCACTACAGGAATGTTACGAGTTAACTCTTCACGCTTCATGTGTTTGATGAAATTGATACCGCTACCGCCTGGTAGCATCCAGTCTAGTAACACTAAATCTGGGAAGGGTTCAGCCAGTTTGGTTACCGCAGTATCGTAATCTTCTGCTTCTACTGCTTGGTAACCTTTCTGTTCAAGCACGAAGCAGAGCATTTCGCGAATCGGAGCTTCGTCTTCAACAACCAGAATCCTTCTAGACATAATTGAATAACCTTATGTGAGTTGAGCTAATGAATTTCAAGGACAAAGCGCCCCTCTATGCATAAGCATTATTACCACCAATTATGACACTTTTGTGACCTTTGAAAACAAATTTTCATATAAGTTTCTTTTGAGATTCATCATGATCTTTTTCAATTCTATTAGGACAACGCCGGCAAAATTCCCTATGATTAGTCTCTTGTCATCAAGCCTAGAGAAGATTTATGTGGTTTAAAAACTGTCTGGTATACCGTGTTAACCGCGAGGTTAACTTCAACGCCGATCAACTGGAAACTCAACTTGCCGAGTTCCGATTCACCCCTTGTGGCAGCCAAGATAAGCAAAAGTTTGGCTGGGTTAGCGCGATGGGTAGAAATGGCGACATGATGACGCACGTTTCTGAAAACCGCATTCTGATTTGCGCTAAGAAAGAAGAGAAAATGCTGCCAGCTTCAGTGATCAAAGATTCACTAAACGCGAAAGTAGAAGCAATGGAAGCACAAGAAGGTCGTCCTCTTAAAAAGAAAGAGAAAGACAATCTGAAAGATGACATCGTCATGGATCTGCTGCCTCGTGCATTTAGCCGTAGCAGCCACACTTACGTACTGATCATGCCAAAAGAAGGTTTCATCCTTGTTGATGCAAGCAGCTACAAAAAAGCAGAAGACGTATTAGCACTATTACGTAAGACAATGGGTAGCCTACCTGTTGTACCAGCAATCCCAGAAGTTGCGATCGAAACGACTCTGACTGAGTGGGTAAAAACTGGTGATACACCACAAGGCATCACAATGATGGACGAAGCAGAGCTTAAGTCTGTGCTAGAGGAAGGTGGTGTGATTCGTTGTAAGAAGCAAGAACTGACAACCGATGAAATCCGCAACCACATCGCTGCAGACAAAGTGGTAACTAAGCTAGCACTGAACTGGCAAGATCGTATCGAATTCATCATGGCAGAAGATTCTGGCATCAAACGTCTGAAGTTCTCTGATGAACTAAAAGATCAAAACGATGACATCCCACGCGAAGATCAGGCTGCTCGCTTCGACGCAGACTTCTCTCTAATGTGTGGCGAGTTCAGCGCTTTCCTACCAAATCTATACGAAGCATTGGGCGGTCTGCCAAACCCTAACGCCTAATTTTGTACAAAGATTAATCATAACGCCCTCACTTTTTTTGAGGGCGTTTGTTTATCCAAACCATAATTCTCCTAGTCACAGGTCACATTTTGACGTAAAATTTGCGCCCCATTTCCATGAGGTGGATTTGGCCTGACTTGTGATCAGATACTAAGAGAATTGAGCAATGACAACAGAGAAAGCATTCGTACCAGAGCTACTGTCTCCTGCAGGCAGCCTTAAAAACATGCGTTACGCATTCGCCTACGGCGCAGATGCAGTATACGCTGGCCAACCTCGCTACAGCCTTCGCGTACGTAACAACGAGTTCAACCACGAAAACCTACAAATCGGTATCAACGAAGCGCATGCCCTAGGCAAAAAGCTTTACGTGGTATGTAACATCCAACCGCACAACTCTAAGCTTAAGACTTTCATCCGCGACCTTAAGCCAGTGGTAGAAATGGGCCCAGACGCACTTATCATGTCTGATCCAGGTCTTATCATGATGGTTCGCGAAGCGTTCCCAGAAATGCCAATCCACCTGTCTGTACAGGCGAACGCAGTAAACTGGGCAACCGTGAAATTCTGGGCTGCTAACGGTGTTGAGCGTGTGATCGTTTCTCGTGAGCTTTCTCTAGAAGAAATCGAAGAAATTCGCGAGCACTGTCCTGAAACTGAACTAGAAGTTTTCGTTCACGGTGCTCTATGCATGGCTTACTCTGGTCGCTGCCTACTGTCTGGTTACATCAACAAGCGTGACCCTAACCAAGGTACTTGCACTAACGCATGCCGTTGGGAATATAAAGTCGAAGAAGGCAAAGAAAACGACGCAGGTCAAATTGTTGAAGCATTCGATCCAAACGAAGCTCAAGCAATCGAAGTCGCTGACGAACGTCCTGAAACCACTATCGGTCGCGGCATACCAACTGACGAAGTGGTATTGCTTTCTGAAAGTCACCGTCCAGAAGAAAAAATGGCGGCATTTGAAGATGAGCATGGTACTTACATCATGAACTCGAAAGACCTACGCGCTATCCAGCACGTAGAACGTCTAACTAAGATGGGTGTTCACTCATTGAAGATCGAAGGCCGTACCAAGTCTTTCTACTACTGTGCTCGTACCGCTCAAGTTTACCGTAAGGCGATTGATGACGCTGTTGCAGGCAAACCATTTGATGAGAGCCTAATGGGTACGCTAGAAAGCCTAGCTCACCGCGGTTACACAGAAGGCTTCCTACGTCGTCACACTCACGACAGCTACCAAAACTACGATTACGGTTACTCTGTATCTGATGCTCAGCAATTCGTTGGTGAATTCACTGGCAAACGTCGTGGTGACATGGCGGAAGTTGAAGTTAAGAACAAATTCATCGTCGGTGACAGCCTTGAGCTAATGACGCCAAAAGGCAACGTAATCTTCACGTTAGAAGCGATGGAAAACCGTAAGTCTGAATCAATTGAAGACGCAAAAGGTAATGGCCACTTTGTATTTATCCCAGTACCTGAAGATATGGATCTGGAATACGGTCTGTTGATGCGTAACTTAAATGCAGGTCAGGATACCCGTAACCCAACTGGTAAGTGATCATGGCACTACTTATTACCGATAAGTGCATCAACTGTGACATGTGTGACCCAGAATGCCCTAACGGTGCTATTACTATGGGTGACAGCATTTTCGAGATTGACCCTGCTCTTTGTACAGAGTGCAAGGGTCACTACGAAAAGCCAACATGTCAGTCAGTGTGTCCTATTACAAAATGCATTATTACCGACCCTAATCATGTTGAAACTGAAGAGCAACTGCTTGAGAAGTTCGTGATTATTCAAGGGTTAGCGTAATCAAAAGGGGTTCAACTTTGCAGTCAAAGTTGAACCTTTTTTTAACCCGACTTCTCGATAGGGTAAATATTGCAAAACATCTCTTTCTCAAAGTTATACTCCAAGCGAGAACGCCAGTCTGAAGTATTTGAAACAGGCACTAAATAAAAATTCTCCCTGCTAGTGTCAGTAACGAATGCCATTCCATACTGCATTAATTCATAATGAACATCACTAACAAACCCAGGGTCCAAACGCTGCCTACCAGTAAGATGATTGATATCATCTCTCGAAATAGAAACACCCGTATCTTCACCGCTAAATCTGTGTCTCAGCCATCCCGCAAATTCTTTTGCACAAATCATCGTCATGGTCTTGTCCTTGATTTACTCTTCGACGGGCAACAAGCCACTCAGCCCACCTATTAATATTGTCTGCGAAGCCACTTCCATAACCAACTGACAGACACGAAGCTAAGCAATCAGAGAGTCGTGCGAATTAGTTCTATTCAAAAACAAAGAAAATGGAATTTACCACCATAAACCACTGTTTCTTAAAAACATTCATACAATACCATCTAGATAACTTAGGTTATTTTTTATACTAATATTATTCACTGTAGACAAAAGTGTGATGATTCTCCAGTTTCATAACCGAGATACGGCAGTACCTTACCTACTCATTTCATCGTAATAAGTGGTGCACACTCGGCAGGAGTGAGCTTTCTATTTTTCTTAGCTGGGGAAGGCGTATTTTTTTTATTTGTCGCTTTTGGAGATGGAGATTTAGGCTTCCAACTTGCGAGTTCCGCACCACAGCCATCCCCCATAGGAGGCGGAGCTTGATTCACACAGTTCAGACTGGAAGCAGGACAAGTTAACCGAACATGGAAATGGTAATGATGTCCCCACCAAGGACGAACTTTGCGTAACCACGCTCGCTCACGACTCGCTTCTTGCTTACACAACTGCTCTTTAATCACTGGATGAACAAAGATTCTAGCGACACGCTCACTTTGAGCAGCACTACGAATAATTTCAAAGTGTCGCTCCTCCCAGCGGTGTTCTAGGATCTGGTATTTTTTTAGATCCACAACACTCATTGGCTTCGGCAATTGTAGCTCGTTATAAGATAGTGGCTCATCAGCTAAACGAAGCCATATATCAATGTCTAACCCAGTTTGATGACTAGAATGACCAGAAGAAAAACGTCCACCACGCGCCAAAGACAAATCACCAATGAGCAATGTTGTATTAAGGTCTTGGTTTGCTTTTCTGGCGAGGTCTTCGATAAAACGAATAGCATGTGGATGCCCATAGTAACGCTTCGTTTTACTGCGCAAAACCTGATAGCCAGCACCATCCAAAGGGAGAGGCAAAGCGCCGTCTAAACAACCATTAGCATAACTACCAATAGCAGAAGAAGAATTATTTGTGGGACCAGGAACCTGCTCCCATGGAGTCGCATAAATAAAAGCTGAGAATAATAAACTTAAACAAAAAGAAAGACTCAGCTTCATCGCAATTATTCCTTAATAGTGCTCACCATTATCATAGTAGCCTTTAGGAGAGAGGGCCGAGAAAATTACCGCGACATCGATATCTTCACCAGCAATACCTCGGACTTGTTGAGTGATCGCTTTAGCAACCTTGTCCTGTGTTTCCTGACCACGGTCGAACCACAGCACCTCAACAAAAGGATAAGCAGCGCTTACTTCACCTTCACTGAAAAAAGTACTGTAAATGTATTCAAACGTGAAGTCCTCACGAGGGCAATCCATTAATGGTTGTAATTCATCAGTAAGAGGTTTTGATAGTGCTTGAACCGCTTGCGGCTCTACCGCTCTAAATCGAAGATGTGGCATAAACTTGCTTCCTAATTATTAGAATTAAGCGCCGATAATAGCAGGAACTCGAATTCTTATCACCTTAGCGGTAAGAGTATAGGTACTATTGGAAATATGAAGTTTGAGGCTAAGGCAAAGCTTACAGATGCAAAAAAGCCCCAGCATTTCTGCTGAGGCTTTAGAATATGGCAGGGGTGGAGAGATTCGAACTCCCAACACGCGGATTTGGAATCCGCTGCTCTGCCAATTGGAGCTACACCCCTGTAGTTCGTGTTTAATGAGACGACTCTCGAATAAGTGGCGGAGCGGACGGGACTCGAACCCGCGACCCCCGGCGTGACAGGCCGGTATTCTAACCAACTGAACTACCGCTCCGCACTGGTTAGACATTTAAGTCTAAATTTAAAGCCTGGCGATGTCCTACTCTCACATGGGGAAGCCCCACACTACCATCGGCGCTAATTCGTTTCACTTCTGAGTTCGGAATGGAAATCAGGTGGGTCCAAATCGCTATGGTCGCCAAGCAAATTCTTTAATTCGGAAAGCTGTTTTCGTTCTTAACACATTCAATGTTCTTACATTGAGTCCATCAAAACCCCTTGGGTGTTGTATGGTTAAGCCTCACGGGCAATTAGTACAGGTTAGCTCAACGCCTCACAACGCTTACACACCCTGCCTATCAACGTTCTAGTCTCGAACAACCCTTTAGGATACTTAAAGTATCAGGGAAGACTCATCTCAGGGCTCGCTTCCCGCTTAGATGCTTTCAGCGGTTATCGATTCCGAACTTAGCTACCGGGCAATGCGTCTGGCGACACAACCCGAACACCAGAGGTTCGTCCACTCCGGTCCTCTCGTACTAGGAGCAGCCCCCTTCAATCTTCCAACGCCCACGGCAGATAGGGACCGAACTGTCTCACGACGTTCTAAACCCAGCTCGCGTACCACTTTAAATGGCGAACAGCCATACCCTTGGGACCGACTTCAGCCCCAGGATGTGATGAGCCGACATCGAGGTGCCAAACACCGCCGTCGATATGAACTCTTGGGCGGTATCAGCCTGTTATCCCCGGAGTACCTTTTATCCGTTGAGCGATGGCCCTTCCATTCAGAACCACCGGATCACTATGACCTGCTTTCGCACCTGCTCGAATTGTCATTCTCGCAGTCAAGCGGGCTTATGCCATTGCACTAACCTCACGATGTCCAACCGTGATTAGCCCACCTTCGTGCTCCTCCGTTACGCTTTGGGAGGAGACCGCCCCAGTCAAACTACCCACCAGGCACTGTCCGTAACCCCGATAAGGGGTCGACGTTAGAACATCAACACTACAAGGGTGGTATTTCAAGGACGGCTCCACCAACACTGGCGTGCTGGTTTCAAAGCCTCCCACCTATCCTACACATGTAGGGTCAATGTTCAGTGCCAAGCTGTAGTAAAGGTTCACGGGGTCTTTCCGTCTAGCCGCGGGTACACTGCATCTTCACAGCGATTTCAATTTCACTGAGTCTCGGGTGGAGACAGCGTGGCCATCATTACGCCATTCGTGCAGGTCGGAACTTACCCGACAAGGAATTTCGCTACCTTAGGACCGTTATAGTTACGGCCGCCGTTTACCGGGGCTTCGATCAAGAGCTTCGACCGAAGTCTAACCCCATCAATTAACCTTCCGGCACCGGGCAGGCGTCACACCGTATACGTCATCTTACGATTTTGCACAGTGCTGTGTTTTTAATAAACAGTTGCAGCCACCTGGTATCTGCGACTCTCAATAGCTCCATCCGCGAGGGACTTCACCGTCGAGAGCGTACCTTCTCCCGAAGTTACGGTACCATTTTGCCTAGTTCCTTCACCCGAGTTCTCTCAAGCGCCTTGGTATTCTCTACCCGACCACCTGTGTCGGTTTGGGGTACGATTCCTTACAATCTGAAGCTTAGAGGCTTTTCCTGGAAGCATGGCATCAATGACTTCACTACCGTAGTAGCTCGACGTCGTGTCTCAGCCTTAAGAAGAGCCGGATTTACCTAACTCTTCAGCCTACACACTTGAACCTGGACAACCGTCGCCAGGCCCACCTAGCCTTCTCCGTCCCCCCATCGCAATTGTAAGAAGTACGGGAATATTAACCCGTTTCCCATCGACTACGCCTTTCGGCCTCGCCTTAGGGGTCGACTTACCCTGCCCCGATTAACGTTGGACAGGAACCCTTGGTCTTCCGGCGAGGAGGTTTTTCACCCCCTTTATCGTTACTCATGTCAGCATTCGCACTTCTGATACCTCCAGCATGCTTTACAACACACCTTCAACGGCTTACAGAACGCTCCCCTACCCAATGAAGTAAACTTCATTGCCGCAGCTTCGGTTTATAGCTTAGCCCCGTTACATCTTCCGCGCAGGCCGACTCGACTAGTGAGCTATTACGCTTTCTTTAAATGATGGCTGCTTCTAAGCCAACATCCTAGCTGTCTAAGCCTTCCCACATCGTTTCCCACTTAGCTATAATTTGGGACCTTAGCTGGCGGTCTGGGTTGTTTCCCTCTCCACGACGGACGTTAGCACCCGCCGTGTGTCTCCCGGATAGTACTTACTGGTATTCGGAGTTTGCAAAGGGTTGGTAAGTCGGGATGACCCCCTAGCCTTAACAGTGCTCTACCCCCAGTAGTATTCGTCCGAGGCGCTACCTAAATAGCTTTCGGGGAGAACCAGCTATCTCCAGGTTTGATTGGCCTTTCACCCCTAGCCACAAGTCATCCGCTAATTTTTCAACATTAGTCGGTTCGGTCCTCCAGTTGATGTTACTCAACCTTCAACCTGCCCATGGCTAGATCACCTGGTTTCGGGTCTATATCCAGAGACTGAACGCCCAGTTAAGACTCGGTTTCCCTACGGCTCCCCTAGATGGTTAACCTTGCCACTGAATATAAGTCGCTGACCCATTATACAAAAGGTACGCAGTCACACCACGAAGGTGCTCCTACTGCTTGTACGTACACGGTTTCAGGTTCTATTTCACTCCCCTCACAGGGGTTCTTTTCGCCTTTCCCTCACGGTACTGGTTCACTATCGGTCAGTCAGTAGTATTTAGCCTTGGAGGATGGTCCCCCCATATTCAGACAGGATATCACGTGTCCCGCCCTACTCGATTTCACTGAATGTGCGTTGTCAACTACGGGGCTATCACCCTGTATCGCCGGACTTTCCAGACCGTTCGTCTAACGCATATAAAGCTTAAGGGCTAGTCCAATTTCGCTCGCCGCTACTTTCGGAATCTCGGTTGATTTCTTTTCCTCGGGGTACTTAGATGTTTCAGTTCCCCCGGTTCGCCTCCTGTTGCTATGTATTCACAACAGGATACTTACTTATGCAAGTGGGTTTCCCCATTCGGAAATCCCAGACTCAAATGGTTTTTACTACCTAATCTGGGCTTATCGCAAGTTAATACGTCCTTCATCGCCTCTGACTGCCAAGGCATCCACCGTGTACGCTTAGTCACTTAACCATACAACCCGAAGGAGTTTCGAGTTGATGAACAAGTCACCAAAGTTGTCTGCAATTTTTATACATGATGCAGACTCGATTTTGCCGGACTCAAATTCCAAGAACACTTGAATGTGTTTTATTGGTGTTTGTCATAAAGACAAACATTGAGAACTTTACAATCAACAATAAATTGTTGATTTGTCAGCTTTCCAAATTGTTAAAGAGCTAATCACTTCTAATGAAGTAACCATTTTTAAAAACTCTCAAGAGAGAATGTTTAAAGATGGTATCCCGTAGGGGAGTCGAACCCCTGTTACCGCCGTGAAAGGGCGGTGTCCTAGGCCTCTAGACGAACGGGACACTGTAGGTTGTTCTGCGAAAAGCAGAAGCAATGCAGCTAGTGGTGGAGCTAATCGGGATCGAACCGATGACCTCTTCGCTGCCAGCGAAGCGCTCTCCCAGCTGAGCTATAGCCCCACATAAAATCGCTTCAGCATTTTATGCAGAACCAATTTTTGCTCTGAAATATTAAACCGTATCAATCTGTGTGGACACTCATCGTGAGTAATCATCGTATAAGGAGGTGATCCAGCGCCAGGTTCCCCTAGCGCTACCTTGTTACGACTTCACCCCAGTCATGAACCACAAAGTGGTAAGCGTCCTCCCGAAGGTTAAACTACCTACTTCTTTTGCAGCCCACTCCCATGGTGTGACGGGCGGTGTGTACAAGGCCCGGGAACGTATTCACCGTGGCATTCTGATCCACGATTACTAGCGATTCCGACTTCACGGAGTCGAGTTGCAGACTCCGATCCGGACTACGACGCACTTTTTGGGATTCGCTCACTCTCGCAAGTTGGCTGCCCTCTGTATGCGCCATTGTAGCACGTGTGTAGCCCTACTCGTAAGGGCCATGATGACTTGACGTCGTCCCCACCTTCCTCCGGTTTATCACCGGCAGTCTCCCTGGAGTTCCCGACATTACTCGCTGGCAAACAAGGATAAGGGTTGCGCTCGTTGCGGGACTTAACCCAACATTTCACAACACGAGCTGACGACAGCCATGCAGCACCTGTCTCAGAGTTCCCGAAGGCACCAATCCATCTCTGGAAAGTTCTCTGGATGTCAAGAGTAGGTAAGGTTCTTCGCGTTGCATCGAATTAAACCACATGCTCCACCGCTTGTGCGGGCCCCCGTCAATTCATTTGAGTTTTAATCTTGCGACCGTACTCCCCAGGCGGTCTACTTAACGCGTTAGCTCCGAAAGCCACGGCTCAAGGCCACAACCTCCAAGTAGACATCGTTTACGGCGTGGACTACCAGGGTATCTAATCCTGTTTGCTCCCCACGCTTTCGCATCTGAGTGTCAGTATCTGTCCAGGGGGCCGCCTTCGCCACCGGTATTCCTTCAGATCTCTACGCATTTCACCGCTACACCTGAAATTCTACCCCCCTCTACAGTACTCTAGTCTGCCAGTTTCAAATGCAATTCCGAGGTTGAGCCCCGGGCTTTCACATCTGACTTAACAAACCACCTGCATGCGCTTTACGCCCAGTAATTCCGATTAACGCTCGCACCCTCCGTATTACCGCGGCTGCTGGCACGGAGTTAGCCGGTGCTTCTTCTGTCGCTAACGTCAAATAATGCAGCTATTAACTACACTACCTTCCTCACGACTGAAAGTGCTTTACAACCCGAAGGCCTTCTTCACACACGCGGCATGGCTGCATCAGGCTTGCGCCCATTGTGCAATATTCCCCACTGCTGCCTCCCGTAGGAGTCTGGACCGTGTCTCAGTTCCAGTGTGGCTGATCATCCTCTCAGACCAGCTAGGGATCGTCGCCTTGGTGAGCCATTACCTCACCAACTAGCTAATCCCACCTAGGCATATCCTGACGCGAGAGGCCCGAAGGTCCCCCTCTTTGGCCCGTAGGCATTATGCGGTATTAGCCATCGTTTCCAATGGTTATCCCCCACATCAGGGCAATTTCCTAGGCATTACTCACCCGTCCGCCGCTCGACGCCGTTATCGTTCCCCGAAGGTTCAGATAACTCGTTTCCGCTCGACTTGCATGTGTTAGGCCTGCCGCCAGCGTTCAATCTGAGCCATGATCAAACTCTTCAATTTAAGATTTTGTTCGGCTCAATGAATACTGAACATTCCTTTCGCTAATAAATAGCAGAAGTAATGTTTGAATTGACTGTGCTGAATCTTTCGATTCAATGGTCACTTCGTTTCATTGAAGCCTAATTTGATACCGCTTTCCGTTAAGAAAGAAATATCTAATTGGATTATCATCAACGAGTGCCCACACAGATTGATAGGTTCTTATTTTTAAAGAGCACACTCTGAACTTCTCTTCAAAGTGGACGGCCATTTTAGCGAGATAACTTATCGTGTCAAACACTTTTTTAAGT
This sequence comes from Vibrio rotiferianus, assembly GCF_002214395.1. Classification (NCBI taxonomy): domain Bacteria; kingdom Pseudomonadati; phylum Pseudomonadota; class Gammaproteobacteria; order Vibrionales; family Vibrionaceae; genus Vibrio; species Vibrio rotiferianus. The sequence continues at coordinate 2,553,037 of NZ_CP018312.1, forward strand.
TATTTCTCTGTGAGTTACTTTAGAACTCACTGACCTTGTTATCTCGGCTTCGCTTTGCTTGCTTTCCCGTGACAACGGAGGCGCATTATAGGGAGTTCGTTTAGGAACACAAGCCTATTTTTCAAAAAAACTTATCTTTTTGGTTTGTTCGTATAGAAAACAATCAAAACCCGATAAAAGTGTATTAAAAAGGGGGCTAACGCCCCCTAAAACTTGAACTTGGTCTCACTTTTCAATGCATTGATGCAATTACTGGTGAGCGATTATTTGGTCATTGCTCACAATCAACTGTACTTTCTTATCTGGCAATATTTGGCCAGCCAAGATTGATTTCGCTAATGGGTTCTCAACATTCTGTTGAATTGCACGTTTTAAAGGTCGCGCACCATACACGGGATCGAAACCAACTTGAGCAATCAAATCGAGGGCTTTGTCGGATACCTCTAATTGATAACCTTTTTCTTCCAAGCGTTTCGCTAGACGCTCAAGCTGAATAGATGCAATCGACTTAATGTGCTCTTGACCAAGCGGGTGGAATACCACGCTTTCATCAACACGGTTTAAGAACTCTGGGCGGAAGTGCTTACTAACCACATCCATTACCTCATTCTTTATACCTTGGTAATCCAACGTAGCAAAGTTCTCTTGGATACGAGCAGAACCCAAGTTTGACGTCATGATGACCACGGTGTTACGGAAATCAACTGTGCGACCTTGGCCATCAGTTAATCGGCCATCATCTAATACTTGGAGCAGAATATTGAACACATCTGGATGTGCCTTCTCTACTTCGTCTAATAAGATGACAGAATAAGGTTTACGACGAACAGCTTCTGTTAAGTAACCACCTTCTTCATAGCCAACGTAACCCGGAGGCGCACCAACCAACCTCGCCACAGAGTGTTTCTCCATGAACTCAGACATATCGATACGCACCATGGCATCTTCGCTATCAAACATAAAGCTCGCGAGTGTCTTACACAGTTCGGTTTTACCGACACCTGTTGGACCTAAGAATAAGAAGGAACCAATCGGTTTGTTCGGATCCGATAAGCCAGCTCGGCTACGACGGATTGCATTAGATACCACTTCAACTGCTTCTGCCTGACCAATCACACGTTTGTGCAGTACCTCTTCCATACGGAGCAGTTTCTCTTTTTCTGCTTCAAGCATTTTTGAGACAGGAATGCCCGTCTGCTTAGAAAGTACGTCTGCAATCTCGTTGTCTGTCACCTTGTTACGCAGTAGCGTCATCTCTTGCATTTCAGCTTGAGTCGCAAGGTCTAACTGCTTTTCAAGTTCTGGAATCCGGCCGTATTGCAACTCAGACATGCGGTTTAGGTCACCCGCGCGTCGTGCAAAGTCCATATCCATGCGAGCTTGCTCTAGCTCACCTTTAATATGTTGCGTACCGGAGAGTGCGGCTTTTTCAGCATTCCACACTTCTTCTAGCTCTGCGTATTCGCGCTCTTTTTCATTCAATTCTTCATTGAGCACATCCAAGCGTTTTTCACTTGCTTCATCATGCTCGTTACTTAGTGCTTGCTGCTCAATCTTCAGTTGGATGATTTTACGTTCGAGTTTGTCTAGTGACTCTGGCTTAGAGTCGATCTGTAAACGAATACTAGAAGCGGCTTCATCAATTAGGTCGATCGCTTTATCTGGTAACTGGCGATCTGAGACATAACGATGCGATAAGCTTGCCGCAGCGACAATAGCAGGGTCAGTGATCTCAACGTGATGGTGAAGCTCATAACGTTCTTTTAAACCACGAAGAATTGCAATCGTATCTTCAACACTCGGCTCATCCACCAGCACTTTTTGGAAACGACGCTCAAGTGCCGCATCTTTCTCTATATATTGTCGGTATTCATCCAACGTGGTTGCGCCCACACAATGAAGCTCACCACGAGCCAATGCAGGTTTTAACATATTGCCCGCATCCATAGAGCCTTCGCCCTTGCCTGCGCCAACCATGGTATGAAGCTCATCGATAAACAGAATGACATTGCCTTCTTCTTTCGCTAGTTCATTCAATACCGATTTCAAACGCTCTTCAAATTCACCACGGTATTTTGCACCTGCAACAAGTGCGCCCATATCTAACGAAAGTACGCGGCGACCACGTAGTCCCTCTGGTACTTCATTATTAATGATGCGTTGAGCCAAGCCTTCTACGATAGCGGTTTTACCCACACCTGGTTCACCGATGATCACTGGGTTGTTCTTGGTACGACGCTGCAATACTTGGATGGTACGGCGGATTTCATCATCACGGCCGATAACAGGGTCTAACTTGCCCTGCTCTGCGCGTTCAGTTAGGTCTATGGTGAACTTTTCCAATGCTTGGCGCAGTTCTTCCGCGTTCGGGTCATTGACCTTTTGACCACCTCTGATCTTTTCGATCGCTTGGCTGACTTTCTGCTCGGTCAAGCCCATCTCTTTTAATAGCTGACCAAGTGGGCCACGGTCTTCTAATGCCGCAAGCAAAAAGACTTCGGAAGATATGTAGGAGTCCTGACGCTTTTGAGCCACTTTGTCGCATAAATTGAAAAGTGTCCCCATAGAGCTAGACAGCTGAACATCACCGCCGATGCCACTTACTTTAGGCAGTCGATCTAACATTTCGCTCAATTTAGAGCGTAGATGACTGACGTCGACATCTAACATCGTGAGAAGTGGACGAATTGGGCTACCGTTCTGATCAAGCAGTGCCACCATTAGGTGCACTGGTTCGATATATTGATGATCGCGCCCTAACGCCAGTGACTGAGCATCAGAGATAGCGATTTGAAACTTACTTGTGAATCTATCAAGACGCATATCTTTCTTCCTAACCTCAACTTAAGAAAATTCTTTTGACAGTTAGAAAGATGGATACACAAAGGGAGAATTTCAAGGGAGTGAATGAATAAAGATAGCTTTGCAAAAATGAAGATAGGCATCTTCGCACTTTTGCGCTGTACTAGTTAGTCCTCGATCCAAATAAAAGTCGCTTGTCGACCAGTCACACCATCGCGGCGATAGGAATAGAAGTCTTCTTTGTCTTGGAAAGTACACAGGCCAGAATCAAATACCTGAGTGATACCAAGTTTATTGATGCGCTGAGTTGCAAGCTTGGACATATCCGCCAACCACTTCCCTTCAACATCACGTGGAGTAAACGCTTGATGAGCTTGTGAGTCAAAATCCACAAAGGCTTGCAGAACATCTTCACCGACTTCAAATGCTTGAGGACCAATTGCAGGACCTAACCACGCCATAACTTCACCAGAAAACAACTCGAGGGCGTTTTCAACGATACCATTTGCTAAGCCACGCCAACCAGCATGAACTGCCGCAACTTGGGTGCCTTGCGTATTGGTTAACAGAACAGGCAAACAGTCCGCAGTCATAGCAGAACAGACTACATTGCTTGCAGAGGTAAATACACCATCAGCATCAAGCACTTGAGTCGTCGGCGCACTCATTTGAGCGACCACTGTAGAGTGAGTTTGGTTCAACCAAATTGGCGCACTTGGCATATTAGCTTGCTGCGCCAACCAAGCACGGTTCTTTTCTACGATGGACGGGTCATCCCCAACATGAGCACCAAGGTTAAGCCCTTGATAAGGTGCACTCGAAAAGCCTCCGACTCTAGTAGAGGCGAAAGCTTTAACGTTTTTTGGTGCGGGCCAGTTAGGGAGAATCGTCTTCATATTAGAACTCGTCAGGCAGACCGAACTCTTCTGTATCTTTACGCAGCGCTTCTGTCATCGCAACCATGTCATCAGGAACCGGGGCATGGAACTCTAATTCCTCACCAGTGATAGGATGTTCAAAACGTAGCATTACCGCGTGCAGCGCTTGACGGTCAAAGCCACGGATCATTGCAGTAAGCTCTTCCGATGCTCCAGTAGGAATACGTGCGCGACCGCCGTATGCAGTATCACCAAGTAGCGGATGCTGTAGGTAAGACATGTGCACACGGATTTGGTGTGTACGGCCTGTTTCTAGACGCAGACGAATACGAGTGTGCTCGCGGAAGTGCTCCGCAACACGGTAGTGTGTTACCGCTGGTTTACCCAAAGGAGCAACCGCCATAAGTGTACGCTTAGTAGAGTGGCGGCCAATCGGCTGATCCACTTTACCGCCCGCTGTCATACGGCCGATTGCAATCGCTTCATACTCACGAGTGATATTGCGTTTTTGCAGTGCACGAACTAAGCGAGTTTGAGCTGGAACAGTTTTCGCGACCACCATCAGACCTGTTGTGTCTTTATCCAAACGGTGCACGATACCTGCACGAGGTACTTCAGCGATGTCTGGGTAATGATGCAGCAATGCGTTTAGCACTGTGCCATCCGGTGTGCCTGCACCAGGGTGTACCACAAAATCACGAGGTTTGTTGATTACGATGATGTCTTCATCTTCGTAGACGATATCTAGCGGGATATCTTGTGCTTCCCAGCGCTCTTCATCTTCCAGCTCGGCTTGCAAGGTAATTTCCTCACCACCCATTACTTTGGTGCGAGGTTTAGTGATAACTTCACCATTCACTTGTACTTTCCCGTCAAGCAACCACTCTTTCAAGCGAGAGCGAGAGAAATCAGCGAACAATTCGGCGATAGCTTGGTCTAAACGTTGACCTAACTGGCTATCTTTTACTGTGTTGGTTAAAACAATCTGCTGAGCCATATCGAACTTTTTTAAAAACTGTGAGACTAATGCTCACGACTGTGGAAAAATAGACTATTACGTCATTGTATCTGTTACTGGAAAGAAAGTAACGGCAGCTTAAGAAATATTTAGATTCAAGGAACAGACTCCTGATATGAAACATCAGACTTTAATAGGCCTTTTAGCGGTATCCCTTCTGTTTGGCTGTGCAAGCAAAGAAGAAATCGTTCCTGATGTGCCACCTTCTGAACTGTATGCAGACGCACAAACGTCTCTTCAAAGTGGTAACTGGCTTTCAGCCATCGAGAAATTAGAAGCATTAGATTCGCGTTACCCGTTTGGTGCCTACTCTGAGCAGGTGCAACTTGACCTTATCTACGCGTACTACAAAAACGACGACCTAGCCCTCGGTCTGGCAACGATTTCTCGCTTTATGCGTTTAAACCCAACGCATGAAAAAATGGACTGGGTATTGTACATGCGTGGTTTGAGCCACATGGCGCAAGACCGTAACTTTATGCATGACCTATTCAACGTAGACCGTAGCGACCGTGACCCAGAGCCGGTGAAGAAAGCATTCGATGATTTCAAAAAACTGCTAGAGCGCTACCCGAACAGCCCTTACGCGGAAGATTCGCAAAAACGTATGGTGGCACTGAAGAACCGTCTAGCAAACTACGACCTTGCAACAGCTGACTTCTATTTGCGCCGTGAAGCTTGGATTGCTGCAATTAACCGCGCACAAGAGCTACAAAAATCGTTCCCAGATACTGAAGCCGCTCGTAAGTCGCTTGAGATTCAACTTGAAGCTTACAAGCAGCTAGATCTAAAAGACGCGGTTGCTAGAACAGAAGAGCTAATCAAGCTTAATCCTGTAAAATAATCCCCAACCGCCACAGCGAAAACTGTGGCGGTTTTGTTTACCCCTCTTAATTTTGCCCCATCCACTAACTTGATGATTTTATAAGCACTACATATGCTTAAGATTCTCCTTCACCATCAGCATGGATGTGAACGTGACACTATCAAAGTTATGGACAGGACTGTTATTCCTAGTCTCCGCTTCGAGTTTTGCGCTCGAGCTCTCCCCTCTCAGACAACCGCCTTACACTGGCGATCTCGACGTCATTAAAGAAAGAAACGTATTACGCGTACTCGTCTCTGCCGATCTTGGCTTCTATTACGTAGAAGGTGGAGAACCAAAAGGAATAGGTGCAGAACTACTGTCTCATTTCGAAAAAGATCTCCGTAAGCTCAAGCCAAAACTCAATATTCAAATTATCCCGGTTTCTCGTGATGAGCTATTACCTTCTCTTGAGCAAGGCTTAGGAGATTTGGTCGTCGCGAATCTCACCATTACCGAAGCGCGCAAAAAACTGGTCGACTTTAGTGATCCGGCAATTTCAGGGATAGAAGAGTGGGTCATCACAAACAAAGACACCCCATCGATGACCAAGATTGAGCAACTGAGTGGGAAAGAGATTTGGCTCCGGGCGAGTTCAAGCTACTTTGAAAGCATTCAAGCCTTAAACAAAAAACTCAATAAGAAAGGCTTACCGCCAATAGTGGTGCATTTTATCGAAGAAACACTACAAGATTACGAATTGGTTGGGATGCTTAACAACGGTTATGTCAAAGCTATCGTTCTTGATAGCCACAAAGCCAAGCTGTGGATGAGTTTTATGGATGACATACGAGCCCATACTAAAATACCAATCCGTAAAGGAGGGGAAATTGCTTGGGCAATGCGCCACGATAGCCCCGAGTTAATGAAGGTGGTGAATAAGTTTGTTCGTACAGCTAAATCCGGCACCCTACTTGGCAACGTCATCTATGGGAAATACATCGATAATACCAATTGGCTTAACAAGGCTCTGAATCCGAAAAAGATTGCTCAACTAGAAAAGCTCTCTTCACTGTTTACTAAATATGGAGAGAAATATGATTTCGATTACCTGCTCATCGCCGCAGTGGCATATCAGGAATCAGGGTTTGACAACAACTTAGTATCAAGCCGTGGTGCAGTCGGCATTATGCAGATTTTACCGAGCACAGCGAGTGATCCTAATGTGAATATTAAGAATGTCCGTAATCTAGAGAACAACGTTCATGCAGGGGTGAAATACTTAGCGTTTCTTCGCCGGTATTACTTCAGTGATAATGCCATCAGTAAAGAGAACAAACTCTACTTAACACTAGCAGCGTACAATGCAGGACCAGGAAATATTGAGAGAATGCGTAAGCGCGCAGCTCAACAAGGCTACGACCCTAACGTATGGTTCAATAATGTTGAAGTCGTAACGCGCAGAAGTTTAGGAGAAACGGGGAGATACGTAACCAATGTGAACCGCTACTACGTCATCTACAAACAGTTAGAAAGCCTCGATCTTGCAAAGACACTCGATAACGTCCGATTAGTTCCAGAGGATCCAGTCTTTATGACACCGCTTCACAGAGTCAACCAAACACCTTAATCCAGGACTAAAAACCAAAAACGCCGCTCAATAATTGAGCGGCGTTTTTGAATCTAACTTATTGCGCACTTTAAGAGTGATCTGATTCACATCTTTGTTCTGGTTACTTTTTAACTAACTAGAATTACAGGCCGTATAACTCCCCTAAAAACGGGGGAGTTTTCAGCTCAGTACTCTATTCAATCTAATGATTTAGAACCCGATAACAAGCAATTTTCACATAAATCTCAGCAGTTCTTGAGTGAGATCACATTCGTTTTTCATCTCAAAAAACCAAGTTAAAATAGTGATCTAGATCACATTCTTTTCTCCTCAAAGCGGTAATCTGAACTCAACCCATGAGGGATGAAACAGAGGAAAAACATTTATGACAATGAACATCACTGGTAAAAACATCGAAATCACCTCTGCAATCCGTGCTCATATTGAGAGCAAATTTAAAAAGCTGGAGAAATGGCAAGTAGACATCATCGGATGCCAAGCAACATTCAGTGAGGAACCAAATAAACAGAAGAAATTCGAAGCGGTTATTAAAGTTCCTAAAGGCCAGCTAATCGCCTCAGCGACTCACGAAGATCTTTACGCAGCTATCAATGAAGTGGAGCAAAAACTAGAACGACAACTGAATAAGCTGACCCACAAACCTGAAGCTCGACGTGCGAACAAGCCTGAGCTAGTGGAAGAAGAAGAGTAAACGACCAGATTGAGGAAGTAGCGCCGAAAGGCGCTATTTTTTTGCTTGACGCTCCCCGCCTGCTTGCTTATTGTGTTTAAACACTCACAAATTAAGCACTATTTATGCATTTAACCCAGCTGTTTCTTTTTGACTTCTTTTTCCTTCCATAGTGGAGGGGCTAACTCGTTTGTGAAAGAAAAGTCAAAAACAAACAGAAAGCCTCCCAAATCGGGGGGCTTTTTTATAAGGAAAGAATTGATGACTGACCAACCTATTTCCCTGGATGAAATTCGTTTACGTTTGAATGAGCTAGATGACGAGCTTTTGAGCCTGTTGTCCGAACGCCGCAAGCTCAGCATTGAAGTGGCAAAAAGCAAAGTCCAAACTTCAAAACCTGTTCGTGACGCAGTCCGTGAACAACAACTTCTGGTTAAACTGATCACCAACGGCCGTGATAAATACGAACTCGACGCTCAGTACATCACCAAGCTTTTCCATACCATTATTGAAGATTCTGTCCTTCTTCAACAAAGCTACCTGCAAAACCTCGTTAATCCACAGCAAAGCCGTAAGCCTCTTGCTCGTGTTGCTTTCCTTGGCGCCAAAGGCTCTTACTCTCACCTTGCTAGCCGTGAATACTTCAGTCGCAAGAATACAGAGCTGATTGAGCTCAACTGTGAACACTTCAAAGAAGTGACTCAGACAGTAGAATCTGGCCATGCTGACTACGGCGTTCTGCCAATTGAAAACACCAGCTCTGGCTCTATCAATGAAGTGTACGATCTTCTACAACACACAACGTTATACATCGTTGGTGAACTGACTCAACCGATTGAGCACTGCCTAGTCGCAACCAAAGACATTCGCCTTGAGAATATCAAAACCCTTTACTCACATCCGCAGCCACACCAGCAATGCAGCGAGTTCCTTAGCCGTATGAAAGGAGTGAAACTAGAGTCTTGTGCAAGTACTGCTGATGCGATGCAAAAAGTACAAGAACTTAACCGCGATGACGTAGCTGCAATTGGTAACGCTTCAAGTGGCAAGCTTTATGGCCTACAAGCTATCCAAGGTAACATCGCAAACCAAACCGAAAACCACACTCGCTTTATCGTCGTCGCTCGTAAACCAGTTGAAGTGTCTACGCAAATTCCAGCCAAGACCACGCTGATCATGTCGACTTCGCAAGAGGCAGGCTCTTTGGTAGAAACACTGCTGGTTCTACAACGTTTTGGCATCAACATGACCAAGTTAGAGTCTCGTCCAATCATGGGTAACCCATGGGAAGAAATGTTCTATGTCGACCTTGAATCCCACCTTGGTTCTACGGAGATGCAACAAGTATTAGATGAGCTCACAAAGATCACTAAGCACTTGAAAGTATTGGGCTGTTATCCAAGTGAAAACGTGAAACCGACTCAAGTAAAACTGAGCTAATGGACTACGATAGGTAAAAAGATCATGGCAACCCAAAAAGTCGTTATCGCTTCCTTGAACCCTGCAAAAATCAAAGCGGTAGAGAGTGCATTTCAAAGTGCACTCCCTAAACATAGCTTTGAGTTTGTTGGAGTCAGTGTGCCGAGTGAAGTCGCAGATCAACCGATGTCGAATGAAGAAACTCACCTTGGCGCATTGAACCGAGTTCGTAACGCTAAAGCAGAAATACCAAGTGCAGATTTCTATGTGGGCTTGGAAGCGGGAATTGAAGGGACAGTGACATTTGCTTGGATGGTGATAGAGTCTGACACACTCCGAGGTGAATCTCGTTCGGCGAGTCTGATGTTGCCACCTGAAGTATTACAAAAACTGGAACACGCCAATGAACTTGGTGATGTAATGGACGAAGTATTTGGTACTGATAACATCAAACAAAAAGGCGGTGCTATTGGTTTACTGACTCAAAACCAACTGACTCGCAGCTCGGTCTATCACCAGGCTTTGATTCTGGCGCTAATTCCATTTACCAATCCAGACCACTTCCCTGCTAACTTGTAGTCACTGTGTAAAGCATGCATTAAAAAGGGCGGAGATTCCGCCCTTTTTGCCGTCTGTACCTCAGAGAGTTCGACTCAAAGATTATTGAGCGCCCTGCTCTAATAATGTCTTAAGTTTGTCTTTGTCGAGATCGGACTTCGACTTTAACTCATTCGAACCACGAGTGATGGTTGCAATGCCTACCCCTAACATTTGACTGATTTGACGTTGAGAAAGCTCACCTTTGAGCAATTCATTCAGAATATTCACTCGTGCAGTGAGCGACTCTCTCTCATCCGGCGTCATTAACATGGTCAACAGCATCTCATGTTGCTGGTTATCCACGCTTGAACGGATCAGTTCAACAATCTGCTGCCAGTCTTTGTACTCAGGTTCGTGTGACATCAAGTTACCTCACTCAATACTTGGTATTGATCTCATTTGGGGTCAAGAACGCACCATCGACACCTAAAAGATCGCGGTAATAGGTTTCAAACATCAAGATGTTTTGCACATAACCGCGAGTTTCTTTAAATGGAATCGCTTCGATAAAGGAATAAGCATCCACTTTACCTTGAGTTCGCTCTCGCCATGTTTTTACTCGGTTAGGCCCTGCATTATAAGCAGCGAGCGCGAAAATACGATTATTATCGTAATCCTCCATCAAACCTTGTAAGTAGTGGCTACCAATTTCGATATTCTTACCCACGTTATACAAGTCTTGTGTACCTTGATACTTAAGCTTGTACTTACGCGCCGTGTACTTCGCAGTTGCTGGCATAATTTGCATCAAACCTCGGGCACCAACGGGTGAACGCGCTTCTGAATCCAAAGCACTTTCTTGTCGAGCCAGTGACATCATAGTGATCGGGTCGATATTGTGCTTCTCAGCGTAGAAGTTAAACCACCAGCGGTGAGCTATCGGGAAACGCAATGGTATGTTGTCCCACATTTTTGCTTGAATGCTTGCTGTGACCGTTAAGTTATGCCAACGCTTAGAAGCAGCATAAGCGGCCAACATCGTTTTTTCTTCTTTACTCACTCGACCAAGCAAATGAGACCACTCACTCTTTGCAGCTGCAATTTTGTCGGTTTCGATAAGCTCTTCAATTCGCGTTAAAGAGCTCTGATATTGTTTGAGTACTCTTTTTTCTAGCTTAATTGTCGAGGACGGATACTTTATCGACTGGCCAATAGCATTGGCCGCTGCAACACTGTAAAAGTTACGTTGACCAACTAACTTAGACAGTCTTTGCTTACCTGCGACTTCATCCCCCATCGCTATCTCACTGCGTCCTAACCAATATTGCCACCGAAGCGACGCCTGCTCTTCATCATTGAGTACTGCGATCCACTTTTGCACGCCCTTCCAATCGCTATTTTGAATCGATAAACGAATACGACTCTCGATCAGAGGTAAATTCTGACTGTTTTTCGTTTTGTCATCGCGCCACTTAGCAAGAGAGTCCGATTCCGTGCGGATCAAGCGAATTGCTATATAGTCAGCCAGTGCTTGCGCCTTTTCAGGAGAGAATTTTTGCCCTTTCACTACCGTTGCGTATGCACTCTGCGCTTTACCAACATCTTTTCGAGCTAACTTTTCTAACGCATATTCAGTTTGCGCTCGATAAAAATCATTGGCAGGTTGCTTCCTAGCAAAATCCGCAACGGTTTCCGGTTTATCAAACAAGACTTTCATCGCTTTCGCTTGCTGCTGCGCTTTCGCTGACTCAGGCAGTTTTTGCAAGTAACTCATCAAACCGCTATTGCGCGCATCGAACGCCAACAACATGCGTTGCAAGATCATGTCATCAGTGCGTTCTCCCGCTTTATCCCAAGCTGAGAATAATGGGTCACATTCATCGGCGATGCTCTTACCTCGCAACCACATATGCTCAGCGCCCTTAAACGCAGCGACTTGTTTGCCTTGTTTTAATTGGGCCACATAAAAAATACACTGATAACGCTCACCGCTCGGCTCCACTTTCTGGAACTCAGTGATGGTTTTCCAATCCTTCTGGCGATATAGGCTATCTAAGTAAGGAGCGCGAATCCGACGCGAAAATGGAAAAGCCTCATGATCTTTAATAAATTCATCGACCTGCTGTGGAGACTGGTTCGACAATTGCCTCAGAAACACTCGATAATCCACATAAGGTGTCAATGGATAGTCGGCAATTTTAGAACGGATAGACAAGTAACCATCAATGTCATTTTTGTCTAATAAATCCTGAGCTTGCTCATAAACTTGGCGCTGTTTTTCTAGGCTCAGCGCAGCATTTGCTGACACGCTTACCGCACATAAAGCGGCTGCGTAGCATACTCTTTTAGCCAATTCCGATACGTTGAATCTCATGTGCGTCATTTTCCCCAGACGTTTATCGCTTTATTTCTTGCCGCTAGTGGATACAAGGCGCAACAAGTCATAAATCATATGCATCTATTTACACCGTATTAAGTTCTTATTGTAAAGCGACTTGATGTAATAAATGTTGTACTCGTGAAACTTTAGAACCCTTCAAGACAAATAGATTCCCAACAATCCATTCTTCCTGATGAATCGCGGTACATTGAATTTAAGGTGAACAAGAAAAGTGTATACCCTAACGTTGTGAGTTTCCGGTCAGCAATGAAGAAGAAATCACACGAGCTGTGAATTTCTTGCATTGCGGTAACAAAACTCAAGTAGTTGGTATAAAATAGAGCCTTTGAATGACAGTTAATTTAGGAACGATCGGCAATGGCTGAATACGTATATACCATGTCGCGGGTGAGCAAAATCGTGCCACCTAAGCGTCAAATTCTTAAAGACATCTCTCTAAGCTTCTTCCCTGGTGCAAAAATCGGTGTTCTAGGTCTGAACGGTGCAGGTAAATCAACACTGCTACGAATCATGGCGGGTATCGATACTGATATTGATGGTGAGGCTCGTCCACAACCAGGTCTAAACGTAGGTTACTTACCTCAAGAACCTGTACTAGACGAATCTAAGACCGTTCGTGAAATCGTTGAAGAAGCCGTTTCAGATGTTGCTGACGCGCTTAAGCGTTTGGATGCGGTATATGCAGCATATGCAGAACCAGATGCTGACTTCGACGCTCTTGCAAAAGAACAGGGTGAGCTAGAAGCTCTGATCCAAGCTAAAGATGGTCATAACCTAGACAACGCGCTAGAGCGCGCTGCAGATGCTCTTCGTCTTCCAGAATGGGATCAAAAGATCGCGCACCTTTCAGGTGGTGAGCGTCGCCGTGTGGCAATCTGTCGTCTACTTCTAGAAAAGCCAGACATGCTACTACTAGACGAACCAACCAACCACTTGGATGCTGAGTCTGTTGCATGGCTAGAGCGCTTCCTAGTTGACTACACTGGTACTGTAGTTGCGATTACCCACGACCGTTACTTCCTAGATAACGCAGCGGGTTGGATCCTAGAACTTGACCGTGGTGAAGGTATTCCATGGGAAGGTAACTACACTTCTTGGCTGGAGCAAAAAGATGCTCGTCTACAACAAGAAGCGTCTCAAGAAAAAGCTCGTCAGAAGACCATCGAGAAAGAACTTGAGTGGGTTCGTCAAAACCCTAAAGGTCGTCAGGCGAAATCGAAAGCACGTATGGCGCGCTTTGAAGAGCTACAAAACACGGATCACCAGAAACGTAACGAAACTAACGAACTGTTCATCCCACCAGGTGAGCGTCTAGGTGATAAAGTTATCGAAGTGAACAACCTAACGAAGTCATTCGACGGTCGCGTTCTTATCGATGACCTATCGTTCAGTATGCCTAAGGGTGCAATCGTCGGTATCATCGGTGCTAACGGTGCAGGTAAATCGACTCTATTCAAGATGCTGAGCGGCACTGAGCAGCCAGACTCAGGTACGATTGAGCTAGGTGAAACAGTGAAATTGGCGTCTGTTGAGCAGTTCCGTGACTCAATGAACGACAAGAACACGGTATTCCAAGAGATTTCTGAAGGCGCTGACATCATCAAGATCAACAACTTCGAAATCCCAGCTCGTGCATACTGTTCACGCTTTAACTTTAAAGGTTCAGACCAACAGAAAGTGATTGGCGAGCTATCTGGTGGTGAGCGTAACCGTGTACACCTTGCGAAGCTGCTTAAAGCAGGTGGTAACGTACTGCTACTCGATGAACCAACCAACGACCTAGATGTTGAAACACTACGTGCACTTGAAGAAGCACTACTAGAGTTCCCTGGCTGTGCAATGGTTATCTCGCACGACCGTTGGTTCCTAGACCGTATCGCGACGCACATCATCGACTACCGCGACGAAGGTCAAGTTAACTTCTACGAAGGTAACTACAACGAGTACATGGAGTGGCTGAAGAAGACCCTTGGTCCTGAAGCAGCTGAACCACACCGCATCAAATACAAGCGCGTATCTAAGTAATTTAGACGCGGTATTGATATGCTAGGTGGTTTCTAAACACCGCCTGTGCTTGTAATTTGTTCAAAGGTCGCTATCATGGCGACCTTTGTTGCATATTTAGCCAGAATCTTGTTTAAAAACCGCAGTTTTTGAACCAAGATCGAATAATTAGTGCGCTTTCTGATAGACTAGTTGGTCATATCGAACAAAAAAAGAAAGTGCTATGACGGAACGACGCCGCTTTTCTCGTATTATCTATCGTGTACCTGCTACGCTCACTCAAGGGCCAAACCAACTCGATACCACAATTCAAGATTTGTCTTTGCACGGATTGCTACTCGAAACAAGTTCACCGGCAGAGTTAGATCTTCACTCTCCTGTTGAAATCTATTTCGTATTTTCTGAGCCTGAACAGAGTGTATGTTTAAATGCTAACATCGTTAGTTTGAATCAGAATGCCATTCGGCTTAAAATTAGCAGCATTGATATTGATAGCATTAGTCAATTACGACGTTTCATAGAATTGAATGTTGGTAGTGATGAACTACTGAACCGAGAGTTAGAGCATCTTTCAGATCTCGGGGCAGAGTAATTCACCACTCAACTCAGTAAAGAGCCATGTCTAAAAAAATAACCATGCAGGTCCCGACTAAAAACGGCGATCAGTTTTTTTATTTGGGTCGCACTTCGGTCCTCGCGTTTTTTGCATCCCTACTCGCCCTTCCTGCGGTCATCGGTGGTGCCTGGTATTTGAATCAGCAGCAAGTTGAAAACCAAGAAAACTTGAGCCAAACCATTGCGAAGCTAGAAAGCGAAAAAGCTCAGATAACAGCGCTGTATGAAGAGCAATTAGATACTAATCATTCGCTATCTCAATCGCTAACAGATAAAAACAACCAGATTCAACTACTAGGCAAACGAGTCTTTGATGTTGAGTCTGTACTTGGCCTCGCAGATGAAGAGCTGATCGGAGAAGAAAGCAATCTCGCTCTAGAAGAGCGTATTGATGCTGCCGCCATTGACTCTGCTGTAAGAGCCACCATGTTCCGCTTGATACCAAACGATAGCCCGATGACCTACCAGCGTATTTCATCTTCATACGGCAGTCGTATTAACCCTATTTCTGGTAAACGCCATGTTCACACGGGTATCGATCTCACCTGTAAGCGTGGTGAAGAGATTCTCGCCCCTGCTGATGGGGTTGTGGAAACAGTACGACCAAGTAACAGAGGTTATGGCAACTACCTGACTCTACGTCACTCTTTTGGTTTCTCAAGCTCGTTTGCTCACCTAAGCAGATTTAAAGTGAAGAGCGGTCAATTCGTCAGTAAAGGCGATGTGATTGCAAAATGTGGTAATTCCGGTAACTCAACCGGCCCACACTTACACTATGAAGTACGCTTTTTGGGTCGTGCGTTGAACCCTCAATATCTGATGGATTGGACACCTGAAAACTTTAACTACGCGTTCGAAAAAGAGAAAAAGGTGAAATGGGGACCATTGGTTCAATTGATTGATAATGTCGTTCGTCTGCAAATCAACCTGACTAACTCACCTTACCGTGATACCAGCATTAGCACAGTATCGAGTGAAGACAGCAGTGGTACATCGACCAACTGATCATCTCTCGGCATCCAAATAAAAAAGAGCAGCCTGTGAGCTGCTCTTTTTGCATCTAAAATCAGTGTTTATCCACGATGGATATTATCGTTAGCTTGTTTGAGTAGGTTCTGACTTTCATTCATAAATTGCTGCGAATACTCGCCAAACCAATCACTCACTTTTTCAAAACTTTCGACAAACTCCGCTTTGTCTTTGCTATCCAAGATGCTTAGCGCTTCACCAAAACGTTGGTGGAATCGCTTAATCATGTCGATGTTCTCTTGCGACGAAAGAATGATGTCACCGTAGAGGTTTGGATCTTGACCAAACAGACGCCCTACCATAGCTAACTCCAAGCGGTAAATTGGTGAGCTCAACTTTAACAGCTGTTCAATGTTTGGATTCTCTTTGCTTAGGTGCATACCGTAAGCAAACGAAGTGAAGTGGCGCAGCGCCTGAATCAAAGTCATGCCATGATCGTGCTCTTGCGCATCAATTTGGCACAGACTTGCGCCCCAAATACCAAACTGTTGCAATAGCCATTGGTATTGATCGTTACCACGACCATCACAGTACACAATCACCTGCTTCGCTAGGCTCGGAACATCTGGGCCAAACATTGGATGTAAACCAACTACGGGGCCTTGATGCACATTCAACATTGCTTGCAAAGGCTTCGACTTAATGGAAGTCAGGTCACACAGAATGCAGTCTTTTGGCAGGTTGCCTAGCTTTTCAATCACACCTTCTGTTAGATGAATCGGTACAGTAACTACAACTAGCCCCGCATCTTTCAGGATGTCGTCAGCATGATCCCAGTCTTTACTACCCAGCACTTTAACTTGGTAACCAGATAGCTTAAACATTCGGCCAAACAAACCACCTAACTGGCCATTACCACCAATAATGACCACTGAGCGTAATTCTGGGTTCAAACACTTAAAACCGGAATCTTTCTCGCTGGCATAAGACTCACGCATAGTTCGACGAAGAATGTCTTCAATCAGCTGTGGGGGGATTCCCATTTTTTCAGCTTCAGCTCGTCGTGACGCCAGCATTGCCGCCTCACGATCTGGGGCATAAATTGGCAAACCGTGTTCGCTTTTTACTTCACCCACTTGCTCTACTAGTGCTAAACGCTGAGCTAATAGCTCTAGCATTTGCTTGTCGACTGCATCAATCTGATCGCGTAATGCGTTAAGTTCAACTGCCATTGATGTTCCTTAAATCCCGTGTTGTTAGCCTTTCAGACGATTCTCTAAGAAAGGCACCAGCTCTTCGTGTGCATGACGTAATAGTGCCTCAGTTGAATCCCAATTGATACATGCGTCGGTGATCGATACGCCGTATTTCATCTCTTCAAGAGCGAGCTCAGAAGATTGGTTACCTTCATTGATATGGCTCTCAATCATCAAGCCGATAATCGACTTGTTGCCTTCACGGATTTGGTGAATCACGTCTTCCGCAACCAATGGCTGACGACGGTAATCTTTACGTGAGTTTGCATGGCTACAGTCCACCATTAATGAAGCATCCAGACCAGACTTCGCCATTTCTTGCTCACATTCTGTCACTGATACTGAATCATAGTTAGTTTGCTTACCACCACGTAGAATCACGTGACCATTAGGGTTGCCTTGTGTAGTAAGTAGCGCTACCTGACCTTCACGGTTAATCCCCATGAAACGGTGACTAGAAGAGGCCGCCTGCATCGCGTTAACAGCGGTTGCCAAGCTACCATCCGTACCATTCTTGAAGCCAATCGGCATAGAAAGGCCACTTGCCATCTCGCGGTGAGTTTGTGACTCAGTCGTACGAGCCCCGATCGCTGCCCAGCTAAAAGTATCGGCAAGGTATTGTGGACTGATTGGGTCAAGGGCTTCTGTTGCTAGCGGGATTTCCATCTCAGCCAATTCAACCAGCAGTTCGCGACCAACATGCAGACCGTGTTCAATGTCGAAGCTGCCGTCTAGGTGTGGGTCATTGATCAGGCCTTTCCAACCAACCGTGGTTCGAGGCTTCTCAAAGTAAACACGCATTACAATATACAGTTGGTCGCTTAGTTGTTCAGAAAGAGCTTTTAGACGCTTTGCGTAATCCTTCGCAGCTTCAACGTCATGAATAGAACATGGTCCACATACAACAAGCAGACGATGATCTTTTTTGTGAATGATGTCAGCGATGGTTTGGCGAGACTCTTGAATAAAACGACGTGCCTTTTCACTCAAAGGAAGCTTAACTTTTAGCTCCTCTGGCGTGATCAGTACTTGTTCTTCGCTGATGTTGATGTTGCTCAATTCACTTCTTTGCATAACTTCGACCTGTATATTTTTATTTACACCCAACCAATTCCTTGGTGAGACAACTAAGCTTTACCGACAAGATAACAGGCTAAAAAAGAAATTCAAGTGTACACAATAAAAAACATTCAATGTAAAAATAAGTTTACATGCAAATAAAAAGCCGAAATGCAGGGCGCTTCGGCTTAAAATAGGTGTTTTCGACACTTTACGTATATCCCAAGTAAAGCAGTACTTAGGCTTTACATGGCTAACCAACCAATCGCTTCATGGCCTCAGTGGCGTCTTTCCACTCTTGAGACAATTTTAACTCGGTTAGTGAAAAGCTTTGTTTTTTCAGCAAGGCATCAGCAAGAGAAACGGAAGTAATTGGCAGGTTATCGAGTACTTCCACTTGCGCATCGCGCTTGTTGCAAACCAACAGCATGTCACAGCCCGCTCTTAATGCTTGTATACCACGCTCAGCAGGACCGCCCATGATCGCAGCGCCTTCCATGGTCAAATCATCAGAGAAGATCAAACCTTTAAAGCCAAGTTGCTGGCGCAAGATTTGTTTTAGCCAGTACTCTGAACCACTTGCAGGTTGATCATCATAATTTGGGAAAATCACATGAGCAGGCATCATCGCATCTAAGATGCCAGCATCGATTTGCGCTTTGAAAATAGCCATATCTTGCTCAAAGATATCACTACGCTCGTCGTACGGCGTCTCTAGGTGTGAATCGGCAATCACACCGCCATGGCCCGGGAAGTGCTTACCTGTTGTTGCCATACCGACACTCTTCATGCCCTGCATATAAGCGGTGCTATGACGCAGAATGGTATCCATATCCTCACCAAAAGCTCGGCTGCCGATCGCCTTACACTGATGACCTTTATCCAACACAGGCGCGAAGCTTAGGTCGATGTCATGAGCAATCAACTCAGCTGCCATCAACCAACCGCCCATACGTGCCAATTCTTCACTGTTTTGGTGTTTGGCGTATTCGTCTGCCGCAGGAATCAGAGAGAAACCTTCACGGAAACGCTGAACGCGCCCGCCTTCTTGGTCAACACCAATCAAAATCGGACGTTTCGCCGCTTTGCGGATAGATTGGGTAAGAGCTTGAAGCTGCTCGCTGTCGTGGTAATTACGGGTAAATAAAATCAAACCACCAACCGTTGGATGCTCCAAAATTTCTCTGTCTTCTGCAGTCAGTTCATAGCCTGCAACATCAACCCATAACGGTCCCATTTTTTCTCCTCAAAATCGGCTGAATATCTCGTATTCGATGAGGTTATTCGCTTCAGAATTGCTTTACAATAAGTGAATCGAAGAATTGACGGAATTGGCTGTGAATCTTAACAAACTGTATATCGGTGTGATGTCTGGAACCAGCATGGACGGCGTAGATACCGCTCTGGTTGAAATCGAAGATAACCGTGTTCGCTTAATCGCACACGATGACTATCCAATGCCCGCTCATATTAAGCAGACGCTACTGTCGGTTTGCACCGGCCAAGGCACGAACCTTAAAGTCATTGGTGAGCTTGACCACCAGCTTGGGCACCTATTTGCCGATGCGGTTTTACAGTTGTTAGATAAGTCTGGCTACTCTGCTGAGCAAATCCGAGCCATTGGCAATCATGGTCAAACCGTGTTCCACCAGCCAACAGGCGATCTGCCCTTCACGACTCAACTGGGTGATGCCAACATCATTGCAGTCAAAACTGGCATTGATACCGTGGCAGACTTCCGTCGTAAAGACATGGCATTAGGCGGTCAAGGCGCACCACTCGTCCCAGCTTTCCATAAAAACATTTTTGCCATGCAAGATTCCACAACCGTGGTGCTTAACATCGGTGGAATTGCCAATATCTCGGTACTGCATCCTGAGCAAGCGGTGATTGGCTACGATACCGGCCCAGGCAACACGTTGATGGACGCATGGTGTGAACAACACACGGGACAAGGCTTCGACAAAGACGCAGGATTTGCTCTGCAAGGCAATAGCGATGCAGCACTGCTAACTCAACTCTTAGCAGAGCCTTACCTCTCAATGTCGGCGCCTAAGAGCACCGGACGAGAGCTGTTCAATATCGATTGGTTGCATCAACAGTTAGCCCACCACAATACCTCCGCACAAGATGTACAACGCACGATGTGTGAATACTCAGCAAAAACCATTGCAAGCGAAGTGGAAAAATTCACTTATGGTGAAAAGCCCCAGCTCTTGGTGTGTGGCGGCGGGGCAAGAAACCCGCTGCTGATGCAACGTTTAGCGGCACTTCTACCGCAGTGGCAAGTCGCGACAACGAACGACAAAGGCGTCAATGGCGACTACATGGAAGCCATGGCGTTTGCTTGGCTCGCTCAGCGACATATCGACGGACTACCGAGCAACTTACCTGAAGTGACTGGCGCAAGCCGTCTTGCTTCACTTGGTGTACTCTATCCTAAAAACTAAATGTGTTGTGTCAGACACAACGACAAGATAAACAAAAATCAGTATTCAAAAGGCTTAAACCACTATGACAAATGACGCGCTTATTGCTGCTCTTGCCCATCTTGTATCAGAGGGGCGCAACCCAGATACGATGGACATCGACTTGTTACCATCTCTGGATATTGTTCAGCGTCTTAACCAGCAAGATAAACTTGTGCCGCTTGCGGTAGAGAAAGTGCTGCCAGAAATCGCACTCGCGGTGGATAAGATCACCGACGCATTTAAAGTCGGTGGTCGTCTGGTTTACATGGGCGCGGGCACCAGTGGCCGCTTAGGCGTGCTTGATGCGTCAGAATGTCCGCCAACCTTTGGTGTATCTGACAAAATGGTGATTGGTTTGATTGCAGGTGGCCCTGAGGCGATTCTCAAAGCCAAAGAAGGCGCGGAAGACTCTCCAGTTCTAGGCGAACAAGATTTGAAAGACATTGAGTTCACCAGTCGCGACGTGGTGGTGGGCATTGCCGCTAGTGGACGTACACCTTATGTGATTGGCGGTTTGGAGTACGCCAATGAAATTGGCGCGACAACTGTGGCGCTATCTTGTAATCCAGATTCTCCCATTGCAGACATCGCTAACATCGCGATTTGTCCTGTTGTAGGCCCAGAGGCATTGACAGGTTCAACACGTTTGAAATCAGGGACCGCGCAGAAGCTGGTTCTGAACATGCTGACCACAGCAAGCATGATCCGTTTGGGTAAGAGCTACCAAAACCTGATGGTCGATGTGAAGGCGACCAACAACAAGCTCGTCGCGCGCGCCGCACGTATCGTGATGCAAGCGACCGATTGTAGCAAAGAGCAAGCAACCAAAGTACTCAAACAAACGGATTACGAAGTGAAGTTGGCGATCTTAATGATCCTGACCGATCTTGATATCGATTCCGCTCGCGCGCACCTGCATCACCAAGATGGTTTCTTGCGTAAGGCTGTGGAAAGCCACCAGCCCAAATAGCGGTGCTGATGGTAAAATCAAAACAAACAAAAAGGAGACCTCAAGGTCTCCTTTTTGTTCTGGTATCAAGAATTAGTCTTCGTACAACCATTCATCAAATTCTTGGTTAAGCTTGTCATTCGCTTTACGTTTGATGTGTTCGGGATTCGCTATGTTCTTAACGTTATCCACTTTGTTGGTGTACTTGCGCGTGGTTTGGTTTACTTCACGCTTAACCTGATTCTCCACATAAGTGCCATCGGTGATCTCTTTGATATTACGCTTAGTGTGATTGATGGTGTTGGTAATACGATGCTTGTCATGATCGTACTTACGCTTCATCTTTATCGACTCTTTCAATACATTGGTTGCACCAACCGTTAGGGGAAAGAGCGCCAATGCGACCAAAAAGATCTTCTTCATATTTCTATTTCACTTCTGATTGAATCTGATACCACCAGTAAACCAAAGCAATAAAATTCAAATGTCAGAAGATTAACAGGGAGGATTGCCGTCTTGATTATGAAACAGAACTAGTTGCTGTATTCATTCCAACCGCGTTGCCATTCCATACGGAACTTCTGCGCTTGGGGCGTACCTTCACACACACCTTCATAATACTGACCAGACAAGCCCATTTGGTAAGCGAAATCCGGATTGCAGTATTCCGTCACACCTTCTAGATAACCTTGGTCATAGTCACCTTGCTGAGCATTACCGAGTTGATTAAGCTCTTTCACTGTGCGAGAAGTATGCCCTGCAATACCATCTTGATAACCGATCTGATACCAGTCACCAGATTGCGCCAATTCTTCCGTGGTTGCCGCGCACCCAGCGAGTAAAGCCAGCGCCAAGCCTAACGTTGCCTTTTTCATCATTCTTCCTTAACTAGTTGTTTTCCAAACAAGCTTACCACTAAAGCCTGTGCTTTGCCGCTGCTGTGTCGATTTGACCACTGAGTTTCTCCTATGACCACTCACAATATATAACGACCATTGAACACCGAATTCCACCACTCAATGGATACCTCGACCACTAAGCAAACGATAAAACCACTTAATCCTTATATCGACCACTCGCTTCTCTATTCGACCGCTCATCCATAGAGCGAATGCGCTTAACAAAAGAGGCGAATAAGATACATCCTGAGCTTAAAAAATTACCCTACCTAATAAACCAAGGACAATTGCTATGATGTGGTTTCTAACCTGTGTCGCAGCCCTCATCGGCGGATACTTCATCTACGGCGCTTTCGTTGAGAAAGTTTTCGGTATCAATGAGAATCGCCAAACTCCTGCCCATACGAAAACCGACGGTGTTGACTACGTTCCAATGTCAACCAAACGTGTTTACCTTGTTCAACTACTTAACATTGCTGGCGTTGGTCCTATCTTCGGTCCAATCATGGGTGCCCTATACGGCCCAGCGGCAATGTTGTGGATTGTTGTAGGTTGTATCTTCGCAGGTGCGGTACACGATTACTTCTCAGGCATGCTTTCTGTTCGTAACGGCGGTGCATCAGTACCAACGATTACCGGTCGCTATCTAGGTAATGGCGCAAAACACTTTATGAACATCTTTGCCATCGTCCTATTGCTTCTTGTTGGTGTGGTATTCGTCTCAGCGCCAGCAGGCATGATCACTAACCTAATCAACGACCAAACCAGCCTAAGCGTGAGCATGACAACCATGGTTGTGTTGATTTTCGCTTACTACATCATCGCGACAATTGTTCCTGTAGATAAAATCATCGGTCGTTTCTACCCACTGTTCGGCGCACTCCTGATCTTCATGTCTGTTGGTCTTATGACAGCGGTTGCGTTCTCTAGCGAGCACACAGTAATGGGCGACTTCCAAGTGAGCGACATGTTCACTAACTTGAACCCGAACGATATGCCTCTATGGCCAGCGCTATTTATCACTATCGCATGTGGTGCAATCTCTGGCTTCCACGCAACTCAGTCTCCACTGATGGCGCGTTGTATGGAGAACGAGAAGAACGGGCGCTTCGTATTCTACGGCGCAATGATTGGTGAAGGTGTTATCGCGCTAATCTGGTGTGCTATCGCTTTGTCTTTCTTCGGTACACTTGATGGTCTAGCAGAAGCTGTGAAGAACGGCGGTCCTGGCAATGTGGTATACAGCGCGTCATTTGGTCTACTAGGTGTATTCGGTGGTGTGATTGCTTTCCTTGGTGTTGTTATCCTACCAATCACATCGGGTGATACAGCATTCCGCTCTAGCCGCCTGATTCTTGCTGAATACTTCGGTATGGAACAGAAAACACTGCGTAACCGTCTGCTAATGGCTGTACCACTGTTCGTAATCGGTGGCATTCTGACTCAAGTAGACTTCGGCATCATCTGGCGCTACTTCGGCTTCGCAAACCAAACAACAGCAGTAATGATGCTTTGGACTGCGTCGGCTTACCTACTACGCCACAACAAGCTGCACTGGATTACGACAGTACCAGCCGTATTTATGACAACCGTATGTGTGACTTTCATTCTAAACAACAGCACACTAGGTTTTGGTCTGCCGATGCAAATCTCGACTATCGCTGGCGTTCTATTCGCACTAGCGGCGGCGGGTTACGTTATCAAGATTTCTAAAGGCAAAGGTGAGACTGAACTGGCTGATGAAGAGAAACCACAAACAGCCTCAGAAACCGCATAATGAATCCCTTCGCTTGCTAACCGATTCATTATCAATGTCTGGATAAACCAAGAGCCTGCCCAACGCAGGCTCTTTTTGTTTCTCTTCGAAGATTTAATTCACTTACAATAAAAACATCATTTTTAGGTTAGGTTCGCTATGGAACTGGTCATCTCCCTTTTACAACAAATGTGTGTCTACTTAGTGCTGGCTTACATGCTGAGTAAAACGCCGATCATTTTACCTTTGCTGAGTATCTCTTCTCGCCTCAGTCATCGGCTCATTTGTTACGTACTCTTCTCTGGCTTTTGTATTCTAGGAACCTACTTCGGCTTGCACATTAATGATGCCATTGCCAACACTCGTGCTATTGGCGCAGTGATGGGAGGCCTGTTTGGCGGCCCTGTAGTGGGTTTTGCAGTGGGATTAACCGGAGGCATTCACCGCTATACATTAGGGGGCTTTACAGATTTAGCCTGTGCAATCTCTACCACGGCAGAAGGCTTGATTGGCGGCCTGCTGCATGTCTACCTAATTAAGCGAAAAAAAGGCTCGATGCTGTTTAACCCCAGTGTAGTCTTCAGCGTGACCTTTGTAGCGGAGATTGTGCAAATGATCGTCTTACTCGCCGTTGCCAAGCCATTCGACCAAGCCTATGAACTCGTTTCTGCCATTGCGGCTCCGATGATCATTGCCAACTCAGTCGGTGCAGCACTGTTCATGAGCATCCTGCAAGATCGTAAAACCATTTTTGAAAAGTACTCAGCAACCTTCTCTCGACGAGCATTGAGCATTGCCGATCGCTCGGTCGGCATTCTTAGCAACGGATTTAATAGTGAGAACGCCGATAAGATTGCCCGTATCATCTATGAAGAAACCAAAGTAGGCGCGGTCGCCATTACCGACCAAGAAAAGATTCTGGCTTTTGTTGGTATCGGTGATGATCACCATAGGCCAAATACTCCAATTTCATCGCAAAGCACACTCGATTCAATGGAGAAGAACGACATCATCTACCTTGATGGCAGTGAACGCCCTTACCAATGTTCATTAGCGAAAGATTGTAAGTTGGGCTCTGCGTTGATCATTCCTTTGCGCGCAGGTAAAGAGGTAGTGGGCACCATTAAACTCTATGAGCCAAAACGCAAACTGTTCTCTACTGCGAACATGTCAATGGCGGAAGGCATCGCTCAGCTTCTATCGAGCCAAATCTTGTATGGCGATTATCAGCAACAACAAACCCTGCTGGCTCAGGCAGAAATCAAACTGCTGCACGCACAGGTGAACCCACACTTCTTGTTTAATGCGCTAAACACCATCAGCGCCATTACTCGTCGAGATCCAGATAAGGCGCGAGAACTGATCCAAAACCTATCGCACTTCTTCCGCAGTAACTTAAAGCAGAACATCAACACCGTGACGCTAAAGGAGGAGTTGGCTCACGTGAATTCCTACTTGTCGATCGAAAAGGCGCGCTTTACCGATCGCTTAGAAATAGAGATTGATATTGAACCAGAACTGCTGGATATCAAGCTACCAAGCTTTACTCTTCAACCGCTCGTTGAGAACGCCATCAAGCATGGTATTTCCAATATGTTAGAAGGCGGCAAAGTGAAGATTTACAGCCAAGCTCATCCTCAAGGTGCGCTGATTACCGTAGAGGACAACGCTGGGAGTTATGAGCCGCCAAAAGAGAATCATTCTGGTTTGGGGATGGAAATTGTCGATAAGCGCTTATCGAATCAATTTGGGCGTGATTCAGCGCTAAAAATTACCTCTCAGCAGCACCAATTTACTAAAATGAGTTTTATCATTCCCCACTCGCGATAAGTACAGTGAAAACGCACAAAGGTAGTCTTGGATGTTAACCGCCCTCGTCATTGATGATGAACAGTTCGCTCGTGAAGAGTTAGCAGAGCTATTGGATGAAACAGGCCAGATTGAGGTGATTGGCGACGCGTCAAACGCCATCATGGGGCTGAAGAAGATCAATGAGCTCAAACCTGATGTGGTGTTTCTCGACATCCAAATGCCACAGGTGACGGGCATAGAGCTGTTGGGCATGTTAGACCCAGAGACCATGCCTTACGTGGTATTTGTGACCGCCTACGATCAATACGCTATCCAAGCTTTTGAAGACAACGCGTTCGACTACTTACTCAAGCCCGTTGACCCATGCCGTTTGACGAAAACCGTCAAGCGCCTGAACAAAGTAATGAGTCAATCCGCACTCACTCAGCAACTATCAGCCATCGCGCCCGAGAGCCTAGACCAGATACCTTGCATTGGACACAACCGCATTGTGATCATGGCAACCGAAACGGTTGAGTGCGCTTACAGCGACATCAGCGGAGTGCATGTACGCTCCACCAGCCAAACCGCCAGCACACAGCTCACGCTAAAAATCTTGGAAGAGAAAACCCCATTGGTGCGTTGCCATCGACAGTATCTGGTCAGCATTAAAGCCATCAGTGAGATTAAGCTACTCGAAAATGGACTGGCGGAAATCATCACCAAAACCGGCTTTGAGATCCCGGTGAGCCGTCGTTACCTAAAAGTGCTCAAAGAGCTGCTAGGTATCAGCCACTAGGGGCTGACTCTGACGGAGTTGTGTAAAAATATCCAATTAAAAAAGGCGACCTTGTGGTCGCCTTTTTAGCATTCGAATTGTCTTAATCGACTTGCTTGATTTGCAGCTCTTTTGGTACTTCGAAGAACATGTTCTCTTCACGACCAAGCACTTCATCCACTGCCTGTGCCCCAACCAACTCTTTGATACGATCTAGGATTTGATTAACCAACTCTTCAGGCGCAGATGCACCAGCAGTCACACCAACCTTGCCTTTACCTTCAAACCATTCAGGCTTAATGTCTTCTGGACAGTCAGTCAGGTAGCCAGGCGTGCCGAGTTTCTCTGCCAGCTCTTTTAGACGCGTTGAGTTCGATGAATTCTTGGAACCCACGACCACCATCACATCTACATCGTTTGCAAGCTCACGCACTGCGTCTTGGCGGTTTTGTGTTGCATAGCAGATATCGTCTTTACGCGGCCCTTGAATCTCTGGGAATACGCGACGTAGCTCTTCAATCACATCTGCGGTTTCATCAACAGACAATGTGGTTTGGCTTACGTAGTGCAGATCAGATGGATCTTTTACGATCGCTTTTAGCTTCTCGACATCGGCTGGCGTTTCCACAAGGTACATGCCGCCCGTCTCGCTAGAGTACTGACCCATTGTGCCTTCCACTTCTGGGTGACCAGCGTGACCAATCAGCACCACTTCCATATTTCGACGGCTCGCGCGCGCTACTTCCATATGTACTTTGGTTACCAACGGACAAGTCGCGTCGAATACGGTTAGGTCGCGAGATTTCGCTTCCTGACGAACCGCTTGTGACACACCATGAGCAGAGAAAATCACAATATTATCGTCCGGCACTTCGTGCAATTCTTCAACGAAGATAGCACCACGCTGCTTTAGACCTTCAACCACAAAGCGGTTGTGTACCACTTCATGTCGAACATAGATTGGTGGCTGATACATCTCTAGCGCACGCTCTACGATGCTAATCGCACGGTCAACACCAGCACAGAAACCACGTGGGTTAGCTAACAGGATTTTCATTTCATTGCTCATGGAAATTATCTTTTATTTGGATCGCTATTCTACTGACAAAATTTCGACTTCGAAAGTCACGTCTTGCCCCGCAAGTGGATGGTTGAAGTCCACTGTTACTGAGTCACCAGCAATCTCAGTAATGATGCCTGGGATTTCCATACCATCTGGACCGCTGAACGCCATGATTGTGCCGACTTCAACTTCCGCTTCGCCAACAAACTTAGTGCGATCCATATGGTGGATATGGTCTGGATTCGGCATACCAAAAGCGTCAGCAGCTTTTAGTTCGATGGCCTTTTGCTCACCTACTTGTAAGCCTAGTAGGCATTGCTCAAAGTTCTCACTCAAGCTGCCATCGCCCATCACGAATTTAGCAGGCTTACCCATGTTGTGTGTGCTGTCTGCTACAGAGCCATCTTGCATTTTGATGGTGAAGTGCAGCGTTACTGCTGAATCTTGATTTATTGTTGTCACGTTACTGCTTCCTTGAGGTCATTATTGTTTTTCTTGGTGTATACCCTAAATAGTTGGAGTTGCGGCTAGGCGACAAGATAAATCCTCCCTATGAGCATAGTGCGCTATGTGATTAGGGGGAATTATCGCAGTCAACAACGCTGCAGCTTCAAATATGACGGGTATACTAAAAAGCGTCGCCAGAATCAACCGACGACGCTTAGGGTTATTCTATATATCGCAAAAGATTACTTGTCAGCATCCTTTTTGCGGAAGCCATCAAGAATGATCATTGCTGCACCAATGCAGATAGTCGTATCTGCAAGGTTAAATGCTGGCCAGTGGTAATTTCCCCAGAAGAAGTCTAGGTAATCAACAACAAAACCATGAACTACGCGGTCAAACACGTTACCCACTGCACCACCGATAATCAATGCATAGGCAATATTGTTCCACTTTTCTTTCGCAGGGAGCTTGCTCATCCAGTAGGTCAAAAGACCTGTTACAACGAATGCAATACCCGTGAACAACCAGCGCTGCCAACCAGCCTGATCACTCAAGAAGCTGAATGCCGCACCGTAGTTATGAACGTACAGTAGGTTAAAGAATGGCAGCACCTCAATTCGGTTTGCCCATCCGTAGCCCATGTTATCCATCACCACCAATTTGATGCCAATATCTGCAATAAATACCAGAATCGCTAACCACAACCAGCGAACTCCAGATTGCTTTAATGTCAGTGCTTTTTCACTCATTACTTTACCTACAAACAGCCCCAGTAAATACTGGGGCTGTTAATTTTAAAAAAAGTTCAGTCGTTGGAGACAATTACGCGAATTTACGTACTTCACCTTCGCCGTCAACGTTAGACACACAACGACCACAGATCTTCTCGTGACCTTCGATTGTGCCTACGTCTGGCGTGTGGTGCCAACAACGATCACACTTCTCGCCTTGTGCTGCTGCTACTTCAACGAACAAACCTTCGATATCCGTCGCTTGCGCTGCATCAGTCTTCTCACTTAGAGGCTTCACTGTCGCTGCTGAAGTCAATAGCACAAAGCGTAGTTCATCTTCTAGTTTGTTGATTTTCGCTGCTAGAGCGTCATCAGCAAATAGAGTCACTTCAGCTTGAAGCGCACCACCAATAGTTTTCTCTTTACGCGCATCTTCTAGAAGTTTGTTTACCGCACCACGAGCCGCTTGGATTTCAGTCCAGAACTCGTTGTTTAGCTCTTCGCCTTCAGCAAGACCAAACAGTCCATCGAACCACTCACCAGTGAATACGAACTTGTCGCGCTCACCTGGCATTTCGTTCCAGATTTCATCTGCAGTGAACGACATGATTGGTGCCATCCAACGAACTAGCGCTTCTACGATGTAGTAAAGTGCAGTCTGACAGCTACGTTGAGCGTGACCGCCCTGCTTCGCTGTGTACTGACGGTCTTTAATTACGTCTAGGTAGAATGAGCCCATCTCGATAGAACAGAACTGCATTAGACGCTGAGTTACTGCGTGGATGTTGTACTCATCGTACGCTTTGATGATCTCTTCTTGTGCTGCTAGTGCACGACCAACTGCCCAACGGTCTAGTGCCACCATTTCCTCTGCAGGAACGATGTCCGTTGCTGGGTTGAAGCCGCTTAAGTTAGCAAGGAAGAAACGCGCTGTGTTACGGATACGACGGTACGCATCTGCGCTGCGTTTTAGGATTTCATCAGAAACCGCAACTTCACCAGTGTAGTCAGTAGAAGCAACCCATAGACGAAGAATGTCAGCACCTAGCTTGTTGGTTACGTCTTTTGGTGCAACCACGTTACCGATAGATTTCGACATCTTACGACCGTGACCGTCAACCACGAAACCGTGTGTCAGCACTTGTTTGTAAGGTGCTTCGTCTTTCATCGCGATAGATGAAATTAGAGAAGACTGGAACCAACCACGGTGTTGGTCAGAACCTTCTAGGTATAGGTCTGCGCTGTTGCCGTTGTACTCTTCACGAGCATCAACTACTGAGAAGTGAGTAACACCTGAATCGAACCATACGTCTAGCGTATCTAGTACTTTTTCGTACTGGTCTGCTTCGTCGCCTAGTAGTTCTGCTGAATCAACATCCCACCATGCTTGAATGCCTTTCTCTTCAACCAACTGAGCTACCTTCTCGATAAGCTCTAATGTGTTTGGATGAAGTTCTGCTGTTTCTTTGTGAACGAACAGAGCAATTGGCACACCCCAAGTACGTTGACGAGAGATACACCACTCAGGGCGACCTTCGATCATACCTTCGATACGGCTTTGACCCCACTCAGGCATCCACTCAACACTCTTGATTGACTCTAGTGCTTTAGCACGTAGGCCAGCTTGGTCCATTGATACGAACCATTGTGGTGTTGCACGGAAGATGATTGGAGTCTTATGACGCCAACAGTGTGGGTAGCTGTGCTCGTATGCGTGGTGGTGTAGTAGTGCACCTTTTTCTTTCAGTACTTCTACTACTGCATCATTCGCTTTAAATACGTGCTGACCTGCGAATAGCTCAGTATCCGGTAGGTAAACACCGTTTGAGCCAACTGGGTTAGCCACTTCTAGGTTGTACTTGTTACCAACCGCGAAGTCTTCTTGACCATGACCAGGTGCAGTGTGAACAACACCAGTACCTGAATCAGTCGTAACGTGATCACCAAGGATCGCCGGTACTGTGAAATCGTAGAATGGATGTTGGAACTGAGAAAGCTCTAGATCCGAACCTTTCGCGAAGCCTAGGTTGTGGAAGTGCTCGATACCCGCACGATCCATTACGTCTTTCGCCAGTTCAGAAGCCACGATGATACGCTCAGCGTTGTCACCTTCTGTTTGGATAAGTACGTACTCTAGATCATCACGTAGACATACTGCGCGGTTTGCTGGCAGTGTCCATGGCGTTGTTGTCCAGATAACGATAGATACGTCACCTTGACCTTCATGACCTTCAGTCAGTTCAAACTTAGATAGCAATGCCGCTTCGTCTGCCGCTTTAAAGCGAACATCGATAGATGGCGATACTTTATCTTTGTACTCAACTTCTGCTTCAGCAAGAGCTGAGCCACAGTCTGTACACCAGTGAACTGGTTTAAAACCTTTCAGTAGGTGACCTTTGCTTGCGATCTTACCAAGTGCACGGATGATGTTCGCTTCAGTAGCGAAATCCATAGTGCGGTATGGCTTGTCCCATTCACCCATGATACCAAGACGCTTGAAGCTCTCTTTCTGACCTTCAACCTGACCTGCAGCGTACTCACGACATTTCTCGCGGAATTCAGCTGCCGTCACTTTTTGGCCTGGTTTACCTACTTTCTTTTCTACCATCAGTTCGATTGGCAGACCGTGACAGTCCCAGCCTGGAATGTATGGTGCGTCAAAACCTGAAAGTGTTTTGGATTTAATAATAATGTCTTTAAGAATCTTGTTTAGTGCGTGACCAATGTGAATGTCACCGTTCGCATAAGGAGGGCCATCGTGCAATACGAATGACTTTTTGCCTTTCTTAGCTTTACGGATTTCACCGTAAAGATCTTCTTTGTACCAACGCTCAAGCATTTCTGGCTCACGATTGGCCAGGTTGCCGCGCATTGGAAACCCTGTTTCAGGTAAATTCAGGGTATCTTTATACTCACTCATCGATTCTTAATTCCGTTATATTGGGCGAAAATTAGACATTATGTTGGACGGTGGAATAAACCGCTCAACGCTTAAGCTGACGCAGCCACACCCTTGCTGCTTCAGCATCCAATTCAATTTGTTGTTTAAGTGCTTCAAACGACTCAAACTTTTGCTCATCTCGAAGTTTGTGCAAAAGTTCCACTTCTAGCTGTCTGCCATATAAATTAGCGTGAAAGTCGAATAAGTGTACTTCTAACTGTTGGCGAACACCATTCACTGTTGGCCTTTGACCAATGTTAGCGACACCACCAACTGGCTTATCTCCTAAGCCAAGCGCTTGAACAACATAGACTCCGGAAACCGGAGATACACAGCGTTTCAACGGAATATTTGCGGTAGGGAACCCAATGGTTCGACCTAGCTTTCTTCCGTGTGAAACACGACCGCTGATGCTGTAGTTTCTTCCCAGCATCTCATGTGCGGAATGCAAATCATCACGAGCCAGTGCTTTGCGGATAGCTGTGCTACTCACTCGTAATTGCTGTAGGCAAAAGCTCTGGGTACTCACGACCTCAAAGCCATACTTTTTCCCAGCTTCTTGTAACATTGCGAAGTTGCCAGTCCGACCTTTGCCGAAGCAAAAATCATCACCAATGACCAGAAACTTAACACCCAATCGCTCCACCAACAAGTCACGTATAAACTCTTCCGCAGTTAGGTCGGCAAAATGGCGATTGAAGTTAACACACAGCAAGCGATCAATACTGAGCTTACTCAACTGAACAAACTTATCTCGCAGTCTTGTTAACCTTGCCGGTGCCTTATCTCGGGCAAACAACTCCATCGGCTGAGGTTCAAAGGTCATCACAACTGAAGATAACGAAAGTTTCTCCGCTTGTTCTGACACTTGCTGCAATACTTGTTGATGGCCTCTGTGTACGCCATCGAAATTGCCAATAGTCAGTACGCAACCGTGATGGCGCGACTTGATATTGTGAATACCTCTAATCAGTTCCATTGGATACTGCTTTCTGCCTCTGTTTTACTTTGCACTGTGTGAAACTGACGGATTATATACCAATCCACCTTATTCTGTCCCAGCTTTTAGGTCTTTTAAACGTACGCCGAGTAAAAACACTACGGCAAGGTAAACGCTGGCACCCAGTGCTATCAACATTCCCAGCACGCCACTACGGTGAGCAAAGCTCCAATTTAGCCATACCGACATGTCTTCTAACTGCCACAAAATTGCTGCAACCATGGCAGCCCCCGCAACCATCAAACGTATAATAAAGAAGACCGTTCGTTTGGTTACTTGGTACACACCCGCAATATGTAAACCGCGGTAGAGCAGCGCCATGTTCACAAAGGCAGACAAGGCCGTCGCTATCGCGAGACCGACGTAACCGTAGAAGTATGCGAAGATCGCGTTGAAGACCATGTTGGTCAGCATTGCAATGATGCCGTATTTCACCGGTGTTTTAGTGTCTTGGCGCGAGTAATATCCCGGCGCAAGCACTTTAATCAACATAAAGTTAAGTAAGCCCGATGCATACGCTAATAAAGAGAGAGAAGCTTGGTGTACGTCTTGTGGAGAGAATTCTCCACGCATGAACAACACCATCAGCATTGGCTTTGCCAACACCATCAGACCAAGCATTGCAGGAATGCCTAATAAGGTCACCATACGAATGCCCCAGTCCATCGTGTGTGCAAAGCCTTCACTGTGAGCATCTACGTGCTTACGTGATAACGCAGGTAGAATTACGGTCGCAATAGCAATACCAAAAAGACCTAATGGGAATTCCAATAAGCGATCTGAGTAGTAAAGCCAACTGATTGAACCCGTTTGTAGGAAACTGGCAATAAAGGTATCAAACAATAAGTTGATTTGGCTTACTGACACACCAAATAAAGCTGGAATCATCAGTGTGCGGATTTTCACTACACCCGGATCACGCCAGCCCCATTTGGGCTTGACCATAACTCCCGCTTTAATAAGGAAAGGAATTTGAAATAAGAACTGAACCAAACCACCAAGAAAAACACCAATGGCAAGACCAATCTCTGGTTGTGACATCTGGGGAGAAATAAACCACGCCGCCAAAATGATCATCACATTGAGGAAGACGGGAGTAAAAGAAGAAACCGCAAACTTACCTAGTGTATTGAGAATGGCTCCCGATAAGGCAACAAAAGTGATGAACCATAAATAAGGAAAGGTAATCTTGAGCATTACGCTGGCAAGTTCAAACTTCTCAGCTGACGGGCCACCATGCATCCAGTCCAAGAACCAGCCAAAACCGAATAGAGCGGTAACCACTCCAGAGCCCAGTACACCTATAATAGTGACGATCGAGACAATCACACCAAGCGTACCAGCAGCGCGAGCAATCAATTCTCGCGTTTTATCCATGTCCCCTTGTGCGTGGCTCTCCGTCAACACCGGAACAAAAGCTTGAGAAAAAGCGCCTTCAGCAAATAGGCGGCGTAAAAAGTTAGGAATTTTGTTGGCAAAAAAGAAGACGTCAGCGCTTGCACCGGCCCCCATCAGGTTTGCTACCACTACGTCACGAACTAAACCTAGAACGCGCGAAATTAATGTCATGGCACTGACGATCATGCCTGACTTGAGCAGTCGTTTACTCACTGTAACCTCGGAATATCACCAAAAGATAGCCAACCCTATTCCTTTAAGCCTTTGAAAGCTCCAAATGGGCGTAAAAAATATATCCAGTTATTGTTAGATCTAAGCGGATAATTATTAGCAATGGTCTAAAAATACTGTTAGAATCCCCGCCATCTTAACCGCGATGACCTTTGTTACCAAAATTTGTTTTGGTTTCGATTGGTTTTTGCACAAATCATTTGACATTTAGGCGCAAATGAGGGATAGTCCTCGCCCTTAAATTGTCATAGAAATAAGTTTTTGGGAGTTAGACCCTTGGCAAATAGTAAATCTGCTAAGAAGCGCGCTATCCAAGCTGAGAAACGTCGTCAGCACAATGCTAGCCGTCGCTCAATGATGCGTACTTACATGAAGAAAACTGTTGCTGCTATCGAAGCAGGCGACAAAGAAGCTGCAACTGCTGCATTCGCTGCAGTTACACCTATCCTAGACCGCATGGCGACTAAAGGCCTTGTTCATAAGAACAAAGCAGCACGTCATAAGTCTCGTTTCGCTGCACAAATCAAAGCTCTTTAATAGAAACTTGATTATACAGTGAAGAAAAAACCGGCTAACGCCGGTTTTTTTATATCTAAATTTCAGCAAAGCTCGAATTCAAGATAATAAAAAAGCTGGCAGTGCCAGCTTTTCTGATTCGTGACCTGTCATTACGCAGTTGCTTCTGCACAATAAAGGCCATGAAGTGTTTGAATTAGCGCTTTTACTTCATCGCTCTTCAATGTGTAGTATACCGTTTGCGCTTCTTTTCTTGTCGCAACTAATTCATCACGACGAAGCCAAGCTAAATGCTGAGACAGAGCAGACTGACTTAACTCTAATTTCGCACACAGTTCCCCAACCGATAGCTCTTGATTGTGTAACATGCAAAGAATTTGTAGTCGTCGCTCATTTGCCATCGCCTTGAGCAACACGACGGCTTTAGCGGAGTTTTTCTCCATTTCTTGTAGATTCATGTGTTGGACCTCTAGCTACAACTTACTTTTCCAACTTTGGCCAGTTTGTTGTTTTGTTGTGTTACAAAGATTTTATAATTTCGACTTATAATTTTATCGATAGTAATCTATTTGTTTGAGCAACGAAACGTGTTCATTCAAACATTTGGCTAAAATCTGCATCACACACATTCTTTACTGCAGGGTGTTGTATCATCCGCTCGGCAAAGATGACGTAATACTCTTCCTTTAGATCGTCAACATGCCCAATCAATTGCAAATTTCGATCATCTTCAATCTCAGACATGTACACCGTCGGTGCCAAGAAGATGACATCATCACGGTAACGAGCAAAAGCCTTCATAAGCGCAACATCATCAAACTCACCCAAAACGTCTGGCTGTAAACCTTGACGATCAAACCACTGCAATACTTTTCTTCCCATTGCCGTTCGACTCGCTGGGATGAGTAGTTTTTTCTTCTCTAGGATTTCAGGAAACTTCACATCAGCTATTTCAGACGAAGCGAAAAAGCTCATGCTACTTTCACCTAGCTTTTTGCTGTACAAACCTGGGCTTTGTGTCGAATCCACCGGACAGTCAGAAAGAATCATATCCAGCTTGTGTTGTGATAAACGCTCTAATAAAAGCTCGTGAGTCGACTCGTAGCAACGTAAATGGATGCTGTTGTCCTCAGGAACTGTGGTCATCAGCACTTTACTGACGAGGCGTTTAGAAAGGGCATCGGCAACGCCGACTTCGAACAGGATATTGGAGTGTTGGCTATAGTTAACAATATCGAGCATTTCGTAGCTCAATCCAAACATACGATCGGCATACTTGAATACTAGCTGCCCTAGCTCAGTTGGCTCAACAGTACGACCATTTCGCTTAGTCAACTTCCCCTTCATACGATCTTCAAGGGCTTTAATTTGGCCAGTCACTGTTTGTGGCGTCAAGAACAATGCATCTGCAGCCTTAGTAACTGAACCTTGCTTACATACCATCCAGAAGTAATAAAGGTGGTTATAGTTTAAATGTGACATCGACAGCCCCGCTAAAAAGATGACTTTTTTATATCAAATGTGACAACGACTAACAAGATATTCGGCAAAACTTACAATAATCAATAAAGAGTATGGTTTTTTCGAAGTTATCAGATTCATACTGTCATAAAACTTGAAGCAAAACGCACTTTTTCAATCCTGTGCACAATCATCTACAGACAATTCATACAAATCTTAACCATTAAAAATCAATAATTTACATTCATATAGCTTTTTCTTTTTGGCTAATTATCAAAAAGAATAATAAAAATCCCCAATAGAAATCGAACTGTAATATTACTGAAATATTTCATCTCTAACATCGCCCTCAGTTTCAACAACAGACCAAATAAACGAACTGAAAGGTCCACGGAGAAAATTATGATGAACCAAGCTACTTCTACAGCAGCACCAATCTCGAGCACGACTCGCTGGTTACGCTGGGCTAACTTGGCATTCATGTTGTATCTGCTTCTTCTAGCAGTATCTATGGTTGGTAGCGGCTTCAAATGGGCGACTGGCGATCAAGCTAAAGTACTCTTTGAATTTGCGTCTCACCCAGTCGCAGGTCTAATGATCGGTTTGGTGGCTACGGCACTGATCCAGTCTTCAAGTACCGTAACTTCTATTATTGTAGGCTTGGTTGCAGGTGGTCTACCTGTAGAAACCGCTATCCCTATGGTAATGGGTGCAAACATCGGTACAACCGTAACAAACACTCTTGTTTCGCTTGGCCACGTACGTTGTAAAGAAGAATTCAAACGTGCATTCGCTAGTGCAACAATCCACGATTTCTTCAACCTACTTGCTGTACTGATCTTCCTACCATTGGAAATGATGTTCGGCATCCTAGAGAAGATTTCTCACTGGTTGGTATCACCGCTACTAAACACTGGTGATATGAGCATGAAAGGCTTTGACTTCATCAAGCCAATCACTAAACCAGTAGTAAGCGCAATCAAAGAGCCACTAGCAACGTTTGGCGACACTATGGGTGGCGTAGCGCTAATCGCTCTAGGTATCGGTACTATCTTCGTAGCTATCACTGTTATGGGTAAGCTAATGAAGAGCCTAATGGTTGGTCGTGCACGTGACATCCTTAAGAACGCAATCGGTCGTGGTCCTATCCACGGTATCGTATCGGGCTCTGTAGTAACTGTTCTTGTTCAGTCTTCTTCTACGACAACAAGTCTAATGGTTCCACTAGTTGGCTCAGGTGTTCTAAAAGTACGTGACATCTACCCGTTCACTCTAGGTGCAAACATCGGTACATGTATCACGGCTCTACTAGCAGCAACAGCGGTATCTGGCGAGTTCGCAGTATTCGCACTACAAATTGCACTAGTACACCTAACGTTCAACATTCTGGCGACACTGTTCATCTTCGGTATCCCGTTCCTACGTGAGATTCCAGTGAAATGTGCAGAAGTGATTTCAGAAATGGCTATTAAGAACAAAGCGGTTGTAGCAGGTTACCTACTAGCAGTATTCATCGTGCTACCAGGCTCTATCCTTGCTCTGACAGCATAATAATAAGATTACCATCGCTTATTTTGGGCTCCACTTCGGTGGGGCCTTTTTTCGTTTTGGGGAAGCGAGAAGCGCTCTCATTTCTTAATCACGCAGTAAACTGTAGTAAAAGAGATTCCCGACGACGCTCCTTCGTCGCTTTCGGGAATGACACCGTTTGATTTCAGAGAGGTTGAACGTGATCCTCAAGAGCGAGGTACGAGCTAATTGGGGATCTTTTATTTCCTCTCACATCCCTGCACTGACGCCCTCGTCCCCCGAAGCGTAAGCGTTCCATAGGACGAAGCGTTCCCTCCTATTCCCACCCTTCGGGCATAAAAAAACCGCCCATAAAGGCGGCTTAGAAAGCTCAATATACTCGTTAAACTGAGAACGGGTACTGAATTGGATCGTGATGCTCGTAACCTTCTACCCAGAAATCATCTAGGGTTACCCATGTTTCTAAATCTTCTAGAGATTGGATTTCTGGGTTGATGTGGAAGGTCGCTGCTTTTAGTGGCTCACGCTTCAACTGAATATCACGCATTGGTGCAAGCTGATCTTCGTAGATGTGCGCATTAACAATCTTGTGGTACGCCTGACCAGGTTTCTTACCTGTAATTTGCGCCATGATAGCCAAGAACACATACACTTGAACCATATTGAAGTTCAGACCTAGCGGAACATCACAAGAGCGCTGCGTGCTGTTTAGGTACAGCGTGTCACCTAGCAGTGAGAAATGGTGGCTGTACATACATGGACGTAAACACCCCATGTGGAACTCACCAGGGTTGTAGAAGTTTAGGATTTCACCACGGTCATCAACACCGCGCGTTAAATCATCGACAATCTTACGCAGTTGGTCGATATGACCGCCATCTGGCTTCGCCCAAGAACGACCTTGAACGCCGTATACGCGTCCCATGTCGTCTTCCCCCTTGCGGAATGGGTTGTTCAACCATGCTTCATTTAGGTTTGCATTCGCATCCCACGTTTTAGTACCTAGCTTACGGAAGTCTTCTGCGTTGTCGTAGCCACGGATGTAACCAAGTAGTTCAGCAACCGCTGCTTTCCAAAAGCTCTTACGCGTTGTCACTAATGGGAATTGGTTGTTAGCAACATCGTAGGTCAAGTCTGCGTTGATCACCGTTAGGCAGCGTTTACCTGTACGTTCGTTTTCAACCCAAGTGCCTTGGTCAACGATACGCTGACACAAATCTAAATACTGTTTCACACCAATTCCTTACTTCGTTTCTGCTTGGACTTTGTCTTGGTAAAGACCACG
This sequence comes from Vibrio rotiferianus, assembly GCF_002214395.1. Lineage (NCBI taxonomy): Bacteria > Pseudomonadati > Pseudomonadota > Gammaproteobacteria > Vibrionales > Vibrionaceae > Vibrio > Vibrio rotiferianus. The sequence continues at coordinate 2,592,353 of NZ_CP018312.1, forward strand.
TTTGTACGCCCAAACCATCATAAGGATACCCAGAATGATCATCGGTGAAGATAGGATTTGTCCCATCGAAACGTAACCACCAAATAGACCAAGCTGTGCATCCGGTTCGCGAACAAACTCGACTAGGAAACGGAATGTACCATACCCAGCTAAAAATAGCCCTGATACTGCACCTAAAGGACGAGGCTTTTTGATAAACCAGTTCAAGATGAAGAAAAGTACAATGCCCTCTAAGAACATCTCATAAAGCTGAGATGGGTGGCGAGGCAGTGGACCGCCATTCGGGAAGATGATTGCCCATGGCACATCCGTTACACGCCCCCAAAGTTCGCTGTTCATGAAATTACCCATGCGTCCCATACCAAGACCAAATGGTACTAGCGGCGCAACAAAATCAGCGACACCAAAGAAAGTACGGCCGTTTTTACGCGCGTACCAGAACATTGCAGTGATAACACCTAACAGACCACCATGGAACGACATGCCGCCAGTCCAGACTTTAAATAGGTACAACGGATCGGCTAAGAATAAGTCGAAGTTGTAGAAAATTACGTAGCCAACACGACCACCAATGACGACCCCAAGGAAACCCGCGAACAACAAGTCAGAAACTTGCTCACGCGTCCAACCACTACCCGGCTTATCTGCACGACGATTTGCTAGCCATAGTGCGAACATGAAGCCGACTAAGTACATCAAACCATACCAACGAACAGAAACAGGACCAATAGAGATTAAAACCGGATCAATATTGGGAAATTCAAAGTATCCCTGAGACATAAATCATTCTCTTCTTATTACTAGTAAAACAAATATACCCGAGTAACCTAAAGATGCTCGGTTCAGCGGGAATAAATTGGCAATAAACTTACAGCAACATGGTCGCTGCAACAAACATCAAGAATACGGCAAAAATCTTCTTTAAGACTGCCGTAGGAAGGTTAGTCGCCATCTTAGCGCCGACTTTCGTCGTGAGCATCGACGTCATCGCAATCGCAGCTAAAGCTGGCAGATAAACATAGCCAACACTGTAGTCAGGTAACCCTTCTACTTTGTAACCATGTAAGATGAATCCAATCATGCCTGAAATCGCAATCATGCAGCCACACACCGAAGAAGATCCAACGGCTTTGCGCATCTCAATACCATGCTTGTTTAAGAACGGCACAGACAGTGAACCACCACCAATGCCAGCAAGGCTCGATACCACACCAATTCCCGTTCCGTACACCATAGTGACCGGACTGCTCGGCATTGACTTCTCACTTTTCGTCTTAATTGAGCGAAACATCTGAACTGCCAGACACAACACGATCACACCAAATACTTTTGGCAGATAGTGTGTCGGAATCCACTCGGCAATATTGGCTCCAACAAAGCCGCCGACAACCACACCGGGCATCAGCCATTTGACGACGAACATATCAACGTTGCCCAACTTAAGATGGTTAAGTGCAGAGGAGCCCGATGTGACAATGATGCTTGCCAATGACGTTGCTAACGCCACATGCATGCTCATTTCAGGAGAAATTCCAGCAAGAGGAAGAAGATAAAGTAGCGCAGGCACAACAATTAGCCCACCTCCGATACCAAGAAGCCCCGCCATCACACCAACAAAAGCGCCCAACGCGAGCAATATTATAAATAAAGAGATGGTCACTGTTACCTACTTCTTACCTGCACGAATAAAGCCTGCAAAGCCTTGTTGAATAAAGAAATCATGCATCATTTGATGAATTTCTTGCCCATACGAGCATGACATGGCTTTCTCGACGAGTTTTTCTAATTCTTTTTGTTGGCTATGGCGAATCAAATATTTCACCTTCGCTACGTTCGAGGTGTTCATACTCAAACTGTTATAGCCCAAGCCCAACAGGAGCAGTGCGCCAAATGGGTCACCAGCTAACTCACCACAAATGCAAACCGGCACTTGATATTGGTGGCAAACATCATGAATTTGTTTCAACGCTAACAACACCGCTGGATGCATGGATTCATAGACATCTGCAACACGAGAATTGTTCCGGTCCACCGCCAACAAATATTGTGTTAAATCGTTAGTACCAACCGAAACGAAGTCGACGCGGTGCGCAATTGCCGGCAGCAAGTACACCATAGAAGGCACTTCTATCATCACCCCAACCTTCGGAGCTTGAATGCGATCATCAAGTAACACCACCTCACTGTAGGCTTGATTAATCAAGGTAATCGCATCATCGAACTCTTTGATACCAGATATCATTGGCAACAAAATGCTTAAATTACCACTATCAGCACTGGCTCTGAGCATCGCCCGTAGTTGGATCAGAAAAATATCAGGGTGATCTAAAGTAAAGCGAATGCCACGCCAACCTAAAAACGGATTATCTTCATCAATCGGCAGGTACGGTAATGGCTTATCACCACCGATATCCAATGTACGCATTACGACGCGTTGATTTGGGTAGCTATTGAGAATCGCTTGGTACTGATGATACTGCTCATCTTCTGAAGGAAAGTGATGCTGAAGTAAAAAAGCGATTTCGGTTCGATATAAACCAACGCCATCAACACCGGAGTTAATGGCAATATTGCTATCTGCACTTAAACCCGCATTGAGCATCACTTCAATATGATAATCATCTTGGGTAATTGCCGGAAGTGAGAGATCTTTGTTCACCATAGCGAACAATTCAGATTCTTCACTGACTAAACTACGATACTCGCGTAACAACTGTCGATTAGGTTCAAGGTAAATCTCCCCTGAATACCCATCAACAATCCCTTGCTTACCGTTTACCTCTTGGGGATTAACATTTGCTCCCATAATGGCTGGCACGCCCAGTGCGCGAGATAGAATCGCAGCATGAGAGTTTGCCGCGCCCTCAAGAGAAACCACAGCAAGTAAATGCTGCTTTGGTATTGATGCAAGTAACGTCGCCGTTAGCTCATTGGCAACCAAAATCACTGGGCGGTCGATTGAGGCATGTTCTTGTTCACTGTTATGCAGGAAGTACAGCAAGCGCTGCCCTAACTCACGAATGTCTTGTGCGCGCTCACGCAGGTAAACATCTGACATACGAGCAAAACGATTTGAGTAAGTTTCTACCACTTGGCGTAACGCCCAGTCAGCTCGGTCACCTTTCTCGATCTGCTTCTTCAGATCACCACGTAGCATTGGGTCGTTGAGTAAGTGTGTAAAAAGGTCGAAAATCGCCAAAGCATCTTTGTTGATTTCACTGTCGAACTTCTTCCGCATACGACGAAAATCGCTGAGCGCCCTTTCCACTGCAACCGCAAGTAACTCATGTTCACGTTCTTTATCTAAAGCAGAGGCAGGAAAAACATCGCTTAAATTGGGCTGAGTATCATCAAACCAGAACTCACCTATCGCAACCCCCGTTGAGGCAGGTAAGCCTTTCATCACTGTGGGTGTTGAGGCTAATTGCCAATGACCAAGGCTTTGAGCATGTGCGATCAACACAGCAAGCTGCGCTGACAAAGTGACCAGAAAAGATTCTTCCATCTCACTAAACAAACGTGGCTCTTTTTGCTGAATCACCAACACGCCAAGTACTTGTTTGCGATGAATAATCGGAGTACCAAGGAAGGAGTGGTATACCTGCTCGCCTAATTGGGGGAAGAATTTGAAGTCAGGGTGAGTGGAGGCTTCGGCTAAATTTAGCGGTTCAGCGCTGCGCTTAACTAAGCCAACTAAACCTTCATTGAAGTTGATATGGATGCTATCACCTTCAAAAATAAGGCCTTGAGTTGCCATCAACTCAAGGCGCTGCATTTCTTGGTTAGCAAGATAGATAGTACAACACTCAGTGCATAGGGCTGCACAAGTCTCTTTTACCAGAATGTCGAGTGCAAGATGGAGATCATCGACTCTGGAGACTTTTTCAACTATTTCCCTTAGCTGACTGAGCATAATAATCCTCTATCTACGTTGCTTTTTTCTTTTCCCTTTCGTCTTTCGCTCTCGAAAAGGCATGGCTAAAGATGCAAACTCTTTCATTGCTCGGCGGTATACGTCTCGCTTGAAAGAAACAACTTGCCTAACTGGATACCAATAACTTACCCAGCGCCAACCATCAAATTCAGGGGATTTTCCACGCTGCATATTGATGTGCGACTCATCGCAATCCAATCGCAGCAGAAACCATTTCTGTTTTTGGCCGATACAAACAGGCTTGGAGTCCCATCGCACCAATCGCTTTGGTAGTTTATATCTTAACCAATGACGACTTGTTGCAATGATCTTAACGTCTTTTTTCGTCAGACCGACTTCTTCATATAACTCCCTGAACATAGCTTGTTCAGGTGTTTCACCTTCGTCAATCCCACCTTGTGGAAATTGCCATGAGTGTTGCCCGTATCGTTTAGCCCAGAATACCTGACCATGGTTATTACAGATCACAATACCAACGTTCAGTCGGTAACCATCGCCATCTATCACCGGCTAACCTCTATGAATAATTTTTTATTACCGTGATTTTTCCACATATCCCCATTACTAGCAAACTTACTGATGTGATATGAGCAAGATTTATTACCTTTGAACCATTTTTGGATATCTTTTGAGCAATCATTACTTTATCAACACAGGATTGAGACATAGCCCACATTTATTCACCTTTTCTGTGAATAACTTTGTGAAGAAAACAAGATCAATAAAGTTTTTTGCTCAAAACCATCACAAACAAGATTATTCACAAAAGAGAAAGGCAATCATAAGATATTGACTTTTAAGGTAAATAAATGAAATTAGCTTAATTAACGATCTAACTTTTATTGATGATCTTTTCACCAAACTCAGATCGGTCAAAGATCGCTCAATTGGCAATTTATCCACATTAGACAGGTAGGACTTCATGATATCTCAATAAAATCAAGTCACACTCATCGCTTAAACCCCTGTTTATTCATCCAGCCCAAGCAAAGATCCTATTGGTCACTTCCTAATCTGTGGATAAGTTATGAATTGATCATTCTTAATCCAGCTCGATGAAATCTTCGACAGAGGATTTTATTTAAATTTGTTAGACTAGGCGTTTTCCAATACCACTTTGTCATTATGAAACCAGAACCACAATCCGAAGCTGAACTGATGGAACGTGCGCAAGAGATTGCGGGATTAAGCTTTGCTGAACTCGCAGAAGAAGCTGGTATGACCGTTCCTGAAAACTTGAAACGCGATAAAGGTTGGGTCGGTCAATTACTAGAATGGCATTTGGGTGCACCCGCAGGTAGTAAGCCGCAACAAGATTTCGCCAAACTAGGAATCGAGTTAAAGAGCATACCGATCAGCTACTCTGGCAAACCATTAGAAACGACCTTTGTCTCTGTCGCACCATTGACTGGTGTGCAAGGTTTAACATGGGAAACGAGTCACGTGCGCAACAAGCTCTCCCGCGTGCTTTGGGTTCCGGTTGAGGGCGAGCGCGAGATTCCGTTGGCTGAGCGCCGCGTTGGGAGCCCGTTGATTTGGTCACCGGATGAAGAAGAAGAGTTGACCCTGAAAAACGATTGGGAAGAGTTAATGGATTTGATCGTACTGGGCAAGTTTGATCAAATTTCCGCCAGACACGGCGAAGCGCTTCATCTACGTCCTAAAGCCGCAAATGCCAAAGCACTTACTGAAGCATACAGTTCAAACGGCAAGCCGATAAAAACCCTGCCTCGTGGCTTCTATCTCAGAACACAGTTTACTGAGCAGATCCTACTGAAGCATTATATTAACCTTCAATCAGAGTGACTAGGGTCTATTGATCTTTTGCGGTTAAATTTTGCTCGAGATAGAATCGTTTTAGGCGCGGCAAGAAGTATGTGGCTTAGTCATTCTAAGTAAATGCTTCTTAACAAAGCATAAAACGATTCTAGCCGGGGGCGCCTAGCCGAACCCTTCGGGCAGCCTTTGTGGTTCATTTCTACAGCGTTATCGGCTTCTCATGTAGACTAGCTACACTTCAAAGCCTCTGCCTTGTAGAAATTTCCCACAAAATGCTGCAAAAATCAGCTCAAAAGATCAACAGACCCTAATGCGTTACCAGTGACAATTCAATATCACAGTATGAGGCTGCGCCATCGCTACCACATTCATCGTACGCGTTGTGCAGTCTCAAGTACGCTTTATCAATCCCTAACCTAAGCAGTTCCTCTTTTACCAAGTCTAACGATCCAAAATGAATCGGATCTTCACCGTCTTTGATCGGCTCCAGTTGGTGTTTGTACTCCACTGCTAATAGATAGTCAGAGACATCAGAACAACCTATCACAAAGACCTTCGGTGTTTTATAAGAGTCCTTGTGGTGGCCATGCAACCACATGTCGAGTTGATGCTTCTGCATAATGCACCTCCTTCACAAGATCCTTTAAGTCTAGTTAGCGTATTGATAAGTTTCGAGTTAACTATAAAGCGAAAACTAAATCATTTGCGACCACGACTAAAAATCCCCTATATTGGAATGACTTATTCAGTCGGTAACTCTTCAAGGATGTGAAATGCAATATACGAAACTACCGCACTCATCACTCGAGATCAGTAAGATCTGCCTTGGCACTATGACGTTTGGTGAGCAAAATACCGAACAAGAAGCGTTTCAGCAGCTCGACTTTGCCCTCGATCATGGGGTGAACTTTATCGATACAGCAGAGATGTATCCCGTTCCACCAAAGGCAGAGACACAAGGGCTCACTGAGCAATACATTGGTAATTGGTTAGCGAAAAGTGGCAAGCGAGAGAAAGTGGTATTGGCAACGAAGGTCGCAGGCCCACGTAGCCTCCCGTACATTCGTGAGAACATGAGCCTTAACCGCCGCCATATTCATACCGCTATCGATGACAGCTTAAAGCGCCTGCAAACCGATTATGTCGACCTGTACCAATTGCACTGGCCGCAGCGCCAAACCAACTGCTTTGGTCAACTCAACTACCCCTACCCAGATAAGCAAGAAGAAGTCACGCTGATCGAAACCCTTGAAGCGCTGACCGAACTAGTTAAAGCAGGTAAGGTACGTTACATCGGTGTATCGAATGAAACCCCATGGGGTGTGATGTCACTGCTGCGTTTAGCAGAAAAACACGATCTGCCGAGGATAGTTTCAATCCAAAACCCATATAACTTATTGAACCGTAGCTTTGAAGTTGGCTTGTCTGAAATCAGTCATTACGAAGGCGTTCAGCTACTTGCATACTCACCACTGGCGTTTGGCTGCTTGAGCGGTAAATACCTAAACGGAGCGAAACCTGAAGGCGCACGTTGCACGATTTGGGAGCGCTTTGCTCGCTACTTCACCCCGCAAGGCATAAAAGCCACCGAAGCATACGTCAACCTAGCTCGTGACCACGGTTTAGATCCCTCACAAATGGCACTGGCGTTTGTTAACCAGCGTCCGTTTGTTGGCTCAAACATCATTGGCGCAACTAACCTAGAGCAGCTTAAATCAAACATCGACAGTATCGATGTTCATTTAAGTGAAGAGTTACTCAATGACATCCAAACGATTGGCACTACTTACTCGAACCCGTGCCCATAGCGTTTCATTTCCCAATAGACCAAAAACAAAAGAGGCTAACCACATGGTCAGCCTCTTTTGTTTGTATTAAGCCCAAATTGAATCAAATGTACTAAAGAGTTCAATCTGGGCTTTAAATTACGTCGGTATTCGCGATGTTAAGACACGACGAAGGTGACGAACTTGGCGCTCAACTTTGACTGCATCAGGAATGCAAGTTTGAGTTGAACGACCTTCTTTATCTAAACCAATATCCCTGAGCAAGTGTTCGTTGGTCCAAGGGATATTGTGAGAGCTACGACGAACCATACTATGCCATTGCTTTTCTTCACGTTTTAAATCCGCTTTTAGCAACACAGTAGCGAGTTTTAGATAGATAGAGTGACGCATAATTTTTCTCCAAATTGCGATAAATGATCGACTGGGAAAAATAGTGCATTCTTTAACAGAAGGATTCTGTTGATACTAAGCCGCTACTTTTCCGCAGCCTAGTGAAAATAGATAGGTTACGGATTAATTGTATCTAATGAGCCAGTGGTATCCTTTATGATCGCGTCAAAGGTAGAGCGAGCAGCAGGCATACGATCAGCGCAAGTAGTAATGTTAACAACGTAATGTTTCATCTTGCGCCTCCTAGCTAAAAATTAATCCGTGATTGATGTGGTATAACTCTTTGAGTTACGGCTAAATTGTAAGCAACACTGGATATTAATCAAACAATTTTTGTCTTTTCCATTAAAAACAAATCAATAGCCTAAAATTAGGTTGCATATGGTTTTATACATGACATATTCATCTGAGGAATATATAAAACCTCGAATTTTATAAATAATTAAATTCAAAGCACAAAAAAGGAGCGACAATACGCTCCTCTTTTCCTTTGACACCTAGTAACTTAAACCACCTGCTCTGATATCAAATTATGTTTGTTTAGCAATCGGTACATAGTTGCTCGAGATACTCCTAGCTCTTTCGCCGCGTTCGATACTTGCCCTGAATGAGATTCGAGAACCACTAATAACGCATCACGCTCACTCTTTTCGCGAATTGACTTTAAGCTTCTCTTTGCATCATTTCGTTGAGGCAAGTCGAGGTGATGTTCTTCGATAATGACACTGTCCGACATTAACACCGCACGCTTAATCTGGTTCATTAGTTCTCGAACATTACCTGGCCAAAAGTAACGCGTCAGAGATTTAAGTGCATCTTCAGAAAAGCCCTTCGCTTGAGAGTTATACTCTTTAGAAAACTCTTGCAGATAATAACGAGCCAGTAGGCCTATATCGCTAGCACGCTCTTTAAGGCTCGGTACATTGATACGTAGCACATTAATGTAATGGTATAGTTCTTCATTAAAATCACCATCAATCAACGCCTTTTCCACATCTGATGAGTTAGCGGCAAGAACTCGAACATTCACTGTTTTTAAGCCATCTCGGGTCTCAATTGTGCCTTCTTGCAAAAATCGCAACAGGTTCATTTGCTGCTCTTTTGAGATAGTTAAAATGTCGTTGAACAAAACAGTACCGCCATCAGCCTGCTCCATAATACTTGGCTCAGTCACATCTTCATCGCTAGCCCCAAAGACTTCCGCTTGAAAACGCTGTTCATTCAACGCACGGCAATTTACTGACAAAAATGGTTTGTGTGCTCGAGAAGAGACTTTATGGATAGCACGCGCTACCGCTTCTTTACCAGTACCGCTTTCACCATAGATAAGGATACTCACATCCGTTGGACCAATACGTTTCACTTGATCACGTAGACGCTTCATAGGGATTGATTCACCCACCAGCCCCATATCTAAGCTGTTACCAAAGCTTGGCCACACTTTCTTCTCTAGCTTGAGCATACCAAGCTGGTGACCAATGGTACTTAGTAACTGCGCATCTGGAATTGGCGCAGTAAAAAAGTCGATACAAAAGTTCACAATGAACTGGCAAATGGTATCGGTACCGAGTTGTGACTCACGAATGAAGGCTAACCAACGAACATGTTTGTGAGAACTCACTAAGTTTGCTAAGCCGTTGAGGCTAAACTCATCGTGACTTAAATCTACAATACCTATGCAGGGGCCAATGTCCTCAAGGAGCGTATTCGCCTTACGCAGGTCACCCACTTGGTGACACTTCCATCCGACTTGTTCTAATACTGATAACCAAGGTTCGTAAGTACCGCCAACTACTACCAGCGACCCCGGAATGGAATCCATCTTAAACTGCCCAGCCATTCTTTAACCCTTAAATTCTGTTAATAGAAAATTCGCTCCACAAACCAAACTTTGCGAACTGGTAACATTATCGAGACTATCACCCGATTAGTCTATCTCAATATTAAGACTATGCAACAGATTGCGATTTGGCGAATAATTTCTCTATTAAATTACTCGTCATCAAATTCAAATGGTTGAATAACGTCAAATTTCGAACATAAAAAAACCACCCGAAGGTGGTTTTTTTGATCATCCTGCCAAATTACGCTTGTGGGCGCATTGCTGGGAATAGGATTACGTCACGGATTGTGTGCGTGTTAGTCAGCAGCATAACTAGGCGGTCGATACCGATACCTTGACCTGCTGTTGGTGGTAGGCCGTGCTCTAGTGCAGTAATGTAGTCTGCATCGTAGAACATTGCTTCATCATCACCAGACTCTTTCGCTTCAACCTGTGCTTTGAAACGCGCATCTTGGTCTTCTGCATCGTTAAGCTCAGAGAAGCCGTTTGCTACTTCGCGACCACCAATGAAGAACTCAAAGCGGTCTGTGAAGAATGGGTTGTCATCGCTACGGCGAGCCAGAGGAGAGATATCTGCTGGGTAACCAGTGATGAACGTAGGCTGCATTAGCTTAGGTTCTGCAGTTTCACCGAAGATTTCTTCAAGAAGCTGACCACATGTCCAGAAAGATTCTACTTCAACGTGAACAGATTTCGCGATAGAAACCATTAGGTCACGGTTTTGAATGTCTTCTTCTGTTAGCGCTTGGATTTGCGCATGGTCTGGGTTGTAGTGCTTGATTGCTTCGAACATGCTCATACGAGTGTAAGTGCCACCAAACTCAACCGTGTCATCACCGTAAGGCATTGACGTTGAACCTAGAACTTCTAGAGCTACTGAGCTTAGTAGTTCTTCAGTTAGGTCCATCAGATCTTTGTAGTCCGCGTACGCCATGTAGAATTCCATCATTGTGAATTCTGGGTTGTGACGTGGAGAAAGACCTTCGTTACGGAAGTTACGGTTGATTTCGAATACGCGATCAAAACCGCCAACTACTAGACGTTTCAGGTATAGCTCAGGTGCGATACGCAGGTACATTGGCATGTCTAGTGCGTTGTGGTGTGTGATGAATGGACGCGCACTCGCACCACCAGGGATAACGTGCATCATTGGCGTTTCAACTTCCATGAACTGCTTAGAGATCATGAAGTTACGGATTGCAGACATCACTTTAGAACGTACTACGAACGCTTGACGAGACTCTTCGTTAACGATTAGGTCAACGTAACGTTGACGGTAACGCATCTCTTGGTCAGTTAGGCCGTGGAACTTCTCTGGTAGTGGACGCAGTGCTTTAGTTAGCAACTCGTACTCTTCCATGTTCACGTATAGATCGCCTTTACCAGACTTATGTAGTGCGCCTTTAACACCGATGATGTCACCGATATCTAGACCTTGGTACTGGTCTTTAAGTACTTTTTGTACCGCTTTATCAGCATAAGCTTGGATACGGCCAGAAGTTTCTTGAATTACTAAGAATGGACCACGCTTAGCCATGATACGGCCAGCGATTGCAACTACGTGGTTAAGCTCTTCTAGCTCTTCCTTCGACTTTTCACCGAACTCTTTTTGAAGGTCGCCCGCTAGTGCGTCACGACGGAAGTCGTTTGGGTGGCCATTTGCTTTGCAGCTCTTTCGGATTGCATCCAGTTTAGCGCGGCGCTCAGCAATTAGCTTATTCTCTTCTTGTGTAGAGGCTTCTTGTACAGTTTCGTTTTGAACAGCATCAGTCATTTTCGATGTATCCTGTTTTTGTCGGTGAAAAGCTTTATAGGCCTGATTTCAGGCTAGCTTCAATAAATTTGTCCAGATCGCCATCAAGAACCGCTTGAGTATTACGGTTTTCAACGCCCGTACGGAGGTCTTTAATACGTGAGTCATCCAATACGTAAGAACGGATCTGGCTACCCCAGCCAATGTCAGACTTAGCGTCTTCATTAGCTTGTTTTTCCGCGTTTTGCTTCTGCAATTCAAGCTCAAATAGCTTTGCTCGAAGCTGTTTCATTGCCTGATCTTTGTTCTTGTGTTGAGAACGGTCATTCTGACACTGAACCACAGTGTTCGTTGGCACGTGCGTAATACGGACCGCAGATTCTGTGGTGTTTACGTGCTGACCACCTGCGCCTGATGCACGGTAAACGTCAATGCGTAGGTCAGATGGGTTAATGTCGATAGCAATATTTTCATCAATCTCTGGGTAGATAAACGCAGAAGCAAATGATGTATGACGACGGCCGCCTGAATCGAATGGCGATTTACGTACTAAGCGGTGAACACCAGTTTCAGTACGTAGCCAACCGTAAGCGTACTCACCAGAGATTCTTACAGTCGCGCCCTTAAGACCAGCAACCTCACCTTCAGATACTTCAATTACCTCAGCTTTAAAGCCTTTTGCTTCAGCCCAGCGTAGGTACATGCGTAGCATCATGTTGGTCCAGTCTTGTGCCTCAGTACCACCTGAGCCTGCTTGCAAGTCAATGTAGCAATCAGAGCTATCGTGGTCGCCAGAGAACATACGACGGAATTCCAGCTGTTCTAGCTTTTCTTCAAGTTCTGCAAGTTCTGGTTCGATTTCATCAAACGTTTCTTGATCTTCTTCTTCAACAGCAAGTTCTAGAAGGCCTTCAACGTCTTCTACACCTTGCTCTAGTTGATCAATAGTTTCAACAACCGCTTCAAGAGATGAACGTTCTTTGCCTAATGCTTGCGCACGTTCTGGCTCGTTCCATACATCCGGTTGTTCTAGTTCTGCGTTGACTTCTTCTAGACGCTCTTTCTTAGCGTCATAGTCAAAGATACCCCCTCAGGACATTCGTGCGCTCAGACACGTCCTGAAGACGGTTTTTAATTGGATTGATTTCAAACATGTTTGCTCAACATTTTAGAATAGAATTTAACCGAGAAATTCTACTCAAAAATGTGACGGAGATACAGGAAAATTTCGGTTGGGAAATCAGATTGCAATTAGAGAGAGCACGGTCATAAAATTTTGATGCCACTTAAAGGCGACCGTACTCTATAGTAGGCGAAAAACGAGGATTTACTTGGCTTCGATATAATCAACCATCAACTGAAGTGATTGATTACCTCTAAATTCATTCACATCCAACTTATACGCAAGGCGTACTGTTTTTACTGATGCATCCGGCCAACGACGTAAATCAATATTGAAGGCAATACCGTCGATCATTACGTTGGTTGGGTGGCCTTTATAAAGCGGTTCTAACATCAACTTAAGATGTTTCTCACCCACCAGTTTCTGGTGCAGAACTTTGAACTCACCATCAAAGATAGGTTCAGGAAACGCTTGACCAAACGGACCACCTGCACGAAGTTGCTCAGCGACATGCATCGAAAATTCTTCCGGTTTCAACTCACCATCAGATAGGATCACACCTTTCAACGCCGCTTCATCCAACTCTTTTTTAACCACTTCATCAAACAAACGGCTAAAACGCTCAAAGTCTTGCTCTTTGATGGTTAAGCCCGCCGCCATCGCGTGACCACCAAATTTGATGATCAAGCCAGGGTTTTGCGTATCGATAAAGTCCAACGCGTCACGCATGTGCAGCCCAGGAATTGAACGGCAAGAGCCTTTGATAGTTCCTTCCCCTCCATCCGCGAACGCAATAACGGGACGGTGGTACTTCTCTTTTATTCGCGAAGCAAGAATACCTATCACACCTTGGTGCCAGTCTCTTTGAAACAAGGCTAAGCCATAAGGGAGTTCGGTGTTTTCACCAAACTGAAGACGCTCACAAAAAGCCATCGCTTCTTGCTTCATGCCTTCTTCTATTTCTTTACGGGTTTGGTTGAGGCCATCCAACTCACTCGCCATGCGGCGTGCAGCATGGATGTTGTTACACATCAGCAGTTCAACACCAAATGACATATCATCCAAACGACCTGCAGCGTTAATACGTGGACCCAGTGCAAAACCAAAATCCGACGCAACTAAACGACGCGCATCGCGTTTCGCGACTTCAATCAAGGCTTGAATGCCCGGGCGTGCTTTACCTGCACGAATACGCTGTAAGCCTTGATGCACAAGAATGCGGTTGTTTTCATCTAGTGGCACGACGTCTGCCACAGTACCAAGGGCAACCAAGTCGATCAGCTCCATCAACTTAGGCTCTTGCATGCCTTGCTGCGCAAACCAATTCTGTTTGCGCATGTATACACACAGCGCCATCATCAGATAGAAAGCCACCCCCACCCCTGCCAACGCTTTCGATGGGAAAGCACAGCTGTCTAGGTTTGGGTTCACCATGGCATCGACGTCTGGGAGTACTTGCCCCGGTAAGTGGTGGTCAGTCACCAGCACGGTAATGCCATTTTCTTTTGCGTAACGAACACCTTCAATCGACGACACGCCATTATCAACTGTCATGATCATTTCAGCACCAAGCTCTAACGCTTGATCCACCACTTCCGGACTCAATCCATAACCATCTTCAAAGCGGTTTGGCACCAAGTAATCGACGTTATTGCTGCCAAGCATACGTAGTGCAAGTACCGACAACGCTGAGCTGGTCGCGCCATCGGCATCAAAATCACCAACAACGATAATCCGCTTTTGCTCATTGATCGCTTGGAAAAGCAGTTCAACCGCTTTATCTATACCGCCAAGCTGTTGGTAAGAATGCAAACCACGTGCAGAGGTTTCTAACTGTGCGATATCCGTGATACCACGGTTGAGATAGATACGCTTAAGAATAGAAGGAATGGAATCGGGAAGAAGAGAAAGGTCCGGTTCGGGACGTCGTTGAATTTCTATCATGTTTGAAAAGAGCCAGCGTTGCATGCTGGCTCTGCTCCTTAAAGGATTATTGTTGCTCTAGACGTTTTAGTAATTCTGCCGGTGGAAGGTAACCACCAACTAGCTCACCGTTTGGCAGGAAGATAGCAGGAGTACCGGAAATACCAAGTTCACGGCCTAGGTTGTAATGTGCCTGGATGGTTTCTTTACACTGTTTAAGATCTTTAACTGGATTGTCAAAAGTGCGTTCTACTTTTGCATTGTGCATAGCCGTTTGAGGATCTTCTGCACACCAGATAGTCGCCATCTGTTCAGCAACAGGACCTGTTGCGCCTTGGCGAGGATACGCCATGTAACGAACAGTAATGCCTAAGTCGTTGTAACCTTGCATCTGGCTGTGTAGACGCACACAGTAGCCACAAGTGATGTCAGTAAATACCGTCACCACATACTTCTCATTGTCTGCTTTGTATTCGATCACGCTATCAGAGAACTTTGCAATTTTCTCGGCATTTAACGGCGCTTGACGCTCAGCAATCACGTCTTTGTAGCCACCATTGTTATCGATGGCATAAAGTGTACCAGCAATAAAATGGCTACCGTCGTTAGATGCGAACAGCACACCACCATTCGTTTGAATTTCTAATAATCCAGCAACATCCGATGGCTGGATATCAAGAATAGACACACCCAGTTTAGAGAACTTGGCTTTTAGTGCAGCCTCATCAAAGTTCTGTTTTGCCGCTGGAGCGACTTGTTGTGCAGGAGTTTCCGTTTTTTCCTGACTTTCTTCAGCACCACAAGCGGTAACAAAAAACGGTAAAGTCAGCAGAGTTAGTCGGCGTAATACGCTCATTAAATTCACCTTAAAATAAAATCGTTTCATCCAACGAGACAATAGATAAAACAAACCATCATTATGCTCTTGGGTGGTGTTGACTATGGATTTGCTTCAATCGCTCAGTCGCCACGTGAGTATAAATTTGCGTGGTCGATAAGTCACTATGCCCCAACAGCATCTGTACGACCCTGAGATCTGCGCCATAGTTCAATAAATGCGTTGCAAAAGCATGGCGCAATACGTGTGGCGACAGTTGGTCGGTATCAATACCCGCTATTACAGCGTAGTACTTAATACGGTGCCAAAAGGTCTGACGGGTCATTTGTCTGGCTCGTTTACTAGGAAAAACCACATCAGAGGTAGTCTCCCCCAATAGAGCAGACCGGCCTTGTTGAATAAAAGTTTCAATCCAATCGACTGCATTCTCACCCATAGGTACAAGGCGTTCTTTACCACCTTTACCAGTGACACGTACTACCCCTTGGCGCAAGCTGATGTTTTCCATCGTCAAACTAACCAGCTCTGTTACACGTAGTCCTGTCGCGTATAGAAGCTCAAGCATGGCTTTATCACGCAGCTCAACCGGGTCATTAGGATCCGGCGCTTCAAGCAGTGCGTCAACTTGCTCTTCACTGATATCTTTCGGCAGACGTTGCGGTAGCTTCGGACTCACTAACAAAGCACTCGGGTCATCGCCACGTACTTTCTCACGATGAATGTATTGGAATAAACGACGAATCGCCGACAGCATGCGCGCACGGGATGTCTGTTTGTAGTCCAAATCGACAAGGTAGCTTTGGTACTCTTGCAAGCCAGACAAGCTGATGAAATCGAGACGGTAGCTGTGTTGCCCCATCCACGTGAGCAATTTCATTAAATCATTTCGGTAGGAAGCTAACGTGTTCTCTGATAAGCCACGCTCCATCCACATTGCATCTAAGAATTGTTCAACCAGACCAAAATCTTGTTGATTGACAGGCTGTTGTGCCGTCATGAACGCTTCCTTATCTGTTTATATTTACAGTATTGAGAGTAAGGCAACTGCCCAGCCAATACCATAAAAAATTCACTCCGCTTGGGATATTCGCTGCAATCTTCCCCGATTTATGGTTAGAATCTGCCACAACAGCAACACAAAAAACGACGAATATAATGAAAATCGGACTCTTTTACGGCTCAACAACCTGCTACACCGAAATGGCAGCAGAGAAAATTCGCAACATCATTGGTGAAGACCTTGTCGACATTCACAACGTGAAAGAGACACCGCTGTCACTGATGGCAGATTACGATTTACTGCTGATTGGTATCTCTACTTGGGACTTCGGTGAAATCCAAGAAGACTGGAGTGCAATCTGGGAAGATATTGCAACCACACCGCTAAAAGGCAAAGTCGTTGCTTTATTCGGCTTGGGAGACCAAGAGGGCTATGGTGAGTGGTACCTTGATGCGATGGGTCTACTTCATGACGAGCTCAAAGCAACAGGCGCACAATTCATTGGTTACTGGCCTAACGAAGGTTACGAGTTCGAGGCATCGAAAGCACTAACTGAAGATGGCAGCCAATTTGTTGGCTTGGCATTAGACGAAGATTCGCAGTATGAACTCAGTGATGAACGCATCGAGAAATGGTGTGAGCAAGTGTTAGTGGAGTTTCACGACACGCTATGAGCCAGCACCAACGCTGACAGAGCGACAGACAAACAAAAAGCCCGGCGAATCACTTCTCCGGGCTTTTTCTATCTTGTGAGTCAGCAATTATGCCGCTTCTTCAGTCAACTCAGGTTGTGAAGACTTAGCAATAAAGAACATGCAAACAATCGCAGCGAACGTTGGTAGTACCCAACCCATACCCACTTCAAATAGTGGCAGCATGTTGAATGCAGATACGTCTAGACCCGCTACTTTCGCTGCATCAATCAATGCAAACAGCAGTGATACTAGCAGTACAGCGCGGTAAGCCACTCGTGGGTTTGGTAGCTTGTTACGCACAAATGTTAGCGCAACCAATGCAACCGCTACTGGGTATAGCGCGAACAGCACAGGAACTGACAATGAGATTAGCTGTGACAGACCAACGTTTGCAATCAGTGCACAAGCGGCGCCGTTAATGATAACCCACTGCTTGTAAGTCAGTTTCGTCTTAGAGCTGAAGAAGTCAGAACATGCAGAGATAAGGCCAATCGCCGTCGTCAAACATGCCAAAAGTACGATGATTGAAAGCACAACCTGACCGTAAGGACCAAATAGCGCCTGAACGTATTGGCTCAGTACTGCACCACCGTTGTCCGCACCTGCTGCGATAGTTGAACTCGTCGCACCTAGGTAGAACAATGAGATGTAAACGAACGCCAGACCTGCAGCGGCAATACAGCCAGCACAGATTAGGTATTTCGTTGTTGCCGCACGCTCAGTGATACCTTTACTGCGAAGCGCATCCACCATTAGCATACCGAACATCAACGATGCGAACGTATCCATGGTGTTGTAACCTTCAAGGAAGCCCTTAGTCAGCGGCTGAGTCAAGTACTCGCCGTGTGCGCCCATCATTTCACCTTGCGGATCAACGAACACCGCAATCGCAAGAACGATAAGACCAAGGAATAGAACTGGCGTTAGTACTTTACCAATCAAGTCAATCAAGCGACCTTGGAACCAAGCGAAGATCATTGCTACCGCGAAGAACAAGATTGAGAATGACGTTAGATGCGCTTGAGAGGCATCTAGGAAGAATGGTTTCACCGCCATCTCGTAGGCTACTAGACCTGTACGAGGTGCAGCAAATGCAGGACCGATGATGATGAAGATCAACGCCGCCATCAGAACTGCTGCTTTTTTAGGAAGATCTTGAGTCAAGTGATCCCAAGAGCCGCCTGCCACAGCAATAGCAACGATAGTAATAAGAGGTAGACCTACCGCTGTTAGCAAGAAACCGAACATTGCTGGCATCAAGTGATCACCCGCTAGCTGACCCGCTAGTGGTGGAAAAATGATGTTGCCGGCACCCAAAAAGAACGCAAATAGCATAAAGCCTACTGCGATAATATCTGTTAGTTTTAACGTCTGCTTCACAGATAACCCTTTTTCTCTAATTGATGAATGTTGTGTATGCATCGACCACTTTTTTGTATACCCAAAGTTAATGAGTACCTGTGGTTCAATCTATAAATTTCCGCCGCATAATGACGAAGTACCCATCATTTGGCAACCTTTAAGAAAAAAACACCATATTAATTTAGTTAAAGGATTAAAAAGCAGTGGATACCACTACCCTGAAATAAAGAGCTAGATATTTATCTCGATCAAATTGAAATACAATTTAATAACCAACGAGATAACAATCTATACAATTAAGAAACAACAGAGAGATTAACTCTAATATTGAGTAATAATAAAACAATCATGAAGAGTGAAAAATTTCAGACTAAGGACTTCAAGTTCAAGCAGTTTTCGATTCACGGCGGTGAAAGTGGCATGCCTGTCAGCACCGATGGTGTCATGCTTGGCGCTTGGGCAAATTGCTCACCACAGAGTAAAATTTTGGACATTGGTACAGGTACAGGCTTGCTGGCATTAATGTGCGCACAGAGATTTCCGGCTGTAGAGATCACCGCTCTTGATATTGAAATATCGGCGATAGAAGCAGCGCAACATAACTTCACTCAATCTCCTTGGTCAGACAGACTTTATATCCAACACGCCGATGTATTGCAGTTTGAACCTACACATCATTTTGAGCACATCATCTGTAATCCGCCCTACTTCAACAGTGGTGAGCAATCGAAGCAAAGCCAACGTGCAACCGCCCGACACACAGACAGTTTGCAGCACGCAGCATTACTTAAACGCTGTCATGAACTGCTGACTGAAGAGGGAACAGCCAGTTTCGTCTTACCAATTACCGAAGGCGAGCAGTTTATTGCTATGGCGCAGCAACAGGGATGGTATCTATCACGTCTCTGTCGCGTGCAACCATCACAGAAAAAGCCCGTGCACCGTTTACTGTTTGAATTGGCCAAACAAGCTTGTGATACTCAAGAAACGCACTTGATCATTCACTCAAACGAGGGTTATAGCGACGACTTTACTCAGCTAACTCGCGAGTTTTATCTTAAGATGTGAAATAACATGTGATCCTTGTCACCAATCACTTTATAATGTGCGACCTTTTTATATTCTATGCTGCTGTGGCGAACCATTAACCAAGCTTTGCTTGTGGAGAACTCATTGTGATCAGAACCTTTGCTGAACTTGATCTAGACCAAAACCTACTTGAAGCCATTGAAGAGATGGGCTACGAACGCCCAACTAAAATTCAGGCAGAAGCGATTCCACAAGCGTTAGATGGTCGTGACATTCTAGCGTCAGCACCAACTGGTACTGGTAAAACGGCGGCATTCGTCCTGCCAGCACTGCAATACCTGCAAGATTTCCCTCGTCGTAAACCGGGACCTGCACGTATTCTGATCCTCACGCCAACTCGTGAGTTAGCAATGCAGATTGCCGATCAAGCTCGTGCACTGGCGAAAAACACCAAGCTAAACATCTTCACCATCACTGGTGGTGTTCAATACCAAGAACATGCGGATATTTTGGCTACAACACAAGATATCGTGGTTGCAACACCAGGTCGCCTACGTGAATACATCGATGCAGAACGTTTTGACTGTCGTGCGATTGAATGGCTGGTGCTAGACGAAGCTGACCGCATGCTAGACATGGGCTTTGCTCCAACGGTTGACCGTCTGTCTAACGAATGTCGCTGGCGTAAACAAACACTTCTGTTTTCAGCAACACTAGAAGGCAAAGGCGTAGAAGGTTTCACAGCAGACCTACTTAACGAACCAGCTGAGATCGACGCGAAATCACCACTGCGTGAGCGTAAGAAGATTGCACAGTGGTACCACCGTGCTGATGACGCAGAGCATAAACTTGCCCTACTAAAACACATCATCACAGAGCAAGCTGAACGCACTATCGTGTTCCTGAAGACTCGTGAGCGTTTGGCAGAGCTTCGTGCACAACTAGAGAGCGCACAGATTCCATGTTCTTGGATTCAAGGTGAAATGCCTCAAGATCGTCGTAACAACGCGATTGCACGCTTCCGCGAAGGCACAGTTAACGTGCTACTTGCGACAGACGTAGCGGCACGTGGTATCGACCTTCCAGACGTATCACACGTAATCAACTACGACATGCCGCGCACGGCAGACGTGTACCTTCACCGTATCGGCCGCACTGCTCGTGCAGGTAAGAAAGGTAACGCTATCTCAATCGTAGAAGCGCACGACCAACCAATGATGGATCGCGTTGCTCGTTACGTGAAAGAAGACATCAAAGAGCGTTTCGTGAAAGAGATGCGCCCTAAACACAAAAAACCTGTGTTCAAGAAGAAAAAGAAAAAAGACGACAAGAAGAAAGTAGCGAAGAAGAAAACCGCTAAGAAGAAGTAATCACGTCTGATTAATTCCAAATCTAAAAGAGCCGCAATCGCGGCTCTTTTTGTTTATACCCAAGTGACTTCGAATGCTTGGGTGTATCATTTTATAACTGGTGGGCTGGAAGAGTTTTGTCTTCATAGGCATCGGCAAAACCATGATTACGGTCTCGATGTCCCGCTTCATCTTCGCGAATACGCAAAATTACATCTCTTAACATCGCATCGGCAGGCAGCTTGTAGTAATCGATCGCCAGAGTCGGAGCCGGTACATTCTCTACTTCCCCACTATCAATTTTCTCTAGGTACTCGGTGTAGCTGTTGCACGCTTCCTCTTCGAAGTAGCCCACAACACGGTGAGCGATTTTAGAAGACAGTAGATAGATGATGCTATACACGAGAATAAACACACCTTGGCCAAGCAGTACAAGTAAACGCTCAATCAAACTCGGCTTAGCAATGTCGAGGAAAATCATCAGGTGCATACGCTCATTCTCAGCCTCGTCGAGAAGTTCTCGGATCCAACCTTCATCGTCTTTCATTCGACGCAGCGCTTTGAGGTGGTTGAACATACCCGCCACCATACCGGGCACGGCTGCGATGGTTTCAAGAATCACCGCTCGCTTTGCGTATTTCTTGCCGTAAAAGATGTTCAGAGTGAATTTCAGCAACTTGGTAATACGAAGTGCAACGTACTCCGATAA
Source organism: Vibrio rotiferianus (assembly GCF_002214395.1). Classification (NCBI taxonomy): domain Bacteria; kingdom Pseudomonadati; phylum Pseudomonadota; class Gammaproteobacteria; order Vibrionales; family Vibrionaceae; genus Vibrio; species Vibrio rotiferianus. Next base: position 2,613,867 of record NZ_CP018312.1, read on the forward strand.
CTTAGAGGCTTTTTTGTGTGTGAGCTTGAAGTCTGACATAGGAGAACTCCTTTATTTTTAAAGTTGTATTTAAAATACAACTTTAAATCTTCTTACTCAACTATTTTTTAAGAACTAAACTTTTTATGTAAAAAATAAAATTAAGATCAGCGTTCGATGAAATAAAAAAAGCCGGATAACTATCCGGCTTTTCGTTTGAATTGTTTGAAAGGAGTGAAGGCTAAACTTCTCTCGCTCAGTTTTGCTCTTCGCGTTTAAAGACTAAGTCTGTCGGTGTCGACTCTTCTTCAACGAAGTAGTAACCCGCAACATCAAACTTAGTTAAGTCCGCCACGCTATCGATGCGGTTTTCAATAATGTAGCGCGCCATCATGCCGCGCGCTTTCTTCGCGTAGAAGCTGATCACCTTGTATTGGCCATTTTTACAATCTTTAAAGATTGGGGTGATCACTTGTGCATCCAAGTTCTTTGGCTTCACCGCTTTAAAGTATTCGTTCGAGGCTAGGTTGATCAGCACATTGTCGCCCTGAGCTGCAATCGCTTCATTCAGCTTATCGGTGATCACATTACCCCAGAATTGGTAAAGGTTCGTGCCCTTATCATTCGCCAGCTTGGTACCCATCTCAAGACGGTATGGCTGCATCAAATCAAGCGGCTTCAACAGACCATACAAGCCAGATAGCATACGTAGGTGATCTTGAGCGTAATCAAAATCGGCATCAGAAAGGGTTTCTGCTTCAAGACCTGTGTACACGTCACCTTTAAACGCAAGAATCGCTTGGCGTGCGTTATCAGTGGTGAAGGTTTCGCTCCACTCTTGGAAGCGGCCTACATTTAGGTCTGCGATCTTATCACTTACCTTCATCAATGATGCCACGTCGGCAGGTGTTAACTTACGGCATACCTCGATCAGCTCTTTTGAATAGCTAACCAAGTCTGGTTGAGTAAACTTCTCAGTAGCGAGTGGTGACTCGTAATCAAGCGTTTTAGCTGGAGAAACTACGATGAGCATGACTTTAACTTCCCTAATTTTTGTTTCCCATTAGGGTACAAAAAAAGCCATGCATTGTCTGCATGGCTTTTTGAATCGTGTTGATAGCTTTCAACAATGATTAGCTATCGACTTAGTCTTCTTTCTTGGCGTTGTACCAAATGCCGTCTTCTAGTTGCGACTTCAGCTCAGGGAAGTCATTTGCATCAAACGTTGGTACTTTACCTTCGTCTAGCTGACGGTTGTAGTCTTTCGCCAGCTTAATCACAATGCCTGATAACAACAGAATCGCTACTAAGTTCACAATTGCCATCAAGCCCATGGATACGTCGGCAAGTGACCAAACCACAGGTAGAGACGCTAGCGCACCGAACATCACCATACCTAACACGATAATACGGAAGATACCTAGGCCCGCTTTGTGGTTGTGCTCTAGGAAAATTAGGTTGGTTTCAGCATATGAATAGTTAGCAATGATCGAAGTAAACGCAAAGAAGAAGATCGCTACCGCAACAAAAATGCTGCCCCAATCACCAACTTGTGAGCTCAATGCACGCTGAGTTAATTCGATACCCGTTACTTCAGTTGCTTGGCCTACGTACTCACCCGACATAAGGATGATAGCGACTGTCGCCGAACAGATAACGATCGTATCCATGAACACGCCGAGCATCTGTACATAACCTTGAGATGCTGGGTGTGGCGGGTAAGGCGTTGCAGATGCAGCCGCGTTTGGCGCAGAACCCATACCTGCTTCGTTCGAGAATAGACCACGTTTGATACCGTTGATCATCGCCTGTGCGATTGCATAACCAAGACCACCTGCAGCGGCTTCTTGTAGGCCAAATGCGCTCTTAAAGATCAGCATTAGCACGTCTGGTAGTTTCTCTAGGTTAGAGAACATGACAAACAGAGCTAGCAATAGATATGCAAGAGCCATAACTGGAACAATCAGTTCAGCTACTTTCGCGATACGTTTGATACCACCGAAGATAACCACAGCAGACAGAGCAACAACTGCGATACCTACGTATAGATCATCCCAACCAAATGCAGTGCTCATTGCATTTGCAATTGAGTTTGCTTGAACGGCGTTGAATACCAAACCAAAAGCGATGATCAGGAAAACCGAGAACAATACGCCCATCCAGCGCATGCCCAAGCCTTTTTCCATGTAGTAAGCAGGACCACCGCGGTAGTTGCCATCATCATCTTTGGTTTTGTATAGCTGTGCTAGCGTGCTTTCTGCAAACGACGTCGCCATACCAAGCATTGCAATCAACCACATCCAGAAGATTGCACCAGGGCCACCCGCAGTCAATGCAACTGCAACACCCGCCATGTTACCTGTACCTACACGTGCAGCAAGACTAGTACAAAGCGCTTGGAAAGAAGAAATACCAGCTTTGTCTGCTTTACGGCTGTTCTTCAGAACAGAGAACATGTGGCCGAAGTGACGGAATTGGATGAAACCCAATCGAACAGTGAAGTAGATTCCTACACCTACAAGAAGATAAACCAGAATCGAGCCCCAAAGGAGGTCGTTCATCAAATTGATTAAGTCTGTCATGTGTACCTCAAAGTGAGTTGCGCCAGTTTATGCTTCCAAGCCTTCCACTAGATTGCTTGCTAAGTGTCAAAGTCTGCTTAGCTTTTGGAGTAGTGTTTATGCGCAATCTAGAATCGTAAATATCGCTTCATGCTTCCATTTTACGTACTAGCGTAATTTTTGACGGGCGGATAATGCAGCCTCAAACCTCAAAAATCAATATGAAATTAGTTTTTTATACATGTTATTTTTCACTAGAAAATCACTAAAAGTTAACATAAAAGGGAAATTTAAAACCCACAACTAGCAACATATGGACAACCAGCCATTAACAACAAAAGGCAATGCAAACATAATGGTATGGCAGACTGTTAATTTCAAATCAAGCTAGTGATATCAAGGCATTCAATAAAACTTTCTCTGCAATGCCAACCTGACTGGTTATATTTTAGCCGATACAATTTTATGCAACTAATCCGAGGTTTAATTTCTTCGATTAAGTAACGAGAATTAACATCCTCTTCCCTTTCATTTAATCGTTTTCTTGAGATCGATCGCTCACTTTATAAGCACTTAACCCCTAGTCAAAGTGTGATTTTGTGGGGATTTTTAAACGAAACTGTCATGTTACCGACACAAATGCGAAATGAATCATAGTTATCTTCAAAGCTATTATGGTACTTAAAAAACTCCACAAAGGACTGGCAATAACAGTTTATTTAAAAAGGTAAGGTGGCTTATGGAAGGCTTTCAACTAGACAACATCTTTGATCTGGAAACTACCTCAACAACTAAATCACGCTCAAAACCATTGAAACGTAAATGGCGTGAAATTGAAGCAATGAACGATAGACGCAACTTACTTAAGGAACTGCGTGAACTCGATGTCTGCAACGACATCACTTTGGATGACATCAAATTATAATTTACACAAAAGGCACCTCGATGGTGCCTTTTGTCTATTATAGATACTGCAAAAAATGGGGGATTTTTATGCTGATTTCACTAGCATAACTCCCATTCTTACCTGTTGAGAATTTCTATCCATTTTCACTCATATTTATAGCGAATCAATTTCCAACAAATTCTCATAAGATAAGAAAATGACAAAACAAACCACGCTAACGCAATCGTTTACCTTGTCATCTTCACGCTTTAGACGAACTCAGCGTCATTATGACGCACTCTTTCGGCGAGCTGTTTGTAGCGATCAGCGATAGTATTGCCAAACACAGGATCATCTTCATTTTCCTGCCATTGGCTTTCGACATTTAGCCAATCTTCTGAAGTAAACAACTCTTCAATCAGTGGTAGAACTTGGCGCTCTTCCATTTCCAAATGGCGTTTCTGACTGGTAATGAAATCCTCGAGTTGCTGGGTAAACATCTCCTGAGGTACAACAGCATCTTGCAGAATCATCTCTACAATGCCGGCAAACTGTTTGGTCTTTTTAGATAACTCTTGATGTTCTAACTCTAGATTTTCAATCGTCTTAAAATGACCATAGTGCTCTAGAAAGTAATGGTAGAGGATATCTTCTTTGGGGTGATGAACCTTTTCAGAGTGATTAGAGAGGTAATCCACGATCTCACTCACCAACGCATAGTTAATAGCGTGTTCTTGCTTAATCTCATTCAATTTATGGCGCAATATTGCCAATAAACGGACCATATAGCCGTGTTCGCGTCGAATTCTCTCGATCATCATAGCGTCTCTCCTTAACACTTACTTTTAATAAGTGTATATGAGAAACCAGCGACCAGCCTCGACGGTGTTCAAAAAAACAGCGAACGTGGTGTCACGATCGCTGTACTGTTATGTCTCGGATAAGATGTCGATACTTACACCGTCATCGGCAAATGCCAATTAATCGCTTCTTTGCCTTGTTGAACAAGGATTTGGTTTGCTTGCGAGAATGGCTTGCTACCAAAGAAACCACGGTGTGCAGATAATGGTGACGGGTGCGGAGCGGTCAATACATGATGCTTATTGCGGTCGATAAAGCGACCTTTTTTCTGCGCATGGGCCCCCCATAACAGGAACACAACACCTTGTTGATGCTGGTTAATGGCCTCAATCACGCGGTCAGTAAAGGTTTCCCAGCCGGTTTTCGAATGTGAGTGTGCTTTGCCCTGCTCTACTGTCAACACTGTATTGAGTAGCAACACCCCTTGTTCAGCCCAGCTTTGTAGAAAGCCATGTTGAGGAATTTGAAAACCTTCGATGTCTTGCGCCAACTCTTTGTACATATTCACCAAAGATGGTGGCGTTTTAATACCAGGCAACACAGAGAAGCACAAACCATGTGCTTGGTTTGGACCATGGTAAGGGTCTTGCCCTAGAATCACTACCTTAACGTCATTGAATTCAGTAAAACGGAACGCGTTAAACACGTCTTTGGCTGGCGGATAGATGGCTTTGCCTGCTGCTCGCTCTGCGTCAACAAAATTCATGGTATCGACAAAGTAGCTCTGCTGTTTTTCTTCGCCGATCACATCGTGCCAAGTGGGTAACTGATTCATGGAAAGTTCCTGTCCTAAAGTTTCCCTCTATTCTAACGAGCGAAACCCAAACAAACAAAAACTTACCACCAGCACCAAGTTGAGACGGCTCCTCAAACGCTGATTCGCAGACAACTGGCATGAACCCGTGCTGGTTTGACTAAACCAAAATCACGAGTAGTAATGACGCTAATTACGCTGCGGTGTTCGAAAATGCCCTTGTCCAGTGATATGGCGATTTGGCGTTGGTAAACGTAATACACGTCGAGAGTGTGTCACTGGGGTAAAGGAAACTGGTCGAGACATAATGTCATCCTCCTAACTTAATCGCCCACATACAACATTGAATTTAGGCGTTTAAAACAAATACGCAATAACGCGATTAGTTTTAATAAAGAAAGAAGGATGCCAACTTTACTATTCCGTTAGAAATTCGCCATTTCTTCAATGTGGAATCGGCGTAAGGTGTCGATTTCTTGCTGCCAGATATCAGGATCAATTGTTTCTAGAATCAGAGGGATACCATCAAATCGAGGATCTTTTGCGATGTACTCAAAACAGCTCCAACCGATCTCGCCTTTACCTAATGAATGATGGCGGTCAACCTTGCTAGCGAATTCAACCTTTGAATCATTTAGATGCATTGCTCTTAAATAGTGCATGCCGACAATGCGGTCGAACTCAGCAAAGGTCCGCTCACAATCTTCTTCAGTACGTAAATCGTAACCCGCCGTAAACGTGTGGCAAGTATCGAGACACACGCCAACGCGTTCTTTGTCTTCCACTTGCTCGATGATTTCAGCTAGGTGCTCAAACTTCCAGCCTAAGTTCGTTCCTTGACCAGCAGTATTCTCAATTACAGCAATCACATTCGGCACGGCTTTGTGCGCAAGATTGATCGACTCAGCGATCGTTGCCAAACATTCTTGCTCGGACACTTTCTTTAAGTGACTGCCTGGGTGGAAGTTCAGTAGCGTTAACCCCAATTGATTGCAACGCTCCATCTCATCAATAAATGCAGCGCGGGATTTATTCAGCTTTTCTTCTTCTGGAGCGCCCAAGTTAATCAGATAGGAGTCATGGGGCAGAATGTGCTCCGCGCCAAAGCCAAGCATTTTGCAGTTTGCTTTGAATGCGCTGATGGTTTTCTCTTCGAGTGGCTTAGCGACCCATTGACGTTGATTCTTAGTAAAAAGGGCAAACGCATTTGCACCAATCTCACGAGCACGAAGAGGTGCTTGATCTACTCCGCCCGCCGCCGACACGTGAGCACCAATAAACTTGTTTCCAAACTTGTTTTTCATGTTTGTCATTTAATCACTTTAGACTTTCAATATGGCTACCTAAATACAGGCAGTTGCGTTAAGCAGGTTAAGTTTTAAACTCATTTTGTAGTAAATTTACAACAAAAATGACTTTTAAATATTTTTTATATTATCAAATAAATTGTAACTAGTATGTTTTCAAACGTTTTATTGATTTAACTCAACAAAATTACCTTCAAAAATTTAAGGTTTTTAGTTGTTTTTTGACCTAAATCAATATTAAAATAATGGATATTGGCTATATAATACCTAGCTCAACAAAAATTCGAAAATTAACACCAATAATCACCACGTTAAGTGGTCTAGGAGATAGTGATGATCCAAGGTATCCAAATTACTAAAGCAGCTAACGACGAACTACTAAACTCTATCTGGCTACTAGATAGCGAGAAGAATGAAGCGCGTTGTGTTGCAGCAGCATCAACTTACGAAGCAGACCAAGTTATCGCAATCAGCGACCTAGGTGAATACGAAAGCCGTGAAGTAGCAATCGAAGCGGCACCTCGCATCGAAGGCGGCCAACACCTAAACGTGAACGTTCTTAAGCGTGAAACTCTAGAAGACGCAGTTGCACACCCAGAGAACTACCCACAGCTAACTATCCGTGTTTCTGGTTACGCAGTACGTTTCAACTCGCTAACTCCAGAACAGCAACGTGACGTAATCGCTCGTACTTTTACTGAGTCTCTATAATCAGTAAACTAGCTTGCTAGAATTTAAAAAGCTTGGTCAGCAATGACCAAGCTTTTTTTGTTTCTGGCTCCTTCGAGTCCCCTCCGATAGTGGCGAACGCTCCTTTCTAAGGTGCGTTTCTTTGCGAAGGATCCTTTTGAAACGCTTGCGCCAACGAGGTTGGGTCAAGCCTATCTCTTTGTAGTGACGCCCCTTCTGCCCACCAAATCAATTGATGCAGGGTGCGATTCATATAGCTGTCCCACTGCGCCTGCTCCGATTCATCCGCAACCACACCCTGTTCATCAAACACTTCTTGAGCTTTCGGAATATGGATCATTGCCGACACGGGCAAACACCCCAACTCGGACAAGAAGGTCCGCATCGACACTGCAGCCCTTGCGCCACCCCATTGCCCTGCAGAATAGGTCACGATCGCACTTGGCTTATAAGAAAACAGCGAGCTGCCAAAGTGGTTAAGCATGTTTGCCAAGGCAGGACTCATCGAATGGTTGTATTCCGGGCTGACCATCACATACCCATCCGCATGTTTGATTTTGTGTGCCAGCTCGCTTAGATGCTGCGGCACTTTAGAGCGGTGATAAGCAAACTCGGGCTTAAACACATCACCAAAGTCATAGTTCAATGGGTCAATGATTTCGACCGTATGTTGTGAATGCTGACTCACGATGAGTTTTTCACACGCTCTGCTGACTCACATTCCTAAACGGGCTGGTCGTGGTGGCGTGCTGTCTCTCACTGAGCCAAGAAAAATCAAAAAATGCATGCTGCTCTTTCCATCTCATTTAGTTAAGTTCGTTTCTCAATCTTAAAGAGAGTTAAAACTTATCGGCAATAAAAAAGGTGAATGATTGCTCATTCACCTCTCGTTATTTGTGTTTTTGATACTGACTATATTTTTGAAGCTTACTGTACGCGGCGCAGTACTTGCTTCAATGCAGCAAAATCTGCGTCGAGATCTTCCGATAACAGTTCCATCGCAGCGTGCTTCGCTAATGGAGCAGGAAGGTCGATGTCGGATTGCAGAATGTCATCCACCACTTCTTTGAACTTCGCAGGGTGTGCAGTACATAGGAAAAGACCGGTTTCACCGTCTTGCAATTGCTCGTCCAGAACTCGGTAAGCAATCGCTCCGTGCGGCTCGCATAGGTAACCCAGTGCGTATAGGTCTTTCACTGACTGTGCGCTTTGCTCATCTGAAACAGCGCCTTTACCTAGTGTCTCCAAGCCCCACTCTTTCACACGGCACAGCTCTTCGATACGAGGCCAGTTGTTTGGTTGGCTAACGTCCATCGCATTCGACGTGGTCGCTACTGTTGGTTTCGGCTCCCACTGACCCGTTTCTAGGTAACGTGGCACAGTGTCATTGGCATTCGTTGCAGCAATGAAGCGTTTGATAGGCAAACCCAGTGCTTTTGCCAGTAGACCAGCAGTTAGGTTACCGAAGTTACCGCTTGGTACTGATACCACTAGGTTTTCACGCTCTTGCTTGCTCATTTGCGCGGCTGCTTCAAAGTAGTAACAGATTTGCGCCATCAAACGGCTGATGTTGATTGAGTTTGCAGAGTTCAGGCCGATCTCTTCACGCAGTGCGGAATCATCGAAAGCTTGCTTAACCAGAGCCTGACACGCATCGAAGTCACCATCGATCGCGACAGTGTGAATGTTCTTACCAAGCGTACAGAATAGCTTCTCTTGCAGTGGGCTGATTTTGCCTTTCGGGTAAAGAATCACAACGTTGATGTCTTCCATACCGTAGAAAGCGTGCGCAACGGCTGCGCCAGTATCGCCAGAAGTTGCAGTCAGAATGGTTATCTTGCCACCATCCGAAACCGCAGCAAGAGATTGCGCCATAAATCGGCCACCAAAGTCTTTAAACGCAAGCGTTGGACCATGGAAAAGCTCCAGAGCGTAAACACCGTCTTTTACTTGGTTGATTGGAGCTGGGAATTGGAATGCAGCGTCAACCAATGCGTTAACTTGCTCTTCCGCCAACTCATCGCCAATCAGTGCTGATAGGATTTTTGTGCTACGAGAGACAAAGTCTTCTGCGAGTAGCGCATCAATATCTTCAAATTTTGGTAATTCCGATGGGAAAAATAGACCTTGGTTACGGCCTAGTCCTTGGCGAACGGCTTGGCCAAAGGAAACTTGTTCATCATTTTCTTTTATATTGTAAAGCTTCATAGCTCACTTCCTGTTACTTTCGAACCCTGTTTATCTAGACGACAAACGTGGACGAATCCTTCTTCGTTTTGTACGTAGTTCTGTTCTAACCAGCGAGCAACTCGCTCAGCGACATCTTTCTCTTTGCAAATACTGAACAGTGTCGGCCCACTGCCAGAAATACCGGTTGCCAATGCACCCGCAGACGCTGCGTATTGACGTGCATTTGCAAAACCTGGAAGCAGTTTCTCACGATACGGTTCTGCGATCACGTCTTTGATCATTTTTGCAGCAAGTTCTGGCTGACCAGAATGACACGCATGAATAAAGCCTGCAAGGTGACGACCATGAGCAATGATATCTTGTCGACGGTATTGAGATGGTAGGATCTCACGTGCTTCTGCTGTTGATACTTTGATACCCGGATACGCCATCACCCAGTACCAATCGTCAAAGCAAGGCACTTCTTGGCTAATGATACCTAGCTCTTCCAGCATCAATTGCACACCGCCAAGGTAACATGGCGCCACGTTATCATAGTGAATACCACCAGAGATCTTGCCTTCCATTTCTCCCATCAGCGCTAGCAACTCTGTCTCGTTAAGCGGCTGACCATGGAATCGGTTTAATGCATCTAATGCAGCAACAATAGAACAAGCACTTGAACCTAAACCAGAGCCGATTGGCATGTTCTTTTCTAGCGTCATTTCAAGTGGCTTTAGCTCAACGCCTTTCTTGTCTAGCTCGCGAGCAAACACTACCCAACAATCGTAAACGATGTTCTCTTTTGGCTCGGTTGGTAGCTTCTCAACAAAATCACCCGCTGTCTTTAGACTGAACGGCTCAGCCCCAGACTTAACTAATACGCGATCGCCCAATAGAGTGCCATCAACTGGGGACACGGCCGCCCCCAAAACGTCAAAACCAACGCTTACATTGCCAATTGATGCCGGAGCATAAACCACTACATCCATATCACTTGAACTCATTGTTGTTATACCCCTAGTTTCCAACCTAAAGTACGCATCACATCCGAGAATACACCCGCAGCCGTTACCTCAGTACCTGCACCGTAACCACGTAATACCAGTGGAATTGGCTGGTAGTAACGACTGTAAAATGCCAGTGCGTTTTCACCGTCTTTGATCTTAAACATTGGATCATTTTCATCAACAGCAGCAATGCTAACTTTGCATTTGCCATCAATAATCTCACCGACGTAACGCAACACTTTGCCTTCTTCCGCAGCTTTGGCCGACAACTCTTTAAAGTAGGCGTCCGCTTCTGGTAAGCGCTCCATAAACTCATCTACACTACCTGAATCGTCAAAGCCTGGCGGCAGAGCTTGATCAACCACAACGTCTTCTAGCTCTAGTGACATACCGGCTTCACGCGCAAGAATAAGAAGCTTACGCGCTACGTCCATTCCCGATAGATCATCGCGAGGATCCGGTTCGGTAAAGCCGTTTTGCTTGGCGATGTTTGTCGCTTCACTTAGGCTCATACCTTCATCTAACTTACCAAAAATGTATGACAGAGAACCCGACAGGATACCGCTGAAACGCTCTAGTTCGTCACCAGCGGCAATAAGGTTTTGCAGGTTTTCAATCACTGGCAGACCCGCACCTACCGTTGTTTCGTACAGCAATTTACGTCGAGAGCTACGTGCAACACCACGAAGTTGGTGGTAGTAAGCCATGCTTGCTGTGTTTGCTTTTTTGTTCGGAGTAACAACGTGGAAGCCCGCCGCCAAGAAATCCGCGTATTGGTTTGCGATAGACTCACTTGAGGTACAATCCACCAACACAGGGTTGATAATGTGGTTACGTTGAACCAAAGAAATTAAGCGCGCTAAGCTAAACTCTTCTGTTGATGCCGACATACGGTCTCGCCAATGCTCTAGCGGTAAACCCTCACTATCAAGCAAGAGACCTTTACTGTTTGCTAAACCACACACGCGAATCACAATGCCTTTCTCTGCCAGCTTCGCTTGTTGGCGTTCAATTTGGTCCACCAACTCGCCACCAACACCACCAACACCAACAACAAATACATCCAGGAAGTGCTTAGAATTGAATAGGTTCTCATGACACGCTTTGATCGCTTCAGAGATTTTGTCTTCAGGGATCACCGCAGAGATAGCACGCTCAGACGAGCCCTGTGCAATGGCTACAATGTTTACGTTCACTTCAGCAAGAGATGAGAAGAAGCGAGATGCAACACCGCGTGATGTACGCATACCGTCACCCACAAGTGTCACAATAGAAACATCATCAATAAAGTCTACAGGCTCAAGTAAGCCATCTTTTAACTCCAGCTCAAATGCATCCGCCAATACTTGTTGTGCTTTTGCTTTGTCTTGCGCTTCGATACAGAAGCTGATGCTGTACTCAGAAGAAGATTGAGTGATCAATACGATAGACACACCTGCTGATGACATTGCGCCGAATACACGGCTTGCCATGCCGACCATGCCCTTCATACCCGGGCCAGACACGTTAACCATAGTTAGGTCGTTTAGCGTCGTGATACCTTTGATCGCCAGATTATCTTCGCCAGTATCTTGCCCAATCAGCGTACCCGCGCCTTGTGGGTTAAAGCTGTTTTTGATCAAACATGGAATATGGAACTGTGCAATTGGTGCGATGGTTTTAGGGTGCAGAACGGAAGCACCGAAGTAAGAAAGCTCCATCGCTTCTTGATAGCTAAGTGATTTGAGTAGGCGAGCATCTTCCACTAAGCGTGGGTCACAGTTGTACACGCCATCAACGTCTGTCCAGATTTCACAGCAGTCTGCACGCAGACACGCCGCAAGAACTGCCGCAGAGTAGTCAGAGCCATTACGACCAAGAGTGACTAGCTCACCTTTCTCATTACCTGCGGTAAAACCAGGCATGATGTTTACATGGCCTTGAGGAAGAGGATTCTGACGGAAGTTCTGAGTTGAAACGTCAACGTCGACCATGGCTTCTAGGTGATCGCCTTTTGCGTACAGGTATTCAACTGGGTCGATAAGATGCGCAGGTTGGCCTTTTGCTTCTAATACCGCTTTCATCAACTGAATCGAAATGCGTTCGCCTTTACTGATGATGCGTGCATTGACGTTGTTTGGGCACATACCAAGAAGATTAATGCCGTGAACAAATTGGCGAAGTTGAGAAAGTGATGTTTTAACTTGGTTATCGAACGCAGCACCATCGATGTTTGGTAACACACCTTGGATATCTGCAAACAGCGCTTTGAAAGAAGCTTCCAGCTCATTGATTTGCAGCTCTGCTTCGCCGTTGCGAAGTGCACCTTCAATTACCGCTACCAGCTTATTGGTTGTTTTGCCCGGTGCAGAAAGTACCACGGCGACTTCTTCTTGTTGTGCGTTGTTGGCGATGATATCCGCCGCTCTCAAAAAGCGATCTGCATCTGCTAATGATGAACCGCCAAACTTTAATACTCGCATCCCTTCCTCCGATGTATCTTTCTAGATCTGTCTAAATTCTGTATTAAAAAAGCATAAAAAAAGGCCTGTATCTTGTTGGATACAGGCCTTCTTTGTGAATTTCTTTCGCTCAGCAGCCTGCCCCAACATTGGTCGTGTTGGTAATAATAATGGTTGTGGTCATTACTACTTGGCTGTGAGATGTCATAAATAAATATTCAACGATAATTATGTGTTTGCTTAACTCTACGTTTACCGAGTTTCTTAACTAGAGTCAACAAAAAACTTGTATATTTTACGTTCGAGATTGAAAAGACGTGCTGATTTAAATTTCAAAAAAGACTTTTATTACAAAGATTTGAACAGCTCCGCAAAACAGGTAAAAAACTACCTCTATACTACTAGATCCCAAGTTCTCGATCTTATGAGATCCAACAGTAAGATCCATTTCTGGGTAACGTTGATCAAAATTCTGCCAATGCCGTACTTTAATTCACGATAGCTTGGCTATGACCAAAGTTCAGAAGATCAAAATATAAGCAAAATTAATGAGCCAGCTTTCATAATATGTGCTTTAATAATTTGAAAGCCGATGGCAATACCAATAATGATTGAAATGACAAGGAGTGGTGATGATGAAAGTCCTATTGTGCCTGCTTGTCCTTGTACTGCCTGCAATATCTCTAGCAAACACATTGCCTCCTCTACCAGGTAAAACGGCACCTTCCCCTCATAAGCTTTTCATTTCTAGTGAAAATTATCAAAATGACAGTTTTGATGTTTGGAATATCGATGGTGGTTACGCATATGAACTGCTTGATTCCGTCGATCTTTACGTAGGTGCTCGCGTTAATAACTCACCGACTCAAAATCAGAGCGGTTTTTTAAGCGGCATAAGCTACCAATATAACGATCGTGTTACGCTGAAAAGTACCGTTCGCTCCTACAAAGCAGAAAGTGCTGACGGCATCAAAGAAGATGACAGTAGCCTTGCTGCCGAAGTTTCGAGTCGCGTTAAGATAACGGACAATCTCGATATTCATGCCACGCTGGACTATCAAGATTGGCAACAAGGCTTTGAAGTGGGGTTAGGTTTCCGCTTTTAAAAGTCTAGCGCTTCTTTTGAAATCAATACGCCATTCCAATCTGCATACACGTGATGCTTAGGCTGCACGATCTGATTCTGCATCGTCAGTGTCACATTAACTTCCCCTACCCCACGCTTCTCAGTTTTAAATGGGCAAGTACCTAAAGCTTGAATGCCGATATCCATTTGTGACATCTGAGCGACATCACGGATAGCACCGAAGACAATAATCCCTTCCCAGCCATTTTCGATACCAAGAATGGCCAACTGGTCTCCGAGTAACGCTTTTTGACATGAGCCATGGCCATCAACAATCAGGACTTTTCCGGTACCATCCTCACCTAATACTTCTCGCACTTTAGAATTATCATGATAGCAACGCACTGTGACGATTTCGCCATGAAAAGCGGTTCGTTGACCAAAGTTCTGCAGCGGTAAACTCAATAGCGTTACCTGATCTTCAAACTGGTCACAAATATCTGGTGTTATATCTCTCATATTTCCTCCGTGAATTTTTTACTCAAGAGCGAGAGCATCTTAAGTAAATATTATCCTTTTATACGAGCTTATCACTGATCTCTCCGAGCACTTGGCGAGTTTCTTCACCTACACAGGAGATTAAATACAGTTCACCATCCACAACGTAATAAATTGCGTTTTGCTTAAAAATTTTAGCAAGAGCTATCGCCTTTTGTGGTTTTATTTCTACAGCATAGCTTTCTTCAAACCATTGAAAACCTTTATCACCGACAGTGACAGGAACATATTTCATCCCTTTCAAGCATTGCTCTAGCTCGTAATTACTTATGCAGTTCTCTTTGTTTGACCGCAATTTACTGTATGGGTTCCAAGCAGTTATGACAGCATACTGATGAGAGCTCCACTCTTGCTCAAACCGAAAGTATGACTCTGAATAAGCATGCCATAACGCTGCGTCTATGTTCGTATTACTTTTTTCTATCATATCTCTTAAACGATTAATAACGGTTACATTTCATCAATTGATGTAAATCAACAAACTGAATGGAATTAACATTTGAGCATTGTTAGCATGCTGTTAACAATATAAAATTCGCTCCATATCTTAGGGTGTTTACGTTTCAGGCCCGTAAAGCTTGGATTTGAAAGGTAAACAAACCCTATAGAATAAAGTCGCCATCGGACACTGGTGAGTTGGCAAGATTCCAAGGAAGGCGGATAACTGAAAGAAGTGTTTTTTTGATCAACTTGTTTTATTATCAAAATCACATTACCTGTATGTTATATTTTTGCCTAGAATTTATTCTATTAGCACAATTTTGTCACAAATTTAGGTACCGCCAATGCAAACCCCGCAGATTCTTATCGTAGAAGATGAGCAAGTAACTCGTAACACTCTTAAGAGTATTTTTGAAGCAGAGGGATACGCTGTTTTCGAAGCCAGCGACGGTGAAGAGATGCACCAAGTGTTGTCTGAAAATTCAATCAACTTGGTAATCATGGATATTAATCTTCCAGGTAAGAACGGCCTACTGCTAGCTCGTGAACTACGTGAGCAAGCAAATATCGCGCTAATGTTCTTAACTGGTCGTGACAATGAAGTAGACAAGATCCTAGGTCTTGAAATCGGCGCTGATGATTACATCACTAAGCCTTTCAACCCACGTGAACTGACTATCCGTGCACGTAACCTACTAAGCCGCTCAATGAGCACTAACGCTGTTCAAGAAGAGAAACGCTCAGTAGAGAAGTACGTGTTCAATGGTTGGGTACTAGACATCAACAGCCGCTCGCTAGTGAGCCCTGCTGGTGAAGGCTACAAGCTACCTCGCTCAGAGTTCCGTGCACTACTTCACTTCTGTGAAAACCCAGGCAAGATCCAAACTCGTGCAGATCTACTGAAGAAAATGACTGGTCGTGAGCTTAAGCCACACGACCGCACAGTAGACGTAACCATCCGTCGCATTCGTAAGCATTTTGAATCAGTATCAGGTACACCTGAAATCATCGCGACTATTCACGGTGAAGGTTACCGTTTCTGTGGCGACCTAGAAGACTAATCGCTACAATACAAACATTAAGGGCTTGCTCCATGAGCAAGCCCTTTTTTTATCTGGTACTTGGTAAGATCAGTATACTTTGTCGATTTTAATGTTTTTCTCAACTAGCCAGCCTGTTTTACCCGCATCATCCAATAGTAACGCTAAATCTATCGGCTTTTCTGTATCCGCTTCAATTTGCCATACAAACGCGACTTCCCACTGATTTTCACTGTGCGTTCTTAGTTCTAGAAGGTCGCCATCAATCACCCACTCTGAATCCCCTTGCTTTAAAATCAGTGATTCCACCGTAAGGTTTGCAGGGAGATCTTTATCGGCTTGCAGATACAACGCACCATGTACGTTTTGTTCTTGAACTTCACCAATAGTCGGCATCATGTTGACCCATAGGTTACTTTTCAGTTCAACATTCACTTGATTCATTGTAATTTGACTGTCTTCTTGCCAACCTACCTGTGGAGCAGAACTGCAACCAGCTAAGAGAGCGACGGCTAACGCTGCTGACGCGATTTTCTTCATGTTATTTCCTCTGTTCCAACCAACTCTTCAGTACTTGAATATCATTTTGATATTCGTTTTTAATCTCTTCAACCCAGTCAGAGATGTTCTCCCACCATGCAGGCATATCTGGTGACTGAGCTTTCTGGGCGACGCTTTGAATATGTTTGAGACCAATAGACCCTGCAGCACCTTTAATTTTATGCGCTTCAGAGACAATGCCATCTTGGTCTTTCGCCGTCATGTTCGAGTCCAGTACCTCAATATAATCAGGCATCATATCTTCAAACATTTTAATGCTATCGTACACAGGCTTCACGCCCACAATATCGACATAAGACTCTAACATATCCAAATCCAACAAGTGCGTCTCAATCACTGGAGATGGTGCAGATACCTCGTCCTCTATCACCTTCTGGTCGACAACTGTTTCTTCTTGCCCGTCAACACGATTAGCGAAGAATTTATCAATAACAGCTTGAAGAGCCTGTACTGCGAGAGGCTTGCTGATTGCATCGTCCATACCATTGTCTAAATACTCTCGACGATCTTTCATTACATTCGCAGTTAGCGCCACCAGCGGAGGTAGATTGTCATAGTGCTCACGGTAGTACTTAGCGACATCAAAACCTGTCATGTCCGGCAATTGGATATCAAGCAATGCCAAGTCGTATTCATCTGGCACAAAGTTCACCAACGCTTCTTCACCTGTCATGGCAACAGTGACTGAATGGCCTAGGCTTTCAAGTAAAGACTTCGCCACAGTAACGTTAAGTTCAATATCTTCAACCATAAAGATATTAAGGTGCATATTGTCACGTTTCGCGTCGATAATTGGCTCTTCAAGCTCAACCACCGGTACATGAATCGACACAGTGAAAGTACTGCCAAAGCCCTCTTCACTTGCCACTGTGATATCACCATCCATCATATTGATTAACTGCTTCGACACGGCTAATCCGATGCCAGTACCGACAGCATGAAGGTTGTCTTTACCCGATTTAACTTGGTAATACATGGCAAAGATCTTTTCCACCTCATCCTCAGGTATACCAATACCGGTGTCTTCCACCTCAATGATGATGGTTGCATATTCTTCTTCAACGTCCGCACTTACCGTCATTACGACGCCACCTTCTTTGGTGAACTTCATCGCATTGCTAACCAGATTCCAAATAACCTGACGCAGACGGGTAGCATCCACTTCAATCGCCTTCGGCAACGAACTTAGACGCTCTAAGTCAAAGCGCAGCCCTTTTTGTTCTGCCATTAATGCCGAGATGCTCTCAATTTCCGCGACAAAGTCTTCAAAATTGAGCGGCACAGGTAGCAGCTCCAGTTTACGACGATCGAATTTATCCATATCGATAATGTCGTTGAAAATATTACCTAGGGTAATAGCGCTCACATTGATGGTTTGCATATGCTTCCGCTGCTCTTCAGTCAACTGACTATCGAGTAGCATACGGCTCAGCCCCACAATTCCGTTTAGCGGAGTTCGAAGTTCATGGCTGATGGTAGAGATAAAGGTGGTTTTGTCTCGGCTAGCTTTTTCTAAAGACTCTTCATGACGCTTACGCTCAGTAATATCACGGCCAAAGCCAACCAATCCGAGGTGGCGACCATCTTTGCTGTAAAACGGCACTTTACGTAATTCAAAGTAGTGCTTGCGACCGTCAGGGTAATCCAACCATTGCTCGTAAGTTAATGCTTGGTTATCAGCAAAAACTTTTTGGTCAGTATCGACGATATGCTCAGCCACTTCTTTACTGTAAACATCCCAAGGACTCAAACCAACAAGTTGATGCTCTTTCTTACCAGTTAGCTCTTCCATCGCGCGGTTACAGCCAGAGAAAACTCCGTCAGCATTACGGTAATAAATAAGATCTGGTGAAGCATCGATAAAGGATCGCAAAAGTGCAGTACGCTCAGCTAATTCGAGTTGTGTTCGCTCACGTTGGAAGACTTCATTTTCTAAATCTTGCATTGCTTCTTCACGAGCTTCCTCAGCTTTAATACGCTCTTCGATCTCTTGATTAAGTTTTTCAATATTTTGCTGCAGTTGGAAGTTGAGCTCTTGGTCACGAGAACGCATATCTTTAAGCTTAGAGACTAACTTGGTCAGCCTTTGACGTGACTCTTCAAGTTGGTCCACAACAACGGACAAGAAATAAACCGCCCAAGGTGTAATCAGCAGCCCAAAAAAAACCGACCGTACAATATCGATATCATCAACACTGCCCTTCAATGCGAGCGTAATTCCGACTTGCACCACGACTGCTAAGGCAACCAGCGCCAGTGCTAGCAATATTGAGAAACGGACAATCCCCAGCTTGACCAACAGATCAACGTAATACTGGGCGAGATTTTTCATGGGCTTCATTCACTACTCCAAGGAACAAGCTAGGCAACCGACTTCAACTTGCGTATCAGACAGATTAAGGAAAACGGCATTGTTGTAACTAAAGCGAGTCACAAGAGATATCACAGACTTATGCTACGTTGTTCGCAGTTTAACGTGTTTAATACGGTGATTAAAACCACCCACGCTCAAGTTAGAGTAAGCGGTCACAAAGCGCTACAACGAGCTGGGATGAATACGGGTGCGGTCACGACCATCGGCTTTTGCTTGGTACAGTGCACTATCTGCCATGGCGACGCCCATTTCTGGCTCATCCCCATGCTGCGGAACATAAGAAACGAAGCCAATACTAACTGTTAAGCTTTGGGCAACCTCTGAACTCATGTGGCCAATGGCCGCTTGGTGAACTTGTTGATGGATGCGCTGCGCAACTTGCTCCGCCCCTTGTGTCGTCGTATTGGGTAAAATAAAAGCGAATTCTTCCCCACCATAACGCGCAACACAGTCCGAAGAACGGTTAACGACAGCTTTAAAAACATTAGCAACCTGTACCAATGCTTCATCTCCTTTTTGGTGCCCATAGCTGTCGTTGAAATCTTTAAAGAAGTCTATGTCACAAAGCATAATGGTCAATGGGAGTTTTTCTCTAACGTGGTGATACCACAATGTATGCAGCTGTTCATCAAATCGACGACGGTTTGCTACCTGGGTCAAACTGTCTAGGAAACTGAGCTTTTCTAATTCAAGGTTGGCTTCTTCTAACTTCTGCTCGGCTAAATATCGCTCAGAAATATCACGAGCCATAATTAGCACTCCGTTGGTACCAGAAGCTTTATCTTTAAAGGGAGACTTAACCACATCAAACCAAGTGTAATGGCCATCTGATGTGAGAATTTTATCGATATACCTGACGGGTTCCGCATCATTAAGAGCCTGAACATCGCTTGCCTTTAAGCGCAGGTATAGTTCTTCAGGAATGACATCTTGCAGACGCTTTCCAATTAGCTCAGACACATCAGAAATACCAAGAGCATTTACGAATGGTTTATTACAAGCTTGATAAACCAAGTTTTCATTGAAAATACCGATAGGATCGGGACTTGCGTCCAAAATGGTCTGCAAAATGGTATCGCGCTGAGCAAGTGCAACTTCGGTATCTTTACGACGCTCCATCTCGTCTCGCAGGTTTTGCTGCATTTTGTGCCATTCAGTCACATCATGACTGATAGATAATGTGCCAATCAGTTCACCCACTTGTGAAACAAGCGCACTCTGGTTTACTTCAAGGAGGCAACTACGCCCGTTCACATCAGTAGTCCAGCGCCGTTCCGTTTTTCTAGTCGCCAACGCGTCATGTGGCGTGATACCGGCTTCTTCCCTTCGCCCTTCCCAAAATAGATCAAAAGCGCGATTAGTCGCCAAGTAGTTACCTTGCTGATCCTGCAGACAGACCAGCTCCGAAAGTGAATCCAGAGCAGAACGTGCCATATTCAGCTCAGCTTGCTCTTGTTGGCATTCTACTGATGTAGCCTGATAAGGTTGAGCATACAGAATCCAAACTCGATGTCCGTTGTAAAAGCTCTTTCTCCCAGATAACTCGACTCTGGTGCTTTCACTTTCAGATAAGTGCCAGTCAAACAGTTGCTGACGAAAAGAGCGACTAGCAAAGCTAGACACTATGGTAAGTAAGTCGTTTGTATGAAAAGTAGCAGGATAGAGAAATCCCGCACCTAGTGCACGAATGCCGAGGAATTGCGTGGCGGAGTCATTGGCAAGCAAGATCTGTCCATGCCCAGCATCAATAACAAATACAGAATATGGAGAGTCAGTGATGAGTTGTTTGAGAGCTTGCTGATAGCGATAGTGGATAAGTGCTAAAACAGCCGCACTCACTATAGTGAGCAAAATGACGTGTCCATAGTCATTTTGCTCACTCCATAGCCAAGTAAATAACTGATCCATTCTTCTGTTCCATTTCAATAACAGTGAGAAATATATCAGTTATTAATCAATCAATCTGCCTTTAATTCTGGTTTGCTATAGATGAAAGCATCGCCAGTTAAGCTACCTTGTGAGCCTTCTCGATCCAATGCGCGACCAATTTCGGTCATCGCGAGCCAGCGGTTCTCACACCACAGTGGTGATAGCAAGGTTGGACGACGTGCCGCTGAAGATACGCGATGATAAATCACCTCTTTCGGCGTCATGCGGATCATTTCACTGGCTATAGCCACATACTCTTCAAGCTCAGGCGCTTCCAGCTTTCCAGCACGCCACGCTTTTGCCATAGTACTGCCTTCGACAATATGTAGACCGTGAAGCTTGATGCCGTCAGTACCGACTTCAAGCACTTTACGCAGTGTTTCAACGTTGTCGTCGCGTGTCTCTTTCGGCAAACCAACGATCAGGTGAGTGCACACTTTGATACCAAGTGCACGAGCACGCTTGGTGATTTCTGCGTAGCACTCAAAATCATGGCCTCGGTTGATACGCTTGAGGGTGTCATTGTTGGCAGTTTGAAGACCTAGCTCCAGCCAAATCTCGTAACCTTGGTTCACGTAATCCGACAGCAGATCTAATACCGCATCAGGAACGCAATCAGGACGAGTGCCCACACAAAGGCCGACGATATCAGCAGCCTTAAGTGCTTCTTCATACATGTTTTTGAGAACTTGTACTTCTGCATAGGTACTGGTGTACGCCTGAAAATATGCTAGGTACTTCTTCGCTCGATGGATCTCTCCAGCGCGATCTTTCAATTGATCGTGGATACTTTTGATCTGAACATCTTCGTCAGCAAAAGAGGCAACATTACAAAAAGTACATCCGCCACGACCAATCGTGCCATCTCGGTTTGGGCAGCTAAAGCCACCATGTAAAGTCAGCTTATGGACTTTTTCGCCGTAACGACGTTGAAGGTCTTGACCTAGTGTGTTGACCAATTCATGTAATTGCATAGATTCTCATCATTTGTAAACCGTAATGAATCTCAATACGATTAATGTAAGTAAATTACATCCCTGCAAGAAAAAACAAACAATTCTAGTGAATTCAAACAAACACGCTACGAAGCCAAATCAATAAAACTGCATAAAACCAACCCAAAACCTGCAATGTTGCGTAAATGTTAAACAAAAAGTGCATATTTAAACGAAAAATTTGGGTCACAAAGGTGACTTTTCGTTGCATTCCGAAGTCACAAAATTGTAGGATACTTACACAACCCCGCCGTTTTTGTGACTTTTATTACAATATCAACGACGGGAATTGTCGGTGTTATCCCGCTCCCACCTATATAAGTCACTAAATTGTGGCAATAAATAAAGGGATATCACCAAGGATTGTTTTTCTCGCAAAATTTTTCCTGCGAGATACGGAAAGGAATCAAGACTGGTCAACCTCGGCCAGTGGCGAATCATAAATATAAAGGATAAGACGTGCAGAACGTCCCTAAGACAGCCGAGATCTGTCTGGGATTCTTACGTCGACATTGAACTGGAAGGATGTATCTATGGTAGATAGAGAGCAAAATTCACAGGGTCTGTACACTCCGGAGCTGGAGCATGACGCTTGTGGTATCGGTTTTGTTGCTCACCTTAAAAACCGTAAATCTCATGAAGTAGTGACTCAAGCATTGGATATGCTGGCTCGCATGGAACACCGTGGTGGCCAAGGCTGTGATCCATGCAGCGGTGATGGCGCGGGTATCTTGCTACAAAAACCTCATGAATTCCTATTAGAAGAAGCCGTTAAGCTAGGCATTAAACTGCCTTCGTTTGAAAAGTATGGTGTTGGTGTCGTTCTTTTCCCGAAAGACGAATACAAACGCGAACAATGCCGTGACATTCTAGAACGCAACGCACAGCGTCTAGACCTTGAAGTTATCGGCTACCGCGTTTTGCCAACCGACAACTCAATGATCGGTGCAGACCCACTAAGCACAGAGCCTCAGTTTGAGCATGTGTTTATCTCTGGCGGCCCTGGCATCACACCTGAAGAGCTAGAGCGCAAACTGTACGTACTTCGTAACTACACTGTACGTGTTTGCCTAGAAAGCGTTTCAAACATTGGTGACGACTTCTACATTAACTCAATGTCTTACAAGACATTGGTGTACAAAGGTCAGTTAACGACCGAGCAAGTACCTCAGTACTTCCTTGATCTGCAAAACCCGACCATGGTGACCGCACTGGCACTAGTACACTCTCGCTTCTCTACCAATACCTTCCCGAAATGGCGTCTTGCACAGCCTTTCCGTTACATTGCCCACAACGGTGAAATCAATACAGTTCGCGGTAACTTGAACTGGATGAAAGCCCGTGAAGCAATTCTAGAGTCCGACCTGTTTACTCAGGCTGAAATCGACATGCTTCTTCCTATCTGTCAGGAAGGCAGCTCGGATTCATCTAACTTTGACATGGCACTTGAGCTCCTAGTTCTTTCTGGTCGCAGCCTGCCACACGCATTGATGATGATGATCCCAGAAGCATGGCAAGAAAACAAAAACATGGATCCTAAGCGTCGCGCGTTCTACCAATACCACGCGAACATCATGGAACCATGGGATGGTCCTGCTTCAGTGTGTTTTACTGACGGTGTTCAAGTTGGTGCGACGCTCGACCGTAATGGTCTGCGCCCTTCTCGCTACACTGTGACCAAAGATAACTTCCTAGTGATGGCATCAGAATCTGGTGTTGTGGATATTGAACCAGAGAACGTAGAGTTCCGTGGTCGTCTACAACCAGGTCGTATCTTCGTTGCAGACCTAGAGCAAGGTCGCATCATCTCTGATGAAGAAGTGAAAGACACCATCGCAACAGCGCAGCCTTACGAAAAGTGGGTAGAAGAAAATCTACTGAGCTTGAAGAAGCTGCCAGATGCGAGTAACCAGTTCAGCCAACCTTCTCCAGAGCGTTTACTGCACCGTCAACAAGCTTTCGGTGTGAGCACTGAAGAAGTGAACGAAATCATCGTTCCAATGGCGAATGATGCGAAAGAACCATTATCAGCAATGGGTGCCGACTGGCCTCTTGCGGTTCTATCTCATCAATCTCAGCACCTTTCAAACTACTTCAAGCAGCTGTTTGCACAAGTAACTAACCCACCGATCGACCCGATCCGTGAGCGCATGGTTATGTCGCTGAACACTTACTTGGGTAAAGACCAAAACCTTCTGACTGAAACACCACTTCACTGTCAGAAAGTCGAATTGGAATCGCCGGTTCTGGCGAACTCTGAGCTTGAAAAACTGCGTGCGATCGATAACGAGCACCTACAAGCGAAGACGTTGGATATCGTATTCCAAGCCAATGAAGATCAAGGCAAGCTTGAGCGCGCATTAAAACGTATTTGCCAATACGCAGAAGACGCGGTTATCGATGGTTACTCAATCATCCTACTCACTGACCGTGCAGTGAACTCAAACCACGCGGCGATCCCAGCAATGCTGGCAGTTGGCGCAGTACACCACCACTTGATCCGTAAAGGTCTACGTGCGAAGTGTGACATCGTGGTTGAAACTGGTGACGCGCGTGAAACGCACCACTTTGCAACGCTACTTGGTTACGGTGCGAATGCGGTTAACCCTTACCTAGTGATTGAAACCATCATTGAACTTCAACGTACGAAGAAGTTGGATCCAGAAGCGAACCCTCGCGATCTGTTCAACAACTACCGTAAAGCGATCAATGGCGGTCTTCTGAAGATCTTCTCGAAGATGGGTATTTCAACGCTACAGTCGTACCACGGCGCGCAAATCTTCGAAGCTTTAGGTATCCACAAATCAGTGGTCGACAAGTACTTCACAGGTACGGTTTCTCGTATCCAAGGTCTAACCCTTGATGATATCGCCAAAGAAGTGCTGATCCGTCACCGTATCGGTTACCCACAACGCGAAATCCCAATTCAAATGTTGGATGTTGGCGGTGTTTACCAGTGGAAACAGCGTGGTGAGAAACACCTCTTCAACCCAGAAACCATTTCTCTACTGCAAGAGTCTACGCGTAACAAGAACTACGATCAGTTCAAGCAATACGCGACTGCTGTAGATAAGCAAGGTGACAACGCGGTAACCCTGCGTAGCCAACTTGAGTTCATTAAGAACCCAGCAGGTTCTATCTCTATCGACGAAGTCGAGCCAATTGAAAGCATCGTGAAACGCTTCGCGACCGGTGCAATGTCATTCGGTTCTATTTCTTACGAAGCACACTCCACACTGGCTGTTGCGATGAACCGCCTTGGCGCGAAATCGAACTCTGGTGAAGGTGGTGAAGACCCAATGCGTTTCGAACGCAAAGACAACGGCGATTGGGAACGCTCTGCGATCAAGCAGGTGGCTTCAGGTCGTTTCGGCGTAACCTCTTACTACCTAACCAACGCTGATGAGCTACAAATCAAGATGGCTCAAGGTGCGAAACCAGGTGAAGGTGGTCAGCTACCAGGTGATAAAGTAGATGACTGGATCGGTGCTACACGTCACTCAACTCCGGGCGTCGGTCTTATCTCGCCACCGCCACACCACGATATCTACTCAATCGAGGATTTGGCTCAGCTTATCTACGACTTGAAGAACGCGAACCGCGCGGGTCGTGTAAACGTGAAACTGGTATCGGAAGCAGGCGTAGGCACGATCGCTTCTGGTGTAGCAAAAGCGAAAGCGGACGTTGTACTTATCGCAGGTTTCGACGGCGGTACAGGTGCATCCCCAATGTCTTCAATCCGTCATACAGGTCTTCCTTGGGAACTTGGCTTGGCAGAAACGCACCAAACGCTACTGAAGAACGGTCTACGTAACCGTATCGTGGTTCAAGCGGATGGTCAGATGAAGACACCTCGCGACCTTGCAGTCGCAACGCTACTTGGTGCAGAAGAATGGGGCGTGGCAACCGCAGCCTTGGTGGTTGAAGGTTGTATCATGATGCGTAAGTGTCATAAGAACACCTGTCCTGTTGGTATCGCGACTCAAAACAAGACACTTCGCGAGCGCTTTGATGGCCGCGTAGAAGACGTCGTAACCTTCTTCCAATACATGGCACAAGGTCTACGTGAAATCATGGCTGAACTTGGCTTCCGCACTATCGATGAGATGGTAGGCCAAGGTCAGAAAATGAAAATTCGCCAAGATGTTTCTCACTGGAAATACAAGAACCTAGACCTATCTCCTGTTCTACACGTTGAACAGCCACGCGAAGCGGACGGCGTATTCAACCAAGCAGAGCAGAACCACAACTTAGAAGAAGTACTAGACCGTAAGCTGATTCAAGCTGCCATTCCTGCTCTCGAGAAAGGTGAAGCGGTGACAGCCGAATTCCCTATCGTTAACACGGACCGTTCTGCAGGTACCATGCTGTCGAACGAAATCTCGAAAGTGTACAAAGATGCCGGCCTTCCTCAACCAATGAACGTGAAGTTCAACGGCTCTGCAGGTCAGTCATTCGGTGCATTCCTAGCTAAGGGCGTGAAGTTCGAAGTGGAAGGTGATGCAAACGACTACTGGGGCAAAGGCTTATCTGGCGGTACCTTGGTGCTGTACCCTGATGCGAAATCAAGCATTGTCGCTGAAGATAACATCGTGGTTGGTAACGTATGTTTCTACGGTGCAACCTCGGGTGAGTCTTTCATTCGCGGTATGGCTGGCGAACGTTTCTGTGTTCGTAACTCAGGTGCGAAAGTAGTAGTAGAAGGCGTCGGTGACCACGGTTGTGAATATATGACTGGCGGTGCTGCCATCATCCTTGGTTCAACAGGTCGTAACTTTGCCGCAGGTATGAGTGGCGGTGTTGCTTACGTATGGGATAAATCAGGCGACTTTGAGTCGAAACTGAACCCAGAACTGGTTGACCT
This sequence comes from Vibrio rotiferianus, assembly GCF_002214395.1. Lineage (NCBI taxonomy): Bacteria > Pseudomonadati > Pseudomonadota > Gammaproteobacteria > Vibrionales > Vibrionaceae > Vibrio > Vibrio rotiferianus. Next base: position 2,640,353 of record NZ_CP018312.1, read on the forward strand.
AGACCCAATCGAGCAAGAAGACAAAGATCTATTACTCGACATGCTAACCAAGCATGTTCAATTCACAGGAAGTGAAGTCGCTCAGTCTTTCCTAGACAACTTTGAAGCAAGCCTAGCCTCTATGGTTAAGGTAATGCCGCGTGACTACAAAGCGGTTCTTCAAAAGCGTAAAGCTGAAGCGCAACAAACTGAAGCGGAGGCAGTGTAATGGGTAAGCCTACTGGATTTTTAGAGCATGGTCGTGAACTTCCACAGAAGATCGACCCAGCAGAACGTATCAAGAACAACAAAGAGTTCGTTCTGAACGAGGAGTTTGGTAGCAAAATCAATACTCAGGCTTCTCGTTGTATGGATTGTGGTGTGCCGTTTTGTCATAACGGCTGCCCTATCGGTAACATCATCCCAGAGTTTAACGACGCGGTTTATCGTGATAGCTGGGAAGAAGCATGGAACATTCTAAGCTCGACGAATAACTTCCCAGAGTTCACTGGTCGAGTTTGCCCTGCTCCATGTGAAAGTGCTTGTGTACTTGGCATCAACCAAGACCCAATCACCATCTGTAATATCGAGAAAACCATCGTAGAAACGGCGTATCGTGAAGGATACGCCAAACCGAAAACACCTCGTTCTCGCACTGGTAAAACCGTTGCGATCATCGGTTCTGGCCCTGCTGGCCTTGCGGCTGCTGAGCAACTAAACAGTGCTGGTCATACTGTGACAGTATACGAACGAGACGAGAAAGTAGGCGGTCTGCTACGTTTTGGTATCCCAGATTTCAAACTGGGTATGGACGTAATTGATCGTAAGATTAACTTGATGGCAGAAGCAGGTATTGAATTCAAAGTTAACCAACACGTTGGTGTTGATGTGAATGCCCAGCAACTTCGTCAAGAATTCGATGTGGTTCTACTAACGGGTGGTTCAACCGTTCCTCGTGATTTGCCAGTTCCGGGTCGTGAGCTAAAAGGCGTTCACTTCGCAATGGAATTCCTAGGTCAAAACAACCGCCGTGCCAACAACATGGATCTTAAGGGTGAAGAACTTCACGCCGCGGGTAAACATGTTGTCGTTATCGGTGGTGGTGATACCGGCTCTGACTGTGTGGGTACCTCTAACCGTCATGGCGCAACAAGCATCACTCAGGTTGAAATCATGCCGATTCCACCAGAGAAACGCCCTGCAAATATGCCATGGCCACAGTACCCAATGATCTTGCGTACTTCGACGTCTCATGAAGAAGGTGTTGATCGTCACTGGAATATCCTAACCAAAGAGTTCATCGGCAATGACAAAGGTGAAGTCACTGGTCTTCGTCTTGCTGATATCGTTTGGCAAGATGCGAAACCTGGCGAGCGCCCAAGCTTCAAAGAAGTAGAAGGAAGCGAGCGTGTGATCCCATGTGATATGGCATTCCTAGCGATGGGCTTCCTGCACCCAGAACCAACTGGCGTGCTTGCTCAACTGGATATCGCGCTGGATGATCGCGGTAACGTAGCAACCCAAGGTTTTGCTACCAACCAAGAAGGTGTATTTGCTGCTGGTGATATGCGAACAGGACAATCTCTGGTGGTTCGTTGTATCAACGAAGGTCGTGAATGTGCCCGTGCTATCGATGACTATTTAATGGGCGGCACAAACCTAGAAGCAAAAGCAGATTCACTGATGCTTTCTGCGTAAAGGGAGTGCGCTCACTTCCTCTTTCTAAGTATTAAATCCAGCCATCAGTAGTATCGATGGCTGGTAGCGAAGAAAGAAAACAGTTCCTTCCAACCTTTTTATTTTGACCAGCATTTTGTGCTGGTCTTTTTTATGCCCGCCAGAACCAAATGTTACTTTTTTGTAACAACAACTTTTCTATCTCACTGTTTTTATTGAATTATTTCAGCCAATTAAATGGTAAATCGCATATTCACGCGATGATTCACTAATAACTTGACCTTTTTTACAATAAGCTATAGCTTGTGAAGTTGGTGAAAATAAAACACACAATTTTTGTTAAGATATTTGACGAATTTTATTGAATAGATATACATAAAACATAGAAAGTGACGCATAGTTAGTCATCATTATCAACTTGAGCAGTGTTGATATATCTGTCGGGATGACAGATAAGCAAAGGGAGAATTGCAATGGCTCTTTATGATCCAAGTCTTGAGAAAGACAACTGTGGATTTGGCTTAATCGCGCACATGGAAGGCGAGCAAAGTCACAAGCTGGTACGTACAGCAATTTCTGCACTTGATCGCATGACCCACCGTGGTGGCATCGCCGCCGATGGTAAAACTGGTGATGGTTGCGGTCTTCTTCTACAAAAGCCCGATTCCTATTTACGCCTTATCGCCGAAGAAAATGGCTTCAACCTTGGCAAGCAATACGCCGTTGGGATGATTTTCTTCAACCAAGATCCGGTGAAAGCTCAACTCGCCAAGGACATCGTCAACAAAGAACTGGCACAAGAGACGTTAACTGTTGCGGGTTGGCGTGAAGTGCCAACCAATTCAGAAGTACTCGGCCCAATCGCTGCTGATTCACTTCCAGACATTCAACAAGTCTTTATCTCTGCCCCGGCAGGTTGGCGCGAGCGTGACATTGAGCGTCGCCTCTACATCGCACGCCGTCGCATCGAAAAACAAATCACTGAAGATCCTGACTTCTACATCTGTAGCTTGTCGACACAAGTTCTGGTGTACAAAGGCTTGTGCATGCCTGCGGACTTACCGCGCTTCTATCTTGACCTTGCTGATCTACGCATGGAATCTGCTATCTGCCTGTTCCACCAGCGTTTTTCAACCAATACTCAGCCTCGGTGGCCTCTGGCTCAACCGTTCCGTTACCTTGCTCATAATGGTGAGATCAATACCATTGAAGGTAACCGCCAATGGGCACGTGCTCGTGCTTACAAGTTCTCATCACCACTGCTGCCAGACCTACAAACTGCGGCACCATTTGTGAACGAGACTGGCTCAGATTCTTCCAGCTTAGATAATATGTTGGATCTCTTTTTAGCAGGCGGTATGGATATCTTCCGCGCCATGCGCATGCTTGTGCCACCAGCATGGCAAAACCACCCAGATATGGATCCGGATCTTCGAGCGTTTTACGACTTCAACTCCAAACACATGGAACCATGGGATGGCCCGGCTGGTATCGTACTGTCCGATGGTCGTTACGCTGCCTGTAACCTAGATCGAAATGGTCTGCGTCCTGCACGTTATGTGATTACCAAGGACAAGTTGATCACTCTAGCTTCTGAGGTGGGGATTTGGGATTACGCTCCGGATGAGGTCGCAGAAAAAGGCCGTGTTGGTCCGGGTGAACTACTGGTTATCGACACTCGAAAAGGTAAGCTTTGGCAGTCTAGCGAGATCGATAACGATCTGAAATCTCGTCACCCTTACCGCGAGTGGATGGAAAACAACGTTCGCAAACTCACACCTTTTGCTCAGTTACCTGAAGATCAAGTTGGCGAACGCAGCTTTGATGAAGACTTGCTTAAGACTTATCAAAAGCAATTCGCCATGAGCAATGAAGAAGTCGATCAAGTGTTGCGCGTTCTCGGTGATATGGGACAAGAAGCGGTCGGCTCTATGGGTGATGACACCCCGATGGCCGTCTTATCCTCTAAAGAGCGCTTGGTGACTGACTATTTCCGTCAGAAGTTCGCGCAGGTAACCAACCCGCCGATCGATCCACTGCGTGAAAAACACGTGATGTCACTGGCGACCAGTATTGGTCAGGAGATGAACGTCTTCTGTGAAACCGATGGCCACGCCTACCGAGTGACCTTCGATTCGCCAGTATTACTTTACTCAGACATGCAGCAATTACTCGAGCTTGGTGACGATCATTACCGTAATACCATTCTCGATATCAACTACGACCCACAGCAGAAAGATCTCAAACAAGCTATTGATGATCTGTGTGAACAAGCAGAACAAGTCGTACGTGAAGGTACGGTTCTGGTGGTGCTTTCAGATCGCGCTTTAGTCAAAGGCAAGCTGCCAATTCCTGCAGCAATGGCGGTCGGTGCTGTTCAAACTCGCCTGATCGATGCGAACTTACGTTGTGATGCCAACATTGTTGTTGAGACAGCCACGGCGCGTGACCCACACCAATTTGCCGTCTTGCTTGGCTTTGGTGCCACTGCGGTTTACCCATACCTAGCTTATGAAGCGCTAGGTAAGCTGATTGATGATAAAGCGCTAGAAAAAGACTATCGCGATGTGATGCAAAATTACCAATACGGCATCAACAAAGGTCTGTACAAGATCATGTCAAAAATGGGGATTTCAACCATCGCCTCTTACCGCTGCTCGCAACTTTTTGAAGCAGTTGGCCTGAGCCAAGAAGTGGTCGATTTGTGCTTTAAAGGGGTAACAACTCGTATTGAAGGCGCGAACTTCGACGACTTCCAACAAGACTTGTACAACCTTTCTCGTAAAGCTTGGGCGAAACGTAAGGCCATCGAGCATGGCGGCTTACTGAAATACGTTCACGGTGGTGAATATCACGCCTACAACCCAGACGTGGTTGGCACACTGCAAACTGCGGTGAAATCAGGCGAAAGTAACGATTATCAGAGCTTTGCTAAGCAGGTAAACCAACGTCCTGTTGCCATGCTACGTGACTTAATGGCGCTGAAAAAATCAGACTCCCCACTACCACTTGAGCAAATCGAGCCAAGTACAGAACTGTTCAAACGCTTTGACTCGGCGGCAATGTCTATTGGCGCACTTAGCCCAGAAGCGCACGAAGCACTTGCAACTGCTATGAACCGCCTCGGAGGCTGCTCTAACTCAGGTGAAGGCGGTGAAGATCCACGTCGCTTCGGTACAGAGCGTAACTCGCGTATCAAGCAGATTGCTTCAGGTCGATTTGGTGTTACGCCTCACTACCTAACCAATGCAGACGTACTGCAGATCAAGGTCGCACAGGGTGCAAAGCCGGGTGAAGGTGGTCAGTTACCGGGACACAAAGTCACCGCAGAAATCGCAAAACTGCGTTATTCGGTACAGGGGGTGACTCTGATCTCCCCTCCTCCGCACCACGATATTTATTCGATTGAAGATTTAGCCCAGCTGATCTTCGACCTAAAACAAGTCAATCCAAATGCGCTGGTTTCGGTGAAGTTAGTTTCTGAACCAGGCGTCGGCACCATCGCAACAGGTGTCGCGAAGGCCTACGCTGACCTCATTACCATCTCGGGTTACGACGGCGGTACTGCAGCAAGCCCATTAACTTCAGTGAAATACGCAGGTAGCCCTTGGGAATTGGGACTGGCAGAGACACAACAAGCATTGGTTGCCAATGGTCTACGCCATAAGATCCGTCTGCAAGTAGATGGTGGTCTAAAAACTGGTCTAGACGTGGTGAAAGCGGCGATTCTCGGTGCGGAAAGCTTCGGTTTTGGTACTGCGCCAATGGTGGCAATGGGTTGTAAGTTCCTACGTATTTGTCACCTCAACAACTGTGCCACAGGGGTTGCAACTCAAGACGAGACATTGCGTAAAGAGTACTTCAAAGGCCTGCCGGAAATGGTGATGAACTACTTCATCGGTCTGGCGGACGAAGTACGCGGATTACTTGCTGAACTTGGCGTTGAAAAACTGACTGACTTGATTGGTCGTACCGACTTGTTGGAAACCGTTGAAGGCCTGACAGCAAAACAAACCAAGTTGGATTTGTCGAATATCCTTGAGGCACCAGTCTCTCCAGAAGGACATCCTCTTTACTGGACACAACCAAATACACCATTTGATAAAGCAGAGCTAAACAACAAGATCATCGAAGATGCGCTGCAAGCGGTTGAGAAACGTCAATCTGCTAGCTTCTTCTACAACGTGATCAACACCGACCGTTCTGTGGGTGCTCGCCTATCCGGTGAAATCGCTCAGCGTTACGGCAACCAAGGCATGGCAGCGACGCCAATCAAACTGCATTTGGATGGTACTGCTGGTCAGTCATTTGGCGTTTGGAACGCGGGTGGCGTAGAGCTTTACCTCACTGGTGATGCCAACGACTACGTAGGTAAAGGCATGGCTGGCGGTAAGGTGGTTATCAAGCCTCACCTTGGCACTGCATTTAAGTGTAATGAAGCGACCATCATTGGTAACACCTGTCTGTACGGTGCGACCGGCGGTAAACTATTTGCGGCGGGTAAAGCCGGTGAGCGTTTCGGCGTACGTAACTCAGGTACGATTGCCGTCATTGAAGGTGCTGGCGACAACGCTTGTGAGTACATGACAGGCGGCATTGTTGCCATTCTTGGCGCGACAGGCGTGAACTTTGGCGCAGGCATGACTGGCGGTTTTGCTTACGTATTGGATGAGAACCAAGACTTCCAAGGTCGCGTGAACAACGAGTCTGTTGAAGCGATTTCTCTATCGGATCTCTACATCCACCAAGAGCACTTACGTGGTCTGATTGCAGAACACCTAGAAGAAACCGGCTCTAGCCACGCAGAAGATATCTTGGCGAACTTTGATGAATGGATTCCGAAGTTCTACTTGGTGAAACCACAAGCGGCAGACTTACGCACGCTACTTGGTCACCAGAGTCGCAGTGCCGCAGAACTGCGCGTTCAAGCCCAGTAATCATGGAGGATGTTTGAATCATGAGTCAGAACGTTTATCAATTTATCGATGTTCAACGCGTGGATCCTGCGAAGAAGCCTATCAAAGTTCGTAAGATCGAGTTCGTTGAAATCTATGAACCGTTTACCAAACAACAAGCGACTGCGCAGGCAGATCGCTGCTTGGATTGTGGTAACCCATATTGTGAATGGAAGTGCCCTGTCCACAACTACATTCCTCAATGGCTAAAGCTAGCCAATGAAGGTCGTATCCTTGAAGCTGTTGAATTGTCACACCAAACCAACAGCCTACCTGAAGTTTGTGGCCGAGTGTGTCCGCAAGATCGTCTATGCGAGGGCTCTTGTACTCTCAATGAGGACTTTGGTGCAGTCACTATAGGTAACGTTGAAAAATACATTACCGACAAAGCCTTCGAAATGGGCTGGAAACCTGATATGTCCAAGGTGGAATGGACCGATAAAAAGGTTGCCATCATTGGTGCAGGCCCGGCAGGCTTGGCAGCCGCTGATATCCTTGTGCGCAATGGCGTGAAACCTGTCGTATTTGACCGCTATCCTGAAATTGGAGGCCTACTGACCTTCGGTATCCCTTCATTCAAGCTTGAAAAAGGCGTGATGGAAAACCGCCGACGCGTCTTCACCGAGATGGGTGTTGAGTTTCGCATGAATGTCGAAGTAGGCAAAGATGTGCAAATGCAAGAGTTGCTTGATGAGTACGATGCGGTCTTTTTAGGTGTAGGCACCTACAAATACATGCGTGCAGGGTTAGAAAATGAGGGCGCGCCGGGTGTTTACGACGCTCTGCCATTCTTGATTTCAAATACCTACAAAGTGATGGATTTAGAGCACGACCAACCTTTTATCGACATGGCGAAACAACGCGTTGTGGTATTGGGTGGTGGTGATACCGCTATGGACTGTGTTCGAACCTCTATCCGCCAAGGCGCGTCAAACGTGGTATGTGCTTACCGTCGTGATGAAGCCAATATGCCCGGCTCTCGCCGTGAGGTGAAAAACGCCAAAGAAGAAGGCGTGAAGTTCATGTTCAATCTTCAGCCACTAGGGATTGAAGTGGATGCGTCTGGCAAAATCTCGGGGGTCAAAGTGGTTAAAACCGCCCTTGGTGAGCCTGATGAAGCAGGTCGTCGCCGTCCAGAGCCAGTAGAAGGCAGCGAGCATGTTCTACCAGCAGACGTCGTGATCATGGCGTTTGGTTTCCAGCCACACAAAATGGACTGGTTAGCTCCGTTTGATGTCGATTTGGATCAATGGGGTCGTATCAAAGCCCCTGCTAAGCAAGAGTTCCAATTCCAGACCAGCAACGAAAAGATCTTCGCGGGTGGCGATGCGGTGCGAGGCTCAGATCTGGTCGTCACTGCAATTGATGAAGGACGAAAAGCGGCAGAAGGCATTCTCGATTACCTCGAAGTTTAATCACAGCTAACATCACAAAAAGGATCCTATTATTGGATCCTTTTTCTTTTGTATCCATATAATTAGAAGCAAAATTATAAGAGTAAATACAATGAAAAAAGCCGCTCTCCTTTCCATCACTTTGCTCGGCTTAACTGCTTGTAGCCAAGGAGTCACAACCATGACGGATCGTTCTCAATCACCTTGTGGTGACAAACCAAACTGCGTTTCCACCCAAGACACGCGTGAAGAATATAACCTAACGCCATTCACCCTAGCTGATTCAGCGAACATCGATGCTATTGAGCAAGTGGCACTTGAACTGCCGGGGGCGAAAACAGCGGTGAAAGAAGGTAATTACCTGCGAATCGAGTGCACATCTAAAATCATGCGCTTTGTGGATGATTTAGAACTCAAGCTCGAAGGCGATCAGTTAATTGTTCGCTCAGAATCTCGCGTTGGCTATTCAGACTTTGGTGTGAACCGTAAGCGTGCCGAACAATTACGGGCACTGTTGGCGAATGCTGGATTAATCAAATAACAACCACATATTGGTGCAGAGTGGTATACTCTCGCCAACTTTAATTTTTATCGAAAGAGAGTGTTATGAAAGTTGGTATCATCGGTGCGATGGAACAAGAAGTCACCATCCTGAAAGAAGCAATGACAAACTGCCAAACAGTAAACAAAGCAGGTTGTACGTTTTTCTCTGGTCAGATTAACGACGTTGATGTGGTACTGCTTCAATCTGGCATCGGTAAAGTAGCGGCAGCGGTAGGTACAACCATTCTGCTAGACGAGTACCAACCAGATGTGGTTATCAACACTGGTTCTGCAGGCGGCTTTGACTCAAGCCTAAACCTAGGCGACGTTGTTATCTCAACAGAAGTTCGTCACCACGATGCAGACGTAACGGCGTTTGGTTACGAAATGGGCCAAATGGCAGGCCAACCAGCAGCATTCAAAGCGGATGAGAAGCTAATGGACCTTGCGGAAAAAGCGCTGGCTCAAATGGAAAACACTCACGCAGTTCGCGGTCTGATCTGTACTGGTGATGCGTTTGTTTGCACTGCAGAGCGCCAAGAGTTCATTCGTAAACACTTCCCGTCAGTTATCGCTGTAGAAATGGAAGCATCTGCTATCGCTCAAACTTGTCAACAATTCAACACGCCGTTTGTTGTTGTGCGCGCGATCTCTGACGTAGCAGATAAAGAATCACCAATGAGCTTCGAAGAGTTCCTACCGCTAGCAGCGAAAAGCTCATCAGAAATGGTATTCAAAATGTTGGAACTGACTAAGTAAGTCTATCGAATTTCATGGAAGAAACCTTTCAGCAATTTTATGCCAATGGTGCGCTCCTCGTCATGTGGGGCGCATTAGTATTCCATCTCCTGATCCCCATTCCACACGCTGCGCATCCAGTGACGCTTTGGCATAAGTTCGCCGAGCAACTAGCAAGCAAAGTCAATAACAACCACAACTACTCGCAAAGCATCATCTCTGGCGGACTCGCGCTTCTTCTTATGCTTGTGCCTTGCTTGATATTGCTGCTCGCGATGAAGCCTTTAGTTTGGCAAGCTCCGTTATTTGAGTTGGCATTGCTGCTTATTGCTCTCGACTGGCGAAACAACGAATCACTTGCTAAACAACTGGTCACCGCAATGTCGAATGAGAACAAAGCACAGTGCCGAGCACTACTCAAACCTTACCTTAATCGCGATACAGAGAGCTTATCGCTACTAGGCATTGGTAAAGCTGGAGCAGAGACCATCATCATGGGTTACGGACGTAATGTAGTTTGTGTGCTGTTTTGGTATGGATTAACTGGTGGAATTGGTGCGCTGATGTATCGCCTAACCGCTGAACTTGCTCGAGCATGGTCCCCAAGTCGCCGTCAATATTCCCCATTTGGTAAGCCTGTAATTCAATTAACAGCGGCGCTAGAAATCATTCCATTGCGCTTATTCGCTATGTTTATTGGTGTGGGTAAAAACGTATCAAGCGTTTCAACCGCTATGCTTCAACAAGCGAAATCTTGGCCGCTTCCAGGGCCAGCTTGGTTGTTGTGCTCAATTGGTAACAAGCTTCAATTGTCGCTAGGTGGTCCTGCTTTATATCAAGGACAGCGAGCTGAACGAGCAAAAATAGGTGGTCGCATTGCGCCATCCGCCATTCATCTAGCGCAAATCCAAACCTTAATCGTTTGGCGTATCTTTGCTTGGATTGTTATCCAAAGCCTAATTCTCGGATTCATTTATCAAGGACTATGATGAAAAAACTTTGCTTTGCCCTCTCTCTTATCTTCTCTGCCGTTTCTTTTGCCAATGAGCCTGTTCAACGTGTCATCAGTCTGGCACCACACGCAACGGAAATTGCCTATGCAGCAGGTCTTGGAGACAAGCTGATCGCGGTCAGTGAGATGAGTGACTACCCTGAGCAAGCCAAAGATCTAGAAAAAGTATCAAACTACCAAGGTATCAAACTCGAACGCATCATCGCCCTGCAGCCCGATTTGGTTATCGCTTGGCCGGCAGGAAATCCAGCCAAAGAACTTGAGAAGCTCTCACAATTTGGTATCCCTCTCTACTATTCAACAACAGGGACGCTAGAAGACATAGCCAAGAATATTGAGCAGCTCAGCCAGTACAGTGAAAAACCGGATGTAGGACAAAAGGCCGCAGCAAATTTTCGTACACAGCTAGAAACACTAAAAGAAAAGTACAATACCGAAGATAAAGTCAGCTACTTCTATCAGTTAAGTGAAAAACCGATCATCACCGTTGCTGGCAAGAATTGGCCAAGTGAAGTCTTCACCTTTTGCGGTGGTGAAAATATCTTTGCCAAGGGAAGTGCTCCTTACCCACAAGTCAGCATCGAGCAAGTGATTACTCGCCAGCCTGAAGTACTGTTCACCTCCCGCCATGCCATGGATAGTGATGGTATGTGGGCAGAGTGGAAAAACGACATCCCTGCATTAAAAAATGACCATGTTTGGTCACTCAATTCCGATTGGATCAACCGACCAACCCCGAGAACCTTAAACGCGATCACAGAGGTGTGCGAACACTTTGAAACCGTTCGGCAAAAACGCTAACGTTTCCGTTGGAAATCCCGTACAATTTCCGTCCCATTTCTGTTCCCCCACAATTTGTTTATAAGGTACCAAGTAACATGGACTCCATGCTGCTTTATATGATCGATTTATTCGGTACTGCTGTCTTTGCGGTTTCTGGTGTTTTGCTCGCAGGCCGATTAAAGATGGATCCTTTTGGTGTGATCGTGCTCGGTAGTGTGACAGCTATTGGTGGTGGCACTATTCGTGATATGGCGCTTGGCGCAACCCCGGTATTCTGGATCACTGACACTACCTATCTTTGGGTAATTTTCATTACCTGTTTGCTCACCATGATTCTGGTTCGTCGTCCTAAACGTCTACCTTGGTGGGTGCTTCCCGTATGTGACGCGATTGGTTTGGCAGTATTTGTTGGTATTGGTGTTGAAAAAGCCCTGGCCTACAATGCATCCGGCATGGTAGCGGTGATCATGGGTGTCATTACTGGCTGTGGTGGTGGCATCATTCGCGATGTGTTAGCTCGTGAAGTACCAATGGTTTTAAGAAGCGAAGTCTACGCAACCGCATGTATCATAGGCGGTATTTTCCACACCACGGCATTGAGCATGGGTCATGACCACTCTTTCGCCCTACTCGCTGGCGTCGTTTCGACATTGATTATTCGTCTTGGTGCGATTCGCTGGCACTTATCACTGCCAACCTTTGCCATCAATCGATAATCTTCAGCTAATTAACTAAAAAGAGCCGTCCTAATCGACGGCTCTTTTTGTTTGCCCCACGCCTATCGCTTCTCGCACAAAGCTTGGTTATATTAAGGCTATTATTCCCAACATTCATGGATAGGCATGTTACTGGAAGGCATCGAAACACTCTTGGTATTAAGTAAAGAAAAGACCATGAGTCGTACTGGAAGTCAGCTTTACATCAGTCAATCAGCAGTCAGCAAACGGATTGCGAACCTAGAAAAAAAACTAGGGAAGAAGTTGATAGAGCCAAGTGGTCGCCATATAAAGCTCACTTCAGATGCTATAGCACTAATAAGCACTATCGAGCCTACATTTAATGAGTTACGTGGTCAGATACATGACCAACAAGAGCTCGAAGATTCGTCATTGATAAAAATAGACTGTTCGGAAACGTTGGTAGCAGGTTACCTCAGTTTGATCATGGAAGAGCGCTTAGCCCAAGATCCATACCTAAGAATTTCAACCAACCATACGCCACGAATCGTAGAAAACGTAAAATCAGGCAAAGCCACTCTTGGATTCTGCGCGGGTTACTTACCTCCTCATCATGGTTTGATGAGTTATCATCTAGCAGATGAGCCTTTCTCTATCATAAGCAGACATGAGCTCACAAAGATGCCAAAAGCAATTCTGACCAATGACTTAAATAATCCAGCCAACACTTATCAGCAGGCCGTGCTCTCTAAACACAATATCCAGCCTTTAATGGAAATGGATTCGTACACGGCAGCAGCACAATTAGCGTTAGGTGGTATGGCACCAGCTCTAATTCCAAGGTCGATCATTAAAACACTGAATATAGCGGAGGAGTACTGTTACAACTTTGAGGAACTCGCCCCCTTAATTCGTCCAATACACATCTGCCTACGCCACAACGCCTATCGTAATGAACGAGTTAAAACAGTGATAGAAGCCATTGTTGATGTTGTTGCCAAAGAAGTTTCGCCGCCATCAGCATTGACATAGTTATAACTAAAGGTCGAATCCACTTTTGTCCTTTGGTTACCACCACTTTGGCACCAAGTTGAGCACCAATAAAGCCACCTACAGCCATAGTCAAACCGATTTCCCACACAGGTAAGCCAGCTAGAATAAAGAACAGCAGAGCCGCAATATTCGAAGTGAAGTTAAGAATCTTAGTTCGAGCCGTTGCATCAACTAACGAGAAGTGACCAAGCGCGACAAAGCAGAGCGCAAATATAGAGCCAGTCCCCGGCCCAAAAAAACCATCGTAAAAACCAACACCACCACCAACACACAGAGCGAACATAGCTTCAGAGAGCTTTGGTTCACCCTCAGCCGCTTTCGAGGTTGAAGAAAGCAAAAAGTAGAGTGAAATCGCGATAAGTAATACTGGAATAAGGCTGGTTAGTATCCCGGCATCAATAAACTGCACAGCTTCTGCACCAATAGCAGACCCAATAAAGGTGCATAGAATCGCTAAGCGCATCTCTTTAAGGCTAACAATACCATTACGCACAAAATACCAACTGGCAGAAAAACTTCCGAATGAGCTTTGTAACTTGTTGGTCGCTAGCGCCTGAGTGGGACTGAGCCCCGCCGCTAATAAAGCAGGCAGAGTCAATAGGCCACCACCACCAGCCATTGCATCGATAAATCCCGCTGCCGATGCAACAAAAAACAATGCAACTAAAATCTCAAAAGTGATTTCCACTTATGCGTCCTTGTAAAAATGTGTAACGAAGAGAAGGCAACGATAGCACCACCACACCAACGCGCAAAAGGAAACTCAAGACACCAACCTATTCCTAATATTCATCAATAAGAAAAATCCAAGAAATGATACGTTAAATGTATCAATTACATTTCCAATCGAATTCACTCTCAAGAGCATTTCATTTTTTTGATGGCCAAGAAAAACACTGGCCTAATCTGGTAAATTCAATCTCATAGAAAGTGAAAACAATGGATGCTTTAGGGATTCGCCCATCAATAAAAGAGCAACAGCTACGTTCTCGTATAGAACAAACCGTAAATTTAAAACAGCTCTTCAGAGTCATAGATTCTAGGCCTGAAACTTCGGGGGCTGGGGTTATTTATATCGATAGAAAATTTACCATTATTCGCTTGAGAGACTTTAAGTCTACATGCCGTATCAACCCCATTTTCATCGTCTTACGTGAGCCGATAAAAGCTCAAACCACGCATGAGTTTGCAAAAGAGATAAAACAAGAAGAGCCCAAATCCAAGTTCAATCAAGAACTTTTGTCAGCGAGCATTAGCTGCGTTGGAGCTGCTATTGGGTGGCTTGGTGTTATTGGCTCCGGTTTGACAATACCCATTAGTGGTCCCGCAGGTTTAGCCATGTCCTATATTTCATTTGGAGCGACTGCCGCGGCTACAGCTCAATGCTCTATAGGAGTAGCAAGAACTGTAATGGCTTCAAAATCACCAGATAAGCTATCTAATTTAGACAGTAATGAATGGTACCAAAACACAACAAAAGCTTTAGATTACATATCTTTAGCCGGAGCTAGTGTAAGCGGATATCAGACAACAAAAATGGTTCTATCTCTCAAACAAACCACCGGAAAAGGAGTCTCCGAGATCCTAAAAGGACTAAACAGACAAGAACGTGCAAACTTGACTAAAGAAATTGTCCGTAAAAACCTCCCTACGTTTTCAAGTAAAGCGCGCAAGCAGCTTACGTTGTCTGGGGTGATACCTAAAAGGTATTCACAAGCAACGATTTCTACATCTATTTCCCACCAACTCCTCGACGCTATTGGAGGCTCAGTGAGCATAGTTGGAAGCGGCTATTCAGGTGAGATCAAAAACCTTGCCATTGGCATTTATGAGGAGTTGAAAGTTGAATACTGAATCGATTGGCATTGTGAACATATTAATAAGCATATGCTTATATTTAGCATTAACCATTGGTCTAGCAATAAGCCTAAGCATCTGGAATGAATGGTTTTCTATCACTCAACAAATGGAACTCGATACTTATTTCATTCTCTTCGGTACCATAACTGCAACAGTAATATGTGTGCCAAACATTCTGACTATAAGCAAGGGCTTGAGTATTGCAGCGAAAGTAAACTTGCTCACCATTGCATTTATTCTTGTTACTTGCAGCGCTAATTTTGTTATTACAAATGGCAGTACTATTGCTTCATCTTTAGGGACGTTACTTTCAGTTATCAGTTTGATGCTATACAAAAGTCCGCTCTACCAAGCTTTCTTAGCGCACTTCAATTCTCTCCATTTTAAGAAACCTTAAAGACAAAAAAAGCCCGCTCAAATGAGCGGGCAATGAGGTTGTCATATAAGCCCTATTTTTCGGGCTTACTGATTTTTATCTATTACGCTTCTAGGCTAGCTTTCACTTTTGCGTGTAGCTCTTGAACCGAAGTTACCGTGCTCTTCGCGTCTGCAGTGTGTGCCATACAAGTTGCGAATGCAGCGTTTAGTGTTGTCGTGTAGTTCACTTTCTCTGCTAGTGCTCCGCGACGAAGAACTTTAGAATCTTCAATCGCTTGACGGCCAGCGGCAGTATTCACGATGTAGGTGTACTCGTTGTTCTTGATACGGTCAAGAATGTGAGGACGACCTTCGTGTACTTTGTTTACTAGACGTGGGTTAATACCCGCTTCGCCAAGAATGACAGCTGTACCGTGCGTTGCATCTAGCTGGTAACCAAGTTTTGTCAACTTAGACGCTAGGTCCACAACGCGCTCTTTGTCACCTGCACGAACAGACAGTAGTGCACGACCACCTTCTGGGTAAATGTTGCCACAACCCAATTCTGCTTTCGCGTAAGCTTCTGCAAACGTAGCACCAACACCCATAACCTCACCAGTAGAGCGCATTTCTGGGCCTAACAGTGGGTCAACACCAGGGAACTTGTTGAATGGAAGTACAACTTCTTTCACTGAGTAATAAGGTGGGATGATTTCTTTCGTAAAACCTTGAGCTTCAAGCGATTGACCCGCCATTACACGCGCAGCAATCTTAGCGATTGGTGCACCCGTTGCTTTAGATACGAACGGTACTGTACGCGCTGCACGAGGGTTCACCTCGATTAGGTATACTTGGTTGTTCTTAACCGCGAACTGCGTGTTCATCAGACCACGAACACCCAACTCAAACGCTAGCTTTTCAACTTGCTCGCGCATTACGTCTTGGATTTCTTGGCTTAGCGTGTATGCAGGAAGAGAACATGCTGAGTCACCTGAGTGAACA
Organism: Vibrio rotiferianus; assembly: GCF_002214395.1. Taxonomy (NCBI): domain Bacteria; kingdom Pseudomonadati; phylum Pseudomonadota; class Gammaproteobacteria; order Vibrionales; family Vibrionaceae; genus Vibrio; species Vibrio rotiferianus. The sequence continues at coordinate 2,656,383 of NZ_CP018312.1, forward strand.
CCCGCTTGTTCAATGTGCTCCATGATACCGCCGATAACCACACGCTCACCGTCACAGATAGCATCGATATCGACTTCAACTGCATCGTCTAGGAAGCTATCTAGTAGAACTGGAGATTCGTTTGATACGCTTACTGCTTCGTTGAAGTAGCGACGTAGGTCTTGCTCATCGTATACGATTTCCATCGCACGACCACCAAGTACGTAAGAAGGACGTACAACTAGTGGGTAACCGATTTCACGAGATTTCTCTACCGCTTGCTCCATCGTCGTTACTGTCGCGTTTTCTGGCTGTAGAAGACCTAGACGGTCAACAGCAACTTGGAAACGCTCACGGTCTTCTGCACGGTCGATTGCATCTGGGCTAGTACCGATGATAGGCACGCCAGCCGCTTCAAGTGCACGAGCCAGTTTAAGTGGTGTTTGACCACCGTACTGAACGATAACGCCTTTTGGCTTCTCAACACGAGCGATTGCTAGTACGTCTTCCAGTGTTACTGGTTCGAAGTACAGACGGTCAGACGTGTCGTAGTCCGTAGAAACAGTCTCAGGGTTACAGTTAACCATGATAGTTTCGTAGCCATCTTCTCGCAGTGCTAGCGATGCGTGTACACAACAGTAGTCAAATTCGATACCTTGGCCGATACGGTTTGGACCGCCGCCTAGAATCATGATCTTGTCTTTGTCTGTTGGGTTCGCTTCACACTCGTCATCGTAAGATGAGTACATGTAAGCTGTATCAGAAGAGAACTCAGCCGCACACGTATCAACGCGCTTGTACACTGGGTGGATGTCGTACTGGTCACGTAGACGACGGATTTCGCTTTCCGCAACACCTAGAATCTTAGATAGACGTGCATCAGCAAAACCTTTGCGCTTCAGCTTGTTAAGTTCTTCTTTGTTTAGACCAGCGAAGCCTTTTGCTTTTAGCTCTTGCTCAAGCTTCACGATGTCTTCGATTTGAACTAGGAACCAACGGTCGATTTGCGTTAGGTTGAATACGCCATCTACTGACATACCTGCACGGAATGCATCCGCGATGTACCAAATACGCTCTGCGCCTGCTTCTTTCAGCTCATGACGGATTTTCGTCAGTGCGTCTGGCGCATCTAGGTCAACCATCTCGTCAAAACCAGTAGCGCCTACTTCTAGACCGCGAAGTGCTTTTTGTAGTGACTCTTGTTGGTTACGCCCAATTGCCATTACCTCACCAACTGACTTCATTTGCGTCGTTAGACGGTCGTTAGCACCAGCAAATTTCTCGAAATTAAAGCGAGGAATCTTTGTTACTACGTAGTCGATGGTTGGTTCGAATGATGCTGGCGTAGCGCCGCCAGTGATGTCGTTCATTAGCTCGTCTAGCGTAAAGCCAACTGCTAGTTTCGCTGCAATCTTAGCGATTGGGAAACCTGTTGCTTTTGAAGCTAGAGCAGAAGAGCGAGATACACGTGGGTTCATCTCGATGATAACCATACGGCCATCTTTCGGGTTGATACCAAACTGTACGTTAGAACCACCAGTTTCAACGCCAATCTCACGCAGTACTGCTAGAGATGCGTTACGCATTAGCTGGTATTCTTTGTCTGTTAGTGTTTGCGCTGGTGCAACCGTGATTGAGTCACCCGTGTGGATGCCCATTGGGTCAAAGTTTTCAATCGCACATACGATGATACAGTTGTCCGCTTTGTCACGAACCACTTCCATCTCGTACTCTTTCCAACCGATAAGAGATTCATCGATAAGAAGTTCGTTGGTTGGAGATAGGTCCAAACCACGACGACAGATTTCTTCGAACTCTTCCTTGTTGTATGCGATACCGCCACCAGTACCACCCATAGTAAATGATGGACGGATGATACAAGGGAAGCCAACCATATCGAGTACAGCGTAAGCTTCTTCCATCGTTTTTGCAGTATCTGCACGTGGACACTCAAGGCCGATAGACTTCATCGCTTTATCGAAACGAGAACGGTCTTCCGCTTTGTCGATTGCGTCAGCAGTCGCACCAATCATCTCAACGCCGAACTCTTCAAGAACACCGTGCTTCTCTAGGTCTAGTGCACAGTTCAATGCAGTTTGACCACCCATTGTTGGTAGTACTGCATCCGGCTTTTCTTTCGCGATGATGTTGCGAACCACTTCCCATTGGATTGGCTCGATGTAAGTTGCATCCGCCATGTCTGGGTCAGTCATGATGGTTGCAGGGTTAGAGTTTACTAGGATAACTCGGTAACCCTCTTCACGCAGTGCTTTACACGCTTGTGCGCCAGAGTAGTCAAACTCACATGCCTGACCGATAACAATCGGACCAGCACCAAGAATAAGAATACTTTGAATGTCAGTACGTTTTGGCATTATCTACTACTCCGAATTAAGCGCTGTGTTTTTTGATTAGTTCGATAAAGTGGTCAAATAGCGGTGCCGCGTCGTGTGGACCTGGGCTCGCTTCAGGGTGACCTTGGAAGCTAAATGCTGGCTTGTCTGTGCGGTGAATACCTTGTAAAGAGCCATCAAATAGCGATACGTGAGTAGCACGTAGATTTTCAGGTAGTGTTGCTTCGTCTGCTGCAAAACCGTGGTTCTGCGACGTAATCATCACAACATTACGCTCCAAATCTTTTACTGGGTGGTTTGCGCCGTGGTGACCAAACTTCATTTTCACTGTTTGTGCACCCGATGCTAGCGCAAGGATTTGGTGGCCTAGACAGATACCAAAGATTGGCAGGCCTTTTTCTAGGAATACTTTTGTCGCTTCAATCGCGTAAGTACATGGTTCTGGGTCACCAGGGCCGTTTGATAGGAAAACGCCATCTGGGTTTAGAGCCAGAACTTCTTCTGCTGAAGTTTCAGCAGGAACAACCGTTAGGCGGCAGCCTCGGTCAACCAACATGCGCAGGATGTTGCGTTTTGCGCCGAAGTCGTAGGCAACAACGTGATATGGCAATTCGCTGTCGTCTTTCGCTTCAGGAAGTCCACCCTCAAGCGTCCACGAACCTTGTTTCCATTGATACGCTTCTTTTGTTGTAACCTCTTTCGCAAGATCCATTCCTTTCAAACCTGGGAATTCTTTTGCTTTCGCTAGTGCCAAAGCTTCGTCTAGATTGTTACCAGCTACGATACAACCGTTTTGAGCACCTTTTTCACGCAGGATACGAGTTAGCTTACGCGTGTCGATGTCTGCAATGCCGACGATGTTTTGCGACTTGAGGTAATCAGAAAGGGATTGTTCATTACGGAAGTTAGAAGCGATAAGAGGGAGATCGCGAATCACAAGGCCTTGTGCGTGGATTGAAGAAGATTCTTCGTCTTCGGAATTGGTTCCGGTATTGCCAATGTGAGGATAAGTAAGAGTAACGATTTGTTGAGAATAGGAAGGATCAGTGAGAATTTCTTGGTACCCCGTCATCGAGGTATTAAAAACAACTTCACCAACGGAAATACCATCTGCTCCAATGGAAACACCGCGGAACACTGTCCCATCTTCTAGGACTAACAGTGCTAATTTACCCAAGACAACCTCCAGAATAAAAATGCATAAAAAATAAATTAAGCTGCAAATTTGCCTTCCTTTACCTTGATTATTTACATAAACAGGTATTTTTGACAAATTGGCGGTATTCTAAAGAGGGACTTGGAAAGTGTCAACACACATTGAAAAATAAATTATTACTTTCTAGCGAGTAAGGGCATTTCAACAGAAAAAGCCCTAAAAAAGTAAGTTTTACCTATCTACATACCACTTGCCATGACTTTTTTGTGAATTTTACAAATTTGAACTTATTACAGATCACAAAATTTTCTGAGATTTTTGCGCAAACGTTCATCCAGCAAAATCAACACTTACTTTTGAGCATTACACCAACATAAATAGCAAAACCACCCAAAATACCAATCAAACTATCGATAACACGCGCATCTCACGTACTCATTTCATTTACATAATTTTCTTCAAATACAAAAAAGCCGGCTTGCGCCGGCGAATAATTATGTACTTAAAGCTCATTCAGCCCGAGGACATCGGTCATGGTATAAAAGCCTGCTGGTTTAGAATGTAACCAAACAGCTGCCTTAACGGCACCATTAGCAAAGGTCATACGGTCAGTCGCTTTGTGTGTGATCTCAACACGCTCACCGATATCAGCAAACATCGCAGTATGCTCACCGACGATATCACCAGCACGAATAGTGGCAAAACCGATCTCATCTTTAGTGCGCTCACCAGTAATGCCTTCACGCGCGTACACCGCCACATCGCTCAGTTTGTTGCCCATTGCACCAGCAATGGCTTCACCCATACCAATCGCTGTACCTGAAGGCGCATCCACTTTATGGCGGTGATGCGCTTCAACAATCTCAACATCACAGTAGTCGCCCATGACTTTGGCTGCTTTCTCAAGAAGCTTGAAGACTAGGTTCACGCCAACAGAATAGTTTGGAGCCATGACAACAGGCACTTGCTTAGCGGCTTCATCAATCAGTTCACGCTCTTCTTCACTGAAGCCCGTTGTACCAATAATAATGCTCTTACCATGTTGCTTACATAGCTCTAGATTCGCTAGCGTGCTCACTGGAGCAGTAAAGTCGATAACAACATCAAAGTTCTCGACTTCTTTTGCTAAATCATCTGTCAGAAAGACATCAAACTTACCCTCACCACACAATTCACCCACATCAACGCCAACTAATGAAGACTCCGGACGTTCAGAGCCTGCTGCAACAGAGGCTTCCGGATTTAAGTGTGAGGCCTTTACTAGGTTGCGACCCATACGGCCAGCTGCTCCTGCGATTGCAATACGAACCATTGCGCTTTCTCTCCTTCTCTGGATAACGAGGCTTGTTCTCGTTCTCTTTCGTTTCGCGGTATCTTTTTAAACTAACAATATCCCGAGTTAACCACAAGATAGTTCGCGGTGAGTTAAGAAAACTCTTTTACTACTCGCTCAAGGATAGGTACATTCGCTTCAGGGAAGGTGTAATCAGGCAATGCTGTAATATCGACCCAACGGCCTTCTTGACCTTCACGACCATAAGGTTGGTTATTGAATTGAGTGACCGTCATGAAATCAAACTTCAGAGACTTATCTGGATAATCGTATTCCAAGTGCTCAAACAAGGCTTGCTCTGTCGCCGTAATACCAATCTCTTCCTCGAGTTCACGAATCATCGCTTGTTCAACACTTTCACCTTGCTCAACTTTGCCGCCAGGAAACTCCCAAAAGCCGCCTTTGTGTTTGTCATCTGGACGTTTGGTGATGAAGATTTGCGATTTGTCTTGGTTGAAGATGATCGCCGCAACAATGTGAATTCTTTTCATTAGATTCGTTCCTACAAAAAGAGCCGCCTAAGCGACTCTTTATTTATGTTTTCAGACTGTATTAGTCGATTTTACCGTGGCACTGTTTGTACTTTTTGCCGCTGCCACATGGACAAGGCTCATTACGTCCCACTTTACGCTCTTCGCGAACCATTGGCTGATGAGAACCTTCTTCAGACTCTTCACCTTCAGACAATGGGTTCTTTGCTGCCGCGTGTTGAGCTTGTGCACGACGAGCCGCTTCTTCAGCTTGCGCGCGACGCTGCTCTTCCATACGTTCAACTTCTTCTTGCTGTTGAACACGAACGCGAGATAGAACAGTAATCACGTCTGTTTTCAGCGCTTCTAGTAGACCTTCAAACAGTTCAAACGACTCACGCTTGTACTCTTGTTTCGGGTTCTTCTGCGCGTAACCACGCAGGTGAATACCTTGACGTAGATGATCCATCGCTGCTAGGTGTTCTTTCCATAGCGTATCTAGCGTTTGAAGCATAACTGACTTCTCGAAGTTACGTAGCACTTGTGCGCCAACCACTTCTTCTTTCGCTTTGTAAACTTCAACCGCTAGGTTAGTGATCTTCTCACGTAGCGCTTCTTCGTATAGCTTGTCGTCTTCTTCAAGCCATTGCTTGATTGGCGCATCTAGATCGAAGTCTGCTTTCAAGCGCTCTTGTAGACCTTCCACATCCCACATATCTTCTAGAGATTGTGGTGGAATGTATTCGTCGATGATCGCCGTAATAACATCTTCACGGTTTTGCTCGATCATGTCGCTAATGTCGTCAACGCTCATTAGCTCATCACGCAATTCGTAAACCACTTTACGTTGATCGTTCGCCACGTCATCGTATTCAAGAAGTTGTTTACGGATATCGAAGTTACGACCTTCCACCTTACGCTGTGCTTTTTCGATTGAACGAGACAGCATCTTAGATTCGATCGCTTCACCTTCTTCCATACCACTTTGGATAAGGCTAGCCATACGATCTGAAGTGAAGATACGCAGCAATGAATCTTCCATCGATAGGTAGAAACGAGATGAACCCGCATCGCCTTGACGGCCAGAACGACCACGTAGCTGGTTATCGATACGACGAGATTCGTGACGCTCAGTACCGATGATGTGTAGACCACCTGACTCTAGTACTTGATCGTGAACCTGTTTCCACTCAGCTTTGATAGCATCGATCTGTTCTTTGGTTGGATCTTGCAGTGCTTCCACTTTCGCTTGCCAGCTACCACCCAACACGATATCGGTACCACGACCAGCCATGTTGGTCGCGATGGTTACTGCGCCAGGTTTACCAGCTTCTGCAACGATTTCAGCTTCTTTCTCGTGGAATTTCGCATTCAGTACGTTGTGCTTGATCTTAGCTTTCTTAAGCGCGTTAGATAGCAGCTCTGATTTCTCGATTGAAACCGTACCCACTAGAGATGGTTGACCTTTCTCTACACGCTCTTTGATGTCTTCGATGATGGCAGCAAATTTTTCTGCTTCAGTACGGTAAACAACATCTGGCATATCGTCACGAATCATAGGTTTGTTAGTTGGGATAACAACCGTTTCTAGACCGTAAATCGATTGGAATTCGAATGCTTCTGTATCCGCTGTACCTGTCATGCCTGACAGTTTTTCGTATAGACGGAAGTAGTTCTGGAAAGTAATCGAAGCCAGCGTTTGGTTTTCGTTTTGAATCTTAACGCCTTCTTTCGCTTCAACCGCTTGGTGAAGACCTTCAGACCAACGACGACCCGGCATTGTACGACCAGTGTGTTCATCAACGATAACCACTTCGCCGTCTTCGTTAACGATATAATCTACGTTACGTTCGAACAATACGTGTGCACGAAGTGCTGCATTTACGTGGTGCAGCAGGCTGATGTTAGTTGGAGAGTAAAGCGTGTCACCCTCTTCCATCAGGCCGTTTTTCACCATCAGCTCTTCAACGAACTCTTGGCCCGTTTCAGTTAAGTGAACCTGTTTGGATTTCTCATCTACTGTGTAGTGACCATCACCGCGGTATTCTTCAGAATCTTCTTTATCTTGTTTTTGCAGATTTGGAATCAATAGATTAATACGAGTGTATAGCTCAGAGCTATCTTCTGCTGGACCAGAGATAATCAGAGGAGTACGAGCTTCATCGATAAGGATTGAGTCCACCTCATCGACTACAGCAAAGAAACGCGCGCGTTGAACACGGTCTTCGTTGCGGAAAGCCATATTGTCACGTAGGTAGTCAAAACCAAACTCGTTGTTTGTGCCGTACAGGATGTCGGCTTGATAAGCTTCTTTCTTCGCTTGAGGTGGCATGTTTGGCACGTTCACGCCAACAGTCATACCTAGAAATTCAAATAATGGACGGTTAGTCTCAGCATCACGTGTTGCTAGGTAGTCGTTCACTGTGACTACGTGTACGCCTTTACCTGGAAGTGCGTTTAGGTAAGCAGGAAGGGTTGCAGTTAAAGTTTTACCTTCACCAGTGCGCATTTCCGCAATTTGACCACCGTTCAGTACCATACCACCGATAAGCTGAACATCGAAGTGACGCATACCGTACACACGCTTAGATGCTTCACGAACCGTAGCAAATGCTTCTGGAAGCAGCTTATCAAGCGTTTCACCTTGTTCTAGGCGTTCACGAAACTCAACTGTTTTCGCTTTTAGTTCTTCATCTGATAGTGCTTCGAACGTCGGTTCGTAGTTATTTATTTCTTTTACAATTTTTCTAAGGCGGCGCAGTGTTCGGTCGTTGCGACTGCCAATTACTTTTGTCAGTAGCTTAGTTATCATTTTATGTAAATCTCTCGTTTATCAGACCGTTCCCGATCTACTTGAATGCCTTCAGTCTCTACCAGTTTGGAACTAAGAATACTGAGATAAATCATTTATCAAAGATATTGAGTTCAAACGTCCAATTTTCAAGGCTTAAATTTGAAACAATGTGGCATAGTGTAAGGATTTTTCTTCAATCCAACCATAAATAGCCCAATTTGTTTGAAGCACTCGGAAGTTTTTATCCAAACTGATGATGGATTAGCCAATATTCTCATGCAAAATCCCCAAAGCTTTGTGTCTCAAGCAATCAGAAATATCCATCAGAGATATGCAACTATAGATTAAAGGCCATAATGTAAACTATACCTGAGCAGAAAGCTGCTCTAGAATAGCTTTATCTCAACAAAATTAGTTTTTACCTATGCGCGACCACCGTCCTACCTCTACTGAAGATCTCATCGCTGAATCCCGGCTTAGTCAGCTTCAAGAACACGCGGGCGAGATCTTACTACTGAACAGAGCGTTACAAGAGATCTTACCGAAAGGAACGGCTGATCATTGCCGTGTGGCAAACGTGCGAGGCGGCCATTTATTGATCGATGTATCTAGTGCCGCGATCAAAATGAAGATCGATTATGATCGTTTGATGATCTTAAACAAACTAAGAAGCCAAGGACATGCAAAACTGATGAGCGTAGAAGTAAGGATTAATCCATCTCTCTACCGTAATCACTACGAGCAAGAACAAAAACCAAAGCGGCCACCGTTGACAGAAGCGGCAGCAAACTCGCTATTAATCATTGCTGACATGGCTCCGCCAAAAATCCAAGAACGCTTAAAGCGTCTTGCTGATATGGCAGAAAAGAAAAGCAAAGAATCCTAATCTGCAAATAGTAAAAAGCCAGGCATTGCCTGGCTTTTTTAATTTATTGCGTCTGAGTGTTGGGTATTACGCTAGAACCATATTTGGTTCTGCAAAAGCAACCGGAGAACCCGCTTCTTCTTCGAATGTTGTCCATTCCCATGCTTCTTGATCAGCAAGGACCGCACGCAGAAGTTGGTTGTTCAGGCCATGACCTGACTTGTACGCTCGGAACTCACCGATAATTGCGTGACCACACATGTAAAGATCACCAATTGCGTCCAATACTTTGTGAGTAACAAACTCATTTTCAAAGCGAAGGCCTTCTTCATTAAGAATGCGGTAATCATCCAGTACGATTGCGTTGTCAAAGCTACCACCAAGAACTAGGTTCTGGGATTGTAGGTATTCGATATCTCGCATGAAACCGAACGTACGTGCACGAGAAATCTCACGAACAAAACCTTGAGATGAGAAGTCAAACAAAAGACGTTGCTCGTCTGATTCGATCGCTGGGTGATTAAAGTCGATTTCGAAATCCATACGGAAGCCGTTAAATGGAACAAACTCTGCCCATTTATCACCATCTTCAAAACGAACTGGCTTCTTAATACGGATAAAACGCTTAGGTGCATTTTGTGGTTCAACACCCGCTTGTTGAAGCAGGTAAACAAAAGGACTTGCGCTACCATCCATAATTGGGATTTCAGGAGCATCAACTTCAACAATAATGTTATCGATACCCATACCAGCAAGTGCCGCATTCAAATGCTCAACAGTTGAAATACGTACGCCTTCATCATTCACCAATGCTGTACAAAGCATTGTATCGCGAACCGATTCTGGATCTGCTGGGAAATCTACAGGAGGATTTACGTCTGTACGACGGTAAATAATGCCTGTATTTGCAGCTGCCGGGCGCAGAGTAAGCGTAACTTTACGACCAGAGTGGAGACCCACACCAGTTGTTTTCACTATTTCTTTCAGAGTACGTTGTCTGATCATCTGCTTGCCTCTTAAAAAGTGCTACAAAACACGGCCGATTGTAACGTCGACCGTGAATGCTACCATAATTTTGAGCTGTGTCAAATTTACGGGTTAATAATTAATCAGCCTGACGACGCAAAAATGCCGGAATATCTAAATAACCGCTTTCCTTCTCTTGCTTAGGAGCAGCGCTTTGGCCACCAGCTGCAGGAGAAGAAGAAACTGTGTTTGTCGGCTGAGGAGTTACTTGTGGCTTCTCTTGTACAGGATTTGTCTGCAAAGTTTGTGCCGGTTTCTCTTCAGCTTGTGGCGCTGCGCTTTGAGCTTGTGGTTGAGCAGCTTGTGGCGCTGGAGCCACTTTCGCTTTACCACCAGCAACTAGCGTGATATCTGGCTTTTTCTCATTGCCAATACCAGTAGCAACAACAGTTACTCGGATTTCATCTGTCATATCTGGATCTAGTGAAGTACCAATAACAACAGTTGCGTTATCAGAAGCAAAAGCTTTCACTGTGTTACCCACTGTCTCAAACTCGTCAAGACGCATATCCAGACCTGCAGTGATGTTCACAAGGACGCCACGTGCACCTGCTAGATCGATATCTTCTAGAAGTGGGCTAGAAATTGCCATTTCAGCAGCTTCTTCTGCACGATCTTCACCTTTCGCGATACCGCTACCCATCATTGCATGTCCCATCTCAGACATCACAGTGCGTACATCCGCAAAGTCGACGTTGATCATGCCAGGACGAGTGATTAGCTCAGCGATACCTTGCACCGCGTTCTTAAGAACATCGTTAGCACTTGCGAAAGCTTCTAGTAGCGTTACACCACGACCAAGTACTTTAAGTAGCTTTTCGTTTGGAATCGTGATCAAAGAGTCAACGTGCTTAGATAGCTCATCGATACCTTGCTCCGCAAATGCCAAACGCTTTTTGCCTTCAAAGCTGAACGGTTTTGTTACTACCGCAACAGTAAGAATGCCAAGCTCTTTAGCTACTTCAGCAATAACAGGTGCTGCACCAGTACCTGTACCGCCACCCATACCAGCTGCGATAAATACCATATCGGCACCAGTGATGGACTCTTTAATTCTTTCTCTATCTTCGAGAGCTGCGTCACGGCCAACTTGTGGATTCGCACCAGCACCCAGACCTTTAGTGATGTCACCACCAATCTGGATCACATTGCCAACGCTTGTCTTACGAAGTGCTTGCGCATCAGTATTAACGCTGATGAATTCCACACCTTCGATGGATTCACGCACCATGTGTTCAACAGCGTTACCACCGCCGCCACCAACCCCAACGACCTTGATTACTGCATCGTCAGACATTTCCATCATCGGTTCAAACATGTGTTGTCTCCGTTTATCCTGCAACTCAGGTTAAAACTCTTTTTGTATCCAATTACGCAATTTACCGAAGAAGCCAGTAACAGATGAACGTTTCGGTTCATTATACTCGCCATCATCACTGGACTGCATGTCTCTTGCGTAATGAAGTAATCCAACTGCCGTAGAATGATACGGCTCTTTTACATAGTCAGTTAAACCACTAACTTCAAGTGGCTTGCCAACCCTAACTTGATTGCGGAATACGCGTTCCGCACACTCTACCACTCCGTCAATTTGCGCAGCACCACCAGTTAAAACCACACCTGCGGCTAAATGATGTTTGATGCCCTCTTCGCGCAATTTTGCTTGTACAGAGTCGATAGTTTGGTTAACCAGTCCCATAAGCTCAGAGTAACGAGGTTCAATCACTTCTGATAACGTCTGACGTTGCAGACTACGAGAAGGTCGACCTCCTACACTTGGGACATTAACCGTGTCATCCTTACTGACCAGTTCACTTAGGGCACAGCCATATTTAACTTTTATCTCTTCAGCATCGCTTACAGGCGTACCAAAAGCAAAAGCAATATCGCTTGTTACAGCATTTCCTGCGTAAGAAAACACTTCAGTGTGACGTAGCGCACCACCAGTCCAGATAGATACATCCATCGTGCCAGCACCAATATCAACCACACAAACCCCGAGCTCTCTTTCATCCTCGGTGATTACTGCGTTACTTGCAGCAAGCCCAGAAAATACAAGTTGCTCTACTTTAAGGCCGCAGCGCTCTACTGCCTTAATAATATTGCGTGCCATATCATTATGACATGAGATCAAATGGACACTTACTTCCATTCTTACTCCAGATAAACCAAGCGGGTTTTTAATGCCTTCTTGGTAGTCGATGGTGAACTCCTGTGGAATCACATGAAGGATTCGTTGTTCATCACCGATTTTAATCGATTTTGCAGTATGGATAGCGCGATCCATATCTTCTTGGGATACTTCCTCATCGGAAATAGTTCCCATGCCTTTCTCAATACGGCTCGCAATATGCTTACCCGATAATGAGATAAACACTCGGCTAATTTGGCATTCAGCCATTAGTTCGGCTTGATCAATGGCTCTTTGGACGGATTTAACTACCGACTCCAAATCGTTCACGCCACCTTTATCCATGCCACGTGACGGGCTGCTACCTGCACCAATAATATTTATTTGGCCATCAGGTAAAATTTCACCCACTAGAGCTGACACGGTTGCAGTGCCTATATCAAGACCAACAATAATGTTGTCATCAGCGGCCTTAGTCATCTGTACTCTCTTGTTCTAACTCTTGTTCAGGAAACCAACCGACTGCGGCTCCTGTATCGTACCGTAAGTCAATATAACTGATTCTTTGGGTGTCACTGCCAAGCTGATGATACAACTCAAAAAAACGCTGTATACGCTCGTCAAGAGACTCTTTACCTAATTCTAAACGTATGCCGTTATCGAGGATAATTTGCCAAGCACGACGTTCATTCAATACGAGTGAAGAAATCGCAAGACCAAGTTTTGCAAATTGAGGCTGTAATGTTCGGTAGGTCTCTAAGACTTCCGGCCCACTTGCTGCTGGTCCATATAATTTTACTTTTTCTTCCTTCAGCAGACCTACATCACCATCAAAAACGATCCCACTATTATCTAGTAGTTCGTTGCCATTCCAAATGGCTTCGGGATGATACTCCGTTAAGAATACTTTTACTTTATCTGGCCATTGCTTACGAATTGCGGCATGAGCAACCCAAGGCAAAGCTTCGACACTCTGCTGTAATACATCAATGTCCTGAGACATAAATGTACCGATATGATCGATTCGCCCGAACGCACTTTGCACGTCCTCAGCCGTGACATACTCCAAGTTACCTTGCAGTATTATTTTGGAAAGAGGTAACCTTTGGTCATCCCACATCCAACTGATCGCCGAATACAACACAGAACTAATCAAAGTCACGACGAAAACGAAAAACAGAGCACCTATTAGTTTTTCTTGACGACCACGGAGTAATTCCTTTTGTGGTGGTTCTTCATTCAGTGCCATATTTAACAATGGTATTGTTTCCTGACTGTTGTCCCGTGTTTTACCTTATCTATTACAAGGTGGTAAAAACTCTGACTTTAACCTTGGGATTATACTTAGCTCTTGTAAACTATCAAACATTGATAGTGACAAATCACAACTATCCTGACGCAAAATCGAGATCTGCGTCTTTTTCCACACTATGTGTAAACGAAAGCACTTATCCCTGCTGCATCTTTTCAATGTTTAACTCTAATGTTGCAAGTTGTTTAGCTACTTTACCTACATCTCCCGCACCTTGAGTTAAAACTAAGTCACCTTCTTGAATGACATTAGCAAGCACTGATGGTAGTTGGCTAGTTTCTGGGACAAAAATGGGATCAACCTTGCCACGGCTGCGAATCGTACGGCATAAAGCACGGCCATCCGCCCCTGCAATTGGCTTTTCGCCCGCAGCGTAAACATCCAACATGATTAGCACATCAACTTGTTCAAGTACGTTTGCAAAGTCATCGTACAAATCACGCGTACGGCTATAGCGGTGCGGCTGGAAAATCATCACCAAACGCTTGTCTCGCCAACCGCTGCGGGCCGCGTTAATTGTTACATCCACTTCTGTTGGATGATGGCCGTAATCATCAACAAGCATTGCATGACCGTTACCAGTATCAAACTCACCTAAGTGATCAAAACGACGGCCTGTACCTTGAGTGCCAGCCATTGCTTTTAGAATCGCTTCATCACTGATGTCATCTTCTGTCGCAACCGCAATCGCCGCTGATGCGTTGAGTGCGTTATGACGTCCTGGAATGTTTAGCGTGATATCAAGGTTTGCACGGCCTTCACGTACTACGGTGAATTTGCCTTGCTGGCCTTCTTGGTGGTAATTCTCGATACGCACATCAGCATCTTCAGAGAAACCGTAAGTGATCACTTGGCGGCTGATACGAGGAATCAATTCACGAATCACAGGATCATCGATACACACAATCGCTTGACCGTAAAACGGTAGGTTGTGAAGGAAATCAATGAAGGTCTGCTTCAAGGTTTCAAAGTCACCACCGTACGTATCCATATGGTCAGCTTCGATGTTCGTCACGATGCTCACCATAGGTTGTAGATGCAGGAATGAAGCGTCACTTTCGTCCGCTTCTGCAATCAAAATTCGGCTAGAGCCTAGGCGCGCATTCGTACCCGCGCTCTTAACCAGACCACCGTTCACAAACGTTGGATCAAGGCCTGCTTCAGAATAGATTTGAGTTACCAAAGCTGTGGTCGTCGTTTTGCCATGTGTACCCGCGACAGCAATACCATGACGGAATCGCATTAACTCCGCCAGCATTTCTGCGCGACGTACGATAGGGATACGCAACTCACGCGCTGCGATCACTTCTGGGTTTTCTTCATTGATCGCGGTGGATACAACAACAACACTGGCTTTTTCTACATTGCTAGCTTGATGGCCGATAAATACCGTCGCACCTTTTGATACTAGACGCTCGGTCACTGGGTTTTCTGATAGATCAGAACCTGTGATTTGGTAGCCTTCGTTCAACAGCACTTCAGCAATGCCGCTCATGCCCGCACCACCAATACCGATGAAGTGGATGGATTTCACGCGGCGCATCTCTGGCACCATTGCGCGAATCTGAGCTAAGTCTTGTGTATGTTGGATTGTCATCAATTCTATTCTCAATAATTCGTTAACGCTTTTCGGTCAAAGCGACAATGGCCTGTGCGACAACTTTGTCTGCGTTCAGTTTTGCAGCGCTACGCGCTTGTTCAGCCATTGTAAGTAAAGCTTGTCGATCCAATTGTTGGATCTGCTGAGTCAATGCCTCAACAGTTAAATCTGGTTGTTCTATCATTTTTGCAGCGCCGCAATCTACCAGATGGTCCGCATTCAAAGCTTGCTGACGGTCTTTATGCATAAATGGAACAAAGATGGCACCGACACCTGCCGCCGATACTTCAGAAACGGTTAGCGCTCCTGAGCGACAAACCAAAAGGTCAGCCCATGCATACGCTTGTGCTACGTCATCAATGAACTCTGTTACTTCTGCATTAGCCACACCATTGGCTTGGTATGCCGCATTCACTTCTTCAGCAGAACCTTTACCTGCTTGATGACGAATACAGTAATCTTCGCCTAATTTCGCCATTACTTCTGGCAGAGTTTGGTTAAGAATGCGTGCGCCTTGGCTGCCACCCATCACCAAAATACGAATTGGACCTTGTCGCTCTTGCATGCGTGTAACAGGAGCATCGAGCTGGGTCACATCTTCACGAACGGGGTTACCGACTACTTCCGCATTTGGGAAAGCACCGGGGAAAGCTTGGAATACCTTCTTCGCTATTTTTGACAACCATTGGTTAGTGAGGCCTGCCACGGCATTTTGCTCATGCAAAACCACTGGAATACCACTCATCCAAGCAGCAATACCACCAGGACCACTAACGTAACCGCCCATACCAAGCACTGCATCTGGCTGCCAGCGCTTCATATGAGCACGAGCCTGCATGACGGCATTGATGATCTGAAATGGTGCCGCAAGAAGACGCTTAACACCTTGACCTCGTAGACCTTTTACTTTGATAAAATCAATTTCAATACCATGTTTCGGCACTAAATCGGCTTCCATTCTATCCGCGGTACCCAACCAGCGAATTTCCCAGCCTTGCTCTTGTAGCTGCTTCGCTACTGCAAGACCTGGGAAGACGTGACCGCCAGTACCACCGGCCATCACCATCAAATGTTTATTTTTCTTCATCGACTTGTTGTTCTGATTCTTTCTGGCCGCGCTTCAAGCGGCATTCGTGATCGATTCGCAGCAAGATTGATACTGCTACGGACATGATAATAAGACTCGAGCCACCATAACTTATCAGCGGCAGAGTAAGACCTTTGGTTGGAACAATACCGGCAGCGGCGCCAACGTTAACCAAAGTCTGAAAAGCAAACCAAATACCGATACCAAACGCGAGGTAACCACCAAACATTTCACCTTCTTCGAAAGCACGTTTGCCAATGTAAACTGCTTTAAGTACCAAGCTAAAAATCAGCATAAGGACCAAGACAACACCAACAAAGCCTAGCTCTTCCGCCAATACTGCAAATACGAAGTCGGTATGCGCTTCAGGTAGGTATTCGAGTTTTTGAATTGAGTTCCCCAGACCTTGACCAAACCACTCGCCGCGACCAAACGCCATCAGCGACTGAGTGAGCTGGTAGCCACTACCAAATGGATCTTCCCAGGGGTCTAAGAAAGAGGTTACACGTCTCATCCGGTAAGGTTCTATAAGAATCAACCCGACAACCGCCCCAATACCAGCAATCATCAATGCTAAGAATTGAGTCAGTTTAGCCCCTGCGATAAATAGCATGCCAAAGAGGGTCACCAACATTACGACGACTGTGCCTAAGTCTGGCTGGCCGAGCAGTAATACCGCTAAGAATGCAAACACCATAATTGGCTTCATAAAGCCACCAAAGAAGGTTTGCCTTACTTCTTCTTGCTTACGTACTAGATAGCCAGACATAAAAATAAACAGCGATAACTTAGCGACTTCCGCTGGCTGTAAGTTAAATAGCCCTAAAGGAATCCATCGCGATGCGCCATTGACCGATTTACCCGCCAGTAACACAATGATGAGTAACGCAAATGAAATGCCTAGTAAGTAGTGACTGCGCTTAAACCATTGTTCTAACGGTATCTGAAGGATCACACATGATGCACCCAACGCAAGCACCAAGAACGTGGCATGTCTAAACATGAAATGGAAAGGCTGATCAGTCAGGCGCGAGCTGATTGGAAATGATGCCGAAGTCACCATCACCAAACCCGTTAACATCAAACCCAGCGCAATCCAAACAAGCTGGCGATCAAAGAGCGCCTCTGGAGCAGGATGCTTAAGCCAAGTGCCAATGCTGCGTTTAACGTTACCTAAACCCACGAAGTGTGTAACCTTTAATTATGCGTATTTATTAGCAAGAGCTGCAAATGCATCACCTCTTGCCATAAAGTTATCGAATTGATCAAAGCTAGCACAGGCCGGAGACAGCATCACCATATCACCCGTTTTTAACTGCGAAGATATTTGCTGAATCACATCTTCCATAGTATCAAAGCGAGTTGCTGATTCATGCAATGGCATAAACTCATCACCATCTGCGCCAAAACAACACAGTTGCAAGTTAAGTGTTGCGAAGATCGGTTTTAGTGGAGTGAAGTCCGCACCTTTACCAACACCGCCAACAAGCAAATACAGTTTACCTGTCGACTCTAGGCCAGAAAGTGCAGCCATAGTGCTCGCGATATTAGTTGCTTTAGAGTCATTCACCCATTTTACGCCCCGATTATCCGCAACCACTTGGCATCTATGTGTCAAACCAGTGTAAGTTTTCAGTGCATTCAAAGCGTTATAATAATCAACGCCTGCAGCTTTCAGCAGCGCAAGTACAACCAATGCGTTAGCAAGGTTATGCTTTCCGACAAGCATCAACTCATCGCTGGCGATAACACGCTGACCATGATCAAGCAGCCAAGTTCGTTGACCATCAGACTCAAGGCCGTAGGCTTGATCATCGCAGCCAAACGTGACAATTGGCATATCAACATCAGGGAAAGTTTCTTGATCATCACGGTTCACGATGGCCAGTTCAGCGTTGTCAAAAATACGCAGCTTAGCTTGTCGGTAGTCCGCCATGCCGTCATACCGATCCATGTGGTCTTCCGAAAGGTTTAGAAACGCCGCCGCTTTAAGCTTCAAACTTGATGTGGTTTCTAGTTGGAAGCTCGACAGCTCAAGCACATACAAGTCTGCGTCTTGTTCTAGCAAATCGAGAGCAGGAACACCGATATTACCACCGACACCGACCGTTAAACCTGCAGCTTTCGCCATTACGCCAGTGAGGTCGGTAACTGTGCTTTTACCGTTCGAACCAGTAATCGCAATTACAGGCTTATCGACTGTCCAAGCGAAGAGTTCGATATCACCAACAACCTGCGTGCCTTTGGCAAGAACCGCTTGGATTTCTGGTGTTGCTAAGGCGATCCCTGGGTTGGTCACAACTAAGTCGGCTTCTGCAAGCCACTCGGTATTCCAACCACCACTGTGCAGATCAACTTGCTCAGGTAAACGCTCAGCACTAGGAGGCGTAGCACGCGTATCGATAACTTTAACCGTCAGTTGCGGCTGTGTTTTTGTTAGGTGTTTAACGACAGAGAGCCCGGTAATACCGAGCCCTACAACAACGACCTTATGTATGTTTTGCCAACGTTCCATATTCGATCACAAAATTATAGTCTTTCCAAACAGTAAGCCTGTCCAAAAATTAACGAACTTTAAGTGTTGCTAGCCCAATTAAGACAAGAACAATAGAAATAATCCAGAAGCGTACAATAACACGAGGCTCTGGCCAGCCTTTCAACTCGTAGTGATGATGAATTGGCGCCATTCGGAAGATACGCTGCCCACGCAGTTTGTAAGAACCGACCTGCAAGATTACCGATAATGTTTCCATTACAAACACACCACCCATGATAACCAGAACGAGCTCTTGGCGAACCAGTACTGCAATCGTACCAAGTGCTCCACCAAGTGCTAGTGAACCGACATCACCCATGAAAACCTGGGCAGGATAAGTGTTAAACCACAAGAAACCTAGGCCAGCTCCAACAATCGCCGTACAGACGACAACCAATTCAGAGGCGTGAGGAAGGTACGGAATATGTAGATACTCTGAGAAATTGATATTACCTGTTGCCCACGCAATCACAGCAAAACCAGCAGAAACCAAAACCGTAGGTAAGATCGCCAAACCATCTAGACCGTCGGTCAAGTTCACAGCATTACTCGTACCAACAATCACGAAATAGGTCAGGATTATGTACATCAATCCTAGCTGAGGCATGATGTCTTTAAAGAATGGCACCACCAGCTGAGTAGCAGCAGTGTCTTTACCGTATGCGTACAGTGCGAACGCGACAACAAACGCGATCAATGACTGCCAAAAATACTTCCAACGAGCGACTAGACCATCTGTGTTCTTACGAACAACTTTTCGATAATCATCAACGAAACCAACAGCCCCATAGCCTAATAACACGGTTAATACCGCCCATACGTAAGGGTTAGATAAGTCAGTCCAAAGAAGAATGGTAATAGAAATTGCAGCCAAAATCATGATACCACCCATTGTTGGAGTACCACGTTTGCTAAAGTGAGATTCTGGACCTTCGTTACGTACGACCTGACCGATTTGCAACAACTGTAGTCGCTTGATCATGATTGGCCCCATCCAAAGAGATAAGCCAAGTGCAGTTAGTACGCTTAAAATCGCTCGGAAAGAAAGGTATTCGAACAATCGAAAGAAAGAAAAGTATGGCTGTAGCAGCTCGGCAAGCCAAATAATCATTAAAAATACTCCTTCAAAGCAGCCGCTATTTTAAACATTCCCGCACTGTTTGCACCTTTAACCAGAACGGTATGGTTGTCAGAACTAGCGAGGGTAAGGTGCTGCTTGATGTAGTCAATCATCGCTTCATGTGTTTCAAAATGAACGCCGGAACAAAGGTCACTAATAACCTTTGCATCACAGCCATACGTCAACACATGTTCAAAATTTTGTGGGGCAGCATGTTCTCCGACTTGACGATGAAGTGCAAGACTTTCGTCTCCCAATTCCGCCATATTGCCCAAAATCAACCAACGTTGGCCTTGAAACGTACCAAGAAGATCAACGGCGGCTTTCATTGCCGGAACACTTGCGTTATAGCTATCATCGATCAATTTAACGTGAGCATTAAGTTGCTCAACTTCAACTCGGCCTTTTACTTTACTTAAGTTCTTCAGACCAGCTTGAATATCCTCGACCTTCGCGCCCATATTAAAAGCAATGATGGAAGCAGCGATGGCATTTGCAACGTTATGCTGACCGATAATACCCAATTCAATTGAGAAGCTCTGCTGCCGAGGTTGATCATGGAGAACAAAGCTCGCTTCTCCTGAGGTATTTAAAACGATATTAGACGCATAATAGTCAGCATTTGAATGATTTTGTGAAAATGTAATGACATGTTTGTCAGACAATACCTCTTTCCACATTACCTCACCCTGACTGTCTAAATTTACGATCGCGACACCGTTTGATGGCAAGCCCTGATAAATCTCACCTTTAGCTTGCTTAACGCCATCGATTGACCCGAACCCTTCTAGGTGGGCAGCAGCCACATTATTAACCAACGCAATGTCAGGATTGACGAGTTGAGTAGTATAAGCAATTTCACCAGTATGGTTTGCTCCTAACTCAATCACAGCGTAGTCATCTGACGGCTGAGAACGAAGCAGTGTTAGTGGCACACCGATATCATTATTAAAATTGCCAGCAGTAAACAACACTTGGCCTTTTGACTGAAGAATACTCGCCACCATCTCTTTCACTGTCGTTTTGCCACAACTGCCAGTGATCGCGACGGTTGGGGTTCCACACTGCTTATGAACCCAGGCAGCCACATCACCCAACGCGACCTTACTATCGTCAACAACGACTTGAGGTACATTCACATTAACACGCTTTTGTACCAATAATGCGCCCGCACCGGACTCCACCGCTTGGTGACAAAAATCGTGAGCATCAAAACGTTCTCCAACCAAAGCAACAAATAAAGCACCTTGTTCGATAGCTCGAGTGTCGGTCGAAACAGACTCAATAGATAGATCATTGCCAACCAGCTCACCGCCGGTGATGTCCGCAATTTGAGAAAGCATTACTGTGATCATGATGAAAGCCCCAATAGTGTCATGGCTGACTCGCGGTCAGAGTAATGGACGGTTCCAGAATTTAGAATTTGGTAATCCTCATGGCCTTTACCCGCCAGAAGGATAATGTCTTGCGAAGAAGCATGCTCAAGGGCGTAAGACAACGCTTTAAAACGGTCATGCTGCACAATCGCCTCAGCCGGTTTCGTTAGACCAGCCAGCATGTCTTTCATGATCAGCGCTGGATCTTCACTGCGAGGGTTGTCATCAGTAAGTACAACTTTGTCACCCAAACGTTCGGCGATTTCCGCCATCATCGGGCGTTTACCCACATCGCGATCGCCACCGCAGCCAAAAATTGCCCACAGTTCACCTTGACAATGAACACGCAGAGCTTGTAATGCTTTCTCTAGTGCATCTGGAGTATGCGCGTAATCCACCACCACTTTTGCATTACCACTTGATTGGAATAATTCCATGCGCCCTAAGACTGGCTGCAATTGGCTTGCTGTCGTTAGTAAATCTTGCTTATAAAAACCGAGGCTAAGCAGCGTTGAGAAGGCCAACATCAAGTTCGCCGCATTGAACTCGCCAATAAGCGGCGCATGCAAGGTTCCTTCACCAAACTTGCCATCAAATTCAATCGTAATACCAGATTCCGCATACTTGATGTGGTTTGCATATACGCTCTGAGAAAATTCTGTGGTTGGTTTAAGTGATACAGCAAGCGCGTTGTTCAATTTCTTCGCCCATGCAGCTCCTACTTTGTCATCGACGTTGATGATCGCGTGGGTGCACTGATGCTGAGTAAACAAGGTGAGCTTCGCGTTTGCATACTCTTCCATCGTGCCATGGTAATCCAAGTGATCACGACTTAAGTTGGTAAATACGCCCGCCGCAAAAGATAACGCTTTAACGCGACCTTGAATCAAACCATGAGAAGAAACTTCAAGCGCTGTGTATTGCGCTTTTTGCTCCGCTAGAGAAGATAATGTCTTTTGA
The DNA here is from genome assembly GCF_002214395.1 of Vibrio rotiferianus. Taxonomy (NCBI): domain Bacteria; kingdom Pseudomonadati; phylum Pseudomonadota; class Gammaproteobacteria; order Vibrionales; family Vibrionaceae; genus Vibrio; species Vibrio rotiferianus. Next base: position 2,678,482 of record NZ_CP018312.1, read on the forward strand.
ATTTCGACCGCATTACCGGTGGTGTTTGCAGCTTCTTGTAGGCTATTGAGGAAGCCATTGCCAGTAGTGCCCATGACTGCCGCTTTTGAACCAATTAAATCAATCCATTGTGCAATGAGCTGAGTGATGGTGGTTTTACCGTTTGTGCCAGTGACACCGATCAAATCCATATTTGGGTAAGGATACAAATGACCAGCAATTTCAGATAAGCACTTGTCCAACGCGTCGAGATATATCACGGGTACGTCATCAACAATCTCAATCATGCCATGCGTTTTTAGGTCACATGCTTGAGCAATAACCGCATTTGCACCTTGTTCAATTGCTGCTGGGATAAACTTACGTCCATCCACAACGTGGCCAATAATGGCAACAAAGGTAGTGCCTGATTGGACTCTACGACTGTCGAGTTCCAATTCAGAGACAATAATCGACGACAGGCTGGAGCAATCAACCCAATTTGAAAGCAGCGTGTCCATACTGATGGCTTTAGTCATATCTGTTCTCCGAGCTACAGCCCAACTCTTAATGCTATCGCAGCAGGTTAACACCTACTGCTGGAATTTATTTTCGTCTGGGGCAACATTAAGGATTTGTAATGCGCCCTTCATGATTTCCGAAAAGACAGGCGATGCGACTGAACCACCATAGTAATCATCACCTTGCGGTTCGTTAACAATCACCACTAATGCAACTCGCGGATCACTCACGGGTGCGAGGCCTGCGGTATACGTAATGTATTCATCACTGTAACCACCAGCGGCGGCCTTACGTGACGTACCTGTCTTTGCTCCAACTCGGTACCCAGGCACCGCAGCTCGACGAGCTGAGCCACCTTTCTGAGTCACGGTTTCGAGCATATCCAGAACTTGACGAGCATGTTCTTTACTGACCACCTGGCGAGACATATCTCGATCGTTGCTCTCGATAATATGAATAGGCTCGTACTTACCTAAATTCCCCAATGTCGCATAGGCATGAGCAAGTTGAATTGGAGTTATCGACAAGCCGTAACCAAAGGCAATGGTGGCACGTTCAATTGGAGACCAACGCGTTCTGGTCGGAAATATACCAGTTACCTCACCAACTAGGTTGAGCCCTGATACCTCACCGAGACCAACCGAACTATACAGTCCAAGTAAGGCTTCTACTGGCATCTGCATCGCCAACTTAGTCACACCAATGTTACTCGACTTCTTAAGAATTTCAGTCAGGCTCGCTTTGCCAACTTTCGATACATCTCGGACTCGACTACCACCTAGCTGAAGGATGCCGTTCCCGGTATCGACAATGGTATCCTTGTCAGCAACACCGTTTTCAAGCGCTGCAAGAATAACAAATGGTTTGATCGTTGAACCAGGCTCCATGGAATCGGTAATAATGCGATTACGCATCTTATAGCTCTGCCAATCACTGCGGTTGTTTGGGTTGTAAGACGGTGCGTTTACCATGGCTAATACTGCGCCCGTTTTAACATCTAACATAACTGCAGAACCCGATGTCGCCCGATGGTCAGCGACCGCTTGCTTAATTGCGCGGTATGCGATGGCTTGTAGTCTTTGATCGATCGTTAACTGTAGAGGCTTACCTTCTTCCTTTTCCTCTAGAGAAATATTTTCAACAACTCGTCCGTATCGGTCTTTTCGAATTGTTTTTTTGCCAGCTTCGCCTGTAAGCCATTTATCATAACTACGCTCAACCCCTTCTAGGCCGTGTCCGTCGATACCCGTAACGCCCACAAGGTGTGCACTCACTTCCCCTGCTGGATAATAACGACGTGATTCTGACTTAAGCCCAACGCCTGGCAACTTCAACTCACGAATGTAGTTTGCCATCGCTGGGCTCACTTGGCGTTGCAAGTAGATAAAACGGCGCTTTTCGTTCTTTTTGATTTTTTCAATCAATCCTTGGCGATCTAAACCCAGTACGTCCGCTAAGGCGTACCAGCTCTGAACTTGGTCTAGCGCTTTATCTTTGAAAATTGTAGCAGGATCGGCCCAAACGGCTTCAACAGGTACACTGACAGCAAGAGGCTCTCCATTTTGGTCAGAGATGATTCCTCGAGCAGATGGAAGAGACTTAACGCGCACAGAGCGTAAGTCACCTTGTTTGATCAGGTTATCTGGCTCAACAACCTGTATGTATGCAACTCGGCCAACCAGCAGTGCAAAAGCACAAAAAACGAAGAATAGTAAGAGGTGAAATCGCCATCGAATTAAGAACGGGTTATCGACTGTTTGAGGAGAACTCGATTTAGTCAATGTGTCTTTCTTATCGACCTTTGGCTTTGAGGAGGAAGTCTTCCCTTGCTTAGTCTTGGTTTTCTTTCCAATCATTTTAGTGTGATCACCACTTCTTTATCGCCATCAGGACGCTTCATTTCTAACTCTTTTTTAGCTAGGTCTTGAACACGACTGTGCTCTGCGAGCGCGGTCTCCTCTAGCATCAAGTTACGCCACTCATTATCTAAACGTTCTCGCTCAACTAAAGTGAGATCTTTTTCTGTAATCGCTTGGCGAGCGTGATGAGTAGCAAAAACCACCCCCATTGCAGACGCAAATATCAACAACATCAGCAATAAGGACCATCGACCAACGGTTATCAAATCCATTGCGATCAATTTAGCGAGGTTAGGAGTGGTTTTCGTCATGATTATTACAGTTTTTCTGCAATACGAAGAACTGAACTACGAGATCGCGGGTTCATCTCAATCTCTTGCTTGGTAGGCTTAATCGCTTTACCAATAGGCTTCATGTTCGCGCTACCAAGTGCACGAATTTGCTCTTCTGTCATCGGGATCCCATGTGGCACTTCAGGGCCTTTACTTTCTTTGCGGATGAAGCGTTTTACCATGCGGTCTTCCAACGAGTGGAAGCTGATCACTGACAAACGACCTTCTGGTGCCAGAATGCTCGCAGCGCCTTTCAGTGCTGTATCAATTTCTTCTAGTTCACTGTTGATGTAAATACGGAATGCTTGGAAAGCACGAGTCGCTGGGTGCTTTTTCTCTTTGAAACTTTTTGGCGCCGCATCTGAGATCAATTTTGCTAACTGACCAGTACGAACCATTGGCTCGTTCTCTTCATCTTCACGGTATGCCACGATTGCTTTTGCAATACGACGAGCATGCTTATCTTCACCAAACTCACGAATCACCCAAGTAATATCATCTAAGTCGGCTTCCATTAGCCATTGAGATACGGGAATACCTGATGTTGGGTCCATACGCATGTCTAGCGGACCATCTTTCATAAAGCTAAAACCACGTTCAGCATCATCGAGTTGCGGGGAAGAGACACCAAGGTCTAGCAATACACCGTCCACTTTACCAACAAGGCCATACTCTTCTGCGTATTTCGCCATACCTGAGAACGGGCCATGAATGATGGTGAAGCGCGGGTCGTCGATTTTTCCCGCTTCAGCGATTGCCTGCGGGTCACGATCGATGCTGTATAGTCGGCCGTTTTCACCTAGTTTCGACAAGATTGTTCTGCTGTGACCACCACGGCCAAATGTTCCATCGATATAGGTACCGTCGGGTTTGATAGCCAAGCCATCAATGGACTCATTTAATAACACAGAGATATGTTGGAATGTTTCGGTCATAGCTTTCTCGTTGAATGATCTTGAAGCGATTTCTAGGGCATGTAGACCTAGTGTACTGATTTCCCACATCATCGCCACTACAAGTCTAAAGTTAGACGTGATTCAGCGCCAAGTTTATTGGTAATGACATAGTTTGCGTCAATAAAATGCAAAAAACCCATCACTACCGAAGTAATGATGGGTCTCGAATAGGTGGAGCCGACACATAAGCCGGGTTCTGTTCCGCTTGCGCGGCGGTAGCCATTCGTCTAGGCCAGCAATCACTCACTGGCTCGAGCAACCTACCCGCCTCCTTACGCGAGCAACGCAATGTGGAGGCCTATTTGGTCTTGCTTCAGGTGGAGTTTACCCTGCTACGAACTATTACTAGTCGTCCGGTGCGCTCTTACCGCACCCTTTCACCCTTACCTGTGCCCTAGGGCCATCGGCGGTCTTCTCTCTGCTGCACTTGTCGTAGGCTTGCGCCCCCCAGGCGTTACCTGGCACCTTGCTCTATGAAGCCCGGACTTTCCTCCCCTTTGTCAGTCTCCCGAAGGACGTCAACGTCAGTCTCCCAAAGGGACTTCGACGTCAGTCTCCCGAAGGACATCAACAAAGCAGCGACTACCCAGTCAGCTCCGAGGGCGGATTGTATAGAGTTATCCCCTCAGAGTCTAGTGAGATCACAGAAATGCTGAAAACGGTCGGTTAAGTGGTCAAAAAGGCAGCGTTCTAAAAGCAGAGCGCTCCCGAAGCGCCAGCTTCCATAAGCAAAAGGGGAGCCGCGTTAACGACTCCCCTTATCAATCTTATCTAAACAACTCTGAAAGCTAACGACTCTTGAAAGAAACTACTAAAGCCCACTTCTCGGCCCTCGCCTCTCGAAGCGAAGTATTCCTGAAGTGTCAGCGTTCTGAGAGCTTCTAGCCCAGATTCTCTAAACCCCACTTATACAGTGCGTTTTTCTTTAGGCTATAGATCTCTGCGGCAAGTGCTGCGGCTTTCTTCAATGGCAGCTCTTTCGTCAAAATACCCAGCGTACGGGTTGCTTCATCTGGCAACGTATCTTCGGTTGAATCACGGTGACCGTGGATAAGCAGCACCATCTCACCGCGCTGTTGGTTGTCATCACTCTTGACCCACTCAATCAGTTCACCTAGAGGCATTCCTTGAATGGTTTCAAAGGTTTTCGTTAGCTCACGCGCCAAGACAACTTCTCGTTCAGGACCAAGAACGTCTAACATATCTTGTAGAGAGTCTAAAATACGGTGTGGTGACTCATAGAAGATACAAGTGCGTTCCACTGACGCAATTTCCAAGAACTTGTCTTTACGACCTTTGCTTTTCGGTGGTAGAAAGCCTTCAAAGCTGAAACGATCTGATGGTAAACCAGAAGCACTTAACGCAGTGATGACTGCACACGCACCAGGAAGAGGCACAACTCTTACGCCCGCTTGACGACATTTTGTGACCAAATGGTACCCTGGATCGCTAATTAGTGGCGTTCCAGCGTCAGAGACTAAAGCAATAGACTGACCTGAAAGTAGTTTTTCGACCAAGGCTTGCGCTTTTTGCTGCTCATTGTGATCATGCAAAGCAAAAGTTTTAGTTTGGATATTGAAGTGAGACAGTAATTTGCCCGTATGTCGAGTATCCTCTGCGGCAATGATGTCCACATTCGACAGAACTTCGATAGCGCGTTGTGTGATATCCGCTAAATTTCCGATTGGAGTCGGTACGATGTAGAGAGTTGGCCCCTCATTTGGCAACTTATTTTTATCTGTCATTTGTTTAGCATCACTTCAACGATTAATATAGAGACAATTTTGTACAAAATTATAGAGAACTCACGGCAATGATGAACCATAAGAGACTCAGTGTACCACGCTTACTCACTCCTGTTGCACTGGCAATTACGTTGGCAGCTTGTTCCTCTGGTCCAAAGCAACCAGACAGCGTAGACATTACGCTAGAGCCAACCCAGTCAGTTCAAAACTACATGATTCAAGCAGATAGCACTGAAGGTAGCCTACAGAATGACTGGCTTATTATGGCTTCTAAGGCTGCTATCCAGGCAAATGAATTCGATCAAGCTGAGTTACTACTAAAACGTCTTTCACGCCAACAACTTACTGACGTACAACAAGCTGAGTGGCAATTAACACGTGCGACGTTGAAACAGAAACAGGGCAATTACCAGCAGCTATTGCAAGAGTTGAACTTTCAGCCGTGGTGGAAACTACCAACGGAGCAGTGGAAAGATTATTATTCCCTCCGTGCGGATGCCTTCCAAAGCTTGCACAAACCCTTTGATGCAAACCGACAACTGGTTGCTCTTAGTCAGTACTCATCGCCATCTGAGCAAGCCGCTATTTCAAGTCGAATCTGGATGAACTTTGCAAGTTATTCAGAATATGAGCTGACCTCGCTACGCACAGAAGCGAGTGAAGATGTTCTAGATGGCTGGCTTCAGCTAGCAATTTACGCGAAAACACTTGCAGGCAATATACCTCAATTAAAAAACACGCTTGAACGCTGGTTGAGCGAAAACCCATCGCACCCAGCAGCCGTTTATACACCTACGGAAATCAAAAATATTTTGGCGTTAGAGATTGTTAAGCCAAACAATACAGCCTTATTACTTCCGCTTACCGGTAAGTTCGCCCCTCAAGCTCAATTGATTCGAGATGGCTTTATTTTTGCCATGATGAATGATGAGTATCGTGATCCTAACGCTACGCTAACAGTCATTGATACCCATGCGTACAGCGCTGATGAAATTAAGCAAAGACTTATCGATGATCGTATCGACTTCGTTGTAGGACCATTGCAAAAAGAAAACGTGACTTTGCTACAAACAAGCTTGGATGGCACCTCAAATGGCCCACACATTCCAGCCTTGGCACTCAACATCCCAGAAGATGTACAACCTGGTAATGAAATTTGCTACCTAGCACTCTCACCGGAACAAGAAGTTGCACAAGCAGCGAAACACCTATTCAGCCAAGGTTATCAGTTCCCAATGATTCTCGCGCCAAGTGGTTCATTTGGTCAACGTGTTGTTGAAGCCTTTAATGCCGAATGGGCTAAGTACAGTTCAAACAAAGTGGCAACTAGCTACTTCGGTGATAAACGCCAATTGCAAAAAAATATCAACGGAGTTTTTGGTCTACAAGAAAGCCAGCAACGTATCGCTCAAATGCAATCACTGCTACGCACCCCGCTAGAAACTCAACCTCGCAGCCGAAGAGATGTTGATGCGGTATACATTGTTGCACGCAGTTCCGAGTTGACGCTCATCAAGCCATTTATCGAAGTTGCAATCAACCCTGACGCAAAGCCGCCGCAGCTATTCTCTAACTCGCGTAGTAATAGTGGTGATACTGTATATGAGGATCTCACGGGGATTATTTACAGTGATATTCCATTGCTAATTGATGCAGACCCAACAGTGAAAGCTGAAATGACAGAGCTTTGGCCAAACCAGTCAAATATGGAAAAACGTCTAGAGGCTCTAGGTATGGATGCTTACAAACTGATGGGCGAATTACCACAAATGAAGGTGGTTCCAGGCTACTCCGTACCGGGCCAAACAGGCACCCTAAGTATTGATAACAACTGTGTCGTACAACGCGAGTTGAGCTGGGCTGAGCGTGGGGCTCTTTAGTAAGCGACAAATTGGTAATCAATACGAAACCCTGGCGAAGCAGTATTTGCAGCGCCAGGGTTTGCGCTTTTTAGATCAAAATTATCTGACTAAAGTCGGCGAAATTGATTTAATCTTCCAACAAGGTGAAACTATCGTCTTTGTTGAGGTCAAATATCGTAAGAATGATAGCTTTGGCTCAGCAGCAGAAATGGTCACCCGCGCAAAAATGCGTAAACTAGTCAAAACAGCCCAAATTTGGCTAAGCCAGCAACAGCGCTCGGCGTACAATATCGATTATCGGTTTGATGTGGTCGCCATTCACGACAGTGGTCGAGACATCAACTGGATACAAAATGCAATCTCTGAAGGATAAACGATGCTAGACAGCATTAAAGACAGTTTTACAGAAAGTATTCAAATTCAAATTGCGGCAGCAGAAGCACTGCCAGACGCCATTACTCATGCAGCTCAAGCCATGGTCTCGAGTTTGCTCAATGGCAATAAAATTCTATGTTGTGGCAACGGTGGCAGTGCGTCGAACTCTCAGCAGTTTGTTTCTTGCCTTTTAAACCGATTCGAGACTGAACGCCCTAGCCTACCAGCAATGGCCCTAACAGCAGACAACACAACGTTGACTGCCGTCGCCAACGACTACCACTACCAAGAGATCTTCTCTAAACAGGTGCGTGCTTTTGGTCAGCCTGGCGATATCCTACTAGCGATTTCAACCAGTGGTAATAGCAAGAACATCATCAAAGCAATGGAAGCTGCCGTAACGCGTGATATGACGATCATCGCTCTTACGGGTAAAGATGGCGGTGAGATGGCAGGTCTGCTTGGCGAAAACGACGTAGAAATTCGCATTCCTTCTCACCGAACTGCACGTATTCATGAAGTTCATATGTTAACGTTGCATTGCCTTTGTGATTTAACCGATCAGGTGCTTTTCCCTGCACACGACGAATAACTAGCCGGAGAGTATTACGCTATGATGCGATGTCTTGTCATCTTACTTACGATGTTCAGCCTAAGTGGTTGTGCAGGGTTGTTTATTGCTGGGGCTGCCACAACAGCCAATATAGTAACTGATACCCGTACAACTAAAGAGATATGGCAAGACAACAACATCGAGTTCGAGATTGCAGCTCTAGGAAATAAAGCCCCGTTTAAAGGTCAAGTTCGTGTAGTGGCTAGTTCTTATAACGGAACAGTTGTATTAATGGGCCAAGCACCAACACAAGCGCTAGTGAATGATCTAGAGTCTAAAGCTCGAGACGTAGAAGGCGTCAAGAATGTTCACAACCAAATTAAGTTGAAAAAACCGCTGAGCGTTACAGAAATAAGTAACGACAGTTGGATCACCACAAAGGTTAAATCAGCACTGCTTACAGATAGTGAGCTCAATGGTGTGAAAGTTAAAGTAATCACTGAAGACAGTGAAGTTTTCTTGTTCGGATACGTGACCGCTGAACAAGCGAATAGAGCCACTGATATCGCCAGAAATATCTCTGGTGTAAAGCAGGTAATTAAAGGTTTTCAGTATGGTGAAACGATCTCAGAAACCGAATAATTGGCAATTAACAAGCAATAAAAAAGCAGCGATAACGCTGCTTTTTTTATTTAATCACTCTTAAGCTTGGTCGGCCTTTCGGACGAGGAGCTTCATCTTCAGTTTGTTCTGAATCAGTAGGAGGCACTTCCGAAGAGTCACTTACCGTGCTAAATGCCGGTGCCTGCTCTTCTTCTACCATCTCCTCATCTTCAATATGAGTGTACGCCTCTTCTGGTTCAAACATTGTACCTGCACCGTTTTCACGCGCATAAATTGCATGTACAGCGTAAACAGGCACAATAACTGAATGAGGACGACCACTGAATCTTGCGTGAAAGGTAATGGCATCATTACCTAGCTCAAGTTGACCGACAGCACGCGGAGCAATATTCAAGATAATTTGACCATCTTGAATAAACTCAACCGGTACACGTACACCTGGTAGAGTTGCATCAACAACAAGGTGTGGCGTTAGGTCATTGTCTACCAGCCAGTCGTAAAATGCGCGAAGCATATACGGACGGCGAGCAGTCATTTTTGCAATATCCATAACGTGTTATCTAAATCGCTTAGCGAACTAGGCGCATTTCACGTTCAGCTTCAGTCAGAGAAGCAAGGAATGAATCACGTTCAAATACGCGGTTCATGTAAACTTTAATCTCTTTTGAACCTGGGCCAATTAGATCAATACCTAGTTGTGGTAAACGCCACAATAACGGAGCTAGGTAGCAGTCAATTAGGCTGAATTCTTCGCTCATGAAGTATTCATACTCAGCAAAGATTGGCGCTAGAGTCAGAAGATCGTTACGCAGTTTAATGCGTGCTTTTTCTGATTCCTCTGCGTTGCCCTTCATAACTTTCTCAGCGAGTGAGTACCAGTTACGTTCAATACGGTACATCATCAGACGGCTGTTACCACGAGCAACTGGGTAAACAGGCATTAGAGGTGGATGAGGGAAACGCTCGTCCAAGTACTCCATGATGATTTTCGAATCGTAAAGAGCTAGCTCACGGTCAACAAGAGTTGGCACTGATTTGTATGGGTTTAGCTCAACAAGCTCAGCAGGAAGGTTAGCTTCATCAACAAGCTCTACTTCAACACTTACGCCTTTTTCAGCTAGTACGATGCGAACCTGATGGCTATACAAATCTGATGCACTTGAGAAAAGAGTCATCACAGAACGTTTATTGGCAGCTACAGCCATGGAGCCCTCCAGTACACTTACAAATAAAAATAATGGAGGCTAAGCCTCCATTATCCATCAATTAAAATTGGGAATTAGCACGGTATGATAGCACAATTAATGCACATCACGCCAATACTCTTTCTTGAGCATCACGACAACTATTGTTAGTAGAACTAGGAAGCCCATAACCCACCAACCCATCGCATGACGCTCAAGTTTAACTGGGTCACCTGAGTAAACTAGGAAGTTAACTAGATCACCAACAGCTTTATCGTACTCACCAGAGCTTAATTCACCTGTACCGTCCGTTTCAGTGCCAACGACCACTTGTACTTCCTCACCGTCAACGACTTTCGTGCCGTAAACTGGTGTAGGAATACCTTGAAGCTCTTCAAGAACATGCGGCATACCAACACTTGGGAATACCATGTTGTTCACGCCGAATGGGCGGGATGGATCAACATAGAATGCACGTAGGTAAGTGTATAACCAATCCGCACCACGCACTCGAGCTACTAGAGTTAGATCCGGTGGCGGAGCACCAAACCAGTCCCCTGCTTGCTTCGCAGGCATCGCATTAACCATCAGGTCACCAACTTTCGCCTCAGGGTCGAAAATCAGGTTTTCTTTCATTAGGTCAATTGGAATATCCAAGTCCGTTGCTACTCGCTCATAACGCTGGTATTGCGTTGAGTGACAAGCAAAACAGTAGTTCATGAATAGCTTCGCGCCGTTTTGCAGCGAAGCTTTATCCGATAGGTCCACGTTTGCTTTATCTAGCGGAACATTGGCACCCGCTGCCATCGCTAGAGATGGCAACATAGCAAATAGAATTACAATCCACTTCTTCATTTGAATGTCACCCTCTCTGGTAATGGTTTGGTCGCTTCATTTTTGCTGTAGAAGAACAGCAGTACAAAGAACATGAAGTAACACAAGCTAAAGATCTGAGACAGAATCGTGTAAAGCGGCGTTGCCGGTAGTGCACCCAAAATACCCAGAGCAATAAAGGCGATAGTGAACTGAACAATATTCAATAGGTGGATTTTGCTACGGTAACGGTACGAACGTACTTTACAGCGATCCAACCAAGGTAGAACAAACAATACTGCAATTGACGCCCCCATTAGGATTACACCCAATAGCTTGTCAGGAACCGCACGCAAGATTGCGTAAAACGGAGTGAAGTACCATACAGGAGCGATATGCTCAGGTGTCTTCAGTGGGTTTGCAGCTTCAAAGTTAGGCGGCTCAAGGAAGTACCCACCCATCTCAGGGTTAAAGAACAGCACGTAACAGAAGAAGAACAAGAAACCAGCCACACCAACCAAGTCCTTAACCGTACCGTACGGATGGAAAGGAATCGAATCGATGATGTCGTATTTCTTCGAGTAGTAATCGTGGAACTTAAATTGCGATTGGTAATCGTCGCCCATCGAGCCTTTTGGTAGCTTAGTTTCGATACCGTCAGGGTTGTTTGAGCCAACTTCATGTAGCGCCAATACGTGCAGTACCACCAAAAGAAGCAGAACGATAGGTAATGCAATTACGTGAAGTGCGAAGAAACGGTTCAGCGTTGCACCAGAGATGATGTAGTCACCACGGATCCAAAGCGTCAAATCATCACCGATAACTGGAATCGCACCGAACAGAGAAATGATAACCTGAGCACCCCAGTATGACATCTGACCCCATGGTAATAGGTAACCCATGAAAGCTTCCGCCATTAGAACTAAGAAGATCAACATACCGAAGATCCAAAGTAGCTCACGAGGCTTCTGGTATGAACCGTAAATCAAACCACGGAACATGTGCAGGTAAACCACAACGAAAAACGCTGACGCGCCAGTTGAGTGCATGTAACGTAGCAGCCAACCGTACTCCACGTCACGCATGATGTATTCGATAGAAGCAAACGCGCCTTCACCAGAAGGAACGTAGTTCATAGTCAGCCAAATACCCGTCAGGATTTGGTTAACCAATACCAACATTGCCAGAGAACCGAAAAGGTACCAAAAGTTAAAGTTCTTCGGCATTGGGTATTCCGACAAATGCTTTTTATAAGCATTCATCGCTGGAAGTCGTTTTTCAACCCAGTCTAATAGTGCTTGCATTATGCGTCTCCCTCATCAACACCGATAATGAGCTTCGTATCACTCAAATACATGTGCTTAGGAACCACAAGGTTCAGCGGTGCAGGTACACCCTGGAACACTCGACCAGCCATATCAAATTTAGAACCGTGGCACGGACAGAAGAAGCCAGACTTAACGCCTTGAACTTGCTCTGCGAACGTATCCGGTAGATAGGTAGGTGAACAACCTAAGTGAGTACAGAAGCCAACCGCCACGAAATACTCAGGCTTGATCGAACGATGTGCGTTCTGAGCATAAACTGGTTGTTGTTCCATTTCTGATTGTGGGTCACGAAGCTGTCCATCGATGTTCTTAAGGTTATCGACCACTTCTTGAGTACGGCGTACAACCCATACAGGCTTACCTTGCCACTCAACACGGACCATCTGGCCAGCTTCAATTTTGCTGATATCCACTTCCACCGGTGCACCCGCAGCTTTCGCTTTGGCACTCGGATTCCATGATTTGATAAAAGGCACGGCGACGGCAGCTGCCCCTAATCCACCAACAACTGCCGTTGTAGCGGTTAGAAAACGCCTGCGACCGTTATTTAAAGGCGCGTTGCTCATCCAAACATTCTCCCATTTGCTCCCTTTGGATCGTTGTTATTCCGCTTATAAGAGCATGGCTAACTAATAATGAATTTAGTTCTATTTATTGGAGGGAAATGATAAAGAAAACCCTACTTTTTGACAAGATAAAGCTACCTTTTTGTAACAATTGTGAGGCAAATCGCTCACGCCGTCACAAAAGCGGCAGAATTATAAAAAATAGATGTGATTTGTAACAAGAAAGCGAAACGAAGAACGCCTGAATATTCGAGAAAAAGCCTTGTATTCCGGTTATTTTCCGTCGCTTAGACAGGAAGATATTTCAAGAATGTGAAGGTTATCGCCACTTTTGTTACTCAAACTTTGTAGCACGAGTAAGGCGTAAAAACTCATCATTAGAGAGAGTAAATGTTGCGAGGATATTAAGTGAAGGAGTAAAAATGAGTGCGAAAGGAGGAAAATGAATAAATGCCGACTTCTGAAAAACAAAAAGCTCGGCATATAGCCGAGCTTTGGTACACAGTATCCAGAGTAACTCTGGACCAGCATAATTTCCGATAAGAGGAAATTAACGCTTAGAGAACTGTGGACGACGACGTGCTTTACGTAGACCAACTTTCTTACGTTCAACGCAACGAGCGTCACGAGTAACGTAACCAGCTGCACGTAGAGTAGGACGTAGAGACTCATCGTATTCCATAAGAGCGCGAGTGATACCGTGACGGATAGCACCAGCTTGACCAGAAATACCGCCACCTTTAACAGTAACGTATAGGTCTAGCTTCTCAGTTAGTTCAACTAGCTCAAGAGGTTGTTTAACAACCATACGAGAAGTTGGACGACCGAAGTACTCATCAAGGCTACGCTTGTTGATTACGATGTTGCCGCTGCCTGGTTTGATGAAAACACGCGCAGCTGAGCTTTTGCGACGGCCAGTGCCGTAGTATTGATTCTCTGCCATTTTCGAAATCCCCAATTAGATGTCTAGTACTTGTGGTTGTTGAGCAACATGGTTGTGCTCAGCGCCTGCGTAAACTTTAAGCTTACGGTACATAGCACGGCCTAGAGGACCACGTGGAAGCATGCCTTTAACTGCAAGCTCAAGAACCATCTCAGGTTTACGATCGATCAGCTTTTCAAAAGTGATAGATTTTAGACCACCTGGGAACTCAGAGTGACGGTAGTACACTTTGTTCTTAGCTTTGTTGCCAGTTACAGCAACTTTCTCAGCGTTGATAACGATGATGTAATCACCAGCGTCAACGTGAGGAGTGTATTCAGCTTTGTGTTTGCCACGTAGGCGAGATGCAATTTCACTTGCTAGACGACCAAGAGTTTTACCCTCTGCGTCTACAACGTACCAGTCGCGTTTTACAGTTTCTGGTTTAGCAACGAAAGTTTTCATGCTAATAATAACCCGTTAATTAAAATTTAAACTTTAAGGAACACCCAATAGTGCTCCCACACTGTCTAAGAGCCCAGTCATCACCCCTTCGAGTCGTTGGTTCTCTCGACCTTCTATGTCGAAATAACTTCGATAATCAGGTCTGCAGTAACGGTGGGTCGCAGGATTATAGAGAAGAGCGAAGAAAAAATCACCTTTTTTTGCGTTAAATCACGAATTTTTTCTTCACTTTTTTAAGATGAGTTGCTGATTTTTACGCCAGATGCTCTCTAGCGAGGTATTCGTGGCTCTGCATCTCGGTCAATCGAGACAGACAACGTTTAAACTCGAATTCCAACTGCCCTTGCGCATAAAGGGAATCCATCGCCACTTCTGCAGAAATAATCAGTTTGACGTTACGCTCGTAGAACTCGTCCACCAATGCAATAAAGCGTCGCGCGGCATCATCTATCTTACGGTCCATCTGCTTTACATCTGCCAGCAATACCGTGTGGTAGATACGAGATAATTCAATATAGTCATTCTGACTGCGGGGCGTTTGGCATAGTTGCTCAAAAGAAGCGTGTAGCACGCCATCACTAGCTTCAATCACCGCCACTTCGCGATGGTTAATTTCAATGCTGCTTACTGCAACTTTTCTTTCGCCAATCAATTGCTGGTAGTAGTGCTTGAGGTTAACGGACGCTTGTTCATCCAGTGGGTAGTGATAAATCTCCGCCTGCTCTAATGTACGCAGGCGATAATCAACACCACTATCTACATTCAACACTTCGCATCTTTCTATAATCATTGCGATTGCTGGCATAAAACGCGCTCGTTGTAAGCCATTTCGATAGAGGTTCTGAGGCTCGATATTCGATGTTGCCACTAATACCATTTGGCGTTTAAACATTTCTTGTAGCAAAGTTGCCAGAATCATTGCATCGGTAATGTCAGACACGAAAAACTCATCAAAGCAAACTATATCCGCTTCTTTCTTAAACAAATCAGCGACTTTAGATAACGGATTCTCCACTTCGCCTAGACGCTTAAGTTCATCATGGACTCGATACATAAATCGATGGAAGTGAACTCTCATCTTCTTCTCTGTTGGAAGGGAGTCATAAAAGGTATCCATTAGATATGTTTTCCCACGCCCAACACCACCCCAAAAATACAATCCTTTGGGAGGTTCTGGAAGTTCAGGCTTCTTACCTAATAGTTTTTGCCATTTAGAAACTTGAGGAACTGGCGCAGCTTGGAAGGCTATAATGTCGTGGTAGAGCTTATCTAAAGCAACAACGGCGTTATGTTGGGCCTCATCACGCTGAAAGCCATTATCTACAATATCTTTTTCGTATCGTTTTAATGGTGTCATAGCAATATGTCGTATCAGAGGAACAGAGAAATAATGTCACGCGACAGTCAGTTTGTATCATTCTGTAGAAGTGCTTGCACTCCATAAACAGGGCTTCTATTTTTCTTTATCGACTGTGCAAGGCATAGTAACATGGACATGCACCGCGTGTAACTAAGTAGTAAAAAACTTGTTAAAACAACTATAAGGAGCAGTTATGCCTTGGATTTATGCCATTGTGGGTTTGCTGGTCGGTACAATTGTAGGCGTAGTCATAAGCAGACTAACCACCCCAGAATATAAGAAGCAAAAATCAGTTCATAAAGAGCTAGAAGCCGCGAAATTCCAATTAGAGCAACAACGCCAAGAGCTTGTCGATCACTTTGCACAGACTGCAGAAATGTTGGATACCTTAGGTAAAGACTACACCAAGCTATACCAACATATGGCGAAGACATCTGCTGAACTTCTTCCTAACCTGCCGGAGCAAGACAACCCGTTTGATAAGAAAACAGCGATGTCGACTGATGTAGCAGAAGAGCAACAAGAAGACGCAAATGAACAGCCTAAAGACTATGCTAATGGCGCAACCGGACTGCTTAAAGATCAAGAAAAGGAAGTCATCGAAGCTCCAGAATTAGTAGCAGCTAAAGCTTCATAAACGTCATGTAAACCCAAGTAATCACACACGAACTGTGATACTTGGGTTTTTTCTTTTCCTAATAATTGTACTTTTTGTCATTTCCTTCCTCTCTAGTTTGAACTTTTTTCCAACATCAATGTTCTAAACTCCATAACAACCTGCCGGCCCCTTTTGACTATCAACACCAATCCCCATAATGGATTTGATGAAGATATTTCTTTTGGCAGACCTGTTAAACAGAGGAGTTATTGGATGAAAAAACCTTTGCTTGCGCTAACCGTTCTATCTTTAAGCTTGAGTTCAATCATCACACCAGTTACCGCTACCGCTGCACTTCCATTGAGTGTTGATGGTGAGCAATTACCTAGCCTTGCGCCAATGTTGGAGAAAGTGACTCCGGCAGTCGTCAGTATTGCCGTGGAAGGCAAGCAGGTTCAAACCAGTCGTATACCAGAGCAGTTTCAGTTCTTCTTCGGTCCTGAATTTCCAACAGAGCAAACCAGAGAACGCCCTTTCCGAGGTTTAGGTTCTGGCGTCATCATTGATGCCCAAAAAGGACAGATCGTCACCAACTACCATGTCATTAAAGGGGCAGACGACATAAGAGTACGTCTATATGACGGCCGAGAATACGATGCAAAACTCATTGGCGGTGACGAGATGTCAGATATTGCATTGCTAAAACTTGAGACGGCAAAAAACCTTACCCAGATAAAAATTGCAGACTCAGACAAGCTCCGTGTCGGAGACTTTAGCGTTGCGATTGGCAACCCATTTGGGCTAGGTCAAACCGTCACTTCCGGCATCGTATCAGCTTTGGGACGAAGCGGATTGAATGTCGAAAACTTCGAAAACTTCATTCAAACCGATGCGGCCATCAACAGCGGTAACTCAGGCGGTGCTTTGGTTAACCTTAACGGTGAGCTGATCGGTATCAACACTGCTATTCTTGGTCCAAATGGTGGCAATGTCGGCATTGGCTTTGCTATCCCATCGAATATGATGAAAAACCTTACTGACCAGATTTTAGAGTTTGGTGAAGTGAAACGCGGTATGTTGGGCGTTCAAGGTGGCGAAGTTACTTCTGAACTTGCAGAAGCTCTAGGCTATGAGTCAAGTAAAGGTGCTTTTGTTAGCCAAGTTGTGCCAGACAGTGCCGCAGATAAAGCTGGGCTAAAAGCGGGAGACGTGATTGTTTCCGTTAACGGAAAGTCGATTGATACCTTCTCTGAGTTACGAGCAAAAGTAGCCACCTTAGGGGCCGGGAAAGAGATAACACTTGGCGTTATCCGCGATGGTAAGAAAAAGGACTTCGACGTGACGTTGGGCGAGTCCACCAATATCAAAGCCAAGGCTGAGACCTTACACGATGGCCTCAAAGGCGCAGAATTAGGTAACACCACACCAAGTGATAGTATTCAAGGTGTCAAAGTTACTAACGTAGTTGAAAACTCACCGGCAGCTCAATACCAGCTGCAAAAAGATGACATCATTATTGGTGTAAACCGTCAAAGAGTGAAGAATTTAGCTGAACTGCGCTCAATTACCGAGAAACATAAAGGGGTATTGGCTCTGAACATCCAACGAGGAGATCGTACTATTTACCTCGTTATCCGCTAATCCTTTGAGTAGCGTCTATAAAGGGCAGTATGTTTACATACTGCCCTTTTGTTATTTTTCAATGTAATGCTATTCTTCTTGTCTCTAATTTGAGTTGTTCTACAAAGCATGGAGTGGGTATGCTGAACTTTTTGTTACGTTCTGTTTTTTTAGGTCTCGCGACTGCGGCGGTTGTTCTATTGGCCGTACCTTCTTTGCGTAGCAATATCATCCCAGAGGCTCTTGACGTTCAGCCAAGTAATATTAAGTCACTGGAAGTCTCTTTTAATCAGGCCGTCAGAAAAGCAGCCCCTGCTGTGGTCAATATCTACAGCCGTAAGTATGTGGAAAACGATCGCAGTAAACTTTCGACTCAAGGCTTAGGTTCTGGCGTTATCGTCAGTGAGAAAGGCTACATTATTACTAACTACCATGTCGTCGCTCAAGCCGATCAAATCGTAGTCGCATTACAAGATGGCCGTGCTGCTGCAGCCCAATTGGTTGGAACAGACAAACGTACCGACATTGCTATCTTGCGTGTCGAAGGTTCCAACCTCCCAGTCATACCACTCAATCCAGAATATCAGCCTCAAGTTGGTGATGTCGTCCTAGCAATTGGCAACCCTTACAACTTAGGCCAAACCACTACCTTCGGCATTATTTCAGCAACAGGTCGTTCATCGATCAGTGATGGTCGCCAAGCCTTTATCCAAACCGACGCGGCAATCAACGAGGGTAACTCCGGTGGCGCTTTGGTCAACACTCAGGGAGAACTGGTTGGCATCAATACCGCTTCTTTCCAGCAAGCGACCGATCTTGAAACCTACGGTATCTCCTTTGCAATCCCAGCCCCTCTAGCAAACAAGATCATGCAGAAGATCATCGCAGATGGTCGTGTGATTCGTGGCTATATTGGTATTGATGGGCAAGATATTAATGCAGTGACGGCTCGCTTACTGGGGAATGAGCACATCGGCGGTATTGTCGTTTTAGGGATCGATCCAAATGGACCTGCAAGTGCGGCTGGCTTTGAAAAGCAGGACATTATTATCAGCATTAACGGAACCAAGGTGCAAGGTCGTCAAAGTGTGATGGATATTGTTACTGACTTGCGTCCAGGCACCAGCGTTGATGTTGGTATTATCCGCAAGGGTAAAGAAATGAATTTGAAAGTAACCATCGCCGAAGACAAACAAGAAGCATAAAAAATCCCAGCCATTGGCTGGGATTTTTGTTTGTGCGTTATTCGCTATCGCTCGGCTCTTCTGAAACCTCTGAGCTTCCACCCATTTCAATTTCAATTCGAGTTACGCGCTGCAAACCTCGCGGTAGCAAGCTGCCTCGACGTCCGCGTTCACCACGGAAGTTCTCAAGATCAGCAGGTTTCAAACCTAACTTTCGCTTACCTGCATAAAGTGTAAGAGACGCACCTTGTGGCAGAGCCATCAAGTGAGAAAGCACCTCTTCACGTTCTTTCGCCTTCGCTGCTGGGATGTTGATGATCTTGTTACCCTTACCTTTCGCTAATTGCGGTAGGTCTTTGATTGGGAACAACAGCATACGACCTTGATTCGTAATAGCTAGAATTTCATCTGAATCCAAGTCTGCAATCGTCTTTGGTGTCATCACCTCAGAGTTTGCAGGTAGAGTCACCAATGCTTTACCGCTGCGGTTCTTAGATAGCAAATCTGAACCTTTACATACAAAGCCGTAACCAGCATCAGAACCCACCAGCCATAGCTGATCTTCTTCACCCATGATCACTTGGCGAATATTGCTGCCTGCGGTGATATTCAAACGACCTGTAATTGGCTCGCCTTGACTTCTTGCAGACGGTAATGAATGCGACTCAAGTGAGTAGCTTCGACCATCACTGCCAAAGAACACCGCTTGCTGGTTACTCTTACCACGCGCATGTGCTAAGTATTGGTCACCAGACTTGTAGCTCAAGCCTTCAGCATCCACATCGTGACCTTTCGCGTGACGAATCCAGCCTTTCTCAGAAAGCACAACCGTGATTGGCTCACTTGGTACTAGGTCGCGTTCAGTCAATGCTTTTGCTTCTGCACGTTCAACCATTGGAGAACGGCGGTCATCACCATATTTCTCTGCGTCTGCTTTGATTTCTTTCTTCAGTAGTGTGTTCAGACGACGCTCAGAACCTAGTAGCTGTTCTAGCTTCTCACGTTCTTTCTCTAGCTCGTCTTGCTCACCACGGATCTTCATCTCTTCTAGTTTTGCTAGATGACGAAGTTTGGTATCTAGAATTGCATCCGCTTGGATATCGGTAATGCCAAAGCGTTCCATCAGCACTGCTTTTGGATCGTCTTCAGTACGAATGATCTCAATCACTTCATCTAGGTTTAGGTAAGCAACCAACAAACCTTCCAAGATGTGTAGACGAGCCATTACTTTGTCTAGGCGATGTTGTAGACGGCGACGTACAGTCGTACGACGGAACTCGATCCACTCAGACAGAATTTGTACCAGACCTTTAACTTGAGGACGGTTATCCAAACCAATCATGTTCAAGTTAACGCGGTAGCTGCGCTCAAGATCCGTAGAAGCGAACAAGTGGTTCATCAACAGATCGCAATCAACGCGGTTTGACTTCGGAACCACAACGATACGCGTCGGGTTCTCGTGATCCGATTCATCACGAAGATCGTCAACCATTGGCAGCTTCTTAGCACGCATTTGGTTAGCGATTTGCTCAAGTAATTTTGCACCTGATACTTGGTGTGGCAGAGAAGTGATTACGATATCTGAACCTTCTTTGTGCCATACCGCGCGCATCTTGATGCTGCCACGACCGTTGCGGTAAATCTTCTCAATATCTGCTTGTGGCGAGATAATTTCCGCTTCTGTTGGGTAATCCGGACCTTTAACGAACTGCATCACATCAGGCAGTTCCGCCTTCGGGTTGTCGATCAAATGAATGGTCGCATCCGCCACTTCACGAACGTTATGAGGTGGAATATCCGTCGCCATACCTACTGCGATACCGGTTACACCGTTTAGCAGGATATGAGGCAGACGTGCAGGCAACATTTGTGGCTCTTTCATCGTGCCATCAAAGTTAGGTTGCCATTCAACTGTACCCTGACCTAATTCGCCTAACAGTACTTCGGCAAACTTAGACAGTTTTGCTTCGGTATAACGCATTGCTGCGAATGATTTCGGGTCATCTGGCGCACCCCAGTTACCTTGACCGTCAACCAATGGGTAACGGTAAGAGAATGGCTGCGCCATCAATACCATCGCTTCGTAACATGCAGAGTCACCGTGCGGGTGGTATTTACCCAACACGTCACCAACGGTACGTGCGGATTTTTTGTATTTTGCTGATGCCGAAAGACCAAGCTCCGACATTGCGTAAATGATGCGTCGTTGAACCGGTTTCAGACCATCGCCAATGTATGGCAATGCGCGGTCCATGATTACGTACATCGAGTAGTTCAGATAAGCGTCTTCAGTGAACTTGCGCATTGGCAACTGTTCAACGCCATCATAAGTAATTTCTGTAGACATCCGTTAAACCTCTGCCATATCGCCATTGCTTTGTAGCCAAGAACGACGGTCATCTGCTCGTTTCTTACCAAGCAACATATCCATCATTTCCATGGTCGCCGCTGAGTCATCAATGGTTAACTGAACCAGACGACGAGTATTTGGATCCATGGTTGTTTCGCGCAACTGAAGTGGGTTCATCTCACCCAGACCTTTGAATCGTTGCACGTTGATTTTGGCTTTCTTCTTCGACAAGCGCTCTAGTACGCCATCTTTTTCGTCATCGTCTAGGGCATAGAAGACTTCTTTACCACAGTCGATACGGTACAGAGGCGGCATCGCTACGTAGATATGGCCAGCTTCAACCAACGCACGGAAGTGACGAGTAAACAGTGCACACAATAGCGTTGCGATGTGTAGACCATCCGAGTCCGCATCGGCAAGGATACAGATCTTACCGTAACGAAGGCTGTCTAGGTTGTCACTGTCTGGGTCGATACCCAAAGCTACCGAGATATCGTGCACTTCTTGAGAAGCCAGAACTTGATCTGCAGAGACTTCCCACGTATTCAGGATTTTACCGCGCAATGGCATCACCGCTTGGAACTCACGATCACGTGCTTGTTTAGCAGAACCACCCGCCGAGTCACCCTCTACGAAGAAGATTTCGGTGCGGTTAAGGTCTTGTACAGAACAGTCGGTCAGTTTGCCTGGCAGTGCAGGACCTGATGCGACCTTCTTACGTACAACCTTTTTGCTCGCGCGCATACGACGGTGTGCGTTAGCGATACACACTTCCGCTAACTGTTCAGCCAGCTGCGGCTTTTCGTTCAACCAAAGGCTGAATGCGTCTTTTACGACACCAGAGACAAAGGCAGCCGTCTGACGAGAAGACAGACGCTCTTTGGTCTGACCGGCAAATTGCGGATCTTGAATCTTAACTGACAGAACGTAAGAACAGCGGTCGAAAACGTCATCACCCGTTAGCTTCACGCCGCGAGGCAATAAGTTACGGAATTCACAGAACTCACGCATTGCATCGAGCAAACCTTGGCGCAGGCCATTAACGTGCGTACCACCCTGTGCGGTTGGGATAAGGTTCACGTAACTTTCCGTGATCATCTCGCCGCCTTCTGGCTGCCAGATCACCGCCCAGTTTGCTGCTTCAGTTTCTGCTGAGAACTCACCAGTAAATGGTTCTTCAGGGAGAACTGGATAACCTTTCACACCTTCCGCTAGATAGTCTTTAAGACCATCTTCGTAGTGCCATTTGTAGTCTTTGTTGTTTACTTTATCGGTAAACGTAATCTCTAGACCCGGGCAAAGTACTGCTTTCGCACGTAGGTTATTCACCAAACGTGTTACCGAGAAGTTTGCAGAATCAAAGTACTTTGCATCTGGCCAGAAGTGTACACTGGTACCACGGTTGCGACGGCCACATGTGCCCGTAACCGTTAGATCAGATACCTTATCACCATGCTCAAATGCAATCTCATACACTTGACCATCACGACGGACTGTCACTTCAACACGCTTAGATAGCGCGTTTACTACAGAGATACCTACACCGTGCAGACCACCAGAGAATTGGTAGTTCTTGTTAGAGAATTTACCACCTGCGTGAAGCTTACATAGGATCAGTTCAACACCTGATACCTTTTCTTCTGGGTGGATATCAACAGGCATGCCTCGACCATCATCGATCACTTCTAATGATTGGTCAGCATGTAGGATGACTTGTACTTTTGAGGCATGTCCGGCAAGCGCTTCATCGACACTGTTATCGATAACTTCTTGGCCCAAGTGGTTTGGGCGCGCTGTATCCGTATACATCCCTGGTCGGCGACGTACTGGCTCTAAGCCATTCAGTACTTCAATGGCACCAGCATTATATTGTTCAGTCATATTACGGAATTGTTCTCAAAGTTTACTTGTTTCCCGAGCTTCGCAATGATGCGAACCATATTCGAAAAACGAAAAAGCTACCCCGTCTGCACCCTTAGCATTGGCAAGGTTATGCATAACAAAGTAGTCAGGGCTTCATACCCTTAAGTTCTTTTTGGCAAAACATAGTCGGAAAGCATGCCAACTATGTCAAGAAACGGTTGGATATAGCAATGAAAACTATGAGCCTATTCCAATCGTCTCGTTAGTATTACAGTTTTAGGAATTCAATGATTTGAGCAGGATAACGCTCAAAGCCGATAAAACTGTGATCACCGCCTTCTTCTACCGTTTGTCTCGCTTGCGCAAACTTTTCTACGGCCTGGCGATAGTCCAATACCTCGTCTTCCGTTTGCTGTAACAACCAGAAAGACTCAGGCGACGCGATGCTTTGTACATCAAGTGCTTTTAGCTCGTCAATATGACAAGCTTCAAGTGTATAGGTTTCGTGCGTATACGGGTTGGTTTGCTCACCAAGGTAATCCACCAGCAATTCATAAGGCTTGACCGCTGGGTTTACAACCACAGCTCGAAAGCCAAATTTTGCATTCAACCAAGTCGACATGTAACCACCTAATGAGCTACCAACGAGACCAATGTTATAGTCGTCTTGATGCTGCTCAACGATATCTAGTAAGTATTGAGCCGCAAGTTGAGGGAAACACGGTAGCTGAGGCACGATAACCTTAATATCCGGTCGCTGCTGTTCACAGAACGCTTTCATTACATTCGCTTTCATGGAAAGCGGCGAGCTGTTAAAGCCATGGATATAAAGCAGCAAAGAAGGTTTGCTCATGATCGCCTCACGTTAAAAAAGTAAGCCCGAACATAAGGTTCGGGCATGATAATGATTAGTAGCCGTTTGAGGTAAAGTCCGGCTGAAATTGGCCATCTGGTAAACGGTTGACCTCGGTCGTAATGTCACCATTACTGTGCAACTCAAGTTCTCGCCAACCTGGTGACTCAGTATCAAGTGCAAAGTCATCGGAATCTGGTTTGAACTGCACGCAAGTTGATGGCGTAGCCATCACACGGATGCCATTATCCAAAACGTTCATATCTTGGTGGACATGGCCGCATAAAATGCCTTTTACGTTCGAAAAACGATTCACAACTTGCCAAAACGCTTCCGCATCTTTCAATGTATGCTGATCTAACCAGGCACTGCCAACCAATAGAGGATGGTGGTGCAAAAGGACCAAAGTATGTCGCTGTGGATTTTCTGCGAGCTTTTCCTCAAGTAGTGTCAGCTGTTGATCGCTTAATCGCCCATGGGGTACACCAACGACCTGAGAATCCAAAAGAATCAACTGCCAGTGCTCACCGAGCATAAGATGCTCAACAGATTGAATTTGAGGAGATGGCAGAACACTGCCCATGTTGGGCTTGTAATCATGATTACCAGGAAGCCAGAAACAATCTTTTTCCAACGGTGCGATACCTTCAGCAAAACGCTGATAAGATTCGGCACTATGATCTTGCGAAATATCACCAGTTGCTAATATGTAGTCAAACTGCACCTGACGATGGAGAATCTCTTGCACCACGGCAGAGAAGCTGTCGGCAGTTCTTACGCTCAGCAAGCTGCCCTCATCTGCAGCAAACAGATGAGTATCCGTGATTTGTAATAGCTTTATACTGTCACTAGATAATTGCAAAATGAAAACCTGATTCGTCCACTATAGTTCTTTGTTGTTTTCCCTTAATGAGCTGACAATCAATTGAAGGCAAGTGGTGTTCTACTAATACCACTTCGTAAACAGAACGTCAGCCATTCACCAAGGAATGTATTGAGCTGATGCTTTTCATCTCTTTGCATCAACTGGTCGTTGGGATAATCATATTTAGCTTTAATGCGAGAAAATTCTCCACCTGAACATACTTCAGCAACTCTCGCATCGTGATAAAGCCTGACAGACATCGTCGGTAAAGGAAACACTGGTGTTTCATCACTCTGACATATCTCAACAACTGTGGTGTATTTTGTGATTTCATTCACGGTCAATTGGTAGACCATACTCGCAGCTTGATAGCAGCGAACATCACCAACTTCGGCAGAGGCAGGCAGTAACGCGTTCAGCTTAGCGTAGTTGGTCTCATATGTTCTCATTAGACCCGCTAAGTCGACATGATATCGTCGTTTTTCAGCTACTTGTGCCATTACTCATTCTCCACCGTAGGGGGAACTCCCCATTGTGACGTCAATTCCTCATGGTTCAATTGCAGCCATTGCAATGCAATGATAGATGCACCATTCTCGAATTTACCGTCTTTCACCCATTGATACGCGGTTTCACGACTAAGGACATGGACTCGAATATCTTCATTCTCATAGTCTAAACCATGAATGCCATGCGCTTTAGTTGCATCCACTTCGCCAATGAATACATCCAGCTTTTCAGAACAACCGCCAGAAGAAGGATAATAAGAGGTTACCGAAGCCACACGTCCGACTTGAATACCCGCTTCTTCTTCCGCTTCTCGACGAATCACCTCTTCAGCAGATTCATCGCGATCAATCATGCCAGCGACAATTTCGTACTGCCATGGGTGTGAATGTTCCAACGCTCCCACTCTGATCTGTTCAATGATCACAACCTGATCAGTCACAGGGTCATACGGGAGCATAGCAGCAGCATGACCACGCTCGAACATTTCTCGTTCAACAACGTCACTCCATCCACCAGCAAACAACCTATGCTTAAAACGGTATTTCACCATTTTAAAGAAGCCTTTAAATACGGTTTCTTTTGAGATTATTTCCACATCCTGTGGAGTAAAATCATTCTGTTGCTTGTCACACTGTTGCATTCAACACCTCTTTGAGTGAATCGTGTAGTTTACTCATTGTTCTGAGCTTGCTCAAAGGACATTGCTCAACTTTTTATATAATAGTTATAAATAATTTTAAGCAAATCCCAAAAATTTATTGCACGAGTGGATAATTAAGTGTAAAAAAGTGCAAAGTTTAGAGTAAATATCGTTCAAATTGAGTTAAACTACTGAGAATTAACCAATCTATTGACCGCGGGAATAGAAAATGAAAAAACTGCTTCCACTTTTTATCAGTGCAGCGCTAGGTAGTATGAGTACATCTGCATTGGCAGACTCTCTTGCAGAAATCTACGATTTAGCAAAACAAAATGATCCTCAACTACTGAGTGTTGCAGCACAGCGCGACGCTGCTTTTGAAGCAATCAACTCTAGCCGCAGTGCCCTACTACCTCAAATTAACTTGACCGCAGGATACAACCTAACTCGTGGTGATACTGATCCTGACGCAGGCAGCAGTATCTCAAATGATAAAAATGTTCTATCTGCAGGCGTTGGCTTCTCTCAAGAGCTTTACAACCGAGCGTCTTGGATCACATTAGATACCGCTGAAAAAACCGCGCGTAAATCAGATGCATCTTACGCGGCAACACAACAAGGCTTAATCCTACGTGTCTCTCAGGCATACTTCGAAGTGCTACGAGCGCAAGATAACCTAGTGTTTGTTCGTGCAGAAAAAGCTGCCGTTGGCCGTCAGCTAGAACAAACAAAGCAACGCTTTGAAGTAGGTCTATCAGCAATTACTGACGTACACGATGCACAAGCTCAATACGATGCAGTACTAGCTGATGAAGTGTTGGCAGAAAACTCACTGATCAACAGCTACGAATCGCTACGTGAAATCACAGGTCAGGAACATAAAAACCTGAATATTCTTGATACTGCGCGTTTCTCAGCAAGCCCATCGAACGCCACTGCAGAAGCTTTACTTGACCAAGCAAAAACTGAAAACTTGAGCCTATTGTCTGCACGTATCTCACAAGATATTGCTCGCGATAACATCTCTCTAGCAAGCTCTGGTCACTTGCCAACGCTATCGCTAGATGGTGGTTACAACTATTCTGACCAAGCAGAAAGTATTAACGACAACACCACTGATGGCTTTAACATCGGCGTTAACCTAGCTGTGCCTCTATACACTGGTGGCAACATTACTTCTAAAACGAAACAAGCTGAATTCGCATACGTTGCAGCAAGTGAAGATTTAGAAAAAGAATACCGCAGCGTAGTAAAAGATGTTCGTGCGCAAAACAACAACATTAACGCTTCAATTGGCGCGTTAAAAGCTTATGAGCAATCTGTTGTTTCTGCGAAATCTGCGCTAGAAGCGACTGAAGCAGGTTTTGATGTAGGTACTCGTACCATCGTAGACGTTCTAGACTCAACTCGTCGTCTATATGATGCCAACAAAAACCTATCTAATGCTCGTTACGATTACATCTTAAGCGTACTTCAATTGCGTCAAGCGGTTGGTACACTGAGCGAGCAAGATGTCCTAGATGTTGATGCAGGCCTGAAGCCAGCAAAATAAGCATCGATATCTAAGTAACACACAAAACGCCAGTTGAGTTTTCAACTGGCGTTTTTTTGTTGGGGTAAGTAACCAAGCCAAGTGCGCTTTAGATTCCCTCCCCTTTCGAAGGAGCGGGTTAGGGAGGGGTTGCTTCTCGATCTAATTGACGACACTGGTTTTCAATCAGATCGAGCATTAAGCCCCTCTAACTCCCCTTGAAAAGGGGGAGGACTGGAATGCGTTTGTGGTTACATTCACTCCTTCAAAAACAACAAAGGTCGCTCGAAAGCGACCTTTAGTAATCAATTTGGCGAGAAACGAATTAGCCCTTACCACCTTTGATTGCGTTAATGATTTCGCTGGTTGAGCAACCATCTTCGAAGTTCAGTACGCGAACTTCACCGCCTGCGGCAATCACTTCTTTACCACCAGCAATCTCTTCTGGTTTGTAGTCACCGCCTTTTACTAGCAAACTTGGCAACACTTCAGAAATCAAACGCTGAGGCGTGTCTTCACTGAAAGGTACGACCCAATCAACTGCACCTAGACCTGCCAATACTGCCATACGACGGTCTGTCGGGTTTACTGGGCGACCAGGGCCTTTTAGGCGCTTAACGGAATCGTCAGTGTTGACCGCAACGATAAGGCGATCGCCAAGTTCAGCAGCATGGTTTAAGTAAGACACATGACCAGCGTGTAGGATGTCGAAACAGCCATTGGTCATCACCACCTTCTCACCTTTCGCGCGTGCTTTCTTCACAGCTTCGATCAGTGCTTGCTCTGAAATCACACCGTAGTCGGTATCTTGACTACCATGAATCGCTTCCGCCAATTCAATCTCAGATAGGGTTGATGTACCTAGCTTGCCAACCACAACACCTGCTGCTGCATTGGCTAGTGCACATGCCTCTTCAAATGATTTACCCGCCGCTACCGATGCTGCCAATACAGAGATAACCGTATCGCCCGCACCTGTCACGTCGTACACTTCTTTCGCTTGAGTAGGTAAATGGAACGGCTCTTGACCACGACGAATAAGTGTCATGCCATTTTCGCTGCGTGTTACCAATAGTGCTTCAAAGTCGAATTCTTCAACCAGTGCTAGTGCTTTTTCTACTAACTCTTGCTCAGACTTCACTTTACCGACTACGTCTTCAAACTCTTTCATGTTTGGCGTTAGTAGTGTTGCGCCACGGTAACGCTCAAAGTCCGCACCTTTCGGATCGATGAATACAGGAATATTCGCTGCACGTGCTTTTTGGATGTATGCCTGAACGTGCTCCAAAGACCCTTTCGCGTAGTCAGACATGATCACCGCTTTCACTGCTGGCAATGCGGTTTCCATGCGAGACAACACTGGCTCTGGATCGGTGTTTTCAAACTTGTCTTCGAAATCAAGGCGAATCAACTGCTGACCACGACTCATCACACGTAGCTTCGTAATGGTTGGATATTCAGGCAATGCCACGAAATCGCATTTTACTTTGAGCGAGTTCAGCGTTTCCGTCAGTACTTTCGCTGGCTCATCCATGCCTGTTAGACCAACAATGTGAGCATGACCGCCGAGTGAAGCGATATTCATTGCGACGTTCGCAGCACCACCCGGACGCTCTTCATTGTTTTCTACTTTAACAACAGGTACTGGCGCTTCAGGGGAGATGCGTCCAGTTGGGCCATACCAGTAACGATCTAGCATGACATCACCGATGATTAGCACACCAGCGCTGTTGTAATCAGGTAGAATTGGTTTCATTATTGGTCTCCAAAAATTAAATCGTGATGAGTTTAACACAGCCTTTTTCTAGGCTGAACCTTGTGCACTACTTATGCTTAGGCAAACCATTGATTCCATGCTTGCTTCACCCACTCTCGTTCTGCAACAAATTTCTCTTCCGCCACATCGGCATCCAAATTGAGCAAGTTGCGACGATGAATCTCATCGCGCATTGATGTGTATGCGCGCGTCAATTGCATCGCTTGATCTTCTTCCATGACACCTTGCGCTATCAAGGTTTCAAAAATACGTACGTTATCGCACCAGCGAATCAGCTTCGGCTTATTGTGACTGTAGTTGAGCACTAGGTATTGAGCGAGAAATTCAATATCGGTAATGCCGCCGTTATCTTGCTTAAGCATAAAGCGACCGGACTTTTTCCCACCCAAGTGGTCACGCATTTTCTCACGCATATCGACCACTTCTTTCTTTAGAGTGTCTTCGTCACGCTGTTTACACAACACATCATGACGCGTGTTGTGGAAGGCGATCGCTAATGGCTCATCACCATAGATCATGCGAGCACGTACTAACGCCTGATGCTCCCATGTCCACGCATCTTGGTGTTGATAATCATCAAACGCATCGGTTGGGCTTACCAACAAACCCGAAGCACCAGACGGACGTAAGCGAGTATCCACTTCGTACAGAATGCCTGATGCAGTGCGGGTTGAGAAAATATGAATGATGCGTTGTGCCAAACGAAGATAGAACTGGCGGCCATCAATCTCTTTCTTACCATCGGTATACACGTTCACAGGACAATCGTGCATAAATACAATATCCAGGTCCGAGTTATAACCCAGCTCCCAACCGCCGACTTTCCCATAACCAATCACAGCGAAGCCTTTACCTTCACGATCTTTTACATGAGTTGGTTCACCATATTTTTCAGACACTTGCAACCAAGCTTGGTTCACTACCGCTTCGACAATCGCTTCTGCCAAGTAGGTTAAGTGATCACTTACTTTCATCACAGGCAACACGCCAGCAATATCGGCAGCCGCAATGCGGAGGATGCAGATTTGCTTAAACTGACGCAGCGCTTCCATCTGCTGTTCCATATCATCTTCAGGGATACGGGCAAGGAAATCACGCAGTTCAGTTTGGTAACTGTCTAGGGGGATTGGGTTGTAAAGATGCTGTGGGTCTATCAGCTCATCAAGCAGTATTGGATAACGCGATAACTGCTCAGAAATCATCGGGCTTGCAGTACAAAGGCGAACCAATTGCACTAACGCTGCCGAATGTTCATCTAACAATTCAAGGTAAGTGGTACGGGTGCAGATGTTATGCAGTAAGTGCAACACTCGCGGTAAGCCAAATTGCGCATCTGGGTGGGCAAATACTGCATCGAAGACTTTTGGCATTAACTTAGTCAACACTTCTCGACCGCGAGGGCCAAGCGTTTTCTTAGCTAAGTCTGCTTTAAACTGCATGATGGTCTTTGCGAGTTCTTCAGAGTTATCCACTTTGATATCCTGCTGCAGAACATTTTCTAACACATCTTGCTTAGTCGCCATATCCCACAACTCATGGAAATGACGAGCGACCGCTTCTGTTTCATCTTCTTCATCGTCACCGATTAAGCTTTCAAACACCTTGTGTACATTTGCCATATGTTGCTGCGTTTGAACAAGCAATTCATCCCAAGATTCAAAACGCATCGCAGTAGCAAGTTTTAGCTGCTCATCTTCACAATCCGGCAAAGTTTGAGTTTGCTTATCGGCCATCGCTTGTAGTAGGTTTTCTAGCTGACGGAGATATTTATAAGCCGCTTCAAGGTTATCGACTTCCGGTTGAGTCAGCTGAGCGAGCTCACCAATGGCATTCAAGGTTTCTAGCAGGCCACGACCACGTAGAGATGGCTCGCGACCACCACGAATCAACTGGAACACTTGAGCGATAAACTCAATCTCACGAATACCACCTGCACCAAGCTTAATGTTGTTACTCAAACCACGACGGCGCACTTCACTGCTGATCATTGATTTCATACGGCGCAGAGATTGGATCGCACTGAAATCGATATAACGGCGGAAAACAAACGGACGCAGCATCTGGCGCAACTCTTGATATTGCGGATACATTTCGCTGCCCATCACGCGCGCTTTAATCATCGCGTAACGTTCCCAATCTCGTCCTTGTTCTTGATAGTAATCCTCTAAAGCCGCATAACTCATTACCAACGGGCCACTTTCACCAAACGGTCGCAAACGCATGTCCACGCGGTAACAGAAGCCATCAAAGGTTTGTTGATCGAGTGCTTTAATGATGCGTTGGCCTAAACGGGTAAAGAACTGCGCATTGGCAATACTGCGGCGCGCGCCTTGCGTCTCACCGTTTTCTGGATAAGTGAAAATCAGATCGATATCGGAAGAGAAATTCAGCTCGCCACCGCCAAGTTTACCCATGCCGATGATCAGCATAGGTTGCGCTTCACCTTCGGCATTAGTTGGCGTGCCCCATTCGTTGCAGCAAATCTTGTATTGCCATTGGTAAGTTTCGAAGATCATCGCTTCGGCCAATTGAGACAAATGACCAAGTGACTCTTCTAGTGTCCAACTATGAGTAAAGTCTTTCCACGCAATGTAGACCATTTCGCGATTACGGAACTGACGCAGCACACGATGGCCAGCCATTTCATCTTGGCATTCAGCTAAAAGATCCGCGAGGCGTGCACGATACGCTTGTTGTCGACTGCTTTCTGCCAGCATGGTTGGCAAGTCTTGTGCAAGTTTCTCATCACGGTGAATCGCTTCGGTAACGAACTTGCTAAGGCCAGATACAAACCGAAACTGCTCTGCAATCTCGGTTGGCCATTGTTGAAAATATCCCGCTTGCTCGGCATTTTGAACCGCAGCATCGGCGACAGAAATCAGTGACGAAGGCAGCTGCATTTTTCTTCCTTGTGTGAAAAGCACTGTGGTATCACCCTTTTATACCAGAGTTGGCACAAATAAAAACGCCCACAAAAGGTTTGTGGGCGTTTTATCAAAGCTTGTCAGCCTTTAGACCTGGAAAGATTTAATCTTCTTGTCTAACTCTTCGGCATTGCCTTGCATCATTTCAGAAGTTTCAAGAAGCTCTGTAACCACCACGACGGAAGCTTCTACAAGCTCACGAACGTTGGTTAGGTTCTGGCTCATTTCTTCTGCCACGCTGCTTTGCTGACCCGACGCTGTCGCAATCTGGAAATTCATATCGTTGATTTGCGTGACTTGGCCGACGATACCATCTAGCTCAGAGCCAGCATTCGATACCAGTTCAACACCTTCAGCGGCTTCAACCACACTCTTCTCCATCAACTCAACCGCTGAAGTAGCGCTCGCTTGAAGCTGAGTGATCATTTCTTGAATTTCTACTGTCGCTTGTTGAGTACGCTGTGCAAGGTTACGAACCTCATCCGCAACGACCGCAAAGCCTCGACCCGCTTCACCAGCACGTGCCGCTTCAATCGCTGCATTTAGTGCTAGTAAGTTAGTTTGCTCTGAAATGCCTTGAATAGTGCCCACGACACTGCCGATCGCATCCACACGCTCTTCGACTTGATTTACCGCACTTGCCGAAGAAGCAATGTCTGAAGACAGTTCGCTCATCTTGGACATAGTGTTTTGTAGGAACTGCTGGCCTGTTACCGCTTGCGTTGATGCTTGTTCCGTGAGGGAAGAAGCCGTTTGAGCGTGATCTGCAACGGTTTGGACCGTCGAAGACATCTCACTCATTGCCGTGGCAAGTTGGTCTATTTCGTTAAACTCTTCTTGTGCCGACTCTTTCGTTTCGGACATGCTCAAAGTCATCACTTCAGTGAGCGTTGCAAGCTCATCGGATGCATTAATCTGCATTTGAATTACGTCGTGTAGTTGGCGACGAGTTTTCTCCAGTTCACGCGCAACGTCACCATATTCATCTTTACAGTCCATCCCGAAAGGTACGGAAAGATCCTTGCTAGCCATGAGTTTAATCGCATCATTCAAATACTGCGTCTGACGCAACATCACGCGTGCTGCTGCTAGAAGTAGTACAACAAATACCGCAATGAGTAATGCAGTTTGCCATGCAACTTGTGTTAAGTAAGCTTCATAATGTTGTTGGGCAACTTGTTCATTCTGTGTTGCCGCGAGTAGTGAATCGTAGAAGGTACTCGCATCCCAAAGTTGTTTCGCCACGATTAAGACGGTACTAAATACCATCAACATGACCATTTTCGGAACGAGCTTAATATCGGAAATTACCCTTTCCCATGGCTTGAATGCCAGCTTTTCCATTGTCAGTTCTCCACCGAGTCTTATATAGTCTTTATATTTCGCCAACTTATAGTCACAGTTGTGCTATTTATTTCGAGCTTCGTATGAAAAGCAATAATACCAAAGACAGCACTAAACCGATGAGCCTGCTGTCACTGATCCTGTCATTTATGGCGCTATTTGTGATCTCAGGCTTACTATTTTTGCCGATTACACATGAAACCCGTCAAGTTCTTATCGGTCTCGATTTTATAATCTGTAGTGTTTTTCTATTACAGCTCACCATAGATTTGATCCGAGCCACAGATCGTTGGTCATATTTCAAACACCACTGGATCGATTTTGTGGCAAGCATCCCAATGATTGAGCCTCTTCGCTTTGCTAGGCTGTTTCATATTTTGCGCGTAATTTTGGTACTTAGATCATCAAAGTTCATTCTTTATCAGCTCAAGAATAACCGCAAAGAGACCACTTTAGCCTCGATTTTATTATTGATGGTGGTTCTGATAACCCTTGGTTCTAGCGCCATGCTGTTTATTGAAGGTAAAAATCCAGACGCCAACATCCAGACAGGCACAGACGCTTTATGGTGGGCATTTGTTACCATCTCAACCGTCGGTTATGGCGATCATTATCCCGTTACAACAGGTGGAAAATTGCTTGCTGTGCTGATCATCATTTGTGGTGTCGGCATTTTCGGTATGATTTCTGGTTTGATTACGTCGATTCTTACCGCGCCAACCAGACAGCAAGACCATCGTTCGAAAAACAAAGAAAAGCTGTTAGAACAGGTATTAGATAGACAGGAACAGATCTTAAATCGACTGCAATCTATAGAAGATGAACTGCATGATCAAAAGCAACAGGCAAAAAAATAGGACCTTGCGGTCCTATTTTCGTTGCTATTCTTGCCAGTATGGCTCGACTTCAACACCGATAGCGCGAGTCTGATCCATCGCATGCAGAATGGAACGCTCTTGGCGATGCAACCAACGTTCTAATTGTTCTTGCTCTTCCCCTTCTAACATACCGACTAAAGGCAGTAGATGATTCAGCATTAGCAAATCATCAATGCCATGAACCAAGTCAGCCCAAGGAAGACGGAAGGTATTGCGCTCTTCTGCATCATATAAGCTCGCAAATCCAATACCTGTGTACAAGTTACGCAGTAAACGGTAGCGCTGATCCACATACTCTTGAGCGGATAGCTCACGCTCCGCAGGGAACGCTTCCATCAACTCCGCCCATGTACGATCCAGTTGCTTCACTGAGAAAGGTTGGATATTACTCGACATCTTCTCACGCGCTTTATCATCTAAGAATGGCTGCCAGCCACGCGTTAAGATCCAACGGCTCAAATCCAATAGCAAACCGGTGTAACGTGCCGAGCTCAGTAGCTCTAACACTTCTTCACGGCTTGGTAACTCACCCAACTGTTGAGTCAGCTCGGATACAAGGAACTTACGCGCGTCCAGCTTACGCAGCACGTTGCCTTTATCATCTAGCAGCTCTTCTAAGTGTGCGTGTTCATCTAGCCACTCAAGCTCTTCTTCTAACCACTTCATTTCTTGGCGCAGAATTGCACTTGCTCGGCGCGGTACCATGCTGCCAAAAATAGTGAAGGTTTGGCGGATAAAGCGAATCGCATTGACGATTTCTCGCAGAGATTCCACACAATCACGTTCTGTAAAGATTTGCTCGTGATAATGCCAATGCGATAGTGCATGCTCTAACGAGTTAATCAGGCAGTATTCCACGGTGTCGTTTTTACTGCTGTCGACCAGTGCTAGCGGTTTTACTTCATCACCCGCATAGCCACTCGCTAATCGGTAACCCTTCGCAGCTTTGCTTAGATTACCAAGGCGCATACCACCCGCTTCGCACAAGCTGCGAGCAAGGGTAAATAGTGCGTCTGTCTGGCCAGATTTCAGCTCAAGCTCAACTTCACAGATAGGGTCTTGCTTCTCTTCTCCGTCCGTACCTTGAGCAATCACAGCTCCTTGGTCGAAGGCAACTTCGATTTGGCTGCCATCAGGCATACCAATCAGCCATTGTTCACGTGTGAAGTTAGTAGAGAATAGAGGCGTCAATTCCGCTTGCAGTGTTGTGACATCTTTACCTGCTGGCCAAATGTCAGAAGGATGAAGCGTGAGGTCTGGCTCATTACTGGTGTGCTCAGCATTGTATTCTGGTCTTTGGTGAAGGCCCGCTACAACGCGTCCTGCTGTTTTTACAGTCTGGACAAAAACATCATCAAAACGGCGAATTCTTAAACCAATGTCGTGCTTTCTTAGCCATTTGTCAGCGGTATCAAAATAGGTGTTACCCAAGTCACGACTACTGTGCTGAAGTACTTTTGTTTCGGAAATTTTAGCTCTTAAAGTTTCTGAAAATTCAGGAGAAACAAAAAACTTCAGTTCTATCTCGGTTTCCATAGCTATACCTTTCAAAGCAGATAGAAACAGGATATTGCCTAATTTCTCACACGGCAAGAAAGAAATATCACCCGAATGATGATCTAAAACAGTTTTAATGAGCGATTTAATGCGTTAACATGCGCGCCTTTATAGCCATCGTTCAACATTTCGCCAAGAAATGGTGTATGTTTTTTTAAGGTTATAGCTATTAGGTTGAATGACCATGCCAGTAAATACAATTATGGGGTTATTTGCAAAGTCCCCAATTAAGCCTTTGCAGCGCCACGTTGTGTGTGTCAACGAATGTTGTTCACACCTAGTTAAGTTCTTTGAAGTCTCTTCAAAGGGTGACTGGGAAAAAGCATCTGAGATCCGTTCTCAAATTTCTCATCTAGAGAAAGAAGCGGACGTGCTGAAACGTGAAATCCGTCTAAAACTGCCTCGCGGTTTGTTCATGCCAGTCGATCGTACTGACATGCTTGAGCTTCTGACTCAACAAGACAAACTTGCGAACTTGGCAAAAGACATTGCTGGCCGTGTATATGGTCGTCAACTTGTCATTCCTGAGGTTCTCCAACCAAACTTCCTCGCATACGTTCAACGTTGTCTTGATGCGGCTGATCAAGCGCAAAAAGTAATCAACGAACTTGATGAACTCCTAGAGACCGGCTTCAAAGGCCGCGAAGTAACGCTCGTTGCTGAAATGATTCATCAGTTGGACGTTATTGAAGATGATACCGATGCAATGCAGATTGAACTTCGTCAACAGCTAATGACGATTGAATCTAGCATGAATCCTATCGATGTCATGTTCTTGTACAAGATTCTTGAATGGGTAGGTGGTATTGCCGACCAAGCGCAGCGCGTAGGT
Source organism: Vibrio rotiferianus (assembly GCF_002214395.1). Lineage (NCBI taxonomy): Bacteria > Pseudomonadati > Pseudomonadota > Gammaproteobacteria > Vibrionales > Vibrionaceae > Vibrio > Vibrio rotiferianus. Next base: position 2,715,232 of record NZ_CP018312.1, read on the forward strand.
GCTCGTTTGGAAGTCATGCTATCTCGATCTTAAAACATAAGTTAACGACATAACGAAGAGCATTATTAACGCGAGTCAGGTGGACGATGACAATATTCATCGTCTTCTGGTCTGACGCGCGTAAAATTTTGTTCCGCTTGTTATAAAACAACTAGGTATTACGATGGATATCCTTGCGAACTACGGCACTGTCCTGATTATTGTTGCAGCGATTTTTGGTTTCATGATGGCGATTGGTATTGGCGCGAACGACGTTGCTAATGCTATGGGTACATCTGTAGGTTCAAAAGCGCTAACCGTAAAACAAGCCATCATCATTGCGATGATCTTTGAATTTGCGGGTGCATACCTTGCAGGCGGTGAAGTAACCGACACTATCCGTAAAGGTGTTATCGAAACATCTCTATTTGCTAGCCAACCTGACATTCTTGTCTACGGCATGATGTCAGCGCTTCTTGCGGCTGGTACTTGGCTTCTACTTGCTTCTTACATGGGCTGGCCTGTATCAACTACTCACTCAATCATCGGTGCAATCATCGGTTTTGCGTGTGTGTCTGTAGGTACAGAAGCGGTTGACTGGGGCAGTGTTCAAGGGATTGTCGGTAGCTGGATCATTACTCCGGTTATCTCAGGCTTCTTTGCTTACGTTATCTTTGTCAGCGCACAGCGTCTGATCTTTGATACTGAGAACCCACTATTCAACGCAAAACGTTTCGTTCCAGTTTACATGTTCATCACTACCATGGTGATTGCACTAGTAACTATCAAGAAAGGTCTGAAGCACGTAGGTCTACACCTAAGCAATGGTGAAGCATGGATGTGGGCTGCAGCGGTTTCTGCACTAGTAATGGTAGGTGGCTACATCTACATTCAGAAGAAATTCGCAAACCGTGAAGAAGACCGCAGCTTTGCTGGCGTTGAAGGCATCTTCAGCGTACTAATGGTTATCACAGCGTGTGCGATGGCATTCGCTCACGGCTCTAACGACGTAGCGAACGCGATCGGCCCACTATCAGCGGTTGTTTCAACTGTTGAACACATGGGTGAAGTAACAGCGAAAAGCACAATCGCATGGTGGATTCTTCCTCTAGGTGGTTTCGGTATCGTGGTTGGTCTTGCAACACTCGGTCACAAAGTAATGGCGACGGTTGGTACAGGTATCACTGAACTAACACCAAGCCGTGGCTTTGCTGCTCAGTTAGCAACAGCATGTACAGTAGTTCTAGCGTCAGGTACTGGCCTACCTATCTCTACCACACAAACACTGGTTGGTGCGGTTCTAGGTGTTGGTTTCGCTCGCGGTATCGCAGCACTTAACCTAGGCGTGGTTCGTAACATCGTGGCATCATGGATTGTTACACTACCAGCAGGTGCACTATTGGCAGTGGTATTCTTCTACGGTTTGCAAGCGGCATTCTCGTAAGAACCACGAGTCTATAGATTGTTAGCGTATTGTCATTATTGACTCAAACGCACAGAAAGGGAGGCTTTGCCTCCCTTCTTTGTTGCACCAACGTTTGAAACTGCATAATATTCGTCTATTTCCGGCTCCAATAATTCGGTGCCAAAGCTGTATCCAAGAAAATCGTTAAGGGATTTACTGTGAAAAAACTAATCATCACGGTTTTGTTTACTTTGCTAGCAGCGCCAACGGCACTAGCGGCAGACCGTTATATTTCTGATGACCTATTCACTTTTATGCACTCTGGTCCAAACAACACCTACCGCATTATGGGTAGTGTTAACGCAGGTTCTAAAGTACAACTTCTTCAAACAAATAAAGACACGGGTTACACCCAGGTTCGTGACTCACGCGGCCGTACTGGTTGGGTGCAAAGCAAGTTCGTGACCAACCAAGAGAGCATGGCTATCCGCCTACCTCGTGTTGAAAAAGAGTTGAAAGAAGTAAAAGAACAACTAGCAAACGCACGTCAGAATTCAGATACTGAAAAAGCAGGTCTAGTCACGTCACTAGAAACGCGCAACCAACAGATCTCTGATCTAGAGAAAAAATACTCAGAGATCAGTGACCAACTAACGTCGGCACAAACTGAAAACCGCGAACTTCGTGCAAAACTAGATACACAGAAAGATGACATGCTGCTTAAGTATTTCACTTACGGTGGTGGTGTAGCTGGTATTGGCCTTCTGTTTGGTTTGATTCTGCCTCACGTGATGCCACGTAGAAAGAAATCGCCAGCAGGTTGGGCATAGAACATCCTATTTAGATAAAATAAAAGCCAGTCGACTAGACTGGCTTTTTTCGTTTTAAGTACCAAACTAACCTTGCCACTCATACAGAGCCGGAATACGAATTTGTTCACCTTGGAACTCAACAATGACGGCTTGAGGTTGAATTTCTTTTAGCGTGACTTGCCCATCAACAACATCACCTTGGTGGTACTCTACATTATTGATCTTCACCCAGCGTCGCTGAGTATCACTGGAATACATGTGAGTTTGAAGATTTAGGGCAGGAAGACGTCCACGCCATTGTTGAGCATCTCGCTCTAAGTCATTAACCGCTACATCTTGTGTGATTGCTTGCTGCTGATTATTCGCCAAGGCGTTTTCGACTTTCATTGCCAAATCCGGAGATAGTGAGGACAAATCCAAATCATCAAGTGATAGTCCAAGATCATCTTGACTCTGAATGGTTGGGCTCGTTTGTTCCGTACGCATAGACGAAGCTAATAACTCACTCTCACCTTGTACCACATCATTATCAGCGAGCCCCTCTTCAACAAATGTACCAATGTTCTGTGGCCACTCTGCCGTCGGCCATTCGCGAGGCAATTGCGCTAGTTGTTGTTCTTGGGGGTAACTCAGACTTTCAAATCTTGGACTCACTTGAGTTACATCCGCTATAGTCTGCGGGTCTCGAGTCTCTACCGCATCAGATACCGCAGGTGGTTGCGAAAACAAATCTAAATACCAAGCAGCACCAACGGCAGTAAGGCTAACAGGTAATAAGAAGAGTCCGACATGCTTCATTACTGACATTATGCTCCCTCCTTATTGATAAGTTCTAACACCGGAGCATTGGACTGCACACTCTGTTGTAAGCGATCCAATGTACGTTGACCCGCAATACCATCAACGCCAATCCCTTGCCAACGTTGGAACAATTCAACCCGCTCTTTGAGCTGGCGATTAAAGATATCAGTACCTAAAGGCTGTTCACTTACAGCCTCAGCTAAAAGCTGGTCTAGTACTTCAATCGCAGGTCCTTGCATATCCATGCGCAGCGTATCTTTCAGCGGAGCTTGCCATAGCTCGATGATATTGCCCTGCCACAATGGCTTGAGCCATGAAACTGGCAAACGAAGGCGTTGAGTGCCATTAAGCACTTCAACTTTGTCATCACCAATCGCATAAAGAATCACATAGCCAACTTGGCCTTGGTAGTTCAACTCCAAAATAACCGGACGATTTTGCTGCACCAGCAATGGCCATGTCGCCATTTTACGTTCACAACGCATGGTCGATTGAGGCTCCGATAAACACAAGTTGTCACGTACCGAAGCACGATACCCCCAAAGCTTGTAAAGCTCATTCACCGCAAGGTTCGACTGTGTCTGCTCTAACAACGTATCGCGCTGATCATTGGTCAATTGCTCATAAACGACAGGCGCGGCGGCGTGAGGAGTGGTCTGTGCAACTTCAGCAACCACAGGATTCAGGCTCGGCTTCAGAGGCACGTTTTGCGTCACTACCCAACCAATCCCAATTGCAGCACATACACCGATGGCGACAGAGCCCCACGCAGGCCATTCAAAACTGCGGCGAATCGGTTTATCTTGCTGATAAATCTCCGCTTGGAACTGCATCACCTCTTCACAAGCTTGATGCACCGTTTGTTTATCCACGACCACGCTACCTTTGTGGTAACTGATGTTCAGGGACTTATCACAAATCAGGTTTATCAGACGCGGGATACCGTGACTGTATTTTGCAATCAACTTGGTCGAACTGCGATCAAACAACTGTTTATCACCACCAGCAGTATGCAGCCGGAACGTGATGTAGTCTGCGGTTTCCTTTTCATCCAGTGGTAGCAAGTGATAACGACCTGTAATACGCTGCGCAAGCTGACGTAGCTGTGTCGTTTGTAATAAGCGTTGCAACTCTGGCTGACCGACCAAAAGTACTTTAAGTAGTTTTCGAGTATCCGTTTCTAGGTTGGTCAACAGACGCAATTGTTCAAGCACATCTGCTGCTAAATGCTGTGCTTCATCAATCACTAGTAGCGTTTGCCAACCAGATTTATGGTTGTGCTTCAAATATTCATAGATAGCTTGATTGAGCTGCTTAAGCGTCGCTTCTTGCGGATAGGCAACGTTGAATTCGTCACAAATAGCCTCTAGTAAGTCTCGACTTGAGAACGTCGGGTTAAGGATTAACCCTGCTTTAGTGTCCTCATTCAGGTTGGCGAGCATGGCTTTTGCAACCGTGGTTTTACCTGTTCCTACCTCACCGGTTAGCATGGCAAAACCACCACCATCTCCTAACCCCGCCTGAAGATGCGTAATTGCCTCTTTGTGACGTTGACTCAAATACAGATAACGCGAGTTTGGAACAATAGAAAATGGCAGTTCAACAAACCCGAAAAAGTCCTTATACATAGGATCTCCAGCTAAAACCCTCCCGTAATTGAATCGGGAAATTCCTTCATAGACCTAAAAGAGACTCGACATCTTCGTTTTAGTTCTTTTAGGAGTAATGCAAATTACCATTGCTTGCTACAATGTCCAACGTCATATCAATAAATTAAGAGGTAATGCGTGCAAGTTTATTTAGTTGGCGGTGCGGTTCGAGATCATCTACTTGGCATTGATAGCTATGACAAAGACTGGGTTGTGGTTGGAGCAACGCCAGAAATCATGCTCAGCCAAGGTTATACAGCAGTAGGTAAAGACTTTCCTGTGTTCTTGCACCCCAAAAGTAAAGAAGAGCACGCCCTTGCGAGAACTGAGAGAAAGTCAGGCTCTGGCTATACTGGCTTTGAGTGTTTCTTTGATCAAAGTGTTACCTTAGAAGATGATCTGATCCGTCGAGACCTCACCATTAATGCCATGGCAATGGATGATAACGGCAAACTTTACGATCCCTACGGAGGCCAGCAAGATCTACAGGCTAAACTGTTACGGCACGTCTCTAACGCATTTAGCGAAGATCCTCTTCGTGTCCTCCGCGTAGCCCGTTTTGCAGCTAAGTTAGCGCACTTAGATTTCAGTGTAGCAGATGAAACCATGCAGCTTATGCGCGACATGGCGGAATCTGGTGAGCTGAGTACGCTGACACCAGAACGTGTTTGGCAAGAATGGTACAAGTCGCTTTCTACATCACGTCCAGATGTATTCTTATCTGTACTTAAAGAGTGCGGTGCATTAGCAGTCGTATTGCCTGAAATTGATGCACTTTTTGGTGTACCTCAACCTGAAAAATGGCATCCAGAAATCGACACTGGAATCCATACCTTAATGGTGGCAGAACAAGCTGCAAAGCTCAGTAACTCGCTGCCAGTCAGATTTGCAGCGCAAGTACATGATCTGGGTAAAGGTGTGACGCCAGAGAATGAGTGGCCAAGCCATAAAATGCATTCTCACACTGGCTTGAAGCTGATAAAAAAGTTATGTGATCGTGTACGCGTACCGAATGAGTTCCGCGACTTAGCGTTAATGGTGTGTGAGCAGCACTCGAATATCCATCGTGCTGGTGAACTCAAACCACAAACCATCATTAAGATCCTTAACAAATTTGATGTATGGCGTAAGTCCGAACGCTTACAAGATATCTTGATTTGCTGCCAAGCCGACCACGCTGGCCGTAAAGGGTTAGAAAACCAGCCTTACCCACAAGCACAGCTGTTTATGCAAGCTTACCAAGCCGCAGCAGCGGTCGATGTACAAGTGATTATCAAAGATGGCTTCAAAGGCCCAGCGATTCGCGATGAACAAGAGAAGCGTCGCATTGAAGCGGTCAGGGTCACACTAGGAAAATAGACCAATAGGTACATAACGAACAAACAAAAACGCCCGCTATAGAAAGCGGGCGTTTTCATTTGGATTGGATTTAAGCCGTTAGCAGAAACGCAAACAGACCGAAACCTAGAATCAAACGGTAAATCACAAATGGAGTCATACCCATACGTGAAATCATCTTCAAGAAGAAGTGGATACAGATGTAGGCACTGATAAATGAAGTCACGATACCTGTCAGCAAGAAACCGATGTGTACTGGTTCACCACTGGTCACCAACTTCATGCCTAGATAACCACCAGCCAAAGTGATGATTGGAATAGACATTAGGAATGAGAAACGCGCCGCAGCTTCACGGGTGAAGCCTAAGTAAAGTGCTGCCGTAATTGTTGCACCAGAGCGTGACGTACCAGGGATCATTGCCAGCGCTTGTGAGATACCAATAAATAGAGCTTTCTTCCAGCCCGTTTGGTACTCATCGGCAACCAACTTGGCATTCTTATCCACCCACCAAAGTAGCAGGCCGAAAATAATCGTAGTGGTCGCAATAACGTAAGCACTGCGAAGGTAAACCTCAATGATGTCTTTCATCAGCAAACCGAACACACACGCCGGGATCGTCGCAATCACGATCATCCATGCTAGTTTTGCTTCTTTACTGCGATCGCCTTTAAAGATCGAGGCAAATAGCGCTTGGAAAAGCGTGATCACTTCTTGTCGGAAATAGATCACCACCGCCATCAACGTACCAACGTGAACGGCAACATCAAATGCCAAGCCTTGGTCTTCCCAACCAAGAATGGCTGATGGCAGGATCAAGTGAGCAGAGCTGGAAATTGGCAAAAACTCTGTCAGACCCTGAATCAGAGCCAAAATAAAGGCTTCAAAGTAACTCATGTAAACAACTCAAAAATTAAAGCGAAAAAGAAACGGGTTTAAGCGAAGATACTGACTTCATGGTCTGCCAAATATCTGCGATTGTTCGTCCATCGCCGGGGATCACTAAATTTGGTTCGAGATCATATAAGGGCTTCGTGACAAAAGGATATTTGTAGATGTCACTGCGCGGCAGCTCGGGCTTTTGCTGCGATATACTCTCACCGAATAGGACTATATCGAGATCTAAGGTTCGATCCTGATATTTCTGCGCATTTTCCTCACGTCCCCACTTAAATTCAATCTCGCGTAAACGAACACTCAACTCTTCGAGTGACAACTCCGTAACAAAACTAATTACAAAGTTGTAGAAATTTTGACTGCTAAAGCCGATTGGCTCGCATTCATATATCGGCGACACACAAAGATCGAATCCTAGCTTTTGCAGCTCTTGATAAGCAACATGCGCATGATGCTCTCTATCTATATTGGAGCCCACGCCGATATACGTTTTTATCATGCGGCGCCTCGCTCAATGACCACACCAACAGCACGAGCTTGAGGAACTGCGCCTGGTTTTGCCAAACGAATTTTTACCCAAGGCACGGAGAAGCGTTGCATAATTAGCTCTGCGATCTCTTCTGCGACACGCTCAACTAACAAAAAGCGACCATTTTCGATGTGATTCAATACCGCTTCGCTCACTTGAGAGTAATCTAACGCATCTTGAACATCATCACTTTTGCCCGCCGGTTTGTTGTCGTGTGCCATTTCGATATCGAGAACCAGCTTTTGCTTAATCTGCTGCTCCCAATCGTATACACCGATAGTGGTGATTACTTCTAACTGTTCAATAAATACTTTATCCAGAGCCATCTTCTGTCCTTTATTGCAGAGGTCGGATACCCGACTGAAGGGTTTTGATCGTAAAATTAGCTATCTGCGAGAATTCTTTATATACAGAACATGACACAATGCAAGTTCAATCGCAGAGAGTATTTTTGCAATATGTAAATTCGCGGTATGATACCAACAACCGGGGATATGAGCATTAAATTCCAATCCATCAAGGACTTCTATGGACGCACTGGCACTGATAATGACGATGGCAGCCTATTTACTGGGGTCAATCTCTAGTGCGGTGCTGATTTGTCGTCTGCTTAAATTGCCAGACCCAAGGGATGTAGGGTCAAACAACCCCGGAGCCACCAATGTATTAAGGATTGGAGGTAAAGGAGCAGCAGCAGCAGTTTTATTATGTGACATGCTAAAAGGTACCATCCCCGTCTGGAGTGGTTACTTTCTTGGTATCGATCCTATCATTCTTGGCGTAGTCGCTATTGCAGCGTGTCTTGGTCACATGTATCCGATCTTCTTCCATTTTAAAGGTGGAAAAGGCGTCGCAACAGCACTTGGTGCGATAGCCCCGATAGGTTTAGATCTGACAGGACTCGTGATGCTGACTTGGCTCTCAGTAGCCATTCTGTTTCGTTATTCTTCTCTGGCGGCTCTCGTCACGGTATTGGTAACCCCCTTCTATGCTTGGATGTTTAAACCGCAATATACTCTCCCCGTAGCTATGCTCTGTTGCTTAATAGTGCTTAAGCACCATCAGAACATTCGTCGCCTCTTATCAGGAGAAGAACCTAAAATCGGTGAGAAAAAATTAGCAGAAAAAAACTCGGCCTAATGCCGAGTTTTTCGTCTTGAGCCGCTGATAGCTGAACTATGCGTGTACTTTGTTTAAAAAGCTCAATAGCATTTGGTTCACAAAAGCTGGCTGCTCCAGAGAACTAATATGCCCCGCTTCGGGAATCTCCACTAACTCACTGCCCGTAATGCAATCATTCATTAAGTAAGATTCAAAGACCGGACGTGGCTTATCCTCACGACCAACCGCAATCAAAGTTGGCAATGCGAACATTTCAGAATCTTCAATCACATCACGACGGCCAAACACCATACGCCCAACACGAGCCACTTCGACTGCGCGCTCACCTTGCAATGCTGCTAAGCTCTGTTTGAATGAAGCCACCAACTCCGGATTCACTTGCTCGGCATTGTTGGCAAAGAACAGCGGTGTTACGGCTTCAACAATCGGAGCTGGCACGGCTTGAACTTGGCTAATAGTATCTAGCATTGCAAAGTACTTTTTGTGCGTCACTTCTGGCTCTAGACCAATGAATGTATCCATCAAAACTAGTGATTTCACGCGCTGCGGTGCTTGAGCAGTAAGCTCAGCCCCCCACATACCGCCCACAGATAAGCCCACAATAGAAAACTGCTCGATCTCTAAATGATCCATCAACGCCAGCATATGTTGAGCGTAATCCACCAAAGATCGTGTTGAAGCGGGTGCAGCATCCGACTCACCGTGTGCCCAAAGATCTGGCACGATACAACGGTATGATTGGCTCAACACTTCGATCTGTGGAGCCCACATTTGGTTGTCCCACAGGTAGCTGTGACCAAATAGCAAAACTGGACCTTCCCCCTTATCGAGGTAAGCAAGTTGCTGGCCTTCAATTTCAAACTTGTTCATTGTTATGTCCATTTATTATTCTTGCGCACTATCCTATCACTGAAAAGAAACAGAACTGCTCCCATCAGTCGATGCCCTTCATGATATTTTTCAGCAAAATAGCTAAAAATAAAGGCCTCTGATAAGCAGAGACCTTTATTGGCTTATATCTATTTCAAACCTTTACTCAAAAGTTTGATTAAGCGATTGGTGTTAACTGATCAATTGGCCAACGTGGACGCGCTTCTACTGCCATATCTGCTACTTCGCCATTTTTAAGGCGCTGCATACCTGCATAAGCAATCATCGCACCGTTGTCGGTACAAAACTCAGTACGAGGGTAGTAAACCTCACCGCCTACTTTCTTCGCGAGTTTTTCTAGCTCTGCACGTAAACGACGGTTAGCACTTACACCACCGGCAATAACGATGCGCTTCATGCCTGTTTGCTCTAATGCACGTTTACATTTGATTGCTAGAGTAGCGCATACCGCTTCTTCAAATGCGAAAGCAATATCTGCACGCGTTTGTTCATCATCACCATTTGCAGCTATGGTATTCGCAGTAAAAGTTTTCAAACCAGAGAAACTCATGTCCAAGCCAGGTACGTTGGTCATAGGGCGTGGGAATTTAAAGCGACCCGGCGTGCCTTTTTCTGCCAGCTTAGATAATAGTGGGCCACCAGGGTAATCCAAGCCCATTAGTTTCGCCGTCTTATCGAATGCTTCACCCGCAGCGTCATCAATAGACTCACCTAGGATTTTGTACTCGCCGATGCCTTTCACTTCTACCATCATTGAGTGGCCGCCCGATACCAATACCGCCACAAATGGGAACGGTGGTGGATTATCTTCTAACATAGGCGCTAATAGGTGACCTTCCATATGGTGAACTGGCACCGCTGGCACACCCCAAGCGTAAGCAATACTGCGACCAATAGTTGCACCAACAAGCAGTGCGCCCACCAAACCAGGGCCTGCTGTGTATGCTACACCGTCGATGTCTTTAGAAGTCAAATTTGCTTCTTTCAGCGCCTCTTTGATAAGAGGGATGGTTTTCTTAACATGGTCACGTGAAGCCAACTCAGGCACCACGCCACCATAATCTGCGTGAAGTTTTACTTGGCTGTAAAGCTTGTGTGATAAAAGACCTTTTTCATCGTCATAAATCGCGATGCCAGTCTCGTCACAAGAGGTTTCAATACCAATAATGCGCATGGTTATCTCAGTATGCTTTCTATATAGAGGAAATTTGGGCGTCATATTACCCTGCCTTGGTGCTTCAAACAAATTTTGTACAGACAATAAGCGATAAAAGGCTTTACAAAGCCGTGTTGATCGGATTAAAATTCCGCACCATTTTTGATCAAGCTGGTAACTGACCAAACAATTGTGATTTGGTTCATTAAATTCCAGCGTTAACGAATAACCCCTGAGGTGAAAGGCATATGCCAGTAGTTAAAGTACGTGAAAACGAACCGTTCGACGTTGCTCTACGTCGTTTCAAGCGCTCTTGCGAAAAAGCAGGTATCCTTTCTGAAGTGCGTCGTCGTGAGCACTACGAAAAACCAACTACAGTTCGCAAACGCGCTAAAGCAGCAGCTCAAAAGCGTCACGCTAAGAAGCTAGCTCGCGAAAACGCTCGTCGCGTTCGCCTGTACTAATAACTGAGCTCCGGAAAGGAATTTAGTTATGGCTCTGATTGATAAACTCAAAGAAGAGCAAAAATTAGCGATGAAAGCCAAGGACAAATTGCGCCTTGGTACTATTCGTTTAGCTCTATCAGCAATTAAGCAACGTGAAGTTGACGAACAGATCACTCTGGGCGAAGACGACATCCTTGCTGTATTGACCAAGATGGTTAAACAACGTCGCGATTCTGTAACGCAATTTGAAGCAGCGGGTCGTCAAGATCTTGCTGATGCGGAACAAGCTGAAATTACCGTTCTTGAGGACTTTATGCCTCAACCACTGACAGACGAAGAAGTTGCAGCTCTTATTGAGAGTGCAATTGCTGAATCTGGTGCAGCTGGCATGCAAGACATGGGCAAAGTAATGGGCGTTCTGAAACCGCAAATTCAAGGGCGTGCAGATATGGGTAAAGTAAGCGGTCTAGTTCGCGCTAAATTGGCTTAATACCCCACCCAATTGCAGCAAGCCGTGCTATCCTTTGGAACGCACGGCTTGTTTGTATCTGGCAGAATGGAATAACAAAAGCAGTGCTCATGCTTTTCCCTGTAACCCATTCATACCAATCATGATTTTCTTTTTTTGTTAGGTTTTATGGCTGGACACATCCCTCGCAGTTTTATTGATGACCTCCTAGCTCGACTCGATATTGTCGATATCATCGACGCACGCGTGAAACTTAAGAAAAAAGGTAAAAACTACGGTGCTTGTTGCCCGTTTCACAACGAAAAGACCCCATCATTTAGCGTAAGCCAAGAAAAGCAGTTTTATCACTGTTTTGGCTGTGGCGTGCACGGCAATGCCATCGATTTTATCATGGAGTTCGAGCGCTTAGAGTTTGTCGAAGCGATTGAAGAGCTAGCGTCTTATCTTGGTTTGGATGTTCCACGCGAACAGCGCAGCGGCAGCGGTGGTCAATTTAACTCTGGCCCTCAAGCAAGCAGCAGCGAAAAGCGTAGCCTTTACGATTTGATGGGCAGTATTGCTCAGTTCTATCGTAACCAACTCAAGCAACCAGCAAGCAAAGTCGCCATTGAGTACCTAAAAGATCGTGGGCTGTCTGGCGAAATCGTGCAGAAGTTTGGCATCGGCTATGTAGCGGATGAATGGGACTTAGTCCGTAAGAACTTCGGCCAGAATAAAGACAACCAAGACATGCTGGTTACTGGCGGCATGTTGATTGAAAACGATAAAGGTAACCGCTATGACCGCTTCCGTGGTCGTATTATGTTCCCAATTCGTGACCGTCGTGGTCGAGTGATCGGCTTTGGTGGCCGTGTACTTGGTGATGGTACTCCGAAATACCTCAACTCACCAGAAACGCCTATTTTTCATAAAGGTAAAGAGCTTTACGGCCTTTATGAAGTTTTGCAGGCATATCGTGAACCACCACGAGTTTTAGTGGTTGAAGGCTATATGGATGTTGTCGCGTTAGCGCAATATGGCGTAGATTACTCTGTCGCTTCATTGGGCACGTCAACAACTGGCGATCACATCCAAATGCTGTTCCGTCAGACCAATACCGTAGTGTGTTGCTACGATGGTGACCGCGCAGGTAAAGAAGCTGCATGGCGCGCGCTAGAAAATGCACTTCAATACCTAAAAACGGGTAACACCTTGAAGTTCTTGTTCTTACCTGATGGCGAAGACCCAGATAGCTATGTTCGCAAATATGGCAAACAGGCCTTCGAGCAACAAATTGAGCAAGCAACTCCATTATCAAGCTACTTATTTGATAACTTGATTGAATTGCACCAAATTAACTTGGGCAACAATGAAGGAAAGTCGGCACTACGTGCCTATGCTAGCGCCTTGATCGACAAGATTCCTGATCCATACTTTCAGGAGTTACTCGAAAAATTGCTTGATGAGCGCACGGGTTTTGATAACCGCTTACGCCAACCACGTAAGAAAGCAAGCGAAACTCGACCTCAGCCGCACAAAGAGATCAAACGAACTCCAATGCGTGAGGTAATCGCTCTACTTATTCAGAATCCAAGCTATGCTCAAATGGTACCGGATCTTTCCTCAGTGAGAGATTTATCCATACCAGGCCTAAGTTTATTTGTTGATGTACTTGATAAATGTCAGGCACATCCCCATATCAACACAGGCCAATTATTAGAGCATTGGCGAAATAGCCAAAATGAGACCCTTCTGTCTCGTCTCGCGAGTTGGGATATCCCACTTGATGAGGACAACCAAGAAGAAATATTTTTAGACTCACTGGACAAAATAATTGCCCAGTGCGTAGAAAAGCAAATTGAAAACCTGCAGGCCAAAGCAAGAAGTGTCGGTTTATCAGCCGAAGAGAAAAGGGAGCTGCTAGCACTTATGCTAGATTTAAAAGCGTAACCCTGTTTAATTAGTCAGCAACAATTTAATTTGTTATAGTAAGTGGTTTGCATTTCGCATACTGATTCCTTCACCAGATTACGAAGTTGGATACCGTCTATGGATCAAAATCCGCAGTCACAGCTAAAATTACTTGTTATTAAAGGCAAGGAACAAGGCTATCTGACCTACGCCGAAGTAAATGACCACCTACCTGCTGAAATCGTAGATTCAGAACAGGTAGAAGACATCATTCAGATGATTAACGACATGGGTATCAAGGTAGTAGAAACTGCTCCTGATGCTGATGACCTAGCTCTGAACGATGACAACAACATTACCGATGAAGATGCAGCTGAAGCTGCTGCTGCTGCGCTATCAAGCGTAGAGAGTGAAATCGGCCGAACCACTGACCCAGTGCGCATGTACATGCGTGAAATGGGTACGGTTGAGCTGTTGACTCGCGAAGGCGAAATCGACATCGCAAAACGTATTGAAGAAGGTATTAACCAAGTTCAATCGTCTGTTGCTGAATACCCAGGCACTATCCCATACATCCTTGAGCAGTTTGATAAAGTACAAGCAGAAGAATTACGTCTTACTGACCTAATCTCTGGTTTTGTCGATCCAGATGCTGACGATACGACAGCTCCGACAGCAACGCACATTGGTTCTGAACTAACTGAATCTCAGCTAGAAGATGAAGATGATGAAGACGTTGATGAAGACGAAGATGGTGACGATAGCGATGATGATGCAGAGGAAGATGTAGGTATCGACCCTGAGCTAGCGCTTGAGAAATTCAACCAGCTACGCAGCACATACCAAAACCTTCAACTTGCAATCAACGAACACGGCTACGAAAGCCCGAAAGCGACCGTTGCAAACGAATTGATGCTAGACGTATTCAAAGAATTCCGTCTGACACCAAAACAGTTTGATCACCTAGTAAACGAACTGCGTACTTCTATGGATCGTGTTCGTACTCAAGAACGCTTGATCATGAAGTCAACGGTTGAATACGGCAAAATGCCGAAGAAATCGTTTATTGCACTGTTTACTGGTAATGAATCTACAGATGCATGGCTAGATGAAGTTTTAGCTTCTGACAAGCCATACGCTGAAAAGATTAAACGTAACGAAGAAGAGATTCGCCGCTCAATCGCTAAACTAAAGATGATTGAGAATGAAACCTCTCTGACAGTACAAAACATCAAAGACATCAGCCGTCGTATGTCTATCGGTGAAGCGAAAGCTCGCCGTGCTAAGAAAGAGATGGTTGAAGCGAACTTGCGTCTAGTAATTTCTATCGCTAAGAAATACACCAACCGTGGTCTACAGTTCTTGGATCTTATCCAAGAAGGTAACATTGGTCTGATGAAAGCGGTAGATAAGTTCGAATACCGTCGTGGTTATAAGTTCTCGACTTACGCAACGTGGTGGATCCGTCAGGCAATCACTCGTTCAATCGCAGACCAAGCACGTACGATTCGTATCCCGGTGCACATGATCGAAACGATCAACAAGCTAAACCGTATCTCTCGCCAAATGCTACAAGAGATGGGTCGTGAGCCGCTACCGGAAGAACTGGCAGAGCGTATGCAAATGCCAGAAGATAAGATCCGTAAAGTACTGAAGATCGCTAAAGAGCCAATCTCTATGGAGACACCAATCGGTGACGACGAAGATTCGCATCTAGGTGACTTTATCGAGGATACAACGCTTGAGCTACCAGTAGACTCAGCAACAATGACCAGCTTGAAAGGTGCAACAAAAGACGTTCTTGCAGGCCTAACTCCTCGTGAAGCAAAAGTACTTCGCATGCGTTTTGGTATCGATATGAACACTGACCACACTCTAGAAGAGGTTGGTAAACAGTTCGACGTTACTCGTGAACGTATTCGTCAGATTGAAGCAAAAGCACTACGTAAACTACGTCACCCAAGCCGCTCAGAAACGCTGCGCAGCTTCCTAGACGAGTAATCGCAACGATTAAAAGCAAAAAAGGTGACCGAGTGTCACCTTTTTTATTATCCGTGAAGCTAAGTGAATAAAAACTAAGCGCAATTGCCCTACCTAGTGTCTAGACAGCTTGCAACGCTTCCCCTATAATCGTTGACCTATTAAGGCCCCTTAGCTCAGTGGTTAGAGCAGTCGACTCATAATCGATTGGTCCCCAGTTCAAGTCTGGGAGGGGCCACCATATTCTGAAAGGCTCGTAGAGAAATCTACGAGCCTTTCTCGTTTCTGCCCACAACGCTTTTATAATGAGCGTTCTAACTCAAGCTTACTCGCTTGGTACTGCTGCGCTGCTGAAACCAAATCAGGGCGATTGATGAACTTCCATAAGAAGTAAGGTGGGATAAGAAAAGCGATAAAGTAGAATGATTCATGGAAAAAGACATGAGCAATACTGTCTTGATGTTCGCACCATGCCATCAACGCATATAAATCAAGTAAAACACTCAACACTCCAAACACCACAGAAACAACAATGGCTAAGCCAACAAGCTCTCTGAGGTAATATTTGTATGTCATCGTAGTAATTCCTTCTAGCTAATTAGTGCGCTCAAAATTACGCCTCTAATTCACTCGCTGAATTGACTTTTATCAACTTCATCGACAAACAAATAAGAACTTAGTTTTATAAAAAATCGCTTGCACAAAGCCACAAGAGCCCATCAGTCAAGGTGCAATTAACTGAATATAAAAACCAGCACATAAGCGCTGGTTTTGTGTAAGTGTATAAAACTAGGAAAGGAGCGAAAGGCCTAATCCGAGAGGTAATACTGAACGGTCGAAACAACACGTACTTTCTTGATGTAAGGCGTATTGCTATCACGGTCATAGATCGAAAACTGACCTTGCGTTGCACGTTTGATTTTTCCTAGTGAACTCTCTGAATCTTTGGCAAACTTCTCTGCCACTTCACGAGCGTTCTTGGTCGCTTCTTCAATCATATCTGGCTTGATATCATTCAGCTTAGTAAAGCTATACTCAATGCGATTTGAGTATGGGTCTTGATTTAGCAAAATCCCTTGTTTACCTAGCTGTCCAATCTCAGTTATTGCGCCTCTTACAAGCTCTACTTCATGGCTAAACACCGTCACTGTTTGAGAGGCAATGTAGCGGAACTCCGCTTCTTGCTCACTCCCATACTGTTGTGCTTTCTTGTCAAATACGTTTGGAGAAGAAAATGAAATGTTTCCTTTATCCAGCCCTTTACTCGTTAAGTAGCTAACAACCAACTTAGTTTGTTTATCAATTTCATCAAACATGGTACCGACATCATTACTCGCTACCGTAAATTGGATTGGCCAAATTACGGTATCGGCTGGGTACTCTCTTTCAGATAGACCTTTAACAGTAACAACTCGCTCATATGTTCTGTATTTAACTGCGGTCTGCTGGATAAAATAACCTAGAGTACCCAAACCTATAATTAAGCATAGCCCTAACCATATAGACGCGTTATTAGAAATGCGCTCCATTCATCCTCCTGATTTCATTAAACAAAACGATTTGTTATGTAGATAAGATAACTCGCTAATGGCAAAAAAATAGCGATCGAAAGCTAAATTTGTGTCATATCACTCGAAATGATGATCACAATAACATAAAATCGAACAGTGTTTTATTGTTGGGTTTATCATCATGTTAAAAACAAAGTTATTGGTTATGTTCGGCGGATTCTTCATCTCAGCATCCTGCTTTGGCGCCAACGATGTTACCTCTGAAGAGCAAATGGTTGGAAAACCAAGCTCTGAAGAAAACGCTCCAGTAGTTTGCGAAGAAGAGCCTTGTGGAAGTAAAGGCTTTGACGGTCGCTTACTACTTGAGAATGAACCAACCAAGCAAGTACTTAACTCTTTGGAAAGCCTTGGTGAAACACTGAACTCGCTGAGTATCCTTATGTTTGCTGGCGATAAAGCATAAAAACGCTATCTGGCCCAATTTAATAGTAAAACTATCATCAAGAGTGAAGGCAAAATAGTAGCTAAATCCGCATACGACTAAAGGTGCCTCTAAACAATTTGGTTAGACAACTGTATCCGCTTTAATTGTCGGAAAGACTACACAAAACTGGGTTTGGTTATTCTCCGAAGTCACTCTGATTTGCCCATCATAAGCATGAACGATTGATTGAGTGATCGACAAACCCAGCCCTGCTCCCACGCTGCCTGAATGGTGGCGAGATTTGTCGACCCGATAGAAACGGTCAAATAGATAAGGCAAGTTTTGCTTAGGAATCATCTCACCAACGTTGCTGACCTTGATGGTCACACACTCATCATTTTGCTCAACATCAACTGAGATCGTCGTCTCATCATGTGCATGGCGAATCGCGTTGGACAATAAGTTACTGATAGCGCGCTCAAACATGTTTCGGTCCATATACAACATTGCCTCACCTGAAGTGGTAATGGACAGCGCCGAATCTTCCGCGAGTATTTCAAAATACTCGATCAAATGAGCCACCTGCTCATGCACCGCGAAGCGCTCGTTGTGTCGATGAATAAGCTTGTTCTCCGCTTTGGCAATATACAGCAAGTCATTGATGGTCTTGGTTATCCGTTCAAGCTCCTCCAACGTTGAAGCAATCGCTTCTTGATACTCCTCTGGAGTGCGGGCAACACCGAGTATTACTTGGTTTTGAGTCGTTATGTTGGTCAGCGGCGTTTTGAGCTCATGAGCGATATCGGATGAGAACTCACTCAAACGATGAAACCCCATTTGTAAACGATCCAACATCGCATTGTGCTTAATTGCCAACTCTCGCAATTCAATCGGTAATGTTTCGGGAACGATACGAATATCCAACTGTTCCGGGCTGATATGTTGGATATGTTTATTCAAAGTAAGAATTGGTTTCAAACCTCGACCCACGATTGTTCGGCTATACAAAGCAGAGGCTAAAAATGCAAAGCCCAGTGACCAAAATAAGATCCAGCCTAGCTTATTAAGAAACAGAAGATGGTGGTTAATGCTAACGCCAATCACCACGATGACGCCTTTAGCTTCAAAGGCAAACGCGCGAATATCTAGGGAGTCTTCATGCCACTCAATCGCATTATTTTGATTCAATATTTGCGGAGAACTCAGCTTGAGAGAAAGTTCTTTAGGAATTGAGAGTGTCGAGTTTTTATAAGTAAGTTCCCCCTCTTCGAATGCCCACATATAGGCAGAACTGTTATCGATAAGCAAATAGGCTGATTCACGAGAAACCAGCATGGTCTTCTCAATAGAGTTGTATTTGCTGATGGTTTCGTTGTAATCCTGAGTAAAGAAATGGCGCTCGATGGTGTAATAAAGAATAAATGCTAAAACAAGGTAAACCAGCAGTGTCGTGCCGACAAACATCAGCACGAGCTTGTTTTGCATGGATAGGTTGGCAGGCCGCTTAAACATCTGGCGCTTCCAGTTTGTATCCCATCCCTCTTATGGTATGGATTAAAGGTGTTCCAAATGGTTTGTCGACCTTATTGCGCAGTCGTTTGATAGCAACATCAATCACGTTCGTATCGCTATCAAAGTTCATGTCCCATACCAATGATGCAATGGTGGTTCGCGATAATACCTGACCTTCTTTACGCATTAGCAACTCAAGCAGCGCATACTCCTTTGCTGTTAGAGTAACGCTTTGCCCGCCTCGTGTTGCCACACGCCTCATCATATCCAATTCTAAATCAGCGATTTGCAATGTATGGGAAGAGGTCTGTACTCGAGAGGAAGTATGATGACGGAATACGTTCTGAACTCGCGCCAGTAGCTCAGCAAACGCATAGGGTTTAACGACATAGTCATTCGCCCCTAGCTCAAAACCACGCACGCGATCTTCTATCTGTTCTTTCGCCGTGAGCATGATAACTGGGGTATGAATGTCGCTGCTACGTAGAGTATTGAGTACTTGCCAACCGTCAAGCTTAGGTAGCATGATGTCTAGAAGAATTAGGTCATAAGGCTCACTGGTGGCGTGATATAGGCCATCAACACCATCACGAACCCAATCAACAACGTAGCCCGATTCCACCAGACCTTTCTGCAGGTACTCACCAGCCTTCAGTTCATCTTCCACAATCAATAATTTCAATTTCAGCCCTCTATCTTGACGGGTTGTATGCAATGCTTGTGATCGCAAAAAGAGCACGACACACATAGCATCATACTCTTTTCATTCGATGTTTTTATCGATTACTGTCGCGCTGTGCGTAGTGCACTTTAACATTCACCGTGCCTACATATTCCAATTGCCCCTGTTCATTCATGCGTTCTTGAACGGTAACAAACCCACCATCCTTAAGATGTGTGCTGTCAGAGGCAATGTCAAAGCTAAAGATATTTAACTCTTTATTTAACTCTCGAGCAGACAAGTTTTTCAATGACTGAAGCTCAGCCAAAGCGAATTGATATGCAGCGTCAGAGGTTGCCGTTGGTTCCACGGACACAGTTTTCATCTCGACTCTGTCTACGTAATTGCCGCCAGTAAAGTTAGGCTGAGCGAAGGCTGATGCGCTAGTGATTGCGATTGTTGTTACAAGGAGAGCAGTTTTCAGTACTTTCATGTGGATGACCTTTGAGTGTGTTTGTTTTCAATAACTGCATTATTCAACAACACACCTGACACCAGCCTATCGCGAAGATGACATTTTTGTCATAAATCATAATCAGGTTCAAAGGTAGGGAGAGGTTAGAGCGAAACCTAGAGAAGTTATTCACTCAATCGATTTCCTTCGGCATTACCCGATAACGCATTGTTTGACTCAATAAAAAAGCGAAGTCATATGACTTCGCTTTAGGTTTTCGCTACTTACATTGCGCAACATAAACAAGTGTAATCTTAATCACACCTCGCGTTGCTTATTCTACGGTTACCGCTTTCGCTAGGTTACGAGGTTGGTCTACGTCCGTACCTTTGATTAATGCTACGTAGTAAGAGAGCAGCTGCATTGGGATGGTGTAGTAGATCGCAGCCGTGATTTCACTAACGTGTGGCATAGTAATGATCTTCATGGTCTCATCGCCTTCAAAGCCTGCGTCAGCATCAGCAAATACGTAAAGCAGACCGCCACGCGCACGAACTTCTTCAACGTTTGATTTCAGTTTTTCTAGAAGATCGTTGCTTGGTGCAACCACTACAACTGGCATATCTGCATCGATCAACGCTAGAGGACCGTGCTTCAGTTCACCCGCTGCGTAAGCTTCTGCGTGAATATAAGAAATCTCTTTCAGCTTTAGAGATGCTTCCATCGCGATTGGGTAGAACTCACCACGACCTAGGAACAGTGTGTGGTGCTTATCGGCAAAATCGGTTGCCAGTGCTTCGATTTCTTTCTCGAAGGACAGCGCAGCATTGATTTGCTTCGGAAGAGCATGAAGCGCTTCAACGATCTCTTTTTCTTTCTCTTTGCTGATGCGGTTTTGTTGCTTACCAAGAGCAGTTACCAGCATGAGTAGTGCAGAAAGCTGAGTCGTGAACGCTTTAGTTGATGCCACACCGATTTCCACACCTGCACGGGTCATAAATGCAAAGTCAGACTCACGAACCAGAGAAGAACCCGCGACGTTACAGATGGTCATTGCCGCCATGTAACCTTTCTCTTTCGCTAAGCGAAGTGCTGCTAGCGTATCGGCTGTTTCACCAGACTGAGAAAGTGTGATCAATAGGCTGTTTGGACGCGTCACAAACTTGCGGTAACGGAATTCAGACGCAATTTCTACGTCACAGCTGACACCTGCAATATCTTCGAACCAGTAACGTGCTGTCATACCTGCGTTGTAAGACGTACCACAAGCTACTATCTGTACGTGCTCTACTTTGCTTAGGATTTCTGCCGCGTTTACACCGATTGCCTCAGTAACAACAGAATCAGCCGTGATACGACCTTCCATTGTGTTGATCAGCGCTGTTGGTTGCTCGTAAATTTCTTTCTGCATGAAGTGACGGTATTGACCTTTATCACCCGCATCGTGTTCAGCGTTTGATTCGATAATTTCACGCTCTACACGCTCACCAGCTGCGTCAAATACAGTCACTTCGCGACGAGTGATCTCTGCAACATCACCTTCTTCTAGATACATGAAGCGACGTGTCACGTTAAGCAGCGCAAGTTGGTCAGAGGCAAGGAAGTTTTCCCCCACACCAAAACCAATAACGATTGGACTACCTGAACGTGCTACTACAATACGTGAAGGATCTTTACGATCCAGCGCTACTGTGCCGTATGCGCCATCCAGTTGTTTTGCTGTCTTCTGTACCGCTTCTAGTAGCGTTTCTGAAGTGCGAAGTTCCCACTCAACCATGTGTGCGATAACTTCAGTATCTGTTTGAGATTCGAAAACGTAACCGCGAGACTGAAGCAGAGCGCGCAACTCTTCGTGGTTTTCGATGATGCCGTTATGAACGACTGCGATATCCCCTGACATGTGTGGGTGCGCGTTTGCTTCTGATGGCTCGCCGTGAGTAGCCCAACGAGTGTGTGCGATACCCGTACCACCAATCACTTTTGCTTCATCGACTGCGTCAGCAAGTTCTTGTACTTTACCAAGACGACGAATACGCGTTAAATTGGTTTCACCATCAACAATAGCCACACCTGCTGAGTCATAACCGCGGTATTCCAAGCGGCGTAAGCCTTCCACCAAAATTTCTGCTACATCTCGTTGTGCCACTGCACCTACGATTCCACACATGTGTTTATCTCCGTTATTGTTTTGTTCTTCCCTGACCATGGTTTCAAATAGAGGCAGCAAGCAAAGGCCTATATCCAAAGGGAAGTTAAATATGAAACTGTTTACATTATTAGATTAGGCGCAAATGACTTTTACGCCATGTTGTTCAATCTGTACTTTGTCTTCTGGCTGTAACTCTGCGTCGGTAACCAATACATCAATTTGGTCCCAAGCGAGTTCTAAGTTAGGGATCTTGCGCCCTACTTTCTCAGACTCAATCATGACGATAACTTCTCGTGAGACTTCTGCCATCACCTTGCTTAAACCAACCAATTCATTAAAGGTTGTGGTTCCACGCTCTAAATCGATACCATCAGCACCGATAAATAGCTGGTCAAAGTCATAGGCTCTTAATACTGATTCGGCTACTTTGCCTTGGAAGGATTCTGAGTGCGTATCCCAAGTACCACCGGTCATCAGTAATGTTGGTTCACTCTCTAATTCGTTAAGTGCATTGGCGACGTGCAATGAGTTTGTCATCACGACCAAACCACGTTTTTCATTTAATTGCTGGATCAACGCCGCTGTCGTACTGCCACTATCGATCACAATACGGTTATGATCTCGGATCAGTGATGCGGCCGCTTTTGCCAAGCTCAACTTTCGAACCGAAACATTTGAACTCATCTCTTCATGGATAACTTCCGTTGGAATCGCAATTGCACCACCATAACGGCGCAATAGTTGTCCATTTTTCTCCAAAGATGCTAAATCCTTTCTTATCGTGACCTCTGAGGTTTCGAATTTTTGCGCCAGTTCATCAACACTGACTTCCCCAAGCTCATTTACTAGATTAGAAATAGTATGTCTTCTTAGTTGGGTGTTTCGTTTCGACATTTTCTCTTTGACTACAAGTTTCGATTTGAAATTTATTATAGTCAAGTCGAAACTTTTAAGTCCATTTATTTCGATCCAAAAAATTAATATTTCTCGATAAAACCTTGTCCTAAGACAATTCTTAAACAGTGATATTGGATTCATTCAGTGGTAGAATTCGCCACCGAAAAGAAAAAAAATTACAGAATTGACGGTTATTTTTTTGCAACTTTCTGCATATAAAGTGGGATTAGTCACAAAAAGGTAACCAAAATTGCCGATCTTTTAGTCATAAAATGACTAAACTTGGTGAAAGACTTTCAGAATCTGAAGTTCCAATAATGTGGCGAAAAATCGATAGATGGCAGGCTCTAAATGTCGTCAAAACGCCTAAACTTCAGAGTAAACAACCGACTTTCAAATTGTAACAATACTTACCGGAGAGTATCTTCCATGAAAAAGACCAAAATCGTATGTACGATTGGCCCTAAAACTGAATCTGTAGAGAAGCTAACTGAACTAGTAAATGCTGGCATGAACGTTATGCGCCTTAACTTCTCTCACGGTGACTACGAAGAACACGGCACTCGTATCGCGAACTTCCGCCAAGTAATGGAAGCTACAGGCAAGCAACTTGCAATCCTTCTAGACACTAAAGGTCCAGAAATCCGTACTATCAAACTAGAAGACGGCAACGACGTTGATCTAGTAGCTGGTCAAGAATTCACTTTCACAACTGACATCTCAGTTGTAGGTAACAAAGACAAAGTTGCAGTAACTTACGCTGGTTTTGCTAACGACCTAAACGTTGGTAACACTATCCTAGTAGACGACGGTCTAATCGAAATGGAAGTGCTTGCAACTTCTGAAACTGAAGTTAAGTGTAAAGTTCTTAACAACGGTGCTCTAGGCGAAAACAAAGGTGTTAACCTTCCTGGCGTTTCTGTAAACCTACCTGCTCTATCTGAAAAAGATAAGAACGACCTTAAATTTGGTTGTGAGCAAGGCGTTGACTTCGTAGCTGCTTCTTTCATCCGTAAAGCTTCTGACGTTCAAGAAATCCGTGAAGTACTTGCTGCAAACGGCGGCGAGAACATCCACATCATCTCTAAGATCGAAAACCAAGAAGGTGTTGATAACTTCGACGAGATCCTAGAGCTTTCTGACGGCATCATGGTTGCTCGTGGCGACCTAGGTGTTGAAATCCCAGCTGAAGAAGTAATCTTCGCTCAGAAGATGATGATCGAGAAGTGTAACCGTGCACGTAAGATGGTTATCACTGCAACTCAAATGCTTGATTCTATGATCAACAACCCACGTCCTACTCGTGCGGAAGCAGGCGACGTTGCTAACGCAGTAATGGACGGTACTGACGCAGTAATGCTTTCTGGTGAAACTGCTAAAGGTAAGTACCCAGTTGAAGCGGTAACTATCATGGCTCAAATCGCGAACCGTACTGATTCAGCTCTAAAAGCTGAGCTAGGTTCTCGTCTAGACAGCCCACGTCTACGCATCACTGAAGCAGTATGTAAAGGCGCAGTAGACACAGCTGAGAAACTAGCTGCTCCACTTATCGTTGTTGCAACGGAAGGTGGTAAGTCTGCACGTTCAGTACGTAAATACTTCCCAACTGCAAACATCCTAGCACTAACAACTAACACTAAGACTGCTGCACAGCTAGTTCTAACTAAAGGTGTTACTCCAGTAGTTGTTGATTCTATCCAAAGCACTGATGCGTTCTACGTAACAGGTAAAGAGCTTGCTCTAGAATCTGGTCTAGGTAACAAAGGCGACATCGTTGTTATGGTTTCTGGTGCTCTAGTAGCTTCAGGCACAACAAACACAGCTTCTGTACACGTTCTATAAGACTGAAGAATTCAATCATCAGTTAAATAAAAAAGAGGGCTTCGGCCCTCTTTTTTTATATATTTCACTTGCCCTAGTATTCAGTACGCTATATTATCAACCACAACAGAACTACGTACTGTTTAATTGTCGTCACGATAAAAATCTATGAGGTGCATGTGTCTAGCCCAACTCTTACTGATAAAGTCTCGAAAATGATTCGCCAAGACATCCTGACAGGCGAATTAAAGCCAGGTCAAAAGCTCGTTGTTGCCGAACTAAAAAATAAATACAACGTTGGGGCATCACCAATTCGAGAAGCCTTAGTACAACTATCTTGGACTAAATACGTCAAACTTGAACCACAAAAAGGTTGTTGGGTCGCTCCAGTATGCAAAAAAGAGCTCAACGATCTTTATGAAAGTCTGCGTGTCGTCTCTTCAGTACTATTGAAAAAGGCAATTCTTGCTGGAGATGAAGCTTGGGAACTAGATGTACTAACCTCTTACCATAAACTTTCTCGTGTTAATTTTGACGACACTTTTTGCTGGCAAGAATGGGAAGAGCGACATCATCAGTTTCACGTATCGCTGTTAGAAGGTGCTGATTCTCAAAACATGTTTGAGTTCTTCAGTGATTTGATCCACCAGATCAAACGTTACCGTTACTTTGCTATGCAAACTCTTAGTTCGGAGAAAGGCGCAATATTTGATATCGATGAACATGAGATGATCATGAAACTCGTGTTAGCAAAAAACAGCGAGGAAGCGATGCAATTACTGGATGATCATTTACTAAAGTCGATGCAGCGCATCGAATCTGTACTTGAGATGGCGTAACGCGTACTTCGTAGTAAGAACGACTATAAATCGGGCACATACCCGATTTTTTACGCAATATCATCACCACTATAGCAAAACGAAACACAGTTTCTTCCGCTGCTTTTTGCCTCATAAAGCGCAATATCTGCACACTTGTAGCTTCGTGTACTGTTCGCTGTTAAATCCGTATAACCAAGACTAATAGTCACACTAAGTTCTGCGTGTATATCGACAGCGACTCTCAATCGATTCAATACGATCTCAGCTTCTTTTGCACTGGTATGCGGCATAATGACAGCGAACTCTTCGCCACCGACCCGCGCAACAAAATCGGTATTTCGTACGCCTTGAAGAAGCACTTTCGAAACAAGTTTTATGACTCGGTCGCCTTCGTCATGCCCACGTTCATCGTTTATACGTTTAAAATGATCGATGTCGACCAGTGCTAAGCAAGATGTCGGCGTCTCTGGGTATCGCTCTAACATATTCGCATTATATGTCAGTTGCTCTTCAAACTTACGGCGGTTCCAAAGGCCAGTGAGACCATCTTTTTCACTCAATTTACGCAACTGATCTTCGAGTTGCTTACGTTCAGAGATATCAACAAGTGAAGTAATGTAATAACGGACCTTACCAGACTTTGCTTTGATCGCTTGCACACGCATAATTGCAGTAAACACATGGTTGAGCTTGGTTCGACAACGCACCTCTCCTTCCCACATATTTTCTTTACCAAGCTGTCCCCAAATTTGCAGAATGTATTCGAAATCTTCAGGCAAAAAGAGCAGCTTCTGAGCATTCCACCCTTCGACCCTATTGGTGGAATACCCCATCATATTCTCGAATTCTTGGTTGATCATCATGATGCGATGAGAAGTATCTGTAATCATCACCGCCGTCATACCATCCAATGCCGCACGAGCGAGCTTAGATTCGATACTAAAGCGGCGATAGTGCAACGCGACGCCGGTAATAGGCAAAGCAAACACGAGCATCAAGCTAAGAACAAATAATGCCTCTTGTACCAAATCATCTATGTCGCGTTCCGCACGCTGTAATAATTTTTCTTGGGATAAATCAATAACAAGATGTAGATACTCACCTCGCACAAACTCAATTGTGTTGAACACAATCAAATGCTTACCAATGTACTCATAACCTATTTTCTCAGTTCCCATTTGTTGCCATATCTGCGGGTAAAATAACCCAAGGTTAAAGCGTGAACGGTCTGGAATAATATCGCCATATAGCTTTTCGCTATGCGGACTAGTGACGTAATAACCCGCTTGATTAAGCAGCTCGATATTAAAATCCTTCACTGGAGAGTAGTTTAGGCGAGATGACAAATACTGGACATCGATATTGAGAATAAGGTACCCCTGACGGATTCCATCCATAGCAACGGGCATCATGATCCGGACAGATGGACTATAAGGGTATATTGGCACACCATCATTTTCTTCTAGCTCAATACCCCATGACCCGATTTGCCCATCTTTTAAATTTTTTGCGTATTGGAAGTAACGACGACCAGAACTGTCTCGTAACTTGTCCGCTGATGTCACTTGTCCTGTTTTGAAGTCATAATTGATACGTACACGCTCTTGCCCTTCAAGGCTTAGAAAACGAATCTTACGATACCACTTCTGGTTAACGGCAACGGAGCTCCATACCTCTTCCAAAAT
This sequence comes from Vibrio rotiferianus, assembly GCF_002214395.1. NCBI lineage: Bacteria > Pseudomonadati > Pseudomonadota > Gammaproteobacteria > Vibrionales > Vibrionaceae > Vibrio > Vibrio rotiferianus. The sequence continues at coordinate 2,742,529 of NZ_CP018312.1, forward strand.
AGCAAGATTCTTTTGGTTGGGCTGGTGTAAGTAGTCATAAAGGCTTTGGCTGTGACCGAGAAGATCACTGATAGAAGAGATTTGATCCAGAACGTTTTCATACTCACGTTCAGAGTAAGCTAACTGATGTAAGGCTTCTTTTGCCGTACTCTCAATGTTATTTGCCAGCAGATTTTGGTACTTCTGATAGTAGTAGACTGAGATGAGCGCGCTAAAAAATAGCGTCGTTGCCAGCAAGGCGCTGACTAACTTCCTGACTTTCACGCGTTCTACTACTCTTACTGGTTACTAAAGCAGCAATTATATCACTGTTTACTAATTTCTAAACAAAAAGCCATCGACTAGCGATGGCTTTTCTAAAATGTGTCCATTTGCATCACGGTTTGAGGCAACGCTCTCCACGCGCAATGCCCACAACACCACTTCGCGCAACTTCCACCACTTCAGTAACTTCTGAAATCGCTTGGATAAAAGCATCCAATTTCTCACTGGTTCCCGCTAACTGAACCGTATACTGAGAAGCGGTGACATCGACGATTTGACCACGGAAGATATCAGCGGTGCGCTTGACTTCAGCACGAGCAAAACCGCTTGCTTTCACCTTCACCATCATCAGTTCACGCTCGATATGCTCAAACTCTGTCACTTCTTGAACTTTGAGCACATCGATCAGCTTATGAAGCTGCTTTTGAATTTGCTCAAGCTGCATTTCATCGGATGTAGTCGTAATGTTTAAACGCGACAGTGTTTCGTCATCGGTTGGTGATACGTTCAAAGACTCAATGTTGTAACCACGCTGAGAAAACAAACCAACAACACGAGACAAAGCACCAGGTTGGTTTTCCATTAGCAAAGAAATAATGTGTCTCATATTAAGTACGCTCCGTTTTGCTTAGCCACATCTTGTCCATACCCTCGCCTTTGATCTGCATTGGGTAAACGTGTTCAGTTTCATCTACATTGATGTCAACAAACACCAAACGATCTTTCATATCTAACGCTTTTTGTAGACCCGCTTCAAGCTGATCTGGCGTTTCGATACGAATACCGACGTGACCATAAGCTTCTGCAATCGCTGCAAAATCAGGAACAGAACTCATGTATGAATTGGAGTGACGACCTTGGTAAATAATGTCTTGCCACTGTTTTACCATGCCTAAGAATCGGTTGTTCAGGTTGATGATCTTCACAGGGATGTCGTATTGCATTGCCGTCGACAATTCCTGAATGTTCATCTGAATACTGCCATCACCAGTGACCACGACCACTTCTTCTTCTGGCATTGCGAATTTCACGCCCATACCGGCAGGTAGGCCGAAGCCCATCGTGCCAAGACCACCTGAATTAATCCAACGGCGTGGCTTATTAAATGGGTAGTAAAGCGCAGCAAACATCTGGTGCTGCCCCACATCCGATGCAACATAAGCATCACCATTGGTTAGCTTATGTAGCGTCTCAATCACTTGTTGAGGCTTAATACGTTCAGAAGATGTTTCGTAAGCTAAGCAATTACGGTTGCGCCAAACTTGTATCTCTTCCCACCAGTTAGTGATTGCATCCTGATCGCTGCTGCTACCCTGCTCGTTTAATAAGCTCACCATGGTTGCTAAAACCTTGTCGGCAGAACCTACGATCGGAAGATCCACTTTTACGTTTTTCGAGATAGAAGAAGGATCGATATCGATATGCATCACTTTCGCGTTAGGACAGTACTTTTCTAAGTTGTTGGTGGTACGATCATCAAAACGCACACCAATACCAAAGATCAGATCCGCTTCATGCATTGCCATATTGGCTTCATAGGTACCATGCATGCCTAGCATACCCAATGAGTTCTTGTGCGTACCAGGGAAAGCACCTAACCCCATCAATGTACTCACTACTGGTAAGTTCAGTTGCTCTGACAACTCTTGGATATATTCAGAAGCGCCAGAAATCACCGCACCACCACCGATATACAATACCGGCTTCTTCGCTTCAACCAACGATTTCAGCGCTTTCTTGATCTGACCTTTATGGCCAGATGTCGTTGGCTTATAAGAGCGCATCGAGATGCTTTCAGGATACTCGTAAGGGAGCTTGATTTGCGGATTCAAAATGTCTTTTGGCAAATCAATCACAACCGGGCCAGGACGACCAGTTGTCGAGATGTAAAACGCCTTTTTGATCGTCTCAGGAATATCTTCCGCTTTTTTCACTAGGAAGCTGTGTTTAACGACTGGGCGAGAAACACCCACGATGTCACACTCTTGGAAGGCATCATTACCGATCAGGTTGTTCGGTACGTTACCAGAGATAACGATCATTGGAATGGAGTCCATATACGCGGTTGCAATACCTGTGATGGTATTGGTCGCGCCTGGACCTGAACATACCAGTACTACACCAGGCTTGCCCGTTGCTCGTGCGTAGCCATCTGCCATATGGGTAGCTGCTTGCTCGTGTCGTACTAATACGTGTTTGATTTGGTCTGTTTTGGCGTGCAGCGCATCGTAGATATCTAATACGGAACCACCTGGGTAACCAAAGATTTGTTCTACGCTCTCTTCAATCAGAGATTGCACAACCATCTCTGCGCCTGACAACATTGCTGTCATAATTGCTCTCCTTACCAGTATTCCTCTCCGTAAGGCCAACGGTTTGGTCTGGTTTTACATAGTCTAGGTCTTATTCGTAGCCTAATAGAAATACTTCCACTTTTTCAGCTATGTCTTGCGCCTGTCATAACAAAACGCAAGGTAACACAACAAATGTAACGTTTTATTATCAACGGGTCTAATGAGAGTTGAATCAAATTTTAAACAAGATGCTACAAATCAGAACAAAGGCAGGGTTAGACGCTACCAAGAACGACCAAATCAGAACCAATAGAACAAACAAGCCAAAAATAAAGTGAATAATTTCACTCAAAATAGCGGCGTAGAGTGTTTTTTCCTCTTTACTGAGAGGAAAGAAGTGTGAAAAGCGGTCATAAAAAATCCCCAGCAGCACAATACTAGGCAACTGGGGAGTTTTTCATCAATCTGAAATCTAAGTCAGCTTAAGTTACTTTTTATCTGACTTTTCTTTGTACATTTCTTCAATTTCATCTTGGTATTTGTCATTAATGACTTTACGACGAAGTTTTTGTGTTGGGGTCAACTCACCATCATCCATCGAGAACGCTTTTGGTAACAATTTGAATTTCTTAACTTGTTCAAATTTTGCCAGTTCTTTTTGTAGGTCATTCACTCGCTTCTCAAGCATCTCAACAATCTGGTGATGCTTAATAAGTTCAACACGATCGTGGTAAGCGATATTCAGTTCTTTTGCGTACTCTTCTAATGAGTCATAACAAGGAACAATCAGGGCAGATACAAACTTACGAGTGTCAGCAATCACAGCAATTTGTTCGATAAAGTGATCTTTACCGATTGCGCCTTCTACAACTTGCGGAGCAATGTATTTGCCGTTGGAGGTCTTCATCAACTCTTTGATACGGTCAGTAATGAACAAGTTACCATTTTCATCAATGTAACCCGCGTCACCTGTTTTTAAGAAACCGTGCTCATCAAACGTTTTTTCGGTTTCTTCCGGCATTTTGTAGTAACCGCGCATCACCATAGGACCACGCACTAAGATCTCGTTATTTTCACCGATCTTAACTTGCGCACCCGGCATTGCCATACCGATAGAGCTTGGGTCAAAACACTGGTCATCCCAACATGAAACCGTTGCAGTGGTCTCAGTCATACCATAACCAAGTTTTACGTTAATACCGATTGCATGGAAGAAGCGACCAATGGTTTCATCAAGCTTTGCACCACCACATGGCATGAAGTTAATACGTCCACCCAACAATGCACGTAGCTTACTTAGAACCAACTTGTCAGCTAAAGCGTATGACTTCCGCAGCATAAGTGATGGCTTGCGCTTCTCTTGATGACAAGCAGCCATCTTCGCGCCCATATTCACTGCCCAAGTAAACATAATCTTACGGTGGAATGGAGCACGCGACACTTTTTCGTGGATCGCAGAGAAAATCTTCTCATAGAAGCGAGGAACGGCACTCATTACGGTCGGACGCACTTCGCTCAGCGCATCTCGCACTTGCATGGTGTCTTGTAGGTAGCAGTTAGTACCACCTTTATAGAGTACGTAAAATGTCCACGCACGCTCAAATACGTGTGATAGTGGCAAGAAGCACAGCGATACGTCATCTTCAGTCAAACTCAAACGCTCATCGTGGCCTTCAAGCTGAGCAGAGATGTTAGCGTAATCCAACATCACACCCTTTGGCTGCCCCGTTGTACCCGAGGTATAGATCAGCGTCAGCAAGTCTGCTTCTTGCGCCTGCTCTAAACGAGCATTAAGTTCTGGTTGATGACAATTGTCACCTTTTGCAACGAAGTCTCGCCAAGTCATGACAAATGCATGCTCACCCAACTCAATATCGTCAGACATCGCTACGACTAGCTCAAGCTGCTTACATTCATCGAAAATACTGACGGCAGCATCAAACTGCGGCTGCTCACCAACAAACAGCACTTTTACATCAGCGTTATCAATAATGTAAGCCGATTGTGCAGCGGTATTAGTTGGGTAGATAGGAACAGTCACACCACGTAATTGCAACGCCGCGAAATCAGCGATGGTCCATTGCGGCATGTTGTTTGAGAAGATACCGATCTTATCTTGAACGCCCAATCCTTGAGCCAAAAGAGCAAGTGACAAAGCATCTACTTGCTGCCCAAACTGCTCCCAAGTAATACCCTGCCACGCATCACCCACTTTATGTTTGAGTGCAACACGGGTACCACCTTTCGCAATTTGTTCACGAATACGTTTAACGATATGAAAATCTAACTTGGCCATTCTCTACATTACCTTTTGGCTTACAGGCGTAAGCTATTTGAGCGAACAAGTGTAACCTCGACGCCTAAAAACGCAACTGACCATTATCAAACTTATCATTATTAAGAGAGCACTATCACTAATGAGAGCTTAGCATGCCTTTAACTGCTGAAGGTTTAATCAAGTTAAGTCGCTGTTTCAGCTATTAATTGGTAGAAATAAAAAGACCCCGAGAGACTAAGTTCTCTCGGGGCCAAGGAATTGTAAAAATTGATGATTACAAATCCAGTCTGACCAGTTAGTCAGGCTAAAAATTCAGCTTATTTAAGCGCTACCACTTCACCACAAGTGATCATAAGTTGATCACGTAGCCAAATGTGACCTTTATCTTTCTCACTTGATTCATGCCAGCTTAGGTAACCACTGATTTCTTTGTTTTCAAATGGGAAATCTAGGATTTGTAGTTGATCGCTGTTTACTGCGTTCTCAGCCATCCAGCGTGGTGCGATAGTCACAAGCTCAGATTGGCTCACTACGTATAGTAGGTTGCTTAGGCTTGAACCTTCGTATGCTGCTTGGCAATCAAGCTCACGGTATGCTTGCTCAGAGAAGCTACGTTGACCGTGTACGCGTGATAGTTTTGCGTGTTTCTCGTTGATCAGTAGCTCTGCAGAAACACCGCCTTGGATACGAGGGTGAGTCTTAGAAGCGATCACAACCAACTCATCTTTGAAGATCTCAGTACTTGAGAAGCCCTGATCATCGAAGCGCGCATAGTCAATTACAAAGTCGATTTCTTGGTAGCGCATACGCTCAGATAGAAGACGGTCGAACTCTGCATCCAAATGAAGTTGCACACTCGGTGCCTGCTCATTAATGCTAGCCATAATTTTAGGTGCGAATCGCATATCACACGGGCTGCAAATCGCCAGTTTAAATAGACGAGTCGAAGACTCTGGTTGGAATACTGAGCTTGGTAATTCGTTACGAATAAGCTGTAGTGCTTGGCGGATTGGGCCAAACAGTTGGCGAGCGCGTTGTGTTGGCTGAATACCACGGCCCTGACGCATAAATAGCTCATCGTTGAACATCACTTTTAGACGTGCAACGGCATTACTAACCGCTGGCTGTGACATACCTAGGTTATGCGCTGCGCGGGTAATATTCTGTTCTTGCATCACTGCATCAAAAACCGTTAATAGGTTCAAATCTACCCCACGTAGGGTACTTTCCATACGGTAGCTTGCAATTGCGCTCATCGCGTCTTTTTTGTCTAACATTGAGTGCGCCTCTTGTGTAATCGTCAATTTGGTTCAGTGAATTCTTATTAAATATGGACTCAAGTTTACGCACCACTGGCACTCATTGAGTTCTCACATATTTAACGAATAGAAAACCGAGTTATTATTATATTTATCGTCCGGATAATTCCGGCTCGACCCGTACTATCAACTAATCAATCATGGTTTATCAACTAGATTGATATTTAATCACTATATTTTAGCCTTTTTATTATTTAATCATTAAAAATCAATTATTTGATAAAAACATAAAAAACCATAAAAAAGATAAAATGAGGAAGTAAAGCAATCTATTGAGGAGAGTTATGGCTATCGAATGGCCGAAGAATACAAATTGACGGCAACTATTAATTCGACAAACTTTTACAAACTGGGCGTTATGGTTCCGATGCAAATCTCAACAGTTAAGCCAGATCATAACCAATTTATTCAATCTAGATATATATGCAAGGCAGGAGTAATTCTCATCCACTGAGAGAAGGTGGAGAAAAGGGACACTTTTTCAGCTGAATAAGATGAATGATAGAAAGCGTAAATATATATACTCAAGTCACTTCAAGATCGAGGATTCAGAGCGTTGTCACTGTTTCCCTGTCTAGCGAAAGTAAGCAAGGAAAACAACGTGGAAATAGCTCACTCTTTCCACGTTGTTTGGCGATGCGACTTAGTTATCAAAGAACGAGCTTCAAATTGTTGCCTCGCCTTCAAACCAAATCATTCTCATTAAACCAAGCATCTCGAGGTTACTTGAGTATAAGTCTAGAAGCGCACGGGCAAACGCTCACTGATAAGTCATATTGACTGATTGTATTAATCAAATAGCTATAGAGACACTTCTGCATAACTGGGGAAATCCACTTTATCCCATAACTGTTTTGCAAGAGATTCAGGTGAGTCCCATACGCCCTGAACAACCCATTCGGCAATCGCACTGGCTACATCCGGATAATGAATACTTTCAGCTTGCTCCTCACATAGCCATTGCCTCACCGTCCCAACATCTAGAGCGTCCATAGAATATGCCAGGCCTAACGCTTCCAATGTTGCAACATTGCTTTGTTGCTCGAACTGCCCGGATAAAGGTTTGAGTAATAGCTTCTTTCCTAAAGAGAGCGCCTCTGATGGCAACTCAAAACCACCATTCGCAATCACTCCAATACAACTTTGGAGGTGATGTTGAAAGTGAGTGTGACTCAGCGGCCTCAATTCAACATTCTCAATACGTTCACTTTCAATTACATCAGGGTGATAACAGATGAACGCTTGTTGATTGAAGTGGAATAACAAATCGCAAATGTCTTCTATTGACTCAAATGGCAAGTACACTAAAACAAAATCTTGATTATCAGCTGTATAGTCAAGCGTATGAACGATAGGCGGCAAGATGGGCTGCTCAAAATGATACCAATGTAATCCAAGCAGATACTGTGATGGAGCAAAATGCTTAATCATCGACTTATCAAGCCAGTTAGCGCCCTTTGAAGGTACTGGGTAGCGGAATGCATTCTGATGGCTAATGCCAATGCAAGGTGTATTTTGCTTGCGTGCCGCCCATGCCGAAACAGGTTCAAAGTCATTGATAACCAAATCATAGGGCGATAAATCAAGCTGATTCACCTCTTTGAGAAACTGAATAAAGTTGGAGTTCAATGCCGTTTTAACGTAATTAACTGACCCCTTTTCAGTAATAAAAGAAAAGCCTCGGCGAGTTTGATAATCTCCAAATGACTCCATCGAAAAGTACTTCTCTGGAGCGCGGCCAGAAAACAAAAAATCAACCTGCACATCGTGAACCTTAAATGCTTCACTCATGGCTCTTGCACGTGCGATATGACCATTTCCCGTCCCTTGAACACCATAAAGTATTTTCATGAGTTAGCCTCCTACGAGAGCAATAGCAAGCGAACCACACATGCTACCTAGCAGTGCTCCAATAATGATATCGGTAAAGAAGTGAACACCGAGCAATATACGCGATATCCCTATCAAACTAGCCCAAGCAACAGCAAACATACCTAACTCTGGGTAGAAATGGTGGATAAGCGTAGCCATCAAAAAACCAGCTGCGGTATGACCTGAAGGTAAGCTATAACGATCTGAAGGGGTGATAAAAGCAGGCAGTAAAGCACTTAACTCTTCAGGGCGACGTCGCTTAAAACTATTTTTCAACATCCAGTAAATGGGTAACTCGATGGCAAATGCGGTCAATCCAGCAAATAAGAACCAATGACCATGTTGCTTATCAAGAAGCCAAGCCAATAGACCTAACACTATGTAGAGATGCCCATCACCACTGTGGGAAACACCTTTACTAATATTCGCGACTTGCTGATTGAAGCGGTGTTGCAAACACACACTGGAAAATGCCAAATCAAACTTGGCAATGCTTTCGATTGGTTGGGTAATTGTCTCTAAAGCTCGCATGTAACTGTCCTTTACTTTGACAACGACTTTGTATGAAAAAGTAGGCGTTGAAGGTGACAACTACATGACGAGAAGTTGGACAATTAATGACACTTAGTACTTTGAAGCTGTACTCAGAACATGACGTGATTTAACGACATGAATAAGCTCGGTAATAATGGCTAATCTACCGAGCTTGTAAAAATGGGGATGTTAAGAAGTTAAGACTGATCTGAAGCGGAAACTGGTGCATCGATATACCAGATTTTTCGTTGCTTACGACATGCTCTAAGTGAGCCAGTAGTAATTTGGTCATCCTTGGTCAGCTCATAACTCAGATCACGGCAAGTGTAGCTACCAACCAATTCATTTTTTCCTTGTTCGTTTGGTACTACGTTACTGGTTAACAACGGATTAGGCTTAATCGACAAAATATCTCGGTTAACCACGTTACTTCGAGCATAGTCTTTATGAACATAACCTCTAATCATGCCCTGTTGCTCAACCAGTAACCATGGTTCTCCTTCCACTTTCGCTAATGCGTTAAACACCTCACCTTTTGTTAACTCCCCAAGCTTTTCTCCTTTTAAGCTCGGTTTCGCACGCAAGTTGAGGGTCGTCTTAGAGCGGTAAGATACATCCATAAATTCAAGCGTATTTGAAGTATCTACTCCCTCGACGATAGGACGACTGACTTCTACTTCTTTCCATTGATTAGGCTTAACACGGATCTTCCACCAAGAGTAAGTATCTGGATCTTTACCTTTAAATTTATCGCGACTGTCCGACTCTAATGCCACCAACATTTGATTTAAGAATGATTCACGCCCATCTTCACTCAGATACCGATCCATTTGATCATTAATAGCTAGCACACACTGAGTATGATCCCCCTCCATCATCGGAGTCGTCATTTCTGTATGTGCGCCAAACTGAAGCAGTTGGCATCCAGATAAAGAAACCACTGCTAGAGCGAGCGTCGAACGTCCAAGATGTTTCGCGAAATCCATGAGCCTCTACCCTATTTGCCTCTAAGTCTATAAATGCGACAGCGCTACTCGTTACTATAAAACGCCCTGATGAAAATACGCCAATCAATTGACTCCTTTGTGTGATAGCTCGCAAAGCGTGCGGTATAGAATGGGTGAGAATAACGCTTTGGTCGTGATCTTCATCGCGAGCACAAACTTTGTAGCACATCAAAAACACAAAGCTGTCTTAGGCAATGCCGTATTTATTTGCCCATTATGTAAATCACTCATCCGATATGAATAAAAAATCAACTTTAGGGTTGACGTGTTCCATTGAGTGCGGTACTAATTTGTTAACTTAATTTTGTGGAATGCTTAACAACTATGTCAGCACGTTTTTCTATCCTGCTTAGCCTCCTCCTGATCGTGACCAATTCGCGCGGGTAGGCTGTGGAAGAAAAATAACCACACCAATTTCTAAGAAACCCGCATGCAAATGCGGGTTTTTTTATATCTAAATACCGGAAGTAAACGATTAAATTGCACGAAAAGTGCAGAAATCATGAAGGAAGCAAACATGAACGATCAGGTCATTATATTCGACACCACATTGCGTGATGGCGAACAAGCGTTGTCAGCAAGCTTGACGGTTAAAGAAAAACTGCAGATTGCCTATGCGCTGGAAAGGCTAGGCGTTGATGTTATCGAAGCGGGTTTTCCTGTTTCTTCTCCAGGTGATTTCGAGTCCGTACAAACCATCGCAAAACACATTAAAAACAGCCGAGTTTGTGCCCTTTCGCGTGCCGTTGCGAAAGACATCGATGCTGCCGCTGAAGCGCTAAAAGTCGCAGACGCATTCCGAATCCACACTTTCATCTCGACTTCGACTGTTCACGTTCAAGACAAACTGCGCCGTAGCTACGACGATGTTGTAGAAATGGGCGTGAAAGCCGTAAAACACGCACGTAACTACACCGATGACGTTGAGTTTTCTTGTGAAGATGCAGGTCGCACCCCTATCGACAACCTATGCCGTATGGTTGAAGCGGCTATCGATGCTGGCGCAAGTACCATCAATATCCCAGATACCGTTGGCTACACAGTTCCAAGTGAATTTGGCGGCATCATTGAGACGCTATTCAACCGCGTACCAAACATCGACAAAGCGATCATCTCTGTTCACTGCCACGATGATTTGGGCATGTCTGTTGCCAACTCTATCGCTGCCGTGCAAGCGGGTGCTCGTCAGGTAGAAGGGACTATCAACGGTATCGGTGAGCGTGCGGGTAACTGTTCTCTGGAAGAAATCGCGATGATCCTAAAAACGCGCCAAGAATTCATGGGCGTGCACACGGGCCTAAAACACGACGAAATCCATCGCTCCAGCAAGTTGGTCAGCCAGCTTTGTAACATGCCAATCCAGAGCAACAAGGCGATCGTTGGTGCCAACGCATTTAGCCATTCTTCAGGTATCCACCAAGATGGCATGCTAAAGAACAAAAACACTTACGAGATCATGACGCCTGAGTCGATTGGCCTTAAGAACCAAGCATTGAACCTAACCAGTCGCAGTGGCCGTGCTGCGGTTAAGAGTCACATGGACGCAATGGGCTACAAAGAAGAAGAGTACAACTTAGATGCGTTGTACGAGGACTTCTTGAAGCTTGCTGACCGCAAAGGTCAGGTGTTCGACTACGATCTAGAAGCGCTAATGCACTTCTCGAATTTGCGTGAAGAAGACGACTTCTACAAGTTGAACTACCTAAGCGTGCAATCTGGCAGCGTAATGGCAACCACCAGCGTCAAAATGCAATGTGGCGATGAAGAAATGTGTGAAGCTGCCGTCGGTAATGGCCCAGTTGATGCGCTATACCAATGTATCTACCGCGTGACTGGTTACGAGATCGTCCTAGACAAGTTCGACCTAACCGCAAAAGGCGAAGGTGAAGATGGCCTAGGCCAAGCAGATATCATCGCCAACTACAAAGGCCGTAAGTACCACGGTACTGGTGTTTCCACCGACATTGTAGAAGCTTCTGGTCAAGCGCTATTGCACGTCATCAACAGCATTCATCGTGCCGATAAGATTGAAGAGATGAAGCAAAAGAGAATTGCGACGGTTTAATCATTAATTCAAGGAGCTTGAGTCCCACAGCGCAGGCTCCAACCAAATTCGTTTTAGACAAGCTCAAAAAAATTAGAAAATTTAAAGGATTAACATGACAGACAAATCATACAAAATTGCCGTTTTACCAGGCGACGGCATCGGCCCAGAAGTAATGGCGCAAGCACATAAAGTGTTGGATGCAATCGAAAAGAAGCACGGCATTGCGTTTGAGCGTGACGAGCACGATGTAGGTGGTATCGCGATCGATAATCACGGCTGTCCACTTCCAGAAAGCACAGTAAAAGCGTGTGAAGAGTCTGATGCAGTCCTATTTGGTTCAGTTGGCGGCCCTAAGTGGGAACACTTGCCACCAAATGACCAACCTGAACGCGGCGCCCTACTACCACTACGCAAACACTTCCAACTATTCTGTAATCTACGCCCGGCACAAATTCACTCAGGTCTTGAAGCCTTCTCACCACTACGTGCAGACATCTCAGGTCGTGGTTTTGACATCGTGGTAGTCCGTGAACTAACAGGCGGTATCTACTTCGGCCAACCAAAAGGTCGTGAAGGTGAAGGTCCAACAGAAAAAGCGTTCGACACTGAGGTGTACCACCGCTTTGAGATCGAACGTATTGCAAAAATCGCTTTTGAGTCTGCTCGTCTACGCCGCAAGAAAGTGTGCTCAATCGACAAAGCGAACGTTCTACAAAGCTCTATCCTATGGCGTGAAGTAGTCGAAGAAATCGCAAAAGACTACCCAGATGTTGAGCTGTCACACATGTACATTGATAACGCAACCATGCAGCTTATCAAAGATCCTGCACAGTTCGACGTAATGCTATGTTCAAACATCTTCGGCGACATCATTTCTGATGAGTGCGCGATGATCACGGGCTCTATGGGTATGCTGCCTTCAGCGAGCCTAAACGAAAGCAAATTCGGTCTGTACGAGCCAGCAGGCGGCAGTGCACCAGATATCGCAGGTAAGAACATCGCTAACCCAGTGGCGCAAATCCTATCTGCTGCACTGATGCTGCGTTACAGCCTAGGTGAAGAAACGGTGGCACAAGACATTGAAGCAGCAGTTTCAAAAGCGCTATCAGCTGGGGAGCTAACGGGCGATCTTGCTGGTGATAACCCTGCACTTACAACATCTGAGATGGGCGATAAGATCGCTGAATACATCTTAAACTCATAATACAGAACAGATTCATAATAAATACTAAATCCTCTATCCACCAATGGCTTACCTCTAAGTCATTGGTGCTAAAACAAAGCGACAAGGATAACGAGGAAAGGAAGCAAACCAATGGGCAAAACACTATACGAAAAAGTCTACGACGCACACGTTGCCGTCGCAGCAGAAGGGGAAAACCCAATCTTGTACATCGACCGTCACTTGGTACATGAAGTGACGTCTCCGCAAGCATTTGACGGCTTGCGTGAAAAAGGTCGCAAAGTGCGTCAGGTCAGCAAAACTTTTGCCACCATGGACCACAACGTTTCGACAACCACCAAAGACATCAACGCCTCCGGTGAGATGGCTCGTATCCAGATGGAAACGCTATCGAAAAACTGTGAAGAGTTTGGTGTTACGCTTTACGACATCAACCACAAATACCAAGGTATTGTCCACGTTATGGGCCCAGAGCTTGGTATTACCCTACCGGGCATGACCATTGTTTGTGGTGACTCACATACCGCAACTCACGGTGCATTTGGTTCACTTGCATTTGGTATCGGTACTTCAGAAGTGGAGCACGTGCTAGCAACTCAAACACTAAAACAAGCGCGCGCTAAGACGATGAAGATCGAAGTGAAAGGCAAAGTGGCGCCGGGCATCACGGCGAAAGACATCGTGCTAGCGATCATCGGTGAGACCACAGCTGCTGGCGGTACAGGCTACGTGGTTGAATTCTGTGGTGAAGCGATCACCGACCTTTCAATGGAAGGCCGCATGACCGTATGTAACATGGCGATTGAGCTAGGCGCGAAAGCCGGGTTGATTGCACCAGATGAAACCACATTCGAATACATTAAAGGCCGTAAATTCTCACCTCAAGGTGCGGACTTTGATGCAGCAGTAGAATACTGGAAGACATTAAAAACTGACGATGATGCTCAGTTTGATGCGGTCGTGACGCTAAACGCAGCGGACATCAAACCACAAGTCACTTGGGGTACTAACCCAGGCCAAGTGATCGCGGTAGACCAACCGATCCCAGCACCAGAAAGTTTTGCGGACCCTGTAGAAAAAGCCTCGGCAGAAAAAGCATTGGCTTACATGGGTCTAGAAGCGGGCAAGTCATTGTCTGATTACAAGGTCGATAAAGTCTTCGTTGGTTCTTGTACTAACTCACGTATCGAAGACATGCGCGCAGCCGCTGAAGTAGCGAAAGGTCGCAAAGTCGCGTCTCACGTTCAAGCGCTCATCGTTCCTGGCTCTGAGCAAGTAAAAGCGCAGGCAGAAGCGGAAGGCTTGGACGTTATCTTTAAAGACGCGGGCTTTGAGTGGCGCCTACCTGGTTGTTCAATGTGTCTAGCAATGAACAACGACCGTTTGGGTCCACATGAACGTTGTGCGTCTACTTCAAACCGTAACTTTGAAGGCCGCCAAGGTCGTGATGGCCGTACCCACCTAGTGAGCCCTGCGATGGCAGCGGCGGCAGCAATTGCTGGTCACTTTGTAGATATCCGTGAACTAGACTAAGGAGCAAACAAATGTCAGGGTTTAAACAACACACAGGCTTAGTTGTTCCTCTAGATGCAGCGAACGTTGATACTGATGCCATCATTCCAAAACAGTTCCTGCAAAAGGTCTCTCGCCTAGGGTTTGGTAAGCACCTATTCCATGACTGGCGCTTCCTAGACGATGCTGGCGAACAACCGAACCCAGAGTTCGTGATGAACGCTCCTCGCTACCAAGGCACTTCTATCTTGCTAGCGCGTGAAAACTTCGGTTGTGGTTCTTCTCGTGAGCACGCACCGTGGGCACTGGCGGATTACGGCATCAAAGCGATGATCGCACCAAGCTTTGCCGATATTTTTTACGGTAACTCGATCAACAACCAAATGGTGCCAGTTCGTTTGACTGAGCAAGAAGTGGATGAAATCTTCCAGTTTGTTGAAGCTAACGAAGGCGCAGAAGTAGAAGTGGACCTAGAAGCGAATGTGGTTCGCGCCAACGGCAAAGAATATGGTTTTGAAATCGATTCGTTCCGTCGTCACTGCCTGCTAAACGGTTTGGACAATATCGGTCTTACCCTTCAACACGAAGACAAGATTGCCGAGTACGAGGCGAATATCCCGAGTTTCTTGAGCTAATTCAAATCGTAATTGAAACAAATACAAGGTTGGCATTGGCCAACCTTTTTTCTTTATATTCATTGTGCCAGGAAAGAAATCCCATCGTAGACAGGTCTACACTATCAACAAGGTTTAACCCAAAGGTCTCTCTATGAAGCGTCTGTTATTGCTATTGTGTGCTCTGGTTTCTTTACCAACATTTGCCGCACCTAAATCCGACTTATGGCCGTATTGGAAACAATCGAATCAGGCTAATCAAAGTCAAATCTCTCATCAAGATTGGCAGCAATTGCTCGATACTTACTTAGTTGAACAAGGCGAGAATACCTTGTTTCGTTACAGCCAAGTCACCTCGACGGATAAAACGAAGCTGAAACAGTACATCCAACGTTTGGCAAAACTCAACCCTCTACAATACAACCAAGCAGAGCAATACGCATACTGGATAAACCTTTACAACGCCATCACGGTTGATCTGATTTTGGATAACTATCCCGTCCAATCGATAACCAAACTGGGCGGCTTATTTAGCTTTGGACCTTGGGGAGATGATGTGGTCGAGATAAATGGGAAGAACTTGACTTTAAACGATATTGAGCATCGAATTTTGCGTCCAATCTGGAATGATCCAAGAACCCATTACGCGGTGAACTGTGCCAGCTTAGGTTGCCCAAATTTACAGACTCAAGCATTCACTGCCGACAACTCTCAAGCCTTACTCGAAAGAGCTGCAAAAACATTTATCAACAGCAGCAAAGGCGTATCCATCCAAGGTAACACGGCACAGCTATCTTCTATTTATGATTGGTTTGCCGAAGATTTTGGCGGTAAGAAGCAAGTATTCAACCACATTGCTCAATATGCCCCGCAATACAAAAACTTCTCAGGCAACGTGAAATACGAATACGATTGGGACTTGAATCAAGCTAACTAGAGAGCTTAAAAGCAGGCGAAAGCGCTTTTGGGTCACCATAGGTCAAAAGATCACAAGTTCAAACGCTCGAAGCTATCGACAAGCCAAAGACTAGACAGAAAATAAAAAAGGGCACTAGGTGCCCTTTTTTATTGAGATTTGGTAGGAATACGCACTTATTTAAAGCCTTTGACCTTTTTAATCAGATCGTAAGCATTCTGAATTTCCTGCGACTTTTCTTTCGCGACGTTCATCATTTCTGGTGGTAGACCTTTTGCCATCAACTTATCTGGGTGATGCTCATTCATCAGTTTACGGTAAGCACGCTTCACTGTTTTGCCGTCGGCATCTGAAGACACATCCAGAATTTTATAAGCATCAGCCAATTGATCCGCTTGCGAAGCTTGTTGCCAACCTGAACCTGATGACTGGTACTGGCCTTGATGTTGTCCTTGGAATCCCCCCTGACTTTGGAAACGGAACGCCGCTTCTTGCATGTGCAGACGACGCTCTAGTTGCTCCGAAGAAAACCCGAGGCCACGTGCAATTTTATGTAGTACATTTCGCTCACTTGGATGAATCGAACCGTCAGCAAATGCTGCCGAAATCTGCAGCTCTAAGAAGAACTGCAATAAATCGAAACGACCGCCTGAAGATATCTTTACACGTACCAACACATCATCTAGAGGGAAGTCACTTTCTTTCCCTTCACGAAACGCATCTTGTGCTGCGCGGCGCTGGTCGCCATGAAGACTCATGCGGTCCATCATCGCTGATGCTAGTTGAATCTCTTCTTTAGTCACTTGACCTTTGGCTTTTGCTAGGTGGCCCATTACCGCAAACGCCGCTTTGAAGAACTCTTCTTGCCGCTGTGCTTGGCTAGGCCCTTTACCGAAACCACCTGTAGAAAATCCAGCTTGGCTTAAACGGCGCGCTTTATCGAATTGATGACCGATAAATAGGCCAAACAATAAACCGAATGGTCCTCCAAGCAACAAGCCAAAAAAGGCTCCTAATATTTTGCCAAAAATATGCATTATGTGTTCTCTATCAATGAATTTTTATCGACGACGACGGTCTTATAGTGCTGGACGCGATGATTTCCTTTATGATAAGGGAATTGTTTTTATTTCGGCCAGGCCATTTCGCCTTTTTATCTTTGTGACTTATGTATTTGGTAATTATGCCATAACTATATGAGCTCAGAGATACGCGCCGCTATAGTTAGATTCATTTGGCTATGTAGCGAAGGGATTACGACCCCAATAGCCATCGAGCAGCAGTGACACAGGACAGTTCAATTCCATGCAACATTTCTCCCGCACGTTTTTAGCGGCCTCTATCAGCACCGCTCTGTTTGTACCCACAACTTACGCTGAAACAAATATGCATGATAGTGTGCAGGAAATGCCCACCACAGATCAATGCTTGGTCCAAACCAGTGATAGTGAAGATTCACTAAACACGCCCGTTGTTGTTCAAGCGGATAGCCTGCAAGCCATTAATGGCGATAAAGCCATGTACTCCGGCAACGTCGAGGTCACGCAAGGCTACAAAAAGATTACTGCTGATAGCGTTACGCTTCATCAACAAGACAATGTCGTCGTCGCTGAGGGCAATGTTACTTTCAATGATGGTCAAGTAAAGGCAAAATCTGACAAGGTCACTAACGATATAAATCGAGATACTTTCTCTCTAGAGAACACCGATTATCAGTTCTTATGCCAGCAAGGCCGCGGTACTGCCGCGTACATAGCGCGAACTGGGCAATCGGTCTATGAGCTAGAAGATGGCTCAATCACCTCTTGCCCTCAAGGCGACAATTCTTGGCGCTTAGTCGCATCAGGAATAGATGTGGATCAGGACGAAGAAACAGCGACACTGCATCACCCAAGATTTGAAGTGCTCGACGTACCCGTTTTCTATGCGCCCTACTTAACCCTACCAATTGGTGATACTCGTAAAACTGGCTTCTTATTTCCATCGATCTCTTATGGTTCAAGCGATGGCTTAGAGCTTGAAGTTCCATTTTACTGGAATATGGCCGCTAACTACGACATGACCCTTACCACGCTGTACATGCAAGAGCGTGGTACTAAACTCGACACAGATTTTCGTTACCTCACCGATGGTTGGGGAGCCGGCGAAATCAAAGGCGAGTACATGAATAGCGATAAAAAGTACCAAGATGAACGTCGTTGGGGTTATCAGATTAAACACGACGGCATTATTGATAAGCAATGGGTTGTAAAACTAGATTACTCTCAAGTCAGTGATATAGATTATTTCCGCGACCTAGACTCAGATATTGGTAACCGTGAAGATGGCCAGTTGGTTCAAGAGGGGCAAGTCAAATACCGTTCGAACAACTGGGATATGGCTCTTACCGTTCGAGACTTCCAAATTCTACTTAAGGAAGAGAACCAGCCATACCGCTTGCTTCCACAAATAGATCTGAATTACTACACCCCTCTCTGGGGCCAATACTTGAACTTTGATGTAAAGAGCCAAATTAGCCAATTTGATACCAGCGATACTGCAAAACCTGATGCAACTCGTGTGCACGTAGAACCAGGGTTGACCATACCGCTATCTACATCATGGGCGACTTGGACCACTGAGGCCAGAGTACTTTCAACCTACTACTCACAGAACATCGATAGCCTTACCGATGCAAAATTGAGAAACCAACTGGACGACAGCGTATCTCGCGTTATTCCTGAGTTTCGCTCTCACGCTCGAGTTTACTTGGAGCGCGATACTAGCTGGTTAACGGGGTATACTCAAAGCTTAGAGCCTCAGGTGCAATATCTGTATGTACCCGATGAAGATCAAACCAATATCTACAACTACGACACCACCTTACTGCAAACCGACTACTACGGCTTGTTCCGCAGTCGCAAGTACAGTGGCATCGATAAAATCGCATCAGCAAACCAGCTAAGCTATGGTGCAAGTACGCGCTTTTTTGATGATGAGTACAAAGAAAGACTCAACATCTCTTTTGGCCAAATCTACTACTTTGATAAAAAGACCAAGATCAGCAATAACCCAACTGAGCCTGATAAAACCACCAATTACTCATCATGGGCAATTGAAGCGGACTTTAACTACAACGATTACCTGTTCTACCATGGCGGGGTTCAATACGACATTGATATGAATGCTATGCAACTAGCCAACAGCACATTGGAATATCAATTTAAAAATGGCTTTATTCAAGCCAACTACCGTTATGTCACTTTAGATTACATAATAGAATCAATCCAAGATACTGACGATGAAAGAACCGATTGGCCAAAAGTAACCAGAAAAGGCATATCTCAAGCAGGACTAGTTGCTTCTTATGATATTAATCGCAATTGGTCTACAAGCGGACAATACTACTACGATCTAAACGAAAGTAATGCACTAGAGTGGCTAGCAAGTCTTCGTTACCAATCTGACTGTTGGTATATTGGTTTCACGTACTCGAACCAATTGCTAGGTTGGGATAACGCAATCATCGGTGCAGACGGTGCATCAGCTGAATATGAAAACAACGTTAGCGTTAACTTTGGTATTCAGGGCTTTGCAACCAATCAACGTGCTGACACCGCAGCAAAAGAACTTGACGGCTCAGACAACGCGATCAAATACGGCCGACCATTCTATCTGAACAATTAATCAAATTAAGCGTCATATATATCGATGACGCTCAATTTTAACAACGGAATATTTAATGAAAATTTGGAAATCCATCTTATTCACCACCCTACTATCGTGTGGTGTTGTAGCTGCACCTGTTGAGCTAGATAAGGTTGCCGTAATTGTAAACGATGGTGTGATACTACAAAGTGACATCAACACCGCGATGAAAACGCTTCAAGCCAATGCTAGACAGAGCGGGCAAAGCTTACCTTCTGCAAGTGTACTGAAGGAGCAAGTCGTTGAAAAACTCATCATGGATACATTGCAAGAGCAAGAAGCAGAACGTATTGGTGTCCGCATTGACGACAACCGCCTAAACCAAGCCATTGCGGAAATTGCGCGTAACAACAACCAAACGATTGAGCAGCTAACGACTTCAATCCAGCAAGACGGCTTAAGCTACGCGGAGTTCCGAGAGCAAATTCGTAAAGAAATTGCTGCATCCGAAGCTCGCAACGCGCTAGTCCGTCGCAGAATTAATATCCTTCCTGCTGAGGTAGATGGTCTTGCTGAGCAACTTGCACAAGAAACCAACGCGACGGTTCAATACAAAATTGGCCATATTCAGCTACGATTCTCCGATGACAAGCAAAAGTCAGAAGTTGAAGCACAAGCAAAAGAACTGGTCAAAGAGTTGAACAAGGGTGCCGACTTTGCAGAAATGGCATACGCGTATTCTAAAGGCCCTAAAGCGTTGCAAGGTGGTGACTGGGGTTGGATGCGTAAAGAAGAAATGCCAACCATCTTTGCTGACCAAATCAAAATGCAAAATAAGGGCAGCATCATCGGTCCATTCCGTAGCGGTATTGGCTTCCATATCCTAAAAATTGAGGATGTAAAAGGTCTTGAGACTGTTGCAGTCACCGAAGTAAATGCTCGCCACATTCTTATTAAACCAACGGTTATTCTCAGTGACGATGGTGCGAAAAAACAGCTAAACGAGTTCATTCGTCGTATTAAAGCTGGTGAAGCAACGTTTGCTCAACTGGCAACACAATACAGCCAAGATCCTGGTTCAGCAGCACAAGATGGTGAGCTGGGCTACCAAACTCCGGATCTTTACGTGCCAGAGTTCAAACATCAAGTTGAGACATTACCAGTCGGCTCAATCAGTGAACCGTTCAAAACGGTACATGGCTGGCATATTGTTGAAGTGCTAGACCGCCGTCAAGTAGACCGCACTGACTCAGCGATGAAGAACAAAGCTTACCGTATTCTATTTAATCGAAAGTTTAATGAAGAAGTAGGCGCATGGATGCAAGAGCTTCGAGCGAGTGCATTCGTTGAAATCGTGGATGACAATGATGAAAACTAATTCGATTCGTAGAATCGTCGTCACCGCAGGTGAGCCTGCGGGGATTGGCCCTGATTTGGTGCTGGCCCTATCTAAGGAAGACTGGGCACACCAAATTGTCGTTTGTGCAGACAAAAATGTATTGGCAGAAAGAGCCAATCAGCTCGGCATAGACGTTCAACTATTTGATTACAATCCAGAAGAAGCACCTAAAGCACAGCAAGCAGGTACATTGATCGTTGACCATATTGAAATCGCGGAGACTGCGGTGGCTGGTCAACTTAATGAAGCCAATGGCCACTACGTGTTAAAAACGTTAGAAAGAGCCGCTTTGGGCTGTATGAATGATGAATTTGATGCTATTGTCACCGGCCCTGTACATAAGGGGGTGATTAATCGCTCAGGCGTTGCGTTCAGCGGTCATACTGAATTCTTCGCCGAGAAGTCCAACACACCGTTGGTCGTGATGATGCTGGCAACTGAAGGTCTGAGAGTGGCACTTGTCACTACACATATTCCTTTAGCTTATGTTTCAAAAGCCGTCACGGAAGAGCGATTAGAGAAAATCATCGATATTCTTCATAAAGATCTTGTAGAAAAATTTGCCATCTCTCAACCAAACATCTATGTTTGCGGGTTAAATCCACATGCGGGAGAAGATGGCTGTTTGGGTCGCGAAGAGATCGAAACCATCACTCCGACATTGGAAAAGATTCAAAAAGAAAAAGGAATCAATCTGATCGGCCCTTTGCCGGCAGACACCATTTTCAATGAAAAGTATTTAAACGATGCTGATGCTGTTTTAGGTATGTACCACGATCAAGTGTTGCCTGTATTAAAATACAAAGGCTTTGGTCGTTCAGTAAACATTACGCTTGGTCTACCATTTATTAGAACGTCGGTGGATCACGGTACTGCATTAGAACTGGCAGGGACAGGTCAAGCGGATACAGGGAGCTTCCGAACAGCGCTCACGCATGCGATAGAATTGGTAGAGAAGAAACAATGAGAAATGATGTCCATTTAGGACACAAAGCGCGTAAACGTTTTGGTCAAAACTTCCTGAACGACCCATACATTATTGATGGCATCGTATCAGCAATTAACCCAAGACCAGGTCAGAACCTTGTTGAGATCGGCCCGGGCCTTGGTGCAATTACTGAACCTGTCGGCCGTGAAGTCGATAAGTTCACCGTAATCGAGTTAGACCGCGATCTAGCAGAGCGTCTACGCAACCATCCAGAATTGGCTGACAAGCTGACTATTCACGAAGGCGATGCGATGCGCTTTGACTTCACTCAATTAGTGAAGCCAAACAACAAGCTACGTATCTTCGGTAACTTGCCATACAACATCTCTACACCATTGATGTTCCACCTATTTGAATTTCATAAAGACATTCAAGACATGCACTTTATGCTTCAAAAAGAAGTGGTAAACCGTTTGGCAGCAGGCCCTGGTAGCAAGGCTTACGGCCGTCTAACGGTAATGGCTCAATACTACTGTAAAGTTGTGCCCGTACTAGAAGTACCGCCGACGGCATTTGTTCCGCCACCGAAGGTAGATTCAGCTGTGGTTCGCTTGGTTCCTTACGAAGTCCTTCCTCACCCAGCAAAAGATTTGCGTTTGTTGGAGCGTGTATGTCGCGAAGGCTTCAACCAACGCCGTAAGACAGTACGTAACTGCTACAAATCACTGTTGAGCACTGAAGTATTGGAAGAGTTGGGCGTAAACCCAAGTATGCGTCCAGAGAACCTGACGCTACAGCAGTTTGTCGCCATGGCAAACTGGCTTGCGGATAACCCGCAGCACCAATAACTCAAACGATGAGCCAAACCCTTTGCGGTTTGGCTTATTATTATTGAGATAGTCGTTTACGAGGAGTGCACATGGACGTCATTCAACCTTGCATCAAGATTCAAGTTCATACCAAATACATTGAAGAACAGTCCAACCCTGAACTACAACGCTACGTTTTTGCTTACGTCATTACGATAAAAAACCTCAGTCAACAAACCGTACAATTAATCAGCCGCCGCTGGTTGATTACCGATTCCAATGGCAAGCAAATGACCGTAGAAGGCGAAGGTGTTGTCGGTCAGCAACCTTTTATTCCCAGTAGCGACGAATACACCTACAGCAGTGGCACCGCACTTGAAACCCCCGTTGGTGTCATGCAAGGGCACTACATACTTCTGGACGAAAAAGGGCAGGAATTTATCACCGAAATTGATCCATTCCGCTTGGCTGTTCCCAATGTTTTAAATTAATCAGGAGAGTCAGTGGCTACCTATATTGTTGGTGATATTCAAGGCTGTTTCGATGAGTTGTTACAACTGTTAGAGCAGGTCAACTTCTCAGCCAGCCACGATCAACTGTGGTTAGCAGGCGACCTTGTCGCTCGCGGGCCTAAGTCTTTAGAAACACTACGCTTTGTTAAATCTCTCGGAGATAACGCAAAAGTCGTACTGGGTAATCATGATTTGCACCTAATGGCCGTCTCTCAAGGGCTAAAAAAAGTCAAAGATAAGGATAAAACCGCGCCTATCTTCTCAGCACCAGACAAAGAAGAACTGCTAACTTGGCTATCACAACAACCACTGTTGGCAGAACACGATGACTTTGTCATGTGTCATGCGGGCATCTCTCCTCAATGGGGCTTGGTGACCGCTAGAAGCTGCGCTCGTGAAGTGGAAGCAATTATTCAAAGTGAGCAATTGCCTTGGCTGCTAGAAAATATGTACAGCAACCAACCTGACCTATGGGATGAATCCCTATCAGGGCTCGACCGTTACCGCTACACCATCAACGCCTTTACTCGTATGCGTTTTTGCTTTCCAGATGGCCGCTTAGATATGGATTGTAAACTGCCACCACAAGAAGTGTCAGAAGATGAACTTGTGCCATGGTTTAAACTGCCGCAACGTGTTCCTTTAGAAAAAGCGGTGTTGTTTGGCCACTGGGCTGCACTGCAAGGTCATATAGATGAAAACATCATTGGTCTTGATACTGGCTGCGTTTGGGGTGGTTCATTAACCATGATTCGTTGGGAAGACAAGCAAGTCTTCACTCAACAAGCTCTCACTTAACGGCTCTGATTGCCGGACTAGAAAACAAAAAGCACCGCATTTGCGGTGCTTTTCTAATTCTATCCGATTACTTTTCTAGGACAGTAAAACGCATGTTGTAAGCGTTTTTCTCATCCGCTTGGTACGCTTCAGAGTATGTTTCTTTGAACTCACTTCCCCAATCTGGGAACTGAGTATCTCCATCAATTTCGGCTTCAATATGAGTGATATACAGCTTGTTAGCCATTGGTAAACAAGCAGAATAAATCGCCCCGCCACCAATGATCATCACTTCGTCTACCGCGCCAACAACGTCAAGCGCATTCTCAATCGACGTAACAGTCGTTACCCCTTCGATTGTAAGCGATGCATCGCGGCTGATGACAATGTTCAAACGACCAGGTAATGGACGCCCAATCGATTCATAAGTTTTGCGTCCCATCACTACTGGTTTACCCATGGTGCAACGCTTAAACCATGCAAAATCGGCAGGAAGATGCCAAGGCATTTGGTTATCTTTACCGATAATACGATTGTCTGCCATCGCGGCAATCATGCTGATGATCATATTGGGTCCTTAAACTATTGGTCGACGGCGATAGAATAGCAGCCCCGGAACTGCCAAGCCAACCGCTAAGCCTGCAATAATAAACATCGCCTTAAGAAAGTTTTCCATGCACGTCGCAATAAGTTCAGGTGAGTAACCCAGGTGGTTTATCTCTACCATGGCAATCATCGCTTTATAAGCAAATACCCCAGGAACCATAGGGATTAAGGCTGCAACAGTGAATACTTTAGGGTGAGCAAGAAAACGATGCGACCAATGAACACCAATCATACCAACCAGAGTAGCGGCAAAAAAAGTAGCCCACTCAATCGGTAAGCCAAAATGCATCATCAAATATCGACTGCCATGGCCAATAGCACCACCCACTGCACAATAGACTAAAGCTCTCTGTGGCACATTGAACACCATAGCAAAGCCAACAGCTGGAATCGCTGCAAAAAACATGTCATTTAAAAGACCTAAAGCCAGTTCAAACACACTCATTAGCTCATCCACCCCCAAATGCCAGTCACCTCCATTGCCGCCACAATACCAAGACAGGTTGCTAAAGTAAGCAAGCTCGCCATAGTGAATCGCGCGATCCCCATGTTGATGTGACCTTTCAACATATCAGCAACCGAGTTAATGAGTGGAAAACCCGGAACCAGCATCAGTACTGATGACGCCATAGCGACCGTGGGCAGATTTCCGATATCAAAGATAACCGCTTGAGCAGAAACAAGAGTGGTAACAAAAGCCGTTGCAGCAAAGTTAAGTAATGGGTTGAAGTGACGATGACCTATCTCTTGACGTACTGTCATACCAACTGCTGAGGCTATAAACGTCATAGCGAACACCCCCCAATCCCCTCCGGCAAGGCGACTAAAGGCGGCGCACGATAGGCCAATCATAAATACCACCAACCATCTGTTATAACGTTCAGGGCTAATATGATTGAGCTTTTTTTGCGCCATATTGAAATCCAGCAGTCCACGCTCCATTAGGATACAGATACGCTGAATTTGGGTAATCACACGCATATTGATGCCGCGATCAGCACAGCTCCGTGCAGTGGTGATACAGTGATCTTCCATAACAGTGGTCACAACAAGTGCATTAGCAGAGAGTGCTACAGCAACTTCAGATACTCCACATGCAAGACCGATACGACGCATGATGTCACTCACCAAAGTGCTTTCTGCACCATGGGCCAATAACATCTGTCCAGACTGAGCGACTAACCTAGATATCGCTCTCTGCTTTGATGACATAGAGACTTCCTAATTCCTTTTATAAAAGCGTGTAGACGCAAACATTGCCGCCTACTAAATATGTGATTAAGCACAATTTGATATTGTGCCGCAAATCAAATCGGCTAAACATGATTTAGATACAAAAAAAGCCGCAATACACATTGCGGCTTAATGAATTAGCTAGCGATTAGTCGCGGACGTAAACAACGTGACCGTCGTCTTCTTCGTCGTCCCAGTCATCCCAATCGTCGTCGTCATCTTCAGTGATCACGTCTTTACCAGCCATTGCGTCTTTATGGTAATCGTCCCACATGAAGTTAACTTTATCTTCTTCAGCCACTTCTTCCTCTTCACGAGGTAGGTTTTCCATAAAGTCTGCTAGCTTGTAGCAAAGCTCTTTTGTACCGTTACGGTTGATCGCCGAGATCTTAAAGAACTCGTCTTCCCAACCTAGCGCATCCAAGATCTCTTGGATCTTTTCATTCGCTTCTTCTTCCGGCATCAGATCCGTTTTGTTGAAAACTAACCAACGAGGTTTGCCTGCTAGTTTTTCACTGTACTGCTCTAGCTCATCAATGATGGTTAGGGCATTTTGAATTGGATCAGACTGATCGATAGGCATGATATCAATCATGTGCAATAACACTCGGCAACGCTCTAGGTGCTTAAGGAAGCGAATACCTAGACCTGCACCGTCTGCTGCACCTTCGATAAGACCAGGAATATCAGCAACCACAAAGCTCTTCTCAGGAACCACACTCACAACACCCAAGCTTGGGATTAGCGTAGTAAATGGGTAATCTGCTACTTTTGGTTTTGCTGCGGATACTGCGCGGATAAAGGTTGATTTACCTGCGTTAGGCAGACCAAGCATACCAACGTCAGCCAATAGCAATAGCTCTAGACGGATTTCACGGATTTCACCTTTAGTACCCAACGTTCTCTGACGAGGAGCGCGGTTTACTGAAGATTTGAAACGCGTGTTACCAAGACCGTGCCAGCCGCCTTTAGCGACCATCACTTTCTTACCGTGTTCTGCTACTTCTGCAACGATTTCGTTAGTGTGGATATCAACTGCGCGAGTACCAACTGGCACGCGAAGCGTGATGTCTTTACCACGTTTACCAGTACAGTTACCGCCGCGACCGTTTTCACCGCGTTCTGCTTCGTAAAAGCGTTGGAAACGGTAATCGATCAGGGTATTTAGGTTTTCATCGGCTTGGATGTATACATCACCACCATCACCACCGTCGCCACCATCTGGGCCACCTTTGGTGATGAATTTTTCACGCCAGAAACTTACAACGCCGCTACCGCCGTCACCAGCCTGAACTTTTACTACCGCTTCATCTACGAACTTCATCTTTTACTCCGACTACTTCGTGCGTGGATTAAATCTGACTTGTCATCAAACAATTTTAGCAGATGACAGATCTAAGCTCCCAGATACCCAGCGCTCAGGGCTAAAACGAGAAACTTCGATATGTCGACTGCTACAAATAAAAAACCCCGCCGAATCGGCAGGGCTTTTGAATTCAGCTGTAAAGCTTTAATAATTAACCTAAAAGGTAAAATTACTCAGCTTCGATGCTTACAAACTTACGGTTCTTAGGACCTTTAACCTCGAACTTCACCTTACCTTCAGTAAGAGCGAATAGAGTGTGGTCTTTACCGATACCTACGTTGTTACCAGCGTGGAACTTAGTACCACGTTGACGAACGATGATGTTACCTGCAAGAACAGATTCACCACCGAAACGCTTAACACCTAGACGTTTGCTTTCTGAATCGCGGCCGTTACGAGTAGAACCACCAGCTTTTTTGTGTGCCATTGTTAAACTCTCCTAATAGATTAAGCGTTGATACCAGTGATCTTCACTTCAGTGAACCACTGACGGTGACCCTGTTGCTTACGAGAGTGCTTACGACGACGGAACTTAACGATTTTAACTTTATCGCCACGACCGTGTTGTACAACTTCAGCAACAACTTTGCCGCCCTCTACAAGAGGAGCACCAACTTTGATGTCTTCGCCGTTAGCAACAAGAAGAACTTTATCAAATTCTACAGTTGCACCAGTTTCAACGTCTAATTTCTCTAAACGAAGAGTTTGACCTTCGCTTACACGGTGTTGTTTACCACCAGATTGGAAAACAGCGTACATATTTTACTCCGCTTTTTCCGCACAGCCTTTTCATGAGGGTGTGCGCTAAACTAATCATCAATAGGGCGCAGATTCTACAGAAGAGATGCTCCTATGACAAGCCATATTTTGAAAAAATTGGCGAAAAGCTAATCGCCAAAGAAAAGTGCGGCAATCATGCCCTTTAGTAATGTATTAATCAACGTTTTTTAGTGTATTATTCGACAATTATATAAATCGAATAAGCCTTGCAGGGTCTAACTTCAGCCGGATATACGATGGATTTTAAAACTATCCAAGCGCTTACTGCCGATGACATGGCAAAAGTGAATGAAACAATTCAAGCCCAACTAAATTCTGATGTCTCTTTAATCAACCAACTCGGTTTCTATATCGTGAGTGGTGGGGGCAAACGCCTGAGACCACTTCTGGCAATATTGTCAGCACGTGCTCTTGGTTACCAAGGTAACGGTCATACTATGGCTGCGGCGTTTATCGAGTTCATCCATACAGCAACTTTGTTGCACGATGATGTAGTTGATGAATCTGACATGCGTCGTGGTAAAGCGACAGCGAACGCTGCATTTGGTAATGCGGCGAGCGTGTTAGTTGGGGACTTTATTTATACTCGCTCGTTCCAAATGATGACTGAGCTAGGATCAATGAAGATCCTTAAGCTAATGAGTGATGCTGTTAATGTGATCGCAGAAGGTGAGGTTCAGCAGTTGATGAACTGTAATGATCCTGACACGACTGAAGAAAGCTACATGCAAGTCATCTACTCGAAAACAGCACGTCTGTTTGAATCAGCAACACAAATTGGTGCGATTCTTAATGATGCTCCAGAAGAAGTAGAAGTGGCGTTACAAAACTACGGCAAATACCTTGGCACCGCATTCCAACTCATCGATGACGTGATGGATTATACGTCAGACGGTGAGGATATGGGCAAGAATGTTGGTGACGATTTAGCTGAAGGCAAACCAACACTACCTCTATTGCATGCGATGCGTAACAGTACACCAGATAATGCGCAGATGATCCGTGAAGCAATTGAAAAAGCGAACGGTATGGACAGGTTAGAAGAAATTCTTGCCGTCATGCAAGCTGCAGGCTCTCTCGAATACACCACGCAAAGAGCGCTGGATGAAGCAGATAAAGCCATTGCTGAGCTCGCAATCCTGCCAGAGTCTGAATATAAGCAAGCACTCATCACACTAGCCCATATGGCTGTAAAACGTACTAGCTAATAAAGTAGACCCAAATATAAAAAGGAAGAGCCCCGCTCTTCCTTTTTATTATCTGTTGTTTTTAAACGTTGAACATCATTCTAGTAATACTGGTCACTACTACCATGGAGTTGAGGGTTATCTTCTATTTCATCGAAGCTAACCGCTAATTGCTCTTCAGAGCCTTGCTTAGCCAACAGTACCGTTTCCGCTTCTTGGTCAACCACCAAAATGGTCCCTACTCCCTGCTGACACTCTACAACCATACCTTTACGGATTCGACTTGCTTCCATCATCTTCTCCTTCACAACGCTGCTTGGTTCTGACTCTGATACGTAAGCCAATAAAAAAGGATCAAAAAAGCCGATCTTAAGATCGGCTTTGTCATTATATGATGCTCTTTATATGGAGAGAGGCTTATTTAGCAAACTCAACACCAATGTTGATATCACCATTTAGCGTTTCTAGCATGCCATCAAGTGCTGACTTTTCGTAGTCACTTAGAGCACCGTAGCTTAGCACTTCTTCGACACCATCTTTACCTAGCTTCACAGGTTGTGCAAAGTAAGGAGCGTGCTCACTGCCACCTTCTACGTATGCACACTCAACCACACCTTCTTCACCTTGAAGAGCGCGAACTAGCGCTAGACCAAAGCGACACGCTGCTTGACCCATAGATAGAGTCGCACTACCGCCACCCGCTTTAGCTTCTACAACTTCTGTACCTGCGTTCTGAATACGCTTCGTCAGAGCTTCCACTTCTTCAGCGGTAAACTCAACACCTTCAACTTGAGAAAGCAGAGGAAGAATGGTTACGCCAGAGTGACCACCGATAACAGGCACACGAATGTCACCTGGATCTTTGTCTTTTAGTTCAGCGACGAATGTTTCTGAACGGATAACATCTAACGTTGTAACACCAAACAGTTTGCGCTTGTCGTAAACGCCTGCTTTTTTCAACACTTCAGCAGCGATTGGCACTGTGGTATTCACTGGGTTAGTGATGATACCTACACATGCTGTCGGGCATACTACCGCGATCTTCTCTGCTAGCGACTTAACGATGCCAGCATTTACGTTAAATAGATCTGCGCGATCCATACCAGGTTTACGAGCAACACCAGCTGAGATAAGTACCACGTCCGCACCTTCAAGTGCAGGTGTTGGATCCTCACCAGCGTAACCTTTGATAGAAACCGGAGTTGGGATGTGGCTAAGATCGGCTGCCACACCAGGAGTTACTGGAGCAATATCGTATAGGGCTAAGTCAGAACCTGCAGGAAGGCGGTTCTTAAGTAGAAGGGCCAGAGCTTGACCGATGCCACCAGCGGCACCAATAACGGCTACTTTCATGTAGTTCTCCTTGAGAGTATTTCTCTTATAAACGTATTCGTAGGGTATTTTGTAACCAGCTAAAATAAAGCTATCGGAATCACAACTTGATTACAATCAATTAACGTCAGCTTTGCGACCTCGCGCAACTCACTGTTATCGTGCTACAAATGAGGCCTCGATTATTCTGTTATTCGACTGAAATGACAAGAAATTCAATGTCATTTTTCACCTAGTTTTTGGAACAATACGAAACACTATTCTCTTTGGGGTTTACAGTGATGGAATTAACATATTAGTTGGAGCTTTTGGCTTTAGATGAATATCTATGCGAAAATATGCACATTGCTGATACTTAGATGAAGAGAATCAAAAAACACTATGCGCAATTCAGAAAAACAAGACAATTTAGTTCGCGCTTTTAAAGCACTATTAAAAGAAGAAAGCTTTGGCTCACAAGGTGAGATTGTTGATGCACTAAAACAGCAAGGTTTCGAAAGTATTAACCAATCTAAAGTCTCTCGCATGCTAACCAAGTTTGGTGCGGTTCGTACACGTAATGCGAAAATGGAGATGGTTTACTGTCTTCCTGCTGAGCTAGGCGTCCCAACAGTAAGTAGCTCTCTGCGTGAATTGGTGTTAGACATCGACCACAACGCCGCTTTAGTTGTTATCCATACTGGTCCAGGCGCAGCTCAACTTATCGCTCGTCTACTTGACTCACTTGGTAAGTCCGAGGGCATCTTAGGTGTGGTTGCTGGTGATGACACCATTTTTATCACACCAACAATGGCAGTAACGACGGAACAGTTGTTCCAATCCGTATGTGAGTTATTCGAGTACGCTGGTTAATGCTAACTACTTATGGGCTATGAAAATAGTTGAATTTTTGTAGCCCATAATTTATGTAAAATGTTTGCTAATTAGGCTAATTTTCACCCACAAAAAACGTGACACACATCACGCTATTAATTATTTTCATCAACCCCACCAGAAAACACTTAAGTAGCTGTAATAAAAGAACTATTACTCTCTATTTTCTTTTACTCCCATGACTACCCATTAGATTTTTTCGCTATAAGTTTTAACAATCGGATAATTTTCTGCCAAATTTTTGTTATTATTCGCTCGCTTTTTCAAACATTAGGATTGAAAAAGATGCCGTTTCCAGACAGGAAACTTCAGAAGTAACTTATGGTTACTTTTGGGTAGATAAAAAATAAAGGAAGGGAAATTCATGGCATTTACCAAACTTATTAAAGTAGGCGCAATCGCTGCAGCTGTAATGGGCGCAGGCGCTGTTAACGCTCAAGAATTCATCACAATCGGCACAGGTTCTGTAACTGGTGTTTACTACCCTACCGGTGGTGCAATTTGTAAATTGGTAAACAAGGGTCGTAAAGACCACAACGTTCGTTGTTCTGTAGAGTCTACTGGCGGTTCTATTTACAACGTGAACACAATTCGTGCTGGTGAGCTGGATTTTGGTATCGTGCAATCGGATTGGCAGTACCACGGCTACAACGGTACAAGCAAGTTTGCAGATCAAGGTCCATACAAGAAGCTACGCGCGATGTTCTCTCTTCACACAGAACCTTTTAACATCATTGCACGCGCAGACTCTGGTATTGAAAGTGTCCAAGACCTGAAAGGTAAACGTGTAAACATCGGTAACCCTGGTTCTGGTGACCGCGCGACAATGGGCGTAGTAATGGATGCTATGGGCTGGACAAACGACAGCTTCAAACTGGCATCTGAGCTAAAAGGCTCTGAGCGTTCACAAGCGCTATGTGACAACAAGATCGATGCGTTTATCTACATGGTTGGTCACCCGAACGGTTCAATCAAAGAAGCAACAACATCTTGTGATGCTAAGCTAGTATCTGCAACGGGTCCACAGATCGAAAAGATCGTAGCAGACAACCCATACTACGCATACAGTACAGTTCCAGCTGGCATGTACCGCGGTACAGACAAAGACGTAAATAGCTTCGGTGTTGCGGCAACGATGGTAACAACAACAGATGTATCAGATGATGTTGCATACAACGTAGCAAAAGCTGTGTTCGAAAACTTCGACACATTCAAACGTCTACACCCAGCATTCGCAAACCTGAAAAAAGAAGACATGGTGAAAGCTGGTCTTTCTATCCCTCTTCACCCAGGTGCAGAAAAATACTACAAAGAAATTGGTTTGATTAAATAACCAATTCGCCATAAATCAAGCAGAGAGGGATGGCTCTCTGCTTGAAAGCAGGTGGTAGTTCTAATCGCCTGTTCAATTCAATTATCCGGTTCTATTTCCTAGAATCGCGTTCAATTACTCAAGAAAAATTAAAGCTGGCTTTATTTAATCCAGAGCTTTGCCGTTCTACTGGAAACAGCCAGACACCAATAAGAAGCAAGTTTTGCCCTATTCACTACACTGAAAGAGGCGAAATAAGGTTCTCGAAAAGTAAATCTAAGACAGGACCATCAATAATAAGGGAAAAGTACATGTCGACGAACAACACTCCGTCACAAGATGTGCAAGAAATGGTGGCTCAAGCCGATACTGGCGCGCGCAGCCCATCTGGGCTACAAGGCCGAATCTTATGGTTCGTTCCGCTGTGCTGGTCACTATTTCAATTATGGTATGCATCTCCACTACCATTTATTTTTAATTTTGGCGTACTGAATGACACTGAAGCCCGTGCGATCCACCTTACATTTGCTACTTTTTTAGCATTTACTGCTTATCCTGCAATGAAGAATTCTCCACGAGATCATATCCCATTAATCGACTGGGCATTGGCGTTAGCGGGCAGTTTTTCAGCAGCTTATATCTTTATTTTCTATACCGAACTGGCTGGCCGTTCAGGCGCTCCAACCACCATGGATATCGTGGTTGCCGTTACAGGTATGGTTTTACTACTTGAAGCAACACGACGCGCATTAGGTCCACCACTGATGGTCGTGGCTGCCGTGTTCCTGACTTATACCTTCGCGGGCCCATACATGCCCGACGTAATTGCCCACAAAGGTGCAAGCTTAAACAAAGCGATGTCGCACCTATGGCTAACAACAGAAGGTGTATTTGGCGTTGCGCTTGGTGTATCAACATCTTTCGTGTTCTTATTTGTACTTTTCGGTGCCATGCTAGAACGTGCTGGTGCGGGCGCTTACTTCATCAAGGTTGCTTTCTCACTGCTTGGTCACATGAAAGGCGGCCCTGCGAAAGCGGCGGTTGTAGCATCCGGTCTATCCGGTCTCGTTTCAGGTTCATCCATCGCTAACGTGGTAACCACAGGTACATTCACCATCCCGCTAATGAAACGTGTTGGTTTTCCTGGTACCAAAGCGGGCGCAGTAGAAGTAGCTGCTTCAACCAATGGCCAGCTGACGCCGCCTATCATGGGCGCTGCAGCCTTCCTAATGGTTGAATATGTTGGTATCTCTTACGTTGAAGTAATCAAAGCAGCCCTACTTCCTGCACTTATTTCCTACATTGCTCTGATTTACATCGTTCACCTTGAAGCATGTAAAGCAGGCATGACCGGCCTTCCTCGTCGCCACAACCCAACCATGCTACAAAGCCTATTATCATTTACTGGCACTATCCTTGGCTTGTGCGTCATCAGCGCCTTGGTTTACTACGGTGTGGGTTGGACTAAAGACGTCTTCGGCGATGCAGCAACACCTATCGTTACTGTAGCTTTACTGATTGCTTATGTCGGTCTTGTGAAGATTTCAGCGAATCACGTTAAAGATGGCGCGATTGAAATTGATGCTGAGCTAACCGAAGTACCAGATCCGGGCCCAACAATTAAATCTGGTCTGCACTACCTATTGCCTATCGTCGTATTGGTTTGGTGTTTGACGGTTGAGCGTTTTTCGCCAGGCCTATCAGCATTCTGGGCCACGGTATTTATGATCTTCATCTTGCTGACACAGCGTCCGTTGATTGCAGTGTTGTCCAAAGAGGGTGATCTTGTCGAACAAACTAAAGACGGTTTTGTCGATCTAGCTGAAAGCTTAGTCTCTGGTGCGCGCAATATGATTGGTATCGGTGTTGCGACCGCAGCTGCGGGTACCGTTGTTGGTGTAGTAACACTAACTGGTATTGGCCTTGTAATGACGGACTTTGTTGAGTTCATCTCCGGCGGTAGCATCATACTGATGTTGCTATTTACTGCAGTGATCAGCTTGATCTTGGGTATGGGTCTACCAACCACAGCAAACTACATCGTGGTATCAACACTGATGGCGCCAGTTATCGTCACTTTAGGTGCAGCACACGGCTTGATCATCCCACTGATTGCGGTGCACTTATTCGTGTTCTACTTCGGTATTCTTGCCGATGATACGCCGCCAGTCGGTTTGGCTGCCTTCGCAGCAGCAGCTATTGCAAAATCAGACCCAATTCGTACTGGTATTCAAGGCTTTACCTACGATATTCGAACCGCAATTCTGCCATTCATGTTCGTTTTCAACACACAACTGTTATTAATGGGGATCGATACATGGTGGCATTTGGCGTTAACCGTGATCTCTTCGATCATTGCGATGTTGATCTTCTCAGCAGCAACACAAGGTTGGTGGTTCACACGTAACAAGTGGTGGGAAACCGTTCTCCTATTAGTGCTCACTTTCTCTTTCTTTAGACCAGGTTTCTGGTGGGACATGCTTTATCCCGCGAAAGTTCTTTCCCCTGGCGTTGAGATAGCTCAAATAACAGAAGGGCTAAATGTAGGAGAATCCATAGAGTTACGTGTCGCCGGTGAAAACCTTGAAGGTGACTACGTTGAAAAAACGGTACGTCTTCCGTTCGAAGATAAAGCAGCAACCGCTGAAGAACGTATTTCTTCAATGGGCCTAATGCTGACCGAGAACGACGGCAAAATGATCGTAGACATGGTTGAGTTTGGCAGCCCGGCAGAGTCAGCCGGAGTCGACTTCGACTGGGAGATCAAATGGATTGTTCAAGACGCAGATCGTCCAATGAAAGAATGGGTATTTGTGCCTTGCTTAATGATCTTGCTGGTACTTGCCCTGAACCAAAAACGTCGTGCTCGTAAGGAACAGCTGAGCGCATAACCGATTTGGCCCCGAGGATAAGGGGCCTCAATGAGAGACATTGAATGTACAAACAAATTCTTGTTCCGGTTGATCTAAATGACCAAGGCTTTTCTGACCGCGCTGTTGAATTAGCGGTATGGCAGGCAAAGCAAGCCAATGCTGAAGTTCACTTGTTAACTGTTTTGCCTGGTATTCATATGTCGATGGTCGCAACTTACTTCCCGAAAGATGCGGCGGCGAAAATGAAGCAAGACGTAAAACAGCAACTCAAAGCCTTTGCAGACCAACATATTGATGACGAAGTGATCTACAAAGTCCACGTTGCAGAAGGCAAGGCGTATGCAACCATCCTTGATTACGCAGAACGTTTAGGTGCTGACCTTATCATTATGCCAAGCCATAAACGCTCAAAGATCAACAAAGTGATGCTGGGCTCTGTGGCAAGTAAAGTGGTAGAGAACTCACCAATCAATGTAATGGTAGTGAAACCTCAAGGTTAACGCGCTCATTCAAACTCATAAAACAAAAAAGGTTGATGCTTGCATCAACCTTTTATTTTTACAATGTAGAAGACTTACCCCGCCGCTTTGACAAAGGCTTTCAATGCTTCACTGCTATGTTGAGCGTTAAGCTCACCAATCGCACCAGCAGCTTCAACCTGACCACCAGCTACAAATGCAAAATGACTAGCAATCGCTCTGGCGTCACTTAGATGGTGCGTCACCATCAAAACGGTAATACCACGCTCAGCAGCAAGCTGTTTAACCAGTGTCAGCATTTCTTCACGCAGCACTGGATCTAGTGCAGAAAAAGGTTCATCGAGTAACCACATTGGATGCGGCTGAACAAAACAACGCGCAAGTGCCACACGCTGACGCTGACCACCAGAAAGATGTTCTGGTAAACGGTCCAGATACTCAACAACCCCGACTTGCTTCGCCGCTTGCTCAACAAGCAGTTTTTGGTCTACCGTGAGCTTTAACCCCGGATGTAAGCCCAAACCAATATTGTCCCTTACTGACAGGTGAGCAAACAGGTTATGCTCTTGGAACAGCATTGAAAACGGACGCTGATAAGGCTCTTTACGCACGATAGACTCACCATCAACCAAAATATCGCCTTGGTCTGGATTGATGAAACCAGCCACTAACGCCAATAGGGTAGATTTGCCCGCCCCACTCGGCCCCATTAGCGAAACAATTTGCCCACGCTGAATGGCTAAGTCAAAACGAAACAGTTCACGTTGATAGGTGTACTGCACATCATCCAACACTAACATTGCGCTCTCTCCTTCGTTTTCAACACTTTCTCAATCACCGCAAAACAGCCGACACTGAGTAACAACAAGGTAACCGATACCACTGCAGCGGCATCCATTTGATAACTGCCCAGCAGTTGGAATAGATACAGCGGTAAGGTTCTAAACTCTTGCCCACCGAACAAGGCAATCGCACTTAAGTCGCCAATTGCAAACATAAAGCTGATAGCAAAAGCATGTGCAAATGGCTTGCGCAGTGCTTGCCACTCCACGACTTTAAAACGTTGCCAACCACGCATACCCAAACTGGCGCACACGTACTGGTACTGCTGTTCAATATGTAACATGGGTTGAGACAAGGTTTTAATCACATATGGCAATGCCATTAAGCCATTGACCAAAATAACCACAAAAAACGCCAAGCTGAAAACATCGGTAAACGATCGCAGTAACAGGAACAATCCGGTACTGATCACCAATCCCGGCGTTACTAAGATAATGGTTCCGATAAGCTCAATTTGATCGGCGCGAGTGTTTTTACACTGCAATCGCCAACGTCGGCTGGTCAGTAAAATCGATACGCCTGCTGCAACGGCAAGAGAGCTCGCCAGTGCCGCAACTTTGAGTGAATTAAGCAGTGCAGACCAAAAACGCTCATCGGTCAATACCGACCAAACTTGTTGGTTTATACCACTGAACACCACCATCACAAGTGGCGGTATTACTAGTAAAAAGGCACCTATGATCCAAAAGCTATCCCAAGCTTTTGACCACCCATGATCCTTCGTTAAATATTGCTGTACCGATGTGCTACCAGCGCTTACTGAGACTGGTTTCGTCAACTTCTGCACGCCAATCGCTAACAAGCCACATAGTAGCATTTGCCACAGTGCCAAAAGCGCCCCAGCCTGCAGATCAAAATCGAACTTAATCGCCTGATAAATGGCGAGTTCAATGGTGGTCGACTTCGGTCCGCCACCCAGCGCCATCACGGTGGCAAAACTGGTAAAGCAAAGCATAAACACTAAGCCACTTACGTGTGGTAATTGCTGCCTTAGGCGTGGCCATTCCACCCAACGAAACTTGTCCCAATGGCTCATTCCAAGGTGCGCGCACAGTTTATGTTGCTCTGCGGGGATCGATTCCAATGCTTGCAAAAGTAGGCGCGCCGCATAAGGCATGTTGAAGAACACATGCGCAAGTAAAATACCGTTCAGGCCATAGATGGAAAACGGCAGCTCCGAATCGATGCTTTTCAGCCATTGTGCTAACAAGCCGCTGTTACCGTAAATCGCCAATAAGCCAAATACACCAACTAACACCGGCAGAACTAAGGTAGACGCAAACAACTTTAGTAGTAGAGACTTCCCAAAGAACTCACGTCGAGAAAGTGCGTGAGCAACAGGAATAGCAAAGCCAACACTCAATAGTGTAGAAAGGAAAGCTTGGTAGAAGCTGAACTTGGTGACGTGTTGATAGTATGGGTCTCCCCACACCATAGACACATCAAGTGAAGGCGCTTGAACAATCAAAGCACCTAGGGCAGAAACAACAAAGGTCGCGATAATCATCGCGACCCCTAACCCTATTTTCGGAACAGAATTCAAAAGTAGAACCTATATTAGAACGTCAATGCGCTTTGCCACTCGCGAATCCAAGTCTTGCGCATTTTCGCGACTTCGTCTGCGCTGAAGCTTAATGGCTTGCTTGGCACGCTCAGCGTTTCAAAGCCTTTTGGTAATTCAACGTCAGTCACTGGGTACATCCAGTTACCTGTTGGCATCGCAGATTGGAAATCATCACTCAAAATAAAGTTCATGAACTCATCCGCAAGCTCAGCATTCTTTGAGCCTTTCACCTTAGCCGCCACTTCCACTTGCATGTAGTGCCCTTCGGCAAAATCTGCGCTTGCGTATTTCGCGTCATCTTCTGCAATCAAATGGTACGCGGGAGAGGTCGTGTAAGACAGCACTAAATCTGACTCACCGTTCAAGAACATCGAGTAAGCTTCTGACCAGCCTTTAGTAACTGTAACTGTTTTCGTTGCCAGTTGCTTCCACGCTTGAGTCGCATCATCGCCGTAGATAGACTTCATCCACAACATCAAGCCTTGACCCGGCGTTGAAGTACGAGGGTCTTGGTAAATCACTTTAAGATCATCACGCTCTTCCACCAGCTCTTTCATGCTTTTTGGAGGATTCGCCAACTTCTCCTTGTTGTATACAAACGCAAAGTAGCCGTAGTCATATGGTACGAAGGTCTTGTCTTTCCAACCACTAGGCAAAGTCGTTTTCGATGTATCGACATTATGTTCAGCCAGTAGCCCGGTCTTTTTCGCTTCCGCCATCAGGTTGTTATCCAAACCTAACACGATATCCGCTTTACTATTGTTTCCCTCTAAACGAAGGCGGTTAAGAATAGAAACACCGTCGTCCAGCGCAACGAAGCTAACATCGCACCCGCATTTGGCTTCGAAAGCTTTTTCGACTTTAGGACCAGGTCCCCAATCGGCAGCGAAAGAGTCGTACGTGTAGACAGTTAGAGTGTTTTCAGCGGCAAACGCTGAAGTAGAAGTGATGGCTGCAAGGGCAATCAGACTAAGAGTGGTTTTCACTGCTCGCTCTCCATTTGCATTAGTAAAAATGAGTTGAGCGGCACAGGGTTGAGACGGTATTTAGGACTTCCAATATCCAGACTCAATTCCTACGCCAGCATTATCTGGTTCAGGTAATACGGGTCCCTGTTTGCTCAACAACGTTAAGCGATTAGGTCTCAGCGCCCAATAGTATTGATAAGATCAATGCCAAATGGGTTTGCTCCCCGATGAGTTGGATGGATTGTAAAGGTCTTTTATTGATTACACAATCAACGTTGGTCATAACCCCAACGTGGCACTAAACCTTGCTCAATGCCGAGGTGATCCAGAATTCTCGCCACCATGAAATCAACCAAGTCTTCGATAGTTTTAGGTTGATGATAGAAGCCCGGCGCTGCAGGCATAATGGTGACACCCATTTGCGAAAGCTTGTGCATATTTTCAAGATGCAACGTCGAGAATGGTGTTTCACGCACCACAAGCAGTAACTGTCCGCGCTCTTTCATTACCACATCAGCAGCACGCTCAATCAAGTTATCCGACATGCCGTGTGCAATAGCCGCGACACTCCCTGCAGAACATGGACACACCACCATTTGCTTAGGTGCCGCAGAGCCCGAAGCCACAGGCGAGAACCAATCATCTTTGCCACAAACGGTGATGTTATCTGGATTGCAATTAAGGTGTTCAACCAGCGCCTTTTGCGCCGCTTCAGGGCCACTTGGCAGTTTCAGGTCATGTTCGGTCGCCATTACCACGCGGGCAGCCGAAGAGATCAACACGTAGACGTGGTAATCCGCTGCCACTAAACATTCAAGAAGACGAAGTCCATATGGGGCACCAGAGGCACCCGTTAGTGCTAATGTGATGGCTTTTTTAGGGGTTACTTTTTGCTGCATAAATGTCATTAAGCTTTTTGTTTCAGTTGTTCTAGAAGCTTGCCGTGGATACCACCAAAGCCACCATTACTCATCACGAGAATTTGGTCGCCCGGTTGCGCTCGTTCGACGATTTTTGCGACAAAAGTTTCCATCTCTGCATCAACAAACGCAGGCTGTTTACACTGGTCTGCAATCTCTTGTACCGACCAATCAATGCTATCTGGTTGGAAGAGGAACACTTCATCGGCACTGTGTAGAGAAGCCGCTAAAGTATTCTTATGCACACCACGTTTCATGGTCGCAGAACGAGGCTCTAAAACGGCAAGGATACGTTTTTCACCAACCTTGTTACGTAACCCGCCCAATGTCAGTTCAATCGCCGTTGGATGATGAGCAAAATCATCATAAACCGTCACGCCTTGCTCTTCGCCTTTTAGCTCCAAACGACGTTTGGTATTAATAAAGCGACCAAGAGCCTGACAAGCCAGTTCTGGTGCAACACCAACATGACGCGCAGCAGCAATAGCCATCAAAGCGTTATCTACGTTGTGGTCACCAACAAGGTCCCAGTCCACAACGCCTACTTTCTCACCTTGCAGTGACACTTCAAATTTTGAGCCATCAACAACCAGCTTGTGTGCTTGCCAATCACCATCGATACCAGAGAACTGCTTTTCAGTCCAGCAACCGCGCTCGATCACGTCTTGTAGCGACTGATCTTGCTTTGGTGCAAGGATCAAACCGTTGCCCGGAACAGTGCGCACCAAGTGGTGGAATTGACGCTTGATCGCTTCTAGATCGTCGAAGATGTCCGCATGATCGAATTCAAGGTTATTCATGATCAGCGTGCGTGGGTGGTAGTGAACAAACTTAGATCGTTTATCGAAAAAAGCACTGTCGTATTCATCCGCTTCGACGACGAAGAACATGCTCTCACCCAAACGAGCGGATACACCGAAGTTACCCAGCACACCACCAACAAGGAATCCCGGTTGGTAGCCACAATCTTCTAGGATCCAAGCCAACATACTTGAAGTGGTGGTTTTACCATGGGTACCCGATACCGCCAGAACCCAGCGATCGTGTAATAGAAACTCTTGTAACCACTGTGGGCCAGAGGTGTAACGCATATTGGTATTCAGCACATGCTCAACACATGGGTTACCACGGCTCATCGCGTTACCAATCACCACGAGGTCAGGTTGTGGGTCAAGCTGAGAAGGGTCAAAGCCTTCAATAATTTCAATACCTTGAGACTCCAACAGGGTACTCATTGGTGGATAAACGTTGGCATCCGAACCCGTCACTTTATGACCTAGCTGACGCGCTAAAATTGCCGCACCGCCCATAAACGTGCCGCAGATACCCAAGATATGAATGTGCATAAACTTAACCTTGTAATGCGTTCTTTAATCCTTTCATTATCGTGATAACCACCAGAAAAGCGAGAGCCTTTCGCTGTGTTCTTGCAGTCTCTTTCACAAATCTGACAGGGCTTAGGGCTGACTGACCAAGCATTAACCAAGAGATTCGCTTCTTATGCAATAAGACAAATAATTTGCGATCTCAGTCGGTTACTTCATTACCATTAATAAGATCTACGTCATAAACTTACATCTAACGCAATCGTTTAACATCCATAAAGAGATGACCCCATTGCGTAACACCCCCAACGAAATGAAAAATGTAAGGATAAACCATGTCAGGACTGCGCACCCTAGGCGAATTCATTGTTGAGAAACAAGCGGATTTCCCCCACGCTAGCGGTGATCTTTCATCTCTATTAGCTTCTATTCGTTTAGCTGCAAAAATCGTAAACCGCGAAATCAATGCGGCAGGTCTTGGTGATATCACTGGCGCTGTAGGTACAGAGAACGTACAAGGCGAAGATCAGCAAAAACTTGATGTATACGCGAACGACAAGTTCAAAGCAGCGCTCGAAGCACGCGACCAAGTGTGTGGCGTTGCCAGTGAAGAAGAAGATGAAGCGGTTGCGTTCAATAAAGAACTTAACCAAAACGCAAAGTACGTTGTGCTAATGGACCCACTCGATGGCTCATCAAACATCGATGTGAACGTATCAGTCGGTACGATTTTCTCTATTTACCGTCGAGTTTCTCCTATTGGTACCCCACCAACAGAAGAAGACTTCCTGCAGCCTGGCCACAAACAAGTGGCGGCGGGCTACGTGATTTACGGCTCATCCACCATGTTGGTTTACACCACGGGTAATGGCGTAAACGGCTTCACTTACGACCCATCGATTGGCAGCTTCTGTCTATCTCATGAA
The DNA here is from genome assembly GCF_002214395.1 of Vibrio rotiferianus. Lineage (NCBI taxonomy): Bacteria > Pseudomonadati > Pseudomonadota > Gammaproteobacteria > Vibrionales > Vibrionaceae > Vibrio > Vibrio rotiferianus. The sequence goes on from NZ_CP018312.1 coordinate 2,785,008, forward strand.
AACATGATGATCCCAGAAGACGGCAAGATCTACTCGATCAACGAAGGTAACTACATCCGCTTCCCGCAGGGTGTGAAGAAGTACATCAAGTACTGTCAGGAGAATGTGCCTGAAGATGGTCGCCCATACACATCTCGCTACATCGGCTCATTGGTTGCAGACTTCCATCGTAACCTGCTTAAAGGCGGCATCTACTTGTACCCAAGCACGCAAAGCCACCCTCAAGGCAAACTGCGTCTGTTGTACGAATGCAACCCAATGGCATTCTTAATTGAGCAAGCTGGCGGTTTGGCGTCTGACGGTGTAAACCGCATTATGGATTTGAAACCTACTGAACTGCACCAGCGCGTGCCTTTCTTTGTGGGTTCAAAGAACATGGTCAACAAAGTCGAAGAGTTTCTTGAGCTGAATCGCGAAGAAGACTAATTTCAGACCTTTGTCCAACGCGGCGGGTGTTTACCTGCCGCGTTTTTGTCGTTAAAGTGAACTGCGTAAATGTTAGCCAGATTAAGCCTCTAAACGCTTAATCCTCAATGAAAAGGAATATTCAAATGAGCTTAAACAACGTACCAGCAGGTAAATCACTGCCTGACGATATCTATGTCGTTATCGAAATCCCTGCTAACGCGGATCCAATCAAATACGAAGTAGATAAAGACACTGGTGCTGTATTTGTCGACCGTTTCATGTCTGCGCCAATGTTCTACCCATGTAACTATGGCTACGTGAACGATACTCTTTCTCTAGATGGCGACCCAGTGGACGTACTGGTTCCGACCCCTTACCCATTAATGCCAGGTTCTGTGATTCGCTGCCGTCCAGTCGGTGTACTGAAAATGACAGATGAATCGGGTGAAGATGCGAAAGTCTTCGCTGTCCCGCACTCTAAAATCTCAAAAGAGTACGAAGGCATTCAAGATGTTGACGATATTCCAGAGCTACTCAAAGCCCAAATCACGCAGTTCTTTGAACGCTACAAAGAGCTTGAAGCGGGCAAGTGGGTGAAAGTCGACGGTTGGGCTGATGTAGAAGCTGCGAAAGCTGAGATTTTAGAATCTTATGAACGCGCTCAAGGCCAAAAATAGCCTCTAATAAAGAGACAAAGAGCCGCGCTTATTAACTGCGGCTCTTTGTTCTAAGCTGTACTAGGGGCGATTAAATCAGTAACGTTTACTACCCTTGAGGGTTCTGCCCAACTCATATTCTCGACGAAACCTATCGTCAATCTCATCGCAAATACCTCGGTAATAACGCCTGCTTTCACCTAATGAGAAAGCGTCTTGAGCACAATAGTTAGCACGACCTGTTTCATAGCCGTTGCTATACGCCATGTAAAGCTCATCATCTTTGTTAAGCTCTTGCATAGACAGCTTAGTATCACCCGCTTCCGCGCGCTGCATACCGTATTGATTCCATTGCATGCTGTCAGTACCGCTTGGCGGTGTGCTATTAGAACAACCAACAAGCAGCAGTAGTATGATTGGAGATAGATATTTCATCGCAGACCTCCCAAGTCTTTGTTGTATATATCGTCAATGCATACGTTGCTGGTTCAAGTATAGTTCACACTCGCTGGCACCAATCTCCTGAAGCAATCTCTTCGGAAAGTTGTTCTGTATCTTGATAAAGATAGATCCAAGCTTGGCCAAACGGTGTTGCAATGCTCTCTCGTCGGTACTCCACTGGCACATCTTCAAGCAGGTCTAAAGCTTCTAACGTTTGTTCATCAATAAGGTAGACCTCTCCAAACACCCTCTTTTCACCGCGAGACAATGCCGGATAAGGCCCTAGATCGAACAGCGCAAACTGGGCATCAGTCTCATGATGCCCCAAAAACTGTGCTGACTTCAGGTAGTGATGGTTTGACTCTCCTTGACGAAGAGTGCCATAGACAAATACGAGATGCTGCATAACTGCTCCTTGTTATCGAATGCACCTAATCAAACTCGAATTGGTAAAGAATATCGACAGCACTATCTAATCCAGACACCGCCTCGATGTACAAATCCTTCATTAAACGGTAGCGAACGGTGAATTCACCTAACGAATTGAAAATACCAACGCCATATTTCACTTGAAGGCCTGGTAAAATATAGCCACTGACCGTTACTTGAGAGTCATCACCTGAACCTGCCGTGTCCAACTGCAAGTCTTGCACACCGAATGCTTCGCCAATCTCACCAACAACTTTGCCGCTTTTTGCTAAGCTTAGACCGATTAACGTAGTAGTCATCGCATTACCGCCAGATTCCGCATCAATATCTTGACCACGTAATAAGTAAGATAATGCATTTGCTTGTGGCATCGCAGGATCAGAGAAGATTTCTACCGAAGGATCACTCGCGGGTCCCGTCACTCGAACACCTGCAGTGACATCATCTTGAGTATTATCTGGGTTACGAATTGCCTTAATAGAAACATAAGGCTGATCTGCAGGACCATTCATCATGATCTTGCCTTCTTCAATCACCAAATCTTGGCCGAATGAACGGTAAGAACCATCAATGATGTTTACTTCACCGACAATAAACGGACCTTTATCTTTTTGCGTCACGTTCAAGTTACCTTGCAGCTCACCTTTTAGACCAAAGGCTGACAGCTGAAACTCGTCACCAATTTTAATATTAATATCAGTTTCAACATTAAATGGTAATGCAGGGGTTTCATCAACTGGCTGCATTTCTTTGTTCAAGATAACCGTGTCGCTCGACACACTGACCGCACTTGGTGGCAGCTCATCAATCAAAATACGCCCCCAAGGTAAGTTAACATTCCCCTCTACTTTGGCTAAAGTTGGCGTGACATCAATGGTCATATCTGGCTCAACTTTAATTCGCACCATAGGTGGCATATCAACTTTCAACTCTTTGGCAAATACTCGGGCTTTGGTGTGCCAGTTTTCTAAGTCGCTCCAATCTGCATCACCATTAATTTCAAGCTTGCCATCAGGTGTAATAATACCCGCATCTAAATCCGCTTGATGACCTTTGAAATTAATCGCAACTTGCCCAGAGTTAATATCGATTGGCGTGACTTCACCTTGCAGCTTCATTTGGTCAATCAGGAACTTACCATCCACTTTCGGATGCATCACATCACCAGACAGAGCCAGGTCGGTGTTCATGTTCGCTTTAAATAGGCTGTACTCACCGATCAGTGGTGCCAAGAAGTCTAAATGGAACGTTGATAGTGATACCTTACCATCGATAGTTGGCCGCTCTGACGAGACATCATTTAACGACACCTTCCCAGATAAATCGCCGTTATCTGTAACGTCAAATAACCACTCGGCATCCAGTTTGTCTTGGGCTAACTTAGCTTTAAGGCTGACACTGTCCCAACCAACCTTAATTGGCTGTTCTAGTGTTTGTTCTACCTGACCTTGCGGCATATCCACATTCACCGTGACTTCCGGTTTCATGTCTGGAGACCATTTTGCAAAAGCGTTGGCGTTCACTGAACCTTGCAGTTTGGTTTCGGCTGGTAAGAACTGTTTGATTTGGTCGAAATCAAAGTTAGTGATGGCTAACTTCGCTTCGCCGCTCTTACCGACACTGATATCTTCACTCAAACACACACTTGATTTTGACTGTAGCCAACAGTGTGCTTGTACATCCGCAATCTGCTTATCAATATTGACTTTAACGGCCGTCGATTTCTGTAGTGCCCAAGGGCCTTGTGGCGTACTTAGCGTGAGTCGGCGTAATGCACCATCCCAGATCATTTCTGGTTTCTGCTTGAAGGTGCCTTCGATTTCTAAACTACTTGAAACGATGTCTGAAACCACGTCTAGAGTCAGTTGGTGCAATTTCTCATCACCACTTAACTCCAAATCAGCACTATCGATGTTAATGTCATCGTAGGTAATGCTCTTCGCAACCAGACTAACATCGGCTTTTGGTGCAGGCAGAGGCGTCACATCCCCTTTTAGAGTGATGGTTTCTACCTTTGCCTGCTGTTGCCAATTCACTTGGTTAAGCGCGAGATCTAAGCTAATGTCTGGCTGCTTTAAACTGCCACGCAGTGCAACTGTACCATTCATCTTACCACCAAGATCAGGAACACTTTTTGCGAAATCGGGGAAGTTAACCTCAACATCCATCAAGATCTGTTTGTCGATCTTACCTTTTGCGCGCAAAGAGTTTGGACCATGAGATAAAGCCAAGCCTTGCGTATTAAGCCGAATGTCTTCGCCCTTTCCTGTCTTATCTGATGCCTCTAGTTGGCCTTCAATATTCAGTGGGTAGCCACGCAAAATACCGTCGATGTCTAGCTTAGGTAGGCTGACTTGCCAGCCACCTTGCTCAGTTAGAGAGCCAGAAGTTGATAGGCTACCACTGATGTCACCTTCCGCTTCTTTCCATTGCAAACCAGGCTGAATGTTCTTCAAATTCAGATCTGCTTGCCAGTTAATTGGTGCTGACCAGTTAGCCATCACCTTACCAGCTAATTCACCGCCTAACGTTTTGACAACGAGACTGTCCAAATCGATCTGTTCCAGGGTGCCTTTACCGTCTAACACCACGTCCACAGCAGGAATATCTTTACCCGAAGCCTTAGTTTCTAGCGCAACGGTATAGCCCTTTAGTGAGCCTTTGGCTGCGAGGCTAGGAACAGAAACTTGGTAATCACTCTTACCACTTAATGGCCATTGCGCGGCAACATCTTTCAGCTTGATATCAAATGGCAACTCAGGTTTGAGCGGTTGAACTTGGCCTTCAATCTTGGCTTTCACCAAGTCAGATAACGTCGCCTGCAATGATAAATCGCCAACCGAACCAGATGCAGACAGCGATAGTTTCTGACCTTTTACATCCGCTTGTTTAACCAGAGCGTCAATCTGCGCTTGAATTGGATAATCGGCTGATAATGTTACTTGAGTACTTAATTGGCCTTCCACTTCTGGCATATCAAGTTCTAGCGTTTTGACATCGACTTTGTCACCACCTGCTGTTGCTTCTAGCCCTAGATGGTGAACGACAACTGGAGTGTCGCCAGCTAATTTAAAATCATGAATATCCAGACGCTTTGCTTCAATGGTAAGCGGAATCCATACCTCAGGCAGTACAATCCCTTCAGGTTTAGCTTCTGCTGTAACTTGGGTTTTCGCGTCTTTTTGTTGATCTTCCGTAGAGTCTGGGGTCGCTTTAGCTTGCTTCTCTGCTTGCTTAGTCTTTGGCTCCGTATCTTTTGGTTGCGCTGGTTTCTCTTCTGTCGCACCTTCACTTGGTGCAAGTGCCACATTGATAGCTTTCAATGCAGTTGGAGCAATGACCAATCGGTCACCTTGCATCGACAATGCAGTCGAGAAATCTTGCCAATCAATCTTGTTACCCAAGATGTTCAGGTTGATGTCGTTAAAGCTAACGTTGTTAACAAAAATAGGAACGGGAGTACTGATTGAACGAAGCGGTGGTGTTTCTTCTTCTTGCTCTTCGTTTGAAGGCGGCAGCTCTGGCATCTGGAAGTTTACACCTTGCAGTGACAACTCATCCACACACACTTTAGGATCGAAGAAGCAACGGAAATTAATCGCTAGCGTTAAGCTATCCACCTTGGCATCAACATGAAGAGACTCATCAACAAAACTGACATTATGCAAAGCAAAACGTGGAAACAGCGAACCTTGTACCTCTTCCACTTTAAGTTGAGGCAAAGCCTTTTCTGCTCCCCAAAGTGCTAACTTCAAACCTGGGTGAGTAAATAATACTGTCGCTATCAAGAGCGAAATCAGCAACACAAAACCAAGCAGACCAAGCGAAAACCATTTCGTCCACTTAAGGGTTGTTTTCATCATAATTCAGGCCCTAAAGAGAAGTGGATGCGGAAATCATTCTTAGGCACGGCATCTAGGCCCCATGCGAAGTCAAAACTCACAGGACCAACAGGAGAAGCCCAACGGATACCAACACCGGCACCTGCTTTCCAATCAGGGGTTTTATTGAATGCATCACCGTAATCGTAAAACGCAGCTAGCCACCAATTGCCATAGACACGATATTGATATTCCAACGTGCTGGTCGCAATGTACTTAGCACCCGTCAAAGCGCCACTCTCATCAACTGGTGAAATCGACTCATAGCCATAACCACGAATATTGTTATCACCACCAGCGAAGAAACGCAGCGATGGCGACAGTTTTTCAAGTTCATCGGTAATATTTGCCCCGCCCTCTAGGCGTAACAAACCACGATGATTTTCTCCAATACCGCGAATCCACGATGTACGCCCTAGTAGTCGCAACACTCGAGTGTTGGACAACACCGCGGGATCACCGTACTCGATAGTCACGCTTTGTTTATCTCCCCACATTGGCATATTTCCGCCACGAGTTCGGGTTCTTGAAAAAGACGCACCAGGAAGGACAAACTGTACACCGTCTTCTTGCAAGCCTTGAGAATAGTTTTCATACAGGTGACGTACGTACAGAGTCTTATGCCAACCACCATCGGTAATCCAATGGCGCTCGACTGCCAGGTTTGATTCCAAACTCTCCGTATCACGGTTATCAAGACGCTTTAAACCGAACTGAAGTTGGTAGTACTCGTGCAATACATCATCAAGTGGGATTTTATAACCTGCGGTGACAGTTTGCTCTGGCTTAGACAGGGAAAGTGCAGTGTCGAAACTATGGCCTCGTGCACTCACCCACGGTTTTTTCCACTTTAATGTCCCGCGGACACCAGTATCGGTTGAATAACCAATACCCGTTTCAATTTGGTTTTTCGCAGCAGGAGCGAGGGACACTTTAATCGGTAAATCTCGTCCATCGTCAAGCTTAGTTAAATCTGGTTCAACAAACACAGATGAGAACCAATCAGTATTGGACAAGTTTTGATTGTATTGACCGACTTCTGAAACTAAATAGGGTTCCCCCTCCTTAAACGGGCGAAGTGACGCCACACGCTCTTCCCAGATTTGGCTACCCGTAATTTCCACTGAACCAAAGTAGTAGCGGATACCACTGTTGTAATGTAAGCGTACATTCGCCTCATTAAGCTCTGGAATGACTTCAAGCTTACTAAGCTCAAAATCACCATTAAAATAACCACGTTGCAGCGCCAAATTACGAATGCTTGATTTCAGAGAATCATACTCTCCATGGTTTAGGATACGGCCCACTTTGAGCGGCGACTTATTGAGCAGCTTAGTAAACTCTTCATCTTGATTCGCTTCACCTGATATCACCACGTCCATGACTTTAATTCTGACAGGTTCACCCGGTTGGACGTTAACGATCAACTCATCATTATCTTTCGTAATAGTGTATGAAATTTTCGCATGATAATAGCCGAGCGCATTGAGTGCTTCGGTGATACTTTGTTCTAATCGCGCCTGAAAACGCAAAGACGTAGAGTAATCATCTTCAGGAATGGAAGACAAATAAGCGTTCACATTATCTTCTAGCGCGCCATCAATCCCCTTTATCGTAAGGGATACATCGGCGTAAGCGCTATGAGAAAAGGCAAGTAGGCTGACAATGATCGGAGTAGCTTTTCTTATCATGCTTTTTAGCTGGACGAGGTTAAATAAACGTAAACAATAATAACGCCAAATAAAGGCTAAGTCTGTAATATTAATAGGTTTAACAAGGTCTATGTCATCACAACATCATATTCAGACTGAATAGAGTTTTTCGCAAAATTAAGACATGTATTAAAGGACAGATACCATGCTCAACAAACAGACAATGATCAGTATAGAAGATGCGCTGCCCGGTAGAGAGGCACCAATGCAGATCGAGGACACGCATTTTGTAAATCAATCGAGCTTAACAGCGCAGCCAAAAGCCAACCAGCAACAGTTATTACTCGGCCTGGGGTGTTTTTGGGGAGCTGAACGTCTTTTTTGGCAACTCGATGGCGTACTCTCAACATCGGTCGGTTACGCTGGCGGTTATACGCCAAACCCAACTTACGAAGAAGTGTGCACCGGCAAAACTGGCCATACCGAAGTAGTACGCGTGGTATTTGATGAACGCGTGATTTCTTTAGAGCAATTGCTGGCGGTATTTTGGGAAAAACACGACCCGACTCAAGGAATGCGCCAGGGTAACGACTTAGGAACTCAGTACCGCTCTGCCATTTATACTTACTCGCAAGAACAACAGAATGCAGCTGAAAAATCAAAAACTCAATATCAACAAGCACTACAAGAAGAGCTGCGCTCGACCATTACGACCGAAATTCAGCCAGCTGGACCATACTACTTTGCAGAAACCTACCACCAGCAATACCTAGCGAAAAACCCAAACGGTTACTGCGGCTTAGGTGGCACAGGAGTCTGTTTCCCACCGAGTCTCGAAGAATAGCGACAACAAAAAAGAGCGACTAAAGTCGCTCTTTTACAATTCTTGATTTTAAATTGGGAGAGAGAGAATCGCTTGGTTTACTTCTCTAAAAATTGAAAGATGTTGCGGATTTTTGACGTCTGGCAGTAACACTTTTCCATTATCAAAACGAAACTCGCCCACACCGACTATTGAGAACTGACCTTTAAACAAAGTCTTAACGAAACGCGCCACCTGACGTGGACGGTACACAGCAAACTCACGTAGCATAACTCACCTCAACATCCTTTTGAGAAAACACCAATTGCTCTTTCCTGGCAATCTTTATGCGCAATTTGCGACTGAGTTCATTCTAACAAAAATCCTCACTATCGCAACTATTTTGCACATCGTACGTTAAATAATTGTTATAAATGGTTCTACATTTTTATTCACTGTAAGTATATACTTGGAAAGTCTCGCAACCCATACGGAACATAACAATATGAAAACTAAGACTCTCCTCCCTATTTTTTTTGCTCTTGCGCCAAGCTTAGCACTTGCTCACAACCTCTCAATGGGGGAAAGCGTCCCTACCGTTAAAGTTGATGCTTACGGAGAGATCGTAATGCAAGGTGAAGGGGTAGCCTACCAACCTTGGGCAACACAACAAATGCTAGGTAAAGTCCATGTCATTCATGCAATCGCAGGCCGCAGCAGTTCAAAAGCAATGAACGCGCCGCTAATGACCGCGCTAACTGAAGCGAAATTCCCAGAAGGTGCTTACCAAACGACAACCATCATCAACCAAGATGATGCGGTTTGGGGTACTGGATCATTTGTAAAATCATCAGCACAAGACAGCAAACAAGAATTCCCTTGGTCATCAATGGTACTTGATGAAAATGGCGTGGTGGCAAACACTTGGGCTTTGCAAGAAGAGAGTTCTGCAATCGTAGTGCAAGACAAGCAAGGTAAGATCTTGTTCGTCAAAGAAGGCGCTCTAACCTCTGATGAAATCAACCAAGTACTTGGCTTGATCCAAGAAAACATCTAATGCACCTCAGCTCCTTGCAGACAATAAGCAAGGAGCACCTCCCCTTCATGAACGTAAGCTATTATTTCACATAAGATAATTTCTCTAGTCGCAACAAAAGAGTGAACTTTTCGCGAAAATGGGTGTTATATTATAACACCAGGTATCGTTTCAGGTTTTAAGATGTCCCCTCGCTGGCAAGTAACCACACATCATTGGCGTCGCACTGTTGTATTACTCAGTGTTGCGTTACTGCTTGCATGGAACTTTGCCACCATCGCACATCAACTTGATCTCATTCCAGAGCACCATAGCCATCATCATTGCCAGATGTTTGCTGGCTCACATCATGGCTTAGCTAAGGCTCAACCAGAACTTCTCCCCCCAACTTACCAGCGTTCGACGTATTCTGACTGTATCGAAACACAGTTTCACGTCAGTGATGTACGCTACACTGCACGCGCACCGCCTATATTTGCCTAAACTTAAGAAGCCCCCATACTAGAAATTAAACGGGTTGCTAACCCTATGATTTAAAAAGCAACCAAATAAAAAATTAAGCAAATTAGGAAAAGATAATGCCTTCTAAACACGCTCTAGCTCTTGTTATCGGACTATCACTAACAGCAACTGCAAACGCAGAGGAATACCGTCAACACGAAGCGCATGTGCACGGTCACGTAGAATTCAATATTGCTCAAGATGGTAAAGACCTGCTGATTGAAATCACTTCTCCAGGTGCAGACGTTGTTGGCTTTGAGCACGCACCAGAAAATGCAGAGCAAGAGCAAGCACTTAAACAAGCGATTGCTGCGCTAAAAGATACAGGCAAGCTATTTGCTATCAACAAACAAGCGAAATGTGTGATTGAAGATGTTCACGTATCTCACACACTTAGCCAAGACTCTCATGAAGGTCATGATCACCACGACCATGAAGGCCACGATCATGATAAACATGACCACGATGGGCATGAACACGACAAACATGATCATGAAAAGCATAGCGAGCATGAGCATGATGAACACGCACATGATGACCATCACGATCATGAAGGCCATGAGCATCACGACGAGCACGAGGGTCACGATCATGAACACGGCGGCCACGGCGAGTTTACGGCTGAATATCGCTACCACTGTGATTCAGTTGCTGACCTAAACAGCATTGATACCACTTGGTTCAAACTGTTCCCGGCAACAGAATCAATCAGCGTTAACTTGTTCACTGACACAACTCAGTCTGCGACCAACCTAAGCAAAGACAACACTAAGATCGCAATTAAATAACTTATATGGCGTGTAAGTAATCACTTACACGCCATTGCTTTGGTGATTTATTATGACTGAAACCACGTCAAACGTTGTTGAGCTGCATAATGCCCAGTTTGTCTGGCCCGGCTCAGAAAACGCAACCATCCATATCCCACAGTTACACATTGCTCAAGGCGAGCATGTATTTATCAAAGGCCCGAGCGGCTGTGGTAAATCAACTCTGCTTGCTCTGTTAACAGGCATCAATACACTCACATCCGGTTCACTGTCGGTATTAAATACTGATATTGCTAGCCTAAGGGCAAGTCAAAGAGACAAATTTCGTGCCGATCACATTGGCTATATCTTCCAACAATTCAATTTGTTGCCTTATCTAAATGTGATAGAGAACGTCCTAATTCCATGTCAGTTCAGTAAAGTTCGCCGCGACCGTGTTGCTCTCAATGCTTCAATAGCATCACTGGAAGAACAAGCAACAACACTACTAGAGCGTTTACGTTTACCAAAAGAACTGCATGACAAACCCGTTTCGGAGCTGAGTATTGGCCAACAGCAACGTGTCGCTGCAGCGCGTGCTTTGATCGGTCAACCTGAACTGGTGATTGCCGATGAGCCAACATCCGCACTGGACCATGACAACCGCAAAGCATTTATTGAACTACTAATGGAGCAAGCCAACCTTGCCAATGCCACGCTGGTTTTTGTCAGCCATGACCCAACTCTAGAATCTTTGTTCGACAGAACACTTAATCTGCCTGACATCAATCAAGCGAAGACCCTAGGAGGCGAATCATGAGTGCCGTTGTAAAGCTCGCTTGGAAAAGCCTGATGAACCGCAAAGCGACGGCCATTCTCACCATCATGACCGTCGCAATTTCGGTTGTCCTTTTATTGGGAGTTGAACGTATTCGAACCCAAGCAAAAGACAGCTTCGCTAACACCATTTCTGGCACAGACTTAATTGTCGGAGGCCGCTCGGGGCAAGTGAATTTGCTGCTGTACTCAGTATTCAGAATCGGCAATGCCACCAACAATATTGACTGGAAGAGTTACCAAGAGTTTGCTCACCACCGCGCTGTAGACTGGGCAATTCCAATCTCGTTGGGTGATTCGCACAAAGGCTTCCGAGTCATGGGGACCAACCACAGTTATTTCGAGCATTACAAGTACGGAAGTAAGCAACCACTAACCTTCTCTGAAGGCAAAGAATTCAATGGCTTATTTGAAACAGTTCTCGGTTCTGACGTTGCGAAGCAGCTCGGCTATAACATCGGCAGCGAAATCATCATTGCCCATGGCATCAGTGATGTTGGTTTTAGTCGTCACGATAATTTGCCATTTAAAGTCGTCGGTATTCTGGAGCCTACAGGTACGCCCGTTGATAAAACCGTACATGTATCGCTCGAAGCGATTGAAGCAATTCACGTTGGTTGGGAAAGTGGAGCACGCTTAGGACCAACACCAAAAGCAGAAGACCTCAAAAGCAGAGACTTCCAACCTAAGCAGATCACTGCCATGTTGGTCGGCTTGAAGTCACGCATTCAAACTTTTGCTCTACAAAGACAAATCAATACTTATCCAAAAGAGCCACTTAGCGCCATCATGCCAGGTGTCGCTTTGCATGAATTATGGGGCATGATGTCGGTTGCAGAGCAAGCGCTGATGGCGGTCTCTGGCTTTGTGGTCGTCGCGGGCTTGCTTGGGATGCTGAGTAGCCTACTGACAAGCTTACAAGAGCGCCGCCGTGAAATGGCAATACTACGTGCTATGGGCGCAAGGCCAAGACATGTCTTTTCACTACTGATCAGTGAAGCAAGTTTGCTGACTTTTGCAGGCATCATTACTGGTGTAGCTGGTTTGTATTCCATACTTGCCCTATTGCAACCGATAATCCAACAAAGCTATGGTATACATCTTACATTAACGGCGCTCTCTCCTTATGAGTGGATGCTACTTGGCTTGGTACAATGTGCCGGTATTGTGATTGGCTTCATCCCTGCATTCCGCGCTTACCGACAATCGCTCAGTGATGGGATGACAATAAGGATCTAGTAAAAATGTGGAAAAAAATACTCGCGAGCTGCTTGCTAGTGATTTCGTTTACTGCGCCAGTCATGGCCAGTGATGAAGCTCTGACACTTGATTGGATAGATCTTGTACCAGAAGCTGAACGGAAAATGTTTGATAGTGTGGGTATGCCAGCCTCCGATCACAGTGGTGGTGCGGCTCAACAGTCAAAGATTGGCAATGTTCGTTCGGAACTGAACGGTAGTGAGGTGAAGATTCCTGGCTTCGTGATCCCTTTAGAAGGCGATGCGAATACAGTGACAGAATTCCTACTGGTACCGTACTTTGGCGCTTGTATCCACGTTCCGCCGCCACCGCCAAACCAAATCATTTATGTAAAATTCCCGAAAGGCGCCCCAGTACAGGAGCTATGGGATGTCATTTATGTGGTGGGGACCTTAAAAACCGAGACCATCAGCCACGAATTGGCAGAAACCGGTTATGTCATTGAAGGCACAGCGATCGAAGCCTACGATGACATGTAGCTTGTTTACTTAATTGAATAGATACACCAAGGCGTCGATTCGGCGCCTTTTTTATGTCTGCAAGTTACACTATGTAGCGAGATAAATACGCTAAAACGCCAACATACAAAACCAAAAGTAGCACTATCGACAGGTGTTTTTTCAGTTTACTTGCATCTGAATATTTCATCACCCCTCCAAAATAACGATAACAATTTTAACAAGTCATTATCATTTTGAATAGCCTTTATTCTGTAAATACCGGACATGCCTCTCTGGTCGCACAACATTTATCGGTGTAAATTGACAAAGGCATAAAACGCAAGTTCTTGGTAGGGCATCAGCATATGGCAGAATCCATCAAACAACCCGTCGTCATCGAGCACGATGCGAGTTCCTCAACTCATCAAGCACACGATAAAAAATCAAGCTACATCAAAGACAGTGCAAGTCGAGTTCAAACAATTGCACAGACTTATGGCTTAGATGCGTTATTACAAAGCGATCCACCAGCCAAGTCTGCAATAGAACGAGCCCAACTACGAGAACAAAGACGACAAGAGCAAAGACAAAAGAATCTAGAACAGATATTAAAGCTTGCTCATACATCGTGTCGGGATGAGACCGCTGGGGATCCAGACCAAGATTGGTTATATCGCTTCTTTGATATGGCACAAGATATACACAACAGCTCAATGCAAAAACTCTGGGCTCAAGTATTAAAACGTGAGGTAACCAACCCAGGCTCAACATCAATGAAAGCGCTCAAAGTGCTGAAGGACATGACTCCTAAAGAAGCACAAATTCTCCAACGAGCATCTTCATTAGCCTGTAGCTTTGGGGGAGATAACAGTCGTAAACTTCTTATTGGATATAAAGCGCATGGTGGCATATTCAGTTTTGGTAAACGAGATACAACCAACAGTCTGAATATGGGGAGCTTCCAGCTTCCTTATTCGAGTTTACTAGTGTTGATTGAATTGGGGCTACTACACAGCACCGAATTAGAGTCTGGAGAGATTGGCATTGAAACGCCGTTAATGCTCACGTATCAAGGCAAGAACTTGTCACTACAGGTGAACACAAAAGGTGTGCGCCTGCTGTACTACCGCTTTACTCCAACAGGCAATGAGTTATGTAAGCTACTTGGCAACAAAACTAACAGTCAGTACTACGATCAGATGTTAGCGCTTTTAAATCATAAGTTTAGTGTTCATAGCGAAGCGACACCTACGGTAAATCATACTGTTTAGTACAGCAAAAAGAGCTTTTGGTCACCTATGATCCAAAAGCTCTTTGGACTGCACAACGACTTTTTGGCCACCTATGATCCAAATGCTTTTTTATCGGATCACGCCGCGTTGTTTAAGGTCGATTAAACACAACTCCACCAGCTCTTCGACACTCTTTTCGCCCGCTGGCAAATCAATTTCTGGGTTTGCTGGTGCTTGGTATTCTGAGTCAATACCGGTGAAATTCGGGATTTCACCTGCGCGTGCTTTTTTGTACAAACCTTTCGGATCGCGACCTTCACACACTTCTAAAGAGGCATTGACGAACACTTCAATAAACTCACCTTCAGGCAGCAGATCACGCACCAATTGACGCTCAGCACGATGAGGAGAAATAAACGCCGACAGAACAATCAAACCAGCATCAGCCATCAGTTTCGCCAACTCACCAATACGGCGAATGTTCTCGCGGCGATCTTGCTCAGAAAAACCTAAATCGCTACACAAGCCATGACGAACATTGTCGCCATCAAGCAAATAAGTGTGATAACCCAGTTCGGCTAAGCGATTTTCCAATGCGCCTGCTACTGTTGATTTGCCTGCACCAGATAGCCCAGTAAACCAAAGTACCGCAGGCTTCTGCTTTTTTAATCCAGCACGAAACTGTTTATCAACCGAATGCTGATGCCAAACGATGTTTTCATCTTTTACCGGAGTTTCGGCAGCCATAACGTATCCTTGTAAATTTACAGATTAAAACGGAAAGAAGACCGGAATCAGCGTCAGAACTAACACTGAATACACGATGGAAATCGGCACGCCAATTCGCACATAATCGGTCAATTTGTAATTCCCTACGCTGTACACCAACAGGTTGGTTTGGTATCCGTAAGGAGAAATAAAACTGGCACTGGCGCCAAACAGCACCGCCATTATGAAAGGCATTGGGTCAACGCCATAACCTACCGCCATACTGTAGCCAATAGGGAAAGACAGCGCTGCCGCCGCATTGTTGGTCACCAACTCAGTTAACACCAAAGTCATGATGTAAGTGGCGACTAAAGCGCCAAACACGCCCCAGCCATTAAAGGCTTCGATAAACATATTCCCCATACGCACCGATAAGCCGGATGAAATCATCAATTGCGCAATAGATAACGCTGAACCCACAATCACCACGATATCAATTGGGAAGCGACGACGAAGTTCGGAAAGTTGAATCACGCCAAAGGCAAGTAGCGCAATCAAATACGCCGCCAGACCTTTGATAATAGGTACGAGTTCCAGCAGTGCACAGCCAATCACTGCAGCAAAGCCAAACAACACCAAGGCAGATTTGTTGGCATCCAAGCGTGCACTCGAATCCAGATCGTTCACCAACACAAACTCTTTTCGATGCGCGCGGCGTTCCGTCTCAAAGCGCTTACCGGGAACCAAAACTAACGTATCACCCGCAGCTAAGGTAATGTTGCCTAAGCCACCTTCAAGACGCTCATGGCCACGACGAATTGCTACCACAACGGCATCGAAGCGATCACGGAAGCGACTCTCTTTAAGTGTTTTATGGCAGAAAGTCGCCGATGAACTCACCACCACTTCCATAAAATTCTGACCATTGAGGTGTTGATGGCCAAACAACGTTAAACCAGGGATTTCCTGTAGCGTCGCCACGCTCTCTACATCGCCACAAAACAGCAGTCGGTCTTTGGCATTGAGGACAAAGTCAGGCCCGACAGACGGAACACTGACACCATCGCGTATCACTTCAGCCAAGAATAGTTTTCTCAGTGCGCGTAAGTTGTTTTCCGTGATAGTACGTCCAACCAATGGCGATCCTGGTTCAACTCGAGATTCTAAGAAGTAAGGTAAATCTTCTTGGCTTTGGTCATCATAGTTTGGCAATAAATAACTCAGCGGAATAAGAATAAGTACTCCGCCCACCAGCACCGCCAAACCAATCATAGTCGGAGTAAAGAAATTCAGGCTTGGTAAGCCCGCATCCTCAACAAAGCTGTTGATGATTAAATTGGTCGAGGTACCAATCAGCGTCAGCGTGCCACCAAAAATCGCCGCATAAGAAAGGGGAATTAAAAGCTTAGAAGGCGCGTGCTGTTGATTACGTTTTATGGCACCAATTAATGACACCACCACCGCTGTATTGTTAGTGAAAGAAGAAAGCAAAGCAGTAGAAAAGCCTAATTTGGCAATAACACTACCCAGATTACCTTCAGAAATACTGCGACTGACCCAACTAATTAATAACGTTTTTTCTAATGCGCTTGATGCAAGAATTAATAGCACTAAGGTCAGAAGTGAAGAGTTAGTAAAGTTTGCCGCAATGGTATTGAGCTCTAACATACCAGCCATAAAAGCAATAAAGGCAGCGCCAGCAAAGACATAACTTGGTTTAAGTTTGGTTACGAGTAAACAAGTGATAATGCCAAGCAAAATCGCTAATACAAATCCTTGTTCCCACATAGCCAATCCTTACCAATAAACCCAATACGGGCACAACAACTCGTGCAAACTTAGCTGCACGGAGTGACAAACGAGTAACCAGACAAAAAAGCAAAGCAAGCGAAAAAGAACGCCAGAATGCTCGGTTTCTTGGGCTTCCGGAGCATCCTGGATTCGGGGGAAATCAGCCTGACGGGTTTCGCAACCCCATCAGGCTTGATGAACCAAATTACTTCTTCAGTAACTGGCTTAGATCTTTGGCTTCCCAGTGTGGGAAGTGCTTACGAACGAGAGCATTGAGTTCAAGCTCGAACGCAGAAACATCCGCAAGACCACGCTCAACAGCCGCCAAGCTTTCTTTCACCATGCCCGCCCCAACCGTTACATTGGTTAGACGATCGATGATGATGAAGCCGCCGGTATCGGCACAATCTTGGTAGTTATCCAACGCGACAGATTCGTTCAGCGACCACTCACACAAGCCAATGCCGTTAAGCGGCAACTCCGCTGCGCCGTGAGTCGAAAGGTTGTTGATGTCGTACTGGTGACGAATCGCTTCAACGTGACCCACCGTCTTCTTACCAGCAATCTTAATGTCGTAATCACGACCCGGTTGCAGCGGTTGCTCTGTCATCCACACAACGTCAGCCAACAAGTGGTTGGTTGATTCTACTTGCGCATTTTCTAGTACCAATAAATCACCACGACTGATGTCGATTTCGTCATTTAGAGTCAAGGTCACAGCCAGACCTGCTTGTGCTTCCTGTACATCACCATCAAAGGTCACGATGCGTGCTACGGTTGAGGTTTTACCTGATGGCAGCGCCTTAATCGCATCACCTACTTTCACTGAGCCTGATGAAATCGTGCCCGCAAAACCACGAAAATCGAGGTTAGGACGGTTTACATACTGAACAGGGAAACGGAAGTCGCCTTTGCCTTTCTCGTGGTCAACGTCAACAATCTCAAGTAGCTCAAGCAGAGATGGACCTTCGAACCAGCTTAGGTTCTGTCCTTTCTCTACTACGTTGTCGCCTTCTAGCGCTGACAACGGAATGATCTGGATATCCGTCTCACCCACTAGGTTCTCTGAGAACTGTAAGTATTCATCGCGGATCTCTTCAAAACGTTCTTGTGAATAGTCCACCAAGTCCATTTTGTTGATCGCTACAACGAAATGTTTCAAACCCAGTAGGTTAGAAATGAATGAGTGACGACGCGTTTGGTCCAACACACCTTTGCGTGCATCAACCAGAATCACAGCCAAATCACAGGTCGATGCGCCTGTTGCCATGTTACGCGTGTACTGCTCATGCCCTGGTGTATCAGCAATGATGAACTTACGCTTCTGCGTCGAGAAGTAACGGTAAGCCACATCAATGGTGATGCCCTGCTCGCGCTCTGCTTGTAGACCATCTACCAGCAATGCCAAATCTGGCTTTTCACCCGTGGTGCCTACGCGTTGGCTATCCGAGTGAACTGCCGCTAGCTGATCTTCATAAATTTGTTTTGAGTCGTGGAGTAAGCGACCGATTAGGGTACTTTTACCGTCATCTACCGAGCCACAAGTCAGGAATCTAAGTAACGACTTGTACTGGTGTTGTTTTAAATAGCCTTCAATACCAAGCTCGGCTAATTGAGCTTCAACTGCACTGTTCATTATCTTTCCTTAGATCCTTTAGAAGTAACCTTGACGTTTCTTAAGCTCCATCGATCCTGACTGATCGTGGTCGATCGCACGACCTTGGCGCTCACTTGAGGTTGCCACCAGCATTTCTTCGATGATGCCTGTTAGCGTGTTTGCTTCAGACTCAATCGCGCCAGTCAGCGGGTAACAACCCAAAGTACGGAAACGTACACTCTTCTCTTCAATCACTTCACCTGGTTCTAGCTCCATGCGGTCATCGTCTACCATGATCAGCATGCCATCACGCTCAACAACCGGTCGCTTGTCTGCAAGGTACAGAGGCACGATCTCGATGTTTTCTAGGTAGATGTATTGCCAGATATCCAGCTCAGTCCAGTTTGAAAGTGGGAACACGCGAATGCTCTCCCCCTTGTTTACTTGACCGTTGTATGTTTTCCAAAGCTCCGGACGTTGGTTTTTCGGATCCCAGGTATGGTTCTTATCACGGAATGAGTACACGCGTTCTTTTGCACGAGACTTCTCTTCATCACGACGTGCACCACCGAATGCTGCATCAAAACCGTACTTGTTCAGAGCTTGCTTCAAACCTTGAGTCTTCATGATGTCAGTATGCTTAGAAGAGCCGTGTACAAATGGACTACAGCCCATTGCTAGACCTTCTGGGTTCTTATGAACCAAAAGCTCAAAGCCATACTTCTCAGCGGTACGGTCACGAAACTCGATCATCTCGCGAAATTTCCAATCCGTATCAACGTGCAATAAAGGGAATGGAATTTTGCCCGGATAGAAGGCTTTACGCGCAAGATGCAACATAACTGATGAATCTTTACCAATCGAATACATCATGACTGGGTTATCGAACTCAGCAGCAACTTCACGGATGATATGAATACTCTCCGCTTCGAGCTGTTTAAGGTGAGTTAAACGTTGTTGGTCCATGTTTTGTCTTTCCTTTTTAAGCTTGAAGGCTCATTAGTCCCTAATTTTTTGTCTGAAATTATATGGAGCTGGCAATAGCACTTTTGTTGAATTCAGTACTAGACAAAAACCAGTCCAACTTTTGAGATAGACGCACAACTTCGCCGACAACAATCAAAGACGGAGCTTGAGCTTCTTTAGATAATTCAGATAGTTGAGAAAGTTCTCCGGTGAAAACTTTTTGCTGGATTTGCGTACCGCGCTCGATGATGGCGATAGGGGTTGAGGCTGCCCTACCATGTTTGATGAGCTGATTCTGAATATAGTGTGATTTCATCAGTCCCATGTAGATCACTAAAGTCTGATTCCCACGAGCTAGTGTCGACCAGTCCATGTCATCACTTTCTTCTTTCAGATGACCGGTGACAAACAGTGCTGATTGCGCGTAATCACGATGCGTCAGCGGAATTCCGGCATAAGCGGTTGCACCCGCAGCGGCAGTAATGCCCGGAACGACTTGGAAACGCACGCCGGCGTCTGCCAAGACTTCCAGCTCTTCACCACCACGGCCAAACACAAATGGATCGCCACCTTTAATGCGTACCACTTTGTAGCCTTGCTTAGCAAAATCCACCAGCAGTTGGTTGGTCTTCTCTTGCGGCACACTGTGGTGACCCGCACGTTTACCAACGCATACCAAAATGGTTTCGCTTGGGATTAACGCCATGATCTCGTCAGACACTAGATAGTCGTATAGCACAACGTCAGCTTGTTGCAGGCAGTTAAGCGCTTTAAGCGTTAATAGCTCTGGGTCGCCCGGACCTGCACCGACAAGGGCAACTTCACCCGGTTGAAGAGATTGTTTGCTGAAACGGGGAAGATCAGCAGCTTGGTTATTCGAAACCAGCCGAGGCTTATTGATTGGGAGAGTCGTTACTGAATCGTTCACTGCCATGTGCTTGCTCATCATCCATTGATATCGGTATGAGCAGCATTATGGCTGCCTGGCTATATTACCTGAAATTCTAAAATTTCATTTTTTATTCAAAAAACTGCTAAGAAGCTTTGGTTTGGTCTCATTCTAATTTGCACAAAAAGCAAACACACTAGAATATTGTTAGGCTATTTCTTATCTAATTATCACAATTTTCTCTCCAGCAATCGTTTCGTCACATAAAAGTTTGTTACAGTACGCCACACTTCCCTATCCCATTAAATTGGAGCACTTCATGAAAATGGCTGTTAATCCTCTATCCGTCGCAGTTTTGGGTGGCATGTTAGCACTTGCTAGCCCAGCAATGGCGGACACCATCAAGTTACGTATTATCGAAACCACCGACATTCACACCAATGTGATGGATTACGACTACTACAAAGACCAGCCTTCTCAGCAAATTGGTCTTAGCCGTGCAGCAACACTGGTAAAGCAAGCTCGTGAAGAAGCCGTGAACAGTGTTTTAGTCGACAATGGCGACTTGATTCAAGGCAGCCCGATGGGCGATTACATGGCAGCAAAAGGGGTTAACGCAGGCGAAATCCACCCGGTATACAAAGCGATGAACCAGCTGGATTACGATGTGGGTAATATTGGTAACCACGAATTCAACTATGGTCTTGAGTTCCTGAAAAACTCTATTGACGGTGCAAACTTCCCTTATGTTAGTGCTAACGTTTTCGACAAGAAGACAGGTGAGCACTACTTCAAACCTTATCTAATTAAAACGCACACGTTCAAAGACACTGATGATCAAAGCCACGAAATCAAAGTGGGTTACATCGGCTTCGTACCACCGCAAATCATGGTATGGGATAAGAAGAATCTAGAAGGCAAAGTCTTCGCTGAAGACATCACTGAAACAGCGAAAAAGCTGGTTCCTCAGATGAAGAAAGAAGGCGCAGACGTGATTGTGGCGATCCCACACTCAGGCATTTCGACTGACCCATACAAACTAGGCGCTGAAAACTCGGTTTACTACCTTACAGAAGTTGAAGGCATTGATGCGATTGCGTTTGGTCACTCTCACGCGGTGTTCCCGGGTAAAGACTTTGCCAAGCTGCAAGGTGTCGACAACGCAAAAGGCACGATTAATGGCGTAACCGCAGTCATGCCAGGCCGCTGGGGTAGCCACGTTGGCGTAATGGACTTAATGCTGAAAGAAAAAGACGGCAAATGGCAAGTGGTTGAAGGTCAATCCGAAGCGCGTCCTATCTTCGATAAAGCCAACAAGATGTCTTTGGCAGAAGCAGATAAAGGCATCGTGGATGCACTGGTTGATGACCACAAAGGCACACGTGAATTCGTCAACCAGCCAATCGGTAAAGCGAATGACGTGATGTACAGCTTCCTAGCGCTTGTACAAGATGACCCAACGATTCAAATCGTAAACCTAGCGCAGAAAGATTACGTGGAACGCTTTATCCAAGGCGACCCAGATCTTGCAGATATTCCTGTATTGAGCGCAGCGGCACCATTTAAAGTCGGCGGACGTAAAGACGATCCAAATGGCTTCACGGAAGTAGAGTCCGGCCAGCTGACTTTCCGTAATGCCGCGGATCTTTACTTATACCCGAATACGCTGGTAGCAATGAAGGTTAAAGGCAAAGAAGTTCACGAATGGCTAGAGTGTAGTGCAGGTCAGTTCAATCATATTGATGTTAACAGCACCCAACCTCAGTCTTTGATCAACTGGGATAACTTCCGTACTTACAACTTCGACGTGATTGATGGTGTGAACTACCAAATCGATGTTACTCAACCGCCGAAGTACGATGCGGATTGTAAAGTGATCAACCCAGATTCACAGCGTATCGTGAACCTGACTTACAACGGTAAGCCAGTAGATCCAAAACAAGACTTCATCATCGCAACCAACAACTACCGTGCTTACAGCGCAACCTTCCCAGGCACTGGTCCGGACTTCATCGCGTTTGATGCTCCAGATGAGAACCGTTCAGTAGTTGCCGCTTACATCTCTCGCATCAGTAAAGAGCAAGGCGAAGTGACACCAAGCGCGGATAACAACTGGTCTTTCGCACCAATCAAATCGGATAACAAACTTGATGTTCGTTTTGAAACCTCACCAAGTGATAAAGCTGCGCAGTTCATCAAAGAGAAAGGGCAGTACCCGATGAAACGTGTCGCAACTGACGAAGTTGGTTTCGCGATTTACCAAATTGACCTGAATAAGTAAGGCAAGTTTGGCAATGATTTCAAGCGGCTCTCATGAGCCGCTTTTTTGTTGTCAGTAAAAACCGTTAGAATGAGAAAAACCGTTTCTGAGTTATCACATGCACAGCGATCTTTTTTCTGACTTAATCAATCATGGCTTCCTCGAAGATGAAGCGAATCAGCTAATTGAACATGGGCAACAGCTAGAGTTGCCGACACGCCATATTCTCAATCACCAAGGTGAATCCAGTTCGCACATCTACTTTGTGTTAGAGGGCTTGTGCCACGCCAGTTATCTGACCGACAAAGGGAAGGAATTCAGTAAAGAGTTCTACTGGGAAAAAGACTGGGTGATTGGCTTTGAAGGGCTTATCAAGAATCAGCCTTCGCCATATTTATTGGAAACACTGACGCCTTGTCATCTGTTTTGCTTACCGGTTGAAGTACTACATCAGTGGCGTTCAGAAAAGCATCCTATCTACTTAAAGCTGCTCGAAGCGCAGCTGATGCATAAAGAAAACAAAGAACGCTTTATGTTGCTCTACTCACCAGAAGAGCGCTACCAACTGTTTTGTCAGCATTATCCAGACTTAGAACAACGCATCACCGATAGCCAGATTGCCGCTTACTTGGGTATTACCGCGATCAGTCTTAGCCGCATTAAGTCGCGCTTAAAGAAAGGCAATGAATAAGATCAGGTAGGCAGGAAAAAACAAAGGCGCTCATATCGAGCGCCTTTGCATTAAATGAGGTCCTGCTTACTTCAGAATACGAGCACGGAATTGACGACCTTTCATCTTACCGTTACTGATGGTTTGCAGTGCTTTCTTCGCCACAGATTTCTCTACCGCAACATAAGAACGCATTGCCATTAGCTGGATCTTACCCACTTGTGCACCCGTGATACCATTTTTACCAGTCAAACAGCCAAGGATGTCACCCGCACGTACTTTCTGTTTCTTACCGCCATCGATATTAATCGTCACCATCTTCGCTTGGTATGGCTGCTGAGTTGATTTCGCTGGCAGTGTTGCTGGTACCACATCCATATCTAGGTACTCTTCAATACGAGCTACACGTAGACCATCTTTCTCACCAAAGAAGCTGAACGCCAGACCTTTGCTGCCCGCACGACCAGTACGACCAATACGGTGAACGTGTACTTCAGGGTCACGAGACAGTTCGAAGTTAAATACTGCATCAAGGTTGTCGACGTCTAAACCACGCGCCGCCACGTCTGTTGCAACAAGGATAGACACACTCTTGTTAGCAAACTGTACCAGAGCTTGGTCGCGTTCACGTTGTTCTAGATCGCCATGAAGGTCCACCACACTGAAGCCTTTGTGATGCAGTTCATCTGCCACATTCTGTACTTCTTTCTTGGTATTACAGAACACTACTGCTGACTCTGGCTGGTGCGTCAGTAGTAGGTTTGCCAGAGCTTCATCGCGTGCTTCTGAACCTTCAACGTTGTAAAAGTATTGCGCGATGCTCGACGTATCATGTGTCGATTCTACTTTGATCATCTCTGGTGATTGCATAATACGTTGAGCAATCTGTTCGATCTTCTCTGGGAAAGTCGCACTGAATAGCAGTGTTTGACGTTGTTTAGGCGCAGCATCAATGATCGCATCGAGGGCGTCTTGGAAGCCCATTTCCAGCATGCGATCTGCTTCATCTAGAACCAGCGTGTTTAGCTCTTCTAGGTTAATGCGACCTTTCTCTAGGTGATCAAGAATACGACCTGGCGTACCCACCAGAATATGAGCACCATGCTCTAGTGAACCGATTTGCGGTCCCATTGGCATGCCGCCACACAGTGTCAGTACTTTAATGTTGTGAATACCACGACCTAACGTACGGATCTCTTTTGCCACCTGATCAGCCAGTTCACGCGTTGGACACAACACCAAAGATTGTACACGGAAGCGCTTCACGTTTAGGTTGGATAATACGCCCAGACCAAATGCCGCCGTTTTACCTGAGCCGGTTTTACCCTGACCAATCACATCACGCTGATTCAAAATCGCAGGTAAGCTCAACGCTTGAATTGGCGTCATATGGGTGTAATTCAATGATTCAAGCGTCTCTAGTAGCGCTGGATTAAGCCCTACTTGGTCAAAAGTTTGTTTGCTCACAGGGAAATATCCTCAGGTGGGATGAAAAAGAGGGCACATTATCGCCAGATTTGTCACGAAGACCAGTGAAAATTAACCATTGTTAATGAGTAATAGCAGAAAACGACGTAAAGTCAGCTGCATTCGCTTATTAATGGATATTGGAAATGATCAACTGGACTGCCCTACCTTTCTCTCAACTGACAACAACACAACTCTACGAGATGCTGCGCCTGCGCGTTGATGTCTTTGTGGTGGAGCAAACCTGTCCTTATCCAGAACTGGACGGCAAAGATACACTGGAAGGCGTTTTTCACCTATTGGGCTACAAAGACGATGAACTGGTTGCCTGCGCTCGTCTATTGCCTGCTGGCACCACTTACGACAATGTCAGTATTGGTCGTGTAGTAACCAAGCAAAGCGCCCGTGGTGGTGGTCTTGGACATGAACTGCTTGAACAAGCCTTACAACATTGCCAACAGCTTTGGGCTGGTCAAACGATAGATATCGGTGCGCAAGAACACCTGATGGCTTTCTATGCGAGTCATGGCTTTGAAGTCATTTCCGAAAGCTACCTTGAAGATGGTATCCCCCATGTCGATATGCGCCGAGTGAGCTAAATGTCACCCCACCACCTGGCGTTACTATTACTGGTTATCGGCAACTTGGCGGCGTCACTCTCCGATGTCGCCGTCAAACTGATTGAAGGCGGCATTAGCCCGTTCCAATATATGTTCGTGCGCCAGTTGGCTTCACTGCTGCTCATCCTACCTTTCTATCTCAGACAACAACCGGATAAACGTAGCCTAAAGCAAGCACCTATTACCTTGTTGCGAGCGCATCTAATATTAATTGGTAGCGGATGTATGATGGTTGCGGTGACTCACCTCCCTCTGGCAACTGCAAACGCGGTTTTTTACGCAGCGCCGATTTTAATGTTGCCGCTGTCGATATTGTTCCTCAAAGAGCATCCTCCATTAAGTAAAATCTTGCTCACTTGCTTCGGGTTCCTTGGTGTCCTAGTGGTACTCAGACCGGATCATTTTCATTGGGCTGCATTGTTTGCACTCGGCACGGCGACCACACTGGCAATGTTTAATATATTGGTAAGAAAGCTACCCAGTGAACAGTCTGTCGTCACCACACTTTGGTGGACCACTCTATTCTCGTTACCTATCTCTGCAGTACTGGCTGGGTTTTACTGGCGACCTATGACGGGACAGGAATTGGTATTAGTTATCGCTAGTGCAGTATGCATCTTAAGCTATAACAGCTTGGCAGTACTGGCATATCAAAAAGCTCCAGCCGGAGAAATTGCTTTAGCTGAATACTCTGGCTTAGTGTTCGTAACACTCTTTGGGATATGGTGGTTTGACGAGATTCCAGATTGGCTGACTGCGGTAGGGATCCTGATGATCGTATTACCGCTCTTTCCATGGAATAAGAGAAGACGGCTCACCAATCGAGAGGCATCAGATTGAGATGCTATCACTAGCAAACAGAAGGATATAAAAAAGGCGCGAATCATCGCGCCTTTAGAATGTGTGCTAATGAACGTTATTTATTGCGCCCGAATGTTCCATCAGATAAGCGGAAGAACATCACCGACTCGCCACTTTTCTCAAGCTGCAGCATATCTAACTTACCATCGTCAGCGAGCTTAAAGCGAACCAATTGACCTTGTTTAATCCGGCTCAGTGGTTTATCGCTGCCTTCAATTTTGACCAAGGCGTTTAAGTCAGCCATCGAAAGTTGATTGCTACGGAATACTTGGGCCAGCGTATCACCGTTTTTAACCGTGTACTCTTTCCACTGTTCCGATTTGGGTTCTGAGTTCTGTGCTGAGCGCTGTTCACTTAAGCTTTGCGCGTTCAGTTGAATGGCAACACGTTGACTCTCAACTTGAGCATCATCGATAAGTGCCTCAGTATCTTTGGGTACAGGGATGATCAGAAGCACCAACACCACTGGCACTAATACCATCAGTGCACGTTGATGGAGTTTTGGAAAGCGTTGCCAAAACTGAGCCACAGGTTGTACTCTTTCCTGCCACTTCTCTTTGTTAAACGGCTGCTTCCAATCGATAGCAGCGAACTTTTGTTTCATCAATTCGACGTGGTCGACTTGCTGCTTTTTCTTTCTGCGACGATTCATTCTGATGAGTCCTTTAATACTTCTAATCTCAGTATAAAAATACCAGCGCGGAGAGTATATGTTTTTCGCCAAAGTAAAATGTAATTTGGCGTAAATTAGCAGAAATTTCACTTGGAGTAAGAGATAAGTCACACCCTCCGATCCAGAATGCGACATTCGAGCACAATCATTTAAACCGAGGCTCGAACCTGATATCCTGTGCCTTTATCACTCCTAATAAGAGCGACATTCATGTCTGAAATTAAATTTGAAACTGCAGAACAGAAAGCGAGCTACGGTATTGGTCTGCAAATGGGTCAGCAACTGGCTGGTTCTGGTCTAGAAGGCCTTAGCGTTGACGCTATCGCTGCTGGTATTGCAACTGCACTAACTGGTGACATGCCTTCTATCGAGATCGACGAGATCAACAACGCACTGCAAGAGCTACACACTCGTGCAGAAGCAGTTCGTCAAGAAGCAGCTAAAGCAGCAGCAGCTGACGGCGAAGCGTTCCTAAAAGACAACGCTCTACGTCCAGAAGTAAACGTTCTTGAGTCTGGTCTTCAGTACGAAATCATCACTGAAGGTACTGGCGAAATCCCAACGGCAGCGTCTCAAGTACGTGTTCACTACCACGGCGAGCTAACTGACGGCACTGTATTCGACAGCTCTGTATCTCGCGGTCAACCTGCTGAGTTCCCAGTAACTGGCGTAATCAAAGGTTGGGTTGAAGCTCTTCAACTAATGCCTGTTGGCTCTAAGTGGAAACTATACATCCCACAAGACCTAGCATACGGTGAGCGTGGCGCAGGTGCTGCTATCCCTCCATTTGCTGCTCTAGTATTCGAAGTAGAGCTACTAGACATCCTTTAATTTGGATTTTTAGCAAAGCTAATAACGGCGACACATTGTGTCGCCGTTTTTTTTGGATAATACTGAGACAAATTCTTAGAAAGAATAGTTAGCAGTAAGTAATAAGGAGATGATATGTATAAGAAAGTGGCTATCGCAGCACTTGCCAGTGTCGCATTGATGGGCTGTCAAAGCACATCGAAAGAGAATCAAGTAGGCATTGACAGCGGCTATAGTGAAATTGCGAACGCGGCACTAATGGGAGCAGTTAAAGCTTGGTCAAAACAGGGGGCAGCAGATACTGATCTAGTTTCTGCCATTCAAAAAAGTACAAACGTGTCATCCGAACAAGCTATTGGTGGTGTAGGTTCACTATTGGCCTTAGCTCAGAGTTCTCTGGGTAATAATGAGGCATCAGAATTAGCGGGACTAGTTCCAGGCTTTGACTCTCTACAGGCAAGTGGCCTGTCTGCTTTAATCGCAAACAGCGAGACAGTAAAAGGTGCGTTCTCAGCTCTAGGTATGGACCCATCCCTGATTTCCACTTTTACTCCCCTAATCTTAAATGCGCTGCAAAGCCAAGGTGCAAGTTCTGGCCTACTCGATAGCCTAGGTACTATCTGGAAATAAGCGAGAAGCGAGAAGCGAGAAGCGAGAAGCGAGAAGCGAGAAGCGAGAAGCGAGAAGCGAGAAGCGAGAAGCGAGAAAATTATGTAGGGTTGGCACACAGTGTCGACCCTTTTTCTTTGAATTCAGATAATCAAATCCAAATATGGGCTAGTAGTGCTAGTAACTTTCGACTTGCTCTCCGCGAGCAAATCTCGCAGGTCGTAAGCCGTTATTTCACTAGCTTACAAAAACAAAAAAGCCGAGCTAAAGCTCGGCTTTTTTTGTTCTTACGAACTGAGATTACTCAGCAGCTTCTTCAGCTGCTGGGCGATCTACAAGCTCAATGTAAGCCATTGGAGCTTTATCACCAGCACGGAAGCCAGCTTTTAGGATACGAGTGTAACCGCCCTGACGAGCAGCAAAACGTGGACCTAGTTCGTTAAACAGTTTTGCAACTACTTCGTTATCACGAGTACGTGCAAATGCTAGACGACGGTTAGCAACACTGTCAGTCTTAGCTAGTGTAATCAAAGGCTCAACTACGCGACGTAGCTCTTTTGCTTTTGGCAAAGTAGTCTTGATAACTTCATGACGTACTAGAGAGCTAGCCATGTTGCTGAACATCGCTTTGCGATGTGAGCTGTTGCGGTTGAGTTGACGACCACTCTTACGATGGCGCATGACCTAATCCTTCTAACTAGTATCGATTAATCTTCAGCGATTGATGCAGGCGGCCAGTTTTCTAGGCGCATGCCCAGAGACAGACCACGTGACGCAAGTACGTCTTTAATCTCAGTAAGAGATTTTTTACCAAGGTTAGGCGTTTTAAGTAGCTCAACCTCAGTACGTTGTACTAGATCACCGATGTAGTGAATCGCTTCTGCTTTCAAACAGTTAGCAGAGCGAACTGTTAGTTCAAGATCGTCTACAGGACGCAGTAGGATCGGATCGAATTCTGGCTTCTCTTCCTTCTCCTCAGGTACACGTACATCACGAAGATCTACGAACGCATCCAATTGTTCAGCTAGGATAGTAGCTGCACGACGGATTGCTTCCTCAGGTTCTAGAGTACCGTTTGTTTCCATATCGATAACAAGCTTGTCTAGATCAGTACGCTGTTCTACACGAGCTGCTTCTACAGCGTAGGCAATTTTGTCTACAGGGCTGTAAGTAGCATCTACTAGTAGGCGACCGATTGGACGCTCATCTTCTTCAGTATGGATACGCGCTGAAGCTGGAACATAACCACGACCACGTTCTACTTTAATACGCATTGCGATTTCAGCGTTGTCATCCGTTAGGTGACAAATAACGTGTTCAGGGTTAGCGATCTCTACATCACCGTCATGGGTGATGTCACCTGCAACCACAGGGCCCGAGCCTGATTTGTTCAAAGTAATGAACACTTCATCTTTGCCTTCGGCAACGCGTACAGCCAAACCTTTAAGGTTTAGAAGAATTTCAAGAATATCTTCTTGAACGCCTTCTTTAGTGCTGTACTCATGAAGTACGCCTTCGATTTCTACTTCTGTTACAGCACAACCTGGCATAGAAGATAGAAGAATACGGCGAAGTGCATTACCCAGAGTATGACCAAAGCCACGCTCTAATGGCTCAAGAGTTACTTTTGCGTGAGTCGAGCTGATTTGTTCAATGTCAACTAGACGTGGCTTAAGAAATTCTGTTACAGAACCCTGCATTGTGTCCTCTCTTTAGTTTAAACCTTACTTAGAGTAAAGCTCGACGATCAATTGTTCGTTGATGTCAGCTGATAGATCAGAACGCTCAGGCATACGCTTGAATGTACCTTCCATCTTGCCACCATCTACTTCAATCCAAGTTGGTTTTTCACGTTGTTCAGCAACTTCTAGAGCTGCTTTGATACGAGCTTGCTGTTTAGCTTTCTCGCGAATAGAAACAACGTCATTAGCCGCTACTTTGAAAGAAGGAACGTTTACAACTTTACCGTTAACTAGGATAGCTTTGTGGCTAACTAGCTGACGTGCTTCTGCGCGAGTTGCGCCAAAGCCCATGCGGTAAACTACGTTATCAAGACGACCTTCAAGAAGCTGAAGCAGGTTCTCACCTGTGTTGCCTTTAAGACGTGCAGCTTCTTTGTAGTAGTTACGGAATTGTTTTTCTAGAACGCCGTACATACGACGAACTTTTTGCTTCTCACGAAGCTGAACGCCATACTCAGATAGACGACCGCGACGAGCGCCGTGTACACCTGGTGCGTTATCAATTTTACACTTGGTATCGATCGCGCGAACACCAGACTTAAGGAATAAGTCAGTGCCTTCACGACGGCTAAGCTTCAGCTTAGGACCCAAATATCTTGCCATGATCTTTCTCCAGTAATCTAAAAAACGTTATACGCGACGTTTCTTAGGTGGACGACAACCGTTATGAGGGATTGGTGTAGCATCAACGATGTTTGTGATGCGGAAACCAGCTGCGTTCAGAGCGCGAACAGTAGATTCACGACCTGGACCAGGACCCTTAACCATAACTTCCAAGTTCTTTAGACCGTATTCTTTAGCCATTTCAGCACAACGCTCAGCAGCAACCTGTGCAGCGAACGGAGTAGACTTACGAGAACCACGGAAACCAGAACCACCTGCAGTAGCCCAAGCTAGAGCGTTACCTTGACGGTCAGTAATGGTTACGATTGTGTTATTGAAAGAAGCATGGATGTGCGCAACGCCATCTGCAACTTGCTTGCGTACGCGCTTACGAGCGCGAGTTGGTTGTTTAGCCATTGTACTCTACCTTCCCGATTATTTCTTGATCGGCTTACGCGGACCCTTACGGGTGCGAGCGTTGGTTTTAGTACGCTGTCCACGTAGTGGTAGACTGCGACGATGACGAAGACCACGGTAACAGCCAAGGTCCATAAGACGCTTGATGTTCATAGATACTTCACGACGTAGATCACCTTCTACAGTGTACTTAGCTACACCATCACGCAGTTGATCGATCTGCTCTTCAGTTAGTTCACTGATCTTAACATCTTCAGCAATACCCACTTCAGCTAGGATAGCTTGAGAGCGAGTTTTACCGATGCCGTAGATCGCCGTTAGAGCGATTACAGCGTGTTTCTGATCAGGAATGTTAATGCCTGCTATACGGGCCATTATTCACTCCTAAGTGTTTCTATAAAAGAATTAGCCGCAGCAAAGCCCGTGATGGATACGCTGCGGAGTACTACTTCTTTTGCACGCAAAAGGTAGGCCGAGGAATATACTCGACCTAACCTTCGTTTTCAAGTAAAAATTTCTGCTAATTAGCCTTGGCGCTGTTTGTGCTTTGGCTCACTGCAAATCACGCGAACAACACCGTTGCGCTTGATTACTTTACAGTTACGGCAGATTTTTTTAACGGAAGCACGAACTTTCATTGCTAAACTCCGTAATTGAAACTGAGTCTACCGTCGAATTAACGACCGTAGCCTTTCAGATTCGCTTTCTTCAACACAGAATCATACTGTTGAGACATCAGATGAGTCTGTACCTGTGCCATAAAGTCCATGATAACAACAACTACGATAAGTAGTGATGTACCGCCGAAGTAGAAACGTACGTTCCACGCGACCATCATGAACTCGGGAATCAGACAGATAAAGGTAATGTACAGTGCACCCGCTAGGGTTAAACGTGTCATCACTTTATCAATGTACTTAGCTGTCTGCTCACCTGGGCGGATACCGGGTACGAATGCACCGGACTTCTTCAAGTTATCTGCTGTTTCACGCGGGTTGAAAACCAACGCCGTGTAGAAGAAACAGAAGAAAATAATCGCTGCTGCATAAAGCATTACATACAGCGGTTGACCTGGGCTAAGAGCCAAAGACACGTCAGTTAACCAACCGAACGCGCTGCTCTCACCATTCTGACCAAACCACTGAGCCAGTGTTCCTGGGAACAGGATAA
The DNA here is from genome assembly GCF_002214395.1 of Vibrio rotiferianus. Lineage (NCBI taxonomy): Bacteria > Pseudomonadati > Pseudomonadota > Gammaproteobacteria > Vibrionales > Vibrionaceae > Vibrio > Vibrio rotiferianus. The sequence continues at coordinate 2,817,185 of NZ_CP018312.1, forward strand.
TACTTGATGCGAAAATCGCTGGAATAACACCCGCCATATTAATTTTAAGTGGCAAGTGCGAGCTTTGCGCAGCAAATACTTTACGACCTTGTTGACGCTTCGCGTAGTTAACGACGATACGGCGTTGACCACGTTCCATGAAAACAACGAAGTAAATTACTGCAAAAGCTAATACCGCAATTAGCAACAGAAGAAGTACATGCAATTCACCTTGACGCGCTTGCTCGATTGTTTGACCGATTGCAGAAGGCAATCCAGCAACAATACCTGCAAAAATCAGAATGGAAATACCATTACCGATTCCTCGCTCTGTAATTTGTTCACCTAACCACATTAGGAACATGGTACCGGTTACTAAACTTACGGTAGCAATTAGCGTAAACATGGTTTGGTTCATAACAACCAGATTGTCGACCATGTTTGGTAAGCCAGTTGCAATACCAATAGCTTGGAATGTTGCAAGTACAAGCGTGCCGTAGCGTGTATATTGGCTGATCTTACGACGGCCTGCTTCACCCTCTTTTTTGAGTTCCGCTAACGCTGGATGAACTACAGTTAGCAATTGGACAACAATAGATGCCGAAATATACGGCATGATGCCCAATGCTAATATAGATGCACGCTCAAGAGCACCACCGGAGAACATGTTAAACATTTCAACGATGGTACCTTTTTGCTGTTCGAACAAATCGGCAAGTACAGCAGCGTCAATACCAGGAATCGGCACAAAAGAGCCGGCTCGGAATACTAAAAGTGCACCAATTACGAATAACAAGCGCGACTTTAGTTCACTTAAGCCGCTCTGAGCACTACGAAAATCTTGTCCTGGTTTCTTAGCCATCTGTACCTCGTTCCTCGAGATTATTCCTCGATTTTACCGCCTGCAGCTTCGATTGCAGCTTTAGCGCCTTTAGTCACACGTAGACCTTTAACAGTCACTGCTTTGTTAATTTCACCAGAAAGAACAACTTTTACGAATTCGATGTTCTTAGTGATGATGTTAGCAGCTTTAAGGCTGTTTAGATCAACCACGTCACCAGAAACTTTCGCTAGCTCAGCTAGACGAACTTCAGCAGACACTAGGCTCTTACGAGAAGTGAAACCGAATTTTGGTAGACGTTGTTTCAGAGGCATCTGACCGCCTTCGAAACCTGGACGAACTTTACCGCCAGAACGTGATTTTTGACCTTTGTGACCACGGCCACCAGTTTTACCTAGGCCAGAACCGATACCACGACCTACACGCTTAGGAGCATGCTTAGAGCCCGCAGCCGGTGCAAGAGTATTCAAACGCATTCTGATTACTCCTCAACTTTAACCATGTAGTAAACCTTGTTGATCATACCGCGTACGCACGGAGTATCTTCAAGTTCTACTGTGTGGTTGATTTTACGAAGACCTAGACCACGCAAAGTAGCTTTGTGCTTTGGTAGGCGGCCAATTGAGCTTTTAGTTTGAGTTACTTTAATAGTTGCCATGGTGTTCTTACTCCGAAATAGATTCAACAGTTAGACCACGTTTAGCAGCAACCATTTCTGGTGACTTCATGCTACCTAGTGCATCGATCGTTGCACGAACGATGTTGATAGGGTTCGTAGAACCGTATGCTTTAGATAGTACGTTGTGTACACCAGCAACTTCTAGTACTGCACGCATCGCACCACCTGCGATAACACCAGTACCTTCTGCAGCAGGCTGCATGTAAACTTTAGAGCCCGAATGGCGACCTTTCACTGGGTGGTGAAGAGTGCCTTCGTTTAGCGCGATCGTAGTCATGTTACGACGTGCTTTTTCCATTGCTTTTTGAATCGCTGCAGGTACTTCACGAGCTTTGCCGTAACCGAAACCTACACGACCGTTACCGTCACCAACTACTGTTAGTGCAGTGAAGCTCATGATTCGACCGCCTTTAACCGTTTTAGAAACGCGGTTAACTGCGATTAGCTTTTCTTGCAAATCATTCGCTTGAACTTGTTGTTCTTTAGCCATCTTCCAACCCTACCTTAGAATTTCAGACCAGCTTCGCGAGCAGATTCTGCTAGCGCCGCTACTCGACCGTGGTATTGGAAACCAGAACGATCAAATGCAACTGCAGTTACGCCTTTTTCAAGAGCGCGTTCTGCAACAGCTTTACCTACTGCTTTAGCTGCATCAACGTTACCAGTGTATTTCACTTGCTCACGGATCGCTTTTTCTACAGTAGAAGCTGCTGCGATAACCTCAGAGCCATTAGCCGCGATAACCTGTGCGTACACGTGACGAGGAGTACGGTGTACAACTAGGCGAGTCGCACCCAGTTCTGCAATCTTACGACGTGCACGTGTAGCACGACGGATGCGAGATGCTTTCTTATCCATAGTGTTACCTTACTTCTTCTTAGCTTCTTTAGTACGCACATTTTCATCTGCGTAACGAACACCTTTGCCTTTGTAAGGCTCAGGTTGACGGTAAGAACGAATGTCAGCCGCAACTTGACCAACTAGTTGCTTATCACAACCAGTGATGATGATTTCAGTTTGGCTTGGACATTCAGCTTTAATACCCGCTGGCAACTCGTGCTCAACTGGGTGAGAGAAGCCTAGTGTTAGACCTACAGCGTTGCCTTTAATAGCAGCACGGTAACCAACACCTTTAAGAGTTAGCTTCTTAGTAAAGCCTTCAGTAACACCAACAACCATGTTATTAACTAGAGCGCGAGCTGTACCAGCTTGTGCCCATGCGTTAGTAACACCTTCTTTAGGACCGAAAGTCAGGTTGTTTTCTTCCTGAGCGATAACAACAGCGTCGTTAAGAACGCGAGTTAGTTCGCCTTTAGCACCTTTTACAGTGATTTCTTGGCCGTTTAGTTTCACCTCTACGCCAGCTGGAATAGCGACAGGTGCTTTTGCAACACGAGACATAGTCTACTCCTATTAAGCTACGTAACAGATGATTTCACCGCCAAGACCTGCTTTACGTGCAGCGCGGTCTGACATCAGACCCTTGGAAGTAGAAACGATAGCAATACCAAGACCACCCATTACAGAAGGAAGTTGATCTTTCTTCTTGTAAACACGTAGACCTGGACGAGAAACACGTTTAAGTTGCTCGATTACTGGTTTTGCTTGGAAGTACTTAAGTGTAACTTCTAGCTCAGGTTTTGCTTCGCCTTCAACAGCGAAGTCAACGATGTAACCTTCAGCTTTTAGTAGTGCAGCGATTGCAACTTTAAGCTTTGAAGAAGGCATTTTAACAGCAACTTTGTTTGCTGCCTGACCGTTACGAACGCGGGTCAGCATATCCGAAATCGGATCTTGCATGCTCATATGATTTACTCCAAATGATTAAGTGGCAATTACCAGCTAGCCTTACGAAGACCCGGAATCTCGCCTTTCATGCAAGCTTCACGAACCTTAATACGGCTTAGACCGAACTTACGTAGGTAACCGTGTGGACGACCAGTTTGGTTACAACGGTTGCGCTGACGTGATGCACTTGAATCACGTGGAAGAGATTGCAGTGTAAGAACCGCATTCCAACGATCTTCTTCAGATGCGTTTACATCGCTGATGATAGCTTTTAGCGCCGCACGCTTTTCAGCGAACTTAGCTACTAGCTTCGCACGTTTTGCTTCACGTGCTTTCATTGAATTTTTAGCCATAACAGTAACCCTTCACCTTACTTACGGAATGGGAAGTTAAAGGCAGCCAGCAGAGCACGGCCTTCCTCATCAGTACCAGCAGACGTCGTAATAGTGATGTCTAGACCGCGTACTCGATCAACTTTATCAAAGTCGATTTCCGGGAAGATGATTTGCTCGCGAACGCCCATGCTGTAGTTACCGCGACCGTCAAAAGACTTAGCGCTAACACCACGGAAGTCACGTACACGTGGAAGTGCGATAGAGATTAAACGCTCTAAAAATTCCCACATACGTTCGCCACGCAAGGTTACTTTACAACCGATAGGGTAGCCTTCACGGATTTTGAAACCAGCAACAGATTTACGCGCTTTAGTGATAAGTGGCTTTTGACCAGAGATCGTTGCCATATCAGATGCTGCGTTTTCTAGCAGTTTCTTATCGTTGATTGCTTCACCAACACCCATGTTTAGGGTGATTTTCTCGATTCTAGGGACTTGCATGACGCTTGTGTAGCTAAACTGTTTGGTCAGTTCAGCGACTACAGACGACTTGTAGTAATCATGCAGTTTCGCCATAGTAGAACTCCAAATTACTTCTATTAGTTAGAAACGATTTCGTTGTTAGATTTAAAGAAACGTACTTTCTTACCATCTTCAAAACGGAAACCGATACGGTCAGCTTTACCAGTAGCTGCGTTAAAGATCGCCACGTTAGAAACATCGATTGCTGCTTCTTGTTCAACGATACCACCTTGTTGACCTAGAGCCGGAACCGGCTTTTGGTGTTTCTTAACAAGGTTGATGCCTTCAACGATAACTTTACCAGTTGCTAGGACCTTAGTTACTTTACCTTTCTTGCCTTTGTCTTTACCAGCAAGAACGATTACTTCGTCATTACGACGGATTTTAGCTGCCATTTCTACGTGCTCCTTACAGAACTTCTGGAGCCAGTGAAACGATCTTCATGAACTTATCGCCACGAAGTTCGCGTGTCACAGGACCAAAGATACGTGTACCGATTGGTTGCTCTGTATTGTCGTTCAACAATACGCAAGCATTTCGGTCGAAGCGAATGACAGAACCGTCAGGACGACGTACGCCTTTACGGGTGCGCACTACCACCGCCTTCAGAACGTCACCTTTTTTAACTTTACCGCGAGGAATTGCTTCCTTAACAGTAACTTTGATAACGTCACCGATATGTGCATAACGGCGGTGAGAGCCACCCAGAACCTTAATACACATTACGCTGCGTGCGCCTGAGTTATCAGCTGCGTCCAGCATACTTTGCATTTGGATCATGTTAGTGCTCCGCTAAATTATAAAAAAACTAGACCCTCTCGGGTCGGGCTGCCTCTTTAAAAGGGACGCGAATTGTACCACCCTTTTTTTCAATTGGGTAGTCAAAAAATAAACGGCCCCAAAAATAATTTTGGAGCCGTTTAGTTTCATAGAATTAGCTAGGATTAACCTTTAGCTTTTTCTAGAACTTTTACCAAAGTCCAAGACTTAGTCTTAGACAGTGGACGACACTCAGCGATTTCAACTGTGTCGCCTAGGCCACACTCGTTGTTCGCGTCATGTGCGTGTACTTTAGTCGTACGCTTTACGAATTTACCGTAAATTGGGTGTTTCACCATGCGTTCGATAGCAACTACGATAGACTTGTCCATCTTGTCGCTAACTACACGACCTTGTTGAGTACGTTTTACTTCGCTCATTATGCGCCTGCCTTCTCAGTCAAAACAGTTTTCACACGTGCGATATCACGGCGTACAGCTTTCAGAGTATGAGTTTGCTGTAGCTGACCAGTTGCAGCTTGCATGCGCAAGTTGAACTGTTCGCGTAGCAAATTCAATAGCTCAGCGTTAAGCTCTTCAACGCTTTTCTCGCGTAGATCTTGTGCTTTCATCACATCACCTGCTTAGTTACAAATGTAGTCTTGAATGGCAGTTTACGAGCCGCTAGGCGGAACGCTTCACGTGCCAATTCTTCAGGTACACCACCCATTTCGTACATAACCTTACCAGGTTGGATTTGGGCTACCCAGTACTCAACGTTACCTTTACCCTTACCTTGACGAACTTCAAGTGGTTTTTCTGTGATTGGTTTGTCTGGGAACACACGGATCCAGATTTTACCTTGACGCTTAACGTGACGTGTCATTGCACGACGTGCCGCTTCAATTTGACGAGCAGTTAGACGACCACGGCCAACAGCTTTAAGACCGAATTCGCCGAAGCTTACATCAGTACCTTTAGCTAGACCACGGTTACGACCTGTCTGAACCTTACGGAACTTAGTACGTTTAGGTTGTAGCATCTGTCGACTCCTTACTTACGGCCTTTACGCTGCTTCTTAGGCTTGTCGCCTTTAGGCTCTACAGCGTTAGCTGCTGGCATACCACCTAGGATCTCACCTTTGAAGATCCAAGTTTTAATGCCGATCACACCGTATTGAGTGTGAGCCGAAGAAGTTGCGTAATCAATGTCTGCACGTAGAGTGTGTAGAGGCACACGACCTTCACGGTACCACTCAGAACGTGCGATTTCAGCGCCGCCTAGACGACCGCTTACTTCCACTTTGATGCCTTTAGCACCTAGACGCATTGCGTTTTGTACCGCGCGCTTCATAGCACGACGGAACATAACACGACGCTCTAGTTGAGACGCGATGCTGTCACCAACAAGTTGTGCATCAAGTTCAGGCTTACGTACTTCAGCGATGTTAATTTGCGCTGGTACACCTGCAATTTTTGCTACAGCTGCGCGTAGTTTCTCAACGTCTTCACCTTTCTTACCGATTACAACGCCTGGACGAGCAGTGTGAATAGTCACACGGATGCTCTTAGCAGGACGCTCGATAACGATACGTGAAAGAGACGCTTTTTGTAGTTCCTTAGTTAGGAACTGACGTACCTTGAAGTCGCCGTCTAGGTTGTCAGCGAAATCTTTGGTGTTAGCAAACCATGTAGCATTCCAAGGCTTAACGATGCCAAGACGAATACCATTAGGATGTACTTTTTGACCCATTGCTTACTCTCCTAGTCTCTAGCGATCTGCTACAACAACAGTGATGTGGCTTGAACGCTTCAAGATACGATCCGCACGACCTTTAGCACGAGGCATAATACGCTTCATGATAGGGCCTTCATCTACAAAGATTTTTGCGACATTCAGATCGTCAATATCTGCACCTTCGTTGTGCTCCGCGTTAGCGATAGCAGACTCTAGAACTTTCTTAACTAGAACAGCAGCTTTTTTGTTGCTGAAAGTTAGGATTTCTAGAGCTTGGTCAACAGATTTACCACGAATTAGATCCGCAACTAAGCGAGCTTTCTGAGGCGAAATGCGAGCAAAGTTATGTTTAGCAATAGCTTCCATCATTTACTCCTTAACGCTTCTTAGCTTTCTTATCCGCAGCGTGACCGCGGTAAGTACGTGTTGGTGCGAATTCACCTAGTTTGTGACCGATCATTTCTTCGGTAACGAAAACAGGTACGTGCTGACGACCATTATGGACAGCGATGGTCAAACCGATCATCGATGGGATGATCATTGAACGACGGGACCAAGTCTTAAGTGGCTTTTTGTCTCCGCTTTCCACCGCTTTCTCTACCTTCTTCAGCAAGTGTAGGTCAATAAATGGACCTTTCTTGAGAGAACGTGGCATGGCGATTCCTCTTTATATAGATTACTTGTTACGACGACGTACGATGTACTTGTCAGTGCGTTTGTTCTTACGAGTCTTGAAGCCTTTAGTTGGCATACCCCAAGGAGATACTGGGTGACGACCGCCAGATGTACGACCTTCACCACCACCGTGTGGGTGATCAACCGGGTTCATTACTACACCACGTACGGTTGGACGTACGCCGCGCCAGCGTGAAGCACCAGCTTTACCAAGTTCACGTAGCATGTGCTCAGAGTTACCAACTTCACCGATTGTTGCACGGCCTTCAGAAAGAACTTTGCGCATTTCGCCAGAACGTAGACGGATAGTTACGTACGCACCGTCGCGAGCAACGATTTGAGCGTAAGCACCAGCCGAACGAGCTAGCTGACCACCTTTACCAGGTTTAAGTTCAACGTTGTGTACAGTTGAACCTACTGGGATGTTACGCATTGGTAGAGTGTTACCAGCTTTGATTGGTGCATCAACACCAGACTGAATAACATCACCCGCGTTAACACCTTTAGGTGCTAGGATGTAGCGACGCTCACCGTCTTTGTATAGAACTAGAGCAATGTTTGCGCTACGGTTTGGATCGTATTCTAGACGCTCAACTGTCGCTGGGATACCGTCTTTAGTACGTTTGAAGTCAACTAGACGGTAGTGGTGCTTGTGACCACCGCCGATGTGACGTACTGTGATACGACCGTTGTTGTTACGGCCACCGTTCTTAGAGTTTTTCTCTAGAAGAGGTGCGTATGGCTTGCCCTTGTGTAGGTCAGCGTTAACAACTTTAACAACGTGACGACGACCAGGGGAAGTCGGCTTACATTTAACAATAGCCATTCTTAACTACTCCTGTTATTCCGCGCCGCCAACAAAGTCAAGATCTTGACCTTCTTTCAAAGTAACGTACGCTTTCTTAACGTCGCTGCGGCGACCTTGGCGTAGACCTTGACGTTTGGTCTTACCCTTAGTGATAAGAGTATTTACAGACTTAACTTCAACTTCAAAAAGCTTTTCTACAGCTGCTTTGATCTCTTTTTTAGTTGCATCTTTAGCTACTTTGAAAACGATAGTGTTCGCTTTCTCAGCTGCCATAGTTGCTTTTTCAGAGATGTGCGGAGCACGTAGAACTTTTAGGATACGCTCTTCAGTGATCATGCTAGCATCTCCTCAACTTGCTTAACTGCTTCAGCAGTCATTACAACTTTGTCGAACGCGATTAGTGAAACTGGGTCGATGCCAGCAACGTCACGTGCGTCAACTTTGTATAGGTTACGAGCAGCTAGGAATAGATTCTCATCTACTTCGCTAGTCACGATTAGAGCGTCAGTTAGCTCAAGCTCTTTAAGCTTAGCAACTAGCTCTTTAGTCTTTGGCGCTTCAACTGAGAAGTTATCAACAACGATTAGACGCTCTTGACGAACTAGCTCAGAAAGAATGCTCTTCATAGCACCGCGGTACATTTTTTTGTTTACTTTTTGGCTGTGATCTTGTGGTTTCGCAGCAAAAGTAACACCACCTGTACGCCAGATTGGGCTACGGATTGTACCAGCACGCGCACGGCCAGTACCTTTTTGACGCCATGGCTTAGCGCCACCGCCAGAAACTTCTGAACGTGTTTTTTGAGCACGAGTACCTTGACGAGCACCTGCTGCAAACGCAACAACTACTTGGTGTACAAGAGCTTCGTTAAACTCACGTCCGAAAGTAGTTTCGGAAACAGTTAGTGCATCAGCACCTTTAACCATTAGTTCCATTACTTACTCCTGAGACGTTATGCTTTAACAGCTGGTTTAACGATCACGTTGCCACCTGTTGAGCCCGGTACTGCACCTTTAATAAGAAGCAGATTGCGCTCAGCGTCAACACGTACGATCTCTAGGTTTTGAGTCGTTACACGCTCAGCACCCATGTGACCTGCCATTTTCTTGCCTTTAAATACGCGACCTGGAGTTTGACATTGGCCAATTGAACCCGGTGCACGGTGAGACAATGAGTTACCGTGAGTCATATCTTGAGTACGGAAGTTCCAACGCTTAACAGCGCCTTGGAAGCCCTTACCTTTAGATGTACCAGTAACGTCTACTTTCTTAGTTTCGTTGAATAGTTCAACTGTTAGCTCAGCGCCAACTGCGAACTCTTCACCGTTTTCCAAACGGAATTCCCAAAGACCGCGACCAGCTTCAACGCCAGCTTTAGCAAAGTGACCTGCTTCAGCTTTGTTTACACGGTTAGCTTTCTTAGAACCAGCAGTTACCTGAATTGCTGCGTAGCCGTCTGTCTCAAGAGTTTTAACTTGAGAAACACGGTTTGCTTCAACTTCAACAACTGTTACTGGGATAGAAACGCCGTCTTCAGTAAATACGCGGGTCATGCCCACTTTACGACCGATTAGACCAATCATTCTTCTAATCTCCCTTAACCTAGGCTAATTTGAACGTCAACGCCCGCAGCAAGGTCTAGACGCATTAGAGCATCAACAGTTTTGTCTGTTGGCTCAACGATGTCGATTAGACGCTTGTGAGTACGAATTTCGTACTGGTCACGTGCTTTCTTGTTAACGTGTGGAGAGATAAGAACTGTGAAACGCTCTTTACGAGTTGGCAGTGGGATTGGACCACGAACCTGTGCGCCAGTGCGCTTAGCTGTTTCAACGATTTCCGCTGTAGAAGCGTCGATTAGTTTGTAATCGAATGCTTTTAGGCGGATACGGATACGTTGGTTCTGCATGAGACAGAGCTCCAATATTAAAAATTACACAAACAATATCGCCACTCAGACTCGTCAAGACGAGAGAATGCCGATTGATTTATGTGAAACCGTAGCGTCCAAGATTAGGACACATTGTCAGTTAATTTTCGATTAACTATCCCTATATACCAGAGTCACGTCTGGGGATAGTTTTTCCGAAGAAAAGATAGCTAATTGTATTAACCGCGAACATAAGCTGAGTCTACATTACCTCGTAAATCACTAGGATTTACTCGCTCCTCATTGCTCATTGGTTCACAACTGGCTTAACCAGTGCGACGCATTATACAGATCACACTTTAGGATGCAAGAGCTGAGTGAAAAATAATCGAATAAAATCCAACCACCCGAAATATCCAAAAGTTCTGCCGCCGCATAAACAAAAAGGACGCCGTAGCGTCCTTTTTTAAACAGGAATGATAATAGCGCTGGCTATTACTTCTTGCTTGATAGTGCACCGAAACGCTTGTTGAAGCGATCAACACGGCCGCCTGTATCAACGATACGTTGCTTACCAGTGTAGAATGGGTGACACTTGTCACATACGTCTAGGTGGATAGATTCCTTCGCTAGAGTAGATTTGAACTCAAAAGAGTTGCCGCAAGAACAAGTAGCAGTTACTGCTTTGTATTCTGGGTGGATACCAGCTTTCATGGGATAACCTCAATAGTAGGCCGTGTCGCTATACGAATCTAAGCCGCACACCACACGTAATTAATATCAAAAATGCGATACCGCATCGACCAATTGCCGAAGCCATATCTCAAGGCGCAGTATAGTAATGAATCACCTTGCTAGGATCAACACATTTGGCAACTTTTTCGCCACTTTTTTCACCAGCACTTATATATGGAGGGCTTTCTCTTACCTTATTTGAGGATTACTCGAATTCCGCCGAAGGTTTTAATAGACTATACCCTCTTCTTCCCTCTTTTATATAGTTAAGATTCTATGCGCCCATCCATCGCTAGAGTGGCACTACCAGTACCACTCGACAAACAGTTTGATTACATCATTCCTGGGCATCTCTTTCCGCTCATTGGAGGAAGGGTGTCTGTTCCTTTCGGCCGTCAGACCCTTGTCGGCATAGTCACAGCGATGGTGAACCATTCTGATTTTCCTAAAGAGCAACTGAAACCAATCAAAGCAGTATTAGACGCCCAACCTCTATGGTCAGAGAAACTATACTCCTTACTTACTTGGTGTAGTCAGTTTTACCAATACCCTCTCGGAGATACATTACACAACGCGATGCCCACTGCACTGCGTAAAGGTAAACCTGCAGACTTTGCTACGCTGCAAGAGTGGAAGATCACTACATCGGGTAAAGATAAGCTGATGCAAGGTTTAGGGCGCGCAGTCAAGCAACAGCGTGCTTTGCAGATGTTAGTTAATGGCTCAGTTCCGCATCAAGAGTTTATTGATCATGAAATTGGGTCTAGCGTACTTAAATCTTTAGAAGAGAAAGGCTGGGTCGAACGCATAGAGAAGAAGCCAACAATCACTAAGTGGGGCCAACAAGTCGAGTGCGACGTTGAGAAGCCAAAACTCAACCATGAACAGGCGCTGGCTATTGCAAGCGTAAACAGCCAAACCGGTTTTGCCTGCTATTTATTAGAGGGTGTGACGGGCTCTGGTAAAACAGAAGTTTACTTGAACCTAATCAAGCCAGTTCTTGAGCAAGGCAAACAAGCTTTGGTTTTGGTGCCAGAGATAGGTTTAACACCACAAACTATCAACCGCTTTAAACATCGCTTTAATGTTCCCGTTGATGTGATCCATTCTGGGCTAAATGATACCGAGCGGCTGAATGCTTGGCTTTCTGCACGGGACAAAGCCGCCGGCATCATTATTGGTACCCGCTCTGCCCTGCTAACGCCTTTCGCCAATCTCGGCATTATTATCGTCGATGAAGAGCACGACTCGTCTTATAAACAGCAAGATAGCCTACGTTATCACGCGCGTGATGTTGCGGTTATGCGCGCACATAAAGAGCAAGTGCCTATTGTGCTTGGCTCAGCGACCCCTGCTTTAGAAACGCTGCATAATGCGCTATCGGGCAAATACCACCACTTAACGTTGACTCAACGTGCTGGCTCTGCTGTGCCAACGACGAATAAAGTACTCGATGTAAAAGGCCTCTATTTAGATAGTGGATTATCCGCGCCTTTGATTGCAGAAATGCGCAAACACCTAAAAGCAGGCAATCAAGTCATGTTGTTCTTAAACCGCCGAGGCTTTTCACCAGCATTGATGTGCCATGAATGTGGCTGGATTGCGGAATGTAAACGTTGTGATGCTTACTACACCTTCCATCAATACAGCAATGAGATTCGCTGTCATCACTGCGGCTCACAGCAACCTGTGATTCATCAATGCCAAGGTTGTGGTTCGACTCAGTTGGTCACTGTGGGTGTGGGAACCGAACAGCTTGAGTTGCAACTGGCTGAGCTCTTCCCAGAATACAAAGCCATTCGTATTGATAGAGATAGCACGCGCCGTAAAGGCAGTTTAGAAGATGCGCTCGAATCGATTCGTAAAGGCGAATACCAAATTCTGATTGGTACGCAGATGTTAGCAAAAGGCCACCACTTCCCAAATGTTACGCTTGTTGCGCTACTCGATGTTGATGGTTCCCTCTACAGTAGTGACTTCCGCGCCTCCGAGAGACTGGCTCAACTGTTTATTCAGGTAGCAGGCCGCGCTGGCCGAGCAAGTAAGCCGGGAGAAGTGATACTGCAAACCCACCATCCAGAACATAGTTTGCTACAGGCGCTGCTGCAAAAAGACTACCAACACTTTGCCATGACCGCATTAGAAGAACGTAAACTGGCTCAATTACCGCCATATAGCTTCTTAACATTATTTAAAGCAGAGGCGAACCAAAGCGAAGTGGTCGAAGACTTTTTACGTCAAGTGCGTTTTACCCTTGAATCACACCCGCTATTCGATGATTCCTGCATGGTATTGGGACCGACTCCATCACCATTAGCCAAGCGTGCCGGGAAATATCGTTGGCAGTTGTTACTGCAAACTCAGCATCGCTCATTGATGCAAAAGTTATTAACCAGTGCGAAACCTGCTATTGAGTTGTTGCCAAATGCCAAGAAAGTACGCTGGAATTTAGACATAGAACCACAAGATCTCAGCTAGCAAACGTTTAACTATGTAATGAATTACCGTCTTATGTGATGAAAATCACAATCGCATTGCAATTTTTGTTAATCAGGCCGTAACTTTCACTTTAGAAATGAATAGACTATCCAAATTAGCAAAGTCTAAAGTGGATCAATCACATAGGCTGATATTAGAACAATGACAAACGTCATCTGGCAATCAATTGAGAGGGTATAAACTATGGCGACAATGAAGGATGTTGCCCAGCTTGCTGGAGTCTCTACCGCAACCGTGTCGCGAGCTCTGATGAATCCGGAAAAAGTATCATCATCGACACGAAAAAGAGTAGAAGATGCAGTACTTGAAGCTGGCTACTCACCGAATTCATTAGCACGCAACTTACGTAGAAATGAATCAAAAACCATTGTCACTATAGTTCCCGACATCTGCGATCCGTACTTTTCTGAAATCATTCGTGGTATCGAAGATGCAGCAATGGAACATGGCTACCTAGTCCTACTGGGCGACAGTGGTCAACAGAAAAAACGAGAAAGCTCATTTGTAAACCTCGTCTTTACCAAACAAGCTGATGGCATGCTACTGCTTGGCACCGATTTACCATTCGATGTCAGCAAGCCAGAACAGAAAAACTTACCACCTATGGTGATGGCTTGTGAGTTTGCTCCTGAGCTAGAACTGCCAACCGTACACATTGATAACCTAACCTCTGCTTTTGAAGCCGTGAACTACCTAACTCAATTAGGCCATAAGCGTATCGCTCAAATCTCTGGTCCAGAGAGTGCTGCACTATGCCAATTCCGTCAGCAGGGTTACCAACAGGCGTTACGTCGTGCGGGCATTACTAAAGAAGCACAATACAGTATCGTTACTGACTTCACCTTTGAAGGCGGTGCACAAGCAATCCGTAAACTACTCGAACTACCAGAGCCACCTACCGCTGTATTCTGTCATTGTGACACCATGGCTATTGGTGCGATCCAAGAAGCAAAACGCCTAGGATTGAGAGTTCCACAAGACATCTCAATTGTTGGGTTTGACGATATCCAATTTGCTCAGTACTGCGATCCACCGTTAACTACCATCTCGCAACCTCGTTATGAGATCGGTCGCCAAGCCATGCTAATGATGCTAGAGCTGTTAAAAGGTCATGATGTACACTCCGGCTCTCGCTTACTTGAGACCAAACTTGTTGTTCGAGGTAGTGCTGCTCCACCACCATTACGCTGATAACTAACTAGCCACTCTAGCATCGCTAAAGTGGCCAGTTTCCTGCACGTAGCTAACAAGATTACATTGTCAGGGTGTTTTCTCTCCTCGTTCTGGATTACCATACTGTCAGAATCCTTGATGACCTGAAGTTACCGTGGCAAATAGAGATTATGTACGACGTGGTCGTGGCACGCCGAAAAAAACAACCAAGAAACAACCATCACGAAAAAAACCTTGGCGTAGTGGCCTACTAGCTGTCTTGCTTGTGGGGGGCTTTGGCTATGGCTTATACCTACTCAGTACCGATCCTGAGCCAGAAAAGCCAGTAGCGAAACAAGAGCCGGTGAAGACAAGCAAGCCGAAACCAAAGAAAGAACTTCCACCTCCTCCTGAGGAAAAGTGGGAATATGTCGAGTCTTTACCTAGCCGTGAAGTCGAAGTTGTCGCGAAAGAAATTGAAGTTTCAAAGATCCCTTACATAATGCAATGTGGGGCGTATAAGACTCAGGCTCAAGCGGAAGACCGCAAGCTAGCGATCGCTTTCCAAGGAATCTCTAGCCAAATACGTAAGAAAGAAGGCAGTTCTTGGTACCGTGTCGTACTAGGACCGTACAAATTCAAACGTGATGCTGAAAAGGATCGCCACAAGTTGCAACGAGCGAAGATCGAGCCCTGCGCAATTTGGAAAGAGACTTTATAAGTCTGACTAAACATTAAATCTAAAGACCAGCTGAGAGATCAGTTGGTCTTTTCTTTTACCGAGGTCCCTACTCGCTCTCTTCCTCGTTCAAAACGACAAATCATAATGTCTACAAAGGAAAAACGACTTCCCCTTGAATCCCGAATCCCTTCCCCCCATATAATGATTAAATCCAAAGAGAAATAATTAAGAGGTCGACTGTGACTACTATTGTATCTGTACGTCGAAACAACAAAGTCGTCATCGCGGGTGATGGCCAAGTATCATTAGGCAATACGGTAATGAAAGGCAATGCACGTAAAGTCCGTCGCCTGTACAACAATCAAGTACTTGCAGGTTTTGCCGGTGGTACTGCCGATGCTTTCACTCTATTCGAGCGTTTTGAAAGTAAGTTGCAAATGCATCAAGGCCACCTAACTAAAGCAGCCGTTGAACTAGCTAAAGATTGGCGTAGCGACCGAGCACTTCGAAAACTAGAAGCGCTGCTGGCTGTAGCCGATGAAACCGCTTCACTGATCATCACAGGTAATGGTGATGTGGTTCAGCCAGAAAATGACTTGATCGCGATTGGCTCAGGTGGTGCATACGCACAAGCGGCAGCCACTGCACTATTAGAAAACACAGACCTAGATGCTCGCGAAATCGCAGAAAAAGCATTGAACATTGCAGGTGACATCTGTGTATTCACCAACCACCATCACACTGTAGAAGAACTAGAATCTACAGCAGAACTTCCTAAGCCTACGGCTTAAGCGTAATCGTAACGAAGTAAGGAAAGAATATGTCTGAAATGACTCCTCGCGAAATCGTTCATGAACTGAACCGCCACATCATTGGTCAAGACAAAGCAAAACGTTCGGTTGCGATTGCACTGCGTAACCGCTGGCGTCGCATGCAACTTGAAGAAAGCTTGCGTGTAGAAGTAACACCAAAAAACATCCTAATGATTGGTCCAACTGGTGTGGGTAAAACTGAGATTGCTCGTCGTCTTGCAAAACTGGCTAACGCGCCGTTTATCAAAGTAGAAGCGACCAAGTTCACCGAAGTTGGCTACGTGGGTAAAGAAGTGGAAACCATTATCCGCGACCTAACAGATGTTGCCGTAAAGATGACCCACCAGCAAGCAATGGAAAAAGTTAAGTTCCGTGCAGAGGAGCTGGCTGAAGAGCGTATTCTTGACGCCCTACTGCCACCAGCTCGTGATGCTTGGGGTCAAGCTGAACAAACTGAAGACAGCTCAAACACTCGTCAAATTTTCCGTAAAAAACTCCGTGAAGGTAAGTTAGACGATAAAGAGATCGAAATCGACGTAGCTGCGCCACAAATGGGTGTGGAAATCATGGCTCCTCCAGGTATGGAAGAGATGACCAACCAACTGCAGGGCATGTTCCAAAACCTAGCTGGTGACACCAAGAAAAAGCGTAAGCTGAAAATCAAAGACGCAATGAAAGCGTTGGCGGAAGAAGAAGCGGCGAAACTGGTAAACCAAGAAGAACTGAAAGAATCTGCGATCTTCAACGTAGAGAACAACGGCATCGTATTTATCGACGAAATCGATAAGATTTGTAAGCGCGGTGAGAGCTCTGGCCCTGACGTGTCTCGTGAAGGTGTTCAACGTGATCTACTACCTCTGATCGAAGGTAGCACAGTATCAACCAAGCACGGTATGGTGAAAACAGATCATATCCTGTTTGTTGCTTCAGGTGCATTCCAAGTGGCAAAACCTTCTGATTTAATCCCAGAGCTACAAGGTCGTCTACCTATTCGTGTTGAGCTTGAAGCGCTAACTAGCAACGATTTCAAACGCATCCTAACTGAACCGAAAGCGTCTCTAACTGAGCAATACATTGCACTAATGAAGACAGAAGACGTGGACGTCGAGTTCACTGAAGATGGCATCACGCAAATCGCGGAAGCGGCATGGACAGTAAACGAAACCACTGAGAACATTGGTGCTCGCCGTCTACACACTGTGATGGAACGTCTGATGGATGAGATTTCTTACGATGCGACGGAAAAAGCCGGTGAGAAATTCGTCATCAACGCGGCATACGTGAAAGACCGCCTAGGCGATACGATTGAAGATGAAGATCTAAGTCGCTTCATTCTTTAACGAGCACTCTATAGAGTTCAAAGCCCAGAACCTTGTTTCTGGGCTTTTTCGTTCTTAATGACCGTTATTCTTGCTACCTTTGGAGCAAAAGAGTTCGTCATCCTAGCGAGCTCAAGCGAGACTAAGGATCTAATAACAACATTCACCGTCCCCCTCTCTTTCCAAGAAAGAGCGCTATTTTATTCCCTCAAATATGGAAACTGTGTTCCTTCTCCGTAACCCTTTGACTCTTAATTGAGTTGCGTCAGGTCAATAGCGTAACGGGCGCTTTGTGCTTATACTGGGCACATTGGTTACTAGCACGAAATATCCATGAAACAATCTTTACAGATCTGGCTTGAAGCCGCTCGTCCAAAAACATTACCACTGGCACTGGTATCGATTCTTACTGGGAGCGTACTCGCATATTCTGCGGGGCACTTTTCTCTTACGATCGCTATCATGGCATTTGTCACTGCCACGCTACTGCAAATTTTGTCTAACCTAGCGAACGATTATGGTGATGCTGTGCAAGGCACAGATAACGACAATCGCTTAGGTCCTCAGCGCGCGATGCAGTCTGGTGCAGTAACCGCAGACCAAATGAAGAAAGCGATCATCTTCAACATCATCCTGACTGCTATTGCAGGCTTAACTTTGGTGTTTTATGCCCTAAGCTCTTTTGAAAGTATCCTTACTTTTATCGGGTTAGGTATTCTTGCCATCCTAGCGGCAATTGCTTACACCATGGGCAGCAAGCCATACGGCTATGTTGGCTTGGGGGATCTCTCAGTATTCTTATTCTTTGGTTTACTTGGGGTCTCGGGGACGTACTTCCTTCACACTGGTCATGTGGATGCCACACTTTTCCTACCAGCGTTAGGTTGTGGCCTGCTAGCGGTTGCGGTACTGAACATCAACAACATGCGTGATATTGAAAACGACAGTGAATGCGGCAAACGCACCATGGCGGTTCGACTTGGCCAACGTAAAGCGAAGCAATACCACTTTATTTTGCTTGGCTCTGCCCTCGTAGCTTTTGCAAGCTATTTACTGATTCAAGGCAAGCCGGTTTGGATCAGCCTGCCATTCCTTGTCAGTGTGTATGTAGTCGCGCAGCACGGTAGAGCAGTATGGCAAACGCAGCAACCAGCACAAATTGCACCGATGATGCCCGTTGTCGTCAAATGCTCTCTGGTAACTAACGTTTTGTTTGCAACAATTGTGGTAGCTCAAACTCTCGTGAGTTAAAAAAGGAATGTCATTGCATTGACTTAATGCCTCTATATACTCAAAGACAACAGTTTCTGTTTAGAAAGGCACGCTATGGAATACAATACCTCAGCACTCTGTGATATCTATCTTGATCAGGTAGATGTGGTTGAACCGATGTTCAGTAACTTTGGTGGTCGCGCATCCTTCGCAGGACAAGTGACAACGATTAAGTGTTTTGAAGACAACACACTGATCCGCGAAACGTTAGAGCAAGATGGTATCGGGCGAGTATTGTTGATTGATGGTGGCGGCTCTCTACGCAGAGCATTAATCGATGCAGAAATCGCAACACTAGCCGAAGAGAATGAATGGGAAGGGATTGTCGTTTACGGGTGTGTCCGCGAAGTGGATGAACTTGAAGACATGAATCTAGGCATTCAAGCACTAGCCTCTATTCCTGTTGGTGCAGCTAACCAAGGTATCGGTGAAATTGACGTACCTGTGAACTTTGGCGGAGTCAGCTTCCTACCAGAAGATTACATCTACGCAGACAGCACCGGCATTATTCTTTCACCAGAGCCGCTCAACATTGATCTTGAACTAGATGCGGATGACGAAGAACAAGAGTTAAGTTAGCCAGCCTCAAATACACAAACACCCGCACATGGCGGGTGTTTTTGAATCTGGATGCAGAGTGGATTATTCCACTTCGTCCATCTTGCCAAGTAGTGCACGAATGCGCTCTTGCCATTGCGCGTGCTCTTGTTGAGCCTGCTGAGATTTTTGCTCAAGTTCTTCACGTTGTGAACGAAGCTCAGTCGCTTCAGTTTCAAGCTTTGCTTTGTCTTCTTTCAGCTCTTCAACTTCCATTTGAAGAAGAGTGATTGTGTCAACTGCAGTTTGAATTTTCGCTTCTAGTTTTTCTAGTACTTCAAAAGACATCTGGGCCTACCTTGATTATTCGGTTGGGATGAATCGTCATCGTTCATCTAATATAGCTTCATTCTACTCAGCGTAGCGTTCAGAAACACTTACTATATTCGATCTTTCGCATCATTCGGTTAAAAAATCAGCGCAATCTCACTAAACCTTGACTTTTCTTATCTACGAAGCATTTTTGCTCCTCTTTTTTGCCCATGATGAGCGCTAAAAGTCACTCTACATTGATCAAATTCAACTTAGATAGAGTTAAAGCTCAGCAAAAAGGCAAACGTTTACTTTGTGGTGTGATAGAATCGCCGCGCAAATTCTTCTTCCCCTGTTACTTGGAGACATCATGAAACGCGATTTAGCAATGGCATTTTCCCGTGTTACTGAAGGTGCAGCACTAGCTGGTTACAAATGGCTAGGCCGTGGCGACAAAAATGCAGCCGACGGTGCGGCTGTTGAGGTAATGCGCACCCTACTGAATAAAACAGACATCAGCGGTGAAATCGTTATTGGTGAAGGTGAGATCGATGATGCACCAATGCTCTACATCGGCGAACAAGTTGGTTGTGGTGGCGATGAAGTGGATATCGCAGTAGACCCAATCGAAGGCACCCGCATGACAGCGATGGGCCAATCGAACGCACTTGCTGTATTAGCTGCGGGCGAGAAAGGCAGCTTCTTGAAAGCGCCTGACATGTACATGGAGAAATTAGTAGTAGGCCCTGGCGCAAAAGGCGTTATCGACCTTGGCAAACCACTCAAAGAAAACCTAGAAAACGTCGCTAAAGCACTGAACAAATCTCTTGATACACTTGTTGTCATTACTCTTGCTAAACCTCGTCACGATGACGTGATCGCAGAGATGCAAGCAATGGGCGTTCGCGTATTCGCAGTGCCAGATGGTGATGTAGCCGCTTCTATCTTAACGTGTATGCCAGACAGCGAAGTAGACGTAATGTACTGCATCGGTGGTGCACCAGAAGGCGTAGTATCAGCTGCGGTTATCCGCGCGCTAGACGGTGACATGCACGGTCGCCTTCTTCCTCGCCACGAAGTAAAAGGTGATACGGAAGAAAACCGCATCTACGGCGCAGCAGAGCTTCAGCGCTGTGAAGAAATGGGTGTTAAAGCCAATGTCATTCTAAAAATGGAAGACATGGCGCGCAGCGACAACGTTGTGTTCTCAGCAACAGGCATCACTAAGGGTGACCTACTAGAAGGCATCTCTCGCCAAGGCAACATCGCAACGACAGAAACTCTATTGATCCGCGGCCGCTGTCGCACTATCCGCCGTATCAAATCTACGCACTACCTAGAGCGTAAAGATCCGGAAGTGCGAGATATTATTCTTTAAGTATTGTTCGAGGCTCCCACTCACTCTGAGTTGGAGCCTTTCTTTCCTTGTAAGTCATTCTAGCGAGCCTCAGCGAGACTAAGAATCTAGTTCCAGCAAGCTCTTAGCCTTTATTCCTACCCCAGACCACAGAATCAACGGATAATAGATTCTGAATCACACTCGTTCCTCGTTGTTCAGAATGACGATTACTTTAGCAAGCTAATAAACCAAAAGAATTCGTCATCCTAGCGGCTCAAGCGAGACTAAGGATCTATTATTAGCGCGCTGGGATTTATGAGCTTTATCACCTCTATAATGCTTGGAATGTAGATTCTGAATCACGTTCGTTCCTCGTTGTTCAGAATGACGATATATATTTGTTCGCATGAACATAGGCCCGACAAATCCCCACTCAAATTAAGTCAACACTTTTCTTTACTAACCCTATCGCGCATAATATGTACGGATGTATAAAGGTGGGTATATGAAGACCGTAGATAGGATTTTGCAAATCGTTAAGCGTGACGGGTCTGTCACAGCAAAACAACTCTCTTCTGAGCTGGGTATGACGACCATGGGTGCGCGTCAGCATCTGCAAGGCTTGGAAGATGACGGGATCCTGTCCACGTATGATATGAAAGTGAAAGTTGGTCGCCCAACTCGCCATTGGTCTTTGACACAAAAAGGTCACGAGCAATTTGCTGACCGACATGGCGAGCTCACCATTCAGTTTATCGAAGCGGTTGAACACATTTTTGGCAAAGACGGCCTCGACAAAGTGACCTCAGAGCGAGAAAAGCTTACCCAGCAGAACTATCAACAGCACATCGAACAATGTGATTCACTAGAAAGCAAGCTTAGAACGCTAGTGTCTCTTCGTGAACAAGAAGGGTATATGGCGGAGCTTGAACAAGATGAACACGGCTTTATTCTTATTGAAAACCATTGCCCTATCTGCAAAGCAGCCACTCGTTGCCCGAGTTTGTGCTCATCTGAACTCAATGTCTTTCAATCTCTACTGGGTGACAATACCACCATAGAACGAACCGAACACATCATCAGTGGTCAACGACGTTGTGTATATCGCATCTACCAGTAAATGAACTCAATACACCTCAAACACAACCCGTCTTAAAACTGAGACCATCTAAACGTTACCACTGACAACAGCCAGAACTGAATTACGCTTACTTTACTATCATTAAAAATGTTCCAGATGGAATTGGAAGTAAAGTTATGCCAAATACAGTTAAGACTCAGCACTTACCGCCCTTCGACGAAATGGTGAGAATGGCGGAGAAAGATCCAGAAGCGTTTGAACAATTTCGTCATGATATGGCAAAAGAAATGATCGATTCTGCGTCGAATCAGATGAAAGACCGACTATGGGCTCAGCAAAGCCATATTGATCGTGTGATTGATAATTGTAAGAACCCCAATCATACCAACGTCGTTCTGATGAACGAGCTCCAGAAGCAAATGGTGAAGTTTAGAGAGGCACTAGAGGGAGATGGTGAGCCATCGCAAAAGGCAGATGTGGTTGAGCTAATCGCATTTAAAGGCCGAAATGATTTTTACTGAACACTACTGGATATATCGAGAAAGTTAGGGTTAGATTCTCTCACTAATTCTAACTTCCACTCTCGCTTCCATTGCTTCAGTTGTTTTTCACGACTAATTGCAGTCGGTATGTCTTCAAACAACTCAAAGTAGACGAGCTTGTGCACATTATATTTCTTGGTAAAACCTTCTACTATGCCGTTTTTATGCTGCCATATTCTTTGCGGCAACTGACTGGTAACACCAATGTAGAGAACAGCGTTGTTGTTTGAAGTTAGGATATAGACACAAGGTACCTTGTCGATAGCTCTTTCTCCTTAATGATCTACTGTTACTTTTCCATTGTAATTCACTAGCTCGGTCTGTTTACTCCAAATTCGGAGCACTCGGTGAGTAGACTCTGAATCACGCTCGTTCCTCGCTGTTCAGAGTGACGGTTATTTAACTTTCTATTAAATAAGAGAAATCAGCCATTCTTGCGAGCCTCAGCGAGACTAAGAATCTACTTTCAACGAGTACGATACCTAAGGCTCTTACTCCGGCTCAGGTCCGTATTTGTTCTGACCAGCGGTACCTTTCAAGAAACCACACTCGACAAGAATCCACAAACCACAGATCAATGATACCGAAGCAATTAGCATTTGTGGTGTTGAAGCTTCTTGCGCTGCAGGGTTGGTCATTGGCGTTGCGACTCGTCCAATAATCAAAGGAATGTTTAACGCCAACCAATAGATAGATTTATCGCGATCATGCCAACGTTTCGTTGTAATCGCCAAATCAGGGATCAGCAGAATCATTAAAAACACTGGCAATAAGATGTAAGAAAATGCCGGGAATAGCTTGCTGATGCCAGCGCCAAACCCCAGAATCAGGATGTAATAAATAATATTCCACACCCAATACGTTTTACGACCTATACGCCCTTGGAAAGAAAACAATAACTCTTTAATCGACATCGACACACTCAACATATTGAAAACGCGACCAGATTTAGCCGCATCAAATAAAACTAGTGAGGTTAATTTACCACCTTCTGGAAGCAATCAATATCCATATCTCGAACATTCACCGTCAAACTGCGCACATGACTCGCTTGCTCTTGTAAAACGACCATCAACGCCCTTGAGAGCTCACGTTTTTGCTCGGCACTTCTACCAGCCAGCAAATCAAAGTTGATATGAATGAAGTCGACACTATCGCCCTCTTCTCCTACGAGCCAGTTGTGGCAACGTAAAGCTCGAGACTTCACAGATGCTAACTCAAATAATCCGCTATCAAGCGTGACTTTATGTAGATCTTCCAATAACCCCTGAACATTCACTCGCTCATCCACCGAGTTGGAATATTCTAAAACTAAGTTTGGCATTTTGATTCCTTTCTTGTTACGGCTAACTTTTAGCCCACAGTAATACCAATCTAGGCAGCATTTTCCGAGGAATGAACTATCATTCTGTCTACGCGATCACCAATCGATTGCTTTTGACAAAAATAACAGAACTAATGCAGCACCGACCAGATGAAGAAAGCCGAATAAGACATGACGCCAATCATGATCTGTTCACATTATTCTGTTATATTCCTACGTAGATTTTTTACATTAATTGAAATAAATATGGAGATATTCCTATGCGTCGTCCTGTAGTGATGGGTAACTGGAAACTAAACGGTAGCAAAGCAATGGTAACTGAGCTGCTAACTGGTCTTAATGCTGAGCTTGAAGGCGTTGAAGGTGTTGACGTAGCAGTAGCTCCACCAGCACTTTACATCGATCTAGCTGAGCGTGTAATCGCAGAAGGCGGTAACAAGATCATCCTTGGTGCACAAAACACTGACCTAAACAACAGCGGTGCATTCACTGGCGATATGTCTCCAGAAATGCTGAAAGACTTCGGTGCATCTCACATCATCATCGGTCACTCAGAGCGTCGTGAATACCACAACGAATCTGACGAGTTCATCGCGAATAAATTCAACTTCCTAAAAGAAAACGGTCTAACTCCTGTTTTCTGTATCGGTGAATCTGAAGCTCAAAACGAAGCTGGCGAAACTGAAGCAGTTTGTGCACGTCAAATCAACGCAGTTATCGACACTTACGGTGTTGAAGCTCTAAACGGCGCAATCATCGCTTACGAACCAATCTGGGCTATCGGTACAGGTAAAGCAGCAACAGCTGAAGATGCACAACGCATCCACGCTTCTATCCGCGCACTAATCGCAGCGAAAGACGAAGCAGTTGCAGCACAAGTTATCATCCAATACGGCGGTTCTGTTAAGCCAGAAAACGCAGAAGCTTACTTCTCACAACCAGACATCGACGGTGCTCTAGTTGGTGGCGCTTCTCTAGACGCTAAGAGCTTCGCAGCAATCGCTAAAGCAGCGGCAGCAGCTAAAGCTTAATTTCGCTTTTTACTAAGCAGAAATAACAAAGGGATGCACCATGCATCCCTTTTTTGTTTAATTACGTTCTATTCAGTGAAGCCCGTAATTCCAAAGAGCTTAAGTGACATCAGAAATCCTTTCCCTCTACACATCCAACTCAAAGCAACCAAAGAACAGACATCCCCAAAAGACATTCGTCATTCCGAGGAGCCTAAGCGACATCAGGAATCTACTCACCACAGACACCAAACCATTTACATCAAAACAACGAACTCAATCGCACTTCCCTTTATTGCCACTTTATTCCATCCAATTAAGCAAGCGTATTCACTTACCCTACCCTCTGGATTTATAGTTACCTATGATTGTTCAAGGAGGAGCAACAAAGATGGCAACACCTATCTCAGATATCGCCAATGTCATTCATCATGGTGGGAAACATACCGTCACTGGTTCTTGTCATGAGTTGAAGCTGCCACATGGCAGTATATTGATCGACTGCGGACTATTTCAGGGGAAAGATATCAACGTTGGAAACAGAAAACCCTCACTCGATATCGATTTCCCAACAAGGCACATTAAAGCATTAGTGCTGACTCACGCTCATATTGACCACATTGGTCGACTCCCTTGGTTACTCGCCAGTGGCTTCAAAGGACCAATTTATTGCACCAAAGCGACAGCAGAACTGGTTCCATTGATGCTAGAAGATGGACTCAAACTGCAACTAGGTTTGAATTACCATCAGCGTCAGCAAGTGCTCAATGTGATCAAGAAACAACTAAAGCCCTTTGAATACCAACAATGGATACCGCTTGGTAATCAGTGTTACCTCCGCTTTCAGCCTGCTGGACACATTCTTGGTTCTGCTTATCTCGAGTTCAAACTCCCAAACCATGAAACCATCGTCTTTTCTGGAGACTTAGGGCCATGCAATACACCGCTTCTACCAGATCCAAAGCCTCCAAAACGCGCTGACTATTTGTTTATTGAATCAACCTACGGTAATAAGCAACACGAAGATATAGAAACACGGACTGCTCGTTTAAGTCATATCATTGACCATGCATTGAACGATGGCGGCGTAATATTGATACCGGCTTTTAGTGTAGGTCGAACCCAAGAGCTGCTGTTTGATATTGAACAGCTAATCCACCAACGTGCTCTCACTTCTTCTTTACCTATTATCCTCGACTCACCGCTTGCAAAAAAAGTCACCAAAACATACCGCCGCTTCAAAAAACTCTGGGGCAAAGAAGCCAAACAAAAACTCGTAAATCATCGTCACCCACTCGCGTTTGAGCAGTGCATTACCGTAGATAATCACCGAGAGCATCAAGCATTAGTCAATCGGCTCTCCTCAACCGATGAGCCTGCGATCGTAGTTGCAGCGTCAGGGATGTGTGAAGGAGGAAGAATCGTCAACTACTTAAAAGCACTTCTGCCAGATGAACGAAATGATGTGCTATTCGCAGGTTATCAAGCTCAGGGAACACTAGGTCGGGCGATTCAATCGGGAGATTCTGTTGTCGATATCAACAACGAGCAAACCGAAGTCAATGCGCAGATTCATACCATATCGGGCTACTCTGCTCATGCCGATCAAAACGATCTATTGAAATTCATTACTGGGGTTACCAAACAGCCCAAAGCTGTACATTTGATACATGGAGAGGAAGAGGCAAAACAAGAACTTGGGAAGAGAATTGAGCAGGAGGAGATCGAAGTGGTTTATTAGCACAAGGCTAGACTCCGAAAGTAAAGTCTAGCCTCGCTTAAAGAGCTTAATCGCTACCAAACAAGTCGCGAGTGTAAACTTTATCTGCAACGTCAGCGAGCTCTTCAACCATACGGTTTGAAACGATCACATCCGCAGCTTGTTTAAACTCGTTAAGATCACGAATCACACGCGAATTAAAGAAGTCATCTTCTTTTAATACTGGTTCGTATACAACCACTTCAACGCCTTTAGCCTTAATACGCTTCATAATGCCTTGAATAGAAGAAGCTCGGAAGTTATCGGAGCCAGCTTTCATGATCAGGCGGTATACACCCACCACTTTTGGTTCGCGTTTTAAGATCGACTCAGCAACAAAATCTTTGCGAGTGCGGTTTGCTTCCACGATCGCGCCAATAATGTTATTTGGTACGTCTTGGTAGTTTGCTAATAGCTGCTTGGTGTCTTTCGGTAGACAGTAGCCACCGTAACCAAATGATGGGTTATTGTAGTGATCGCCAATGCGAGGGTCTAAGCCAACACCTTCAATGATCTGACGAGCATCTAGACCATGTGCTTCTGCGTACGAATCCAATTCATTAAAGTAGGCTACACGCATTGCTAGATAAGTATTCGAGAACAGTTTAACCGCTTCCGCTTCGGTCGAGTCAGTAAACAAAACTTGAATATCTTCTTTAACTGCACCTTCAACCAACAGCCCAGCGAACACCTCTGCTCGCTCACTACGTTCACCAACAATGATACGAGATGGATGAAGATTGTCGTAGAGCGCTTTGCCTTCTCTCAAAAACTCAGGTGAGAAGATGACATTTTCACAGCCTAACTCTGCTTTAACTCGAGCAGTATAACCAACTGGCACCGTGGACTTAATAACCATTACTGCTTCAGGATTTATCTCAATAACATCCTTGATCACAGCTTCAACTGAAGATGTGTTGAAGTAGTTCGTTACTGGATCGTAATCCGTAGGTGTTGCAATAACCACGTATTCAGCGTTCTTGTATGCTAACTCTTTGTCCGTCGTTGCAACAAAGTTAAGCTCTTTATTTGCTAAAAAGAATTCAATTTCAGCATCAACAATCGGAGATTGTTTGTTGTTCAGCAACTCAACTTTGTCAGCGATAATATCGAGAGCAACTACCTCATGATTTTGTGCTAAAAGCATAGCATTAGAGAGCCCTACATAGCCCGTACCAGCAACTGCGATTTTCATTAAAACTTCCTATTATTCTTTCTTGCTCTTTGCTTTTTAAGCCAGCAGAGCATAAAACTGCGCCGATTATAAAGCACTCTCAGCAAGTTTTGACCGTTGTCATGTCAAAAGTCACGCTTTCGGCTCAAATTATCTTTAATACGTTCTCTGTAAAAGGAAGCACTCGACCATCACTTTAAACAACGTGTTTACAAGATTGCCAGACTAGATCACTGATACCATCGCTTGGCTCAAATCCAGTAGGCGCATTAATCAAAGCTTGCCTCACGGATTCTAGATCATTGCTAGAACAGTTCTGATTAAGATCAGCTAAAAGCGCGTTGTATTCTTTGAGGGATAATGAGACTTCATTTGCCACCATTATCCGAGGATGAACGGTCTCTTTGACATTATCGCCAATAAGAAGCTCTTCGTATAACTTCTCTCCCGGTCTTAAACCCGTATATAAGATTTCTATATCACCATGAGGGTTTTCTGGCGTTTGCACGTCTCGACCACTAAGGTGAATCAAGTTTTCGGCAAGTTGGCTGATTTTTACGGGCTGTCCCATGTCCAGAACAAATACGTCCCCCCCTTGTCCCATCGAACCAGCTTGTATTACTAACTGAGCCGCTTCAGGGATGGTCATAAAGTAGCGTGTAATATCAGGATGGGTGACCGTTACTGGACCTCCCGCTTCGATTTGCTTCTTAAAAAGAGGGATAACTGAGCCAGATGAGCCGAGTACATTCCCGAACCGAACCATACAGAAGCGAGTGCCATTGTGCTTATCAGCTTCCTGCTTCGACAGTGCTTGTAATCCAAGCTCGGCCAAACGCTTAGTCGTACCCATCACATTAGTCGGACGCACCGCTTTGTCTGTTGAAATCAAAACAAAAGAGCGAACGCCACACTCAATCGCTGCCAAAGCGGTTTGGTAGGTACCTTCTACATTATTTGCTATCCCTTCCGTCACGTTAAATTCGACTAAAGGGACGTGTTTGTATGCAGCCGCATGATAAACAGTTTCAACATTAAACGACCTTAGAACTTCACAAACTCGCTTGAAGTTCTGCACATTACCTAAAATCGGTAATAGCTCTATATTAAGTTCATTAGCAATGGGCCTTAACTCTCGTTCGATAGTGTACAAGGCAAACTCAGAGCACTCAAAGAGCACCAGTCGAGTCGGCTTTTGGCTCAATATTTGACGACATAACTCAGAACCAATTGACCCACCAGCCCCAGTCACCATCACGCTCTGGTCAAGAATATTGGCGAAAAGCAGAGACGGGTCTGGCGCGACTTGATCTCTTCCAAGCAAATCATCAATTGAGACTTCTTTAAGATGATCAAGAGAAAGAGTGCCGTTGAGCAGATCATCCAAGTTAGGGATAGTAAGAACTTCAAACTGACGTTCTGCTAAGTACTCGATGATCGCCCGGCGCTGTGCACGAGAAGCTGATGGCATGGCTAATAGAACTTTGCTTATCCCATGTTTGCTTTGGAGCTTAGATAACACATCACGAGAGTAGACTGTTAAGCCCTGAACGATACTTCCTTGTATGCTTCTCTTGTCATCAATAAAGGCTGCGACCTTATATTCATGGCCTTGTTTTACCAAATTGACCAGTTGACGTCCGGCGGAACCAGCGCCATATACAACGACTGCCTCCTTGCCATTCATCGCAACCCCTCCAATATAGCCTCGTATTAGCATCCTTGAGCCACCAACCAAAGCAATTAAATAGGTTAAATAAATAATGGGGACTGAACGAGGCAAAAATGCTTGAAAGTAATAAGAAAAGAGGACTAAAGTAAGAGAAGAAACTCCTGACGAGACACATACAACAATAACTGCATTTGCACTCATGAATCGCAATATCGCCCTATAAAGGCCACTCTTCGCAAATACAGTAACAGAGCAAAGCACTAAAGCACCCAGTACATACCAATGTGCGACTGATGGAGAAAACGCTTCAACCTCACTCATTCGAGTATAGAAAGCGGCCCAAAATGCGATAAAGATAAAAACACCATCAGCGATGAGACTGATCAATCTTTTTAGTGGTCGTGGAAGTGTAAGTAATTTAGCGATCATTATTAGGTATTGAGTTAATTAACTGGGCTCAGCACATATCTTCTAGCCCAGTGTTAAGGAAATCATTTTTGAGCAAGAGTTAGAACGTCTCTAAGAACCGCAGCCGTTTTTTCCATCTCACGACTAGTCAACGTTGGGTGCACCAAAAACATCAGGCTGGTTTCTCCAAGTTCTACTGCGTTGACTAAGCGCTGCTTCGGTCGCCAAGGCGTATTGTCAAACGCCTTTTCTAAATAGACTTCAGAGCAACTCCCTTGATAGACAGGAACTCCTCGTTTAGTAACTTCTTCAACAATACGATCTCGTGTCCAGCCAGGCGCTAACCGTTGAGGCTCCACAAACAAATAGTGCTTATATTCTGCATGCAATGAGTGGTCTGGAACCTTCACCGTCCGAACGACTTCAAACTGCTGTGCTATCTCATCAATAATTGCAGCATTCTTCTGACGACTTTGAGTCCAACATTGCATTTTTTTCAGTTGAATTCGCCCAATAACAGCTTGGAGTTCAGTCATGCGCCAGTTTGTACCAAAACTTTCATGCAACCAACGAAAGCCAACTGGGTGCTCTCGATGATACACCGCATCATAGCTCTTACCATGATCCTTAAACGACCACATCTTTGACCACAGCGCTCTATCATTTGTTGTCACCATGCCGCCTTCACCACCAGTCGTCATGATTTTGTCCTGACAGAAAGACCAAGCACCAATATGACCAATAGAACCGACGCTACGACCTTTATATTTCGCACCATGTGCTTGTGCGCAGTCTTCGATAACACAAAAACCGTATTGCTCAGACAATGCCATAATAGCGTCCATCTCTGCAGGCATCCCCGCTAGATGAACCACAATGACCGCTTTCGTCTTTGCTGTTAATACAGCCTGAATAGATTCTGCAGTAATCGCCTGACTATTGAGATCTACATCTGCAAATACCGGACAAGCCCCACTTGTTACGATCGAAGACGCTGTTGCTAAAAATGTTCGAGGTGTAGTTATCACCTCATCCCCAGCACCGATGTCGAGAGCTTTCAATGCAAGGTCTAGAGCGAGCGTTCCATTCGCTAACGCAACCCCGTGCTGACATCCTGCCCACTGAGCAAACTCTTGCTCAAACAATCGGCATTCATTCCCCGTCCAATAATTGACTTTATTGGATAGTAAGGTCGAACTCACTGCATCTGCTTCTTCTTGAGAAAATGAAGGCCAAGGAGAGAAAGGAGTATTTAACACAAAAACACCTAAAATTTAGTCTATCAATATTAGCGAAAGAGTTTGGCTGGCGAACCGACAACCGTCTTATGGTCATCAATATTTGAAACCACCGTCGCTCCAGCACCCACTACAACCGCATTCCCTATCGTTATCAGTTGCTTGACCTGACAACCAATCCCCAACCAAGAAGATTCACCAACACTCACTCCACCAGCAAGGTTGGCTCCAGGGGACACATGCACACCATCTTCAAGGATGCAATCGTGGTCAATAGTCGCCGCCGTATTGATGATGCTCGCTTGCCCTACCTTAGAAAAAGCATTTATAACGCAATTTGCCATGATTACAGACCCAACGCCCACTTTTGCGTAACGGCTTATGACAGCAGAAGGATGAATCAGAGTCCCTAGCGTTGCGCCCACTTGTAACAAGTGGTGGTGTTTAGCCAACCTTATTGCGTTGTTACCAATCGCGACTATTACCGCATCATAGTCTAGTGCTCGTTGTAATAAATCTTCAGTTGAGCCAAGAACTCTCCAATGCTCCAACCCACTAAGAGCTGGGAAACGATCATCGAAAAAGTCTATGGTGTTGTAGCCATTTAGTTCAGCAATATCGGCAACAACTTTACCGTGTCCACTAGCACCAAGAATCGCAATCTTACTCATCATGGTTTCCTTCAAACGGATCTACAGTAACGTGTCCTTCTGCAGATACACCATCTTTAACAATTACTTTTTTTACTGTAAGAAAGAGAATTTTAATATCCAGCCACAAAGTTCGATTATCGACATACCAAACATCAAGATTGAATTTCTCATCCCAGCTAATGGCATTTCGACCATTAATTTGTGCCCAACCAGTAATACCGGGGCGAACCTCATGCCGACGAGCTTGTTCAGCATTATACAAGGGCAAATAGTCCATCAGCAGAGGCCGCGGACCAACTAAGCTCATATCCCCTTTTAGTACATTCCAAAGTTCCGGAAGCTCATCTAAACTGCTGTTTCTGAGCTTATTACCTAACGAGGTCATGCGCTCAGAGTCCGGAAGTGGATTTCCTTGTATAACAACAGCATCCTTCATGGTGCGAAATTTTACCATTTCAAATGGTTTTCCATTGAACCCAGGACGCGTTTGGCGAAACAAAACCGGAGAGCCAAGGTTTTTACGAATCTTCCAAGCGACTAACGCAATAATGGGAGATAACAAAATAAGTGCAAAGAGGGATACGAGAAAATCAATCAGCCTTTTCATCTTTTACCTCTGCTGACTTCAGCTTGGATGTATTAACTCCTGTAACCCAAGCAACCCATTTATCCGCTAACAGAGCGCGGTTAAATTGACTCTCTGCGAGCTGGCGAGCGTTTGACCCCATCTGGGTCAGAATTTCTCTTTGGTTGGCAGCTTTTTCTAACGCGTCAGCAAACGCCTTTGGGTCCTCGGGCTGAACAACAAATCCACATTGATTTGTCTCAATCATTCCAGCCAACCAGCCTGGATAGTTATTGATGACGGGTAGGCTCGCTGATATATAGTCAAAGAACTTATTGGGAGAGGTCCCATAATAAAAGGCTGGAATATTCTCCAGTACTTGCATACCAATATCCGCGCTCGCCATCAGACCAGACAACTTCTGCTTGTTTACCGGGGGGTGAAATACCACATTATTCAACTCAAGCTCTTTAGCTTTCCTCTCCAGTTCTGGCTTTAATTTCCCTTGCCCGACTAAAACTAGCTTAATATCCTCTCGGCCACGGTTTTGTAGCTCTACTGCAGTATGTAAAACAGCATAGAGGCCATTTGCTATTCCATGAGTACCAGTGAAGATCGCCATCATTTCTGTTTCTTTCACACCGTCTGGGCGCCAAGGCTCACTTGGCTGACTAAAGATAGATAAATCACAACCATTCGGCACCATGGCTATTTGATTTTCGTCCACGCCACGCTTTTTAATGCCTTCAACAATACCGGGAGATAAACCAATACAGCGATGCGCACTTCGGTAAGAGGCCCATTCTAAAAACGACATAAGCCCTAGAAAGATTGGGTTCTTGATCACACCCATTTCTTTGGGTAATTCAGGCCACAAGTCTCTTACTTCAAAGACGAATGGCTTGCCACGTAACCAACGAGCAAAGATTCCTGGGATCCCAGCGGTAAGTGGGGTTGTTGTTGCGAACAACACATCGTATTTTTCAGTAAAGGCTAGGCCAATACTCTTTAAGGCAAACTTCACAAATGTCATACTACGCTTTATAAAACCGTCGGAGTTTGAGTAAGCCAAATCAAATTCAGTGATTCGAATGCCATCGACGATACCTTCACGTTTGCCGGAAACAAACGCCGCGTCTAATCCTGTCTCGCCACCACCGTAAGTGCCGCAGACCATAGTGACATTATGCCCATGATGAATAAGGCGCTTGGCCATTTCATAGGAACGTATTCCTGTCGACCCTTTTGGTGTAGAAAAGTGTTGATGAAAATAAAGAATATTCATGAGCGAAATTGATACTCTGTTGTAATTTTGCCACCTGACGAAATCTCTACCTCAAGTACAGGGATAGAGCTTTCTTGGTAGTAATAACGAGACTCTCTGCCTGCTACGATTTCTAAACGGACAATCTTTGCATCACTATCTATGAAGATCTTGTGATTGCCATTCGTCACAGTTTGTCCCTGAACTTGCCAATTATCAGGGTTCAGTCGCCAACGCAGGACAGCCTTATTCTTAAAACCTTTGACTTCGTCGATAACCATCAGAGACGTTTTAGTAAGAGAAACTCTTCTTAGATGCTCACATCCCAAATAATCTCGATAACCCGCTTGCCCAGTTAGTTGACGCTCATCAAAGTGGGTATTCTTTGCTTTTAACCAGCCACCTAGTAAAAAACGGCTAAGCCTAGGCATTTGCTCATTCCCATCAAACTGAATGGTATTGTGGCTTTGTGTACCGCCATAGTAGTCAATATAGTCTTGACCAGCGTTATAACTGAACGTACCGCCATCGCGCAGCAAGTTCACTCCATCACACCATAGATCGACATGAAGCGCATCATTTTGAGCAGGTCTAAACCGAAACTTGGGATAGTTAAATAAAGCAAATGCTCCCGATTGATTTCTCAAGCCGATATAACCACCATCAGAGAAATGGAATGATGCTGGTTCTGGTAAGACGCTCCTCGGTTTTTGCAACTTTAATAACGAAAGTACGCCATCAAAGTTTCCATCTTCTTGCCATGCTGAAGTTTGAAGAAATAAGATAGATGCTAGCTGCACAGACGGACGAAAGTCTCGATAATCAGTATCTGTTAACTGTAACAAGCGAGCACCGTCGTTATGCCCCAAGTTAGGTGCATCACCGGTTGATGGTTCGATTAAGAGATACAGCCACTGAGTTGCCAAGCTTACCTTTTCAGTCAACCCTCGAGTAAATGGGCTCAGCTCTAGTTCTCGGCGCCAAAGCTCTGCCATTGAGTAGGTATCTAACATCACCCTGTGGTAGTTCACCGAATACTGACTGAAGGTACCATCCCAAGCAATCAGGTGCTTGGCTCGGTTTTCTAACCATTTTCTCCCCAATTTTTGCCACTGTTTCCCACAGTCATCGCCATTGGCAACCAACCAACTGCCTCCGA
This sequence comes from Vibrio rotiferianus, assembly GCF_002214395.1. Taxonomy (NCBI): domain Bacteria; kingdom Pseudomonadati; phylum Pseudomonadota; class Gammaproteobacteria; order Vibrionales; family Vibrionaceae; genus Vibrio; species Vibrio rotiferianus. The sequence continues at coordinate 2,851,683 of NZ_CP018312.1, forward strand.
TAAACAAAGCGGCAGCTTCTGATGTGCCATGATTATTATCTTGCGCGACAGCGTAGGAAATCGTAGGAGCAATACGCTTCAAGTGTGCTTTCACTAAAGTCAAAAGTGCAGGTTCAGAATCATGCACTTGATTGAGCAACTTAGCAGCAAAGGCTAAGTGCATGACTCTTATTGAAGCTTCTTGCCCGCATTTCCAGTTCGGGCCAAGATAAGTTGCGTTCTGTTCTATCCAACTTTTAGCAGTAGCATTCAACTCTTCTAAAGCAGCGCCTCTCCCTGCAAGGTAATCTCTTGCTAGCCCTAAAACCCAATCAAACCGTGATGCCTCCCAAATACCTTTAATATCTCCCACATTTGAATCGAAGTCAGGTAGACTGAACCAAGGTTTATCCATGTCAGAGAATTCTTTTCCAGTAAGGATATTTTTTTTCCATTTCAAGTCAGCCATTGATAAGCTGGACATCCAACCAAATGCAATGAAAGCGTAAGAATGACTAGACTCACCTTGACTCGAAGAGGGTAAAGGTCGAAATAAAAGGCCCGATATCGGAAGAGGCTTCAAACGTTTTACTGGATTTAATCCTGTTCGGACGCCAAGGTTATATGCAGCAACGCGAAATAAATTAAAAAGACCCAGTGCTTTTGCTGTCTGCACTTTTAACTTAAGACTCATCGCTGTTTACGTAACTGTTCAGCGATTTCAATTGTCACTCGTGCAACTTCAAATAACTCTTGAACTGGAATAGGAGACTCTTTACCTGATTCAATGGCGTTGAGGAAAGCCGCTGCACAGTCAGTTTGCCCTTTATCTTGTTTCCAAAGGTTCATTTTATTAAAACCTGGCCAGCCGAATGCTTTTAGTTTACGGAAGTTATCAAGTTGAAGCACACGCCCTGCGGCGAATACTTCTACTCGCTCTTTAGGGAAATTCGCAGCACCATTGGCCAAGTAATGAATTGTACCGAAAGACCCATCAGCAAAACCAAGAATAATGGCTGCTTTATCCTCAGTAATTACAGCTCCGTCAACACCTCCCATGCGACGGCACTGTACAGAAACAATTTCTGAATCGGCTAAAAAGCGCATCAAGTCGATGAAGTGGCATGCCTCACCAATGATACGACCACCACCAACTTCATTATCTTGCGTCCAGTGGTCTGCTGGAATCGCGCCAGCATTCATTGTCATCATAAAGCTCTTGGGCTCTTTGACTGACGAGAGCAACTCTTTCATTTTTTGAATTTGAGGAGAAAAACGGCGATTAAATCCAACCATTAATTTTGGTGCCGAAGCAGAAGATACCTTCGAGTAATAGGTAGCTTCTACTTCTGCAAGTTCTTCTAAGGTGACAGCTAAAGGCTTTTCAACAAATACATTTTTACCCGCTTTAAGGGCTTCAGAGACAAAGTAAGCATGGCTGTTATGACGTGTAACAATAGCTATAGTATTAATTTCAGAGTCAGAAATCATCGCACTCGTATCTGTAGTCGTTGTAGCAAAACCCGCTTTTTCACCATTGGTTACACCATTAATACCACCAGAAGTTGCAATAGTATGCAGTTGAGCACCACCTGCTTTAAATGCTGGGATCAGCATTCGAGAAGCGTAGTTTCCAGCCCCAACAAAACCCACAACAGGCTTAGATGCCTCAAACGTCATTGCACTGTTGAGCGATACGGATTTCACGTGACGCGCAATGGGATCGCTCAGATATTGAAGCAAAATACCGAGTGCGGATTCACCAGAAGTCAGGAGCTCGTAGGCCTGAGCCACATCTTCGAAATTAAATCGATGAGTAATAAGAGGCTTAACGTCTACTTGGCCCGAAGACATCATATCTAAGATGGCTTCAAAGTTACGCTGCTCGGTCCAACGCACAAAAGCATAAGGGTAGTCATTGCCCTTGTCTTCGTAGTCTGCATCGTAGCGACCAGGCCCATAAGAGCAAGAGACTTGAAATGTCAGTTCTTTTTCGTAGAAGTCCGCACGATTGAGCTCTAATCCGGTCACACCGACAAGAATAATGCGACCACGTTTACGACTCATTCGTGCCGCCTGGGTGACAGGGTCGTTGGATTTCGTTGAAGCTGTAATAATGACGCCATCAACACCATTCCCACGGCTGAATGCCATACCAGCAGCAATAGGATCTTCCCCCTTCCCCGGATTACAAACTTCGGCACCAAATTGCCTAGCCAGCGCTAACTTCGCATCGTCATAATCAATAGCCAACACACGACAACCTTGAGCACGAAGCAATTGAACTGTAAGCAACCCGATTAAACCAACCCCGGTTACTACAAACGCTTCACCCAGCGTAGGATCCGCTAAACGGATACCTTGCAAGCCAATGCTCGCAACAACGGTAAATGACGCCTCTTCATCAGATACGTTATCAGGGATAAGTGCGCATAAGTTTTTTGAGACACGAACGACATCGGCATGTGGTCCGTTAGAAACGACACGATCGCCTTCTTTGAAGCCTTGAACACCTTTCCCTACCGCATTAACGACTCCAACATTGCAATAACCCAAAGGAAGTGGTTGTGCCAACTTCGATTGTACGGCTTCTAAAGTGGTCATTACCCCATCTGTCTGGATCTTTTCAAGTACCATTTTAACTTTGTCGGGCTGTTGCCTCGCTTTGTCGAATAAACTTGCTTTCCCAAAGTCTACCAACATGCGCTCGGTACCGGCAGAGATTAACGAAATACTGGAATCAATTAATAGATTGCCAACCGAAATTTTTGGTGCCGGAGCTTCCACTAAATTAGAGATCCCCTTAGCCATATCTTGAAGTACTTGTTTCATCATTATCTTCTAAAAATTAACGTTATTAAATTCCAATAAACACCCAAGAGTAAAAGCGGTTACATTTGCAATCATGTAGCAGCCCAGAATAAGCTACTATAGGCCGTTAACAGCAACTGGACCTACTATTGCAAGTAGTTTTATTAAGAGGCTAACTTCATGACAGTTTGCTTAAAAACTTAAATAACTGATAAAAGAAAAATCACATAACAGTATATAGAAATCACCGCACAAACAAACCAAATATTGAAAGGTAATTCCAAGTACTGATTATGAAGAATTTCAAATTAAGTCATATATTTTAACAAGTAGTCACACTCGTAAAAAGAACTTTAAGACCATAAAAGTAAAGTTCCAAGGAAAATGCCAATACGACCTAAAGTCACTTCATTACCATCGATGTAATAGGCAATATCATTCACCACAAAATTCAAGGACGGGTGGAGGTGGAATCGCAGCGGTATAATAAATACAAAGCAGACCATTTAGACATTGAATTTTTCCAAAACATCTTGATACTTTTTGGCTGCAACATCTATTGAATACCTTTTAGTAAACTCTTCAACAAGTTCATATTTATTCTCATACTTACCATCTAAAACATCAAAGATTGTTTTTTCCAAATTTTTTACGTTAGCATCAACAGTAATCGATATATCACCCAATGGTTTATATGCCTTCAAGTTAGAAAGTATTGGGAGGCAATTGCAACTGATACCTTCCAATATTGATGAACTCAGCTGATCGGTGACAGGAAGCGAAATAGTGTAATCTGATGCACACAAAATCTCATTAAGCTCTGATTGTTCTAAAAACCCCTTTATATATAACAAGTTTTCAACATTAAAATTCTTATCAATTTCTCTAGAATAATTTAAATCAGCATCACCTTCAATTTGTATTAAATACAGTAACTTTCTTTTTTTTGAAACATTTTTAAATGCTTCTAGTATTATATCTATATTGTAAAGTCTAGTTAATCGTCTATTCGAGAATATGACAACCGCACCCAATGGTATTTTTAATTTTTCTCTAGCAGAATCCCTCAAAGATTGACTATAGTGAAATTCTCTAGAAACACCCAAAGAAAACTCATAAACATTTAAATCTATGCATAGCTCATTTACCGAATCGGTCATTTGAGAAGACGAGGACGTTATTATTTCCGCGCTTCCCAATATCGCCTTAATAAGAATCTTATATGGCAAGTTGGTATTTTTAAGCGTTGCTCGGTACACTTCACTACCATAAGTAGTTAATATATATTTTTTACCAGACAAAAAAGCAGACAAGCCATACCCACTACTATTATGCGCATGAATTAAACTACTATTCGCAAGGGTAAATTTTAGATAAACCCCCAAGTATACATATTGTAAAATTGCGGGAAGCCAACTGAGAAATCCTGGTATTGGACAATAGTTTCTAACATATTCATATTGTTCAGATACATTACCAATACCACCATCAAGATGTTTTATGTGATAGATTTCAACCTCATTAATATCTTCAACATTTATATTTGAAAATATTTCTAACCACTGTCTAACATGAGGACTAAAAGGGTTAGCCAAATAAACCAGTTTTCTCACACTTCAAGACCTCTTGTTTTTTTCAATAGATACACAGAAACTAATAAGTATGAACAAACAAACGAAATGGAAACTGAAAATAAGGAAATGTCTAACATAAACAATATTCCACAAAATGAAACCGCCCATAAAACAGAGCAAATCACAAGTAACTTATACAAACGAAAAGCAATAACAATTTGTATTGAATAGGAGTTGAAAACAGCGAGAAAAGATGACAACCACAACAGTAAAGCCTCTTTAGTCATAAGATCACTCTTGACTATTTTTGTATAGAGAACCAAATCATAGTAGTAGCAGGAAGCCAATCCTACAAAAAAAACAATCGACAACAACAAAAATATCGAAGAGTAAACAACATAAGGAATGCAGCTTAATTGCCCCCTTTCACTACCTAAGGACATCCTAGGAATGAGAATATTGCCAATGATACCAGGAAGAAAAGTTACGGCAGTAAAGAACTGGTAATAAATTGAAAAAGATACTTTCTCCCCCCCTATAAGATTGGATTGAGAAAATAAGAATGAAAATATAACAGAAAAACCAAATATAGATATAGAAATTGAGTTTTTAAATACTTTGGTAGTTTCTAACATTGATAAATCAAAGACAAACCTACCTTTACCCTTACAAAAAACTAATACCGCCCCGACTACAGATGCTATAAAAGCTGACAGTGTATATAAGTAAATAAAATCACGTTCATTCAATTCTAAAAAGATCAAAAAGAGCATTGATAATACATTGCAAAAGCCAAACACAGCCCAAATAATGGCTGAGTAAGAATTCATCAACATCATGTTCAATACTGCTGAACAAAGATAAATCACAGCAAAACTCAAAGCATATATAATGACAGCACCACTAAAGTTTGTAAGCGATCCTGGTTTTAATGACAGTAAAGTAATTGCTGACATGGTTACTATAAAAATAGAAACATAAAAGTAATCAAACCTTATATTCTTTTTTTTATCCGACAAGATTTGGGGGCTAATACCCATAACCCCCAAATTAACAATCATACTCACCGACAAAACAAATGAAATAAAATTACCGTATGACTCCAAGCCATATTTGGATAAAACTAAACCACCAAATAATATGGGGCTTAATTTTGCAAATATAGTTCCTAATACTAAATAAAAAAATGCCTTAAGCATATTGGCATTCCGTAGAACTTACCATATACCTTTCGTATCCACTTTAATTCCTGAGCTTATTCTATTTTTTTTGAACTCTTTATGATCTACAAGCATCAAATGTACATCAGCTTCTGCTTTAGCAAATTCAAATGGTACTAGTTCCAGATCTTCCATTGATTTAGGCAACTCATCAATGTTCGGTTCCACAGCAAGAACACGGCCAGAGTGAAAGTCTTTAATCGCATTTGAAATATGTAAAGCAGGGCTTTCACGTAAGTCATCAATATCCGGTTTAAATGCCAAACCGTAACAAGCGACTATAACGTCTTTTACTGTTTTATCTGGGTTCGCTTGCAAGAACTCTGCAATCGCCAATTTAACTTTGTTAATCACCCATTCAGGCTTGCTGTCATTCACTTTACGCGCAGTGTGAATAATTTGTGCTTCATCAGGTGTTTTTGAAACAATGAACCAAGGATCAACAGCAATACAATGCCCTCCAACTCCAGGCCCTGGCTGAAGGATATTAACGCGAGGGTGACGGTTAGCTAAAGCGATCAACTCCCATACATTGATGTCCAATTTATCACAAATGATTGAAAGCTCATTCGCAAATGCGATCTGAACATCACGTGAACTGTTTTCTGTTAGCTTTGCCATCTCTGCTGTTCGAGCATTCGTAACAATACACTCACCTTTCACAAAGGCTTTATACAGCTCGATTGCACGTTCCGAACAACGGGGGGATATTCCACCGATGACGCGATCATTCTCTACTAACTCACGCACTACATGCCCAGGCAAGACACGCTCAGGACAATGTGCAACGTTAATATCAGCATGATCACCATGCGTTTGTGGAAAGCTCAAATCAGATCGCACAGATGCTAACCATTCAGCAACCTTCTCTGTTGTCCCCACTGGAGACGTTGACTCCAAAATGACTAAGTCACCTTTTTTGAGTACTGGCGCAATTTCGCGACATGCAGCTTCTATAAATGATAAATCTGCAACTGGAATTTCACCTATTTCGCAAGGTAAAAATGGGGTAGGAACAGCGATAAGGAATGCATCAGCTGATTCTGCTTGAGTTGTTGCTCTCAAATATCCTTCTGTCACCGCCGCATTGACTATCATATCTAGGTCAGGTTCAACGATATGGATCTTGCCTAAATTAATGGTATCAACCGCATGTTGGTTTACATCAACCCCTATGACGTTTCTTTTGCGAGAGGCAAACATTGCAGCGGTTGGTAAACCAATATAACCGAGCCCAATAACTGATATTGTTTCAAAAGACATAAACTTACTACTTTTTAAATGGCCAAAATATCCAGTATACGTTGGCAAGCTTGCCCATCTCCGTATGGATTATGTGCAGTACTCATTATTTGGTACTTCAAAGGTTCGGTAAGTAGTGTACTCACATTCTCTATGATTGCTTTTCCATAAGTACCTACTAATTTCACAGTTCCAGCATTTACAGCTTCAGGGCGCTCTGTTGTATCACGCATAACTAATACTGGTTTACCTAGTGAAGGAGCTTCTTCCTGAATGCCACCTGAGTCCGTTAATATAAGGTCTGCTTTTGTCATTAAATAAACGAACGATAAATATTGCTGAGGCTCGATTATATGTACATTACCAATGTTTGATAAAATTCGTTTTACTGGCTCAAGTACATTTGGATTTAAATGCACTGGATACACAATTTGTACACTTGGGTGTTCAAGTGCAATGGTAGAGATAGCTTTACATATACGCTCAAAACCATCACCAAAACTCTCTCTTCGATGACCTGTTACAAGTATCGTTTTCTGCGAAGTGTTTAAAAAAGGGAACTGCTTTTCTAACTCTTTTTCAAGCAATACGTCTGACAAGATTTTTTCTTTTACCATTAATAACGCATCAATTACCGTATTGCCCGTGACAAAAATGTTGTGTGAGGCGTGGTTTTCTCGAATTAGATTATCTTTAGAAGTTTCAGTGGGAGCAAAATGATATTGAGCTAGTGCTGCTGTCAGCTTTCTGTTTGCTTCCTCAGGCCATGGTGAGTACATATTGCCAGTCCTTAATCCAGCTTCCACATGACCAACAGCTATTTGCTCAAAGTATGCGGATAGAGAGGCTGCAAACGTGGTAGATGTATCACCGTGCACTAAAACAATATCAGGCTTGTATGCTTGAAGGATTGGCTTCATTTCGATCAAGATGCGGCTTGTCAGTTCATTTAAGCTCTGTCCAGTCTTCATAACATTTAAGTCATAATCTGGTTGGATCTCAAACAACTCTAAAACTTGGTCTAACATTTCTCGATGCTGAGCAGTGACACAACATCTTGCTTCAAACCTATCATCGTTTTTTAATGCTGTAACAAGCGGAGCCATTTTAATAGCTTCTGGCCTAGTACCAAATACCGTTAACACTCTTTTCTTTTTCAAAGCCTAACCCTGAGAACTTCAAACACGCTACCGCCCTTAGGCCTAGCCCCTAACCGCGACAGAATTAACTCAATTTTGTCTAAATAATAAATACCTAATCCAGAGCGTCATCATTGATTTTAGTTCTAAGAAAACAATGCACTGTAAGGTCTCGCCCCCTCCAAGTGTTTGATGTAAATATTGATTTAGAAATACTAAACCCTTAAATCATCGCCTCGCCTACATACCGAGTCATTCTCGTTGAGCCAAGCATCTCGAGATTACTTGATGAGGTAGTATCCTCCCTTCATAAATCAGCGTAACAATAGGCCACGATAGAAATAGAGGAACTATCAAGCAGAAAGAAAGATACCCAGATTCAGTGTAAAACGGTTTGTATTGATTTGGCAAAAATTGCTCCTACTTATTTGTACTTAATCAACATGAAAAACTAGCAAGGAAGAAAAATTAAGCCGTCGCCGTTTGTGGTGATATCGACATAAGTTGAAGAAAGCGTCGTTACGATGGAAGCTCCTGCTTGGTAATAGAAAAACCTTAAAACGAGAGAAATACGGCAACCACTCTTGGACCAATTTCGAAACTATTAGGTACAAGAGGTCGTGAGATTCTGCAGGGGTAACGAAACTAGGATGCAAGCATCTGCAATCACTAGTTATTACATGTAACAATAGACCGAGCCTTTGGATCAAGCACTTAGTTGCCGCTCGAAGTTTCAATAAAGCTACGGCTGTACGGATAAATAAACTGATGAGATGCACTTGGGTAATAATGTCACTTTACGCTGTTACAAATCGCCACTTTTGGATCATGTCCTTTTGAGCTAAAATCTGGCGGTCACGTTAATAAAACCTTGGCTTTTTTATGTTTCTCGAACTTAGTTTTGTCTTTTTTTCATCCTTCGCCACTCTTTTCTTGATGCGTAAAGTAGCCAGAAAGGTCGGTTTAGTTGATAAGCCCAACGCAAGAAAGCTGCATGACGGCACGGTACCATTAGTTGGAGGCATCTCCATCTGCTTAGTACTCGCACAATACCTGACGTTTAAACCCGAAATCATTGAACATAGTTGGCTCTATGTACTGTGCATCTCGACTTTAACCTTAATTGGCGCCATAGATGATAAAGTAGACTTGAGTTTCAAGATCAGATTGGGCATACAAGCTTTACTGTCTATTGTCATGATGAAGCTTGCTGGTATAGAGCTCCACAGTCTAGGTAATATGTTCGGAACCGGCGAGGTATCCCTCGGAGGGTTAGGGAGTGTTATCACTATCTTTGCCGTCATTGGTGCAATCAACGCATTCAATATGGTTGATGGTATTGATGGCCTATTAGGGGGCCTTTCTATTGTGACTCTAGGAGCACTAGCCTATTTATTGCAAGTTGACAGTCAGCACGGCGCTGCTTATTTATGTGTAGTGATTATCGTGGCAATGCTACCTTATATTTTTATGAATTTAGGAATATTAGGTCGAGAGCGTAAAGTATTTATGGGAGATGCTGGAAGCATGATGATTGGCTTCACAGTAATTTGGCTATTACTTGGAGTAAGTCAAACCGAACAATCTGAACCTCTTATCCGACCAGTTACTGCACTGTGGCTCATTGCACTGCCTTTGATGGATATGGCTGCTATTATGATCCGAAGAATCCGACGAGGAGACTCACCATTTAAACCGGACCGTGAACATCTGCATCATATTTTCCAAAGGTTAGGGCTGGGCCCGAAGCAAACTTTGATAGCTATCTGTTCCATTGCCATCTTTTTTTCAGCGGTGGGGATTTACGGAGAAACAGCCAATATACCTGAAGTTGCAATGTTTTTATTATTCCTCGCTTGCTTCGTAGGCTATGCCACTTTACTCGCTTACGTTTGGCGGATAACAAGCTTTTTCCGCAGTAAGTTTATAAAACGCGCTCCTGCACAAGACTCAAAAGTGTCCTGAAACTCAGGAGCTTTACTTAGTTTAAAGCCAGCCTCGTGTGCTGGCTTTACCCCAAGTCATCAGAAAACCGTTCAGTTATAGCCCTACTTCTTTAAAGAGTGGGACAAGCAATTTATTTCCGAACTCACTTAAGTGATTGTCGTCGTAATAGATCGGTAAACCGTTTTTATCAATATAGCAGTATTTTCCATCACATAGGTACTTACTTGCATCAAGGATTCTTAAACTACAATCACTTGATGCCTTTTCTAGAGCATCCATAACCCACCCACTTCGCTTTTGGAATTCACCTATTGATAGCTCATCAATTGAAGTTCCTTTCCACAGGGATTTTGCGACATAGTTAGGTACATTTCTTGAGTACTCAGGGATAGGCGAAAGAGCGACAACGTTGCGATTTTCAGCGACTGAGCACCATGTGCTGGTAAAGCTCTCATAAAGTGCGTTACTTTCAACTCCAATATCTGATTTGTTAGAACCAAGCTTACCAAGATAGTAATATGCCCAACGAGAAACCACTAGAATAGGCACTCCTGGGTAAGTACTTTGTACATAACTTATTTGTTTCTCAACAAATGTCTGACATTCCCCTCCCCCTTGCTTTCTCGGGTCACCACTTCCTAAAGGAGGACATCCAGCTTTTGCGATAAATAAAACAGATTGTCCATTTTGCAAACTATCTTCGACAGCCGTCACTACTGCACTTGCGTGGCTATCCCCAAAAACAATAAGTGAAACATCTCCGGATTTGTCTCCATAGCGACAGTATTCAGAATCAACTCCCGACAACGTCAAACATGATTCCTTTCGTGGTTCCCTATTCAAGTACTCTAAATCAGCCTTTATGACATTTTCAGGAATTCGAAAATAGTAAGGTAAACCGTTAGTAACAAATACCGATGTACTGAGAGTACAAACCATGAAGAATACAAAACTAAAGCGACAAAGCGTGGCAAAGCTAAAACGAACGTTTCGCGATGGACTTTCTACTAAATAAAGCGAAGCAGTGGCAATAGCAAGAGAGATTCCCGCTCCGAGGATAACCGTTACAGGGGTAAACTCCCCAAAGGTTTTCAATATAAAAACGGCAACAGGCCAATGCCATAGATACCATGAATAGGAAACATTGCCAAAATAACTCACTATACGATGTCTGTAAAATGAAAACTCCCACTGCAGCCAAAGTAAACCTGCGGTGAGAACAATGGGAATCACAGCAATAGGATTAGGCCATAAAGCTTGTGGTCCAATAACCAATACTGTCAGCACAAGAGATAAAACTAGGGTCAGTGCTGCGTTTTTTCGATGATGCTCAGAAAGGTGCTCACTAGAGGGTAAAAAATAGACCAAGCCTCCAAGGATCATTTCCCAAGATCTAGTAAATAGAGAGAAATAAACATCCTGAGCATCATCCTGCATCAGGCAATAGGTGAGAGAGAGCAAAGCGAGCCCCATGAGGACGGCAGGGAATCTACGCTTGCTCAAGAGCTTTACAGTAAAGAGGAAAATAAACGGCAAAATCAGATAAAACTGCCATTCAACAGATAACGACCAGGTATGAAGTAAAAACTTTTCGCTTGATTCCGAATCAAAGTAACCCGCTTCTCGTGCGAATATTATATTGGACAGAAAGAACAGACTAGCAACTAGATGCTTAGATAACTGACGATACTCTAGGGGCAAAAGCAAAAAGTATCCTAGTACCATTAAAGAAAAGCAAAGGACTAACAAGGCAGGAATAATACGTTTTGCTCGTGCAAAAAAGAACCGCCATACGTTAAACTGCCCACTTTCATAACTTTTACAGATAATACTTGTCATCAGAAAACCTGATATGACAAAAAAGATATCAACCCCTATAAAACCAGACGAAACAAAGGGAACCTTAAAGTGGTATAGGACTACAGCTATTACAGCTAGCGCTCGCAATGCATTTATATCATGTCTAAATGATTTCTGTGACATATTTAATTTCGACTACTTTAACGTTCAATAGGTAACTATTTTTTCTTACGTTCAAAAAGATAATCCATCGTAGAATAGATCGCAAATTGAGGATATTGCACCAAGAGTCTTTTTAAAACATAATCTTCCTTAACGGCACGGTATAGCCATCGTAAATTGTATTTATTTACCCAGTTAGGATAATACTGCACATTACCTGAAGATTGATGAAGAAAACCACCACAAGTATAAATTCGTTGAACACTACTGTTAATTTTCTTAATCATTCTGCCAAATTTTTCTTGGTGTGGCGTCCCCATACCACAGATCACAAACGTAGCACCACTATCTGCAATCTGTTGTATTACTGCGTATTTTTCTTCATCGCTATCAAAGTAACCATGACGAAACCCTGCAATACGAAGACCTGGGTATTTTTGGCGAAAAGATGCAATTGTCCCTTGAATTTCCTTATCTTTCGCACCAATAAAATAGACAGAGTGCTCACTTCCATCCAACTTATCGAGGAAAGTTTTAGCAAAGGAACCGTAATCAAAACTAATCCTAGGAATTTTCTTTCCCGAAAAAGCAGAAAACCACCAACAAGATACCAATGCATCGCTATAGAATACATCAACATCAGAGTGTTCATCCAAACGATTTCGCAACAGCATATATGAGTATGGGTTCACGAAACTGATTAATTTGGCATTCTGGTTTGAAATAGGAGGTGAACTCAATACCATATTGAGATCACTCTCAATATTTTGAGCATGGACAACTTTCTTGATAATGTCTCTAGGCATAGGTAATCAATTAAACTAGCGGTTTCCACGTACCAGACGGAGAAATAAATTAAAAAGACCAACTGGAAGACAAGAAGCGATTAACGCCCCTATTCGATAGCGGTCATAAATCAAACATGGATGGTTGAGCAAAAGATGGCGAGCTTCCAAACGCTGCCCTGCGAGAAGGTTATTTTTAACACAACTCAAAACCGTATAATGCATGAGCCTTTTTAAGCTTTCTTGCAAATTTTCAGGAACTTGCCCCTGATCGAGCATGTCCTGGTAGACACTAAGTTGAGGCGCTGGCTCATAAACTTTATTAATGTCACAAGCACTCCCTTCAATAGATAAGTCATAATGGACACAGACCTCTGGGGCATACATCACCTTACCTAAACATGCAATCTTTGCCCATACAACTTGATCTTCCCCCATTTTCATCCCTACTGGAAAGCCACCAACTTCCTTTAACTTACTTCTCTTAATGCAAACCGAAGATGCTGTTATCGGTAAATCGGCATTTAAACAAGAAGCAAATAAATCATTTATTGTTCCACCAAGCTTGGGAATAGCTCGCATTAACGCAGGGCGAACCTCTGTACCAGTATTAAACGCATAATGGGTGCAATACATGACAGCATTAGGCGAAGACTCAATTAATAAAGTAATATTTTCAACAAATCGAGGAAGCCAATAATCATCAGCATCTAAAAAAGCAACATGATGTGAAGTTGCAGCATCAATGCCTGTATTTCTGGCGACAGATACTCCTTGATTAGACTGCTGAATTAGAGTTACATCAGGGTGATATTGTTTAACAAGGCTCGCCCCTATATCGTTTGAGCCATCATCAACAACGATGATTTCTTTTACCTTGAGTGTTTGTGCTTTTATCGACTCAATGGCTCGCAATATGAATTTTTCTTTATTGTATAAAGGTATAACAACACTAAGAGAAGGAGACATATCAACTACTTATAATTATTGAGGGTATGTGGAAGCTTTGAAGTACAACAGATGCAGCCAATTGCAAAGGCAAGCATGATTGAAGACGTCCCATTAAATACTACGTGACCTGCGGTGATTGAATGTAAAAAAATCAGGCCAAAGAGAGCAATGTAGAAAAACCGTCCATACACGAATGCTCGATAGATACCATAGAAGAACATAAAGATATAACTGACCGCAGAGATTAAGCCATAACAGAAGAAAAGTTCGAATAAATCATTTTCCAATAATTTTCTTCCAGTCACATCAAAAGCTGTCGGGTCAAGATAACCAAAAAAGGCACCAGCCCCAAACAAAACTCGTATAGAATAAAAGCCAAACCAAGTCACTTGCTCGAACGCATTAATAATAAACTGGTCTCGACTACTCGCCAATAGCACCCATTTGTTATCAATATTATTAAACTTGTAAATAATATTCTCAAATACTGAGCCTAATATTTCCAGCAATGGAGGGACAACATAGTAAGCAATGATTGAAAACAGAGCTAGGGAAATAAAAGGGAATTTCTTGGCAAGCTTCATCGCTAAATAGCTCAGCCCACACAAAAAGAAAATAAGCCCACCTTTAGTACCAATAAGTGCAGTGGTAACTAACAGCATCAGAATATGAGCTAGACGTTTAAAAGAGAACTTCTGAGTTTGATGCACTAACACTAAAGCGCAAGACCCCATTACAACACCGAGTCCGTTTCCAGAAACAAACAGTCCTCGCGTTGCAATACCTTTAGAGTAGTTAGCAATATGAAATCCGGAAAAATAAGCAAGCAAGACTAGCACGCTTACTACCGTACCATAGATGATCAGCCAACGTTCAAGCTCAAATCGTGTTAAGCGCTTTTGCTTAACTTGATCCACAAAAAACAAAATACAAAATACGACATACACTATTTTTGATGAAGTCACCACACCATAAAGAAATGGCTTAAACTCCCAATGAAAGAGTGCAGACACACACTCAACTAATGTAAAGTAGAACAACACGAAAAATGCCGTCTTTTGAGTGTTTTTCGTACTTAACTTAGAGATAAGATAGATAACAAATACCGTTGCCAGTAGGCGCCCAAGTTGTGATGGGGAACCAATACTGCCATCGCCAATAATTTTCAGCTTAAATAATGCTCCCGACATATTGTCAAAAATAGGCAGGATCAGGACATTAAACCAAAAGAATGCATCGACAATAGAAAGAGAAAGAGCACTGCGCTTCTTCCCGCTTCTATTAATCAATGGAAACCTTTCGATCCGCTCACTCACGGGGTTATCTACTCTCATTTTTAAGCATGGCTTCTTTCAGGTTTACTGCTAACTTTGCCCATGCGTAGCGAGTTTCCGCAATAATTCGAGACTGTTTAGCTAGATGCAACATCACTTCTGGCTTGTTTTGCAAATGCTCAATACCGATTGCGAGCTGTTCAGCATCAGGCAGATCGACAAAGACGGCTTCCGAATCAGATAACAGTTCAGCCGTAGCTGTAATCACTTGTCCAGATGGTTTGAAGGCCACAATTGGCAATGCACAAGCTAGCGCTTCTAAAATGGTTTGGCCCAGAGGTTCATAAGTAGATGACATAATAAACAAATCTGATGCCTGATAATACGGCGTAGAATCTTGGACCACTCCAGAAAAAGTAATTTGCGACTCTAAAGCATATTCTACAACCAATTGCTTGTAGAGCTCCTCTTGCTCACCTCCTCCAACCAAAAGTAAGTGGCAATCAGGTAATGATCTCATCGCTTCGATAACAAGTCGAAAACCTTTCGCTTCTACAAAACGCCCTACACATAAAAGTACTAACTTATCATCGGGCAAGCCCAAGCGATTTCGCAAGTCGCTTTTTTGTTCTTGTTCCAGCGGCAGAAACCGATGGCAGTCTACGCCAGGCTTAACAAGTAATAGCGACTTAGGGTGTCGATAGCAGCTATTGACTTGTTGCTG
The DNA here is from genome assembly GCF_002214395.1 of Vibrio rotiferianus. Lineage (NCBI taxonomy): Bacteria > Pseudomonadati > Pseudomonadota > Gammaproteobacteria > Vibrionales > Vibrionaceae > Vibrio > Vibrio rotiferianus. The sequence continues at coordinate 2,867,291 of NZ_CP018312.1, forward strand.
CATATTTTCACTGAAAACAGCAAGTTGATCAGCACTCTTTAATGCCCTTTGCTGCAGCCATTTGTGATAATGATATCTTAAATTCTGTTTAACTTTACCCAAACCAGACTGCTGAGATAAACGGGATGGATGGTTTTGATACTTAACGACACCTGGCAGTAAATAAACGACATTCACCATTCCAGCCAACTTTGCGAGCCAAGTAGTGGTATGGAAACGGCTGACTGCAAACTCTGGCTGATAAGTTTCATTCACATACTTCAGTGCTGAAAACAACGCCTTTAGAGTCCAAAGACCAGCAATCGGCTGTAACAATTTAGGCAGAGCATGACTTGTTGGGTAGCGATAGATTCGAACGCTTTCTAACTCTTCAAATTCAAGAAGCGGTTGCTCACTTACCGTGTTTACATCGCTAACTACCACATGTACCTGATACCCCTGTTCAACATAACTTTGAGCAAGGTAGCGTAGTGAATTTTCAATGCCTCCTATATTAGGAAAATAGGCATTACTAGTAATAACAACCGACTTCATACTTTATCACCCGTGCCTTTTAGAAATCTGTCGCCACGCACTTATGGCCTAATTGATTCGCACGAGCATCAATAATTTGCTTAACCTTACTCCACAAAACTTCCGTCTCTTGCTTAAACTGAGCCGCACGATCCTTAATCACATTATGAGCTTCAGATTCAACATCAAGAGACTTATCGATCAACGCTTCTAACTGCTCTGGGGTCACATCGGGTGACAGCAAAAATGCTTCCGCTTGATAATCTTCATGCAGGCGCTCGTACTTGTGGCTCCAACTGGTTGAAATACAAGCAATACCATTTGACAGCGCACTAATACAGCCATGAAAACGAGAACAAAGTACAGCACTCGATGCTGCAATAATGCCTTTAACATGAAGAGGATCAGCTTCTTCAACCACCATTAAAGGCTGGTCTAGTTGTTGGTTCAGTTTATCAATCAGCGCACGATCTTCCATCCCTTCATGGTTAAGGAAAAATGGCGTTAACCCACGCTCACGATAAATAGAAACTGCGTGAAGTAGTGTGGACTCATAACTCTCTAGCCATTGCTTGTTCTTGTTACGAGGATTTACCATGTTTTTGTTTGGCACGATACAAGCTAGCGGTTGGCTCACATCAAAACCTTCTGGTAGCGTTCCCTTGACAGCATTGGTGAAATCACCAAATTGATGTAAAGATGCAAAGTCACCAGTAATATTATGGATGTATTGGTAAGTATCTGCTTCACGTGCGCATACTAATGCCGCTTTTGGAAAGCTTTGCTTAATTTGCTCTCTTACCTTTTCGTCTGAGAACGGCCCCATAGCTTGAGGCATAAAAATATAAGGTTTACCGTGCGCGGCATTTCGCTCAATCTCACCACTTAAGTGGCGAATACTCATTTTAGGCGACCATTGGTCAGAGTAGGAAAAACCTGATGCGTCAATAACGACATCTATATCGGCCTCAGTAACCACCCCCCATTTCTTTAGATATCGGCGGACTTTTGTAGGGAGATGGTATGTCACCCCATTAACATCAAGGTATAGTTTACGAGCTGAGAATTTCTGCCAAGCGCCAACAGAGGCGCGCTGATGAAAGCTTGCCTTTGTACTAGGTGTTAGCGCAATTTCAGCCTCAGGCCAGTAAGCTTCAATACGCTGTAGAATGCCACGTAACATTAGCTCAGCGCCTTTGTTTTCAAATTCGACACCTTTCAGTTCAATAATCACGCTACTACTTCCTTAATTAATTGTTTCGCTGTCTTCTTCTGGGAGAATGGAATCATACCTTGTGGATCGGCATAACCTAATGCGATGACCATGATTGGTCTTTGATCTTTTTCTAGGCCAAGACGCTTACACATCCTTTTTTCGTATTGCTCAATGTCAGGCCAGTTAATGACACATGAGCTCAAGCCTAAAGTCTCAAGAGATAACATCAGTTGCATCGATGCAAGAGAACCGTCGATATAAATTACGTGACGATCACGTTCGTACGGATAACAGCTCAAATCACCGACAACAACAATCAAAGACTGAAAGTTGTGAGAGAAGCCTGCTGTACCCATTGGGATCGCACCAATCTCTTGTGCTAACTCTGGGTTGTTCACTACATGAAATTCAAAAGGTTGGCGATTACACGCACTGGGCGCCAACGCGGCGGCTGATACCGCCTTTTCAATTAACTCGCTTGGCACAGGCTTATCCTGGAACCAACGAACCGAACGACGCTGCCTGCATAGACTAATAAACTGCTCGAACTCGATATTTGAAGGGGTATTTGCCAATCGCTCATACGGCGAGTAATTGCCATTGAAAGGCTGAGTATCGCTAGAACTTTCACGAACCTCTATACCCTCAACGAAGCCGTTAAACTGCTCGCGGAGGTCGTCAACAAGAGAGTTGGCACCAACAACTACGGCTTCAAAATATTGGGACAACACATCGGTTGCCCACTTTTTTTCGTTTGCTTCTAATTGTCCACTTGAAACGCAACTTATATAGCGCTCGACCGTTGGCTGAATAAAAGCAAGGCCAAACACATCACGACGAGGGCGCATTATTAGCCCCTTTTCAACTCGGTGAATGTTTCGGCGTAACATTGCACTCGCTTGATCTGGTTGCTCAAGGCGCTTCCAGTAGTTCATACGCCCTTGCAACACCGACTGATGCTCGCGACGAAACTCACTGCTAAAAAAACAGTAGTACAAGGAAGACAGCACCCTATTCTTAGCAAAAAATGGGACTAATTTTTTATCGAAATTCTCAATTAAAGCTCGGATCTTCGCTCGACTTTCTTGAGAAATCACGCGTTTAAGCAGTGAACGCATAACCATTCCAAATAGACGTTTAAGTTAAAAGTATTGTAACGTGAAGCAACGAATAGGAGGCAACATCAATACATACAGCCTTTTCGTCTAATGAAACGAAAAGGCCAAATCAGAGAAAGCGTCATCACCTTTGCCATCGGCCAAGTGGAACGATGGGCAAATAAGGCAAAATACGACGCGGAAGTATAGCCAATAACCGTCGCAATTGCAGCACCCTGCGCTCCATATTCAGGAATGAGTAGCGCATTGCCAACAACATTCATCACCGCTCCAATCACCTGAGTAAGAAGGGAGAAGCGCAGCAAGTTCTCGGCTAATAACCATTTACTGAGGAGGGCACGCATAAAGATAAATACACCCGCCCAAATATGAATAACCAACACTTTAGCTGAAGCTTGATAAGCATCACCAAATAAAAAAGTCACTCCCCAAGGCGCCAGAACCTGAACCAAAATAGCCAGCGATAATGCAGACATACATAAAATATCACACAGTTTTTGCAGTTGAGTCTGATATTTGTCAGGAGTTTCTGCCTTTGACTTCAACAGTTGAGGAAAATAAGACGTAACAATCGCCAAAGGGAAGAAATACCATACTTCTGATAACTTCGCCGCAACAGCATACACCCCCACCTCAGCATCACTACTCAACCAACCAAGCATTACCTGATCGATTTTCAAGTAAATGATGGCAGCCATTCCCGATAAAAACAGCCACCATGACTGCTTTAAAAGTCCTTTTGCTTCATATCCACAGTAAGAAAGTTGGCGAAATGCTCCGGTTTTAACATGGAAAATAACAAGTAGCCCAATACAGGTCAGGGCCATCTCTATCGCGGTTACCCAGACAAAAAACGAAAAATCAACCCCTGCCCATATGCCTGCAAACTTGACCATACTCATCAAAAGCAAAATACAAGATCGCACCTTTGCAGCCAAACGGTTTAAGAGTTCGGCTTGAATCCAAAAATCGAAAACAAGAAGGGTTTGGAAACATTGGCCGACAAGAAGAATGATGAAGTTTTTCCACTCAGTAGGCCCCATAAAATACCAAGCGACAAGTCCCGCAATGGATGAAAAAACTATCGCTGCCACGAACCTCATCACGAGACTACTCCCAATGACGATATCTCTTTGTTCTGGCCGATTCACTATCTCGCGCGTGATTATACTATTTAAGCCCAGCGCACTTAATGGCCCTAGCAAAGCAACCAAAGAAATCAGGTAATTGAGTTGGCCAAAATAGGAAGGAGCAAGGTATCGGGCTAATGCCATAGTAACCAGCATCGATAGACCGAGGGTAAAAACCTTCTCAACCATGAGCCAGATAGAGCTGTTTTTTGCGGACATAGGAAGTTAAATCGTTAAAGTGAATGATGGGAGATTTATAAAAAAACCACTGCCCTAGGAGATTACCTCTACCTAAACACAGTGGTCAATTTAAAGGTTGTATTATCGGCTTATAAATGAATTACTCAGGCGTATCGCTCATCTTCATGCCTTTTGACTGGGCATAATCGAGAACTTTGGCTAAATCGTCAGTACAAATCGCAACACCTTTGGCCTTAGCTTTCTCACAATCATCATAGACATCGTGCGTAGTGACATGAAGGGACAGTCCATTTTCTACTGCATAATCAACCGCATTATAATATGCATTCCAGTCCATAAACTTTGCATCAATACTCATCCCTTCATTATCATCAAAAACCGGCTGCTGCCAATTGGAGTGAAACCCTCGAACAGAATCAAACACATCAAGCAAAGCTGCATCTGTAACGCTATTTCGGTGACCGTATGGATAGGCAAACCTTGTAATGGGGCCATACTGCTTCATGCGATTGTTACACGCTTCGACTTCATAGAGCATATAAGCCTGCACGTTTTCAGAGTACGTTGTTGCAGATTGGTGTGAACATGAATGGTGACCAACAATCTGCCCCGCTTCATGTAGCCAGTCTAAAAACTTTAGGTTATCTGGCGCAATATTATTGTAATTCACAAAGAACGTCGCCTTCACTCCATAAGTTTGGAGTACTGGAAGCGCATACTTATACCAAAACCAAGTGCCGTGATCATCAAAAGAGATAGAAAACTTAGGGTTATCTGATCTGACATAGTTGTCGGAGTTGTTGCCATTGCAGCCCAATAATACAGCACAGAGAGTTACTACAAGAATTCGGTTCATAGTCTAATATTTCAAAAAATAAGGTGGGGGATTTATCAACAGAAGTAAAGTATTCAACGTCGGTTTGCCGAATTATATTCCACCTCTGCAACTTGAAGCAACGCCACTACGAACATACCCACTTTTCATTTGAGTTGTCAGCATACCTCTGCAGCTGCTCAACACTACCGACAGCACATAGAAAGCGCTGACCAAAAGAGTCAGAGAGCTTTAACCAATGAGACGCTGTCATATTCCATCGATTTAAAATGGTTGAAGATGTGGATGATAGTACAGATTTTTTGTCAGGACGGATGACCTGTCCAAGCACTTCAAACATCGATACAGAATACATAGCTTAACTTGGATAAACGTTCAATTAGCCACTTTCTTCGATGGTCATAGTTCTGACCCGAACATTTGTCCTCCCCACACAAAAATGCACGACGTACACATCGTGAAATGCAGTGATAGTAAGCGGTATCAGATAAAGAAAACTTAGTCGAGCGAGGCTAAGTCATAAACCCCAAATAACTCAAATATACAACAGCGATGAATGAAAAAAGGTGGAGAGAAAACGAATAGAGTAGAACAAATGAAGAGAAAGAAAAACAAACTTAAGCAAAGGCTAATTAAATGAGTGTCCCGGTTATTTAAAAAATACCCTCAGACACAGATGTCTGAGGGTATTACTCTACCTAAAGCATTCAATTAGCGAATACAACCATATTATTGCCAATATGAACAGCTCAGATACTAGTTGGTGTCTTTAGTAATCGATGTCTTTAGTGAATTCATCGCTTGTGATTACTGGCACTTGTAGACGGTCTGAATCGCCGATGTGCTTGTATGCCGCGTAAACTGTTACTGCGTCACCACCAGTTGTACCATCAAAACCAGTTGCACCGTTGATGTACAGTTTTAGGTTTAGCGTTTCGTATTGTGTGTTAACGCCTGCATCTTTAAGTGCATCGACAATAGCTACGTCAACTTTAGTTTGACCTGGCTTAGCTGCACCAACGACACCTAGGTCGTATTGAGAACCGTTAACAGTAGTTGCTACTGCGTAGATATCGTAAGTTGCTGACGTTGCGTTTGTTACCCAAACGAAAGGAGCTACTGCATCACCTACTGGTAGGTAAGGAATGTTAGTTGCTGGTGTGTCCAAAGTAATAACACCAGCTGTCTCTTGAGCGTTAAGAGTTACAGTTTTACCTGCTAGGTCTGTTAGCTCGTAAGATACTGTGAACTTACCAGCAGAGATTTGCGCTGTATCGTCTGTAACATTTGCAGCTGCAACTGAAGCAAGTGTAACAACATTACCGTTACCAGTTGCATTAGTAGATACTGATTCAGTAAATGCAACTTTAGTTGCTGTGTTAACAACCTTAGTACCAGCTGCTGGTGTAGCAGTACCGTTACCAGTTGCACCGTCAAACGCAGCCAGTGGACCTTTAACGATTACTGTTTCTTTGTCTACTACGAACTCACCTAAAACGTTAGCTTTGTCATCTGCATATGTAGCATTCAGTGCAAGCTGTTCATCATTTGCGCCTGCAGCAGTCACGTCACTATCAATACTTTGAAAAGCTTTAGGAGTAATTGTGTTAGGTGCCACCGTCTTAAAGATGGTTTGGGTAGACGCTAACGTTACAGGTTCTAGTTTAAACTGAGAAACAACTTCAGCAACTGTTGCTGTATCTTTAGCTGTTGAGTCGATAACTTCGCCAGCAGACGTTCTAACAACTGAAGTCGCAGTAACTTTGCTGTTAAGTGCTGTACCTTCGTCTAGGATTACATAACCAGAAGCAACTGTCGCTTTTGTGATTGCTAGATTAAATACAGTATTTACAGTTTCACCTGAAGTTTGAACCTGAGCAACACGGAAAACAACTTCATTCTCATTAGCAGACATAAGCGTGAATGTTGCTTCGTTAGATGGCGCTGTTAAAGAATATGTCTGACCAGCTGCAAACGTTGCACCGTCTAAAGTAATTGTTACTGTATCGTCTTTAGACCAGTTAACGTTCGACTTGATACCCATAGTGTCAGCGATTTTGTACACTGTACCATCGTTAGCTACAGACTGAGCAACTAGGCCTTCAGCACTAATTTTAGTTGCTGTAGCCGTAGTTTCAGCAGCCATAGCACCAGTAGAAATTGCTGCTACTGCCGTCGCAAGTAGCGTCTTTTTCCATAAATTCATGTTTAAATATCTCCAATTTCATGAAATCTAGGGTTTTTACAAACCGCACTAAGTGCGCAACTTAACATGTGCGATTAGTGAAGCCACCCCAAAGCCTTTGGTTACAAACCCATTTTGCAACCAAAATCTATTAACGGGCTTAGCCCATTTAGTAGCGGAAATAATAATCGAACCCTTCTTTCGAGACAACAAAAAAAACGTTAATTCGATCAATTTTTCACACTAAATCTCATTTACAAACTAGAAAAACAGATACTTATTACAGCATCATGCCTCTATAAAAAGTGTTGTATTCCTACAAACTCTATCAAAAACACACCTTACAACACCAAAATCAAGGCTAGTGTGTGATTATTGCACTATGATGACATACCCTTCCCAACTAAGAAAAGTGCCTCTCTCACAATTATTGCTATTGGTCATTGTTTGTGGGCTTAAAACCTTAAGTTGTCCATGCCTTGTTGGAAACTCTGAGTAATACTTTCCCACTGATCGGTCGAATGAATGATTTGTGGGGTTATCAACATCACTAACTCTGTCTTATTGTTCGATGTCGAGGTATGGCTGAACAGCGAACCAACGGCCGGAAGATCTTTTAGAAACGGAATGCCGGACGAGTTATCACTGGTGTTGTTCGAGACTAAGCCAGCCAAGATAATTGTTTGCCCACTTTTTGCGACCACTTCTGTATTCAAGGTACGCTCAAAAATATTTGGGTTACCGGACGCCCCTGTGGCGCCATTCACCTCGTTAGAAATCTTTTCACTGATCTCCATGATCACGATACCCTGCGCATTGACCGTTGGAGTCACGCTAATTTCCACACCCGTGTTGCGGTATTCGACTTTAGTTTCAGTCAGATCTGAACCACCTAAGTCATCACTTACCGTGGAGCCAATAACAGAGATCTGAGTACCGACCGAAAGATCAGCCTTTACGCCGTCTCTTACTAACACCGACGGGTTAGAGAGTACATTCACATGCTGGTTGGTTTGCAATGCTGTCGCAATCAATGCTCCGTTGCTTCCACCTATAGAGAGAGCGCCACCCGATTTGCCACTGGTAAATAAGCCACCGTCAAGCAGGAAGTCTTTTGGCATAGGCACACTGCCGCTTTTAAGCGCGAAGTCCACACCTAGGCTAAACTCGTCCGTCAGGGTGACTTCTGCAATGACCACATCTAACAAGACTTGCTTTGGCAGCACATCTAGTCGTTCAATCATTGGTCTGACTGACTGGTATTCTTTACCTGTGGTGTAAAAAATAATTGCGTTGGAGCGCTCGTCAACAACAAAGCTCATATCCTCTGAGCTGCTACCAACGTTTTTACGGGTTGTCGGTACTTGACCGGTACTTTCTGTATTTGCAGATGCACTTGCAGAGCTCTTACGTGTACTTGATGTTACGCTGCCCCCACTGCGTGCGGAAATCAATGGCGATAAGCTTTCTCCGATGTCCGATGCACGAGCGAAACGAGGGTGATAAATGAAGTATTGCTTTGTTTCTGCCATTGATGGTCGGTCGATCTGTCTTGCCCAATAACGAACACGATCAAGCCCTTCTTTGCGAGAAGAAAACACTACCATAGAATCAATATTTGGCAACGGCACCAATACAATGTTTTTGTTGGCATGATTACCAATCGAAACTGGCAAGCCTTCATTTTCTAATAAATTGGCAATCTGCTCACCAAACTCCTCGGTATTTAGATAAGTTAGACGCATTAAACCAATATACTTTCCGCGATTGGAAGGTGCATCCAACATACGAATGATATCCAGTGCTCGTAAAATACTGTCGCGCTTGCCTCGGATAAATAATGCACTTTGCTCATGGTCAGCCGTAATTTTTGCATCCACCAATTGGCTTAACGTCTGTTGAATACTGAGCTTAATACCGTATTTAAGTTGTACTACCTGCACAATATCACTGGTGGTTTCTGGCACGTCTTGCTCTCGTTCACCGATACCAATAACCACTGGCGCACTTTTACCACGACTGTTGGCTTCCTTGGTATGGAGGAAGAATGTATTGTTTTTGAAGGTAATGCTGATATTACTTTCATCCAGCAATTGGCTAACAATGCGGTAAAAATCTTGTTGCGTGACATCGTTCGCCACATTTAAGGTCACTTGTTGATCTTTGCTTGTAAGCTCCTGATCAATGACATAGTTAGCGCCTAATACCTGACCAAAACTGTATTGAATGAAATCGGTCACAGGCATGCTTTTCGCTACCGCAGCAATGCGTTGATTCGCGTCAAATTGCTCTGCTAGCGATTGGTTAGTAGCATGGCTTTGGTCTTGTTTTGGCAATGTTTGCAGTGTTTGATAACTCGGCAAGGATTGCGAGGTGGGTTCATCCGTCTCTGGTATGCTATTGAGTGGCCCCGAGTCTTGCTCTTGCGTTGCTAAGAATGACTTTGCCACTTCATATTTGTGCTCTTGTTGCGTCGTTGCACAACCTGCAAGTACCAACATAATTGAGGTCGCAAGGGTTAAGCGAGAAATAGTACGTGTCCCATGACATTGCTTAGCAATGTTCGTGTGCAAACCGCCAGATGCGATGCACGCCGTTACGCTGGTTGAATTGGCATTGGTGTTTTTTACAATCATAGCGGTGAAAAAATTCTCATTGTGATGGTGTGCTCACCATTTTGTATGGTGATGCTGTTTTGGTGAATCTCGCTCAACATAAATTGCTCTATCGCCTGAGATTTCGTCCATTTGTAACTGGTATTCTGTTCTGTGATAGCTGTTGCTTTTGCGTTTATAGTGCTTTGGCGGAACACGGCAAATGGCTGTGCATGACGGAAAATACCGACCAGCTCGTATCGGTTATTGCCAATGTAAAGCTCTGACAGTTCACCCTGCTGGGCTTTTTGTTGCTCTGGGTCTTGCATTTTTTTGTCTTGTTCACTTAAGCCATCCATGTTCTCTTGATTTGGCTTTTCAACCTCACCACTACGAGCAATGAGTAACTGTGCAACGGCTTGGGCTTGTTCGTCGCTTAACTTACTCAAAATATAGGCAGATTGAATGCCAAGGGCACTGCCTTGGTTTGTATCGCTGTCATCTTGCGTAAAACGTGTAGTCGCATCAAGAGCAATGCCACATATCACCATCAACGCACAAAGCGTGATTAAGCTGTTTTTCTGCAACTTTGTTACAAGCGCCGTTTTATTTAAGGTTAAGGTTGCTCGCTTCATAAGTTACTTCTCATTGACCACATTCGGATTTTTAGCCATTACTCTTATAGTGGCGCGTGCCGTGGTAAATGCCCCTATACTTCCTTCACTCATTCCACGCATATTAATGATCCACCCCTGTAAGCGGATCGGGGTAGCTTGCTGCTCCAAGCTTTGGAGAAACCCAATAAAGTCTGAGATTTTTCCGTTTAACCCTACTTCCAAGCGATACTCGGTGTAGTTGCCCTGTGGCACAGATCCTAACCAGCGTGTATTGGCCATTTTGAGGTCATGTTGCTTAATAAGCGACTCGATTTTTTTTTGTTGCTGAAGCTGGATCGCATCATCCGTTCGGCCAGATACGAATTGAGCTTGTTGTTTTTCTACTTGCGCTTCAAGCTTGGTTTCTAGCTTAGCGATAAACTCTGTTCTTTCTATCAGTGCTTCTGACTTCTCTAAACGTTGGTTTAAACTACTAATTTGTTGCCATTTTTCATTTTGCCACTCTAACAATGGCACTAAGCCAAAACGTAGGAGCATTAATATTCCTACGATACCCAGAAGGGCTCTGCGGTCATTGAGTAGATTCATGATGACTCTCCTTCTGGTTGCGTTGCCAAAGACTCATTCTTCTGTTGCTCAAGACTTTGCCAATCTCCATTGTTGTTTAACTGAAATGAGATCGAAAAGCGGTCACGGTTACGCTGACGACTAACAGCAGTAATGAACTTTGCGTCTTGAACTAATGGATGTTGAATTAGGTGGGTCAGTAGCTCAGTAGCGCTCGCCGCATTGCCTCGCAAAACTACTAGGCCATCATCATAATTGATCTGCGTAAAGCGAATATCGAGCTCTAATTGACTGAGAACTACAAGCCAGGCAGGTGAACTTAGCTTTAATCCGCTTAAACTCTCTTCACCTTGTTTTAGTATTTGTAGTTGCTGTTGTATTGTTTGCTGCGTACTAAGAACTTGGTTGATCTGTTGGCTTTTCGCCTGATAACTTTCTAGCAAGCTTTGGTGATGCCAATTCAAATACACTGAGCTTGCAGCCATGTAAACAGCTACAAGGCTAAGAGACATGATGATAGCGGGCTTTAGCTGTCGTTTTAATTCGCTATAATCTTGCGCTTTTTGGAAGCTAAATTGCGACAATAAGCGCAAAAGTTTAGCCCTCAAGGCCTGTACAAGTGCCTGCGTATATTGATGTAGATCTAACGCTTGCTGGCTAGCCGAGTGGCTGACTCCTGACATCCATTGAAAGTGCTCAGTATTACGACAACCTAACGTGTCACTGCTGGAGCTAACGCCGATTTGTTGTGCAACATATAACGTACCTGAAGGTGTTTTTGCTGCAACGATAGTATCAGGCTGTGCTATCAGATAGGATTCTGGTATTACCCAGCGTACGGAGCTAGGCAGTTTAGCTACTACCTCAGCTTCTGGCTGCCAAAATGTCACCTTGAAAACACCTTCAATTGGCTTGTGAACTTCAAAGTGAATGTGGCTTTCTGATTTCGCCGCTAACTCAAGCTTAACGATTTTTTTAAGTGCCGCTGAAGTCGGGGCTTTATACTCTTTACTCCACTCTTTGTAATGCTTGCGCCCAAGTATGACAATGAATGGTTTACCAATCGTAGTTCCATCACTTTTACTTGTCTCAGTGATCGTGTAAGCCTCACCATCATAAGCAAAGCGATGCCAGCCCTGCGAATATAATGCGGTAAGTTTGATCAATAGTTTGTTAAAGGTTACTTTCATTAACTTAATGTCTGTTGGTTTTCGCCACTGTATTTTTATGCCAAGCGTTTTCGCTTTTGGTTAGTTAGCCATAGTCCACTTTTATTTAGCGACGGTGGCGAATTTCATATGCCTGCGATTTTCCATTAGAGAGCAGGCGCACGTCAAGGGCTACTCGGCGTACAATATTGCCAACCTGAACCCGCAACTGAATCTGTGTGGTAGCGCTAGGAGTGTAACCGAAAGCTTCTTCGTTTCCTGTTAAGCCAGCCAAACGTCTGAACTCAAACTGGTCAAGCTCACCTCGGTTACGACGCTCTATGATCGACGGCAAGTAATCTGACTCAATATAGGCTCGCAACACTTTTACTGGGGCGTTCAGAAGGTTGATGAATGACGTTGAATATAACGTCATACAACAGTTCAAAGATTCTTGCAGTGTTAGGTTACCATTAAGGTTCCCTGAAAGCGTCGCATTAATTATATCCCGATACTCACTCTCTAATTGCAATGGTGATAAACGAGGCACTATATTTAATGTTTCAAATTCTGACTGAGTCACTCCGCCAAACTCCCAATTTTCTACTGGGTGTTGCCAGTTATACACTGTTTTTTCAAGTTTCTCTCTTTGATCCTCTGGATAACCGTTTGCAATCAAGTAATCAGCTTGAACGCTCCGTGGTGTCGTCGAGAGGGAAACAAGGCCATTGATATCCTGCAGCTTAATGGTAATACCATCAAGATTGAACGGCTCCCCATAAAAATTCCACTGCAATGGCGTTTCAGTATCAGCAATCGTCACATCACTTAGATCATTTTGCTGATACTCCCCTTGAGGCTGATTTTTTTCAATCCGAGTTAACATTTCAAACAGCACGCGTTTTTCTGCTGAATAAAGTAACAACTCTGCTTGAGTTTTATCTTGATACCCCTGTGCTAACCGAACTTGGTTTTTCGCTTGATGGCTAATTTGCAATGCCAATACCATTATAATGGTACTGATCAGCAATACTTGAATCAACGCGACGCCCTGCTGGCGATATAGTTTAATAGCCATCGTCCGAATATCTGCCTAAAGTGAAAGCGGGGGGGTGTAGTTGCACTAGCCATTGTATTTCTTGGACGCCATCACCCCACACAAGGTTTATCTGCTGTGGTGCCTCTTTTGTCGAGATCGCATTATAGGCCGAATACCATATTGGGTTACGAATCGCACCTTCAGCAAAATCCCCGATATTATCCGGTTCAGGCTCTAGAGCTTTATATTCAAATAGCGGGTTTTGTTGGAGCTTGGCCAATACAATGCGATAGGTATAGCTGAACTTTTGATTTGCCTTCGTCAACATCCAGCCTTGCATTGGCGCTTCTTCATAAATAAGCCAGTGACTAAAATCATCTTGCTGCTGGCTATAAACACGAATCACAGCAGGGACATTGGCTTGGCTCACGGCTTTTTCTGTTACCGCAACAAATCCATTTTCTGTCCCCTCGAAGTAATATGTCGGCATGCCTGTTTGGTCATAAACAACGTAGGGTGTAATAGCAGAAACAGCAGCCTTGAACTGATCTTCCTTACGGATCTGGTTTAGCGTTTGGTAAAAGTGTCCGACTTCGCCATCCCAGTATTGCAAAAACTGTCGATAAGCGATAGTTGCGGTCGTAATGATGCTCATTAAAATCAACGTGGCAACCAACATTTCGATCATGGTAAAACCACACTGCTTCCTGTGTATTAGCTTGACCATGTTAACTCCTGGTAGCTTAGGCTACGGTCCGAGTTTCGATTCCCTAACCATAACGTAACCTGCCAAAACTTGATGGTACCTTTAGGGGTAACAAACTGACCTAAATCAGCATCAAACATTTGTGGACGAGTTTTATTGGCAAGGACTTGAGCCTCCCATTTATAGGGTTTCCCGCCCACCAATGTCTCACCATACGCGCTGTCTTGCTGGTGCTGTAGTTGCAGCTCTGCTTGAATGATTGGTAACAGCGTTTGGACACTGTTGTGCTCTATGATGGTATCCGTGGCTTTCTGAGAGGACATTAGCCCTCCACGATACACCTCGACCGTCGCAGCAAGAACGAGGAACATGATAAAGCCAGCAACGAGTGTTTCCATCAAAGTGAAGCCACGTTGTTTCGTATTCACTCTGTGTTGACGAAAGTGGAGTCTTGCTAACTGATTGCAACTTCTCATTATTGGCTCTCTATCACACTCATTATATCCAGTGTACGAACACTTTCATCACGATTGACTTGCTCTGATTCTTGATTTTGAGCCACCCAATAGGTGATACTAGATTCGCTAGGTAAACCTGTAGCTTGGAACTCTATGCTCTGTGGGCTTAACGAAATTTGTGGTAATTCAACGACTGGAAAACTTGCTCCCTCTGTGACTAACTGGATACTATGTTCTTCTAGATTCAACGTTGTGCCACAGCCACACAAATAGGCTTGATAGCTTGCCTGCTGAATTTGGGACTTAACTTGATTCACATCCCGCTGACGCTGCGTTTTTTGCACCATATCGACCCCAATACCACCGAGCAATGACGTCAGGATCATTCCAATAGTCAGAACAACCAACAACTCAATCAATGTAAAACCGTCTTGTTTTGATGGTTTCGGCGTCAGCACTAATAACTCCAACTCAATATCTGACGTCTGGCTATTGGATGCTTGTATATTGTTCACCAATTGCATGGGTTAGCCAAAATCGTTAATCGATACAATGCTCAGTAGCATAATGATTACAACAGAGCCAACAATACCAGCCATTGCTAGGATCAGCATTGGTTCTAATAAATTGGTTACTTTGGTTGTCCAACCTTCAAACTCACTCTTTGAGCGATTTGCTATTTCATCAAAAGCAATAGCCATGTTGCCACTCTCTTCTGCAACTTCCAGCAATGAGATAAAAAAATCAGGATAAACCGATGACTTTGATAATGTTTCGGTCAGTTTTGCGCCCTGACGAATTTGCTTTTGAATAGTCAATAACTCACTACGGATCTGCCCGTTTTTAACACTTTCAGCAGCAAGCAATAGGGCTCGGTCAATCTGCACGCCGGACGATACCATCATCGCCATGGATGAATTGAATCGGATCCGTTCTAACAAAAGTACCATTTTACTGCTCACTGGCATTTTTAGCAGCAAACGCTCTAGGGCGAGCTTAGAGGCTGGCTGAGCTAAAGCTTGCTTAAAACCGAGAGCAACAGCGATTAGCACAAATGGAAAGAAGATCTGGTACTGAATAAAGAAATTGCTGGTTGAAAGCAGAATTTGAGTATAAACAGGTAACTCTTTTGCACTTTCAAATAAAGTAGATAACTGTGGTACGATAAAATTGAACACGAACACAATACACGCCACGCAGACAAATAGAATCACTGATGGGTACGTAAGTGCTTGCTGAGTTTTTCGTTTGAGGTCTTTTCTAAATTTGAGGTCATTCGCGAGACGGCGGAATACACTCGCAAGCGTGCCAGTCTCTTCACCTATTTTTACTAGGTTGATATAAAGAGCATCAAAGTGTTGTGGGTATTTTTCAAGCGAGCTTGATAGAGCAACCCCTTGCTTTAAATCGCCTTCCAGCTCTTTGAGCAGTTGGCGCAATGCACTATTGCTTTTACTTTTAGCAATGATACCAATGCCACGATCGATCTTCACTCCACTCTCCAGTAATAAGGAGATCTCTGCGGTGAAGAATTCGATGTCGTCAACAGAGACTCGCGCATTAAATAGGCTGACCGCCAAGCCCTCTGCAGAAGAGAGCTTAGTAGGGTTAATGCCTTTTTCTGACAATAAGCGCTGAGCTTCTGCTTGATCATTGGCTTCGATCTCGCCTGAGCAGAAGTGACCATCGTGGTCATATGCTTGATATTTGTAGAGTGTCACTAGCCTGCTACCCTTGCCACTTCTTCAATCGTTGTCTGTCCACGTAAAACCTTATAGATACCATCTTCAAACAGTGTTCTAAATCCTTTACTTGCGTTGTGTTTGCGAGCTTGCTCTAAGAAGGTATCATTCTTTGGTAAGTTGGCAATCGTGGCGTCACACGCTAGGTACTCGATAATCGCCATTCGGCCTCGGTAACCCGTATTCGCACAATGTGGGCAACCGACTGCTTTTTTGAAATTGACATTTTGAATGTCATAACGCGGATCTTGCAAGTTAATGTGGTAACGCTGCACCGCTTGCGCTTCCTCATCAGCAGACATAGGCTGAGCACAATGACATAGTTTACGTACCAAACGCTGTGCCATGACAGAGACAACTGCAGCATTAAGCAGGAACTCTTCTACACCAAGATCTATCATACGAGTGAACGCACTTGGTGCATCATTGGTATGCACGGTACTAAATACCAAGTGACCAGTTAAAGCTGATTGCAAAGCGATCGTCGCGGTTTCTTGGTCACGGATTTCACCAAGCATGATGACATCTGGATCTTGACGAACAATGCTCCGTAGACCCGCAGCAAAGTCAAAATTGATGTCTGAGTTAATTTGTACCTGGTTAATACCTTCAAGTTGGTATTCTACTGGGTCTTCTAATGAGATAATTTTAACTTTTTCATCATTCAACTCATTGAGCATAGTGTAAAGCGTCGTCGTTTTACCTGAACCAGTCGGTCCTGTGATGAGGATGACACCGGAGGTTTTCTTAATGTCGCTCATCATTGCATTCATTACATCATCAGATACACCAAGCACATCCATGTCGTAGCGAATTGAATCTTTACGTAACAAACGTAACACCACACTTTCCCCTTCGTTGAGAGGGAGTGCTGATACACGTACATCGAGTTCTTGACCTGAAATTTTCGTTTCAATTTTGCCATCTTGCGGG
The DNA here is from genome assembly GCF_002214395.1 of Vibrio rotiferianus. Classification (NCBI taxonomy): domain Bacteria; kingdom Pseudomonadati; phylum Pseudomonadota; class Gammaproteobacteria; order Vibrionales; family Vibrionaceae; genus Vibrio; species Vibrio rotiferianus. Next base: position 2,884,293 of record NZ_CP018312.1, read on the forward strand.
CGGCGTTTCTCTGCGATATCCATCCCTGATAAAATTTTGATACGTGAAATCAATGGCAATTGTAGGCCTTTTACTATGGTGTCAGCTTCGGAAAGCACCCCATCGACACGAAAACGAACACGATAGCTGCCTTTTACAGGCTCGAAGTGAATATCTGATGCACCACCGTTGAGCGCTTTACCGAGAATTGAGTTAAACAGGTTAACAACCGGTGCCTCACTGGCTAACTCTCTAAGTTTCGATTCTTCTAGGTGGTCGAATGACTCAGACAACAGTTGGTCACTGGATTGTTTTGACGCGAGTAACGAAATCAGGTTGTCTATACGTGAGCGGCCAGCAAGGTATACCACATATGGCTGTTTTAGCTCAGATAAACGCTGAAAGGCATCAAGAGATAGTGGGTTGTCCGTGACAAAGCATAATTTATCTTCGTCATGTGCCAGAGCAAGCCACCGATGTTCAGCCAAGGATTGAATGTTAAATTGATCCAAATGACTTACTAGATGTTCTTCTCGGATGTCCAGCTCTGGAAGTAGGGCATAACCCAGTGTTTGATGATAAATAGTTGGCAAAGCTTCTTCTGAGAGACTACCAAGATTCACAAGTACCAGTTCTAAGCGGCCACCAAATTTGCTTTGGTAATTTTTGGCTTTTTGAATGTCACTGTGAGCAACGCCCTGCTGTTGCAAGGCGTTTTCTAATGTTTCTAGATATTTGTTGGTATTTTCTATCATCGGTGCGCTTTGTATGCTTTGTTATTCCAAGATCAGTTGGTGCTCACTCTGTCGCTTGTATGGCAAAGCGACAGAGTCATACTAATCACGGTTTCTAGGGGCTACTCTCGGCATTCGCCCCTAAGAACATGTTATTGATAAATAATGTCTTCCGCCTCGTCATTCCCACCGGCTTGACCATCAGAACCAAAGCTCATCAGACTATACGGCGCCCCATCTTTACCTGGCACCGTGTAGATGTAGTCGTTATTCCAAGGGTCTTTTGGAATTTCGCGCGGTAGATATGGGCCATCCCATCCTGGTGCTGTCGAGCTGCGTAGCTCTTGAAGATTCTCAGGGTAACGGCCAATGTCGAGTCGATATGTATCTAACGAAGTCGATAACATTTGCATTTGTGCCATGGCAGTTTTTTGTTTTGATGAACCAACTTTTGAGAACATAGTCGGTGCAACCAGAGACATAAGTAAGCCCATAATCACGATAACAATGAGTAGCTCAATGAGCGTGAAACCATATCGTTTTTTTGTATTTTTCATTTTTACTACCTAACGCTTCAGTGCAAAGCGAGCTAAAAGAAATAGAGTGGATAATATACCACCAATGAATACTGCAAGTATGCATATTAGCGGACGACTTGGTCCGGCTTTTTCTTCAGGTACCACCGCAGGATCGATCGTTTTAAAAAGATACTCTTTCTCAGCATTGGCTAGCATCAGCTTTTTCGTCTGCTCTTCAATTAGTTGATAAAACACCGTTTGCATCTCTGCCAATGGTGTATTTTCTAACTCTTGATTTAAAAACGCAATGTTGTGCTCAGCTTCTGATTTGGCTTTTAATCGCATCCACTCATTTAGATCATCTACGATCGCCTGCCCCCATTCTTTCACCAACTTAGGAGAAAGATGAGTAATCGTAATCGTAATTAACCCTGTTGACTTGTCCTCGCTATACTGAACAAGATCTTGGTAGTATTTATATGCTTCCCAATCTGTTGGAATAATAGACATACCTGGGTCTACTTTTCTTACCCATTGTTGGCTTGTTTCGTCATATAGTTCTGGATCGATGAGCAGTGTATCCGTGTCTCTATCCCATTTTTCTGATGCCATGAGAGGCACTAACGCTTGATGCTTCTCAATAAAATAGCGAGCAAAAACACGTGACTGCAATGTTGCTAAGGCGAGTGTTTTTTCATCCGAAGCTCCACTTCCTCCTAGGTTAATACCCGCTAATGAAGCGATACCACCAAACTGAGAAGCCATCCCCGCTAGGCCTGCCCCCCCTTCTTTATTCTGTGGGGCTACCACTACGTTTGCTTTATAGTAGTTTGGTTGAGATAAAGCGACCATCACACCAATAACAGCAAAAACGATACAGGTTGCGATGACTAACCATCGACCGCGCCATACTGCGTTTGCCCACTCTTTGAAATCGATTCGTTCTTCCTCCTGGTAAGGACTATATGGTGATGGTGTCATTGTCATAGGCGGTTCAACGGGTTGGCTTGGTTTATCTTGTTCCATTCTCTTTTTCTTTAAGTCAGCCCAAGCAAGGAACTCAGTGCCCTTAAAACTTGGTAGTAAAGGGGCGATTGCCCCTTTTATGTGTTTTAACTTGTAGTACTCAATTCGATTACTTGATTGCGCTCCACGCAACACCTGCTTGGTAGAGAATTTGCGTTGCTGCCGACCATGTACTCAGTGCGTCACGGAAGTCCGTATCAACAGGAACTACGATCGTGTCACCAGGCTTCAGCTTTTGTTCATCTCGACCAAACCAATAGCTTGAGCTCGGTTTAAATACTGAACCATCAGCACGAACAACAAAGATACGATCTTCATCCGCTTGCTTCTTCAGGCCACCCGCTTTGTTTAGGTAATCTTCGACATCTAGCTTTTGGTCTAAAAGATAAGTAATGGATACCTGAACTTCCCCCATAATGGATACGGTATTTCGGAATGTTGGTATAAAGAGGAAATCGCCATCTTCTAATACAAAGTCTGCAGAACTCTCTTTCGCTAAGATCTTTTGCAACTGCACGACCATTCGACCTAACGCTTTACTCTTACTCGCCTCTTCAACAAAGCTTAGTGTTTTCTCCGGATCCGAGATCATTGAGCTAATGTTGCCATCTGAACGGAAGGTTTTCTTCGCGGCTTCTTTGCGAATGTCCGCGGCGTAATCATTGAGCAGTTTTTGCTCTTGTAGTCGCAGAGCTTCACGCGTAAATACAGCACCTTCCGGGTGAGCAAACTCAGTGAGACCACCTGCCCGAGTAATCAGCTCACTCATGGTTTCACCTGGTTTAATGGTATACGTACCAGGGAATAGAACCTCACCTTGCAGCACGACCGTGCTTTGCTGCTTGGCACTTGGCTTCTCAAAAATGTTGAGTCGATCTCTTGGTTGAATTGCTAAGTTATGTTGAGCATCCCCTATCAACGCATCGCGTAAGTTAATTCGACGAATTTGCGTTTGCGCTCGCTCATCTCTTTTATTCACTGCACTTCTCGCCAATTCTGCATTGATCGAATATGCATCATAAGTAAGACCACCTGCAGCCGTGATTAGGCTTTCTACGTTCGCTGTTTCGTCAATCGGATAACGACCAGGGTAACGCACCTCTCCAAAGACTTCTGCTATTTGAGGCGCTAAACCCAAACGAGCCTGACGCTGTAAACGTATAAGTACTGGAGCCAGCAGCTCACGACGAGTGTTACTCTTGATTTCATCGTATTCTTCTCGCGTAATCTCACGCCCTTGAAAAATAACGTTCTCCTGAGGAAGAGATGGTAACTGAGCCATATTGAGCATCGCCGGATCTACCATGCCCTGACTATGGGTCATTTGAGCATTATTAGAGTTCGAAGGTGATTGCCCTTGTTGCTGGTTGTTCGTATACGACTGAGAGTTAGTCATTAGGATTGACTGATTTGGCTCTTGCTCCGGACTAACCAAAGCAGACTCTTGCTTAAGGCGTTCGCTTAAGGCTTGTTGCTGAGCTTGCTCTAATGATTTGGCTTTCTGATTACGATCGCTATCCGCGATGGAATCAAATTCAGCTTGGCTAAATCGATTAAAGACGATGACGCGATCTTTAGAATGAAGAAGAATATTATCAGCACCGTTTGGGGCTAAGATCGCTTTTGCCAGGCTAATTTGTTTTACCGTAATATCTCGGCGTGCGTTGATTTCACGAACAACAACCGCGTAATCGATATCGGCAGTTGGATTGAACGATGTATCCAGAGACTTAAATAGGTCTGCGACACGTAAGCCTTTACGCCATTGCTGATAACCTGGATGACGGACATCACCTTCCACCTCAACATAAGTATCAAGTAACTCACTCTTTTTAAGTATTACGATGTCGTCGCCACCCTTAGCTTTCTGCTGACGTTGCTTTGCATCATGCATATTGATGGTTCGTACAATCCTACGACCATCATTCGTATAGTGTTTCACTTCTACACGTTCTTCCAAGCCACTAGATGCCAGACCACCTGCAATTTTTAGAATGTCTTCGTAGCTTTCACCTTGGCGTAGCTCATAAATAGCTGGACGATTTATCTCACCGTCGATAGTAATGGTGTCGCCGACGGCACCAATCAGAACAACGTCATCCGGTATCAAGCGAATATCATCACTGGCATCACCTTTTAGGAGTAAATCATAAAGATCGAGGTGACGAATGATTTTACCATTGCGCTTTAATTGTATATTTCTTAACGCTCCGTTTTCTGCAAAACCACCACTGTAGTATATAGCTTGAGAGATGGTAGTTAAGGCACTTACACTGTACGCGCCTGGCTTGTAAGCATCACCCATTACAAAAATTTGCATTGAACGCATTTTTCCAAGTGTAATGTCGGCCTTTACACCAATCATTTGCGATTCAACTCTGTGAGTTAATGATTCTCTCAATTGCGCAAATGTTGAGCCTGCCACTTGAATAGGGCCAAGCGAAGGGAAGTTAATACTTCCTTCTCCGCTAACTACTAGGTTGTACGTTGCATTGTTTTTCCCATACAGTTGTACAACTAATTCATCTCCGATTCCAATAGTGTAATCCGCTGGTACCGGTACGTTATTAATTGGTGCAAATGTCGTTGGTGAGCCTTCAAACAGATCGAGACCAAAACGCTTAAGAGGCTTATCTTCTTGTTGCGTTAAATTTTCACCAGCTGCTAGCTTTTTTTGCATTTCGATGAGTTCAGCAGACATGCGTGGAATTACAACATTCTTATCAGTAAATTGCTGAATAGTACCTGCACCACTGTTATTTAGACCTGTAGGAAGAGTAATGCCATATTTGCTAGCCAGTGCTTGCTGCTGCTCTGGTGGCAAGCTTTGAAACATTTGAAGTTGCTCGGGCGTTGGATTCATGGCATGTGCACTTGTAGCCACCATTGCCACTGCCTGAAGCGTTGCTAAGAGTGTTTTCCTGTTAAACATATTTTCTGTTTGCCACTATTCGAATCGATGTTGAAAGCCAATTGAGAACGTACTTAAATTGATGTCATCGCTGTTTACATTGTTAGAAAACTCCAAAGTAATCGCATTGCTACTACTCAGAGCATAATGAAAGCCGACACCAAAACTAAAGCTCCCTTGTTTAGCATCGGAAACGTTCTTCACATCAACTTTGGTATGGGAGTAGCCAGCAAGTCCATACATTGCAATGCGCTCGGTTACTGGGACATTGCCTTTGATGTAACCACTCACTAAACTATCAACCGCTAAATCCCCATCACGTTGCACACTTGTACCGTAGCGACCTTCTAACGCAATATAATCATTAATGAAATATCCCAGTTGAGCCTGTACAAGATAAGGGTTGGCAGTATTAGTCTGAGTATTGATTTGGTATTCTGTATCTGCGTAGCTTGCGATAAAACCAGCGTACATATCAGCGGAAGCTGTGAAGGGGCTAAGGCCTAAGAGCAAAACGCTGAATGCTGGTAGGGATTTACTGTTGAGTGTCACGGTTATCGTCCTGAAATTAATACGTTGGATCGTTCTTCTGCTAATTAAATACAGATAAGCGTTGGTCGCACCTGACAAGCACAAGCAATAAGTTCTTAAACCGTGCCATGTCATTGGAGTAAAGAGGCAAGATTATGCACGCTAATTGCCGAATCAGCAACCAGACTTATCCCTTTACCCTAAGGCCTTTTTGAGCATAAAAAGTTCCACTTTCCTTTGCATTTCTAGCGTTTGGAAGGGTTTCTTCGCTATTGTTTAAATAAGAAACTATTTACAGTTAGGTAGGTTATTATCTAGAATAACGACGAAGTCTAGGCTTCAACATCGATGTTTTAATTCCGGATATGTAAGGATTTACAATGAAAAACACAGCACTAGCAATCTTGATGGCACTTAGTGCATCAACTGCTTTCGCTTCAACTGAAGCTGGCTCTGCTGGCGCAGCAGCTTCTACTGCAACAGGTACGACAGCGGTAGCTGTTGGTGCTGCTGCAGCCGTAACTGTAATTGCCGTTGCAGCTAGCGATAGCGACTCTTCATCTACTACTACTTCTACTTCTACTTCTACTTCTACTTCTAAGTAAGTATTTGTTTGTAAAGTATGTATTAAATCGCCCTGAATTTTTCAGGGCGATTTTGTTTGTCCACTTACATTACCCGAGCTAAGGAATAGATGGATGTTCAAGGCACTTAGTATAGGCAAGGCTTTTCTGCTTTTTTTATTGTTATTTCAAGTTGGGTGTACACAAAAGTTTCAAGACGTCTCTGATACCGTCGCTGCAGCCTACGACAGCTATGTTGATGTTGAACTCTCAAAACAAGATATTTTAGCTATTCCTTACGCAAGCTCTTATCTCAGACTCGGTAATCAAAAACAAATTGTTGTTGTTTTAGCTTTCGCTGACGATATGACTTTTATTAATAACAAAAAAACAAAGCACAAACAGCTTAAGTGGGTCAGTGCCGATCGAGCAATGACAGTGACAGAACAAGGCCGACTGACTAAAACTTTAAACTTTCCTTACAATAATTTAAACCGAGTTTCCGGAGATGTCCCAGCATTCGATCTAAATCAGAACGCACCAATGACCTTTACTCTTACCTATGATTGGGAAAAACATTACCGCTACGGATTTTCAGCAACGGTAACACGCACCAAGCTAACCAATGAGACTGTTGTTACACCACTCGCAACGACCCAAACCACACTGTTTGTTGAAAGAGTTGAGTTTCCGACGTTAAGCAGCACATTTGATAACTACTTTTGGGTTGATAAAGATGGCAATACCATTAAATCTATCCAACACTTGGGCCCAAATATGATGCCTGTAGAGCTGACAACCTTACAAGGGTATTCATCATGAACAAAATCAAACACTTTTTAGCTCTTTCTTTTCTCCCTGCGCTACTTTGGTCTCAAATGGTGCATGCATCAACGTCCCCAGAGCGTCCTTTAACAGTATCAATCAAGAATGAAGAAATATTATTGCAGTTTAAACAACCTGTTAGATTGAACGATGTCATAATCAACGCGGAGGCTAACGGCGTCGTAATTTCATACCCTCTTGCGTCTTCTTTGGTAGATGAATCGGATAGCACCAGAAGCAAATTAAACCAGTTAAAAGTGTCAGTTCTAAATCGTATGATGCAAAAGAACTTAACTTCATCACTGTTTTATAAATTCATTAAGAAAAGTCGCTTTGATAAAAAGGTAATCCCTGCCATAGATTTCGATAAAGTAAGACTTGAAGATAAAAATAACCCGCTTCTCAATGGTCAATATGGTTTAGTTACCCCCCGCAGAGATGAGCACGTTTTTTTTCTTGGTGATATTGATACATCAGCCTTGGTTGTCAACACATCATCAAAACCTTTAAGCGCTATGCTTGAAAGCCTAGAGACTGAGCTTGGCGAAAAAACGCCTGACCCAATATTGATTTACCCGGATGGTAATGTGGTTACGCCAAAACTTGGGATCTGGAGCACTTCTCGCTATTACCTTCCTCCATTGACCATGGTTTACTTTCCGTTTGATGATTCTGAACTCGATAACGATATTATCCAACTGCTGACTCAAGTAAGGTTTGATTAATGAATTACAAAGCCTTTAATGTTCTTGCCTTGGCTGCTTTCTCAGCTACAACATTTGCTGAAGACGTACCGTTCGAACCACCAATACTTGAGCCATCTCAAATGGATTTTGGTGGTGTCGGCCTTATCCAGATGCCCACTGGCCGTATGGCCAAAGAAGGTGAGTTTAATTTTAGTGTCACAGCGAGCAGTGAATACCACTTCTACAACGCTTCTCTTCAGGTACTGCCATGGTTAGAAACAACGATTCGATATACCATCGTTAATGACCTTCGCTACGGAGAAGAAGCATTAGCAGGTGACAACGAATATACCGACAAAGGCATTGATTTTAAGTTTCGCCTTTTAGAAGAAAGTGAATGGCTACCAGAGTTATCTTTGGGTGTTCGCGATTTTGCTGGTACTGGCCTGTTTGACGCAGAGTTTTTTGCAGCGACTAAACGCTTCGCTTATCGCGACCTGGGAACCTTTGATGTGACTTTGGGCTTGGGTTGGGGGTACTTGGGAACAAGGGGAAATATCACTAATCCGGCTTGTAAAGTGTCTGACAAATATTGCGATCGTCCGTCGGACTACTTAAACACGGGTGGGACAGTCGAGTTTGAGCGAATGTTCAAAGGGGATGCTGCTCTGTTTGGTGGTATTGAATACCAAACGCTTCATAAGCCATTGCGCCTAAAACTTGAGTATGACGGCAATGACTACAGCCAAGACTTCCCTGTGATGTTTGGTGAAGTTGATATGACGCCAAAACACCCTTGGAACTTCGGCATACTATATCGCTTAGGAGACATGGCTGATCTACGATTAAGCTATGAGCGAGGTGATACGTTAGTCGCTGGTGTAAGTCTATACACTAATTTCAATGAAATGCCATCGGTATGGCTAGACTCAGACAAGAGCTCTGCTGAAGCTATTGAATCAACAGTACAGATTTCTAATGATGATTGGCAACGAGTAACGGAAGAGCTTGAAAAAGTAGCAGGTTATGAATCTAACCAAATCTATATGAACGACAGCACTATTACCGTTGTTGGCGAACAAAAGAAATACCGTGATCGTGACATTGCACTTGAAAAGGGAGCATCGGTTCTGAATGCAACACTTCCAAAAGAAATTGATACTTTCGACTTTAAAGAGAGAAGTTCAGGCTTAACAGAAAGCACTATCAGCATAAGCCGCCAAGAGTACCTAGATGTTGCCAACTACAATTATATTGACCCACATATTTCGGACGCCATTGTAAATACGGAAGATGCATCTCCAGACAAGTCAGAACTAGTCTATGATGGCTTTGAACGATTTGACTGGGGGTTCGCTCCTAAGCTAGCACAAACCTTTGGTAGCCCAGAAGCCTTCTATTTATTCAGTGTTGGACTAAATGCGAAGGCTTCATACTGGTTTACAGAGCAGCTTGAATTGAGTGGTGTTGCTTATTGGGATTGGTATAACAACTACGACCAGTTTAACTATATTACTCCTCCTGATGGTACCTCAGTACCACGAGTGAGAACTATGTTTCGTGCCTATACCAACGAACATGATATCACGATGACAAACCTCCAGCTAACCTGGTTCCATGAATACTCCAAAACACTCGATCAGCAAATTTATGCTGGTTATTTAGAGAGTATGTTTGCTGGAATTGGTACAGAATTTATCTATCGCCCTGATAACTCCAATTGGGCATTTGGATTTGACGTCAATGCCATTGCACAACGCGACCCTCAAAGCTACTTCGGAGTTTATAATGACAGTTGGCAAGACATTAAAGAATACGGCCGTCCTTTTGAAGTAATAGATCGAGGCGTGACTGGCTTTGTATCAGGTTACTATTACCCACAGTGGGAATTTCTATCCGACATGATGATTCAAGTCGATGTAGGCCAGTTTCTAGCTGGTGATGTGGGTACACAAATCAATATTTCAAAACAGTTCAAAAGTGGTGTGATTGCTGGAGCGTTTGCATCATTTACTGATCTATCGGCGGAAGAGTTTGGGGAAGGCAGTTTTACCAAAGGGTTCTACATATCCATTCCGTATGACATTATGACCGTCAAACCAAGTACCAACCGTGCCAACTTTAGCTGGCAACCTCTTACAAGAGATGGTGGCCAAAAGCTTGGTAAAAAGTACAACCTGATTGAATTAACTGATCAGCGCAATCCTTGGTATCAACGACCAAATACTTCGGACGAAAAATAATCAAAAGGGAGCACATGCTCCCTTTTTTGTTTATCAGGGTAACTCTGGCGTCTAAAGGCCTAACTCTGCTAAACTTCTGGAGAAAATTTTAACCTATGGTGGAAGTTCTATGATCATCGTAACTGGTGGTGCTGGCATGATCGGCAGCAACATTGTGAAAGCGCTAAACGAAGCGGGTCTCAACGATATTTTGGTTGTCGACAACCTTAAAAATGGTAAGAAGTTTAAAAACTTAGTTGACCTAGACATCACTGATTACATGGACCGCGATGATTTCCTTACCCAAATCATGGCTGGTGATGACTTCGGCCCTATCGAAGCTATTTTCCATGAAGGCGCCTGCTCTGCGACCACTGAGTGGGACGGCAAGTACATGATGCTAAACAACTATGAGTACTCAAAAGAGCTTCTACATTACTGTTTAGATCGTGAGATTCCATTCCTATACGCTTCATCAGCTGCTACGTACGGCGAAACAGAGACGTTTATCGAAGAGCGTGAGTACGAAGGTGCATTAAACGTATACGGTTACTCGAAGCAACAATTCGATAACTATGTACGCCGTCTATGGCAAGATGCCCAAGAGCACGGTGAAACACTGTCTCAAATCACTGGTTTCCGTTACTTTAACGTATACGGTCCACGTGAAGATCACAAAGGCAGCATGGCGTCGGTTGCGTTCCATCTAAACAACCAAATCAAGGCAGGTGAAAACCCTAAGTTGTTTGCTGGTAGCGAGTCGTTCAGACGTGATTTCGTCTACGTAGGTGACGTATCTAAAGTGAACCTTTGGTTCCTAGAAAATGGCGTATCAGGTATTTTCAACTGTGGTACTGGCCGTGCAGAGTCTTTTGAAGAAGTAGCGAAGGCTGTGATCACTCATCATGGCAAAGGCGAAATTCAAACTATTCCTTTCCCTGAACACCTACAAGGTGCTTACCAGGAATTTACCCAAGCCGATCTGACCAAGCTTCGTGCTGCTGGCTGTGATGTCGAATTTAAGACTGTTGCAGAAGGCGTTGCTGAATATCTAGCAATCCAAAACCAGTAACCTGTCTCGTTAGCCTCTGGCCCTTTGCTAGAGGCTAACTTTCTATAGGCGTATCGCAACGACTTAACACCGAAGAATTGAGCTCATTAATGACTATTCAACGAGACGATTACGACCCTAAAGCATACAATCCCGAATTCGCACGCCACTTCTTGGCGCCTAAATACTGGGGCTCTTGGTTAGGTGTCATTCTATTTCTGCCTCTTTCCCTTCTTCCTTTTGGCCTGCAAAAATGGCTGGCTAAAACACTGGCAGCAAAATTAGCAAAATCACATAAAGGCCCTGCTCATCGCGCAAGGGTAAACTTTGAGCTTTGCTTTCCAGAAAAAAGCTTCGAAGAAAGAGAACAGATGATCGAGAAGACACTGTTCACAGCAGCCATCTTCTTTATCCGCTTTGGCTTACTGAGCCTTCGCTCCTCTAAGTGGTTGCAAAACAACTGTGAAATTCGCGGCTTAAATATTTTAAAAAATCATATCGATAACGGTGAAAATGTCATTCTCATGGTGCCTCACTCTTGGGCTATTGATGTTCCTGCGATTTTACTGGCTTCAATGGGCATGCCAGTATCTGCGATGGCGAAGAAACAGAAAAATGAAGTCACAGACTGGTTGATGCACAAACAACGTGTTCAGTACGGTGGTCGAGTTTATGAACGCTCTGGTGGTATCAAGAGCAAGACGCGAGAACATGTAACCAAGCGATTGAATACTTTGCAAAAGATAAGCCAGAACAGTACATGTGGGTGTTGCAGCTACTGCATTCGCAAGAAAATGGCGATAACTACTACAACTTATTCAAGACCCGATACAACGACGATTGGAAAATACAGTGAAAGTGATTGTTATTAGTTTGAAGCGCTCTATTGAACGTCGAGAGCGAATTAAGGAGCAACTCGACCAAGCGGGAATTGAATTTTCCTTCTTAGATGCAGTTGATGCAAAAGAAACTAATTTCCCATATTCGGAGCGAAGAAACGATCGTTTAACAAGGAAACGATTTGGTTATAAGTTGGTTGATAGCGAAGTGGCATGCTTTGCGAGTCACTTTAAGGCTTGGAGCGCGGCTTTAGAATTGAATGAGCCTCTACTTGTTTTAGAGGATAACTGTGACCTTTCCACAGAATTTTTTGAATATTACCAACATCTCCCAGAGATCGCAGCTGGGTTTGATTTCTTGAAGCTATGCGCGACAAGCCCTAAGAAGTTCAAGAACATCAAGGAGGTTGATTCAAAAGTAAAAATCATCCGTTATTACCGACGAACGTGTGGAATTATGGGCTATATCATTTCACCAAAAGCAGCACAGTCATTCATTCAAAATGCAACTCAGTTTATCGAACCTGTCGATGACTATATGGAAAAACCATATAAACACGGTATTTTCACATACTGCCTCAAACCAGATTTAGTTACTCGAGCAAAAATAGATTCAACTATTGGCAGCTCAAGGAAGAACAAACAAGGTATAACTCTTGTCGACAAGCTTTATATTGAGTCTTTTAGGCTTTATGAACAAATAAAAGACTTTTCTATGAGAGCACCGGATTAAACAATGAAAATACTCATTATCGGCCCTTCATGGGTTGGCGATATGGTGATGTCACAGTCACTGTACAAAGTCATTAAACAGCAACACCCAAACTGCACTATCGATGTTATTGCGCCGGGTTGGTGTAAACCGATTCTTGAGCGAATGCCAGAGATTAACCAAGCGATTGATATGCCGATCGGCCATGGTGAATTAAACTTGTTAGGCCGCCGTGAAATCGGTAAGTCGCTGCGAGAGAAGCAATACGATCATGCTTATATTTTGCCAAAATCTGCGAAGTCTGCCTTAATTCCGTGGTTTGCTAATATCCCGCTAAGAACTGGCTGGAAAGGCGAGATGCGCTTTGGGCTGTTGAACGACTTACGCCCAAATATGAAGTCTTTTCAGTATATGGTTGAGCGCTATGTCGCCCTTGCCTACCCTCAAGCCGAGATGAAGGACTCTTCCTCATTGGGCGGACTGGAAACACTGCCTCGTCCAAGCTTGTTTATTGACAAGAAAGAGCAAGGTGCAACGATCGCTAAGTTTAATCTGAATCAAGAATCTCCTGTGGTTGGTTTGTGGTTTGCTAATATCCCGCTAAGAACTGGCTGGAATGCGCTGGGCTTTGGGCGAACGCTTAAATATGCCCAAATATGGTTGAGCGCTTTCAGTATATGGTTGCCCTTGCCTATGTCGCCCTTGCCTACCCTCAAGCCGAGATGAAGGACTCTTCCTCATTGGGCGGACTGGAAACACTGCCTCGTCCAAGCTTGTTTATTGACAAGAAAGAGCAAGGTGCAACGATCGCTAAGTTTAATCTGAATCAAGAATCTCCTGTGGTTGGTTTGTGCCCTGGTGCGGAGTTTGGACCAGCTAAGAAATGGCCTGAAGCACATTACGCAGAAGTGGCGACTCAGATGGCGAAGCAAGGCAAACAAGTATGGTTGTTCGGTTCGCAAAAAGACCTAGACACTTGCAACAACATAAAGAACCTAGTCCCTCAAGAATTGCATGAGCGCATTTACGTACTCGCAGGGCAAACTAGTCTTATCGAAGCCGTAGACTTACTGGCTGCATGTCGCACCGTGGTTGCGAATGATTCAGGCTTAATGCACGTTGCTGCCGCTGTTGGTTGTAACCTTGTTGCGGTTTATGGCTCAACATCACCCAAGTACACACCACCACTGGCAGAGAAGGTTGAAATTGTTCATACCGATATCGAGTGCCGTCCTTGCTTTAAGCGCGAGTGCCAATTTAAACATCTCAAGTGCTTAACAGAGTTATCACCAAAGCAAGTACTCGATAGCATTGCAAAGTTAGACGCGATAGAGGTAAGCGTATGCTAGTGCGTGCACTGTATACCTTAATACTTACACTTGCTGCACCATTGCTGTTGTTTGGCTTATATAAAAGTAAGCCAAACAAACCTAAATTTGGCCAACGTTGGAAAGAACACTTTGGTAGAACACCAGCACTAGATTGCAAAGAACGGCCAATTTGGATTCATGCAGTTTCTGTTGGCGAGTCTATTGCGGCGACACCTTTAATTAAGGCATTAAAGCAGCAGCACCCTGACCAGCCAGTCTTGGTGACAACCACCACCAGCACAGGCGCTGAGCAAATAGCCAAGCTCGGTGATTTGGTTGAGCATCGATACATGCCTGTCGATTTTTCTTTTGCAGTAAAACGCTTCTTAAAGGTCATTCAGCCAAAGCAAATGTTGATCATTGAAACTGAGCTTTGGCCAAACACGCTCCATGAAGTACACAAGGCTGGAGTGCCAATCACAGTTGTTAATGCTCGACTTTCTGAGAAATCATGCCTCAACTATGCCAAAGTTCAGCCCCTGTTTAACATACTAAACGCATGCTTAACTCAAATAATGTGTCAAACAGAATCAGACGCAGCGCGCTTTGAACGTTTAGGCGTTGAACAAGATAAACTACTCATTACTGGTTCAATTAAGTTTGATATTCATATATCAGACGAAGTAAGAGAAAAAGGAAAAGCACTGAGAGCAATACTTGGTGTAAACCGCCCAGTTTGGATTGCGGCAAGCACACATAAAGGCGAAGATGAGCAAGTTTTAGAAGCCCATAGACAAGTGCTAAGAGCAAACCCTAATGCACTGTTGGTTCTTGTTCCTCGCCATCCTGAACGCTTCGATAGCGTATTCGAACTTTGTCAAAAGCAAGGGTTCGACACAATTCGTCGTACAAGTCAATCAACGGTGATGGAATCAAATCAAGTTTACCTTGGAGATACCATGGGGGAGATGTTGGTTTTGATGGGGGCCGCCGATATCTGCTTTATGGGCGGTAGCCTAGTTGGTAATAAAGTCGGTGGGCATAATGTGCTAGAACCTGCAGCTTTGGGTGTGCCTGTTATTACAGGACCAAGTTATTATAACTTTCAGGTTTTGGTCGACACAATGGTAGGCAAGAAGATAATCGAAATCCTTGGATCACCTGATGCTATGTCACATTATATTGGCAACCTCTTTCATCAACCACATATTAGAAAAACGATTCAGCAGGAACTTCTTAGCTTTACAACTGAAAACACAGGTGCTCTATCCAAAATAATTAACAAACTGGTAATAATAAATGAAAGTTTTTGTGGTTAACTTAAAGCGTTCAATTGAAAGGAAAGTTCGAATGGAGAATACACTGAGTAATGCAGGCATCCCGTTTGAGTTTTTAAAAGCGGTTGATTCTTCCTTCCCAGGTTTTCTTTACTCTGAGCGCCGTAATGAAGCACGAACTCGCAAGAGCTTTGGTTATAAGTTAATTGGGAATGAAATTGTAAGCGTTCACCAGTAGGTACTTGACCTGATGAATTACAGGCTAAAGACGTTGGGGTATGGTTGGCGGAAGGTAACGGCCTGCACGATTTCGGTTAGAGCTGACAAGGTCGGCATGCCTCGCTTATTGCAGCAATATGCAACCTCACACACTTAAACCCTGAACTTGTCACCAGCATCAGATGTGATACCGAAGCTGATCTTTCGTTGAATGACGCAACCACGTATTCGCCGCTCTGCCTCGTTATTGGTGAGTGGTATGGAGATATCGGTTAAGAACATCCATAGGCTTTGCTGGTGGATTTGTAGTTTTTCACATCGGCCTTTGTAACGCTGCACGACTATTCCACTTCCTTTTTGAAGCCAGTAGTCGAACGACTTTCGAAGCCGGTTCATGCGGCAGATATACTGGTCGTACTGGATTTCTGCATTTTCCAAGCGGTGACGCGTTCTAAAAACCATATTCGCGATAAGTGTCAGGCGCTGTCCTACAAAGGCAGTATAACAAGCACCGCTGTAATCGGCTATTTACTGCAGATTTCGCTTCACATGCGACCAACACAGCTGGTGTTTTTCTGGCTTGAGCCAGTTATAGCTTGGGCATTGGTCGGTTACAACCAGACCAGTATAGTTCTCACCTAACATGGTCTTAGCTGAGTGTGCGGAGCGAGTGAACAAGATCTTCTCGTAGACAAGAGCTTCACTGGCAACGAGCCAGCACCACCGTAAACTTTCTTCGCCATTGCGAGGATGAGAGGTTTCGTCAACATGAACCAACGGTGCTGTTTGGATACTATCTCGGATAGCATGTTGCAAAGGGGTCAGCATTGAAGCTACTTTGGTCTGTGCTTCGCTAATGGCCCCAACAGAGAATGTGGTCCCCAATTGCTCTTTTAACAGTGAACGGATTTTGCGGATACTTAAATGATATTGTCCTGCCAGTACGCCGATATAGCTGAGCAGGTTAGGCCCCATGATACCTTGAGGAGCATTATCGGGCTTCGTCGCTCTAACAATCTCATTGCAGGCCTGAAAATAATCGGTACTCAGTGATATCGACCGTTGGTTTTGGTATCTCGTGCACTTGGTGCCGATAAAACGGCTTATCGTGAACAAAGATTTCTGATTTGCCGCTGCACGAACAAGTTGAGTTAGGTAAACAATCAACGACTACATCGGTTTCCTTTAGCTTCGAGAGTTGTCGTTGACGCCCTGTGTGACCCTGTTTAGCTCTTCTCGGATTGCGGCCACCAGAGCTTTGAGCTTTTTTCTTTCCGCCCGCTCTTTGGTGCCATCGGAAGACGGTGGTTTTGATGAGTTTGAGCAACTGTTTTTCAGTTTGCTCCCACAATTCCTCAATGAGTGCGTTAGCTTCATTAATATCAGAGGCAACTGGTGGCGCTTCTGCGAATTTTGATTTTTTCTTTTTCATATGTCCAGCATGAGAGCTGAAAATGATCACTCAAGAAGAAAAAGTGGATCAAATGCGATGAGTCACACTTGATTTGTCAATGCGGGACTGGTGAACGGATACCAAAAATATGATTTCCTCAAACTTGCAGCAACTAAACCTAAATCCTATAAGATCATCTCCTCAGTTGATGAAAATACCAATGTTGTTCGTTTTCTTAGACGCACATGTGGCATCATGGGCTATATCCTTACCCCCTATGCTGCCTCAAAATTTATAGAAAATGCAATAGCGTTTATTGAACTTGTTGATGACTATAGAGATGCCTTATAAACATAGAATATCCACATGTGTTTTAAACCCAGATATCGTCAAAAGAGCCGATATTCCATCTACGATTGGTTGTTCTCGAAAAGACAAATCAGGATCAACCTTATGGAACAAGATGTACATTGAACTTTTTCGGCTCTATGAACAAATACAAGATGGCCTTGTAAAACATCCCGATAGATAGGTTAAGACAAGCCCCGAAACGTTCATTTTGGGGCTTGTTTTTATTTTTTGAATGGGCAACTATCTAGAAGAGGTTGAGTATCTATATTGATGTCGTAATGCTTTGGTAAAGCATATAAGTCTTCAAGGCGAGTGGACTCTGATACTTGGATTGGCAAATTGCAATCTCGTCCTACAGAAAGGTAATAATCGAAGAATTTAAACTCTCCCCCCTCCACAGAATCATCAAATGAAATGTGGTGAGCAGGCACACCGTAAGCATCAGCAATGATAATTCCATGCAGAGAGCTTGAAACAATGAGCTCACAAGATGCAATTTCATCGATAAACACCTGAACATCATCCGTTTCGATATCAATTATTTTTACATCGTCAGGAAAGTTTTGTTTGAAGAATACATCACTCTTATTATTATAATGCGGAATAATACCTAACTTATACACGGTATCTGAATCGTTAGGCTGTATTAGCGAAGGCAGAACCAAAGCGGGATCACCATAAACCTCTGGGCATTCGATCCCCCGAGCGAGCAAGACTTCTCTTGTCTTAGGTCCTCGAACTGCATAAACTTTCTTGGGCTTAAATAGTGGCATTTTTCTGTCCGATATAATACCACTCCCCCACACGATCGCATTATCATTGGAAGACTGTAAGACAGAGCCAATGACCAGATGATGCTCTTTATCAGATTTATCAGATGACCAAATTGCTCTCTTACCAGATAGCTTTTCTACGATAAATTTGTTTACAACATCACCAAAATTAAGACGACCATTCCACCAATGCAGAGCGATTTCAGAAGACGAATCAACTTCTTTAGATTTATCATATTGATATGACAAACGCTTTAAAAAACCACGAAAGCATTTATAGTTTTTCATCCTACCTCCTACTTAAAGATAGATTTAAGTTTATCTTTATAAAACTTAATGTTTCGTTTGTAGTAAAGCTTTAGAAATAGAACAAAATATTTATTGTTATATATTTTATTCAGTTTCCACAGCCTTTGATTCGCTGCTTTAAATTCTCTATCTCGTTTTTTTTGATCAAGGCTTTGCTGTAAAGACCAAGAACCTTCATGCATACTTCTATACACACACATCTTAGCAGGACAATAAATTGCACCTTTACCCAAAGTCATCACCGTTTGTAAGATAGAATGATAGAAGTTTCTCTTAAAGAAGTCTTCATTCTCTGACACCATATCTAATAAAGGCTGGGCGCGTAAAAATATCGATGCCATGGGCATCAAACCTCCTCCTTTTAAGATAACTCTGTTATAGTCAACAACCTGCTCCTTGTCGCCAATATAGCCGTATCCAGAATCCTTTATTTCATCTCCGTACAAGGTAAGTGATGGGTGAAAAGATATATCTACGGATTTCTCTTTTTGCAAGATTTCATATTGTTTCTGAAGCTTATCATTATCAATCCAATAATCATCACCCTCACATATTGCGATATACCTACCTTCCACCTCTGGCAACATAAACGGAATTGGGGAAAAACCTTTAGAGTATTGATTCTCTTCAGGGAAGATGATTTTTATTTTACAATTTCCATTATAGTTCTCCACAACAGAATTTATTATGTCTCTACTATTATCCGTTGAAAAATCATCATATATGATTAATTCAAAATCAAAATTTACGACTTGCTGAAGAATTCCATCCAATGCTAATTTAATGTACTCTTGATGATTGTAACAAGTACAAAGAACTGAAACTTCGCTTTTCATATTTTACCCTATATCTCGGGAGTTATATCACTCCCGATTACAACCTCATGATAAGTTAAACCTAAATAAACCATCGGTAAGTTTAATTAATACAAAACTATCGTTTATCAAGCAACTACTTCCAACTTCAATGTTGCTATAACGAGCAACATAAAATGGATTTGTAACCTTTTGACCAGAGAATGCTTTTATAATAAAACTTCCACATATCACTTCGACTCCCTGAGTTTTATGAGAAAATGCTCGTAAGTAACGCCCAACCTCTTCTGAAGACACTCTTTCAGCATCGAGGCTCAATCGTTCAGGTCTTGAATAATATGAATCTTGACTACTTTGTGCTGTTCCTTGAATTGCAGTCCCGTACTCTTCCATATTGTTTAAGACTTTGTTAAACAATTCGTTTTCTAATTCGAATAGCACTGGGTACAAGAGCTGAACATCTAAATCATCTGTAACTTCGAATGCTTCTTGCGCTAAGATATCCCCTCCATCCAACTCATCGGTTAGATAGTGGATCGTAGCACCTGCTATTTTTTCATTCGACAAGATTGCATGGTTAATGGGGTGACGTCCCTTACCAAGAGGAAGAGGAGATGGGTGGCAGTTAATGTATACCGCTTTGGGGATCTGCTTTTTCAGTAGTAGGTATGGACAACCAGCAGATACGCAAAGTTCAAAATCAAGCTCTGCAAGCTCACTCAATAAACGTGACTTTTCTCCATTCGCCTTCAATATGGTATGTGGAATCTTATCTAACCCAGGTAGATTTTCGTCCGTAACAAATGCATGCACCAAGTTATAGTAAGGGTTGGCAATAAGTGAAGATAGGATCAGGGTACGGTTCCCAATAAAAACAACATTAATCATGCTCAGACCTATTTATCATTTCAATTATGTAGTTCATATCATCACTATCGTAGCGGTGATCAATAGGAATACAAACCAAGTTATCAACCAAGTCTTGCTCCCAAGACTGCTCTAAAACTCGGTCACTAACTTCTTGCCAATATGTTGCTACAAAGATGTTATTTCTAATTAAGTACTGCTTCAGTACTTTGCTAGACAAGTAAGGGTAACACAGCGGTGATTCTGGCGTATTCGGTATTTTTAGGCGGTTTCTTACAGCAAGGCTTTGGTGTAATAGTTCATAATTATTACGGCGTATACGTTCAATGTTCGAGAGGTCTGCGCTCTTCATAATAAATCTAGAATAGTTTGACATGCTAAGTGGATTATATTCACTTAGGTTAGCCTCTGCTTGCAAATAACACTTATAGCCAGCTTTAGCTCCCTTTTCTGCGCGGAGTATCATATGTTCTAACATTGGATAAAAAGTGTTATCTGGTTCGGAAAAATTCAAAGAAGAAACTAAACAGCCACCATCTGCCACCGGCAAAAACTTTCTCGGAGAGTAGATACTAGCCAAAGCTTTAGAGCTAGGTGGAATAAAGAACCCTTGCGCATTATCAACAATTACTCTAGCCCAATAATCCTTAGGCAAATCAGGCAAACGTAAGCCAAAGTAATTAACTATATACAATATAGACGCATTCTTCACTTGTTCATTTATTAATGGTTGCAATTTTTCATCGATATCATACCAAATAATATCACATGGATAGTTTTTGACGACATTTACAACACTATCACATATAAACTTAGGAAGTGCGATACTATCAGGATTCTTTTCTTCCAATATTTTACCGACACATGCCCGACAAGATTGATAATAAACACCATTTTCGAATGGCATTTCCCATCTATCACATGCCTTCCGATATACATCATCTAGTATAGAAAAATAGCCACCTATTTCTTTTTTCATACTAAATAATCCATCAACTTGTCCTGAGGCACATTGAAAATTACATCAAGTATCGAAAGTGCTGGCTCAAATTCAGCTACCTGCACCTGTGAATATGACTTCAATGACACATCTAGAAATTCAAGGGTTAAACCTTGTGCTTGAAAATCTGATTCATTGTATAGATCTCTTCCACCTGGAGGGTTGATATAATTTTTTCCACCCAACTTAACACAACTATCTATAACTCTTTCTTGCGCTTTAAGGTTACGGTTATCTAGACTCGAAGACAATTCAATTTCCGTATCAATACCTAAATATAATTTTATTTTTTCTATAGAGTTGAGAATAAAAAGAAATAGATTATCTTCTTCATTCAACAGAATATCACTAAAAAGCTGATATCCTTCATTAAAGTTCGGGGATTTTCGATAAGACTCTCTTATCTTATTTAATAGTTTGGTTCTTTCTTTCAAGAACGTTGGAGATATAAAACGCTCTCTAACATCAAGGTAATCAGAATCTTTCTTAATAGGAATGGTGAAAGTCTCTACTTTCCCTGAAGCACTTAAGTAACGATTACGATTTATCCAGCCTTTCTTGGTATACTGAATATCATCATAAACAACAAACTTATCTACAGAAGCCAAGAGCTGCCAGTAGCCAATATATGGTAAAAAATAAGGCTGCATAATAGCAATTTTCATACTATGAGAACTCTCACACGGTTAATTTAATATCAATTCTAAAACTTTACACACTGCTTCAACATCATTTGAAGACATACTGGCATGTAGCGGTAGACAAATAATTCCTTTGGATATCTGCTGGCTTACAGGGCATCCAAAACTCAGATTTTCAGGGTAAGCAACATCTAAAGATGGTGTAAAATATCGTCGATGTTCAATATTATGCGCAGACAAGGCATCAAGTAGTCTTCCCTGCTTGTCTTCATCTCTAACGAAAATTGGCATATAAGCACCGTTATACGACGCTTCGGGTAGCCAAAGAGGTAATTCAACATAAGGCTCTAAAAGCGTCCGATACAAACTAAACAGGTGAGATCGATGCTCTATCACCTCTTCGATCTGATCAAGTAGTGTTAACCCTACCGCACATTGATATTCATTCAATTTAGCGTTGATACCAGGCTGCCCTAAAGAGCCATTACTCTGTATGCCAAAGTTAATGAACTCTTTCGCACGTAAATAATCTTCATGGCGCTTGAATATAATTGCACCACCTTCGACTGTATGGAATATCTTAGTAGCATGAAAACTCAATGTACTAGCATCGCCAAAGTTTAAGAGAGACTCCTGACCAACCTTAACTCCAAATGCATGAGCAGCGTCGTATAGAACTTTGACCTTATATTGCTCTGCAATTTCTTTGAAGCTCTCAACTTCACAAGGATTTCCATATACATGCGTTGCAACAACACCATCTACTTGAGAGTTTTCTTTAAGAGCAGCTCTCACAGCATCTGGAGATAAGTTATAAGATTTTGAATCGATATCGCAATAGCTCACATCGATACCTTGCCACATCAACGCTGATGAAGTTGCAACAAAGCTAAATGGTGTAGAGAGCGCAGACTCAATTCCTAAAACCTTACATGCCACCTGAAGTGCCAGCGTACCATTAGAAACTAGCAATAAGTTTTTAACACCCAAAAACGTTTCAAGTCGTGTAGTAAGCTGTTGATGCAATGGCCCGAAATTAGTATACCAACCACTCTCATTTACTTGAGATAAATATTTTGAAAGCTTAGTTAAGTCTGGAGCTAACGGGTTGTTAAGTTTAATTGTCATCTTCGCTCACAATGCTTGATAGGTAGATACCATAATTGTTCTTCTTAAGGGCATCCGCTGCCGCCATTAACTTCTGTTTGCTAATCCAACCATTGTTAAAGGCAATTTCTTCCAAACATGCAATTTTATAGCCTTGTCGTTTCTCTATCGTCGAAACAAATTGAGCAGCATCGAGCAAGCTTTCGTAAGTACCTGTGTCTAACCAAGCAAACCCACGCCCTAGCATTTCTACATTGAGTTCGTTTGCTGTTAGGTACATTTGATTTAATGTGGTGATTTCCAGTTCACCTCGCTCTGATGGTTCTACTTGCTTAGCTCTACTCACGACTTGGTTGTCAAAGAAGTACAGCCCAGTCACAGCATAATTACTCTTTGGTTTAGCTGGTTTTTCTTCGATAGAGATTGCTTTTCTGTCAGCATCAAACTCAACCACACCAAAGCGTTCAGGGTCTTTCACTTGGTAGCCAAACACCGTAGCCCCATTACCGCTCTCTGCCGTCTCAACCGCTTTCTTTAACTTTGGAGAGAAGCCTTGACCATAAAAGATGTTGTCACCAAGCACTAAACATACAGAGTCAGTACCGATAAACTCTTCACCAATGATAAAAGCTTGTGCAAGCCCTTCTGGAGATGCTTGAACTGCATACTCAAGTGAAATGCCAAAATCACTCCCATCGCCAAGCAATCGCTGAAAGCTTGATTGGTCTTCAGGAGTGGTAATCACCAAAACCTCACGAATACCAGCAAGCATAAGTACTGACAGTGGGTAGTAGATCATTGGTTTATCGTATACAGGCAGTAACTGCTTAGATACGCCTCGCGTGATTGGGTATAGACGAGTACCAGAACCACCAGCCAGAATAATTCCTTTCATTATTCCCCACCTCCCAATCGCTCTAAGCTATAGGTGCCATCAAGCACTCGCTGCCACCATTGCTGGTTATTTAAATACCATTCAACGGTCTTACGAATACCGCTTTCAAACGTTTCTTCGGGTGTCCAATTCAGCTCTTGAGCTATCTTTGTTGCATCAATGGCGTAACGCACATCATGACCTGGGCGATCTTTCACATAAGTGATCAGAGCTTCATAAGAGTCGATACCTTCCGGTTTGTTTGGTCGAAGCTCTTCAAGTAACGAACAAATGGTTTTCACGACTTCAATGTTCGCTTTTTCATTGTGCCCACCGATGTTGTATGTCTCGCCAATTTCACCTTCTGTCACAACTTTGTAGAGTGCGCGAGCATGATCTTCGACGAACAGCCAATCACGGATTTGCATACCATCACCGTACACAGGCAACGGCTTGCCATCCAAGGCATTTAGAATCATCAATGGGATTAACTTTTCAGGGAAATGATAAGGGCCATAGTTGTTTGAGCAGTTAGTAACTAATGTCGGGAAGCCGTACGTGCGCTGCCATGCGCGAACCAGATGGTCACTGGACGCTTTAGATGCGGAGTACGGACTGCTCGGCGCATAGGATGTCGTTTCGGTAAATAAATCATCCGTACCTTCTAGATCGCCATACACTTCATCGGTAGAAATATGATGGAAACGGAAAGCAGCTTTGCGTGTCTCATCCATTGTCGACCAATATTGACGAGCCGCTTCAAGTAGGTGATACGTGCCCATTACATTGGTTTCAATAAATGCCGCAGGTCCGTCAATGGAACGGTCTACGTGAGATTCAGCCGCAAGGTGCATCACGCGATCAGGTTGATGCTGAGCAAATACACGATCAAGCTCAACGCGATCACAAATATCGACTTGCTCAAAGTAGTATCGCTCGCTGCTATCGATCTCGGACAGGGACTCAAGATTGCCAGCATAAGTCAGTTTATCTAGATTAATAGCAACATCTTGCGTGTTACGAATAATATGACGAATCACAGCCGAACCGATAAAACCGGCTCCACCTGTCACTAAAATTTTCATTCTCTTCATTGCCTATCGTTTGAGCTTCACCTTGGTGTATATGCTCCAAGTGAATATTTTTGAGCCTTCAATTACCGAGTTCAACGTCGAGTTGCTTGGTAACCATCGAGCAAGGCTTCAAAGTCAATTTCTTGCCACTTTATCTGGCGTTTATCTTGCTCTTTCAAAAATGAACGCTTCAATCGCGATATATTGGCGCTTTGCCATCCAGTGCTGTGCTCAACCTGACACTTGTCAAAATCAATAATCCATACATTTTCATTGTTATCTATCAGTATGTTATGGATATTAAGGTCAGTATGATTCACATTCTCGTTATGCATCTTGGCAATTTCCTGCCCAATTTTACGATACATCATTTCTGAAAGTGATTTCTCTTGCAAGATACTGACCAAGTCTGAAGCATTTGGAATTCGTTCACTGATTAGATCTGCTTTATAAAATAGACCTACTTTGGTTGCTTGCGCTGCAATTGGACGCGGAACATTAACGCCAGACTCACTTAATCGCAATAACAGCTTGAACTCTTCAATCGCTCGGGTCTTCTCCCATCCAGTAAACCAATAGTGATCTTTGACAAGCTTGCCGAACAAGCCGCCACGTCGATAATGACGCAACGCGGCTTGCAGCTGTTGCAATTGAACAAACCATGTTGTGCCCCTTCCCGTCGCACTCCCAACAATCTTGCCTTCTTTACGCCAATGTTCAGCGTCAAAAACAGCTTGAGACGTTGCATCAATGAGGTCAGGGTTGAACCACAAGCATTGATTATTCGTCTGTAACTTCTCAATCATAAGCTACCCGTTAAAACAAATAATGGCTTGCGAGGATGTAAGCCCAGGTAAAACCAGCAAAACCAAGAGCAACCAGAACCGCGGCAGAGCCAATATCTTTTGCTCGCCCACTGAGCTCGTGATACTCGACACCAACTCGATCGACGACAGCCTCTACCGCAGAGTTTAGCAACTCAACAATTAAAACAAGGACGACAACGCCTAACATTAGGATACGTTCAACCATAGTTACATCAAATAGACTAACCAAGACGATAGCGAACACTAGCAACCCTAACTCTTGGCGAATGGCTGCTTCATGTTTAAAAGCGGCTTTAAGCCCTTGAATAGAATAACCTGTCGCTTTCACAATGCGTTTGATGCCAGTATTACCTGGTTTCCCCGTCGTCATTACGTTTTCCTAGTTCATTTCTGCCTTAGAAAGGCATGTCGTTTATTAACAGCAAAGTGGTGTATTTTACATTTATCTTGGGTGTCTGCATAATCTACTGGTTCTTTTTTACTCTTCAGGCACTTGTATGTTCCCTTCTGCTCCAAAATCACTTTGCGTATTACGACTTTCTGCCATTGGTGATGTCTGCAACACCATTGCTGTTATTCAGTCTATTCAAAAACAGTGGCCAGAAACTCAAATCACATGGATCACAGGAAAGCTCGAAGCTCAGTTACTTTCTGCCGTTGAAGGTATCGAAGTGATTACTTTTGATAAGAAAGCAGGCTGGAAAGGCTATCAAGCGCTATGGGAACAGTTGAAGGGAAGAGAGTTTGATGCCTTACTTCATATGCAATATGCGATTCGCGCTAGCATCGCCACGTTAGGAATCAAAGCAAAGTATAAACTGGGCTTTGATAAAGCACGCAGCCAAGATTTTCAGACTTTCTTTACTAATGTAAAAGTCCCTTCTCCGCACTCTTTGCATGTCGTTGATGGATTGATGGCTTTTGCATCAAAAATTGGCGTAACTGAGACCAAGCCATTGTGGTCATTGCACTATCAAGAGGAAGATCTTCAATGGGCGCTACCTCACCTTGATAGCAATAAGCCAAATCTGCTCTTAGTTCCTGGTGCAAGTAAGGCCTACAAAAACTGGAATGCCAATGGCTATGTACAAGTCATTCAACACGCAAGAGCAAAAGGCTGGAATGTGATTCTTGCCGGTAGTCCTGCAAAAGTAGAAATCGATTTGGCGGAGCAGATTCAAGCTCAGCTACCCGAACCTTGTTTGAACTTAGTTGGCCAGAGCAGCCTGCTGCAGATGCTGGCTTTGATTGATAAAGTTGATATGGTCATTGCACCCGATACAGGACCTGCACACATGGCCAATGCGATGAATACGCCAATCATTGGTTTATACGCGCACCATAACCCTCTTCGCGTGGGCCCTTATCGCTACCTAGACTATGTTGTTTCCGTCTATGAAGAGGTCATCTTTGATGAAACTGGGAAACACAGCCAAGATTTGTGTTGGCGCACGCGCGCTAAAGATGAAAATGCCATGAACCGCATCACCAGCGATCAAGTTATCGCTATGTTTGAACGCATGTTAGAAGATTTGTTTCCACAATATCAGTAAACTGCAACTGTATAACACGTAAAGAAGGAAGCTCTCTTGCCTAAACCAACCTTAGCCGTCGCTCTTATTGTAAAAAATGAAGAAAAACACCTTCAAGCTTGTCTCGATACCGTTAAAGATTGGGTCGATGAAATCGTCATCCTCGACTCGGGCAGCACCGACAGCACGGAGTCTATCGCAAGACAGTATACCGACAAGTTTTATACCAATACCGAATGGCCTGGGTTTGGTAAACAGCGCCAGCGAGCACAACAGTATGTCACCGCCGACTATGTACTTTGGTTAGATGCAGACGAACAAGTCACACCAGAACTGAAAGAGAGCATCTTAAAAGCGGTGGAAGCCGACAAGCCCAATGTGGTTTACAAAGTAAACCGTTTGAGCGCTGCATTTGGTAAGTTCATCTATCACTCAGGTTGGTCTCCAGATTGGATTGTACGCTTGTACCGCACCTCCTACACGCACTACAACGATGCATTAGTACATGAGAAGGTTGAAGACAAAGGCCACTCAGCCATCAAGCTTGATGGCCGTTTGCATCACTACACTTACGAACATTTGCATCACTACATCAATAAAACCACAGGCTACCTAAAAGCATGGACTGATGAGCGAGAAGGAAAGAAAAAATCCGGCCTTAGCACAGCTATTCTTCATGCATTAGCCAGCTTCCTAAAAATGTATGTACTTAAACGTGGCTTTTTAGATGGCAAACATGGGTTTATTTTGGCTTGGCTTAGCATGCATTCTACGTTTGTGAAATACATCGACCTTTATTTACGGGAACAGGCAAAGAAACAATGAAAACAACTTTAATTATCACGACTTACAACTGGAAAGAAGCCCTGAAATCCGTGTTGGAAAGTGTCAAACGCCAAACCGTATTGCCTGATGAAGTTATTGTTGCTGACGACGGGTCTCGAGAAGACACCAAAGCGATGATTGACCAAATGCGTGAAGGTTTTCCTGTTCCACTTTTACATAGCTGGCATGAAGATAATGGTTTTCAATTATCTATGAGCAGAAACCGTGCAATTGCGAAAGCGTCTGGTGATTACCTGATTATGATCGATGGTGACATGGTGTTATCTCAAACCTTTATCGAATCACATAAGCGTGTAGCAAAACCCAATTGGTTCGTCCAAGGTGGTCGAGTACTAACTGACGAAGCATGCAGTCGTGAAATCATGGAAAATGGGCTCGTACCTTCTGTCTTCAGTAAAGGCATCCGCAACCGCAAGAACTGCATTACCAACTCGCTATTGTCGAATTGGTTTTCCTACGAGCGTAACAACGATAAGGCAACCCGTGGCTGTAACATGGCTTTTTGGCGACAAGATGTCATTGAAGTCAACGGCTTCAACCAAGATTTTGTTGGCTGGGGACGTGAAGACAGTGAGTTCGTCCATCGTATGCTGAATTCGGACAAGTCACGCCTTTACCTGAAATTCGCTGGCGTGGGCTACCATCTATATCATGTAGAAAACTCACGCGCGTCGCTGGGTCAAAACGATGAGATCTTGGACAATACGATCAAGAATAAACTGAAGCGCTGCGAAAATGGTGTTGAGCAGTTCCTTAACGATTAAGGCGCTCTCGAATAGTGGAAAAGGGGCATTATGCCCCTTTTTTATTTTTGTTCAGACAGCTGGAAGTACTTATCTGCAACCATCAAAGAAATTAAGCGCTCTCGCTTTAGATCTTTAAACTGTTCTACCCATTGATGGGCATTCGCTACGATGTCTAATGCTTCTTGCTCATGCTCAAGGTAGTAATCCATCTTCTCAATTAAGTCAGAGTAATCCTCTTTGACTTCAACATAATGAATACCAGCCTGTAGACGACCTTCCATAAACCAAGTCTCGTACTTAGGTTTAGACATGATCACCAATGAGTTTGAAGACATGGCCCACTTTAGGTTAGTTGCAACATCATTTCCCTCAATACAGAGAAGAAATTTATACTGCAATTGTTCTTCAATGCTCATGAAGCCCTTTTCCCAAGGTTGCCCTTCTTCAGGTCGAGTTTGACCGATGTTACAACGAGGGTGATCATAAAAAGCTTCAATCACTTTACGTCGATGAGGCTGAAACCCGACACCACGCCATGCCACCATATTTTTTTTGCCTTGATAAGCCATGTTATCGTCAACAAACTTAAAGTGACGAACTTGATTCAGTTTCAGTACGATGGAGTTTTGATTCTCATCGCTGATCGGACGGCTTTTAATAAAACTTGGGACGTTTGGTACATGCACCACGTCACCATTTAAGTAATTAAAAGAGTAATCAGGAGAGAAATAACGAACCACCTGTTTAATATCGAAGTAGTAAGTCCAACCCTTGGTCTTTTTAAATGAGCTAATTTTCGCAAAGCTCTCTTCATTAGGATCGACTGAGAATGCTTGGTTGCACTTATTGTAATAAGCAACTCGATCCAAAAGGTAATCTTGCTCAACTTTACTGACACTAGAGAGCATGCGCTTCGCCTGCATTCGATAAACGAAACCCGGAATTAGTAGCGCTAATGCATTAGAAAAGTAGTAAGGAAATTTACTGTCTTTCATTCAATTTCTTCTCGATTGCCTTAGCCACTGGCGCTGGTACAAACTGATCAATGTTTCCACCATGAATAGCAACCTCACGAACGATTGTCGATGAGAGGAATGCAAACTCTTCTTCTGGTGTTAAAAATACACTTTCAAGGCCTGGTAGCAACTTCCTGTACATATTGGTTAAACCAAATTCGTATTCAAAGTCGACCGTTGTACGTAATCCTCGAATCAACACTTTTGCCTGTTCATGCTTAGCAAAATCGACCAGTAGTCCTGAAAAACCTTTTACGCTTACACCAGGAAGATGAGCAACAACCTCTTCCATCAAAGCGACCCGTTCTTCAAGGCTAAACATAGTATTTTTGGATGGGCTAGCAGCAACGCCAATGATGACTTCATCAAACATCTCATGCGTCCGCTCGATCAAATTTAAATGCCCATTAGTTACGGGATCAAAGGTGCCTGGATATATCACTTTCATTGGCTTTACTCAGTATCTTTTTACATTTTCAAAGCTAGCTAAACGCTTTTTACTCAAGTTGGTCACAATGTAGCGCTGATAGCCATCACGAAAGAAAGAGGTCAGCCCGGTAAACTTACTCTTTTTTCTTTGGCTCAATTCACTTTCGAATGCACCGTTTTTACTGCCTTGAAACACCACCGGAGGATCCATCCAAAACGTATTGTAGTTCAAGACATCACGCATATGTGTTTGGAATGCATCGATTGGTAAGTCAGTTTGGTTAGACTCAAAAAAGCCGACGATTTTCTTCGCGACATCCAAATGAATGACATATCCACCGCAGCGTTTTGTATGTGATGCCAGATAACACAACTGCCCTGGTTTTTTTACCTTAAAAGGAACGGAGCGGTTGCTATGTTCAATGTTCACAATGAAGTTCACTTCATCACGCATTTCTTCATCAACGCGTTGCAACTGTGCCAATGTATCGTTCGCCAAAAAAGCATCATCTTCCAGAACTAAGGCACGCTCAATACCTCGCTTGACCATTTCTTCATAGACAAGAATATGCTTATAAGCACAAGACAGCTCTGGTAGCTTGTCGTTGCCTGTGAAGTACTTTGCTTTCACTTCTGGAGTCAGATCTTTGATATCGCCACGAAGCATATATTCAAAGTTAGCAATCCCTCTCTCTGGAAGGTGCTTATCAATATGGTGTCTGCGCTCTTCATAGCCTTCACTAACATGAATAACAAACACGTGATCTAGAAAACTGGTCATGGGATCTATTTCTCTAAGAGGATTACTGCTGACACTGAGGACAGAAAAACGTATTTCTTTGCCCTATTTTTACGGTTTCGATAATCGTACCACATTCAGGACATGGCTCTCCCTCTTTACCATAAACTTGAAGCTCTTGCGCAAAATATCCTGGCTTACCATCAGCTTGAGCGAAGTCTTTTAACGTAGTGCCACCTTGGTTTATCGCCACCTCGAGTGTCAGCTTGATGTTTTTTACTAAACGCTGCCACTCCTCTTGGGTTAACTTGCCAGCAGGGCGAATTGGGTGGATATGAGACTTAAACAAAGACTCGTTGGCGTAAATATTACCTACCCCCACCACCACTTTATTGTCCATAATGAACTGCTTAACCGCAACACGCTTACTTTGGGCTTTCTCCGCCACGTAATCCGCATTGAACTCTTCCGTTAAAGGCTCTTGCCCCATATTATCTAATACCGCATGTGACTCATTGGGAGCGCTCCACAGCCATGCCCCAAAACGTCGAGGGTCGTTATAGCGTAATATCTTGCCATTGAGTAACTTAAGGTCGACATGATCATGTTTACCAGCCGGAAAATCAGCATCTAACACGCGCAATGATCCCGACATTCCTAAGTGAACAATCGCGCTACCCTCATCCGTTTCAATCAATAGGTACTTTGCGCGGCGACTGATATTGCGAATCACCTGCCCCTCTAGCTTTTTAAGTTCTTGAGGAATATCCCAGCGCAGTTTCGGGGTCCGGAACACAAATGCCTTGATTGTTTGCCCAAGCATATGCGGACTAATCCCCATTCGGCTAACTTCAACTTCGGGTAATTCAGGCATTTGATTCTCCTTAACAGCACTAAGCTCTACATTAATGAGCGATTAGCATAATAGAAAAGCATCACTACAAACACAGCTTTAACAAAGGGTTATTCTATCCTGCCTTTACTTTGGCATGATGTAGCTGCCGTCTACAGAAATGGCTATCCACTTATCTTGCCAATTGTAAAATAGCCAAAAGTCGTTGAGGCGATAAAAAGTGATTCGCTGTGGTTCTTCCAATCCTTGGTACCAAACTTCAATGCTCTCAGGAGAAGAAAGACGCGGCTTTAACTGCTCATATTGTTCAGAGGTAAGCTCAGTTCCCTCTAATGATTGCCAGCGAGTGATGATTTCTTGTACGGGGATATGGGCCTTGATGTTCGATTGCCACTGACCATTTTGCTTCTCGACTTCCCAGCCAGCAAAATAGATAGCACTCACTTCATGATCAGAGCGCAGTAAGTTCGGATAAAGATCGACTTGCTCATCGATAAGGTAGGTTTTGATCCAGTTGGGTGCATTGAGAATCACCATGAAGGCAATAATGCCCAAGATTAGAATGTTATTCCAACGTCGACGTCGCTGAACTCTGCGTGGCATACCGTTACCTCACTTCTTGGGCGCTTAACCAGCAGCGACTCTCAATGATGTAACTGCTGGTTCTTCTTAATCACCTTTCATTCATGATTGAATAGGATCATCGTTAAGCGTGTTGAATTTGATTAACTCACCTTCACCATTATTCACTTCTGGCTCATCAGCATGCGAAGAGAAGAAAGATGGTAGAGCATCCAAACGCTGACTAGAGACTCCCATCATTTCAGAAATGGCTTTCACCATAGTAAATCCGTTGCGAGGATAATCAATAACTTCCCTTGCCGTAAACTCAGAGCCTGTGAAAAATAGCGGTACTTCGTAAGCCGCTTTCACTGAAGGATCATGACGTAGGTTTTGTCCATCATCCCGATGTCCTAAACCATGATCTGACACATAAACCAAATTGTAAGGAATCGGCTGTTGTTTCGCCATCTCATCGATACGTTGGATTAACTGGTCGGTCTGTTTAATCGACTCTATATAGCAAGATATCTTGTCGCCATTAAAATCGAATTCAACTTCTCCTTCAATACGGTCACAAAAACGTGGATGAGAGCCAATCAAATGCACCACGATTAGCTTGGATTTCTCATTCGCAGTTAGTGCTTGTTGAACTCTTGGTAGAAGCGTTGAGTCATAAACATTAGAATCTCTAAAGCTTCCACTGCGCGTAAACGAAACATGCTCAGCATAGTTAGCTATCGCACTGATCCCAGTATCAAACTGGCCCATACGACCTTGGTTAGAGATCCAGAACGTTTCAACCCCAGCTTTTTCAGCCAGCGTATTAATGTTGTTGTTCAACTCAACATTAATACCATCATTCATCGTCACGTAGCGCATCACCGAAGTGAATGTATTGGGGCCCGGTGATAAAAACTCCGTCCACACCTGTCCTTGCGCACTCGACATAAACGGTGTGTTTTGGAGTGGTAGACCATAAGCGTTCATATAATCTTTGCGAACACTTTCACCAATAATAAAGATTGTATTCTTCGCGGAAGTTGGCTTCTTGGTAATCACCCAAGATGACGGCACTTCTTTCTGAGCCATTATTTCCGCATTGTATTGGTAGTACTTGTCGTAAGAATCATACCAATCAAAGAAGAATCGTACCGGCGGGTAACGCATGTAAGACAGCAGTGCGTGGGTGTAATTGGCATTAACGTTACGGTCGATAATGGTTCTTACTGGCTTACTCAACAAGAGAAATGAGAATAAGATTAAGCAAACCGCTGATGTTTTCCGGCCTCTTAGCGGCGGAACAAACTTGAACATGAAGAAACCAAAAAAGGCAAAAATAGCCGCAATGACCAGCGTTTTAATCTCTAGGTCATTAAAAAACTCGAAAGCTTCTGATGGGTTGGTTTCAATAAGAGAAGAGGTAATTGTGAGGTTTGGGTAACCATAATTCCATGAGACGGGAATGTAACAAGCGGCGATGATGACGAAAGCACCAAATAACCACTGCCCAACTCGGTAGTTCTTTAAAAATGCGATGGTAATTGATAACAGAATCAAACCATCAGCTTTAACTTCATACCCCAAAGCGATGGTCAGCATTAACGCTAGAAGTACCAGTATCACGAACTGCAAGGCTTTAAATCCAAAATGCATATTAGTTCAGCTCCTAATAACTACTGCTTATAATAAAAAACCCAGCTCGAGAGCTGGGTTTTTTTAATCGTCAAAGAGACTCAATCAATTACTTGATTTTCGCTTCTTTGTACATAACGTGCTGGCGTACAACTGGATCAAATTTCTTGATCTCAAATTTGCCTGGCATGTTACGCTTGTTCTTATCAGTTGTGTAGAAGTGGCCAGTACCTGCTGAAGATACTAGACGGATTTTCTCACGAACGCCTTTCTTTGCCATTGCCTATTTCCTCTTAAACGTTTTCGCCACGTGCACGAATATCAGCAAGAACAGTATCGATACCTTTCTTGTCGATGATGCGCATACCTTTTGCAGTAAGGCGTAGTTTAACAAAACGTTTTTCGCTCTCTACCCAGAAACGATGAGTTTGTAGGTTCGGCAGAAAACGACGCTTAGTAGCATTTCGTGCGTGTGAACGGTTGTTACCCGTTACTGGACGCTTACCAGTTACTTGGCATACTCGTGACATGAATGTCTTCTCCAAAATCGTTTCAGCTCGATATCAACCTTGGTGGCCGAACCTCTCTATTTCTTGGAAAGAAGTTAGAGGTTAAGAACCGCTATGGAAAATCCATACAAGGCTATCAAAGGTCGCGCATTATACTAACTTGATATGCATTGCTCAAGACCCGAACAGATCCTTTTTACAGGTTTTCGTGATCTTTTTTTAGACAGCAGGTTTTTTCTAGCAGTCCAAGCTGAATTCAGTTAAAAATTTAGTGGCGAGGATGATAGCAGATTTTTAGCAACTAACAACCTAAAAAATGCACAGTTATATCCACCCTCTTTCTGCAAAAGAAACGCTTTCACCATCACCGATAACGAAATGGTCCAAAATTCGAATATCCACCAGCGCTAAAGCGTCGATTAAACGCCGGGTAATCCTTCTATCTGCTTGGCTAGGTTCCGCCACACCTGACGGGTGGTTGTGAGCCAAAATCAATGCAGCGGCGTTGTGGTGCAAGGCGCGTTTGACTACTTCTCTTGGATAAACCGAGGCTGCATCGAGTGTTCCTTCGAATAAAATCTCATCTTTTATTACCCGATGTTGGTTATCTAGGAAAAGAATGTAAAAAGCCTCTCTTTGGCGATCTCTTAATATAGAAGAAAGATAAAGTTTAGTTTGCTCTGGGCTGGTTAATGCGTCACCACGCTTTAGTGTTTCTGCTAAATAGCGTTGCGTCATTTCCAGAACAGCTTGTAATTGAACGTATTTAGCTTGTCCTAACCCTTTATGTTGGCAGAACTCTTGCTCTGAAGCTGAAAATAACTGGCGCAGCGAACCAAAATCTTGAATGAGAAAATCTGCCAGCTCAATGACATTCATTCCTTGCGTGCCAGTACGAAGGAAGATAGCCAGTAGCTCTGCATCGCTCAATGCTTGTGGCCCTCTGCGCAGCAGTTTCTCTCTTGGCATCGATTCACTGGGCAAGGTTTTAAGTATCATCAATGGGACCTGTTCGTTAAACTGCCCCTATTGCACTAAATAAAAAGCGAAAGCCGAAGCCGACTTTCGCTTTTTTCGTTAGCCACTACTTTTCTATGTAATAAAGAGATCAATCAGAGTTTGAAATGCCCTACAAGATCGTGCATTTCAGATCCTGATCGAGATAACTTGGTACTAATATGCTCTGAGTTCTGCAATGTATCATTAATTCGATTCACAATTTGCTGTATCGCCACCAAATTCTGATTAATGTCTTCAGCCACAGCACTTTGCTCTTCTGCAGCTGAAGCCGTTTGAATCCCCATGTCACGAATAGTACCGATGGAATGATGCACATCAGATAACGACTGCTGGATCAGCGATGACTCCTCTACCGTCTTTACTCCTCGCTCTTGGCTAGCCGCCATCGTCGTTACCGCTCTAGAGACACCACTTTGCAACTGCTTAAGCATATCGCCAATTTCATGAGTGCTGTTCTGTGTTCGACTCGCCAGTGAACGTACTTCATCTGCAACCACAGCAAAACCACGGCCTTGTTCACCCGCTCGTGCTGCTTCAATAGCGGCATTCAAAGCCAATAAGTTGGTCTGCTCTGCAATCTCACCAATCACATCCAGCACCTTGGTGATTTGCTCAGTTTGTTGGCTTAATTCAGAAATCGCTTCAGACGTACTATTCACTTCTTCGACCAACTTGCTGATACCATCAATGGCTTGATCAACTTCACGCTGCGCTTCCGTCACCTGAACATTGGCATCATCGATCGCCTGCGCCGTCGCATTCGTATTGGTCGCGACCTCTTTCGCGGTCATGCTCATCTGCGTCACAGCCGTCACTACCTTTTCCGTTTCTAAGCAGTGATTTTGCATCTGCCCACTCGCTTGAGATGTTTGCTGATCAAGTTCACCCGATACGGTTTGCACCGTGGTGGCAGAACGATGAATATCCTGCATAAGCGGGTGAAGCTTATCCATGAACTCATTAAACGCCGTCGCGACTTCACCTACTTCATCTTTGCTTTCGATTTTCAGACGTGCTGTTAGGTCCCCTCCACCAGCAGCAACATCTTTCAGTGATGTCGCTATGTGTTGTAAAGGTTGAATACCTTTAGTCACAGCGATACTGGTTAGAATACTTGTGATGATCAAACCAATAACTGAGATCGTAACTGCCGACAACGTATGCTCATTCAGCTCTTGTGTCCGCAATTCACGCTGCATGGCCACTTGCTGATCGATATCATCAATATAAATCCCTGTTCCCAGTACCCAATCCCATTTTGATAAATACTCTGCATAGCCAAGCTTTGGAGCCTGTGCATCAATTGACGGTTTATGCCAAGAGAAGTACAGGAAACCATCGCCATTTTTAGAGGCGTCAATCAACCCTCCAATGACTGCGACACCATTTTCATCTTTCAAGCCAATAAGGTTTTTGCCTTCCAAAGATGGTTTAATCGCATGCAGCGTGTTCACCCCTTTAGAATCGTAAGCAAAGAAATAGCCATCACTCTCAAAGCGCATTGCTTTGAGGATTTCTTTTGCCGCTTCTTTGTTGCTGCCATTCACATCCGCATCGTAAAGCGGTTTTATCGCCGTCACCCCCATCATCATATAGGCTTGTAGTTCTTTCTTACGGCTGTCTATTAACTCCTGTCTATCTCGAGCTAACTCTGCCTCTAAGCTATTACTGCTGTTGATGTAGTACACCACAGAGATCAATGTGGTGATCAATAGCAAAGGGATCAGAGTGACCAGCAGCAATTTACTTCTACTTTTCAATACCATTTTTATTTTCCACTACCTTGTTATCGTTCTTTTCTCTCTATCTTGCCGAGCACACGAGAATTGTCTGTGAAGTAAACAAAACTTTTATATAACGTCCGGTCACTATTATTCTGTTGTTTGATGTGGATTAGCTTCTGGACAGATTTGCCTGGGCGACGAAAGATTCACTTGTGCTAAACTCATCGCCAGAAAAATTGGAGATCTCACATGCAAACACTAGCAGGAAAGAAAATTCTACTCGGCATCAGTGGCGGTATTGCCGCGTATAAATGTGCGGAGCTAACCCGTCGCCTAATAGAAAGAGGCGCGCAAGTTCAAGTAGTGATGACCAAAGCGGCGAAGGAGTTCATCACTCCATTAACCATGCAGGCTGTTTCTGGCCGTCCAGTATCGGATAGCTTGTTAGACCCAGCAGCAGAAGCATCGATGGGTCACATTGAACTGGCAAAATGGGCAGATTTGGTTCTTCTTGCTCCTGCGACTGCCGACTTGATTGCACGTATGTCGGCTGGCATGGGTAACGATTTACTGACTACGCTCGTACTTGCGACAGATTCACCAATCGCGGTATCTCCAGCAATGAATCAGCAGATGTACCGCAACATCGCCACCCAAGAAAACATCGCGACCCTAGCACGCCGCGGTATGCACATTTGGGGTCCGGCGGCAGGCGAACAAGCATGTGGCGATGTAGGCCCAGGTCGAATGCTAGAACCAATGCAACTTGTCCATCTGTGTGAACAGTTTTTCCAACCAAAACTGTTAGCTGATAAGTCGATTCTGATCACTGCGGGTCCAACCCGAGAAGCCATTGACCCAGTGCGTTACATCTCTAACCATAGCTCAGGCAAAATGGGGTTTGCGTTGGCGAATGCTGCTGCACAATTGGGCGCTAACGTGACACTTGTCAGCGGTCCAGTAAGCTTGAGCACGCCAGTCGGAGTAGTGCGAATTAATGCGGCTAGCGCACAAGAGATGCACGATACAGTAATGGCTCACGCGGCAAAGCATGATGCCTTTATTAGTTGTGCAGCCGTAGCCGATTATCGCCCTGAAGATGTCGCGTCTCAAAAGTTGAAAAAGACCGAAAACAATGATCAGATGACCATCAAAATGGTCAAAAACCCTGATATTGTTGCGGCCGTTGCAGCGATGACCGAACAACGCCCATTTACGGTGGGGTTCGCTGCCGAAACGAATGACGTTGAGACGTACGCACGTGGCAAACTGGTGAAAAAGAACCTTGATATGATTTGCGCCAACGATGTTTCAGTCGAAGGTCAAGGGTTTAACAGCAACTACAACGCCATTACTTTATTCTGGCCACAAGGTGAACAGGCATTAGCATTGGAATCCAAAGAAGCCCTAAGCTTTAGAATTTTGGAAAAAATGTTCGAGTTGATGCCATAACGGCTCGAAACACCATTCTGTTTTCATCAAAAACTGGCACAAATTTGGTACAAAGATGACAAGTGAGGGTGTTAAAGCTCCCATTACACCCTCGCTGGTCTAGTGTGATGCCAAATAGCGTCTTATAATCCCCTCCGCTCAACTTTGTATTTTGAAAGGAAGTAACTAAATGGCCGGCAGTAAAAAATCCAATCGTCGTGAAGAAATCTTGCAAGCACTCGCACAGATGCTTGAATCTACAGAAGGCGCTTCACGCATTACTACGGCAAAATTGGCGAAACAAGTCGGGGTGTCAGAAGCCGCGCTTTACCGCCACTTCCCTAGTAAAGCTCGCATGTTTGAAGGTTTGATTGAATTCATTGAAGAAGCTTTGATGACTCGAATCAACCGCATTTTGGATGATGAGAAGGATACGCTAGAGCGCATTCGCATGGTGATGCACCTTATTTTAGCATTCTCAGAACGTAACCCTGGCCTGACACGTATTCTTTCTGGCCATGCTTTAATGTTTGAAAATGAGCGCCTACGTGAACGTATCAACCAACTGTTTGAGCGTATTGAAACACAACTTCGTCAGATCCTGCGTGAACGTAAGATCCGTGAGGGCAAATCCTTCCCAGTCGAAGAACGCATTCTAGCCGCTCAAATCCTTGGACAAGTTGAAGGTAGCCTAAACCGCTTTGTTCGCAGTGATTTCAAATACCAACCTACCGCGAATTTTGACGAATATTGGGCTCTTCTTAGTGCACAAATAAAGTAGAGACTATGAGTAAAGAAAAATACACGAAACCCGAGTTTTCTTTTTCCCTTCTCCACCCTCGTAATTGGGGAGTTTGGCTCGGGTTTGGCGCTTTAGCCATTGTGGTCAATCTCCTCCCATACCGCTTATTGCTGTCACTAGGCCAAACTCTTGGTCATATCGGTATGCGTTATGGTCAAAAGCGAGTCCATATCGCCAAGCGAAACTTAGAGTTAGCCTTCCCAGATAAAACAGCAGAAGAAATTCAATCCATCGTTGAAGAAAACTTCAAAAATACCGGCATGGCATTGATTGAAACTGGCATTACTTGGTTTTGGCCAACATGGCGTTTCAAAAACCTGATCGTTGAAAAGGACCTTGCTGCGCTACGTGCAAAAGCGGCAGATGGAAAAGGTGTCTTACTATGCTGCGTTCACGCACTGAACTTAGAAATCACTGCTCGTGCTTTTGCGGTATTAGGTGTTGCAGGGTACGGTGCATTCCGTCCACACGACAATCCAGCCTACAACTTTATTCAGTATTGGGGACGTACGCACAATGGCAATAAACTGATTGACCGTAAAGACGTTAAGCAGATGATTCGTGTGCTGCGTAGCGGTGAACGTTTGTTCTACTTACCAGACCACGATTACGGTCGTAACAAGTCAGTGTTTGTGCCTTTCTTCGCAGTCGAAGATGCATGTACTACAACTGGTACCAGCATTCTGGCTTACACGTCTAAATGTTCAATTATTCCGGGTTCTGGTTTCCGTAATGAAGATGGCAAATATGAAATCATTGCTGATAAGTGCATTGAAGCCGATTACCCGAAAAAGGACGAAGTTGCCGCAGCGGCCTATATGAACAAGTTTGTAGAAGAAGTGATTCTGCGTGCACCAGAGCAATGGATGTGGCTACACAAACGCTATAAAACAATGCCTGATGAAAGCACGCCGAAAGGCATTCGCTACAAATAGGCGACGTCGACAGATTAAAAAGGGGCTGATGGATATCCACCAGCCCCTTTTGCTTTTTGGCAAAACCAGACTCCCAATTCGTCGTTCTTCCTCTTGAAAATGACGATTACCAATGAGCAATCTCATTAACGTCATTTCCTACAGTGAGGAACGAACGTGATAGGAAATCTCGCTTTTCAAATTCAGAATTAAATGCCGTATTCCGCGCGGTACGCTTTTACTGCTTCTAGGTGCTCTTTGTCTGTACCTTTCTCTTCAAGGAAAGTCACAAGGTCAGTCAGGCTCACGATTGAAATGATTGCACAACCAAAGTCGCGTTCCACTTCTTGAATCGCTGATAACTCGCCCTTTCCTTTCTCTTGGCGGTCAATCGCAACCAACACACCCGCTAGGTCTGCACCGTTTGCTTGGATGATTTCCATTGATTCGCGAATTGCGGTGCCTGCTGTGATTACGTCATCTACCAGCATGATACGACCTTCAAGCGCCGAGCCTACAAGGTTACCGCCTTCACCGTGGTCTTTTGCTTCTTTACGGTTAAAGCAGTAAGGCGTGTCGATATCGTGGTGATCCGCTAGCGCTACTGCTGTTGTAGTCGCGATTGGGATACCTTTGTACGCAGGGCCAAACAGTACATCAAACTCAATGCCTGAATCTGCAAGTGCTGCTGCGTAAAAACGACCAAGACGCGCTAGATCACGACCAGTATTGAAAAGACCAGCGTTAAAGAAGTACGGGCTTTTACGGCCAGATTTCAAAGTAAACTCACCAAACTTAAGAACTTCTTTCTCAAGTGCAAACTCAATAAATTCACGCTGGTATGCTTTCATTATTTTCTCTCTATATCCTTGGTTTCTTGTGTCTCTTCTCGACAATCATTCATTTCTCTGTTGTCGAGATAAAAAAATAGCCCCCATAATGGGAGCTATCTAAATCAATTGGCTAACGCCGCCTTCTGCGCTGCGACAATTTCCGTAATGCCGACTTTCGCCGACTCTAACAGAGCCATCAGCTGCTCATGACTGAACGGTTCACCTTCTGCGGTGCCCTGAATTTCAATCATCTTGCCTTCTTCCGTCATTACGACGTTCATGTCTGTGTCTGCCGCTGAATCTTCAACGTACTCAAGGTCACACAGAACATCATCACCTAGCAAACCAACGGAAACTGCCGCTACGTGGCCTTTCATTGGGTTTGCTTTTAGCTTGCCGCTATCCACTAGGTGTTGGAACGCATCCGCTAGAGCAACGCTTGCGCCGCTGATAGATGCTGTACGAGTACCACCGTCTGCTTGGATAACATCACAGTCAACCGTGATCATAAACTCACCCATCGCTTGTAGATCAACCACTGCGCGTAGGCTGCGTGCAATCAAGCGTTGGATTTCCATTGTACGGCCACCTTGCTTACCGTTCGCAGCTTCACGACGAGTACGCGAGTGAGTCGCACGAGGTAGCATGCCATATTCAGCGGTTACCCAGCCTTTACCTTGACCTTTTAGCCAACGAGGCACAGATTCTTCAACGGTCGCATTACACAACACTTTGGTGTTACCAAATTCAACTAACACAGAGCCTTCAGCGTAAGCTGTGTAGTTACGAGTAATTTTGATTGGGCGAACTTGGTCCGCCTTGCGATCGTTTGGACGCATGGGCATCTACCTTAAGTAATGAGGAGAAGACGATTTGGTTGGGCGCAGATTATAGCGGAATCGATTAAATAAAGCTATCTGGACAATCTCTACACAGAATAGCACAGCCACAACTCTCTGGCTGTGCTACTATTGCGGGGTAATTTTCAGCAAATTAGAAGACAGGAAAATTCGATGATTTACAGTATGACAGCGTATGCGCGCAAAGAGGTAAAAGGCGATTGGGGTAGCGCAGTGTGGGAAATCCGCAGTGTGAACCAACGCTACCTAGAAACTTACTTCCGCATGCCA
The DNA here is from genome assembly GCF_002214395.1 of Vibrio rotiferianus. Lineage (NCBI taxonomy): Bacteria > Pseudomonadati > Pseudomonadota > Gammaproteobacteria > Vibrionales > Vibrionaceae > Vibrio > Vibrio rotiferianus. Next base: position 2,926,446 of record NZ_CP018312.1, read on the forward strand.
GAACAATTCCGCGCTCTTGAGCCTGTACTGCGTGAGCGTTTTCGTAAGCGCCTAGCACGCGGTAAAGTAGAATGTAGCCTACGCTTTGAAGCAAACCCAGCCGCAAAAGCGGAACTTAGCATCAACGAAGCACTGGCAAACCAAGTGATCAAAGCGGCAGAACAAGTCATGCACATGACGGGCGAACTAAGCCGCATCAACCCATTCCAAGTAATGCAATGGCCAGGCGTGATGGAGACGCCAGAGCAGAACATGGATGAGGTAAACAAAGAACTGCTTGCTGCATTTGATGAAGCAATTAGTGAGTTCATTGAAGCGCGTGGCCGTGAAGGCGACAACATGAAAGCGCTGATCGAGCAACGTCTCGAAGCGATCACAGCTGAAGTGGTAAAAGTTCGTGCACGCATGCCTGAAATCCTAGAATGGCAACGTGAGCGTCTGTTCTCAAAATTTGAAGACGCAAAAGTTGAGCTAGACCCATCTCGCGTTGAGCAAGAGCTGATCCTTCTGGCACAAAAATCAGACGTAGCGGAAGAGCTAGACCGTCTAGATTCTCACGTAAAAGAAACCACAAACATCCTGAAGAAAGGTGGCGCAGTAGGCCGTCGTCTAGATTTCATGATGCAAGAATTCAACCGCGAATCTAACACGCTAGCGTCGAAATCTATCAGCACAGACATCACCGCATCAGGTGTTGAACTAAAAGTTCTGATTGAGCAAATGCGTGAACAGATCCAGAACATCGAATAATAAACCTTTCGATTTATCTTCTAAAGCCCTGCATTGCAGGGCTTTTTTAATAAACTTTAGTCTGTGTTAGGCATTGAGATTCTTCATACAATGCTCACATAGCACAGGCTTTTTCTCAGCAGGTTTTAGGCGAAAGCGCTGCCAGAAAGCAGGCTCGGCTTTCGTTACAAAAATACCGCCAAGTAATGGCAGCAGCAGGGCAACAGAAACCAACGACAAACTGTTACCCGCAATCCATGTTGAAAGGCTAAGCGCAATCAACGGGAAAAACAGAAAACAAATCGAGGCAGTAAACGGCGTCGACACCTGTCCAAGTTTAAAGTACGCCACAATGCCACCTACGCTGGCAAACATACCAAGGTAAATCACCGCCGTAATCGAATCCATCGAGAACTGAGAAATGTCTGGCCGTTCAACAAGCAGTGAGGTGATAAACAACAATACGGAAGCGACAAAGCTAGGAAAGGCGTTGTAAGTCAGTACTGGAATGCCCTTGCAGAACTTTTCGACAAACACATACATCACCGAATGAATTGCGACCGCCCCACCTAAAGCGAGAAAGCCCAGTAGATAATCCTCGCCACCTAAACTCATCTCTTTAGCCAGAATCAGAATTAAGCTCAGAACCGCCACCAAAAGACCAGCAATCTGCGATTTACGTAACCTAAGCCCAAGGAACAAGCTCGATGTCACCATGACTGCAATTGGCATATTGGCGAAGATGATCGAAGCAAGACCTGATGAAATGTACTGTTCGCCAAAAATCATCAAGGTAAATGGAATCGCGAAATAGAAAATCGCGACCACGAACATCCAAAATACTTTTCCCTTAGGAAAGAACAGAGGCTGATTGAGGTGTTTCGCCAACATGATTAATAGCGGCGCTGCAATCAAAAAGCGCAGTCCGGTAGCAAAAATGGGCGGAATAGTTTGCACCGCCACTTCCATCGCAAACCACGTGGTGCCCCAAATTAAACACACAGACACAAACAAGATGATCGGTAAATGCTTATGCGTCATGGCGACCTCCCGCTTTTAGGTTGATAATAAGGCTTGGCAGGTGCGCAGCAAGGTGCTCGTTACGAGCAATTGGATTAGTTTTCATTTTTCATTCCCATCACAGGATGGTGCAAATAGAGAGCTATTCACACGCATAACAAATTCACACGGCAATTCGTGCAGTAACATTGTTGGCAGCGATACGCTGCGAGATAGGAATTAAGCTATCGGAGGACGATAGTGAGAGTGCATGTCTGCACTGGTGTAGAGCGCGGCTTTACTTACCGCCATTTCATCTCGGAATGGAGCCTCATAAGATCTTGGCTGAGTTTCAACAACAGCTGTACCCGATGCGTGGCCATGGGAGCAACACTGCTTTTCAAAGCATGTTCCGCCAGGTTCACAACAACCCGGTTCGTCCTGTTTAGCTGAACCAAAGGTTAAGTCACAGTAGCTAATATGCAGAGACTCAGCCGTCGTGATGTGGCTCACTGTTGATGATATTTCTGCACGAGCGATACCGCTTGAAAGCGCAAATGCAATCAAGACACTCAACAGAAAATAAATTGTCGATGTGCTTTTCGCCAACATCACAATATCTCATCAGAACAAGTAAAAAGGTTAGTGTGAAGATACTCATCAATTAGACAAGAAACAAGATGGCTTGAGATGACTTTACACTTTTTTACCCCAATGCCATTTGGAGGTGATTTCCCTTCACACAAAAAATTAAGCCTCGCACTGAGCGAGGCTTAATAACATTATTCGTCTTTTTCGGCGGTTTGATTATCGATATACGGCCAATAATGATGACCGACTCGAATAACCAAGGTTGCCGCAGCCAGAATAAACGCGGCTAAAGAAAGCCATACGATCATCACGGAGTCGAGTTCTTTCATGCCAAGCGTGATGTAACGAGCAATGGCCATCATAGCAATGTAAATTGGATAACGAACCGGTATCTTACCGTTCATCACAAACTGCCCGACCATGGCGAGCACTTCGAGGTAGATAAACATCAATAAGATGTCATCAAGTGAAACACGCTTTTGTACATAAATATGGATAAACTCTTCCACCATCGCCCACACGGTCGCCAAAGTAATGGCAACCAATAGAACGGCTTCAAGCAGATGAAAAAGTTTCAGAAATGGACGACTGAATGATTTAGGTAAATGCGACGGCATGGCCAACTATCCAAAAAATCAAAGGAATAAGTTTGCAGTGTAGCACGCTATTTTACAGAAGCTGAAGGCACGTGCGTTCTCCCGCTATAAAAATACGCTCATAATAAAAACGCCCCAACTAACTGGAGCGTTTTTGATGATAATTTTACTCAGCAGATGGCGCTACGCCACTTGCTGCTTTTTTTCTGCTAAGCGCTTTTTCTTGCGGTATTTCGGGTGCGTAATCGGAATCGCCGATAAAAGCTTTTTGGTGTAATCGTTCTGAGGGTTCGCGTAGATCTCCTTCGCATTTCCGGCTTCTACTACTTTACCAAAGTACATCACTGCCACTTTATCAGACACATGCTTCACTACAGACAAGTCATGGGAAATAAAGATGATTGCAAGGTTCATCTCTTGCTGGAGTTGCAGTAGCAAGTTCAAGATCTGCGCCTGGACCGATACATCCAACGCTGAAACCGACTCATCACAAATCAGCAGTTTAGGCTTTAGGGCAATCGCACGAGCGATACCAATACGCTGACGCTGACCACCAGAGAATTCATGTGGGTAACGGTTTACTGCGGTTTCAGGCAGACCTACTTTAACCAGTAGCTCTTTAACCCACTGCTTACGCTCTGCAGATGTGCCCACATTGTGTATCACGTACGGCTCTTCGAGAATCATGCCAATTGTATGACGCTGATTAAGTGATTCCATTGGGTCTTGGAATACGATCTGCATATCTTTACGCAGAGAACGCATCTGCTTTACGGATAACTTGGTGATGTCTTTGCCTTCAAAGAAAATCTTGCCCTCAGTTGGCTCATACAACTTGAGAATCGTGCGGCCCAAGGTACTTTTACCACAACCAGACTCGCCTACTAGGCCAAGAGTTTCCCCCTCGCCTACTGATAATGACACACCATCAACCGCTTTAATGGTGTAGCCTTTCTTAAACAGCCCTTTACCAGATACAAAGTGCTGCTTAAGATCTTCAATTCTTAATACTTCTTTAGCCATAACATCCTCTTTTATGACGTGCTCACTTTGCACCTGTTAGCTAGCAAACATGCTGGCATCAATTGGCTTAATGTCGATCATCTGTTTTGGTTCATTATCCAAACTAGGCATCAACCCCATCAAGCGCTCTGTGTAAGGGTGTTGTGGATTATCAAATAGCTCAAAAATCTCCGCTTTTTCGACAATACGACCACCGTACATCACCGCCACGTCATCACACACTTCGGCAACCACACCAAGATCGTGGGTAATGAAGATCATCGCCATGCCTGTCTCTTCTTGAAGCTCATTCATTAAGTCAAGGATAGACGCTTGAACGGTTACATCCAGTGCAGTAGTTGGTTCATCACAAATCAAAATGTCAGGCTTACATGCCAACGCCATCGCAATCATCACACGCTGACGCATACCACCTGATAAGTTATGTGGGTACTCGTTCAAGCGCTTTTCTGGCATTGGAATTTTAACTTTCGCCAGCATTTCAATGGCATAAGCTTCCCGCTCTTTTTTCCCTAATTCTGGGCGATGCAGTTCTAGCACTTCACAAAGCTGGCGACCGATAGAATGCACCGGGTTCAGTGCCGTCATCGGATCTTGGAAAATGATCGAAATACGGTCACCACGCATGGCGTACATCTCTTCTGCTGGGAGCGTCACGAGATTAGTGCCACGATAGTTAATCTCACCATTAATGATATTACCGTAAGGCTTAGGTAACAGACCCATGATGGACATTGAGGTCACACTCTTACCACTGCCCGACTCACCTACCAAACCAAGCGTACGACCTGCACGAACATCAAAGTTAACACCATGAAGTACCTTTACCGGGCCATCGTCGGTCGTGAACTCTACTTCTAGATCTTTAACACTTAGGATTACATCGTTTTCCATAACACATCCTTACAGCTTATAAGTGTCGTCAACAACCACACTCGGCTCAAAAGTTTTACCCGACTTCAGCGCCTTTTCAGTTTGTTTCTTAATCTCTTTGTCGATCCAGAACACACCAAGACCCGGAGAGAATGCATTAGGGAAAAGCATCGCTGTTCGTTTCGTCATTGGTTGCTCAGGATACTTCATCCAACGCCAATGACCTTCGCGGGTGTATGGAACCATATATCCAGGAACAATCACGGCAGCGTCATTAATAATGGTTTGGATTTGACGAGAAATTGCGCGCTTTTTATCGATATCAAACTCATGTTTGAAATCCATAATAAGTGCATCTAATTCTGGAGAACTGTAATTAGCATGGCTGTTAGTTTGCGGTTTGTTCGCATTCACTGAATGGAAATACTCCCAGTATGCCGGAACTTCTGCTGTTCCCATCGTTAAGAATGCCACCTCGTGCTTCTTCTCTAAGATGTATTTAAACGCCGATGAACCGTCCACCAAGTTCAATGTGTACTCAAGCCCGGCTAACTTGGCTTGTTCTTTAAGAAATGACATTCGCGGTGTATGACCCGCAAAGCTATACGTGATGGCAAAGCTTAAGCGCTGACCTTTATCGTTGACACGGATGCCGTCCTCAGCAATTTGGTCAAATCCCGCCGCCTTAAAGTACTCCACTGCTTTTTCAGGCTCAAACTTTGGCGGTACCGCATCTTTCAAATCATAATCACCGCGCCCTACGCCTAAGGCATTCGGTTTGCGAACATAATCCCCACGAGTGAGTTTTTCGATCATGCCATCAAAATCGCTCGCCAATGCGACACCTTTTCGCACATTTAAGTCGCTTAGCATTGGATTGGCGGTATTCAGCCATAAGCCGCCAGCCCCTTCTGGATATTGATTGTAACCCCAGAATTTAGTGATATAACCTTTCTCGTATGGCGCAGTTTTGGTCTTGTCATGCCAAAGGATTGGCCTAACTAAACCAAAAGAATCAAGCTTACCTTTTTCAAAGTGCTTCATCGCGATATCTGCATCTCGGATCACGGTAAAGCGCACTTTTTCTACATTGTAGCGATTCTTATAGTATGGATTAGAGTAACCCCACCAATCCTCTCCGACGTGCTTAAAAGTAACACTTTTGCCTTTTTTGACTTTATCTAGGTAGTAAGCAAACGTCGTTGGCTCACTCTTAAAGTTGTATTTGCGAACAAAGTTATCATCGATGCCGTCGCCATTTTCATCTTTCGATGGATTGGCATAAAAATGCGCAGGTCTGGGGGTCAAAGAGCCAAGCGTATACAGCAGATCTTCTTGGTTTTTCTCTGAGCCAGAAACGAAAGCCAAAGTGTGGTCATCGTATTTGATGACATCAGCGATCACATTGGTGTAGTACTCGTTATACCATGGTGCAACGATGTCTTTAGAGCGGTAGAACTTAAGCATGAAGACAAAATCATCAGCAGTAACCGGCTTGCCATCAGACCATTGAGCTTTTGGATTTAGCTTGAAATAGATAGTCTTGTTATCGTCATCGAATGCCCACTCATTAGCTAGGTCAGGAATCCACTCTAGCGTGTTTGGGTGCTTTCGAACTAAGTTTGGTGCATCATCGGCAAACCATCCGCGTAGACCAGAGTTAGAATCGGGGCCAACACTGCGAAGTGTCTGGGGGAAACTAGACATGAAGGTACGATAAGTGCCACCAAATTGCGCTTGTTCAGACGCATATAATGGTGCATCCCAATTTGTATGCCAGTTTAAGTCAGTCGGAAGCGTCTCTGACATCGCACCAAAACTCAGGGCGCTCAGCGTAGACGCTAAAAATAATTTATTCATAAAACTTCCCTTTTTTATGTTTTGCTCACAATGCTTGCTTAAACATAGCGTGTGAATTTTTTCGGGTCGAACGCTGCTCGAATCGCTTCACCAATAAAGGTCACCATGACCAATACCAGTACAATCGAAGCCACAACTGATGAAACAATCCATGGCGAGTCTAAATTCGACTTACCTTGCTGCAACAGCTCGCCCCAACTTGGAGTTGGTGGCATCAAGCCAAGGCCGAGGTAGTCCAGAGCCGTTAGCGCGGTGATGTTTGCTGCGATAGTAAATGGTGCAAGCGTCACAATCATTACCATCGTGTTTGGCAGAATGTGGTTAAACAGAATACGACCAGTTGAAGCCCCCAATGCACGAGCCGCCATTACGTATTCACGCGCAGACTCTTTATAAGTCATGGTTCGCATGTACCAAGTCATCCCCATCCAGCCAAATAGGACGTTAATGGCGACGAATAAGGTAAAGGTAGGCTGAACAATCGATACTAAGATCATGATGACATACAGGAATGGCACCATTGACCAAACTTCAATTAAACGCTGAACAAATAGGTCAAACTTTCCGCCCCAGAAACCCATTGCACAGCCAACTGCGGTACCGATAGCATAAGAAATAGCCATCGTTAGTAGCGCGAAACCCATTGCGGTGCGGAAGCCATATACTAGTCGAGCTAAAATATCACGGCCGATAACATCGGTACCCAAATAGTGTTTGTCTTCAGCACTTGGCGCCGTTGGAGGAAAGTCACCACTGAAGTCTTGCTCATATGGGTTCCAAGGCACGATAGGTAGAATTACGAAGTTATCACTGCCTTCCGCGGCAAATACTTTCTGTAGTTCTCGGTAATCCGCTTCGCTAGAGGACGCTTGTCCAAAATCACTTCCCAAACGTACATCGCTCACAACAGGGAAGTAGTAACTACCATCGTACTTTACTACCAATGCTTTGCTGTTGATCAACAACTCCGCAAACAGCGATAAAACCAACATGGTCGATAAAATAAGAAATGACCAGTAACCACGTTTTATATCTTTAAAGTGGCGGATTTTCTTTTGAGTTAATGGGCTAACTTTAATCATATTACGCTCCAAACTTCACACGAGGGTCGACTAAAGCAACACAAATATCAGAGATGATGTTACCTATCAGAAGCAGCATCGCGTTGATAGCGACAATTCCCATTACTACTGGGTAGTCACGCTCCATAATCGATTCATAACCAAGCAATCCGATACCATCGATATTGAAAATAACTTCAATCAAGAATGCCCCGGTCATAAAGAACAATAACGAGTTACCAAAGTGAGAAGCGATAGGAATCAAGCTATTGCGTAGTGCGTGTTTGCGTACTGCTTTCTTAAACGGTAAGCCCTTGGCAATCGCAGTACGAATGTAATCTGACGACAGGTTTTCCATCAGGTTATTCTTCATCGTCATGGTTAGCGTTGCAAAATCACCAATCAAGTAACAAATAAGAGGCAGCACTGCATGCCACATAATGTCTTTAGCACGCTCAAAGAAGGTTTCATAGTCGTCAAAGTCGTCCCCGACAAAGCCTCCCATTGGGAACCACTCTAGGTGATAACTGAACAACGTAATCAGCAAAACACCAACTACATAGCCAGGTAAGGCATAGCCAACAAAGATAAGAATAGAAGAAGCGGAATCAAACACGGAACCATGCTTCAACGCTTTGTAGTAACCGAGCGGAATTGAAATGAAGTAACTAATAAAAAACGTCATTCCACCATAAAATAGTGAGACTGGCAGGCGCTCAGCGATCATGTCTGAAACAGGTTCGTAGTAACGGGTTGATTCACCGAAGTCTAAAACCAATAATCGGCTTAACCAATCGATATAAGCCTCTGTTACAGGCTTATCTAGACCGTAAAAAGCATTCAGCTCAGCGATTTGATCCTCAGAAAGTGCAGTATTACCCCCCGCAGAGGTCATAGCCGCGGCACCGTCTCCCTGCGACTGCATTTGAGACAGCATTCGCTCAACTGGGCCACCGGGTACAAATCGAGTGATAGCAAAAATTAGAATAGTAATTCCCAAGAATGTTGGAATCACTAATGCTAATCGGCGTAAAAAATACGACAGCATATACAACTTACTCCATGTCTACTGTCCATTGTTAGGCGGGTTCGGGGAGGAGGTTTCCGGCCCAAAATGGTGCAATTCGATAACGTAGCAACTGAAGCTATTAAAACGCACTCCCTGAGTTTCAATAACTAGTTTTTTCCACTACTGCAACAATTTCAGCGTCATATTTATCTTGAAACTCCGCGCGCTTCAAGTGTTTGAGCCCAAAACATGACAAACTTCCTTCAATGTCGAAAAATGAAAATGTTTTTGTAAAAAAATATAAAAAACCACAAAAGTCATTCATACAGCATATCAATCTAGGCACTTTAGAGTGAAAACCTTACATAAACATGCACTAACAGTGACTATTAAGACACTTAAACCAAAGGTTAATTTGACGTCAAAATATCAATGAGCCCTTTTATCACAATGGGTATCATAATTTGATACCACCCATTGCGATCGAGTTAACATGTCGCCCATTCCATAAAATGAATGCATAAGAACAATATGCTGCATATACCCTAGTTTCCAGCATTCAAAGCCCACTTAAAAACCATAGACAACATAAGACATTACTGTTTACAAGAAACACAAAATACGGTGTTTTATTAAAATTTGATCTCGTTTTATAAAGATCTCACAGGAAAATATTCTGTGATTTGTGTCACCTTTAGGTTTTTACATCTTTTTTACATTTACTTATCTCCTTTTACCACTGGTTTGACTTCCTTTTTTCATCTCAGGTATACATGCCATTAGCGTTAACGAAATATTAACGTCATAAAAAGTCGGTAAGCACCCGACACAGGAAATAATAAGAAACGGAAACGGAGCAACAAGGATGTATAAAAACACAACCGCTTTGTCTGTTGCGATTAGCATCGCACTAGGTACAGTTGCAGTGGCACCTATTGCAGCACAAGCAGAAGAGCAGCAAGTTGAAAAACTTCAGAAAATGAAAGTTACTGGTTCACGTCTTACACGTGCATCTATGGAAGGAAGCACTCCAGTAGCGGTTATTGGTCGCGCCGAAATTGAGCGTGCTGGTGACATCTCTATCGCTGATGTACTACGTAAATCTTCATACAACTCTTTCGGTTCATACAGTGAAAGCTCTGGTAGCTCATGGCAGAGTCAAGCAACTATGTCACTACGTGGCTTAGGCGCATCTCGTACTCTTGTTCTAATCAATGGCAAACGACTACCTGGTTCAGCAACCATGGGTGGTGGTGCCGCTAACTTGAACGTAATCCCAGCAGCAATCGTTGAGCGCGTTGAAGTAATGGCTGACGGTGGCTCTGCAGTATACGGTTCAGATGCCGTTGCTGGTGTAGTAAACGTTATCTTAAAAGATGAGTTTGAAGGCGTTAACGTAACTGTGGGTGCAGGTATCCCATCACAAGAAGGCGGTGACGAGCAAAACTTCTCTATCGTTACGGGTACATCTGGTGATAAAGGTAATATTTATTTCTCTTTTGAGCATGATTCAAAAGGTGAGATCTACCTACGAGATCGTGATTACCTGAGCTCAAAAAATACTAGCTCATCAAACTACTTCGACATGTCTGGTGTTAGTATCTACGGCCGCAACGTATATCATGATGGCAAACTTAAGCCTCTAAATGGCTACGAAACCGATGAAAAATGTGATTCATCAAAAGGCTTTGTTGGTATTACCGAATACCCAGGTCTTGGCCCAATGTGTGGCTATGATTACACAGCAGAAGCCGCGCAAACTGCTTCTCTCGAACGAAACACTGTATTTGTAAATGGTAATATTTTCCTATCAGATACCACAACGTTCAACGCACAGATGCTATTGAGCCGTAACGAAAGTTTTGGTCGTTTTGCTCCAGCAGCAGGTTATTTCCAAATTGATCCAGACACTGCGGGCGGCGCTGATTTCTTCGCAGAAAACGGCCTTGATCCAACTAAAGGCCCTGCAAGTGTTTACTATCGTTTCACCAACGTTGGTACTCGTGACACAAACGTAACTGACTTCCAAGCGGATATGAAAGCGGGTCTTGATGGCTCTTTCTACACCGATGGTTTTGGTGAAGTTATCTGGGAAGCTGGATACCACCTGAACTATTCGAACAGTAACGAACGTGGTACTGGCTATGTACTGAGAACACCAGCAGAAGCGCTTGCAAACGATGGTAAATTTGTAAACGGTGAGTTTAGTGCTGATGCCACCGCAGATTTAGCAGCAACAACAGCTCGCGAATCTCAAATGGAAATGCACCAGGTAAACGGTGGCCTACAGTTTGATGTCGCAGAAATTGGCGATATTACTATCCCTGTATACATCGGTGCTGAAGCAACAACGTACAGTTACTTTGACCAATACGATTCACAAAGTGAAGCGGGTAATATCATCGGTAGTGCAGGTAACTCAGCTGCAGGTGACCGTGAGACATACGCATTCTTCGCAGAATCATTGGTAGCGTTTACTGATGAGCTAGAAATGAACGTAGCACTGCGTTACGACCATTACAGTGATTTTGGTAGCGCTGTGTCTCCAAAAGCATCGTTCCGTTACCAGCCACTAGATAACCTAATGTTCCGTGCTGGTGCTGGTATGGGCTTCCGTGCTCCGTCTCTAAGTAACCTATACGGTGCAGATAGTGAGTCTAACGATTACGCGAAAGATTATGTTTACTGTGAAGACCAAGGCATCTCTGATGCTGATTGTCCAGAGAAACAGTACACAACAACGCGTACTTCAAACGATGAGCTAGATGCAGAGACTTCAACATCATTTAACTTTGGTGTTAGCTATTCACCAATTGAAGACCTATCTGTAACTGCGGACTACTACAACATCCGTATTGAAGACACCATCGTAATGAATACGCTGCAAAGCATGATTGACCAAGAACGTAGCAGTGGCCAGTCAAACTCAAACATTACGCGTGACGCTGCCGGCAGCATTACACATGCAACGGTTCCTTTATCAAACATCGGTACTCTCGAAACATCAGGGCTCGATTTGAAAGTGAACTACTTGTATGACTTTGATGTAACGACAGTTCGATACGACTTCGCTGGTACTTATGTTCTTGATTACAGCAGCCCTGAGTACGTAGACGGTCCAACAAACAACAAAGTTGGTCGTAATGGCCTACCTGAGTACCGTTTCCAGACAGGTATTGGTTTCAACGTACTGAGTGACCATGACATCTACTTCTCAGCAGACCACATTGCGTCTCAAGCACAAGATGTTGACAAGAACTACAACAAAACAGGCAAAATCCCAAGCCACACTACGTTCAACGTAGCATACAACTACATGGCACCATGGGATGCGAAGCTAACAGCAGGTGTACGTAACCTAACAGATGAAGATCCAGCATTTGAATCTGACGGCGTTACTTACAATGATGAGCTGTACAGCATTCAAGGCCGAGTATTCTTCTTGAACTACTCTCAAAACTTTTAATTAAAACTTTTGGCGCAGGAACTTTTCCTGCGCCCTATTCGACTGACTTTATACACTGACAAGGATGCTACTATGACGTTAAAGGAATTTGGCGTAAGTGCAATTACTGCCGCGATTCTAACGGTAAGTGGATCAGCACTCGCTGCTGACTCAGGAACTGTGGTCGCAACTCAAGCAAAAGCAACAAAATCTTCTGAGGCTTCTCAAAAGAAAATCGATAACTACGCCGAAAGTGCAGAAAGCATGCTGGCAGAATACAAAGGTCTTCTGCGTCAAATCGACAGCATGAAAGTCTACAATGAGCAGATTAACCGCATGGTTCAATCACAGCAGGGAGAGCTGGACTCATTAAACAACCAAATCGCTCAAATTGATCAGACTGCAACCGAAGTTGTACCGCTGACTCTTAAGATGATCGATGCTCTCGATGAATTCGTGACACTTGATCTACCTTTCCAAAAAGAAGAGCGTAATAAACGTGTAACTGAACTACGTGACCTAATGGATCGCGCAGACGTTACCACTTCAGAAAAATTCCGTAAGGTGATGGAAGCGTATCAAATCGAAGAAGGCTTCTCTCGCTCAATTGAATCTTACAAAGCCAGCCTAGAACGCAACGGCGAGACTGTAACTTACGACTTCCTACGTATCGGTCGTACTGCGCTTCTATTCCAATCTCCGGACGGCGGTGAAACAGGCATGTGGAATCAACAGACCCGCCAATGGGAATCACTACCTGAAAACTACCGTATCGCTGTACAGCAAGGCCTTCGCATCGCGAAGAAGCAAGCGCCACCAGCGCTAATCAAATTGCCTGTGTTTGCTGGGGAGGAATAAGAAATGAAAGGATTCAAAACTGTAGCAGCTGGTTTACTTGCTAGCTTATTTATGATTTCTGGTGTTCAAGCTGAAACACCTCAAACGCTTTCTGAACTACTGAAAAACGTAAAATCAGAGAGTATCGTTGAATCAAAAGAAAACAAAGCTCGAGAAGCTGCATTTAAAAAAGATCGTGACCAACAAGCGGCCTTGCTACAACAAGCTCGTGAAGAGCTAGCATCGCAGCAAGCGCTTGGCGACCAATTAAAAGCAACGTTTGACGAAAACGACAAACAACTCACTGAGCTAACCGAAACACTGCGCGTTCGTTCTGGCACGCTAGGCGAAATGTTTGGCGTCGTTCGTCAGTACGCGGGTGAGTTTAAAGGTCTATTCGCGGCTTCACAAAATGCGGTTCAATTCCCAGAGCGTGACGCATTGCTTTCAAAACTAGCAGAAAGTAAAGAACTGCCTTCTACGCAAGAACTTGAAGCATTCTGGCACACTATCTTGCAACAAGTTGTTGCTTCTGGCGATACAACAACGACTCCTGCAACAGTCGTATACGGCGAAGGTAAAGAAGCCGTTCGTGACGTCACTCTAGTGGGTGAGTTTAACGCAATCGCAGACGGCAAATACGTAACTTACGTACCTCAAACTGGTAAGTTCGAAGAGCTATCACGTCAACCGAGCAAGAACATCACTCGCCTAGTTGGCGGTTTTGAAGCGGCAGACGGCACTTACGAACCACTGTTTATCGACCCATCTCGTGGTGTGATTCTGTCTCTACTAGTACAAAGCCCTACCGTTCAGGAGCGTATTGACCAAGGTGGTATCGTTGGTTACGTAATCCTAGCTATGGGTGCTGTTGGTGCATTGATTGCGCTCGTTTGTTACCTACGCCTACTCGTTATCGGTGGCAAAATGCGTAAGCAAGCGAAATCAGACACCGTTATTCCTGGCAACCCTCTGGGTGAAGTTATCCAAGCTTACCAAGAGCACAAAGGTGACAACCTTGAAGATCTTGAAGCGAAACTGGACGAAATCATCCTACGTAACGCACCGAGCATTGAACGCTTTATCAGCTCAATCAAACTGTTCGCTTCTGTAGCACCACTTCTAGGTCTACTGGGTACGGTTATGGGTATGATCGGTACGTTCCAAGCAATCACACTATTTGGTACAGGTGATCCGAAGCTAATGGCTGGCGGTATCTCAGAAGCACTTGTTACTACGATGCTTGGTCTGGTTGTCGCAATTCCTCTACTGTTCCTGTACACCATCGTACACAGTAAAGGTCGTCGTTTGGTTCAAACTCTTGAAGAACAGAGTGCAGGCTTCATCGCTCGCTATCAGGAAAAACTGCATAAAGCCGAAAGCTAAGGAGGCATTATGTGGTGGTTAGTTGGAGAACTTGAATCAATTAGGCGCTTCTTGGGAATGGGTGGCGACGTACTTGTCGTCATCTTTATCCTCAGCTTCATGTTGTGGGCAGTATTGCTAGAACGTTGGTTTTACTTCGCTGCCGTCGCTCCAAAAGCAATGAAAAAAGCCGTTAGCTTTTGGGAAGAGCGCTCAGAACATAAAAGCTGGAACGCTAAGATGATCCGACAAGAAATCGTTTCTCGTCAGGATATTGAGAATAAGAAAGGGCTGCCAATCGTTAAGGTACTGATTGCACTTTGTCCCCTACTTGGTCTACTCGGCACTGTTGTCGGTATGATTCAAGTATTCGATATCTTAGCGGTTACAGGTACAGGAAGCCCTCGAGCAATGGCCTCGGGGATCTCAAAGGCAACAATCCCAACATTAGCGGGAATGGTGGCTTCTCTATCAGGACTTTTCTTTAGTACTCGTCTTGATCATTTAGCCAAAGTCACCACGCAGAAGCTTGAAGACAAGCTAAAGCACATTGCCTGAGTAAACGGAATTAGAGGTATAGGTCATGAAGAGACGCTATAGCAGTGATAGCAGCGAAGAAGCCGCTATCGATATGACACCGATGCTAGACATCGTATTCATCATGTTGATCTTCTTTATCGTAACAACATCGTTTGTTAAAGAAGCAGGTCTAGAAGTAAATCGTCCTACGGCAAGCTCAGCGCAAACCGTGAAGAAAGGTAACATCATGGTTGCCATCGGCGCAGCCGGAGATGTTTGGGTTGATAAGCGCCGTATCGAAGTTGATGCTGTACGTGCCAACATCGAGCGTCTACGAGCTGAAAGCCCAGATGGTGCGGTTGTTATCCAAGCGGATACCGAAGCTAATGCTGGCGTAGTCGTGAAGGTAATGGACCAGATTAAGATGGCAGGTGTAGAAAGCATCTCCATTGCCGCAACCAATAAGGATTAAGCTTATGCGGTATCTGGCCTCAATTGCACTGGCGCTCATTGTCTCCCTCGGATTGTTCTGGGGGATGGACAAGCTAGTAAACAAAGAGCGCCACGAGCTAGTGTCGAATGAAGACCTTCGTATGGTGGAATTTATTCGCATTAAACCGGACGAAAAAATACAGGAGAAGAAACGCGAACTCCCGAAACCACCACCGCCTAAGCGACCGCCGCCACCTCCAGAGATGAAGGTTACGTCTACGGTTAAACCGGTGATGGATCAAGTCCCGATGGATATGCCAAAACTCGACCTACCAGTAAACGTAACTGGTGGTTCAGTACTTGGCCACTACTCACAAGGTGGGGGGGCTAAGCTGGCAGGTGGCGGAGGTCCTGTACCTCTAGCGACATTCCAACCTCAAATGCCTCGTAAAGCGGCTCGAGCAGGGATTGAAAAAGGTATTGTATTAATCGAATTTACCGTCAACGAGCGTGGTAGCGTTCAAGATGTCAAAGTCTTGAAAGAGACCCCGCGTAAGTTGGGCTTGGGTAAAGCAGCGAAGAAGACTGTCTCTAAGTGGACCTTCAAACCTAAGATGGTTGATGGACAAGCGGTTAGCTCTCGCCTTTCTCAAGAAATCGAGTTCTCTACCAATTAAGGAGTCGCAATATGAAAGCATATACTAAGTTGTTGGCTTCTCTATTAGTAATGGCAGGCGCGTATAGCGCGTCTGCTGTTGCCAATACACCTGAGTTGTCTGACAGAACCTTTCGAACGGTAAATAAAGTTCAAGAGTTGATTGCAACAGAGAAATATTCTGAGGCAATTTCCAAACTCAACTCTGCTTTAGAAGGCAGTAGTAAAAAACAATACGATCGAGCAGTACTTTTACAGCAGATGGGTTTTCTTTATTCCTTAAAAGATAACTACCCTAAAGCAGCGAAGTATTTCGCAGAAGCGCTAAAGCTCAATGCTTTACCGGTTCCAGTAGCTCAACAAGTTCGTTATAGCTTGGCACAGCTTTATTTGGCAGAAGGTAAATTTAAGCAATCGGTAAGCACGATGAAAGAGTGGTTCAAGATTGCTGAAACGACCGAAGAAAAGCCTCAAGCTCATGCCTATATCACGTTAGCAAGTGCTTATGTTCAGTTGGAGGATTACAAGAATGCAATTCCTCCAACGAAGAAAGCCATTGCGATGACAAAGAATCCAAGTGAATCTTGGTATCAACTTCTTATGTCATCACACTACGAACTGAAACAGTTCAAAAGTGTTGCTGGTGTGCTGAAAATCTTAACGACGAAGTATCCGAAAAATAAGCGCTATTGGACTCAGTTATCCGGTATTTACATGGAGCTCGACCAAGAGCGAAATGCACTTTCAACTCTCGAGATGGCACATAAGATGGGCTTGTTTGATGATGAGAAAGAGTTCGTTCGCTTAGTCAACTTCCAAGCGTACAAAGGCGTTCCATTCCGCGCAGCAAAAACGCTGGAAGAAGCAATGGAAAAGGGTTACGTCGAGCGTAGTGTAGGCAATTTAGAGAAACTGGCAGAGTTTTGGCAACAGGCTCAAGAACTAAGCAGCTCGATAACAGTTTATCAGCAAGCTTATAACCTAGAGCCAAAAGCAAAAACACAGATAAAAATTGCCCGCTTGATGATTTTGGACAAGCAATACACTGAAGCCGCGAAGTTCGCTAAAACGGCAGCTCCGGATGCAAAACGAGACCAAAAAGGCGAGTTATCTTACATTAGAGGTATGGCCTATTTCGAACTGAAGCAGCCAATGAATGCCTTAAAAGCGATGAAGAGCGCAGCTCAATCTCCAGACATGAAAGCGGTTGTCAGTCCGTGGATCAACTTCTTGGAGACGCAAGGATAACCTGAATAGTTGAGAAAACTTGCTTGATTATGAAAGGTTTAAGTGTGAGTCAGTCGCACGCCTGGGGAAGTGAGAGCTTCCCCTTTTTTCGTTGTTAATCTGATAGGCTTGAGTGGCCCGCCACTTGATTTAGATCCGACAAGATCAACTGGCAACCCATTAAAGATCGTGATACTCTTCGCCTCCATTTTTCTGGCGGGATTATCACCAATCTCAATCCCTTTGGTGGTGAAACCATCATTGCCAGTGCTATCGTTATTACATTGTCGATACTTTCTCTCGGCACTTACTCAATCCAACCAAAAGTGGAACAGTACAATGGGCAAAGGTACTCTCTATATCGTATCTGCACCTAGCGGCGCAGGTAAATCTAGCTTGATCTCAGCAATGTTGGAACGTAATCCGACATACGCAATGAAAGTGTCTGTGTCTCATACAACCCGCGGCATGCGCCCAGGTGAAGAAAACGGTGTCCACTACCATTTCGTTGCTAAAGAAGAGTTTGAAGCTCTGATTGCAAAAGGCGATTTCCTAGAATACGCAGAAGTGTTTGGTAACTACTACGGCACATCACGCGTATGGATTGAAGAAACGCTAAACAAAGGCATCGACGTCTTTCTAGACATCGACTGGCAAGGCGCACGCCAAATTCGTGAGCAGATGTCGGAAGCGAAGAGCATCTTTATCCTGCCTCCGTCAAACGGTGAACTAGAACGTCGCCTAAACACTCGTGGTCAAGACAGTGAAGAAGTGATCGCGAAACGTATGGCAGAAGCAAAGTCTGAAATCTCACACTACAACGAATACGACTATGTGATCGTAAACGATGATTTCGACACCGCATTAATGGATTTCAAAGCCATTCTGCGCGCAGAAAGATTGAAGGAAGAAAAACAAGCTGCTAAATATAAAGGCATGCTTGATGCACTTCTAGCAGAATAAAACTGCTGATATCTAAGCGTCTTCTTCGAGCCGGAATTTATAATTCCAACCCGCTTAGATATAAAAATGAATTTTTGCTTCTTTATTACGGTAAGGAAGCTTATATTGCTTATATAGAAAGTCATTGTTGTTACACGTCTTATCGCTAGCAAATACAGCCTTGAGACTGTATACTTTCTCGTCATTCAAAATTTAGTTAACTATTTGGAGTCCTCATGGCACGCGTAACTGTTCAAGACGCTGTTGAAAAAGTTGGCAACCGTTTCGACCTAGTACTGATTGCGGCTCGCCGCGCTCGTCAAATGCAAACTGGCGGTAAAGATGCACTAGTGCCAGAAGAGAACGATAAGCCAACGGTTATCGCTCTACGCGAAATCGAAGAAGGTTTAATTACTAAAGAAGTTCTAGACGCTCGTGAACGTCAAGAACAGCAAGAGCAAGAAGCGGCAGAGCTAGCGGCAGTAAGCAGCATCGCTCACAACCGTTAATTCTGACTTTAGAATTCAACAACCTCCCGGGCCTATAATTTGTATCTATTCGATAGCCTCAAAGACGTTGCCCAAGAATACCTAACAGAGCCTCAAATTGAGGCTCTGCGTCAATCTTATGTGGTAGCAAGAGATGCCCATGAAGGGCAAACCCGCTCTAGCGGTGAACCATACATCATCCACCCCGTTGCTGTAGCCAGAATTTTGGCTGAAATGCGCCTAGATATCGAAACCCTTCAAGCAGCTTTACTGCATGACGTCATCGAAGACTGTGATGTTACTAAAGAAGACCTTGAAGAGAAGTTTGGCAATACCGTGGCAGAGCTGGTTGATGGTGTATCTAAACTGGACAAACTCAAATTCCGCGATCGCAAAGAGGCGCAAGCTGAGAACTTCCGCAAAATGGTACTTGCCATGGTGCAAGACATTCGCGTCATTCTCATCAAGCTAGCTGACCGCACGCACAACATGCGCACGTTGGGAGCCCTACGCCCGGATAAAAAGCGTCGTATTGCCCGCGAAACACTAGAGATCTACTCTCCACTCGCTCACCGTCTTGGTATTCACAATATCAAAACGGAACTCGAAGAACTTGGCTTCGAAGCGCTTTACCCAAACCGCTACCGCGTCCTAAAAGAAGTGGTACGAGCGGCGCGTGGTAATCGTAAAGAGATGATCCAGCGTATTCATAGCGAAATCGAAGGTCGACTGGAAGATGTTGGCTTGAATGCGCGCGTGTTAGGTCGTGAGAAGAACCTGTTCTCCATCTACAACAAGATGAAAACCAAAGAACAGCGCTTCCACACCATCATGGATATCTACGCTTTCCGAGTGGTTGTTGATACTGCCGATACTTGTTATCGCGTTCTAGGCCAAGTACACAGCTTGTATAAGCCGCGTCCTGGTCGCATGAAAGATTATATCGCGGTACCAAAAGCGAACGGCTACCAATCGCTACACACTTCTATGGTCGGCCCACACGGCGTACCTGTTGAAGTTCAGATCCGTACCGAAGATATGGATCAAATGGCGGACAAAGGTGTTGCTGCGCATTGGTCTTACAAAGACAAGGGCGACAGATCTGGCACGACAGCGCAAGTGAAAGCTCAGCGTTGGATGCAAAGCCTGCTTGAGCTACAACAAAGTGCTGGTAACTCATTCGAATTCATTGAAAACGTAAAATCGGATCTGTTCCCAGATGAGATTTACGTCTTCACACCAAAAGGTCGTATCGTTGAATTGCCATTAGGCGCAACAGCAGTCGACTTTGCCTATGCCGTACATACTGATGTCGGTAACTCTTGTGTTGGTGCTCGTGTTGACCGTAACCCTTACCCACTAAGTAAGGCACTGAAGAATGGTCAGACAGTAGAAATCATCAGTGCACCAGGTGCGCGTCCAAATGCAGCTTGGTTGAACTATGTTGTAACTTCTCGTGCCCGCACTAAGATTCGTCAAGTGTTGAAGACCATGCGTCGTGAAGAGTCGATTACCCTAGGTCGTCGTCTACTGAATCACGCTTTGGGTCGTCATTCGATTGATTCAATCTACCCAGAAAACATCCAAGAAGTGCTGACTGATCTGCGCCTAGAAAGCGTCGATGATCTGCTAGCAGCCATTGGTTTGGGTGAATTGATGAGCATCGTCATCGCGCGTCGCCTACTGGGTGACACTGATGAATTGACCACCACAAGCTCGATTCCAAACGAATCTAACAAGAAACTGCCAATCCGTGGTGCAGAAGGTCTGCTACTGACTTTCGCAAATTGTTGTCACCCTATCCCAGATGACCACATCATTGCCCACGTATCACCAGGTCGTGGTCTTGTGGTACACCGTGAAACGTGTCCAAACGTACGCGGATACCAGAAAGAACCAGACAAATACATGGCAGTCGCTTGGTCTGAAGAGTACGACAAAGAGTTCATTGCTGAACTGAAAGTCGATATGCTCAATAACCAAGGTGCGTTAGCGGAATTGACCAATGTGATTTCGAAAACCGGTTCGAACATTCACGGTCTCTCAACCGAAGAACGCGACGGTCGCTTGTACACCGTTACTGTTCTACTAACCACCAAAGATCGTGTTCACCTTGCTGGCATAATGCGTAAGATTAAGACCATGCCACAGGCGACTCGAGTCAGACGAAGAAAGAACTAAACTCTATCGCCACCCACACTCTGGGTGGCGATTTTTTTATATCCCTATTTATTATGAATTTAGAACGTTACAACCGCATCCATCAGGTGTTAAAAGCACGCCAAACCGACCTCACCCTGTGCCTTGAAGAAGTTCATAAGCCGAACAACGTTTCCGCCGTGATCCGTACCGCTGACGCAACAGGCTTACACAAAGTTCATGCGATTTGGCCAGACAAAATGCGCACACTGACCCACACCTCAGCAGGTGCGCGCAACTGGGTTGAAGTGGATACTCACGATTCGATTGAAACTGCGATTACCGAGCTCAAAGCGCAAGGCATGCAAGTTCTGGTGACTAACCTTTCGGACACCGCGGTCGATTTTCGTGAAATCGACTACACCAAGCCTACGGCAATCATTCTTGGTAGCGAAAAAATTGGCGCTTCAGAACAGGCGAAGAAACTCGCAGACCAAGACATCATTATCCCAATGGTCGGTATGGTGCAGTCTTTGAATGTTTCAGTCGCCAGTGCTGTGATTCTTTATGAAGCGCAGCGTCAGCGTGAAGCCGCTGGTATGTACGAACGTGATGAAAGCGCACTGCCAAAAGAGACCATCAACCGCATTCTGTTTGAGCGAGGACATCCGGTCTTAGCAAAAGTAGCGAAACGTAAAGGGCTAGAATATCCACAACTTGATGACGAAGGCCAAATTGTGGCTGACGAATCGTGGTGGAAAGAGATGCAAAGTAAATAATCAACTTTTGTTATCCTGAATAGCGGCGAAGGAGCGAAATTCGACTCCTCACGAAGCTGTATTTTTCCCTGTACAAAAACACAGCTTCGTGGTTAACATACTGCTATGTTAACTATTTTCTTGAGCCCACTATGTCTGCCCAAATGTTATCTGCTGTTCCTTTAACTTCTCTGTCTGGGGTTGGCGCTAAAGTCGCAGAAAAACTCGCCAAAGTTGGTTTGCATAGCGTTCAAGATCTACTGTTTCACCTTCCTCTTCGTTACGAAGATCGCACTCGCATTTACCCAATCGCCAAACTGCATGCTGGGCTTTGGGCGGCGGTACAGGGCAAAGTCATGGCTGTCGATACTACTTTCGGCAAACGCAAAATGCTGACGGTAAAAATCAGCGACGGCAATGGCACCATTACCCTACGCTTTTTTAACTTTACTGCCGCGATGAAGAACAATTTCTCGAATGGTAAGTTAGTACACGCTTACGGTGAAATTAAGCGTGGCGGTATGGGCTTAGAAATAGTTCACCCTGACTACAAGTTTTATGTAAGTGAACAAAAGCCGGATGTGGAACAGAGTTTAACCCCCGTTTATCCAACCACCGATGGATTGCGTCAAATCACTTTGCGTAACCTGACGGAACAAGCTTTATCACTCCTCGATAAAGCCGCAGTACAAGAATTGCTACCTTCTGGTTTGTACAATCACCAGATAACCATGTCGCAAGCGCTGCATACGATTCATCGTCCACCGCCAACTATTAATTTGGATGAGTTTGATGAAGGCAAGCACCCTGCTCAAATTCGTTTGATCATGGAAGAGTTACTGGCGCAGAACCTCTCTATGTTGGCAGTGCGCAGCAAAGGGCAACAGGACGTTGCATTGCCTTTGGCGTCGTGCGACTCACTGAAAAAGCAACTACTGGCTCAATTGCCCTTCTCGCCGACCAATGCTCAAGCACGAGTCGTTAAAGAAATTGAAGCTGACTTAGAAAAAACGCACCCAATGATGCGCCTTGTTCAAGGTGACGTAGGCTCGGGGAAAACTTTAGTTGCTGCGCTTGCTGCCGTCAGAGCCATTGAACACGGCTATCAAGTCGCTTTAATGGCACCGACCGAACTGCTCGCCGAGCAGCACGCGATTAACTTCGCTAATTGGTTTGAGAAAATGGGCATTCAGGTCGGTTGGCTTGCAGGCAAATTGAAAGGTAAAGCCAAAGAAGCCGAACTAGCCCGAATTGCCAGTGGTGAAGCGAAAATGGTTGTGGGCACTCACGCCCTTTTCCAGGAGCATGTTGAGTTCCATCATCTTGCTTTGGTCATTATTGATGAACAGCACCGCTTTGGCGTCCACCAGCGCTTAGAACTACGAGAGAAAGGCGCGAAACAAGGCGCTTATCCACATCAGCTCATCATGACAGCAACGCCAATTCCGCGAACATTAGCCATGACAGCTTATGCTGACTTAGAAACGTCGGTGATTGATGAGTTACCGCCAGGTCGAACACCAATCCAGACCGTCGCGATTCCAGACACTAAACGCGATGATATCGTCGAACGAGTGCGCAATGCTTGCTTAAACGAAGGCAAACAAGCGTATTGGGTATGTACCTTAATTGATGAGTCCGAAGTCTTGGAGGCTCAAGCCGCCGCCGACACTGCAGAAGAGCTGCAACGTAAACTTCCTGACGTAAAAATTGGTCTCGTGCACGGACGAATGAAACCCGCAGAGAAGCAAGCGGTGATGCAAGACTTCAAAGACAACAAGCTGCATTTGCTAGTCGCAACGACCGTGATTGAAGTTGGCGTAGACGTACCCAATTCTAGCTTGATGATCATCGAGAACCCAGAGCGTTTAGGTTTAGCTCAGTTGCACCAGCTTAGAGGTCGTGTTGGTCGAGGTTCAGTGGCAAGCCATTGTGTGTTGCTGTATCACTCGCCACTATCAAAAACCGCGCAAAAACGTTTAGGCGTATTACGTGAAAGCAACGACGGCTTTGTGATTGCACAGAAAGACTTAGAGATTCGTGGCCCGGGCGAACTTCTTGGTACCAAACAAACTGGCTTGGCAGATTTTAAAATTGCCGACTTGGTGCGAGATCAGCGCTTAATTCCAGAAGTTCAACGCATTGCGCGCCACATTCATGACAATTACCCAACTAATGCAACAGCGATCATTGACCGTTGGCTAGGTGAACGCGACATTTACTCCAAAGCGTAAGAGATTAAGGCGAGCAATTTGGTTCGCCTTTTCTATTAACACCAAAGCAAACGTTTGCTTTTTGAATAAATCCATCTATAATCCCGCACAAAATTTATGGTGTGCGCCTTGTCACATCAAACCAACCTGAGTTGACACTGATTAACAGCAATCACAGGTCATAACGTCAACTCCACCCAGCACTCCCATTCAGCGAGCTCTGGGGCAAGAATTATTGCGACTAGCGAGACAAACATGACAACTTCAAACCGAACTTCGGAACTGGTCTATCAGTTAAACGATCGTCCACCACTACCTCAGACCATTTTTGCTGCACTTCAGCACTTATTGGCGATGTTCGTAGCCGTTATTACCCCTTCTCTGATCATTTGTCAGTCTTTGGGTGTGCCTGCTGACCAAACCAACACCATCATCAGCATGTCGCTGTTTGCATCTGGCGTATCTTCCTTTATTCAAATTCGAACCTTTGGCCCTATCGGCTCTGGCTTGCTTTCAGTGCAAGGCACCAGCTTCAACTTCCTTGGTCCAATCATTGGTGCGGGTCTTTCTCTTAAAGCCGGCGGCGCGGACATCAGCACCATGATGGCAGCGATTTTCGGTACTATCTTGGTAGCGTCTTTTGCAGAAATCCTGCTATCTCGCGTTTTAGAACACGCACGCCGCATCATCACTCCATTGGTATCTGGCATCGTCGTGACGCTTATCGGTCTGACGCTTATTCAAGTGGGTTTGGTGTCAATGGGCGGAGGCTATGCGGCAATGGGCGATGGCTCTTTCGGTAGCCTAGACAAGTTAGCTCTTGCTGGCACAGTACTTGGCTTGATCGTGATTCTTAACCGCTCAAAGAACCCATACCTACGTGTTGCATCAATTGTAATTGCAATGCTGGTTGGCTACGTCATGGCGTACTTCATGGGCATGGTCGACACGTCAACACTGGGTGAAACTGACCTCATCGCACTGCCGATACCAATGCAATACGGCTTAAGCTTCGACTGGTCGCTGTTTATTCCACTGGTTCTGATTTTCTTCATTACGGCACTAGAAGCCATTGGTGACATTACCGCGACATCTGAAGTTTCCGGTGAGCCAGTGAAAGGTCCGGTTTACATGAAGCGCATCAAAGGCGGCGTATTGGCTGACGGTCTGAACTCAGCGATTGCAGCAGTATTCAACAGCTTCCCGAACTCTACCTTTAGTCAAAACAACGGCATCATTATGCTCACTGGCGTAGCCAGCCGTTACGTAGGTTACTTTATCTCAGGCATGCTAGTGATTTTGGGGCTGTTCCCGGGTGTGGCAAGTTTTGTGCAGTTGATTCCTGAGCCAGTTCTGGGCGGCGCGACTATCGTGATGTTCGGTACCATTGCCGCAGCGGGCGTACGCATCATCTCTCGTGTCGACCTCGATCGCCGCGCAATCCTGATTATGGCGCTGTCATTCTCAATGGGCTTGGGCATTGCACAAAAGCCAGAAATTCTGCAATTTATGCCTGAGTTCATTAAGAGCATTTTCTCAACAGGCGTGGCGGCAGGCGGCATCACCGCTATCGTATTGAACCTACTGCTTCCTGAGAAGTTGGAAGAGGAAGATGAGCTGGTTGCTCAAGAGGTAAAAGAATCCTAACCTTGCACTAGGATGATCGGAAAGCCCAACCAGACTTTGGTTGGGCTTTTTTATTGGAATCAGTTGAGCGAAGAGAGCTTACTTGGTTGGGAAGCTGATTTGTGCGCTTAGCCCGCCTTCACTGCGGTTACGCACCACAACCGAGCCAGAGTGTTGACTGACAATACGTTTAACAATGGCCAAGCCCAAGCCTGTTCCTTCACTACCACGTGCAGTATCACCACGAGTAAAAGGTTCAAACAAGCGTGCGATTTGCGATTGCTCAATACCCGGACCGTTATCTTCAACGCAAACCCACACCAACTGTTTGTCGGCGGTGACGCCCGTACTGATTTTCACCCAGCCATTACCATAACGCAGAGCATTAACCACAAGGTTACTCACCGCACGCTTAATTGCGATTGGGCTCCCCTTAGCGGTTGGCATCGTAGGGTTGAGGTCAGTTTCGATTTCGACTTCATAGCCCCCTTCCGACGTTGCTACATCGCTGGTGATGGTGTTGATATCCACCTGCTCAAACGACTCTTTGTTTACCGGCTTGAGGTAGTCCATAAACTGGCTGATGATCTCGTTACACTCTTCGGTATCACTGATGATGCCTTCGGCTAAGTAACTGTCTTCAGGTGACATCATTTCTGTCGCGAGGCGAATACGCGTCAATGGCGTGCGTAAGTCATGGCTGATGCCTGCCATCAGTAGCGCACGATCTTCTTCCAGTTCTTGAATGCCTTTCGACATCTGGTTGAATGCGCGAGTTACAGATCGAATTTCCGAGGCCCCCTTCTCTGGTAATGGCGGAGGAATTTCACCTCGACCAACCCCTTTCGCGGCTTTTTCTAGCGCAATCAAAGGTCGGTTTTGCAAACGGATAAACAACCAGCCACCAGC
Source organism: Vibrio rotiferianus (assembly GCF_002214395.1). NCBI lineage: Bacteria > Pseudomonadati > Pseudomonadota > Gammaproteobacteria > Vibrionales > Vibrionaceae > Vibrio > Vibrio rotiferianus. The sequence continues at coordinate 2,952,742 of NZ_CP018312.1, forward strand.
AATGATAAGAAGCGCCATGATTAAGCTGTTACGGAACAGCGGAGCAAAATCTTCTTCTTGCAGTTCAGAGAGCGGAATACGGATGATGGAGTTCGGCAACTGATCGATACGCATCCACAGAATGTAGCTTTCACTGCCAAGTAGTAAACGCACTTCCGTTGGAGAACCGAGCTCTTGCGTCATCTCTTCTGACATCAAATCAATCGACATCGCATGATTGAACTCATTCATCATCTCGCTATCGACGCTATGTACCGTCACACCCAAGTTTTCCAGCAGTTGATGGCGCAGTGGCGCATCGGACTTGAGTAAGCCATCTTCATCGAGCACCAGATTCAATTCATGGGCGAGAATTTTGTTGAACTGCTGCAAACTTGGCATCAACGCGTAGTTAAAAACGGCGTAGTAAGAGAAGACTTGGCTAGCGAGAAGCAAAGAGATGAACAGCAGAATGGATTGTGTAAATGAACTTCGGATTCGCATGGAGAATTCCTAATGGACTGTTCCTATTGAACAACATTAATTGCGAGTTTCCAGCCCTCAAACAGGAAGGAAGTTTGAGGGTGGAATATGAGCAGCCGTATATTATCGGCAGACCTTAGAGGATATTACGCTTCTTTGCCGTCTGGGACGAACACGTAACCTAAGCCCCACACAGTTTGGATGTAGCGCGGTTTACTTGGGTCGTCTTCTAGCATACGGCGTAGACGCGAGATTTGAACGTCGATAGAACGCTCCATCGCTGAGTATTCACGACCACGAGCCATGTTCATTAGCTTATCACGTGACATCGGCTCACGAGCGTTGGTCACAAGTGCTTTCAGCACCGCGAATTCACCTGAAGTCAGTGGCATCGCTTCGTCACCACGGAACATTTCACGCGTACCTAGGTTCAGACGGAAGTCGCCGAACTCAACCACTTTCTCTTCCGTGCTTGGCGCACCTGGCAGTTCAACCGTTTGGCGGCGAAGTACTGCTTTAATACGAGCCAGCAGTTCACGCGGGTTGAACGGCTTTGGTAAGTAATCGTCTGCACCCACTTCAAGACCAACGATACGATCAACTTCATCGCCTTTCGCCGTCAGCATCAGAATAGGTAGCATGTTGTTAGCATGACGTAGACGACGACAAATCGATAAGCCATCTTCGCCCGGCAACATTAAATCCAGCACCATAAGGTGGAAGTTTTCACGGGTCAGAAGACGGTCCATCTGCTCGCCGTTAGCGACACTTCTCACTTGAAAACCTTGCTCAGAAAGGTAACGCTCCAACAGAGCACGCAAACGAGCATCGTCATCAACCACTAATATTTTATGATTTTCCTGCATTGAAACATCCTTTCAGAGGCATCTATAGTCAAAAATGTATCACTGTTTTTTCAAACGTGCTTGTTCAAATTGTTACTCTTTTTATCTTAGCCACGGTTTTGATGGATTATTTCGATGTTTCACGTCGTTTTTCTTCTCATCACAACAATTTACAGTCAGACAAAATAAAGGCTGCTATACCCAAGTGACTTCAAGATACAGGATTCAGAGCGCTGTCATTGATTCCCTGTTTATCGAAAGTAAGCAAGGAAAACAACGCAGTGTAATAGCCAGCTCTTTCCAAGTTGTTTGACGCAGCCATTGGTTTAATAAAAAAGCGGGTCAATTACACGCTCCCGAAGGGCACTCTTTACAAATGGTAAGGCTCTTGGCTTGTATACTTTGTTGCCGATTCTTGATTTAGGCCCACTAGACCTTTAAATCGCCGCCGCGTCTACAAACCAAGTCATTCTCGCTGAACCTAGCATCTTGAGGTTACTTGGGTATATGATCAACAGAATCCAATAACGGCTGATTTACTTCTAATGAAAACCAATTTAATTACCCGTGAAGGCTACAATCGCCTAAAAACAGAACTCGACTTTTTATGGCGAGAAGAACGTCCAGAAGTCACCAAAAAAGTTACTTGGGCAGCAAGCTTGGGCGACCGAAGCGAAAACGCAGATTATCAGTACAACAAAAAACGCCTGCGTGAAATTGACCGTCGTGTCAGATACTTACGTAAGCGCCTTGAGCAAGTCAAAGTGGTGGATTACTCACCTCAGCAGGAAGGCAAAGTGTTTTTTGGTGCTTGGGTGGAAATTGAGAATGAAGCGGGCGATGTGAAGAATTTCCGCATCGTTGGTCCCGATGAAATCTATGGTGATGCAAAAGGCTATATCTCGATTGACTCCCCAATGGCGCGTGCGCTATTAAAAAAAGAAGTCGATGATGAATTCGCAGTAAGAACGCCGGAAGGTTACAAAGAATGGTTTATCAACAGCATTCGCTATCAAGCCGAACAACATTGATTCTGTGACCCGATAAAAGAAAGCCGCACTTAAGAGTGCGGCTTTTGCGTTTTAGATAGCTACCTTGAGGACTACTCTTCGTAATCAGGCTTCTCGGTCACAATGTAGTTGGTGTCGCTGGCAACGATCGCACCGTGCTTCAAGAAGTTCTTACCCAGAATCATGCTGTAATGGAAGCGGCTACGGTCTTGCAAGTTAACGCGAACCTTCTTCTCTAGTTCGCCAAGCCTAACATGCATTTCCACCACCGGACGGACGTTGGCTTTCTCACCTTTCTTGGCTTTAATGCGCATCACGTCGACAACGGGTTTGGTAAATTCCTTCTTCATGCCGCTGTCGTTCTCATAGGTGAAGCTCACCATGTCTTTGCCATCTTTCTTGAACTGTTTGATGTTCTTGGCATTAATTGAGCTCACATCCGCGCCCGTATCCAATTTCACCGGGAAAGACATGCCTTCCACTTCCGCCACTTCAATATGACCGGCTTTAAACAGCGGACGCGCATCCAATAAGTGATCAGCGCGTGTATTCAACAGCACACCGCCTTTCGCCATGCTGTGGCCGAAGACAAAGAACGGCTGTTCTTGATCGTCTTTCTCCAATACATCAATGGCAAATTCGATGCTCTTCTCTTCATCACCAAATAGGAAGTCACCTTCAACGACTGGGCGAACCGAGTCACCCACTTTGAGCTTCTTCAATACGTGTTTAGTGATTTTCTCTTCCTTGCCTTTCGCGCTTGGCAGATAGAAGGTCACGACTTCTTTCTTGTCTTTTTCCGTCAATTCAAAGCCATCCACACGCAACAATGGCGTTTTAACCGCGAAGGTTGGATACGCAGGCAGTACATGACCATCAATATTGACTGACTCTTCAGGTGAGATAACCAATGGCTTAGATTTCAGAGCATTCTTAAATGACTTCTCAACGCCACCGAGCAAGTTCTCTTTGTCGGTGTCAATCACGAAGTGCTGGCTTGCAACGTCTTTACCCAGGCGAATTTGCGAGCTAAAGCTGCTGCGATCGCGCAAGTAAACCAGCCATTGTTGCGTCTCGGTTTCACTCACTTTCACCGGAAGATAAACCAAAGGACGCTCACTCTTGCTGGTTTTCAACATACGTACTAATGGCAGGGTCATTGGATGACGCTTGCCGTTCTCACCTTCTAAAGTGAAAGAAACTTGTTTTTTCTTCTTATCCACTTTGATATTCAGCGCATGTACGTTGGTGTAACGGCTAGAAGTTGAAATGCTCACCTTGTATGGCACTCCTTCCACTTCAACCGTTTCTTTCTTACCGATCATCTGCGCCTTTTGTTGCTCTTGCAGGTAATCGTAACCAGCAAACACCCACGCGTTGTTGTCGAGGTAAGTCTTACCGATCAAGATAGGTGCTGAGAATTGAGTACGCTTGGTCAGATTAACCACGGTGTCCACAGTGTGTCCTGCAATGGTCATCGGCATTTTCACCGTCGGGCGTAGAATTGGTTTTTCGCTGGTACGGCTGCGGATCGCACTGATGCGTTCAAGATCATCAGTGATCTTAATTTCTTTGCCTGTGTACGGATGATGAATAGTGAAACTCACGGTCACTTGGTACGGCTTAAAACTGTCAGCATCCCACTTGGCTTTGGTGCCACCAAGATCATCAATGATTGCCCACATCAGCTTGTTATCTTTGAGGCTTTTGTATTCTGGGTTGCTGCTGCTGACGTGAATGTTTTCTGCGTGCATTGAGGTCGTGTCGGCGCCGGTATCAATCTTGCCGATAAAAGGAACATCACTTAGCTCTGGAATCTCGCTGTAATAAACGCTTTCAACACGACCGAGAACCACTTTGCCGTCAAGTTGATAGATTGGATATTGAGTAGTCGCAGATAAAGATTGCGACCAAGAAAATGGAGCGACTAACAAGGCACCTGAAAGCGCCACAGCCAAAGACATTTTTTTCATTATTGTTTTCCGTAAGTGCCAAGGTACAGAATATAGGCAGTCATTTTTGAATAAGTTCTGAATTTAATTACAGTTTTGACACAAAATTGACCAATGTCCACCGACGCTCAGTAAATTTTTGAGTTACTAGTTTAAAACATTGCAAATTCCATGAATGACCCCAATGTTCTATACACAACCAATACCCAAACAGAATTAAAGAGAATACACGGATGAGCCAAGCTATCTGTCGCATGATTGCTCAAGAGCTGAATGTTCGCCCTGAGCAAGTCAATGCCGCTGTAACCCTTATCGATGACGGTAACACAGTCCCATTTATTGCTCGTTACCGTAAAGAGGTGACGGGCGGCCTTGATGATACCCAACTGCGCACTCTAGACAGCCGTCTGTCTTACCTTCGTGAACTGGACGATCGCCGTCAAACCATCCTGAAATCGATCCAAGAACAAGGCAAACTCACGCCAGAACTCGAACAAGAGATCACTCAGGCAGACAGCAAGACTCGTCTTGAAGACTTGTACTTACCTTACAAACCAAAGCGTCGCACCAAAGGTCAGATCGCGATTGAAGCCGGTCTTGAGCCACTTGCAGACCAGCTTTGGAATCATCCGCAAACTGAGCCAGAAAGCGAAGCAAGCAAATACCTTGATGCAGACAAAGGCGTGGCAGACACCAAAGCCGCACTGGATGGCGCGCGCGCGATCATCATGGAACGCATCGCTGAAGACGCGAACCTGCTAGAGAAAATTCGTGGCCACCTAAACCGCAATGCGGAAATGAGCGCTCGCGTCGTTGAAGGCAAAGAGCAAGAAGGTGAGAAGTTTAAAGACTACTTCAACCACAACGAACCACTAAGCAAAATACCATCACACCGTGCGTTGGCGATGCTGCGTGGTCGCAATGAAGGCTTCCTGACATTGGCAATGAATGCCGATCCAGAGCAAGAAGAAGGCGTACGTCAGTCTTACTGCGAAACCATTATTGCTGACCACTACGGCGTGACACTCAGCAGCGCACCGGCGGATGCATGGCGCAAGCAAGTGATCAGCTGGGCATGGCGTATCAAAGTATCGATGCACATGGAAACCGAGCTAATGGGCGCAATGAAAGAGCGCGCAGAAATCGAAGCTATTGAAGTATTCGCCACCAACCTAAAAGACTTGTTGATGGCTGCGCCTGCGGGCCCTCGTGCAACACTTGGTCTCGATCCGGGTCTGCGCACAGGCTCGAAGATCGCTATTGTCGATCCGACTGGTAAAGTGCTTGCAACCGAAACCATCTACCCTCACCCACCACAAAAGCAATACGACAAGTCAGCGCAAATCGTTGATCAGTTGGTGCGCAAGTACAACGTCGATTTGATTGCGATCGGTAACGGCACGGCTTCACGTGAAACCGACAGCTTTGTCGCAGACGTCATCAAACGTGGCAACTTGAAAGTTCAGAAAATCATCGTGAGTGAAGCGGGCGCATCGGTTTACTCAGCGTCTGAGCTTGCAGCAAAAGAATTCCCAAATATGGACGTGTCTCTGCGTGGTGCGGTGTCGATTGCCCGTCGTCTACAAGACCCGCTAGCGGAACTAGTGAAAATTGATCCTAAGTCGATCGGCGTGGGTCAGTATCAGCACGACGTTAGCCAATCAATGCTGGCAAAACGCCTAGATGCGATTGTGGAAGACTGTGTAAACGCGGTCGGCGTAGACGTGAACACCGCTTCTGCAGCATTACTGACGCGCGTAGCGGGCTTGTCGAGCACCATCGCGCAGAATATTGTCGACTTCCGTGATGAAAACGGTCGTTTCGAAGCACGTACAACCTTGAAGAAAGTGCCTCGCTTGGGTCCTAAGGCGTTCGAGCAGTGTGCAGGCTTCCTACGAATCATGGATGGTAAGAACCCACTTGATGCGTCTGCGGTTCACCCAGAAGCGTACCCAGTGGTAAAAGCAATCTCGGAGAAGAACAACAAAGACATCAAAGCACTGATTGGTGATTCAAGCTTCCTAAAAGGTCTACATGCGGTGGATTACACCGACGATAACTTCGGTGTGCCAACCATTACCGACATCATTAAAGAGCTAGATAAGCCAGGTCGTGACCCACGTCCAGAATTCAAAACGGCGACGTTTGCAGAAGGCGTAAACTCGGTATCTGACTTGGAGCCGGGTATGATTCTAGAAGGCGTAGTATCGAACGTAGCAAACTTTGGTGCCTTCGTTGATATCGGCGTTCACCAAGATGGTCTCGTACACATCTCAGCACTGACAGACCGCTTTGTGTCTGATCCACGTGAAGTGGTAAAAGCGGGCGACATCGTCAAAGTGAAAGTGATGGAAGTCGACGTACAACGCAAGCGTATCGCTCTATCCATGCGTTTGAACGATGAACCTGGCCAAGACAACCGTAGCCAACGTTCCGCTGCGCCGCGTCGTAATGACCAGCCACAACGTCGCCAGCCTCGCCGTGATGATGCAGCCTCAAACAACGCAATGGGTGGTGCATTTGCAGCCGCGTTTGCTAAAGCGAAAAAGTAATCTCGCCTAGGCCTCACAGCTAAAAAGAAAACGCTCCAATCAGTCAGCCTGCTTGGAGCGTTTGTGTTTGAATAGGATATTGAGTCGTCATAATACTGCTATCACTTCTGACGGTGTATGGGGCGCAACCGAATGACCATAATGAAACTTGATCACCTTCCTGCGTTTTTCCATTAATCCTTCTTTGACCGCAGCATCCAAAATGCGCTTAGGCAAGCGGAATCGAATCGCGTAACTCTTTCCTTGGCTGTTACTATAAGTACTCAGTGCGAGAAGGTCGAAAAGTCGCGCTAAGGCATCTTTCGGTTCCTCATGATATCGAGTATCAACCTCTGTCTCCATTTCATAATCGGGATGCTCGGAAGGATCCCAAGAAGACTGACGTCGCCTTTTATCATCACTTTTGACTTTTCTTTCAGCGTTGGTTTTCGCTAAAGCGACCGTTGGTGCAACAGGTTCACGAACTTTATTATCTCGTGCAGCCTGCTCCGTCTGCACATTCACGGATGGGGCGATCAGTGGCACACTCACAGTGGTCGGTGACACAATCATTGCGAATCCTCCTCAAAGAATCGCCCAAACTCGCCAATTCAGCCAAAACACAAAAATGACACCTTGCGCTTTAGCAACTTCTTTATCGACCAAATTTTATACAACTTTAGCAACTTGTTGCACCAATTATCGTTCAGTGACAAATTCAATAAGCTGATCGCAAAAAGACTTCGATTCCGTCATAAAGGGAGCATGAGATGATTGAGCAAAAATATATTGCTTCGAGTCCGGCATAACCTCTTGTAGATCGTGCGCTACTTTGATCGGAACCAACCCATCTAAACGACCGTACAAACGCAATACAGGCATTGCTAATTGCGCAAGCTGATCGCGCAAATCGACATCCGCCAAAATATTTAAGCCTACCAGCAGAGAGTCTGGATTTGGTTGAGGTCGAGATAGCACGGCTTGTTTAAGCTGCCTAACATCTTGACGAGCAGAAGGGCTACCCATCGCCTGCAACGCCATAAAACGCTCAATCGTTTGTGAGAAGTCTTCCATTAACTGTTCAGTAAACGCACTCAGCACATTAGGTTGAATACCACGCCATGGACGTTGTGCCGCGAACTTAGGCGAGCTTGCTACCGTAATTAACTTATTCACTCTGTCTGGCGCATTCAATGCCACATGCGTAGCCACTAATCCACCTAATGACCATCCGAGCCACACCGCCTTTTCTGGTGCGCCTTGAAGTACCATTTCTGCTATCTCAGCGAGATCTTGCGCATGACTGCTTGCACTATGTCCATAGCCGGGTAAGTCCACAACATGCAATGTAAACTGAGACTGAAGCGCTTCTACCGTTTGCTGCCAAACCGCGCCATTCATGCCCCAGCCATGAAGCAATACTAAATCCGGCCCTTGGCCAAACGACTGCCAGTGCAATTTCGTGCTCATGCTCTCAACCTCTCCTACTAATTTGAACGGATAACCATTTCAATGCTGATAAGCTAGTTTTCTCACTAAAGGAAACTGTATGTTATCTCATCACTGGCAAAACATCATGTTTCGCCTTCTCGGTAGCCAATGTGCACTTTGCCAGTTCCCGCTCGAAAGTGGGCAACCTTCCATTCTGCGTTGGTGTTCCAGCTGTACTGAACTACTACAACCTCAGCCAAGGTGTTTGCGCTGCGGACTCCAACTTCACTCTACAGATTCAGAGCAGGTATTAGTCTGCGGCGCTTGTTTAGCGGATCCACCACCCTGGCAAAAACTCTACACCTTAGGTGATTACAGCTTCCCACTGGCTGGGGAAATTCAGCGATTTAAAGATCGCCGTGAATTATGGCAAGTGTCGGGGCTTTGCCATCAACTTGCAGAGCAAATCTCGGACCCTGCCCCACTATTGACAAGCGTCCCCATTCATTGGAAACGCTACCTCACCAGGGGCTTCAATCAAAGTGCAATCTTAACGCGCTACCTTGCACAAAACTTATCGCAAGCACACGATACTCAACTTTTTAGCAAAGTGCGTTATACCCGCTCGCAACGACACTACCGAAAACAGCTTAGAAAAGAGAATCTCGCTCATGCCTTTAAGCTAAATCGAATCCCAGAACAAAAACACATCGCCATTGTTGATGATGTGGTTACCACAGGCAGTACGGTCCGACAATTATGTCAATTACTACTTGAAGTTGGGGTCGAAAGAATTGATATTTACTGCATCTGCCGAACTCCTGTTCCAAATACGATCTAGAACGCTTTGCCATGCCTTAGTAGCAAAAATACTAGACCGTTACGCTAACAAGAGTAAAATAGCAGCAATAGCCTACAAAATTACTCAGGTATTCGTCGTGTCAAATATTACTATTACAGAAACAGCGCAAACACATTTCGCTAACCTTTTGGGCCAACAGCCTGAAGGTACTAACATTCGAGTGTTCGTCGTTAATCCAGGAACACAAAACGCTGAATGCGGCGTATCTTACTGCCCACCTGAAGCGGTTGAAGGTACTGACACTGAAATCCCTTACAGCGGTTTCTCTGCATTCGTTGACGAGCTAAGCTTACCGTTCCTTGAAGATGCTGAAATCGACTTCGTGACAGACAAGATGGGTTCACAACTGACCCTTAAAGCGCCTAACGCCAAAATGCGCAAAGTGTCTGACGACGCACCGCTTGTAGAGCGTGTTGAGTATGTCATTCAAACTCAAGTGAACCCACAGCTAGCAGGTCACGGTGGCCACGTAAACCTAGTTGAAATCACAGAAGATGGTATTGCTATCGTCGCATTTGGTGGTGGCTGTAATGGCTGTTCAATGGTTGATGTCACTCTAAAAGAGGGCATCGAAAAAGAACTGCTAAACCAATTTGTTGGTGAACTAACAGCAGTTCGTGATGCGACTGAACACGATCGCGGTGATCACTCTTACTACTAAGCTAATTTAAGCTAAGTAAAAATAAATTAGGGAGGCATTTGCTTCCCTTTTTTATTATTGGCGTTTTATCAAACTAGAAACTCAAGCGTTCTTTTCATATATTAGGAAATCTCACTGACTCAGTGAGCAACCGACACAAAGGAGCCACCGCATGTCGAAACGGACCCCACCAGAGATACTCTCTTGTCAGACGGTCGCACAATCTAAGCTGTTTGCCGTGGAAGCCCTCGACCTTCGCTTCTCCAATGGTGAGCTTCGCACTTATGAACGTATGAAGCCAAGTGGCCGTGATGCCGTGATGGTTGTCCCGGTGACAGAGCAAGGAGACTTGCTCCTTGTTCGAGAATTCGCAGCTGGCACCGAACGCTACGAACTGGGCTTTCCGAAAGGATTGATTGACCCAGGAGAAACGCCACACCAAGCCGCAGATCGAGAGCTCAAAGAAGAAATCGGTTTTGGTTCGAAAGTTCTCACACCATTAAAGCAAGTCATCCTTGCTCCTTCTTACTTCTCAAGCAAGATGACTTTGTTCTTGGGACAAGGTTTATACCCTGAAAGACAACAAGGTGACGAGCCAGAACCATTAGAGGTCGTTCGCTGGCCGCTAGCACAAGCAGAAGAGTTACTTACTCACCTCGACTTTTGTGAGGCACGTAGTATCACTGCACTGATGTTGGCACTAAAGCACTTACCAAACACCACTCACAACCAAAATCAATAAGGCCAACCAGGCGCGCAATAATTGTGAGAAAGGACTATTACTTATGCCAATGACAAAAGATCTATCACATTTACTTCCACAAGTTATCGAGATCGCTCGCAGTGCGGGTCAACTGATTCTCGATATCTACGAAAACAAGCAATATGAAGCGTATACCAAAAGCGACGAAACCCCAGTCACTAGTGCCGACATTGCTGCTCATAAACTGATTACGAAGCAATTGAGTGAACTAACACCCGATATCCCGGTACTTTCAGAAGAAGCCGCAGATATCAGTTTAGAACAGCGAGCAAAATGGGATCGATACTGGCTCGTCGATCCACTTGATGGCACACAAGAGTTCATCGCACGCAGTGGCGACTTTGCGACCATCATTGCACTGATCGACAACAACAAACCAACCATGGGTGTGGTTTATGGTCCTGTTTCTGGTGTCACTTACTATGCCTACAGTGGCAAGGGAGCATGGAAAATTCCTGACATGTCTGAAAGCGTGAAAATTCAGACTCACAAGCACGAAAGTCCGGGGCAAAACATCGCTATCGCCATCAGTCGTCGTCAAGATATCAACCGTATTACTGGTCGCATGAGCAGCGCTTGGAACTATGACTTGATCCCACTCGGTTCTGCCGCGCTTAAAGCGTGTCTTGTTGCTGAAGGCGCTGTGGACTGTTACTTACGTCTAGGTCCAACTGGCGAGTGGGATACTGCTGCTACGCAATGCATTGTTGAAGAAGCGGGCGGACGTATACTCAGCACACAACTTGAGCCGCTGTCTTACAATGAGCGCGAGACGTTGGAGAATCCAAACTTCATCGTACTGGGTGATGCGGATTTACCTTGGGACGAGATTCTACAGCGCAAGGATTGATCACAATCCAACCTTGATTACTAGAATTTAAAAAGGCCACGAATCGACTTCGTGGCCTTTCTTTTTGCGTCTTGTACAGCGATAGGAGTATTTAGCCTACGACAACCCAAATGCTTTTTTAGCTGTACGCATTCATACTATTAAGTTAAAAATCATAATCTTATATAAGTAGCCAATCATCTGCTGAATTTCTTGTACAGCGAATTGAGGATTTGGCCTACTATGATCCAAAAGCAATCCTTAGTAACAACCCAACTTTACCAATCTCTCGCATACCCTCCTCACGCCATTCAGCAAATTAAGCCCTAAATATAAGACGCTCGTTCAGATGTTAAACAAATAAAATGACAATTTTGTTATTAATCAAACATTTATACAGATCAAATTTTCAACATGTAAATAGAATATTCTGTTTACAAAGTGATACTCATTTCATAAAAACATAACTCAAATAAATGCTTACTCTCTTATCAAATGGATATGGTAATGAATATAAAAAATCAGTTGTCTAAAAAAACCATCATTGCAACCTCGGTTGCATCTGTCTTATTAGCTGGTTGTGGGGGTGGCGGCGACTCTTCAAGTAGCAATTCAAATCAACCTGAACCGCAAAAAAATGCGCTAGTTAAAAGTCTTAGTTTGTCAGCGGGCAGTAGCGAATGTTCAAATGGCGGATTGAAGGTCATTGCAGGCTACGATGATGACAATAATGGGGTTCTTGATGACAACGAGTTCGTTTCAAATCAAATTATTTGTCACGATGGTACAGGTACAACTCAGGACGAAGGGCACGAGATTTTCCAACAAGCGTTAGTATCAATTGCATTAATAGCAAAAACAGACACCCGATGTGATGCTGGTGGTCAGCAAGTTAATATTGGTATAGACAAAAATAGTAACTCAATCCTTGATACCAATGAGATTGAAACCAGCGAGGTACTATGCAGCATCGGTGGCAATTTTGCCCCAAGCGCAGTCATCAACTCAATCACTGCAAGTCCTGCCGTTGTAGCTGTAGGCGCAAATACACGGTTAACAGCAACGATCTCCAATATAAGCCCTAGTGACAAAATTACTTGGAAAGATGCTGCTGGAAACACTCTGGAAACAAATGCCAATACGCCAGAGCAAGTCGAAGTCACCGTGGGAAATACTGTTGGGCAAGAAGTCTTTAACCTTACTGTAGAAACCACCAACGACAATGGGCAAACCGTAACACAGAATAAGGAAATCATTGTTACTGTTGCTGAAGCACCATCTCCGACTCAATCAGTGGTTCTAGACAGTAAGCAAGTTTTTTTACCTGATGGGTTCACGACCAGTGCGCTGACTGGTGATGTGACTGGTACCATTATTTACGCTAAAGCGATTTCAGGGTCAGGAGGAGAAAACGCTCTCCCAACGCCAAATAATACTGAACTGGCTGGGTTTGTCGCCGAAAGGGCTTCAATGCAGGCAGGGCAAAGCTCTGAAGAGATTCTAACATCGAGTGTTAGTGCATTCGCATCGCAAGTCCCTGGCTCAGTGACTCAAACTTCCCAAACCATTCTGAGTAATGGTGATATCAACGCCACTTACAAACTGTCGCTGTATTCCGGTAAAAAACTCACTGAGCTATTGGACACCCTTGTAAACCAGGTGGCTGTTAATAAAATTGGCGGAGTGGCTAGCTCACTTGTACCAGCAGCTTCTGAAACCGCTCAGCTTGAATATCAACTCGATATTACTGTTAGCTACGATCCAATTACAGATACGGCGATTATTACAAGCACTCTAGTGCAAAGCGATAAAGTCAGCTTGTATTCAGATCTTATCGTATCGACAACCTCAGAAAGTATTCAAGCATCTAAAAGTGCTACTCTCACGCTACACAACGATTCCTTCACTGCAGTCGATCAAACCTCATCAAAAGCAGACTTCTTATTTGTTATCGATAACTCTGGAAGCATGGCCGGAGAACAGCAAGAGATCAGTGATTTGACCCAAGCATTCACTGACACCATCAGTAAAGCGGGCGTAGACTTTATGGTTGGCACAATCACCACGGATTCAGATGTGTTGCGAGGTCAAGGCTTTACTAACGACATAACCCAGATCGCCAGCGACTTTAAGCCAGGTATATACGGCAGCTCGAGGGAAAGAGGTATTTACTACTCGGAAAAAGCACTGAGCCCTGGTGGTACTGTTGAGTTAGCAGGTTACCCAAGACCAGGCGCATCACTTTCTGTGGTAATCATGAGTGATGAGAGAAGCCAATACCAAAGGTACAGCTCAGACCCAGCATTCGATCCAAAGAAAAACCTATTTGTTGATAATGGATATCGTGTTTATGCGATCGTTACTCCATCTCATGCATCAAAAAGTCAATACGATGATCTCGCAATATCTACTCTTGGTAGAACTTTGAACATACAAGTTACAAGTGAGTATCACTCTTTTATTAAAGGCATGGCCCTTGATGCTGGCGCGACTAGTGCAGGCTATAAACTAACGAAGGCAGAGACGAAGCACATTCTCTCATCGTCTATAAATGTTTTAGTTAATAATCAACCTATCGACCGACAAACAGCAGATGGGTGGCAATATTACCCGCTTGCTGAGTCTATCGTATTTACAGGCTCCGCCATTCCAAATAAAGGCGACAAGATTACTGTGGCATATCAATACGTAGAAGACGTTAAATAGAAAAAAGGGTCAGAGATTTTATCTCTGACCCTTTCATTTACTCCACAATTACGCTAAAAGCGCCCTTGATAATTAAACTCGTATTGGCCTTGAGCATTTGGATTACCTAGCCACTTAAGCTGCTCACCCATGCTCGATGGAAATTCCGCACCAGGTTTGAACCAAGCTTTAGTTGAATAGCGCTGATTTGGCATTAGCTCAGCAGAAAACGCTGCTGAAACTTGCTTACTCTTCTGCTCGCCCGATGTCGATAATACGCTGTCTTTGCAACTCAGGTCGGCAATAACAGGACCAAGCTCAAGGCTGCCTAGCGGGCTTTGAATGCCACTTGCACTCCAAACTAACGTACCTTCGCCTGTCTTACACCAAGGAGCCGCATACGTCGCATGACGTATATTTAGCTCAAGTTGACCATCTACGCTAACTGGAACTGGAAGGCGTGTCTGCTCAACCACTTTTGCTGCGGGGATAGAAGCAACCACATTTTCCGCATACGGACCGCTGCCGAGACTGTAGCCAACCAAACCACGCCCACGAACATCCATATCGCTACCACGACCAAAACGTACAGCAAACTCTGCTTTACCTGTAAATAAGCCCGATAGTTGAAAATCCCAGTTAACTTCACCTAAGTTTTGGCGCTGCCAATACACGGAAGAGGCTTTACCCTGCCACACGGTGCCGTGAGCGTTTTGAATATCCAGCCCTCTCACCTGAGGTACCTGTTGCAGAACCCAAGATACAGGCAACCCTGCAACTAAACTAAATGAGAAAAAGGCAACAAATATAAAGACGTAAAGAAGTACTCGCTTCACCCTAACCTCGCTTAAACTGCAAACGGTTGACATCAATCATACCGGCTTGCTCGGTACGATCGATATCCAAAAACTCCACTTCAATACCCTGTTGTTCTTTTAGGTAACGGAGCCAATCCACGAATTGATTAAACGCAAGTGGTTTAATCCACACTTGCACACTTTCATTTCGTGGCTGGACTCGAATCAGCTCAACCTTATAACGACGAGCAGAAGAAGAGACAATCTGGTTCAGTGGTTGAGTGGAATAGCTTACACCGCCACTTCTACGTAAAGCAGTAATATCATCGGCTTTATCTTCGACCCAACTAAGCAACTGTTTTTCAGTTTGAATTCGAGATTGAGCTAACTCGGCTCTTTGGGTGATAGGTTGCAATATCCCCCAGTAGATAAGCCCGATGGTCACCAAAGCACCGCATCCCAGCACCAACCGTTGCTCACGTTGCGAGATGCCACTCCACCAAGCCTGAATCGACATGATTAAATTTTTCATCCTGACCTCACAAACGCTTCAATACAAAGCTACCCATCACAACATTATCACTGCGATTGAGCTGCCCTTGTTCTACATTGAATTTTTCTGACAACTTCACTCTTGCTTGTTCGAATGGTTGGAAATCAGAGCTTCGAGCTTGAATTCTTACTTCACCTCGATTGCCATCATATTTAAAGCTTGTGATCTCTAAATCTTTTACTTGCCCCAATGTAGACGGCAGCGCAGCTAGCCACGCCATCATGGCCTCACCACCAGCACCACCTGATAAGCGACGCTCTTCATCGTTCATTTGACGCTTTAAGTAGCTCACGGTTGGTATGCGCTTTTTACCGGGGAAGACTTGTCGGAAGATGCGTTCACTTTCAGCGCGATAGGCTTGGGCTTGCGCTTCATACTTGTGTACAGTAAAGAGCTGTTGAGCCACCAAGACCACCAGCAGAACTCCAGCGGCCACCGCTGTTTTTTGCCATACTTTCCAGTGCTTACCCCATGATGATTTGGGCTTGAACTCCCCAACCAGTACGTTGACATTGCTTTGCACACTGCCTTTTGCTAGCAAGGCCATTGGCATTTCAACTGGCTTTGCCCCCCATACCTCAGGTACGTTGTTATCTGGGATGGTACTGTAGCTTTCGAGTTTCCACTCTGTTTGCTCTTGCCCATAGGCAGAAAGATAAAGATCAAGCCATGCGCTATCTACTGCAGCACCGTGGTATTCGTTATGACGAATCAACCATTGCTCTCCCAGTGATACAGCCGTACTGTGCTCACTGACTGGCAGTGCCAAGACATCAGGAAGGATACGTTTGATAGTCAAACCTTGGCTAGTAAAACGCTGCAAAATGGTATGAATCCAAGCGCGCTCCACAGCACAAACATGAGCACTATTCGCTTGCTTCTCTAAAACAGTAAAGTGCAGACTATCTACATCCTGTGCCACTTCATCTTCAACCAAGTAAGGCAGCATGCTATCAAACTGACGTGCAGCTCCCGGAGGAATATCCACCTCGGTCAGCACGACATCGCTAGCAGCAAGTAATGCAATGATCTGACGTTGCTCTGCGTAAGCCGCCAATTCATCTAAGTGTTCCCAACCAGCTAATTCTCCGCTGGCGATCACTTCCTGCTGTTGTGTAGACCATACCACCCAAGGTATGGTGCTTTGTTGTTCGCTACTCAGCCGAACGGTCAGAAACTCGCTCACTGATCCCTCCAAAACGACGGCGGACAACCGTCACTGTTTCTCGATTCGTACTTTGCAAAAGACTGCGGATTCGCACACGCGATTCATCCACTAAGACCTGAGCATCCAATTCAAAATAAGCACTATCTACACCCAGATAGCCTTTTGCTTTCTTCTTAATATCACCGCTGACGCCTGTCAGTTCAGACTCAGCCAAAAAATCATCAATACTGTCCCACCCATCGAACGGTCGCTTCTCTATCAGTTGTACAGCTTCACTGCTGCTCAACCCCGGAGAAAACATCGCAACCAATATCGGTGCTTGCTCAACTTCAATGGTATTCACGTTCAGTCGCCAATCGTCTGTCGGTATCGCACAAACCATCGGCGCAACATTTTGATATATCTCGCCACTTACTTGGTAAATTGAGCGGAGTTCGCTACTGTCGGCCATCAATCCATTGGGTGGCAAATAAGCAGGGTTCATACTTTCATAAGTGCTATCTTCAACCCCGGCAGTCGAACGTACCGAAGTGTCACTGTCAACATACTCCCATGTAGAGTCTGCGATCACCTCAGCTTGATAGGGCTCAACATTCGCTTCTTCCAAAAGTTTCAACCACGTTTGTACTAAGTATGGCCGAGCGGTTGGATCATTCGTTGGTTGAACACTAGCGAGAGCATTAAGGTTAAAGCACGCCTGTTTATCAACGATTCTTCCCGCAGCTTGCCCATAATCCAACGGATAGATTTGATCTTTTA
Organism: Vibrio rotiferianus; assembly: GCF_002214395.1. Taxonomy (NCBI): domain Bacteria; kingdom Pseudomonadati; phylum Pseudomonadota; class Gammaproteobacteria; order Vibrionales; family Vibrionaceae; genus Vibrio; species Vibrio rotiferianus. The sequence continues at coordinate 2,970,029 of NZ_CP018312.1, forward strand.
TTGCCCATGGTTGGCTCAAATTGATGGTGTCACTGTCTTTGTAACTCTGCTCTATACCAATTTTAGCTAACGCTTCTACACCTAGACTGTACCAATAGGCTTGCTGGTAGTTTATTTGGTTAGTTGCGCGCTGAAATTGCAAAAACAACCGTTCAGACATACTGGCAGCAACCGTCGCCATGATTGCTAGAAGCATCAATACAATAATTAAAGCAACACCACGCTGACGATTAGCCATTGTTGTTGCCTCCTGATTCACTCTTCTCTCCCGATTGGAATTCACCATCTGGAGTAAGATACGTTCGGCTGATCTCACCATAATCCTTTAGCGTCAGCACAACAGACACCGCTTTGGGTAGCGAATCGGCGGAATCCCAGTCTTTTTTCCACTGTTTACCGTCATAAAATCGGAGGTTGAACTCTTCAACCTCTGTCAGCAAAGGCGTCACAATACCTTGTTGAGCCACTGGTGTATCAGGATAGCGCCACCACACTCGCTGAAGAACGTTATCTTTAATCCGATAGCCGACTTTTGTCACTTCACCGCGCGGAAACTGCTGTTGCGGATTATGCCAACCTAAACGAGTAAACATGACGCCTTTGGCGTCGGAATCTAATAAGTAATCTGACCAAAAAATCAGCTGCTTTGCAGGCTCTTCACCATTTGTACGACTGTGTCTGATGGCCATTTGGCGAAAGTCATTATCCATCATGACCATCGCTCGTTGCAGCTCATTAAGGCGTTGGATCTTTTCTTGCGATAAAACGTCACTGCGCTGAACCTGACTAACCACTTGGTATGCAGCAACACTTAAACTGGCAAAAATAGCAATGGATACCAACACCTCAATTAAGGTGAAACCTTTATGGCGAGCGGTTCGCCTCACCGTGTATTTACTTGTCCACATAACTTCGTACCGTTACGATTGGACTGGCGCTTTTTTCTACCGCAACACTGACATCAAATGCTTTCAGCAATGGCTGCGTTGTCGCAACTGGCGTCACTTTCCAATACCACGTTCGACCGGCAAGTTCTTCGGTGCCCTTTTTCGCTTTCAACGCACTGCTGTCTAACATTACGTTGGCCATTTGGTTATCAACAACCATTGCTGCAAACATTTTTTCTTCTAAATAACTGACGGTATTAATGTGTTGGCTGACTGAACGAATGACACTGATCGCTGCCGTTGCAAAAATGGCTAATGCAACCAATACCTCAAGTAAAGTCATGCCTCTAGCTCGGTGATGCGATATCCCCATAATGCTTGCTCTAGAAGGTCGCATTGTCATCCTCTTCCACCTCGTCACCAGGAGCGTATAGTTTTATTTCCCCAGTTTCTTTACCAATAACACGCCAACCGTCGTTCTCTGCATCACCGTCTTGTGGATAAAATGACAACGTGAAAGGGGTTAGCTCGGCACTGGAAAAGATAAACACTTGTGGTGGTTTCTCTTTCTTCTTTTCCTCTTCATCAGCAAACATATCTTCATCAAATAATGATCCCAGCTCAAATAAGCGGTCATCTTTATCCCAAGCACCACCACCTAATTCAAGTTGGATTGCGATTCCATCTTCCAACTTGGTACTACTTGGAATCTGCTTCAACTCCAAAGGTTGCCAGCCATCCTGAGTTAGGTTTAATAAAGCATAGGTTGATTTTGCGTCATCAACGCGAACGCCAAAGTCTTTACCACTCAACACGGCTTCTTCATTTAGCAATTGCACTCGCTGATAAAAGCTTTGTGCGTATTGTTTGGATAAATCTTTCTGACTGGTAGGTAAAGTAGTAATAACCGCCACAGCGGTAAGAGATAACAAAACCAGCACCAATAGAATTTCTATTAATGTAAAACCGAGGTGTTTTTGCATTCGCTTCATCAGTGCTGGTTTAAGCTAGGGCTTATTGGAAATCTTGCATGTTCCAGTTGCCAATATCAGCAGCTGGACCTTCACCACCCTCTTGACCATCTGCACCTAACGTGAAGATATCAATGGTGCCATTGTCACCAGGGCTTAGGTACTGGTACTCGTTACCCCATGGGTCATTTGGTAGACGCTTGATGTAGCCACCATCACGGTAGTTGCGAGGCTCTGGGTTAGACGGCTTAGAAACTAATGCTTCCAAACCTTGATCCGTTGTTGGGTAAACGCTGTTATCCAACTTGTACATGTCTAATGCGTTTTCTAATGCCACGATGTCGGTAATCGCTTTTTGTTGATCGGCTTTCTCTTTATTACCTAGCAAGTTAGGCACAACAAAGCTTGCCAAAATACCCAAAATAACAACAACAACCATCACTTCTAACAGCGTAAAGCCCTGTTGTTTACTACGTTTCATTTTCATTATTTTCTCCGAAAGTTAGATTCAAGCCATTGTCACTATAGACAAGCCTTGACCCAGAATTTATCCACTCATTAAGTTATTCATTTCAAGCATTGGCATCAATGTCGCCATAACAATAAACAGTACGAGTCCTGCCATCAAAGCAATCAGGGCTGGCGTAAAGATGCCTAATGCAATATTGACCGTCGATTCAAAGTTCTGATCTTGGTTGTCCGCTGCACGCGTCAACATACTCTCCAACTCACCACTTTGCTCACCACTGGCAATCATGTGCAGCATCATTGGCGGGAATAAACGAGTTTGATCTAAGGCTTTACGTAAGCTGGCGCCTTCACGCACATTGTCTGCGGCTAATAAGACTTGCTGCTTTACAAAGCGGTTTGACATTACGTCAACAGCCACTCTCATACCCTCTAAGATAGGGATGGCACTAGATGTACAGATAGATAATGTACGAGCAAAACGAGCCGTGTTGAGCCCTTTCGAAATTTTTCCAAGCAAAGGTAAGCTAAGGATTTTTCGATCCCATGCTAGGCGGAAGTTAGGTTTTTGTAGTGCTAATTTTAAACCGTAGAATAACACCACCAGCACGACAAAAATCACTAGCCCCCACTCTTGAACAAACTCACTGGCAGCCAGCAAAATTTGTGTAGACTGAGGTAACTCTTGTCCCATCTGAATGATTGGTTCAATGATCTTTGGCACCACTGTTGCCAGTAGGAAGGAGACAATACCGACAGCAAATACCACCAACACCACAGGGTAAATCATGGCTTGCATCAGCTTAGAACGCATTTTCTGACGATTTTCTACATAATCAGCCAAGCGTTCTAGAACCGTATCGAGATGACCAGACTTCTCACCTGCGGCCACCATTGAGCGAAATAGCTCATCAAAGATATGTGGATAATCAGCCAAGCTGTCCGCCAACGGATAGCCTTCCGTCACTTTAGAGCGCACAGCAGCGATCATGGTGCGAATACGAGGCTTTTCTGCTTGTTCAGATACCGCTTTTAAACACTCTTCCAGTGGCATACCAGACTGAACCAATGTCGAAAGCTGACGCGTGATAAGCGCAAGCTCTGCGGTTTTAATACCACGTTTGAACCCACCGGAAGCGCCTGAAGACTTAGCAGCTTTCGCTTTAGCTTCAACGACTTCAATCGGCACCATTCCTTGTTCTTTCAAACGCTGACGGACTTGGCGAGCGTTGTCACCTTCAATAGTGCCTTTCTTTCGCTTCCCCGTCGCATCGAGTGCTTTGTACTCAAAAGCCGCCATTACGCTTCCTTAGTCACCCGCATCACTTCCTCTAGAGAGGTGATACCACGGCGCACTTTGCTCAAGCCATCACTGCGAATACTTGGCGTATGTGAACGAATCATTTTTTCAATTTCTTGTTCACCCGCTTCGCGATGAATCAATTCTTGAACGTTCTCATCGAGCATCAAGAGTTCATGAATACCAGTACGGCCGCGATAGCCTTTTTGGTTACAGGTTTCACACCCTTTCGCGCGATGCAATGTCAGTGAGTCATGCTCTGTTAAACCAAATAACTTCTTCTGTTCATTGTCGGCTTCATAAGGTTCTTTACAGTCTTGGCAAAGTGTTCTTACCAAACGCTGAGCAAGGACACCAAGCAATGAAGAAGATATTAAGAATGGCTCGATCCCCATATCACGCAGACGCGTTATCGCGCCAACCGCGGTATTGGTGTGCAGAGTCGACATAACCAAGTGACCAGTCAAAGACGCTTGTACCGCGATCTGTGCGGTTTCTAAGTCACGAATCTCACCAACCATTACCACGTCCGGGTCTTGACGAAGAATCGCACGTAGACCACGAGCAAACGTCATATCAACTTTCGGGTTCACTTGCGTCTGGCCGATACCATCAATATCAAATTCGATCGGGTCTTCTACAGTAAGGATGTTGCGTTCGTTGCTGTTGATCTCTTGTAAGCCAGCATACAAAGTTGTTGATTTACCTGAACCTGTTGGACCAGTAACCAAAATAATGCCGTGCGGACGACCAATCAGATGACGGAAGTTATCATGAACAGAAGGCGTCATGCCCAAACTGTGTAAGTCTAAACGAGTCGCGTTCTTATCTAACAAACGCATTACTACTCGCTCACCATGCGATGAAGGCATGGTAGAAACACGAACATCGACAGCTCGGCCACCAATACGCAGAGAAATACGACCATCCTGTGGCACGCGCTTTTCTGCAATATCCAGTTTTGCCATTACTTTTACACGAGACACAAGTAATGGCGCAAGTTTACGACTTGGAGCTAAGACTTCACGCAAGACACCATCTACCCGAAAACGGATAGACAATGTTTTTTCAAACGTTTCGATGTGAATATCCGATGCCCCTTCTTTGATTGCTTCGCCAAGCATGGCGTTGATCAATTTAATAATGGGCGCATCATCTTCCGACTCTAGCAAGTCTTCATTTTGCGGCAGCTCTTCAGCTAATGAGAAGAAGTCATCATCGGCACCAATGTCTTCCATCAGTTGACGCGCTTCTGAAGAGTCACGTTGATAAGCTTCAGTCAGTTTTTTGTCGAACGCCTCTTTATCAAGGGGCTGAGGGACAAATGCATGTTTCAGCACGCGTCTAACTTCAACCAAAGCCGCTGCACTAAGCGGCTCTACGTAATACAGCACTGGAGGGCGCTCAGGGTGTTCTGTCTCCAATACCAGTTTAAAGCGGTTAGCAAAACTGAATGGCAGACGACGCAAGCTTGGCGCGGTGTCTAGCATATCAACCATTACTTCACTTCCATTTGATCGATAAAGGCTTGGATTTCAGGCGCCAATTGACGTTCATGGCCAAACTCAGGCATTACCGGAATCTTAGAATCTTCCATCAACTTCAAGCCTTCTTGCGCTTTGTATAGCTGCTCTGCACGGATAAAGTTGTACTTACGCTGGGTAATACCATCGGCGGTCATACCATCACGAATAATCGTTGGCTTGATGAAAACCATCAGATTGCGCTTTTCAGTTTGAGTACTGGTTGACTTAAACAAGTGACCAATCACTGGGATGTCACCCAGTAGTGGCACTTTAGACTCACTTTCTAACGCGCGCTCATCAACCAAACCACCAAGAACTAACATTTGACCATCTTGAATCATGACCGACGTGTTTAGCTGACGTTTAGCAAAGCGAACGTCTACTGCACCATTTGCGCCCAGTACATTTGATACTTCTTGTTCAATGTTTAACTGAACAGAATCGCCTTCGTTGATCTGTGGTACTACCTTCAACTTGATGCCCACTTCTTTACGATCAACCGTTTGGAATGGGTTATCGTTGTTCGAGCCAGCAGTTGAACCAGTAATAACCGGAACTTCTTCACCAACGATGAATGACGCTTCACCATTATCCATTACAGTAATACTTGGAGAAGACAGAATGTTTGAGTTTGAGTCAGAAGCAACGGCACTGATTAATGCAGTCCAGTCACCCATAACAATACTCATCGCAGCGCCATTCACACCACCCAGAGCGGCCGCTAGCGTTGAGTAATCGCCTTGCTCTGTCGTCGTTTCGTTACGTAGGAAGTTACCATCAGTATCATAAACGGCTTTCGTGGTTGTGGTGTCTTTCGCTTCTTCCAAACCAACCATGACCTGGCCAATCGGAGCACCAGTATTGCCATACTGAATCACCGCACCCGTTTCTAGCGAGCCCCACTGAACACCTAAGTTAATGCCATCACCTTCGGACATTTCTACAATCAGTGCTTCAATCAAAACTTGAGCACGACGAATATCCAGTTGAGAAATTACGTCTTGGAGTGCCATCATGATATCTGGCGGCGCCGTCAACACTAGAGAGTTGGTTGCTTCATGGGCAGCAATCACCACTTCACCACGCTTGGCAGAAGAGGCACCTTTTTGACCCGCTTGTTTTTCCGCTTGCAGGTTATCAGATACGCCTTTCAGTACATCCACCAAGTCTTCCGCTTTAGCATACTTAAGGTAAACCACACGGTTGTTGCCTTTGGTTGCCATTTCCACGTCAAGTTGGCGAATCAAACGTTTCAGACGCGCGCGGACTTTAGGGTCACCAGAAATCAGAATCGAGTTAGTACGCTCATCCGCTACGATTTTTGGCTCTAAGAACTCTGGCGTGCTCTTTTGATTAGTCGTTTTATTCAACGCTTCAACGATACGTACCATCTCAGCGGCTGAAGCATTACGTAGTTCTACCAGCTCAATTTCTTTATCACCCGCTTGGTCAACACGCTTAATGATTTCAGCAAGACGGTTTACGACCGCAGCACGTCCTGTGATCAAAATGATATTCGCAGGGTCGTAATGGACCACGTTACCAGCACCAGCGTTATCGATCAGCTGGCGAAGCAAAGGAGACAGCTCACGTACAGACACATTACGTACCGCAACAACACGTGTAATCACACTGTCGCCTTTGGCACTCGCATCGCCGAGTACAGGAATAGCCGACGTTTTAGAGTCTTTCGCTTTGATAACTTTTAATACGCCATTGTCCATTTCCACAACTGCGTAACCGTACACTTCAAGTACGTTAAGAAAGAAGCTGTAATATTGCTCTTCATTCAGTACATCGTAGCTGCGTACGTCGATCTTACCGCGCACCGATGGATCAACAATAATGGTCTTCTCTAGATTTCGACCAACAATGTTAATGAACTCTTGAATGTCCGTGCCTTTGAAGCTCGCGCTAAAATCATTCGCGATTGCGCCTGGGGTGCAGAGTAGGCTGCCAGCAAGTAGCCACGCGCTTTTGCTTAACCAATGTTTCACGTATGTCTCCCTGAACTTACGCTTAGTGCCTAAGTATTAAAATTGGATATAGATGTCGTACTGTTGGCCATCTCGCTCAACAGTTAAGTTCAATTCTTGCAGGTTACTCATTTCCTGAGCGAGTTTTGCTAGTGAGGAAGGATCACGTAAGTCGATACCATTTAGCTCCACAGCAATATCACCTGCTTGTAAACCTACATCATTAAATAAAGAAGCTTCACGCCCTGGTGAAACGCGATAGCCAATCGTACTGCCATCCTTCTTTACTTCTGAAATGCTGATGTAGTTAAAAACTCGTTTAGGGTCACGTGCAATCTCAGCACGGATCTGATCCAGCTTCTCTTCAGAAACAGAAGCCTTTTCAACATTACTTTTTGCCACGGGTCTTGATTGTGCGCTCTGGGAGAGCTTCTTGTACTCAACCCCTTCAAGCATCAAGGTTTCATCTCGTCCTTGGTTATCGATAATCACACGATCTACCAAGACAGCTTTTAACTTCGCTCGAGTACCTTCAATTTCCTCACCAATACCATAAGTCGCTTGTTTACCACGATTGGCAATAACCGCGAGACTGGTATTCGCATTCGAACTTGCTACAGCACCTACCAAGGTAAGGTTCAAACGCGTTTTAGGGGCGTCTTTTACGATCGGTTGCTCAACCACAACGGGCTTTTGCTCATTGTACTTTCCAAATAGGTTGGCATTTTGGATCGCTGAGAAGTCGATGGCATCAGATTTATTGGTACTGACCGAAGAACTAGAAGATGGCTGCCATTTAGCAATGCCAGAGGATTGAGGCATTGCAAGCCAAACCAATTGACCTAATACCCACCCGATCATTGCAATCAATATGCACGTTGCTACCAAACTGAGTTTAGATTGAATAGCGAGATTGTTGGACTTAATCCGAGCCAATAGCGGGCTACTCAACAATCCAGCATTTAGCTCCAAACGCTTCACTTAATAAATTCCTTTATTGTTACGCTCGCCGATGAACACTCAAAATGACCGACGTTACCCTGAAAAATTTGCAACAACTTTACTAGTCAACAAAGAGCAGTGAACTATATCACAAGATAGTTTTTGCTCTGTTTTCTTATGCCGTTTTTGCCAACTCCCTTGAAAAAATTAGGCCTTGACTCCATTTGTAGGTGAATAATCCACCACTCGATATCACATTTATCGCAGTGATTAGATACGACAGAGTTATATGAGTTCCATAAATGAAGCCGTAAGGCTAGATAAATGGCTGTGGGCGGCCAGATTTTACAAGACACGCTCCATCGCTCGGAATATGGTCGATGGCGGCAAAGTCCATTATAATGGACAACGAAGCAAGCCAAGCAAGATCGTTGAACTTGGAGCCGAGGTGCGCTTACGCCAAGGTAATGAAGAGAAAATCGTGATAATCGAGAAAATCTCAGATCAACGTCGTGGTGCACCGATCGCTCAAACGCTTTACAGCGAAACCACTGAAAGTATAGCTAAACGTGAAGAACACGCTAAGCAGCGTAAGCTTAACGCCCACAATCCAAGTCCGGAACGCCGCCCTGATAAAAAGCAGCGCCGAGACATCATTAAGTTCAAACACCAATAAAAGCCGGAATTACTGACGAGGAAAGCACTCCATGGCAAACAATGTTTTAAACCGCTACTTATTCGAAGATCTTTCAGTACGTGGCGAGTTGGTACAATTGGATGAAGCATACCAACGTATTATCTCCAGCAAGGAATATCCGGCAGCACTACAAAAACTGTTGGGTGAGCTACTCGTTTCGGCCACTCTTTTAACTGCAACTTTGAAGTTCGAAGGCTCAATCACTATCCAGCTGCAAGGTGATGGTCCTGTATCACTCGCAGTAATCAACGGCGACCACGATCAGAAAATCCGCGGCGTTGCTCGCTGGGAAGGCGACATTGCTGATGATGCAAGCCTGCACGACATGATGGGTAAAGGTTACCTAGTGATCACTATTGAGCCGAAGAAAGGCGAACGTTACCAAGGTGTGGTTGGCCTAGAAGGCGAAACATTGGCTGACGTAATCGAAGGCTACTTCGCAAACTCAGAGCAGCTAAAAACGCGTTTGTGGATCCGCACTGGTGAACACGAAGGCAAAGCGCACGCCGCTGGTATGATGATTCAAGTCATGCCTGATGGTACTGGCACGCCAGAAGACTTCGAACACCTAGAGCAACTCACGGACACGGTAAAAAATGAAGAGCTGTTCACGCTACCAGCAAACGAACTGCTATACCGTCTCTACAACCAAGATAAAGTTCGTCTATACGAACCACAGCCTGTGGAATTCCACTGTGGTTGTTCTCGTGAGCGCAGTGGTGCAGCGATCATCACGGTTGATAAAACTGAAATTTATGACATTTTAGCAGAAGAAGGATCAATTTCTTTACATTGTGATTACTGCGGCACGTCATACACGTTCGACGAATCTGAAGTAACGGATCTGTACACTCAGTCAACTCCAGACAATAAAATCGTGCATTAATTTTCATAGCTTAACAAGCTTGTAATTTACCCTTCAAAAGGCCAGCATCATGCTGGCCTTTTTGTGATCAAACCCACGTATAACCTTGCTTCCAACGTAATAAAGCAACTGCTTAATTTTAAATAATTAATAATTATTTTGCTCTGGCGCAAAGGTTTGCGCGCACGATAAACTATTCGTACCGATATGTGACGGGTTACCTAAAACCACAATGAAATCATGGATATTTTTTGAGCTATCTCCCTGTTTTCTCCCCGCCCCGTTGCTAGCATGGTGAGCAGATAAAATTAAAACATTCTTACAAAATCCCTACAAAAATCCTTATAAGGAGCACCTATGACCGTTATGGAACATACAAAGGCTGCAACACTTGATCTAACCAAACACGGATTGCACAACGTGAAAGAGGTTGTTCGCAACCCAAGCTACGAAATGCTGTTCGAGGAAGAGACCCGTGCTGACCTAACTGGTTATGAACGTGGTGTAGTTACAGAACTCGGCGCGGTTGCCGTAGACACTGGTATCTTTACTGGTCGCTCACCAAAAGATAAGTACATTGTTAAAGATGCAACGACAGAAGAGCACATGTGGTGGACTTCTGACGCAGTGAAAAACGACAACAAAGCAATAAACAAAGAAGTATGGGACGACCTAAAAGAGCTAGTGACTAACCAGCTTTCAGGTAAGCGCCTATTTGTGATTGACGGTTATTGCGGTGCAAACCCAGACACTCGTTTGAGCATTCGAGTGATCACTGAAGTCGCATGGCAAGCACACTTCGTGAAAAACATGTTCATCCGCCCAACAGAAGAAGAATTGGCAACGTTTGAGCCTGATTTCGTGGTAATGAACGGTGCGAAATGCACCAACGAGAAGTGGGAAGAGCACGGTCTGAACTCAGAAAACTTCACTGTATTTAACCTAACAGAGCGCATGCAACTGATCGGTGGTACGTGGTACGGCGGAGAAATGAAGAAAGGTATGTTCGCCATGATGAACTACTTCCTGCCGCTTAAAGACATCGCATCGATGCACTGTAGTGCAAACATGGGTGAAGAAGGCGACGTTGCGATCTTCTTCGGTCTATCTGGCACAGGTAAAACCACCCTATCAACTGATCCTAAACGCGCACTGATTGGTGATGACGAGCACGGTTGGGATGACGACGGCGTATTCAACTTCGAAGGTGGCTGTTACGCTAAGACCATCAAGCTATCGAAAGAGGCAGAGCCTGATATCTACAACGCGATCCGCCGCGACGCACTACTAGAGAACGTTACGGTTCGCAGCGATGGTTCTATCGACTTTGATGATGGTTCTAAGACTGAGAACACCCGTGTGTCTTACCCACTTCATCACATCGACAACATCGTTAAGCCAGTATCGAAAGGTGGCCACGCAAACAAAGTGATCTTCCTATCGGCTGACGCATTTGGCGTACTACCTCCAGTGTCTAAGCTGACACCAGAGCAAACTAAGTACCACTTCCTATCTGGCTTTACTGCTAAGCTAGCGGGCACAGAGCGTGGTATCACGGAGCCAACGCCTACCTTCTCAGCGTGTTTCGGTGCAGCATTCCTAACACTACACCCAACTAAATATGCTGAAGTACTAGTAAAACGTATGGAAGCAGCAGGTGCTGAGGCTTACCTAGTCAACACTGGTTGGAACGGTAGCGGCAAGCGTATTTCTATCCAAGATACGCGCGGTATCATTGACGCCATCCTAGATGGTTCGATTGAAAACGCTCAAACTAAACATATCCCTATCTTCAACCTAGAAGTGCCGACTGCTCTACCAGGTGTAGACCCAAGTATTCTTGATCCACGCGATACTTATGTTGACCCACTACAATGGGAAAGCAAAGCCAAGGATTTAGCAGAACGCTTTATCAATAACTTTGATAAATACACGGATAATGCAGAAGGCAAATCACTTGTAGCTGCTGGCCCGCAAGTCGACTAAGCTCAACGTGATTTAGTTACAAAAACACTTCACAAGCCCCTCTTTTGAGGGGCTTTTTATTGAAACCTCTTCAATATTGATACACTCTAAGCAGCAAGCTGGCCAAAGGTTCTCAATGGAATGAAGACAGTAATAAGGATTCTCACACTCGCTCTTGTCATATTGATTTGTGTACCAATCGTACTCGCGGGCTTGTTAACGACATCATACGCACCACAAACATGGCAACTTATCTCACAGCCATTATCCCTTGATTGGCAAGCCAAAAGTGTCCATTACCAGTTTCCTTATCATGTTTCTCTGCAGGGGGTAACAACATCCTCAGAGCAAATACCCTACATTGAGCAAATCGACCTCTGGTTCAATCCAGATATCAGACGCGATAACCTATGGATACTAGACAGCCTGTTAATTGATGGCGTTGAAGCGCAGCATGGTCTGCCAGAAATCCAAGTTCCAAGCAATATTTTGCTTCACCAACTCGCTCTAAAGAACATCAACTACGCCGATGACCGTTATACTGCTCGAAACGTAAATATTCAGATCCAAGATCCAACCTGGCTAACAAAAACACAAACCATACCCTATGGTGAGATTCAGTTGTCTGCTGACCAACTCTACTGGAAAGGGGAAGCGTTCAATCAACTACTGCTTGATATCGATTACAAAGCGCAAGACAGCACGCTTTATGGCGCTTCATTTAGCTGGCGTGGCAGTGAGGTCTCCGGTCAGGGAGAGCAGTACTCACAAGGCTGGTCACTGGTAAATGTGACCGTAGATAAACTGAAAATCGATAACCTACAACTGCAATCTTTACTCACCAAACCATGGCAAGCACTGCCAATTAATATCAATCATATCAATAGCCTAGATCTATTGAACGCAGATATCGAGTACGGCGATTGGCACTGGCAAAACCTAGAATTGTCTCTCGAAAATGCCTCCCTACCACTGTCACTATGGAACACAACGGCACAGATTTCTCTGCAAGCAGACAGTGTCAGCTTTCAAGATCAAACTGCGGTAGAGCCTCGCTTGAATGCCCAGTTCAAACCGGGGGCGATTCAACTGCAAGAGCTGAGCTTGGATTGGCAACAAGGCACAATACAGCTATCAGGCATGTTTGAGCCAAAGCATTGGACAATTAACAACGCCACCGTCAGTGGATTAAAATGGGCTATCCAGCCTGATGATAAAACCGACTGGTGGCAAATCACCACAGAAACGCTCCAGAAAGTCAATGTGAAGCAATTAGAGATTGAACGCAGCCAAGTTATCCAGTTATCTAAACAACCTTACTGGCAGCTTTCTGGGTTGAATTTGGAAGGTAACCAACTCGAAATAAAACACAGCAATGACAATTGGGGTATTTGGAACGGCAAGCTTGATGCTAGCGTTGTTAACGCCAGCTACGATCAAGTCATCACATCACACGCAGCAATTTCAACACGAAGTGATAATGGCTTGTGGCAACTGACGCGTTTGTTCGCCCCTCTGGAGCAAGGCTATATTGAAGGCTTAGGACAAATCGACCTTAGCACCACCAGCCAACCTTGGACGCTTAACCTCAACGCCGATGGACTCCCTCTGCAACTGTTCCACCCTTACTTACCAACGGTGCTCGCGGTCAATGGTTTCTCTGACTTAAGCCTCGACTTAAAAGGCTTAGCCGGCGATCAAAATATGCTTGCTTTCAGCTTGTCAGGCGAAGTGGAAGCCAATCTGCGCGATACCACCTTAAAGTCACAAGCTGATGATTCACTCAAGGCGCTCACCTTCAGCCCGCTGCGTTTACGTGCCCAACGCGGCGAAGTGAAGTTTCAACCAGTGACCATTTCAGGCAAAGCCATCTCGGGTAACCTTTCCGGAGAGTTTGATATGGCGAACAACCCAATTAGTGGTGTGATTTATCAGCTCAGAGAAACATGTGGTTCGATTCAAGGTGACCTGCTGAGTGGAGAAGTCAAAGCAAATGAATGCGTCAATATGTCAAAACAGACTGAGCCAGAAGAACCCAAACAGAGTTCACTGAAAGCGACGAACAGCACCAGCATTAAACCAATCAACTTAGAGCAATATGAGGAAGAATTAAGTGAAGAAGTGGTAGAAGAAAAAGAACCTACTGCTGCGCCGCCCTCAGAAGAGCAGCTTATCTCTGTTCAAGAAAGCTCCCTTATCGAAGAAAAGTCATCTGAAGAAAGCGCTACTTCAGAAGCAGATAACTCCAAGATAGAACCGGGCGCATCGCAAGAACAGGATGCGCCACAAGAAGTACTAAAATCAACGGACCTAACAGCTGAGTAGCTTAGAGTAATTCGGCAGCAACATGTACGTACCAACAAAATCCACCGCAGGCACGTCGCCACTGTAAATCACCACGTGGATAACAATGCGCGCTTTACGCCCTGATGCGAGCCTGTCCAAATCACCACTGATACCATCTAGTGATGTACTCGCGACAGGGTTCTCTTCGACAGGATGGCGATAACGAATCGAACTGTCTGCCAATACAATATCACCGTGCAAACCACGCTCTTTCATTAACAACCACGCCATCCCCCACCCTGTAAGCGTCGCCAAGGTAAAGGCTGAACCAGCAAACATGGTATTATGTGGATTCAAATTCGGGTTAAGCTGTGCGCTGCATTCAAACTGATAGCCGGTATATTGGTTAATTTTAATCCCCATTTTATCGGCAATTGGGATCTGCGCTTCCCAACGTTGTTGCAGCTCAGTACACCATTCAGGTCGACGAAGCACATCGGCCATCGGATCAAGCGGCTTTACCATTTGTTGGTGACGTACTGGACCGCGCTCGTCTGTCAGTTCACCGCGACGCTCAAAACCATTTTTTTCATAGAAGGCAATCGCGTCTTCACGGGCATTACACACCAGACGCTTCGCCCCTTCTTGCCGAGCTAACGACTCAAGCGCCACCAGCACCAGTGAACCCATGCCTTTGCTGCGACGGTTGTTTTTTACCGCCATGTAACGGATCTGACCGTCGTTATCTGGGGTTATGTACAAACGACCGATCGCCATCGGACGGCCACGACCGTCGGTAATCATCCGGTGATGGCTCATACCATCATACTCATCACGCTCAGAGCCTACAGGCATGCGCCATGGTTCTCGCAGCATCTGCCAACGAAATTGATAGTACTTGTTAAGCTGATTTTCAGTTTTTGGAGTTATAAGTTTGAACATATCAATCCTTTGAAAGCACAAATCAAATACAAGCCATAAGGCAAATAACCCAAGTAAAATCAATTCACTTGGGCTTAAAGCTTAGACTATGCAGCTAAGGTTTCCAGATTAGACCTGTAACCAAAAAGTCACCGGGCCGTCATTAATCAATGACACTTTCATGTCTGCTGCAAAGCGGCCACGTTGCGTTGGCAGTACTTCCTCACACAGATCTGAAAAGTAGTCATATAAACGCTCTGCATCCGCAGGATGCGCGCCGCGAGAAAAGCCTGCGCGAGTGCCCTTTTTGGTGTCGGCTGGTAACGTAAATTGAGACACCACCAAAACCTTACCGTTCACTTGTTTGACGTTGAGGTTCATTTTGCCTTCATCATCTTCAAACACACGATAAGTGGTTACACGCTCCATCAAACGTTTTGCTTTTGCTTCATCATCGTCCTTTTCTACTCCAAGTAGGACAAGTAGACCTTGGTCGATTTCACCGACAACTTCACCGTCTACACGAACGGCGGCTTCACTGACTCGTTGAATTAGCGCTATCACGACTCTCGCTTCCTTCATCTGTTAATTGCAATTCAGCGGTCGAGTGTATCATTTCTAGGTCGTCACTCCAGTGCTCTCTTTCGCCCAGAGCGGCCGTGACTTCCGCGCCAATCAATACGATCAGCCAACACAAATACACCCACACAAACAGGATCGGAATCGCGGCAAGTGCGCCGTAAATCAGCTGGTATGACGGGAATTGGGTAATGTAGAACGCAAAGCCTTTCTTACTCAATTCAAACAGCACCGCGGCGATAGCTGCACCAATGGCACCGTGAGACAGATAAACTTTTTTGTTTGGCACTAAGAAGTACAAACCCATGAATGCAAAGAATGACAATAACAATGGCAGCCAGCGCAAAAACAGGTTGTAAGCGCCCGATAAGGTTTCGTTTTCAATCAGCTTAAGCGATGTTACGTAAGAGGTTGCAGCAATACTCGCACCGACCAGAATCGGACCAAGGGTCAGCACCATCCAATACATGGAGAAAGAAAACACTGGGCGACGTTTGTCTTTCACTCGCCAGATGTAGTTTAAGTTCTTATCGATGTTGGAGATCAGCATCAGGGCTGCAACAAACAAAAACGCACCACCCACGGCGGTCATCTTGCCTGTGTTTGAGACAAACTCTTGCAGCGCGGTTCTGACTGCATCACCAGAAGCGGGGACGAAGTTATCGATGATGTAACCCTGCAGCACTTCGCCGACATTCTCAAATACCGGAAACTTTGACAAAATCGACAGTAATACCGTCAACATCGGCACAATAGACAACAAAGTGATGTAAGCTAGATAGCCTGCATTAACGTTAACGCGATCGTGCGTCATACGCTTGAGCAAATATTTGAAAAACGCGACGCTCCCCGGCACGAGCTTGCTCAATCTCACCTTGTAACTCTCTGATAACTGGTTCATAGTTCATCCCATAAATTAGCGTCGAGGACATAAGAATGCCTTATTTATTAGCAATTGTACTATCAATTTTCACTTTGACAGGATGTCAGTCCGCATATTATTCAGCAATGGAGCAAGTGGGTTACCACAAGCGCGATATCATGGTAGATCGCGTGGAAGACGCCAAAGAGTCACAACAAGATGCACAAGAAGAGTTCACCAGTGCATTAGAAGCACTTTCTGCGCTGACCAACTTTGATGGTGGTGAATTGGAAAGCGTCTACAACAACATTAACGATAAATACGAAGACAGCGAAAAAGCGGCGCAAGACGTGCGCGACCGTATTGCTGCGATTGAAGATGTATCGGATGCCCTATTTGATGAGTGGCAAGGCGAGCTAGACCTGTACACCAGTGCGAAACTGCGTCGCTCTAGCGAACAGAAGTTACGTGAAACCAAAGCGTCTTACAAAACCATGCTTAACGCAATGAAGCGTGCGGAAGACAAGATGACACCGGTTCTGAATACACTGCGTGACAACACGCTTTACCTCAAGCATAACTTGAACGCGAGTGCGATTGGCTCACTGAAAGGTGAATTCTCTAGCTTAGAGAAGGACATTCAATACGCAATTAAGCAAATGAATGCCGCGATTGCTGAATCAGACAAGTTCCTACAGCAGCTGAATCAAAAGTAATTCGATAAAGCCTCCTCCTCGTGAGGAGGTTTTGCTATTTAGCGGAAGAGCTAACTTATTCACCACGTAGTCACCCGTTTATCTTCCGAGCTCTATCAGCGTTTCTCACCTTCTACCTCAGCAACTAAGCCCATTACTTGTCGAACAAACGCCACTCGTTCAGCTACGCTTCCCCATGGCACTTCAACCACGTCATACCCCAGTTCAGTATAGGTATCGACTAAGGTTTGATGAATTTGTAGCGCCTCTTCAAAACTGTGTGGACGCACATCATCTTGAACATAAATAGAGGCTTCAGGTCGGCATGTGAGCACCTTACTCTGGTAGCCAGCACTCTCAATCAAGAAGGTGTGTTCAACGGGACAACCGCCTACCTGTAGGTATGCCACGATGTCTGGGATAGCACGGTCAACAAAAGCCACATCATAATTGAGCGCTTCTCGCTTTTGCTTCCCCATTAACTCAAGGCATAAGTTGGCGAACTCCGACAGATTCGTCCAAGGCAAAATACCGTTGTCCAACTGGCTTTGCTGCTCAATCAAGCTACGAGAACCTTCAGCAAAGGTGGCATAGCCCAACTGACCTAAAGCATTCAACAAGGTGGTTTTACCTGCACCCGGACCACCGGTAATCACGATTGGCTTCATAGTGTTATTCCTTCAGATACAAAAAGCCCCGAGCATAACTCGGGGCTTGTTCTTAATCGAATCTGTTACAGCAGATTATTTTGCTGAACGTGAAGCACGCTTACGATCGCTTTCCGTTAGGAATTTCTTACGGATACGGATGCTTTCAGGTGTTACTTCTACTAGTTCGTCATCATCGATGAACTCTAGTGCTTGCTCAAGAGTCATCTTGATTGGCGGAGTAAGAACCTGTGCGTCATCTGTACCAGATGCACGAACGTTGGTTAGCTGCTTACCTTTCAGTGCGTTTACTGTTAGGTCGTTGTCGCGGCTGTGAATACCGATAACCATGCCTTCGTAAACTTCAACACCGTGACCGATAAATAGACGACCACGCTCTTGAAGGTTGAATAGTGCGTTAGTTAGCGCTTTACCCATCGCGTTTGCGATTAGTACACCGTTTACACGTTGACCGATGTTACCGCCTTTGTGTGGCGCGTAGCGATCGAACGTATGGTAAAGAAGACCAGAACCAGAAGTCAGCGTCATGAACTCAGTTTGGAAACCGATCAGACCACGAGATGGCATTTCGAAGTCCATACGTACACGGCCTTTACCATCTGGAGACATGTCTTTCAGCTCACCTTTACGCAGGCCGATGTTCTCCATGATGCCGCCTTGGTGCTCTTCCATAACGTCGATAGTTACTGTCTCGAACGGTTCCATTAGCTGACCATCTTCTTCTTTGATGATTACTTCTGGACGAGATACAGCAAGCTCGAAGCCTTCACGACGCATGTTTTCGATCAGGATAGATAGGTGAAGCTCACCACGGCCTGATACGCGGAATTTGTCTGGATCGTCTGTTTGCTCTACGCGCAATGCAACGTTGTGTACCAGCTCCTTCTCTAGACGCTCAAGGATGTTACGTGAAGTAACGAACTTACCTTCTTTACCAGCGAATGGAGACGTGTTTACTTGGAACGTCATTGTTACTGTTGGTTCATCAACAGACAGCGGCGGTAGTGCTTCTACTGCGTTTTGTGCACAGATAGTGTCAGAGATTTTTAGCTCGCCAAGACCAGTGATCGCAATGATATCACCCGCGTTAGCTTGCTCAACTTCGTGACGCTCTAGGCCAAGGTAGCCCATTACTGTACCTACTTTACCGTTGCGAGTTTTACCGTCAGCACCGATAACAGTTACTTGTTGGTTTGCTTTCACGCTACCACGAGTTACACGAGCAACACCGATAACACCAACGTAAGAGCTGTAGTCTAGCTGAGAAACTTGCATCTGTAGTGGACCGTCTAGGTCAACTTCTGGAGCCGCTACTTCTTCAACGATAGTTTCGAATAGTGGTTCCATGTTTTCGCCAGTTTCGCCCTCTTCTAGAGTAGCCCAACCGTTTAGTGCTGAAGCGTAAACCACTTTAAAGTCTAGCTGTTCGTCAGTTGCACCTAGGTTGTCGAATAGGTCGAATACTTGATCCATAACCCAATCAGGACGAGCACCCGGACGGTCAATCTTGTTGATTACAACGATTGGCTTAAGGCCGTGAGCAAATGCTTTTTGCGTTACGAAACGCGTTTGTGGCATTGGGCCATCAACAGCGTCAACGATAAGTAGTACTGAATCTACCATCGACATGATACGTTCTACTTCACCACCGAAGTCCGCGTGTCCCGGAGTATCTACGATGTTGATACGGTAATCATTCCAGTTGATTGCTGTGTTCTTAGCAAGAATGGTAATACCACGTTCTTTTTCGATGTCGTTTGAGTCCATGACTCGCTCTTCAGCTTCGCCGCGAGACTCTAGAGTACCTGATTGTTGTAGTAGTTTATCAACCAGTGTTGTTTTACCGTGGTCAACGTGCGCGATGATCGCGATATTTCTTAATTTATCAATCTGTGGAGTAGCCATGGATTAGATTCACTTAGATAGATGAAATGCCCCCACGCTGAGAACGGGTGCTCTCTGGTGACATTTGCTGATTAAAAAAACGGCCATAATGTACCAGATTTTAGCAAAAAGCCTAGAAATATGTGATCTACTCCCGAGCTTTTCTGCGAAATTTACGCTTAATGCCCACTTTCCCGAGCAAAGCGAATTGATTCAAAGCAATTTTATTCCAATCGTTGCTTATTAGAAATTGACTCTTGCTCAAAAACTGGGCTAGATAAGCAACGTAGTTGTCACATTGTGGTGCAATAATCAAAAGATGCACCATTACAGTGCAATTAAAGATCATTTTGGTGCAATCGTTTGCACCAAACTTGCTCCTTAAAACATAATTCCTTGAAATTAATGGAATAATTTTTTTGGCACGGTTTTGGCTTTAGAGAAACCAGCATCGATTAATAAAATTTCAAGCAAATTAATCAATGCTGGATTTAATCAAGAACTCATAAATCGAGCTTTTACCGCTTTATTAACACTGGAGGTTATCCAAGATGTCAGTAGAAAACGTTTTATCACTGATCCAAGAAAACGAAGTTAAGTTTGTTGACCTACGCTTCACTGATACAAAAGGTAAAGAGCAGCACATTTCTATTCCTGCTCACCAAATCGACGCAGACTTCTTCGAAGAAGGTAAAATGTTCGATGGTTCATCAGTTGCTGGCTGGAAAGGCATTAACGAATCAGACATGGTTATGATGCCAGACGCATCTTCTGCAGTGCTTGACCCATTCACTGAAGATGCAACACTAAACATCCGTTGTGACATCCTTGAGCCTGCAACAATGCAAGGCTACGACCGCGACCCTCGCTCTATCGCTAAGCGCGCTGAAGACTTCATGCGTTCTACAGGCGTTGCTGACACAGTACTAATTGGTCCTGAGCCAGAGTTCTTCCTATTTGACGACGTTAAGTTCGCAACTGACATGTCTGGTTCTTTCTTCAAGATCGATGACGTAGAAGCAGCTTGGAACACAGGTTCTGATTACGAAGAAGGTAACAAAGGTCACCGTCCAGGCGTTAAAGGTGGTTACTTCCCAGTAGCGCCAGTTGATTCATCTCAAGACATCCGTTCTGCTATGTGTCTAGTAATGGAAGAGATGGGCCTAGTTGTTGAAGCGCACCACCACGAAGTAGCAACTGCGGGTCAAAACGAAATCGCAACTCGCTTCAACACGCTAACAACTAAAGCTGACGAAATCCAAATCTACAAGTACGTTGTACACAACGTTGCGCACGCATTTGGTAAGACGGCGACATTCATGCCTAAGCCACTAGTTGGTGACAACGGCTCTGGTATGCACGTACACCAATCTCTAGCAAAAGATGGCGTAAACCTATTTGCTGGTGATAAGTACGGCGGCCTATCTGAAATGGCACTTTACTACATCGGTGGTATCATCAAGCACGCTCGCGCAATCAATGCGTTTGCTAACCCATCAACTAACTCGTACAAACGTCTTGTACCAGGCTTCGAAGCGCCAGTTATGCTTGCTTACTCTGCACGTAACCGCTCTGCTTCAATCCGTATCCCAGTGGTACCAAGCCCGAAAGCACGTCGTATCGAAGTTCGTTTCGGTGACCCAGCGGCTAACCCATACCTATGTTTCGCAGCAATGCTAATGGCTGGTCTTGACGGCATTAAGAACAAGATCCACCCAGGCGAAGCGATGGATAAAGACCTTTACGATCTACCAGCTGAAGAAGCAGCAGAGATCCCAACAGTGGCATACTCACTGAAAGACGCGCTAGAAGAACTAGATGCAGACCGTGAGTTCCTAACTGCTGGCGGTGTATTCTCTGACGACTTCATCGATTCTTACATCGACCTTAAAGCGCAAGATGTAGAGCGAGTAAACATGACAACTCACCCACTTGAGTTTGAACTTTACTACTCTGTATAAGGTCTCAACTGTGTAAAATGTAAACACAGAAACAAAATATTAGGCTCGCCTCGCAGGCGGGCCTTTTTTGTATTCGCCTGATTAACCCAGACCTTTAGCATGGAGTGATAATGAGAATATGCCAAGTCACCCTCACAGAGCCAATCGCGGGAAGTTACTTGGGTCAATAACGTGGAATCATAAAAAGAAGGTGAGCAATGAAAGTTCAGCTTTTACCAACCTTAATCATACTCGGTGGCCTAGTCACGGCTGCATCTCCCTTCGCACAAGTTGCATACACATGGGTCGATAAAGATGGCGTAATACACTTCAGCGATACGCCTCAAAATGGAGCAAAGGCAATCGCTTTACCTGACTTACAAGGTCAGGCACCAGCACCAAAGGTAGAAAGTACCGAAGCGCTTTCTACGTCACCACCACCCAACCCGGTAAAGAAAGATAAACCAAAACAGCCAGAAGCTCCTAAGCCTCTGTCTTTAGCTATGCTGACCCCTATGCATGACGAGACGATTCGTAGCAATCAAGGCTTGATTAACATCCAATTGGAAGCCAACCGCAAACTAGGTATTGGAGAACAACTGCAGCTAATGCTCGATGGAAAGCCGTACGCAGCCCCACAAACTCGACTCACTTGGCAAATTAACAATATCGATCGAGGCACCCACACCCTTGCTGTTCACGCCAAAAGAAGCGGCAAGCTTATTGCATCTACTAGCCCTATAACAGTGCATTTACATAGAGCGAGTGTGAAGCCTAAATTACCAAGGCCGAAACCAGAAAAATAGCGCAAATAACAGATGCTCTGAGTGCTATTTTACTTTTTCTTCTGAGATTTATTCGCCATACTTACGTTCTATCGCACCAATTTGGTGCAACGCACAACAATAACGCAAACAAGGACGTAATGTGGATACCAGTCTCTCCAGTGCCATTCTCAATAACATGGTGGCAGCAACGTTGATTCTTGATGACGGATTAGCGGTGCGCTATGCCAACCCTGCGGCAGAGTTATTGTTTTCGCAAAGTGCTAAACGCATTGTTGAGCAGTCGCTGTCTCAGCTAATTCAGCATGCGTCATTGGATCTCGCGCTACTCACCCAACCACTACAAAGCGGCCAAAGCATTACTGACAGTGACGTTACCTTTGTCGTCGATGGGCGCCCTTTGATGCTGGAAGTGACTGTCAGCCCAATAACTTGGCAGAAACAATTAATGCTGTTGGTAGAGATGCGCAAAATTGACCAACAACGCCGTCTCACTCAAGAGCTTAACCAACACGCCCAGCAACAAGCGGCAAAGCTGTTAGTGCGTGGGTTGGCGCACGAAATAAAAAACCCACTCGGCGGTTTACGCGGGGCGGCACAACTATTAGAAAAAATGCTTCCCGATCCTTCATTGAAGGAATATACCCAAATCATTATCGAGCAAGCAGACCGATTAAGAGCCTTAGTCGATCGTCTGCTCGGGCCGCAAAAGCCGGGTAAAAAGACCCAAGAAAACCTTCACCAAGTACTGGAGAAAGTGCGCCAGTTAGTGGAGTTGGAATCTCAACATTCGATTGTGATCGAGCGCGACTACGATCCGAGCTTGCCAGAAATCTTGATGGATGCTGACCAAATCGAGCAGGCGATGCTCAACATCGTCAGTAACGCAGCACAGATTCTGTCCCACCAAGAACACGGAAAAATAACCATACGCACCAGAACGGTGCATCAAGCTAACATTCATGGTCAACGCTGCAAACTCGCCGCACGTGTTGAGATCACGGACAACGGTCCGGGTATTCCACCAGAACTACAAGATACCCTTTTCTATCCAATGGTCAGTGGTCGAGAAGGCGGTACGGGTCTTGGCCTGTCTATTTCACAAAATCTGATCGACCAGCATAACGGCAAGATTGATGTCGAAAGCTGGCCCGGTCACACCACTTTTACGATTTATTTGCCAATCTGACTTGATTAAATGGCTTTTCGATTCGTCAGTTTTTAGGCTTTTGCTGCAAGGATTTATTACATGAGTAAAGGATATGTTTGGGTCGTCGATGACGACAGTTCGATTCGCTGGGTAATGGAGAAAACCCTTTCCTCCGCCAACATCAAATGCGATACCTACGCGGATGGAGAAAGTGTGCTGATGGCGCTGGAACGTGAAGTACCAGATGTGTTGGTTTCCGATATACGCATGCCAGGTATCGATGGTTTGGAGCTGTTAAAGCAAGTTCAACGTGATTATCCCGATTTACCCGTGATTATCATGACGGCGCATTCCGATTTAGATGCTGCGGTGAACGCTTACCAAAAAGGCGCGTTTGAATACCTACCTAAGCCATTTGATATCGATGAAACACTCACGCTGGTAGAGCGAGCGATAGCTCATAGCCAAGAAACCAAGCGTGAGCAGATGTCTCACGAAGAGCTCCCAACCGATACGCCAGAAATTATCGGTGAAGCGCCAGCCATGCAAGAAGTGTTTCGTGCAATTGGCCGCTTGTCTCGCTCTTCCATCTCCGTATTGATCAACGGTGAATCAGGCACGGGTAAAGAGTTAGTTGCTCATGCCCTGCACCGTCATAGTCCGCGCGCCAACAAACCTTTTATCGCCCTCAATATGGCCGCGATTCCAAAAGACCTGATTGAATCCGAGCTGTTTGGCCACGAAAAAGGCGCGTTTACTGGTGCAAACAGCGTTCGACAAGGCCGCTTTGAGCAAGCCAATGGTGGCACACTGTTTCTAGATGAAATTGGTGATATGCCACTAGACATTCAAACCCGATTATTGCGCGTATTAGCAGACGGACAGTTCTATCGCGTAGGGGGCCACTCTCCTATTCGCGTTGACGTGCGTATCGTCGCTGCCACACACCAAAACCTTGAAAAGCTGGTCCATGAAGGTGATTTCCGCGAAGATTTATTCCATCGACTCAATGTAATTCGCGTTCAGATCCCCGCCCTAAGAGAGCGAAAACAAGACATTGAGAAACTCACTCAACACTTTCTCGTTCGCGCAGCCGATGAGCTAGGCGTTGAAACAAAAACACTGCATCCATCTTCAGTCGAAATCCTTAACCGCCTTGATTGGCCGGGCAACGTCCGCCAATTGGAAAACATCTGTCGTTGGTTAACAGTCATGGCCAGTGGCAGTGAGGTGCTACCTAACGACCTGCCGCAAGAATTACTAGAAGAAAAGAAAGTCAAATCGGAGTCTGCTGGGGAAAGCTGGCAAGAACAACTAGCTGACTGGGCAAAACATGCTCTCGAAGCAGGGGATAAAGAGCTATTATCTTATGCATTACCTGAATTTGAGCGAATCTTACTAGAGGCTGCGTTAGAACATACTAAAGGTCACAAACAAGATGCCGCTAAAGTATTAGGCTGGGGAAGAAATACATTAACCAGAAAACTAAAAGAGTTGTACTAGTTTGATATTTAGTCACTAAGCGAGTAAAAATTGACTCGCTTGGTGACAAGAACGCCAGTACAATTACAGTATAGCAACCCATAATAAATACTAGGCCATGTCATCACCGACTACACAAATCACTTTACGCACTGCTGTTTTGATTCCTTTCTTGCTGATATTTCTGTTTGCAATCGGGGTGATCATTTTTGTCCAAAAGCAGAGCTATGAAGAGGTCGTCACTGACATCAGTAACAAACAGCTGACGGTGTTAACGGAAGGCGTTCATGATCACCTGAATGACTACCTAAGAAAACCATTTGCAGCGGTTCAAGCACTGGGCCATAGCGTCAGCTTTCACAATCTATTCCACCCAAATAATACTGCCGATATTGAATCGTATTTATTAAGCGCCTTCCAAGATCTTTACAGCTCCATTCCTCAGTTGGATGTTATTGGCTTTGGTTCGATCACCGGAGACTATGCCGGCTTTCGTCGCGAAGCAAACGGTGAATACACCTTAATGATTCAAGACAAGCGAACTGATGGTAATTTAGCAATCTATAACGGGAAGACGCCAAGTACAGGTTTACGATCGGTTATCTCACAGTATGACCCCCGAGTTCGGCCTTGGTATACGCCCGTGGCAGAAGCCCATCAGCCGACTTGGTCGCCAATCTATGCGAACGCAGATGAACGTCAAGAAATCACGCTATCCGCGATGACTCCTGTTTTCGAGCATGGCGACTTTGCTGGTGTGCTCGTCACAGATATTCGCATCAACACACTCAATGCCTTCTTAAGAGAGCTGCAACAGAATACCAAAGCTTCCGTGTTTATTATGGATGAAGAGCATCGCTTAGTAGCGCAATCAAGTGCAGGTAGCGTCGTTTCTTGGGGAACCAAATTCACACATAAGGGCCAGCGCTTGCTTGCTAAAGAAAGCACCGACTCAATCATCCAAATCAGTGCATCTAGGGTGAGTGCACTTGCTTTAAACTCAACTTCACAGCCTTATACTTTTCAGCTAGAACACTCGGGTGAACGCTTGTTTAGCCGAATCACACCTTACACTGATGATTATGGACTCACCTGGTTTATTGGTATTTCTGTCTCTGAATCAGATTTAGTTGGGACACTTCCGAACAGCCAAAGAAAAAGCTGGTTGGTGGGTTTACTTGTGACCCTACTGGGTATTTCGATCACTTGGTTTATCTTTAACCGAGTCACTCGTCCGATCAATGCTACTGCCTCAGCAGCGCAAAACCTAGCCAAAGGCAACTGGGATGGCTCAATGCCTCGTCCTGGCTACGTTTATGAAACCACGACGTTGGTGCACGCGTTCAACGAGATGGCGAATAACCTAAAGGTATCGTTCAAAGCATTAAGAGAGCAGTTGATATACGACTCATTGACCCGCCTGTATAGCAGACAAGGCTTAATTGAAATCAGCAGTACCATGCCAAGCCAACAAGGTGGCAGTGTATACCTGCTCGGAATTAACCGCTTCAGAGATATCAATGACAGCGTCGGTCACCATAATGGTGATCAACTATTGCTCCGTATTGCAGAGCGACTCGATCAGCAGTTTGGTGATGAGTTTGTATTAGCTCGTATTGGTGGTGATGAATTTGCAGTTTACGTACCCAACTTGCAAAAAGAGCAGGAAGTTCGCCTAACCGTTAGACGGCTGCAACAAGTCTTCGCCTCTCCGTTTCTCTGCGCAGATGAAACTGTCATCATGAATATTGCCATTGGTGTTGTGGAAACGCAGCCTGAATACCAAATGCAGCAATGGTTACGTAATGCCAGTATTGCATTGAGTTACGCCAAGCAAGAAACCCATTCTGGGGTGTGTTATTACAGTCCAGAAATGGCCAGCGCCTCTAAGTTCCGAACTCAGATGATTGCCAAAATACAGCAAGGTATTGAGCAAAAAGAGTTTATACCGTATTACCAATCAATTATTGATTTATCTAGTGGTGAGGTTGTTGGTGCAGAGGCTCTAGCACGTTGGCACAGTGCCGATGGCGTAGTCTCGCCTTTGGACTTTATTGCTCTTGCTGAAGAGAGTGGCATGATCAAACAAATCGGTCACCAAATCTTACTTAAGGCCTGTCAAGAAACTCAAACCGCAATTGAAAATGGTCGTTGGCACAAAGATTTCCAACTGCACGTGAATGTTTCAGTCAACCAACTTTCATGTCCAGAGTTCATCACAGATGTTGCCCAAATATTATCTCAGACAGGATTGTGCGCTCAAAACCTCACACTTGAAATCACTGAGTCCAAAATTGTTGGCGGAGACCCAACAACCCTAGACAATATGCTCAAGCTACGCGAAATGAACGTTGGGATTGCCATTGATGATTTTGGCACAGGCTACTCCTCGCTAGCGTACCTAGATAGCTTGCCATTTACTTGTCTGAAGATAGACAGGACGTTCACTAATAGATTAAACCCAAATAATCTGGAAAACTCCGTTTTCGCCGCAATCATTACCATCACTAAAGGTTTGAAAGCAAACGTGGTCGCGGAAGGTGTGGAGACGGCAGAACAAGCACGGCTTTTACGCTCATTAGGCTGTACACAGGTTCAAGGGTTCTATTACAGCCGTCCATTACCGATCGAAGAATGGCCAACACATTTGGTTAACATGAAGTAGAAAAGAGCTGAAATTGTTGATTTCGTAGTCATCCTCTACTGACAATCTACCGAACTGTTATTTATACTTAATTGCAATTCTATTCCTGTTCACAATTATCTGGATCGACATAATGATAACTAAGAATCTACCCCTAACAGATTTGCACCGTCACCTCGACGGTAATATCCGCACTCAAACGATTCTCGAACTTGGCCAAAAGTTCGGTGTAGCGCTTCCGGCATACGATATTGAGTCTCTTACACCACACGTTCAAATTGTCGAAGCAGAACCATCTCTTGTGGCTTTCCTTTCTAAGCTAGACTGGGGTGTAGCGGTATTGGGCGATCTAGATGCATGTCGCCGTGTTGCCTACGAAAACGTAGAAGACGCACTTAACGCACAAATTGATTACGCAGAACTTCGCTTCTCGCCTTACTACATGGCAATGAAACACAAACTACCAGTAGCTGGCGTAGTTGAAGCGGTCGTTGATGGTGTACAGGCTGGCATGCGTGACTTCGGTATTAAGGCAAACCTAATCGGTATCATGAGCCGTACTTTTGGTACAGATGCTTGTCAACAGGAACTGGAAGGTATCCTAAGCCAGAAAGATCACATCGTAGCTGTAGACCTTGCTGGTGATGAACTTGGTCAACCTGGCGATCGTTTTGTTTCTCACTTTAAACAAGTGCGTGATGCTGGTCTAAACGTCACGATTCACGCAGGTGAAGCAGCAGGCGCGGAAAGCATGTGGCAAGCAATTCAAGAGCTTGGTGCAACGCGTATCGGCCATGGCGTTAAAGCAATCCAAGATCCTAAATTGATGGACTACCTTGCAGAAAACCGCATTGGTATTGAATCGTGCCTAACATCAAACTTCCAAACTAGTACGGTTGAGTCACTAGCAAATCACCCTCTGAAGCAATTCCTAGATCACGGTGTGCTAGCGTGTCTAAACACGGACGATCCAGCGGTTGAAGGTATTGAGCTACCTTACGAGTACGAAGTGGCAGCACCAGCAGCAGGTCTAACCCAAGAGCAAATTCGCCAGGCGCAAATCAATGGCCTAGACATCGCTTTCCTATCAGATGCAGAAAAAACTGAACTGAAAGAAAAAGTGAAAGATCGCGTTTAATTGCCGTAAAAACATAAAAAATGCCAGCATCTGCTGGCATTTTTTGTATCCGGAATCTGTAAGAGATTAAATCACGCGAGAGAATTGCTGCTGACGTGCCTTCGCGCGCAGGTACTTGTCGAAACACATACAGATGTTACGAATCAATAGACGGCCACGAAGAGTTACGCGAATTTCGTTGTCATCCACTTCCACCAGCTCATCATTGATAAAAGTTTGTAGCAACTCTAAATCTTCTTTGAAGTATTGCTCGAACTTCACGCCAAATTCAGACTCAATCGCTGTCTTATCTAGCTTGAAGTTACAGATAAGCTGTTTGATGACTTCACGACGTAGTAAATCGTCGGCATCCAAAGACACCCCTTTCCACAGCGCATGACGCAGGTCATTCACTTGCGCGTAGTATTTCTTCAACTCTTTTTGGTTTTGCGCATACGCATCACCAATCATTGAAATCGCCGAAACACCAAAGCCTACCAAGTCGCATTCGCCTTGTGTGGTGTAGCCTTGGAAATTACGATGCAAAATGCCTTCACGTTGAGCGACAGCCAGTTCGTCATCTGGCTTAGCAAAGTGATCCATACCGATGAACTGGTAACCTGCACCCGTTAGCGTTGCGATGGTGTCTTGCAGAATCGCCATCTTCTCTTCTGCTTTAGGTAGGTCTTCGTCTTTAATCTTGCGTTGTGCAGCAAACAGTTGAGGCATGTGCGCGTAGTTAAACACGGACAAACGACCCGGCTGCATTTCTAGCACTTGCTCTAATGTCTTAGCAAAAGACGCCTTAGTTTGCTTAGGTAAGCCGTAAATCAAATCAAGGTTAGTAGAGCGGAAGCCAAGTTCTTTCGCACGCGCAACCATAGCAAAGATAAATTCTTCATCTTGTTCACGGTTCACAAGCTGTTGAACTTCTTTGTTGAAGTCCTGCACACCGATGCTCAGGCGATTGAAACCTTCACCACGTAGATGATCCAGCATAGTTAGCTCGATTTCACGTGGGTCGACTTCAATACTAATTTCCGCATCAGCGCTAAAAGAGAACTCTTGGCGCAGCAAGTTCATCACTCGCGTGATTTGCTTTTCAGATAGGAAAGTTGGCGTACCACCACCAAAGTGCAATTGAGTGACTTTACGCTCCCCCAGCAACGATGCACGTTGACGGATCTCGTGCTCAAGTACATCTAGGTATTCGTCTGCTTTGTGCGAATGGCGAGTAATCACTTTATTACAGCCACAGTAGTAGCAAAGCTTATGACAGAACGGAATATGAACGTACAGTGATAACGGACGCTCTGGGTACTGAGTGCATGCCATATCGTAGTCCGAAATGGTGAATGCTTCATGAAACTCCAGTGCCGTTGGGTACGAGGTGTAACGCGGACCGGAATAGTTGTACTTATCCAATACCGTTTGGTCCCAGACGATTTGCTGTTTCGATTCAATATGTTGATTCGACATGGTGGTACTTTCCGTTAAATGCTAGGGAGACGAAAGCCGTCACCCGATATTCAGAAACCGTTATTTTGCCATACCATGATGACAACTACGGTAACCACTGGCGGCTTTTTAAGTATAAAACCAAAGAAGTGCTAGCGTGATCACGTACCCCCGTGACGATAAAGAAACCGTTGGGGGTATCAGTTAGATCATCTGAATATTGATTTGGTTATTCAGTGGCTGAACGTTTTTCTGCAACACTTTGAGCTCTTCGATGATCGCATCTGTTAAGCGCTGTTCTGCTTTATGACGCGTCAGGTTCTGCTGCATACGCTCTTTCTTCGCAAGTTGCTGACGATCTTCGCCACGCGCCATATCTTTCACAACATGGTAAAGCTCAGAAATCGCAGGATATGTGGCGTCGAAATCGACACGGTCTTCACCTTGAACATAGTCCATGATGTTGTAAACACGGATACTGATTTCAGACAAATCACACTGACCTTGGATTCCCGCCTGACACAGGGTATGCACGTTCTCAAAAATGTTGGCATTACGCTTATCAATCGCCAACTTTTGATGCTTCAGCTGCAATTCCTTTTGCTTTTTCAATTGAAGCAGAAGGTAACCTGCATAAGAAGCCAGCGCGATAATGATCACTGCACCTGCAATCGCTAATAAGGTTACATTCATGAATTACTTATCCTTTGTAGTCGTCGAAGTTGATATCGTCGAAGTCTGCAAGTAAATCGTCATCGTTACGAGAACCTTTCGCTGCTGGTGCAGTGAAGTCTTCCTCTTCTTCCGGCTCTAGTAGACCTAGTTGGTCCATCAGCTTCTCGATGCGATCTAGCTTCTCGTCTACATATTTCTGTAAACCAGTACCTAGGTTCTCACCCGCTTCGATACGATCCAACAACACGTTCAATTGCGCATCGTTTTCTAGCATCTCTAGCTCTTGCTCAGCAGATAGACGACGCTCTTGTTTGGTTTGCTTCTTCGCTGGCTCAACAATCAGAGGAATCTTCTTCTTGCTACCTAGGCGAGGATCGCGTTTTTGCGCTGCTGCTTGTTTCTTCTGCTCTTCAGCGTCAGAGTTACGGCTACCGGTCTTCAAGCCTTTACGCTTTTTCGCGCGCTTGCGTAGACGGCCTTCTACATCTGATTCTGTACGGTTACGAGTTACAACAAACTCAGGTGCGCCAGAGGCACCCGGCTTTCTTGATTTCTTTTTACGGCTCATTACTGGGTCTTCCTCAGTAAAATTACATCATTACCAATAAATTCGAGTTCGAGCTTATCCCGCTCTGCTAGGAACTGGAACGTGTCACGGCTAAAGAACACCACATGCGTAGGATCGTTCTTATAGTGCCATGTCCGAAAGGCTTCTACGTCGATGACCATTTTCGTCATCAGGCCTATCCAGCCACCTGGCTTAACTAAATTCAACCATTGCTTCCACACCATATCTGGGTGGTAGAGGTGTTCGATCACCTCTGTTGCTGTCATGAAATCATACTGCCTTTCTAGCACCGATGTATCTGGGTGGTAGTAAAGATCGTACAACGCCATGTTGTGCCCCGCTTCTTCTAACATTAAGGAAAGCGTTGGGCCCGGACCACAACCAAAGTCGATTCCGTTCGATTGTGGTGAAATTCGCTCTGCGACTGGGTCAGCAATTCGCGCCAAAAAGCGGCGATATCCCATATCCTCAGGATTGTTCTCATGCAGATCATAGTGAGCTTTTTCAGTTTCCGCATCCAAACGTTGGTCTGGATTGACGAATACCAAACTGCACTGCTCACACTGAAGATACTCGCGTTGCTTGTCTTCAAAAAAGTGGTGAGTGCGCTGATTCTGGCATAAAGGACAGGTGTGCATGCTGACTTCCTCAAACAGGGATGCGAAACATACCAGAAAGTAGACTCAGATTGGAGTGTTACTGGATACTTTTTCAGCAGTTTTTGTTAAAAAAGTTTTTATCGGAATTGAAGATATAAAAAAAGCGACAGTGAGACTGTCGCTTTCTGAATGCCACCTATAGCGGCGAAACTGTGTTGCACTCATTTGGTGCACCAAGAATCCTTTTGTTTTTCAAGCTTTCCCTGCCAAAAAGTGTTGTTCTTCATCTTCCTGATGAGTTTTGGCTATCCGTTCACTTCCTGTCTACTGAGCTACTTCCTGAGCTTGATCCATTTCACTGTCTTAACCGTTAGACGAGATGACCATCCATATCTGATAGGCTCCTTGCCTATCTAAGTCCCTTTTCCGACTACCAAACGTCCTTCGTTTGCGTCCTTGGAGACCTTATATCCATGGTCTAAATTCCTGTGATTCACTCCTTGTGAACAGCTTCTACTTTACAGATTGGATAAAAACCAACAAGTCATGGAAAGAAATTATTGATAGGATTTTCTCTTCCAAAACAAATTACCCAACCTATCAACAACTTAAAACAAGAAGCGAGAAATCACATCGATCAAGTATGGCGAATGTCTCACAAAGTACCGAGCTAACTACGCTTTTGGAGGGAAGTTCACGAGTGATCAAGATCACGAACAAAAATGCCCCAGCGAAAACGCTAGGGCATATTTGTATAACTGTGCTCGAACTTTGTAGGGGATTTAGTGCAGACCGCCAACGTATTTCGACAGAGTTTCGATATCTTCATCTGTCATTTTTTTCGCGATATCACGCATCATGGCGTTCATATCGTTTTCACGATTACCATCGCGGAATTTGATCAGCTGAGCTTTGATGTAGTCAGCGTGCTGACCAGAAATTTTAGGGAAACCTGAAAGCTCAGTGCCGTTACCACGAGGGCCGTGACATGCGATACATGCGGTTAGACCGCGCTCTGCATCACCAGCTGTGTACAGTGTTTTACCTTTAGCCACCACATCTTCTGGTGTTGACTGCTCTGAAATAGGCAGCGAGGCATAGTACGCAGAAAGATCAGCGATATCTGTATCGGTTAATGGCATAGCCATGCCACTCATAACCGGGTCGTAACGACCTTGTTTACCACCGCTTGTCATACCAAGCTTTAGATCTTTCAACTGCTTCTCAAGATACTTAGCGTGCTGACCTGCTAGTTTAGGGTACATTGCGATTGCACTGTTGCCATCTGCTCCATGACAGGCGACACAGGTTTGTGATTTTGCTTTACCAGCTTCAATACTACCTTGGGCCCATACTGAGCAGCTGGCTAAAAGACTCAAAATTAGCGCTAATTTCTTCATGACATTCCATTATAATTATCAAGCTTCCAGTACCACGGAATGTGAACATACCGTGTACACTCATGGTACAATAGGCGACCTTATGCCGAGCACGGTTATTTTACACAATTTCACAAAAAAGTAATCAACCGACTACACAAAGTCGAGATGGAGTTAACAGTGAGCGTAAAAATTCATTACCAAAACACGCATTTCATCACCAGCGCACCCGATATTCGTCACTTACCAGAGGACGAAGGTGTCGAAATTGCGTTTGCAGGACGCTCAAACGCTGGTAAATCGAGTGCACTTAACCGTCTAACTAACCAAAAGAGCTTAGCCAAGACATCAAAGACCCCTGGTCGTACTCAATTGATCAACCTTTTCAAAGTGGAAGAAGGTTGTCACATTGTTGATTTGCCTGGGTACGGTTTTGCTCAAGTTCCTGTTGAGATGAAAAATAAGTGGCAGAAATCACTAGGTGAATACCTGCAAAAACGCGAATGTCTGAAAGGCTTAGTGGTTCTGATGGACATTCGCCACCCAATGAAAGATCTCGACCAGCAAATGATCTTCTGGGCTATCGACAGCCGCATCCCTGTTCAAGTTCTTCTGACTAAAGCAGACAAACTGAAAAGCGGTGCTCGCAAACAAACGCTACTAAAAATCCGCAAGCAAGTGGAGACATTTGGTGGTGACGTATCAGTTGACGTGTTCTCTTCACTGAAAGGTCTGGGTGTCGATCAGCTGCGTGCCAAACTGGACACTTGGTTTGCACCTGCATTTGCACACTTGATTGAAGAAGACGAGCAAGATGCTCAAGAGAGCGGCGAAGAATAATTAACAAAATTTGTTAAAATTTTTCGACACAGCCCTGCCTTTTGGTGGGGTTTTTGTTTATCTGCTACCCAAAACTGTGAATTTCAGGCAATAAAAATCCCCACCTTCCTGGCAGGGATAACGGGAGAGAAAAATTGGTAATTATTGTTATGTGGCGAAGCATTACCGAACTAAGATTCGATTTCAATAGGTTAAAAAGCAATCTTATTTCCTGCCTCGAGCCAAATACTCCCACCCCAAACTTACAATAATTTTAATATTCAGATAGTTAAGTCAGATTGAACATCAAAAATGCGTCACTTAGTTTCTTTCAAGAAAAAATAATAGTGTGACTGGTGTAAATTTACAGGATGAATAACGCAATAAATTTGAGGGAAAAATCGAGACTTTGCAGTGACTTAGAAAGGTCAGAAGAGAAGATTTTTGAGGGTTTAATTTAAATTACTGATCAAAAAGAAAAATTTTCTTTCGCCCAATAAAAAACGCCCCAGTCAAAAACTGACTGGGGCGGCTGAATCAGCCTAATCCAATAACGTGAAACAAAAGGTCTGAAAGATAGAACATCTTACCTCTGTACCCTACGAGAGATAATGTACAACAATTGGTCAGATTTGCAAAGAACTTTTGTAGTTTTTTTTCATTAATCTTTTATTAAGCAACAACAATTATCACAATCAAATCGCTTTTTTATTAGCACAAAAAAGCCAGCGTTTGTGCGCTGGCTCATAATAAATCGGCTAAATTGGCTTAAAAATGACTAGTGTGCTTGATCCCAGTTATCACCATGACCAGCATCAGCGACTAGAGGCACTTTCAGCTCTGCTGCAGATTCCATCAAATTCTGTACTTTACTTTCAATTTCGGACAAAGACGACTCTTCAACTTCAAACACTAATTCATCGTGCACTTGCATCAGAAGTTTCACACGACCGTTGCCTTCTTCTTGAATCCACTGATCAACCAGTAGCATCGCTTTCTTGATGATATCCGCTGCGGTACCTTGCATTGGTGCGTTGATCGCTGCACGCTCTGCCGCTTTACGGCGCATACCGTTACGCGATTGGATTTCAGGCAGGTGCAGGCGACGACCAAAGATAGTTTCTACATATCCTTGGGCAGAAGCAGCACTGCGCGTGTCTTCCATGTATTGCATCACGCCCGGGTAACGCTCAAAGTACTTGTCCATGTACGCTTGTGCTTCACCACGCGGAATACCTAGCTGCTTCGCCAAACCAAATGCACTCATGCCGTAGATAAGGCCAAAGTTAACCGCTTTTGCGCGACGACGCTGCTCGCTTGAAACATCCTCAATTGCAACGCCCATGATTTCTGCTGCCGTTGCCGCATGGATATCTTTGCCATGGCGGAATGCATCAAGCAGCGCTTGGTCATCCGATAAGTGCGCCATAATACGCAATTCAATCTGCGAGTAGTCGACAGCCAGAATCTTGTACCCCGTAGGAGCAATAAATGCTTGGCGAATACGGCGACCTTCTTCGTTACGAATTGGGATATTCTGCAAGTTAGGATCGGTCGATGATAGACGACCCGTTGCGGTTACCGCTTGATGATAAGACGTGTGTACACGACCCGTTGATGGATTGATCATCTTCGGCAATTTGTCAGTGTATGTGGATTTTAGCTTCGCCAGACCACGGTACTCCAAAATCAGTTTTGGTAGTGGGTAGTCCAAAGCCAGCTCTTGCAGCACTTCTTCATTGGTAGAAGGCGTACCTGAAGGCGTCTTCTTAATAACTGGTAGACCCATTTTCTCAAATAGGATTGCTTGCAGCTGCTTAGGTGAGTTCATGTTGAACTCTTGTTCCGCAATCTCGTAGGCTTTTTGCTCAAGCTCTTCAAGACGAGCTGCGATTTCTACCGACTGCGCGCCCAACTTCATGTCATCAATCAGCACACCAGTGCGCTCAATACGAGACAACACTGGCACGAGTGGCATTTCAATCTCTTCGTAAACCGTTTTTAGCTTTTCATCTTGATCGATGTTCGCCGATAGACGGTTGTGTAGACGAAGTGTCACGTCCGCATCTTCTGCCGCGTATGGAGAAGCTTCATCAAGCTCAATTTGGTTGAAGGTTAGCTGGTTCTTACCTTTGCCTGCGATTTGTTCGAATGAAATACAGCTGTGCTGCAGGAATCGCAGTGCCAAGCTGTCCATATCGTGTTTACCGCCAACACTGTTGTATACGTAAGACGCCAACATGGTGTCGTGCTTGATGCCTTTCATCTCAATACCGTAGCGAGCCAGCACCGACGCGTCGTATTTTAGGTTCTGACCGACTTTAGCTTGAGCCTCATCTTCAAGAATCGGCTTTAGCTGTGCCAATACCCAATCACGATCCAGTTGCTGCGGCGCATCTAGGTAGTCGTGAGCCACTGGTACATAAGCAGCAATGCCTTCATCTGTTGCAAATGACAAACCAACCAAGTTTGCCACCATGTAATCTAGGCTGTCGGTTTCAGTATCAAACGCGAATAACTCCGATGCTTTTAGTTTGTCTAACCAAGCATTGAATGAAGCTTCATCTAGGATGGTTTCGTATTGGCTACGGTCGATTTTTACCGCTGAGGTATCCATATCGGCTTTAGATGAAGCAGAACCACCACGCGCTGCGCCAGTTGATTCATCCGCTTCAACCACGCCTGTGCCGCCTTCTAAGAGCTCATTTAGCCAAGATTTAAACGTCAACTGACCGTACAGTTTGATCAGCTCATCTGTGCTTGGTTCTGCTTTTAGCAATGATTCTGGCATCCCATCCAGCTCCACATCAAGCTTGATGGTGGCAAGCTCGTAAGACAGCATGGCATTGTCTTTGTTGTCGACTAGCTTCTTCGCCATGGTTTTCGAGCCACGGAAGCCAAGTGCAGCGATATCATCAAGGTTTTCGTACAGCTTTGTCAGACCGCCAATGCCTTGTAGCAGAGCCGTTGCGGTTTTGTCACCGACACCCGGAACGCCAGGAATGTTATCAACTTTATCGCCCATCAACGCTAGGTAGTCGATGATCAATTCTGGTGGGATACCAAACTTCTCAACGACACCTTCGCGATCCATCACGACGTTGGTCATGGTGTTGATCAAGGTAACGTTGTCATCCACCAACTGCGCCATATCTTTATCGCCAGTACTGATCAAAACAGGCATGCCTTGCTGCGATGCCTGATAAGCCAGAGTACCGATCACATCATCGGCCTCTACACCAGGAATACAGATTAGAGGCAGACCCATGGCACGAATGACGTTGTGCAGTGGTTCAATCTGGCAACGAAGATCATCCGGCATTGGTGGGCGATTCGCTTTGTATTCCGGGTACATATCGTCACGGAAGGTTTTACCCTTCGCATCGAAAACCACCGCGATACGATCAGAAGCGAACTGGCGCATCATGCTGCGTAACATGTTCACCACACCGTAAACAGCGTTAGTTGGGATTTCACCGTTACTCATCGTGCCAGGGTAAGCGTGAAAAGCGCGATATAGATAAGAAGAGCCGTCGATCAGAATCAACGGATTTTCAGGAATACTTGCCATAATTGTCTGTATCCAAATCAGTACTTAATAGATCTGCTTAGAATGCCATGACTACTGATCCGAATCTATCTTGTTCGCTCGATCCAGCTCTCGGAAATATCCCCGTTTCATACAAACAAAAGCCACCAAGCTGTGGATAACTCTGTTAGTAGAAATTATCCACTGGTTTTCCTCAACTTAAAAAAACTGCAAAATAGCAATTTAAATCCTTGTTTTTTAATGAAATATTTATAAAAAGACGAAAAGATCAACGATCCTGAAATGATCATGTTATGTGGAAAAGTTAAAAATGATGGCGTCAAATAGAAAAATTAGAAAAGAAAAAGCGACCCATATAGGGTCGCCTAGCAGAAGCGGTAAAGCTATTTCCATTTGTATGGCAGCTTGACCAAGAAGCTATAAATTACACTGGAAGCAATGTGAGCAATGTCGTGTCAAAAAGAATTCGTGCAAGTTCTGGGAAAATGTTTCATTACCTTCTCAACACTTGGTTAATTAGCAATTCAACGTCCTTGTGAACTTTCCTCATTCCCTAAGACAGGTTTAATAATAATGATTCTCATTTAACAGTCAATAGCTAAATGAGAGAAAATCTCATTTATTTTTATAGCGCCTTAATAAAGTGGACTCGAGACTCACGCAAGTTAGGTTTTTCTTCAAATTTTTCAATGATGTAATCATTTCTTAGCAACAAACGGAGCATGGCAGGAAATTGGTTACGTGATTTCACTTTTAAGGTTTTATAGCCCTGTTCAGCGACCCAGTCCTCTTGAGCTTCTAATAACATCTGCGCAACACCCTCATTGCGCGCTTCTGGCGCTACGCCACCAAACCAGCTGTAGAAGGTGTAATCATCTAATTCGTAGCCAATTTTAAAACCAAGGATCGTCCCAGCTTTCTCAGCCACTAAGATTAAACTTTTTTTATCTCCAAGGCGCCCTGCCATGGATTCAACCGTCTCACCACGTGCAAACTCAGTAACACGAGCCACCACTTGGATCGTTTCTTCCAGCGTGCCTTCACGAATCAACATTGTCATTGTCTTACTCTCCAGAAATAAATATACCCAAGTAACTTCAAGCCGTGTGTATTCCGTCTTGAGGGTACTTGGGTATATTCAGACCGACAACAATTGTCGGCCTGGCTTTTCTCATTGAGCGATAATTACTCTTCTGTCGCTTCTTGAGTCTTTACTAGGTGCTCCGCAGCTTGTGCGTTTTCTTCCGCTAGCCACTCAGCTACGTCTTTCGCGAAGTAAGTCAGGATGCCATCAGCACCGGCACGTTTGAAACAAAGCAGAGATTCCATCACGGTCTCACGCTCTTTCAACCAGCCATTCATGATGGCCGCTTTGTGCATCGCATACTCACCAGAAACTTGGTAAGCGAATGTTGGAACTTGAAGCTCAGTCTTAACACGGCGAACCACATCAAGGTAAGGCATACCAGGCTTAACCATCACCATGTCTGCGCCTTCATTGATGTCGAGTGCTACTTCATGCAGCGCTTCATCGCTGTTTGCAGGATCCATTTGGTAGTTTTTCTTGTTGCCACCTTTTAGGTTCGATGCTGAACCGACCGCATCACGGAATGGACCATAGTAGTTTGATGCGTACTTCGCAGAGTAAGCCATGATTTGAGTATGGATGTGACCCGCTTCTTCTAGTGCTTCACGAATTTTACCGATACGGCCATCCATCATATCTGATGGTGCAACTACATCTGCGCCGGCTTCTGCGTGAGACAGTGCTTGTTTTACAAGGACTTCGGTTGTTTCATCATTCATCACGTAGCCATCTTCATCGATGATGCCGTCTTGGCCGTGTGTAGTGAATGGGTCGAGTGCCACGTCTGTGATCACACCGATTTGAGGTACGTGCTCTTTTAATGCACGTACTGCGCGCTGAACCAAACCTTCAGGATTGTAGGCTTCAGCCGCACATAAGCTTTTAGCGTCTTGGTTTACGACAGGGAAAAGCGCGATTGCTGGTACGCCTAGGTTCGCTAGGTATTGTGCTTCTTCTAGCATTAAATCAATCGACAAACGCTCTACACCCGGCATCGATTCAACACTTTCACGGCGATCTTTACCCATTAAAACAAACATTGGGTAAATCAGATCGTTTACTGAAACTTGGTTTTCAGCCATCAGACGACGACTAAAATCGTGCTTACGCATACGACGCATACGGCGTGCAGGGAATGGACCTTGAATTGATACAGACACCACTTTCTCCTTGTCTGGAAGGTTAAGATGATCAAATCATCTGGTGGCAAAATCATATCACTCTTGATGTACCTTGCGAGCAGCAATATGGAAAAACGGCATGAAAAAAACTGAAAATGACCCAGCACTCACACTCAAGTATACTTCTCACTAATTCCATATACCGATAAACCATAGAGACCAACGATGATCGATACTCACGCTCATATTTACGCTAGCGAATTTGATAACGACCGCGACGAGGTGGTGAAGCGCGCTTTAGAACAAGGCATTGATAGAATTCTGCTGCCAAACATCGATCTTGAATCTATTGAGCCGATGCTAAAAACCGAAGCAACTTACCCTGAGGTTTGTCGTTCAATGATGGGACTACACCCTTGTTACGTGGACGGCAATGTGGAACAAACACTGGAAATCATTCGTGGCTGGTTTGATAAGCACAACTTCATTGCAGTGGGCGAAATCGGTATCGATCTTTACTGGGATAAAACTTTCCGCGCAGAGCAAGAGATGGCGTTTGTGACTCAGTTAAACTGGGCTAAAGAGATGGATTTACCTGTCGTTATCCATACACGTGACTCTATTGAAGAAACACTGACCTTACTTCGTCAAGAACAAGACGGTCGCTTACGTGGTGTATTCCACTGTTTTGGCGGTAGCGTAGAAGAAGCGCAAGCGATCAACGAGCTAGGATTCCACTTAGGTCTGGGTGGTGTCTCTACGTTTAAAAATGGTGGTATGGATAAGGTCATCCCGCATCTGGATATGGACTGGGTAATTCTAGAAACAGACTGCCCATACCTAGCGCCTGTACCACATCGTGGTAAACGTAACGAGCCGGCTTATACTTCGTTGGTGGCAGCTCGCGTAGCGGAATTACGCGAGGAAAGCGTTGAAGCGATTGATGCTCTGACGACCCAAAATGCTGAAACCTTGTTTAAAGTGTAGGAAACATCAAATAAAAAGCGGCTATATAAGCCGCTTTTTTAATGCTGAAATGTGGAATTACTCTTCCACTTCTTCTTGTTCGTCGTCTTTACGTGTGTAGAAACGCGCGAAGAACAAACCCACCTCAAACAGCAAACACATCGGAATTGCGAGTAGGGTTTGCGAGATCATATCCGGCGGCGTCAATAGCATGCCGACAATAAACGCACACACAATAATGTATGGGCGCTTCTCTTTCAGATCTTGTGGTGTGGTTGCGCCAGTCCAACATAGCAAGATAATCGCTACAGGCACTTCAAACGCAATACCAAACGCCATAAACAACGCCAGAACAAAATCAAGGTAACTCGAGATGTCGGTTGCGAACTCTACCCCACCAAGAGAGATAGCAGTAAAGAAGCCAAACACCAGCGGGAATACCACGAAGTAGGCAAACGCCACGCCGCAATAGAACAACAGTGAGCTCGAGAACAGCAGTGGCATGATCAATCGACGTTCATGCTTGTACAAGCCTGGCGCAACAAATG
Organism: Vibrio rotiferianus; assembly: GCF_002214395.1. Taxonomy (NCBI): domain Bacteria; kingdom Pseudomonadati; phylum Pseudomonadota; class Gammaproteobacteria; order Vibrionales; family Vibrionaceae; genus Vibrio; species Vibrio rotiferianus. Next base: position 3,011,409 of record NZ_CP018312.1, read on the forward strand.
CCCACACTTGGTACAAGATAAACGGCACCGCAATAAACACCGAAGCAATCAAGGTTAGCTTCAAAGGCGTGAAAAACGGTGAAGCCACATCAGTAGCAATCATCGTGGCACCTTCAGGTAGACGCTCTACCAAAGGCGCTGAGACAAACTCGTAAATGTGGTTAGAGAAGTAAATTAGTCCAACAAACACCACCAATACTGCAGCAATGGCTTTAAGCAGTCGGTTGCGAAGTTCTAATAAATGACTAATTAAAGGTTGTGTCTGCTCGACGGTAGACATGGCAAACCTCTTTTTTAAAACCTGATCAAAAAGGAGCTACCAATCACTAGTAGCTCCTCCTAATGAGACTATTCGGCTTTCTTATCTGCCGCTGTAACCTTAATCTCTTCCGCTTTCTCAACGGTTTCAGTCGCAGGTGCCTCTTGTTTAGGCTCCGCTTCTGATTTGGTTGGCTCCGCGTAAGGGCGGTTTACAGATTGCGCCGCTTTCTTCAACTCTTCGACTGAAGATTTCAGCTCAGGAGATAGATCATCCATCCCCATTTGCTCAGCTTTGCGCAAGTTTTCTTGCAGTTCTTGAACTTTCAGCTCGTGTGACAACTCGTCTTTGACGCTGTTTGCCATACTCTTCGCTGCTCCGACAAAACGAGAGACACTGCGGATGGCATGTGGCAAACGCTCGGGACCAAGAACAACCAGACCAACAACAGATATTAATACCAGTTCCCAAAAACCGATATCAAACACGTTTTACGCCTGCTCTTTGTCTTTTTTCGATTCAGGAGCTGCTTCTTTCTTTTGCTGCTCTTCTAGACTTTTTGGCTCGAAGTCTGCGTCTTTGTCGTCTTTCTTCGCAGGCTCATCTTCGCTCATTGCTTTTTTGAAGCCCTTAACGGCACCACCCAGATCGCCACCGATACCGCGTAGTTTCTTAGTTCCGAATAGCAATACAACAATTACAGCAATGATTAGAAGTTGCCAAACACTGATACCACCCATTCTTTTTACCTCGGGTCTTTAAACAAATTTATTTCAAGAGTTTAACGTCTATCGACGATAAGCTCGCCAACTAAGCAACCAAAATGTGACCCCTGCGATACCGCAGGCCATCGATAGCTGCTCATAAGCGTTATCCACCAATATTGCCGAGCATACGACTAAAGTGGCTCCAACACCAAATAAAAACTTTCCTGTCGCCTGCTGACGCTTACTCTGACGGTAACCTTGATAAAGCTGATCCATGCGTTGATTCATGGCTTTGCCTTGTTTGAGGCTATCGTAAAGCAGCTCCGGCAGTTCCGGTAACTTCTCTGCCCAAAACGGCGCGCGGTCTTTAATGGCATTCACTAAAGCTTGCGGACCGACTTGGTTCATCATCCATTCTTCAAGGAAAGGTTTCGCGGTCTCCCACAAATCAAGTTGCGGGTACAACTGGCGACCCAGTCCTTCGACGTACAACAGCGTTTTTTGTAGCAACACAAGCTGCGGTTGCACTTCCATGTTGAATCGACGCGCAGTGTTGAACAGGTTCAACAGTACGTGACCGAAAGAGATTTCACACAGTGGTTTAGCAAAGATTGGCTCACACACAATGCGAATCGCAAATTCAAATTCATCGACATTGGTATCGGCAGGCACCCACCCCGAATCAACGTGTAATTCCGCTACGCGGCGGTAATCACGATTGAAGAAAGCGAGGAAGTTTTCCGCCAGATATCGTTTGTCTTCACTATTAAGTGTACCAACGATCCCGCAATCGAGCCCAATCCACATTGGATTCTCTGGATGCTCCGGCTTAACAAACACGTTGCCTGGGTGCATGTCGGCATGGAAAAAGCTATCTCGGAACACCTGAGTGAAGAACACACTCACACCGCGTTCCGCGAGCAGTTTCATATTGGTGCCATTCGCTTCCAAGCCTTCAATATCAGAGACTTGGATGCCATATATTCGCTCAGAAACCATGACAGTTTCATTACTAAAGTCAGGAAAAACTTCTGGTACGTAAAGCTCTTCACTGCCTTCGAAGTTGCGACGCAGTTGAATCGCGTTCGCCGCTTCGCGACGCAAATCGAGTTCATCAAGTAAGGTTTTTTCGTACTCACGAACCACTTCGACCGGTTTTAAACGACGTGCTTCAGGCATCGCTCCGGCGACTATACGCGCCATTCGGTGCATCAGTTTTAGATCTGAATCAATCACCGGACGAATATCTGGACGGATGACCTTTAATACCACTTCTTGGTTAGTGTCTTTTAAACGCGCCGTATGCACTTGGGCAATCGACGCAGACGCTAACGGTTTGATATCAAATTCCGTGAACCAGTTCTCTAATGGACCACCCAGTGCCAGTTCCATTTGCTCCTTCGCAAGCTGCCCATCAAATGGCGCAACTTGGTCTTGCAAAAGCGCAAGAGGATCGGCGATATGCGGAGGGAAAAGGTCACGGCGGGTCGACATCATCTGACCAAACTTAATCCAAACCGGGCCAAGTTCTTGCAGAGCGAGACGAAGACGCTCACCTAACGGTTTATCTGGGTGCTTGTTCTTAATCCAGAATAGGCTTTTGCGCATCAAAAGCGGTGCTTTGGTCAGTTGATGATCAGGCAACAACTCATCCAAGCCGTATTCCAGCTGAACTTTAATGATTTGGTATAAGCGCTTTATTTCTGCTGGCGTCATGAGTTCTCCAGCGCAGACTTATCCGAGTCGAATTTGTTTAGTAGTGCGTTTAGGCGCGCTTCAACGCGAGAAGCTTGGCTGCGAACGTCATCCACTTGGTCACAGAAGTGGGCGATTTCCAGCGGTGCTGGCGCCAGTTTCCACTCTTCTGTTACCACTTGAGCAAGATGACGCTGATGTTTTTCTGCTTGAGAAGCAAAGAAACCGCCGACGTTTTTGGTGCCTTGCACAAAAGTATGTGCCACGACATCACCCGTCACGCGAGACAGCCACTCTTCGATATCGGGTTTGCAATCCACCATCAATTGAGAGAATTTCTGTGCCAATTGAATGTCACCTTCAAGCTCAAGTTTATCTTGCTTGATAAGGCGAGTGATGTTGGCTTGATCGCGCAACTCAGGCAGTACGCTTAGATTCAGTGACAGATAACAATCTGGCTGACCTTCGTAATTACCCAAAACATCGATTTGCTGGCTGAAGATGAACGTCAGCGTCTTATTGATTTCTTTCAGATGAATTTGAATCACCTGACCTTTAAGACGTGACAAACGACGACCCAATTCAGGATCGTCTTTAATCAGCGTATTTAATGTCGTTTCAATAACGGCAGTGATAAGAGGTTCAAATGGCATACCGCTTATCCTTAGAATTTGTAGCCGCGGTGCAGCGCCACAATACCACCCGTTAGGTTGTAGTATTTGGTGTTTTCGAAGCCTGCTTCTTTCATCATGCCTTCCAGCGTATCTTGATCTGGGTGCATGCGGATAGATTCTGCTAGGTAACGGTAGCTGTCTGCGTCATTTGCCACTAGCTCACCCATTTTAGGCAATAGGTGGAAAGAGTACGCGTCGTACACTTTTGATAGCGGCTCTAGAATTGGTTTTGAGAACTCAAGCACCAACAGACGACCACCTGGCTTCAATACGCGGAACATAGAGCGCAGTGCTTTGTCTTTATCAGTTACGTTACGTAGACAGAAGCTGATAGTGATCACGTCAAAGTAATCATCTGGAAAAGGCAGTTCTTCTGCATTCGCTTGCACGTAATGCACGTTACCTACAATGCCGTTGTCGCGTAGCTTGTCACGACCTACATTCAGCATTGAGTTGTTGATGTCCGCTAGGATCACGTGGCCTTGATCGCCAACAATGCGCGAGAATTTCGCCGTCAGGTCGCCAGTACCACCACCTAGGTCAAGAACACGTTGACCTGGACGAGCGCCACTGCAATCAATAGTAAAACGCTTCCAAAGGCGGTGAACACCACCTGACATCAGGTCATTCATGATGTCGTATTTTGCTGCCACTGAGTGGAAAACTTCGGCAACTTTGGTCACTTTTTCGTCTTTTGCCACTGTGGTAAAACCAAAGTGGGTAGTGTCATTTTCTAACGCTGTATTTGATTGCACGCTTGTGTCCGTCATTCTGATTCCTCTTGGGCAGCACTTTCTCACTTCGGGGCGGTTGCTGACAAATATAGTCGCCCACTGTACTGCGGGCGATTAGTTTACTTTATCCTCAGCCGGATGTCTTTCTACTAAAGAAGCATTTTCCGAAAATGACTCACTCTGCGCTAACTGGGCAAGATCAGGAGAAATAGGACGTTTCACCTCAACGCCGAGTTGCTTAAAGCTTTCCGCCTGACGGATCACGTTGCCACGCCCTGTCGCCAACTTATTCATCGCCCCTTGGTAAGTTTGGTTGGCTTTGTCTAATGCGCCGCCAAGCCCTTCCATATCGTCTACAAACAAGCGCAGTTTGTCATACAGCTTCGCCGCTCGTTCAGCGATCAATTGGGCGTTTTCGTTTTGGCGTTCGTTACGCCACAAGTTATCTATCGTACGTAGCGCCACCAGCAAAGTGGTCGGGCTGACCAAAATAATGTTTTGTTCCATCGCATCTTTAACCAAACTTGGATCGGCTTGAATCGCAACTTGGAATGCAGGTTCCACCGGAATAAACATCAGCACGTAGTCTAAGCTCTGGATGCCTTTTAACTGGTGATAATCTTTAAGGCTCAAGCCTTTGATGTGCGCACGCAGCGCGGCTAAGTGATCACTTAGCGCCTGCTCACGTTGAATGTCGTTCTCTGCGTTGAAGTAGCGCTCGTACGCCACTAACGCCATTTTCGAATCGACCACCACTTGCTTGTTTTGCGGTAAGTGAACAATTACATCCGGTTGATAGCGTTTGCCCGCTTCATTTTGCAAGCTCACTTGAGTCTGATACTCGTGCCCTTCACGCAAACCAGACTCTGCCAAGACGCGAGCCAGAACCACTTCACCCCAGTTACCCTGCTGTTTGTTGTCACCTTTCAGCGCTTGAGTCAGATTGACCGCTTCTCGGGTCATGTGTTCATTCAAGCGTTGTAGGTTTTTAAGCTCGTGCACCAAGGTGTGACGCTCTTTGGCTTCTTGGCTGAAGCTGTCGTTAACTTGTTTTTTGAACCCCTCTAACTGCTCTTTAAGTGGAGACAGCAAACCTTCCAAACTCTGGCGGTTTTGCATGTCGACTTTGGCGGTTTTCTCTTCAAACAACTGATTCGCTAAGTGCTCAAATTGCTGCTTCAAACGCGTTTCTGCTTGCTCAAGAATTTGCAGTTTTTCCGCATTGGCTTGGTTGATTTGCTCGTGGCGCGCTTGCTGCTCACGAAGCTGAGTTTCAAGGCGCGATTTGTGCTCTCGCATCTGCCCTAGCTCATCAAAATACTGCTGGCGCTCTTGTTTTACTGCTTCGAAATAGCGCAACTTTTCCATCGCCGCCATCAATTTACCATGGGTTTGGCGCACCTCGAATGCTGCTTTATCGCGTTCATCATCGAGTTCATCTAGTTCTTGCTGCGCCTCAGCAAGGCTTTGCTTCACTTGCTCAAGTTGTTGTTGATGAAGTTGTTTTTCAGAAAAGAGCTGTTGTTCAAGTAGCTGGGTTTGCGTGGCAAAACGTTGTTTGACCCACCAACCCACTGCAATGCCGCTAATAGTCGCGGTAAAAAGAGAAGACAAAATGAGAGATTGATGCTCAAGAATCCATTGCATAATAGCGAGTTAGCCTGTGTTTTTTATCTTTAACAATGGTATTTACATACTGGATAAATGTCCAGTTTGTTGGATGAAAAATCCTCGCATACACTAGGTGCTCCGTACAACATACTCACACCAGCTCAAACCAACAACAATGAGCGGTACTTCATCACACAGAGGCATCATGAACGAGCGTCGCGCCCTAGGATTTGGGCTATCAGCGGTATTACTTTGGTCAACAGTAGCAACCGCATTTAAATTGACTTTAGCGGAATTCACACCAATTCAGATGCTGACCATGGCGAGTATTGTCTCAGCCATCGCACTCATCATGGTGTGTGGTGTGCAGGGTAAGCTCAATCAGCTCAGCTCGACGTTTCTTTCTAATCCTTGGTACTACTTACTGCTCGGTTTAATTAACCCACTGGCCTACTACCTGATTTTGTTCAAGGCCTATGATTTGCTACCCGCCTCCCAAGCACAGGCGATCAACTACAGTTGGGCGATCACCTTGACTTTAATGGCGGCGGTTTTCTTAGGCCAAAAAATCCGAAGTAAAGACTGGATCGCATGCTGCTTTAGTTATTTGGGAGTCATCGTGATTGCCACCAAAGGCAATGTGTTAGGGATGGATTTTGAAAGTCCGCTTGGTGTCGGGCTAGCTCTGCTCTCGACTCTGCTTTGGGCAAGTTACTGGATTCTCAATACCAAAAACAAAGCCGATCCTGTAATTGGCGTACTCCTTGGCTTTTTGGTTGCCATCCCATTTGCGATTGGCTTGAGTATCTACGAAGGTGCAGACTGGGGCCAAATCACCGCGAAAGGCTGGGCGGCAGTAACCTACGTGGGTCTGTTTGAGATGGGGGTCACCTTCGTACTTTGGTTATCAGCACTGAAGCTAACCGAAAACACTGCTCGCATTAGCAACCTGATTTTTGCCTCACCGTTCATCTCTTTAATGCTACTTGCCACCATCATTGGCGAAGAGATTCATCCATCCACTTTGATAGGCTTGGTGCTGATCATCAGCGGCTTGGTGATCCAACAAGTAAAATTTGGCAAAAAGCAGCTTTCAGAGCCCCAGCAATAAATAAAGCGAAACTTTACAAAACCAAATGCAATTTCGTTAAAAAGAGAGATAGCTAACAAATTACTCATCTTATCTCTCATTCTTGACTTGGATTTATGGGGGCTTTGGATACGATATAACCAAAGCCCCAAATTAACTACTCATATTGGTGCACGTGGTAGCGCGCCAAACAGGGGCATGTCAGGATAATTAATTTAATATGTTTCGCTTTGCAATTTCACCAGACCAACTTAATACTTGGCAAGCAGCCCTTGAGCAGTGCTGCCAAGCTTATCAAGCCCAAGGTCAGTTATTTACTTTTAGCTACACTCGCCAATGGCAGTTAAGTGAAGTTAAAACCACCACTGGGCACAGTCGCGATATTGCTGTCCAGCTCGCTTCTGCAACAAGCGATTTCCAAGCTCCAAGTTTAACTGTAGAAAGTATCAGCTTTGCCAATCAAGTATTAAGCTACTGCCCTATCTGGTTGCCCGATGAAACGCTATTTGCAGCGATTGCTCTTGTTCATGATAACCATAACTGCACTGAGTTAGAGGGCTGGCTATCTTCACTCGCAGGGCGCATTAGCTTTGATGCGGGCACTTGCTTTCATCGCGAACAATCAAGACACCTGCACCAAGACACGTCGCTGCTACCAAGCTTGCAAGAGTTTGTTGATTGTCTTGATGATCATACATGGATAAAGAGCATTGATGGCCGCTACTCTTTGACCAATCGCAGTGTGGAACAAGCATGGAACATGACCAGCAATGACATTGTCGGGAAAAACGACTTTGAGTTATTTAGCCAAGCTCGCGCGGAAAAGTTCATCGATACCGACCAGTTGGTGATCGCGACAGGCAGCCAAAACACTGTTGAAGAGTGCTCTTTGATTGATGACAACAATAACCCGACTTGGCTAGAAACCATCAAATCACCCGTCCGCAACCATGCTGGTGAGCTGATTGGTATTTTGGGTATGACACGCAACGTTACCCGCAGGAAGATGATAGAAACGCAACTTTCTCTCGCTTCAAAGATATTCAATAACTCTCAAGAAGGGATGGTGATCACCGATCGTCGTGCCAATATCTTAGACGTTAACAGCGCATTTACTCATATCACGGGTTACTCAGCCGCAGAAGTGATAGGAAAAAACCCTAATATTCTTCGTTCTGGACATCATGATGACCGCTTTTATCAAGAGCTGTGGCATCAGCTAGAAACAAAAGGGCAATGGAAAGGCGAATTTATCAATCGCAAAAAGGATGGGTGTATCTATCCGCAGTTAGCGACCATCAGTGCAGTAAAAGATGATAAGAATCATCTGATTAATTATATCTGTGTATTTGAAGATATTACCGTTCGCAAAGCGCATGAAGAGAAGCTTCAACGCATGGCATTTTATGATCCGCTCACTAATCTGCCAAATCGTACACACCTAATCACTCTGCTAGAACAACACATTGAAAGCGGACAAAAAAACCAACAGTCTTTTGCTACGCTATTCCTTGATATTGACCACTTCAAGCATATCAATGACAGCTTAGGTCATTTTTGTGGCGACCAATTGCTAACAAAACTTGCGGAAAGACTGCAACATGTCCTAGATCTATCGGCTCATGTAGCTCGAATTGGTGGTGATGAATTCGTGATCATTTTGCCAGAGATCGATGACAATGAGCACCTAATCACGACGATTAAAGACATTCTCACTGTCTTCAAAAAGCCTTTTTCATTGGCAAACCACGAATCACTGAGAGTATCAACCAGCATCGGTATTGCGCTCTACCCTGAAGATGGTCGAGACAGTGAAACCTTACTTAAAAATGCCGATACGGCTATGTACCTTGCTAAGAAGAATGGACGAAATGGTTATGCTTTCTACTCTCCAGAGCTAACCGATAAATCGGTATCTCACGTCCGCCTGCAATCTGCTTTGCACGAAGCCATTGAGAAAGACGAACTGTATCTCGTGTATCAGCCACAATATCAACTCAGTAATAAAAGCCTAATCGGCGTAGAAGCCCTACTACGTTGGAAACATCCAGAACTTGGCCAAGTTTCTCCAGCGGATTTCATCCCAATCGCTGAAAAAACAGGTTTGATTCAAGTGATTGGTCCTTGGGTCATGGAGCAAGCATGCAAACAAGGCCGATACTGGTTAGATAAAGGCATCGCCTTCGGAAAAATGGCGATCAACGTTTCAGCACTTCAATTGCAAAAAAACGGCTTTATTGAGCGATTGAAAGACATTCTCGAACGCACTCAATTTCCTGCAAACTTGTTGGATCTAGAAATTACCGAGAGCTTTTTGTTGAACGACCCGCGACATGCCATTGAGTCGTTAAACCAACTAAGAGAGCTCGGCGTTGAGATTTCACTGGATGACTTTGGTACTGGCTACTCTTCATTGTCATACCTAAAAGGTTTACCTATTACTAAGCTCAAAGTAGACCGTTCATTCGTCTCTGATGTGCCAAGTAATGAAGATAGTAAAGCCATTGTTGATGCCATCATCGCAATGAGCAATAGCTTGTCATTGAAAGTAGTCGCAGAAGGTATTGAAACAGACGAACAAGCAAAATATCTAAAAGAGAAAGGATGTTTGTACGGGCAAGGCTACCGATTTAGCGCTCCAGTACTGCCAGAAAGGCTGTTTCATTAATAAAAAGACCGAGCACTAGCTCGGTCTTTTTATTCGATCTAATTAAACCCACTGCCCAGCGACAAAGCCGCTCGACCAACACCACTGGAAATTATAACCACCTAACCAGCCAGTTACGTCCATCACTTCACCGATGAAGTACAAACCTTTGATGTTCTTACATTCCATGGTTTTTGAAGACAGGTGATCAGTATCTACGCCACCCAATGTGACTTCCGCGGTGCGGTAGCCTTCTGTGCCGTTTGGTGCCACAGCCCAGTTCTCTAGACGTTCAACGATGTTTGCCATCTCTTTCGGGTTGAACTGTTTAAGTGGTTTATCTGCTAATTCTTTACGCTCGATCAGCACTTCAACTAAACGCTTTGGCAGCACTTTCGCCAGTGTATTCTTTAGGGATTGGTTCGGATGCTTCTCACGGCTGCGTTCTAGCAACTCTGCGATGTCGTCGTTTGGCACGAGGTTAATTGTCACCTTCTGACCCGCTTTCCAGAACGAAGAAATCTGCAAAACAGATGGACCAGATAAGCCGCGGTGAGTAAACAGCAGCGCTTCTTTGAACATGGTGCCGTCTTGCGCGGTGATTTCTGCCGGGATCGCAATGCCCGATAGCTCAGCGAAATCTTCTTTGTCTTCTTTATGCAGTGTAAACGGCACTAGACCTGCCGTAGTGGTAATCACTGGAAGCTCGAACTGCTCAGCAATCTTGTAGCCAAATGGCGTCGCGCCAAGCTTAGGCATCGACAGACCGCCGGTGGCAACCACCAAAGATTCACATTCGATAGTTTCAGTACCGGCATGCAGACGGAAGCCCGCATCGGTTTTCTCGATCGAATGTACATCACATTGGTAGCGTTGTTGGATGTTTGGCATGTCGCATTCTGCTAGTAGCATCTTAACGATGTCTTTTGCGGTAAACGCGTCAACACAGAATAGCTGTCCGTGATCGCGCTCTTCAAACTCGATACCATGCTTACTGACCATCGAAATAAAGTCCCAGTTGGTGTACTGCGACAGCGCCGATTTCACGAAATGCGGGTTTTGGCATAAGTAGTTGTTTGCGGAAACATCGTAGTTAGTGAAATTACAACGACCACCACCTGAGATAAGGATTTTACGTCCTGGCTTTTTCGCATGATCCAGCACGAGCACACTGCGTCCGCGCTTACCTGCTTCCGCAGCACACATCAAACCTGCCGCGCCAGCGCCAATTACAACAACATCAAATTTCTTACTCATCGGTAACGCTCAATTACTTATTTAAATTGGTTTATACCCAAGTAACCTCAAGATGCTTGGTTCAGCGAGAATGACTTGGGGTATATAAGTCCAAAAATAAAAAAGGATGTGCGTAATGCACATCCTTGCTTTCTGCGGGCGCTATTCTAACGACAAAAGTCGAGCGGGAAAAGCGCTTAAATTCCAAGCACTGCTTGCTGGCTTATAGAATGAAGGCAGCCAGTAGGGTTACACCGAGTAAAGCGGTCGATAAAATGAAGAGTCCACGTACCCTCTCACACTTCCCCGTAAAGATCTCATCGTGGTGATGGTCATATTCTTTACTTTTAATGTAATGGAACAACCTCACTTGTTTGGTGACGTTGCCATGAGTAGTGAAAAATCCATTACCATCCACTTGCTGATACAGCAAAGGATGTGCTTCACGCATGATGTAAATTAGAGAACGAAGAGCGGTTAAGTAACGAACCATATTCAGTCCCGTTACAACCATTAGCGCAAATAAGATTGTGTCTCCACTGATCATCTTTTCCTCCCTACATCTTCAATGATGCTCAAGAGAAAAAGACGACCAATGCTTCGTCCTTTACCCGCTACTTATCGCGTTGAGAACGCGTTATGCAGCTGGAGCATCCATAATTGAAGATGAACCTTCTTTTGCCATTTGTGCTAGATCTTTATCGATGAAGAACAATGCCTTACCATCTTCACCAACCAATTCGATCTTGTCTAAAATCCCTTTAAATAACTTCTCTTCTTCGTGCTGTTCAGCCACGTACCACTGTAGGAAGTTAAACGTTGAGTAGTCTTGGCTTGTAAATGCAACATGCGCTAGTTTGTTGATTTTTTCCGTGATCATTTGCTCATGTTCATAGGTTTCACGGAAAACATCACCTAGGCTCGCAAAATCATGCTTTGGTGCTTCAATTGCACCCAGGATTGGCATTGAGCCAGTTTCACTCACATAAGTGAAAAGACGTTGCATGTGCTCCATTTCTTCTACGGCGTGAGCGCGTAAAAATTCAGCCGCACCTTCAAAACCTTTGTCTTCACACCAAGCACTCATTTGTAAGTATAGATTGGATGAGAAAAATTCTAGGTTAATTTGCTCATTCAATTGTTCAACCATAGTTTGAGACAGCATGTTAACTCCTATTTATGTGCATGCAATATACCCAAATGACCTCAAAAGAGATGGTTCAAAGACAACAAAGTCACTTGGGTATAACGCCACTATAACATGATTCCTTTGCCATGAGATTCTACCTACTAGATTGATATGAGATCACTTCAGCAAAATTATCTTAGACTTAGTGCTAATCTGACAGTATGACCTTATCAAGGAGATGGCAATATGAGTTACAAACACATACTTGTGGCAGTTGACCTATCAGACGACAGTAAAGTGTTGATTAAGAAAGCCGTATCACTGGCTAAACCTCTGGATGCGAAAGTCTCTTTCATTCATATCGATGTGAATTACGCCGAACTTTACACCGGGCTTATCGATATCAATATGGCGGAGGCGCAACACCAAGCAATGGAAGCGTCGCGCACACAATTGGCCAACTTTGAGGAATATGCGGGATACCCAATCACGCATACTTTGGTTGGTAGCGGTGATTTAAGTAACGAACTGTGCGATACCATTCAAGACTACAGTATCGATTTGGTCGTTTGTGGTCATCACCAAGACTTCTGGAGCAAGATTCTCTCATCGACTCGTCAGCTCATTAACTGCTCACCAGTCGACATGCTGGTCGTACCGCTAAAAGACTAATTTGCATTGGCGTGACCTTAAAACTTGGTTAGACTGCGGGCATATTTGTTGTTGATAAAGATTCTCATCCATGGCTTATCTATCCGCAGTTACCCTACTTTGGGCATTCTCATTTAGCCTGATCGGCGTTTACCTAGCCGGTCAGGTAGATTCTTGGTTCTCCGTTTTCATGCGCGTTGCGTTGGCGAGCCTTGTCTTCATCCCTTTCTTAAAATTCCGTGGCGTAAGCAAGTCTCTGATTGCAAAGCTGATGATCGTCGGCGGCTTCCAACTCGGTTTGATGTATTGCTTCTACTACCAATCTTTCCTACTCCTTTCTGTACCAGAAGTACTGCTGTTCACCGTATTCACACCTATTTATGTCACCTTGATTTATGACTTTTTGAAAGGTCGTTTTTCACCTTGGTATTTGGTTACCGCTGCTATTGCGGTGCTAGGCGCGGCGTGGATTAAGTTTGCAGGCATCAATGAAAACTTCTTGATGGGCTTTTTGGTCGTACAAGGGGCAAACCTGTGTTTTGCCATCGGTCAGGTCGGCTACAAGTACATTATGGAAACCGAACCAGTTGAGCTACCACAGCACACGGTGTTTGGTTACTTCTACTTAGGAGCATTGTGCGTGGCGACTGTTGCTTTTGCTCTGATGGGGAACTTAGACAAGATGCCAACCACAGCAACGCAATGGGGTATTTTGACGTACCTAGGCTTGATCGCATCAGGCTTTGGTTACTTTGCGTGGAACAAAGGCGCGACTATGGTCAATGCTGGCGCACTTGCGGTGATGAACAACGCGCTTGTCCCTGCTGGATTGATTGTGAATATCGTGATTTGGAACCGCGATGTTGATGTGACGCGACTTGCTATTGGCGGCGCGATCATCATGCTGTCGCTGTGGATCAATGAGACTTGGGTGAAAAAGCGCGTAGAGATGAGTTACGCCAACAAGTAACACATCGATCCCAACAAACATTCCAACCATAAAAAAACGCTCTCCAGTTGGAGAGCGTTTTTTGTTGATTCGATTAATGCACTTTGGCTTGCGAGCTTGTGCTCATCAACGCATTAGGTGGTGTTGGTAGCAGCACCTCAAGTTTGGCATTACGCGCTTCAAGCTTGCGCTGGCGTTTGAGCAATTTTTGCTGCTTTTTGGCTAATTTAAGCAACTTTTTCTGCTGCTTATAGTGTTTCTTAACCGCTTTTTTCGCCTTTTTCAGCGCTTTCTTATCTGATAAATCAAACATCGCTGACGTCTCTAGCTGAGTGGCAGGGGTTACGGCTGCTACTTTCGCTGCCAATTTTTTCTCTTTCACTCGTTCCACTACGCGCTTCACGATCGCCGCTTTCTCTGCGCTTTGCTCAGGCGCCATAATGATTGGCGTATCTTGTGTAAGGGATGGAGTTGGTAGCGCCTCTGCCAACAAACCACATGCTTGCTGTTCAGACAACGGCTTATCTTGGCATTTTTGAGGAGGAATCGCGGCTGGCTTACATAAGGTATCTTTCGAGGCAGAAGAGCGAGCACAAGAGCGGCAGACAAACTTAGGTGCTACCACCAAGCGGTGAATGTCACCCAAACTCTCAGCAATCTGTTTGCGGCTCATCTTACATAATCGTTTCGCCATGCTACTACTCCAGCTTCCCAATTCTCGACTGTCTTACTCTACGACATCACACAAGTGTAATAATAATAATTCTTAGTTAGATATACAGTCAGTATGCCGAATTAGCAAGAGAAAAGTATCAATAAGCGGAGCGAACGCCAGATACAAATACAGCGCCAAATCAGGCGCTGTGAGAAGAAGCTTTTTGTCGTCAGGTGTTTAGGCGAGTTAAGCCATTGATGCCTTCACATACACATCGAAACGGTTCTTTTTGGTTTCGATTGCCATGCTTGGCTTTTGCTCATCAAGCCAGTCCGCATAATCAGGGCGCTTAACCACCACACGCTTGCTCGCCAATGCCATTGCTGGTGCCAGCAAACCATCTGCATCAAGATCTGCACCGACCAAAGATTGGAATACGCGCATCTCTTTCTTTACTAATGCCGATTTCTTTTTGTTTTCAGGGTGTGGGTACATCGGGTCGAGATAAACCACATCTGGCTGAACGAAGTCTTTATCTTGCGCCAATTGTTCCAACGCATCATGGCTAGAAGCGTGAATCAAAGACATGCGCTCTGATACCCAAGTGCCAATTTCTGGATCGTGTTTCGCACGTGCCAAGCCATCATCCAGCAATGCAGCAACCACTGGGTGACGTTCAACCATTTGCACTTTACAGCCTAACGACGCCAATACAAACGCATCACGCCCTAAACCCGCTGTGCCATCCAGTACCGTTGGGGTTGCACCTTTGTTCAAACCCGCGGCTTTCGCGATTGCCTGACCTTTACCGCCACCAAACTTGCGACGATGACCTACTGCGCCACCAATCAAATCCACAAAGATCGCACCCAGCTTTGGCTCATCCACTTTACGCAGCTCTAAACGCTCTGTCGTGAGGACTAAGGCAAAGTCACTGTCATCTGTGTGAGAAAGCTGCCAACGCGCAGCGAGTTCATCAAGGTTAGACTGTTGAGATGGGTCTTCACAAATCAATTGCAGTTGCAAAAGGAGGCTCCAGTAAAAATCGGTTTAACTGACGCTGAGTGTATACCTAATGGCCGGTGAATTGCTAGGCTAGCCTATTCACTCACTCTAGCACGATCACTCTTGTTCAAGCTCTTCGACTAACTGCGCCAGAGGTTTGGGATGCCCGATAACATAACCTTGTCCATAATCGACACCAAGTTCTAGTAAATGATCGATAATCTGGCTGTTTTCAACAAACTCAGCGACCGTCACTTTACCCATCTGTTTAGCAAGATCATTAATCGAACGAACCATGACTCGATCTGTTTCATTCTTATCCATATCTTTCACGAATAAGCCGTCAATTTTCACGATATCTACTGGAAGTTTCTTTAAATAACCAAAAGAAGATAGGCCAGATCCAAAATCATCCAAAGCAATCATGCAGCCAAGCGCTTTCACTTTGGTAAAAAATGCGATCGCTTGATCAAGGTTACGCATTGCCGCTGTTTCAGTGATCTCTAAACAGATTTTATCGCAAGGCATAGAAGACGTTTCCAAACGTTCTAATAGAAAATCGATAAATTCCTGATTGCCCATTGAGTGACCAGATAAATTTATCGAGCATCGTCCAAGATTCTCCACCTTTTCTGGTCTTTGCTCGAACCACTCCAAGGTTTGATTCACCACTTGTTTATCAATCCAGTGAGCGATGTTGTAGCGCTCTGATGCTGGCATAAAGATACCGGGAGAGATGTATTCTCCTTGAGAATTGCGGATCCGCACTAATATCTCAAAGTTCATCTTCGAATCTTCGTGCTGTAGACAAAGAATGCGTTGCGCGAATAGCTCCAAACGTTGACCAGCTAGAGCATCGTGTACCAAATTAACACTTTGCATTTCTCGCTGTCGTTGCTGTACTTCTTCATTATCGTGGCTAAACAAGTTGTAGCGATTCCGCCCTAGCTCTTTGGCAACATGACAAGCTGAATCCGCTTGCGCATGCACCATTTGCGGTGTTTCAGCTGTGTGGTCAATAACCCGAATACCAACGGAGCAACTCATATGCAAACGAATATCTTCCCAAATGAATGGCTGTTTACTCAGTGTCGAGATAATCGATTTTGCAATCATGATCGCCCCATGTTCACCACAATCTTTGAGTAGTACAGCAAACTCATCACCACCCATTCGTGCCAAAATGGCACTATAAGGCAAGACCTCTTCCAACATACTGGCACAAAACTGAATCGCCGCATCACCAGCATCATGACCCGCGGTATCATTGAGCACTTTCAACTGATCAAGATCGAGATACAACATTGCGTGCACACGGCGATGACTTTCCACTTCTCGCAGTGCGGTTTGCAGCTCTAGTTCGAAGTGGTTGCGATTGTAAGTGTCAGTCAACAAGTCATAACGTGCTTGATATTCTAGCTGTTTGGCCAGTTTTTTCGTTTCTGAGATGTCTTCACCCACGATCAGTAACTGGTCAGAATCTCGTAACGGACGAATATTTTCGCGAACCCAGACGGAATGACCGTCCGCATGAAGATACTCTATCTCTCTTCGCCACACACCATGGACAACATGGTTTGGCTGAAGCAAAACTTGACGCGGAAACAGTGCCTTGTCGTCTGAATAAAACTCTCGCAAGCGATGACCAAGCATGTCCAGCGGTTGATACCCCAACAGTTGCTGAGCAAAGCGGTTTACTTCTTGGATGCAATTATTGCTGTCCAATGTCACCATCATCACTGGTTGCTGTTCGTAGTAATTACGTAGGCTCGCTTCACGCTGATAAAGCTTGTCTTCCATAAGTTTACGGCTGGTAATATCACGTGCCTCGAACAAGTATTGGTTTTCATTTCCGACCTTCTGAGAGAAAGGCTTGAGTGAAACTTCCAACACCATCGCACCATGCTCTTTACTCCAAATATCCGCTTCAAAAGTCGTCACTTGTCGGTGATGATTCTGAAAGAATTCAGATATTTTCTGGCGTGCATCGACACTCCAGTGCTTGTGGTGCCACAGTGGACGATCGAGTCGTAAATCTTGATGATAGAGGAGAGACTGTAGACGATCGTTACCGGATTTTAATAAACCGTGTTGGTCGAGTATGCCCATATACTGCATGCTTTGGTCGAAAACCGATTCTAAAATCGTTTGAGCCTCGCGAGCAGACGCTTCGCTACGACGGATACGCTGTAAGTAATAACTCAATAGCAAGATTACAATGGACATCAGCACAAATACGCTGCCAAAGACTTTGATTTCTTTTGCAAAACGTTGTGAAAATGGCATCGGCTTATTAAGAAATACACCCGTCGGCTCTTGCTCTACGCCAAGACCCCAGCGAACCACCGATTGATAATCTAATTTTATTTCTGATTCGCTTTTTATTACGGATGGTAACGGTGCTTTAGGGTTATCTAACACTTGCTCAAGCAGTTGAGCTGCCTCAAACCCCTGTCGGTAACCGCTCTGGATTACGCCTCCGACAGCACCATGTCCTAAGCCGACATCGTGCACCATAAAGAGAGGAGCATTCGAAGCTTGGTTCACCTCACGCCAATCACGATCGGTACTAACTACGCCATGTTTATCTCGGTAATAGGTCCAAAACAACACGACGTTGTCTTGGGTTAATTCTGACACCTGTTGTTTGAGCTCATCGATAGTATCTGGCACTAAATGTGTCACTTTGTGGCGATATTTGGGCGTTTGTTCGAGAAAATCGGCAACCTGAGCTCTAAGTGCTGCCCCAGTAACCGAGTGGTCACTAACAATCAGAATTTGTTGGAATTTAGGATGCAGTCGCTCAATCAGCTCTAGGTTTGCAGCGAGATCAATATCTTCAATAACGCCAGTCGCGTTAAGATTTTGATGAAGTGAAGCATGATAATTGTTGATACCACTAAAGATAACTGGCGTGTCTTTAATTACGGGCGCTAAACGCTGCATTAATGCCAACGCATTGTTGTCGCTAACGACAATCGCATCAAAACGCTCTTTGGACAGCTTAGTGCGATACAGAGAGTCAAGCTGTTGGAAAAAAGTTGGGCTTTGGTTGCGCTTCGAGTCTAGATACAAAACGCGCATATCCAACGACCGATCAGCCACTTGCTGCGCAATTCCCCTCTGAATAGAGTCCGTCCAGAAAAAGCCTTGATGATAGGAATGCACAACAAGAACTTTTTGCTCTTGCGCGATGGCAACGCTACTCCAGCATATCGCAATAAAAATCAGTAAAACCTGCACATCATCTCCGTGATATCAGAGCCAACTCTCGGTTATCTCTGCTTAAACCTTGTGAATCCTATTCATGGTGAGTATAAAATGAACTCAAAGCCTCATATCCTAACGGAATTACTAATATGAACGCGAGTCTACCTAAACTCGATGACCTTGATCGTGCCATTTTAAAAACGCTGATGGCCGATGCACGCACACCGTATGCAGAGATGGCAAAGCAATTTGATGTTAGCCCTGCCACCATCCATGTTCGCATCGAGAAAATGAAAGCGGCCGACATCATCGAGGGAACAGAGGTTATCGTCAATACTAAAAAGCTAGGATACGATGTATGTTGCTTTATTGGCATCAACCTTAATGCTGCACGCGACTATCACTCAGCACTAGAAAAGCTCAACGCTCTCGATGAAGTGGTAGAAGCTTACTACACCACGGGCGCGTATAACATATTCGTTAAATTGATGTGCAAGTCAATTGAGGAGCTGCAATTTGTATTGATTGATAAGCTTCAAGCGATCGACGAAGTGCAATCTACCGAGACGCTGATTTCACTGCAAAACCCAATCAATCGCAACGTAAACCCATAACAAGTTGAATCAATAAACAAAAAACGAATCTGAAAATAAAAAAGGGCAGCCACTTGGCTGCCCATCTTGATTCTCAATGAGATTACGCTGCGATACCAGAATGGCGCAGTAGCGCATCGATTTCAGGCTCACGACCACGGAAGCGCTTAAATAGCTCCATTGGTTCTTCACTACCACCCATTTCTAGGATGTTGTTCAAGAAACTTAGACCGGTTTCTTTGTTGAAGATGCCTTCTTCTTCAAAGCGAGAGAACGCATCTGAAGACAACACTTCTGCCCATAGGTAGCTGTAGTAACCTGCGCTGTAACCACCCGCGAAGATATGACCAAAGCTGTGTGAGAAACGCGCCCACTCAACCGCTGGTACAACTGCCACTTTCTCTTTCACTTCTGCCAAGGTTTCAAGCACACGAGCACCCACTTCTGGGTCGTATTCTGTGTGCAGAGTGAAGTCGAACAAACCGAATTCTAGCTGACGTAGGATGCCCATCGCCGACTGGAAGTTCTTCGCTGCTAGCATTTTGTCTAGCATCGCTTTTGGTAGCGGTTCGCCAGTCTCATAGTGACCAGAAATAAACGCCAGCGCGTCTTCTTCCCAACACCAGTTTTCTAGGAACTGACTTGGTAGCTCAACCGCATCCCAAGGCACACCGTTGATGCCCGATACCGCGCCTGTTTCTACTTGCGTCAGCATGTGGTGGATACCGTGACCAAACTCGTGGAACAGAGTCACGACTTCATCGTGCGTAAACAGTGCAGGCTTGTCGCCCACAGGACGGTTGAAGTTACACGTTAGGTAAGCAACCGGTGTTTGTAGCTCGCCCGCTAGCGTCACACGACGACCTCGGCAATCGTCCATCCACGCACCGCCACGTTTGTGTTCGCGTGCGTATAGATCTAGGTAGAAGCTGCCGCGCAGTGTGCCTTCGCCATCGAAGATATCAAAGAAACGCACTGATTCGTGCCAAGTATCCACGCCTTCACGCTCTGTCACTGTCATACCAAACACGCGGTTTAGCACTTCAAACAGACCACTTACCGCTTTTGATTCAGGGAAGTAAGGACGCAGTTCTTCATCCGAAATTTGGAACAAGTGCTGCTTTTGCTTCTCGCTGTAGTACGCGATGTCCCATACGTTTAGCTCGCTGACACCAAATTCCGCATTCGCAAACTGGCGTAGCTCTTCGATTTCGCGCTCACCTTGTGGTTTCGCTTTGGTTGCCAAATCGTTCAAGAAGCCAAGAACTTGCGCAGGATTCTCTGCCATTTTAGTTGCCAGAGATTTCTCGCTGTAAGTGTTGAAACCCAACATACGAGAGATTTCATGACGCAGTTTTAGCTGCTCAGTGATGATTTCTGAGTTGTCCCATTTACCTGCATTTGGACCACGGTCAGAAGCGCGCGTTACGTACGCTTCGTACACTTCTTTACGTAGGTCTTGGTTATCACAGTACGTCATAACCGGTAGGTAAGATGGGATATCTAGCGTGATTAGGTAGCCATCGAGCTCTTTTGCCTCTGCTGCTGCTTTTGCTGCTGCAAGTGCAGATTCTGGCATACCCGCTAGGTCTTTTTCGTCTGCAACGTGCTTAGTCCAACCCATGGTTGCATCTAGCACATTGTTGGAGAATTTTGAGCTCAGCTCAGACATGCGCTTGCTGATTTCGCCGTAGCGATGTTGCTCGTCTGATGGTAAACCGATGCCCGAAAGCTCGAAGTCGCGTAGTGAATCCGAAATGGTCTTCTGCTGTGCACGCGTTAGCGTCGCGTACTCTTCGCTTGCTTTGATCGCTTTGTACGCTTCGTAAAGACCTTTATGCTGACCAACCCAAGTACCGTACTCAGACAGGATTGGTAGGCAGCTTTCATACGCTTCACGCAGCGCTTCGCTGTTCACTACTGAGTTCATGTGACCCACTGGTGACCAAATGCGGCTCAAGCGGTCATCCGCTTCTTCAATTGGCGCGATCACACTGGTCCAGCTTGGGTTTGTGTTGTCTTTTAGTACCTCGTCAATCTTGGCACGACAATCCGCAATCGCCTGCTCCACTGCAGGTTTAATGTGTTCTGGTTTGATTTGCGAAAACGGAGGAAGATCCGTAAACGTAAGAAGTGGATTAGACATGAATAATTCCTTTTGTGTTTTGGCTCTGTATTTGCCCATTCGCATTTGCATAGAAATAGGCGAACTCAATGCACAGGCAAGCCAACAACATGGATGGGGGGATCTCCGTTCCCTTTCTCGATGCAGCAATGACCAAATCGGTCAAAGAGTGCTTACTCTGTCCTTGAGTCTTGTTATGCCTAAGTCAGGTTTCGCACTCTATTGGAGCGGTGCAATCCCACTTAGGTTCAATTTGTTTACTCATACTAAGTATGGGTGACTTAAAGAAATTTCAATAGCGAATCCCTATCAGTGATACTGATTTGAATCGAAGTTCTACTTCTTTAAGTTACTTGAGTATAATACCGCCATATCGCGAAAATCACAGACCACACTCAGTCAAAGAGTGTTTCGAGAGTTTAATTTGTTAAGTTACCGCCACAGCTTCCACGCTGGCAACCATGCTGACGTGGTAAAACACATCGTTCAAAGCCTCATTCTTGATGCACTAAAGCAGAAAGATAAGCCGTTTGTTTATCACGATACCCACTCGGGTGTGGGACGCTACGATCTGACTCACGAATGGTCTGAAAAAACGGGCGAATACAAACAAGGCATCGCGCGCATTTGGGACAACCCAAACATTCCTGAAGACATCGCAAGCTACATCGATTCAATCAAAACATTGAACAACGGTGAAAAGCTGCGTTTCTACCCTGGTTCACCGCGCGTTGCACGTGCGCAAATCCGCCCACAAGACCGCATGGTTCTGACTGAGCTGCACCCAGCCGATCACCCACTGCTGGAACAAGAGTTCCATCGCGATCGTCAAGTGAGCATCTACAAAGAAGATGGCTTCAAGCGTCTGAAAGGCAGTCTGCCACCGCAAGAACGTCGTGGTTTGGTGCTAATTGACCCACCATACGAGCTAGCGAAAGAGTACCGCGACGTCGTGCAAGCGATTTTCCAAAGCCATAAACGTTGGGCAACAGGCATCTACGCGATTTGGTACCCAGTGGTAAACCGCTGTGATATCGAAGACATGATTGAAGGCTTGGAAGGGCTTGGCATTCGCAAAATCCTGCAAATCGAATTGGGCGTCTCTCCAGATACCAACGAGCGTGGCATGACGGCATCGGGCATGATCGTGATTAACCCACCGTGGAAACTGGAAAGCCAGATGAAAGAAATTCTGCCATTCCTGCAAGAAGCAATCGCGCCAGCAACCGGCCACTGGAAAGTCGACTGGATCGTTCCAGAATAAAAAACACTGAATTTCAGAATCTTAAAGCGCAACGATGACCTCGTTGCGCTTTTTTTATTTATTTTTTCAAAAATTTTCGTCTGCGCTTCGTCTTTTCTTTTTTGCCTGCGTCTTAGGGATGTAAACAAGCTAAAACATAGAGAGAAATGACCATGCTTAAAGTTATCAGTTTTAAAATTTGCCCATTTGTTCAACGCGTAACAGCAGCACTAGAACCCTTACGAGATTGAATACATCAGCCTAAAAGACAAACCACAATGGTTCCTAGACATCTCACCAAACGGCCAAGTACCAGTGATGGTGACAGAATCTGGCACGGCGCTGTTTGAATCGGATGCGATCATCGAATACATCGAAGACGAATACGGTCCATTAGAGCAAGGTGTGACAAACGAACAACGTGCACTGGATCGCGCATGGAGCTACCTAAGTTCAAAACACTACTTGCCTCAGTGCGGCACCATGGGCAGTAAAGACCAAGCAACCTTTGAAGAGCGCGCAGAGAAGCTGATCAAAGCGTTCCAAAAAGCAGAAAACCAACTGTCTGGTGAAACCAAGTTCTTTAAATCCGATGAACTAAGCAATGTAGACATGGCTTGGTTGCCGCTTCTGCATCGTGCTGCCATCGTCAAAGCGCACTCTGGTTATGACTTCTTCTGTGGTCTGCCAAAAATGCAGGCATGGCAAAAGCACATCCTAGAATCAGGATTAGTAGAGAAGACAGTATCGGAAGACTTCGTGCAGCTGTTTAGCGATTTCTACCTAACCAACACTTATCTTGCGGATGGTAAAGACGTGCAAGCCCAGTCAGGCTGTGGCACATCAAGCTGCTGCGGTTAATGAACTTTCCTTACCCTAAGCATGAAAAACACCAAGCGGAATAGCGCCTTATTCCGCTTTGCTATCCTCTCATCGCTATTTGTCATAAGTAATGTCACTTTTTCCCATTTAGGAAATTGCTAGACTCGATTTATGATAGGGACAACGGATCATGCTTAAGTCACTTCAACAGGCTTAGGCAGGTAACAATTTATTTAGGGATGTTGAGTTCATCACCCACTACCCCAATGTAATTGTTGTCAGACAAAAATTAATAAGCTCTTGGAGAAAGTAATGGCGACTCATTTTGATTATATCTGTATCGGTGGCGGCAGCGGCGGCATTGCATCAGCAAACCGTGCGGCAATGTACGGTGCTAAAGTAGCGCTTATCGAAGCTCAAGACCTTGGCGGTACCTGTGTAAACGTTGGTTGTGTGCCTAAAAAAGTAATGTGGCACGGCGCGCAAGTTGCAGAAGCAATGAACCTGTACGCAGAAGACTACGGCTTCGATGTAGATGTAAAAGGTTTCGACTGGAGCAAACTGGTTGAGAGTCGTCAAGCTTACATTGGTCGTATCCACCAATCTTACGATCGCGTTCTTGGCAACAACAAAGTAAATGTTATCAAAGGCTTTGCTAAGTTTGTTGACGAGAAAACGGTAGAAGTAAACGGTGAACACTACACAGCGGATCACATCCTGATCGCAGTGGGTGGTCGTCCAACGATTCCAAACATTCCAGGCGCAGAATACGGCATCGATTCAAACGGCTTCTTCGAGCTTACTGAGCAACCAAAACGCGTTGCAGTGATCGGTGCAGGTTACATCGCGGTAGAAATCGCCGGCGTTCTGCATGCACTAGGCACAGAAACACATCTATTCTGCCGTAAAGAATCACCACTGCGTAGCTTCGATCCAATGATCATCGAAACGCTAGTAGAAGTGATGGACGCAGAAGGCCCAACGCTACACACCCACTCTGTTCCAAAAGAAGTGGTAAAAGAAGCAGACGGCAGCCTAACTCTGCACCTAGAAAACGGCGAGAGCCAAAACGTTGATACCCTAATCTGGGCAATCGGTCGTCACCCAGCAACTGACGCTATCAACCTAGCATCAACTGGCGTTGCAACGAACGATCGTGGCTACATCAAGGTAGACGAGTACCAAGAAACTAACGTGAAAGGCATCTACTGTGTAGGTGACATCATGGAAGGCGGTATCGAGCTAACACCAGTGGCTGTTAAAGCGGGTCGTCAACTTTCTGAGCGTTTGTTCAACAACAAACCAAACGCGAAGATGGACTACGATTTGGTACCAACTGTGGTATTCAGCCACCCACCAATCGGCACTATCGGTCTAACGACTCAAGAAGCAGAAGAGAAGTACGGCAAAGACAACATCAAAGTCTACACGTCTGGCTTTACTGCGATGTACACAGCAGTCACTAAGCACCGTCAACCATGTAAGATGAAGCTAGTATGTGCTGGCGAAGAAGAAACGGTTGTTGGTCTACACGGCATCGGCTTTACCGTTGATGAAATGATTCAAGGTTTCGGCGTAGCAATGAAGATGGGCGCAACCAAAGCAGACTTCGACTCTGTTGTGGCTATCCACCCAACGGGTTCTGAAGAGTTCGTGACGATGCGTTAATCACACGCGAATCACTTTGCTGATTTAAGCAGATAAACAAAAAGGGTCATCAATTACTTGATGACCCTTTTCTATTCACGTTTTAAACGTTAGGGGGGATTTAGGAGTCGTTTGCGCGTTTTACTTAACTGCGCGAACCAATTCAGCAATACCTTCCCAATCGCCATTGTCCATCATAGCGGTTGGAACCATCCAAGTACCGCCACAAGCGACAACCGATTTCAGCGCTAGGTAATCTTCCACGTTAGATGGGCTTACACCACCTGTAGGCATGAACTCCACTGGGTAAACTGCAGTTAGTGCTTTAAGCATGTTTACGCCGCCTGATGGCTCAGCAGGGAAGAACTTCAGAGTACGTAGACCCATTTCCATTGCTTGCTCAACCAAGCTTGGGTTGTTCACACCCGGTACGATTGTCACGTTGCGTTGCTGACAGTATTTCACTGTCGTTGGGTTGAAACCAGGGCTCACGATAAAGTCCACACCAGCGTCAATCGCGATGTCCACTTGCTCAGTTGTCAGTACTGTACCAGCACCGATCAGCAGTTCTGGGTACGCTTCACGCATGATGCGGATCGACTCAGCCGCCGCTTCAGTGCGGAATGTCACTTCCGCACATGGTAAACCGTTTTCTACCAACACTTTTGCCAGTGGCAGAGCGTGTGCTACATCGTTGATTGCGATAACTGGGACGATTTTGATTTCTCTTAATCGTTGTTCAAGTGTTGTCATGGGTAACCTCTAAAGAATAAAGCTTAATGTTGCTACGATAATAAATGCGATACCACCAAGTAAAGTTTCCATTACCGTCCAAGTTTTTAGCGTTGTTTTCTCATCCATCTCTAGTAGACGAGATACTAACCAGAAACCAGAATCGTTGAAGTGAGAAAGCACTGTTGCACCACCTGCAATCGCGATAACGATAAAGCACAGGTCTAGCTCGCTCAAACCAGTTGATGCTGCCACTACTGGCGCGATAAGTGCTGCAGTTGTCGTTAGTGCCACGGTTGCTGAGCCTTGAGCAACGCGCAGACAGGTAGAGATAACAAACGCCGCTACGATCACTGGCATGCCAGTGTCAGTTAATACGTCTGCAAGTGCATCACCGATACCACTTGCACGCAGTACGCCACCGAACATACCGCCCGCACCAGTTACTAGGATAACGCCACAGATAGGCGCCAATGAATCGCCACACAGCTTCTCAAGTTTCGCCATGCCGTAGTCTTTTGCAAACACAGCAAGACAGACGATTAAGGTAATCAGTAGTGCAACTGGCGTTTTACCTAGCATACGTAGGAACTCAACCAGTGCTGTTTTGCCATCAATCACACCCGCAACTGCTAGCGTGTTCAATACTGTGTCTAAACAGATTAGCAGTACAGGCAGCACTAGGATGGTCATTACTGTGCCAAATTTTGGCAGTTGTGCATCTTCAACTTGCGTATCACCGTTGAAGAAGGCTTTTGATAGCGGGATATCGAATTTCTTGCCTGCATACAGACCAAATAGGTAAGCACCTAGGTACCAAGTTGGAATAGCCACTAGGATACCAACAACAAGCAGTAGACCAATGTTTGCGCCTAGGAATTCTGCTGCTGCAACTGGACCTGGATGCGGAGGAACAAAGCCGTGCATCACTGCAAATGCACCTGCTGCTGGTAGTGCGTATTTGATTGGCGAACCACCAAAGCGTGCTGCCACACTTAAGATGATTGGCATCATTACGACTAGGCCAGCATCAAAGAAAATTGGGAAGCCGAACAGCAATGACGCGACACCCAATGCAAATGGTGCGCGCTCTTTACCGAAGCGCCCAATCAAAGTATCTGCCAGCACTTTTGCGCCGCCAGTCACTTCTAAAATTTTACCGATCATTGCACCAAGACCAACCAGCAAAGCAACAGATGCCAGTGTGCCACCGAAACCACTCATCATGGTTGGAACTACTTGGTCAGAAGATACACCAGTCGCCAGCGCTGTACCTAAACTTACTACCGTAAGCGAAGCAAACGCGTGCACTTTGAGCTTAATAATCAATACAAGTAACGCCGCAATCGCGAGGACTGCAATCGTTAGTAGGAACGTAGGGTCTGGAGCTTGGGTTAGCTGTTCCATGGGTTCACCTTTAAGAATTATTGTTTGTGTTGTGGTTCACATTTATTTGAGTTACCGGTAACATGTTACCGATAACATGAATAAGATAAACCCATATTTTAAAGTGAATTCAAAAATTGAGATCACGCGCAAATTTGTTATGAGGATAAGTTATGGCTGGTAGTAGTGTCGTCGTTATGGGCGTTTGTGCGAGTGGCAAAACCACAATTGGTGAGCACTTGGCGAAGAAGCTGGGACGTAAATTCATTGATGGTGATGATCTTCACCCACGAGCAAACATTCAGAAAATGGCATCAGGTCAGCCTCTGAACGACGACGACCGCAAACCTTGGCTAGAACGTATCCGCGACGCTGCTTATAGCTTAGAAAGCAAAAACGAGCACGGCATTATTGTCTGTTCGGCACTAAAAAAGATTTATCGTGACCAAATCCGCGAAGGCAACGAGAACGTAAGCTTCCTCTTCCTAGACGGCAGCAAAGAACTGATCCTTGAGCGCATGCGTGCTCGCCAAGGTCACTTCATGAAAGAGAACATGGTCAACAGCCAATTTGAAACGCTAGAGCGCCCAGAAGATGAGCCTCGCACCATTTTCGTCAGCATTGATGCAACCATCGAAGAAGTCGTATCGAACGCTGCGGAACTCATCCTAACGCAAGATGAGGCGATGGCATGACTCATCAAGTAGTTTTAGACGTTACTCAACGCTTAGTTGAGCGCAGCCAAGAAGCACGTGCGGCGTTTCTTGCTCGCACCGAAGTCCAAGCAGAAACAGGTAAAGGTCGCGTCGGCCTATCTTGTGGCAACCTCGCTCACGCTGTTGCAGCATCCTGTTCGTCTGAAAAGAAAAATATTCTGGATTTCACTCATTCCAATGTGGCGCTGATCAGTGCTTACAATGATATGTTGAGTGCCCACCAGCCGTACCAACACTACCCTGATCAAATCAAGCAAGTACTGTCTGGTTATGGTCACACCGCACAAGTTGCTGGCTGCGTTCCGGCAATGTGTGATGGCGTGACTCAAGGTCAAGCGGGCATGGACATGTCACTGTTTTCTCGTGACTTAATTGCTCAATCGACGGCACTTTCACTGAGCCACAATGTGTTCGATGCGACCTTGCTGCTGGGTATCTGCGACAAAATCGCACCGGGACAACTGATGGGCGCGCTGTCTTACGCACATCTACCAACGGCGTTTGTGCCAGCAGGTTTGATGGCAACAGGCATTAGCAATGAAGAGAAAGTAGACGTTCGCCAAAAATACGCGGCGGGCGAAGTAGGTAAAGACGCACTGCTTGATATGGAGTGTCGTGCTTACCACTCGGCGGGGACGTGTACCTTCTACGGAACCGCAAACACTAACCAACTTGTGTTTGAAGCCATGGGTTTGATGCTGCCAGGTTCAGCATTTATCCATCCACATACTGAGCTACGTAAGGCGCTGACTGATCACGCGGCTCTTAAAATCGCGGCAATGAATGCAGGTTCAGTCAATTTCCGTCCATTGTCTGAAGTTGTCACAGAAAAGAGCCTCATCAACGGCATTATCGCGCTGTTGGCATCGGGCGGCAGCACCAACCACACTATCCACATGTTGGCGGTGGCGCGTGCTGCGGGTTTGATTCTGACATGGCAAGACATCAGTGACCTATCTGAAGTGGTGCCACTGTTGGCGCGCGTTTACCCGAACGGTCCAGCTGACATGAACGCGTTCCAAGAAGCGGGCGGCGTACCTGCTCTATTGCATCGTTTGGACGAGTCTGGCTTGCTTCATCGTGACGTGAAACCAGTATTCGGCGAATTCAAAGACCAAATGACGCTACCTGCGCTAGTCGACGGAAAACTAACTTGGACACCATGTGGTGGCAGCCAAGACGGCGAAGTGATTGCTGCGCCAACGCAAGCTTTCCAAAACACCGGTGGTACTCGCGTACTTCACGGTAACTTGGGTAAAGCCGTGGTGAAAGTATCTGCGGTAAAAGAAGATCAGCGCATCATCGAAGCGCCAGCGATCGTATTCCAATGCCAACACGAAGTGGAAGCGGCATACAAACGCGGTGAGCTAAACCAAGATTGCATCGTGGTCGTGACGCACAATGGTCCTGCAGCGAACGGCATGCCAGAGCTGCATAAACTGATGCCAATTCTCGGCAACGTGCAGAAAGCGGGCTTTAAAGTCGCGCTAGTGACGGACGGTCGACTATCTGGTGCATCGGGTAAGATTCCATCAGCAATCCACGTATCTCCAGAAGCGATTCGTGGCGGCGCGATTGGCTTGGTGCGCAATGGCGACATCATCCGCGTTGATTGCCAAACTGGCGAACTGAATAACCTAAGCGACGTTACGGGTCGGGAACTGTTAGAGGTGGATACTGAAGCCAAGCAACAGACTTGGGGTCGTGGTTTCTTTAGCGTGATTCGTCAAAGCGTTTCGAGCGCAGAAGAAGGCGCAAGCTTTATTGTTTAAGACGGAGAGAAAGATCCCGCCATTCCGACGAGCTTAGGCGAGATCAGGAATCTAATATCAGAGTGCTGTGAAGCGAGAGGAAACATCTCTGCCACAGCACTTTTTGTTGGTAGATTCTGAATCACGCTCGTCCCTCGCCGTTCAGAATGACGAGCCTAAGCGAGATCAGGAATCTACTATCAAAGTGCTGTGAAGCGAGAAGAAACATCTCTGCCACAGCACTTTTTGTTGGTAGATTCTGAATCACGCTCGTCCCTCGCCGTTCAGAATGACGAGCTTTGGGATTCAGCAAACGACATCAAGCCGTCTTCATCACCACAACCGCCGCAATCACAACAAAGATACCAAACCAGCCAATCGGCTTAAGCTTTTGTTTGAACAGCAAAGCACCACCAATCGCGGTACCTAAGATACCTATCGCCCCCCAAGAGGCGTAAGCGATAGCAAGATCGATCTCTTTTACGGCTTGGGCAAGTAAGGTAAATGCCGCCATCACTAGCACTATTGCGATAACGCCCCAGCCTTTGTGCTCAAAGCCTTTCGAGCGAGTCAGCGCCATGTTCGCCATGATATCGACTAACGCCGCCAACACCACAAATCCAAATGAAACGGTAAAGAATTGGCTCATGATTAACACCTCGCATTCGATGAGTGCGGCAACTCAGCTTTTTGTTGAGGCTGACCGTGTGATTCGCCTAGCGTCACACACACGATACCGACTACTGCCAGCGCCAAACCAAGCAACTGCTGTGTGCTTAAATTGGCATCAAACAAAACGATAGAAACGAGAGTAATCAAGGCAATACCTACGCCTTCCCATGTCGCGTACGCCACACCGATGGAAATTTTCTTTGCCGCAATTGATAAGAAATAATAAGAAATGGCGATCAGAACATACATCACCAAATAGCCTTCCCATGCGTTACTTTCACCGATAAATGACATGGTACTGGTACCGGCCACTTCAGCAACGATGGCGAGCAATAAAAATAGACGTGCAATAAGCATGGTTCATCCTCCCCAGAAATTAAAAAACTGCATAACGGAGAATGGTGAATGCCTTTCAATGATCAGACACTCAAAGAATTGATAAGATAAAAAGAGCCGCTTCTCCTGACTATTTGTAGTCAGATTAGCCCTTCTTCAGCGAAACAGACAGGTAATTGAGATATTCATTTTTGAATATCTTCAGGGATTGTTTGTCTATGAGATCACGTTAATGGTGTATTGAGGGTTTGTTGGACCACTTGATGCAAATGACGATGCAATGGATGGTTACGATACGTCTGCAAATAGCCACCCGAGACAACAAATTGGCTGAATTCGCGGTTTACCATCGGCATTGGATAAGAGGCGAGTTCATGCATCAAATGCGCAGTGCTTTGGCTGGCGTACATAATGGCATCAGTCTCAAGCAGCATTTGGCAAGCAACACGCAAATTGTAGGACTTGAGCAGTACCACAGGTTCGTAACCCATGCGACGATATTCCGATTCCACTGTACACAGCGGATTGTATGACGCAGGCCCAGGTAGCGATACCAGCGGCAATTTCGACACCGTTCCCCAGTCATTACTGACTTGCGACAATGTTGGATGGTCTTTACGCGCCAAAATCACGCGCTTCTCGACAAACAGAGGGCGCATGTAGATGTCTTTCGACAATTCAGTTTCTTGATCGAGAATACAGTAGTCGTGTTCGCCCTCTAACATCTCATCTTGGGAATAGATGTTCCAACTTGAGAAAGCAAACGAGGCTTGAGGAAACGCCTGATGGCAGCCGCGCAGAAGGCGTTGACCTTGTTCGTCCATCAGATATGGATCCGTCACAATCGCAATCTGACCTTGGTAGTCGAGTGGATCAAATTCAGAGAACTCCTGCACCACTTTTTCCAGCGGTGATAGCATGTTATCGAACTCTGCCGCTAAGCGAATCGCCATTGGTGAGGGCTCAACCCCATGAGCTTTGCGCACGAACAGTGGATCATCAAATACATTTTTGAGTTTCATCACCCCTCGACTAGCACTCGGCTGTGAGATACCAAGCTGCATTGCCGCCAACTTGATACTGCGGTTTTCCACCACGGCTTTGAGCAGGCGCATTAAATTAAGATCTAGCGCATCAAGTTGGTGTGGCATATAAGTACCTTTGTCAAAGATAGAGAAAACTAGGGTGAGTTAGACGCTCTCGCCTGCGGTTATTTGATAGCCCATATCGACAATGGTATCAGCTTGCTCCTCACCCTTGAGGCGTGATATCAGCAGTTCAGCACTCTTCTCTCCGATTGCAAAACGCGGAGTATCGACACTGGTTAACTTGGGACTAATGGCTTGACCGATATCTAATGCGTTATAGCCAACAATGGCAAGTTGCTCTGGTACTTTGATATTAAGTTGCTGTGCATTTAATAAAGTACCGATTGCGATATCATCATTGGTACAAAATACACCGTCCAGATCTGGATAGGTTTTTAAAGCGCGTTCTAGTAGATCAGATGCCAAAGAGAAACTTGAGTGTTCGCCAGTTAATATATGCTTGGGCTCTAAACCTGCTTCTGTCATCGCACGATCATAACCTTTCATACGTAGCTTGGTACGCGTATCTAGGCGAGCTCCGAAGTAGACTATCGTACGTTTTCCCGACCCCAACATACGCTTCACCACGTTATAAGCCGCATCTTCATGATCCAACCCCACTGCCATATCAATCGGGTATTCTGGCAATTCCATCGTTTCCACTACTGGTACGCCTGCATTCTTGATCATCTGCAACGTGCGCTGAGTATGATGGCTTTCCGTCAGGATTAAGCCGTCGACTTGGTAAGAAAGCAAAGAGGCAATCTTGCGCTCTTCTTCCAATTCATCATAGCTAAAGTGTGCAAGGAGGGTTTCGTAGCCATTGGCTTTGGTGACTGTTTCAATGCCCTGAACAAAAGACGCAAAAATTTGGTTGGACAATGAAGGCAGCAAGATGCCGATCGCTTTACTGGAAGACTTCGACAACATCGCTGGCGCTCGGTTCTCGATGTAACCCATCTCTTCAATCGCCGCAGCAATCTTCACCCGTGTTTTTTCTGCCACGGAGTCTGGGTTACGCATATAACGCGAGACCGTCATTTTAGTTACGCCAACTTTATCTGCGACATCCTGTAGCGTCGTTCGTGCTTTCTTATTCTGTTGAGCCATAAATATCTAAATTATCAGTAATGTTACATGTAACATTATGCCCAGTCAGTCAAACTTGAACAAGCAGCGCTGTTCTTTTATGCAAGCTAGTAAGTAATAAGCCTCGCATTGCGAGGCTTATATCGGGACTGCGTTATTTGACGCACATGACATTGAGTAGTGATATGCCTGTTAATGGGTTCGGCTCACGATCAGCGAATAATCCCAACCGATTCTCTCCCCAATAAGGCAGTTGCAGAGGCCATTCATTCTTTTCCATCACTCCAGAATCGCGTAAAGCTTTGAACTCAGATGAAGATACTAAGCCCATCCCTAACTCACCACATACTTGTTGTGAGCTTGCATAACTCAAGCGATTCCATGGCTTGCCATATTCCATGTAAAACTGATTTCCTGCATCAAGCAAGTAAGGTACGACGTAAGTTTTACCTTGTAAGATGGCCTTCAATCGCACTTCAACATTGTTGCTGACACTCACAGGTTCTGCTGGCTTCACTTTTGTAGAAGGGGTTGCCTCCGGCACGTTTACAGCAGCCGGCTTTGGCTCGAACGCAGAGGTATTCTTAGCCACTGGCTTCGGCTTGCTTACGCTCTTAGTCTTCTTCACTGGCTCAGAGATGTTTGCTCCCACCACACGAATAAAGGCTTCTTTATAACCAGATACGGTCCTAACTTGGACTAAATCTGTGCTCGCTTGCTCAAAACTTTTGTACGGCCCAATCAAACAGCGGAACCCTTTGTCTTCCGGCTTCATCCAAACATCAGTACTGATTTTGTTATAGAGTGGCTTAGCTTTGGCTAACGGCATTTTTTTAGGTAACAAACCGCATTGAACCCAAAATAAATTGCCTCCTTGCGGCACTTTCTTTCCCCATACTCCCTTCCCAATAGGACAAGTCTTATCCAGAACAGGCAACTCTTGGTGACTCGCTTGCGTCGCCTGGCACAGGAATTCTTGTGCACTCACCGTCTCTGCGAACGGCGCACAGGCTAGCAGTATAGCTAAGCTCAAAGTTGGATGGGCGATACGTGATGGCTTAAGCGCCTTCTTCATTTCCATACGCTTCACTCTAATAAGGTTTAGTGATGAAATTATCGCGACAAAGCGTCAATAAAACATGAATGATAAAACAACAAGCAAAAAAAGAGCCGGATTTTCATCCAGCTCGTATTTTATACTCAACTTGTTGTTTTCTTAACTACTGAGATCAACCTTTATAAATTTTGGGGTTGAATACATCACGTAACCAGTCACCCAAGAGATTGATCACCAACACTAGTGTTACTAGTACGATACCTGGGAAGGCAGTAATCCACCAAGCACCTGAGAAGATGTAGTTAAAACCGATGCTGATCAACGCACCCAGTGACGGCTGGTCGACTGGCAGACCCAGACCTAGGAATGACAGTGCCGCTTCCGACATGATTGCGTTTGCTACCTGTACCGTCGAGATAACCAAGATTGGCGATAGACAGTTCGGTAGGATATGGCGGAACATGATGCGAGGTGCTTTAAAGCCCATAACACGCGCCGCTTCGACGTATTCTTTCTTCTTCTCAGCCAGTACCGAAGCACGAATGGTACGTGCGTACTGCGGCCATTCTGCCACCCCGATGATCACCACCAGCATGACTACCGCGTATTGGCTATAGAAATCACTGCCAAAACTGGCTTTGAAGATAGCTGACACGATGATCGCTACCATCATGGTCGAGAACGACAACTGTACGTCTGCAAAGCGCATCAGGAAGCTATCGATACGACCGCCGAAGTAACCTGCAGACAAACCAATGATGATACCCAGTACCAACTGAAGACCAACCGCAAGGAAGCCGATAGTCAGAGACAGGCGAGAGCCGTAAAGGATGGTCGATAAAATATCGCGGCCTTGCTCATCAGTTCCCAACACAAAACGCTCATCGCCATCTTCCATCCAAGACGGTGGCAACTCAGAATCCATGATGTCGATAGACGTCAGATCATACGGGTCTGTCGGTGCCAGAATTGGCGCAGCCAACGCCAACACTAAGAACATCATAAAGACGGTAAAACTCGCCATCGCAACTTTGTCGCGTTTGAAGTAGTACAAGAAATCCGACTCTTTGAAACGTTGCCACGCCGATGGAGCGGCTTCCTGAGCTGGTGTTACACTTGATTGGCTCATGATTAAGCTCCTTTTCCAGTTAGGTTCACAGTTGGGTTGATGATGCCGTACAGCAGGTCAACGATGGTATTAGTTACCACGAAGATCAGACCAACAAAGATAACGTAGGCAGTGATCAACGGTGTATCTACACGGTTGATTGCCTCTAGGAAAAGAAAGCCAGTGCCCGGCCATTGGAACACGGTTTCCGTCAGGATGGTGTAAGCCACCATAGTACCAATCTGCACACCGCCAACCGTCAGAACTGGTAGCATGGTGTTCTTAAGTGCATGTTGGTAATAAATTTTGTTTAAGTTCAGGCCTTTTGCTTTGGCGAACTTAATGTATTCCGAGCTCAGTACTTCCAGCATTTCTGAACGGACCAAACGGATGAACAACGGCAACATGATCGAAGCCAGTGCCACACAAGGTAGAATCAAGTGCTTGATGCCATCAATGGTAAAGAAGCCTGATTCCCAACCGAGCACATTAGCGGTTTCACCCCGCCCGTAGGAAGGTAGCCAACCGAGCTCTATGGAGAAGACGTACATCAGCATGATCGCAGTTAAGAACACCGGAATCGAGATACCGACACTACTCATCGCCATAACGAATTTAGTAAAGATACTCTTCGGATGAATCGCAGAGTACACCCCAAGCGGAATCGATAAAAAAACAATAATCAGCGTCGCACCAAATACGAGCTCTAATGTTGCCACCAGCTTGTCGAGAATCACCTCAACTGCAGGTCGCTTGAAGAAGTAAGATGTACCTAAATCACCTTGTAGCGCATTGCCCACAAAGCGAGTGTACTTTGTGATAAAGGGATCGTTCAGGCCCAATTCATCACGCAGCGCTTGGCGCTCCGATTCTGAAACCGACTGACCTACAAGCTCACGCAGCGGGTCACCCAGGTTATCCTGAATGGCAAACGCCACCAAACTGATCACAAACATCACTATCAGTGCCTGAAACAGGCGCTTGACCAGAAACGAAAACATTCCTTGCCCCTTAACTATCCATAGATCTCTATTCAGAGAGAAAATTCAGTCTGTAAAACCAACTCAGTCCGACTGAAACAAAACTGAGTCGAGTGCTTTAAGTTGAGGAGGGACACCTATCCCTCCTCAAAATCGACTAACCGTGATTATTCAACCACTAGGTCACCGAAGTAAGGCATTACCATTGGGTTAACGATGTCAGCTGCTTTCACGTTAGACTTCGCGCCCCACGCTTCACTTTGCCAGTGTAGCGGTACGAATGCTGCATCGTTGTATAGCGTCGCTTCTACACCTTTCAGCATTTCAGCGCGTTTCGCTGGATCCGTTTCTACGTTTGCCGCTTCAACCACTTTGTCCATTTCTGGGTTTGAGTAGTAACCACAGTTGTACTGGCCACGGCCCGTTTCTTCGTTACGAGTCATGGTTAGGAACTCGTTGAAGTTCGCTGAATCTTCCGTATCTGAGTGCCAACCAATCATCAACATGTCTGCCGCACACTTGTCGAACTCAGGCCAGTATTGCGCTTTAGGCATCGTCTTCAGATCAACCTTGATGCCGATCTTAGACAGCATTGCTGCCGCCGCTTGCGCAACTTTCGCATCGTTCACGTAACGGTTGTTTGGCGCCATCATGGTCAGCGTAAAGCCTTTCTCATAACCCGCTTCTTTCATCAGCTGTTTCGCTTTCTTCAGATCGTAGCGAGGAACCAATTTGTCATCGTGACCTACGTAACCAGCAGGGCTCTGTTGACCAGCTGCCGTAGCGAAGCCTTTCATAATCTTCTTCACGATGCCTTCGTTATTGATTGCGTGAACAATCGCTTGGCGAACGCGAACATCTTTCAGTGCTTCATTGCTGTTTTGGTTCATTTGGAATGTGATGATACGCGTACCTGGTAGCGTCACTAAATCGATGCCGTCTGCATCTTTCACACGTTTGTGATCGTTTGGTGCTACTGGATGAATCATGTCAACGCCACCAGAAAGCAGTGCTGCTACACGAGTCGCGTCTTCTTTGATCGGAACAAGCGTTAGCTTATCAACGTTACCTTTCGACGCTTTATCCCAGTAATCTTTAAAGCGTTCGAATTCCACTTTTACGCCCTGCTCACGTGAAGTCACAATGAATGGCCCCGTGCCAGATACGTTAGTCGATGCAAATGAGTTACCGTGCTTCACTAGCTCAGACTTATCTTTGCCGTCTGCCGTCTGACCTGAGTAGAACTTGCTGTCCATTGGGAAAATGTACGTTGCGGTTTGTAGAACTAGTGGGTATGGCCCCTTAGTTACTAGATCAAACGTAAAATCATCCACCTTCACGATTTTCTCGTACGGGTCGAAGATCGCTTTGAAGTCTGGAGAGCTTTGTAGACGCTCAAAAGTCCACACCACATCATCTGCTGTTAGAGCATTGCCTGAGTGGAACTTAACACCTTGGCGAAGCTTGAAACGTACCGTTGTATCGTTCACACGCTCCCAGCTTTCTGCTAGACGAGGTTCAAAATCCATTTCTTGAGTGAAACGAACTAGTGGGTCAAATACCATGTGTGACATTTGCAGCGTACCGCCTGATAGCTGCTCATGCGGGTCTAGCGATACTGGGTCAGCGGCGTAGCCAACTTTGATATCTGCTGCCAATGCGTTAAAGCTTAGACCTGCTGCCATTAGCGCCACTGCTAATTTGCTTTTCATGGTTTTCATTTGCATAACTCCTTCATGCGGGAATTCGAATCCCTTGTTGTGTTTGCGTCTTTGTTATGACTAAGGTTTGTTGACCTTGATGGTCAGCCAAGCGAAAAACTTGGTTTATGCCGTTTTGATCTCTTCTCTCAAACCTGTGAACTCAGGCATCAGAGAAATCAGTTTCTTACTGTATTCATGCTGAGGAGCAGTAAATAGCTGCTCGGTTGGCGCTACTTCCAGTAGCGTACCCATCTGCATCACACCCACTCGGTCACACATCTGACGAATCACAGGTAAATCGTGACTAATAAACAGCATGGTAAGGTTGAGCTCACTTTGCAGATCTTTCAGCAAGTTTAGAATCTGTGCCTGTACCGATACATCTAGCGCTGATGTCGGTTCGTCACAAATCAGTAGTCGAGGACGGGTCGCCAGTGCACGCGCAATTGAGATACGCTGACGCTGAC
This sequence comes from Vibrio rotiferianus, assembly GCF_002214395.1. Lineage (NCBI taxonomy): Bacteria > Pseudomonadati > Pseudomonadota > Gammaproteobacteria > Vibrionales > Vibrionaceae > Vibrio > Vibrio rotiferianus. The sequence continues at coordinate 3,049,176 of NZ_CP018312.1, forward strand.
CACCGGAGAATTCATGAGGGTATTTCACGCCAGCCATTTTGCCCAAACCTACGTGATCAAGTAGGTCATTCACAATCTGACGCGTTTCCGCTTCATTCTTAGTGAGCTTATGGAAACGAATTGGCTCCGCGATGATGTCGAAAATCTTCATACGCGGGTTCATTGAGGTGTATGGGTTTTGGAAGACCATCTGCATTTGACGACGCAGCGGACGACGCGCTTTTTCTGATTTCAGTGCCGTTAGGTCAATGCCTTCAAAACTTACTTGTCCTGAGTTTGGTTCGTACAAACCAGCAATCACACGTGCAATGGTCGATTTACCTGAGCCAGATTCACCCACCAAGCCAAACGTCTCGCCTTCGTGCACTTCAAAGCTGACATTGTTCGAGGCCTGCACGTATTCGCGGCGGCTTTCAAACAACGAATCTTTGGTCACAAAGCGCAGATTCACGTTCTTCACGTCCAATAGAGGACCCGTGTACTCACGCTGATCTTGGCTTTGACCTAGCCAGTGGTTCTTAATGTCCAGTTCTTGTAGCTCTGTCGCTTCTTCGATATAGCTTACCAACGGGAAGCGATCGAGTTTGATATCAGAACGAGGAACGGCTGAAATTAGGCTGCGTGTGTATGGGTGATCAGGATCGCCCAATACCTTAGCGGTTGGACCAAACTCCACCAAATCACCGCGATACATAACCGCAACACGGTCAGTCACGTTTGAAACCACACCCATGTCGTGCGTCACCAACATACAACCGACGTTGTTCTTGATACACAGTTCGCGGATAAGGTTTAGGATTTGGTCTTGGATTGATACGTCGAGTGCCGTGGTTGGTTCATCGGCGATGATCAAATCTGGCTCCCCAGCCAGTGCGATAGCAATAACCACACGCTGACGCATACCGCCAGAGAATTGGTGTGGGTACTGTTTTAGGCGGTTTTCCGGTTGAGGAATGCCAACCTGCTGCATAAGAGAAAGTGCGCGTTGATACGCCTCTTCATCCGACACCTTCATATTGGCGTGGATGGTCTCTTTCAGTTGCTGCTCAACCGTAAATAGAGGGTTAAGTGAGGTCATTGGATCTTGGAAGATAAAGCCAATCTTAGAGCCGCGAACCTTACGCATCGCTTCCGGTGTTAAACCAGAAATTTTCTCCCCATCAAGGTACACATCGCCACTAGCAACGCGTCCCGGGGGACTAAGCAAATCAATAACGGCGTTACCAACGGTGGATTTACCCGCACCTGATTCGCCAACAACACCCACTATCTCGCCACGATCAATATGAAAGGAAAGCGACTTCACGGCCGCATGGACACCGTGACGGGATGGATATTCAATACGAAGGTTTTTCACCTCTAATAGTGACATTTCAGACCTCTACTGCCTTGTCTGTGGTATTAAATCGCGCCATAAAAGCGCCATTCATCACCTGAATGAATCCGTTCAAATTCAGAATAATACTCTGAAATCTTAATGCGGAGACAATTTGGCAAAAATTACACAAAAAAGCAACAATTAAAGTATATTCCGCCGAAAAAACATTAATTACACGCACAATGAGCGAATAGAAATGCATTAACAAGTATTTAACCATTTTCATAACACACCATTTTTGTGCGCCACGCACCATTAAAAACAGAAAAATGCTCTAAATTTACGCATAAGCTCACTATTGATAGTATCCCTATTATTCACGTGTCATCATTAACATTTACCAAACAATATTCCGTTCTTATTAGGACTTTTCGACATAAAATGTTACTAACAAAATAGTCTGCATACATAAAAAGCCAAAATTCACTCACCAACGGTAAGGCTAAAACGTGAGCAGTTTTGCAAAACACATGAAATATGCCATCGAACTTAAGTTATGCGTCTGTTATGCGGTTTTGTGATTAAAGCAATTTTGTTGCTGTCAGAAATTCGGAGTGGCCTACCTAATTCAAGGTAAAAAATCACAAGTTGAAGCGGTAATTTTGCGCATTCCTCTGTCATTTTGGATGAGATAAGAGATAATCAAACTTCAACGCTGAGTAGTGAATAAAGGAGCCCTTGTGCTTAAAGCGATTTTTTTTGATATGGACGAAACTTTATGTGGCACATCCCAAGCCGATAAAGTGGCAGGACAAGAGTTTGCTGATTGGATAGCTCGAACATACCCACAAGTCGCCGATTCAACTGCCTTTGTTCAGCGCTACTTGCAAGGCGTATACAAAAAGCTCAATGACGAATTTCCTCAGCTGATTGCTCTATTACCAGATGAAAATGCTTTCCGCTGTGGTTTAATTCAAACCATCCTGGCAGAGCAAGGGATCGAGATCGACGGCGAACAAGCGCAGCAGGCACAAAGCTTCTTCGACTCAGCTCGAATGGGCGCTTTTACCTTCTTCCCTGGCGTGAAGGAGATGCTGACCGAGCTTCGCCAGCACTACAATTTAGTGGTGATCACCAACGGGCCGATCTTCTCCCAGCATCCTAAGCTCAAAGCGACGCAGATGCACGAATGGGTGGATCACATCATCGTGGGTGGCGAAGAGCCAGAAGAGAAGCCTGCTGCAAGCATCTTCCAAAAAGCACTCAACCTTGTTGATGCGAAACCAGAAGAAGCGATTCATATTGGTGATTCTCTACCCGCAGATATTGCGGGAGCCAACAACATGGGCATTCTGAGTGTGTGGGTTAACGAGGCAGGCACAGCGAATCCAACCGATGTCAAACCAAGCTATGAAGTGAAAGAGACGGTTGAGCTCAAAGAAATTCTAAAAACGCTCGCTCAATAAAGCGCTCAACTCAAGAAATACAAAGCCCCAGCTATCGTGCTGGGGTTTCTTTTATCAGCTCGAAAAGCATTTGGATCATGGGTGGTCAAAAGCTCCCAGAGCTGTACATTTGTGGTGACTTTGAAATGGAATGCAGATTTTTGAGGGTGGGAAATGCAAAAAAGCCCCAGTCTTTCGACTGGAGCTTTAAATCGTAGTCGGTGAAGAGCCATATTCTAACTTCAGGCGAACCCCCACTTGGGTTCAAATCCATTGAAATATCGCCGACTAATCTAGTCAAAGCGAGATCATAAGCTCTAAAACGACGAAAGCCTGCTAAAAAGCAGGCTTTCTAATAGTGGTCGGTGAAGAGGGATTCGAACCCCCGACCCTCTGGTCCCAAACCAGATGCGCTACCAAGCTGCGCTATTCACCGAACTGTATTTGCTGATTCTCTCAAATCAGACTGGATACTTCAACTAAGAAGTCACCTAAATTAATGGGGTGGCTAACGAGATTCGAACTCGCGACCACCGGAATCACAATCCAGGGCTCTACCAACTGAGCTATAGCCACCATCAATTTTTACTGTTTACCGCTCTATTATAGCCATAAACTAAATAGTGGTCGGTGAAGAGGGATTCGAACCCCCGACCCTCTGGTCCCAAACCAGATGCGCTACCAAGCTGCGCTATTCACCGACGAATTTTGTTTCGACTCTTGGGATATCTGAATCAAAACTGGAAACTTCATTAATTTAATGAGTTACCTAAATAATGGGGTGGCTAACGAGATTCGAACTCGCGACCACCGGAATCACAATCCAGGGCTCTACCAACTGAGCTATAGCCACCACTATTTTGTGCCGTTAATTTGTATTCCGGAATGGCACGCCCGAAAGGATTCGAACCTTCGACCTTTGGCTCCGGAGGCCAACGCTCTATCCAACTGAGCTACGGGCGCATGCCCCATCGGCGGAGAGGAATAATACGGATATCACACTATGCCGTCTAGTACTTTTTTTACTTTTTTTCTCGTTTGGTCTCTTTTTCGACAGTTATCTGCCTTTAAAGTGAATTTTTGATGTGATTCACGCCCTGTCATGGATAACTTGTTGTTTATTGCAACAACTTATCGGGATATAATCACCCATTATTTACATTGATTTAACAGTCGCAACCAGATTGTTCAATCACTTTAGACTGTTAGAGATGGTATTCTGCATAGTATTCAAGCCATGCATCGAAACTGTCTCTAACCGCGCTAAATACTCTAACTATATAAATAGGTAAGTCACTTACCTTTGGAATGTGAAGTGGGTTTAATGGATATGTCTCGACGAATGATTAGCGTTTTGTTCGCTGCCTTAACTTTTTCTACGGCAGCTTTAGCTTCTGACATCAGCCAAACTGAATACGATGCGATCGCAGAACGCATCAAGCCTGTCGGTGATGTTTATCTTGCAGGTGCAGAACCAGTAAAAGCAGAACCAACTGGTCCCCGCGATGGCGCGTCAGTTTATGGTACTTTCTGTATTGCTTGCCACGCATCTGGCGTAAACGGCGCACCGAAGACTGGTGATGCTGGAGATTGGGCGCCGCGTATTGCACAAGGCAAAGACGTGTTGAACAACCACGCAATCCAAGGCTTCAATGCAATGCCTGCAAAAGGCACGTGTATGGATTGTTCTGATGACGAAATCATCGCGGCAATCGACCACATGATTGAAGGTCTATAATAAAGACATCAACGAAAAAGGCTTGCCACTTGGCAAGCCTTTTTGTTTTAAGCAAGTTAGAACAACGTTGTTCTACTTCTTAAACATAGCTCGAATATTGGCGATGTGTGCTTGGCCCTTTGCCATGCGTTCTTCTGCCGACACTGGCTTCTTGTTTGCTTCCCATTCAACATCATCAAATGGCAGTTCATCCAAGAAGCGGCTTTGAGTTGGTTTAAGCAGCTCACCAAACTGTCGACGCTCTTTACACATAGTAAAGGTAAGCTCACGCTGAGCTCGAGTAATGCCCACGTACATTAGTCGACGTTCTTCTTCAACGTTGTCTTCATCAATACTGGTTTGATGCGGCAAGATACCCTCTTCCGAACCAATCAAGTAAACATAAGGAAATTCTAGACCTTTCGACGCGTGCAATGTCATTAGCTGAACGGCATCGCTGTCTTCGTCCTCCTCACCCCGCTCCATCATGTCACGCAGAGTAAGGCGTTGAACGACCTCTTTTAACGTTTTCTCTTCTTGGTCATAGTTGTCGCCTTCTAAATCCGCCACAATCCACGAGTAGAGATCAGAAACGTTCTTCATGCGCATTTCTGCCGCTTTCGGACTTGCTGAGGTTTCGTATAGCCAATCTTCATAATGAATATCACGCACAAGCGAACGCACCGCTTCGACCGTATCACCACGCTCTGCTTGATCAGCAATCGCCACCAACCATTGCGTGAAACGGCGCAGGTTTTCTAAGCCACGGCCAGTAAGGTGCTGCTCCAGTCCCATCTCAAAGCTGACTTCAAACAGGCTCTTACCACGCATATTGGCGTAGCTGCCTAGCTTCTCTAGAGTCACGGGACCAATTTCACGACGGGGCGTATTCACAATACGTAGAAATGCATTGTCATCATCTGGGTTCACCAACACGCGTAGGTAAGCCATGATGTCTTTGATTTCCGCACGAGCAAAGAAAGACGTGCCGCCAGACAGTTTGTATGGCACACGGTTTTGCATCAGTGACTTTTCAATCAGACGTGACTGGTGGTTACCACGGTATAGAATCGCGTAATCTTTATAATCGGTGCGGTTTAGGAACTTGTGCGCAATCAATTCACCCGTTACGCGTTCTGCTTCGTGCTCTTCATTCTTCGCCAACAGCACTTTGAGTTTTTCACCGTCAGGAATTTCCGAAAACAGTGATTTCTCATACACGTGAGGGTTGTTGGCAATCAAGATGTTTGCCGCACGCAGAATACGACTGGTCGAGCGGTAATTCTGCTCCAACTTAATCAAGCGCAAATTTGGATAATCTTCACCAAGCAATACTAAGTTTTGCGGTTTAGCACCACGCCATGAATAGATAGATTGGTCATCGTCGCCTACTACGGTCAAACGACCACGCTCGCCAACGATTAACTTCACCAAGTCATATTGGCTAGTGTTGGTATCTTGATATTCGTCCACCAATAGGTAACGAATGCGGTTCTGCCAACGTTGACGCACTTCTTCATTGTTACGTAGCAATTGCACTGGCAGAGAAATCAGGTCATCAAAGTCGAGCGCGTTGTACGCCTTCATCTGCTTCTGATACATATCAAAACAGAACGCAAACAGCTGTTGTTGCTCACCTTGAGCCAACGCTTTGGCTTGCTCTGGTGTCAGCATGTCGTTCTTCCAGTTAGAGATACAACTTAGCAACTGACGCAGCAGATCTTTGTCGCCATCTAGCTGCTTTTCTGTCAGTTCTTTAAGAAGCGCAAGCTGGTCTTGATCATCAAACAGTGAGAAACCGGCTTTTAAGCCGAGATGTTTGTACTCACGCTTGATGATGTTGAGCCCCAAAGTGTGAAAGGTCGAGACCATCAGACCTTTCGACTCACTCTTACCCAACGTCTGACCAACGCGCTCTTTCATTTCACGCGCCGCCTTGTTGGTAAAGGTTACCGCAGCAATATTGCGAGCCTTATAGCCACACTGCTGAACCAAATAAGCAATTTTATTGGTAATTACACGAGTTTTACCCGAACCAGCCCCAGCAAGCACCAAGCATGGGCCTGATACGTACTTAACGGCTTCGTCTTGTCTAGGGTTCAGCTTCATAAAAATTCTCTGCGGGTGGAAATAGTGGCGCCTATGATAAAGGGGTGACCGTGGGAAAGCTACGCTGATTTTCTCGTAAATTTTACACGGATAGTTGCAACATTTTGTTGCATAAGTGACCAGTCTTTACGCTATAATGAATGAACGTTCATTCATTGGGTGGTGGGGTTATGACCAATAACACTACTGGAGATAAATACCAGCAAATCATTACAGCTGCTGAACGCTTAATCGCTGAGTCAGGTTTTCATGGTCTTTCCATGCAAAAACTTGCGACTGAAGCCGGTGTCGCTGCAGGCACGATTTACCGATATTTCTCAGATAAAGAACATCTTTTGGAAGAAGTTCGTCTTACTGTTACTAAACGTATCGCGGACGCCGTTCAAGCAGATGTGACTGACGATATGCCATTGAAAGAGCGTTACCGCACTATGTGGCTCAACATTTGGCACCTTGCTGGTTCAAACTTAGACACTTTAAGCAATCGTGTCCAATATGAATCACTGCCTTGTGCAAGTCGTGGAAATACTAGGGAACTTGAACGACAAATGTTTGCCCAAGTAGATCGTCTTTTTAATCAAGGCAAAGCGGAAGGGGTATTCAAACCTCTTGATAACGAAATTCTTTCAGGGTTGAGTTTCGAAGCTAGTGTTGCGCTTGCTAGAAAACATGCTTTGGGATTTTATCAGCTGGATGACGATGCGCTGGAAGCAGCCGTTGAAGCCAGCTGGGATGCAATTATTAAACACTAACTTGGAGTTCTTAATAGAATGAAAAAGTGGACTTTCTTTATGTTGCTTATCGCAATTCTACTATTCGGTAGCGTGATAGGTTTCAACTTATTCAAGCAACAGAAAATTGCTGAATACATGGCGAATCGTCCAGAGCCAGAATTTCCAGTAACCGTCACAGATGTAAAAGCGGTTGATTGGATTCCGGTGATCGAAGCGATTGGTTTTATCGAGCCGAACCAAGGTGTCACTGTTGCGAATGAAACCAGCGGTGTCATTGATAAGATTTCTTTCGATTCAGGCACTCAAGTTGAAGAAGGCCAACCTCTAGTACACCTAGATTCTGAGGTAGAAAAGGCTAACCTTAAGAGCTCTCAAGCAAAATTACCAGCAGCTCAAGCGAAGTACAAACGCTACCAAGGTCTTTTCAAGAAAGGCTCTATCTCTAAAGAAGCGTATGACGAAGCTGAAGCAAACTACTTCTCACTTAAAGCGGATATCGAGAGCCTGAAGGCAACCATCGACCGCCGTGAAATCAAAGCACCTTTTGCTGGTGTTGTTGGTATTCGTAACGTTTACCTTGGTCAGTACCTACAAGCAGGTACCGATATCGTACGCCTTGAAGACACTAGCGTCATGCGTCTGCGCTTCACTGTGCCGCAAACAGATATCTCTCGTATCACACTTGATCAAGAAGTGGATATCTTCGTTGATGCTTACCCAGACAGACCTTTCAAAGGTTCTATCTCGGCAATCGAACCTGCGGTTAACGTTCAAAGTGGTCTGATCCAAGTTCAAGCTGACATTCCAAACAGCGATGGCAAACTTCGCAGCGGTATGTTTGCGCGTGCAAACATTATTCTGCCTAAGTTAGAGAACCAAGTAACGCTACCGCAAACGGCTATCACGTTTACGCTTTACGGTGACAACGTGTACATCGTGACTGAAGAAGATGGTGAAAAACGCGTTAAACAACACGTAGTAAAAGTTGGCGAACGCACTAAAGACATCGCGCATATTCTAGAAGGCGTGAAACCAGGTGATGTGGTGGTAACTTCGGGGCAAATCCGTCTAAGTAACCATGCGAAAGTGACCATCGTTGAAGATTCGGCACTGACACCACCTGCTGAAACACCAATGCTTTAATTGGAGGCATCATGCGCTTTACTGATGTTTTTATTAAACGTCCAGTTTTAGCGGTATCGATCAGCTTTTTGATTGCGTTACTTGGTTTACAAGCCGTTTTCAAAATGCAGGTTCGTGAATACCCTGAAATGACAAACACGGTAGTTACAGTAACTACTAGCTATTACGGTGCTAGCGCCAACTTGATCCAAGGCTTTATTACCCAGCCTTTGGAGCAAGCGGTGGCTCAGGCCGATAATATCGACTACATGACTTCACAGTCGGTACTTGGTAAATCAACCATTACCGTCAACATGAAGTTGAACACCGATCCGAATGCAGCACTATCTGATATTCTGGCCAAAACCAACTCGGTTCGTTCACAGCTTCCAAAAGAAGCGGAAGATCCAACAGTAACCATGTCTACGGGTTCAACAACGGCGGTTCTGTATATTGGTTTCACTAGTGATGAGCTGTCTTCAAGCCAGATCACCGACTACCTTGAACGTGTAATCAACCCACAGCTATTCACGGTTAACGGTGTATCAAAAGTTGACCTATACGGTGGTATGAAATACGCATTACGCGTATGGCTAGATCCAGCGAAAATGGGTGCACTTAAGCTGACCGCAACAGATGTGATGGGCGTTCTAAATGCCAATAACTACCAATCAGCGACCGGTCAAGCAACAGGTGAATTCGTTCTTTACAACGGTAGTGCTGATACTCAGGTATCGAATGTTGCCGAGTTAGAAGCACTGGTTGTAAAAACGGGTGACGGTGACGTAATTCGTCTTGGCGATATTGCAAAAGTAACGCTAGAGAAGAGCCACGATGTTTACCGCGCAAGTGCAAACGGTCAGGAAGCGGTGGTTGCTGCGATTAACGCGGCACCAAGTGCCAACCCGATCAACATCGCTGCAGATGTGCTAGAGCTACTGCCTCAGTTAGAGCGTAACTTGCCAAGCAACATCAAAATGAACGTGATGTACGACTCTACTATCGCTATCAACGAATCAATTCACGAAGTTGTGAAAACCATTCTTGAAGCGGCGATCATCGTACTGGTGGTTATCACCCTATTCCTTGGTTCATTCCGAGCGGTAATTATCCCTATCGTTACTATCCCACTATCATTGATTGGTGTTGCGATGGTAATGCAGGCGATGGGCTTCTCGTGGAACTTGATGACACTTCTGGCAATGGTACTCGCCATCGGTCTGGTGGTGGATGATGCGATCGTGGTTCTTGAGAACGTCGACCGCCACATCAAGGAAGGGGAATCGCCGTTCCGCGCAGCCATCATCGGTACACGTGAGATTGCGGTACCAGTAATTGCAATGACGCTGACACTAGGTGCGGTATACGCACCGATCGCGCTAATGGGCGGTATCACAGGCTCACTATTTAAAGAGTTCGCGTTAACCCTAGCTGGTGCGGTATTTGTGTCTGGTATCATCGCTCTGACTCTGTCGCCGATGATGTGTTCAAAAATGCTTAAGGCAAATGAAGAGCCAAGCAAGTTTGAACAAAAAGTACATCACGTATTGGATGGCATGACCAACCGCTACGAGAAAATGCTGACCGCTGTTATGGCGCACCGCCCAGTGATCATCGCTTTCGCGATCATCGTATTCGCAACGCTCCCAATTCTGTTTAAGTTCATTCCAAGTGAATTAGCTCCTTCAGAAGATAAAGGCGTTGTCGTACTGATGGGTACTGCACCATCAAACGCGAACTTGGATTACATCCAAAATACCATGAATGACGTAAACAAGATTCTGTCTGATCAACCAGAAGTGGAATACGCTCAGGTGTTTAACGGTGTACCAAACTCCAACCAAGCGTTCGGTCTTGCGACTCTAAAACCTTGGAGTGAACGTGAGGCGAGCCAAGCAGAGATAACTAAACGCGTAGGTGGGCTAGTTTCTCAGGTACCGGGTATGTCTGTTACTGCATTCCAGATGCCAGAACTTCCTGGTGCAGGTTCAGGTCTGCCTATTCAGTTCGTTATTACTACGCCAAATAGCTTTGAAAGCTTGTTTACGATCGCAAGTGATATTCTAGCGAATGTGTCAACTAGCCCGATGTTTGTCTACTCGGACTTGGATCTAAACTACGATTCAGCAACGATGAAGATCAGCATTGATAAGGACAAAGCTGGCGCGTACGGCGTGACCATGCAAGATATTGGTGTAACGCTAAGCACTATGATGGCGGATGGTTACGTAAACCGTATCGACCTAAATGGTCGTTCTTATGAGGTAATCCCTCAGGTTGAACGTAAATGGCGTCTAAACCCAGAGTCAATGAAGAACTACTACGTACGTTCTGTTGATGGTAAAGCTGTGCCACTTGGTAGCTTGATTACTATTGATGTGGTCGCAGAGCCTCGCTCTCTACCTCACTTCAACCAGTTGAACTCTGCTACAGTTGGTGCAGTACCATCACCAGGTGTTGCGATGGGTGATGCCATAAATTGGTTCGAAGATATCGCACAGAGCAAGCTACCTGCAGGCTACAACCATGACTACATGGGTGAAGCTCGTCAGTTTGTAACGGAAGGTAGCGCACTATACGCCACATTTGGTTTGGCACTGGCAATCATCTTCTTGGTACTGGCAATTCAATTTGAATCTATCCGCGATCCAATTGTAATCATGGTATCGGTACCACTAGCAGTATGTGGTGCATTGATCGCTCTGGCGTGGGGTACGGCCTCGATGAATATCTACTCGCAGGTTGGTTTGATTACTCTGGTTGGTCTGATTACCAAGCACGGTATCTTGATCTGTGAGGTAGCGAAGGAAGAGCAGTTACACAACAAACTGTCTCGTATCGATGCGGTAATGGAAGCGGCGAAAGTTCGTCTACGTCCGATCCTGATGACAACGGCGGCGATGATTGCAGGTCTGATCCCACTGATGTATGCAACGGGTGCAGGTGCGGCTCAGCGCTTCAGTATCGGTATCGTAATCGTTGCTGGTCTAGCGATCGGTACACTGTTTACGCTATTCGTACTTCCTGTGATTTACAGCTACCTAGCTGAGAAACACAAGCCACTGCCAGTATTTGTTGAAGACAAAGACTTGGAAAAGCTAGCTCGAGTGGATGAAGCAAAAGCTGCTCATCGCGAATTAGCTGATAACAAGTAAGCATAAAGCACTAAGAAAAAGGTCACTTCGGTGACCTTTTTTATTGCTGCTCTCTTTTTTGCCATCTAAATGGCGACTTTCCCGTATCATTTACATAGAATGTGGGCAAATCAAAAGGAGTTTTAGCCACTATGTTTGACCCAAAGAAATTAGAGCAAATCGCTAAACAAATTCACGAATCAATGCCACAGCCAGTAAAAGAACTAGGCGCGGATGTTGATCAAAAAGTTCGCCAAGTAATCCAAGGTCAGCTAAACAAGCTAGACGTAGTTAGCCGCGAGGAATTCGACGTACAAACTCAAGTTCTGCTGCGTACTCGTCAAAAGCTGACAGAAATGGAAAAGAAATTGGCAGAGCTTGAAGAAAAGCTAGCTGACAAATAAGCGAGAAGCGACAAGAAAATTCTAAGGGTTGATGTGAGAACGTCAGCCCTTTTTGCTTATTGGGATTCGGTTCCATTTTGTCTTTTTAGTAACAAATTCAGTCAACTCCTCCCAAATTAAGGCTTTGACCCAGAATCTCCGAAATACCCCTATAGATTTCCAAAGCCAAGCATTCCCGCATCTCGAAAGATGAAGTCCGTCTCTCTCAAAAACAAAAAGGCTTGGTCAACGGAGACCAAGCCTTTTAATTAGATGTTGTGTTTTATTTTGTATTTATTGACCCCAGTCTATCTGGAGTTCTTCCTGCTTTGCTTTAATGCAATTATGCAGATTGTATATTCGAAGCTAAGAGCTTTAGTCCCTTAAACGAATTGCGCTGAATTAAGGTTTCATTTCTAGGAGAAGGCGCGGAGTTTACGATAGTAAATGAGCACCTTCGACACCGAAATGGAACCTTAAGGCAAGTAATTAGCCGCCTACAGCGATGTTCTTCATATCAGTCATATACCCACGTAGCTCTTCACCAATGTACTCCACTGGGTGGTTACGGATAGCATCATTTACAGCGATAAGAGTCGCGTTATCTACTTGGTTAGAAGCTTCACCTAGCCCCTTACCAATTACGTCAGTATTTACTGCTGGCATAAACTTCTCACGTAGAAGCGGTGTTGCTACGTTAGCGAACAGGTAGTTACCGTATTCCGCAGTGTCTGAGATAACCACGTTCATCTCGTATAGGCGCTTACGTGCGATAGTGTTCGCAATCAGTGGTAGCTCGTGTAGAGACTCGTAGTAAGCAGACTCATCGATGATGCCAGATGCCGTCATTGCTTCAAACGCTAGCTCAACACCCGCACGAACCATAGCAACCATCAGGATACCGTTGTCGAAGTACTCTTGCTCAGAGATTTCTACGTCAGTTTCTGGGTAGTTTTCGAAAGCAGTTTCACCTGTTTCTGCACGCCAGCCTAGTAGGTTCACATCGTCGTTTGCCCAGTCAGCCATCATAGTGCTAGAGAAGTGACCTGTGATGATGTCATCCATGTGCTTGTTGTATAGCGGACGCATCAGCTCTTTTAGCTCTTCAGAAAGCTCAAATGCTTTCACTTTTGCAGGGTTAGTTAGGCGATCCATCATGTGAGTGATACCACCAAACTTCAGTGCCTCAGTGATGGTTTCCCAACCGTATTGAAGAAGCTTACCTGCGTAGCCAGGATCGATACCATCAGCAATCATCTTCTCGTAACATACGATAGAACCAGCCTGTAGCATGCCACAAAGGATAGTTTGCTCACCCATTAGGTCAGATTTCACCTCAGCAACAAAAGAAGACTCTAGACAGCCAGCACGGTGACCACCTGTTGCTGCAGCCCAAGCTTTAGCGATATCCCAACCTTCGCCTTTAGGATCGTTCTCTGGGTGAACAGCGATAAGAGTCGGTACACCAAAACCACGCTTGTATTCTTCACGAACTTCTGTGCCCGGACACTTAGGTGCAACCATTACTACCGTTAGGTCTTTACGGATTTGCATGCCTTCTTCAACAACATTGAAACCGTGTGAGTAACCTAGTGCTGCGCCTTCTTTCATTAGCGGCATTACTGTCTCAACAACGTTTGTGTGCTGCTTATCTGGAGTAAGGTTTACTACTAGGTCAGCTTGTGGAATTAGCGTTTCGTAGCTACCTACTTCAAAACCGTTGTCTTTTGCGTTTTTGAATGACTGGCGTTGCTCATCAATCGCGGCTTGGCGAAGCGCATAAGCAACGTCTAGACCAGAATCGCGCATGTTCAGACCTTGGTTAAGGCCTTGAGCACCACAACCTACGATGACCACTTTCTTACCTTTTAGGTAATCTGCTTCTGATGCGAATTCTTCGCGGTCCATAAAGCGACAACGACCAAGTTGGTCCAATTGCTCACGCAAGTTTAGGGTATTGAAATAGTTAGCCATCTGGGCGCTCCTTAACATTCTTCCATAGAGGTCGGTATTTGTGTTACCGAATGAGTTCATACTAAAACAGACATCCTGTTGCTGAAAGTGATATATTCACAATTACTTATTGCAATTAATGCAACATGGAAGTGAAGATTTAATGAACATCAAAAGCCTGCAATTATTCATTCATCTATGTGATAGTAAGAGCTTCGCTAAGACAGCAGCAGCAATGCATATCAGCCCTTCAGCACTGAGTCGACAGATCCAGAAACTAGAAGAAGAAACACACCAACAACTGTTCTTGCGTGACAATCGAAGCGTTGAATTAACGGTTCAAGGTAAGAAGCTATTACCTGTAGCCCTAAAGATCTTAGGTGAGTGGCAGCAATACCAAAGTTACGTCAAAGGAACAGAAGACGAGTTAAAGGGTGAGATACGTTTATTTTGCTCGGTAACCGCCAGTTACAGCCACCTCCCAGAGCTTATTTCTGAATTCCGCCTACAGCACCCATTTATTGAATTCAAACTTTCTACTGGTGATCCAGCTCAAGCCATCGATAAGATATTAGCGGATGAAGCTGATATCGCTATCTCTGCTAAACCTGAACAACTTCCAGCAAAAATTGCATTCGAGCCGATCAGTGAAATTCCGCTATCTGTTATTGCTCCTCTCGGGGTCAGTAGCTTCGCTGAAGAACTCCAAAAGGAAAGCCCAGACTGGTCAACGATCCCCTTTATCTTGCCAGAAGCAGGCACCGCTAGGGAAAGAGCTAACGTGTGGTTTAAACAAATGAAGATTAAGCCGAATATCTATGCTCAAGTTTCAGGGCATGAGGCTATTGTCAGTATGGTAGCTCTAGGCTGTGGTGTTGGCATCGCACCTGATGTGGTAATCAACAACAGCCCCGTCAGAGAAAAGATAAATAGGCTTAAAGTGCTTCCAATTAAGCCATTTGAACTCGGTGTCTGCTGTACTAAAAGTCAGTTAGAAAACCCATTAGTCAAAGCTCTTTGGGAGATAGCAGAAAGCAAATACATCTCCTTATAAGCCAAAGGCTTCTTATGAAGATTGCGAGTAGCTTTGGTCAGTGATGAAAAATGACAAAAGTAGCCAAGTAAAAGCAACGCCTAGCAGAACAAGAAAGGCTCCAGTATTTCTGCTAGAGCCCTAAATATGGCAGGGGTAGATAAGCTGATAGTTTTTATTCAGACGTAAAAAAGCCCCAACATTGCTGCTGAGGCTTTAGAAGATGGCAGGGGTGGAGAGATTCGAACTCCCAACACGCGGATTTGGAATCCGCTGCTCTGCCAATTGGAGCTACACCCCTGTAGAAACTACAGTTTATCACATTGTAGATTCAAAAAAACCTCGCATAAGCGAGGTCTTTGAAATAAGTGGCGGAGCGGACGGGACTCGAACCCGCGACCCCCGGCGTGACAGGCCGGTATTCTAACCAACTGAACTACCGCTCCGCACTGGTTAGACATTTAAGTCTAAATTTAAAGCCTGGCGATGTCCTACTCTCACATGGGGAAGCCCCACACTACCATCGGCGCTAATTCGTTTCACTTCTGAGTTCGGAATGGAAATCAGGTGGGTCCAAATCGCTATGGTCGCCAAGCAAATTCTTTAATTCGGAAAGCTGTTTTCAGTTCTTAACACATTCAATGTTCTTACATTGAGTCCATCAAAACCCCTTGGGTGTTGTATGGTTAAGCCTCACGGGCAATTAGTACAGGTTAGCTCAACGCCTCACAACGCTTACACACCCTGCCTATCAACGTTCTAGTCTCGAACAACCCTTTAGGATACTTAAAGTATCAGGGAAGACTCATCTCAGGGCTCGCTTCCCGCTTAGATGCTTTCAGCGGTTATCGATTCCGAACTTAGCTACCGGGCAATGCGTCTGGCGACACAACCCGAACACCAGAGGTTCGTCCACTCCGGTCCTCTCGTACTAGGAGCAGCCCCCTTCAATCTTCCAACGCCCACGGCAGATAGGGACCGAACTGTCTCACGACGTTCTAAACCCAGCTCGCGTACCACTTTAAATGGCGAACAGCCATACCCTTGGGACCGACTTCAGCCCCAGGATGTGATGAGCCGACATCGAGGTGCCAAACACCGCCGTCGATATGAACTCTTGGGCGGTATCAGCCTGTTATCCCCGGAGTACCTTTTATCCGTTGAGCGATGGCCCTTCCATTCAGAACCACCGGATCACTATGACCTGCTTTCGCACCTGCTCGAATTGTCATTCTCGCAGTCAAGCGGGCTTATGCCATTGCACTAACCTCACGATGTCCAACCGTGATTAGCCCACCTTCGTGCTCCTCCGTTACGCTTTGGGAGGAGACCGCCCCAGTCAAACTACCCACCAGGCACTGTCCGTAACCCCGATAAGGGGTCGACGTTAGAACATCAACACTACAAGGGTGGTATTTCAAGGACGGCTCCACCAACACTGGCGTGCTGGTTTCAAAGCCTCCCACCTATCCTACACATGTAGGGTCAATGTTCAGTGCCAAGCTGTAGTAAAGGTTCACGGGGTCTTTCCGTCTAGCCGCGGGTACACTGCATCTTCACAGCGATTTCAATTTCACTGAGTCTCGGGTGGAGACAGCGTGGCCATCATTACGCCATTCGTGCAGGTCGGAACTTACCCGACAAGGAATTTCGCTACCTTAGGACCGTTATAGTTACGGCCGCCGTTTACCGGGGCTTCGATCAAGAGCTTCGACCGAAGTCTAACCCCATCAATTAACCTTCCGGCACCGGGCAGGCGTCACACCGTATACGTCATCTTACGATTTTGCACAGTGCTGTGTTTTTAATAAACAGTTGCAGCCACCTGGTATCTGCGACTCTCAATAGCTCCATCCGCAAGGGACTTCACCGTCGAGAGCGTACCTTCTCCCGAAGTTACGGTACCATTTTGCCTAGTTCCTTCACCCGAGTTCTCTCAAGCGCCTTGGTATTCTCTACCCGACCACCTGTGTCGGTTTGGGGTACGATTCCTTACAATCTGAAGCTTAGAGGCTTTTCCTGGAAGCATGGCATCAATGACTTCACTACCGTAGTAGCTCGACGTCGTGTCTCAGCCTTAGAAAGAGCCGGATTTACCTAACTCTTAAGCCTACGCACTTGAACCTGGACAACCGTCGCCAGGCCCACCTAGCCTTCTCCGTCCCCCCATCGCAATTGTAAGAAGTACGGGAATATTAACCCGTTTCCCATCGACTACGCCTTTCGGCCTCGCCTTAGGGGTCGACTTACCCTGCCCCGATTAACGTTGGACAGGAACCCTTGGTCTTCCGGCGAGGAGGTTTTTCACCCCCTTTATCGTTACTCATGTCAGCATTCGCACTTCTGATACCTCCAGCAAGCTTTACAACTCACCTTCAACGGCTTACAGAACGCTCCCCTACCCAATGAAGTAAACTTCATTGCCGCAGCTTCGGTTTATAGCTTAGCCCCGTTACATCTTCCGCGCAGGCCGACTCGACTAGTGAGCTATTACGCTTTCTTTAAATGATGGCTGCTTCTAAGCCAACATCCTAGCTGTCTAAGCCTTCCCACATCGTTTCCCACTTAGCTATAATTTGGGACCTTAGCTGGCGGTCTGGGTTGTTTCCCTCTCCACGACGGACGTTAGCACCCGCCGTGTGTCTCCCGGATAGTACTTACTGGTATTCGGAGTTTGCAAAGGGTTGGTAAGTCGGGATGACCCCCTAGCCTTAACAGTGCTCTACCCCCAGTAGTATTCGTCCGAGGCGCTACCTAAATAGCTTTCGGGGAGAACCAGCTATCTCCAGGTTTGATTGGCCTTTCACCCCTAGCCACAAGTCATCCGCTAATTTTTCAACATTAGTCGGTTCGGTCCTCCAGTTGATGTTACTCAACCTTCAACCTGCCCATGGCTAGATCACCTGGTTTCGGGTCTATATCCAGAGACTGAACGCCCAGTTAAGACTCGGTTTCCCTACGGCTCCCCTAGATGGTTAACCTTGCCACTGAATATAAGTCGCTGACCCATTATACAAAAGGTACGCAGTCACACCACGAAGGTGCTCCTACTGCTTGTACGTACACGGTTTCAGGTTCTATTTCACTCCCCTCACAGGGGTTCTTTTCGCCTTTCCCTCACGGTACTGGTTCACTATCGGTCAGTCAGTAGTATTTAGCCTTGGAGGATGGTCCCCCCATATTCAGACAGGATATCACGTGTCCCGCCCTACTCGATTTCACTGAATGTGCGTTGTCAACTACGGGGCTATCACCCTGTATCGCCGGACTTTCCAGACCGTTCGTCTAACGCATATAAAGCTTAAGGGCTAGTCCAATTTCGCTCGCCGCTACTTTCGGAATCTCGGTTGATTTCTTTTCCTCGGGGTACTTAGATGTTTCAGTTCCCCCGGTTCGCCTCCTGTTGCTATGTATTCACAACAGGATACTTGCTTATGCAAGTGGGTTTCCCCATTCGGAAATCCCAGACTCAAATGGTTTTTACTACCTAATCTGGGCTTATCGCAAGTTAATACGTCCTTCATCGCCTCTGACTGCCAAGGCATCCACCGTGTACGCTTAGTCACTTAACCATACAACCCGAAGGAGTTTCGAGTTGATGAACAAGTCACCAAAGTTGTCTGCAATTTTTATACATGATGCAGACTCGATTTTGCCGGACTCAATTTTTCTTCTACCTTACTTTGAAAAAGTAAGACAAAAGCCAAGAACACTTGAATGTGTTTTATTGGTGTTTGTCTTAAAGACAAACATTGAGAACTTTACAATCAACAATAAATTGTTGATTTGTCAGCTTTCCAAATTGTTAAAGAGCAGATTTTCTAATGAAAACCATTTTTAAAAACTCTCAAGAGAGAATGTTTAAAGATGGTGGGCGATACCGGGCTCGAACCAGTGACCCCCTGCTTGTAAGGCAGGTGCTCTCCCAACTGAGCTAATCGCCCACATTAGTTTTACTTCTTGTGGAAGAAGGTTTTCAAGATGGTGGAGCTATGCGGGATCGAACCGCAGACCTCCTGCGTGCAAGGCAGGCGCTCTCCCAGCTGAGCTATAGCCCCAGCTTGAAATGGTGGGTCGTGCAGGATTCGAACCTGCGACCAATTGATTAAAAGTCAACTGCTCTACCAACTGAGCTAACGACCCAATGGTATCCCGTAGGGGAGTCGAACCCCTGTTACCGCCGTGAAAGGGCGGTGTCCTAGGCCTCTAGACGAACGGGACACTGGATTGAAGATATTGGGATATCTTCGTCTCTTTTACTTATAAACCGTATCAATCTGTGTGGACACTCATCGTGAGTAATCATCGTATAAGGAGGTGATCCAGCGCCAGGTTCCCCTAGCGCTACCTTGTTACGACTTCACCCCAGTCATGAACCACAAAGTGGTAAGCGTCCTCCCGAAGGTTAAACTACCTACTTCTTTTGCAGCCCACTCCCATGGTGTGACGGGCGGTGTGTACAAGGCCCGGGAACGTATTCACCGTGGCATTCTGATCCACGATTACTAGCGATTCCGACTTCACGGAGTCGAGTTGCAGACTCCGATCCGGACTACGACGCACTTTTTGGGATTCGCTCACTCTCGCAAGTTGGCTGCCCTCTGTATGCGCCATTGTAGCACGTGTGTAGCCCTACTCGTAAGGGCCATGATGACTTGACGTCGTCCCCACCTTCCTCCGGTTTATCACCGGCAGTCTCCCTGGAGTTCCCGACATTACTCGCTGGCAAACAAGGATAAGGGTTGCGCTCGTTGCGGGACTTAACCCAACATTTCACAACACGAGCTGACGACAGCCATGCAGCACCTGTCTCAGAGTTCCCGAAGGCACCAATCCATCTCTGGAAAGTTCTCTGGATGTCAAGAGTAGGTAAGGTTCTTCGCGTTGCATCGAATTAAACCACATGCTCCACCGCTTGTGCGGGCCCCCGTCAATTCATTTGAGTTTTAATCTTGCGACCGTACTCCCCAGGCGGTCTACTTAACGCGTTAGCTCCGAAAGCCACGGCTCAAGGCCACAACCTCCAAGTAGACATCGTTTACGGCGTGGACTACCAGGGTATCTAATCCTGTTTGCTCCCCACGCTTTCGCATCTGAGTGTCAGTATCTGTCCAGGGGGCCGCCTTCGCCACCGGTATTCCTTCAGATCTCTACGCATTTCACCGCTACACCTGAAATTCTACCCCCCTCTACAGTACTCTAGTCTGCCAGTTTCAAATGCAATTCCGAGGTTGAGCCCCGGGCTTTCACATCTGACTTAACAAACCACCTGCATGCGCTTTACGCCCAGTAATTCCGATTAACGCTCGCACCCTCCGTATTACCGCGGCTGCTGGCACGGAGTTAGCCGGTGCTTCTTCTGTCGCTAACGTCAAATAATGCAGCTATTAACTACACTACCTTCCTCACGACTGAAAGTGCTTTACAACCCGAAGGCCTTCTTCACACACGCGGCATGGCTGCATCAGGCTTGCGCCCATTGTGCAATATTCCCCACTGCTGCCTCCCGTAGGAGTCTGGACCGTGTCTCAGTTCCAGTGTGGCTGATCATCCTCTCAGACCAGCTAGGGATCGTCGCCTTGGTGAGCCATTACCTCACCAACTAGCTAATCCCACCTAGGCATATCCTGACGCGAGAGGCCCGAAGGTCCCCCTCTTTGGCCCGTAGGCATTATGCGGTATTAGCCATCGTTTCCAATGGTTATCCCCCACATCAGGGCAATTTCCTAGGCATTACTCACCCGTCCGCCGCTCGACGCCGTTATCGTTCCCCGAAGGTTCAGATAACTCGTTTCCGCTCGACTTGCATGTGTTAGGCCTGCCGCCAGCGTTCAATCTGAGCCATGATCAAACTCTTCAATTTGAGATTTTGTTCGGCTCAATGAATACTGAACATTACATAAGTAATGTTTGAATTGACTGTGCTGAATCTTTCGATTCAATGGTCACTTCGTATCATTGAAACCTAATTTGAAACCGAAGTTTCTAATTGGATTATCATCAACGAGTGCCCACACAGATTGATAGGTCTATATTGTTAAAGAGCTTTCCTATTGAGCCTTGCTCAAATCGGACGGCCATTTTAGCGAGTTAAAGTTTAGTGTCAATCACTTTTTTCAAACTTTTTTCAAGCGTTTCCGCTTGGCTAATTGGCTTGCTAACTCAACCTCGTTTCTTTCGAAGCGTTGCCGTGTCAGCGAGGTGGCATTATAGAGATTGCGATCACATTGGCAAGCCCTTTTTGACGTTTTTTTTGATTTTTTTATTGTTCGGGCAAAATTTCATCAAAAGCAGTCAAAAGAGCACGTTATTTCTACAGTTCTTTGAATTTATCTGCGAAAAGAGCCACTTTTTCCCAATTGGTGTATTCAACTTCTTTGGTTGTATCGGTTTCACCACCTGTCATCGACATAATAAACTTAATCATGGTTTTGTCGAACCAGCTATAACGTGGGTAATAAAGCGCACCAGCGAACACACCTATTAACGTTGGCTTCCAAGGTGACTTAATTAGGAACTTGCGGATGTAAGCACTGCCTTCTGGCGTATCCTTTCCTTGGTCTTCTTTACGAGCAGTTAGGTTTACGCAGAAAAACGCCACTTTACTTTGCTCTAGTTGACCCAGGTTTCGCTCAATAAACTGGTATAGCTTCTTATTAAGGTGGCCATAACGAATAGAAGCTCCGATCAGTACTCTGTCGTATAGGCTAAAATCAATCGTCTCTACATTATGTAAATCCACCAGCTCGCAATCGAAGTCTGGTAGTTGCTCATCTATATAGTGGAGAATTTTTTTTGTCTGCCCTTCACGGGAAGAGTATAGAAATAACGCTTTTGCCACGATTTCCCCTTAGCTACGCCAAAACGTCGGCGTAAGTAGAATAAGTAAGGTAAAGATTTCCAAGCGGCCAAACAGCATAGAAACGATCAATACCCATTTTGCTTTGTCATTCACGTCACCAAAGTGAAGTGCCACTTCCCCCAAACCTGGGCCGAGGTTGTTTAGAGTCGCCGCCACCGCCGAGAACGCACTTAGCTCGTCCATCCCAGTTGCAATCAAACCCAACATACAAACCACAAATACCAGTGCATATGCAGAGAAGAACCCCCACACCGCATCAACAACACGTTGCGGTAGAGCACTACCACCCACTTTGATGGTGTAAACCGCACGAGGGTGGACCAAGCGCTTCAGCTCACGAGCACCTTGTAAGGTCAGTAACAGAATACGGATCACTTTCATACCGCCACCAGTCGAACCAGCACAACCGCCTATAAAAGACGAGAACAACAGCAACACTGGTAAGAACAACGGCCAATCAGCAAAACCGGTTGTAGTAAAACCAGCAGTAGTAGATATAGACACGGTTTGGAATAGCGCCTGATCAAAAGCGTCATATGGCGAGTCATATGAGTGGTGATTCAACAATAATAGGAAGCACACCAAAAATAAGACAACTTGTATGAAGATGAACGCACGGAACTCTGGATCTTTCCAATAGTATTTAGGATGCACGCCGCCGGACGCAAACGCGGCGAAGTGCAAAGAGTAGTTACATGCCGAAATCAACAAGAAGACAACGGTAATCATGTTAATCGCATAGCTATCGAAATAGCCCATGCTGGCATCGTGGGTAGAGAAACCACCGATGGCAATGGTTGAGAAGCTGTGACTGATGGCATCAAATGGCGTCATGCCCGCCAACCAAAACGCCACAGCACACGCGATGGTCAAACTTAAGTAGATGTACCACAGCGCTTTTGCTGTTTCTGCAATACGTGGAGTCATCTTAGTGTCTTTGACTGGACCCGGTATTTCAGCTCGATACAGCTGCATACCACCGATACCAAGAACAGGAAGAATCGCTACCGCCAATACGATGATACCCATACCACCAAACCACTGTAGAAGCTGGCGATAAAAGAGAATCGCTTTTGGTAGTTCGTCCAGTCCGACAATAACCGTCGCGCCAGTAGTCGTTAAGGCAGAGAAAGACTCAAAAAATGCATCAGTCACAGATATATTGGGATTATCTGAGATCAGAAAAGGGATAGAGCCTGCACTACCAAGTACGGTCCAGAAAAGAACCACTATAAGAAAGCCATCACGCGCTTTTAGCTCATGCTTATGCCTGCGGTTTGGGAACCAACATATCCCACCACACAATAAAAGCACGAAGAAAGTCGTGACAAATGGTACACCGGCACCATCCCGATAGATAAGCGCTACCAGTGCTGGTGCGAGCATTGTGACACTAAAAAGCGCGAGCAATAGCCCGACGATTCGAATAATTGAACGAAATTGCATGGATTGATTGACTAGCGAAGCTGTCCCTGTGGCTTCCTATTTTTCATTATTGTCCGTCTAGTGGGGTGACAACTGCCTTTGCACCACTTTTGTTGATGATAGCTTGGGTAAACGCGCTCACTTCACGTAGCTCAATTTCCACCACTAATACCACCTGATCGCTGTATTCAGCATCCACTTCAACCGCGCCAAACTGGGGCATGAGTGACTGTGCGATAGGCATAAACCCATAGTCTAACTCTAGTCGGAGTTTTGTGGTTATTTTTTTCTCAATTGTTTGAAGCAGCTTGAGCGCTTGTTGCACACCACCACCATAAGCTTTGACCAAACCACCCGTACCAAGCTTGATGCCGCCAGAATATCGAGTAACCACCGCGGTGATCTCACCAACTCCAGAGCCAGACAGCTGAGCGAGGATCGGTTTACCAGCCGTCCCTGATGGCTCTCCATCATCACTAAAGCCCCACTTCATCGAATCTTCTGGTCGACCAGCAACAAATCCCCAGCAGTTATGCCTTGCATCAGAGTGTTTGGTTTTGATCTGCTCAACGAATGCCTTCGCAGCTTCCACGCTGGGCGTATGAGCTAAGTAAGTAATAAAGACACTCTTTTTGATCTCTTCTTCAAATTGAGTGGGCTGGGCAGGAATCAGATAAGGCAGGTCATTCATAGGATTAGGTCACTTTTCTCTTTGTTCAAAGTCTATCACGAGACGGAATTGTGAGTCGCATAAGATCTGCACCAGCGCACAATGTTAAACACTTGTTTAAAAAATGTATTGAAATTAACCAATCCGAGGTCCAAACTAACTCCACTGGTCAAACCAGAACAACAAATATAACGACTTTCCTCTATATCTATTTGTTGCCCTACAGGCGCTCAGCCCGCATCAAATCGGTATACAGACAATCCAAGATTGTATGTCATGGAGATAGACAATGATTTACCAAGCCGAAACCCTACAGGTAAAGGAAGTACAAGATGGCATTGCAGAGCTTAGCTTCTGCTCTCCAAAATCCGTTAACAAGCTCGACCTAGCGACACTAGAGTCACTCGACAAGGCCCTTGATGCACTAAAAGCACACCAAGGACTGAAGGGCTTGATGCTCACCTCAGATAAAGACGCGTTCATTGTTGGCGCTGATATCACCGAATTCTTAGGACTTTTTGCAAAGACAGACGCTGAGCTCGATCAGTGGCTGCAATTTGCTAACAGCATCTTTAACAAGCTGGAAGACTTGCCTGTCCCAACTATCTCGGTACTAAAAGGCCACACGTTAGGTGGCGGTTGTGAGTGTGTGCTTGCAACTGATATGCGAATTGGTGACAAGACCACCAGCATCGGTCTACCAGAAACAAAACTGGGCATCATGCCGGGCTTTGGTGGTTGTGTGCGTCTGCCACGAGTTATCGGTGCCGATAGTGCGATGGAAGTGATCACTCAAGGAAAAGCGTGTCGTGCGGATGAAGCGTTAAAGATTGGTCTTCTGGATGCGGTTGTCGATAGCGACGCACTTTACGAGTCAGCACTCAAGACACTGATCTCGGCAATCAACGAGAAGTTGGACTGGCAAGCTCGTCGTAAGCAAAAGACATCACCACTTACGCTAAGTAAGCTCGAATCAATGATGAGCTTTACCATGGCGAAGGGTCTAGTGGCACAAAAAGCAGGTCCTCACTACCCTGCTCCAATGACAGCCGTTATTACTATTGAAGAAGGTGCTCGCTTTGCTCGTAACGAAGCACTCGACATTGAACGTAAGCACTTCGTAAAACTGGCTAAGTCTGAAGAAGCAAAATCACTGGTTGGTTTATTCCTCAACGACCAATACATCAAAGGGCTTGCTAAAAAATCAGCTAAGTCAGCGAGTAAAGACACGCAACGTGCAGCTGTACTTGGTGCAGGTATCATGGGCGGCGGCATCGCTTACCAATCTGCATTAAAAGGCGTGCCGGTGTTAATGAAAGACATCGCGCAACCTTCACTCGATTTAGGCATGACTGAAGCATCTAAGCTGCTGAATAAACGCTTATCTCGTGGTCGTATTGATGGCTTTAAGATGGCTGGTATTTTAGCGTCTATCACACCGAGCCTACATTACGCAGGCATCGAAGAATCAGACGTGATTGTTGAAGCCGTAGTAGAAAACCCGAAAGTAAAAGCAGCAGTTTTGAGTGAAGTCGAATCACATGTCGGTGAAGACACGGTTATCACCTCAAACACCTCGACGATTCCAATCAATCTATTAGCGAAATCGCTAAAACGTCCAGAAAACTTCTGTGGCATGCACTTCTTCAACCCAGTGCACCGCATGCCTCTTGTTGAGATCATCCGTGGTGAACATACCTCTGATGAAACCATCAATCGTGTTGTCGCCTACGCAGCGAAAATGGGCAAATCACCAATTGTCGTCAATGACTGCCCTGGGTTCTTTGTAAACCGCGTATTGTTCCCATACTTTGGTGGCTTTAGCATGCTACTTCGTGATGGCGCGGACTTTACGAAAATCGACAAAGTCATGGAACGTAAGTTTGGCTGGCCGATGGGACCTGCATACTTGCTCGATGTCGTTGGTATTGATACTGCTCACCACGCACAAGCCGTTATGGCGCAAGGTTTCCCAGAGCGTATGGGTAAACAAGGTCGTGACGCGATCGATGCACTGTTCGAAGCAAGCAAATACGGTCAGAAGAATGGCAGTGGCTTCTACAGCTACACCATAGATAGAAAAGGTAAGCCGAAGAAAACCTTCTCTGAAGAGATCTTGCCGGTGCTCGCTGACGTTTGTGCCGATAAACAGGACTTTGACGAACAAACCATCATTCAACGCATGATGATTCCAATGATCAACGAAGTGGTACTGTGTCTACAAGAAGGCATCATTGCCACTCCACAAGAAGCGGATATGGCTCTGGTTTACGGTCTTGGTTTCCCTCCATTCCGCGGTGGCGTATTCCGCTACCTAGATAGCGTAGGTATTGCTGAGTTTGTTGCAATGGCAAAACAATACTCAGAGCTCGGTGCAATGTACCAAGTACCACAGATGCTGATTGATATGGCGGCGAAAGGTGAAAGCTTTTACGGTGCACAACAGCAAGGTTCTATCTAAGGAGGGATTCTAAAATGACTAATCAAACAAGAAATGTTGTCGTAGTCGATTGTCTACGTACTCCAATGGGTCGCTCTAAAGGTGGTGCTTTCCGTCATACTCGAGCAGAAGATCTATCTGCGCGCCTGATGAAGGGCATTCTTGCGCGTAACCCACAGGTGAACCCAAGTGAGATTGAAGATATCTACTGGGGCTGTGTACAACAA
Organism: Vibrio rotiferianus; assembly: GCF_002214395.1. NCBI lineage: Bacteria > Pseudomonadati > Pseudomonadota > Gammaproteobacteria > Vibrionales > Vibrionaceae > Vibrio > Vibrio rotiferianus. The sequence goes on from NZ_CP018312.1 coordinate 3,075,748, forward strand.
ACACTAGAGCAAGGCTTTAACGTTGCTCGTAATGCAGCGCTGCTTGCTGGCCTACCAATTGAGATTGGCGCCGTGACGGTGAACCGCTTGTGTGGTTCATCAATGCAAGCGCTTCACGACGGTACACGTGCCATCATGACGGGTGACGCTGAAATCTGCCTAATTGGTGGTGTTGAGCACATGGGACACGTACCAATGAACCACGGCGTGGACTTCCACCCTGGCATGTCAAAGACAGTTGCAAAAGCAGCCGGCATGATGGGCTTAACCGCTGAAATGCTTGGTAAGCTGCATGGCATTAGCCGTGAGCAACAAGACGAGTTTGCTGCGCGCTCTCATGCTCGTGCACATGCTGCAACCGTAGAGGGTCGTTTTAAAAACGAAATCCTACCAATTGAAGGTCATGCGGCTGATGGCACGCTGTTCACTCTGGATTACGATGAAGTCATTCGTCCTGAAACATCCGTTGAAGGTCTATCTCAACTTCGTCCTGTTTTCGATCCAGCAAACGGCACAGTCACAGCCGGTACATCATCAGCGCTGTCTGATGGCGCATCAGCGATGTTGATCATGAGCGAAGAGAAAGCCAATGAACTTGGTTTGAAGATCCGCGCACGCATTAAAGGTATGGCCATTGCGGGCTGCGATCCTTCCATTATGGGTTACGGTCCTGTACCTGCGACGCAAAAAGCGCTCAAGCGTGCAGGTCTTTCAATTGAAGACATGGATGTGGTTGAGCTAAACGAAGCATTTGCCGCGCAATCTCTACCATGTGCTAAAGACTTAGGTCTGCTTGATGTTATGGATGAAAAGGTCAACCTTAACGGTGGTGCAATTGCATTGGGTCACCCGCTTGGTTGTTCTGGCTCACGTATCTCAACAACGTTAATCAACCTTATGGAAGCGAAAGACGCGAAGTACGGTCTGGCAACCATGTGTATCGGTTTAGGCCAGGGTATTGCGACGGTATTTGAACGACCATAGTTTGTTGAAGAAACACTAGGTTGTAGTGTTCAATTCAACAATCACGAGCAAATACACCAATACTGAAAAGTTTTAGGTTTACACTTAAGGGCGGCATCTGATGTCGCCCTTTGTTTTACGCCAAACATTGCTCACATGCACAAAAAGCATACATAAAATGCTCAAGTTTCATTTTATTCATAGACAAAGAAGACATACACTTAGCAGCAGTTGATATCTTGCTGCATGTGACCCAGAGTCACGCTACCGCACAATCGGAGAACCTTATGTTTAATGCTCTAGTTCTAAATCAAGAAGACAAGCGTACTATCGCTAGCATCGAGCAAATCGATGAAACACAACTGCCTGAAGGCGACGTTCTGATTGACGTTGATTACTCATCGTTGAACTACAAAGACGGCCTTGCGATCACAGGTAAAGGTAAAATCATCCGTAACTTCCCGATGGTGCCGGGTATTGACCTAGCAGGTACGGTAGTAAGCTCAGAAGACGAGCGCTACCAAGCTGGCGACAAAGTTGTCTTAACTGGTTGGGGCGTAGGTGAAAACCATTGGGGCGGTATGTCTCAACGTGCTCGTCTAAAAGCGGATTGGCTAGTGCCATTACCAAAAGGTTTGGATAGCAAGAAAGCAATGATGGTTGGAACTGCTGGCTTCACCGGTATGCTATGTGTTCAAGCACTGCTTGATGCAGGCATCAAACCTGAAAATGGCGAAATCCTAGTAACTGGCGCAAGTGGCGGTGTAGGCTCAGTAGCCGTAACGCTTCTAGCACAGCTTGGCTACAAAGTGGCAGCCGTGACAGGTCGTGTTGAACAAAATGGCCCGCTACTGGAAAAGCTAGGTGCTAGTCGCATCATCGACCGTGTTGAATTTGAAGAGCCAGCACGTCCGCTTGAAAAACAAGTATGGGCAGGTGCGGTTGATACTGTGGGCAGCAAAGTACTAGCAAAAGTATTGGCACAAATGGATTACAACAGTGCAGTTGCGGCTTGCGGTCTTGCAGGTGGCTTCGATCTACCAACCACAGTGATGCCGTTCATCCTACGTAACGTTCGTCTACAAGGTGTGGATTCTGTTTCATGCCCATTTGAAAAACGTACTGCAGCATGGGAAAAATTGGTTGAGCTACTACCAGACAGCTACTTCGAACAAGCTTGTACTGAGGTAGAGCTAGCAGAAGCACCAAAATACGCTGAAGACATCACTAACGGTCAAGTAACTGGTCGCGTGGTTATCAAGCTATAAGCGTTAACTCTTTAATAGAATAAACAAAGCCGGGTCATCATCCGGCTTTTTGCTATTTGGATTCTAGGAAAAATTAGTCCAATCCCATATCTTCAATTCGTTTGGCAATAAGACGGCTACATTCTTCTCGAACCACCGCACGCAACCATTCTTGAGCGGGAGAGTGCTCGCAACGAGCATGCCAAATCATTGAGTATTCAAACGGCGTGAATTGGAATGGTAATGGCTTCACCACCAAGTCATAACGATCAGCAACCAAGTACGCTAAATCGGCTGGTACGGTAATGATGATTGGCAAAGTATCAACAATCGCCAGCGCCGCTTCCAAGTGATAAGCGCGTAATACCATCTGACGTTGCGGCTTCTCCACGAGCGCTTGTTCAATCAGCGCTTTAACCCCATCACTGATGGCGATCATGGCATGCGGGTGACTGAGATAATCATCCAGACTCATCTCTTTGTCAGCTAGCGGATGCTGCTTAGAGAGCAGACACAACACACCAACTCGCCCTAACACTTCACTGCGTAATGGTTCCACTGGACCTGTTGGACGACAAATCGCTAAGTCCGCGCCTTCATATGTTAATTGATCAGATAAGCGGTCGTGTTGCAGCGGCAAGAAGTTAAACGACACATTCGGTGCTTCTTGATAGATACGCGGCAAAGCAAAAGGCAAAATGGTTTGCATCGCGTAATCGGTGGTCGCGATAGTAAACGTCTGATCGCAACTGCGTGGATCAAACTCACGTGGAGAAAGTAATTGGCGCAGCGATTCCAGCGGTTCACCCAAAGAGCGATCAATTTCTAACGCTTTCTGGGTTGGGATCAAGCGCTGACCCTGGCGAGTAAACAGTGGGTCACCAAGCAGATCACGTAAACGCCCTAGCACACGACTCATAGCCGATTGGCTCAAATTCAAACGAGTGGCGGCTTTACTGACGCTGCTCTCTTCAATCAACACACGTAGTGCAACCAATAAGTTCAGATCTCGACGGTAGATGTCTTCTAATTCCACGATTTGCCACTTACCATGTTGGGGATTTAGATAAATTGTACTCTTCAGGCAAAAAAAATCCCGCCTTTCAGCGGGGAAGCCCAAGAAAAATGGGGATAGTGTCGGAATGAAGTGTCGTTAAACTTGGTGAGCGGTATATCAATAGGTTCCGATTACAGCAAGAAGCGCTAATTTTCTTGCTCAGATGCACCTGACCATTTGTGCATCTCAATCCAAATCCCAATAATGGTTGCACTCATGCCTAAAAGAGGCATCAATGAGGTTTCAGCTGGCGTTCGAAGCACTAATGCACAAAACGAGATGAAACATAAAACCGAATAGATGGTTAGTCTGTCTAACGCTGTTAACATCGTCTCTCCTTGCCAGTTGTTACCAAATTGTTAATTTAAGGTAAAACAAAAAAATCACTTTGCCAAGTGGTTATTGAATATTTTTTCAACGAAAGTAAAATTCACCGCTAAGTTAGTTACGAGAATCACATTATGAGTTTTAATCCTGAACTGGCGACCAAGACATTAGAGGCGGAAGGATTACGCTGCCCAGAGCCAGTAATGATGGTCAGGAAGACAATTCGAAACATGCAAGATGGTGAGGTATTGCTGGTAAAGGCAGACGACCCATCCACGACTCGAGATATCCCAAGTTTCTGTCGATTTATGGACCACCAGTTGGTTGCAGCGCAAACAGAACAGCTTCCATACCAATATCTAATTAAGAAAGGTTTGGAATAATCTCAGCAAGATCAAAAACGGCAGCCCAAAGGCTGCCGTTTGTTTATTCATCGTATTCTAGTGTGCGAAGTTCAGATTGTAGCTTATCTAATTGTTTTCTCATTGCACGCATCTCTTCGTGCATAGGAATAATATGCGCGACCCGAATCCATGCTTCTACCGTTAAGCCGGTAAGAATGAAGGTCCCTGCCACAATCGGCAACCACATATCAGTCAGCACCATCGCCAACAAGCACAGCGCCAAACCAAAGGTGAATAAATAACTCTGACTCTTTGGGGACATCCCCATATAACGTGTAAGCATAAACTTGCCCTCTCGCCATCATTCACACCATTAAAGTACCATGACAAGTATGGCACTAATATGTCACCCGTCACGGTCTTGAATGATTTTGAGCCAGAGTTTGAACTCGCGCATTACTTCACTAGTTATTGATAATTCAGACCATTTTATGTGCAATGAATCAGAACAATGCCGCTCCGATAGCTAGCGCGATAAACAGGAATGCGGTCACCTTACGAATCAACCCTAAAGGCATCTTATCCGCCGAGAGTTTGCCGATTAAAACCACAGGAACGTTGGCAAGCAACATACCAATCGTGGTACCAAGAATCACCCAACTCAATGCATCTGCGTATTGCGCACCCAAGATAGAAGTGGCGATCTGAGTTTTGTCGCCAATCTCTGCAACGAAGAAAGCAATAAAACTAGCAATGAATGGGCCTCGGTTAGAGATCTGCTCGTCATCATCTAACTTATCAGGGATCAGTACCCAAGCCGCCATGGCGACAAAACTGACCACTAGCACCCACTTAAGGACTTCTGGTGAAAGGTAATCGGCCACAACCACACCTAACCATGCAGCCAAAGCGTGGTTGGCAATCGTTGCCAAAAAGATTGCTGCAATAATTGGGATTGGCTTGCGGTAACGACTGGCAAGCAATAGAGATAGCAATTGGGTCTTATCGCCAATTTCTGCTAACGCTACAGTAGTAATTGAAATAGCTAAAACGCTCACGACATGCTCATTGGGGCGGGATAATTATTTTTAACCATAGACAAACCTCACGCCCCACCCCGGTTCGTGATGATTTGTCTAAGGTCTTGCTAAACCCATCAGGCTGATGAGTCTCGAGCGCCATGGTGATTTTGCACCAATTATGTTGACGAACGAACCGGATGAAACAGACATTTCATCGAGTAAGCTACTCCCCAAAGACAGGCGCAATTCTAGCCATGTTTCCCCACCATCTCAAGAGTGAAAGCCAGCGAAAACTCCCTTTTAGGAAAAATTCAGCAGATAAAGCGGTAAAAATCCATTAAAGGAGAAAATTGCCCACGAATTAATCAAGATTAGCTCTACTCCCATGCTCAATATCTGGGTATACTTGATCGTTATTTTATTCAACCGTCATTACTTTGAATCCTCACTGTTGAGGCTAGAAAACCCAACAATAGAGATGACTTCACAAGTAATAAGAGAATCGCGCGAACCTGACTTATGCAAAAATACGATATCAAAACCTTCCAGGGAATGATCCTCGCGCTGCAGGATTATTGGGCTCAAAATGGTTGCACCATTGTTCAACCGCTAGATATGGAAGTAGGTGCGGGTACCTCTCACCCAATGACATGTCTACGAGCACTTGGCCCAGAGCCAATGTCTACAGCTTACGTACAACCTTCACGTCGTCCTACTGATGGTCGTTACGGTGAAAACCCTAACCGCCTTCAGCACTACTACCAATTCCAAGTAGCGCTAAAACCATCGCCAGACAATATTCAAGAGTTGTACTTAGGTTCTCTAGAAGTACTTGGTATTGACCCACTTGTACACGACATCCGTTTCGTAGAAGACAACTGGGAAAACCCAACACTAGGCGCATGGGGTCTAGGCTGGGAAGTTTGGCTAAACGGCATGGAAGTGACTCAGTTCACTTACTTCCAGCAAGTTGGCGGCCTTGAGTGTAAACCAGTAACAGGTGAGATCACTTACGGTATCGAACGTCTAGCAATGTACATCCAAGAAGTAGATTCAGTTTACGATCTTACTTGGAACATCGCACCAGATGGCAGCAAAGTGACTTACGGTGATATCTTCCACCAAAACGAAGTAGAGCAATCGACTTACAACTTTGAACATGCTGACGTTGAATTCCTATTCAGCTTCTTTGAGCAATGTGAAAAAGAGTGTAAAGAGCTGCTTGAGCTTGAAAAGCCACTGCCACTACCAGCTTACGAGCGCATCCTTAAAGCAGGTCACGCATTCAACTTACTAGACGCACGTAAAGCGATCTCAGTAACTGAACGTCAACGTTACATCCTGCGCATCCGCAACCTGACGAAAGCAGTTGCAGAAGCATACTACGCATCGCGTGAAGCTCTTGGCTTCCCAATGTGTAAGAAAGAACAAGCGTAAGGGGTAGAGTAACATGGCAAAAGAATTTCTAATCGAGCTAGGTACAGAAGAGCTACCACCAACGCAACTTCGCACTCTAGCTGAAGCATTCGCAGCAAACTTCGAAGCAGAACTAAAAGGCGCTGAGCTTGCTCACGAAGGCGTAAAATGGTTCGCGGCACCTCGTCGTCTTGCATTAAAAGTAGCAGCACTAGCAGACAGCCAGTCTGACAAAGTTGTTGAAAAACGTGGTCCTGCGGTTTCTGCAGCGTTTGACGCGGAAGGTAACGCAACTAAAGCGGCTCAAGGCTGGGCACGCGGTTGCGGTATCACTGTTGACCAAGCAGAACGCATGGTAACAGACAAAGGTGAATGGCTACTGTTCAAACAAGAAGTGAAAGGTCAGCCAACATCTGACATCGTAGTTGAACTTGCAGCGAAAGCACTAGCAAACCTACCTATCGCAAAACCAATGCGTTGGGGTAATAAAACAACTCAATTTATCCGTCCAGTTAAGACGCTAACCATGCTAATGGGCAGCGACCTAATCGAAGGCGAGATCCTTGGTGTCGCTTCTGACCGCACTATTCGTGGTCACCGCTTCATGGGTGAGCAAGAGTTCACTATCGATTCTGCTGAGCAATACCCTGCGATCCTAGAAGAGCGCGGCAAAGTAATGGCAGATTACGAAGCGCGTAAAGCAATCATCCTAGCTGACGCACAAAAAGCGGCAGCAGCGGTTGGCGGTATCGCTGATCTAGAAGATGACCTAGTAGAAGAAGTTACATCTCTGGTTGAATGGCCAGTAGTACTAACAGCGAAGTTTGAAGAAGAGTTCCTAAAAGTGCCTTCTGAAGCTTTGGTTTACACCATGAAAGGTGACCAGAAGTACTTCCCTGTTTATGACGAAAACAAGAAGCTACTACCTAACTTCATCTTCGTATCGAACATCGAATCAAAAGAGCCTCGCTACGTAATCGAAGGTAACGAGAAAGTGGTTCGTCCTCGTCTTGCTGACGCAGAGTTCTTCTTCAACACAGACCGTAAGCGTCCACTTATCGACCGTCTGCCTGAACTAGAGCAAGCGATCTTCCAAAAGCAACTGGGTACGATCAAAGACAAAACAGACCGCATCACTGCACTAGCTGGCTACATTGCAAAACAGATTGATGCTGATGTAGAAAAAGCGACACGTGCTGGTCTACTAGCGAAATGTGACCTAATGACCTCTATGGTATTCGAATTTACGGATACTCAAGGTGTAATGGGCATGCATTACGCGAAGCACGACGGTGAAGATGAACAAGTTGCTTTAGCGCTTTACGAGCAATACATGCCTCGTTTTGCTGGTGACCAACTACCAAGCACAAACATCTCTTCAGCAGTTGCAATGGCAGATAAGCTAGACACTATCGTTGGTATCTTCGGTATTGGTCAAGCACCTAAGGGCTCGGATCCATTCGCACTGCGTCGTGCATCACTAGGTGTACTGCGTATTATCGTTGAGAATGGCTACAACCTAGACCTTGTCGATCTAATCCGCGAATCGAAAGTCCAGTTTGGTAACAAACTTACTAACGAGAATGTTGAGCAAGACGTGATTGATTTCATGCTAGGTCGTTTCAACGCATGGTACAAAGACGAAGGCTTCAGCGTAGACATCATTCAAGCAGTACTGGCGCGTCGTCCGACTAAACCAGCAGACTTCGACCAACGTGTTAAAGCGGTATCTCACTTCCGTGAACTGGAAGCGGCAGAGTCTCTAGCAGCAGCGAACAAGCGTGTTGGTAACATCCTAGCGAAATTCGACGGCGAACTAGCAGCAGACATCGATCTAGCACTTCTACAAGAAGACGCAGAGAAAGCACTAGCAGAAAGCGTTGAAGTAATGACAGAAGCGCTAGAGCCAGCGTTTGCAACTGGTAACTACCAAGAAGCGCTAAGCAAGCTAGCTGATCTACGTGAACCAGTTGATGCGTTCTTTGATAACGTAATGGTAATGGCAGACGACGAAGCACTTAAGAAGAACCGTCTGACTCTACTAAACAACCTGCGTAACCTGTTCCTACAGATCGCAGATATTTCTTTGCTTCAAAAGTAATTCATTACTCTTCGAAGTGATTAAGAAATAAGTAAAAGGGAAGCAGATGCTTCCCTTTTTTGTTGCCTTCAAACTGATGTGAGCGGCATTTATTATTCATTTTGTGAACAATACGAAAATTTGTAGGGTGAGATGCATTTAACTTCTCGGTGCAGAGCTCGGATTGTAGAGGCACAGTTTTGCTATAACTGGGCTGTTTATTCGGGGGAAGGACACAATGAAAAAAACAATTCTCGCACTCTCTATTGGTCTACTGAGCGCCTGCAGCCAGATTCCAGAAAATGCCATCGTATTAAGTGTTGGTGACGACACTACCGTATTCGAACAAAGCTCTGAAGGACTACTTATCGCAGAGCAAAAACTGGAAAAAGGCAGCTACACCTTTACCATTGCCGACAGCAAACAGAGCTGTGGCAGTAGCTTTGCCCTAGCAGAAGAAAGCCGCATCAAATTCAATCGTCCATTAAAAATGGATAATTGCGCCACAGATGTGCAAATGCCGCTGCGCATCTTCAAAGCCAATACCTATCAATTTACGCTCGACCCAACCACCAACGAGCTAACGGTAAAAATAAAACCAAAGCAGAGTCAGGACATTACCTACTCTTGCCCTGTCGCAACTGACACACCAAAAACCATCAATGTTGCCAACACCTTTACTGACGGCACGGTTGTTCGTGATGCCTTAACCGGACAAGAAACGACCGTCGCCAATGGCAGCGTAACCATGCAGCCGGGGCCTATGAGCCAAGGTCTGTTATTGATAGAAGAAGTTGAGCAGCAAGCCGAAAAACCGTTCAGCTGGGACAACGCGACGGTGTATTTCGTCATGACTGACCGCTTCTACAATGGCAACCCAGATAATGACAACAGCTACGGTCGTAGTAAAGACGGAAAATACGAGATTGGCACCTTCCACGGTGGTGACTTAGCGGGTCTGACGAAAAAACTCGATTACATCGAATCTCTTGGTGTGAACGCTATTTGGATAACCTCGCCACTGGAACAAATCCATGGTTGGGTTGGCGGCGGCGATAAAGGCGACTTTAAACACTACGGCTACCACGGTTACTACCATCAAGATTGGACCAAACTCGATGCCAATATGGGTACCGAAGATGAACTAAAAACCTTCGTCGATACCGCACATAAGAAAGGCATTCGCGTGATTTGGGATGTGGTCATGAACCACACTGGCTACGCGACATTAGCAGACATGCAGGAGTTCGGATTTGGTCAGCTTTACCTTGATGACCAAGAAGCCAAAGAAATCCTTGGTGAGAAATGGACCGACTGGCAGCCAAAACCAGGACAAAGCTGGCACAGCTTCAACGATTACATCAAATACGGTGATAGCGAAGCGTGGGAAAAGTGGTGGGGCAAAGATTGGCTTCGCACCGACATTGGCGATTACGATGCGCCGGGATACAACGACATCACCATGTCTTTGAACTACTTACCGGATCTCAAAACCGAATCAACTCAGAAAACCGGACTACCAAACTTCTTCCGCAATAAAGACACCAATGCGCAAGATGAACTGCAAACCCCGCGTGAGCATCTGATTACGTGGTTATCCGACTGGGTACGTGACTATGGCATTGATGGCTTCCGCGTCGACACCGCTAAACACGTTGAAATGGAAGCGTGGGCAGAGTTGAAAGCCAGCACCACTCAAGCGCTTGCCCAGTGGAAGCAAAACAATCCAGACAAAGCACTAGATGACCTGCCATTTTGGATGACAGGTGAAGTATGGGCACACAGCGTGGTGAAGAGTCCGTATTTCGATAACGGCTTCGATTCCATCATCAACTTCGAGTTCCAATCTGATGTCGCACCAAAAGCACTGAAGTGTTTTGCTCAGCTTGATGGAGACTACCGCCGCTATGCAGAACGCATCAACAGCGACACTGAGTTCAATGTGTTGAGCTACCTGTCTTCACACGATACTCAACTTTTCTGGGCGGCACGCAGCCGCAGTTTTGATGACCAAGCTCGTGCAGCCAATGCGTTGATGCTGGCGCCAGGTGCAGTGCAAATCTACTATGGTGACGAGATCGCCCGTGACTTTGGTGTTACCGGCTCGGACGCTCACCAAGGTACTCGCTCTGATATGCCATGGGATAAGATTAATGGCGAGCGTGAAGACTTACTGCAGCATTGGCAAAAGTTGGGGGATTTCCGTAAACGCCACCCAGCGGTTGCACAAGGCAAGCACATCACTCGCAATCAAGAAGGTTACTACGCGTTCGAACGCCAATACCAAGACGACAAAGTACTGATTGTTTACACCGGTGAGTAATGTGCTCAGCAACAAGAATATGGTGAATTAACAAGGTTTAAAGGGAAGCATGGCTTCCCTTTTTTTTGTTGAATGCTAAGGTTAATCCAGTTATGAAATCCATTGATTAGGTTGTTCATGTTAGTCGTACTGGTCGAAGACAACGAAATTCTCAATCACCATTTAGCTTCGCAGCTCAAAGATCGCGGTCATACCGTTTATGCCGATAAAACCGCATCCGCTTGCCTGCAAACCATTCAAAAACACCCCAATGCGGATGCCATGATCATTGACCTTGGCTTGCCAGACTTTGATGGTATCACCTTAATAAAGCAGATCCGCCGCAAAGAGATTAATGTCCCTATTCTCATCCTAACCGCTCGTGGCGATTGGCAAGATAAAGTAGAGGGGCTGAACTCTGGTGCTGATGATTACCTCACCAAGCCGTTTCAGTTCGAAGAGTTAATAGCTCGCTTAGAAGCCCTAGTCCGCCGCTATCAAGGCTTCTCCAATAGCACCATAAACGCAGGCGACATGACGTTAGACACACAAGCGAAAAGCATCAGCTACGCAGACAACGTACTGGATCTCACCGCATTGGAATATCAAATCTTTGAGTATCTTATCCGTCATCGCCAAAAAGTGATTTCAAAAGAACAGATTGCTGACTCACTCTACGATGCAGGAGAGAGCGTACAACTTAACAATATTGAAGTAATCATCTCGCGCCTGCGTAAAAAGCTTGCAGCCCATACCGATGACAAAATCATTAGCACCATTCGTGGTCAAGGCTATCGATTTGAGTTAGAGGCTAAATAGTCAATGAAACGATTGATATCTAGCACCTTTCGTCGGCGAGTTTTATTTATCACCTCTTTAGTGGGAATCGGCTACCTATTGACGATCAGTGCTTTTGTTTACCACCTAGAGAAAGATAAATTGTTCGAAGAGTATGCATTGGATGTCGCCAGTCACGTACCAGCAATTACCAATGAAATCATAGCTTCTGGGCAAGTCACGCCACTAGAAAAGTGGGACGAAGAATTCCCCTTAAACTCGTCCCATTTTTCTATGTTCATCTGTGATGAGAATAACAATGAACTTTGGCGTTCAATGAATGAGAAATCCCGTCAGCAGCTTCTAGAGAAAGGAATTAGTCCTCCAAAGATTGATAACTTCTGCCTAGACCCATTATTACCAACTAAAATAAATCAATTTAAGCTGGTTCAAACAGAACAAGGGGCTGCTTTCATTGCTCATGTTTTACCTTTGGATAAAACGCCTTACAACCCGAAGGGAAGAATCGTTTTGTTAAGGCGAATGGAAGATAAGGTTGCGTCACTAAATCAACTCAAAGTTAATGTAGCGATATTTTCCATTGTTGCCTCTGTCATTATTATGTGGCTAATTTTCCTTGTTTATCGTTGGAGCTTTAAACCATTCAAAGTTCTCGAAAACGAATTGATTGACGTAAAAGCGAACAGGAAAGAGAAGCTAATACACTCATACCCAGAAGACTTAATGCCGATCACAAGTGCTCTTAATGAACTGATGTTCCAGCAAAAAGAAAACGAACAGCGCTATCGCCGAGCATTAAACGATCTCGCACATAGCTTGAAAACACGAGTCGCTGTGTCGCAAGCCTTATTGGATGATATTGAAGAAGGCAAGATTCACGATATCAACCAACAGTTATTAGAAATGGATGATGTGATTCAAGGCCAACTTAAACGTGCATCACTTGGTGTGAAAGGCATCGTAGAGAACGCAACACCAATTAAACCAATCCTAAATAGCCTCCTGCTGATGTTTGATAAGGTCCACATGGATAAGGGCATTCGCGTCGAACAGTTTATCAATAATGATCAGACTCTGCCGATGAGTAAAGCGGACGTCATGGAAGTGTTTGGCAATATTTTGGAGAACGCATATCGCTACGCAGAAAAACGTATCGATGTGTTCATCAACAACACTGAAGGTGGGATTGTCATCACCTTTAACAACGACGGCCCTGCCGTGGATGAGTCTATAAGCGAGACATTATTTAAACGCGGTGTGCGTGCTGACGAGAAAAACCCAGGAACAGGATTAGGTTTGGCTCTGTGTGATGAGATCGTACACAGCTACAAAGGGGCAATATGGTTTGAAACACCAACTGACCCATCCATGGGTGCAAGCTTAAAAGTGCTCCTGCCTTACCGCTAACCCTGCTTCGGTAAACTGATATCAACGCGGCGATTTAACTCGCGCCCATGAGTATTTGCATTACTACTCACTGGGTGCGTTTCGCCATCAGAGCGCGAAGAAGACGCTACTTCATCATGGCCTTCAATATATTGAGCGACTGCGTCTGCGCGCTTTAGACCCAATGTTAGGTTATATCCATTACTGCCCTTAGCATCCGTATTACCAACCACCAGTAATGAAGATTGAGGTCTCTGCTTCAGTTGCTGATTCAACTGAGTGAGAATGAACTTCGATTGAGTGTTTAAGCTCGCTTCGTCAAACTCAAACAGCACTCGGGCAGCAAGTTCGCCCTGCTGACTCTCAGTTAGTTGTGCACGGCTCAATAGGTAGGTCGCACAGGATTTATCGATGCCAGTTTGTTCCAACTGAGACAGTAACATAGGTTCAAGCGCACTCTGTTCACCATCGACTGTAATTTGCATAAACGGACCTTGATGGTATTTCACTTCCGTTTGATGCCCGAAAGACGCCGATTCTTGGTACTGATTCTGCCCTTGCTGGCAATAGTAATACAGCGCTTGATTAGTGTTGTCTTGTGCGAATGATGGCATGGGTAAGCTCACGGCTAACGCCAGAATTAACTTGTTCATTGTATTACTCTCTACAAGGTTAGGTGACCGACTTCTTCGGTGATCAGAGATAAAATTTGATTCAGTATGTCGTCAGTGTTTTCTGCTTTGTAGACGTTGTCCGCCCCGACACAATTACGTAAGCCCACATTGGCATTCAGTTCATAATCAAAACCAATCACCGACATACTGGCACTCATCTGTTCGCCCTCTGGTGTTTTCATGCCTTGGCTCACGCCGTTAATGACCTCTATCGAATCACTGGCTCCATCTGCCGTCACTTTTCCACCATTAATCATATTGAGGATGTTCGAACACATACCACGATCCACGAGTTCTTCGGTTTGCCCAGCATAGTGATTGAAATCTTCACCATCGGACAAAATAATGATCAACTGCTTGGGGTTCTTTGCTAGTTGAGTGACGATTTGTCCTGCTCGAATAATGCCTTGCAGCGAAGCCGTACCACCGGAGGCTTTAAAACTATTCACCTGACGAGTAAAGCTATTAAAGTCCGTGGTATAGAAAATGTCATAGAACTCCGCTAAATCATCTTCATTTGGGATGCGCTTCGCTGCTCCCTTAACCACAAATTGGTTATTAATGGTCTTTTGCGGATAAAACGTATCGTCTTTGTCCCAACCATCCGCGTCATACTTAGTGATACGCTGATCGCGAATAATCAGCTTGTTGTTATTACCTGTATTGATAGTGCGGCGGTTGAATCCCGTGATAGCAACTCGATGTGGGTGCTCAACGTTTAATACATTGTATTGCTCTAATTCATCGGTTACTTTTTCGATGATGTCTTTGAGATCTTCGATTTTGGTTTTCTTACCACCGCTCCAGTTTTCATTCATCGAACCAGAGAAGTCGACGATAAAGGTAATGTCGACAGGCTGACCTTGATAACGTCGTGCTTTAGAGCTTCCAGTAACATCGAAAGTTTCTCCAAAACCAACCATCACCCCCTGACCAGGAAACCAAGATTTATGGCGAGTTTCCCCTGCGACACGATACTCAAAGTAACGCGCTTGCCCTTTTGACAACCCAGCTTGGCAAGCTGGCATCTCATCACAGGACAAACGCTGCACTTTTAAATTTTCAATTCCATCAACGTCATACACATAATGCTCAATATAGTTCTGTGCCAACGTGTGATTTTCGGAATCTTCCGCAGAAACCGCCAGCACCGCCGCTTCTGCTGCTTCTTCTAAGCGGGCTTTGGTCTGCAATGCTCTCGCCCCATCGGAGCCCAGCATGAAAACACCAAACAGGATAGGTATAATCATGGCGAATAACATACCGACATGACCGCTTTGCTTTTTCAAACTAGAGTGCTTTTGAATACTATGTGGCATGTTACCTCCCGATCACGACAGCATCAGATTCAACCCGCGTGAATTCAACACCCAGCAAACTGCCAATCCAGTTGTCGGTTTCATAGCAAACAGAAACACGATACAGCGGCATTTGGCGACCTCGGTTACTCACCACAGATAAGGAACCCAACGAACTGATGTGCTCCCCCACTTGGCAATCTATCGCGCCACGTTTTTCGATGATCACTGGATTAGGTTTATCCACTGCGGCAAAGCTTAACTCTTCAACTTGTAAGCCATACTGACTGACTTGAAAGTTACCAAACGTGCGTTCCAATGAGTGGCGAGTGATGGTATCGACATCATCGGCTTCTTCTTTTGAAAGCTCATAATCCGCACCATAAAGTTGAGTGCGCTCTTTCACCACATTCACTAGCGAATAGGTCAATCGGTCCAACTTCCCTTTTACCGACAGCTTAATAATCACATCACCACTGAAGGCCAATAATAAGCTGAAGAAAATACCGACAATGGCAAATTCAATACTGAAGGTGCCACGTTGTTTCTGTCGCCCTTGGCGATAATTAGATACCAAATTGAGATCGCTCATATTCTTGTACCACCACCATCTCTCGGCTCATGGTGCCTTGTAAGCCAAGAAAGTAGCTGAAGATAGGTTGGAAGTTGTAATCAATGTGATACACAGCCAAGGCTGCATTCTCCGCATCACCACACTCTTTACTGGCTTGCTCAGGCGCTAACTCGCACTGTTCGGTATAGGCTGTGAGTGATTCAATGTTGTCGAGGTATTGGATAGAAACACGAAAACGCTCAACATCTACCGCGGTATTCCAAATGCTGCCTTCTCGATTCAACACCGCTTGAACCGTTTGCATGTAATCGTCATTGCGCTTTTTGGCTGTGCGTGAAATCTCTGAAATTGCCAAATCGTTGATCGCCGAGATGTAAGACATATAGCTCATCTCAACCCACGCCATGCACATCAACCAAAAAGCAAAGAACCCAATTGCAAACTCAATACTGGCAACCCCGCGCTGCTTAGCTTTCACGATTAGCTCCGGATAACACTTGTACTTTTTGTTGTGCTTTTAATGGGCCATAACTGCGTAGAGCACGGTAAATACTGTCTATTTGATGGTTGCTGTACTTCTCACTCAGTAGTTGTTTTACAAACTCATACTGGCCTTCCTTTGCCATGCTCAGTGTCAGGTTTGCCATCACTTGTTCATCTGCCTGACCATTTTTATACAGTGGCAGTAAGCGCTGAATCGCTTGTTTGTACTGACCCTCAGCAATATCAAGTACCGCAAGATTGTTGTTGACCGTTACCCCATCAAAGAAGTGTTCGCGTGAACGCTCAAAATAGCGACGAGCCAAGTCATATTGGTAGTTATAGCCGTAGTAAGTACCAAGCAAGTTTTCTGCTTCCGCATTGGTCTCTTCAAGCGCGAGAGCGGCTTTTGCACTGCTGATCGCCGCAGGGTATTGCGCCAACTCACCATAAGCCTGCGCCTGAATGAGCAAGGTATCGACACTCACTGTTGACTGTTCGGTTAGAGGCTTGATGTAGAACAACGCAGATTCGGCATCACCTAACATCAAATAACTCTGTGCCAGTTTCTCACGCACTTGCGCATCATCGCTTTGTTGAAGTTGTTGTTTATACAAAGCCACCAATTGAGTGTGGTTGTTAGTTTTCTGGTAAATGGCTTCTTTGGAGTCTTGCTGTTGCCACGCTTGCTGGGTAGAACTGCACGCTGCGAGTATTGCTGGTAACAAACAAATCAGAATTTTTTTAAACATGGGACATCATCCTCATCACCCCAGGAGCGGTGATAACAAAAACAAGTGGAATCAAGATGAAAACAATCAACGGAATCGACATCTTGGCCGCCAACTTCCCTATTTGCTCTTCAAGCTCCAACATCTGCACTTCACGAATATCGCCGGACAATGTCGTCAACATGGTGTAGATGGATGAGCCGTGCTGCATGCTTTGAGTTAGCGTCAGCATAAAACTGCGCATCTCAGACGATGGCACTTGCTGATACAACTCTTGTAGCGCACGCTCCATACCCACAATTCGGGCACGCTGATTGGTGTTATCCAATAACTTGCCCAGCTCAGGGTTAAAACTTTGAATCTCTATCGCCAAGTATTTCAACGACGCTTCAATTGACATGCCGGTCTGAACACATATCGCCATGAGATCGATTAAATACGGCAAACTGCGACTGATACGTCGTTGACGGTTGACCTTACGCATCTCCAACCACATATCTGGCAATAAGATGGCTGCTATAGCCCAAGAGGCAGCAAGAGCAATCCAATAGTTAGTTGCGATATCTAACGTGAAGACCAACACGGCAATCAGCAATTCACCAAGCAGCAAGGCCGAATACTTCAATGGTGCAAACCAAGCGGCAACACTGGGGTTATCAATCCCAGCTAGGTGTAAGCGCTGTGACAAACTCGCATCTCGTTTCTCTACTAAGTTCGATAACGGAGACAATATCGACTCTAGTCGAGATTCTTCTTGTTGATCACCTTTGTGTTGGCGAACGATTCTTGCCACTCGGCGTTGATAGCCGAAGTAGTTTAGCACCCAGTAGACGAGCAGAAGTACGCCGAAACTGACACCAACGAGAGAGAAAAACAGCCAAAACGTCGCTTGTGTCATCATTACTTCACTCTCTTCATTAGTGCCCAAATGATCGCCATACCAATCGCTTCGCTAATTACTAAGTAATAAAGCAGCGGACGACCTTCGGGGTTAAACATCACGAACTCGAAGTTCTCAGGACTTAAAAACTGCAAAAAAAACAGAAAGAAAAACGGCGTCGCCGAAACGATTTTTGCTGAAATACGAGCCTCTGACGTCAACGCAAATTTCTTTCTCTCCACCGCTCGAGCTTCAAACATCTGACGGTTCAAACGCGTCATGATTTCTTTCAACTGACCACCGCGCTGCATATTGGCTCGCAGTGTAATCACGAAGAAATGGAAGTTCGGGTTTGGAAAACGCAGACAAGATTTACGAAACACCTCATCAATTGACTCGCCCATTTTTAGACGCTCACCCATTAACTTGAACTCACGTCCAACTTCACCCTCGAGATTGTCACCCACGTACATAATGCCGCGGCCGATGCTTTCTCCTGCGCTAATGGCACTCGCCAGCATGTTCAATGCATCCGGAAAGGTTTCATCAAACTGCTTTTGCTCACGCTTCTGTAGCCATTGATAACCAAACCACCAGCCAAATGGCACCGCAAAAGGCAATAGCTCATAAGCAGCAAACCGAATAAATGTGCTATTCACAACCAAAGCCAGCACAATGACCGCCATAGTGTAGAGCGCTATTTTTAGTAGCGCTAAACGGCCCAATTGGCGCTTTAAATTATCCCAACGCGTTTTCAAACCTTGACGTAAACTTTTGTCAGACAGGCTGGCAAAGTTCACTGCTTGATGAGTCAAAGTCGTTTCTAAACGGGTACGCTGTTGGTATTGAGTTAGGTAACTATCAAGACGTTTATTTTTTTCGCCCATTAAGGCGACAATAATCAGCGCAACACCACCGATTAAAATGAACCAATACATGGCTTACCCCACCGCTTCGATAGCGCTGATGGTGTCAGCAAGCTCTTTGTCCACTCCATAGAAACGTGCTTTTTCGAACAACACTGAGCGATTCATCACCCCTGTTGTTTCATAGCGGCCAGTGATTTTTCCATCGTTGTTATAAGGGTTTGATTGGAAACTGAATAACTCTTCCAACACGACATTTTTCCCCTCCATGCCGAGCACCTCAGTAATGCTCATGACTTTACGAGAGCCATCATGGAGTCTGTTAACCTGTACAATCAGATCGACCGCACTCACTAAAGAGCGACGTATCGCCTCTAGTGGCAAGTTATTGGTTGCCATCATGACCATAGACTCAACTCGAGCAAGGGCATCTCGCGGGCTGTTAGCATGCAGTGTTGACATTGAACCATCGTGGCCGGTATTCATCGCCTGCAACATTTCAAACGCTTCAGCACCACGACATTCACCAACGATGATGCGATCTGGACGCATACGCAGCGAGTTAATCATCAAGTCGCGTGAGTTCACTTCACCGGTACCTTCGATGCCTGCTGTTCGAGTTTCCATGCGAACCACATGAGGCTGGAGCAGTCTCAGCTCAGCGGTATCTTCAATCGTCACCACTCGTTCACCTTGCGAGATGTATTGCGACAGGGCATTCAATAACGTCGTTTTGCCTGAACCTGTACCACCGGCGACAAGAATATTCAGACGACAGCGCGCTGCTAATTGCAGTAACTTCGCCATTTCAGGGCTCAAAGCACCAAACTCGATTAAGTCATCAAAACCAATACTTTTATGCCGAAACTTACGAATCGATATTGCTGTACCATCTATAGCAATTGGAGGTAGAACAATATTCACACGGCTGCCATCTTCTAAACGCGCATCACAGGTTGGTGACGACTCATCAACACGACGACCAACACGACTAGCAATACGCTTGGCGATATCCGCCAATTGTTTTTCATCAAGAAAGTGCACATCCGCTTGCTGCACTAAGCCAAAACGTTCGACATACACTTGCTGGTGACCATTGATCATGATGTCGGTAATGGTGTCGTCATCCATCAGAACCTGTAGCGGCCCCAAGCCCACAAGCTCATGAATCATGCTCACGACATATTCACTTCTCGCTAGAGAGGAAACCGATAGCTGATCACGACTGACCAACATATCTACCGCGTTGCTCAACTGACGCTCTAGGTCAGTTTTCGATAAACTTTCTAGTACTGATGCATCCAAGGCATTAAAAATTTGGTCACGCAGATGAATGTAGGTTTGTTTTGAATGTTGCATTTCCTACTCCCTTAGCGATTAAACAGTTCTTGTACCCAAGAACGTTTTTGTTGCGGCTTATCACCCACCAACAATGCGACTAAGTCACTCAAGCCTTGCTGCATTTCTGATTTGGTATCCATCAGTTGTTGACCTTGAAGTAGGTAATGGTTCGCTTTGTGGTCAAACTCAATTTTGCAGTCGGCTTTGCGACCGAAATATTTGCTGACATCAGACATACTGATTGAGGCCGCATTGTCTGGGCGCGATTGATTCATCACGGTAAGAAGCGGTAGCTCTGGATAACGCATTTCTAACTCAGACACCACACGGTTTAGCTCTCGCAGTGACGATACCGTGGCATCAAACACCACCACTAACGTATCGATCTCAGCAACAGCACGGTCGAACTCTTCATTTGTGGTGACGGTATGAGAATAATCTTCAATCACGAATGAATGATTCTTAACTACCTGCTCTTTCAGTGCTTGGGTGTATTCATGTAGTTCAGAACGTGTAAACGCATCCGACTCCAAGCCCAAGATAGCTAGGTTTTGCCCCAGACTTTGCACCAAGCTAGTAGCAAAATCACTATCAATACTCGATACCAAAGTGCCTTTACGAACACTACGCTTACTGAATTTCTGCAAACCTAAAAGCACATCAATATTGCTACCGGTGTAAGTGTGATCAACCAACAAGGTTGGCGTTTTATGGTGACGACCTAAGGAGCGCGCCACTTCACTGGCAATCAAAGACGTTCCAACGCCGCCTTTGACGCCAAGAAACGCCACTTGCTTGGCTTTTCGGTTCGAAGCCACACCACTTTGTTGTTGACGGTTACGACGCACACCATGGTAGAACTCCATGATCTCTTTGTCGGTTGCAGGCCAAAATAGGTAATAGAAACCAAGCTGCTTTAGCGCACGAATCGTTGAGATCGCATCTTCACTGCCAACGACCACAACCGATACATGTGTAGGCAATTGGTGAGCAATGTTTTTTGCATCTTCAACCACGCTTTGGCTTTTATTTAGCTCAACAATCACCACATCTATACTTGAGTGTGCATGCAATTCCGGATAGTTTTTTTCTTGATTATTAACCGTAATTGGCTCGACTAAGCCTTCAAAGCGAAACGCCTTGTGAACTAAGTCTTTGCACGCAGCAGTTTGATACAAGAACGCACACTTGTTTTCTTTTTGTTGAGTGTGATTCGGCGTGCTTTTACTCAACTTATCGACTAAATCAAACATGATGAGTTTCCCCTAATATCAAAGCGCATTCTGCGGATTAACCATCGACTGCCAACGGCTGCCATCGGTATAACAACCTAGGTGACCCAAACCGTAATCACCGATAATCTCTTGGTGACACACTTCAAGCTGAGCTTGAAGCTGAATCACCGACACTTGCACATCAAAACGATGAGGCTCAGCACGATGTTCGAGAGCTAGCTGTTCGGCAGCCACCCCTTGTCGCAACAATGCCATGCGGTACTGCTGCGCCAACTTTTTACCTTGAGCGTTGTAGCTGGTGATCTGCCATTTACTGCCTGTTTGATTCGGATACTTACGAACAAACTGAGTGAGCTTATTCATGGCGTAAGCGTGATCCTGACTTTGTACCGCAAAGTTAAACTCGGTTGGCTTGAGTGCAATACTGGTCCCACGAGGTTCAACAATATGATCAGCGCAACCAGACAGTACCGTGACCGCCAGTAGAGTTAGCATCCAGTTTTTCATTGACGGAAACCTCCCGCGTTAAGAACTTCACCGGCCCATTGGTCTTGAGCTTTGTTATAACTACCATCAAGCGCGAAGAAGCGTCGTAGCGTGCTGGTTTTTTCCATGGTTGGTAGCTGGATCTGATTGGCTTTCACCGGTTTCACCAAGTTGACGGTTGCCACGATAATCAGCTCGGTTTTGTTGCGTTCTGTACCGGTATGACGAAATAACGCCCCCAAAACAGGAATGTCACCAATAAAGGGAATCCGTGTTAGTGACTCGCGCTCTTCACTATTGAGCAAACCACCCAGAACAAAGCTTTGACCATCACCTAATTCAACGGTGGTTTGTGCACGACGAGTTTTGAAAGCCGGTAAATCAAACACTTCGCTGGTGTAGGTGTTATCTAAAGAACTTACTTCTGGTGACAGTGCCAATTTGATTTTGTCATCACGCAGCACTTTCGCCATTAGATCTAAACGCACACCGAATTCTTTGTAATCAACATCACTAGCCCCATCGACCACCGTTACTACTGGCATTTCACCACCAACTAAGAAGCTTGCTTGCTCTCCAGAAATCACTGATAGGTTTGGCTCTGCCAGCACTTGGCCTACCTTATCGGACCCAACTGCTGAAATTACGGAAACAATGTCATCGGCACTAAAACTGGTTAACTGATCGACAAAGATGCCCACGTCACCACCAGAGCCCATCTTGATACCAAAGTCTTGAATAAAGCTGTGGGAGACTTCTGCAATGGTCAGTTTGACGTTGACTTGCTTAGTTGCAGTCACTTCGATGTTGTTCACCACGCCTTGATAGGTCGGGCGAGACATAAAGTCCACCTGAAGATCACCCGTCGAGCTATCAAGTTCAGGCATTTCAAAGTCATGATTTCTGGGAGACTTGCCCAACAACTCACCCACCAAGGTGTAGATGTTGTCGCGTTCATTGTCAGAAGGCGCACTGCCACTCAGCACGACGTTACTACCAATACCGTTAACCTGTACGTCAGAGTATGGGTACTGCACTTGAATCTGCTGCTCAATATTGCGGTAGCTTTTGCTGACAATCAGAGTTTGGTTGATGAGCTCTGAACCATCGCGATCAAACACGATGAATGATGCTTCACCTTCTGATTTACCCAGTAACACCACCTTGCGAGCATCGATAACTTGGTAGTCCGCCACTTTTTGGTTGGAAACGAACACCGAATCAACTTCGGCTTTAAACGATAAGGTTCTCGCGCCACCAGCAGAAAGCGTGGTAATGCCCTGAGCCTGTAAAGCCGTGGAAACAAGCATTAAGCAATAGATGCTAAATCGAGTTATGGTTTTCATCTTGCCTCCTAATTGAATCGATATTCTTTGATCGATTGAGTTTTCGTGGTTTGTCTTTCATCGGCGAAGTGAATTACATCACTTGAGTTCGCGTGCAGCTCATCCACATACTCCACACCAATCGATTTATGAACCGTAATTTCAGCGATGCGCTTTGCTACCGACAACTTAGCTAACTGACGGTTAGTTACTTGCAACACTAAAGTGACATCAGTGGTTTTCTGGTCGGTCAATGTACTGACTGAGCGCTGCTTTGAGGTCATGTACAATACAGGCACTTGAGCAATCAGTGGTGTCATGGTCAGGTGTTCAATATCCGACACGGTGTTGTCTGCCGAGAGGTTTTGATCCATGGTGGAAATAACAGAGATATCGACCAAATCACCTACGGCAATGGTCCCACCCACCACATCATCACCAGGCACCGTGATATTGAACGGCGCGTAACCAGGCTTAGCCATAGTAGAGAGATAATCGCTTTCTCCCGGCGAAGTTAGCCTCTCTTGCGTCACCCATTCACCTTGCTTCAGGGCTTCAACCGCAATAAGGTGCTTGCTCCAATCGAGCTTAATATCGCTATCAATCCCTTGTTGCGCAGCTTGTGACTCGGTTAAGTATTCAATCACCAAATCTCGACGTTGCAGTGCTTCACCTCGTTTTAGGTCGCGCTTTAACGTCCAGACTTTAAATTTTTTCTCTTCTTTCTGCGGCTGTTGAGTTTGCACAACTGGAGCGGTTGGCTGTGATTGAGTCACGCCATAGAGCCCGACCGAAATGGCAATCGCCGCCAAAACAAGAATGACTTTTGAATTCATGGTTCACCTATAAAGATGCAGCGATGCCAAACAGGCTTCCGAGACAAATGGGTACGCCATAGGGCACACCTCTTTCCATCCCAGCAGGATGATTACCGGTTTGGCTAACCAGCCACTGCGTTAGAGCGAGCACTCCGCCCAAAGTGACAATCAACCAAACCGTCAACGACAAGTACTTCGGCGCAATCATCAGTGCAAATGCAGCCAGTAATTTGCTGTCCCCCGCTGCGAGGATTCGTAGTTGAAACAGCACAGCACCTATCACCAATATCACCATTGAAGACAGTGCGTGACTGTACTCCCCTTTACTCAAGACAAAAAAAACACCCAGTAAAGCAACACTTAACGCCACTCCATTGGGTATTTTCCGGTATTTGATGTCTTGATAACTGGCTATAAAAGCCATGGTGGCGAGGGGAAGCAGCCACCATAGTTTTAACGGCATTGAAAATTATTAACCTTCAGTGCCAGGAGTTACTGTATTTGCATCTGTGATGTTGCTTGAAATCGTAGAAACAGCACCTTTTAGAGCGTCATAAAGTGCGTCATTAAATACCGCTAGTACGATTGCAGACATGCAAACACCTAGGATTGCGTATTCAATTGCCGTTACGCCGCGTTCGTCGTTTTTGAATGATTCGATAAACAGTTGTGTTTTTACAAATAGGTTAGTTAACATTTTGACTCCTCAATTTTTCTAACACGTCAAAAAGATGACGGAGCGAATGATAAGAATTGAGGGCTTTTTGAGCAAACCAAGACCACGCCGCCTGACACTGCTCTGACAGATAGCGAGATTTCATTCAGGTTGGATTCAGTTTTCGCATAGGAAAACGTTTACTTAATCACAACAAAAATCATTGTGGTCCGATTTTTTCTTTTTCGGCTTAATTCACACTTTGCGTCGTATAGACATTAAGGTAAGGTCAAGGATTATCCTATTGACCAGTCAAAGACTGGCGTTAAGACACATAAAGCAATCACAATGAATTAGGTATAACGACAAATGCAGTTCTCAAAGTTTGGTGAAAAATTTAATCAGTATTCAGGTATCACGCAGTTAATGGACGATTTGAATGATGGTCTGCGCACACCAGGTGCCATCATGCTCGGTGGAGGCAACCCAGCCGCCATTCCTGCCATGCTCGATTACTTTCGCCAAGCCAGTGAGGAAATGCTCGCCAGTGGAGAGCTTGTCGCCGCCCTCGCCAACTATGATGGTCCGCAAGGCAAAGACGCGTTCGTTAAAGCGTTGGCTCAGTTATTCCGTGAAACTTACGGCTGGGATATTTCCGAGAAGAACATCAGCCTAACTAACGGCAGCCAAAGTGGCTTCTTCTACTTGTTCAACTTACTAGCAGGTCAGCAGCCAGACGGTTCACACAAGAAGGTGCTACTGCCAATCGCGCCTGAGTACATCGGTTATGGTGATGCAGGCATTGATGAAGATATCTTTGTCTCTTACCACCCAGAAATCGAGCTGTTGGATCACGGTCTGTTTAAATACCACGTCGATTTTGAGCAGCTAAAAGTTGATGACTCTGTTGCGGCAATCTGCGCGTCTCGCCCAACCAACCCAACGGGTAACGTACTGACAGACGAAGAAGTACGTAAGCTGGACAAGCTAGCACGTGAGAACAACATTCCGCTGATCATCGATAACGCCTACGGTCTGCCGTTCCCAAATATCATTTTTGAAGATGTCGAACCGTTCTGGAATGAAAACACCATCCTGTGCATGAGCTTATCTAAACTTGGTTTACCAGGCGTGCGCTGTGGCATTGTGATTGCGAGTGAAGAAATCACGCAAGCGTTAACCAATATGAACGGCATCATCAGCTTAGCTCCGGGCAGTGTTGGTCCCGCTTTGGCAAACCACATCATTGGTAAAGGTGATCTGCTTAAACTGAGTTCAGAGGTGATTAAGCCGTTCTATAAGCAGAAGTCGCAACGTGCGGTCGAACTGCTCCAAGAAGCGATTACCGATGAGCGCTTTCGTATTCACAAACCGGAAGGCGCTATCTTCTTGTGGCTATGGTTTGATGAACTGCCAATTACGACAATGGAACTTTACCAACGCTTGAAAGCGCGTGGGGTCTTGATTGTTCCGGGTGAATACTTCTTTATTGGCCAGAAGGACGAGTGGGATCATGCACACCAATGCTTGCGTATGAACTACGTTCAAGACGATGAGATGATGCAAAAAGGCATTGCGATTATCGCTGAAGAAGTGGAAAAGGCTTACCGCGAAGGTAAATAGATGGATTAAACTCAGCCGTTGTTCTCTTTGAAATTACTGCTTTGAAATAGCGGATTTGAAAACCCCAAACTAAAAAGAGCGCCCATATGGCGCTCTTTCTCATTCTATAACCGGGTGGTTAACTGAAATGTCATCAGCTGATTAGCTGTTTTCAATCAGATTGTTGCCACCGATAGCAATCTTACGCGGTTGCATCGCTTCTGGAATTTCACGAACTAAATCGATATGAAGTAGACCGTTTTCCATTGATGCACCAACGACTTTTACGTAATCCGCAAGTTGGAATTTACGTTCAAAATCGCGCTCCGCAATACCTTGGTAAACGTAGTTTTTACCTTCTTCGGCTTTACGCTCGCCCTTCACGATCAACATGTTTTCGTTTTGAGTCAAATCGAGCTGATCTTCAGCAAAACCAGCGACTGCCATAGTAATACGGTAGTTATGCTCGTCTTTTTGCTCGATGTTGTATGGAGGGTAACCGCCAGAAGTGTTCTTCGCAGAGCTTGCTTCCATCAGGTTAAACAGACGGTCGAAGCCAATTGCATTACGGTATAGTGGTGAGAAATCTACATTACGCATAATCTATCCTCTTTTAAGCAATAGTCTTAGCCCAGATGAAGGTCATCCACGTGGAGCATTTATGCAAGAAAGCGCCGAGCTAAGGGATCCGATGATTCATTCCTCTGACCTACTCTTTAGGTGCGGGGACATGAAGTCGAATCTAGGGTCAAGTTGTGTGCTAAAACTGAGTATCCTCTCCTGAGCGATCTCGTTTAGCGATTCCAGAGGCGCTGTTCTTCTCTTGTTGAGCAAGCTAGCCATCCCTCTTCATAACTAGATATAAGGTCGAAAAATGGGCTTTCAAGGGCTCCAGTGAAAATATTTTAGATCTCCGACTCGGTCATTCCTCCCCCTCGAAGCGTTCCCATACTTATAGGCGCAGCCGCTCTCGTATCTCGACTCTTTTATCTCGTTTCTATCCCCATAAAAAAACGCCACCTCTTGCGAGATGGCGTTTTTAGTATGACTTGACTAAGTCTGTAAGACTACACGTCTAGGTTTGCTACTTTCAGCGCGTTCTCTTCGATGAAGTTACGACGCGGCTCAACTTGGTCACCCATTAGCGTTGTGAACAATTGATCTGCGCCTACCGCATCTTCAATGGTTACTTGCATCATGCGACGTGTCTCAGGATCCATTGTTGTTTCCCAAAGCTGATCTGGGTTCATCTCACCTAGACCTTTGTAGCGCTGTAGGCTTAGACCACGACGCGACTCTTTGATTAGCCACTCAAGTGCCGATGCAAAACTTGATACTGGCTGAGTACGCTCACCACGCTTGATGTAAGCGCCTTCTTCTAGCAGACCGTCTAGCGCTTCAGATAGATCCGCTAGCTTGCCGTACTCTTTCGAGTTCAGTAGGTCGATGCTTAGTGCGTAGTTGTGCGTCACACCGTGAGTACGTACGATGATCTTAGGTAGGTTTAGACCTAGCTCTTCGTGTTGCTCAACTTCGAAGCTGTATTGGCTTGCGCCTACTTCTTTCGCGTTTAGCTGTTCAACTAGCTGTTTTGTCCACGCTTCTACTGCTGCTGCATCGTGACATTGCTCAGCCGTTAGACGCGGCGTGTAGATTAGCTCATGAACTAGCGCGCTTGGGTAACGACGGCTCATACGATCCGCCAGTTTGATACCTGCGTTGTATTGCTGAACTAGCTTCTCTAACGCTTCACCTGCCAATGCTGGCGCTTCTGCGTTTACGTGTAGTGACGCGTTATCAAGAGCCAAAGCAACTTGGTATTGATTCATCGCGTCTTCATCTTTGATGTACTGCTCTTGCTTACCTTTCTTCACTTTGTAAAGTGGTGGCTGAGCGATGTACACGTAGCCACGCTCGATAAGCTCTGGCATTTGACGGTAGAAGAAGGTCAACAGTAGCGTACGGATGTGCGAACCATCGACGTCAGCATCGGTCATGATGATGATGTTGTGGTAACGCAGTTTGTCCGGGTTGTACTCGTCACGGCCGATACCACAACCTAGTGCCGTGATCAGCGTTGCTACTTCTTGAGAAGAAAGCATCTTGTCGAAACGCGCTTTTTCTACGTTAAGAATCTTACCTTTTAGCGGTAGGATTGCTTGGTTTTTACGGTTACGGCCTTGTTTTGCGGAGCCGCCTGCCGAATCACCCTCCACTATGTATAGTTCAGAGAGTGCTGGATCTTTTTCCTGACAGTCTGCAAGTTTGCCTGGTAGACCTGCTAGGTCTAGCGCACCTTTACGACGAGTCATTTCACGAGCTTTACGCGCCGCTTCACGAGCACGTGCTGCATCGATGATTTTAGTACACACCATCTTAGCTTCTGTTGGGTTCTCAATTAGGAACTCAGACAGTTTTTCACCCATTGCCGACTCAACCGCAGATTTCACTTCAGATGAAACCAGTTTGTCTTTGGTTTGGCTCGAGAATTTAGGATCTGGCACTTTAACCGAAACAACCGCAGTTAGACCTTCACGAGCGTCATCACCAGAAGTTGCCGTTTTCGCTTTCTTAGAGAAACCTTCTTTGTCCATAAAGGTGTTCAGTGTACGCGTTAACGCCGCACGGAAACCAGCAAGGTGAGTACCACCATCGCGTTGTGGAATGTTGTTAGTAAAACAGTAGATGTTCTCTTGGAAGCCGTCGTTCCATTGCATTGCTACTTCTACGGCAATGCCATCTTCACGTTCAAAATCGAAGTGGAAGATTTTCTCAATGATCGGTGTTTTGTTGGTGTTTAGGTGCTCAACGAACGCTTGAATACCACCTTCAAACATGAAGTGGTCGCTCTTGTCTGCTTCACGCTCATCAACCAGCTTGATAGAAACACCTGAGTTTAGGAAAGAAAGCTCACGTAGACGTTTTGCTAGGATATCGTAATGGAATTCGATATTTGTGAAGGTTTCAGCACTTGGCCAAAAGCGGATTTGTGTACCCGTTTGCTCAGTGTCACCTACTACCGCTAGTGGCGCTTGAGGCTCACCGTGGTGGTAAGTTTGCGTATGGATATGACCACCGCGGTGGATAGTCAGAACCACTTTCTCAGACAGTGCGTTTACTACAGAAACACCTACGCCGTGCAGACCGCCTGATACTTTGTATGAGTTATCATCGAACTTACCACCAGCGTGAAGTACCGTCATGATAACTTCTGCTGCCGATACTTGCTCTTCTGGGTGCATTTCTGTTGGAATGCCACGACCATCATCCGTAACTGAAACCGAGTTATCCTCATGAATTGTCACAACGATGTCTTTACAGTGACCTGCCAACGCTTCATCAATTGAGTTATCCACCACCTCAAAGACCATGTGGTGAAGACCGGTGCCGTCGTCCGTGTCGCCGATGTACATACCTGGACGCTTACGAACCGCATCCAGACCCTTTAGTACCTTAATACTCGATGAATCGTAATTTTCAGACATGAGTTTCTCTCTTCTAGTTTGACTCTATCCTGCCATGTTCCACATGAAACAATTTGCCCGTATCGTCCAACATATCGGCGATTTGGCTATCAGTGATAGAGCTTACAAATACTTGTGCGCCCGTCTTTTTTAAGCAGTCAGCAAGACGCTTACGACGTTGGCTGTCTAATTCCGACGCAAAGTCGTCAATTAGGTAAATACATTGTTTTCCGGTCATTTCGGTAAGGTGTTGTCCCTGCGCCACGCGCAATGCACACACCATGAGCTTTAATTGACCGCGTGATAGGACGTCCTCAACTGGCGTGCCATTCACTTTAATGCGCAGATCAGCCTTATTCGGCCCACTAAAGGTGTAGCCCAACGACTGATCACGCTCGAAATTTTTCTCTAGTATCTCATGATAGGGCGTGTCTTTGTCCCATCCACGATAATACTTTAATTGGATCTCAAATTCTGGCAAAAATGTCTGACAGATGGTTTCCGCTACGGTTTTCATCTGTTCGATGTAATGCGCTCGCCATTGGCTAATATTTTCTGCCAAACGTGCCATTTCCTGATCCCAGTAACTGAGTTCGCGATAACTTCTGGCAATTTTGAGTAAAGCATTGCGTTGCTTGTTAAGACGCTTAAAACGTCCCCATGCATCATAGAAAGCTGGCTCCGTATGAAACACGCCCCAATCAATAAATGCACGACGATGCTTTGGACCATCCGTAAGGAGATCAAACCCTTCCGGGTGTATCAACTGCAAAGGCAAAACTTGTGCAAGTTGCGCCAATTTTTGCCCAGATTGACCGCCTATTTTAACCTCTGTTGAGCCATCACGCTGCTTATTAATGCCAATAGGTAGCTCAAATTGATCCGAGTTCAAAAAACGACCATGAACAAACAGTTCATCGCACTCATTTTGGATAACTCGGCCAGTCAATGAGCTCTTGAAAGAGCGGCCATGTCCGAGCAAATAAATCGCTTCTAGGACGCTGGTTTTACCGCTGCCATTCGGTCCAATAAGAAAGTTAAAGCCTGCTGATAGGTTAATATCACAGGCTTTAATGTTTCGAAACTGCTGAATGATGAGGCGAGAAAGTGGCATTCAGATGACTTACAGACGGATTGGCATCACCACGTACATGGCACTGTCGTCGTCTGCATTTTCAATCAACGCACTGGCGTTGGCATCTGACATCGATATACGCACATTATCGCAACGTAGGGTGTTAAGTACGTCCAGCACATAACTTACGTTGAAGCCAATCTCAATAGCGTCACCTTCGAAGGTCACGTCTAGCATTTCTTCCGCTTCTTCTTGCTCAGGGTTATTTGCAGTAATACGCATTTCACTGCCGGCAAGATTCACACGAACACCACGGAACTTTTCATTAGAAAGAATCGCTGCACGAGAAAACGCTTGGCGTAATTCATCGCAGCTTGCTTCTAGTGTTTTGGTCGTACTTTGTGGCATTACGCGGCGATAATCAGGGAAACGACCATCAACAAGCTTAGAAGTGAAGATAAAGTTATTTACTTCTGCACGTACATTTGAACTGCCAATCTGTAGCACAACAGGCTGTTCTGGCGCGTCCATCAGTTTCACCAACTCTTGTACACCTTTACGTGGCACGATGATTTGCTTCTGTGCAAAGTCGGCACCCAATTGTGTTTGAGACACTGCCATACGGTGACCATCGGTTGCCACGCTGCGTAGCGTCGTACCGTCGATTTCAAACAACATGCCGTTTAGGTAGTAACGAACGTCTTGGTTCGCCATCGAGAATTGTGTTTTTTCAATCAGCGTACGTAGCTCAGACTGAGTCAGTGATACTTCAACTTCGCTTTGCCAATCTTCGATATTTGGAAAATCATTTGCTGGTAGTGTAGCTAAAGAGAAACGGCTACGGCCGGAACGAACTTGTACACGATCGCCTTCTAGTACGAAGGTAATGATCGCATCGTCTGGTAGGCCACGGCAGATATCGAGAAACTTACGAGAAGGAACGGTAATGCTGCCCGCTTCAAAATCCCCTTCTAGAGTCACTTTGCTCACCAATTCCACTTCCAAATCGGTTGCGGTCATTGATAACACGTTCTCTTCTACTTTGATCAGTAGGTTACCTAAAATTGGCAGGGTTGGTCGGCCACCCAGAGCGCCCGAAACCTGTTGTAGCGGTTTGATTAAATGACTACGTTCAATGGTAAATTTCATGCTTGGCTCTTTACGCTGTCAGCTCAATTAGTGATTTGCTTAGAATACTGCCATTCTAACCGATTACGAGGACAGGGTGCGAATCAAGTTAGAGTAATCTTCCTTAATATCGTGGCTCTCTTCACGCAGCTGCTCAATCTTGCGACAAGCATGTAGCACCGTGGTGTGGTCACGACCACCGAATGCATCACCAATTTCAGGCAAGCTGTGGTTGGTCAGCTCTTTTGCCAACGCCATCGCCAACTGACGAGGACGCGCAACCGATCGAGAGCGACGTTTAGATAGTAGGTCAGCCACTTTAATCTTGTAGTATTCAGCGACGGTCTTTTGAATGTTATCGATCGTCACCAGCTTCTCTTGCAGAGCAAGTAGATCGCGCAGCGCTTCACGAACAAAATCAATCGTAATTGGACGGCCAGTAAAGTTTGCGTTTGCGATTACGCGGTTCAGTGCACCTTCCAGTTCACGAACGTTAGAGCGTAGACGCTTAGCAATAAAGAACGCTACTTCATCCGCTAAGTGGATTTGGTGGTCTTCGGCCTTCTTCATCAAGATCGCCACACGAGTTTCTAACTCAGGCGGCTCGATCGCGACGGTTAGACCCCAACCAAAACGTGATTTCAGACGATCTTCTACACCGCTGATCTCTTTTGGATAACGGTCAGATGTCAGGATGATCTGTTGGTTGCCTTCTAGCAATGCGTTGAAGGTATGGAAGAATTCTTCTTGTGAACGCTCTTTATTAGCAAAAAATTGAATGTCATCGATAAGTAGCGCATCAACACTGCGGTAGTAGCGTTTGAACTCTTCAATCGCGTTATTTTGCAGTGCTTTTACCATGTCTTGTACAAAACGCTCAGAGTGCATGTACACCACTTTTGCGTTTGGATTGTTATCCACAATCGCATTACCCACAGCGTGCAAAAGGTGGGTTTTACCCAAACCTGTACCACCATATAAGAACAATGGGTTGTAGGCTGCGCCTGGGTTATCTGACACCTGACGTGCAGCGGCCAAACCCAGTTGGTTTGACTTACCTTCAACGAAGTTATTGAACTTGTGTTTTGGGTTCACGTTTGATCGGTGATTGATGTTCGCGATAGCTTGAGCGTCGTCATCCCACGTTTTGTGTACAGGTTTGCGTGCTTGCAGCTGTGCAGGCGCTGAAGATTCAGCAGCCACATCTGCCGGCGTACGTGTCGGTGCCGGTTTTGGAGCTGCTACAGGGCGACTGCCCACTTCGAAACGCAAGCTAGGGACGTCATTACCGCAGTATTCTTGCAGTAGACGATTAATGCTGTTCAGGTACTTGTCGCGAACCCAATCCAAAACAAAGCGGTTTGGCGCGAACAGAGTGAGAGTATTGTCATTGAGCTCCGCTTGTAACGGACGAACCCACATGCTGAATTCTGTAGCTGGTAGCTCTTCTTGAAGCTGCTGCAAACATTGCAACCAAAGCGAAGATGACACGGTGCCCCCACTGAGTATTTGAATTATCGGAAAAGACTGGCAATTTTACCTGTTGATAACCAAGATCGCCAGCGATTGATCGACGATCCAGTGAATAAGATCCAAGTTATTCACAATTATTTCGCTGGACATAGCAAGATCAACACATCTTGCCCCAAGATTGCCCACACAATGATCCACATTTAGGCAAAATCAACCAGATCCAGCAATTGGTGATAAGTCTGTGAATGAATTTTCCTTCACTGTGCTTTTTTCATTGCCAATCCAGTTCATTTCGATCGTTTTTTCATCATTTATCCCAATTTATCGCCTACTATCTATACCAAATACGATCTTATTACTCTCAGGTCTAGGTTATTGCACTTGGTTATTTATTTAATTGAGCTAACTAACAGTAGTATTTCCAACCATAAAAGTATGGAGATGTATTATGAAACACTGGATTAAGGTTGCCGTTGCAGCCATTGCTTTGTCTGCAGCAACCGTTCAAGCAGCAGTCGACACTGCAGCTACGGAAGTAAAAGTCGGCATGTCAGGTCGCTACTTCCCATTCACCTTTGTTAAGCAAGACAAGCTACAAGGTTTTGAAGTGGATATGTGGGATGAGATCGGTAAGCGTAACGACTACAAGATCGAATACGTCACAGCGAACTTCTCTGGTTTATTTGGCCTACTAGAAACCGGCCGTATTGATACCATCTCTAACCAGATCACCATGACGGAAGCACGCAAAGCCAAATACCTTTTCGCAGACCCTTATGTGGTAGACGGTGCACAAATCACGGTACGTAAAGGTAATGACAGCATTCAAGGTGTAGAAGACCTCGCCGGTAAAACTGTTGCGGTAAACCTAGGCTCCAACTTTGAGCAACTGCTGCGCGATTACGATAAAGACGGCAAAATCAATATTAAGACTTACGATACGGGTATTGAGCACGACGTAGCACTTGGCCGCGCTGATGCATTCATCATGGATCGCTTGTCTGCCCTAGAATTGATTAAGAAAACGGGCCTGCCACTAGAGCTTGCGGGTGAACCGTTTGAAACCATTCAAAACGCTTGGCCTTTCGTAGAGAACGAGAAAGGTCGCAAACTACAGGCAGAAGTGAATAAAGCACTTGCAGAGATGCGCGCCGATGGAACAGTAGAGAAGATTTCGGTGAAATGGTTTGGTGCCGACATCACTAAGTAACATTTCTCTTCTTTTAGGACGCTGAGTTTTATCTCGCGTCCTTTTTTAACTTAATGACAAGGTGGAACTTCGTATTCCACCTTTTCTTTTCTCAAGGTAAGTCGTATGGGATTTGATTTTAATTACATGTTGGAACTGCTGCCAATACTGCTCAAGTATCTTGGCACAACCATGGAAATGGCCACATGGGGATTGGTCTTTTCACTGATTTTAGCCATTATTTTAGCTAATATTCGTGTATTTAAGCTGCCTGTTCTCGACCAGTTAAGTCAACTTTACATCAGCTTCTTTCGCGGTACGCCACTTTTAGTTCAGCTGTTCTTATTGTATTACGGCCTACCACAAATCTTCCCGATCATGGTCGGCATCGATGCCTTCTCTGCTGCGGTAATTGGTTTAACATTACACTTTGCCGCTTACATGGCAGAGAGTATTCGTGCTGCCATCATCGGTATCGATCGCAGTCAAATGGAAGCGAGCTTGTCGGTGGGCATGACAACACCACAAGCGATGCGTCGTGTTATCTTGCCACAAGCCACACGAGTCGCGTTGCCTTCATTGATGAATTACTTTATCGATATGATTAAGTCGACTTCCCTCGCCTTCACCTTGGGTGTAGCAGAAATCATGGCCAAAGCGCAGATGGAAGCCTCTTCGAGCTTCCGCTTCTTTGAAGCTTTCCTTGCAGTCGCACTGATTTATTGGGGCGTGGTGGTGATTCTGACTCGAGTTCAAATTTGGGCAGAAGCGAAATTGAATAAGGCGTATGTACGATGATCAAATTAGAAAATATCCACAAGCGCTTTGGTGATACTGAAGTTTTAAAAGGCATTGATCTCAACATCAAACAAGGTGAGATCATCGTTATTATCGGTTCAAGTGGTACGGGTAAATCAACACTGCTGCGTACCGTTAACTTCTTAGAGCAAGCGGATCAGGGACGCATTACCATTGATGACATCTCCGTCGATACGCAAAAGCATACTAAAGCAGAAGTATTAGCATTACGTCGCCGGACAGGATTTGTTTTTCAAAACTATGCCCTATTTGCTCATATGACTGCGCGTCAGAACATTGCAGAAGGCCTGATTACCGTACGTGGCTGGAAGAAAGATGACGCACTAAAACGTGCACAAGAAATTCTCGACGACATTGGTCTTGGCGATAAAGGCGAAAGTTATCCAGCGGCGCTGTCTGGAGGTCAACAGCAGCGTGTGGGTATTGGCCGTGCAATGGCCTTACAGCCGGAACTGTTGCTTTTTGATGAGCCAACGTCTGCACTGGATCCTGAGTGGGTTGGAGAAGTTCTCTCATTAATGAAGAAGTTAGCTAACCAACACCAGACAATGCTAGTGGTAACGCATGAGATGCAATTTGCCAAAGAAGTGGCTGACAGAGTGATCTTTATGGCCGAAGGCAACATTGTTGAACAAGGTTCTCCACAGGATATTTTCGACAATCCACAAGATCCTAGATTGAAAAAATTCCTTAACCAAGTGGGAATAGAGTAAAGATCAAGCATTAGGATCAATCGATCCTTGAGATTTTACTCACACTACGTATAATCGCCCGGCCGGAATTTCATACACATGAGTCATTGACACATTATGTGAGTGTGATTACAATTCCGCCTCTTTGTTGAGAGGCGTCGGTTGTTCTTCTCTATATAAAGAGCTTCTTTATATAAAGAAAGCATATTGCCCACGCCGGGTTTAACAAGAACCTAAAACTACTGATCAGTAAAGGTAATTATCATGAAACGCACTTTTCAACCTACAGTTCTAAAGCGCAAGCGTACTCACGGCTTCCGTGCTCGCATGGCAACTAAGAACGGTCGTAAAGTTATCAACGCACGTCGTGCAAAAGGCCGTGCGCGCCTATCAAAATAATCGCTAGTTTATTTTGAACACGTACGCGTTTAATCGGGAGTTACGCTTGTTAACTCCCGAGCATTATCAAAACGTCTTCCAGCAAGCTCATCGAGCTGGCTCGCCTCATTTCACCATCATTGCTCGCAATAACAAACTTTCTCATCCACGATTAGGTTTAGCTGTTCCGAAAAAGCAAATCAAAACTGCTGTCGGTCGTAACCGTTTTAAGCGTTTGGCTCGTGAAAGCTTTCGTAACAATCAACATCAGCTTCCAAATAAAGATTTTGTTGTGATCGCGAAGAAAAGCGCGCAAGATTTAAGCAATGAGGAATTATTTAAGTTGTTTGATAAGCTATGGCATCGCCTGTCTCGCCCTTCACGTGGATAGCCATTGGGCTCGTTAATCTTTATCGCTGGTTTATCAGCCCTCTGATTGGTCCTCGCTGCCGGTTCACACCAACTTGTTCCACTTACGCACTAGAAGCTTTGAGAGCTCACGGTTTTGTAAAAGGATGTTGGTTATCAGGCAAACGTCTATTAAAATGCCACCCTTTGAATGAAGGGGGGTATGACCCCGTTCCACCAGTCCAAAAACAAGACAGAGATAACTAACGATGGATTCTCAACGTAATATCCTGCTCATCGCTCTGGCACTGGTTTCTTTCTTGCTGTTTCAACAGTGGCAAGTCGCAAAGAATCCAGCACCTCAAGCGGTTGAACAGGCTCAATCAAGCAGTACTCTACCTGCACCATCTTTTGCGGATGAGCTAGACCCAGTTCCTGGTCAACAGCAAGCTTCTGCAAAAACTATCACAGTAACGACTGATGTTTTAACTCTGTCGATCGACACCGTTGGTGGCGATGTGGTACATGCCGACCTGAACAAATACTCTGCTGAACTTGATTCATCAGACCCATTCGTTCTGCTAAAAGACACTAAAGGTCACCAGTTCATCGCACAAAGCGGTCTAGTGGGTCCTCAAGGTATCGACCTTAGCAGCACTAACCGTCCTCACTACAACGTGAGCGCAGATAGCTTCACTCTAGCTGACGGTCAAGATGAACTACGCGTTCCAATGACTTTCACTGCGAATGGCATCGAATACATCAAGACTTACGTATTAAAACGTGGCAGCTACGCGCTGAACGTTGAATACGATGTAGTGAACAACTCTGGTAACAACGCAACATTTGGTATGTACGCTCACTTGCGTCAAAACCTAATGGACGCTGGTGGTAGCATCACAATGCCTACTTACCGTGGCGGCGCTTACTCTACAGAAGACGTTCGTTACAAGAAATACAGCTTCGAAGATATGCAGGATCGTAACCTGTCTATCAACCTAGCGGATGGCCAAGGTTGGGCAGCAATGATCCAACACTACTTCGCAGCAGCTTGGATCCCACGCAACGAACCAGGTACTAACCTGTACACTCGCGTGATTGGTAACCTAGGCGACATCGGCGTGCGTATGCCAAACAAAACTATCGCAACGGGCGACCAAGCGAAGTTTGAAGCAACACTATGGGTTGGTCCTAAGCTACAAAACGAAATGGCAGCAGTGGCACCAAACCTAGATCTAGTAGTGGACTACGGCTGGCTATGGTTCATCGCTAAACCACTTCACTCACTGCTTGCTTTCATCCAAAGCTTCGTGGGTAACTGGGGTGTGGCAATCATCTGTTTGACCTTCATCGTTCGTGGTGCAATGTACCCACTAACGAAAGCGCAATACACGTCTATGGCGAAAATGCGTATGCTACAGCCTAAGCTGCAAGCAATGCGTGAGCGCATCGGTGATGACCGTCAGCGCATGAGCCAAGAGATGATGGAACTGTACAAGAAAGAGAAAGTGAACCCACTAGGTGGCTGTTTACCTCTTATCCTACAGATGCCTATCTTCATCGCGCTATACTGGGCACTAATGGAATCGGTTGAGCTTCGTCACTCACCATTCTTCGGTTGGATTCACGACCTTTCAGCACAGGACCCTTACTACATCCTGCCGCTACTGATGGGTGCGTCAATGTTCCTAATCCAGAAGATGAGCCCAACAACCGTAACAGATCCAATGCAGCAGAAGATCATGACCTTTATGCCGGTTATGTTTACCTTCTTCTTCTTGTTCTTCCCATCAGGCCTAGTTCTATACTGGTTGGTGTCGAACATCGTTACGCTTATCCAGCAAACTTTGATTTACAAAGCGCTGGAGAAAAAAGGCTTACACACTAAGTAACCTTGATAGAAAAGCATAAGAAAGGCGGCCAAAAGGTCGCCTTTTTGTTTTTGGCTGATTACAATTCAGCTAATTAATTGGTTCTGGCTCCCTAGGGGTGTAACCCTATAGCCCAGCTCAAAAGGCAAGATTATGACTACAGATACGATTGTCGCTCAGGCTACCGCACCCGGTCGTGGTGGTGTCGGCATTATTCGTGTTTCTGGCCCTAAGGCCAATCAAGTGGCGCTAGAAGTCACAGGTAAGACGCTAAAGCCTCGCTACGCAGAGTATCTGCCATTCCAAGCGGAAGACGGCACAGTGCTAGACCAAGGCATTGCCCTGTACTTCCCTAACCCACACTCGTTTACAGGCGAAGACGTACTTGAACTGCAAGGCCATGGTGGCCCTGTTGTAATGGATATGCTGATTAAGCGTATCTTGGGTATTGATGGCGTGCGTGCCGCGCGTCCTGGTGAGTTCTCTGAACGCGCCTTCCTAAACGATAAGATGGATCTTACTCAAGCAGAAGCGATTGCCGACCTGATTGATGCCAGCTCAGAAGAAGCGGCCAAATCAGCACTGCAATCACTGCAGGGTCAGTTCTCACAACGTATTCAAACGCTGGTGGAATCGCTGATCCATTTGCGTATTTACGTTGAAGCCGCGATTGACTTCCCTGAAGAAGAGATCGACTTTTTGGCCGATGGGAAAGTATCTGGCGACTTACAAGCCATCATTGATAACCTCGATGCGGTACGCAAAGAAGCGAACCAAGGCGCCATTATGCGCGAAGGCATGAAAGTCGTGATTGCCGGTCGCCCCAATGCAGGCAAATCAAGCCTACTTAACGCCCTATCAGGCAAAGAGTCTGCGATTGTGACCGATATTGCAGGTACCACCCGTGACGTACTACGTGAGCATATCCATATTGATGGAATGCCACTACACATCATCGATACTGCAGGTCTGCGTGACGCTTCAGACGAAGTCGAGAAAATCGGAATCGAGCGCGCATGGGATGAAATCGCCCAAGCTGACCGAGTGCTATTCATGGTGGACGGTACGACAACTGACGCGACGGATCCAAAAGACATCTGGCCAGACTTTGTAGATCGCCTACCTAACAGCATCGGCATGACAGTGATCCGCAACAAAGCGGATCAAACCAGTGAAGAAATGGGGATCTGCCATGTCAACGATCCAACCTTAATTCGCCTCTCTGCAAAAACAGGAGCAGGTGTGGATGCTTTACGCAGTCACCTAAAAGAATGTATGGGCTTCTCAGGTAACACCGAAGGCGGCTTTATGGCTCGTCGTCGTCACTTGGATGCACTAGAACGTGCTGCTCAGCATCTTCAAATCGGTCAAGAGCAACTTGAAGGCTTTATGGCTGGAGAAATCTTGGCAGAAGAGTTACGAATCACTCAGCAGCACTTGAATGAGATTACCGGTGAATTTAGCTCGGATGACCTATTAGGCCGAATCTTCTCCTCATTCTGTATCGGTAAATAACCAAAACGCGCGGTGTTAAGCATAAGTTTAACACCGCGTTTCTTTTTGTACTGACGCTAACAGCAATACTGGCGTCAGTATGGCTCAATAAAGGAAGACACATGATCCACATTATTACAGGCAGTACGCTAGGTGGCGCAGAGTACGTGGGTGATCACCTTAGTGATCTACTGAATGAAAACGGTTTTGAAACCACGATCCACAACCAACCTGAATTGGCATCAATCGAGAACCAAGGCACTTGGTTGCTGATTACTTCAACCCACGGTGCGGGCGAATACCCAGATAACATTCAGCCTTTCATTGCTGCATTACAGAATACGCCACCTAAGATGGCTGATGTGAAGTTTGCGGTGATTGCAATTGGTGACTCAAGCTACGATACCTTCTGCGCAGCAGGCCAGCACGCGTATGACCTACTCGAAGACATCGGTGCTACGCCTATTACAGACTGCTTGAAAATTGATGTGCTTAGCCACGACGTGCCAGAAGATGCTGCAGAAATGTGGCTAAACGAAAACCTGTCTCGATTTTCCGCTTAACTCCCCCCTCTCAGAGTCGAATCACGGCTCTGATTTTCCTCTTTGTGAACAACTCCTAGCAAAACCAATTGTTCAACCGCTCAAAAAACACTCAAACCATCTGTGGATAAGTCAGGGAAGATCCAGTGATTTTCCTTTAGTTATCCAAATAACAACTTGGATCCAATTTTACCCCTGTGTATAACCCACACTTTTGATCCCAGGTAATCCTCGATCAGATCAAATCATGATCACAAGATATGATCCAAAGAAGATCCATGATCTTGTTGATCATTTTCTAGTTATCCACAGAAACCTGCGATCCTAATAATAGATCCAATAAAAGATCATATATATAGATCTTATATATATAATCTTGAAGACTAAAATGTGAAAAGCGAGAAAACGATTCTCTCTCACAGATAAAAAAGGTAAAATACCGCTCTTTTTTATCTGTCCATTTAATCCTTTGAATACCTGAGGTCAGTTCATGCTTTATCACGAAAACTTTGACGTCATTGTTGTCGGTGGCGGACACGCAGGAACGGAAGCCGCGCTCGCATCTGCACGCACAGGACAAAAAACCTTACTCCTTACCCATAACATCGATACATTAGGCCAGATGTCTTGTAATCCGGCGATTGGTGGTATCGGTAAAGGTCACTTAGTAAAAGAAGTGGATGCTATGGGCGGTCTGATGGCTGAGGCCATTGACCATGCAGGTATTCAATTCCGAACACTAAATGCCTCTAAAGGTCCAGCGGTTCGAGCAACACGTGCTCAAGCTGACCGTGCATTGTACAAAGCGTATGTACGTAACGCGCTAGAAAACGCACCAAACCTTACTCTGTTCCAACAATCGGTTGATGATCTGATTGTGGACCAAGATCGTGTGGTTGGCGTTGTGACGCAAATGGGGCTGAAATTCCACGCAAAAGCGGTGGTATTGACAGTTGGCACCTTCCTTGGTGGTAAGATCCACATCGGTATGGAAAGCTCTTCTGGCGGTCGCGCTGGGGATCCACCATCGATCGCATTGGCGGATCGACTACGTGAACTGCCATTTCGTGTCGATCGTCTGAAAACAGGTACACCACCACGTATTGATGCACGTAGTGTGGATTTCTCAGTGTTAGAGGCACAACACGGTGATAATCCAACACCTGTATTCTCATTCATGGGTAAACGTGAGCACCAGCCACGTCAAATTCCATGTTTTATTACACACACCAATGAACAAACTCATGAGGTGATCCGCAACAACCTTGATCGCAGCCCAATGTATGCCGGTGTGATTGAAGGGATTGGCCCACGCTACTGCCCGTCTATCGAAGACAAAGTGATGCGCTTTGCGGACAAGAACAGCCACCAAATCTTCATTGA
Organism: Vibrio rotiferianus; assembly: GCF_002214395.1. Taxonomy (NCBI): domain Bacteria; kingdom Pseudomonadati; phylum Pseudomonadota; class Gammaproteobacteria; order Vibrionales; family Vibrionaceae; genus Vibrio; species Vibrio rotiferianus. The sequence continues at coordinate 3,117,511 of NZ_CP018312.1, forward strand.
GCCAGAAGGCCTAACGACGCACGAGCTATACCCGAATGGTATTTCCACTAGCTTGCCATTTGACGTGCAAGTACAAATCGTTCGTTCTATGAAAGGTTTTGAGAACGCACACATTGTTCGTCCTGGTTACGCGATTGAGTACGATTTCTTCGATCCTCGTGATTTGAAGCAAACCTACGAAACTAAATTCATCAGTGGTTTGTTCTTTGCTGGCCAAATTAACGGCACAACTGGTTACGAAGAAGCGGCGGCACAAGGTCTGATGGCTGGTTTGAACGCAAGTTTGCACAGCCAAGGCAAAGAAGGCTGGAGCCCTCGCCGTGATCAAGCGTACATGGGTGTGCTGATTGACGACTTGTCGACCATGGGTACCAAAGAACCGTACCGCATGTTCACGTCTCGTGCCGAATACCGTTTGTTGTTACGTGAAGACAATGCCGATTTACGTCTGACAGAAAAAGCTCGTGAACTTGGTTTGATTGATGATGTGCGTTGGGCACGTTTCAACGAGAAAATCGATAACATGGAAACCGAGCGCCAACGTCTAAAATCGACGTGGATGAACCCGAATTCTGCAGGCATTGATGAGCTGAACAAGCTATTGAAAACACCAATGGCACGTGAAGCAAGCGGTGAAGATCTTCTGCGTCGTCCGGAGATCTCATACTCGCAACTGACGCAACTTGATGCGTTTGCACCGGCACTAGAAGATCAACAAGCGTCTGAGCAGGTAGAAATTCAAGTGAAGTACGATGGTTACATCAAGCGTCAGCAAGAAGAGATCGAAAAGTCACTGCGCCACGAGCACACTAAGTTACCAGCCGATATCGATTACAAAGACGTAAAAGGCCTTTCCAATGAAGTTGTGGCGAAGCTAACGGAAGCAAAACCAGAAAGCATCGGTATTGCATCTCGTATCTCAGGTATTACGCCTGCAGCGATTTCTATTCTGCTAGTGCACCTGAAAAAACATGGCTTGTTGAAAAAAGGTGAGGAAGAGTAATGAGCGCACTACGTACTAGACTGGATGCTCTGATCGCCAAAACCGATTTAGAAGTCTCTGATAAACAACGTGAGCAGTTAGTTGGTTACGTCGAACTGCTCGACAAGTGGAATAAAGCTTACAACCTAACGTCGGTTCGTGATCCTCTTGATATGTTAGTGAAACATATCCTTGATAGCATCATCGTTAGCACTCACTTACCAGGTGAGCGCTTTATTGATGTAGGTACAGGGCCTGGTTTGCCTGGTATTCCATTGGCGATAATGAACCCAGGTAAGACATTTTTCTTACTTGATAGTCTTGGCAAACGCATTCGCTTCATCAAGCAAGTTGTGCATTCGCTGGGACTGAAAAATGTGACGCCAATTCAAAGTCGCGTCGAAGAGTTCCAACCAGAAGAAAAATTTGATGGCGTTTTGAGTCGAGCTTTTGCTTCAATGACGGATATGGTGGAGTGGTGTCATCATCTGCCTAAACAAGATTCTGGGGTGTTTCTTGCGTTGAAAGGACAACACCCTAAAGATGAAATAGATCTGCTTCCTGAATGGTGTTGTGTGACAGAGATCATATCTTTAGCTGTTCCTGAGTTGGAAGGTGATCGTCATCTAGTAATCTTATCGCGCAAGGAAAATTAGCGAGGTAATCGTGGGTAAAATCGTAGCAATCGCCAACCAGAAAGGTGGGGTCGGCAAAACAACAACGTGCATTAACTTAGCAGCTTCGATGGCGGCAACAAAGCGCAAAGTTTTGGTGATCGATCTCGACCCTCAAGGTAATGCTACGATGGCCAGTGGCGTGGATAAGTACATGGTAGACGCAACGGCGTATGATCTTCTGGTTGAAGATACGCCGTTTGATCAAGTTGTGTGTACGCAGACCACTGGAAAATACGATCTGATTGCGGCGAACGGTGACGTGACCGCTGCGGAAATCAAATTGATGGAAGTATTCGCTCGTGAAGTGCGTTTGAAAAATGCCCTTGCGTCAGTTCGCGATAACTATGATTTCATCTTTATTGATTGTCCTCCTTCTCTAAACCTTCTTACAATCAACGCTATGGCCGCAGCAGATTCTGTGCTGGTGCCGATGCAATGTGAATACTTTGCGTTAGAAGGTTTAACTGCTCTTATGGATACAATCAGCAAGTTAGCGGCCGTGGTCAATGAGAACCTCAAAATTGAGGGCTTACTACGTACTATGTACGATCCACGTAACCGCCTGTCTAATGAAGTATCCGATCAACTGAAAAAGCACTTTGGTAGTAAAGTTTACCGTACTGTAATCCCACGTAATGTGCGTTTGGCCGAAGCGCCGAGCCACGGTAAACCAGCCATGTACTACGACAAGTACTCTGCTGGTGCCAAAGCGTATCTTGCTCTAGCAGGCGAAATGCTTCGCCGCGAAGAAGTCCCAGTTTAACACTAACCTAAGGAATTCATCCCATGTCTAAGCGTGGTCTTGGAAAAGGACTGGATGCGTTATTGTCGACCAGTTCGTTAGCGCGTGAGAAACAGCACATTGCATCTCAAAGTCAGGCTCTATCAGCGGATGGAGAACTGGCAGATTTAGCGATAGGCCAGTTACAGCCGGGTGTATACCAACCGCGTAAAGATATGGCTCCTGAGGCGTTAGAGGAGCTGGCAGCTTCGATTCAGTCACAAGGTATCATTCAACCTATCGTGGTGCGTCAAGTGGCGAGCGGTCAGTTCGAGATCATTGCTGGTGAACGTCGTTGGCGTGCGGCCAAGCAAGCCGGACTGAAGCGCGTGCCTTGTTTGGTGAAAAAGGTTGAAGACCGCGCTGCAATTGCGATGGCGTTGATTGAAAACATTCAGCGTGAAGATTTGAATGTGATTGAAGAAGCTCAAGCACTTGAGCGTTTGCAGGATGAGTTTACTCTCACCCATCAGCAAGTAGCCGATGTGATTGGTAAATCAAGAACCACAGTAAGTAACCTATTACGTCTTAATCAGCTAGAAATTGATGTAAAAGGTTTGGTTGCAGACAAAAAATTAGAAATGGGGCATGCTCGTGCGTTGTTGGCTCTAGAAGGCGAGCAACAAGTCGAAGTCGCAGAGCAGGTCGCAAAGAAACAAATGACCGTTCGTCAGACCGAACAGTTAGTAAAAAAGTGCTTAGCGCCACAAAATGAGCAAAAAGCTCAACAAGAAGATACCGAAGCAGAGCAAATGTCGCATAAATTGAGTCGACTGCTTGATGCTAAAGTTTCTTTAGTCCGTTCAGCGAATGGCAAAGCAAAAGTGACGATAAGTATTGATGAGCCTCACAAATTGGAGCAACTAATTGCCAAGCTTGAGGCCTAGATGAGATAATTGATTTAGGTCAATTAATCAAAATAATCGAATTTTGTGTGAAAGTTGTCGGTTTGTAAACAAAACTGTAAGTTTTTGCTGCAATTTAATTGCATTCAGTTGGACTGACCGTATAATTTTCGCCAATTTCCCTGCACAGAGAGTTTAGTGCGAAGTGGATATTACTAGAGGTACGAATACATGGTAGCTGCGTTAGCTAGACCAGGACGAGAGCTCGCAAGGCAATTGTTGATGATCCAGTCTGGCGCGGTTATTTTTGTGGCTGCAGGAATGGCGATAGCCGTGAATCCTGAATGGGGACTTTCAGCGCTGGTTGGTGGGGGCATTTTTGTTGTTGCCAACGCTGTCTTTGCGTTTTGTGCTTTTATGTTTAGTGGAGCTCGCGCTGCCAAGCGTGTCGCGGCCTCTTTCTACACAGGTGAAGTTCTGAAAATTCTCATCACGGTTGTGTTGTTCTACGTAGCCTACATGTATATGCAGGTGGAACTCGTTCCCCTCAAACTAACCTATTTGCTGGTACTAGGTATTAATATCTGTGCACCAGTGCTATTCATTAACAACAAAAAATAGGATGAGTTATGGCTGCGCCAGGTGAAGCGCTAACATCGTCCGGATACATTGCCCACCACTTATCAAACCTATCTTTAGCTAAGTTAGGCTTGGTAGCGGATGAAGCAAGTTTCTGGAACGTACATATCGATAGCCTGTTTTTTTCTTGGTTTACTGGTTTAATTTTCCTAGGAATTTTTTACAAAGTAGCGAAGAAAACAACAGCGGGTGTACCAGGTAAGCTTCAGTGTGCTGTAGAAATGATCGTTGAATTTGTCGCGGAAAACGTCAAAGACACGTTCCATGGACGCAACCCACTGATCGCGCCTTTAGCACTGACTATCTTTTGTTGGGTATTTTTGATGAACGTGATGGACTTAGTCCCGATCGACTTCTTACCATACCCAGCAGAGCATTGGCTAGGTATCCCTTATCTTAAGGTTGTACCGTCTGCTGATGTGAATATCACCATGGCTATGGCTCTAGGCGTTTTTGCATTGATGATTTACTACAGCATCAAAGTGAAAGGTCTAGGTGGATTCGCAAAAGAACTTGCACTACATCCATTCAATCACCCACTGATGATTCCGTTTAACCTATTGATTGAAGTGGTATCGCTACTAGCGAAACCTCTATCACTCGGTATGCGTCTATTCGGTAACATGTTTGCGGGTGAGGTTGTATTCATTCTTTGTGCGGCAATGCTACCATGGTACTTACAATGGATGGGTTCACTACCGTGGGCAATCTTCCATATCTTGGTTATTACGATTCAAGCCTTCGTATTCATGATGTTGACAATTGTTTACCTGTCAATGGCACACGAAGACTCTGATCATTAATTTTTTAAGCTTTTTATTTGGGCACTAAGCCAACAACTATAAATTGGAGATAGTAATGGAAACTTTACTGAGCTTTTCTGCAATCGCCGTAGGTATTATCGTCGGTCTTGCTTCTCTTGGTACAGCGATTGGTTTCGCACTACTAGGTGGTAAATTCCTAGAAGGTGCAGCACGTCAACCAGAAATGGCTCCTATGCTACAAGTTAAGATGTTCATCATCGCAGGTCTACTTGATGCGGTTCCAATGATCGGTATCGTAATCGCGCTACTATTCACATTCGCAAACCCATTCGTTGGTCAACTAGGTTAATCACCTTTAACTCGGGACGAGCTCAGGCTTGTCACTGATTAACACTAAGTCCAAATAGAGGGGTAGCTGTTGTGAACATAAACGCAACTCTGCTAGGTCAAGCAATCTCGTTCGCACTATTTGTGTGGTTCTGCATGAAGTATGTATGGCCACCGTTGATGCAAGCGATTGAAGAACGTCAGAAAAAAATTGCTGATGGTCTTCAAGCAGCGGAACGTGCTGCAAAAGACTTGGATCTAGCACAAGCCAACGCTTCTGATCAGATGAAAGAAGCGAAGCGCACAGCAACTGAGATCATCGACCAAGCGAACAAGCGTAAGTCTCAAATTATTGATGAAGCTCGCGAGGAAGCTCAGGCAGAACGCCAGAAAATCCTAGCGCAAGCGGAAGCAGAACTTGAAGCTGAACGTAATCGTGCACGCGATGAGCTGCGCAAACAAGTTGCTACTCTGGCTGTAGCTGGTGCTGAGAAAATCCTTGAGCGTACTATCGATAAAGACGCTCAGAAAGATATTCTCGACAACATTACTGCAAAACTTTAAGTCTGGGGGCGCATATGTCTGATTTGACTACAATCGCACGCCCCTATGCTAAAGCAGCTTTTGACTTTGCTGTAGACAAAGACCAGTTGGACCAATGGGGCCAAATGTTGTCTTTCGCTACTGAAGTTGCCAAAAACGAACAAATGAATGAACTTTTAACGGGTTCTGTTTCAGCTGATAAAATGGCAGAAATTTTTGTTGCAGTTTGCGGTGAACAAGTTGATGCGCACGGTCAAAACCTGATTAAGGTTATGGCTGAGAATGGTCGTCTGACGGCCCTTCCTGATGTTTGTGAGCAATTCTTCTTATTGAAGAAAGAGCATGAGAAAGAAGTCGATGTTGAAGTGATTTCAGCAAGCGAACTTTCTGATGAGCAGCTAGCAAATATTGGCAGCAAACTTGAAGCGCGTCTTGAACGCAAAGTGAAGCTGAATTGCAGCGTAGATGAGACCCTACTTGGTGGGGTTATTATTCGAGCCGGAGACCTAGTCATCGATGACTCAGCGCGTGGTCGTTTGAACCGCCTGAGCGATGCATTGCAGTCTTAATGGGGATTGGAGCATGCAACTTAATTCCACGGAAATTAGCGATCTAATCAAACAACGTATCGAATCTTTCGAAGTTGTTAGTGAAGCTCGCAACGAGGGTACTATCGTATCGGTAAGCGATGGTATCATCCGCATCCACGGCCTAGCGGACGTGATGCAAGGTGAAATGATTGAATTACCGGGTGGCCGTTATGCACTAGCACTTAACCTTGAGCGTGACTCGGTTGGTGCGGTAGTAATGGGCCCATATGCTGACCTTAAGGAAGGCATGAAAGTTACAGGTACTGGCCGCATTCTTGAAGTGCCAGTTGGTCCAGAACTACTAGGTCGCGTAGTAAACACGCTAGGTGAACCTATCGATGGTAAAGGTCCAATCGAAGCGAAACTGACTTCGCCTGTAGAAGTAATCGCACCAGGTGTAATCGACCGTAAATCGGTAGACCAACCTGTACAAACTGGCTACAAATCAGTTGACTCAATGATCCCTATCGGTCGTGGTCAGCGTGAGCTTGTGATCGGTGACCGTCAGACTGGTAAAACAGCAATGGCGATCGATGCGATTATCAACCAGAAAGACTCTGGTATTTTCTCAATCTACGTAGCAATCGGTCAGAAAGCATCGACTATCGCTAACGTAGTTCGCAAACTAGAAGAGCACGGCGCGCTAGCTAACACTATCGTTGTTGTTGCATCTGCTTCTGAATCTGCAGCGCTACAATACCTAGCGCCATACGCAGGTTGTGCGATGGGTGAATACTTCCGCGATCGCGGTGAAGACGCACTGATTGTTTACGATGATCTATCTAAGCAAGCGGTAGCTTACCGTCAGATCTCTCTACTACTAAAACGTCCACCAGGCCGTGAGGCATTCCCAGGTGACGTATTCTACTTACACTCGCGTCTACTAGAGCGTGCAGCTCGTGTAAACGAAGAGTACGTAGAGCGTTTCACTAACGGTGAAGTGAAAGGTAAGACTGGTTCTTTGACTGCTCTTCCTATCATCGAAACTCAAGCAGGTGACGTTTCAGCATTCGTACCGACTAACGTAATCTCGATTACCGATGGTCAGATCTTCCTACAAACTGAGTTATTCAACGCGGGTGTACGCCCAGCCGTTGACCCAGGTATCTCAGTATCTCGTGTAGGTGGTTCAGCTCAGACGAAAATCATCAAGAAGCTATCTGGCGGTATCCGTACTGCACTAGCTCAGTACCGTGAACTAGCGGCATTCGCACAGTTCTCGTCTGACCTTGATGAAGCGACGAAGAAACAGCTAGACCACGGTCAAAAAGTTACAGAACTAATGAAGCAGAAGCAGTACGCTCCAATGTCTGTATTTGACCAAGCACTAGTAATCTTCGCGGCAGAGCGCGGCTATTTAGCAGATGTTGAACTAAGCAAACTGCTAGATTTCGAAGCGGCTCTACTATCGTACGCTCGCGGTCAATACGCTGAATTCGCAGCTGAGATCGACAAGACGGGTGCATACAACGATGAAGTTGAAGCTCAGTTGAAGAAACTGACTGACGACTTCGTAGCAACCCAAACTTGGTAATTAGGTCGGTGGCAGTTTCTGCCACCAACTAACGGAGAGTAACGATGGCCGGCGCAAAAGAGATACGTAATAAAATCGGTAGTGTTAAAAGCACGCAGAAAATTACGAAAGCGATGGAAATGGTAGCAGCTTCAAAAATGCGTCGTTCTCAAGACGCAATGGAAGCTTCTCGTCCATACGCTGAAACAATGCGTAAAGTGATCGGTCATGTGGCTAACGCAAACCTAGAGTACCGTCATCCGTACCTAGAAGAGCGTGAAGCTAAACGTGTTGGTTACATCATCGTTTCGACAGACCGTGGTCTGTGTGGTGGTTTGAACATTAACGTGTTCAAGAAAGCCGTTACAGACATGCAATCATGGAAGGAGAAAGGTGCTGAAGTTGAACTGGCGGTAATCGGTTCAAAAGCAACAGCTTTCTTTAAAAATGGTGGCGCAAAAGTTGCGGCACAGGTTTCTGGTCTGGGTGATAACCCAAGCCTAGAAGACCTAATCGGTTCTGTTGGCGTAATGCTTAAGAAATACGATGAAGGTGAACTGGACCGTTTATACGTAGTGTTCAACAAGTTTGTGAACACTATGGTTCAGCAACCAACGATCGATCAATTGCTACCTTTGCCTAAATCGGACAGCGAAGAGATGCAGCGTGAGCACTCATGGGACTACATCTATGAGCCTGAGCCAAAACCTCTATTGGACACACTTCTAGTGCGTTACGTAGAGTCTCAGGTATACCAAGGTGTGGTAGAGAACCTTGCTTGTGAGCAAGCGGCTCGAATGATTGCGATGAAGGCTGCAACGGATAACGCAACCAACTTGATTGAAGATCTAGAACTTGTGTACAACAAAGCCCGTCAGGCTGCGATTACACAAGAACTATCGGAAATCGTTGGTGGTGCATCTGCGGTTTAAGCTTAGGTAAAACGAAATAGTTTAGAGGATTAACGATGGCTACAGGTAAGATCGTACAGATCATCGGTGCGGTAGTCGACGTAGAGTTCCCACAGAGCGAAGTACCAAGTGTATATGACGCTCTAAACGTTACAGAATCGAAAGAGCGTCTAGTTCTTGAGGTTCAACAACAGCTAGGCGGTGGCGTAGTTCGTTGTATCGTAATGGGTAGCTCTGATGGTTTACGTCGTGGCGTTGAAGTGGTTAACACTGGCGCTCCAATTTCAGTACCAGTAGGTACTAAAACTCTAGGTCGTATCATGAACGTCCTAGGTGACGCGATTGATGAGCGTGGTGAGATCGGTGCAGAAGAGGTTTACTCTATTCACCGTGAAGCACCAAGCTACGAAGAGCAATCAAACGAAACAGCACTTCTAGAAACTGGTGTTAAGGTAATCGACTTGGTTTGTCCATTCGCTAAGGGTGGTAAAATCGGTCTATTCGGTGGTGCAGGTGTAGGTAAGACCGTTAACATGATGGAACTTATCAACAACATCGCACTTCAACACTCAGGTCTATCAGTATTTGCTGGTGTTGGTGAACGTACTCGTGAAGGTAACGATTTCTACTACGAGATGCAGGAAGCGGGCGTTGTAAACGTTGAGAATCCTGAAGAATCTAAAGTAGCGATGGTTTACGGTCAGATGAACGAGCCACCAGGCAACCGTCTACGTGTTGCACTGACTGGTCTAACAATGGCAGAACGTTTCCGTGACGAAGGTCGTGACGTACTACTGTTCGTTGATAACATCTACCGTTACACGCTTGCAGGTACAGAGGTATCAGCACTGCTAGGTCGTATGCCTTCAGCGGTAGGTTACCAGCCAACTCTTGCAGAAGAGATGGGTGTACTGCAGGAGCGTATCACGTCAACTCGTCAAGGTTCTATCACGTCTGTACAGGCGGTATACGTACCTGCGGATGACTTGACTGACCCGTCTCCAGCAACAACGTTCGCGCACTTGGATGCAACGGTTGTACTTAACCGTAACATCGCAGCAATGGGTCTATACCCAGCGATCGACCCACTAGATTCGACGTCTCGTCAGCTAGACCCACTAGTAGTTGGTCAAGAACACTACGACACAGCTCGTGGCGTTCAGCAGACACTTCAGCGCTACAAAGAGCTGAAAGACATCATTGCGATTCTAGGTATGGACGAGCTATCTGAAGAAGATAAGCAAGTTGTATCTCGTGCACGTAAGATTGAGCGTTTCCTAACTCAGCCTTACCACGTAGCGGAAGTATTTACAGGTGACCCAGGCGTTTACGTACCTCTTAAAGAGACATTACGTGGCTTTAAAGGTCTACTAGCTGGTGAATACGATGACATTCCAGAGCAAGCGTTCATGTACTGCGGTACGATTGACGATGCTATCGAGAATGCGAAGAAGCTATAAGGCTAACTAGGAGGCGATATGGCACCAATAACCTTTCACCTAGACGTAGTAAGCGCTGAGAAACGTATTTTCTCGGGTCGCGTAGAAACGTTTCAGGTGACCGGTAGCGAAGGTGAGCTGGGTATTTTCCACGGCCACACTCCGCTGCTGTCCGCTATTAAGCCTGGTATGGTGCGTATTGTGAAACAGCACGGCCACGAAGAGTTCATTTATGTCTCTGGTGGTATGGTCGAAGTTCAGCCGGGTACTGCTACAGTACTGGCTGATACAGCGATTCGTGGTGAAGATCTAGACGCAGCGAAGGCAGAAGAAGCCAAGCGCCGCGCTGAGGAGCAAATCCAGAATCAGCATGGTGACATGGACTTCGCACAAGCGGCCAGTGAACTGGCTAAAGCCATTGCTCAGCTTCGAGTTATCGAGCTGACCAAAAAGCGTCGCTAAGCTCAATTAGCAACGTTGCATGTAAAAGGCGGCCATTAGGTCGCCTTTTTGCTTATTTTTTAAGGGAAATTTACCTTCCTACGTTAACTATTGCTTCTTAACTGACTACAATAGTCGACAGTTTTATTTCAGTTTAAAGGTAATTCGATGAAGTTTAGCGCGGTAATTCTTGCTGCGGGTAAAGGTACACGCATGTACTCCAACATGCCGAAAGTACTGCATACCCTTGCTGGCAAACCGATGGCGAAGCATGTGATTGATACATGTGCGACTTTAGGTGCACAAAACATTCACTTAGTTTACGGACATGGTGGTGACCAAATGCAGGCAGTGCTAGCTGATGAACCTGTAAATTGGATCTTGCAAGCAGAGCAGTTAGGGACCGGGCACGCTGTTGATCAAGCTTCGCCACACTTCGAAGATGATGAAAAGATCTTGGTTTTGTATGGTGATGTACCTCTGATTTCAGCGGAAACGATCGAAAACCTATTAGAAGCTCAGCCAAATGGCGGCATTGCACTTTTGACTGTTATGCTAGATAACCCGATGGGGTACGGTCGTATTATTCGACGTAACGGTCCTGTTATTGCGATTGTTGAGCAAAAAGATGCGACAGAAGAGCAGAAGCTCATCAAAGAATGTAACACTGGTGTGCTGGTGGCGACAGGTGGTGACCTGAAACGCTGGCTTGCTGGTCTAAATAATGAAAACGCTCAAGGTGAATACTATCTAACGGATGTTATCGCGGCTGCACATAGTGAAGGCCGAGCGGTAGAGGCTGTGCATCCGGTTAACTCTATTGAGGTTGAGGGTGTCAACGATCGTGCTCAATTGGCTCGTCTAGAGCGCGCATTCCAATCAATGCAAGCTCAGAAACTGCTAGAGCAGGGCGTGATGCTGCGTGATCCTTCCCGCTTTGATCTGCGCGGTGAGCTGCAATGTGGTATGGATTGTGAAATCGATGCCAATGTGATCATCGAAGGTAAAGTATCACTGGGTGATAACGTCGTGATAGGCGCTGGTTGTGTACTGAAAGACTGTGAAATCGACGATAACACGGTTGTCCGCCCTTACAGTGTGATTGAAGGTGCAACTGTTGGTGAAGAATGTACGGTTGGTCCATTCACGCGCCTACGCCCTGGCGCTGAAATGCGTAACGACTCTCACGTGGGTAACTTCGTAGAAGTGAAAAATGCGCGTATCGGTGAAGGCTCTAAAGCGAACCATCTGACTTACTTAGGTGATGCTGAGATCGGTCAACGTACTAACATCGGTGCAGGTACCATCACTTGTAACTACGATGGAGCGAACAAGTTTAAGACCATCATTGGTAACGACGTCTTCGTTGGCTCAGACAGCCAGCTTGTAGCGCCAGTGACGATTGCTGATGGTGCAACGATCGGTGCCGGCACGACATTGACTAAAGACGTTGCAGAAGGTGAGCTTGTGATTACTCGCGCGAAAGAGCGCAAAATCACCGGTTGGCAACGCCCGGTAAAACAAAAGTAAGCCTCAGCTGCTTTCTTTAACCGAAATAAACCAAAGCCGCTCATCTGAGCGGCTTTGTTGTATCTAGTGTTGTGAAAGAGAGAGCTTAGTGACTCGGGATCGCTATGCGTTTCTCTAACCAACGCACCGCTTGAGAGACCAAAAGAATCAGCAGCAGATACTCCAAAACGAGAAAGGTATAAATCTCTAACGGTAAGTACTCATTCACCACCAACTCATTGGCTCGTCTTGTTAGATCACTTAAACCAATCACGCTGACTAGTGAGCTCATCTTGAGAATATAGACAAATTGATTGCCCAGTGGCGGTAAGATTTGGCGAAATGCTTGGGGAAGAATCACCAATCGCATTTTTTGCCAGTAGTTTAGCCCAAGCGACTCTGCTGCTTCATGTTGTCCGCGGCTTATGGCTTGGATTCCTCCTCTAAACACTTCCGCCATAAAGGCACTTTCTGCAATGGTTAATGCGATCACACCTGCCCAAAAATGATTCAGGGATACATCAAGCAGCGTTGGCATGCCGTAGTATACCCAGAGTAGCAATACTAAGACTGGTATCGAGCGGATTATCTCGACATAGATTCTGTTTAGCCACTTAAGTGCAGGTGAATCAGATAAGGCTGGAAGGGCGACCAATAGCCCTAGACTCATCGCAAACAGCATGCTGAGTAGAGACACTTGGATCGTGTCATTAAAGCCTGCTATTAGAAACTTGATGTTGGTTAATCCCTGCTCCGTAGAAGGGTCAAGTATGTACCACCCCCATTGATAGTCAGAGCAACCTGTCAGTAATAGAGGGAAAAAGAGCCACAGCGTTCGATTATTCAACCTTCATTTCCTAACTTGACTAAAAAATGCCACTTGTTACTGCTATGTTATCAAGGTTGTGTTTGTAAATCTTGAATCAAAATAAGTATATAAGGAAATACAATGAAAAAGCTTATGTTTGCTGTTGTTCTTTGGTTATCGGTGATTACTCAATTTGCTCATGCTGAGAGCCGACTGCATGAAATACTGGATAGTGGCGTGTTACGAGTAGGGACGACTGGCGATTGGAACCCGATGACGATGAAAGACCCCGCTACCAATAGTTATCGTGGTTTTGATATTGACGTTACCACTGAGTTGGCCAAAGAGCTCGGTGTTAAGGTGGAATACATCGCGACGGATTGGAAAACGCTAGTTAATGGCATTACTGCCAATAAATATGATGTTACTGGTAGCGCTTCATTGAATATGTCGCGTGCCAAAGTAGCAGGTTACAGCCAACCATACTTCTATCTTGCGTTTGTACCCGTGGTACAAAAGAAAGATTTAGCTAAGTTCTCTGATTGGGCGGATTTTGATAAACCTGAAGTGAAGGTCGCTGCTACGCTTGGTACCGTGCAAGAGAAGATGGTCAAAGACTTTTTTCCATCCGCGCAGCACATTGTCATTGAAGCGCCAGCACGTGATTTCCAAGAGTTATTGGCTCGCCGAGCTGATGTTTCTGTGACATCTAATGTAGAGGCGGCAACGCTGGTGGAGAAATTCAAACAGTTGGCGATTGTCCCTGTGAAGGAGCCTCGCAAGCCAACACCTATTGCGATGTTGTTGCCTCAAGACGACCAAGTCTGGATTAACTATATTAACCACTGGGTTGAGTTGAAGAAAACCCAAGGCTTCTTTAAACGACTGGCTGAAAAATGGGGCTTACAGAGTATGTAAGTACTCTCTTTTGTATGCACATATAAAAACAAAGAGCCGCATAACGCGGCCCTTTGTTTGCTGTTCTACTGAGATTGGCAGAACTAAAGTTCGTCTTCACTCACCACGCGAGCATTATCTGGCGTCGTGAAGTGCTTGGATAATTCACGGTTAGACAGGATGTACCCCATCCACAGACCACCCATACAGATGATGATAGCGACGCCCGTTACCATCTGAGCTTGGCTTGCCATCGCTGCTACTAGTGCGCTTGATAGGCTGCTCACGGTAATTTGTAAGCTGTTTTGCAAACCCGCTGCGGTAGCAGGGCTTTGCTTCGCACTTGCCAATGCACGGTTGACTACGATTGGGTACAGCGCACCATTCGCTACCGCAATCAGACAGAAAGGCGCTAGGATTGGCCAGATTGACGTCAATTGCCATTGCGAAGCAATGAAAATTAGTAGTGCAGCAACGCTAAATAGACCAATTAACTGACGCAGAACTTTTTCGTCACCGAACTTGCGTACACCTACTTTACCTAAGTAACCACCCGCCATAAATGCGATCGTCTGAGGGATAAAGCTCAAACCAATGTCTTTAGCTTCGTAGCCCAGTTGTGCCATGATTTCAGGCATACCTGTTAGGTAAGCAAAGAACGCTGCAGAAGCAGTTGCAAACATAAATACGTTACCTAGGTATGTTTTAGAACCCAGTAATGCTTTGATATCTGAAGACATACTGGTTTGTTTGGCTTCTACTTTTTCATTTTTTTGCGCCATAGTCGCAACGACCAACAGCACACCCATAAGCGTTAGTGCAACGAAAATACTGTGCCAACCAAAGCTGTCAGCCAGTAGTACACCTAGCTGAGGAGCGAGCGCTGGAGACAGTGCCACCAGCGGCATGATAGTGGCAAAAATCTGTTGGCTCTGGCTTGAGTGACGTTTGATTACCATCGCTTGCCAGATTACAGCAGGAGCACAGACACCGATTGCTTGTACGAAACGCAGTGCCAATAACTGCCATACTTGTTCACTGAACGCTAAACCAAACGAGGCGATAGTGAATATCACTAGACCTGCCGCCAGCGTATTGCGGTGGCCGAATTTGTCTGAAGCTAAGCCCCACATCAACTGACCAAAAGCCATACCAACAAGAAATACAGTTAAAGAAAGTGCGATTTGTTCTGGACCAGTGGCAAAGTCTATTTCCATTGCTTTGAACGCTGGTAAGTACATATCCGTGGCAATAAAGCCAAGCATAGATAGGGCTGCTAGATAAACAAGCTGTAGTTTTGAGATTTTCATGATTCAACCAATCAAATTATTTAATCACTTTTTAGTCAATATCCGTTGGCGCCAACCCCGATTTATTTACCCTTCCATTCTATTTTTCGATTTTGAGAAAATAAAACGCTAAAATTATTAGTTATCAATCAAATTTTTTGAAAGGTTACGGCCGTGTTCTCGAAGTCTTCGTTAGAAATGCTAGATACTGTTGCTCGTTTAGGCAGTTTTACAGCGGCAGCTGAAGTTCTGCATAAAGTACCCTCTGCGATCAGTTATGGTGTTCGTCAAGTTGAGCAAGAGCTTGATGTCGTTTTATTCCGTCGACTGCCAAGAAAAGTGGAACTGACCCCTGCTGGTGAGTTGTTTATCGAAGAAGCTCGTCTGCTACTCAGACAAATGGCTGAAGTCAAAGCACAAACCCGTCGTGCCGCACATGGCTGGCAGTCAACGTTGAAGCTCACGCTAGATAATGTGGTTAAGTTAGATAAGCTCAAACCTTTGGTTGAAGACTTCTACCGTGAATTTGAGTTTGCAGAGCTGCAAATCAACATGGAGGTATTTAACGGCTCATGGGAAGCCATCGCCCAGGGGCGTGCTGATATTGTCGTTGGAGCAACATCTGCGATACCTGTTGGTGGGGATTTTGAGGTCAAAGATATGGGCGTATTGGATTGGGCATTCGTGATGTCGCCAGCTCACCCTTGTGTCCGCCAGCAAATTCTAACTGAAGAGTTTGTCAGTCAGTTTCCGGCTATTTGTCTTGATGATACATCGAACGTGCTACCAAAGCGTCATACTGGCCACTATCCTAAGCAGCGTCGTTTGCTGTTACCCAATTGGTACAGCGCAATTGAATGCTTGAAGAATGGCGTCGGAGTAGGGTATATGCCTCGTCATATTGCAATGCCGTTGATTCATGAAGGAACACTAGTGGAAAAAGTACTGCAAGATGACATGCCAATCAGTCAGTGCTGCTTGGTATGGCGCAAAGATGACAACCACAAGTTGATTCAGTGGATGGTAGATTACTTAGGTGCATCGAATAAACTGCACCAAGACTGGCTTCAATATTGATAACAAAGCCACTTTCAAGGAAAGTGGCTTTGTTGGTTCTAGGACAAGAAAAACTTATACGATGGGTTGTCTGTTTCGTCTTTGCATTGATAACCAAGTTCGCGCAAATGCGCAGAAAACTGGGCTAAATCGCTTTCATCTAACTCGAAACCACATAAAACGCGTCCGTAGTCCGCGCCGTGGTTACGGTAGTTGAACAAGCTGATATTCCAATGAGTACCGAGTGTGCTTAAGAACTTAAGTAGCGCTCCCGGATACTCTGGAAACTCAAAGCTGTAGAGGCGTTCTTTAAGCGGCTTAGACGGCTTACCACCAATCATGTAGCGCACGTGCAGCTTCGCCATTTCATCGTCAGACAGGTCAACCACAGGGTAGCCACCATCACGTAAATCATGAATGATGTTTTCTAGCTCTTCCTGACCGCCTTGCAAACGCACACCGACAAAGATATTTGCCAGTGCATCATCGTTGTAGCGGTAGTTAAACTCCGTTACGGCACGGCCGCCAATCAAGTTACAGAACTCAAAGAATGCACCTTGACGCTCAGGGATGGTAACGGCAAGCAAACCTTCCCGTTTCTCACCAAGCTCGCAACGCTCAGAAACATAACGCAGACCATGGAAGTTAGTGTTTGCACCAGACAGCACGGTGCCTAGATTTTTGCCTTCGAGTTTGTTTTGCTCAGCAAACTTCTTCAAACCCGCCAGAGCAAGTGCGCCCGAAGGCTCAGCAATGGCGCGAGTGTCCTCAAAGATGTCTTTTACTGCTGCGCAGATTTCATCGCTAGAGACTGCAATATGGCCATCAATGTACTTTTGGCATAGACGGAAAGTCTCTTCGCCAATGCGTTTTACAGCGACGCCATCGGCAAACATGCTGACTTGGTCTAGTACCACTGGCTCACCAGCATCCAATGCTGCTTTGAGGCATGACGAATCTTCTGGCTCAACTGCAATCACTTTGATTTCTGGCATGAGCTGCTTCACAAGCACCGCAACACCTGCAGCCAAACCGCCACCACCGACAGGGACGAAGATGTAATCAAGGTGACCATTTTGCTGCAGCATTTCCATGCCGATGGTGCCTTGACCTGCAATCACCAGTGGATGATCGAACGGTGGGACAAAAGTATAACCGTGCAACTCTGAAAGGCGTTCTGCCTCGGCTTTGGCCTCATCAAAGTTACTGCCGTGCAGCACCACGTTGCCACCGAAACCACGTACTGCATCGACTTTGATGTCTGGCGTAGTTTTTGGCATCACGATAGTGGTCTTAATACCTAGCTTAGTACCAGAAAGCGCCATACCTTGAGCATGATTACCCGCAGAGGCGGCAATCACACCTGCAGCTTTTTGCGCTTCAGATAGGCTTGCTACCATGTTGTATGCACCACGTAATTTGAACGAGTGCACGGGCTGGCGATCTTCGCGCTTGATTTGCACATTGTTACCAATACGCGCAGCAAGGCGAGGCATCTCTTGCAGTGGTGTTACCGTTGCCACTTCGTAAACTGGAGCGCGGAGAATTTGGCGCAGATAGTCTGCGCCAGTTTGTGATGTCAGAGTCATAAGCTAGCCCTCTAGCTTAGATTTGTCTCGTACTGCACCTTTGTCAGCACTGGTCGCCATACTTGCGTACGCTTTGAGTGCAAATGAAACTTCACGTTGGCGGTCTACTGGTTTCCAGCCTAATTCGTCTTGTTTTGCACGGCGCTCAGCAAGTTCTTGTTCAGACACTTGGAGTGAAATTGAACGGTTTGGAATATCAATCGCGATCATATCGCCTTGTTTAACCAGACCAATGGCACCACCGTTTGCTGCTTCAGGAGAGGCGTGACCGATAGACAGGCCAGATGTACCACCAGAGAAACGGCCGTCAGTCAGAAGTGCACACTCTTTACCAAGCCCCATCGATTTTAGGTAAGTGGTTGGGTAAAGCATTTCTTGCATGCCCGGACCACCTTTAGGGCCCTCGTAACGGATAACAACCACATCGCCTGCTTTGACTTTGCCACCCAGGA
This sequence comes from Vibrio rotiferianus, assembly GCF_002214395.1. Classification (NCBI taxonomy): domain Bacteria; kingdom Pseudomonadati; phylum Pseudomonadota; class Gammaproteobacteria; order Vibrionales; family Vibrionaceae; genus Vibrio; species Vibrio rotiferianus. The sequence continues at coordinate 3,135,563 of NZ_CP018312.1, forward strand.
TGCCATCTACGGCGTCTTCTTGGCTTTCAAATACTACGGCAGGGCCTGTGAACTTGTGAATACTCTCATCAACGCCTGCTGTCTTAACGATACAGCCATCCAGTGCGATGTTGCCTGATAGAACCGCTAGGCCACCTTCTTGGCTAAAGGCATTTTCTTTAGTTCGAATACAACCTTCTGCACGGTCGTCATCAAGTCGATCCCAACGGCAGTCTTGTGAGAAAGCTTGAGTGGTACGAATGCCTGCAGGGCCAGCTCGGAAGAACTTAAGTACGTCTTCGTCTTCTGTTTGAATGATGTCGTATTTCGCTAGCTGCTCTTTCATTGAAAGGCCAAGAACGGTGCGAGCTTGGTTGTGCAGTAGACCTGCACGGTCTAGCTCACCAAGAATCGCCATTACGCCACCAGCGCGGTGTACGTCTTCCATGTGATATTTCTGGGTAGATGGTGCCACTTTACATAGGTGTGGTACTTGGCGAGATAGGCGATCGATATCTTCCATATCGAAATCCACTTCGCCTTCTTGCGCTGCAGCTAACAGGTGCAAAATGGTGTTGGTTGAACCACCCATTGCAATATCCAGTGCCATCGCGTTTTCGAACGCATCAAACGTAGCGATGTTGCGTGGCAGTGCTGATTCGTCATCTTGCTCGTAGTAACGACGAGTCAGTTCAACGATACGACGACCTGCATTAAGGAACAGTTGTTCACGGTCAGCGTGCGTTGCCAGCATAGAACCGTTACCTGGTTGAGAAAGACCTAGTGCTTCTGTTAGACAGTTCATTGAGTTTGCGGTGAACATGCCTGAACACGATCCACACGTCGGACATGCGCTGCGTTCGATCTGCTCACTTTGCTCATCAGACACTTTTGGATCCGCGCCTTGGATCATTGCATCAACAAGGTCTAGCTTGATGATCTGATCAGAAAGCTTGGTTTTACCCGCTTCCATTGGACCACCAGAGACAAAGATAACAGGGATGTTAAGACGCATAGATGCCATCAACATTCCCGGAGTGATTTTGTCACAGTTAGAGATACACACCATGGCATCGGCACAGTGTGCGTTGACCATGTACTCCACAGAGTCTGCGATCAATTCACGTGAAGGTAGTGAGTACAGCATACCGCCGTGACCCATTGCGATACCATCATCAACCGCGATGGTATTGAATTCTTTAGCGATGCCGCCGGATTTTTCGATTTCACGTGCTACAAGCTGACCCATGTCTTTTAGGTGTACGTGACCCGGAACAAATTGAGTAAACGAGTTTACGACAGCGATGATTGGCTTACCGAAGTCTTCGTCTTTTACGCCTGTTGCACGCCACAGTGCGCGAGCACCCGCCATGTTACGACCATGTGTGGTGGTAGCTGATCTATATTTTGGCATTTCCTAATCCTTCTTACTTCTGTTCTGGGTACACATAGTCTAACCAGCCCCACTTATCTTCCGTGGTGCCGTTAAATAGGCCAAAGTAGGCCGCTTGTAATTCTTTAGTGATTGGGCCGCGTTTACCGGTGCCCACTTCAATTTTGTCGATGGTTGCTACTGGCACAACTTCGGCTGCGGTACCTGTCATAAAGACTTCATCGGCAAGGTAAAGTGCTTCACGCGCAATATTCGCTTCGCGCACTTCATAACCTTTATCGCGTGCGATGGTCATGATTGAATCACGAGTGATGCCCGGCAAAATTGCACTGGTTGCTGGTGGTGTGGTGATCACGCCGTCTTTGATAACAAAGATGTTTTCACCAGCACCTTCCGATAGATAACCGTCTACGCTCAGTGCGATACCTTCGTCGTAACCGTGACGACGCGCTTCACCACCGACTAGTAGCGAAGATAGGTAGTTACCGCCTGCTTTAGCCGCAGTTGGGATGGTGTTTGGCGCTGCACGGTTCCAGCTTGAAATCATTGCATCAACGCCAGCTTCTAGCGCTTCTTCACCCAAGTAAGAGCCCCAAGGGAAAGCGGCAATGATTAGGTCCATCTCTGTGCCAACAGGTGGGCACACGCCCAAGCCAACATTACCGACAAAACCTAATGGACGAATGTAAGCGCTGTCGAGTTTGTTCTGGCGCAGGGTTTCACGCGTCGCTTCCATGATTTCTTCTACAGAAAACGGGATCGGGAAGCGGTAAATCTTGGCAGAGTCTTTTAAACGTTGTGCATGTTCACGGTGACGGAAGACAATTGGTCCTTTCGGCGTGTTGTAGCAGCGTACGCCTTCAAATACAGAGGTACCGTAGTGCATCGCGTGAGTCAAAACGTGAACGTTCGCCTCTGCCCATGGAACCATCTCACCATTAAACCAAATGAAATCTGCAGTTTTCGTTGCCATTTATTGCCTTCCTTATGCACTCACATGTTGTTGTAAGTTGTGATTTGGGAGCTCATCGCTGCGGATTTTGAGTACCTCAACGGTGCGAATATCCCACAACTTCTCAATTTGATTGACCAAAAACGAGATAGGTCGATCGCTGTCGACGATGATCTCTACGCTGGCTACTTTGCTTTCGTGGTTTTGGGTAGCAGCGACTTGTTTGATCACAAAGCCTCGGTGACGAATCACACGAAGAACGCGCTCCAACAATACCGGTTTATCGTCGGCTTTGATGTCGAGTAAATATCTGTCCATGCGATTGTCTCCTAAGTGTTTTCCAACATATCACTGTTTGATGCACCAGGTGGTACAAGTGGCCACACGTTCTCTTCTTCGTCGATTAAAACGTGAAGCATGTAAGAAGTCTTACTTTCTAGCATCTCTTTGAGAGCCGGTTCGACTTCTTCTTTCTTGGTGATGGTTTTACCCGGGATATCGAACGCTTTTGCTAGCATCACGAAGTCTGGGTTGTCATCAAGAATGGTTTCGCTGTGGCGGCCGTCAAAGAACAATGACTGCCATTGGCGAACCATGCCAAGACGTTGGTTATTAAGAAGGACAATCTTCACTGGAATCTGACGACGCTTCAGCGTGCCCAATTCCTGCACGTTCATCATAAATGAACCGTCACCTGTAATAAGGATAGACTGATCATCAGGACGTGCGACAGCAGCACCCATAGCAGCTGGCAAGCCGAATCCCATGGTGCCAAGACCAGCAGAGGTGATGAAGTTTTGTGGATCACGCGGCTGGATGTGTTGCGCTGCCCACATCTGGTGCTGGCCGACGTCAGTCGACACAATTGAGCTATCAGGCATCATGTCAGACAGCTGTTTAAGCAATAGCGGTGCGTAGATCAATTCGCCTGGATGGTCGTAACGCCATTTGAATCCGCTACGCAGGCTTTCACTGTGATGTACCCAAGGGGTGATGTCTTGAGTCAGCTCTAATTGAGGAAGAATCTTACTGATCTCACCACGAAGTGGTGCATTGGCGTGGCGAAGCTTATGGATTTCAGCTGCATCGATATCGATATGAATCACTTTCGCATGCGGTGCAAACGTGTCGAGCTTACCTGTAACGCGATCATCAAAACGTGCCCCAACTACAATCAAAAGGTCACATTCTTGAACCACTAGGTTTGCGGCTTTGGTGCCATGCATGCCCAACATCCCCAAATAGTGTGGGTCATGACGTTCAATGGTCCCCAAACCTTTTAGCGTGCTTACTGCAGGCATTGGGTTTAAACGTAGGAACTCGCGTACTGAGTCTGTCGCTTTGGCAATTTGCACGCCACCGCCGACGTATAAAACTGGGCGAGTTGAAGCGGCTAGTACTTCTTGAGCGCGCTGGATATCGCCATCACTGACTTGTGGAGCGGTTGGTGGAACAAAAGGAGGCAGAAGTTCTGTGGGTGCTTGAGCAAGCTGAACGTCTTTGGCGATATCAACAATCACCGGACCAGGTCGACCTGTTTTTGCTACTTCGAACGCTTCGGCAAGCGTTGGGGCAAGGTCTTCAATCTCAGTCACTAGATAACTGTGTTTGGTACAGGCTAGAGACATTCCGATCACATCCATTTCTTGGAACGCGTCGGTACCGATATGAGAGCTAGCAACCTGACCTGTGATGGCTACTAGAGGAACGGAGTCTAGGAAGGCATCGGCAAGGCCAGTAACAAGGTTGGTGGCTCCTGGGCCGGAAGTGGCCATACATACGGCAACATCTTGCGTCGCGCGGGCCATCCCGATGGCGGCCATTGCAGCCCCTTGTTCATGACGGCATAAGATGTGTTCTACACCTCCGTCATACAACGCATCGTAGATTGGCATGATGGCTCCACCAGGATACCCAAACACCGTCTCGATGCCTTGCTGTCTTAAAGCGGCTACGACTAGTTCTGCACCGGTCATCGTAAACCTCCTTTGCTACGTTGTGGCTCGTAGCTATCGCCATGTGTTTTGCACTTCATGTGCACTCCCATTCTTCCCGTTAAGCTGTCTAAGGGTTAGACAGATGACAACTTGTAGTTGTAAAAAAACCCCCGGACTTTTCAGTGCGGGGGTTTTTTGTAATTTGTGGTTATCTTTCGCCCACAATACCCCGCGCGGTGCCAATAATGACCACGATAATCAGGGCTAGCAGTGAGTTGATGTGAGCGAATAAGTTCATCTGTCTGTCGTTCTTTTTTCGTTAATAAGTATTGTGTAATGTTCTACGAAAATGTTTGCGTCACTAGTGGTAACACACAAATCTGCTGCATGACAAGCAAAAAGTCATTCTTTTTTCACATTAAGTACCATTCTGGACAGGCTATATAACATATCCATATAAAAAACGTCTGGTTAGATAACGTACAAGAATTTGAGGAAATTATGGGGCTGGCAATCATTCATAGTCGAGCAAGTGTGGGTGTACAAGCGCCGTCGGTAAGCGTGGAAGTCCACATCAGTAATGGGATGCCGGGCTTTACCTTGGTGGGGTTACCTGAGACCACAGTAAAAGAATCCAAAGATCGCGTACGAAGTGCGATCGTCAATTCCAACTTTCAGTTTCCGGCGAAACGAATCACGGTCAATTTGGCTCCTGCGGATTTGCCCAAAGAAGGCGGACGCTTCGATTTGCCGATTGCATTAGGAATTTTGGCCGCTTCAGAACAAATCGCGACAGATAAGCTCAAAAACTACGAATTTGTTGGTGAATTAGCTCTTTCTGGTGGATTGAGAACAGTAAAAGGCGTGCTGCCAGCAGCGTTGGCCGCGAATAAAAAACAGCGTTGTTTAGTGGTGCCTCATGCCAATGGTGATCAGGCCGCACTTGTCGGTAAAGAGTTGCATAAATCTGCCCAATCACTATTGGAAGTTTGTGCAGAGCTTTGTGGTCAACATCAATTGAATTTGTACCAAACGCCCAAGAAGAAAGAACTCAAAGCACACGGTCGTGACTTGCAGGATATCATTGGTCAACAGCAAGGAAAGCGCGCTTTAGAAATTGCGGCAGCTGGCAATCACAACCTGCTTTTCCTTGGCCCTCCAGGTACTGGCAAAACCATGTTGGCTTCTCGATTATGCGATTTGTTACCTGAGATGAGTGATGAAGAAGCGATGGAAACGGCTTCTGTGGCGTCACTGACTCAAAGTGAAATCAATGAACACAACTGGAAGACGCGGCCGTTTCGCGCCCCGCATCATTCCAGCTCAATGGCGGCTTTAGTTGGTGGTGGGTCTGTGCCGAGACCGGGTGAAATCTCTCTAGCGCACAACGGCTTATTGTTTTTGGACGAGATGCCGGAGTTTGATCGTAAGGTGCTCGACTCTTTGCGTGAGCCATTGGAGTCCGGTGAAATTATTATCTCTCGGGCGCAAGGTAAGACGCGTTTTCCTGCTCGGTTCCAAATTGTAGGGGCGCTTAACCCGAGTCCGACAGGGTATTACGAAGGCAACCAAGCTAGAACGAATCCGCAAGCCATCCTGCGTTACCTCGGCCGATTATCAGGCCCACTTCTCGACCGCTTTGATATGTCATTAGAAATTCCCGCATTGCCGAAAGGAACCCTCTCTGAAGGCGGCGATAGAGGAGAACCAACGGCTGTCGTCAAAGAGCGGGTGAATCAAGCGCGTAACAGTATGCTGACTCGCAGTGGTAAGGTGAATGCGTTATTGGGCAGTCGTGAAATTGAAGCCTTCTGCCCGCTGCAAAAAAGCGATGCGGAGTTTTTGGAAAATGCGCTGCATCGCCTTGGATTATCGATTCGTGCTTATCACCGCATCATTAAAGTTGCGCGTACTATTGCCGATCTGGAGGGCTCGCCGCAAATTGAGCGAACGCACCTAGCAGAAGCTTTGGGCTATCGAGCAATGGATAGGTTACTTAAGCAGTTAACTGCGCAAGCTGTTTAAGGGATACTAGAACCGCAGAGAGCAGAGCGACTTACTACGATTCCAACGCTTAGAAGTTGTAGTTCATACCAACTGAAACTAAATATTCTTTCTCATCGTAGAAAGTGATATTCGAATCGGTATTGCTGTAGCCAGCCAGAGAAATGAACGACCAGTTTTGCCAATCAAATACGTATTCGTATGCCGCAAACAGACTCAATGTGTCGTCGTTACGTGTTTTACCAAAGGTATCGCTCGATGATTGGTAGTCTTTCATGGTGTAGCCTGCGGTTAAGGCAAAGCGATGACGATTCATAAATTGGAACCAGCTTAAGTCTAAACCATAAGAATCATATGATTCGGCATCACCAACCGCATCTTGATAAATGTAGGTAAAAGCAGGTTGCAGCATCGACGTACGACTGAGTGGAATGCGGTAATCACCTTTCACGTAGTAGACTTTTGCGTCACGAGCTAAAGTGCGGTCTGTGACTTCATCTTTTTCCACATCTTTGTCTGCGTACGCCAAATCAAGGTTAAAGTTGTCATCTAAGAGGCGCTTGATTTGGAAGCGGTACGCGTTGCCACCTTCATCGGTGGTTTGTCTTGCAGAGCCTGTTTTATATGGGTTACGCCACGTTTCTCCTTTTAAAACGGTGGGAAGGTAAGAGACGTCTAATATCGTGCCTGATGGCAACTGGTACTGATAACCTAATTGGAACGCTAAAGTACCCACTGCAATATCGGCACGGGTAGTACCAATGTATGCTTGCTGGTTAAGCTTGCTACCAAAGGTATAAGCAATATTGCCCAGTGGTGCGGCAATAAAGGAACTGTCACTCTCTGCACTTTCATTGAGAGAGTTGATGGTACTGCTGTTATCAGTATTAAAATGAGATTCTGATGAAACGAAGCCGGCATTGAGCGAAATTTCACCACTAAAACCTGCAGTCTCTGCAAGTTGAGCTTGAGCTGAACTGACGATAAAAGCCAAAGGCAGTATGGCTAGCCTTGGATTCATTCGCTTTCTCCTTATCTGTCGAATGAAAGATGTTATTTGAGCGTTGGTCCAGTTTTACAGTGAAACAAATCTGACCATTCTTACAAATGTTTCAATGTGGCAACGGATTCGTATAATTACACGCTGTTTTATTCTTCACGCGCACTAGTTACTGATTGGTTACCATGTTGGCATATTTGTTACTCATTTTTAACGCTTCTTTTGTGATTATAAATTCTGCGGTTTGTTCCATTGCAATTTGTATCATCGCGATTTTTAAGCTGTTGCTTCCAACTGCGAAGCTCAAAGCCAAAGGCACCGAAGCTGCCAACAAAATGATGTGGGTGTGGGCAACCGTCAATGCTGGCATCCTCGCGCTTTCCAATCGTGTTGAATGGGATGTTCAAGGCGGTGAAAACCTAAAGAAAGATGGCTGGTACCTGCTGATCAGTAATCATCTTAGTTGGACTGATATTGTTGTACTGTGTTGTGTGTTTAAAGATCGCATTCCGATGCCAAAATTTTTTCTAAAGCAGCAGTTACTCTATGTGCCTTTTATAGGAATGGCTTGCTGGGCATTAGATATGCCGTTTATGCGTCGCTACTCTCGAGAGTATTTGATTCGTAACCCACATAAACGCGGTCAAGATCTGCAAACCACGCGCCGCTCGTGCGCTAAATTCAAACATACGCCAACAACCGTAGTGAACTATGTCGAAGGCACTCGCTTTACTGCAGAAAAGCAACGCAAGAGTCGAGCTGGTTACCAATATTTATTGCAGCCTAAGTCTGGCGGCATCGCTTATACATTAGCGGCGATGGGTGAGCAGTTTGAGAATATTATTGATGTGACACTTGCTTACCCTGACAACACAAATCAGCCATTCAAAGACATACTAATGGGGCGCATGACTAAAATAGTAGTGCGCGTGAATGTCTTACCTGTTGATGAGCGTGTATTGGGTGATTACTTCAACGACAAACCATATAAGCGTCAATTCCAACAATGGCTTGGTGATGTGTGGCAAGAGAAAGACCAACTTCTACAAGACATTCACAAATAAAAAGGGGAGCAATAAGCTCCCCTTTTTAATACTGACCTGAATTACTTCAGTGTTAGCAAGTAGTTTACTAGTTCGAAGTACTCGTCCATCGATTTGATGCCTTGTGCTTGAACTAAGTACTTATTGTTGACGATAACCGCTGGAACGCCTGTTAGGCCGCTGTTTTCAAATTGCTTGTCCATACGACGAACCATTGAATCTACCGCAAAACCTTTGAATGCTGCGTCGAATTTCTTCGCGTCTACACCTTCATCTAAGAAGATCTGACGAAGCTCTGCATCGTCACGTGGTGCTTTACGCATATTGTGGATACGGTTAAACATCACTGGCACCATTTTGTCTTCAACTTTAAGTGCAACCATCGTAGCGTAGGCTTTGCTCATTGAAGGACCCATGTTGCCACCCATAAATGACACGTGGTTCTTTTGCAGTTTGACACCTTCAGGTAGCTGCTTTTTAAGTTGCTGGATGATTGGCTCAAACGTATTACAGTGTGGACAGTAGAAAGAGAAGAACTCTGTAACTACAGGTTTTTTTGATGCCTCTAGATCCAGAACTTTATAATATTCACCTTCTTTGAATTGCGCTGCATGTGCCGACAGGCTTAGCATTAGCATAGAAAACAGTGCGAACAGCTTTTTCATTTAAATATCTCCATTTTTAATTGTTCGGCCTGACTTACTATTGAGGCATTAAAGACAGTGGTGCTTCTTCTAAGTTGGCAATCTGCTCTTTAAATGCAAGGACCTGACCTTCCCAGTATTTTGGCTCATTGAACCATGGAAAAGCGAGCGGAAATGCCGGGTCATGCCAACGTTTTGCTAGCCATGCCATATAGTGCACCATTCGTAGACCTCGAAGTGGTTCGATTAGTTTCAATTCTGCCGAGTTAAAATCGCAAAACTCTTGGTAACCTTCTAAAACAATATCCAACTGCATTAGCTTGTCTTGGCGCTCGCCATTGAGCAGCATCCATAAATCTTGTACCGCAGGGCCATTACGTGAGTCATCCAAATCGACAAACATTGGGCCATCGCGCCATAATATATTACCCGGATGGCAATCTCCATGCAGACGAATGGTATTGAAGCCTTCTTGCCAGTGACTTTCAATGGACTTGATCAGCATATCCAAATCATTAAAGAAGCTGTTCTCCAAATGCATCGGAATCATGTTGGCGTTTTGTAGTATCTCTCTTGGCTGATAGAGATACTCTTGCAAGCCAATGGTTGGGCGATGTTGGAATGCTTGGCGGCTACCCACTTTGTGGATACGTCCTAGAAAACGACCGACACCTTCGAGTTGATCTAAGTTGTCGACTTCATATTGACGGCCGCCGACACTCTCAAATAAAGCAAAGCTATAGCCTTGATAGTGATGCAGCGTTTCACCGTTGATGAGTACAGGTGGTGCAACTGGGATTTCGTTATCAATCAACTCGAGCGTAAAGTCGTGCTCTTCTTGAATTTGCTCGTCGCTCCAACGCTCTGGGCGATAGAACTTTACCACGTATCGCTGGCGTTCTTCGTCAGTGAACTGGTAAACGCGGTTTTCATAGCTGTTTAGAGCAAGAAAGCCCGATTCTGCTCGAATGCCGATGCTCTCTAACGCGTACCACATAAAGTCGGGCGTGAGGGCATCAAAGTTAAAAGTACCTTGGGACATATAAATAAAAAGGCTCATTGCTGAGCCTTTTTCCATTGGTCATCGAAGTTATAGCTTCTTGATAAATCGGCTTTCTACTTCAATGGTGAATTCGTTGCTCTTATCGGTGAGTATAAACTGAATTGTTGTGATCGCAGAGTCTAGCTTGTCAGGATCTGCGCCGAGACTCATTGGTAAGTTCAATACCTCACCTGGTTCAACTTGGATGGTTTGTTTGCCATACCAACTAACGTCACTTAACCCTTCTACCTCCAAGTTGTATTCTTTAACTTGTTGGGTCTTGTTGATGACTTTGAGAGTATAGGTGTTTTCCACTTCACCTGAGCTATTCACTCGGAACAGTTGGTTGCGGTCACGAATGACGCTCAACCCAGCTGGGTCAACAGCCGCTATCTGGGCGAAGAACAAACCAATCATCATCAACAACACTGCCCCATAACCAAGCAGTTTAGGTCGCATCACTTTGGTGTGTTTACCTGATAGACGATGCTCCGTGGTGTAGTTGATCAAACCTTTTTCATAACCCATGCGATCCATCGTTTGGTTGCATGCGTCAATACAAGCGCCACAGTTGATGCATTCGTACTGTAATCCATCACGAATATCGATTCCTGTTGGGCATACTTGAACACACAAATCACAGTCGATACAGTCACCTAAACCTAATTGCTTTGGATCGGCCTTACGTGAACGTGGACCACGTTTCTCACCGCGTTTAGTGTCGTAGCCAACGATGAAAGTATCCTTATCAAACATAGCGGATTGAAAGCGTGCGTACGGACACATGTGAAGGCAGACAATAGAACGCATCCAACCAGCATTTGCATAGGTACAAACCGCAAAGAAAAGAACCCAAAAAACCGGCCAGAAGCTGGCGTTAAAGGTGAAAAAGTCTACCACTAGGTGTTTGACTGGAACGAAATAGCCAACAAAAGTAAAGCCAGTGGCAAGCGCAATAGCAAACCAAGCTATGTGCTTGATGGTTTTTCGCATCGCCAGATTCGCAGTGATCTTATTCGAATCTTGTTTGCGGCGCTTATTCGCACTTCCTTCAAGTTTTTCTTCAAACCAAATATACATGAAGGTCCAAACTGTCTGGGGGCATAAGTAACCACACCAAACTCGACCTAAGAAGGTAGTAATAAAGAACAATCCAAACGCGGCAATCATAAACAGCAGCGCAAGTAGGGTCAGGTCTTGTGGATAAAGAGTCGTACCAAAAAAGTTAAACTGTTGGTGGCCAATGTCTAAGAGTATTGCTTGGCGCTCTCCGTATGGAATCCACGGAACCAGTGCAAACAACAGCAACAAAAACCAACCACCATAACGGCGCAACTTTTGGAAGGTGCCTTTGCTTTCTCGTACGTAAATTCGATTATTGGGGTTGAAGCGATCCCCTTTTCCTTTATGGGTCTTTGGGTTAAAGGTTTTTGGAGTCACATCTTTGATATCGATCTTGTCCTGACTCATGTATACATCCTTCTTTAGGCTTTTATAATGTACGGCGACACTTCTATCGATGTCGCTCGATGACATTGCTGCTTTGTTCATGTCATATGTTATGACGGAACATAATTATTTTAGTAAATACTGATGAACGGCGATTATACAATCAATAACAATTCCGTTTCTTTAACGTAGTCAACGTTTAACAACAAAAGTCAGTACAGTTAACCTAATAAATGACTGAACAGTTATAACTAGCTTTTGAACTGTTTGGTTTAGTTATAAAAAAAGCGACTCAAAGGAGTCGCTTAGGAATACTAGGGTGCTGATTCGTTTACTTGATGATGCCACGTGCGCGTAGGATTGCGGTTTTAAAATCATCTTCTTGGTCTTTCTTTAGACCTGGGATCATTTCGTCTTTGCCGCTGTTACGCATTTTAAGGTGGTAGATCAGTACATCGTCGGTTAGATCTTCCAGTTTACCTTCATAGCCCGCTTCATTTGCTAGCTTCATGATGAACTGTAGCAAGTTCATTTCTTGGTCTTTATGCCACTCAGGCTCTAATAGCTCAAGCAACTCTTCAATACGATGACACTTCATTTCTTTCTCCACAGAATTTATAGGTGTTATTTGCTTCTAAAGGTATCAAATTGCATGTCGAACACCAAATAGGAAAAGGCTGGAAAGAAAGAAAAAAGCGCGGTGAGTGCCGCGCTTTTTAATTAAGCTGCTTTAATAACTTTGTTTGGAACACTCGGCATAATCGCTGTTTTCTCAACCAGAGTCATTGCTGGCGCAACTTGTTTTGCCTTAAGCGCAGTAGTGAAACCACTGCGACGGCGCATTGCACTACGATTAGTGTGTGCGAACCTGACTGTTGTTGGGCGCATTTAATTACCTAACTGCCAGGCATATCCATTGCCAATGTAATGGCCTGATGCATTATGAGTTGAGCTTCAACTGCTTGAAGGGTGGCTCTTTTGGCTCTCGCCAATCCAAATAATGAACCAGGAATAATGATATGCATGCATATCATGTATAGGTTAGCACTCCTGCTATAATTGGTCGATACTTGAGCAATTGAAATTGTTCAATTTTGCTATTTTCTTTCGAAGAACTGGGGTGAAAAGTTTGTTTTACCATCATGATCAACAGTAGTATGAGATCTCGACAAAGGAGGTGCGTATGTCATTTTTGAAAAAGACATTGGCGAGTTTTGGAATCGGCAGCGCCAAGGTAGATTCAGTTCTTAATCAGGATGTCCTTTATCCCGGTCAAAGTGTTGATGTATCAATTCATGTCTATGGTGGATCCAGTGATCAGGCGATTGATAACATTGATTTGAAGTTATGCTGTCGATACATCGCAGAAGTCCCTGATGATCGTGGTGCTCGTGAAGGCCATAGCTTACGCCGTCTTCCGCAAACCCATGTGCTAGCGAGTTGGAGCTTACCTTATGCTTTTACCCTACACCCAAGTGAAGAGCGTACTTTTGAAGTAAAACTTGATGTACCTTGGAATACACCAGTCACTATTGGTGATGCCAAAGTCTGGCTAGAGACTGGTTTAGATGTTGCGATGGCTCTCGACCCAACCGACAAAGACATTCTCACAGTTAGGCCCGATCCACTGATGGATGCCATTTTGTCTGCCTTTGAATCGCAAGGTCTGCGCATCCGCCAAGTCGAGTGTGAAGAAGTGAAAGGTTTTGATCTGCCATTTGTACAAGAGTTTGAGATGGTACCAACAGATGGGCCATATCATGGTGTATGGCGCGAGTTAGAATTTGTTGCTCATCGTGACGAGAACACTCTTAAGCTTTGGTTTGAAGTTGACCGAACTCGAAGTGGGGCGAGTGGTATGCTAGCGAGTCTATTAGGTAGCGGTAAACTCAAACGCGAGCTTTGTATCCCAGTGAATACTAAATTGGAAGAAGTCGGTCCGCTGGTTCTTAATTATCTTGAACAAACCACCGCTGCTCACGAACTCTAATTTAAGCTTACACGTGTACGCTTAATGTGCCATACTAGAGCGAATATTCAAACTCTAGTATAGGCACGTTCATGTCTTCACCTCAGAAAGCACAATACAGCCAGGGCGAAGAACTGGCCAACTCCATCACCCATGGTATCGGAATGATTTTCGGTATTGTAGGCTTGGTTTTACTACTGGTTAAAGCGATTGATCATCAAGCGGACACGCTGACCATTACCAGTATGGCAATCTACGGCTCTAGTATGATTGTGCTGTTTCTGGCTTCCACGCTTTATCACGCCATTCCATACCCGAAAGCCAAACGTTGGCTGAAAACCTTCGATCACTGTGCCATCTACCTTTTGATTGCAGGTAGTTACACGCCATTTTTATTGGTGAGTCTGCGTACTCCATTAGCGATTGGGCTGATGATTGTGATTTGGACCATTGCGCTGATTGGCATCATCATGAAAGTCGCGTTTGTCTATCGATTCAAAAAATTATCTTTGATGACGTATCTGGTGATGGGCTGGTTATCGTTGATCGTGATTTATCAGTTGGCGATAAATCTCGATATTGGTGGTCTGACACTATTGGCGGCTGGTGGATTGGTGTATTCAATTGGGGTGATTTTCTACGTTGCTAAGCGGATCCCTTTTAATCACGCAATTTGGCACGGCTTTGTGTTGGCGGGTTGTGTGTGTCACTTCTTCGCGATTTATTACTTTGTCGAGCCTATCTAGCTGATAGAGATAAACCCGACAAAGCATGTCGTATCGTATTAGCGAGTTTTCACTTCTAATACTTCTGCTGAGAACTGGTATTGCTGCGACTGTGGCACTGCCAGTTTGATCGCTTTACCTTGCTCGGCTTGTTGTGGGCGAAGGTAAGTATCAGCGATACGCTTAATGGATTGCCAAACGGTCACGTTCTCTTTCACTAACTGCTTACCAGACGTATCAAATACCTGAACTTCTACTTCTACCTGAATGACTGATTGTGAACTTTGGTTGGTGATAGACGTTGGAAAGATAAGTTCACCGTCTTCGTAGCTTGCAGAACCAATCAAGACATCAACACCCGAATCAGACAGCTGCATGGTTGGCTTCTTCGCGTTTACCACTACTGTAGTTCCGACTTTCTTGTTTACGACGGGAATTGTCGCAATCTCAGGTGCTTTAGTGGTTTGCGTGGTAACCGCTTCTAAGGCAGTTGTCGATGCAGCAACCGCAGACGCTTCTACCGCTTCGACTTTTTCTAGTGTGGTTTCTGTGGTGTTCGGCATTGCCTTTTTCACAACGTATTCCCACGTAAAGTCGTCGTTCAGTTTTACTTCGCGTCCATCCGCCAGTTTCACAACCTCTGCCGCGTAAACCGATGAAGTGGCGAGTAGGGTCGCCAGAGTGATCCATGTTTTCATTGTTATACCTTTTGTTTGAGTCTGTTTAACGGCGCCAAAACGCAGGGAAGAACAGGACAAGAATAGTCAGAATTTCCAGACGGCCCATTAACATACCAAAGCTTAATAACCACTTTGCAGTATCTGGCAGCGGCGCAAAGTTACCTGTTGGGCCAATCACGCTACCCATGCCAGGACCTACGTTTGCGACTGCGGTAATCGAACCAGAAATACTAGTTAGCGGATCAAGGCCGAGTGCGCTTAAGCAGCCTGCAATAAATATGATGGTGATAAAGAACATCAAGCCAAACGCTACGACAGAGCGAACGATATCGTCGTTCACAGGGCGTTGGTTGTAGCGTTGAACGAACACACCAGATGGGTGAATTAGCTTCATGATCTGCTTGTTAAGCAGCGTCATTGCGATCTGAAAACGGAAGATCTTAATTCCGCCTGCGGTTGAGCCTGAACACGCGCCCGCCATCATTAAGAAAGCAAATAACGTGGTAGGTAGGGCGCCCCATGCGGTGAAGTCTTCTAGACCAAAGCCCGTCGTGGTGACGACTGAGACGATGTTAAACATCGACACGCGTAGTGCATCCAAAATGGTGTAGCCATCGCGGATAACTAACCAAGCAGACACAACCAAACTCGAGAACAAAAATAGATAGGCAAAGCCGCGAACCTGCGCATCTTTCACCAATACATCGATACTACGTTTGCGTAATGCGACGACGAAAAGTAGAAATGGCAACCCACCAAGGAACATAAAGGTAGTGGCCACCCAATGAGCACCGTTAGAGAAGTGGTTCATTGAACCATCAGAAGTCGAGTAACCACCCGTCGATAGCGTCGTAAAGGCGTGATTGATCGCTTCAAACAGATTCATGCCTGTCAGCAAGTAGCCAATAATACACAAGCCAGTTAGCATCAAATACACCAATACGATGTTCTTCGCGACGGTTTTCGCTCTCGGGCTGCTTTTATCAGACCAATCAGAAGATTCGGTTTGGAACAGCTTCATACCACCAACGTTAAGCATTGGTAGGATGGCTACCGCCATTACGATAAAGCCAATACCACCCAGCCATTGCAAGATAGAACGCCATAGTAAGATGCTTGGCGCCATGTTGTCTAAACCACTTAACACGGTAGAGCCTGTAGTGGTGATGCCCGACATGGTCTCGAAGTAGGCGTCGGTAAAGCTGATGTGGTTAATGAACACAAATGGTAATGCAGCGAAGGCACTGGCTATGGTCCACACCAAACTGGTGATAAGGAACATATCACGAACACTGAGCTTGAACTTAGCAGTTCGACCGATCGTCAAACAGATGAATGCGGCTAGGTGGGTGATCACTACGGCTTGAGCGAAATCGAGGAATCCGCCTGTACCTGTGAAAAACGCGACCAAAGTCGGCACGTACATAAAAAGGGCTAGTTTGGATAAAACCAGCCCGATAACAAACAGTACGGGACGTAAGTTGACCATAGGAAAATCCTAGAGGAAGAATGGACTCGGCTGGAACAGCGCTTCGACGTCTGGTACATACTTTTTGTCGACCAGGAACATCACGACGTGGTCATCTTGTTCGATGACGGTACGATCGTGTGCGATAAGGACTTCTTCGCCACGAACGATAGCACCAATGGTGGTTCCTGGTGGGAGTTTGATATCGCCAATCGCACGGCCAACCACTTTAGACGTGGTTTCATCACCGTGTGCAACGGCCTCGATGGCTTCTGCAGCGCCACGACGCAGAGAAGATACGTTAACAATATCAGCACGACGAACGTGCGTCAGTAGAGCTGAAATAGTTGCTTGCTGAGGTGAGATCGCTACATCAATCACGCCGCCTTGTACAAGGTCGACATAAGCGCCGCGTTGGATCAATACCATCACTTTCTTCGCGCCCATGCGTTTTGCCAACATCGCTGACATGATGTTGGTTTCATCTTCGTTGGTTAACGCAATGAATACATCTACTTGGTCGATATTTTCTTCGGTCAGCAGTTCTTGATCAGCCGCGTCACCACAGAAAACGATGGTGTTTTCTAGTTGCTCAGACAGCTTCTCTGCACGCTGATAGTTACGCTCGATCAGCTTCACGCTGTAAGTTTGCTCAAGGCGTTTGGCTAAGCTAGCACCGATGTTACCACCACCGACAATCATGATGCGGCGGTAAGGTTTCTCAAGGCGCTGAAGTTCACTCATTACCGAGCGAATGTGGTTACTTGCAGCAACGAAGAACACCTCATCATCAGCTTCAATGATGGTAGTGCCTTGCGGACGAATCGGACGACCTTGACGGAAGATAGCAGCAACACGAGTATCGATATGTGGCATGTGCTCACGCAGGGCAGACAGTGCGTTACCCACCAGAGGGCCACCATAGTAGGCTTTTACTGCTACTAGGCTGACTTTCTGCTCGGCAAAGCTCACCACTTGTAGTGCGCCTGGATATTGGATGAGGCGTTCGATGTAGCTGGTTACCAGCTCTTCTGGTGCGATAAGGTGATCAACAGGAATGGCACCGGATTTAAATAGGGCTTCTTTTTCTGCCAGATATTCTGGAGAACGAATACGTGCAACACGGTTTGGCGTATTGTACAGAGTGAAGGCTACCTGACAGGCCGCCATATTGGTCTCGTCGGTGTTGGTTACCGCAACTAGCATATCTGCATCTTGTGCACCCGCTTCATGAAGTACGTCTGGGTGGCTGGCGTGACCGTTAACCACTCGTAAGTCGTATTTGTCTTGCAACTCACGCAGTCGGTCGCCATTTTTATCGACGATGGTGATGTCGTTATTCTCACCAACTAGGTTTTCCGCCAATGTGCCGCCAACCTGACCTGCACCAAGAATAATGATTTTCATACTCTTTACTCGTTATCTGAAAAAGGCGATTGAATTCACTTCAATCGCCCTATTTAGCATGCTGTTACGCGTGTTTTTTTGTTAGCACTGCGTAGTAGAAACCATCCATATCTTCTTCACCTGGCAGAATCTGACGACCAGGTTGCTTTGGATCGGAGTCCATCAATTGCGCATCAGCAGTACGTGCTAAGAACGCTTTTACTTGTTCCACGTTTTCTTGTGGCGTGATTGAACAAGTTGCGTAAACCATGGTGCCGCCAGGTTTCAGTTGCGTCCACATTGCGTCGAAAATTTCGCTCTGTAGCTCAGCAAGTGCGGCAATATCATCAGCACGACGTAGCCATTTGATGTCTGGGTGGCGACGAATTACCCCCGTCGCAGAACATGGTGCATCTAACAAGATGCGATCAAATTGTTCGCCCAGCCACCATTCTTGAGGATTACGCGCATCGCCGCAAACCACTTTTGCCTGAAGGTTGAGACGCTTCAGGTTTTCGTGCACACGTTTAAGACGCGTGTCATCGCAGTCGATGGCAACCACTTCGCTGCCAGACGTACGCTCAAGAATGTGCGCTGTCTTACCGCCCGGTGCTGCACAGCAGTCTAGGATTAGCTCGCCATCTTTTGGTTCAAGGTAGTTAATCGACAGCTGTGCCGCCGCATCTTGCACCGATACCCAACCTTTTTCAAAGCCCGGTAGTTTCATTACATCGCATGGCGCCGCCAATTTTAGGGCGTCCATTGCTTGTGAGTGTGGCGTGCTATCAATGTTTTCATTTTTGAGTAGCGCAAGGTAGTCATCACGAGTGTGGTGCTGGTGGTTTACACGCAGCCACATTGGCGCTTTCTGGTTGTTGGCTTCAACAATGCTTTCCCACTGCTCTGGGTAAGCTTCTTGAAGCAGTTTAAGTAACCAGCTTGGGTGGCCGTACTTACCCGCATTGTTGCTGACCGCCATTTGGTCTAGCTCTTCTTGGTTGCGCTGATAGTTACGTAATACGGCGTTAATAAGACCACGCAAGCGGGGGCCTTTCAGCTCTTTAGTACCTTCAACCGTTTCACCCACTGCAGCGTGCGCAGGAATACGCATGAAGCTCAATTGGTAAATACCAACCAAAATCAGGTGATGGAAAACACGTTGTTTGCCTTTTAGCGGCTTATCCATCAACTGGTTTGCAATCATTTCTAGGCGAGGGAGGTAACGTAGAGCACCGTAACAGATCTCTTGTAGAAGAGCGTGGTCACGTGGTCGTACGTTTTGTTGAGCCGCTGGAAGAGCGCTTGAAAGTGAGTGGCCCTTGTCGACGACAAGATACAAGACGTTGGCAGCCGCAGCGCGAACATTCATGATGAGTACCTTAAAGTAAAGGAGGGCATCTCTGCCCTCTAAAAGTTCGTATTATTGGTGTGTGACACTATTGCCTGGTTTTTAAACCAGTTGAGTGCCAACTTCAAACCAAGATGCACGTGAGTTCAGAATATCTTGAACTGACATGGCTTTTTTACCCGGAACTTGCAGTTGTTCCAGCACCAATACGCCGTTGCCTGTCACAACATAGATACCGGTCTTATCTGCTTGCACGATGGTGCCCGCAGGTTTGTCGCTGGTTTGCTCTGCAACACGGCTTTGCCATACCTTGATGCTGTTTTCAGCGGCTTCAAAGTGGCTCATTGGCCATGGGTTGAATGCGCGAACGCAGCGTTCAATGTGTGCCGCGTCATCATTCCAATCGATGCGTGCTTCTTCTTTGCTTAGCTTCTTCGCGTAGTTTGCTAGCTCGTCATCTTGCTTCACTGGCTCAGCTTTGCCAGCGGCGATATCCGCTAGACAGTCGATCAGGGCATCTGGGCCTAAGCCAGCCAGTTTCTCGTACATCGACGCACTGGTGTCACTTGCTTCAATCGGCAATGTCGCGATTTTTAGCATGTCACCCGTGTCCAGACCGATATCCATCTGCATGATGGTCACGCCAGTTTCTGCATCACCTGCCCAGATTGAACGTTGGATAGGTGCAGCACCACGCCAGCGAGGAAGAATCGAACCGTGTACGTTGATACAACCTAGTTTAGGTGTGTCTAGTACAACTTGTGGAAGTAATAAGCCGTACGCAACAACTACCATGATGTCGGCGTTCAGATCGGCAAGCTCTTGCTTTGCTTCGTCTGATTTGAAGTTTTCTGGTTGGTATACCGGAATGTCGTGCTCAAGCGCGATGGTTTTTACTGGGCTTGCAGTAAGTTTCTTACCACGACCCGCTGGGCGGTCTGGTTGAGTGTAAACCGCAATTACTTCGTGCTCCGAAGACAACAACGCCGCCAAGTGACGGGCGGCGAAATCCGGAGTACCTGCAAAGACAATACGTAAAGACTGACTCAAGGTAGGCTTCCTTCTAATTAAATTGTATCGAGATTAAGCGCTTTGCTGTTTCTCGTTAAAGCGTTTGATTTTTGCTAGCTTGTCTTGAATACGTTTACGCTTCAGTGGCGATAGGTAATCCACGAACAGTTTGCCCATTAGGTGGTCCAGTTCGTGTTGAACACAGATTGCTAGCAGATCGTCGGCTTCAAAGGAGTATTCTTTGCCATCGCGATCTAGCGCTTTAACCGTAACTTCAGCAGCGCGAGGAACAAGTGCACGTGCACCTGGTACCGATAGACAGCCTTCTTCGATGCCATCTTCGCCACGCTTTTCTAGAATCTCAGGGTTGATAAGCACCATAGGCTCATCACGAGTTTCAGAGATATCAATCACTACGATACGTTTGTGGATATCAACTTGTGTTGCAGCCAAGCCAATACCTTCTTCGTCGTACATGGTTTCAATCATGTCATCGACGATTTTTTGAATCTCAGGTGTCACCTCTTCTACAGGTTTTGCAACGGTACGCAGGCGATCATCTGGGAATGTTAATACTTGTAATACAGACATATTCACTCGAAATATTGAACTGTGCCGTAACAGCACAAACCTTGTTGGCTCAATTCTAGACATTTTATGACCTAAATGACAGCATCCCGATACCAATTTCCATCCCGATAACTGCCAAACAGACCAAGGAACAGGGTCATGAATCGAATTTTCTGCAGTGTTTCTCGTATTATGTTGCCGTTATTTTTCTCTTTCGGCGCTGCAGCAAACACGGACTTTCAACTGCTTACCGTCAAAGATGATGCGCCCAAAACTTACATTGTGGTCAAAGGTGACACGCTTTGGGATATTTCAGCAATGTATCTGGATAGCCCTTGGTTGTGGCCTCGTCTATGGCAGGTAAACCCAGAAATTGATAACCCACATCTGATTTACCCTGGCGATAAGTTGTCGTTAGTGTGGATTAATGGCCAGCCAGTTTTAAGCTTAAAACCGGTCAAAAAGCTCAGCCCAAAAGCCCGTATCACGGAAAAGAAAGCGGTACCGACTGTGGCGGAAGGGTTGGTGATGCCATATCTGAAGTCTGATCGTTTAGTTGATGATGAGACACTAGATAATGCAGCGAAAGTGATGGGTAGCAGCAAAGGCAATAAGTTCCTTACTGCAGAAGACACGCTGTACATCAGTGGTGAGCAAACTTTGACTGGGTGGGCCATCTATCGACCGGTGGAGACCTTTTCACGCGAGGATGTATCACAAAAAATTACGGCTCTGCGTTTGATTGCGAAAGGGGAGCTTGTTGAAGCATCCAGTGAGTTTTCTGGTTTGAAGATCACCACGCAACTGCAAGAGATTATCCGTAATGATATTGCTTTGCCGGTACAAGCGTTAGATAACGGCGACTTCACGGCGACGTTCTATCCTCTTCCATCCCCACAAGGCACCTCTGCCAAACTATTGGGTAACATTGAAGGTATTCGTTATAGCTCGACCAACCAAGTGGTGGTGATTGATAAAGGTACATCGGATGAACTTCGCCAAGGCAGCGTGTTTGATTTAAAAGAGGACGCGCATCCAGTATTCAAGAGTGGAGACGATTTTGCTAAAGACAACGGTGTACTCGATACTGAGATTACTTTGCCGCAAAGCAAAGTGGGTGAGTTACTTGTGATTCGCCCTTATGAATATTTCAGCCTTGCTTTGATTACTAATAGCACCAAGCCAATCAACAAAGAGGTATCTGTGGTTTCTCCTCTGGCTGAGGAATCAACCACTAATGAAACCACACAATGATACTGATCTCGCTGCCTGGTTAAAGCTTAGCTGTTTACCGGGCATTGGTGGGGTCAAGATGAATAAGTTGCTCAGTAAAGATACGCCGAGCAATATTGTCCAATACTCGACAGAGCAGCTTCAGCTTTTAGGTTTAACGGCAAAACAATTGCAAGCGTGGTCGCAGGTCGATAAAGAAGTCGATGCTTGTCTGGCTTGGGTTGCTGCATCTTCTCATCATCATATTCTTACTTTGGCGGATGCTTTGTATCCGCCACTCCTTAAACAAACGGTCGCACCGCCTCCTTTACTCTTTGTAAAAGGAGAGGCGAGCTGTTTGTCTCAACCTCAAATAGCCATGGTTGGCAGCCGTAATGCCAGTGTGGATGGGCTACAACATGCAAGAACTTTTGCATCTGATTTGGTGCAACACGATCTGATCGTCACCAGTGGCTTAGCATTGGGTATTGATGGTCATGCTCATGATGGTGCGCTGTTGGCTGGAGGTAAAACCATCGCAGTGCTCGGCTCGGGATTAGAACAAGTATACCCAGTAAGACACCGAGGTTTGGCGCAGCGAGTGACCGAAAATGGAGCGCTTGTTTCAGAGTTTCGTCCAGATGCTAAACCTCGCGCAGAAAACTTTCCACGGCGCAATCGAATCATCAGTGGCTTGTCGCTGGGTGTGTTAGTGGTAGAAGCGGCTGAAAAAAGTGGCTCCTTGATTACGGCGCGTTATGCTTTAGAACAAGGTCGAGAAGTTTTCGCTCTGCCAGCTTCGATTAATGCACCCAACGCCAGTGGCGGTAATCAATTGATTCGTAACGGGGCTTGTCTCGTACAAAATACTCAAGAGGTGCTGAATGAAATACAGTCTTTGCTCGACTGGTCTATTAATCAGAGCTTAGATTTATTTTCTGCGCCAATTGATGAAGAAGAATTGCCATTTCCTCAGCTGTTAGCTAACGTAGGAAATGAGGCTACACCAGTTGATATTCTTGCAAGCAGGACCAATATACCTGTCCAAGAAGTCATGATGCAGCTCTTAGAGCTTGAGCTTTCAGGGCATGTTGTTGCAGTATCCGGTGGCTATATTCGAAAGGGGAGGGGCTAGCTATGATGATGGATATACTTATGTATCTATTCGAAACCTACATCCATAGCGATGCAGAGTTACAGGTCGAACAAGACGAGTTGGAAGATGAATTGCTTCGTGCAGGCTTCCAGCAAAAAGACATCTACAAAGCCCTTGTCTGGTTAGAAGAGCTGGCGGCATTGCAACAAAGCGATGAACATTCAGCCATTTCAACCTGCATTGCATCGGCATCGACACGTATCTATACCGCATCTGAGATGCAGCGACTAGACCTCGAATGTCGTGGTTTTTTGTTGTTCCTAGAGCAAATCAATGTTCTGACCACAGAAACGCGTGAGATGGTCATCGACCGTGTGATGGGGCTTGAAACCAATGAGTTTGAGCTTGAGGACCTTAAATGGATCATCCTTATGGTGCTGTTTAATGTTCCAGGCAACGAAAACGCCTACACGCTGATGGAAGAGCTGCTGTACACCAAGGAACAAGGTATTCTTCATTAATATCTTCGTTTGAGCGGTGAGTATGAGTAGTAAAATCGATCACAACCTTTTCTCGGCACACGAGCATGCGCTTGAGCGCGAACCTTGCCCTAAATGCGGTGGGGAAGTTTCGCTTAAGCACGGTAAACACGGCCCTTTTCTAGGTTGCAGCCAATACCCAAGTTGCGATTACATTAAGCCGCTACACAGCAATGATGGTCACATCGTGAAAGAGTTGGGTGTGCCTTGTCCTGAGTGTGGCAACGAGTTGGTACTCCGCCAAGGGCGCTACGGCATGTTCGTCGGTTGTAGCCATTACCCAGCATGCCATCATATAGAGTCGATTAACCAACCTGAGCCACAGCAGCAAGCGAAAGAGCAACATGCTTGCCCCGAATGTGGCAAAGGGCATTTGGTTGAGCGTAAAACCCGATTTGGTAAAACATTCTACGCGTGTGATAACTATCCGAAGTGCAAGTTTGCGGTGAACTTGCCGCCTGTAAGAGGCCGCTGCGAGGAATGTGGATTTACCTTGTTGGTAGAAAAGAAACTTGCCAGTGGGGTTAAACTGCAATGCGCGAGCCGTAAGTGCCAGCATACTCAATCACAATAACTTTCAGTACGAATTAAAAAGGGTCGCATCATGCGACCCTTTTGCTATTTATTCCGATGCTTTTCTAGGCTTGCCACTGCTTGGCAAATTCATGCACAGCAGGGAAAGCCTGTTCATCCAGAACTTCTGCTAATGCACAAAGTTTGCGATTAAGTTCGCCAGTGTAGTCACCACATACGTTGATGTGGCCCATCTTGCGACCCGCACGTTTTTCTTTGCCGTACCAATGAATGTGGCAACCATTCATTGCTAGCAATGCTTCTGGTAGTGTGTCTTCACCAAGAATATTAATCATCGAGGTTTCACGAACCAGTTTCGTGCTACCCAAAGGCATGCCACACACGGCGCGTAGGTGGTTCTCAAACTGACAAGTTTCTGCACCCTGTTGAGTCCAGTGGCCAGAGTTGTGTACGCGTGGTGCGATTTCGTTAACCAGCAAAGTGCCGTCAACGTCAAAGAACTCCAGCGCTAACACGCCAACGTAATTCAAGCTGTTGGCAACGGCAGTGAACATCTGTTTTGCTTGCTCCTGCAACTCTGGCGCATCAATCGCAGTAGAAAGGCTCAATACACCATTGGTATGGACGTTTTCTGCAAGTGGGTACACTTCAATGCTGCCATCTTTACCTCGAGCACCAACCAGTGAAACTTCGCGGTTAAAAGGGACAAATTCCTCAGCAACAATCGCTTGAGTTGGTGTTGCTGCGATACACTCTGCCATCTCTGTCCAAATGTCTTCGACTTGAGAAGCTTCTTTTAAGCGCCACTGGCCTTTACCATCGTAACCACCCAATGCACTTTTCAGAACCATTGGCATTCCAACGTGCTCAATGGCGCGGTCAAAGTCTTCACGAGTTTCGATGACGTAGTATTTCGCGTTACGCACGCCGGCATCATCAAGTAATGCCTTTTCAATGCGGCGATCCCCACCTGCTTTGATGGCTTGTGTACTTGGTAGGAACTTGCCGCTCGCCTCGCAAACATCGAGCACATCATGTGGGATATGCTCGAACTCAGCAGTAATAACGTCGACTTGTTCAATTGCATTCTCTAAGCCGTTGCCGATCACGTGCTGAGTCAGTGGATGCACGATGTTACCGCTGCCCACATCGTAAGCTGAGATTTGAATATTCAGTGGCGCACCAGCCAGAGACATCATACGAGCTAGTTGACCCGCACCAAGAACCAGTACATGCATCTGATTAATCCTCAGCAGGGTTTGGGTTCGCCAATACGGTTTCCGTTTGTTCGTTACGGAACGCTTCGACTTTTGCCATGATCGCTTCATCATGTGTACCAAGGATTTGAGCTGCTAGGATGCCAGCGTTTGCTGCGCCTGCTTCGCCAATCGCCAATGTACCAACCGCAATACCTTTTGGCATCTGTACGATAGAAAGCAGTGAGTCCATGCCTTTCAGCGCACGAGACTGAACAGGGACGCCAAGTACCGGAACGCTAGTAAACGCCGCCGCCATACCTGGTAGGTGAGCAGCACCGCCCGCACCTGCGATGATGACTTTAATGCCGCGTTCTTTAGCACTGCTTGCGTAATCAGCCAGTAATTGAGGAGTACGGTGAGCTGACACCACCTTTGTTTCGTAAGACACGCCAAATTGATCCAGCATGTCTGCTGCTAGTTTCATGGTTGGCCAATCTGATTTAGAACCCATGATGATACCGACTTTCATCTCAAACTCCTTCAAGCTGCAAAATTAGGTGAGCTGATAAATTTGTGCGCATTATACGGGGATTTTTACCTCAAGCAAACGTTTGCGTGTGTTTGTAAATGCTATTGATACATTTTATAAACAAATTGCTTTAGTCTCTGAGAATGAATATTTGTACACTTAGTACAAACACAACAGAAAAGATTATCAGGAAGTATCGGTGGAGAACTTTGAACAGGTGCTAAAAGCACTACAAACAGGTGAAGTGATTGCCTACCCAACAGAGGGGGTGTTTGGTGTTGGATGTGACCCAGATAACCCGGAAGCGATTCAAAAACTGCTAGAGCTAAAACAGCGTCCAGTAGAGAAAGGTTTAATCCTTATTGCTGCGAGCTATGAGCAGCTTCTGCCTTATATTGACGAATCTCAGCTGACTCAAGAGCAATTAGATAAAGTCCATGCAACTTGGCCTGGGCCATACACGTGGATCATGCCTGCAAGTGACAAAGTTTCTCACTGGGTATCGGGACAATTTGATTCAATCGCAGTGCGTGTGACGGATCATCCTTTAGTACAAAAGATGTGTAATGCGTTCGGAAAGCCGCTAACCTCTACCAGCGCGAATCTTACTGGTCAGCCTCCTTGTATGACGACGGAAGAAGTTGAAGAGCAGTTAGGTGATAGACTTGTGGCGATCTTACGTGGTGAAACCAGCGGTCGTGACAAGCCGAGTGAAATTCGTGATGCTAAAACCTCGCAAATATTAAGACAGGGCTAACCCTGCTAGTCAGCAATCAATAGGTACTACACGTATGTCAGCAATCGATAAGCACGCCGTAAAGCAGTTCTTGATGTCCCTTCAGGATTCCATTTGTCAGCAACTAGAACAAGAAGATGGAAAGGCCGTCTTTGTCGAAGATGCATGGCAACGTGAAAAAGGAGAGCGTCTTGGTGGCGGTGGCCGTACTCGCGTATTGCGTGATGGTCATATCTTCGAGCAAGGCGGGGTGAACTTCTCCCATGTAGAAGGTAATGAAATGCCAGCATCCGCGACGGCACATCGTCCAGAGTTAGCGGGTCGCCGTTTTGAAGCAATGGGTGTTTCCTTGGTTATTCACCCTAAAAACCCTTATGTACCGACTTCGCATGCCAATGTTCGCTTCTTTATTGCAGAGAAAGATGGCGAAGACCCAATCTGGTGGTTTGGTGGTGGTTTTGACCTTACGCCTTTCTACCCATTTGAAGAAGATTGCCAATCATGGCACGACACAGCAAAACAGCTTTGTGCGCCATTTGGTGACGAAGTTTACCCAGAGCACAAAGCGTGGTGTGACAAATACTTCTTCCTTCCACACCGAAATGAAACTCGTGGTGTTGGTGGCCTGTTCTTTGATGACTTAAACCAGTGGGAATTCGACAAGTGTTTTGACTACATCAAAGCGGTTGGTGAGGGATACTGCCAAGCGTACTTACCGATTGTTTCTCGTCGTAAAGACATCGAGTTCGGTGAGCGCGAGCGTGAGTTCCAACTGTACCGACGTGGTCGTTACGTAGAGTTCAACCTAGTGTACGATCGCGGCACGCTATTTGGTCTGCAAAGTGGCGGTCGTACAGAGTCAATTCTTATGTCGATGCCACCACTTGCACGTTGGGAATACAGCTACGAACCACAGGCGGGTTCTCCAGAAGCTGAACTTTACGAGCGATACCTAACGCCGCGAGAGTGGTAAGCGCTGAATCTCCTTTTCTATATAGATAGATAGTGATAGGGTCATCGGTAATCAGATGGCCCTGTTTTCTATATAAAGGTAAGGAAATGACTCAGCAAATTGATCGTTATGCCGTGTTTGGTAATCCTATTGGACACAGCAAGTCGCCATTCATTCACACGTTGTTTGCTCGTCAAACCAATCAGTCGTTGGTGTACACCGCAGAAACCGCCCCTGTTGATGGCTTTGTTGAAGCTGCGAAAGCTTTTTTCGCTGACGGTGGTAAAGGGTGTAACGTGACATTACCTTTTAAAGAAGATGCTTATCGATTTGCCAATCGTCTTACCGAGCGAGCGGAGTTAGCTGGTGCGGTGAATACGCTGAAGAAGTTGGATGACGGAGAAATCATTGGTGACAACACTGATGGCGCGGGCTTGGTACAAGACCTACTGCAACATCAAGTTGTATTGGAAGGTGCGCGAATTCTGATCATTGGCGCTGGTGGTGCTGCGCGTGGTGTAATTAAACCACTCCTAGAACAGAAGCCTGCTTCTTTGACTATTACTAACCGTACTTTTAGTAAAGCACAACAGCTTGCAGACCTATTCGAGTCACACGGCTCTATCGTAGCGAAAGATATGACGACAATAGAAGAAGCGTACGATGTGATTATTAACTCAACTTCTGCTTCATTAAGCGGCGAGTTGCCCGCGATCTCTTCTGCTATCTTTTCCACTAACAGCACTAGCTACGACATGATGTATGGCAAGGGGTTAACAAGCTTTAACCTGTGGGCGAAAGAACACGGTGCGGCTCATGCATATGATGGTCTTGGAATGTTGGTCGGACAGGCGGCTGAAAGCTTTATGTTATGGCGTGGCTTGCGTCCCGGCGCAAAACAAATTCTCAGAGAATTAAGAAAGAACCTTGAAGGCCTATAAG
Source organism: Vibrio rotiferianus (assembly GCF_002214395.1). Classification (NCBI taxonomy): domain Bacteria; kingdom Pseudomonadati; phylum Pseudomonadota; class Gammaproteobacteria; order Vibrionales; family Vibrionaceae; genus Vibrio; species Vibrio rotiferianus. The sequence continues at coordinate 3,163,902 of NZ_CP018312.1, forward strand.
CGATGAACCAATCTATTCTATTCCCAGACATGCAGTCGTGGGATGAAGTCTCTCAATCAGTAAACTTTGCTGCTCAACAGTCTGGCGCATTGATTGAGTGCTACGTAACCAAACAAAAATTAGAAAAGTTGAGTGGCTCAGCTATAGATAATGAGCAAGCAGCCATTGAGGCTTTCGTCGATTTTCGCTTTGATCTGGAAGAAATCGCAGAAGAGTTAATAGAAGATGAAGCCTTCAACGAAGAAGGCCATATCATCATCGACTAGCTGTTTAGTTTTAACTAACCTTGGATGTCTTCGACTTCAGTTAAGTAGTCATTTTTGTTTTGTACATAGTTGTTGGCAGACTTTTGTAAGAAAGTTCGCTCTTTCTCTGATAAAGGGCGAGCTTGTTTCACTGGGCTTCCAACATATAGATAGCCGCTTTCTAACCTCTTCCCTGGTGGGACTAAACTGCCTGCACCTATCATTACGTCAGATTCTACAACCACATTATCCAAAACTATCGCACCCATACCTACTAATACGCGATCGTGTATCTCGCAGCCATGCAACATTACTTTGTGACCAATGGTGACATCATTACCTATGATGAGAGGATAGCCGAGTGGGTTATCCGCATTCTTATGTGTCACATGAAGCACGCTGCCATCTTGAACGTTGGTACGGTCACCGACATGAATGTGGTTTACATCACCACGAGCCGCCACAAGTGGCCAAATACTAGAATCGTTGCCAATCCGGATATCACCAACTAAAACAGAGGTTGAGTCTACGTATACACGCTCCCCCAGTTGAGGGCGTATTCCTTTATAACTTCTAATTGAACTCATCTTTACTCCTTATAAAGCGCTAACTACGGTGATATCTAATGAGAAGAGTAGCAAAAACTCGCCTTTTAGAACAAAAAACATTCAAACAATAAAAAAAACAAAAAAAACGTCAAAAAGGGCTTGCCAATGTGATCGCAATCTCTATAATGCCACCTCGCTGACACGGCAACGCTTCGAAAGAAACGAGGTTGAGTTAGCAAGCCAATTAGCCAAGCGGAAACGCTTGAAAAAAGTTTGAAAAAAGTGATTGACACTAAACTTTAACTCGCTAAAATGGCCGTCCGATTTGAGCAAAGCTCAACAGGAAAGCTCTTTAACAATATAGACCTATCAATCTGTGTGGGCACTCGTTGATGATAATCCAATTAGATATTTCTTTCTTAACGGAAAGCGGTATCAAATTAGGTTTCAATGAAACGAAGTGACCATTGAATCGAAAGATTCAGCACAGTCAATTCAAACATTACTTATGTAATGTTCAGTATTCATTGAGCCGAACAAAATCTTAAATTGAAGAGTTTGATCATGGCTCAGATTGAACGCTGGCGGCAGGCCTAACACATGCAAGTCGAGCGGAAACGAGTTATCTGAACCTTCGGGGAACGATAACGGCGTCGAGCGGCGGACGGGTGAGTAATGCCTAGGAAATTGCCCTGATGTGGGGGATAACCATTGGAAACGATGGCTAATACCGCATAATGCCTACGGGCCAAAGAGGGGGACCTTCGGGCCTCTCGCGTCAGGATATGCCTAGGTGGGATTAGCTAGTTGGTGAGGTAATGGCTCACCAAGGCGACGATCCCTAGCTGGTCTGAGAGGATGATCAGCCACACTGGAACTGAGACACGGTCCAGACTCCTACGGGAGGCAGCAGTGGGGAATATTGCACAATGGGCGCAAGCCTGATGCAGCCATGCCGCGTGTGTGAAGAAGGCCTTCGGGTTGTAAAGCACTTTCAGTCGTGAGGAAGGTAGTGTAGTTAATAGCTGCATTATTTGACGTTAGCGACAGAAGAAGCACCGGCTAACTCCGTGCCAGCAGCCGCGGTAATACGGAGGGTGCGAGCGTTAATCGGAATTACTGGGCGTAAAGCGCATGCAGGTGGTTTGTTAAGTCAGATGTGAAAGCCCGGGGCTCAACCTCGGAATTGCATTTGAAACTGGCAGACTAGAGTACTGTAGAGGGGGGTAGAATTTCAGGTGTAGCGGTGAAATGCGTAGAGATCTGAAGGAATACCGGTGGCGAAGGCGGCCCCCTGGACAGATACTGACACTCAGATGCGAAAGCGTGGGGAGCAAACAGGATTAGATACCCTGGTAGTCCACGCCGTAAACGATGTCTACTTGGAGGTTGTGGCCTTGAGCCGTGGCTTTCGGAGCTAACGCGTTAAGTAGACCGCCTGGGGAGTACGGTCGCAAGATTAAAACTCAAATGAATTGACGGGGGCCCGCACAAGCGGTGGAGCATGTGGTTTAATTCGATGCAACGCGAAGAACCTTACCTACTCTTGACATCCAGAGAACTTTCCAGAGATGGATTGGTGCCTTCGGGAACTCTGAGACAGGTGCTGCATGGCTGTCGTCAGCTCGTGTTGTGAAATGTTGGGTTAAGTCCCGCAACGAGCGCAACCCTTATCCTTGTTTGCCAGCGAGTAATGTCGGGAACTCCAGGGAGACTGCCGGTGATAAACCGGAGGAAGGTGGGGACGACGTCAAGTCATCATGGCCCTTACGAGTAGGGCTACACACGTGCTACAATGGCGCATACAGAGGGCAGCCAACTTGCGAGAGTGAGCGAATCCCAAAAAGTGCGTCGTAGTCCGGATCGGAGTCTGCAACTCGACTCCGTGAAGTCGGAATCGCTAGTAATCGTGGATCAGAATGCCACGGTGAATACGTTCCCGGGCCTTGTACACACCGCCCGTCACACCATGGGAGTGGGCTGCAAAAGAAGTAGGTAGTTTAACCTTCGGGAGGACGCTTACCACTTTGTGGTTCATGACTGGGGTGAAGTCGTAACAAGGTAGCGCTAGGGGAACCTGGCGCTGGATCACCTCCTTATACGATGATTACTCATGATGAGTGTCCACACAGATTGATACGGTTTATAAGTAAAAGAGACGAAGATATCCCAATATCTTCAATCCAGTGTCCCGTTCGTCTAGAGGCCTAGGACACCGCCCTTTCACGGCGGTAACAGGGGTTCGACTCCCCTACGGGATACCATTGGGTCGTTAGCTCAGTTGGTAGAGCAGTTGACTTTTAATCAATTGGTCGCAGGTTCGAATCCTGCACGACCCACCATTCTTCTCCACGAAGAATTAAAACTTATGTGGGCGATTAGCTCAGTTGGGAGAGCACCTGCCTTACAAGCAGGGGGTCACTGGTTCGAGCCCGGTATCGCCCACCATTCTCTAAGTATTTTTGGATGACAATTCCAAACCACTTCAATAAAACGGATGTGGTTAGAATCCTCGACTCTGAAAGTCTTTAGAAAATGTACTTCCTTGTGAAGAAACATAGCTCTTTAACAATTTGGAAAGCTGACAAATCAACAATTTATTGTTGATTGTAAAGTTCTCAATGTTTGTCTTTATGACAAACACCAATAAAACACATTCAAGTGTTCTTGGAATTTGAGTCCGGCAAAATCGAGTCTGCATCATGTATAAAAATTGCAGACAACTTTGGTGACTTGTTCATCAACTCGAAACTCCTTCGGGTTGTATGGTTAAGTGACTAAGCGTACACGGTGGATGCCTTGGCAGTCAGAGGCGATGAAGGACGTATTAACTTGCGATAAGCCCAGATTAGGTAGTAAAAACCATTTGAGTCTGGGATTTCCGAATGGGGAAACCCACTTGCATAAGCAAGTATCCTGTTGTGAATACATAGCAACAGGAGGCGAACCGGGGGAACTGAAACATCTAAGTACCCCGAGGAAAAGAAATCAACCGAGATTCCGAAAGTAGCGGCGAGCGAAATTGGACTAGCCCTTAAGCTTTATATGCGTTAGACGAACGGTCTGGAAAGTCCGGCGATACAGGGTGATAGCCCCGTAGTTGACAACGCACATTCAGTGAAATCGAGTAGGGCGGGACACGTGATATCCTGTCTGAATATGGGGGGACCATCCTCCAAGGCTAAATACTACTGACTGACCGATAGTGAACCAGTACCGTGAGGGAAAGGCGAAAAGAACCCCTGTGAGGGGAGTGAAATAGAACCTGAAACCGTGTACGTACAAGCAGTAGGAGCACCTTCGTGGTGTGACTGCGTACCTTTTGTATAATGGGTCAGCGACTTATATTCAGTGGCAAGGTTAACCATCTAGGGGAGCCGTAGGGAAACCGAGTCTTAACTGGGCGTTCAGTCTCTGGATATAGACCCGAAACCAGGTGATCTAGCCATGGGCAGGTTGAAGGTTGAGTAACATCAACTGGAGGACCGAACCGACTAATGTTGAAAAATTAGCGGATGACTTGTGGCTAGGGGTGAAAGGCCAATCAAACCTGGAGATAGCTGGTTCTCCCCGAAAGCTATTTAGGTAGCGCCTCGGACGAATACTACTGGGGGTAGAGCACTGTTAAGGCTAGGGGGTCATCCCGACTTACCAACCCTTTGCAAACTCCGAATACCAGTAAGTACTATCCGGGAGACACACGGCGGGTGCTAACGTCCGTCGTGGAGAGGGAAACAACCCAGACCGCCAGCTAAGGTCCCAAATTATAGCTAAGTGGGAAACGATGTGGGAAGGCTTAGACAGCTAGGATGTTGGCTTAGAAGCAGCCATCATTTAAAGAAAGCGTAATAGCTCACTAGTCGAGTCGGCCTGCGCGGAAGATGTAACGGGGCTAAGCTATAAACCGAAGCTGCGGCAATGAAGTTTACTTCATTGGGTAGGGGAGCGTTCTGTAAGCCGTTGAAGGTGTGTTGTAAAGCATGCTGGAGGTATCAGAAGTGCGAATGCTGACATGAGTAACGATAAAGGGGGTGAAAAACCTCCTCGCCGGAAGACCAAGGGTTCCTGTCCAACGTTAATCGGGGCAGGGTAAGTCGACCCCTAAGGCGAGGCCGAAAGGCGTAGTCGATGGGAAACGGGTTAATATTCCCGTACTTCTTACAATTGCGATGGGGGGACGGAGAAGGCTAGGTGGGCCTGGCGACGGTTGTCCAGGTTCAAGTGCGTAGGCTGAAGAGTTAGGTAAATCCGGCTCTTCTTAAGGCTGAGACACGACGTCGAGCTACTACGGTAGTGAAGTCATTGATGCCATGCTTCCAGGAAAAGCCTCTAAGCTTCAGATTGTAAGGAATCGTACCCCAAACCGACACAGGTGGTCGGGTAGAGAATACCAAGGCGCTTGAGAGAACTCGGGTGAAGGAACTAGGCAAAATGGTACCGTAACTTCGGGAGAAGGTACGCTCTCGACGGTGAAGTCCCTCGCGGATGGAGCTATTGAGAGTCGCAGATACCAGGTGGCTGCAACTGTTTATTAAAAACACAGCACTGTGCAAAATCGTAAGATGACGTATACGGTGTGACGCCTGCCCGGTGCCGGAAGGTTAATTGATGGGGTTAGACTTCGGTCGAAGCTCTTGATCGAAGCCCCGGTAAACGGCGGCCGTAACTATAACGGTCCTAAGGTAGCGAAATTCCTTGTCGGGTAAGTTCCGACCTGCACGAATGGCGTAATGATGGCCACGCTGTCTCCACCCGAGACTCAGTGAAATTGAAATCGCTGTGAAGATGCAGTGTACCCGCGGCTAGACGGAAAGACCCCGTGAACCTTTACTACAGCTTGGCACTGAACATTGACCCTACATGTGTAGGATAGGTGGGAGGCTTTGAAACCAGCACGCCAGTGTTGGTGGAGCCGTCCTTGAAATACCACCCTTGTAGTGTTGATGTTCTAACGTCGACCCCTTATCGGGGTTACGGACAGTGCCTGGTGGGTAGTTTGACTGGGGCGGTCTCCTCCCAAAGCGTAACGGAGGAGCACGAAGGTGGGCTAATCACGGTTGGACATCGTGAGGTTAGTGCAATGGCATAAGCCCGCTTGACTGCGAGAATGACAATTCGAGCAGGTGCGAAAGCAGGTCATAGTGATCCGGTGGTTCTGAATGGAAGGGCCATCGCTCAACGGATAAAAGGTACTCCGGGGATAACAGGCTGATACCGCCCAAGAGTTCATATCGACGGCGGTGTTTGGCACCTCGATGTCGGCTCATCACATCCTGGGGCTGAAGTCGGTCCCAAGGGTATGGCTGTTCGCCATTTAAAGTGGTACGCGAGCTGGGTTTAGAACGTCGTGAGACAGTTCGGTCCCTATCTGCCGTGGGCGTTGGAAGATTGAAGGGGGCTGCTCCTAGTACGAGAGGACCGGAGTGGACGAACCTCTGGTGTTCGGGTTGTGTCGCCAGACGCATTGCCCGGTAGCTAAGTTCGGAATCGATAACCGCTGAAAGCATCTAAGCGGGAAGCGAGCCCTGAGATGAGTCTTCCCTGATACTTTAAGTATCCTAAAGGGTTGTTCGAGACTAGAACGTTGATAGGCAGGGTGTGTAAGCGTTGTGAGGCGTTGAGCTAACCTGTACTAATTGCCCGTGAGGCTTAACCATACAACACCCAAGGGGTTTTGATGGACTCAATGTAAGAACATTGAATGTGTTAAGAACTGAAAACAGCTTTCCGAATTAAAGAATTTGCTTGGCGACCATAGCGATTTGGACCCACCTGATTTCCATTCCGAACTCAGAAGTGAAACGAATTAGCGCCGATGGTAGTGTGGGGCTTCCCCATGTGAGAGTAGGACATCGCCAGGCTTTAAATTTAGACTTAAATGTCTAACCAGTGCGGAGCGGTAGTTCAGTTGGTTAGAATACCGGCCTGTCACGCCGGGGGTCGCGGGTTCGAGTCCCGTCCGCTCCGCCACTTATTAAGACAAAGCCCTAGCAGAAATGCTAGGGCTTTTTCGTATTTACCATTAAGTTCCCTTCTCCTCAAACCGATCTCTTTTACTTCTTAGTATATGTATGTAGGTGCTTACTACCTTTTTAGTGCCTATTAAATATGGATCTTAATTTATATTCCTGACTCTAAGCATCATTAGTGCACATCTTTAAAAGATAACTGAGAATCATTATTAATATTTAGTTACACTCACATCAATTGGAATAATAAGTGACTAAATACATGGATATATCTCGTCGACGCTTTCTTCAATCTTCCTTAGCGATCTCTGCGCTTACCATTCTGCCTGCATGTTCTCTATCTAGGAGCACTAACAAACAAGGTCAGCATATATACGACATCACTGCAGAGCCTTCTACTGCAGAATTAGTACCAGGATTTAACACGGATGTACTCGCGTTTAATGGTTCGATTCCTGCTCCTACGATTCGTTGTCGCCAAGGCGAGAGAGTTATTATTCGATTTACCAACAAGCTTTCAGAGCCGACTACAATCCACTGGCATGGCTTGCGAATCCCTATTGAAATGGATGGTGTCCCTTTCTTGAGCCAGCCGCCTATTATGCCGGGTGAAACATTCGTTTATGAATTTACACCGCCAGATGCGGGCACATTTTGGTATCACCCACACATGCATAGTGTTAAGCAGCTTGGGATGGGCTTAGTCGGGCTAATTATCGTTGAAGAGACAGACCCTGTTCAGTTTGATGAAGAGCATGAAGTCGTCCTCAAGCATTGGCATTTGGACAAACAAGGCCAGTGGAAGAATCTAATGTTGCCGCGCTTGAGTGCACGCATGGGAACGCCAGGAGAGTGGAGTAGCGTTAACGGTGTTCATGAGCCTGTTTATAAGCTGAAGCAGAATGCTACCACGCGATTAAGAATTGCTAATGTCGATAACACCATTACTTATCCGATCGCTCTCGAGGGAGCAGAAGCTTGGGTTATTGCTATTGATGGTAATCCTGTTAAAACGCCTTATAAGCTCACTCAACACAAAATTGGTCCGGGAATGAGGTTAGATGTCGGATTGATTGCTCCGAAGGCAGGAGAACGTGTTTATGTGCGTCAAAGGAAAGGGCGCTTCCCATTCCCTTTGTGTGAGTTCGAAGTTGTTGAGTCTGATCTGCCGACTAACCAGAAACTGCCTTCATTACCTCTCAACCCTGTGGCTGCTCTTGATTTAGAAAATGCAGAGCAAATCGATTATGTGTTCGAGTGGGAGGGGGCGATCACTCCTGCCGATAAATCAGGCAAAGCGATACCTAAGTTTTGGCTGATGAACAAACGAGCTTGGGAGGGAATGAGTAAAGATAATATTCCTGCGCCGCTTTCAACATTGGAGCTTGGAAAAACCTATATCTTCAACCTTAAGAACGTCACCCAATATCATCATCCTATTCATCTGCATGGACACACATTTACCGTTCTTGAATTAGACGGTAAAAAACTCGATGTACCGTTTCATACCGATACGGTCTTACTTGGAAAAAACGGCAGTGCGAAAGCGGCATTTGTTGCAGATAACCCAGGGCGTTGGATGTACCATTGTCATGTGATTGAACACATGAAGACAGGTTTGATGGGGTACATCGAAGTAAAGTGACTCCTGTAACTTTTTAAATCTTGATAAGTTTTAAGCGCTATTACTTTGCTGGATTCTAAGATTGTATAATCACTATTGTCGTAAATTTGATTACAATGTCGCCATTAACTTTTCTGGGGGAATTATGGGGCAACTATCCATTTTGGGTTTTATTGCATTAGGCGGCGCATTTGGTGCATGTTCTCGTTACTTAATTTCTGAACTTTGTGTGATGCTACTTGGTCGTGGTTTTCCATACGGTACATTAACGGTTAACGTTGTTGGCTCATTTATTATGGGTCTACTGATTGCTGCTTTTGAAACTGAGTTAATGGTCACTGACCCATGGCGTCAAATCATCGGCCTTGGCTTTTTGGGCGCATTAACCACATTCTCTACTTTCTCGATGGATAACGTGTTGCTTATGCAGCAGGGCGCTTTCTTTAAGATGGGCTTGAACGTATTGCTGAATGTCGTGTTAAGCATTTCAGCTGCGTGGATTGGTTTCCAATTATTGATGCGTAGCTAGCAAAAACACTCAAATCTTAATCAGGTCGGCTTGGTTTAACCAAGCCGTTTTTATATACTGATTTCACTTGTCGGAGTGCCATAAGGCTGAGACCGTTAATTCGGGATCCGTTGAACCTGATCAGATTAGAATCTGCGAAGGGAACAAGAGAAGATATCTACACCAGAGTTCTATCTGGTCGACCTATCAAATAGTCGAATGTTGTTATAGACGAGAGCATCCGCTCAACTTGTCCTTAATTCGATTCCTCTTGTCGCATCTATCCGCCAAGCATTTTTATCCCAATACTTTTTATCTAAGCATAACAAAGCAAGGAAAAATGCTATGTCGAGTCGCAAGCAAGCGAGACTGGAAGCAAAACAGTTCATTGATACACTCTCGGTACAACCGTACCCAAATTCAAGCAAAGTCTACGTAGAGGGTTCACGTCCCGATATTCGTGTGCCAATGCGTGAAATATCACTCGCTGATAGCCTTATTGGAGGTACAAAAGAAGCGCCTATTTTCGAGCCTAATGAGCCAGTACGCGTTTACGATACCTCGGGTGTATACACAGATCCAGAACACACCATAGACCTCTACAACGGCTTACCTAAGCTGAGAGAAGGGTGGATTGAAGAGCGTGCCGATACTGAACTACTTAATGAAGTAAGCTCGGTATACACCAAAGAGCGCCTAGAAGATGAAACTCTAGACGAGCTTCGTTACGGAAATCTGCCACGTATTCGACGTGCCAAAAATGGGCAGTGCGTGACTCAATTGCACTATGCTCGCAAGGGTATAATCACCCCGGAAATGGAATACATCGCCCTGCGTGAAAATATGGGGCGTGCTCAATACCGCGATGAAGTGCTGAATCAACAGCATCCAGGTCAAAGCTTCGGAGCGAATCTTCCAAAAGACATTACCGCCGAGTTTGTGCGTAAAGAAGTCGCCGAAGGTCGCGCTATCATCCCTTCTAATATCAACCACCCAGAATCCGAACCAATGATCATTGGACGTAACTTTTTGGTCAAAGTGAACGCCAATATTGGTAACTCATCGGTGACGTCTTCGATTGAGGAAGAAGTAGAGAAGCTAGTGTGGGCGACGCGCTGGGGTGGCGATACCGTTATGGATCTCTCTACTGGACGTAATATTCACGAAACTCGCGAGTGGATTCTACGTAATAGTCCGGTTCCGATCGGTACCGTACCAATGTACCAAGCGCTTGAGAAAGTGAATGGTGTGGCGGAAAACCTTAACTGGGAAGTGATGCGCGATACTCTGATTGAGCAAGCAGAGCAGGGTGTTGATTACTTCACCATCCATGCCGGTTTACTACTGCGCTATGTACCGATGACAGCAAAACGCGTTACCGGCATCGTTTCTCGTGGTGGTTCTATCATCGCGAAATGGTGTTTAGCGCATCACCAAGAAAGCTTCTTATATACTCACTTCCGAGAGATCTGTGAAATTTGTGCTAAGTATGATGTGGCACTTTCTCTCGGTGATGGTCTGCGTCCTGGCTCGGTTGCCGATGCTAACGACGAAGCGCAATTTGCTGAGCTTCGCACCCTTGGCGAGTTAACCAAGATAGCGTGGGAATACGACGTACAGGTGATTATCGAAGGTCCTGGTCATGTTCCAATGCATATGATCAAAGAGAACATGGAGGAGCAGCTAGAGCACTGCCATGAAGCTCCTTTCTACACCCTTGGTCCACTGACGACAGACGTCGCTCCTGGTTACGACCATATTACTTCAGGCATCGGCGCTGCCATGATTGGTTGGTATGGCTGTGCAATGCTTTGCTACGTAACTCCTAAAGAGCATCTTGGTTTACCAAACAAAGAAGACGTGAAAGTAGGCATGATCACTTACAAGCTTGCTGCGCACGCCGCTGATTTGGCGAAAGGACACCCTGGTGCACAAGTTCGTGATAACGCGCTTTCTAAAGCTCGCTTCGAGTTCCGCTGGGAAGACCAATTTAACTTGTCGCTCGACCCAGATACCGCTCGTGCTTTCCATGATGAAACCTTGCCTCAAGAGTCTGGAAAAGTTGCTCACTTCTGTTCGATGTGTGGACCAAAGTTCTGCTCGATGAAGATTTCGCAAGAGGTACGAGAATACGCGAAAGATACTGAGCAAGTTGCTGCGGACCAAGCTATCTCAATCAAAATGCTTGATGATCCTCTTGAGGGGATGCGTCAGAAATCGCAAGAGTTTAGAGACACAGGTTCAGAGTTATACCACCCAGCAGCACATGCCGAGGTAAGTGACTAATGAGCAAAATCCTTATTCCGTCATCATTGATTGAACTGACAGGTTTAGTTCAGCAATGTTTGTTGTTGGCGAAAGAACAGGGTTTTAGCATCGAAGACATTGAGTTGGGTGTGAGCCCAACTCAATCTATTCAGCTTGTTCGCGACCAACAGACCACACGCATAATGACAGATCTTATTGATGGTTATGACTCCGAGCATGAGAGTTCATTTGTGCTCTATTACCGCTCTGCTTTATCGGTAGAAGCGTGTGCTAAGCAACCGTCGAAAGCGATTTATATTGGCATTGCTGATACGCAGGTATCCGATGAAAAGGAGAAAGTTCTTCAGCTTGATATCTGGCGTCACCCAATTAACGACGAAGTGAGAGCGCTCTCTGTTAAGTCCAAACTCAACGCAATGTTCGATCCCGAACATCACCTTGCTTGGATTGTAACGCTGACAGTACTCGATTTTCCTATCGAAGATGCGTTAACACTTGCTCGAGGAATGCTAACTCAACAAGCGAATGTTTCACGTGAAACACTGTTGAATGACAACCTTGACGAGGGAAGATCTACTCAGTGGGCTGACCAATTTGATGATTTCCCCATACCTGTACTGGAAGATAACCGACTCGGTATTCAAGTTGGTTGGTCAGCACAAGGAGAGAGCGTTAGCTTTCCAACTTTAACTAAGCAAAGCCTAGGGCTCTATCCTGTCGTTGATGATGTTGCTTGGATTGAGCGTCTACTGCCACTAGGCATCAACACTATTCAACTGCGAATCAAGAACCCACAACAAGCCGATTTAGAACAACAGATCATTCGAGCAATTGAGCTAGGTCGTCAGTATCAAGCACAAGTGTTCATCAATGACTATTGGCAGTTGGCAATCAAGCATGGCGCTTATGGCGTTCACCTAGGACAAGAAGACATAGAAGAATCGAATTTGGCTCAGCTAACTAAAGCCGGCATTCGTCTTGGTCTTTCTACTCATGGTTATTATGAGCTACTGCGCATCGTACAAATTCATCCTAGTTACATCGCGCTAGGGCATATTTTCCCAACCACCACTAAACAGATGCCATCGAAACCACAAGGTTTGGTGCGCTTGGCTCTGTATCAAAAGCTGATTGATAGCATTCCTTACGGAAACAAAGAGCTAGCTTTCCGTCCTTCAAAAGACAAAGCAGTTAGTGACTATGTGCTTGGCTTTCCGACGGTCGCGATTGGTGGCATTGACCAATCTAATGCAGACCAAGTTTGGCAAACAGGTGTTTCTAGCTTAGCAGTAGTGCGTGCTATTACGTTGGCAGAATCACCTCAATCGGTCATTGAGTTTTTTGCACAACTGATGAAGGAAAGACAGCTAACGTTTACTGATCAGAATAGTGAATTGGTGCATAACAAGAGAGGCGAGCATGCTCACGGATAAGCAATTTCTTCGCTATCAACGTCAAGTCGCTCTGCCTGAAATTGCTGAAGTTGGGCAAGAGCGTTTGAGCAAATCGCATGTTCTGATCATCGGTTGTGGTGGATTGGGGAGCGCGGCAAGTTTGTACTTGGCATCCGCGGGCGTTGGTAAATTGGTTGTGGTCGATGACGATGAAGTTGATAGCAGTAACCTACAGCGTCAGATCATTTATCGTGAACAAGACCTTCAAGTTGCGAAAACAAAAGCGACTGTAAAGCAACTTACTGAACTTAATTCTATGGTTCAAGTTCGTGCTCTCAATAAGCGATTGGACAAAGCACAACTTCAGCTTGAGGTGATGCTAGCGGATGTGGTGCTCGACTGCACCGATAATATGCCAACGCGCCAGCTTATTAACCAAGTTTGTTTCGAGCAAAATACGCCGCTCATCTCCGCGGCGGCAATTGGTTGGCAAGGGCAATTCGCTGTTTTTGATTACCAAACATCAAGTGAACAAGAAGTACAGAGTAAAGCCTGTTACCGCTGTTTATATCCGTTTGACGAATTACCGCAAACGCAAAAGTGCAGTGAGAGCGGTGTCGTCGGCCCGGTGGTGGGCACACTAGGCAACTACCAAGCGATAGCGGCAATTCAAAAACTGGCGACGGGAAAGTTTCATGTCGAGACTGCCAAGTTACACCTGTTCGATGGATTGAAGCTGCAATGGCAAACCATGGCGATAAGTAAAGATAAACAGTGCCAAGTGTGTACTCAGATTTAGCTTACGAGTAATGGGCAGAATTAAGAGAGTTGGAAGCAATGACGTTATCAGAACAACAAACAACACAAATGACCGCTGCTGACTTAGATGTGATCACTATTGTCATCAATGACCAGTCACATCAAGTTGCCATTGAGTCAAATCTACAGCAAATCATTAGTCAATTTGCGCTGCCTGAAATGGGCTGTGTTTTTGCAATTAATAACAATGTTGTGCCGCGCAGTGAGTGGGCTAGCACAGTTCTTTCACAGGGAGATAGCATCTCTTTGTTTCAAGCGATCGCAGGGGGTTAAAGTCGATGCTAAAAATTGGTGATAAACAATTCGAATCAAGACTGTTCACGGGAACAGGGAAGTTTGCCAACAGCCGATTAATGGCAGAAGCGATTCAAGTATCGGGTTCTCAACTTGCGACCATGGCGTTGAAGCGTGTGGATGTGAACGACCAACAAGACGATATTTTGCTGCCGTTAGTACAAGCGGGTGTGAACTTATTGCCGAACACCTCAGGTGCAAAGAATGCTAAAGATGCTGTGTTTGCAGCACAATTGGCGAGAGAAGCGTTAGGTACAAACTGGCTAAAACTTGAAATTCACCCAGACCCGAAGTACTTGATGCCCGATCCAATTGAGACACTTGCGGCCGCTGAACAATTGGTTCGTGAAGGCTTTATTGTCCTTCCTTACTGTCATGCTGACCCGGTTCTGTGTAAGCGATTGGAAGAAGTAGGCTGTGCTGCGGTCATGCCATTAGGTGCGCCGATCGGTTCTAACAAAGGGATAGTTTCTCACGACTTTCTAGAGATCATTATCGACCAAGCTAATGTTCCTGTGGTTGTTGATGCGGGTATCGGCGCACCTTCACATGCCGCGCGTGCGATGGAAATGGGTGCGGATGCCGTGCTCGTCAATACTGCGATTGCAGCTTCGAGCGATCCTGTTGCGATGGCGAAGGCATTTAAGTTGGCGGTAGAGTCGGGGCGTATGGCTTATGAAGCCGGACTTGCTGGTAAGGTTTCTCATGCGGTTGCGTCGAGTCCACTGACGTCATTCCTAGATGAGCTTTAGTCCTAGATTGGTTTAGCTATTAAGCGAGGAAAACATGAGCTTCGTTGAACAATATAAGCAGCTGAATTGGGATGACATTTCGATGTCGATCTACGCGAAAACGGCACAAGACGTCGAGCGAGCATTGAATAAACCCAAACGTGATTTGGAAGACTTTAAAGCGCTAATTTCACCAGCGGCTGAAGCGTACTTAGAGCAAATGGCGCAGCTGTCATACTCGGCAACTCGCAAGCGTTTTGGTAATACCATGTCGCTTTATATTCCATTGTACCTTTCTAACTTGTGCGCCAATGCTTGTACTTATTGTGGCTTCTCGATGGAGAATAGAATCAAGCGTCGTACTTTGAATAGAGACGAAGTGGCTGCAGAAGTTGAAGCCATTAAACGCATGAAGTTCGACAGCGTATTGCTGGTGACTGGTGAACACGAAACCAAAGTGGGGATGAAATACTTTCGCGAAATGGTGCCGATGATTAAGCAGCGTTTTAACTATTTGGCGATGGAAGTACAGCCGCTAGATCAAGACGAATACGCAGAGCTCAAGATATTGGGTTTAGATGCGGTGATGGTCTATCAAGAAACGTATCATCCTTCGACTTACGCCGAGCACCATTTGCGTGGCAACAAGATGGATTTCGAATACCGATTGGATACACCCGATCGTCTTGCAAAAGCAGGCATCGATAAGATCGGTATTGGTGCTTTGATAGGATTGGAAGAGTGGCGTACCGATTGCTTTTATGTGGCAGCGCACTTGGACTATCTAGAGCGTACGTATTGGCAGACTCGTTACTCCATTTCATTTCCGCGTTTGCGTCCTTGTGAGGGTGCGCTCCAACCAAAATCAGTTATGACGGATAAGCAGCTTGTGCAGTTGATTTGCGCTTATCGTTTGTTGAATCCAGAAGTGGAGTTGTCATTATCGACTCGTGAATCACCGAAGTTCAGAGACAATGCATTACCGTTAGGCATCACCAGTATGTCTGCTGCATCGAAAACTCAGCCGGGTGGTTATGCGATGGATGATGTTGAACTCGAGCAGTTTGAGATCAGCGATGAGCGAAGCGCGGGTTCTGTGGAAGATATGATTCGAGCCAAAGGGTTTGACCCTGTATGGCGAGATTGGCACTCGGCGTATTCTGGTTAAGCAATAAATAAAGCCACTGGTCATCGTTATGTTTCACGTGAAACATAAGCAAAAAAGAGGGTTGATGTTTTACATCAACCCTCTACTTTTTCTAGCTTCTAGCTTCTAGCTTCTAGCTTCTAGCTTCTAGCTTCTAGCTTCTAGCTGTGTGCTACAGGTAGCGTTGCTTGACGAAGCCACTCTTTCACATCATCTTCAACTAGCGGGCTGATCTCATCCCATACTTTCTGATGGTAGTCATTCAGCCAAGCAAGTTCTGGACGAGTTAGCATATCAACGTTGATATTGCGCTTGTCGATTGGGCAGCGAGTTAGCGACTCAAATGATAGAACAGGGAAGTCACCGTTAGTCGGTGTTTCAACAACAAGTTCTAGGTTTTCAATACGGATACCAAACGCATCTGCACGGTAGTAACCTGGCTCGTTGGACAGCACCATTCCTTCTGTTAGAGGTACGTCGATTTGCTTCTTCGAAATGCTCGCCGGACCTTCATGAACACTTAGGAAGTGACCAACACCGTGACCGGTACCGTGATCGTAATCGTAGCCTTCTGCCCATAGGTGCTGACGAGCTAGTGTATCGATTTGGTAACCACGTGTACCTTTCGGGAAACGTGCACGAGCAACACCGATGTGACCTTTTAGTGCAAGAGTGAATTGTTTAATCATCTCTTGTGAAGGCTGACCGATCGCAATAGTACGCGTGATGTCGGTAGTGCCATCTAGGTACTGACCGCCTGAATCCACTAGGTAGAGTGTGTTCAGTTCTAGCTTGCCTGGTTCAGGTTGGTTTTCGTGGTTGTAGTGACACATTGCCGCGTTGCCACCTGCTGCTGAAATGGTATCGAAGCTAAGATCCATCAGGGTCGGGTCTTCGCCACGGAACGCTTCCAGTTTGTCTGCCAGCGTCGCTTCATCATGCAGGTTACCCGCAACGACTTCAGCATCTAACCAAGATAGGAACTTACTCATCGCCACGCCATCACGGATATGACATGCTTTCATGCCTGCGATTTCAACTGCGTTCTTCGCTGCTTTTGGCATTAGGCATGGGTCAGCTTTACTCACCACTGATGCGCCAGCATTTTGTAGAACCAGCTTAAACCATGCGTTACTTGTCGCAGGGTCAACCAGTACATTCTTGCCAGTTAGAGTTTCTAGTCGCGCTTGCAATGCTTCTGGGTGATGAACCGTCACGCCAGCACCAACGTGAGCGTCAAACTCAGCAGGTAGGCGAGCTGGATCTAGGAAGTATTCCACGCTTGAATCTGAGTGTAGAATCGCGTGAGAAAGCAGAACCGGAAGACGTGATACATCTAGACCACGAACGTTGAGCAGCCAACAGATAGAATCAAGTGCTGTGATCACTGCGCTGTCTGCACCGGCTTTTTTCACGAGCTCTGCGATTTCTTGACGTTTGCTTTCACTTGATTGACCAACTGCTTCTGTTGCCATTAGGCGAACATCAGAAACCACAGGAGCAGGGCGGTCGTGCCACAGCTCATCAATTGGGTTGCTGTCGAGAACCTTAAGCTCAAGTGCACCTGCAAGTTTTGCCTGTGCCATGTCGAGCCAAGCAGAGTTGTGCATGCGAGGGTCGATTGCAACAGACGCGCCATTTGCAAGATGGTCTTTAATCCAATCTAGCGCAGGCTCTTCAATCAGGTGGCGGTATTCGAATAGATCAGCAGGAACCTGCTTAGTGACTTGTACCGTGTAGCGACCATCAACAAAGATAGCGGCTTTGTCTTTGGTGATTACCGCAGCACCAGCAGAACCGGTAAAACCAGTTAGCCAATGTAAACGCTCGTTGTGCGCCGGTACGTATTCGCCCAAGTACTCGTCTTCATGTGGGATAAGTAGGGCATCAATATTATGTTGTGCTAGCCATTCGCGAATTGCATTCACGCGGCTTAGGGTATTGTTGTGCATCTGTGTTATTCCTTCAAATTACCGCTCCTTCATGCTCAGGTGTGGGAGCTGTTTCCATCTGCTTCATGCAGTTTTTGAGTCCATTGAGGTTCGCAATCACTTCAATAGAGCCGGAGTACAACAGGCCATAGATGAGCCAAAAAGGACTATCGACTGTTAAGCTACTCATATTACATTAATAGAGCAAATTGCGTTCAGGATTTTTATCTAAGATGATTGGTTTTTTTCGTGATCATGGTACGCAACCAAGTCAAAGCTGGGTCATTCTCTCTGTCTCGGTGCCAGAACAAAGTGTAAGCCATTGGAGGGAATTCGAGTGGAAGAGGCAGCAATGCCATGTCATGTTGTTTGGCTGCCAGCTTCACAAAGTGGCTTGGCGCGGTGAACACAAAATCGGTGTAAGAGCATAAACTGGCGGCGCTGTTAAAGTCCGGGACGGTTACCGCAATATCACGTTCACGACCAATGTCGGCTAAACGATAGTCGAGCAACCAACGGTCGTTGCCATCACAACGTACCTGAACATGACGCAGGGCTAGGTAAGCTTCTAAGTTCCAATTACCACTCAAAGCCGGGTGGTCTTTACGTACGATACACATCTGGTGGTCGCGATAGATTTCCTGTTCGCAAATGTCATCTGGCGGCAACATGGTTAGCTTGGCGTCGTTGATGTCGATATCTCGACCTGTCATGCCCAAATCGATCTCACCACGCTGAATCATCTTGAACGTTTGTTCCGACCAAGAGTGGGTACTGATGGTCACGCCTGGCGCTTGTTGGAATATTGCCGGTAAGAAGTGGGGCAGAATCAACGGGTAGACACTCTCTACCGCAGCTATTTGAAAGCGGTACTCGCTGCTCTGTGGTGAGAACTCTTCGGGTTGAGTCAGCACCTCAAGTTGGTTTATCAACAGATCCAGTTTCGGTTTAAGGAACAGTGCGCGTGGTGTTGGCGTCAATCCGTGTGAGTTTCGAGTGAATAGGGGATCATCAAATTGGGTACGTAATTTCGCTAAGGATTTGCTCACGGCAGACTGACTCAAGCACAGTCGGTGGGCGGCTCGGGTAACATTCAACTCTTCAATCAGCACTTTAAAACAGACCAGCAAATTGAGGTCGATACGTGCCAGTTTCTCTACGTTCACAGTGATTTTCCCCATTGGAATAATGGTCATGAGTATACATCATTTCCATTCATATCATCAGATGATTAAGCTTTGCTCAAAAGTTCTTGTTCAATTTGGAGTGTTTTGTGTCTAGCCATATTACAAATAGCAAAAAACAGATGGCGCTGTTGACCATGTTAGTTCTATTCAGTCCGCTTGCGATTGATATCTATCTACCTGCTTTGCCTCTTATCGCGTCCACTTTTCAGGTAGAAAATGCATTGGCACAAGACACCATCACTTGGTTCCTATTTGCTATGGGTGTTGGTCAGCTGTTCGCTGGTCCCTTGGCAGATAAACTCGGACGTCGAACTGTTGCATTGGGCGGCATCACCATCTACGCATTGAGTGCTTTATTGGCGTGGAGTGCTCAAAATATTGAGTGGATGTTGATGGCTCGTTTGCTACAAGGCTTAGGTGCGTGTGCAACATCTGTAGCAGCCTTTGCAACAGTTCGCGATATCTTTGGTCCGGAGAAAAGCGGCAAGATGATCAGCTACCTTAACGGTGCGATCTGCTTTATTCCGGCATTGGCACCGATTCTTGGTAGCTGGTTAACCCAACAATTTGATTGGCGTGCAAACTTCAGCTTTATGGCCGGTTTTGCTGTGATTGCGGGGGCGATGATGTTCCTTGGAATGAAGGAAACCAATCCTGCAACAGAAAAGCAGGCGGTATTTAAACTGAGCCGCTACTGGGCAGTATTGAGCACCCCATCATTCATCTTCCACGCATCACTGTGTTTGATGGCGATGGCAGTTATTCTTGCTTACGTAACGTCTGCACCAGTGGTGCTGATGACCGGAATGGGCTTATCGATGAATGAATTCACCTTCTGGTTTGGTCTCAACGCGGCGTTTAACATTGCTGCTTGTATGCTTGCGCCTAAGTTTATGGATCGCTGGGGCACGCATAACTCACTTGTGGTTGGTATCAGCTTACTGGCAATTGCTGGCGTGATCATGATGGTGATGAAAGAGCACTACACCGCGCTGTCTTTCATGCTACCAATTTTCATTTCATCGGTTGGCTTCGCTTGGATTCTTGGTGCCGCTGCAGGTAAAGCACTAGAACCGTTTGGAGATAAAGCGGGTACGGCTGCAGCGTTACTCGGCTTGTTCCAAATGAGTGGTGCTGGCTTGTTGGTGGGTACGCTACAGCGTCTATCGCTTGACCCACAAACACTGATTGCAATTCATATGTGGGTGCTGCTTCCTGCTTTGCTGATCCTGTTCAGTAAAGCTGGTAAGAAGTGGCATGCTAAATTAGCGAATGCGTAAAACTCGGTAATTTAGTATTTTCCAATGTACCTAACGCGTGTATATTTGTCGTTCAAACTATTCTCGACACCATAACGGAACTCATAAAGTAATGTCGTTAACCACGTATGAAATGGCTCGTATCTTAGAGCAAATGGAAGAATCACCTGAAAAGGTGATGTTTGGCAAGTTGCTTAACGAATTAGGTAACCAGAGCTCAGAGCGTGTTCGTAGTGCGGCAAAGCAAGTTCCACTGCCGATTTTGCGTGATCTTGTGTATCAGTTTCAACAAGTGATTGAGTCACGTAAAGGCGAGCAAGTAGAGCAAATGGCAAAAGACCTCGCTCAGCAGGGTATCTCAGCAGAAGAGTTACTAGCTTACTTAAACAAATAATAAAAAATCCCCGCTTCATGCGGGGATTTTTTTAGTTGGTAATTTTCTTCTTCAGTATGTGGTCGAGAGACAGTGGTCCTGGCCCCCACACAATCACAACAAGAATCATCAATCCCCAAAGTTGGTGATCATAGAAACCTTTCTCCCACAGCAGTGGATAAGAGACCACGGCGATGATGTTGAACACAAACAGAATCGCAGCCATCGGGCGGGTAATTAACCCTAGTGCCAAGAACACCGGTAGAACTAATTCCGCCGCCGTACCTAAGTAAGCCGCCAATTCCCATGGCAGTAAGGGCACTTGGTATTCCAATTCAAACAAATACAGCGTGCTATCCCAGGACGAGATCTTGATTAGCCCTGAATTGAAGAATACCCATGCAACCCACAAGCGACAAAAGAGAAGTAGCAAAGGGACAAAGCCAGCTTGTAGGGTACTGATTAAATCGTCGTACCGGTTCACTAAGTTTTTAACCGTATCCGTCATAGAGTGCTCCTTAGATTGATTTCAATGTAAAGCCGTCAACGAGATCGAGTGCCATGATGCTATTGAGATGAGCGAGTAAAACTTCAGGTATTTCGCTTAAACTCAGCTTCTGCTCTAAACATTGCAGCAGTTGGAACACATCGGCATCGAGTGCGTGACACAAGGCTTCTCCATTGGCTTGAATCGAGATGACACCTTGCTGTAATTGGTTGATATTAAGTTGTTCGAATTGCCCAGTTTGAATCGCACTAAACAAATCAAATACGGCGTAGTTAGAGTCAAAGCTCCGGCAGCCTTGCTTAAGGTGCAAAACCAAAGCGGGTTGTTGCTCTTCACTCACTTCGCCAAGTAATGCGAGCGATTTTAATTCCTGTGCATTGGATTGTTCATACTGCGCTTGACGAGCGAGGTCGATATGCCACTCGAAGCGTGCGACTTCAGGGCTGTAAGGTGCTTGTGCGATCACCTGACTGAACTGCATGATGGTGTCTTGAAAGCCTTCGCCATAATGAACTACATTTCCTTCTTCTAATGGGTAAGAGAGTACATGTTGGCGAGCCATCTGTTCAAAGCATTCTTCACCAAGCAGCGCTTCGACCATCGGGTAAGTCGCGGATAACACTTCGCTTAGGCTGACGATAAAATTATTGCGATAAATCTGCATGCGTTCATCAGCGGTAAACTCATCACTGGCAATATCGCAATCTTCACCGACTGCTTGATAGTGTAGGGCTTTAGCAAACTGGCTTTGTAAGGTGGCTAGATTCATGATGCCTTCCTCGATTCGCTTTGTTCACTTGGGATTGTGCCTTGCAACAGCACTTGCGATGCTTTGTGTGCTTCTCCGAGCAAGACTTCTGGCGCGGGGATATCCAAGTCCCATTCAATCAACGCATGGCGTGGACCGTGTTTTTTTGTCCACTGCGCGAACAGTTGCCAAACTTCATCACTAACTGGGCGGCTATGGGTATCAATCCATATCTCACCTTTGTCGAGTTGTTTGATGGTAAAACCTGCCAAGTGAATTTCATCCACTTTGTCGGCTGGAATCGCATCTAGGTATGTGTCGCAATCAAAACCGTGGTTAAACGCCGAAACATAAACATTGTTTAAATCGAGCAATAAACGACAGTCGGTGCGCTTTTGAACTTCGGTCAGAAACTCCCATTCACTAATGGTTGAATGTTGAAACTTCACATAACTAGATGGGTTCTCTATCAAGATCTCGCGTTGCAAATAATCCTGCACTTCATTCACGTTACGAGTGAACACTTTGAGTGCTTCTTCCGTGTATGGGAGTGGAAGTAAGTCGTTAAAGTAGTGGCCGCCGTTTTCACTCCAACTTAAATGGTCAGAAACAAGAATCGGATCGATTGAATCGATCAGTGCTTTCAGTTGCGCTAAATGTTTTTGATTCACACGCTCCACCGAACCTAATGACAAACCAATGCCGTGACAGCTAATTTGGTATTTCTCGCGCAGTGCTTGTAGCTGAAGACGTTCTGCAGCATTGGGCTGAAAATAGTTTTCACTGTGGATTTCTAACCAAGTTAACTCAGGTTTGTTTTGGTTAAAGTAATCGAGGTGAGGGGTTCTTAATCCAACGCCAACAAGGTCATGGAAGGTGTGGTGTTTCACGTGAAACTCCTTTTCAAAACGGGCGGTAAGAGGAGGATGCATTGGTGAGCGTCAACGCATCCTCATAGCAGCTAGCGATGAAAGATTATGAAGAAGTAGTGCTACCACCAGCTAATTTGTCGCATAGACCTTTAGGAACGACAACAAACGCGTCTTTCTGGTTATCTTCTTTAGCAGTACCTGCACATGAGCTGCTTTTCGTTGCACAGTCGTTTTTGCCTGCTTTAGAAACGCCGTAGCACTTCTCTTTCTCAGCAGCGACAGCTGGAGCTGCAGTTAGCATTGTGCCACCAAGAGCTAGAAGACCAGTAACAGCAGCAGTAACAGCTAGATTCGACTTTTTCATAATAAATTCCTCTGAATGATTTCCTTCACTTTAATTTGGCAAGATGAATCGCCTGTTTTGGCGTTTTTGTTCTCAACTTGCTTAACTTAAAAGATAGGAAATTGGCTAAAAAACTTTCAGAGAAATTTTCGAAACAAATGATTTTAAAGAGTGTGATTTATATAACTTATTGATGTTTGGAGTAAAAAAACGACGAATTTTTTATGAATTTTTGTCTAATCTGAACAGGTTGTTTAGGTTATAATCTATTTTTATGTATAAATAACCAGTAGCTCTCATCATGATGGATCCATCTCTATTACTCGACGGTTTGAACGATAAACAACGTGAAGCCGTTGCAGCACCTTTAGAAAACTTGCTCGTCCTTGCTGGTGCAGGGAGTGGTAAGACACGCGTTCTTGTTCACCGTATCGCTTGGTTGATGTCGGTAGAGCAGGCTTCTCCGTTCTCAATCATGTCGGTAACCTTTACCAATAAGGCGGCGGCAGAGATGCGTGGACGTATCGAAGAGCTAATGATGGGCAGTGCAGGCGGTATGTGGAATGGTACTTTCCACGGCATTTGTCACCGCATTCTGCGTGCGCACTATCTTGATGCCAAGCTACCGGAAGATTTCCAAATCATCGACAGTGACGACCAACAGCGTCTACTAAAGCGTTTGATCAAAGCGCAAAACCTTGATGAGAAGCAGTGGCCAGCACGCCAAGTGGCATGGTGGATCAACGGTAAGAAAGACGAAGGTCTGCGTCCGTCGCATATTGATGCGTACCATGATCCAGTGACCAAGACATATCTGCAGCTGTACACCGCTTACCAAGAAGCGTGTGATCGTGCTGGTTTAGTCGATTTTGCGGAAATCTTGCTGCGCGCACATGAGCTACTGCGTGATAACAAATTCGTCCGTGAACACTACCAAGCACGCTTTAAGCATATCTTGGTGGACGAGTTCCAAGATACCAACAACATTCAATATGCTTGGCTACGTATGATGGCGGGTCCTGAGTGTCACGTGATGATCGTAGGTGATGACGACCAGTCGATTTACGGCTGGCGTGGTGCAAAAGTTGAGAACATTGAGAAGTTTACGCTCGAATTCCCAAGCGTGAATACCATTCGTCTTGAGCAAAACTACCGTTCAACCAAGACCATTCTGGAAGCGTCCAATGCCCTGATTGCGAATAACACCGAGCGCATGGGTAAAGAGCTTTGGACAGATGGCGTTGTCGGTGAGCCTATCTCGGTTTACAGCGCTTACAACGAATTGGATGAAGCCCGTTTTACGGTAAACAAAATTAAAGAGTGGCAAGACAAGGGCGGTGCTCTGAATGATGCTGCGATGCTTTACCGTAACAACGCCCAGTCGCGTGTTCTGGAAGAAGCCTTGATTCAAGCTGGTTTGCCTTACCGTATCTACGGCGGCATGCGATTCTTCGAACGTCAGGAAATCAAAGATGCCTTGAGCTACATGCGTCTGATTGCCAACCGTAATGATGATGCGGCATTTGAACGTGTAGTGAATACGCCAACGCGTGGCTTGGGCGACAAGACGCTTGAAACCATTCGCTTTGCGGCTCGTGATCGTGGTTGTACCATGTGGGAAGCGAGTGTCGCGATGTTGGATGAGAAGGTACTTGCAGGTCGTGCTGCTGGTGCTCTGAGCCGTTTTATCGAGCTTGTTACGGCACTAGAAGACGACACCATCGAGATGCCGCTGCACCACCAAACTGACCATGTGATTAAATACTCGGGCTTGTTCGCGATGTACGAGCAAGAGAAGGGCGAAAAGTCTAAGGCGCGTATTGAGAACTTGGAGGAATTGGTGACCGCAACTCGCCAATTCGAGAAACCAGAAGAAGCCGAGGACATGTCACTGCTGACGGCATTCCTAACCCATGCGGCACTAGAAGCGGGCGAAGGACAAGCGGACGAGTTTGAAGATGCGGTTCAGCTCATGACATTGCACAGTGCGAAAGGTCTAGAGTTCCCATTGGTGTTTATGGTTGGTGTGGAAGAAGGCATGTTCCCAAGCCAAATGTCGGCAGAAGAAGCAGGGCGTTTAGAAGAAGAACGTCGTCTGTGTTATGTCGGCATGACCCGTGCGATGCAGAAACTGTACATCACTTATGCTGAAATGCGTCGCTTGTACGGTCAGGATAAGTATCATAAGCCGTCTCGCTTTATCCGTGAACTGCCAGAAACTTGCTTAGACGAAGTACGCATGAAGGCGCAAGTTAGCCGTCCCGCAAGCAGTGGTCGATTTAGCCAAACGGCGGTGAAAGAGAGCTTCAATGAAACTGGCTTTACGCTAGGTTCTCGTGTGATGCATCCTAAGTTTGGTGAGGGCACCATCATCAACTTCGAAGGCAGTGGTCCACAGAGCCGTGTACAGATTGCCTTTAACGGTGAGGGCATCAAATGGTTGGTGACTGCTTACGCTCGACTAGAGAAGCTGTAAGGTCATCAACTTAAGAGCTGCTTCGGCGGCTCTTTTTGTTGGTGCTGTTTGTATGTCGCTAATGCAGTAAAAAATGGCGTGCGAAAGCGCGATTTAACGGTGCAGCTGAGAAAAATTTTAGGCAAAGAAAAACCCCGAGGGCTTGCGCCCATCGGGGTTATAGTCTTACTCGCAGCAATCCGGCTACTAAGAGTGCTCCATGCATCTAATCCATGATAGTGTGCTGAATCCGTCAGCTTAATCCTTACGTCGCCTTCCTAGCGGTGTCCTTAATGACCTTATCCTGGTCTGCTAACCATCCTCGTTAGCTCTCATCACTTGTTCCCTGAGCGGTGTCCCTGACATCATCCTGATGTTCAAATCCTTGCCTCGTCCAGAGGTGTCCATTTCCCGTCCTTAGTAGCAACCATCCTAGTCACTATTGATTCCGTTCAATGTCCAATTTTGCAATCCATGCCCGACTATTCATCCTGAATAACCGTTTCTTCTTCCTGAAGTTCACCAAGTCCGTGGTGTTTCCTGTTCCATGTCAGCATCCTTCCGACAGGTTTAATATTACGTGTTTAACTGTTTCCAACAACGGACAAATCTCACATTTTTTTACTCTCTTAGCGTTCAAAAAAGATACATAACCATTTAAATCAATAGCTTATGGGTTTGTGTGCGCAGTTTTGCCATTAAAAAAGAGAGGTTTGCTCAACCCTTTGTGAGAGATCTCGCACAAGGGGTCGAGCGAAAGACTCTTACTGCCCGATAGCGGCACCTTCACGCCTTGGATCGGCTGCGCCCTCAAGACCGTCTTTTGTTATACGTATCGCATGCAGTCCAGAGTTCAAATCACGAACATCAGTTTTAAAACCCATCTTTTCCAACTCAGGCTGTAAGCCTTCTGCAGCAGTACCTTGCTCAATATCTAAGGTACCAAAACGGTTCAGTAATCGTGGTTGATTAATCGCGCTTTGGATGTCCATATCCCATTGCGTGTGGGCGATAATGGCTTGTGCGACGTAACCAATGATGCGGCTGCCACCCGGTGAGCCAATTGCCATGTAAGGTTTGTCGTTCTTCATCATAATGGTTGGTGCCATGGATGAACGTGGGCGTTTGCCCGGTTCTAAGCGGTTCGCGATTGGCACTCCATCTTGATGAGTGCGGAAAGAGAAATCAGTCAGTTCGTTATTGAGCAAGAAGCCACGCACCATCAAGCGTGAGCCAAAGGCGTTCTCAATAGTTGTTGTCATTGAAACCACATTGCCTTGCTTATCGACGATATTGAAATGGCTGGTGGAAGGCAGCTCGATTGATTGGTCCATGCTTAGGTTCATCGCGTGTGACCACGGTGGATTGCCGGCTTCAACCTTACGCAAGGCTTTACCGACTTGAATCAACTCAGCACGCTGTTTTAGATAGTCTTTATCAAGCAAGCCTTCGGTTGGCATTGGCACATAATCTTGGTCTGCCATGTATTTACCGCGATCCGCAAACGCAAGGCGAGACGCGTCGGCGATCACTTGCCATGATTTCGCGCTTTCGGCTCCCCAACCTTTAAGATCGTAGTGCTCGGTGATCGCAAGAATCTGTCCAACCGTCAGTGCGCCAGAGCTAGGTGGTCCCATGCCGCAGATGTCATAGCTTTGGTAAGCCGCACAAACCGGTTCACGTTGTTTGATTTGGAACGCATCAAAGTCAGGTTGTGCCAATACGCCAGGATTGCCCGGTGCATTCTGTACTGTCTTGATGATGTCTGTGGCGATATCGCCTTGATAGAAAGCTTTTGCTCCTTGCTCTGCAATTGCCGTCAGAGTTTGCGCGTATTCAGGGTTCTTCAACAACGTGCCTTCGGCTTTTGGTGAGCCATCTGGATTAAAGAAGTAAGCTTTAGTCGCAGGGAAGCGTGATAGACGCTTGGCATCTTTCTCAATCAGACTCGCGAGGCGAGGACTTACTTCGAAACCTTGCTCAGCCAAGGTAATCACAGGTTGGATGATCTTTTTCCATTCCAACTTGCCGTATTTCTGGTGCGTGTCCCACAGTAGTTTCACTGTGCCAGGAGTAGCAACGGAGCGCCCTCCGACAACCGCATCGTAAAATTGCAGTGGTTGTCCTTTGTCATCTAGGAAGAGTTTCGGCGTCGCGGCGAGCGGTGCGGTTTCGCGCCCATCATACGTAGTCAGTTTTTGTTTCTCACTGTCCCAATACACTAAGAAGGCACCGCCACCAATACCTGAAGATTGCGGCTCTACCAAGCCCAGCATCAGTTGTACGGCAACCATGGCATCAATAGCATTACCACCTTGTGCAAGAACATCCGCCCCAGCTTGGGTGGCAAGTGGGTTGGCTGCTGTGACCATATAATCTTTGGCTTTGACCAATTGCTTTTGCTCGAAGCCAGTACTGTGCTCCGGTGCAACCGCATCTGCTGCTTGGTTAGCAAAGGCTGAGGTAGATAAGACGAGTGGGGAAGTAAGAATAAGACCCGTGGTCACGAGTCGGTTGAACGTCCAATGCATGATGACTCTCCATGTTGCCAGTTTTGTGCTTTCAGCTTGGCAGTCATGAAGAGTCACGTCGAGTCAGCAATCTTAGAAATGTCGATTGTGCTACGCTTTTAAATCAGTACTTTATCCGATAAAAGTGCTGATGGTTTGGTACAAAATACTGCCGCCCACGAGAGTAAATACCACCCCACACAGACCGTCGATGTAGATGCCTGCTTGTTGCAATTTACGTTGTAAGCGCTGTGTCGACAGCATCCATGCAAGGCTAGAGAACCAGAATAGCGACAAACCAAACAAGATGACCAAAGCAATACTTTTGCCAGTGATCGACATACCTGCAGGGACTAAGCTCGACATCAAACTGATAAAGAACACCAAGGCTTTCGGGTTAAGAATGTTGGTCGCAAATCCTTTCGCAAATGCCTGACGTTTGTTGCTGATCACGAGGTTATTTTGCTTCTTAGGCTGATCCGCATGTGGATTTTTGATCATCGATATCACGGCGCGCAATGCACCAATACCTAAATAGAGCAGGTAACTACCACCGAGCAGTTGCACTACGGAGTACAACACTGGGTGCTGGTGGACGATATAACTCACGCCTGTCAGGCTGAACAAAGAGTGCAGCAAAATACCGACAGACAATCCCAACGCAATGTACAAGCCAGTTTGACGACCATGACGCGTCGCGTTTTGTACCACCAGCGCAAAGTCCGGACCTGGACTCATTAGGGCAATAAAGTGAATGCTGGCGAGTGTCAGCAATATGGTGGATTCATTCATAACACATCTCAAATATAACCAATGCGGCTATTGTCGTGGCAAGTCACCTGTGGCGCTTGTAAAAAACTGACAGCTTTCTCGGTAAATGAAATTAACGAGTCACTTGAGAAGGGGAAACGCCGTAGGTCTGCTTAAACGCTTTGCTGAAATGCGCTTGATCGTAGAAACCGATTTGATGGGCGACGTCGGTACCACATTGGCCAGATTGCAGTAACTTCATGCCTTGTTCAAGGCGCAGGCGTGCGAACCATGCGTAAGGTGTCATGCCAGTTTGCGCTTTAAAGTGGCGCTGGAACTGAGTTGGACTCAGCTGGCAAAGCTCTGAAAGTGAATCCAAACGCACCGCTTGGTCAAGGTTCGCCATCAGATAATCTTTTAACGTCCCAAGCGATTGGTTTCCTAGCGGCACCACTTTTTGTCGCTCAAGCGATCCGTAGCGATCAAAAAGTTGGTTAAATCCTTCAAAAGGAAGGCAGTCTTTGGTGAGTTGGCTGAGGTTTTCACGACGAAGTAGCCCGTGCAAGTTACTAAGTTGTGAAAACATCTGTGGATCCGAGATGATCAGCTCGTTGAAGTGTATTATTTGACCGTTTTGCTTAAGATCAGCCAGATCGCTCAATAGATGAGGTTCGATCGCAAACACATTTACTTCATAGCCACTTTCGAGCTTAGATTGCCCGTCGTGCAGCTCATCTGGCGGCATAATCACAATTTGCCCGTGACCAACTTGGTGGCTGTTACCTTGGTATTGGAACTTCTGCGCGCCATGCGTGATCAGACCGAGGTGAAAATCCAGATGGTAATGCCTTTGAAAAGCAAATTTCTGGTATTTCGCCTCTATCAGGCTCAAGTTGTCATGGTCGGTTGCGTAGTACTGAATATGTTCCATTAAATAAAAAAAAGCTTGGTCACATAATGACCAAGCTTATCCATCAATTTCTTAAATGTCTTGTAAAAAACGATCAGGCAGCACGAGCCGCTTTGCGTGACTTGCGGTTATTACGCAGACCATCAAAGCTAAACACCACCAAAGCACCCCAAATAAAGGCGAAGGTGATAGCTTTATCGCTAGTGAACGGTTCGCCGTAGATCAGCACCGCGAGCAAGAACATCAGACTTGGACCAATATATTGGAAGAAGCCTAACGTTGATAGCTTTAGACGGGTTGCAGCGCCAGTAAAACACAGTAGCGGTAGGGTAGTGATCACGCCTGCAGCAATTAACAAGGTATTCAGCTGCATTGGGTTATCAAGCATGTTGGACGTCGGTGAACTTGCAATAAACAGCAGGTAAATTGCTGCAGCAGGTAGCATCACCAAGGTCTCAATAAACAGTCCGGTTTGTGCTTCCACACTGACTTTCTTACGCAGCAAACCATAAAAGCCGAAACTCATTGCCAACGCTATAGCGACCACAGGCACCGAGCCAAATACGATCAGCTGCACTAATACGCCACAAGCGGCAAGGACAACCGCGAACCACTGAAGTTTACGTAGACGCTCGCCAAGGAAGACCATCCCGAGTAAGACGTTGATCAGTGGGTTAATGTAATAACCTAAGCTGGCATCGAGCATGTGATTCGAGTTCACTGCCCAAATGAAGATCAACCAGTTTGCACCGACCAAAATGGCAGTAGAAACCAGAAACATCATCTTGGTTTTGTTTTTAATGATGTCGCGAACCGAGCGCCAATGGCGACCAAAATGGAGGAGTGCGGCTAGCAAAAAGAAAGACCAAATCACTCGGTGGCTTAAGATCTCAAGTGGCGAGACTTCAGCAATCGATTTGAAGTAAATGGGTGCGATGCCCCACATGGTGTACGCGCCAATAGCAAGCAAGACGCCTTGCCGTGAGCGTTGTTGTTCTTCTGGTGTCATGGGATGTCACCTAATTGAGTTTTTATAGAGCAGAAAATCAGTATACGAGTCGTGAGCTGAATCACCTAGCAATTTGCGGTTTTATTCACCATGAAACCCCATTACAATGTGCCCTCACTTTGCGTGCTAGTGGCATGCATAAGCACCTCTTTTTAAGACCCAATCTGAGATTTTTCATGACCTCTACCTTGTTAGCCGAACAATCAGACTCGCCTGTAACGCCTCAACGTGTGTTGGAGGATGTGTTTGGTTACCAAGAGTTCCGTGATGGTCAGCAGTTGGTGATTGATGCTGCGGTAGAAGGTCGCGACAGCTTAGTTATCCTGCCTACTGGTGGCGGTAAGTCGCTGTGTTATCAAATTCCTGCTTTGGTTCGCTCTGGCATTGCTTTGGTCATTTCTCCGCTTATCTCGCTGATGAAGGACCAAGTGGACCAGCTTAAAGCCAACGGTGTAGCGGCTGAGTGTATTAACTCGACCATGCCTCGTGAGGAGCTGCTCAGCGTGTATAACCGCATGCACACAGGTCATCTTAAGTTGGTGTACGTCTCGCCAGAACGCGTATTGATGCGTGATTTCATTGAGCGCTTGGAAAACCTGCCGTTATCGATGATTGCTGTCGATGAAGCGCACTGTATTTCCCAATGGGGACACGACTTCCGTCCAGAATATGCCGCGCTTGGTCAACTTAAGCAGCAGTTTTCCCATGTGCCATTTATGGCGCTGACGGCGACGGCGGATGACGCAACGCGTCGAGATATTCTTGAGCGTCTGCAACTGAATAATCCAGAGGTTTATCTAGGTAGCTTCGACCGTCCTAACATTCGTTACAACTTAGTTGAGAAGCACAAGCCGGTTTCGCAAATCGTTCGTTATCTTGAAACTCAAAAAGGTAATTGCGGCATCATTTATTGTGGTAGCCGTAAGAAAGTTGAGATGGTGACTGAGAAGCTGTGCAACAACCATATTCGTGCTGCTGGTTATCATGCTGGTATGGATGCTGATGAGCGCGCTTACGTTCAAGAAGCCTTCCAACGTGATGACATCCAAATCGTGGTGGCGACTGTGGCATTCGGTATGGGCATCAACAAACCAAACGTGCGCTTTGTGGTTCACTTTGATATCCCGCGCAATATCGAGTCCTACTATCAGGAAACCGGTCGTGCAGGGCGTGATGGTTTACCTGCGGAAGCGATGATGTTGTATGACCCGGCGGACATCAGTTGGCTGCGTCGTATGTTGGATGAAAAAGACGATGGTCCACAGAAGCAGGTGGAAACCCATAAGCTGAATGCGATGAGTGCCTTTGCTGAGGCGCAGACTTGTCGTCGTCAGGTGCTATTGAATTATTTTGGTGAGTATCGCGAGAAGCCATGTGGCAACTGCGATATTTGCTTAGATCCACCGAAACACTTTGATGCCACGGAAGAAGCACGTAAGGCGTTGTCTTGTGTGTACCGAGTGAATCAGAGCTTTGGTATGGGCTACGTAGTGGAAGTGCTACGTGGCATGCAAAACATTCGTGTACGTGAAAACGGGCACGATAAGATTTCTACCTACGCGATAGGGCGTGATCACAGCCACGATTACTGGGTGAGTATCTTCCGTCAGTTAATCCATAAAGGACTGTTGTTCCAAAACATCACGCGTAACTCAACGCTGCAACTTACTGAAGAGGCGCGTCCGCTGCTGCGTGGCGATGTGACTCTGGAGTTAGCGGTTCCACGCTTAGACACCGCAGCACGTGCGGCTAAATCAGATAAACTGACCAGCAAGAACTACGACAAAAAGCTGTTTGCTAAGTTACGTAAGCTGCGTAAGTCGATTGCTGATGAAGATGGTTTGCCACCATACGTGGTCTTCAGTGACGCGACTCTGATTGATATGGCGGAAATTCTGCCAACGTCTTACGGCGAAATGCTGGCAGTTAGCGGTGTTGGTCAGCGCAAACTGGAGAAGTACGCCGACCCATTCCTCGATTTGATTCAAGAACACATTACTCACCATGGATAAGGAACCAAGATGCAAAAGGAATTTGGCTTAGCGGACTACATGGCACAAGAAGGGCGCTTAATCATTATCGCGCCGAGCTTTGACCTTGATAGCTTTCCTGCTTTAGGTGAGCGTTTAGTTAGCTTGCTTTCTGCTACTGTGGTGGAAAAGCAGTGGGATGCGGACATTCACTCTTGGCTGATCGATTTTGAAGGTTGCCGACTGTTTATGAAAGCAGAGCATTACAGCGAAGCGATTTGGTTTGAAGCTTTAGCGATTGAAGAGAGCAGGGAAGAGTTGGATTATCTCGCAGGATTGTTCCAACGCGGCTTCTAAAAATAGAATTTTTTTAGAAAGGGTGTTTCACATGAAACACCCTTTTTTATGCTCAAACGTTTGCGTAAAACAGACGACTTGCGGCAAAAAGTGGTTAATGTATAATCGCCCACCGCTTCGCTCGGAATGAGCCAAGCCAGTTTATTTTTCATTTTACATTGTTGGTAAGAGCCACTTTATTTAGTGACTCGATTTGGGTTCCCTCACCCCCAAACCAAACTAAAAAGGTATCGCATGAGTAACTTTACCCCTGCGCAGCAGCGCAACGCCCTTATCTATCTGGTTCTATTCCACCTAGTCATTATTGCATCTAGCAATTACCTAGTTCAGCTACCGTTTACTATCTTCGGTTTCCATACCACTTGGGGCGCATTTACCTTTCCATTTATCTTTCTAGCAACGGATTTAACCGTGCGTATTTTCGGTGCGAAAATGGCACGAAAGATCATCTTCTTAGTGATGTTGCCCGCTCTGGCTGTCTCTTACTTCCTATCGGTGGTGTTCTTCGAAGGTCAGTTCCAAGGTTTTGGCCACTTAGGTGAATTCAACTTATTTGTTGCTCGTATAGCGATTGCTAGCTTCATGGCGTACCTACTTGGTCAGATCATGGATGTACACGTGTTCAACCGCCTACGCCAAATGAAACAGTGGTGGGTGGCACCAACGTGTTCAACGCTTTTCGGTAATGCACTTGATACCATCGCTTTCTTCGCCATTGCCTTCTACCAAAGCCCAGATCCATTTATGGCGGAGCATTGGACGGAAATCGCGCTGGTGGATTACGGCTTCAAACTGATTATCAGTCTTGGTTTGTTCGTTCCTATGTATGGTGTACTACTGAATTACCTAATTAAGAAACTGACTGCGGTGAACCCTGACTTTAAGGTGACGACAAGCGTTCAGTCTTAATATCAGTGGGAACCCCGAAAGCCGCTTGCTCAAATCAAGCGGCTTTTTTGTGCCTGTTTACTTGGGTTTAGAGCGTTTTGTACAGCGTGGGGAGTAATTAGATCATGGGTGTCCAAAAGCTCCCTAAGCTGTACAAAGGTAAAAATGAGCAATAAAAAAGGCCCCAATAGGGACCTTTAACTAAGCAATAAGTTATCGTGAGATTTAACAAGTCACAATACTTAACGGCCAACCGATGTCTGTTTGACGGTTGGATTCAATTTCCAACTCAGCGGCCGTCAGCGGATTTGCATCTAACCATTTGGCTTCAATGCTGAGCGTTAGCTTGTCGCCTTCTGCTTTTAGAGTGACATTTGGTACTAGGTCTGGATTACGACGATGACTAAGTAAAACAGCCAAACGCAATAGACGTAATACACGTTTCGCACTGTTACCTGAAAGTGCATGTTGCTCCGGCAGGGAGGTGAGCTGTTCGCGGTAGCGGCGTGCAATTTCACCAATAAAGAACTTTTGCGCACGCGTATAACCAGGCAAATCTAAATGCTGCAGTAGGTAAGCGCTGTGCTCTCCACCTTTTTTGAAGTCGATAGTCAGACCGATTTCGTGCAGCTTAGCTGTTGTTTCCAGCAGGACTTTACCTTGAGGTTCTGCAACCCAAGTTTCACCACCGACTTGCTCAAGTAGATTATTAGCGAGGTTTGCCACTTGCTCACCGTACTGGCAATCCAATTGGTAACGGCTTTGTACGCTACAAATGGTACGAGCACGAATGTCGTTTTGACGAAGCTCGTCAACCATCTCATACACTAGCCCTTCACGCAGAGCGCCGCCAGCCAGTGTCATGGCATCAATTTCTAGTAGCTCAAAGATTGCAATTAAAATAGATAAGCCACTTGGAAATACCAGAGCACGTTCTAGGGTCAGACCTTCAATATCGAGCTCTTCTAAGTGATCAGCAAGCATCGCCTGCTTTTGTAGACGCTTAAGTTTGGAGTGAGTAATTACTTCGTCCATACCTTGCGCTAGCATTATTTCTTGCAGTGCTTGAACTGTACCTGAAGCACCCACACACACATCCCAACCTAGGTCGGTGTACTGTTCTAAGATTGGCTTTAAGGTTTGTTTTGCGCCTTCAATGGCAGACTCGAAGTTGCGTGCGTTCAACTGGCGGTCTTTAAAGAAGCTTTCCAACCATGTTACACAACCCATCTTAAGGCTAGTTAGCGCTTTCGCTTCGAAGCCCTCACCGATAATCAGCTCGGTACTTGCACCGCCAATATCGACCACAAGGCGGCGACCGCTGCCTCCCGAAGTGTGAGCAACGCCTTTATATATAGTGGCGGCTTCTTCTTCACCTGTGATGACTTCGATAGGTTGACCTAAAATTTGGTTCGCCTTCTCTAGGAAAACATCCACATTGGTTGCGGTACGCAAAGTCGCGGTACCGACAATACGGATGTTCTGTTTAGGAATATCCTGCAAGCGTTCTGCAAATAGACTTAAGCAGTCCCATCCTCGCTGCATAGCTTCCGTACTAAGAGAATTACGTTCATCCAAGCCCGCCGCTAGGCGAACTTTGCGCTTAATTTTAGCCATGGTTTGAACGCTGCCATCGATATGACGCACAACGAGCATGTGAAAACTGTTCGACCCGAGGTCGATGGCGGCGTATAGCGGTGATGATCCTGCTTGACTCATAAACGACTTCAGTTTCCTTTTATGATTGTTTTGGCGCTGATTGACGCGGTTGACGAGGACGACGTCCTTGCGGCTTGCGGTTACCAGAGCGAGTGCCACCTGTATTGGTGCGACGTTGTTGAGTACGAGGCGCGCGCATACGAAGTGGTGCAGGCAGATCTTGGATTAGAGCCGAAGCGTCGTAATCAGAAACTGGGATTGCGTGCTCAATGTATTCTTCGATTGGTGGCAAGTTGATTGCGTAATCTTCACAAGCGAAGCTGATAGAGTGACCACTTGCGCCGGCACGGCCCGTACGACCGATACGGTGAACGTAATCTTCACAGTCATCAGGCAGATCGAAGTTAAATACGTGTGTTACTTGAGGGATGTGTAGACCGCGTGCTGCAACGTCAGTTGCTACTAATAGGTCAACTTCACCGCGAGTGAATTGCTCAAGAATCTTTTCACGCTTCTTCTGCGGTACATCGCCAGTCAGTAGACCAACACGGTGGCCATCTGCTGCGAGGTGACCCCAAATCGATTCACACTTGTGCTTAGTGTTGGCAAAAACGATCGCGCGATCTGGCCATTCTTCTTCAATCAGGGTTTGAAGCAGTGCCATCTTGTCTTCGTTCGAAGGGTAGAAAAGCTCTTCTTGGATGCGATGACCGGTTTTTTGTTCTGGCTCAACCACAACGTGCTCTGGGTTGTGCATGTGTTCGAATGCCAGCTCTTGAACGCGGTAAGAAAGCGTCGCTGAGAACAGCATGTTCAAACGCTCTTTTGGTTCTGGCATACGGCGGAACAAGAAACGAATGTCTTTAATAAAGCCAAGGTCAAACATACGGTCGGCTTCATCGAGTACAACAGCTTGAATGTTGTTTAGGTTGAATACGCGCTGTTTGTAGAAATCGATAATACGACCAGTCGTACCAATCAGGATATCTACACCGTCTTGAAGCTTCGATAGTTGCTTATCGTAGCTTTCGCCACCGTAAGCTAAGGCAGCTTTAAGACCTGTACTCGCAATCAAAGGTTCCGCATCATTAAAGATCTGAATCGCTAGCTCACGGGTTGGTGCCATGATGATAGCACGCGGTTGAGTTGGCTTACGACCTTCATGCTCAGGTTTAGTCAATAGGTGGTTAAAGGTAGCAGTAAGAAACGCAAGCGTCTTACCAGTACCCGTTTGGGCCTGGCCTGCAATGTCTTGGCCGGTGAGCAGTACCGGCAACGCCAAGGCTTGAATTGGGGTACAAAATTCGAACCCTTTTTTCTCCAAACCTTCAGTAATTTGTGGATTTAATCCCAAATCGGCGAACTTTTGCTCTGTGATATGCGTCTTTTTCATGGCTATAGAATATCAGCTAAAGCTTGCAATACGAAAGTAAATACATTCCAATAGGGCATCTAATTACTGGTTATCATCCAACCAGTTTCAAAAAACACATTGGAGTGGAAGATGAGTGATAAGATTTTGCAGCTTACTGATGACGGTTTTGAAAACGATGTAATCAACGCTGCAGGCCCGGTTCTTGTTGATTTCTGGGCAGAATGGTGTGGTCCTTGTAAGATGATTGCTCCAATTCTGGACGAAATTGCAGAAGAGTACGAAGGCAAACTCACTATCGGTAAACTAAATATTGACCATAACGCAGGTACACCACCTAAGTTTGGTATTCGCGGCATTCCAACGCTACTGTTATTTAAAGACGGTAACGTGGCGGCAACGAAAGTTGGTGCACTGTCTAAGACTCAGCTAAAAGAGTTTTTGGACGCAAACCTATAATCACCAAGTGATTCAGAACAAAACCGTGCAAAGTGATAATGCACGGTTTTGTTTTTCTAACTCTGGACTAGAATATTAATTAGTGCTAACTTATCGCGCGTTAATTGAACAAATTTCTCTTCTTGGTCGATCCTGAGACCAAATCCATCTTAACTAGAAAATAGATCTTATTTTGACTAAACAAGCATCCACCACCATGAATCTTACTGAACTGAAGAACAGACCTGTGTCTGACCTTGTAAAGCTTGGCGAAAGCCTAGGTCTTGAGAACCTAGCTCGTCTAAGAAAACAAGACATCATCTTCGCTATTCTTAAAGCGCACGCGAAAGGCGGCGAAGACATCTTTGGCGATGGGGTTCTGGAGATTCTGCAAGACGGCTTTGGTTTCCTACGTAGCGCAGACAGCTCATACCTTGCTGGCCCTGATGATATCTACGTTTCGCCAAGTCAGATTCGTCGTTTCAACCTACGTACTGGGGATTCAATCGCTGGTAAAATTCGTCCACCAAAAGACGGTGAGCGCTACTTTGCTCTTCTTAAAGTCAATACGGTTAACGACGACAAACCAGATAACGCTCGTAACAAGATCCTATTTGAGAACTTAACGCCTCTACACGCTAATGAGCGTATGGTTATGGAGCGCGGTAATGGTTCAACAGAAGATATCACGGCACGTGTACTAGATTTGGCATCGCCAATCGGTAAAGGTCAACGTGGTTTGATTGTTGCTCCGCCTAAAGCGGGTAAGACAATGCTTCTGCAAAACATCGCTCAAAGCATCGCATACAACCACCCTGAGTGTGAGTTGATGGTACTTCTAATCGACGAACGTCCAGAAGAAGTAACCGAGATGCAGCGCCTAGTTAAAGGTGAAGTGGTTGCGTCAACGTTCGATGAGCCAGCTTCTCGCCACGTACAAGTCGCGGAAATGGTAATTGAGAAAGCAAAACGTCTTGTTGAACACAAGAAAGACGTAGTTATCCTGCTTGACTCTATCACTCGTCTAGCTCGTGCATACAACACCGTAGTACCTTCATCAGGTAAAGTACTAACTGGTGGTGTGGATGCAAACGCACTACATCGTCCTAAGCGTTTCTTCGGTGCAGCACGTAACGTAGAAGAAGGCGGCAGCCTAACTATCCTTGCTACTGCTCTTGTTGATACTGGCTCTAAGATGGACGAAGTTATCTACGAAGAGTTCAAGGGTACAGGTAACATGGAAATCCACTTGAACCGTAAGATTGCAGAGAAACGCGTATTCCCTGCGATTGACTTCAACCGCAGCGGCACACGTCGTGAAGAGCTTCTAACTAAGAACGAAGAACTTCAGAAGATGTGGATTCTGCGTAAGATTGTTCACCCAATGGGCGAAATCGACGCAATGGAGTTCCTCATCGACAAACTAGCGATGACGAAGACCAACGACGAGTTCTTCGATGCGATGCGTCGTCAATAGTCTCAGATAAGCAATTCTGCGAAGGGCCACCGTATATCGGTGGCTTTTTATTGCTTTCTCCCGAGATAAGCAGCAGAATGAAGGAAATGTTATCGGGAGGTTAACATGCAACAAGGAATGTTGTCGTCATTACTCCTGAGCTTGTCACTTATAATGCTACCAGCAACGTTATCTGCCAAGGAAATGCAGGAAACTGTGGTAGAGCAGTGGCTTCAGGATACCCAAATACAGACCAAAGTATCTGAACTGCTTGATTATGCCGTCAGAGACGAGGTTGACTCGCTTAAATTTGCCCTAGACCGACTTGCTTTCCCTCAACAAGAAGTCGTCCGCTTTCTTTTGCTCGAAAAGTTTGAACAACAAGAAATCATCCTCACGCCAAGAATGGCGATTTTTGTCGAATCTCAGATTAGTATTACTCCAACTTACCAAGTACTAGAGCGCGGCGACGGTTACGAATTCACCGTACCTGCTTTTAACTTTCCTTCTATTGCTAGTCGTCTGATTAAACGTTGGAAACAAGACCAAAGTACGTTGGAGTTTGTGTTAGCGGCAGAGCGCCAAGAACTTAATCTAAAAGATTGGTTAACAGGCACTTCGCAACATGTACAAACCAGAGAAGCGTTACTTATTCGTGAGCTGGACAGCTTATCGCCGGATGCACTTGAAGCTCTGATTAAACAATTAACTCATGCTAATGTGACTAGTTGGCTGCCATCAACAGCGGTGGTCGTGCGTTTGGCACAAGTCAGTCAAAGTGAGGCAATGTATGATCTGCTGTGGCGAATGCGTGCGGACTATAATAGCCAAACCGAGCTGGCAAGGCTTGCCGAGGTTGGTGACGAATTTTCATTGCAACAATTGATGAATTCCACTGCCAATCCAACCTTAAAACCTTATGCTATTGAGCTGCTCACCAGATCCAATCCACTCTCTCATGACGTAAAACAATTCTTAGTGGCCAAGATGGCACTTTCCGAAGAAGCCACTTTGGTTGCAAGAGAACTCGTAAAGCAAGGGCACCACTCGTGGTTGGAAGAGCTTGTTTCAAGCAATCGCCAAGTAAAAACACGACAGATTGCAGAATTCTTGGAATAACCGTTGTTGAAGCCATTGTTCTTTAAGTAACGATTCTTGTCGTTATCGAGTTCACATACCCACACAAAATAGGAGGATCTTAGCGTCCTCCTATTTGTTATACTGCGGACAGTTTAATCAGCCAGCATGAAGGCCTATGTGTTTTAAGGATTTACGCGAATTTATCGACCACCTAGAACAGAAAGGTCGACTTAAACGCATCACTCACCCCGTCGACCCCGCTTACGAAATGACAGAGATCAGCGACCGTACCTTGCGTGCTGGTGGCCCTGCGCTGTTGTTTGAGAACCCAATTGGCTACGATGTACCTGTTTTGACGAACCTATTTGGTACGCCAGAGCGTGTCGCGATTGGTATGGGACGTGAAGACGTTAAAGAATTAAGAGAAGTCGGTAAGCTGCTGGCTTATTTGAAAGAACCTGAGCCACCAAAAGGCTTCAAAGACGCATTGGAAAAATTGCCAGTGTTCAAGCAAGTATTGAACATGCCAGCCAAGCGCTTAAGAAAAGCATCGTGCCAAGAGATTGTGTGGCAAGGTGATGAAGTCGATTTGGATAAAATCCCGGTGATGAGTTGCTGGGCGGAAGACGTTGCGCCACTGCTTACGTGGGGCTTAACCGTGACCAAGGGTCCAAACAAGAAACGTCAGAACCTAGGTATTTATCGCCAGCAGAAAATTGCCAAGAACAAAATCATCATGCGTTGGTTGGCTCATCGTGGTGGTGCGCTTGACCTGCGTGATTGGATGGAAACCAATCCAGGTAAACCTTTCCCTGTTTCAGTCGCGTTTGGTGCAGACCCCGCAACCATTCTTGGTGCAGTAACGCCTGTGCCAGATACGCTATCGGAATACGCATTTGCAGGTTTGCTACGTGGCAGCAAAACGGAAGTCGTGAAGTCAGTCAGTAATGATTTGGAAGTGCCAGCGAGCGCTGAAATCGTGATGGAAGGCTATATCGACCCGAACGAGTTTGCTGATGAAGGTCCTTATGGCGACCACACTGGCTACTACAACGAAAAAGAAAAACACCACGTGTTTACCATTACGCACATTACCATGCGTAAAGACCCAATCTACCACAGTACCTACACAGGCCGTCCGCCAGATGAACCAGCTGTATTGGGTGTGGCATTAAACGAAGTCTTTGTGCCGATTCTGCAAAAGCAGTTTCCAGA
The DNA here is from genome assembly GCF_002214395.1 of Vibrio rotiferianus. NCBI lineage: Bacteria > Pseudomonadati > Pseudomonadota > Gammaproteobacteria > Vibrionales > Vibrionaceae > Vibrio > Vibrio rotiferianus. Next base: position 3,204,739 of record NZ_CP018312.1, read on the forward strand.
GATTGAGGACTTCTACCTACCGCCAGAAGGTTGTTCGTACCGAATGGCGGTCGTCACTATGAAGAAGCAGTACCCAGGACATGCCAAGCGCGTAATGATGGGCGTATGGTCTTTCTTACGTCAGTTCATGTACACCAAGTTTGTTATTGTGTGCGATGAATCGGTAAACGCGCGAGATTGGAATGATGTCGTGAAAGCCATGTCAGAGCATATGGAGCCTGTACGTGACACCTTGATGATAGACAACACGCCAATCGACTCACTTGACTTTGCTTCGCCTGTGGTTGGTCTTGGCTCCAAGATGGGTTTAGATGCGACCATTAAATGGGATGCTGAACTGGCGACACGCATCAAGGTCAACGAACGTGACAATAAAGTGATTACCCAGTCTGATCTAGATACGCTAAAACAGCAACGCCCTGAGATTGTCGATATCTATCTACCAGCAACAGCAAATAACCAGTTCGCTGTTGTGACCATGAAGAAAGACCAAGCTGGTCAATCTCAAGAATTGATGGAATACCTGTGGGACTTCTTTGCTCAGTACACGGATAACAAATTCATTATCTTGTGCGACGATGACGTTAATGCACGAGATTGGAATGACATTATTTGGGCTGTGACAACTAGAATGGACCCAGATAGAGACACCATCCAAGTGCGTGGTAAGACTGATAGTTCATCCAAATTAGGGTTGGATGCGACCAACAAGTTCGAATCTGAAGTCAAGCGCGAGTGGGGAACACCTATCAAAAAAGATCCTAAACTTGTGGCTAAAGTCGATGAGATTTGGAACCAGTTAGGTATTCTATGAGTCATCAAGTCCACCTTCTACCGATGGACGTTACATTCCAAGTAAAAGAAGGGGAGACGGTGTTGGAAGCCGCGCTCAACAATAATATTCGCTTCCCCCACCGTTGCCAAGTTGGCGCTTGCGCCATGTGCATGTGTAAAAAGCTGACGGGTGAGGTGAGTTACCACCTCGAACCGATGCTAACCGAAAAAGAGCAACAGCAAGGTTGGATATTCCCTTGCCAAGCCTATACAGAAAGTAATTTAGTGCTTACTTTTGATGAGTAAGCGAGAGGAACACCATGACCATCCAATGTAAAGTAAAGTCTATTCAGCCGTTAGCTTGTAATACTTATCAAATCCTTCTTCACCCAGAATCACCTGTACCTTTTAAAGCAGGTCAGTACCTAATGGTTGTGATGGGTGAAAAAGACAAGCGTCCTTTCTCTATTGCAAGCAGTCCTTGTCGTCATGAAGGTGAACTTGAACTGCACATCGGTGCGGCGGAACACAACGCTTATGCACTAGAAGTTGTTGAAGCAATGCAAGCGGCATTAGAAACAGATGGTCATATCGAGATTGATGCCCCACATGGTGATGCTTGGGTTCAAGAAGAAAGCGAACGCCCACTATTATTGATTGCTGGTGGTACTGGCTTTAGTTACGTGCGTTCGATTCTGGATCACTGTGTTGCACAGAACAAAACCAACCCTATCTATTTATACTGGGGTGCGCGTGATAACTGCCAACTTTACGCTAAAGAAGAGTTGGTCGAGATCGCTGAAAAGTTTGCCAACGTTCACTTTATTCCAGTAGTAGAAGAAGCACCTACCGATTGGCAAGGTAAAGTTGGTAACGTGCTACAAGCGGTGAGTGAAGATTTCGAAAGCTTAGAAAACTACGATATCTATATTGCAGGTCGCTTCGAAATGGCTGGCGCAGCGCGTGAACAGTTCACTCAGAACAAGAAAGCTAAGAGTGAACGTATGTTCGCAGACGCGTACGCGTTCATTTAAATACGGCTTTTGAGGCAGAAAAAGAGGGTTTTTTACCCTCTTTTTTGCTTTTTTGATGAAATAGTCATCGAACAGTCAGTTTTTTCCATTTTTTTTCAAAAAAGGGTTGCGAACGGATCTGAGTTCCCTATAATGCGCATCCACCGACACGGCAGACGCGATAAGGCTTCAGCAGGGTCGGAGAGGTGAAAAGCTTCTGAGAAAATAAATTGAAAAAAGTGTTTGACACTCTCAATTATCTCGTTAGAATGCACCTCCGCTTTGAGAGAAAAACTTCTCGATAAGCAAGCTCTTTAAAAATATAGACCTATCAATCTGTGTGGGCACTCGTTGATGATAATCCAATTAGAAATTTCTCTTAATAAAGAGCGGTTTCAAATTAGGTTTCAATGAAACGAAGTGACCATTGAATCGAAAGATTCAGCACAGTCAATTCAAACATTACTTATGTAATGTTCAGTATTCATTGAGCCGAACAAAATCTTAAATTGAAGAGTTTGATCATGGCTCAGATTGAACGCTGGCGGCAGGCCTAACACATGCAAGTCGAGCGGAAACGAGTTATCTGAACCTTCGGGGAACGATAACGGCGTCGAGCGGCGGACGGGTGAGTAATGCCTAGGAAATTGCCCTGATGTGGGGGATAACCATTGGAAACGATGGCTAATACCGCATAATGCCTACGGGCCAAAGAGGGGGACCTTCGGGCCTCTCGCGTCAGGATATGCCTAGGTGGGATTAGCTAGTTGGTGAGGTAATGGCTCACCAAGGCGACGATCCCTAGCTGGTCTGAGAGGATGATCAGCCACACTGGAACTGAGACACGGTCCAGACTCCTACGGGAGGCAGCAGTGGGGAATATTGCACAATGGGCGCAAGCCTGATGCAGCCATGCCGCGTGTGTGAAGAAGGCCTTCGGGTTGTAAAGCACTTTCAGTCGTGAGGAAGGTAGTGTAGTTAATAGCTGCATTATTTGACGTTAGCGACAGAAGAAGCACCGGCTAACTCCGTGCCAGCAGCCGCGGTAATACGGAGGGTGCGAGCGTTAATCGGAATTACTGGGCGTAAAGCGCATGCAGGTGGTTTGTTAAGTCAGATGTGAAAGCCCGGGGCTCAACCTCGGAATTGCATTTGAAACTGGCAGACTAGAGTACTGTAGAGGGGGTAGAATTTCAGGTGTAGCGGTGAAATGCGTAGAGATCTGAAGGAATACCGGTGGCGAAGGCGGCCCCCTGGACAGATACTGACACTCAGATGCGAAAGCGTGGGGAGCAAACAGGATTAGATACCCTGGTAGTCCACGCCGTAAACGATGTCTACTTGGAGGTTGTGGCCTTGAGCCGTGGCTTTCGGAGCTAACGCGTTAAGTAGACCGCCTGGGGAGTACGGTCGCAAGATTAAAACTCAAATGAATTGACGGGGGCCCGCACAAGCGGTGGAGCATGTGGTTTAATTCGATGCAACGCGAAGAACCTTACCTACTCTTGACATCCAGAGAACTTTCCAGAGATGGATTGGTGCCTTCGGGAACTCTGAGACAGGTGCTGCATGGCTGTCGTCAGCTCGTGTTGTGAAATGTTGGGTTAAGTCCCGCAACGAGCGCAACCCTTATCCTTGTTTGCCAGCGAGTAATGTCGGGAACTCCAGGGAGACTGCCGGTGATAAACCGGAGGAAGGTGGGGACGACGTCAAGTCATCATGGCCCTTACGAGTAGGGCTACACACGTGCTACAATGGCGCATACAGAGGGCAGCCAACTTGCGAGAGTGAGCGAATCCCAAAAAGTGCGTCGTAGTCCGGATCGGAGTCTGCAACTCGACTCCGTGAAGTCGGAATCGCTAGTAATCGTGGATCAGAATGCCACGGTGAATACGTTCCCGGGCCTTGTACACACCGCCCGTCACACCATGGGAGTGGGCTGCAAAAGAAGTAGGTAGTTTAACCTTCGGGAGGACGCTTACCACTTTGTGGTTCATGACTGGGGTGAAGTCGTAACAAGGTAGCGCTAGGGGAACCTGGCGCTGGATCACCTCCTTATACGATGATTACTCACGATGAGTGTCCACACAGATTGATACGGTTTATAAAGTAAAAGAGACGATACTGGGTCTGTAGCTCAGGTGGTTAGAGCGTTCGCCTGATAAGCGAGAGGTCGGTGGTTCGAGTCCACTCAGACCCACCAATTTCCTTTGAAGTTGGTATACAGTATCGACACCTTGATGGGGCTATAGCTCAGCTGGGAGAGCGCCTGCCTTGCACGCAGGAGGTCTGCGGTTCGATCCCGCATAGCTCCACCATCTTTAAGTGCATTCAATGAGTGCTTTTAAAAATGGTTTCATTAAGAAATCTGCTCTTTAACAATTTGGAAAGCTGACAAATCAACAATTTATTGTTGATTGTAAAGTTCTCAATGTTTGTCTTTAAGACAAACACCAATACAACACATTCAAGTGTTCTTGGAATTTGAGTCCGGCAAAATCGAGTCTGCATCATGTATAAAAATTGCAGACAACTTTGGTGACTTGTTCATCAACTCGAAACTCCTTCGGGTTGTATGGTTAAGTGACTAAGCGTACACGGTGGATGCCTTGGCAGTCAGAGGCGATGAAGGACGTATTAACTTGCGATAAGCCCAGATTAGGTAGTAAAAACCATTTGAGTCTGGGATTTCCGAATGGGGAAACCCACTTGCATAAGCAAGTATCCTGTTGTGAATACATAGCAACAGGAGGCGAACCGGGGGAACTGAAACATCTAAGTACCCCGAGGAAAAGAAATCAACCGAGATTCCGAAAGTAGCGGCGAGCGAAATTGGACTAGCCCTTAAGCTTTATATGCGTTAGACGAACGGTCTGGAAAGTCCGGCGATACAGGGTGATAGCCCCGTAGTTGACAACGCACATTCAGTGAAATCGAGTAGGGCGGGACACGTGATATCCTGTCTGAATATGGGGGGACCATCCTCCAAGGCTAAATACTACTGACTGACCGATAGTGAACCAGTACCGTGAGGGAAAGGCGAAAAGAACCCCTGTGAGGGGAGTGAAATAGAACCTGAAACCGTGTACGTACAAGCAGTAGGAGCACCTTCGTGGTGTGACTGCGTACCTTTTGTATAATGGGTCAGCGACTTATATTCAGTGGCAAGGTTAACCATCTAGGGGAGCCGTAGGGAAACCGAGTCTTAACTGGGCGTTCAGTCTCTGGATATAGACCCGAAACCAGGTGATCTAGCCATGGGCAGGTTGAAGGTTGAGTAACATCAACTGGAGGACCGAACCGACTAATGTTGAAAAATTAGCGGATGACTTGTGGCTAGGGGTGAAAGGCCAATCAAACCTGGAGATAGCTGGTTCTCCCCGAAAGCTATTTAGGTAGCGCCTCGGACGAATACTACTGGGGGTAGAGCACTGTTAAGGCTAGGGGGTCATCCCGACTTACCAACCCTTTGCAAACTCCGAATACCAGTAAGTACTATCCGGGAGACACACGGCGGGTGCTAACGTCCGTCGTGGAGAGGGAAACAACCCAGACCGCCAGCTAAGGTCCCAAATTATAGCTAAGTGGGAAACGATGTGGGAAGGCTTAGACAGCTAGGATGTTGGCTTAGAAGCAGCCATCATTTAAAGAAAGCGTAATAGCTCACTAGTCGAGTCGGCCTGCGCGGAAGATGTAACGGGGCTAAGCTATAAACCGAAGCTGCGGCAATGAAGTTTACTTCATTGGGTAGGGGAGCGTTCTGTAAGCCGTTGAAGGTGTGTTGTAAAGCATGCTGGAGGTATCAGAAGTGCGAATGCTGACATGAGTAACGATAAAGGGGGTGAAAAACCTCCTCGCCGGAAGACCAAGGGTTCCTGTCCAACGTTAATCGGGGCAGGGTAAGTCGACCCCTAAGGCGAGGCCGAAAGGCGTAGTCGATGGGAAACGGGTTAATATTCCCGTACTTCTTACAATTGCGATGGGGGGACGGAGAAGGCTAGGTGGGCCTGGCGACGGTTGTCCAGGTTCAAGTGCGTAGGCTGAAGAGTTAGGTAAATCCGGCTCTTCTTAAGGCTGAGACACGACGTCGAGCTACTACGGTAGTGAAGTCATTGATGCCATGCTTCCAGGAAAAGCCTCTAAGCTTCAGATTGTAAGGAATCGTACCCCAAACCGACACAGGTGGTCGGGTAGAGAATACCAAGGCGCTTGAGAGAACTCGGGTGAAGGAACTAGGCAAAATGGTACCGTAACTTCGGGAGAAGGTACGCTCTCGACGGTGAAGTCCCTTGCGGATGGAGCTATTGAGAGTCGCAGATACCAGGTGGCTGCAACTGTTTATTAAAAACACAGCACTGTGCAAAATCGTAAGATGACGTATACGGTGTGACGCCTGCCCGGTGCCGGAAGGTTAATTGATGGGGTTAGACTTCGGTCGAAGCTCTTGATCGAAGCCCCGGTAAACGGCGGCCGTAACTATAACGGTCCTAAGGTAGCGAAATTCCTTGTCGGGTAAGTTCCGACCTGCACGAATGGCGTAATGATGGCCACGCTGTCTCCACCCGAGACTCAGTGAAATTGAAATCGCTGTGAAGATGCAGTGTACCCGCGGCTAGACGGAAAGACCCCGTGAACCTTTACTACAGCTTGGCACTGAACATTGACCCTACATGTGTAGGATAGGTGGGAGGCTTTGAAACCAGCACGCCAGTGTTGGTGGAGCCGTCCTTGAAATACCACCCTTGTAGTGTTGATGTTCTAACGTCGACCCCTTATCGGGGTTACGGACAGTGCCTGGTGGGTAGTTTGACTGGGGCGGTCTCCTCCCAAAGCGTAACGGAGGAGCACGAAGGTGGGCTAATCACGGTTGGACATCGTGAGGTTAGTGCAATGGCATAAGCCCGCTTGACTGCGAGAATGACAATTCGAGCAGGTGCGAAAGCAGGTCATAGTGATCCGGTGGTTCTGAATGGAAGGGCCATCGCTCAACGGATAAAAGGTACTCCGGGGATAACAGGCTGATACCGCCCAAGAGTTCATATCGACGGCGGTGTTTGGCACCTCGATGTCGGCTCATCACATCCTGGGGCTGAAGTCGGTCCCAAGGGTATGGCTGTTCGCCATTTAAAGTGGTACGCGAGCTGGGTTTAGAACGTCGTGAGACAGTTCGGTCCCTATCTGCCGTGGGCGTTGGAAGATTGAAGGGGGCTGCTCCTAGTACGAGAGGACCGGAGTGGACGAACCTCTGGTGTTCGGGTTGTGTCGCCAGACGCATTGCCCGGTAGCTAAGTTCGGAATCGATAACCGCTGAAAGCATCTAAGCGGGAAGCGAGCCCTGAGATGAGTCTTCCCTGATACTTTAAGTATCCTAAAGGGTTGTTCGAGACTAGAACGTTGATAGGCAGGGTGTGTAAGCGTTGTGAGGCGTTGAGCTAACCTGTACTAATTGCCCGTGAGGCTTAACCATACAACACCCAAGGGGTTTTGATGGACTCAATGTAAGAACATTGAATGTGTTAAGAACTGAAAACAGCTTTCCGAATTAAAGAATTTGCTTGGCGACCATAGCGATTTGGACCCACCTGATTTCCATTCCGAACTCAGAAGTGAAACGAATTAGCGCCGATGGTAGTGTGGGGCTTCCCCATGTGAGAGTAGGACATCGCCAGGCTTTAATATCGCTTTTAGATAAATCTAAAGGCAAAACTGAAATTTAGCATTATTTAAGTAAGACTAAATTTTAGTAACAATTTGTGGAGAGATGGCTGAGTGGTTGAAAGCACCGGTCTTGAAAACCGGCATACGTTAATAGCGTATCTAGGGTTCAAATCCCTATCTCTCCGCCACTATTAAGAAGCCTCGCTAGAAATAGCGAGGCTTTTTTCATTTCTACACGAGCTATGAAATGATAGGGATTTACTAAATCCCGATTCTCTGTCACTACATAGAAAGCCCGTTGACAATTCAACGGGCTTTCGTCGTTTCTGATACTTGCAAATCGGCGAAGTGATTTGAATCAACCTCCTAGCCGACGTTGCTCCAAACTAAGCACCTCTGCTCTCCACCTAATAAGCAGTCCCTTGAGGATTTCTGTTATCCTCACTTTATAGGGTTATAGGAACACATAGCTTTGTCCTCCACTAAAAGTTATTAAGCCTGTCCCTTACCCTTTCTATCTCTATCGGCTCAGTGTTTCTGTTAACAGAAGAGCGTTTCTACTCACTGCTGCCTTAAATATGTATAAGCGACGTTACGTACCCTCTGATGCTTATTGCCGATTACCGTGACTCTTTGCTTTAGCTTGTACAATAAATGCTATTCAATCGCTCTGCTTTGTAGAAAGTGACTGAGGTTGTTTCACATAGCTCTTGATGAGATGAAGAGTGGTAGTTTGGAGTGAACTATAGAGGCGTTGGTGATTGTCTCTAATGAAGAATAGTCAGTAGAGGGAACACAACTTTTGGGTAGTTAGTTGAAGCGATAAAGGGGCATGAGGAATGGCAGGCAATAAAAAAGCCGACAGTTTACTGTCGGCTTTCTACTTTCTGAATCGCTTAGTTGTTTTGAACTAGCGTCAGTGCTTTACGAGAGACCTCGTGAGCCGCTTTAGTCAGGTTTTGCTTCTCTAGTGTGTCTGCGAGGAAAGCATAGTCAGAGACGTCTGAGTGGAGCTTAAGAGCAACCTCGAACTGTTGTTGTGCGTCTTGCCATTTTTCTTGTCGGAATAGGAAGTGTCCTAAAGCACTATGAGCAGCGGCATTATCCGATTCACGCTTTAATACACCTTCTAAGAATACAACTACAGGATGGCTGTCTGACAAATTTAGCTCAGGCATTAGTCTGTATAGTTCAGGTGTTGGGTGTTTCTTTAGTGCTTCTTTGATAACCGTGAAGGCTTCAGAATCTGCTTTACGTGAAATGAGTTCTCGTGCGAAGCAAGCAATGAGGTGAGTATCTTGTTTTACTTTGCGTGGCAGACCGTTCCAGTGTGAGATCAGACCTTCGCTACCTTGTTGCTGCGCGACTTCGTGTAGTAAGCCACACTGTGCCTTCTGAATCAGTTCCGCTTGCTCTTCTTCTGTTACCAGCTTGGCTTTGGTTAGCTGAGGCATCAGATCGATCAGCGGTTGCCACAGCTTAAGCTGCATGTAAGTGGTCTTTAGCAGGTTAAGAACAATTGAGTTATTCGCGTACTGACCTTTCAGCGCTTGCAGAGTATCGAATGCAGATTCGAATTCGTTATCGCGAATGAACTGTTTCGCACGAGTCAGCTCTACTGCTAGGTGCGCATTCTCTTGCTGGCTTGCCAGTTCTAGGTACTGGTCCCGCTTAGCTTTGTCACCTTGACCTTGTGCAGCCTCTGAAGCCACTAGGTAGCATAGAAGAGGCATGTCGTGGTGATTTGCCCAGCGTGTCACTTTCTTCTCGGCACCTTTCCAGTCACCTTCAAGTAGCTTGATGATGCCTTCGTTGGTGTAGCGACGAGAGCGGCGCATTTTACGCACGCTGAAGTAGTTCCAAGTGCTTGAGCTTGCGTAAACCAGTTTCTTGACCACGTACTCTAGGAAGAACAGTGCTGCCAATGCTGCAATTACGAAGATCACTAGCGTGGTTACGCTCATCTCAATGGTTTTGTTCGCGATTGAAATCAGGACATAACCTTGCTGACCTGAGAACTGCGTGCCAACGAATAAGCCAGCACCAAGAACTACAAATAGGAAAATAAGACGAACCATTACTTATCCTCCGTACCTGTCATCGTGGTCACTTCACGACGTAGGCGTTCACGAATCACATCTGAGAGTTGGTTTTGGCTTTCTAGCTTCGCAGGGTATTCGACTTGAATGTCTTGCTTGCTCAGTTGGCTCAGTGTCTTGTTGAATTCTTTAACCGAGTTGTCGTCTTGGTTGAAGAATGCCATGGCCCATTTATCCGCTGTTTCCAACGAGGTGGTGTAGATCTCACCTTGCTCTTGGTATACCGCTTTGATTGCTGTCTCTAGCTTCGCTTTGATGTTTTCTTTCAAGTAGAAGTGTTGCTGTGGGGACAATAGAGGAATCACGTTACCATCGCGAGTGCGGAAGGTGATGAAGTTTTCTGAGAAATCTTTCAATGACGTCATCAGGTTATCTTGCCAGTTAGCAATGTCTTCTGAGACTTCTTGTTTTTCGACTGCTGCCGCCTCTGGTAGCAAGGCATTCGCTAGAGGTAGTTTATCTACCTGTTGCTGTAGCGCAGTTAGGCGTAATACCAAGCCATCACGGTCTACCAAAGGTACAACACGTAGCTTAGTAATGTCGTTTGCCATTGCTTTACGAAGCCCAACTAAACTTGGATCGTTTAGTGCGGCGATGCGTTGGTCTGCACTTTCCATCAATTGAGTCGCGCTTTCTACATCGTGCTCTAGGAACAACTTACGACCAGCGAGTTTTACTAGGTAGTCAGCTTCTGCTAGTAACCAGTCGTTTGGACGACGGCCTTTTACGTCAGCGACTGCTAGTTGCAGGCTTTCAATGCTCTTTTGCTGCTGACCCAGTACCACTTCTGCTTTGTGAGTGACTGTAGTCGCTTTTTCAATTGTCTCTTGTTTTACTTGGCTTAGCTCTTGTTTCATTGCTGATTGAGCTTGCTCTAGTTGGTTTTGAAGCTGAGCAATCTGAGTTTGGTATTCAGACTGCTGCTCGAGCATTTTGTAAGTCAGACCACCACCAAAAATAAGTGACAAGACGATTGCAACGGTACCCAGCTTGACGCCACGTTTACCTTGCTTCTCTTCAAATTCACCTTTGCTTGGCTCTGTTGGTTTGGTTGGTTCGGCAGGCTTTGATTCTGCTTTGCTCGATTCAGATTCCTTTTTAGGCGTGTCTTTTTCAGCTAGCGGTGCCGATGTGGTTTCTTCGGAAAGGTTTTTATCGTTATTCTTTTGATCGTTATTTTTACTTGTCATGCCTATATCCTGTGTAGCTAGGGCTGGAGAGCAGCCAGTAATTCTTGGTTGGATGCGCTTCCTGTGCATCTGACCTGAGTGAAGCCCCGTTGAATTGCGATGTCAGCGATTCGCTGACTGGGGATATACAACTCTTGTTGATTAAGCCAAGCCAATTGCTCTGGCGACAATTGGCGACACAAATAATCCAGTTGTTCACCACTGGTGATGATGATCTGGTTGATTTGCTGGGTTTTCCATTGTGAGACACAGCTTACTGGATCGAATGGGATAAATTCTCTCTTATAAGTCTCACAATAGTGAACTTTTGCTCCACGTCTCACCAATGCATCTTTTATCAGCTCTCTTCCACCGTTACCGCGAAGAATAAGAACGGTTTGTTTATCTACATTGTCTAATTCGGGAAGCTGCAACAAGTGCTCACTATCACTGACTTGTGGATAGTGTACTTTTTGTTGGGTACATTTGCTCAAATAGTGTGCGGTTTTTTGACCGACGGCAAGGTATATAGCTTGCTTAGACCATGATTTAGCGTGGTTTCGCAAGATTTGCTCTGCGCATTGCACCGCATGTTGGCTTACCGCAATGATGATTTGAGCACTTTCAATGTATTTGGAGAGTTGTGTGTCGCTGAGATCGGCGACGATGTCGATCAGTGGATGATGAATTGCAGTTATGCCGTGCCTTTCGAGCAGAGAGCAAAGCGCCATGCCTTGCTCTCCCGGACGAGTGACCAACACTGTCATGATTATTCGTGGTCTGCGTACAGTTTGGTTAGGATGTCGCGCGCACCGTTTTCAAGTAGCTCGTTAGCAAGTTGAACGCCTAGTGCTTCGGCATCGTTGCGGTGACCACGAATTTCACCACGTACAATTAGGCTACCGTCTGGTTCACCAACCAGTGCGCGAAGCCAGATGTTGTCGCCATCAAGCAGTGAGTAGCTGCCGATTGGTACCTGACAACCGCCCTCAAGAGTGAGGTTCATTGCGCGCTCACAGCGCACGCGATCTGCCGTATCTTGGTGATTTAGTGGCTCAAGCAGTTTTAGTAGGCGTTCGTCATCCACACGGCACTCAATGCCTACCGCGCCTTGGCCTACTGCTGGCAGTGATTGTTCTGGTTCGATAAAGCTGCGAATGCGCTCTTCTAGCTCAAGGCGCTTCAGACCTGCTGCTGCAAGAATGATCGCGTCGTATTCACCTGCATCTAGCTTACCTAGACGCGTACCAACATTACCGCGTAGCTCTTTGATGATCAGGTCTGGGCGGTATTCTTTCAACTGACACTGACGACGTAAGCTACAAGTACCAACAACCGCGCCTTGCGGTAGCTCATCAATGTTGTTGTAAGTGTTTGATACGAATGCATCACGTGGATCTTCACGTTCACAAATCGTCACCAAGCCAAGACCTTCAGGGAAGTCTACTGGTACATCTTTCATTGAGTGCACCGCAAGGTCTGCGCGACCTTCAAGCATTGCCACTTCCAGCTCTTTAACGAACAAGCCTTTACCACCGACTTTTGCTAGCGGCGTATCCAAAATGATGTCGCCTTTGGTCACCATAGTAACCAGCTCCACGTCAAGGCCAGGATGAGCGGCTTGAAGGGCATCTTTTACATAGTAGGCTTGCCATAGGGCAAGTGGGCTTTTTCGTGTTGCAATGCGAATTGGCGTAGATTGTGTCATGGTCTTCTCAATGCTGTTTTAGTTTTGCTTAATCCTACCACTCAACGCGTGAAAGTCTTAATGTTAGTTAGGCTTCTCTAGGGGTCATAAATGGAATTACACAACGTTATGAAAATAGTGTGACTAGATTCTCATTTAGACTAAGGACTATTATTAGTTATAGGCGAATACAAGCGACACTACGGCGCTATCAATTTTTGCGACTAGTGTGGGGTTTTTAGACCACAACTATTTGCGGGTGGAAATCTTTACCAACCCTGATGAAAGTGTTAAATTGATCACGTTTTTAAGCCGTTTTGGTTTAAAACATCAGCAAATTTCGTGATTGTTCAACCAAGGAACTTCCCTTGCAGGCTTACACCCAAAAACTTATTCAGCGATTAGATAATCTAAACCAGCAGCGTATTGAGCGCGCGCTGGCGCTTATGGATTCGCAAAGCCAGCAAGTATTCCACTTGATTCCTGCCTTGTTGAACTACAACCACCCTGTGATTCCGGGCTATTATGATGCCGATGTACCTTATGGTGTGTTTGGCTTTGAGTTGAATCAACTCCAGCAACAATTCCTTGAAGACACTCAATTGACGATTGGTCAGCCGCTCGAAACTGCTGAGCAACCTGCCATCCTTGGCTTGTACACCATGGGCAGTACCTCTTCTATTGGTCAAAGTACCTCAAGTGATTTGGATATCTGGGTGTGTATCTCGCCGGAGATGGATAACGACCAGCGTGAACTGCTTACCAACAAATGTTTGCTGATCACTGATTGGGCGCAAAGCCAAGGTGTGGAGGCGAACTTCTTCTTGATGGATGAAGAGCGTTTCCGTAGTAATCATTCAGAAGAGATGACCGGTGATAACTGTGGTTCTTCTCAGCATCTTTTATTGCTGGATGAATTCTACCGTTCTGCGGTACGTCTCGCAGGCCAACGCCTGCTGTGGCAAATCGTGCCGCCAGAAATGGAAGAGTGTTACGACGAGTACGTTGCACAGCTTTGTAAAGATGGCTATATCAACTGTGATGAGTGGATCAACTTTGGTCAGCTTAACCGCATTCCTGCTGAAGAGTACTTCGGCTCGAACTTATGGCAGCTGTATAAGAGTATCGATTCCCCTTACAAATCCGTGTTGAAAGCGATCTTGCTTGAAGCTTACTCGTGGGAATACCCGCACACACAACTTCTTAGTATCGACACCAAGCGTCGCTTCTTTGCCCACGAGCCTGACTTGTACGGCATGGATGCGTACTACTTGATGCTAGAGAAAGTAACGCGTTACCTAGAGCGAATCCAAGATGACACACGTTTGGATTTAGTTCGCCGCTGTTTCTATCTTAAAACCCATGAAAAACTGTCTCGCGAACCAGATGTCGGCTCTGTGGCTTGGCGTCGTGAAGCTTTGAGCGACATGACTGCGAAATGGGATTGGGATGCATCGGTATTGGCGGAGCTCGACGATCGCCGTAACTGGAAAGTAGAGCAAGTGAAAGTAGTGCACCATGCACTGCTGGATGCTTTGATGCAAAGCTACCGTAACTTGATCCAGTTTGCGCGCCGTAACGACATTACTTCGGCGATCAGCCCGCAAGATATCAGTATCCTCGCACGTAAATTGTACGCGGCATTCGAAGTGTTGCCGGGTAAAGTTACCTTGCTTAACCCGCAGATCTCACCAGATTTGCACGAACCCGACTTGAGCTTCATTGAAGTAAAAGAAGGCAGCGTAAACAAATCCGGTTGGTACTTGTACAAGCAACCATTGATTGCGCACCGCATTCTTGGTCAACCTTGTCTTGAGCATCACGAATACTTGAGCAAGCTGGTTTCTTGGGCGTTCTTCAACGGTTTGATTACTGAATCGACACGTTTACACGCGGTGGTGCGTGAAGCTCAGTTAGACATTGATAAGTTCTACCAAATGGTGAGTGACTTGCGTAACACCTTCTCGTTGCGTAAGCGTCGTCCAACCATGCAAGCATTAGCGAGTCCGTGTGAGATCAGCCAAATGGCAATGTTCATCAACTTCGAAAATGACCCGACGGCAGCATTGTCCGGTCGTTCACTGAAAGTTGATGTGAAGAATACAGACATCTTTAGCTTTGGTCCTGAGCAAGTCAACTTAGTTGGCAGTGTTGATTTGGTTTACCGTAATTCATGGCATGAAGTGCGTACACTGCATTTCAAAGGCGAAACCGCAATGCTGGATGCGCTGAAGACCATTCTGGGTAAAATGCACCAAGATGCGATTCCGCCAGAGTCGGTTGACGTGTTCTGTTACGCGAAGAACATGCGTGGTGTGATGCGCAATATGGTTTACCAATTATTAGCTGAGTGCATTGACTTACGTTTGAAGCCGGTTGAACAAGAGAAGCGTCGTCGCTTTAAAGCGATGCGTCTTGGAAATCAAACTTATGGTTTGTTCTTCGAACGTCGTGGCGTATCGGTACAGAAGTTAGAAAACTCAGTCGATTTCTACCGCAGTATTTCAACCAACAAGTTGAAAGGCTCACCGCTGTTGATGCTGGATCGTGAGCAAGAGTACCAACTGCCAGAAGTAGTGGATGGCTTTGCCAGTGAAGGTTTGGTGCAGTTTTTCTTTGAAGACACCGATGATGGCTTCAATATCTATGTATTGGATGAGTCAAACCAAGTTGAGGTTTACCATCAATTTAGCGGTTCGAAAGATGAAATGATTGCGTCGGTGAACAGTTTCTACACCTCGGTTAAAGATGACAGTCGTGTATCGTCGAAGTTTATTAACTTTAACTTGCCGCAGTACTACCAAATCATTCATCCGGAAGAAGGGAATACCTACATTATCCCTTATCGCAATGATGGTTGTACGCCAACTCGCCCAACCAAAGCGGTGAACGTGTAAAAATGAAAAAGAGCACAGGGTGCTCTTTTTTATTTCTGGCTTACTAGAATACTATTGGCTTATACCCAATCGATCGCTTCACCAGCGTGCTTTTCACACTCTTCTTTTACCATTGCAAATAGTTCCATGCCCGTCTTAGAGCAGGTCCATTTGTTATCGATAAGCTTGAAGTGGAAGCCACCCGACTTCGATGCTAACCAAATCTCATGCATTGGCTCTTGGCGGTTAATGATGATTTGGCTACGGTCTTCAAACTCCAATGTCATTACATTACCAGACACTTCGTAATCAATGTCTGCGCCTGATTCATCGATGGATTCTTCGATGATTTGCATCTGCGCATCCACCAGTTGATGAAATTCAGTATCGTTCATCCGTCTATCCTATTGCTTTTCCTGAGTGTGGTGCGATTATAGGGGGCATTGAATCAATAATCACGATATGCGAAATGAAAAAACTACTTACTGTGTTGTTTGTGATGATGGCTGCGACCTTAGCCGGTTGTGGGCAGTCGGGAGACCTTTACATTCCAGATGATGCTCAGAAGAATGAGCAATCACAATAACGAATTTATAGCATCATACATTTAGGGTTTAGCAGTCGAATTAATTAAGGGAAGCGAATTTTGGATTACTTCAACTATCAGGATGATGGCCAGCTTTGGGCCGAAGACGTCTCACTCCAAGCACTTGCCGAGCAACATGGCACTCCTCTTTATGTTTACTCACGTGCGACGCTGGAGCGTCACTGGAATGCGTTTGATAGCGCTGTGGGTCAGCATCCTCATCTTGTTTGTTACGCAGTAAAAGCAAACTCTAACCTTGGCGTATTGAATGCATTGGCTCGTTTGGGTTCAGGCTTTGATATTGTATCGGGTGGTGAGCTTGAGCGTGTTATCGCGGCAGGCGGTGATGCGAAGAAGGTGGTGTTCTCGGGTGTTGGTAAAACGCCAGCAGAGATGAAACGCGCACTGGAGCTGGGCATTAAATGCTTCAACGTGGAATCAGAACCTGAGCTTGAGCGCTTGAACAAAGTTGCGGGTGAGCTAGGTGTGGTTGCACCGATTTCTCTACGAATTAACCCTGACGTAGACGCAAAAACTCACCCTTACATTTCGACTGGTCTGCGTGATAACAAATTTGGTATCGCTTTTGATCGTGCTCCGGCGGTTTATCAATTCGCCCAGAGCTTACCAAACCTAAATGTACAAGGTATTGACTGTCATATTGGTTCTCAACTGACTGAGATTGAACCTTTCATTGATGCAACAGATCGTCTATTAGCACTGATTGATGACTTGAAAACACAAGGTATCAACATTCGTCACCTAGACGTAGGTGGTGGCCTGGGCGTGGTATATCGTGATGAATTGCCGCCACAGCCTTCAGACTACGCAAAAGCACTACTAGGTCGTCTTGAGAATCATCAAGATCTTGAACTGATTTTCGAACCCGGCCGTGCGATTGCTGCCAACGCAGGGGTCTTGCTCACACGTGTGGAGTTTCTCAAACACACAGAGCACAAGAACTTTGCCATTATCGATGCAGCAATGAACGACTTGATGCGTCCGGCACTATACCAAGCGTGGCAAGATATTGTCCCAGTCGCACCACGTGAAGGTGAAGCTCAGACTTACGACTTAGTGGGCCCGATCTGTGAAACGGGTGACTTCTTGGGCAAAGATCGAGCACTAGTACTGCAAGAAGGTGATCTACTCGCGGTTCGCTCTGCAGGTGCCTATGGCTTTGTGATGTCTTCGAACTACAATACTCGTACCCGAGCTGCAGAAGTAATGGTGGATGGTAAACAAAGCCACCTTGTTCGCCAGCGTGAGGAGCTGACCAGTTTGTGGCAGCTGGAACAGATTCTACCGGAGTAACACACAACAAATGCATTTCCACTTTTCCAAAATGCACGGTTTGGGCAACGACTTTATGGTCGTCGACTGCATTACCCAGAACGTGTTTTTCTCGCAAGATTTGATTCGTCGCTTGGCGGATCGACACACGGGGGTTGGTTTCGATCAACTGCTCGTGGTTGAAGCGCCATATGACCCAGAAACTGACTTCCACTACCGTATTTTTAATGCGGATGGCAGCGAAGTTGAGCAGTGTGGTAATGGCGCTCGCTGTTTCGCGCGTTTTGTGCGTTTGAAAGGACTAACTAATAAGTACAGCGTCAGTGTTAGTACCAAGAAAGGTAAGATGATTCTTGATGTCGAAGATGATGGTGATGTGACGGTTAACATGGGTGTACCCGAGTTTGAACCGAATAAGATTCCTTTCAAAGCTAAACAGAAAGAGAAAACCTACATCATGCGTGCTGGTGATAAGACCCTGTTCTGTGGTGCAGTGAGCATGGGTAACCCTCATGTAGTCACCGTGGTAGATGATGTTGATACGGCTGATGTGGAAGTTCTTGGTCCATTACTTGAATCGCATGAACGCTTCCCTGAGCGAGTGAACGCAGGCTTTATGCAGGTCGTAGATCGCAATCACATCCGTTTACGTGTGTTTGAACGTGGTGCCGGTGAAACACAAGCTTGTGGCAGCGGTGCATGTGGTGCAGTTGCGGTAGGCATTCTGCAAGGTCTACTGGACGAGAATGTGAAAGTCTCTCTTCCGGGTGGTGACCTACGTATTTCTTGGCAAGGCCCGGGTAAACCGCTGTTTATGACTGGGCCAGCAACTCACGTATTTGATGGTCAGTTGTCGTGCTAGTTGAAGAACAAGAAAACCAAATGTCAGAAGTAGAAGCGGATGCGTTGACGGCTGAAGTCGTCGCTCAGTATCTGAAAGACCATCCCGACTTTTTCGCTCAGCGTCCCGAACTGATCGATCGTTTATCAATGCCGCATGCAGATCTCGGCACGGTCTCGTTGGTTCACATTCAAATGAACCGCCAGCGCCAACGTATTGAAGAGCTGGAAGAAGAGATCACGACACTGATGTCATTGGCGGCGAATAATGATCGTACTTTCTACGAGTTCATGGACCTGCAAGGACAAATCCTAAAGTGTGGTGACTTTAAGCAAGTAATCAAAGCTATCGAACTGAAAGCCAAAGATCTTGGTTTGAGAGCTTATGTTCGTTTGTTAAGTCAGTGCGATGCATCGACTCAACTTAGCAAGGAAAATTACCAACGCTTTGCAACCAACCACCTAAATGGCAAAGAGGCATACTTGGGTCGCTTGCGTAAGGTGGATCGTGAAGCTTTGTTTGGGAATATGGATGTTCCAGAAATGGGTTCCTATGTGGTGTTACCGCTTGTGAAAAAGCAGACGCTTGGCGTTTTAGCATTTTCTAGCGAGGAGGGCGGTCACTTCCAACCAGATATGGACACTCTGTTTTTGCGTCATCTATCCTTAGTAGTGGCACATCTCGCTCAAACATTGGTATGGCAAAGTCACCATGACGATAACTCCCAACACTCCTCTGCCAACTAGCCTAACAAAGCCCCTTGAACGCTTCTATGAGTTCCTAAGAAGCGAAAAGGGGCTTAGCTTGCACACCCAACGAAACTACAAGCAGCAATTGGAAACCATGGCTCACCACTTGGCTGAGATGGGTTTGAAAGATTGGTCGCAAGTCGATGCGGGTTGGGTGCGTCAATTGGCAGGTAAAGGCATGCGTGAAGGCATGAAAGCCAGCAGCTTAGCGACGCGCCTATCTTCTCTACGCAGCTTTTTTGATTTCCTGATCCTACGTGGAGAAATGTCAGCTAACCCTGCCAAAGGGGTATCGGCGCCGCGTAAGAAACGCCCACTGCCGAAAAACCTCGATGTAGATGAAGTTAATCAACTGCTTGAAGTTAGCGAAGATGATCCGTTAGCGGTGCGTGATCGCGCGATGATGGAGCTGATGTACGGTGCTGGTTTGCGTTTGGCTGAACTGGTCAGTATTGATGTTCGTGATGTTCACCTAAGAAGCGGTGAACTGCGAGTCATAGGTAAAGGTGATAAAGAGCGCAAAGTACCGTTCTCTGGTATGGCAACCGAATGGGTTGGGAAGTGGTTGCGTGTTCGTGGTGATTTAGCCGCATCGGGAGAGCCTGCATTATTTGTTTCCAAGCTAGGTACGCGTATCTCACACCGTAGCGTGCAAAAGCGCATGGCAGAATGGGGCCAAAAGC
The DNA here is from genome assembly GCF_002214395.1 of Vibrio rotiferianus. NCBI lineage: Bacteria > Pseudomonadati > Pseudomonadota > Gammaproteobacteria > Vibrionales > Vibrionaceae > Vibrio > Vibrio rotiferianus. Next base: position 3,224,167 of record NZ_CP018312.1, read on the forward strand.
AGTCCGTCGCGAGCCACATCAGTCCGCACAAATTGCGTCACTCATTTGCTACCCATATGTTGGAATCGAGCAATAACTTACGTGCGGTACAAGAACTGTTGGGGCACGAAAACATTTCAACTACCCAAATCTACACCCACTTGGATTTCCAACATTTAGCGCAGGCCTACGATCAAGCTCACCCCAGAGCACGTAAGAAAAGCGACGACAAGTCCGACTAACCCCAAGGAAAACCATGAAATTCTACCGCCGTATTGCGCCTGTAAAGGCGATGACGTTTGACCTTGATGACACCCTCTATGACAACTATCCAGTGATAGTTCGCATGGAGCGTGAGTTGCTCTCTTGGCTTAAACACCATCATCCGGCGGTTGCTCATATGGACAAAACCGATTGGTTGTCACTCAAGCAACGTGTCGCTGCGCAACAGCCTGAGCTGAAGAGTGACGTCACTTTGTGGCGTTTAATGCAACTTAAGCAAGCCTTCTCCCAAGTTGGTTATGATGATGTAGCCGCACACGCCGCCGCGCAAGCAGCAGTCGACGTCGCTTTAGATTGGCGCAACCGTTTTGAGGTTCCACAGCAAAGCCTCGATGTGCTTGCCGAATTAGCGCAAGCCATCCCGCTGGTGGCCATCACCAATGGTAATGTGGATTTGGACAGAATTGGACTAACACCATATTTTCAGCAAGTACTGAAAGCAGGGCCGGATGGCAGTGCGAAACCCGCACCCGATATGTTCACTAAAGCGCAGCAGTTTTTGGCGCTACCAAGAGAGTGTATTCTTCATGTCGGCGACCATTTGGTGACGGATGTTCAAGGTGCGAAACTGTCGGGCTTTGCCGCATGTTGGTTCAATAATATGAATAAAAATGTCATTAAACAGCCTCAAAGTCGTGCGTTGCCCGATGTCGAAATCAGTTGCTTACAACGCTTGCTCACACTTTTGTAACGACAATCGCATTAATGTATTGAGTCTTTAACATTAGTCTGGTCAAGCCCTATAAACCCACGTAAATTACTAAGCTAACAGTAAAAATGTCCTTGCACTAATACTAAAGGACGATAAGCGATAGGGTATCATTTCAATACATGCGAACTTATTCTCAGTTGATTCATGACCAGAATCAGCTCAATGATTTTTTAGGCACAATTTCGTGGCAAACAAGCAAGCAGTACTTGGTGCAGCTACTCTCTACGCAATCGCGAGAAGAAGCGACCAGTTTTGCTCAATGTTTGTTGGAAGTTGTACCTCATGCGCATGTTATTGGTCACAGTGCCCGAACACTGATTTATTCAGGCGATATATTTACCGATGGTAGTTTGCTGATTGTGAGCGAGTTGGTAGACACAACACTTACCTCTGCTGTTCAAACCTACTCTTTCTCTCCTGATATCGATGGCTACGATTTAAAGCAATCACTTGCTCTGCGTGATAACTCGAAAGCCATTATCAGCTTTTCTGTTCAAGTGGAACGTCGTGACTATCCTATTTATCGAGGCTTTTGTTCTGATGGGCCTCCGGTATCAGGAGGGTTAGCACAAGCCAATGAGGGTGGTTGCTGGGTTCTGTTTCAAACTCAGTGTTATGAACACGCCGCTGTCGCGGTTGCTATGCATAGCAATACACTAAAAACGTGGACTAATGCCTATTCGGAGTGGAACCCCGTCGGCATGCCTCACCAGGTGACGGAAGCAAAAGGGAACCGGCTGTTTAAACTAGGAAACAAAACGGCTTACGATGTGTATAAACGATACCTTTCGGATGGGCGTGAATTGACGTTTGGTCAATTAATTAATTTCCCTTTGTATCGAGAGTCTGTGGGTAAGAAAGAGGTTTGTGCAGTCGTAGAAATTCATTCTGATGGCAGTATGACGTTTGATAGGTCTTGGTGTGTTGGGGATGAAGTTCAGTTTTGTTACAACCACCCATCATTGACTCTTGAGCAGGTAAAGCATGGTGTCCTTGAGCTGATGATGCATCAGCCAGAGTCGGTGATGATTTACAATTGTGCGTCACGACTAGACTTCATTGATGGAAGCTCGGAGGTCAAAGCTTTCGCCGATATTGCCCCGACGCTAGGCAGTTATTGTATGGGTGAGCTGCATCGAAATAATGGCCAACAAGAAATATTGCACCATAGTTTGACCTACCTAGCACTGCGAGAAGGAGATGAGGTCGCCTCATTGAGTGTGCTTGGTGACGAAGTGAGTAGTTCCATTTCTCCTTTGTTTAGTTTAATAAGAAATGCGATTAGCGATCTCAATGAAATGAATACTCATATGGAGTATCAACTTGAGAGGCAGGCTAGGAAGTTACACGAGAGTTTTAGGCATGATACTCGAACAGGCTTAAAAAACCGTGTTGCTTTGCAAGAAGCGTTGAATGACTTGGATGACGAAGAACACCTTTTGACGTTAAAGCTGCTCAATTTTAGCCACATCAACGAAAAGTATGGTTATCGAGTCGGTGACCAACTACTTAATGACTTATCTCTTCATTTTAGTAACCGCCTACGTAAACGCTTGGGTAAACCCGCCGCCTTGCAGTTGTACAGTATAGGCGTGGGTGAGTGGGCATTTGTGTTTAAAGCTGATGCTAGCAGTGAGGTTATTAAGCAGCATTTCACTCGCTTTGCTGATGCGATTGAACAGACAAACTTTGAGCCGCGTGGTTTGCTTAATATTGATTATCTCACCGTCTCACTATGTGGCGGTTTGGTCAGCCGAAGAGATTTCCCTAATGCCACGCCAGATGAGCTGCTATTGAAAGCGATAGAAGCCCGCCGAGCTGGGGTAAGAAATAATACGCACATATGTAATGCCAAGGATGTAGAGGTAAATGAAGATGTGCGAAAAGAGCAGCTTGGTTGGCTGAGCTGTGTGAGTCGAGCCATACTGCAACAGAATATAGTCACTTACAGTCAGCCCATTGTTCATGCCTATAGTCATCGCCCTGCAAGCCAAGAGTGTCTAGTCAGAATTGTTGAGGAAGATGGTTCTATTATTCCTCCGGGACGATTCCTCCCGATCATTACCGATACTCACCTTTACACCCGATTGAGTCGTCATATGATCAGGAATACGTTGGGTTATATGCAGGACAAAGAGGGTGACTTCTCCATTAACTTATCGCCTCAAGACTTTTTCAGTGACAAAACGTTAGCAGTACTTGAGCGTTCGATATTAAAGCTCAATGACCCTCGGCGTTTAGGTTTAGAGGTATTGGAGTCAGAACAGATCAAAGATTATGGGCGAATGATTGAAGTATGTAGCCACTTTAGAAAGCTTGGAGCGCGCATTATTGTTGATGACTTTGGTTCAGGGTATTCCAATATTGATGAAATTCTTAAGCTGGAACCGGAAGTGATTAAGATTGATGGGAGCTTAATCAAGAATATTGATAAGGATCCGAAACAGCACAAGATTGCCTCGCAGTTAGTGCGTCTGTGTCAGGTGTTTAATGCTCAAACCGTAGCGGAGTTCGTGCACAACGAGGAAGTTTGTAATATTGCTCAGGATATGGGTGTGGACTATCTGCAAGGCTATTACTTGGGAGAACCAACGCGTTTGTTCTGAGGCTAACGCCTTGTTTCACGTGAAACAGCATCGAATAAAAAACGCAGCGTTAAAGCTGCGTTTTTTGATTCTTAAGAGTGTTAGGTTTTGAGCTCGTGACCACTTTTCTCGGCTTGGAAACGAGGCAGGTATTGCTCGAAGAACGCCGACATCTGTTGCTGGTTTTGTTTTTCACCCAGTTGCCCTAGCAATTGCGCAGCAACTTCAAAAGTGCATAAGTTGCCTTGTTGTTGGTTACGGCGCAGTTGATATTGGGAGCTCTCTTGGGTAGATAAGCCCATCATCGCGATACCCTCTAGCCATCGGCTTTTATTGATCATTTTGCGCGCTTCTTGCCAAGTTGCATCAAGAATGATGTACAGCGGTTGTCTGTTTTGCTGATTACTTTGTTGTTGTACTTGTTCAAGCGTCAGGCTCTCTTCACTTGGGAAAAGCAGTATCGGCAGCAGGCTTGGATTGGCAAGCGTTTCTAATAACTCCGCTGATGGCGCTTTACGATCCCAAACGACTTGGGTGACATTCAACTGGCACTGGGCGAGCAGTTTTCCTGTGTTGGTATCGCGCGTCAGTTCATTAGGGTGCATTAACAGCATCAGCGAGTGTTCACTGCTTAACTTCGGCAGCAGTGAACAGATGCAGTTGAACTGAAAGCCACATCTCGGGCAAGGCTGTGCCATTACAGGCGCACTCCTTCACGAACAGGGCTGATGCCATCTGAGAACAGACGCACGCCGCTGACTTGTTCTTTGCTCGCTTTTGGTGCCAAGCTTGGGTTGATTGGGTAACTTACGCCAGTGTATTGCATCACGTGTTGCCCAGGTGTTGCGTCACCACCACCGACATTAAAAATCAGATCTCGCCAACCGTGTGAGGTTTGTTGACCAAGCATGATTGGACTTTGCACTAACGTCATACGGCTGTTGAAACGCCACTCTTTCTCGTGGTTTTCGAATACCAGCAGAGTACAACCGCCAGAACCACACCAATCAAGTTGCACCAGCAATTCTTCATCCCCATCGCCATTCAGATCGTAAGTTAGCCAACGGTATTGGTTGTTACTTGGGTTGGTTTGGTGAATGAAGAAGTAGTTACGTACCGCAGCGTCCACCTTTGAGTTGAAGTCCGCACTAGAAGGAACATCAGCAGCGCCAATTGGATCGTTGTTGCGCTCGGCTGCTGGTTGCTCTGTGCCTGAGTTACGCACGGTTGCTGGGTATAGCACTAAACCGCCATCGGCGATAGGGTAAACGACATTCCCCACTTTTTCTTGTGTTGCTTTTAGTTGATTACCATCTCGCATAAACAAGCGCTCAGAAACGAGTCGCTGCCGTTGATGATGGGTCATCACCACTTGGACTTGCGATGGACTCAGTTGTTGCCAGTAGCCGCGCTCAACCAATGGTGGCTGGCCGTCTGAGTAGCTGTATTTGGTGATGGCACTGTGGTCGCTGTTCAGTGTCATCTGCACTTCGAAGCCTTGCGATTGGGTCGATGTCGCGACGTAAGTATTCACCCACTCCAATGTTGAATCTACGTTGGCGGTCATGCCACAGCCTTGGTAGGTTTTATCGCCATGCTCTAGTGTCGCCTTCCAACCGTAAAGGGAGTCACTCATGGTGTCAGAACACAAATTCTCGGTCATGCGCAACTCGCCGTTATCAAGTTGGTAAGTACGTTGGCGAGGTTGCAGTTTACTGCTGTCGATCTCGATCGTTTGTGTCGACTTGCCCATTTGCTGGAACTTAAGTGCGCCGCCTTCAAAAGTCGCCGCCCACGAAGGTTCATTACCGAAGATGCGAGTTGGTTTGCTGGTTTGTTTGCAGCGATGCGGATTTTCGGTAGTGAGGAAGTTCACTTGCTCAACCACAAAGTTAGCATCGAAATCTGCAGAAAATCCGTCGACGCCCGGTGGATTGAGATGACCAATCACTTCACCATACATGGTTTGATAAGGTTCATTGGTGATTGCCACTGCACGCTGAACTTGTTGTGGTGACAGTTGTAGCCAGTATTGTTTATCACTGCCACAAGGTGTGATGTATTGGCTTTCGTGTCCAATCACCACTTCGCCACGCAACATGAAGGTTTGAGGTAAGATGGTTTCCGGCTTATCTAGGGATGCAGGTGGAGTGGTTGGTGTGTCTGCATCGGACTTCTGCGGCTGCATGCTACATGCTTGCAGGACCAGCAGTGTGGCTAATGCCACTGGGTTTTTCAAAGCCTTCATGTTATATCTTCCTCATTACTCAATCTGCATCGGATGGCATTATGGCATATTGGTTATTTAAAACAGAACCAGATACCTTTTCTATTGACACGCTCCGAACCCAAAAGGTTTCATGTTGGGAGGGAGTTCGTAATTATCAGGCGCGTAATATGATGCGTGACCAAGTCAAATTGGGCGACTTGGTACTGATTTACCATTCCTCTTGTAAGAACGTGGGTGTGGCAGGTATTGCCAAAGTGACTCGTGAAGCGTATCCCGATCATTTTCAGTTTGACCTAGAGAGTGATTATTACGACCCGAAATCTGACCCAGAAAACCCGCGTTGGATAATGGTGGATATTGAGTTTGTGCGTAAGACTGATCGCTTGATTCCGTTGTCAGTCATGAAGGCGATGCCAGAGCTAGAAAACATGCCATTAGTGAAACGCGGCAATCGCTTATCGATCATGCCGGTGAGCGAAGAAGAGTGGCAAGCAATCCTCGGCAAAGAGAAGTTGCCGAGTCAGCGATAAAAGAAAAAGGGCTGCATGGTGCAGCCCTTTGTGATTTTGTCGATAACCAGTTGTTGATAACTAATACAGGTTATAGCAGATGATCTTGCAGGTAGTGTGCAACTGCATCGTCGGCGTTGCTGCCGATCACTTCGTTATTTGGCAGTGCTTTCATCACTTTCTCGTGAGAGGTGCCCATGACCAAACCTTTACCCGCCATCGATAGCATTTCTACGTCGTTCATGCCGTCACCAAACGCGATGGTGTTTTCCAGTGTTAGACCAATAGACTCTGCGACTGCCTTCAGGGCATCACCTTTAGAAACGCCAGCGCTCATCACTTCCAAGCACCAAGGTGTTGAGAAAGCGATGTTCAATCGGTCACCAAATTGTTCGCGCAGTTTGGTTTCGAAAGTCACTAAATGGTCGTGGTCTTGCGAAGGGTGGGTGAAGAAGATTTTCGCAATGCCGTCTGTAGGTGCGTTGTCTTCATCGTACAATTTGTAAGTGAACTCTTCGTGGAAATCACGCAGTTGTTCGTCGTCTTTGTTCAGCAACCAGTCGTCGTTTTGGTACATGTGGATAAGTATTTCAGGATCCGTTTTGATCGTGTCGATCACTGGCTGAACCAAATCCTCTGGTACGTTCTGGCTGTACATCTCTTGATCATTTTGGTCGTGCACACGTGCACCATTCGAAGTAATCATGTAAGCCGGAATACCTACCGTGCGACGAATGCTTGCGACGTCTACGTGGTGGCGACCCGTTGCAAAGACAAATGTGTAGCCTTGCTCATGCAGCGCTTTGAGTGTCTCTTTCGAGTAAGCGCTTAGCTGGTGGTTAGGTGCGAGTAATGTGCCATCCAGATCTGAGGCAACGATTTTAGTGATCTCTTTGCAAGGTAGCGATGTGCTCATGAAGCCCTCGTAAACGGTTCGGATAGAGTAGAACAGGTTGATTGCACACGGAGCGCAGCAGATTGACTAGGTCATACTGCTCCGCGTGCGGGGGAACATGGGGAAGTCTACGCCAAAATAAGGAAAAAAAAGAGGGTAAATCGATGAGCTCGTATTTCCTCTTTAATCTGTTTTTATTGGCTGTACTCGCGCATGAAGGCAAAGACGGCATCCAACGCTTGGTTACGATATTGATCTTTTTCGAATAAGATTTCGTGTTCTGCGCCGGCAATCGAAACTAGGCTCGCATTAGGGTTAGTCTTACTCAGCTTGTCGATAAAGCGCTGCTGAGCGGCATTACTCACGATACGATCGTTGCCTGGTTGGAGTAATAAAACCGGAACTTTAATTTGCCGTGTCAGCAAAATACACTGCTTTGCTGCCATCAAGCCTTGCCATACCCAACGTGTACTAGGGCCGCCCACTTGTAGCTCTGGTTTATCGCGGTATAAACCACGGAACCAATGGTAGCGATCGTAGCTTTGGCTGAGTGGGTTATCTTCAAACGGTTTTGGATAGTATTCCTTATGACCCGGTGCGTAGCTTGGCTGTGTGGATACCGCCGCAAGGATTTGCGTGACCGGAATCGCGATAGGACTGAGATACCAAGGCAAGTTGATACCAAACATCGGCGCACTCAGGATTAAACCGTCAAAGTTATGATTTGGGTGGGTTTGCAAATAACGCGTCGCAATTGCACCGCCCATTGAGTGAGAAATGATAAAACGCTGCTGATATCCGCTTAAATCAAGCTGCTGCAGCACCAATTCCATATCTTCAATGTAGTCATTAAAGTCATAGACGTGACCCATGTCTGAGTCTGAGACGAGTCGTTCTGATAAACCTTGTCCTCGGTGGTCAAACGAATACACGTCATAACCTTGTCGATACAGGTCGTAGAAAAGTTCTTGGTATTTCCAGGAGGCTTCAATGCGACCGTTGACGATCAGTACGGCTTTGGTGTGTTCGGGATTGGTGAGTTTGCACCAGTAGATGTTCTTTTTCTCTGTCCCTTTTACAAAGCCTTCTTGGCGTTCTTGCCAAAGTGCTGCGATCGGACCACCTATTGCTTGCTCAAATAAGGTCTCTTGAGTATAAGTCAAAGGTGAATGGTTAATAGCCATTAGTCGATTACCTGAAGATACGTTGCTTACGCGATGTATCATCGAAGAATTATTGAGGAAATGCAATGGATACCCATGTTTGGTTAGCCTATGTGGTAACAGCAATCGTTTTTAGTCTGGCTCCGGGATCTGGTACCGTCAACTCAATCAGCAATGGTTTGAGTTACGGCACGCGCAAGTCTCTGGGCGCTATTGTTGGTTTACAGATCGGTTTGGCAATTCATATTGCTCTGGTTGGTGCAGGTATTGGTGCTTTGGTCGCGCAATCGGCAACCGCATTTGCCGTTATTAAGTGGGTGGGTGCAGCTTACCTTGTGTGGCTTGGTATTCAAAAATGGCGTGATACGTCTAGTTTGGTAACACCAGAGACTCACAAAACAATGTCAGGTAAGTCATTATTGTACAAAGCCATTCTTATCAACCTGACTAACCCTAAATCTATTGTGTTCTTAGTGGCGCTGTTTCCACAGTTTATTGACCCAGCAAAAGATCAGCTAACCCAACTGCTTGTCTTGGGGGTGACGACTGTCGTTATTGATGCATGTGTGATGCTGGGCTACACCAGTTTGGCCGCACAAATGGGACGTTTTATTCGTTCAGATAAGATCATGGGCAAAATAAACAAAGTATTCGGTTCAATGTTTATGGGATGTGGTGCATTATTAGCGGCTGCGAAGTCATAAGCTACCAGAAGAGTTGTCCTTTAGCATGAATACAACGTATGTCGCTCGCCAGCCAATCTTTAACCGTAAAAGACAGACGCTGGGCTATGAATTGTTATTCCGTGATGGTGAGCGCAATGCTTACCCTTCTCATATAGATTCAAATCGAGCGACATACCGACTTATCGTCGAGAACTTTCTTTCTGTCGGCACTAACCCTGTTATTGCTTCATCACGCTGCTTTATCAATTTTCCTCATCAAAGCTTGGTGCGCAGATTGCCTCGCAGCTTACCCAAAAACAAAATTGTTATTGAGGTGCTGGAGACATGTCGTCCAACTGATGACCTTCTAGATGCAATTCGAGAGTTCTATCGAGAAGGTTATTTAATTGCTCTAGATGACTTTACGTTGACTCAGGAGTGGCGTCGATTTTTGCCTTACGTCCATATAGTGAAACTCGACATTATGGCTATGGGCCTAGATAAGGCATGCGAACTAGTCAAAAGTCATTTAGAGAAAAGAGTTAAGTACCACTTTCTCGCAGAGCGAGTTGAAACTGAAGAAGAATTTGAAGCGACTAAAGAGGCTGGCTTTAAGTTTTTCCAAGGGTACTTTTTTAGTCAGCCACTAATATCCCAAACGAAGTACGTCAGTCCTGAGCAGGTTCTTGCCCTGAAGCTGTTTCGTGAAGTATGTGTACCAGACCCTGATTTTGATCGGATTGAAAGTATCATTACTCAAGATGTCGCGTTGTCGTACAAGTTGTTGCGCTTTGTAAATACACAATCAAGCAATCTTGAGGTCGCTATTACCTCTTTTCGCCAAGCATTGATTTATTTGGGGCAAGAGAAGCTTAAGATGTTTGTCTCGTTGGTGGTGGCATCTTATATCTCGAGTAACAAACCCAGAGAATTGTACAATCTGTCTTTGCAACGTGCGCAATTTTGCCAGTTGATGTCTAGCTACCAGCCATTTTCGCACCTCAATGAGCAAGGCTTTATGGTCGGGCTATTGTCAATTCTTGATGCCATGCTCGATTTATCAGTAGATTCTCTTGTAGAGCAGCTACCACTTAGCCCCGCTTTAAAACAAGCGCTTTTGCATCGAGAAGGCGCTTATGGAGCACTCATTGCCCTAGAAGAATGTTACGAACGTGCTGACTGGAATGGTGTGGAAAAATTCTCTCAACAGCTTGGGCTCTCCTTTGACGATGTTAAGTCTCAGCTTGGTGAAGCGGTGCGCTTGAGCCAGACTTTCGTTGGCGCATAATCCGATCAAATATTAAACTTTTATTACAGTCGAGCGCGATCGCTTGACGGCATCCTAGTTTTAAATAAGTATATGCGCATATCCATATATAGGTATGTAACAATGCTTCCGCATCAATTCTTCAAACTTCTTTCCGATGAAACTCGTGTGCGCTGCTTAATGCTTGTTGTGCGCGAAGGGGAAACCTGCGTTGGTGATCTAGCCTATGCGCTACAAGAAAGTCAGCCAAAGGTTTCTCGTCATTTAGCTCTGTTAAGGTCGAATGGCATTTTGGTAGATAGACGCCAGGGACAGTGGGTGTTCTATCAATTGTCCCAACAGTTACCAGGATGGATGCAAAAATTGATTGATGACTTGGTCGCTTCGAACTGCTTAAAACAAGAGTACCAAGACGATATTTCACGATTGCACGATAAAACTCGTGCGGCTTGCTGCTAGTAGTAAGCGTTACCAGTTTATAGGTTTGAAAAGGTAGAAGATTATGACGATTAAAGTAGGTATTAACGGTTTCGGTCGAATTGGTCGCTTGGCACTGCGTGCTGCGTTTGATTGGCCAGAGCTAGAGTTCGTGCACATCAACGATGTAGCGGGTGATGCAGCGACGCTTGGCCACTTACTTGAGTTCGATTCAGTTCAAGGTCGTTGGAATCATGCAGTGCAAGTTGAAGGCACAGACATGGTGATCAATGGTAAGCGCATCACGACTTCACAAGAACGCGATATCGACGCTGTGAACTGGGGTCAATGTGATGTTGTGATTGAAGCAACGGGCGTTCATCGCAAAACCTCATTCCTAAACAAATACCTAGAACAAGGCGTAAAGCGTGTTGTTGTTAGCGCACCAGTGAAAGAAGAAGGCGTTGCAAACATCGTCGTTGGTGTGAACGACCACATCTTCGACCCAGCGCAGCACCGTATCGTAACCGCAGCGTCTTGTACAACCAACTGTATTGCACCAGTCGTGAAAGTGATTCACGAGAAACTGGGCATTGAACAATCGTCATTCACAACGATTCACGATTTAACCAATACACAAACGATTCTGGATGCGCCGCACAAAGACCTGCGTCGTGCACGTGCATGTGGTATGAGCCTGATCCCAACCACAACGGGCAGTGCGACCGCAATTGTGGAAATTTTCCCAGACCTAAAAGACAAGATTAACGGTCACGCGGTTCGTGTTCCTCTAGCAAACGCCTCACTCACAGACATCATTTTTGATGTGAAACGTGATACCACCGCAGAAGAGGTTAACGCACTACTGAAAGAGGCTTCAGAAGGCGAGCTAAAAGGCATCCTTGGTTTTGAAGAGCGCCCATTAGTTTCTATCGATTACAAAGGCGACCAACGTTCAACTATCGTCGACGCGCAATCAACCATGGTCGTGGGCTCTCGCATGGTGAAGATTTACGCTTGGTACGATAACGAGATGGGTTACGCGACGCGTACTGCGGAATTGGTTCGTAACGTTGGTATGGCATAAGGAGTTTTAAGATGTCTCATCCTACATGGCTATTAGATTTAGAAATGGGCGCATTGGTACTGACTCCATGTCCAGGTACCAAAGGTGTGGAACTGCAAGCTTCGCTAGAGCAGCTAAAAGCGCAAGGTGTAGAAGTGATTGTTACTGCCCTTGATGATGCCGAATTAGCGTCCAAAGACGTGTCTGCATTGGGCGATATAACCCAACAGTTGGGCATGAAATGGTTCCAAATTGAAATTGAAGATGACTGTGCTCCAGGCGAAGACTTCGCTGAAAAATGGTCACGAGCGAGCCCTGAACTGCACGCGATTCTTGCTCAAGGTGGCAAGGTTGCAATGCACTGTATGGGTGGTTCTGGTCGCACAGGCTTGTTTGCTGCGCACCTACTGCTAGAGAAAGACTGGGCGCTAGAAGATATCGTACGTGAAGTACAAGCTTTGCGCCCTGGTGCTTTCACTAAGCCAGTACAAGTTGAGTACATCGAGCGTGTAGCTAAAAGCGCTTGATCAGCTTGTAGAGCTTTTGGTGCATCATGATCCAAAAGCTCTCTTTATGCCGTAATGGCTTACCAATTTATGTGATTCTTGTTTATTGGTTTTGTGTTTAACTCATTGTTTATTAATAAATAATGTTTGGTTGTTTAATCAGTTCTTGTTTCACAATTTAGCGCCAGTATTGAGATGACTCAATGCTGGTGTTCAGGTTGTAGAGCATTTGGAACATCATGATCTAAATGCCCTAAACGCTGTACATCTGAGGTCGTTATGATTTCAAAACTAAGCAAAAGTATCCGTCAGTATATGCTGGTGACGTTCAACTATTGGAACTTCACCGTGACGGATGGTGCACTCCGTATGTTGGTGGTGCTTTACTTTCATGACTTAGGCTACTCAAGTTTAGCCATTGCTTCGCTATTTCTTTTCTATGAATTTTTTGGCGTAGTGACCAACTTGGTTGGAGGCTGGCTAGGTGCTCGACTTGGTTTGAACAAAACCATGAACGTCGGCTTAGGGATGCAGATTTTTGCCTTGCTGATGTTGGCAGTGCCTAATGCTTGGTTGACCATTCCTTGGGTGATGGCGGCGCAGGCAATCTCAGGTATTGCCAAAGACTTAAACAAGATGAGTGCCAAGAGCGCGATCAAAACTTTGGTGCCAGACGAGCAGCAAGGTGCGCTGTACAAATGGGTTGCGATCTTAACTGGCTCGAAGAATGCGCTGAAAGGTGCGGGTTTCTTCGTTGGTGGCTTGCTGCTATCAGCGTTTGGTTTCCAAACTTCGATGATCATCATGGCAAGTGTGCTGGCCGTTGTGTTTGTATGCAGCTTGATTTGGCTTGAGGCGGATATGGGTAAGGCGAAGAGCAAACCTAAGTTCCGTCAGATTTTTTCCAAGTCAGAGTCGGTGAACATTCTTTCCGCTGCACGTATGTTCCTATTTGGCGCTCGTGATGTGTGGTTTGTTGTTGCACTGCCAATTTATCTTGGCAGCGTGTTTGGTTGGGATCACCTGATGGTGGGTGGTTTCCTTGCGGCTTGGGTGATTGCTTACGGATTCGTTCAAGGTTTTGCGCCTCGTATTACCGGTAAAGCGCAAGGTCGAGTGCCAGATGGTAGTGCGGCATTGATTTGGGCGGGTATCCTTGCTGTCATCACTGGCGCGATTGCTTACGGCGTGCAAGTCGGTTGGCAACCAGAGCTGGTCATTGTGGTGGGCTTGATGATATTCGGTGCGGTGTTTGCGGTGAATTCATCTTTGCACTCTTACCTTATCGTCAGCTACGCGAAAGGTGATGGCGTTTCACTGGATGTCGGCTTCTACTATATGGCGAATGCGATGGGACGTTTGATTGGTACGGTTCTATCCGGTTGGATTTACCAAGAAGCGGGGCTGGCGGCATGTCTGTGGGTCTCTTTTGCCTTCTTAGCGCTGACAACTCTAATTTCTATCAAGCTACCAAAAGCCAAAGTGGCAACGGCTTAAATCGATTTACGATTCAGAATAAAAAATGGCTCCGCTTTGGGAGCCATTTTTGTTTTTACGATTCAGTATCGCAAATCAGTAAATCTTGCTTATGGGCAAATGCGGCCCTGTTGTGCTGGCTGCGTCATTTCCATATCACCTTTCAGTGAGCGGTAAACGATGGTGTTCCAAACTTCACCATTGTCCATTTCGAATTCAATCGCGTAGTTAAGGCCATTCACGACTTGAGTTCGTACGCTCAAGATTTCTTTTAGCTTCGCTGCGGTATTCATCTGACCAAGTACAAAGTCGAGTGCTTGTTGAGCCTCAGGTGTTACCTCTCCTTGTGACCAACCGCCAGCAAGGTTTTCAGCGTTGCAGATAGGGTTCGCTTCCGGTTGCGATTGTGTTGGTGCCACGGCCTCTTCCTTTTGATTACATCCAGCTAAAGCCACTACACAAACCAGTGACGCTAATAATGTTTTCTTCATAAAGACCTCTCTTAATAATTTAATTGGCATCCTAAAGGAACACAGAGTTTAAAGCTGTTTCATATCCGAGAAAGCTTAGGGTTACCGAATTCACTTCGCAATAGATGTTGGAGCGATTTATTTTGCAGATGAATGATGTTCTAGCGTCATTGTAGGGTTAAAAATAAGCAAAAACAGATTGTTAACTATTTCACTGGATGAAAATTGCCCTATGCTATAGGCGTGAAGTTACGCAAATTAGGAAAGGGTATGAGAGAAAGGGTTCTGTTTTTCGACTTATTACGTTGTGTGGCGGCGGTAGCAGTGATCGCCATCCATGTGTTAGCGCCATATCGTAATGAATTGGGCGTGATTCCATTTGACCAATGGTTAACCGCGGTGGGTGTGAACAGCGTGACGCGTTGGGCAGTGCCAGTTTTTATTTTGATCACGGGGGCATTGATGCTCAGCGATACGCGTCCTTTTGATGCCAAGTACTACTTCAAACGGCGCTTAGGTAAGGTATTAGTCCCTTTTATTATTTGGTCGATGTTTTATGCGTATTTGTCAGGCTGGACGGCGCAAGGCTTTGACTTTGCCACCGTTGAAGAAGTGGTGAGCAACAGTCCGCATCATGCAACCTACTACCACCTTGGATTCTTCTATTACTTTATTCCGCTCTATTTTGTGATTCCGTTGTTTCAATGGGTAGTCCGTAATTGTGATGACAGTGTCCTCTATGCGTATCTGGCGGTTTGGCTACTCACCAGCACTTTATTCTTATTCAAAATTGATGGACCGTGGAGTAATCAATACTGGCTTTATATGGGATATTTACCACTCGGTTATGTTTTGTTTAAGAAAGTACCGCTCAATCGTTCTATGGTTACAGCGTTTGCTGCGCTTGGGCTGGTGGCATTAGTGGTGACGTTTACTATGGTTGTCGCAAATAGCTTAGAGGCAGATAAATACACAGTGGGGCGTTGGCTATCATACAAAACATTGAATGTGATTTTAGCTGCGTCGATGATCTTTATGTTGTGTCGTTACTTTGGAGAAGGTTTGGCGCCAAAAGCGCAAAAAGTGGTGAGTGTTATTAGCCAACACAGTTTGGGTATTTATCTTCTCCACCCAATTTTCTTATGGCCGATGAAAGTGTTCGGTTGGTATCAAGGGCACCCTGCATGGGTGATTCCGGTGTGGATTGTATTAAGCGGTGCTGGAGCCTTGGCGATGAGCTATTTGTTCTCCAAGTCCGCCAAGACTCGCTGGTTGTTGCCGTAGTTTAGCGTTTTAGGGCGAAGTGTAAGAACTTGTCGCCACAGTAAGTCAGTGTGCCTTTATCACCGGGATTTAGAGCGTGGTAATAGTGCACACCGATTTGAAACTCGCGTTTTGGTCCAATCGAGCCGCGTTGTACATAAATCCAATATTCTTGGTCGTCTTGACCTGGCTCTGCTTCTGGCACTTCTATTACTTGCTTGTCTAATATGGTCACTTGAGCGCTTTGTTCAGGTGCGTCTTCGCCAAAGTAATGCTTGCTGTAGAAGCGGAAAAATACCCATGCACCAAGTGCAATTAGGGCGAATAGAGCCAAAATAAGTGAGATTGGCATGATAACCTCCAATGTTTCATTGGCGCCTATTTTACAGAACTCCCTGATTAAACTATGAGTTGAGATAAATTATTCGTGATCTAGTAAAAGCGTCGTAGATTTTATTCGGCGCACTTCACATTTTATATGCGTTCAAGAGCACAATTTAAAAGGAAATTTGCACCTTTTGACTCGAAAAAGTTCTAAATTTATAGAAGAATGAGATGACAGACAAAGGAATGGTCAAGTAAGGAGGGTTGCGATGTCAGATATTGAGAAAGTAGTCATGCGTACCCGAACCATCGAAAAACTTCTGCGTACGCAATATCATGCGGAAGGGAAGGGGTTGCATCAATTGATCAGCAGCTGTGAAGAACGTTTGCCACACGACGTTATAGCGAAATTACGCTTTATCGCAACCGTGCGCAATAAGATTGTTCACGAAGAAGACTATAAGTTGGACGACAGAAAAGGCTTTATGGCGGCATGTGATGCCTGTGAAAAGGAACTTACGCCAAGAAGTTCTCGCTTTATTTGGCGAGCGGCTATTTTGTTAATGGCCTTGATTACGCTTGCTGCTCTTGGCTTCTATTACATGCACTGGGATATTCTAAGTAAGCATTTGTAGACTACAAAAATTGAACAATAAAAAAGGGACGCGGAAGCGTCCCTTTTTTATTTTAAACAGTAACTTAGTACATCATTGGCAGTGTCATTAAACCAACAACCACTGCAATCATTACCAGCCCTTGTTTTTGAGAAGAAGAAATCATAACACTACCCCTAAAATCATTGATGAACTCGATGTAAATAATATAGCACTGTTTTTGGCTGTTGATCAACTTCAAAGCACAAAACTTTTCAAAACTAACACTTAACTTTCGTTTATTGACCCTTTATTGACTAATAAAACTGTGTTTTTTGTGCTGTTGTTAAAGTGTGCGACTTGTCTAATTCTTCTTCTTTTTGTTTTTAAGTTTATGATTTTTAAGTGTTAAATATGGTTAATGTGATGGTGTTATAGTGTTTATTGTCTCTAAGGTGTGTTTGGTGATCTATTTTTGCTGAATTTCTCAAAAGTTGAGAAAATTCTATTTAATGCTAGTTAGGTCGATTTAAATTAAGGGCTTTGGAAACGTATTTTCCTATCTGATGAGAAAATTACAGCCTCAAAAACGGATAGGCTCAGTCTTGATTGGCAATGGTTGGATTTTTTCGACTTATCTCCTTGATGGTTAGTTATATCAGTTACTTATGTTGATTTGTCTGAATTTTTAATCTACATGATTACTGGGCTGATAGCGGTTTATTCTTTATAGGTCAGGCGGTTTTGTCCCTCTTGGTGCGCAGAGGTCATGGATTTTAGTTTTGTGTTGGTTATTTACACATAGTGCTCGTGTGGTGAACAAAGTGGCGGTTTATTTTTCACAGTATTGTCTATGGTGAGCTGAAAGGCCGAGCTATTCTTAGAGGTGAATAGATTGTCACTTCGTTGATTGAGTCCGTGGTGATTACGAAATGTTTTGATTCGCTAGCGAGATCCAACTTTCATTGATTATGTCTTTACATCAAGATTGGTCTACCTAGACTAGCGGCGAGATTACGTGAAAGGTGTATCGGCATGTGGAGTTGGTTAGCGATTGGGCTATCGGGGATGTATTCCGTGTTGGGGGCAAAACAGGCCAATCCAACGCAGTCTCTAACATTTAAAATTTTTACTCTGCTATTGCTACTGATTTTGGCACTGACTGAGGGTTCTTCAGCACCACATACTTATTGGATCGTGGGTGGTCTCGTGGTCTCGATGTTTGCTGATACGCTCCATTCGTTTAAATCTCGTAAGCCTCTCTATTTTGCCGGTTATCTACTGGCACAAATTTGTTATAGCAAATCGTTCTGGGTTCAGCTCAATGGTGACATTGTGTGGTGGCTGTTAGCTTTACTGCTTGCTGCAAGTATTGTGGCTTTCTTCCTCTTGCTACCACAGTTAGATTCCATGGTCTTTCCGGTCGTGATCATGGGTATCATGCTGGTTCAACTGGCTTGGGCGGCGGGTGAGGTTTGGTTACAAGCGCCAAGCTTTGCTAATGCGATCGGGTTTAGTGGCACCTTAGTGATGATTTATTCTGCTTTAGCTTACGCGATACATGGTTATCGTAAGCCGATGAAGCGAGCCTATGTCTGGGTGAGCGGCAGTTACTTCTTAGCCCATGCATTAATTGTTGCTTCTATCATTTACTAACTTAGGTCAAAGCAATCGATCATGTTTTAGTTACACTGCCCAGACTAACTTTGAAGATTGGAATCGATGATGACTGAAATTCATGCACATAACTTGCTGAACCTACTCCGTGAAACCCCAATGAATCGTGATGAACTTGCTGCTCATTTCGGCACAGATGCGCGCTTTCATACCTGTAAGCTGAATGATCTAGACTTAGATGCATTGCTAGAGTTTTTGCTAAAGCGCGAAAAAGTACGCGAACTTGAAGGTAAGTTTGTGGTTAACATGGCGCGCGTTTGTAATCACTAAGTGGCGGCTAAGCGTTATTCGTTGAGGGCGGGAAATCCATTTCGCCTTCAACCATATATTCACGTATTCACTTTGTTATACTGGCCGCCAATTTTCCTGTCGAGGTCAGAACATGGACATTCTTTCTGCAGCGACCATGCTGTTTCTTATTATGGACCCGCTCGGCAATTTGCCGATTGTGCTGTCCATTCTCAAACACCTAGATGCTAAGCGTCGCCGTAAAGTGTTAATCCGTGAATTGTTGTTTGCCTTGATGATTTTGATGCTATTCCTCTTCGCAGGCCGAAGCATCATGAGCTTCCTTCATGTTCAACCTGAAACCTTGAGTATTTCTGGCGGTATTATTCTATTTATCATCGCGATTAAGATGATTTTCCCTAGTGCGGGCAGTATTACTGGTTTAGCGGCTGGCGAAGAACCATTCATTGTGCCGATGGCGATTCCGATGATAGCTGGACCATCTGTGATTGCTGCATTGTTGCTATTGTCTTCTCAGCACCCAGATAAGATTATGGAGCTGTCGGCAGCTGTGTTGATTGCATGGGGGGCGACGTTCTTTATCTTGATGTTCTACAGTTTCTTCCACCGTATTTTAGGGGAACGTGGTCTGAAAGCCGTCGAACGTTTGATGGGATTACTCTTGGTGATGATTTCTACTCAGATGTTCCTTGATGGCGTGAAGAGCTACATGGGTTAAGCCTTTGTCCACCGGATGAATACAAAAAAGCCGCTTTAGTGAGCGGCTTTTGTTTATCTGAGGTTTCTACATCATATGCTTGCGACGGATATCGAGCAGAGCAAATATGCCAAAAATCAAAATCGAGTATTTCTCCCAACTGCTCATCTTAATTTTGTCACCAAATGCACCGATGAAGATCGCCATTTGTAGACCATGCATAATGAACAAAAATGCCGCCATGATATACAGCGCAATGGCCGCTTTACCTGGAAAGGGCATAAAGATGTTGAGGATTAATATAAACCAGACAAAGGCGATGGCCGCTTTAGCCAGTATCAATAATGCTTTCATTTAACTATCCTTTTAAATTGAGGCTTTAAGCTGTTGCGCGTTCATATAAGCGGTAGCTGACTTGGCCTGCGGTTTTCTCGCGGTGCAGACGCCAGTTTTCTGGAAGCCCAGCAATGTTTAGTTCTTTCTCTGTTTCAATATAAATCATCGCATCTTCAGCCAGCCAGCCATTTTGCTCAAGCAAGGTCACGGTTTCATCCAATAAGCCTTTGCGAAACGGCGGATCGATGAATACTACGTGATGTGGCGTACCCGGTTGCTTCAAAAAGCTTAACGCATCGGTGTTCACTACATGAATATTACTAGTATTCAATGATGCAATGTTCTTTTGTAACTGCTGAAATGCTTGTGGATTTAGCTCCACCATGGTGACAAGCTCTGCTTGGCGAGAAGCGGCTTCAAAGCCTAAGCCGCCCGAGCCAGCAAATAGATCGAGGCATTTTGCTTGCGGCACATCTTGAGCTAACCAGTTAAATAGGGTTTCTTTTACGCGATCCGTGGTTGGGCGCAAACCTTCAGCGTCATGAACAGGTAGCTTTCTGCCTCTCCATAAACCACTAATAATGCGAACAAAGCCCGTTGTTGGCTTTTTTTGTGATGAGTTTTGCTGGCGACGTCTTACCATAGATTTTTTGACCGCTAATAAAGTGATACTATATCCAATCGCCCAAGCTTTGAGCTTGGATACAGCCCAGAATATTCAAGATGACAGAGTGTAACACTAATAAGATTAGATTCACCTAATTGGAAAGTTTTCACAACTTTGTCATTCGCCTTTTCTGTCAAGATAATATTCTTGTCAGAAAAGAGTCATTAATAGATAAGAAGACAATCTAGGATAGCCCCAGATGACGGAAAAAAAGAAGCGCGGATTACTTTCGTGGCTAGGTTTTGGTGATGAAGAGCAAAGCCAAAAACCGACAACTGAAGAATCAGTAAAAGAAGAAGCAGCGGAAGTACCTGCCGCCGAGCAACAATCTACAGAAGATGCTGCCGATCAAGCAGAAGAAAAAACAATTGTTGAAGAAGAAACTGAGAAGCCTGAGCCTGTCCTAGCAGAAGCAGAAGCAGAAGCAGAAGCAGAAGCAGAAGCAGAAGCAGAAGCAGAAGCAGAAGCAGAAGCAGAAGCAGAAGCAGAAGCGCCAGTTGTGCCTCGCATCCAAGAGCAAGAGAAGCCAACGGAAAGCTTTTTTGCTCGTCTTAAGCGCAGTCTAAGCCGTACTAAAGCGAACATTGGTGCAGGCTTCTTTGGTCTGTTCAGTGGTAAGAAGATCGATGAAGACCTTTTCGAAGAGCTAGAAGAACAACTGTTGATTGCTGATGTGGGGATGAATACCACCACCAAAATCATCGACAACCTGACCGAGAAAGCTTCTCGCGGTGATCTGAAAGATGGTGAAGCACTTTACGGCCTATTAAAAGAAGAGATGGCAGAAATCTTAGCTAAAGTAGAACAGCCTCTCGAAATCGACAGCAGCAAAACCCCTTACGTTATCTTGATGGTTGGTGTGAACGGCGTTGGTAAAACAACTACGATCGGTAAGCTAGCGAAGCAATTCCAAAACCAAGGCAAGAAAGTCATGCTCGCTGCAGGTGATACCTTCCGTGCAGCAGCGGTTGAGCAGCTACAAGTATGGGGCGAGCGTAACAACGTTCCTGTCATTGCTCAGCACACTGGTGCAGACAGCGCATCTGTTATCTATGATGCAATTGAAGCGGCAAAAGCGCGTGGCGTTGATGTCGTGATTGCAGATACTGCAGGTCGTTTACAAAACAAAGCTAACTTAATGGAAGAGCTACGCAAGATCGTGCGCGTGATGAAGAAGATTGATGATTCTGCACCGCATGAGATCATGCTGACGCTAGACGCGGGTACAGGTCAAAATGCCATTAGCCAAGCGAAACTGTTCAGTGACGTGGCCCCTCTAACTGGGATTACATTGACTAAGCTGGATGGTACGGCGAAAGGTGGCGTTATCTTTGCTATTGCTGATCAGTTCGAAATCCCAATTCGCTACATTGGTGTAGGCGAAGGTATCGAAGACTTGCGTCCTTTCGAAACTCAAGAGTTCATCGACGCTCTGTTTAGCCGTGAAGAGTAATTAGAGTTAGAGGTAATCAACGGTGATCAAATTTCAGCAAGTGAGCAAAGCATATCGAGGTGGTCGACAAGCCTTACAGAAGGTCGATTTTCATCTTAGGCGCGGAGAAATGGCGTTTTTAGGTGGTCACTCGGGTGCGGGTAAAAGTACTTTGTTGAAACTGATATGTGCAATAGAGCGCCCAACTGATGGAAAGATCCAGTTCAACGGGCACGACATTACGCGTATTCCAAGCAAAGACATCCCTTTTTTACGTCGTAATATTGGGATTGTGTTTCAAGATCACCGTTTATTGATGGACCGAAGCGTGTTCGACAATGTCGCGCTGCCGATGCGTATTGAGTCGATTTCTGAAAATGAAATCAAACGCCGAGTTTCTGCGGCATTGGATAAAACGGGTCTACTTGATAAAGCCCGTTGTCTACCTAGTCAACTCTCGGGAGGTGAGCAACAGCGTGTCGGTATCGCTCGTGCTGTTGTAAACCGACCAACGTTATTGGTGGCGGATGAACCGACGGGTAATTTAGATCCAGAATTGTCTAGTCGCGTTATTCGTTTATTTGAAGAATTTAATCGTGCTGGCGTAACGATTCTCCTTGCGACGCATGATATCGGGTTAGTAAATACTCGCCCTCAATATCGCCACTTTGAATTGAACCAAGGTTTCCTTAGTGAGGTAGAAGACTATGGTAGGTAATAAGCGCACCCAGAAGAAAGGGCGTAATACTGGTCGTGCAAATACCGATAGTTTTTTCTCCGTCCATCTGAAGCAAGCGAAAGCTTCTTTTCGTGCGTTATGGCGACGTCCTTTAGGTAATATCCTTACCCTTGCCGTGATTTCGATGGCGCTTTCCATGCCAGCATGTTTATACCTATTAGGTAAAAATGTAGCGGGCGCAGCCGAAGATGTAGCTTCACCATCGCAAGTTAGTGCTTACTTAGTTGAAGGGATGCCAGATGCTAGGGTGATGGTATTAAAAGATCAGATAGAAACTTGGCCTTTGGTAAAAGAGGTGGAATATATTTCGCCACAACAAGGTCTATCAGATCTAAGCCAATACGCTGGTTTTGACCAAGCGTTGAGCCTGTTGAGTGGTTATGCACTACCTGGTGTGTTGGTGATTACGCCAGATACCGAGTTAAAAAGTGATATCAAAGCGTTAGCGAAGGATGTCCGCCAACAGCAAGACGTTACCGATGTTAGGCTTGATGAGGATTGGTTAACCCGTTTAGATGCGATTAAAACCCTTGCTGGTATTATTGTCATCACCCTGACAATACTGATGTTAGGTGCTGTATTTTTAATCGTCGGCAATACATTACGTTTTAATGTATTAGCAAATAAAGAAGAGATTCAAACCATGAAACTGATCGGCGCGACCGACAGTTTTATTCTTCGTCCCTACCTCTATACAGGTATGTGGTTCGGAGTACTAGGCGCAGCAATAGCATGGTTGGTTACTGCATTAGTTACAGTGGTAATGAATAGTGCGGTAGAAGATTTAGCAGCGCTGTACGATAGTCAGTTCCGTTTGATTGGCTTGAGCTGGGATGAATCTCTGTTATTGATCATCACTGGCAGTTTATTGGGTTGTATTGCCGCACGAGTATCCGCGCAGCGACACCTAAAAGAAATTGAACCAGTTTAGGTGATAAAGGTCTTATACTTGGAATTTATTAGCACAAGCTAATTTTTCTCTCTTGTTTAGACGATTTGTTTATGGATAATTGCTCACCCTTCTTGCAACTTGTTCACTTTGAGTTCAAGATGGCGAAGCTAAATTGCAATGTATTGCTCCAGATCAGAGATTGATGAGGAATTGAATGTCAAACGAAGCGTATCCGATGGCCCTAGTCACGCAAGATAGCCTTGATAGCTATATCCGTTCTGTAAACAGCTACCCAATGCTGACACCAGAAGAAGAGCGAGGACTGGCAGAAAGATTACACTACAACGGTGAGATTGATGCGGCGAAAGGCCTGATCTTGTCACACCTACGATTTGTTGTTCACGTTGCTCGTGGCTACTCAGGCTACGGCTTGCCAATGGCAGACCTAGTTCAAGAGGGCAACATCGGTCTGATGAAAGCGGTTAAGCGTTTCAACCCAGAAGTGGGTGTTCGTTTGGTGTCTTTTGCGGTTCACTGGATCAAAGCAGAAATTCATGAATACGTGCTACGTAACTGGCGTATCGTGAAGATTGCGACTACAAAAGCGCAGCGTAAACTGTTCTTTAATCTGCGTAAGTCGAAAAAGCGCCTAGGTTGGTTCAACAATGGTGAAGTAGAAACGGTTGCACGTGAGCTGGGGGTAGAGCCTTCAGAAGTGCGTGAAATGGAATCTCGTTTGGCAGCAATAGATTCAACGTTCGATATGCCAACAGACGAAGACGACAGTTCGAATTCATATACAGCCCCAATGCTGTACTTAGAAGATAAGTCGTCAGATGTCGCGGACAATGTTGAAGCGGCTAACTGGGAAGCACATACCAATAACCGTTTGAGCCATGCATTAGCAAGTCTAGATGAGCGTAGTCAGCGTATCGTAAGCTCGCGTTGGTTAGACGACCAAAAAGCAACACTGCAAGATCTAGCGGATGAGTTTGGTGTATCTGCTGAGCGTATTCGTCAGCTAGAAAAGAACGCGATGAAGAAGCTAAAATTAGCTGTTGGTGAGTTCTAACTTCCAATCCTAATACAAAGTAAGATTTTCATAGAAAGCCGAGATCATGTGATCTCGGCTTTTTTATTGTCGATCTAAATTCGATGAAGTTTGCGATCCATTTTATCTGTGCTACCTGTGTATAACTCTGTGAAGTAATTATTCATCAACTGTTCGAAAGCCGGACAAAATAAGGCTTTATCGCCGTTTTTGTTTTGGGGATAGTTCTGAATATACACACAGTTAGATCAAGATCATCACTACATATTGTGGATCAAAAGATCCAAATGCACTTTATCAACGCAATTCACAGATTTATCCACAAACGGTTGGAATATGAACAGCTTTAAATGACCAGACTATCTCTGTGGCTAAGTTTGGCTTTGGATAGGTTACAATGACGTCAATTCTGAGAACAACATGAGAAAGTAAATGGACCAGTTTCAACACATTGATGTACAAAGTGCTCAAGCCTTGCTTAAACAAGGCGAAGCTAAACTTGTCGATATTCGTGACCCTCAATCTTTTGCAGTGGCGCATGCAGAATCCGCTTTTCATCTGACCAATGACTCAATCGTGGCCTTTATGGACGAAATAGAGTTCGAACAACCTGTTTTAGTGATGTGCTATCATGGCATCAGTAGTCAAGGTGCGGCACAATATTTAGTTAACCAAGGCTTCGAACAGGTGTACAGTGTGGATGGTGGCTTTGAAGCCTGGCAACGAGCAGAACTCCCAATAGTGAGAAGTTAATGAAGAGATTGGTAACGTTAAGTAATCCACGTATGGCGCAAGCTTTCATTGATTACATGGCATCGCGCAAAATTGAGATTCAGATGATGCCGGAAGGTGAAGGGCAGTTTGCGCTTTGGTTGACGGACGCGCAGCATGAAATAGAAGTCGACGCGGAGCTGAAGCAGTTCTTAGCCAACCCATCGGCTTCGAAGTACAGCGCGGCCTCGTGGTACGTTGCCGATACTCGCAAGAGTAAATTTCATTACTCCAGCCCAAGCATCATGGGAATGATCAAAGCCAAAGCGGGTCCTGTGACTTTATTGATCATGGCCGTTTGTACAGTTATCTACTTTTTACAGATGTTTGGTTTTGGTGATGGGGTGTTTGCACTGCTGCACTTCCCCGCTTTTGAAGGTCAGCAATGGCAAGTTTGGCGTTGGATAAGTCATGCATTGCTGCATTTTTCAGTGACACATATTGTGTTTAACCTACTGTGGTGGTGGCAGTTAGGTGGTGATATCGAACGTCGCCTAAGCTCCGGTAAGTTACTGCAAATCTTCTTTATCTCTGCGGCGCTGTCTGGCGCTGGGCAATTTTACGTAGAAGGGGCCAACTTCGGTGGCTTGTCTGGTGTGGTCTATGCGCTACTTGGTTACTTGTGGGTTCTTGGTTATCGCTGCCCACACCTTGGCTTAGCCCTACCTAAACCGATTATTGGCTTTATGCTGGTGTGGTTAGTACTAGGCTTTGTTCAGCCATTTATGGCGATTGCCAATACTGCCCACTTGGTAGGTTTGCTCTCAGGTATGGCGATTGCGCTGTTTGATTCAGGCAAACAGAAATACCAACAAGCATTGTGAGCACTTGATAAGAATAAAAAAGACCGCCGAAAGGCGGTCTTTTGTTTTACGAAGTAAACCTGCAGAGGTTATTGATAGAGATACTTGGTAAAGAGTAAATCAGCAATAATGGTCTTGCCTGTTTCTGGAAGAAGAATCTCATTGAGTTTTTCAACCAAGGTTTTACGTAAGTCTTCTCGGCCAGACAATGATTTAATCGTATCTTCAGTTTGTTTGCCCAGTAACTCTATAACCGCATCACGAATGAGCGGTTGATGATGTTCGACAACAGCAAGATCTTGTTGGCTCATGACCATAATATCGATACGAACTTGTACATAACCTAGCTTTTTGCCTTTGGTGTAAAAGTTAGTAGTTAAATCTGGCTCAAGAGTAAAATAGGCCAACTGAGGTCCTGTTTCTTCCGATTCTGCCCAACTAGGTGCAGAGATCAGCAAGCTCAATGCAAAAATAATTTGGGCTACATAACGTTTGTACATATTTCTAACTTTTCTTTCTCTGGATCGCGATACTCGAATCGCTTTAGTCTTGATACAATAGACCGTCTATAACAAATAACGGAACTTACAGTTTCAATAAGACGGTAAGTTGTTGCTTTATTGTACGCATAAAGCCACCAATTGAATACTAGTATGAATCAGCCGACATCACTCTATATTACTTCTTTAATGGAAGTAGAGTGGCAAAAACCCGAAGATTTCGCATTTCCCAATGAATTTGCTCAGCATTGGCTTGAGGAGCAAGGGTCTTTGTCACGCCGTTTGAAGCAGCACTGTCAGGAACTGACAGTGGAATTGCTGCATAACCAAATTGTTACTGCACAGACACTACGTGAAGATGAAAGTCTCTTGTTATCCGACCAAGATTGCCTGCTTAGAGAGGTGATTTTATGTGGTGACAATACAGATTGGGTCATTGGCCGCACGCTAATCCCACGCACAACTTTGGTCGATCAACAATATGACTTGGCTCAGCAGGGGGATATCCCGTTGGGGTTGACCGTATTCAGCGCTGATAATGTTGAACGCGATGCTCTGCAAATAGGGTGGGTTGATCTGCCACAAGGGCGCTTTTTAGCGCGTCGCTCAAGATTGTGGATGAATCACAAACCGATGCTGGTCGCTGAGTTATTCTTACCAAATTCACCCGTTTACGCTAAGGAGAAGGTGTAAATGTCCGCAGAAAAAGCCAAAGCATATTGGCAACTGATGCGAATGGATCGCCCAATTGGCTCATTGTTGTTGTTGTGGCCGACGGTTTGGGCACTTGTGATTGCCGCGCAGGGCATGCCAAATTGGGATGTACTCATCGTGTTTGTATTAGGCGTGTTCCTAATGCGCAGCGCTGGTTGTGTGATTAACGATTTTGCCGACCGTAAAGTCGATGGACATGTGAAACGTACCAAGCAGCGTCCTTTGCCATCGGGTAAAGTGACCTCGAAAGAAGCGATTGGTTTGTTTTTGGTTCTTGGTATCAGTTCGTTCTTATTAGTGCTAACTATGAATCCGCTTACGATTAAGCTCTCTTTTGCGGGTATCTTTTTAGCGTTCATCTATCCATTTATGAAGCGTTACACCCATCTGCCACAGCTGTTTTTGGGCTTGGCTTTTAGTTGGGCGATTCCGATGGCGTGGGCTGCGCAAACTGGCGACCTGCCTTGGATTGTGTGGTTTGTGTTTGTGATTAACGCGCTGTGGACCATTGCCTACGACACTCAATACGCGATGGTTGACCGAGACGATGACTTAAAGATTGGTATCAAATCGACGGCTATCTTGTTTGGCCGTTATGACAAACTAGTGATTGGTGTTCTGCAGTTAGTTACTTTGGCGATGTTAGTGCTGCTAGGTCAACACTATGAACTTGGACAGAGCTACTACTGGACGATTCTGGTTGCGGCTTCTTTGTTTGTATACCAGCAACACTTGATTCGCCACCGAGAGCGCGACTTGTGTTTTAAAGCCTTCCTTAACAACAACTATGTCGGAATGGTGATTGCGGTCGGTCTGTTTATCGCTTTCTGGTAACGGCGTAGTACAAACGTTCAGATAGAAAAAAGGCATCCAATTGGATGCCTTTTGTGTTTTTGTCGAGGTGAATATCGAGCTTAAGCAAGTTATGCTTGCAGCTGATGGATACTCTCTTCGATGGTCAACTTCACTTCTGGGTAAAGCAGAGCAAATAGCAGTTTGGCAAATTGCTGCGTTTTCTCAAGATCGCAGTTGCCGTCACTGTCTAGGTATTGCTGCTCTTTCAGCGTATTGAACATCGCAGCAAACACACCTTTGTCGAAGAATTCTGGCGCGTTAATACCGTGCAGACGCCCCAAACGCTGTGCAATGTCTTGGCTCTTCTGCTCAAGATCAGATTTACCCAGTTCTTGGTCAGCTACCAGTAAGTTCATCGCGATAGAGTAGCGTTGTAGCGTTTCAGTGATAGTACGACCCAACAGAACCAATGATTGGTTGTTTGATTGGTTGATTTCCAGCTTCTCACCGTCTTGGCAAACCATCTTCTGCTCAATGAACTCGTTTAAGATCTTCACGACCAGCTCGTTCAATTCTTCTTCCTTGTAGCTTAGGAACAGCTCTTTTTTCAGGAATGGGTAGATTTGAGCGACGTTTTCTTGAATCTTCTCTACGGTCACGTTGCGCTGACGAATAATCATCTGAGCAATCAATGATGGTAGGGCGAACAGGTGAATGATGTTGTTGCGGTAGTAAGTCATCAGAATCGACTGGCTACGATCCAGCGAAATGATGTCACCCATGGTGTCGGTTTCAATTACAAACTTATCGAGTGAGATAGCGTGATCCACCAACTCTTCAGCACTTTCTGTTGGAACGGTTGAAGTGTTTGAGTATGGGTTGTTCTTAAGTAGCTTCAGGTAGCATTCAATCTGGTTGATCAAAGAGTCACGAGACAACGCACGCTGACGAGAAGCCAATAGCGCGGTCGCACATAGAGTCAGCGCGTTAGTTGCTGCTGCATCGTTAATGTGCGTCATCATCTTGTTTGCTAGGCCGTTTACCACAGGGTTCATCCATTGTGGTTTGCTACCGCCCATGCGGTCGATGTCTTTGGTCCATTCTGGCGCGTGTTCATTCAGGTATTGGTTTAGCTGAATCGGCTCACCGAAGTTCACGTAACCAAGACCAAAGTTGCGCAGCTTACGCAGAGTACGCAGAACAAGACCTGCGTTTTCTTTCTCTTTGCGTGAACCGCGAAGCTCTTTGGCGTAAGTACCCACTTCCATTACGTGCTCGTAACCGATGTACACAGGCACTAACGTTACTGGACGGTTTAGACCGCGCAACATGGCTTGAATCGTCATTGCCAACATACCGGTTTTTGCTTGCAGCAGACGACCAGTACGTGAACGACCACCTTCACTGAAGTACTCAACCGAGTAGCCTTTAGCAAACAGCTCTGATAGGTACTCACGGAAAATCGTGGAGTACAGCTTGTTGCCTTTAAAGCTACGACGAATAAAGAACGCACCACCACGACGGAAGATTGGACCCGCTGGGAAGAAGTTCAGGTTGATACCCGCAGCGATATGCGGTGGTACCATACCTTCATGGTACAGAACGTAAGAAAGCAGTAGGTAGTCCATGTGACTGCGGTGACATGGCACGTACACGATCTCATGACCATCTTGCGCTAGGCGACGAACCGTCGAAGCGTTGTTGATGTGTAGACCTTGGTACAGCTTAGTCCACAACCAACCAAGAATACGATCGCCGTTTTTCACCAAACCATACGAGAAGTCTGCCGCAATCTCATCCATGATGTCATGGGCTTCTTTGCGAGCTTTCTCGATAGAAATGTTTTTGCTTTGCGCTTCGTCTTCAATCGCTTTTTCGATTGCAGGCGATTTCATTAAGCGTGCAAACAGCACTTGGCGTTGAGGTAGGTTTGGACCTGATGCCGCAAGTTTCTGACGAGAGAAGTGGATACGTGCAACGCGCGCTAGCTTGTGTGCAATAGCGCTGTCAGTACCGTGAGAGTCTGCCATGTAACGTAGTGAAACCACTGGGCTAAAGCGCACCAAGCAGTCACGACCCGCTGCCATTACCGCTTTTGCTTTTTGCGGACCGTTCATTGGTTGTAGGTACGGCTTGTGGTTTTCTTCTTTACCAGGCTTACGACCCCAAAGCACGGTCGCTGGGATCATTTGCACGTCTAGCTCGCTGTCGAGTTTGTGCAATTCAAGTAATTCAGTAAACAGAGAAACAGACTCACTCGGTACGTCGTTATCATTGCTCATCACGGTTGGACGAGAGGCAATAAACACGTAACGAGTCAGTTTTTTGCCATTGATTTCTAGCGGGCTAAGCGGGTCTGGTAGACCAAGGCTCAAAGCTTGTTTTTGTAGTGTCAGCAAATCCACGTTCGAACGGAACGGTAAGGCATACACAATCGGCTTCGCTAGGTCGATGTTGAGATCGTCAATTGGATTCGACGGGATTGTGGTGCCCTTTACCATTACCGATAAAGGTAGTTTTAGTAATGAACGTGAAAATGATTGTCCAGAAGACATAAAGTTCACAGCCTCAATAGGTATTCAAACAAGCCTAACCTTATTTCTGCGTCCGCTTTCCCTTCTTCTATAGGAAAGGAAATAGATACGGCAATAGAAATAAGCCTAGGCGATAAATTTTAAGCGCAGCAAGGATACCAGAAACTGGTCAAACCTTTTAATTTTATTGAGCGGAAATTAGCCGAAGCCCTAGGTTGTTGCTTTCATTAGACGAATTGGCTATTGCGTGTTTAAAACGCATACTCACTTGAGGTTTGTGGGGGGGATCTGAAACGGGCGCAAATAAATTAAAAAACAACCAATTGGGTTTTCATTTGTCCATTTACTGGATATACTCACAGTTAACTGTATAAAAAGACAGGTTACATATGAAGCCGTTAACGCCACGCCAACAACAAGTCTTCGATTTGATTAAAAGCAAAATCGAAGACACCGGAATGCCACCAACTCGTGCAGAGATTGCGCGTGAGCTTGGCTTCCGCTCTGCGAATGCCGCAGAAGAACACCTAAAAGCGCTTGCTCGTAAACAAGCGATTGAAATTATTCCAGGCGCATCTCGCGGGATCCGAATCCTGCTTGAAGATGCGGCAAACGACGATCAAGGTCTGCCTTTGATTGGTCAAGTTGCTGCTGGTGAGCCGATTCTGGCTCAAGAGCATGTGGAGTCTCACTACCAAGTGGACCCTGCTATGTTCAAACCAAAAGCAGATTTCTTACTTCGCGTAAACGGCGAAAGTATGAAAGACATCGGTATTATGGACGGCGACTTACTAGCTGTGCACAAAACCCAAGACGTGCGCGACGGTCAAGTTGTGGTTGCTCGTGTTGATGACGATGTGACGGTCAAGCGTCTAGAGCGCAAAGGTTCTACAGTTCTACTGCATGCAGAGAATGAAGAGTTTTCACCAATCCAAGTTGACCTAACGTCGCAACATCTGACGATTGAAGGTCTGGCGGTTGGTATCATCCGTAACACTGACTGGATGTAGGTTTCTTACCTCAAGCATTCTAATAAAGCCCAGCGCTCTGCTGGGCTTTGTGTTTTCTGTGCTTTCTATTTTTGTTTTCATTCCCTTCAAATTTATTACGCTCGCCACCGGTTGAGAATTTTGGTTATGCTGTAAAACTTGCAAGTGATATTGAGATTTATTATCATCTAAGTCTATTTAATCATTTTCTTTTCGGCGTAAGGAAATGCCCATGTCCAAGCCTCAACATCACGTACCCAATCATCTGTTGAAACCGTTGTTTTTACGCAGCCGCGAAAGCATGGTAGACAACGGTTTGGTGTACGATCCAATCGCCGCAAAAGCGTGTTTGAGCTGTAAGATGGCACCAGATTGTATTAGTGGTGATGTCGATCAGAAGCAGCTGCTGCACGTGACTTTAACTCAGCTGTGCGATCAGCAGGTCAGTCACTTTCTTCAACAACACTCAGACGCTTGGATCATTAATGTTGGTGCGGGCTTAGATACGCGTTTCTACCGTTTGGACAATGGCCGTTGTCATTGGATTGAACTGGATGTCACCGAGAATCTGGTTTGGCGTCAGCGATTGTTCCACAAAAACGAACGTTACGAGCATCGTTGCGGCAGCGTAGAAGACATGAGCTGGTTAGACGAACTGCGCATTCCTGAAAAAGCACCAGTACTGATCCTATGTGAGATGGCTTTACTCGATTGCGATGAATCGCGTGTTGCGACTTTCATCCAAACTCTGGGTCGCTATTTTGTATCGGCAGAAGTGTGCATGGTGCTAGCAGGTGACTTAACCGAAAGTAAATGGGGTCAGAAGCTCGGTTCAGATACGTATGCACATGGTTTTGAAGCACCAGCGCAACAAGTACTGCATTGGCTGCCATGGGCGCAATGGGTCAAAGCCTTCTCGCCATTCGACCGATTCTGCTCACGCTGGAAAGCATGGCAACGTTGGTTGAATAAGATCCCAATGTTGAAACATCGCCTCACGCCAGTCCTCGTTCACATCAAGTGGTAATTGGATAGGCTCGAGGGTCTGTTTACCTTTTGCGGTTAAATTTTGTTCGAGATAAAAGCGTTTTAATCGCGACGATAGGTTAGCCGCCTAGTCACTCTAAGCAATGACCTATCAACAAAGAGTAAAGCGCTTTTAGCCGAACCCTTGGGCAGCTTTGTGGCTCTCTTGTACTGAGTTACTGTATTTCAAACTTTTCTCTTTTTTGATTGAATAGTAAGAACCCACAAACAGCTGCAAAAATAAGCTCTAAAGGTCAACAGACCCTTAGTACTCAGGTACACTCGCTGATCTAAACAACGAGGTGCCTGTGACAAACTCTATCTTCTCTCTTTTATCGAATCCTCAAGTGCATCGCCAAGTGTTAGCGCTCGCTATCCCTATGGTGCTGTCGAATATTACTGTTCCACTCTTGGGCTTGGTTGACGCTGCGGTGATCGGTCACCTTGAGCACGCTTGGTATCTGGGTGGTGTTGCGTTGGGCAGCACCATGATCAGCGTGACGTTTTGGTTGCTTGGCTTCTTACGTATGTCGACCACTGGGTTAGCAGCGCAGTCCTACGGTGGTGAAGACCGAAAACAACTCGCTTTGGTGTTTATGCAAGGCTCACTCATGGCACTGCTGTTTGCGTTAGTCTTCCTTATTGCCCATAACCCGATCGCGGATCTGATCTTTGGTTGGAGTGATGCCAGTGCGGAAGTGAAGCACTACGGCATGCAATATTTTTCTATCCGAGTGTGGAGTGCGCCTGCTGCGCTGATGAACTTTGTGTTATTGGGCTGGCTGCTCGGAACGCAAAACGCCAAAGCCCCAATGTGGATGGTGATCATCACCAACGTGACCAATATTGCGCTCGATTTACTGTTTGTTATTGGCTTAGGCTGGAAAGTAGAAGGCGCAGCGCTGGCATCGGTAATAGCTGATTACTCAGGCATGGCGTTTGGCTTGATGTGTGTGTGGAAAACATGGCGATCACGTCAGTTGCCATCACCTAAGAGCCTGCTAACCGATACTCAACATGGGCTAGGGCGGTTCGTAAAACTCAATCGCGATATCTTCTTACGCTCGCTCTGTTTACAAGCTACGTTTAGCTTTATGACTTTCCAAGGTGCGAGCTTTGGTGATGATGTGGTTGCGGCTAATGCGGTATTGATGAGTTTCTTGATGATGATTTCCTATGGCATGGACGGTTTTGCTTACGCCATGGAGGCCATGGTTGGCAAAGCGATCGGTGCCAAAGACCGAGCGCAGCTCAGTGCATCATTGATTGGTACTTTCTTCTGGAGTCTGATCATCTGCTTAGGTTTGACTGCGGTATTTGGTTTGGCGGGATCGCACTTGATCGCCATGATCACTTCGATTGACGCGGTGCAGCAGCAAGCGTCAGTATACTTACCATGGTTGGTGGTCATGCCATTGGCCTCGATGTGGTGCTTCCTGTTTGATGGCATCTTTGTTGGTGCCACTAAAGGTAAAGACATGCGAAACAGTATGTTCG
Source organism: Vibrio rotiferianus (assembly GCF_002214395.1). Lineage (NCBI taxonomy): Bacteria > Pseudomonadati > Pseudomonadota > Gammaproteobacteria > Vibrionales > Vibrionaceae > Vibrio > Vibrio rotiferianus. The sequence goes on from NZ_CP018312.1 coordinate 3,257,938, forward strand.
TGGCGACTTGTTGTTTCTTTGCGATTTTCTTTTTGTTCTCTGGCTGGCAAAACCATGCGCTGTGGTTTGCGATGACCAGTTTCATGGCAATGCGAGGGATTGGACTTGGCGCTATCTTCTTTTATCAATGGCGCAAGGGAAGCTTTCTTGCCTAGTTACACATAAAAAAACAGCAGGTCGAAACCTGCTGTTTTTGCTTTTGGATCATGGCAACCCAATTGAATTAGAATAATCGGTTCAAACCGTTCAGTGCCGCTACGCGATACGCTTCTGCCATCGTCGGATAGTTAAAGGTGGTATTGACGAAGTATTCAATTGTATTGGCTTCACCTTTTTGTTCCATGATGGCCTGACCGATGTGGATGATTTCTGCAGCGCGCTCACCAAAGCAGTGAATACCAAGAATCTCTTTGGTTTCGCGATGGAAGAGGATTTTCAAACTGCCGATATCTTTACCTGCGATCTGCGCACGAGCTAAGTGTTTAAATGAAGAGCGTCCTACTTCATAAGGCACTTTCGCCGCAGTCAGTTCTTGCTCGGTTTTACCCACTGAGCTGATTTCTGGAATGGTGTAGATACCCGTTGGGATGTCATCAATCAGATTTCCGTCAGCTTGTCCTTTCGTGATGGCTTGTGCCACGAAACGACCTTGGTCATACGCTGCACTCGCTAGGCTAGGGTAGCCAATCACATCACCGACTGCATAGATGTGTTCCACCTCTGTACGGTAGTTACCATCTACTTTAAGTTGCCCGCGAGAGTCGCTTTCTAATCCAACTGCAGGTAGGTTGAGTTTGTCGGTATTCCCCGTTCGACCATTAGCATACAGTAAGCAGTCTGCTTTCATCTTTTTACCTGATTGCAGGTGTACGATTACGCCGTCTTCGGTGCCTTCGATTTTCTCGAATGTTTCGTCGTTGCGAATCACCACGCCACTGTTCCAGAAGTGGTAAGACAATGCATCTGAGACTTCGTTATCTAGGAAAGAGAGCAGACGGTCGCGAGTATTAATCAGATCGGTTTTTACACCCAAACCACGGAAGATAGAAGCGTATTCACAACCGATAACTCCAGCACCGTAAATGATGATGTGGCGAGGGTCGTGTTTCAGGCTCAGGATAGAGTCACTGTCGTAGATGCGTTCATGCAAGAAGTCGACGTCGTTCGGTTGGTATGGACGAGAGCCTGTGGCGATAACAAATTTGTCCGCGGAGTACACTTCTTCTGTACCATCACTTTGCATCACCGCGATGGAGTAGTTATCGATAAAGCGCGCAGTACCAAACAACAGTGTGCATGAATTGCGGTCATAAAAGCCCTGACGAAGTCGAGTTTGCTTATCAATCACCGATTTCGCATGACCTAAAATGTCAGAAAATGTTGCATGAAGGCTGGTGTTATTACGACAGAATAGAGGGTTGCTATTGAACTCAATGATACGGCTAACCGCGTGACGCAATGCTTTCGATGGTATGGTTCCCCAGTGCGTACAACCGCCACCAACACTGCTTTCTTTTTCAACGATGGCAACATTCAGACCGGCTTTGGTCAATCCCATTGCCGCCCCTTCACCGCCAGGGCCACTACCAATTACGATCACGTCATAGTGATTAGCATGCGCCATGATGTCTTCCTTGTTATATTTAATTAACATTGCTGTAGCGGGATTTTAACTCATTTGCTCTACAGGTACACATCATCGCTGCTAGAGAGTGGAAGTGATCACGTAGAATCGACCAAAAGAACTAATTGGTATGCTGTATGTCTACAATTTGAAGCGAAACGTTTGCATTTGAACGTCGGGCAATAGTAACTTGCTCGCGCTTGCCTTAGTCGAGGCAACATATCTTTTTACGTAGGGGCTAATTGCGTTATATTGATGCTCTTGTACCCAATAGAAAAAAGAGCAAGTTTTAGAATGAAATCGATGGGAATCCGCGCGCAGCAAAAAGAAAAGACACGTCGATCATTGATCGATGCGGCATTTAATCAACTTAGTGCGGATCGCAGCTTTTCCAATCTCAGCTTGCGAGAGGTTGCCCGGGAGGCCGGAATAGCACCGACTTCTTTTTACCGTCACTTCAAAGATATGGACGAACTTGGTTTAACCATGGTTGATGAGGGCGGTCTACTGTTACGCCAACTGATGCGTCAAGCTCGTCAGCGTATTGTCAAAGAAGGCAGTGTGATTCGAACTTCGGTTGAAACCTTCATGGAATTCATTGAAAGTAGTCCTAACGTATTCCGCTTATTGTTGCGTGAGCGCTCTGGTACTTCCTCTGAGTTTCGTACTGCTGTCGCTCGAGAAATACAACATTTTGCGGCAGAATTGACTGAATATTTAATAAGCACCGGTATGACCAAGGAAGAGGCGTTTACTCAAGCTGAGGCGTCAGTCACTTTGGTATTCAGTTCAGGTGCGGAAGTTTTAGACTTAGATCGACGTGAGCGCGATGAACTCGCCGAGCGATTGATCATGCAATTGCGAATGATAGCCAAAGGGGCTTATTGGTATCGCAAAGAACGTGAACGTAACCGATTAAAAGGCGGGATAGAATAATGTCGAATGGAAATAAATCTGAAAAGAAAACGCTGATTTTGGCACTGGTTGCAGGTATGTGTGGTGATGCTTTGTTGTCATGGTTGACCATGAGCGAAGTATCTTTCTCAATCTTCCCTCTGATTGCACTCGTGCTAGCAGTACAGGCGCTTTACCAAGAATACCTTAACAACCCAGTATCGGAAGATATCCCACTTGTTGGTCTTGCGTGTTTCTTCGTGGGGGCATTTGGTCACTCTGCGTTTATCAAAGCACAATACCCAGAAGCAGGTTCTAACTTCTTCGCGATCCTAGTTTCAATGATTCTATTGGCTTGGGTTGGAAAAAAGCTAGGTTTCATGGAAAAGAAAACTTCTGCTGAGTAAGCCAAAAGAACTCAACAAAAAAGCGAGCTACTACTGAGCTCGCTTTTTTTATGCCTGACGCTGGTGGATTACGCTTTGCGTTCCAATAGTACGCCAGCTTCCATGTGGTGGGTGTAAGGGAACTGGTCAAACAGAGCAAAACGCGTCACGTTGTGTGTTTCACATAGAATGTCCAAGTTCTCTTTTAATGTTTCAGGGTTACAAGAGATGTACATAATGCGATCGTAACTTTGCACCATCTTACAAGTGTCAACGTCCATACCTGAGCGTGGAGGATCAACAAAAATCGTGTTGCAGTTGTAGCTCTTCAGATCCACGCCTGCATCTTGTAGACGACGGAACTCACGCTTACCTTCGATTGCCTGAGTAAACTCTTCCGCTGACAGACGTAGGATTTGTACGTTATCAATCTCGTTCGCTGCGATGTTGTATTGCGCAGAAACCACAGATGGCTTCGCTAGCTCAGTTGCTAATACGCGGTCAAAGTTTTGTGCCAGCGCTAGAGAGAAGTTACCGTTACCACAGTAAAGTTCTAGTAGATCACCCGTGCTTTCTTGAGTACAGTCGACCGCCCATTCCAGCATCTTCTCTGCCACTTTACCGTTTGGTTGGGTGAAGCTGTTTTCAACTTGCTGATAGATGTAGCTTTGACCATTCACATCTAGCTTTTCGATCACGTAATCACGGTCTAAAACAATCTTCATCTTACGTGCTCGGCCAATGATGTTTAGGTTGAAGCCCTCATCATTTAAGCGTTGTTTTAGTGCTTTTGCGTTTTCAATCCATTCCTCATCAAGTTGACGATGGTAAAGCAGTGAAACCAGAATCTCACCACTTAGGGTAGACAGAAAGTCCACTTGGAACAGTTTGCGACGTAATGATTCGTTGTCTTTCATCGCATCCACTAAAAGTGGCATCAAGTCGTTGATCAGGCGGCTGGCTGCTGGAAACTGGTCAACGCGGTATTTTGCACGAGTTTCTTGGTTGAACATGATGTAGTAAAGGTCTTCACCTTCATGCCAAACGCGGAACTCAGCACGCATGCGGTAGTGCTGCTCTGGTGATTCAAACACTTCCAGTTCTGGCACGTTGTATGGCGCGAACATATCGGTCAGACGTTCGACTTTTTCAGCCAGTTGTTCTTGGTAGCGTTGTGGGTTTACATCAAGAGTAGCCATGATCTTACCTTTTATGGTGCATTCAATTTAAGAGCGCAGATTTTATTCAATCTTAATAGGATGTCCAGTTTTGTACCCTAATTGATCTAAAGATAGTGTGTTCTGTGTCAGTTGATACTCAAATGAACCAAATCGTTACAATGGTCAGGGGGAATATTGGCTGGACAAATAATCAATAGCTTAATAGTATTTGCCACAAGCTGGTGCTATCTAGCAATCTAGATGGCTGAAATGGGAATCTGGTGAAAATCCAGAACTGACGCGCAGCGGTAAAAGAGAACGAACGCTCATCAAGACACTGCATTAGTTTATGTGGGAAGTCGAGCAAGTAGGTAGAACAACCTCGCTCTTAAGTCCGAATACCTGCCAGCAACTGAGCCACAGCACTGGACTGCTCAATAAGAGTAGGGCTCGGTAGGAATTACGCGATTTAGGACAATACAATGAGAAAAACTCTTCTTGCGATCACGTGTGCATCGCTGCTTTCACCTACTTTTTATTCACAGGCCCAACAAGCCTCCGCAGACGAAACGGTTGTGGTTACCGCAAACCGATTCCAGCAAATTGATGGTGCGGTTCTCGCACAAACTGTTACGGTAACCAAAGAAGACATTCAACGTCTTCAAGCAAATAGCCTATTTGATGTGTTCCGTACACTACCGAGTGTTGAAGTTGCCCAGTACGGTGGACGTGGTCAATCTGCATCTATCTACGTTCGAGGTGGTAGTTCATCCCAAGTTCTGGTTTTAGTAGATGGTGTACGTATGCCACGCGCTATCATGGGTGGTATCGACTTTAACCAATTTCCAATCAACTCGATTGAACGTATCCACTACATTCGTGGTGCGCGTGCTTCTATTTACGGTTCTGAAGCGATTTCTGGCGTAATCAACATTATTACTCGTGCGTCTATTAATGACGATTCAGGTCGAGTGTCTGCAGGTTATGGCTCAAATAACCATAAAAAAGGCACGTTTGTGGTCTCTAAACCTGTAGGCGAAGGTAAACACTTTAAGGGCGTGCTAGGTTACGAAAAAACCGATGGTTTTAATGTTAAACCTTTGCCGGGTGTGAACGACGGTGATGAGCACGGCTTTGAAACGCTCAACCTTAAACTAGGCTACCAACAAAACTTCTCTAATAACTTATCTGGTTACGTTGGGTTGAGTGCTTATAACAATGAGTACGACTACGATAACAGTAGCTATGGTAACCCTGCGTGGGGAACGGTTGATAAGCACGAAAAGAAAACCGGTGAAGTTGAGTATGTTGGCGCAGACCTGTCGTTGGAATATAACAGAGACGTTTACTCATCTGAATTGAAACTGGCTTATGGTCAGCAAGACAACTATGACCATAAATCAGGTCAAAGCAAATCAACCGGCGATCATGTTGCTATTGAACAGTTCAACGCAATTTGGCTGAACTCGTACAGTATTAACGAAGAGTTGAGCGTTGGTGGTGGTTTGGACTACCGTACTGAGAAGCTAGCCAAGGGCTATATTGCACCAAGTGACTGGGGACCAGCTAAAGACTACGATCCAGAAAAGAACCCAAGAACCAACTTTGGTGTTAGCGCTATTGCTCAATACGCTTATGACGTCTGGACGTTAGAAGCGAGTGTACGTAATGACGACAACAACCAGTTTGGTAATAACACCACGTGGCAAACCGCAGCGGGTTGGAAGTTTTACCAAGGTTATGAGTTGACGCTGAGTCACGGTACGGCCTTCCGCGCCCCGAGCTTTGTTGATTTGTATTATCCAGGCTACGAAATGCCAAACCTGAAACCGGAAGAGTCAGAAAATACTGAGCTATCGTTATCGGGTGCTGTATCTATTGTTGATTGGACGGTAACGGGTTACTACAACCAAATTGAAAACATGCTGATCTGGGAAGGTGCGGGCATGCAAAACGTTGGTGAAGCCGAAATTAAAGGTGTGGAGTTAGAGGTGAAATTCGATACAGATATCGTTTCTCACGAGTTCTACTTAGATTACAAAGACCCCGTCGATAAATCTGGTGCAGAAGATACTCAACTAGCTTACCGCTCTAAGCGCGGTGCCAAATGGAACGCTTACGCGACGTTTGACCAATGGACGCTAGGTTCACAGTATCTATACCAAGGCGAGCGCTTTAGTGGCAGTACAAGATTGCCGAGCTACAGCCTATGGAACTTCACCGCGTCTTACGCAGTAAGCCCAAACTGGGACATTAATGCGAAGCTAAGCAACGCCTTTGATAAAGATTACGAGATGTATGTGGGCTACGCGACACCAGGGCGTCAGTACTTTGTCTCGGCGGACTACCGCTTCTAATCGAATCCAACAAGACCGCCACATCGGCGGTCTTTCTTATTGTGAATAAAGAAGCTGGTGGAAATAGGCAACGAGGAAAGTTAATGACAAAAGCAAAACGGGTTGTGATCAGTTGGTCGAGTGGTAAGGACTCTACGCTAACGTTGGAGCGATTAAACGAAAATTCTCATTATCAGGTAGTAGGGCTATACACCACTTATGTTGAGAAAGAAGTGCCTTTTCAAGCAACGCCTTTAGAGGTTGTGCAAATGCAGGCCGACTTGCTTGGCCTTCCACTTGTTACTATTGAACTACCTGAAGTCTTCCCGAGTAACGACATTTATCAATCGACTATTGTCAGCGCACTACAACAGAGTGGGTTGAACGTGGAAGCGGTCGCATTTGGTGATATGTTTTGTAATGGTATTGCTGATTATCGTCGTAGCTATATAGAGCCTGCGGGATGGGAGTGTGTATTCCCACTACTCGGGGAAGAGAGCAAGGAATTGGCATTCGAAATCGTCGAACGCGGTATTCAAACCATGCTGATTACTACCGATGGAGAGGCTTTGGAGACCCAGTGGTGTGGTCGCTGGTATGACAAAGAGCTGATTGAGTCATTGCCCGCTCATATTGATCCCTGTGGAGAAGATGGCGAATTCCATACATTGGTGACATCAACGCCGTCATTTCAAGGACATATAGAACTGACTAAGCTTGAAGTGGAAATAGGGGAGCGATTCAGTCATCAAAGATACCAAGCCAAAGCATTGCCAAAACGAATCTAACCAGTATGATCGCCGAGTCTCTAATTTGCAGGTAAGACTCGTGCGAGCATCAAGTAAGAAAAAAGTCCTAGTGTTTGATTCCGGTGTCGGAGGGCTATCGGTCTTTCAAGAGATCCACCGACTTCTACCACATATGGATTACTTATATCTGTTCGACAATGAGGCCTACCCATACGGAGAGCTTGACCAAGAGGTGTTGATCACTCGCGTTAATAAGCTGGTGGCAGCGTTGGTTGAAGAGCATCAAGCCGACATCGTAGTCATCGCCTGCAACACCGCAAGTACTATAGTGTTACCATCACTGCGCGCGAATCTATCCATTCCGGTTGTCGGTGTGGTCCCTGCTATCAAGCCAGCATCGCTGCTTGCTTCTAAAGGTGTAGGACTTATTGCTACGCCTGCGACAGTGACCCGTCAATATACTCATGAACTTATCCGCGACTTTGCCCAAGGCAAACCTGTCGAGTTATTAGGCTCGACTCGCTTAGTAGATATGGCAGAAGAAAAGCTGCGTGGTGAAAGTATTTCTCTTTCAGAGCTGGAGAGTATTCTTCTCCCACTACGCAATAAAGTCGATGTTGCAGTACTAGGCTGTACTCACTTCCCTCTAATTAAAGACGAAATACATCAAGCATTGGGTGGTGAAGTAACGTTAGTTGATTCTGGTGAAGCCATTGCCCGACGAGTGAAAGCGTTAATATCGAGTGACACAAAGGAAGAGAGCAAAGATGAGGGGAGTAAGAAGATATATGCCAGTGCACCTCCTTGGCAAGAAGATGCACTGAATGTATGTTTGGCAAACCTAGGATTTAATCCTGTTCAGGTTTACCGCCATCCGGGTGTTTAGGATCGTTAGCAATACGTACTTTAAGCGTACGCTCCATATATTCCTTCTCATTAAGTTTTGCGATAGCAGGTTTTGCATCTGCTGCGGCCATCACTACAAAACCAAACCCTCTTCTTTTACCTGTGCGCTTATCTTTCATTAAGCGCACTGCATAGACCTGCCCATACTCAGCAAACAAATCACGAACGTGACTCTCATTTGCCTTATAGGGAAGGTTGCCGACATACAGTGTTTTAGTCGAAGGATCGGAATCCGAAGATTGAATAACAGGTGCCTTGCTAGAAAGTGAAAACAGAAAAGCAGTAGCGACAACACCGATAACAAAGCTCAAGGCTGGTGACACAGGCACTTGAGAGAAGATAACTCCTCCAAGAACCGCCAACCCAATACATAAGATCAGATTTTTTTTAGACGTCATTTTGATTACTACATATAGATGATAAATAGATAAGCTGCCTATTAACAAAATAGACACACGGATCTTACGTATATGGTTGGTGTTTTTCCAACCAATTGCTGTGATATGTCTCAAATGTGACGAAGAAATATGCAGATACCGCGTTATTGATGGATTAATAAGCGCTTGAAATGTTTTTTTCAAAAAAGGGTTGCGCTCATTTCTGGATTCCCTATACTGCGCATCCACCGACACGGAGTGAGACGAAAGTCACACAGCGAGTCGGGAAGAGAGAAAAAGAATTAAAAAAAACTCTTGACTCTCAGAATGGGAAGCGTAAGATACGCACCCCTAACGACGAGGCGCTGATGCGGCAAGTTAGTTAGAAAAAGCTCTTTAAAAATAAGAACCTATCAATCTGTGTGGGCACTCGTTGATGATAATCCAATTAGAAACTTCGGTTTCAAATTAGGTTCCAATGATACGAAGTGACCATTGAGTCGAAAGATTCAGCACAGTCAATTCAAACATTACTTATGTAATGTTCAGTATTCATTGAGCCGACAAAATCTTAAATTGAAGAGTTTGATCATGGCTCAGATTGAACGCTGGCGGCAGGCCTAACACATGCAAGTCGAGCGGAAACGAGTTATCTGAACCTTCGGGGGACGATAACGGCGTCGAGCGGCGGACGGGTGAGTAATGCCTAGGAAATTGCCCTGATGTGGGGGATAACCATTGGAAACGATGGCTAATACCGCATAATGCCTACGGGCCAAAGAGGGGGACCTTCGGGCCTCTCGCGTCAGGATATGCCTAGGTGGGATTAGCTAGTTGGTGAGGTAATGGCTCACCAAGGCGACGATCCCTAGCTGGTCTGAGAGGATGATCAGCCACACTGGAACTGAGACACGGTCCAGACTCCTACGGGAGGCAGCAGTGGGGAATATTGCACAATGGGCGCAAGCCTGATGCAGCCATGCCGCGTGTGTGAAGAAGGCCTTCGGGTTGTAAAGCACTTTCAGTCGTGAGGAAGGTAGTGTAGTTAATAGCTGCATTATTTGACGTTAGCGACAGAAGAAGCACCGGCTAACTCCGTGCCAGCAGCCGCGGTAATACGGAGGGTGCGAGCGTTAATCGGAATTACTGGGCGTAAAGCGCATGCAGGTGGTTTGTTAAGTCAGATGTGAAAGCCCGGGGCTCAACCTCGGAATTGCATTTGAAACTGGCAGACTAGAGTACTGTAGAGGGGGGTAGAATTTCAGGTGTAGCGGTGAAATGCGTAGAGATCTGAAGGAATACCGGTGGCGAAGGCGGCCCCCTGGACAGATACTGACACTCAGATGCGAAAGCGTGGGGAGCAAACAGGATTAGATACCCTGGTAGTCCACGCCGTAAACGATGTCTACTTGGAGGTTGTGGCCTTGAGCCGTGGCTTTCGGAGCTAACGCGTTAAGTAGACCGCCTGGGGAGTACGGTCGCAAGATTAAAACTCAAATGAATTGACGGGGGCCCGCACAAGCGGTGGAGCATGTGGTTTAATTCGATGCAACGCGAAGAACCTTACCTACTCTTGACATCCAGAGAACTTTCCAGAGATGGATTGGTGCCTTCGGGAACTCTGAGACAGGTGCTGCATGGCTGTCGTCAGCTCGTGTTGTGAAATGTTGGGTTAAGTCCCGCAACGAGCGCAACCCTTATCCTTGTTTGCCAGCGAGTAATGTCGGGAACTCCAGGGAGACTGCCGGTGATAAACCGGAGGAAGGTGGGGACGACGTCAAGTCATCATGGCCCTTACGAGTAGGGCTACACACGTGCTACAATGGCGCATACAGAGGGCAGCCAACTTGCGAGAGTGAGCGAATCCCAAAAAGTGCGTCGTAGTCCGGATCGGAGTCTGCAACTCGACTCCGTGAAGTCGGAATCGCTAGTAATCGTGGATCAGAATGCCACGGTGAATACGTTCCCGGGCCTTGTACACACCGCCCGTCACACCATGGGAGTGGGCTGCAAAAGAAGTAGGTAGTTTAACCTTCGGGAGGACGCTTACCACTTTGTGGTTCATGACTGGGGTGAAGTCGTAACAAGGTAGCGCTAGGGGAACCTGGCGCTGGATCACCTCCTTATACGATGATTATTCACGATGAGTGTCCACACAGATTGATAGTTCACAAGCGAAAGCTTGTAGCTAACATAGCTCTTTAACAATTTGGAAAGCTGACAAATCAACAATTTATTGTTGATTGTAAAGTTCTCAATGTTTGTCTTTATGACAAACACCAATACAACACATTCAAGTGTTCTTGGAATTTGAGTCCGGCAAAATCGAGTCTGCATCATGTATAAAAATTGCAGACAACTTTGGTGACTTGTTCATCAACTCGAAACTCCTTCGGGTTGTATGGTTAAGTGACTAAGCGTACACGGTGGATGCCTTGGCAGTCAGAGGCGATGAAGGACGTATTAACTTGCGATAAGCCCAGATTAGGTAGTAAAAACCATTTGAGTCTGGGATTTCCGAATGGGGAAACCCACTTGCATAAGCAAGTATCCTGTTGTGAATACATAGCAACAGGAGGCGAACCGGGGGAACTGAAACATCTAAGTACCCGAGGAAAAGAAATCAACCGAGATTCCGAAAGTAGCGGCGAGCGAAATTGGACTAGCCCTTAAGCTTTATATGCGTTAGACGAACGGTCTGGAAAGTCCGGCGATACAGGGTGATAGCCCCGTAGTTGACAACGCACATTCAGTGAAATCGAGTAGGGCGGGACACGTGATATCCTGTCTGAATATGGGGGGACCATCCTCCAAGGCTAAATACTACTGACTGACCGATAGTGAACCAGTACCGTGAGGGAAAGGCGAAAAGAACCCCTGTGAGGGGAGTGAAATAGAACCTGAAACCGTGTACGTACAAGCAGTAGGAGCACCTTCGTGGTGTGACTGCGTACCTTTTGTATAATGGGTCAGCGACTTATATTCAGTGGCAAGGTTAACCATCTAGGGGAGCCGTAGGGAAACCGAGTCTTAACTGGGCGTTCAGTCTCTGGATATAGACCCGAAACCAGGTGATCTAGCCATGGGCAGGTTGAAGGTTGAGTAACATCAACTGGAGGACCGAACCGACTAATGTTGAAAAATTAGCGGATGACTTGTGGCTAGGGGTGAAAGGCCAATCAAACCTGGAGATAGCTGGTTCTCCCCGAAAGCTATTTAGGTAGCGCCTCGGACGAATACTACTGGGGGTAGAGCACTGTTAAGGCTAGGGGGTCATCCCGACTTACCAACCCTTTGCAAACTCCGAATACCAGTAAGTACTATCCGGGAGACACACGGCGGGTGCTAACGTCCGTCGTGGAGAGGGAAACAACCCAGACCGCCAGCTAAGGTCCCAAATTATAGCTAAGTGGGAAACGATGTGGGAAGGCTTAGACAGCTAGGATGTTGGCTTAGAAGCAGCCATCATTTAAAGAAAGCGTAATAGCTCACTAGTCGAGTCGGCCTGCGCGGAAGATGTAACGGGGCTAAGCTATAAACCGAAGCTGCGGCAATGAAGTTTACTTCATTGGGTAGGGGAGCGTTCTGTAAGCCGTTGAAGGTGTGTTGTAAAGCATGCTGGAGGTATCAGAAGTGCGAATGCTGACATGAGTAACGATAAAGGGGGTGAAAAACCTCCTCGCCGGAAGACCAAGGGTTCCTGTCCAACGTTAATCGGGGCAGGGTAAGTCGACCCCTAAGGCGAGGCCGAAAGGCGTAGTCGATGGGAAACGGGTTAATATTCCCGTACTTCTTACAATTGCGATGGGGGGACGGAGAAGGCTAGGTGGGCCTGGCGACGGTTGTCCAGGTTCAAGTGCGTAGGCTGAAGAGTTAGGTAAATCCGGCTCTTCTTAAGGCTGAGACACGACGTCGAGCTACTACGGTAGTGAAGTCATTGATGCCATGCTTCCAGGAAAAGCCTCTAAGCTTCAGATTGTAAGGAATCGTACCCCAAACCGACACAGGTGGTCGGGTAGAGAATACCAAGGCGCTTGAGAGAACTCGGGTGAAGGAACTAGGCAAAATGGTACCGTAACTTCGGGAGAAGGTACGCTCTCGACGGTGAAGTCCCTTGCGGATGGAGCTATTGAGAGTCGCAGATACCAGGTGGCTGCAACTGTTTATTAAAAACACAGCACTGTGCAAAATCGTAAGATGACGTATACGGTGTGACGCCTGCCCGGTGCCGGAAGGTTAATTGATGGGGTTAGACTTCGGTCGAAGCTCTTGATCGAAGCCCCGGTAAACGGCGGCCGTAACTATAACGGTCCTAAGGTAGCGAAATTCCTTGTCGGGTAAGTTCCGACCTGCACGAATGGCGTAATGATGGCCACGCTGTCTCCACCCGAGACTCAGTGAAATTGAAATCGCTGTGAAGATGCAGTGTACCCGCGGCTAGACGGAAAGACCCCGTGAACCTTTACTACAGCTTGGCACTGAACATTGACCCTACATGTGTAGGATAGGTGGGAGGCTTTGAAACCAGCACGCCAGTGTTGGTGGAGCCGTCCTTGAAATACCACCCTTGTAGTGTTGATGTTCTAACGTCGACCCCTTATCGGGGTTACGGACAGTGCCTGGTGGGTAGTTTGACTGGGGCGGTCTCCTCCCAAAGCGTAACGGAGGAGCACGAAGGTGGGCTAATCACGGTTGGACATCGTGAGGTTAGTGCAATGGCATAAGCCCGCTTGACTGCGAGAATGACAATTCGAGCAGGTGCGAAAGCAGGTCATAGTGATCCGGTGGTTCTGAATGGAAGGGCCATCGCTCAACGGATAAAAGGTACTCCGGGGATAACAGGCTGATACCGCCCAAGAGTTCATATCGACGGCGGTGTTTGGCACCTCGATGTCGGCTCATCACATCCTGGGGCTGAAGTCGGTCCCAAGGGTATGGCTGTTCGCCATTTAAAGTGGTACGCGAGCTGGGTTTAGAACGTCGTGAGACAGTTCGGTCCCTATCTGCCGTGGGCGTTGGAAGATTGAAGGGGGCTGCTCCTAGTACGAGAGGACCGGAGTGGACGAACCTCTGGTGTTCGGGTTGTGTCGCCAGACGCATTGCCCGGTAGCTAAGTTCGGAATCGATAACCGCTGAAAGCATCTAAGCGGGAAGCGAGCCCTGAGATGAGTCTTCCCTGATACTTTAAGTATCCTAAAGGGTTGTTCGAGACTAGAACGTTGATAGGCAGGGTGTGTAAGCGTTGTGAGGCGTTGAGCTAACCTGTACTAATTGCCCGTGAGGCTTAACCATACAACACCCAAGGGGTTTTGATGGGCTCAATGTAAGAACATTGAATGTGTTAAGAACTGAAAACAGCTTTCCGAATTAAAGAATTTGCTTGGCGACCATAGCGATTTGGACCCACCTGATTTCCATTCCGAACTCAGAAGTGAAACGAATTAGCGCCGATGGTAGTGTGGGGCTTCCCCATGTGAGAGTAGGACATCGCCAGGCTTTATTTCGCACTTGCTTATTTAATAAGCAAGTCACCATAAAGTTCTAAATTATTTTAGAGTTTTATGTTGACTTTCAAAGTGGGAAGCGTATTATACGCACCTCGCTAAGACACTAACATGTTGAAAGCCAAGCTCTTTAACAATATAGACCTATCAATCTGTGTGGGCACTCGTTGATGATAATCCAATTAGAAACTTCGGTTTCAAATTAGGTTTCAATGATACGAAGTGACCATTGAGTCGAAAGACTCAGCACAGTCAATTCAAACATTACTTATGTAATGTTCAGTATTCATTGAGCCGACAAAATCTTAAATTGAAGAGTTTGATCATGGCTCAGATTGAACGCTGGCGGCAGGCCTAACACATGCAAGTCGAGCGGAAACGAGTTATCTGAACCTTCGGGGGACGATAACGGCGTCGAGCGGCGGACGGGTGAGTAATGCCTAGGAAATTGCCCTGATGTGGGGGATAACCATTGGAAACGATGGCTAATACCGCATAATGCCTACGGGCCAAAGAGGGGGACCTTCGGGCCTCTCGCGTCAGGATATGCCTAGGTGGGATTAGCTAGTTGGTGAGGTAATGGCTCACCAAGGCGACGATCCCTAGCTGGTCTGAGAGGATGATCAGCCACACTGGAACTGAGACACGGTCCAGACTCCTACGGGAGGCAGCAGTGGGGAATATTGCACAATGGGCGCAAGCCTGATGCAGCCATGCCGCGTGTGTGAAGAAGGCCTTCGGGTTGTAAAGCACTTTCAGTCGTGAGGAAGGTAGTGTAGTTAATAGCTGCATTATTTGACGTTAGCGACAGAAGAAGCACCGGCTAACTCCGTGCCAGCAGCCGCGGTAATACGGAGGGTGCGAGCGTTAATCGGAATTACTGGGCGTAAAGCGCATGCAGGTGGTTTGTTAAGTCAGATGTGAAAGCCCGGGGCTCAACCTCGGAATTGCATTTGAAACTGGCAGACTAGAGTACTGTAGAGGGGGGTAGAATTTCAGGTGTAGCGGTGAAATGCGTAGAGATCTGAAGGAATACCGGTGGCGAAGGCGGCCCCCTGGACAGATACTGACACTCAGATGCGAAAGCGTGGGGAGCAAACAGGATTAGATACCCTGGTAGTCCACGCCGTAAACGATGTCTACTTGGAGGTTGTGGCCTTGAGCCGTGGCTTTCGGAGCTAACGCGTTAAGTAGACCGCCTGGGGAGTACGGTCGCAAGATTAAAACTCAAATGAATTGACGGGGGCCCGCACAAGCGGTGGAGCATGTGGTTTAATTCGATGCAACGCGAAGAACCTTACCTACTCTTGACATCCAGAGAACTTTCCAGAGATGGATTGGTGCCTTCGGGAACTCTGAGACAGGTGCTGCATGGCTGTCGTCAGCTCGTGTTGTGAAATGTTGGGTTAAGTCCCGCAACGAGCGCAACCCTTATCCTTGTTTGCCAGCGAGTAATGTCGGGAACTCCAGGGAGACTGCCGGTGATAAACCGGAGGAAGGTGGGGACGACGTCAAGTCATCATGGCCCTTACGAGTAGGGCTACACACGTGCTACAATGGCGCATACAGAGGGCAGCCAACTTGCGAGAGTGAGCGAATCCCAAAAAGTGCGTCGTAGTCCGGATCGGAGTCTGCAACTCGACTCCGTGAAGTCGGAATCGCTAGTAATCGTGGATCAGAATGCCACGGTGAATACGTTCCCGGGCCTTGTACACACCGCCCGTCACACCATGGGAGTGGGCTGCAAAAGAAGTAGGTAGTTTAACCTTCGGGAGGACGCTTACCACTTTGTGGTTCATGACTGGGGTGAAGTCGTAACAAGGTAGCGCTAGGGGAACCTGGCGCTGGATCACCTCCTTATACGATGATTACTCACGATGAGTGCCCACACAGATTGATACGGTTTATAAAGTAAAAGAGACGAAGATATCCCAATATCTTCAATCCAGTGTCCCGTTCGTCTAGAGGCCTAGGACACCGCCCTTTCACGGCGGTAACAGGGGTTCGACTCCCCTACGGGATACCATTGGGTCGTTAGCTCAGTTGGTAGAGCAGTTGACTTTTAATCAATTGGTCGCAGGTTCGAATCCTGCACGACCCACCATTCTTCTCCACGAAGAATTAAAACTTATGTGGGCGATTAGCTCAGTTGGGAGAGCACCTGCCTTACAAGCAGGGGGTCACTGGTTCGAGCCCGGTATCGCCCACCATTCTCTAAGTATTTTTGGATGACAATTCCAAACCACTTCAATAAAACGGATGTGGTTAGAATCCTCGACTCTGAAAGTCTTTAGAAAATGTACTTCCTTGTGAAGAAACATAGCTCTTTAACAATTTGGAAAGCTGACAAATCAACAATTTATTGTTGATTGTAAAGTTCTCAATGTTTGTCTTTATGACAAACACCAATAAACACATTCAAGTGTTCTTGGAATTTGAGTCCGGCAAAATCGAGTCTGCATCATGTATAAAAATTGCAGACAACTTTGGTGACTTGTTCATCAACTCGAAACTCCTTCGGGTTGTATGGTTAAGTGACTAAGCGTACACGGTGGATGCCTTGGCAGTCAGAGGCGATGAAGGACGTATTAACTTGCGATAAGCCCAGATTAGGTAGTAAAAACCATTTGAGTCTGGGATTTCCGAATGGGGAAACCCACTTGCATAAGCAAGTATCCTGTTGTGAATACATAGCAGCAGGAGGCGAACCGGGGGAACTGAAACATCTAAGTACCCCGAGGAAAAGAAATCAACCGAGATTCCGAAAGTAGCGGCGAGCGAAATTGGACTAGCCCTTAAGCTTTATATGCGTTAGACGAACGGTCTGGAAAGTCCGGCGATACAGGGTGATAGCCCCGTAGTTGACAACGCACATTCAGTGAAATCGAGTAGGGCGGGACACGTGATATCCTGTCTGAATATGGGGGGACCATCCTCCAAGGCTAAATACTACTGACTGACCGATAGTGAACCAGTACCGTGAGGGAAAGGCGAAAAGAACCCCTGTGAGGGGAGTGAAATAGAACCTGAAACCGTGTACGTACAAGCAGTAGGAGCACCTTCGTGGTGTGACTGCGTACCTTTTGTATAATGGGTCAGCGACTTATATTCAGTGGCAAGGTTAACCATCTAGGGGAGCCGTAGGGAAACCGAGTCTTAACTGGGCGTTCAGTCTCTGGATATAGACCCGAAACCAGGTGATCTAGCCATGGGCAGGTTGAAGGTTGAGTAACATCAACTGGAGGACCGAACCGACTAATGTTGAAAAATTAGCGGATGACTTGTGGCTAGGGGTGAAAGGCCAATCAAACCTGGAGATAGCTGGTTCTCCCCGAAAGCTATTTAGGTAGCGCCTCGGACGAATACTACTGGGGGTAGAGCACTGTTAAGGCTAGGGGGTCATCCCGACTTACCAACCCTTTGCAAACTCCGAATACCAGTAAGTACTATCCGGGAGACACACGGCGGGTGCTAACGTCCGTCGTGGAGAGGGAAACAACCCAGACCGCCAGCTAAGGTCCCAAATTATAGCTAAGTGGGAAACGATGTGGGAAGGCTTAGACAGCTAGGATGTTGGCTTAGAAGCAGCCATCATTTAAAGAAAGCGTAATAGCTCACTAGTCGAGTCGGCCTGCGCGGAAGATGTAACGGGGCTAAGCTATAAACCGAAGCTGCGGCAATGAAGTTTACTTCATTGGGTAGGGGAGCGTTCTGTAAGCCGTTGAAGGTGAGTTGTAAAGCTTGCTGGAGGTATCAGAAGTGCGAATGCTGACATGAGTAACGATAAAGGGGGTGAAAAACCTCCTCGCCGGAAGACCAAGGGTTCCTGTCCAACGTTAATCGGGGCAGGGTAAGTCGACCCCTAAGGCGAGGCCGAAAGGCGTAGTCGATGGGAAACGGGTTAATATTCCCGTACTTCTTACAATTGCGATGGGGGGACGGAGAAGGCTAGGTGGGCCTGGCGACGGTTGTCCAGGTTCAAGTGCGTAGGCTTAAGAGTTAGGTAAATCCGGCTCTTTCTAAGGCTGAGACACGACGTCGAGCTACTACGGTAGTGAAGTCATTGATGCCATGCTTCCAGGAAAAGCCTCTAAGCTTCAGATTGTAAGGAATCGTACCCCAAACCGACACAGGTGGTCGGGTAGAGAATACCAAGGCGCTTGAGAGAACTCGGGTGAAGGAACTAGGCAAAATGGTACCGTAACTTCGGGAGAAGGTACGCTCTCGACGGTGAAGTCCCTTGCGGATGGAGCTATTGAGAGTCGCAGATACCAGGTGGCTGCAACTGTTTATTAAAAACACAGCACTGTGCAAAATCGTAAGATGACGTATACGGTGTGACGCCTGCCCGGTGCCGGAAGGTTAATTGATGGGGTTAGACTTCGGTCGAAGCTCTTGATCGAAGCCCCGGTAAACGGCGGCCGTAACTATAACGGTCCTAAGGTAGCGAAATTCCTTGTCGGGTAAGTTCCGACCTGCACGAATGGCGTAATGATGGCCACGCTGTCTCCACCCGAGACTCAGTGAAATTGAAATCGCTGTGAAGATGCAGTGTACCCGCGGCTAGACGGAAAGACCCCGTGAACCTTTACTACAGCTTGGCACTGAACATTGACCCTACATGTGTAGGATAGGTGGGAGGCTTTGAAACCAGCACGCCAGTGTTGGTGGAGCCGTCCTTGAAATACCACCCTTGTAGTGTTGATGTTCTAACGTCGACCCCTTATCGGGGTTACGGACAGTGCCTGGTGGGTAGTTTGACTGGGGCGGTCTCCTCCCAAAGCGTAACGGAGGAGCACGAAGGTGGGCTAATCACGGTTGGACATCGTGAGGTTAGTGCAATGGCATAAGCCCGCTTGACTGCGAGAATGACAATTCGAGCAGGTGCGAAAGCAGGTCATAGTGATCCGGTGGTTCTGAATGGAAGGGCCATCGCTCAACGGATAAAAGGTACTCCGGGGATAACAGGCTGATACCGCCCAAGAGTTCATATCGACGGCGGTGTTTGGCACCTCGATGTCGGCTCATCACATCCTGGGGCTGAAGTCGGTCCCAAGGGTATGGCTGTTCGCCATTTAAAGTGGTACGCGAGCTGGGTTTAGAACGTCGTGAGACAGTTCGGTCCCTATCTGCCGTGGGCGTTGGAAGATTGAAGGGGGCTGCTCCTAGTACGAGAGGACCGGAGTGGACGAACCTCTGGTGTTCGGGTTGTGTCGCCAGACGCATTGCCCGGTAGCTAAGTTCGGAATCGATAACCGCTGAAAGCATCTAAGCGGGAAGCGAGCCCTGAGATGAGTCTTCCCTGATACTTTAAGTATCCTAAAGGGTTGTTCGAGACTAGAACGTTGATAGGCAGGGTGTGTAAGCGTTGTGAGGCGTTGAGCTAACCTGTACTAATTGCCCGTGAGGCTTAACCATACAACACCCAAGGGGTTTTGATGGACTCAATGTAAGAACATTGAATGTGTTAAGAACTGAAAACAGCTTTCCGAATTAAAGAATTTGCTTGGCGACCATAGCGATTTGGACCCACCTGATTTCCATTCCGAACTCAGAAGTGAAACGAATTAGCGCCGATGGTAGTGTGGGGCTTCCCCATGTGAGAGTAGGACATCGCCAGGCTTTATTTCGCACTTGCTTATTTAATAAGCAAGTCACCATAAAGTTCTAAATTATTTTAGAGTTTTATGTTGACTTTCAAAGTGGGAAGCGTATTATACGCACCTCGCTGAGACGCTAACGTGTTGAAAGCCAAGCTCTTTAACAATATAGACCTATCAATCTGTGTGGGCACTCGTTGATGATAATCCAATTAGAAATTTCTCTTAATAAAGAGCGGTTTCAAATTAGGTTTCAATGAAACGAAGTGACCATTGAATCGAAAGATTCAGCACAGTCAATTCAAACATTACTTATGTAATGTTCAGTATTCATTGAGCCGAACAAAATCTTAAATTGAAGAGTTTGATCATGGCTCAGATTGAACGCTGGCGGCAGGCCTAACACATGCAAGTCGAGCGGAAACGAGTTATCTGAACCTTCGGGGAACGATAACGGCGTCGAGCGGCGGACGGGTGAGTAATGCCTAGGAAATTGCCCTGATGTGGGGGATAACCATTGGAAACGATGGCTAATACCGCATAATGCCTACGGGCCAAAGAGGGGGACCTTCGGGCCTCTCGCGTCAGGATATGCCTAGGTGGGATTAGCTAGTTGGTGAGGTAATGGCTCACCAAGGCGACGATCCCTAGCTGGTCTGAGAGGATGATCAGCCACACTGGAACTGAGACACGGTCCAGACTCCTACGGGAGGCAGCAGTGGGGAATATTGCACAATGGGCGCAAGCCTGATGCAGCCATGCCGCGTGTGTGAAGAAGGCCTTCGGGTTGTAAAGCACTTTCAGTCGTGAGGAAGGTAGTGTAGTTAATAGCTGCATTATTTGACGTTAGCGACAGAAGAAGCACCGGCTAACTCCGTGCCAGCAGCCGCGGTAATACGGAGGGTGCGAGCGTTAATCGGAATTACTGGGCGTAAAGCGCATGCAGGTGGTTTGTTAAGTCAGATGTGAAAGCCCGGGGCTCAACCTCGGAATTGCATTTGAAACTGGCAGACTAGAGTACTGTAGAGGGGGGTAGAATTTCAGGTGTAGCGGTGAAATGCGTAGAGATCTGAAGGAATACCGGTGGCGAAGGCGGCCCCCTGGACAGATACTGACACTCAGATGCGAAAGCGTGGGGAGCAAACAGGATTAGATACCCTGGTAGTCCACGCCGTAAACGATGTCTACTTGGAGGTTGTGGCCTTGAGCCGTGGCTTTCGGAGCTAACGCGTTAAGTAGACCGCCTGGGGAGTACGGTCGCAAGATTAAAACTCAAATGAATTGACGGGGGCCCGCACAAGCGGTGGAGCATGTGGTTTAATTCGATGCAACGCGAAGAACCTTACCTACTCTTGACATCCAGAGAACTTTCCAGAGATGGATTGGTGCCTTCGGGAACTCTGAGACAGGTGCTGCATGGCTGTCGTCAGCTCGTGTTGTGAAATGTTGGGTTAAGTCCCGCAACGAGCGCAACCCTTATCCTTGTTTGCCAGCGAGTAATGTCGGGAACTCCAGGGAGACTGCCGGTGATAAACCGGAGGAAGGTGGGGACGACGTCAAGTCATCATGGCCCTTACGAGTAGGGCTACACACGTGCTACAATGGCGCATACAGAGGGCAGCCAACTTGCGAGAGTGAGCGAATCCCAAAAAGTGCGTCGTAGTCCGGATCGGAGTCTGCAACTCGACTCCGTGAAGTCGGAATCGCTAGTAATCGTGGATCAGAATGCCACGGTGAATACGTTCCCGGGCCTTGTACACACCGCCCGTCACACCATGGGAGTGGGCTGCAAAAGAAGTAGGTAGTTTAACCTTCGGGAGGACGCTTACCACTTTGTGGTTCATGACTGGGGTGAAGTCGTAACAAGGTAGCGCTAGGGGAACCTGGCGCTGGATCACCTCCTTATACGATGATTACTCACGATGAGTGTCCACACAGATTGATACGGTTTATAAAGTAAAAGAGACGATACTGGGTCTGTAGCTCAGGTGGTTAGAGCGTTCGCCTGATAAGCGAGAGGTCGGTGGTTCGAGTCCACTCAGACCCACCAATTTCCTTTGAAGTTGGTATACAGTATCGACACCTTGATGGGGCTATAGCTCAGCTGGGAGAGCGCCTGCCTTGCACGCAGGAGGTCTGCGGTTCGATCCCGCATAGCTCCACCATCTTTAAGTGCATTCAATGAGTGCTTTTAAAAATGGTTTCATTAAGAAATCTGCTCTTTAACAATTTGGAAAGCTGACAAATCAACAATTTATTGTTGATTGTAAAGTTCTCAATGTTTGTCTTTAAGACAAACACCAATACAACACATTCAAGTGTTCTTGGAATTTGAGTCCGGCAAAATCGAGTCTGCATCATGTATAAAAATTGCAGACAACTTTGGTGACTTGTTCATCAACTCGAAACTCCTTCGGGTTGTATGGTTAAGTGACTAAGCGTACACGGTGGATGCCTTGGCAGTCAGAGGCGATGAAGGACGTATTAACTTGCGATAAGCCCAGATTAGGTAGTAAAAACCATTTGAGTCTGGGATTTCCGAATGGGGAAACCCACTTGCATAAGCAAGTATCCTGTTGTGAATACATAGCAACAGGAGGCGAACCGGGGGAACTGAAACATCTAAGTACCCCGAGGAAAAGAAATCAACCGAGATTCCGAAAGTAGCGGCGAGCGAAATTGGACTAGCCCTTAAGCTTTATATGCGTTAGACGAACGGTCTGGAAAGTCCGGCGATACAGGGTGATAGCCCCGTAGTTGACAACGCACATTCAGTGAAATCGAGTAGGGCGGGACACGTGATATCCTGTCTGAATATGGGGGGACCATCCTCCAAGGCTAAATACTACTGACTGACCGATAGTGAACCAGTACCGTGAGGGAAAGGCGAAAAGAACCCCTGTGAGGGGAGTGAAATAGAACCTGAAACCGTGTACGTACAAGCAGTAGGAGCACCTTCGTGGTGTGACTGCGTACCTTTTGTATAATGGGTCAGCGACTTATATTCAGTGGCAAGGTTAACCATCTAGGGGAGCCGTAGGGAAACCGAGTCTTAACTGGGCGTTCAGTCTCTGGATATAGACCCGAAACCAGGTGATCTAGCCATGGGCAGGTTGAAGGTTGAGTAACATCAACTGGAGGACCGAACCGACTAATGTTGAAAAATTAGCGGATGACTTGTGGCTAGGGGTGAAAGGCCAATCAAACCTGGAGATAGCTGGTTCTCCCCGAAAGCTATTTAGGTAGCGCCTCGGACGAATACTACTGGGGGTAGAGCACTGTTAAGGCTAGGGGGTCATCCCGACTTACCAACCCTTTGCAAACTCCGAATACCAGTAAGTACTATCCGGGAGACACACGGCGGGTGCTAACGTCCGTCGTGGAGAGGGAAACAACCCAGACCGCCAGCTAAGGTCCCAAATTATAGCTAAGTGGGAAACGATGTGGGAAGGCTTAGACAGCTAGGATGTTGGCTTAGAAGCAGCCATCATTTAAAGAAAGCGTAATAGCTCACTAGTCGAGTCGGCCTGCGCGGAAGATGTAACGGGGCTAAGCTATAAACCGAAGCTGCGGCAATGAAGTTTACTTCATTGGGTAGGGGAGCGTTCTGTAAGCCGTTGAAGGTGTGTTGTAAAGCATGCTGGAGGTATCAGAAGTGCGAATGCTGACATGAGTAACGATAAAGGGGGTGAAAAACCTCCTCGCCGGAAGACCAAGGGTTCCTGTCCAACGTTAATCGGGGCAGGGTAAGTCGACCCCTAAGGCGAGGCCGAAAGGCGTAGTCGATGGGAAACGGGTTAATATTCCCGTACTTCTTACAATTGCGATGGGGGGACGGAGAAGGCTAGGTGGGCCTGGCGACGGTTGTCCAGGTTCAAGTGCGTAGGCTGAAGAGTTAGGTAAATCCGGCTCTTCTTAAGGCTGAGACACGACGTCGAGCTACTACGGTAGTGAAGTCATTGATGCCATGCTTCCAGGAAAAGCCTCTAAGCTTCAGATTGTAAGGAATCGTACCCCAAACCGACACAGGTGGTCGGGTAGAGAATACCAAGGCGCTTGAGAGAACTCGGGTGAAGGAACTAGGCAAAATGGTACCGTAACTTCGGGAGAAGGTACGCTCTCGACGGTGAAGTCCCTTGCGGATGGAGCTATTGAGAGTCGCAGATACCAGGTGGCTGCAACTGTTTATTAAAAACACAGCACTGTGCAAAATCGTAAGATGACGTATACGGTGTGACGCCTGCCCGGTGCCGGAAGGTTAATTGATGGGGTTAGACTTCGGTCGAAGCTCTTGATCGAAGCCCCGGTAAACGGCGGCCGTAACTATAACGGTCCTAAGGTAGCGAAATTCCTTGTCGGGTAAGTTCCGACCTGCACGAATGGCGTAATGATGGCCACGCTGTCTCCACCCGAGACTCAGTGAAATTGAAATCGCTGTGAAGATGCAGTGTACCCGCGGCTAGACGGAAAGACCCCGTGAACCTTTACTACAGCTTGGCACTGAACATTGACCCTACATGTGTAGGATAGGTGGGAGGCTTTGAAACCAGCACGCCAGTGTTGGTGGAGCCGTCCTTGAAATACCACCCTTGTAGTGTTGATGTTCTAACGTCGACCCCTTATCGGGGTTACGGACAGTGCCTGGTGGGTAGTTTGACTGGGGCGGTCTCCTCCCAAAGCGTAACGGAGGAGCACGAAGGTGGGCTAATCACGGTTGGACATCGTGAGGTTAGTGCAATGGCATAAGCCCGCTTGACTGCGAGAATGACAATTCGAGCAGGTGCGAAAGCAGGTCATAGTGATCCGGTGGTTCTGAATGGAAGGGCCATCGCTCAACGGATAAAAGGTACTCCGGGGATAACAGGCTGATACCGCCCAAGAGTTCATATCGACGGCGGTGTTTGGCACCTCGATGTCGGCTCATCACATCCTGGGGCTGAAGTCGGTCCCAAGGGTATGGCTGTTCGCCATTTAAAGTGGTACGCGAGCTGGGTTTAGAACGTCGTGAGACAGTTCGGTCCCTATCTGCCGTGGGCGTTGGAAGATTGAAGGGGGCTGCTCCTAGTACGAGAGGACCGGAGTGGACGAACCTCTGGTGTTCGGGTTGTGTCGCCAGACGCATTGCCCGGTAGCTAAGTTCGGAATCGATAACCGCTGAAAGCATCTAAGCGGGAAGCGAGCCCTGAGATGAGTCTTCCCTGATACTTTAAGTATCCTAAAGGGTTGTTCGAGACTAGAACGTTGATAGGCAGGGTGTGTAAGCGTTGTGAGGCGTTGAGCTAACCTGTACTAATTGCCCGTGAGGCTTAACCATACAACACCCAAGGGGTTTTGATGGACTCAATGTAAGAACATTGAATGTGTTAAGAACTGAAAACAGCTTTCCGAATTAAAGAATTTGCTTGGCGACCATAGCGATTTGGACCCACCTGATTTCCATTCCGAACTCAGAAGTGAAACGAATTAGCGCCGATGGTAGTGTGGGGCTTCCCCATGTGAGAGTAGGACATCGCCAGGCTTGTATTTTATTTTCACTTTTTATGAAAAAGTGAAGACAAAAACTTAGACTTAAATGTCTAACCAGTGCGGAGCGGTAGTTCAGTTGGTTAGAATACCGGCCTGTCACGCCGGGGGTCGCGGGTTCGAGTCCCGTCCGCTCCGCCACTTATTCAGACAAAGCCCTAGCAGAAATGCTAGGGCTTTTTCGTTTGCGCTATTATTTTGGTCTACGGCCAACGAGTCCCGCTCGTGTGCGAGTCCAATTGAGTGCAAGCCCAGCCGCTCCGCCACTTATTTAGAAACCCAGTCCGAAGACTGGGTTTTGTCGCTTTAGAGCATAACAACTTCCCTTTCAGGGAACGAGTCCCGGTTGCCAGCAACTCTGGACTAGGCATCTTTATTCAGACAAGTAACAAGACCCCACCAAAGATTTGATCATAGTCTTTAAGCCTTTCTTCAAGAAATATTAGTCTCTGTTGAATTACACGCCTTCGGTTTACTCTCTGTAGATTCGTAAATACTGCATTTGAGTGGTTCATTGAAGCACGCTAGGCGGGTCGATAGATCTTTACTTGAGGGAGTGTGGCAATTGTATTATCAGGGCTATTGTTAATAGTGATGTTTCACTATTAGTTGAGCGTTTCGACTAGAACATATTTATCGAGGACTTCTACTGAAGAAATTTATGAGGATAGACAGAAGAGAAAAAGCCCAACTCACGTTGGGCTGAAGATTTTTATAGGATACGTTTTAGTACGCCATCTGCTTTTATACGAGTGATTTTGCGAACAAGTTTCTGCACTGCTTCAGGATAGTCTTCAACTTTTTCAAGTTGCTTATAAGTACAAATCAGCTGGGTGTGCTCTAATATTTTTGCCACTTCGTTCTCGAACTTTTCCGTCATCTTAGCAAAATTATCTTGAACTAGAAGACCGTTCTCTAAATCCAAAGACCACGCTCTCGGGTTTAGGTTGTTGCCTGTTAGTAACATGTAGCGCTTATCAACCCAAATGCCTTTTAAGTGGAAGCTATTGTTATCGTGCTTCCATAGATGGATTGAGAGTTTTCGAGCGGCAATGCTAGCTTCGTGCGACTTTGCAAAGCGACGTAGATTGAGCTCATATAGGTATGGCAGGCCGCCAATTGTTTTAAACTCTTCTTCTGGGGAAATGTAAAAGTCATTTGCGGTTTTATCGCCAACGACAATAGTTACTTTCACTCCGCGCTTTAACGCACGTTTTACTTCTCTGTTTAGAGCTTTAGGGAAGTTGAAGTATGGAGTACAGATGAAGATTTCATTTTGAGCGGCTGCTAATAGCTGCACAATTCTTTGGTTTAGGCTATTGCGACGTTTTCCTAAACCGACGAGAGGGGTCACTTTCACTTCTTCTTCTGAAGCCGATTCACTTTGAAAGTTATAATCAGCTCGTGATAAAGATGAGCGCAGCTGGCGAATGGCAGCTTTGATGTCCTTAGTCTCTGGCTTATCTCGATCTGCTAAATCATTTACAGCGGGATGAGCAATCATCTCACTCTGCACAAAATTAACCATACTATCTGCAAGTGATTTATGCCGAATAACATGATATCGATCGAAACGGTATCGGCCATTATATTGCAGGTATACGTTATTTAGGCTAGCTCCACTATAGATGACGGTATCATCAATAATAAAACCTTTAAGGTGAAGAACACCAAACACTTCTCGCCCGCGGACAGGAATTCCATAAACAGGAATCGCGTGCTGGTATTTCTTTGCATAAGCCTTATAAAGAGCTGAATTGCCCTCAGAGCTTTCTGCACCAATTAAGCCACGTTGTGCACGGTGCCAGTCTACACAGATGTTAATGTCGAGTCCTGGGTTGCGCTGCTTGGCTTCATAAAGAGCAGTCAGAATTTCTCTCCCTGCTTCATCATCTTCCAGATACAAAGCAACTAGGTAGATTCGTGATGTTGCTTTGCTAATTGCTTCAAGAAGACGTGTTCTAAAAGTTTCTGCAGCATGCAGAACTTCGAAGTCTTCTGGCTTTACCGCAAGACTTGGCAACTGCTCGAATGGATTCCTACTAACAATCATATCGGTGTGTGTACCTTAATTTAGTGCAATATTGCGAACCTGATATTTTACCAAAGATATGAATTATCTGGCTACAAAACCCCGCTCTTTAGAACGTTAGAATTGCTGAATTGCATTGGAATGAGATCTTTACCACTGTCTACATAGCGTAGATAAGCCATTTTTAATGAGTTTGGTAGTGTAGAACTATTAATGGTAGTAAATCCATGTCGAGCGTAATAATTCTCTAAATGCCTAAAAGCGAAGCAGTAGTCACCACTAGTGAAAACTGTGTTTTTGCAATGAGAAAGCAGCGCATCTCCTATGCCACTTCCACGGAACTCTGGAATCACTAACATCCCCGTGAGCAGTCGTGACTTTTCTACGGTTTTCATTCTCAGGAGAGCAATAATGCAATTTTCCACACTGGCGGTAATGATCAGCTCATCTCGTTTGGCCTTGCCAGCAGGGTAATGCGTTTTGTACAACCTCTTGATGAGAGGAAGTTTGATGGGATTTAACACTTCTATGATTAATGAGTCTGGTATTGTCACTGCGGCTAAAAGATAACTAAGGTAGAATGCTTACAGTTTAAGAGAATCTCATCAGGCGTTGCAAATCCACTATGGAAATTAAGAAACACGCGAGCCTTAAGGCTTTTCACACATTTGGTATAGAACAAACTTGTGCGTATTTAGCGATCGTTGAATCTGTTGACGACGTTATACAACTCTTCCAAGACAAAGCTTATCAAAACATACCTAAGCTCTTCTTAGGTAAAGGCAGTAATATGCTTTTTACTCAACCTTATGAAGGTATGGTTATCATCAACCGCTTAATGGGCAAAACCATTACCGAAGAAGATGAGCATTATTTACTGCATATCGCCGGCGGTGAGGATTGGCCGGATCTGGTTAAGTGGTGTGTAGAGCAAGGCATAGGAGGGGTTGAAAATCTGGCTCTTATCCCTGGTTGTGCTGGTTCGGCGCCGATCCAGAATATTGGGGCGTATGGTCTAGAGCTGCAGGATATCTGCGAATATGTCGATATCCTAGATCTCGACAGTTTCGAGATTAAGCGTATGAGTGCCGAAGAGTGTCAGTTTGGTTATCGTGATTCTATTTTTAAACATGAGCTGTATGAGAAGTGTTTTATCACTGCGGTTGGTCTTAAGCTGCCGAAGCAATGGCAGGCGATTAATCAATATGGCCCTTTGCAGAGTATTCCTGAAGAAGAGTTGAGTCCGCTTTCTATCTTTGAGCGTGTCTGTCAGGTACGAATGGAAAAGCTGCCTGATCCAGCCAAAGTCGGCAATGCGGGTAGTTTCTTCAAAAATCCAGTGATCAGCCAAGATCATTATGATCTCCTTATTCAGCAGCATAGCAATATGGTGGCTTATCCAACACAAAACGGAATGAAGGTTGCAGCAGGCTGGTTAATTGATCAATGCGGACTTAAAGGCGCATCGATTAAAGGTGCTCAGGTGAACCCTCTACAAGCTTTAGTACTCACTAATGTTAATAATTGTAGTGCTGATGATGTGGTTGAGCTTGCTTCTCTGGTTAAGAAGACCGTGTGGGACAAATACCAGATAGAGCTAGAACATGAAGTTCGATTTATGAATCGAACAGGGGAAACTAATCTCGCTGATATAGAGGCTGCGCAATGAGAAAGGAGCACTCCGCAAAGCTGCATATTCTAAAGGCATTAAGTGATGGCGACTTTCATTCCGGTGAAGCGCTCGGTCAGGAGCTTGGAATTTCTCGTGCAGCTATCGCTAAACATATCAAAGGCCTAAATGACTGGGGGGTTGATATTTATCGCATTCAGGGGCGTGGCTATCAACTCGCACATCCTTTACAGTTATTAGACGAGGTTAAACTCCAAGCGAAACTTAGTAGCCAAATTGAGCTGATTTCTGTCATTGATTCGACCAATCAGTATTTGCTTGAAAGAGTCAGTGAGTCGGAGAAAGGGCGGGTGTGTCTTGCTGAGTACCAAGCTAAAGGCAGAGGTAGGCGGGGGCGCCAATGGGTCTCCCCTTTTGGAACTAACCTATACTTATCCATGTACTGGAGGCTAGATGCTGGTATGGCCGCCGCGATGGGCTTAAGTTTGGTCGTTGGTATTGCCGCGGTGGAAGCTATAGAAAGCATGGGCATTCAAGGCGTGAAGCTGAAGTGGCCGAACGACATTTATTATCAAGATAAAAAGTTGGCTGGTATTTTGGTGGAAATGTCTGGTCAAGCCGGTGGTGCTGCACATTTAGTTATTGGTATGGGACTGAATATCGGTATGCCAGACTTGCAACCAGACATCGATCAGCCCTGGACAACACTCAATCAAGTCAGTGAAGGTATTGCGATTGACCGAACTCAGCTTGCGATCAACTTAATAGAGCATTGGAAGACCACGTTAGAAGAATATGAAATGACTGGGCTGGCTGGGTTTGTTGAGCGGTGGAATCGTTTAGATAACTTTATTGGTCGTCCAGTCAAGCTACTAATGGGGCCTAGAGAGGTTCATGGTGTTGTAAAAGGAATCGATCAGCAGGGCGGGGTTGTATTAGAAACTGATGATGGTTTGGAGACCTACATTGGTGGTGAGATCTCCCTAAGGAAAAGTGATTAGTGCGTATAGGTAGGCACTATTTCCGCAACGATACCTTATCAACCAAATGGCTTGGGCCTTTATGCAGGATTAAATGGGCTCTCTCTCGAGTCGGAAGTATATTATGTTCCAAGTTGAGTCCATTAATGCTTTGCCAAATGTCCTTTGCTTTGTTCTTCGCTTCATCTTCAGTGAGCTGAGTGTAATGACTAAAGTAAGAACCGGGCTTGGTAAATGCCCCGCCTCTAAACTTCAAGAAGCGTTCGATATACCATTGTTCGATAGTCTCTGTTTCAGCATCAACATAGATTGAGAAGTCTAGAAAATCAGAAACAAACACTCTATGCGGGTCATGCGGGTAATCCATTCCACTTTGTAAGACGTTTAACCCCTCAATAATCAATACGTCTGGACGATCGACTTTTTTCCGCTCATCAGTAATGTCATAGGTAATATGTGAATAGACTGGTACTTCTAAGTTTGGTTGACCAGCTTTGACATCAGAAACAAATTCCACCAAGCGTTTAATATCGTAAGACTCTGGAAAACCTTTACGGTGCATGATTCCTTTCTCTTCCAGAACTTTCTTTGGATACAAGAAACCGTCGGTTGTCACCAGCGCAACCTTTGGGTGGTTATCCCAACGAGACAGTAGTGCTCTGAGTAGTCGAGCTGTAGTGCTTTTGCCGACAGCCACACTGCCCGCAATACCAATAACAAATGGCGGAGCATGTTCTTCGGTATTAAGAAACTGCTGTAGTACTGTATTGCGACTTTGGCGAGCTTGAACATATAAGTTCAACAGGCGAGACAAGGGAAGGTAGATCTCTACCGCTTCCTCCATAGTGAGGTTTTCATTAATGCCTTGAAGCGCAGCTAGATCGTCTGCAGAGAGGGTCATCGGAACAGAATTACGTAATTCTGCCCACTCTGCACGATCGAATGACAAAAATGGACTCATGGATCTCTTTTATCCTTGGTTTCATCGAGAGCAAGAACATACAACAAGCTCTGGGCAAAGCAAACGACAAAGCTCGAAAGTTTGCTTTAAAAAGCGAGGTTTGTATGATTTTGCAGCAAACAAATCTAAAAAGAAGAAAATTACGTTTTTTTTTAAAATAGCTATTGCAACCTAGAAAATCATTCAATAGAATGCGCACCACTTATGCCGACTTAGCTCAGTAGGTAGAGCAACTGACTTGTAATCAGTAGGTCACCAGTTCGATTCCGGTAGTCGGCACCATTCTTTCCTTTAGTAGTTAGAATGGCTTTAAAATTTGGAGGGGTTCCCGAGTGGCCAAAGGGAGCAGACTGTAAATCTGCCGGCACTGCCTTCGATGGTTCGAATCCGTCCCCCTCCACCATATTCTTTAGGAAATAGCTCTCAGAGTTACGTGTTGCGGGCATCGTATAATGGCTATTACCTCAGCCTTCCAAGCTGATGATGCGGGTTCGATTCCCGCTGCCCGCTCCACTCTAATTTGAGTGCTGATATAGCTCAGGTGGTAGAGCGCATCCTTGGTAAGGATGAGGTCGGCAGTTCGAGTCTGCCTATCAGCACCAGCTCTCAAAGTTATCTCCTTTTGATATAAGATTTACCAATAATCTTTTTTGGTTGCGTGGTCAATTCGGGCCACCTAAATCCGTACCTAGAGGGACTACTCATGTCTAAAGAAAAATTTGAACGTGTAAAACCGCACGTAAACGTTGGTACTATCGGCCACGTTGACCACGGTAAAACAACTCTAACTGCAGCTATCTGTACAACACTTGCTAAAGTATACGGCGGTGCTGCTCGTGACTTCGCATCTATCGATAACGCTCCAGAAGAGCGTGAGCGCGGTATCACAATCGCTACTTCTCACGTAGAGTACGATACTCCAACTCGCCACTACGCGCACGTTGACTGTCCAGGACACGCGGACTACGTTAAGAACATGATCACTGGTGCTGCACAGATGGACGGTGGTATTCTTGTAGTTGCTGCTACTGATGGTCCAATGCCACAAACTCGTGAGCACATCCTACTAGGCCGTCAGGTTGGTATCCCTTACATCATCGTATTCATGAACAAATGTGACATGGTTGACGATGAAGAGCTACTAGAACTAGTAGAAATGGAAGTTCGTGAACTTCTATCTGAGTACGACTTCCCAGGTGATGACCTACCAGTTATCCAAGGTTCTGCACTAGGCGCACTAAACGGCGAAGAGCAGTGGGAAGCTAAGATTGTTGAACTAGCAGAAGCGCTAGATTCATACATCCCAGAACCAGAGCGTGCAATCGATCAGCCATTCCTAATGCCTATCGAAGACGTATTCTCAATCCAAGGTCGTGGTACAGTAGTTACTGGTCGTATCGAGCGCGGTATCCTAACTGTAGGTGACGAAGTAGAAATCGTAGGTATCAAAGAAACTACAACTACTACTTGTACTGGTGTTGAGATGTTCCGTAAGCTTCTAGACGAAGGTCGTGCGGGTGAGAACGTTGGTGCACTTCTACGTGGTACTAAACGTGACGAAGTAGAGCGTGGTCAAGTACTAGCAGCTCCTAAGTCAATCAACCCACACACTAAGTTCGAGTCAGAAGTATACGTACTTTCTAAAGATGAAGGTGGTCGTCACACTCCATTCTTCAAAGGCTACCGTCCACAGTTCTACTTCCGTACAACTGACGTAACTGGTGACATCTCTCTACCAGAAGGCGTAGAAATGGTAATGCCAGGCGACAACATCCAAATGCAAGTTGAGCTAATCGCTCCTATCGCTATGGACGAAGGTCTACGTTTCGCTATCCGTGAAGGTGGCCGTACAGTAGGTGCTGGTGTTGTTGCTAAGATCTTCGACTAATTCTTAACGAATTGCCGAATGTCTTCGGAAAATCTTGAATTAGATTTGACGAACCAGTAGCAAAAAGGGCATCATTTGATGCCCTTTTTCTGCACTCAACTTTTTTTTAGCTGTTTTCTTGTTCAGAATTTGGTTGAGAGCAGAGCAAGATTGGCCAGTGAGGCTTAATCTTAAGAGTGTAACGCTGATTTTTTCAGCGATATGGAGTTTGCCCTGCAACAGCGGGGTTGTTGTCGTCTATAGTAAGACTTGTGACAGGTTGGTTTATGAAAGCAAATAATGCTGAAACTCCTGATAGCTCAAACGCAGCCGATACGTTTAAGTGGATTGCCGCTTTCGTATTAGCAGCGGCCGCTGTTGTGGGTAATTACCTGTATGGTGAAATGTCTGTAGTGGTTCGCGCTGCAGGCGTTGTTGTTCTAATTGCAGCTGCTCTTGGCGTTGCAGCAACAACAACTAAAGGTAAAGCAGCGATCAGTTTTGCAAAAGAATCTCGTATGGAAGTTCGTAAGGTTGTTTGGCCTACTCGCCAAGAAACCATGCAAACAACACTGATCGTTTTAGCTGTAAGTATTGTAATGGCTCTAGCGCTTTGGGGTATTGACGGCATTATGGTTCGTCTAGTAGCTCTAGCGACTGGGGTATAGAGGGTTTTAATTCATGAGTGAAGCTCCAAAAAAACGCTGGTATGTGGTTCAAGCCTTCTCTGGATTTGAAGGTCGTGTAGCTCAGTCTCTTCGCGAGCATATCAAAATGCACAGCATGGAAGAGCTATTCGGTGAAGTACTGGTTCCTACTGAAGAAGTAGTGGAAATGCGCGCGGGTCAGCGTCGCAAATCTGAGCGTAAGTTCTTCCCTGGTTACGTCCTTGTTCAGATGATTATGAACGATGAATCATGGCACTTAGTACGCAGTGTGCCGCGTGTCATGGGCTTCATTGGTGGTACCTCCGACCGTCCAGCACCTATCACAGATAAAGAAGCTGACGCTATTCTTAACCGTCTTGAGAAGGCGAGTGAAGCTCCTCGTCCACGTACTATGTACGAAGCGGGTGAAGTGGTACGTGTTAACGAAGGTCCATTTGCTGACTTCAATGGTACTGTTGAAGAAGTAGATTATGAGAAGAGCCGCCTGAAAGTGTCTGTGTCGATCTTTGGTCGCGCAACACCAGTTGAGCTTGAATTTGGTCAGGTTGAAAAACTTGATTAAAAAAACACCTTTTTAAGGGTTGTCTAAGGCGCGAATTATGACTATAATTTCGCGCCTTTTTACTTCTCGTGAAGTAAAGAGTTTTTTCACAAACGGGGAGCTGATCAGTGATTAGCGTTTGTACCCAAACTTAGGAATTATCATGGCTAAGAAAGTTGAAGCTTACATCAAGCTACAAGTTGCAGCTGGTATGGCGAACCCAAGTCCACCAGTTGGTCCTGCACTAGGTCAACACGGTGTTAACATCATGGAATTCTGTAAAGCGTTCAACGCGAAAACAGAATCTCTAGAGAAAGGTCTACCTACTCCAGTTGTTATCACTGTATACAACGACCGTTCTTTCACGTTCGTAACTAAGACTCCACCTGCTGCTGTTCTACTTAAGAAAGCTGCTGGCGTTAAGTCTGGTTCAGGTCGTCCAAACACTGAAAAAGTTGGTACTGTAACTGACGCTCAAATCCAAGAAATCGCAGAAACTAAAGCTGCTGATATGACTGGTGCTGACATCGAAGCAATGAAGCGTTCAATCGCTGGTACTGCTCGTTCAATGGGCCTAGTGGTAGAGGGTTAATAAGATGGCTAAACTAACTAAGCGCATGCGCGTAATCCGCGAAAAAGTTGACGTAACTAAAGAGTACGAAATCAACGAAGCTGTAGCTCTTCTTCAAGAACTAGCGACTGCTAAATTCGTAGAATCTGTTGACGTTGCTATTAACCTAGGCATCGATGCTCGTAAATCTGACCAGAACGTACGTGGTGCAACTGTACTACCTCACGGTACTGGCCGCGAAATCCGCGTTGCAGTGTTCACTCAAGGTGCAAACGCTGAAGCAGCTAAAGAAGCTGGCGCAGACATCGTTGGTATGGAAGATCTTGCTGAGCAAGTTAAGAAAGGCGAAATGAACTTCGACGTAGTTGTTGCTTCTCCAGATGCAATGCGCGTTGTAGGTCAACTAGGTACTATCCTAGGTCCTCGCGGTCTTATGCCAAACCCTAAAGTTGGTACTGTAACTCCTAACGTTGCTGAAGCAGTTAAAAACGCTAAAGCTGGTCAGGTTCGTTACCGTAACGACAAAAACGGCATCATCCACACTACTATCGGTAAAGCAAACTTCTCTGCTGAGCAGATCAAAGAGAACCTAGAGTCACTTCTAGTTGCTCTGAAGAAAGCTAAGCCATCTTCAGCGAAAGGTACTTTCCTGAAGAAAGTAAGCATCTCTACTACTATGGGTGCTGGTGTTGCTGTTGATCAGGCTAGCCTGAACACTCAAGCATAATTTATTTGCTTAGGCGCAAAATTTGTGTATAATTTTGCGCCTAATATTTGTGGTTGGGGCTGAACTTTGGTTCTAAATGAATTAAGACCCAGTCTCCGTCCAAGACCGTAGGTGTCTGACTTTATTTTTAAATGAAGGCTTAATATTCCCTACGTAGATGGTGCCCGAACTGACAGAAAGCTCTATGTAAATAGTTACCTTTCTTCTGGGAAGCACCTGAATAACTCTCACTGTCGTGATGATAGTGAGTGGTGTAACGACAACCAGGAGTAAATCCAAGATGGCTTTAAACCTTCAAGACAAAAAAGCAATTGTTGCTGAAGTCAACGAAGCTGCCAGTGGTGCACTTTCTGCAGTTGTAGCTGATTCTCGTGGCGTAGAAGTTGGCGCTATGACATCACTACGTAAACAAGCTCGTGAAGCTGGTGTTTACGTACGTGTTGTTCGTAACACACTTATGCGTCGTGCGGTTGCAGGTACTGAGTACGAGTGTCTAACTGACACTTTCACTGGTCCTACTCTAATCGCATTCTCTAATGAGCACCCAGGTGCTGCAGCGCGTCTTTTCAAAGACTTCGCTAAAGAGAACAAAGACTTCGAGATCAAAGCTGCTGCATTTGAAGGCGCGCTAACTGACGCTGAAGTACTAGCGACACTACCAACTTACGACGAAGCTATCGCACGCCTAATGATGTGCATGAAAGAAGCTTCTGCAGGCAAGCTGGTACGTACTATCGCTGCACTACGCGACCAAAAAGAAGAAGCTGCTGCGTAAGCCTTGCTTTTCACTGGTTGCTATTTAAACTTATTGTTGATTTAAAAGAGAATTGTTATGTCTATCACTAACGAGCAAATCCTAGACGCAGTTGCAGAAATGTCTGTAATGCAAGTTGTTGAACTAATCGAAGCAATGGAAGAGAAATTCGGTGTTTCTGCTGCTGCTGCTGTTGTAGCTGGCGGCGCTGCTGCAGGCGAAGCTGCTGCTGAGCAAACTGAATTCGACGTAATCCTAGAATCTGCTGGCGGTAACAAAGTTGCTGTAATCAAAGCAGTACGTGGCGCAACTGGCCTAGGTCTTAAAGAAGCTAAAGCTCTTGTAGACGGCGCTCCAGCACCTCTTAAAGAAGGTGTTGACAAAGCAGAAGCTGACGCTCTTAAAGCTCAGCTAGAAGAAGCTGGTGCAACTGTTGCTGTTAAGTAATTATTGCATAGTTTCTTAGCCTAACGGCTAATTGGCTGGTGGTTTTTTAACCACCGGCCTTTTTGCGCTGTAGGGTATAGGCGAATTTTCCCGCTGTTTAAGCGCCTTATATCCATGCAAAAAACATTTCATTCTTTCGCAATGGAATGTCACTACAGTAAACAGCTATTTAGTCACTGTCCCTTACCCCCCTTAAGTAACTAGGAGCGGGCGGACAGTTTGGGTCACTTATCAGCGAGCTGAGGAACCCCATGGTTTACTCTTATACCGAGAAAAAGCGCATCCGTAAGGACTTTGGTACTCGTCCACAAGTTTTGGACATTCCATACCTGCTATCGATCCAGCTCGATTCGTTCGACAAATTCATCGAACAGGATCCTGAAGGTCAATACGGTCTTGAAGCTGCTTTCCGTTCTGTATTCCCAATTCAGAGCTACAACGGCAATTCTGAGCTGCAATACGTTAGCTACCGTCTTGGTGAGCCAGTTTTTGACGTTAAAGAATGTCAAATCCGCGGTGTAACTTACTCAAAGCCACTACGCGTAAAACTACGTCTAGTAATCTTTGATAAAGACGCACCAGCAGGTACTGTAAAAGACATTAAAGAACAAGAAGTCTACATGGGCGAAATTCCGCTTATGACAGACAATGGTACCTTCGTAATCAATGGTACCGAGAGGGTTATCGTATCCCAGCTGCACCGAAGCCCAGGCGTGTTCTTCGACAGCGATAAGGGTAAGACCCACTCTTCAGGTAAAGTTCTATATAACGCACGTGTAATTCCTTACCGTGGCTCATGGCTAGACTTTGAGTTCGATCCTAAGGATAACCTATACGTACGTATCGACCGTCGTCGTAAGCTACCAGCATCGATCATCCTTCGTGCACTTGGTAAAACGTCAGAAGAAATCCTAGATATCTTCTTCGAGAAAGTGAACTTCGAAGTGAAAGACCAAACTCTACTTATGGAGTTGGTTCCAGATCGTCTACGTGGTGAAACTGCGTCATTCGATATTGAAGCGAACGGTAAGACTTACGTTGAGCAAGGTCGTCGCGTTACAGCTCGTCATATCCGCCAACTAGAAAAAGATGGCGTTGATCACATCGAAGTACCAGTTGAGTACATCGTTGGTAAAGTTGCATCGAAAGACTACGTTAACGAAGCAACAGGCGAGATCATCGTAAACGCTAACCAGGAAATTAGCCTGGAAGCTCTAGCGAACCTATCTCAGGCTGGCCATAAAGCGCTAGAAGTTCTATTCACGAACGATCTAGACCACGGTCCATTCATGTCAGAAACGCTACGTATCGACAGCACTGTTGATCGTATTTCTGCGCTGGTAGAAATCTACCGCATGATGCGCCCTGGTGAGCCACCAACAAAAGAAGCTGCAGAAGCTCTATTCGAAAGCCTATTCTTCTCTGAAGAGCGCTATGACCTATCAACTGTTGGCCGTATGAAGTTCAACAGTTCTATCGAGCGTGAAGATGCTCTAGAACAAGGTACGCTTGACGAGCAAGACATCATCGAAGTGATGAAGAAGCTTATTGCGATCCGTAACGGTAAAGGCGAAGTGGACGATATCGACCACCTAGGCAACCGTCGTATCCGCTCTGTAGGCGAAATGGCTGAGAACCAATTCCGTGTTGGTCTTGTGCGTGTTGAACGTGCAGTGAAAGAGCGCCTAAGCCTTGGTGACCTTGATGCAATCATGCCTCAAGATCTAATCAACGCTAAGCCTATTTCAGCAGCAGTTAAAGAATTCTTTGGCTCTTCACAGCTTTCACAGTTCATGGACCAAAACAACCCGCTATCAGAAGTAACGCACAAGCGTCGTATTTCTGCATTGGGTCCTGGCGGTCTAACTCGTGAACGTGCTGGCTTCGAAGTACGTGACGTACACGTAACTCACTACGGTCGTCTATGTCCTATCGAAACGCCGGAAGGTCCAAACATCGGTCTGATCAACTCTCTATCTGCGTTTGCGCGTTGTAACGAGTACGGCTTCCTAGAGACACCATACCGTCGCGTTGTAGATGGCGTTGTTACAGACGAAGTAGATTACCTATCTGCAATCGAAGAAGGCCAATTCGTTATCGCACAGGCTAACGCTGCGCTAACTGAAGAAGGCGGTTTTGCAGATGAGCTGATCACAGCTCGTCAAAAAGGTGAATCTGGTCTACACCCTCGTGAGCACGCTCAGTACATGGACGTTGCGACAAACCAGGTTGTATCTATCGCTGCATCGCTTATCCCGTTCCTAGAACACGATGATGCGAACCGTGCATTGATGGGTGCGAACATGCAACGTCAGGCAGTTCCAACACTGAAAGCTGACAAACCGCTTGTTGGTACTGGTATTGAACGTAACGTAGCAGTTGACTCAGGTGTAACTGCAGTTGCTAAACGTGGTGGTGTAATCCAGTCAGTAGATGCTTCTCGTATCGTTGTTAAAGTGAACGAAGAAGAACTAGTACCAGGCGAAGCTGGTATCGACATCTACAACCTGACTAAATACACACGTTCTAACCAGAACACATGTATTAACCAGCGCCCATGTGTAATGCCAGGTGAACCTGTATCACGTGGTGATGTTCTTGCTGATGGTCCTTCAACAGACCTAGGTGAACTAGCGCTTGGTCAAAACATGCGTATCGCGTTCATGCCTTGGAACGGTTACAACTTCGAAGACTCGATCCTAGTATCTGAGCGCGTAGTTCAAGAAGACCGCTTCACGACTATCCACATTCAAGAACTTACTTGTGTGGCGCGTGATACTAAGCTTGGTTCTGAAGAGATCACTGCTGATATTCCAAACGTAGGTGAATCTGCTCTGTCTAAACTAGACGAGTCAGGTATCGTTTACATCGGTGCTGAAGTTAAGGGTGGCGACATCCTAGTTGGTAAAGTAACACCTAAAGGTGAAACCCAGCTAACGCCTGAAGAGAAGCTACTACGTGCAATCTTCGGTGAAAAAGCATCTGACGTTAAAGATACTTCACTACGTGTACCTAACTCTGTTTCAGGTACGATTATCGACGTTCAAGTCTTCACTCGCGATGGCGTAGAGAAAGACAAGCGTGCGCTTGAAATCGAGCAAATGCAGCTTAAAGAAGCGAAGAAAGACCTAACTGAAGAATTCCAGATTCTTGAGGGTGGCCTTCTAAACCGTGTTCGCGCTGTATTGATCGATGGCGGTTACTCTGAAGCGAAACTAGACGCAACTGATCGTAAGAAGTGGCTAGAACTAACGCTAGAAGATGACGCTCTACAAACTCAGCTAGAACAACTAGCAGAGCAGTGGGACGAGCTAAAAGCTGACTTCGATAAGAAATTCGAAACTAAGCGTCGTAAGATCACACAAGGTGATGATCTAGCACCTGGCGTACTGAAGATCGTTAAGGTTTACCTAGCGGTTAAACGTCGCATCCAGCCTGGTGATAAGATGGCGGGTCGTCACGGTAACAAGGGTGTAATCTCTAAGATCAACCCTGTTGAAGACATGCCATACGATGAAAAAGGTCAGCCTGTAGACATCGTACTTAACCCACTGGGTGTACCTTCGCGTATGAACATCGGTCAGATCCTTGAAGTACACTTAGGTCTGGCAGCGAAAGGTATCGGTGACAAGATCAACCAGATGGTTAAAGAGCAGCAAGAACTAGCGAAATTCCGCGAGTTCCTACAGAAAGTTTACGATCTAGGCGAAACTCGCCAGAAAGTAGACATTGCTTCTCTATCTGATGACGAAGTTCGTACTCTGATCAAGAACCTACGTGGCGGTCTACCAATCGCGACTCCAGTATTTGACGGTGCACCAGAAGCGTCTATTAAAGCGCTACTGAAACTAGCAGACCTACCAGAATCTGGTCAGCTAAAACTGTTTGATGGTCGCACGGGTGACCAGTTTGAGCGTCCTGTAACAGTAGGTTACATGTACATGCTGAAACTGAACCACCTTGTTGATGACAAGATGCACGCACGTTCAACTGGTTCGTACAGCCTAGTAACTCAGCAGCCACTTGGTGGTAAAGCTCAGTTCGGTGGTCAGCGTTTCGGTGAGATGGAAGTATGGGCACTAGAAGCATACGGTGCTGCTTACACTCTACAAGAAATGCTAACGGTTAAGTCGGATGACGTTAACGGCCGTACTAAGATGTACAAAAACATCGTAGACGGTAACCACAGCATGGAACCTGGTATGCCAGAATCGTTCAACGTATTGTTGAAAGAGATTCGCTCGCTAGGTATCAACATCGAGCTAGAAGACGAAGAGTAATCTCTTTCTCTCTCAGCCAAGGTTGAGAGAGATATAAAGCGATTATTTAGTAGAAGGTGCTCACTTTAGCGGGTGAGCTCCTTTTAACTCCTTACAGGAGCTGATTGTGAAAGACTTATTAAACTTTCTAAAAGCACAGCATAAGACCGAAGAATTTGATGCAATCAAAATCGGTCTATCTTCACCAGACATGATCCGTTCATGGTCTTTCGGTGAAGTTAAAAAACCTGAAACGATCAACTATCGTACGTTCAAACCTGAACGCGATGGTCTGTTCTGTGCGCGTATCTTTGGTCCAGTTAAAGACTACGAATGTCTTTGTGGTAAGTACAAGCGCCTGAAGCACCGTGGTGTTATCTGTGAGAAGTGTGGTGTAGAAGTTACACAAACTAAAGTTCGTCGTGACCGCATGGGCCACATCGAGCTAGCTTCACCAGTAGCTCACATCTGGTTCCTAAAATCGCTACCGTCTCGTATCGGTCTACTAATGGATATCCCTCTACGTGATATCGAACGTGTTCTTTACTTCGAAATGTACGTAGTAACAGAACCAGGTATGACTGATCTAGAAAAATCTCAGATGCTTACTGAAGAAGAGTATCTAGATCGTCTAGAAGAGTGGGGCGACGAGTTCACTGCTAAGATGGGTGCAGAAGCAATCAAGGACCTACTAGGTTCTATGGATATGCACGCTGAAGCAGAACAAATGCGTGAAGAGCTAGAAACAACTAACTCTGAAACTAAGCGTAAGAAAGTAACTAAGCGTCTGAAACTGGTAGAAGCGTTTATTCAATCTGGCAACAACCCAGAGTGGATGATCCTAACTGTACTTCCAGTTCTTCCGCCAGATCTACGTCCTCTAGTACCACTAGATGGCGGTCGTTTTGCGACTTCAGATCTGAACGACCTATACCGTCGTGTGATCAACCGTAACAACCGTTTGAAGCGTCTTCTAGAGCTAGCTGCTCCGGACATCATCGTACGTAACGAAAAACGTATGCTGCAAGAGTCTGTTGATGCGCTACTAGATAACGGTCGTCGTGGTCGTGCGATCACAGGTTCTAACAAGCGTCCTCTGAAATCTCTTGCTGATATGATCAAGGGTAAACAAGGTCGTTTCCGTCAGAACCTTCTAGGTAAACGTGTAGACTACTCTGGCCGTTCTGTAATCACAGTAGGTCCATACCTTCGTCTACACCAGTGTGGTCTTCCTAAGAAGATGGCACTTGAGCTATTCAAACCATTTATCTACAGCAAGCTAGAGACTCGTGGTCTTGCGACTACAATCAAAGCTGCTAAGAAGATGGTAGAGCGTGAAGAAGCGGTAGTTTGGGATATCCTAGACGAAGTAATCCGTGAACACCCAGTACTATTGAACCGTGCACCTACACTTCACCGTCTAGGTATCCAGGCGTTCGAACCAGTACTAATCGAAGGTAAAGCGATCCAGCTACACCCACTAGTGTGTGCGGCGTACAACGCGGACTTCGATGGTGACCAAATGGCGGTTCACGTACCTCTAACTCTAGAGGCACAGCTTGAAGCTCGTACTCTGATGATGTCGACAAACAACATTCTGTCGCCAGCGTCAGGTGATCCGATCATCGTACCTTCTCAGGACGTTGTATTGGGTCTGTACTACATGACTCGTGACAAGATCAACGTGAAAGGTGAAGGCATGTACCTTTCTGGCCCAGCAGAGGCTGAGAAAGCATACCGCACTAAGCAAGCTGAACTTCACGCACGCGTTAAAGTACGTATTACAGAAACAGTTGTAGACGAAGACGGCAACAGCACAACAGAGACTAAGATGGTTGATACAACTATCGGTCGTGCAATGCTATGGCAAATCGTGCCAGCAGGTCTACCGTACAGCATCGTTAACCAAAAGCTAGGTAAGAAGCAAATCTCTAACCTACTAAACGAGGCGTACCGTAAGCTAGGTCTGAAAGACACTGTAATCTTCGCTGACCAAATCATGTACACAGGTTTCGCATACGCGGCACTATCTGGTGTATCTGTTGGTATCGACGATATGGTTGTACCGCCAGCTAAGTACACTGAAATCGCAGAAGCGGAAGAAGAAGTACGTGAAATCCAGGAACAATACCAATCTGGTCTTGTTACTGCGGGCGAACGATACAACAAAGTTATCGATATCTGGGCATCGACCAACGATCGCGTAGCGAAAGCGATGATGGCAAACCTTTCATCTGAAACGGTAGTTAACCGTGACGGTGAAGAAGAGCAACAAGAATCGTTTAACAGCATCTACATGATGGCTGACTCGGGTGCTCGTGGTTCTGCAGCTCAGATTCGTCAGCTAGCGGGTATGCGTGGTCTGATGGCTCGTCCGGATGGTTCGATCATCGAAACGCCGATCACTGCGAACTTTAAAGAAGGTCTAAACGTACTTCAGTACTTTATCTCAACGCACGGTGCTCGTAAGGGTCTTGCGGATACGGCACTGAAAACAGCGAACTCGGGTTACCTAACTCGTCGTCTAGTAGACGTTGCTCAAGACGTTGTTGTAACTGAACATGACTGTGGCACTCACGAGGGTGTTGACATGATGCCTCACATCGAGGGTGGTGATGTTAAAGTTGCACTAACTGAGCTAGCGCTAGGTCGTGTAGTAGCTGAAGACGTTCTTAAGCCAGGTACAGAAGATGTTCTGATCCCACGTAACACTCTAATTGATGAGAAGTGGTGTCAGATCATGGAAGAGAACTCAGTAGACAGCATGAAAGTGCGCTCTGTAGTTACTTGTGATTCTGACTTCGGTTGTTGTGCACAGTGTTACGGTCGTGACCTAGCACGTGGTCACCTAGT
Organism: Vibrio rotiferianus; assembly: GCF_002214395.1. Taxonomy (NCBI): domain Bacteria; kingdom Pseudomonadati; phylum Pseudomonadota; class Gammaproteobacteria; order Vibrionales; family Vibrionaceae; genus Vibrio; species Vibrio rotiferianus. The sequence goes on from NZ_CP018312.1 coordinate 3,301,287, forward strand.
GAACCAAGGTGAAGCAGTTGGTGTAATCGCTGCTCAGTCTATCGGTGAACCGGGTACACAGCTAACGATGCGTACGTTCCACATCGGTGGTGCGGCATCTACTGCAGCAGCAGAGAACAGCATCCAAGCTAAGACAACTGGTACAGTTAAACTGCACAACGCTAAGTTCGTAATCAACAAAGATAAGAAGCTAGTAATCACGTCTCGTGCATCTGAGCTAACTATCATTGATGAATTCGGTCGTACTAAAGAGAAGCACAAACTTCCTTACGGTTCGATGCTAAGCAAAGGCGACAACGATGCAGTAACAGCTGGCGAAGTTGTTGCTAACTGGGAAGCGCACACCATGCCAATCATCACTGAAGTGGCAGGTCGCATCCAGTTCGTAGACATGATCGACGGTGTTACAGTTTCTCGTCAAACAGATGACCTAACAGGTCTATCTTCAAGCGAAGTAACTGACCCAGCAGCTCGTCCAGCAGCCGGTAAAGATATGCGTCCAGCTATCAAACTTGTTGATGAGCAAGGTAACGATGTAATGATCCCTGGTACTGAAATGCCAGCTCACTACTTCCTACCTGGTAAAGCGATTGTAAACATCGAAGACGGCGCGGAAGTAGGTGTGGGTGATACACTTTCACGTATCCCTCAAAAGTCTGGCGGTAACAAAGATATCACCGGTGGTCTACCACGCGTAGCTGACCTATTCGAAGCTCGTAAGCCTAAAGAGCCTGCGATTCTTGCTGAGCACACAGGTACTGTGAGCTTCGGTAAAGAGACGAAAGGTAAACGTCGTCTAGTAATCACTCGTGACGGCGGTGACGCTTACGAAGAGATGATTCCTAAGCATCGTCAGTTGAACGTATTTGAAGGTGAGCGTGTTGAACGTGGTGACGTGATCGCAGATGGTCCAGAGTCTCCACATGACATCCTACGTCTACGTGGCGTACACGCTGTAACTCAGTACATCGCTAACGAAGTACAAGAAGTTTACCGTCTACAAGGCGTTAAGATTAACGATAAGCACATCGAGACTATCGTTCGTCAGATGCTACGTAAGTGTACAATTACTCACGCAGGTGACTCTGAGTTCCTACCTGGCGAGCAAGTTGAATACTCACAAGTTAAGATTGCTAACCGTAACCTAGAAGCTGAAGGCAAAGAGCCTGCACGTTTCGAGCGTGAGCTACTAGGTATCACTAAGGCATCTCTAGCGACTGAGTCGTTCATCTCTGCGGCATCGTTCCAGGAGACAACTCGCGTACTAACAGAAGCTGCGGTTTCTGGTAAGCGTGATGACCTACGTGGTCTGAAAGAGAACGTAATTGTTGGTCGTCTGATCCCAGCGGGTACTGGTTTCGCATACCACCAAGAGCGTCAAGCTAAACGTGCTGAAGAGCAAGAAGGTCCATCTGCTGAACAAGCAACAGATAACCTAGCTGCACTTCTAAACGCTGGCTTCTCATCTGACGAGTAATCGTTAAGAGCTTAAAAGAAAAGGCACCTTCGGGTGCCTTTTTTGTTTTTGAAGCAAGAGGTTAGACGCTATGATTCGAGAGCGCTTTGCTATAGGAGTTGAGAGGTGTTGTTTGAGGGCTAGTGCAAGACGTTTAGATAGAACTTGTCCTTAGAGAGGTAAAATGAACCGAATCCCAAAAAACAAAAAGGGTTGACGCACACACGCCAACCCTCAAGAATCGTTCTCGCTTCTCGCTTCTCGCTTCTCGCTTCTCGCTTCTCGCTTCTCGCTTCTCGCTTCTCGCTTCTCGCTTCTCGCTATGCGCCAGGAGGCATCGCAAGACTGTCAGCAATTAGCTTAATCAGATGATCTTCAACGGCAAAACGTGTCTCAATAATTTCCCCAATTAGAGACATATCACCATCAAACTCACCAAGTACATCGTCCTCGGATACATCTGAATATTTATCAGTGAAGTTAAGCAAAGGCTCAGTAGTCAGTACAATTTTGCCGTAGGTTTGGTTGATTTCATCAGTGGCAACAAAACCGGTTGCTTTCCATTTGTCCATGACCATCTCGTAAATTTTAAAATGGCCTTCGGAGATGTAATCTACAAGGTGTTGGCAGAAGTGTTGTAGTTCTTGAGGAGTAGGGAGTTCAATGACGTTAGTTTTTGAACAAGGTTGCAACGCAGCAAGTTTACAATATTCGACAATCAAAGATTGTCTCGTTTCAAGCCAATGGTCGATGACCTCACTCGAACCACCCCATTGTGCTTGTGTTTGTTTGAATTTTTTTAGCATGACCATGCCCTCATGATCTGAACGCCCAATGGCATTCGTATCCTTTGCAAAGCAAAGTTAGTAAATTGAATACAAACTCTTGTCCTTCCTAGAATTTATAGTTGCAGATTTGGCAAACAACAAACTCTGGTATGAAATTAGATTGCCAGTAAAATGGATGAACTGCAAGCAGAGGGAAGTAGTAATGTTAAGAAAAGGTGAAGCAAACCGTATGAAAGACGCCTATTGGTGTGTTGTCTCAGGAAGTGATATTTGGCTGGTGGATGGTGCTATTCCATTAGGTAGTGCGGAGCAATTCTCACTACCAGAAGCAAGTGCAAGGCAAATAGGGGACTACCAAGGCGCTCCTTTCATGTGGGTAAATTTATCTGATCTTGACCATGATTTAGAGCTTGTCTCTCTGCGCGATTGCCTCCATTTTCCTGAAGCCCTTTTTCTGCTGATCAGCAAAGCCATCCAGTATGGCCATATGACGCAAAGTCTGCGCTTTTGCCCACAATGTGGTGGTCGTAACTTCCTCAATAACAATCAATTGGCGATGCAGTGTGGCGAGTGCCGTACTTTGCATTATCCGCGTATTTTCCCATGCATCATTGTCGCTGTGCGCAAAGAAAAGCAGATCTTGCTAGCTCAGCACCCTCGTCATCGAAATGGCATGTATACCGTAATAGCGGGCTTTTTAGAGGTAGGAGAAACCTTAGAAGAATGTGTCGCACGAGAAGTGCATGAAGAAACTGGCGTACAGGTTAAAAATATTCGCTACTTTGGCAGTCAGCCGTGGGCATTTCCATCCAGTATGATGATGGCATTTCTTGCTGATTATGACTCTGGTGAATTGAATCCGGACTACACTGAACTGTCTGATGCTCAGTGGTTTGGTGTTGATGAGATGCCACCTGTCGCGCCAAAAGGGACGATTGCACGAGCGCTTATCGAAAAAACGCGACAAGATATCGAATCTAATTAGATGAAAAATAGATAAAAAAAACCCTCCGAGAGGGAGGGGGTAAGTAAGATGTCGTTATGAGATGCTGAGTACTGGGTACTCAGTTTATAATTGTAGTTTTCGCTAGCGAACAAATTTTTAACACTGATACCGATTGGGTGCAAATTAAGCACTGATTTAAAAGTTAATAACTTGATCCAGGTTGCAAAGCACGCAGCTATTAGCCTTAAATCAGTGATAGAATACCCCCTTTCAAAGAAAGCCTAACAATTGGAATTACGGAATGACTGAATTAAAAAATGATCGTTATCTGCGTGCCCTTCTAAAAGAGCCAGTAGATTACACGCCAGTATGGATGATGCGTCAGGCAGGTCGTTACCTACCAGAATACAAAGCAACTCGTGCGCAAGCGGGCGATTTCATGTCTTTGTGTAAGAACGCGGAGTTGGCGTCAGAAGTAACGCTTCAACCACTACGCCGTTTTCCTCTTGATGCTGCGATCTTGTTCTCTGACATCCTAACTATCCCAGATGCAATGGGTTTAGAACTTCGCTTTGCTGCGGGTGAAGGTCCGGTTTTCGATAAACCAATCACCTGCAAAGCAGACGTAGAAAAGATCGGTCTGCCAGATCCAGAAGGCGAGCTGCAATACGTAATGAACGCAGTGCGTCAAATCCGCAAAGATTTGAACGGTGACGTTCCACTGATTGGTTTCTCTGGTAGCCCATGGACACTGGCGACTTACATGGTTGAAGGCGGCAGCTCGAAAGCGTTCACTAAGATCAAGAAGATGATGTACGCTGAACCACAAACTCTGCACCTGCTTCTAGATAAGCTAGCAGACAGCGTTATCGAGTACCTAAACGCACAAATTAAAGCGGGTGCGCAATCGGTGATGGTATTTGATACATGGGGTGGTGTACTGACACCTCGTGACTACAACCTGTTCTCACTGCAATACATGCACAAGATTGTGGATGGTCTGATTCGTGAAAACGACGGTCGTCGCGTACCGGTAACGCTGTTCACTAAGAACGGTGGTATGTGGCTTGAGCAAATCGCAGCAACGGGCTGTGATGCGGTAGGTCTAGACTGGACCATCAACATCGCAGACGCGAAAGCGCGTATCGGTGACAAAGTGGCTCTACAAGGTAACATGGACCCATCAATGCTTTACGCTTCACCAGAGCGTATCCGTGAAGAAGTCGCGGGTATCCTAGAAGGCTTTGGCGATGCAGGTACTGGTCACGTGTTCAACCTAGGTCACGGTATCCACTTGGATGTGCCGCCAGAAAACGCAGGTGTGTTTGTGGAAGCGGTGCACGAGCTGTCTAAGCCGTACCACAAGTAACTTCGAATTTTTGAAATTAAATACCGGCCTTCAGTGCCGGTATTTTTTTACCTAAAATTCAGTTTTTTATCTGAAACGCAAGGTTGTACAGCTCTGATAGCATTTGGTCTACCATGATCTAAATACTACTCAAGCTGTTCGGCTGCTATTTAAGGTTTTTATAAACAATGAGTTAGAGTCTTGGTGCTTGTGCGCCAATTTTCTTGTACAGATAAACAAGCAATTAGATCATGGATAGCCTAAAGCATCGAATGGACACGCTTTTTAAGGTATGGCACGACGTCAGATTCAAACCAAGGGTTCTTCTTTAACCACAATGTGTTGCGTGGAGAAGGATGAGGAAGCGGGATAAAGTCAGGCTCCCAATCCTGCCATTGCTGAACAGTTTGCGTGAGCGTCTTTGGTTTGTTGGTGAGATAGTACTGCTGTGAGTACAGACCAATCAGTAGCGTCAGCTCTATATTGGGCAACTGATCTAGAATCTTTTTATGCCAAGCAGGCGCGCATTCTTTACGAGGAGGCAAATCGCCAGAGTTTCCTTTGCCTGGATAGCAGAAGCCCATCGGGACAATGGCAATTTTGTTTGGGTCGTAGAAAGTGTCTTTGTCGATATCGAGCCATTGCCGTAACCGATCGCCGCTTGGGTCATTCCAAGGTATCGAGGTTTTGTGTACGCGCGTCCCCGGTGCTTGTCCGATGATTAGGATGCGTGCGTCTTTTGCGGCTTGGACGACAGGGTTTGCACCCAAAGGTAAATCGTCTGCGCAGATCTGGCAGGCTCGTACTTGCTTTAGCAATGTTTCTAAAGACATAAGATGGTTAATATCCTTTATCGAAATCGACCTGATTATTTAGAGAGAACCCGTCTCGCCAACTCAAGTAGTTGTCTGCAAAAATGTCGACCACTTGCTCAGGGAAACTTAACGCCGCGATGTGGGGAGTGATGGTCACTTGAGAGAGCTTCCAAAACGGATGCTGCGTTGAGAGAGGCTCTTGCTCAAATACATCGAGAAATGCATGTTCCACCCAGCGATTCTTTAGTGCGAGCAATAGACCCGCATCATCAATCACATCGCCTCTTCCGACATTAAATAACAGTGCATGATTAAGGTGGCTTAACACTTCACTATTGAGTAAGCGCTGCGTATCCGGTGTGCTCGGCAGCGTATTCACTACAATGTCCGCTTGGTGAAAGGCGTTTGCCAGTTCATTGATATGAAAGGTTTGAGTAAATTCGCCACCAGAAGTTGGGATACCAGTACGATTGATCCCTACGGTCTTTATTCCCATCAATTGTGCTGCTTTACCTAAGTGGCTACCGATGCTGCCTGTACCAAGAATCACCATGGTTTTACTTTGCAGCGAGGTATACAGATGCGGTTGCCATTGCTTGCTCTGTTGTTGCTGGTGGTATTGCATAAAGTGACGGAAGTGAGCAATGCTGTAGCCAATCACATACTCGGCAATTAATGGGCCGAAAATACCGCGTACGTTGGTCAGAGTGTAATCTTGGCGCAGATCCGGTGACATTAAAGCGTTCACCCCCGCAAATGTGGATTGCACCCACTCAAGTTGCGAAAACTCGTCTAACCTTTGTGATAGCAATGGTGGATCCGCCAGTACGATCTGAGCTTCTTCAGGTTGGTCAGTGAGGCAAAGATCGGGCAAGTTTTTCTCTGCCAGTAACGTTTCGTAGGTGTCGCGATGCTCTGAGAGCAGGAAAATCTTATTTGGATGCTGCATTAACTTTTTTCCCTGTGATGAATCAAGTACACTTTCGCTGTTTTTTTCTTCAATGATTGAGTGACTATGCTTAAGAATCCTCTTCAGGTTCGTTTGGAAAAACTAGAACCTTGGCAACAAATTACCTTCATGGCGTGTCTGTGTGAACGCATGTATCCAAACTATGCGATGTTTTGTGAGAATACAGAATTTGCTGAGCCACGTGCTTACCGAGCGATTCTTGATAGTGTATGGGAAATTCTGACGGTTAAGAACGCGAAAATTAACTTCGAACGTCAATTAGAGAAGTTAGAAGAGTTGTTCCCAAGTGCGGACGAATTCGATTTTTACGGTGTTTATCCAGCGATGGATGCGTGTCAGAGCTTGTCGACGCTGCTGCATGGTCTGTTGGATCGCGACTACCTTTTCGATTCAATGCTTAAAGTGAGCCAACAGTCGGTAAAAACCGTTGCTGACCTAGAGCAAGCGCAGGGGGCAGAACCAATCACCAACGACAATCAAAAAGAAAATGAAGCCGTATGTGAAGAGTGGGATGTTCAGTGGGCTATCTTCCGTCCACTGCGTGAAGCGGTAGAGCGTGACATCTGCTTGATTAAAGATTTGCGTGAAGAATTACGCGAAGAAGCCGTGAGCAACATCGGCATCGCACTTTAATCGTTGAATAGATAAAACAAAGGCATCCAGATTGGATGCCTTTTTTGTTTTTGCGTTTGAGCGATTACGCCCAATGCTGATTACGATTCTTTAGATTCTGGTTTAGTTGGCTCTTGAGCGTCTTGCTCTTTGTCCTGTCTCTCCAGTTCTTCCTCTTCTTCATCGTCATCGCGGCTTTCAATTACGCCGTGTTTTTCTTTCCAGCTTTCCCAACGTTGGTAAGCCAGTTCTTGCATGTCAGTGCTCTTATCCGCTTCATCGATGATCTCTTCACCCAATAGGTGCTCAAAGATGTCTTCTAGCGTTACCAAGCCTTGTACTGTGCCGTATTCGTCAACTACAAGCGCTAGCTGCAGGCGGTGAGTCATCATCTGGTCGAACACTTTAGGTAGAGCCGTATTGTTCAATACCACTTGGATAGGACGCATGACCGAACCAAGTTGTTTTTGGCCGCTGCCTGATTGTTGCAGCTTGAACAGCTCTAGACGGTGCACAAAACCAATGATGTTGTCTTTCTGCTCACTGTAAACCAGTGGACGAGAGAAAGGCGTCTCTTTGTGCTTCTCTAGGAAGTCATTAATGGTCATGGTCGCGTCTACGCGGAATACTACCGGACGCGGTGTCATGACTTGCGTTACTGGCACATCTTGAATGCCAAGCAGGTTGCTCAGGATCTTTGATTCACCTTCTGCGAACTCACCACTTTCTTTTGCCAGGATGGCCATCGCAGACAACTCATCACGCATCTTCGGTGCTTCGTGGTTTCGAGCAAGGCGCTTAGTGATTTGTTCTGAGAACCATACGAACGGGGTGAGTGCCCATACCATCCAGCGCAGTGATACAGCAGCCGCTGGTGCAAGTTGGCGCCAGTACGTCGCACCAATCGTCTTAGGAACGATTTCTGAAAGAACAAGAATCGCCAGTGTCAGTACCGCAGAGAAGATGCCCAGAGCTTCACTACCAAAGACGACCGCCGCCTGTGCACCTGCCGTTGCTGCACCAATAGTGTGAGCAATGGTGTTCAGCGTCAGGATAGAAGCCAAAGGTCGGTCGATGTCTGCTTTCAGCTTGTCTAATTGAGCGGAAGCAGGGTGCCCCTGTTGTTTGAGCTGCGCAATGTAGCTCGGACTGATACTCAGTAGAACCGCCTCCAGTACCGAACAGATAAACGAAATGCCGATAGCAATAGAGATATAAATGGATAACAGCAGCATAGTTGCCCTTGAATGTAATGTGATAGTCGGGATTTTAAGCGATTATAACCGCAAAAGCGCCCTATAAATCGTTCTAATTGCGTTAGAAAGCAAGCGCTTTGCCCGTACAAGTAGTAACAAATTGTGAGTTATTACTCATATTATGGCTAAAACTACGTCAGAAAATCGAAAGATCGCTTACAAACCTTTGCCAGATGGGGCATTTATGTTTTAGAGTGAGGTGAATTCGATAACATATGAGAAGGGAAACCTAATGAACAAGACCCAATTAATCGACTTTATTGCAGAGAAAGCAGACCTATCTAAAGCACAAGCTAAAGCTGCTCTTGAAGCAACTCTTGAGGGTGTTACTGGCGCTCTTAAAGAGGGTGACCAAGTTCAACTAATTGGTTTTGGTACATTCAAAGTAAACCACCGTGCAGCGCGCACTGGTCGTAACCCTAAAACTGGTGACGAGATTCAAATCGCAGCAGCTAACGTACCTGCATTCGTAGCAGGTAAAGCGCTGAAAGAATCAGTAAACTAAGTTAAAATGCACCGAGGTATCCTGCCTCGGTGCAATTTCATGAAAAAACATCTACTCACTTCACTCCTTCTATCAAGCCTCGCTCTTGTTGGCTGTTCATCTGTAGAAACCCCAAACCTTGATCAGTTTACCCATTTTTCTGGCGGTAAAATTCTGGGTGATGCCACTAGTTTGTATTGGATGACCGAACGTTTGACACGCGTCAGCACAGCAGCAGACTATGTAACTATGGGCGATTACGGCTCGTACCAGAGTGATTATCGTTGGGATGACGGTGAGCTCAGAGAGTTGATTCGAAAAGGTGAGCAACTCGATGCCAAACAAGGATTGGTGCCTTTTCAAATCCACATTCGATTTAATAAAGATGGCGACGCGATTTATCAGCAATACCGTATGAACGGAAAAGTGCTGCCCTTACAGCGCGACCAGTTAGAGCGTTACAAGCAAGAGGCGAACGATGTCGTTACGTCTATCAAGAAACAATCTCGTGATGGCCAGAGCCTAATCCAAGGTTATTGGGATGGTGAAACGTTCGAAACCTGTAAAGGGCGAGAGTTTACGACGTTGGAATTCAATCAGACGTTGCCTAAGTTTGTAATTGATAGATTGGCGTCTGTGGACAGCTACATTGCGTTTATCGGTAAAGAGTCACGCAATACGGCAACTGTCGATGAGTTGCTGATGCTAAATGATGACAACTTTGATTGTATCCGGCGACCAAAACTGATCTCTGAGTAAGCTTCATGTTTTATGTCAGCGATTCACATAAATAAAAAAGGCGCTTGGTGCGCCTTTTGTCTTTTTAGCCAACTGAAGTTGTTTTTATTTATCTTGCTCACGTGCGATTGCACGGTAGCCGATGTCATTACGATGGAACATGCCATCCCAACTGATCTGTTTCGCGAGCTCGTAAGCACGTTGCTGCGCTTCTGATACGCTGTTGCCAAGTGCGGTTGCACAAAGAACACGACCACCGTTTGTCACGATGTCGCCATCTTTGTTATCTGTACCGGCATGGAAGACTTTCTCGCCTTCAATTTCAACTTGTGGCAGACCCGAAATTACGTCGCCTTTGTTGTACGAGGCAGGGTAGCCGCCGGCTGCTAGCACGATACCAATTGATGCTCGTGGATCCCATTTTGATTCCACTTGATCCAGTTTCTCGTCGATTGCCGCTAGGCATAGATCAACAAGATCCGATTCCATACGCATCATGATCGGTTGCGTCTCAGGGTCACCGAAGCGGCAGTTGTACTCGATCACTTTCGGAGTGCCGTCTTTGTCGATCATCAGACCCGCGTATAGGAAACCAGTGTAAGGGTTACCTTCAGAGGCCATGCCGCGTACCGTTGGGTAAATCACTTCTTCCATAATGCGGTTGTGGATTTCTTGTGTCACGACTGGAGCAGGAGAGTATGCCCCCATGCCACCTGTGTTAGGACCGGTATCTTTGTCACCGACACGTTTGTGATCTTGGCTGGTGGCCATTGGCAGAACGTTCTCACCATCCACCATTACGATGAAGCTTGCTTCTTCGCCATCTAGGAACTCTTCGATAACGACGCGGCTACCTGCATCACCAAATGCGTTGCCTGCTAGCATGTCTTTGATTGCTTCTTCGGCTTCTTCTAGTGTCATCGCAACGATAACGCCTTTACCAGCAGCAAGACCATCAGCTTTCACCACAATCGGCGCACCTTGTTCACGTACGTAAGCAAGGGCTGGTTCGATTTCAGTGAAGTTCGCGTATGCGCCCGTTGGGATTTGGTGACGAGCAAGGAAGTCTTTGGTAAACGCTTTAGAGCCTTCAAGCTGTGCTGCTGCTTGTGTTGGACCAAAGATTGGCAGACCTGCTTCGCGGAAAGCATCCACAACACCGATAACCAGCGGCGCTTCAGGACCGACAATAGTCAGTTCAACCGCTTTCTCTTTTGCAAAAGCAACCAAGCCAGCGATGTCTTCTACAGCGATGTTTACGTTCTCTAGTTTAGGCTCAAGTGCTGTGCCTGCGTTACCTGGAGCAACGAAGATAGTCTCAACATTTGGGTTTTGCGCCGCTTTCCAACCTAGTGCGTGTTCACGACCGCCTGAACCAATGATAAGAATATTCATAATATTTCCTTTGATTTCGCTCCTCCCTCTTATTAAGGGGAGGTTGGGAGGGGTAAGTCGTGTACGTACAACAGACCCCCTCTAACTCCCCCTTGTTAAGGGGGAGGGCCAAAAACTAATTAGTGGCGGAAGTGACGCATACCTGTGAAGATCATCGCCATACCATGTTCGTCTGCTGCTGCGATAACTTCGTCATCACGCATAGAGCCACCCGGTTGGATAACACACTTAATGCCTGCTTCTGCAGCTGCATCGATACCATCACGGAATGGGAAGAAAGCGTCAGATGCCATTACGCTACCTGCAACTTCTAGGCCTTCGTCTGCAGCTTTGATGCCTGCAATCTTCGCAGAGTAAACGCGGCTCATTTGGCCAGCACCTACACCGATAGTCATGTCACCTTTTGCGTAAACAATCGCGTTTGATTTCACGTATTTCGCTACCTTCCAGCAGAATAGGGCATCTTTCAGCTCTTCTTCTGTTGGTTGACGCTTAGAAACCACTTTTAGGTCGTCTAGGCTGACCATGCCTTGGTCACGGTCTTGAACCAGTAGGCCGCCGTTAACGCGTTTAACATCAAAGCCAGTTGTCTTCGTTGACCATTCGCCACACTCAAGTAGACGCACGTTCTTCTTCGCTGCAACCACTTCAATCGCTTCAGCAGAAACAGAAGGTGCGATGATTACTTCAACGAATTGACGCTCAACGATAGCGGTTGCTGTTGCAGCATCTAGCTCTTGGTTGAATGCAATGATGCCGCCGAATGCAGATGTTGGGTCAGTTTGGTAAGCGTGGTTGTATGCTTCTAGAATGTCTTTACCTAGAGCTACACCACATGGGTTCGCGTGCTTTACGATCACACATGCAGGCTCGTTGAACTCTTTTACACACTCAAGTGCTGCGTCAGTGTCTGCGATGTTGTTGTAAGAAAGGGCTTTACCTTGGATTTGGCGAGCAGTTGAAACAGATGCTTCTTGTGGGTTAGCTTCAACATAGAATGCGGCTGCTTGGTGGCTGTTCTCACCGTAGCGCATGTCTTGCTTCTTCTCGAACTGTTGGTTGAAAGTACGTGGGAATTTCGACTCTTCATCACCTTCTTTGTTCTCACCATAAGATGGAACCATAGTGCCGAAGTAGTTTGCGATCATGCCATCGTAAGCCGCAGTGTGTTCGAATGCAGCGATAGCAAGGTCGAAGCGAGTTTCTAGAGTAAGAGATTTGTCGTTTGCGTCCATCTCTGCGATTACGCGGTGGTAATCACCTGCGTTAACTACGATAGTTACGTCTTTGTGGTTTTTCGCTGCAGAGCGAACCATTGTTGGACCACCGATATCGATGTTCTCAACTGCATCAGCAAGCGTACAGCCTTCTTTAGCAACGGTTTCTGCGAATGGGTATAGGTTAACAACAACCATATCGATAGGGTTGATGCCGTGCTTTTCCATCACGTCATCATCTTGGCCACGACGACCCAGCACACCACCGTGAACTTTCGGGTGAAGCGTTTTAACGCGACCGTCCATCATTTCTGGGAAACCAGTGTAGTCAGAGACTTCTGTTACAGCGATGCCTTGTTCTGCAAGTAGACGAGCCGTACCACCAGTAGATAGGATATCGACACCGCGCTCAGCAAGAGCTTGTGCAAACTCAACAATACCTGTTTTGTCTGATACGCTGATAAGCGCACGGCGAATAGGACGAGCGTTGTTCATGCTTCCATTTTCCTCAAATTCACGGAGTTAAAGATGTTTGCCAAAAATGAACTTGTTTTTACCTCTTGGGGTAAAATATTGGCCAGTTTTGGTAAAGACCTTTGCGGGGCGTTTTCATGCTTAGAAAACAGTCTCCACTATTTGATGGCGCGTATTCTAACCAATTTATTACAAAAAAGCTCGCGCAATCGTTTGGCATCTCAAAAATAATTGCAAAAAACTCGATCTTTGGCTTTAAAAGTAACGAGATAGTTAATAAGGAAAGTTATGTTTCAGATAGGTGAACTGGCGAAACGCTGTGGTGTGACTGCCGACACACTCCGATTCTATGAGAAAAATGCGCTGATTAAACCCGCAGGACGAAGTGATTCGGGTTATCGCCTGTATAACGAAGAGAACCAAAAGCAGGTGCGTTTTATTCTCAAAGCGAAAGAGCTGGGCCTAAGTTTGGATGAAATAAAAGAGCTCCTTGAGATCAAATTAGAGGCAACAGAACACAGCTGTGCGGAGGTAAAAGCCATCACTTCTGCAAAGTTAACTTTAATTGATGAAAAAATCGCGGAACTGACAAAAATTCGTGCGGCATTAAAGAAGATAAATGACGCTTGCTGCGGGCATAACAATGACGATGCTAGCCATTGTTCTATCCTCGCAGCCCTTGAGTAGCGTGCTACTTAACTTAAGTTTGCATTTTTGACGGCTTGCTTTTCTAGGTTCAAGCCGTTTTCCCACCTATAATCTCGGCTTTAGTCGACTGTAAGAATGTGTAGTCCTATCTATTCCTAAAGCGACGCTGTCTATCAGATACGAGAGTTTTCATACATGGTTGGAGTCTATTTTCAAATCAATGACTGGGTTTTAAGCGTTGATGAAAATAAGCTGTATCGACAAGACAGGGAAGTTACCGTTGAGCCACGCTTAATTAATCTGCTGCATTTCCTTGCCGAGCACGCCAGTGAAGTATTCAATCGTGAAGAGCTAATCCAATATGTTTGGGCAGGCGCGATTGTGACTGACCAAGTGGTGACACAGTCGATCTTTGAATTGCGTAAGCTGTTACGTGATGGTCGAGAGGAAAACATCAGCTACGTTATTACTGTGCCTAAGCGCGGTTATAAGTTGGTGGCGAACGTTAAGCCAATGACGCACGAGGAATTCCTTGTATGCCGTCATTGCGATCATGATGATGACTTGCCATTTGTTGAAGCAAACGAAGAAGCGTTACCTGAAACGCCAGCACCAGCGGTAACCTTTCCGGCAGGGCCTCTGACTCGTGCGGTGTGCGAGATGTCGAAAGAGAAAAAAGCGCCGCGTAAACCAAACAAAATCAGCCCATGGCGATTGGGTTTTATGAACTTCATCTGGATTAGCATCTTAGTTGTGGTGATGGGCGTGTTTACGTATAAGCAATCAGAGGTGCGCATCACCCAAGCTATCGATACGCATTTAATAGAGTTTAAGTTCCAAGATAACTTCGGCAGGGATGATTTAAGTTACGAATTGGCCGATGGCTTTGCACAAAAGCTGATGGCTGATATTGCTCAGGTTAGTGACTATCGTGTGATGCTCAAAAAAGCTGCTTTTACCAACGGTATTGTTCCGGGTAAGTCGGTGTTGGTACGCGTTAGAGAAAACGATGGTGGTAACTTTCTTGAGGTGGAGTACCGTAATAATTCATCTGAGAAGGTGCTTTTTAGTCGTCAATATGCACTTATGAGCAACCACTTGAAGACGGTATTGCAGCAAGCTTCTTTGGATTTAATGACGGTACTGAAAGTGCCAGATGCAAAACTGAAGTCGAAAGTGCTGGTGGCTGGCATGCCCAATAATCCAGAAGCTCTAGAGTTGTTTATACAAGCTAACCATTATCTAAATGTTTCGGATGCAAACCAGTTTCAGCACGGCATTGATTTGATGGAGAAAATTCTCGAAGTTGAGTCGGATAATGCTTATGTTCAGGCTGAGCTGTTAATTGCCTACCATGTGCAGAGAGCATTAGACCCTGCATTGGAACTAAGAAAAGGCAGAGTGCAGCAACTGAGCGATAAGTTAGAGAGCAATACCAAGATGATGCTAGGGCCTATTCAGCCTCGGATTTATGAAGCTTTGGCGTTACATGAAACCATCATTGGTGATCTCGACTTGGCAAAGCGTCATTTGAATCAAGCGCTAGGGTTGCGTGATTCGGTTTTGTCGTACGTGATTCGTGGTAAGCATGCCGAGCTTGGTGGTGATTTGGATTTGGCGAGTGAGTCCTACAGTGAAGCCTTCTATATAGATACGTCTGTTGAGACCTATCTGTTGTGCGAAAACTTGGTTTTCCCAAGCAACATGAAGGCGATTGATTACGCCATGTATCGCGCAGTGCACCCTTCGGTAGTTCGTATGCTGTAATCAAACCAGTTTTTGATCGGCAAAGATACTGAGCTCTTCACTTCGGTGAGGGGCTTTCTTGTATCTGCACAATTAAAGCTTACCGCTGCTTCTTTCTTTAAATAGAACTTGCTTTACTGGGGGAGAGGGCTTTTCAATCTCTATTCTCTATTCTCTATTCTCTATTCTCTATTCTCTATTCTCTATTCTCTATTCTCTATTCTCTATTCTCTATTCTCTATTCTCTATTCTCTATTCTCTATTCTCTATTCTCGCTACCTTTATATCCGTTTGTCGCCAAGTAGAAGGTTGTCCTTGTGCGATTTGCTATACCCATCTTCCGTTTGTGCTTTTCAAGCAGCCCCGACACACTGTTATTTACCTGAAGTAGTGTGTGCATCTACGCATAGCAGAAGCAAAAAACCAAGGAACTTTGATGTAAGTCAATTGCTCTATTAGGGAAGGAAAAGGCTGTATCAACAGTTCAGGTAATTTGCTGGGCTTTGTCTTGATGTTGATAGTCGTTGATAAGGTTGATGGAAAATTTGTTGAGGTTGATGTTTTTAGATTTTGAAAGGAGGCGTTTTAGGTGTCAACTCTAACTCATTGTATTTATTCGTTTTATGTTTTTTGGTTTATCAGGTTTATCTCAACTTTATATCGATGGGCTAATTGTTTTATTGATAACCCCAAGTTTATTTTTTTCCCAGCTTTTGGGCGTAGTCTTCACTTCGAAATTTAGCGAGGTCGAGTGACTTCTTTCTCATAGCATCTCGCTAATTACCATTCAGTTTGAGTCATTGAGGCTCGAGTAGAATAGATTTGGAGATGTTATGTCATCGAATACAAAAAAAATCGGTCTAATCGCCTGTACGGGTGTTGTTGCCGGTAACATGATGGGAAGTGGTATTGCACTATTACCTTCTAGTCTTGCCTCCGTAGGCTCTGTTTCAATCTTCAGTTGGCTGATCTGTTTGATCGGTGCACTTAGTTTAGCGTTCGTTTACGCTCGTCTGGCAACCAAAAACCCACAAGAAGGTGGTCCTATCGCTTATGCTGGCGAAGTGTCTCCGGTATTTGGTTTCCAAACGGGCGTTCTTTATTACCACGCGAACTGGATTGGTAACCTAGCTATTGCCATTACAGGTGTTTCTTACCTTTCAGTATTCTTCCCTGTGCTTAACAACCCAATCCCAGCAGGTATTGCGACGATTGCATCGGTATGGATCTTCACTTTCGTCAACCTACTTGGTGGTAGCTGGGTAAGCCGTCTATGTACGCTTGGTCTAGTTCTTATCCTTATCCCTGTTGTTGGTACAGCAGCATTTGGTTGGACGCACTTCGACACTGCGCTTTACAGCCAAAACTGGAACGTATCAGCAGGCACTGACAGCCACGCGGTAGTAACTGCGGTTCTTATCTGTCTATGGTCATTCGTAGGTGTGGAATCAGCAGCGGTATCTACTGGTATGGTAGAAAACCCTAAACGTACCGTACCACTAGCAACTATGTTGGGTACTGGTATCGCAGGTGTGATTTACATCCTATCAACTCAAATGATTAGCGGCATGTTCCCTGCGTCAGAAGTTGCGGCATCAGGTGCGCCATTTGCACTAGCAACCACTGAGCTATTCGGTAGCTGGACAGCACCATTCGTATCAGCGTTTACAGCACTAGCATGTTTCACTTCGCTAGGTTCTTGGATGATGCTAGTAGGTGAAGCAGGTAAACGCGCAGCCAACGATGGCAACTTCCCTAAAATCTACGGTGAAACTGATAAAAACGGTGTGCCTAAGAAAGGTCTAATCCTTGCGTCAATCAAGATGACTGCGCTAATGGTTGTACTGATGTTCTTCAGCTCTAAAACAGCACACGCATCAGACCTGTTCAACCAGTTAACAACTGACGCAGTACTACTAACTATGCTGCCTTACTTCTACTCAAGCATTAACTTGATTCGCTTCGAAGGTATGACAACACGCAACGGCTTCGTAATGTTGTTCTCTGGTGTGGCTTGTCTGTTCTGCTTCATCGCACTAGCGGGTGCAGAGGGCGGTACGCTAACAGCAACCTTCATCGTGTCTCTTGTTATCTTGATGTTCTACAGCAAAAAAGCAGGTCTAGCTCAGTACATGAAGCTTCATGCTGACGAAGACGTAGCTGCTCAAGCAAGCAACTAATCCCCAAAACGCTGGCACTACGGTGCCAGCCCATAAAACCCAAATTCACGCGGCGCTCACCTTACTCATTGCCTGTAAATGGCAAAGAGCGCCCTCATTCGCCTTGGAGATGTCCAAATGAATATATTCGCTATCTTGAACCACATGGGTGTGTTCTTTAAAGAAGAGCCAGTTCGTCAACTTCACGCTGCTCTTGAGAAAGCGGGCTACGAAGTGGTTTACCCAGTAGATGATAAAGACTTGATCAAAATGATTGAGATGAACCCACGCATTTGCGGTGTGCTGTTCGACTGGGATAAATACTCACTAGAGCTATGTGAACGTATTAGCCAAATCAACGAAAAACTACCTGTTCACGCATTTGCTAACGAACAGTCTACTCTAGACATTTCACTAACAGACCTACGTCTAAACGTGAGCTTCTTCGAGTACGCTTTAGGTATGGCTGACGACATCGCTATCAAAATCAACCAAGCGACAGAGGCATACAAAGATGCAATCATGCCTCCATTCACTAAAGCACTATTCAAATACGTAGAAGAAGGTAAATACACCTTCTGTACTCCAGGTCACATGGGGGGTACTGCATTCCAGAAAAGCCCTGCTGGTAGCATTTTCTACGATTTTTACGGTCCAAACACATTTAAAGCGGACGTATCAATCTCAATGCCTGAACTAGGTTCTCTACTAGACCACTCAGGCCCACATAAAGATGCAGAAGAATACATCGCACGTACATTCAATGCAGACAGCTCTTACATCGTAACGAACGGTACGTCTACATCGAACAAAATCGTTGGCATGTACTCAGCGCCTGCGGGCAGCACAGTACTGATTGACCGTAACTGTCACAAATCTCTGACTCACCTAATGATGATGAGCGACGTGACACCAATCTACTTCCGCCCAACTCGTAACGCATACGGCATCCTTGGTGGTATTCCACAAAGCGAATTCAGCCGCGATGTGATTGCAGAGAAAGTAGCGAAAACACCAGGTGCAACTGCACCAAATTATGCTGTAGTGACTAACTCAACTTACGATGGTCTGTTGTACAACACGCAATTCATCAAAGAGTCGCTAGATTGTAAACACATCCACTTCGACAGTGCTTGGGTGCCTTACACTAACTTCAACCCAATTTACGAAGGTAAATGTGGTATGAGTGGTGAAGCGATGCCAGGCAAAGTGTTCTACGAGACACAATCAACACACAAACTGTTGGCAGCATTCTCACAAGCTTCAATGATCCACGTGAAAGGTGACTTTGATAAAGAATCTTTCAACGAAGCATTCATGATGCACACTTCAACTTCACCTCAGTACGGCATTGTTGCTTCTACTGAAACTGCAGCGGCAATGATGCGCGGCAACACCGGTAAGAAGTTGATGCAAGATTCTATCGATCGCGCAATCCGCTTCCGTAAAGAGATCAAACGCCTAGAAGCAGAAAGCGACAGTTGGTTCTTCGATGTATGGCAACCAGAAAACATCGATAGCACAGAATGTTGGAAACTAGACCCTAGCGACACATGGCACGGCTTCAAGAACATGGATGACAACCACATGTATCTTGACCCAATCAAAGTAACGTTACTGACTCCTGGGATGAATAAAGAAGGCGAACTAGAAGAATCAGGTATTCCTGCTTCGCTGGTGGCTAAATTCCTAGACGAGCGCGGCATCGTGGTAGAGAAAACAGGTCCATACAACTTGTTGTTCCTATTCTCAATCGGTATCGACAAATCAAAAGCAATGCAATTGCTACGCGGCCTAACTGAATTTAAACGTGGCTACGACTTGAACCTAACCATCAAGAGCTTCTTGCCTTCGCTATACAACGAAGATCCAAGCTTCTATGAAGGCATGCGCGTTCAAGAGCTAGCACAAGCAATTCATAACCTAACTAAGAAATACAACCTACCTGAGCTAATGTACAAAGCGTTCGATGTTCTTCCAGAAATGAAAGTAACACCACACGCAGCATGGCAAGAAGAGCTTCGTGGTAACGTGGAAGAAATCAAACTGGAAGAAATGGTTGGTCGCGTAAGTGCGAACATGATCCTTCCTTACCCTCCAGGTGTGCCATTAGTACTTCCTGGTGAAATGGTGACTCAAGAGTCTCGCCCTGTGTTGGATTTCCTAGAGATGCTTTGTGAGATCGGTGCACATTACCCAGGTTTCGAAACCGACATCCACGGTTTATACCAACAAAAAGATGGTAGCTACACCGTAAAAGTATTGAAGAACTAAGTTCCTCTCGAAGATGGCGCCATTGGGAATGCAAGCATGCTCCACTCTTACGAGCTCAATGTGTCATCGAACAACTGCGACATTTAGATATACCCCTAACTAATCTGTCGTAAAGAGAAGGGCAAGGATGCTCTGATCTTTTCTTCTATATATAGAAGAAACACTTTTCCAAGACTTCACCTGAAGTACCCCAAATAAAAAGCAAAGACCAAAGAGCAGTTCGTTATCGTTCTGCTCTTTTTTTTCGTCTTTATATAAACAGAAAGAGAAAAAGAACCAAGAGAGATAAGATCAGCAACCGAAATCATTAGGAAATCGACGATCTTCCAACTCAGAAATAAGACGTTTACTCATGAAAAGATCCTCTTCAACCTGAAAAATTAGACAAGATCGCTGAGTATCTATGCAGAGTGCTTGTTATTTGTTCGGTTGAAAGTTTTTTTGCAAAAAACGCTTGTGCTAATTTCTCAACCCCCTATACTGCGCATCCACCGACACGGAGTGAGACGAAAGTCACACAGCGAGTCGGGAAGAGAGAAAAAAGAATTTAAAAAAATGCTTGACTCTCTCACGGTGTGAAGTAAGATACGCACCCCTAACGACAAGTAACTAAGTTACTGAAAATGTTAGAAAAGCTCTTTAAAAATATAGACCTATCAATCTGTGTGGGCACTCGTTGATGATAATCCAATTAGATATTTCTTTCTTAACGGAAAGCGGTATCAAATTAGGTGTCAATGAAACGAAGTGACCATTGAATCGAAAGATTCAGCACAGTCAATTCAAACATTACTTATGTAATGTTCAGTATTCATTGAGCCGAACAAAATCTCAAATTGAAGAGTTTGATCATGGCTCAGATTGAACGCTGGC
The DNA here is from genome assembly GCF_002214395.1 of Vibrio rotiferianus. NCBI lineage: Bacteria > Pseudomonadati > Pseudomonadota > Gammaproteobacteria > Vibrionales > Vibrionaceae > Vibrio > Vibrio rotiferianus. The sequence goes on from NZ_CP018312.1 coordinate 3,321,486, forward strand.
GGCAGGCCTAACACATGCAAGTCGAGCGGAAACGAGTTATCTGAACCTTCGGGGAACGATAACGGCGTCGAGCGGCGGACGGGTGAGTAATGCCTAGGAAATTGCCCTGATGTGGGGGATAACCATTGGAAACGATGGCTAATACCGCATAATGCCTACGGGCCAAAGAGGGGGACCTTCGGGCCTCTCGCGTCAGGATATGCCTAGGTGGGATTAGCTAGTTGGTGAGGTAATGGCTCACCAAGGCGACGATCCCTAGCTGGTCTGAGAGGATGATCAGCCACACTGGAACTGAGACACGGTCCAGACTCCTACGGGAGGCAGCAGTGGGGAATATTGCACAATGGGCGCAAGCCTGATGCAGCCATGCCGCGTGTGTGAAGAAGGCCTTCGGGTTGTAAAGCACTTTCAGTCGTGAGGAAGGTAGTGTAGTTAATAGCTGCATTATTTGACGTTAGCGACAGAAGAAGCACCGGCTAACTCCGTGCCAGCAGCCGCGGTAATACGGAGGGTGCGAGCGTTAATCGGAATTACTGGGCGTAAAGCGCATGCAGGTGGTTTGTTAAGTCAGATGTGAAAGCCCGGGGCTCAACCTCGGAATTGCATTTGAAACTGGCAGACTAGAGTACTGTAGAGGGGGGTAGAATTTCAGGTGTAGCGGTGAAATGCGTAGAGATCTGAAGGAATACCGGTGGCGAAGGCGGCCCCCTGGACAGATACTGACACTCAGATGCGAAAGCGTGGGGAGCAAACAGGATTAGATACCCTGGTAGTCCACGCCGTAAACGATGTCTACTTGGAGGTTGTGGCCTTGAGCCGTGGCTTTCGGAGCTAACGCGTTAAGTAGACCGCCTGGGGAGTACGGTCGCAAGATTAAAACTCAAATGAATTGACGGGGGCCCGCACAAGCGGTGGAGCATGTGGTTTAATTCGATGCAACGCGAAGAACCTTACCTACTCTTGACATCCAGAGAACTTTCCAGAGATGGATTGGTGCCTTCGGGAACTCTGAGACAGGTGCTGCATGGCTGTCGTCAGCTCGTGTTGTGAAATGTTGGGTTAAGTCCCGCAACGAGCGCAACCCTTATCCTTGTTTGCCAGCGAGTAATGTCGGGAACTCCAGGGAGACTGCCGGTGATAAACCGGAGGAAGGTGGGGACGACGTCAAGTCATCATGGCCCTTACGAGTAGGGCTACACACGTGCTACAATGGCGCATACAGAGGGCAGCCAACTTGCGAGAGTGAGCGAATCCCAAAAAGTGCGTCGTAGTCCGGATCGGAGTCTGCAACTCGACTCCGTGAAGTCGGAATCGCTAGTAATCGTGGATCAGAATGCCACGGTGAATACGTTCCCGGGCCTTGTACACACCGCCCGTCACACCATGGGAGTGGGCTGCAAAAGAAGTAGGTAGTTTAACCTTCGGGAGGACGCTTACCACTTTGTGGTTCATGACTGGGGTGAAGTCGTAACAAGGTAGCGCTAGGGGAACCTGGCGCTGGATCACCTCCTTATACGATGATTATTCACGATGAGTGTCCACACAGATTGATAGTTCACAAGCGAAAGCTTGTAGCTAACATAGCTCTTTAACAATTTGGAAAGCTGACAAATCAACAATTTATTGTTGATTGTAAAGTTCTCAATGTTTGTCTTTATGACAAACACCAATACAACACATTCAAGTGTTCTTGGAATTTGAGTCCGGCAAAATCGAGTCTGCATCATGTATAAAAATTGCAGACAACTTTGGTGACTTGTTCATCAACTCGAAACTCCTTCGGGTTGTATGGTTAAGTGACTAAGCGTACACGGTGGATGCCTTGGCAGTCAGAGGCGATGAAGGACGTATTAACTTGCGATAAGCCCAGATTAGGTAGTAAAAACCATTTGAGTCTGGGATTTCCGAATGGGGAAACCCACTTGCATAAGCAAGTATCCTGTTGTGAATACATAGCAACAGGAGGCGAACCGGGGGAACTGAAACATCTAAGTACCCCGAGGAAAAGAAATCAACCGAGATTCCGAAAGTAGCGGCGAGCGAAATTGGACTAGCCCTTAAGCTTTATATGCGTTAGACGAACGGTCTGGAAAGTCCGGCGATACAGGGTGATAGCCCCGTAGTTGACAACGCACATTCAGTGAAATCGAGTAGGGCGGGACACGTGATATCCTGTCTGAATATGGGGGGACCATCCTCCAAGGCTAAATACTACTGACTGACCGATAGTGAACCAGTACCGTGAGGGAAAGGCGAAAAGAACCCCTGTGAGGGGAGTGAAATAGAACCTGAAACCGTGTACGTACAAGCAGTAGGAGCACCTTCGTGGTGTGACTGCGTACCTTTTGTATAATGGGTCAGCGACTTATATTCAGTGGCAAGGTTAACCATCTAGGGGAGCCGTAGGGAAACCGAGTCTTAACTGGGCGTTCAGTCTCTGGATATAGACCCGAAACCAGGTGATCTAGCCATGGGCAGGTTGAAGGTTGAGTAACATCAACTGGAGGACCGAACCGACTAATGTTGAAAAATTAGCGGATGACTTGTGGCTAGGGGTGAAAGGCCAATCAAACCTGGAGATAGCTGGTTCTCCCCGAAAGCTATTTAGGTAGCGCCTCGGACGAATACTACTGGGGGTAGAGCACTGTTAAGGCTAGGGGTCATCCCGACTTACCAACCCTTTGCAAACTCCGAATACCAGTAAGTACTATCCGGGAGACACACGGCGGGTGCTAACGTCCGTCGTGGAGAGGGAAACAACCCAGACCGCCAGCTAAGGTCCCAAATTATAGCTAAGTGGGAAACGATGTGGGAAGGCTTAGACAGCTAGGATGTTGGCTTAGAAGCAGCCATCATTTAAAGAAAGCGTAATAGCTCACTAGTCGAGTCGGCCTGCGCGGAAGATGTAACGGGGCTAAGCTATAAACCGAAGCTGCGGCAATGAAGTTTACTTCATTGGGTAGGGGAGCGTTCTGTAAGCCGTTGAAGGTGTGTTGTAAAGCATGCTGGAGGTATCAGAAGTGCGAATGCTGACATGAGTAACGATAAAGGGGGTGAAAAACCTCCTCGCCGGAAGACCAAGGGTTCCTGTCCAACGTTAATCGGGGCAGGGTAAGTCGACCCCTAAGGCGAGGCCGAAAGGCGTAGTCGATGGGAAACGGGTTAATATTCCCGTACTTCTTACAATTGCGATGGGGGGACGGAGAAGGCTAGGTGGGCCTGGCGACGGTTGTCCAGGTTCAAGTGCGTAGGCTAAGAGTTAGGTAAATCCGGCTCTTTCTAAGGCTGAGACACGACGTCGAGCTACTACGGTAGTGAAGTCATTGATGCCATGCTTCCAGGAAAAGCCTCTAAGCTTCAGATTGTAAGGAATCGTACCCCAAACCGACACAGGTGGTCGGGTAGAGAATACCAAGGCGCTTGAGAGAACTCGGGTGAAGGAACTAGGCAAAATGGTACCGTAACTTCGGGAGAAGGTACGCTCTCGACGGTGAAGTCCCTTGCGGATGGAGCTATTGAGAGTCGCAGATACCAGGTGGCTGCAACTGTTTATACACAGCACTGTGCAAAATCGTAAGATGACGTATACGGTGTGACGCCTGCCCGGTGCCGGAAGGTTAATTGATGGGGTTAGACTTCGGTCGAAGCTCTTGATCGAAGCCCCGGTAAACGGCGGCCGTAACTATAACGGTCCTAAGGTAGCGAAATTCCTTGTCGGGTAAGTTCCGACCTGCACGAATGGCGTAATGATGGCCACGCTGTCTCCACCCGAGACTCAGTGAAATTGAAATCGCTGTGAAGATGCAGTGTACCCGCGGCTAGACGGAAAGACCCCGTGAACCTTTACTACAGCTTGGCACTGAACATTGACCCTACATGTGTAGGATAGGTGGGAGGCTTTGAAACCAGCACGCCAGTGTTGGTGGAGCCGTCCTTGAAATACCACCCTTGTAGTGTTGATGTTCTAACGTCGACCCCTTATCGGGGTTACGGACAGTGCCTGGTGGGTAGTTTGACTGGGGCGGTCTCCTCCCAAAGCGTAACGGAGGAGCACGAAGGTGGGCTAATCACGGTTGGACATCGTGAGGTTAGTGCAATGGCATAAGCCCGCTTGACTGCGAGAATGACAATTCGAGCAGGTGCGAAAGCAGGTCATAGTGATCCGGTGGTTCTGAATGGAAGGGCCATCGCTCAACGGATAAAAGGTACTCCGGGGATAACAGGCTGATACCGCCCAAGAGTTCATATCGACGGCGGTGTTTGGCACCTCGATGTCGGCTCATCACATCCTGGGGCTGAAGTCGGTCCCAAGGGTATGGCTGTTCGCCATTTAAAGTGGTACGCGAGCTGGGTTTAGAACGTCGTGAGACAGTTCGGTCCCTATCTGCCGTGGGCGTTGGAAGATTGAAGGGGGCTGCTCCTAGTACGAGAGGACCGGAGTGGACGAACCTCTGGTGTTCGGGTTGTGTCGCCAGACGCATTGCCCGGTAGCTAAGTTCGGAATCGATAACCGCTGAAAGCATCTAAGCGGGAAGCGAGCCCTGAGATGAGTCTTCCCTGATACTTTAAGTATCCTAAAGGGTTGTTCGAGACTAGAACGTTGATAGGCAGGGTGTGTAAGCGTTGTGAGGCGTTGAGCTAACCTGTACTAATTGCCCGTGAGGCTTAACCATACAACACCCAAGGGGTTTTGATGGACTCAATGTAAGAACATTGAATGTGTTAAGAACTGAAAACAGCTTTCCGAATTAAAGAATTTGCTTGGCGACCATAGCGATTTGGACCC